>NZ_CP104887.1:0-2857500 GCF_026743145.1 Bartonella sp. HY761
TCAAATAAAATCAATTAGTTATTGTGCTTATCCACAGGATGTGGATAGGTGTATATAACACTATTTAGAGTCAAGACCATATTATAATTTTTTTTTAAAGTTGTAGTTTTGCACGCTCACTTCAATCTCAATTGAAAAAGCTGTGTTGAATCAAAGTTGATGGTAAAAAATCTAATCTAATTGCTGCAAAATTGAAAAAAACATTGGACATAAAAGAATCGGATTCAGCACTTGCAATGCTCCCAGCGATTTTTGTAATGTGGTCTACACACCGGCAAGATAAGAGCTGCGTTAATAATTATGAATAAGGCGCTTATCACAGTGATATCTAAAATTTGATCCAAAAAGGCATAGTCCAACTCTATTTGTGTTTGGGCTTGATGAGGATTTTTGTGCTTATATAAACCACTTGAAAAGTGAGTTACTGCTCTATTTTATTTAGATGGTTTTATTAGGCTTTGGAATGATTGGCATAACTGCATAGAAATATTGCAGTTGGTGGAAAAATGAATTTGCGGCAATTCCGCATAGAAAATATGAAATTTTGCGATTTCAGTTTAAAATCTATTGGTTAATGTGTTAAGAGTAAAAGGCTAAAGATGATGGTAAATGTTGACTTGAACAATATGGAAGAAAATTTTGGGAATTCTTCTATAGACCCATCATTGGAGAATAGCATGGCTGAGGGAATGACCAATAATATGATAATTTCTGATGAAGATGGTGCAAAAGCCTTTGAACGTGTTGCGGCAAAATTAAAGGCACGAGTTGGTGCTGAAGCCTATTCTAGCTGGTTTGGCCGTTTAAAATTAGCCGAATATATGCGCAATCAGGTTCGCCTTTCTGTGCCAACTGCCTTTTTACGCTCATGGATTAACAACCATTATGCTGTTATCCTTACAGAATTATGGCGCGAAGAAAACTCTGCTATTATGCGCGTTGAAGTCATTGTACGCGGCATGAATCGCGCACCAAAACCAACAGTAAGTGCAAATATTGCAAGCGAGCCTCAACTAAGTGAGCAAGCAACACCGGTTGCCAGTCCAACCCGAACTGAAAAGACAAGCTCTAGCTATTCCAATGCCAGTATTTTTGGCTCTCCGCTTGATCCTCGTTATTCCTTTGAAAATTTTGTTGAAGGTGCAGCCAATCGCGTGGCTCTTGCCGCTGCCCGCTCTATAGCTGAGGGGAGCCAAGGCGCATTGCGTTTTAATCCACTTTTCATTCATGCTGGCGTTGGTCAAGGCAAAACCCATCTCTTGCAGGCAATTGCAACTGCTGCCTTGAAACACCCAACACCGCAACGGGTTGTTTATTTAACCGCTGAATATTTCATGTGGCGTTTTGCAACCGCCATTCGCGATAATGATGCCTTATCCTTTAAAGAACAGCTACGTGATATTGATCTTCTTATCATTGATGATATGCAATTCTTGCAAGGTAAATCTATACAGCACGAATTCTGCCATTTGTTAAATACTTTGCTTGACAGCGCCAAACAAGTAGTGGTTGCAGCTGACCGTGCACCAGCCGAGTTGGAATCGCTTGATGTGCGTGTACGTTCACGCTTGCAAGGTGGCGTATCGCTTGAAATTGGCTCGCCAGATTATGATATGCGCCTTGAAATGTTGCGTCGCCGTTTACGCATCGCTCGCCAAGAAGAACCAAGCATTCAAATTGGTGAAGATATTTTATCTTATATTGCCCAAAGCGTTTCAGGCTCTGGCCGTGACCTTGAAGGTGCCTTTAACCAGCTTTTATTCCGCCAATCTTTTGAGCCAGAACTATCCATCAATCGTATTGATGAATTATTAGGCCATTTGACCCGTAGCGGTGAACCAAAGCGCATTCGCATTGAAGAAATTCAACGTGTAGTTGCCCGCCATTATAATGTATCCAAGCAGGATCTATTATCCAATCGCCGCACCAGAACTATCGTCAAGCCGCGCCAAGTTGCAATGTATCTTGCCAAGATGATGACACCGCGCTCATTACCAGAAATTGGCCGTCGTTTTGGTGGTCGTGATCATACCACCGTTCTTCATGCCGTGCGCAAGATCGAGGATTTGGTTGGCGGCGATCAAAAGCTAGCGCAGGAATTGGAATTGTTAAAACGCCTTATCAATGATCAGGCAAGCTAAGCCTATTGGATTGATTTTTAAAAAGCGTTTAAGCTTAAAACTTGAACGCTTTTTATTTGAGCCAAATAATATCTCATAAAAAAAGCCCAATTTGATATCGTCAAATTGGGCTTTATTTTGCTTATAAGCAATAAATCAATTATCGATTTTATTTTTAAAAATTAGCACACGGATAATGGCGGACAAATCGGCAATTGCTTCAACAAGGATAAAACCATTCTTGTCAAAAAGATCATTTACATCTTTTTCTTGGCCCATACCAATTTCAAGAGCAATATAGCCATCACCATTTAAATGATTGCGGCTTTGTTCAGCAAGTTGGCGATAAAAATCAAGACCATCATCGCCGCCATCAAGGGCGCGCATTGGATCAAATTGACGTACACCAATATCAAGCTCTTCTATTTCCTTATGGGGAATATAAGGGGGATTTGATGCAATAATATCAAATTTTCCAACAATATTTTCAAACCAATTGCTATAAAGCGGTGTAAAGCGCGGCTCGACCCCATGCCGAGCAGCATTGCTTTTTGCCATATCAAGAGCATTTTGTGAAATATCAACGCCAATAGCGTCAACTTTTGGCTCTTCACAAGCAAGGGTAACAGCAATAGCACCGCTACCGGTGCCCATATCAATAATTGTGACTTTGTCCTTTTGTTGTGCAAGTGAACGCACATAGGGCAAAAGCACATCAATTAAAGTTTCGGTATCAGGGCGCGGCTCTAATGTGTCGCTATTCAGCCAAAAATCACGGCCATAAAAATTGCGCTTTCCCATGATGCGATGCACAGGTTCGCCCTTTGTTCGGCGTTTGATAATGCTGTCCAATTCCATCACTAATTGATGGGTAATCACCAATTCAGGATTGCTAACGCGGTCCAAACGGCTCGTCGCAGTAAGCCAACTTACAAGCAAATCTGCATCAAGTTCAGCAGTGGCAATATCGGCGTCTTTGAAGGCTTGTTTTGCACTCAAATAACATTCTTGCAGGGTCTTACTGGTCACGCGTCACTCATCTCTGCCAATAATGCACTTTGATGATCAGAAATAAGCGCATCAATAATTTCATCAAGATCGCCAACTATAATGCGGTCAAGCTTATAAAGCGTGAGATTAATCCGGTGATCCGTCACGCGGCCTTGCGGATAATTATAGGTGCGGATACGCTCAGAGCGATCGCCCGAACCAACTTGGCTTTTACGCGATGCTGAACGCTCGCTATCGGCCTTTTGCCGTTCCATATCATAAAGACGGGCGCGCAAGATTTGCATGGCGCGGGCGCGGTTTTGATGTTGGGATTTTTCCGCTTGCACCACCATAATACCGGTTGGAAGATGGGTGATGCGCACAGCAGAGTCGGTAGTGTTGACGTGCTGACCGCCGGCGCCTGATGCACGCATGGTGTCAATACGAATATCTTCATTGCGAATTTCAATATCAATATCTTCAGCTTCCGGCAAAACCGCAACGGTTGCTGCCGAAGTATGGATACGGCCACCGGCTTCTGTTTCAGGTACACGCTGCACGCGGTGGACGCCTGATTCAAATTTCAACTTGGAAAACACACCCTTACCGGTAATAGTCGCGATAATTTCCTTAAACCCACCGGCATCGCCTTCACTGGTTGAAACCAATTCGACTTTCCAATTATGTTCGCTAGCATAGCGCTCATACATGCGGAAAAGATCACCGGCAAAGAGGGCAGCTTCTAAGCCACCAGTACCCGCACGAATTTCCAAAATAGCGCTGCGCTCATCGGCTGCATCTTTTGGCAAAAGTAAAATTTGGACGGATTTTTCCAAATTTTCAATTTTTTCTCTAAGTTCGGGTAACTCCGCCTCAGCAAGATCACGCATTTCTGCGTCTGTATCGCGGTCATCAAGCATGGCTTGCAAATCTTGCAATTCGCTAAGGGCGCTATTTAAACCACGAATCTGAGTGACTATCGGCTGCAAATCCGAATATTCAGAAGCAAGGCGCACATAGGTTTCAGAATCGGGATTTTGTGACATCTGCGCTTCAATCATTTCAAAGCGTTTTTCCAATTGATGCATGCGATCCAGTGGCAGTGATACCATTGCTTATTACCTGACCTTGAATAAATTTTATAAAATAAATAGCTTATGCAGCCTTAGCATAGCTATATATTTGAACTATTTGATCACTTTTATCCAATCTTGCAGATTTTATTAAAGCGATTATGGTTGCAATCTTGTTTTAAGCTATATACGCGCATTTATGCGCTTTACAACCAATTTATCAATGGCTTGGTATTATTTTAATGTTTTTCCATATGGTTTCGCAGCATAAAAATAGCAAAACAGAATAAAGTGAACGATCCTTTATTGGCTTTTTAATTGATTAAGGCTAAGATCAATGGAAGTTAAAAATTATTGCATGGCTTTTCACCAACTGCCGGTTGACTAAATATTGGGCTGATGACACTTTTGGCAGTTTTCAATTTAATCTATGTTAAGTTGCTCTATCGTGACGCAAATTTTAAGCAGTTTTAAAAAAAGACCGCATCAATATCCAAGACTAATGGTTTTGGCTGTGATGTTTGCGCTTGTTTTTTCGCTTAATATAATGGCGCCGCCATTCATGCAGTATAAAATGAGCAATGAGATAACCAATGATATAAGTAGCGATAGTGCTGGAATAGCGCTTATTGATGTTGATTGCCATGACACAAGGGACGTAGCTAACCAGTCCTCACAACTACCGCATCACTTACAAGATTGTTGTCGCTTAATGGCCGGCTGCGCCTTTTGCTTTCCCCCTATCGACCAATTTTATTCCTACAGCATAACGCCAACCAAAATTACTATGGTTTTAAGCCACGATGTTTTTATGGTGCAAAGCAATTATCTGCCGCCATTACCCCCACCTAAAGTGTCTTGATTGTATTTTTTGAAGTTTAAGCCTTGGCAAAAATGGCTTTAAGGCTTTTTAAAAATTAACTTTCTTACATTAGGTGTAAATTATGAATCGTAGAAAAATTCTGCAATTGCTGGGCTCTGGCGCCCTCATGGTAACTGTTGCCCATAAGGCTTTGGCACAAAGTGGACATCAAGGGCATGGCGACCATTCGGGTCATGGTGCAATGGATCACAATAAGATGGATCATAATAGCCATGGTTCCATGCCCGCCATGTCGCATGATTTAGCAGATTTAATGCCGCTTGATAAAATGCCAAGCAAGCAGCCTTTGCAGCCCTTAAAGCTTTTAAAAAATATCGCTAATAAGCAAGGCGTATTTATAGCGAATTTGGAAGCAAAGCCAATCAAAGTTAACTTGGCTGACGACAAGGAAACTGAAGTTTGGGTCTATAATGGCCAATTGCCTGGGCCGCAAATTGTAGTCTATGAGGGCGATACGGTTGAAATCCATTTTAAAAATTCACTATCACAATCAACTACAGTACATTGGCATGGTTTACCAGTACCGCCGCAAGAAGATGGCAATCCCCATGATGCGGTAAAACCAGGCGAAAGTCGTATCTATCGTTTTACTTTGCCGCAAAATTGCGCCGGCACCTATTGGTATCATCCTCACCCCCATGGCGATGTTTCGGAGCAAGTGGCAAAAGGCCTTGCTGGTAGCTTTATTGTAAAAGCCAAAAATGATCCTTTAAATGATTTATCCGAGCAGCATTGGCTTATTTCAGACTTACGCCTTGATAAAAACGGTAATATTCCTGAAAATACCATGATGGATTGGATGAATGGTCGCGAAGGGCAGTTTGTGTTGATTAATGGTCAATTACAGCCACGCATTAACGTCAAATCTGGCGAGCGTATTCGCATCTGGAATGCTTGTTCAGCCCGCTATTTGCGCCTTGCCATACCTAATTGTCAATGGATTGTGGTTGGTAGTGATGGCGGCCTTTTGGAAAAGCCACGTCCTGGCGTCAATGAATTAATGCTTAGCCCTGCCGAGCGAGTCGAGGTGATTTTACAAACAGATAAAGACCAATCGTCACAATTGGTAAGCCATTATTATGACCGCCAAAAAATGATGGTAACTGAGCCGCATGATGATGTCCTGTTGGCAGATATTTCGATTGATGCAAGCCCAGTTAAATTACCAGATTTCTTGCGAAAAATTGACGATTTTGGTGCGGTTACTGCAACAAAAAGCGTTGAGTTTTCGGAAGCGGAAATGGATCACGCCCATATGGATATGGGCAATGATAAAGCCAAACAAATGGCCATGTTGCAAAATATGTTCAAGGTCAATGGCAAAACCTATGATATGGATCGGATAGATTTAACCAGTAAGCAAAATGCGGTTGAAGAATGGCAAATTTTCAACAATTCTCATATGGATCATCCTTTTCATCTTCATGGCACGCAATTTTTAATTATTAAGCGTGAACTTGATGGCAAAGTAACCGATGAGCCGTTTAAAGCCTTTAAGGATAGTTTTAATTTGCGCCCTTATGAAAAAGTAACCATAAAGGTTAAGCAAACAGAAAAAGGCATCCGCATGTTCCATTGTCATATTTTAGAACATGAAACCCTTGGTATGATGGCCAATTTAAACGTTATTTAAACCAATATTTAACCCATATTGAACTCTGTCCTGTTTTCACAGCAGGACAGAGTTTAGCTTACAGCCATATTTCTTCATTGATATGTATATTATGTAAAAAGTCTCGGTCATGGCTAACAATAATTAATGCGCCGTCATAGGTGTTTAGTCCGTTTTCTAAGGCTTCGATGGTTTCAATGTCCAAATGATTGGTTGGCTCATCAAGTAATAGCAATTGAGGCGGCGTATCGCTACCAATGGTACAGCAAAGACCAGCCCGCAATTTTTCACCGCCACTTAAATCACCAATTATTCTTTTTGCCATAGTGTTGCGAAAACCAACCCGCGCCAAAGCCTCAAAACATTGGCGATCATTGGCCATGGGGTTAAGCCGTGCAAAATTATCAAGCAAGGTAGAATTGCCATCCAACAAAGATACAAATTGGTCAAGCATGGTAAAGCGGACAAAAATACTTGCATTGCCGCTTTTTATCGGCAAGGTACCACTCAATAATTTTAATAAAGTCGTTTTACCGCTACCATTTTTACCATGAAGCGCAAGGCGTTTTGGTCCGTAAAGCTCGAGATTGAAATTTTGAATAATATCATTATAGCCACCTGTTAATTCATTTGCCGATAAAACCAGCTTTTGTGGCGCTAGCTTGGTCGGTAATAGCTTAAAAGCAATCGGCAATTTTTTGATCAACGCAGATTTTGCAACCGTCATTAGATCTTGCGCTTTACTCAATAAGGCTTGGTTCTGTTGAATAGTTTTGCTGCGGGATTTTTCAGCATTATTCTTTGCCTTATCCAATGACATTTTCGGAATATTAGCAGTTTTGTTCTTGCGTTTTCCGTTTTGGTCGCGCTTATTTTGCCGCTCAATAAGCTTTATGCCTTTATTTTTAACATTTTTTAAATCAACCTCTGCCTGATGAACATCGGTTTCAATTTTGGCTAGCCTTTGCACTCTATCTTGATAATAAACACTATAATTACCGCTCACTTGATAAAGACCCGTTAATGATAATTCATTGATTGTGTCCATGTGTTCGAGCAATTGCCGATCATGACTGGCAATGACAATAATGCTTTTTTGTACAATCAAAGGATTTTGGGTTAATTGTTGAATTAAGAAATCTCGCGCTTCACTATCAAGATTATTACTTGGTTCATCTAGCAAAATAAGCGGATAGGCGGCACAAAAAAGTCCAATAAGGCTAGCGCGTATGATCTCACCGCCACTTAAATTACTAACCAATGTATCAAAATTATGGTTATTAATCGTGCTTTGTTGCAAAAGATTGTGAAAATCTTCCAATGCAGTCCAGTTAATCTTATCGCTATCAAAAGATAAAAGCTCGCCTTTTTCAATTTTTTCAAGCATACGCAAATCGTCACCAAGACCAAATAGATCTGCAAGAGTAGTATTGGTGCTATCTTTAATGTTTTGGTTAAGATAACCAATTGGCTTTGGTGTTTGAAGCGCACCACTTGTTGGCTGTTTTTTGCCAGCAATTATGTCAAGAAGGCTGGATTTACCAGCCCCGTTTTTTCCAATCAAGCCATGTAAACCAACAGGCAATGCCGCATTGACATTGGAAAACAGCCAATCACCATCAGGTAATTGATAGCTAAGTGATGTTAAGTCGAGTATCGGAGAATAAGCCATGGAAAACCACCTTTTCATAAAATAAAACAAATAATTTTATGAGTGGATTGCGCACGACACTTATTCCTTTATTGCAATAGGACTATTTTGCACCAAAATTTTAACATGAAAATCCTAGGCTTACCATAGATTTGGCATAACTATATTTAAAATAGCGCTATTTTTCAATAAAATTACCATTAATGTCATATTTATTTCATTGCATCTTTTAAAGAAGCAAGGCAATTTGCATGGCAATTGCGCTTTTATTATTTAAATCTTTTTGGCATTTGAATATAAACGCAGGAATTATAAGCATACGGGGCAATGATGGTTGATCTTAAACAAACAACTTTATTAATTCGGCAACGCATAAAGTTGGCGACAGAAGGCATGATTGGTCGCGAGCAATTGGCCGAATTAATGATTTTAGGCGCGATTGCCGGCGAACATTTATTGGTGATTGGTCCGCCCGGCACCGGCAAAAGTGCTGTGGTGCGCCGAGTGGCTAATTGCTTTGGCGGACGTTATTTTGAATATTTGCTTGGCCGTTTTACTGAACCATCGGAATTATTTGGGCCGGTTGACCTGCGAAAACTAAAAGAAGGCAAGGTTGAAACTGATATTTCTGGCATGTTGCCTGAAGCTGATATTGCCTTTCTTGACGAGGTTTTTCTTGGCTCTACCGCAATTTTAAATACTTTGCTTGGTATTTTAAATGAACGGCGTTTTCGCCGCGGCCATACCGAACTTATCTGCCCTTTAAAAATATGTGTTGGTGCGTCCAATTCCTTGCCAGACGATCCTGCCCTTGCCGCCTTTGCTGATCGCTTTTTAATGCATCTTTTTGTTGACCGTATTGCCGATCATCAATTGGAAGTTATGTTAAAAGGTGGTTGGCAGGCACAAAGCCAAAATGCAGCTTTTGAAAGGGCTGGTGACCTCATTGCAACATTAAACGCACAGTTGCCAAATGTTGATATGGCAAATATGCGGCCAATTTTGGCTGATGCAATACGTAAACTGCGTCACGGTGGAATAAATCTATCAGATCGGCGTATTGTGCGTTGCCAAAATTTAATTGCCGCAGCAGCTTTATTAAATGGTCGATTTGAGGCCAGCAAAGAAGATTTATGGCCTTTGCTTTATGTGGTACCAACTGAGGCCGAGCAAAAATTTGCCCAAGATATTTTACGCCCTATTTTAGGCGATGCGGCTAATTTTTCATTGCATGGCGCAGTCGAAGCAGTGGCAGAGCAACCGGCAAGCCGCGTTGCGCGTCTCGCTGAAATGGCGGATCTATGCCTTAAGGCGGAAGAGAGTGATCTTAGCGCAATTGAAAATATCTTGCGTGAAATTGATGTCAATTTTGCAAGTGATGCTGTGCCGCAAGAATTGCTTGGCTTGCGTGCCCGCTTGCTAGAGCGTTTGCAGGAAAAACGCCATGGCGAAGTTTGATTGGCAATGGCAAGCGCGGCCAAATGGGCTTACTGCTAAAGGCATGGTTGTTTTTGGCCCAGCAAGTTTTGATTTGCTTGACCGTTTGGAAGCCATTGATGACAGTGCGCGGCAAGCGGCCTTGCAAATTGTCGGTTTTCGCTATGGCATTGTGGTTTTAGGGTCATTGCAATATTTACCATGGTGTGAAAATGGCCATTATATTGGCCATGATCTTGAAGCGCCAGAATTATGGTTACCTTTGCATAGCATGCCTAATGCACCACTAGACCTTTTGCTTGCAGCCTTTAAAAAGCGTTTTCCAGCGCCGTTTTTGTTATGGCCAGAACCACGTCAAATCATTGATTTGCATCGGCAATTTCCTATTCAATCTTCAGTGCTGACATTATTGCGCCAAGAGTTAGAGGAAAACGCAAAATGACAATGGCGCAACAGCAAGCATCTAACCCAAATACATTAAATAGCTTATTGGCTGAGTGGCAGCACTGGCTTAAGTGGTTTTTATCCGATTTGCAGGGCGATATCGGGCAAATGTTGCATCATTTGCATCCCTTATTAACCGCGCCGCGCCCAAGTGATGATGGTGGGTTATTAACCGCGCCGGGTCTTGAAACCGTATTGCGACGCGGAAATTATGCCAATTTGCTATTATCTGAATGGATGCTTGCGGATAGTTTTCCCGATGAATTTTTGCGCCGTGCTGCTCAGCATGAACATTTGTTTTTTGCGCCGCCGCCACTTGAAGACGATGGCGGTAAAAGAGTGCTTGCCCTTTTTGATGTCGGCATTATGCAGCTTGGCTTGCCGCGTGTCGCCCATATTGCCTTGTTAATGCTTTTATCGCGCCGTGCGCAATTGCTAAAAGGCGAATTTTATTGGGGCATCGTGCAAAATGAACCGCAATGGCATGAATTTTCCAATGTTAACCATTTACGGCAGATGCTCGATGACCGACACATTGCTTTAATAACAGCTGAAAAACTTGATAAATGGCGTGATTTTATTGGGCAAGGCGACAAAGGCGATGAGTGCTGGTTTATCAGTAGCCAAAAATTTCATGATCAAGGTAAAAGCCTTTTTGCAAGCCACAGATTAAGCATTGACGAAACGTTTAAAGGTACATCGCTTGAGGTTATTTTGCACCAAAATGGCCGCTCAGCAATTGAAATTGCGCTACCTTTACCCGATGAAAAGCAATGTAAGCGCTTATTATCGGCTAAATTTGTCAAAAAAGAAACGCAAGCAAAGAAGCAAACTAACAGCTTGCTTGCTAAAGCTTCGCTTTTGTCGTCCCTAATCATTTCACCTAATGGTAAAAAAGTCATGCTGCGCATGCGCGGCGACAATGATGACCAGTTTATTGAAGTTGATATAAGTCGAATTCAGCCTAAAATACGTAAGTGGTCTTTACCACAAAGCGCCTATATTGTAGCAGCTGGTTATATGATAAATGGTCATATCAACTTGCTATTAAAAGTTGATCAAGATTATCAATTATGGGCAAAAGGCCATAAGCTTTTAAGGGGAAATATTCAAACCAATATTTCCGATTCACCTGCAAGAACAACACAAAAAATTGAACCGCTCATTGTCATGACTGATAAATATGACTCTGGCTGGATTGCGCGGTTGTCAGGCGGTTTGACACAAAACCTTTATATAACCGATGCGACAATCAAGCCTTTGAAAGAAAATTTTGCGTTTCGCGACATTTATGCTGTGCAATATTATTCCTATAAGCATTTTTTAGTTTTAAAAAATATAAAGGAAAATTTTCGCTTAGATATGATCAATGTCAAAGATAACGAAGTTAAACAATTTTTTGATCTTGGGCCATCATTTCAAACTTCCAAGACATTTATAAAAATAGGCTATATTGACAATCCAGCTTATAAGGGATCGCAAAAATTTGTATCTGGTTTACTTGCCCAAAATTCTGATGAAAGCCGCTTAAACTGGTTAAGCCGGACTAAAATTGGTGGTGAGCAGCTTGTTGAAACTCTATTCACCTTGGCCGAGGGCTGTAAGGTCATTGGCACATGGTTTGATGACGCTTTAAATGTTTTGGTACCAGTTATCTGGGACCATAAGAAAACCATTGGTGCATGGCGTGGTGATCGTTTTGAAAACTGGTATAGCGATGCGGTAAAGCTAGCTAACGCTGAAATGTGTATCTATTCGGGTACTATTGTGATGCATAATGTCGATTATGACATCATCTTTTTTGATGTCAACAGTCGACAAATTATGGCGCATACGGGGCAAGCAAACGGGGCAGGCAAACGGGGATAAAAATGGATAAAGCGATTTTTTCACCGGTGCGCCAACCTTTAGCGCAAGGAAGACGCGATGTAGCTGGTTTGTGGTTGCCCCATGAATGGTATAGCGAAAATGAGCGCCAACGGATTATCTGGCATTACTGGCAAAAAGGCGCGCAAATTTTGCGCTTTTCAAGTAGTAGCGAATCCTATTTCAATGCAAATGGTGATTTATTGCGATTTCCTGTTGTACGCTCAATGCTTTGTAGTGATTTACCGGGGCTACCCTTGATTGCTTATGGTGCAATGCTTGCCACTGCTGATCTTGATAAAAACGAGCAAAAAACATTGCCCGTCTGTGATTGTTGGATCATTGCTGGCAATGAGACCAAGGCTTTAAAATTCAGTCAAGGCGCATATATTGACCCGTCCAATTGGGCAAATATTGCTAACTATACGTGGCATGAAAGTTTTGATCTCACGCCGCCAGTGATAGAGATTGAGGAAATTGCTCCCAAGCCTAGCGGTGATACTCGTGCAATATTGGGTGATAATATTCCGCAGCCAAGTGAAAGCCAAAAAAGAATATTACAAGACTTAAAGAAAAAGTCAGCAGCAAAGAGTAATGATAGTGGCGGCTCCGTTTATGGCAGTCGAAGAGAAAAAAGCCAAACTAAAAGCTCTAATAACACCGTTAAATGGGTTTTTCGCCTAGCATTGTTCGGTTTCATTGCTCAAGCACTTTTTTGGATCTATGCAAGCCGTTCAATTCCATTAAAATCAACGCCGCAAAATAATCCAGTCGCTCAACCAATTATCGAGTATAGTAGCAGCCCTTCAATTTTTTATTGGTTGGTTGTTTTTGGGTTGATGGCACTTTTTATATTTTTATTACGCAAATTTTTAATATCTAATATTTTTAATAAGATAACGGCTACAAGTGTTGAGCAATATACAAAATATCAAGACAGCTTAGCAACGCGGCACAGTTACCGCCAAACTACGCGGGCGCAAGGTCCTAGCGTGCAATCAACTCATCAAGACGTTGAGCAAGAAGGCGTTAATGATGCAATAAGAGCGCAAAGTGCAGAAAGTGCAGTTGTCGAAAACCTAAACCAAGAAATAGCGCCGAATGAGCCACAAACTCAAAACAGTTCCACGCCAACAACCGAAGGCAATAAGAATAAAAATCGCTCAAAAAATAATGAAAATGGGCTTAAACAGCGTGATGAAGATGAGATTATGCGCCCACCCTTATGGCGTTTATTGGTGGCGCGGTTAGCAATTGTTAGCAAGTTAAACCACTTGTTTGCTATGCGGCAGGCACGATATTTAAATTCTATGCTGCGCATGTTTGAACAAGGCGATATAGAAAATGCTTTGCGCCATGCTATACCATTTTCATCGGACCAAAGTGATGGTGGCCCAATGTTTGGCGTGCCACGACCGCGAGATAATTTGCAATTAGGCGCAAAGCACGTTGGTGGTAGCTCACTCAATATTGACGAAGACGCAAGAAAAATGCTTGCTGGCTATTATCGGCGCGCTTTTACAACCCTTGATCAGCAGGGCCGCATTGAAGAAGCCGCTTTTGTTTTAGCTGAACTCTTGGATGAGCGCGTGGAAGCGTTGGATTACCTTGAAAAAAATGGCCGCAGTGATAAAGCCGCCGAACTCGCGCTTGCTTGGGACATGTCGAGTGACATTATTGTGCGACTATATTGCCTTTCCGGAAAATGGGATTGGGCTATTGCTGTTGCGCGCCGCGACCATGCTTTTGCTGCGGCGGTTTTGCGCCTTGAAAAGGAGGAATCTGCAGCGAGCTTTCGATTGCGCGAAGAATGGGCATTGTTTGAAGCTGAAAATGGCAATTTGATGAGTGCCATACAAATTATCTGGCCGCTTAAAAACCAGCGTGATCTTGCATTGCAATGGCTTTTACTAGCTGAAAAATCAGATGGTGAACTTGGTGCTGCCGCGCTTGTTAAACGGGCAATTTTACTATCAGACACGGTTGAGGATTATCGCACTAAAATAACCCAAATTATTGAAAATAAAAATCCCAAAATTTTTGAGGCACTCATTAGCGAAATTGATAAGGCATTTTTAAATGGTGACAGTAGTGAAGGACTTATTTTTTTAACCCGCTTCATTACAAGGCCAGCCTTATCATGGCATCATCAAAACGCATTTTATCTTAATAAACAAAAGTTTTTGCGGCTTTTACATGCCAGCCAACAATCTGCTTTTGACGCTGATTTGCCAAAAAACGGTTGGGGGCAAGATGATTTGGATGCATTTAGCGCCAGTAATATTTGTGATTTTCAAGCACCAACCAATGGCAGACCGCTTGATATTCATGATATAGTCTATGTCAGTGAAGGACGATTTATTGCCGCCCTTGGTGATGGCGGCGTGGTGCTTCTTGATGATTTAGGCCATCAATTGGCTTTTTATGATGTGCCTGCTTCGCAACTGGTGGTGTCGGCTTCTGGTAATATTGTGCTTTTATTAATGCAGCGCGATAATTTATATCGTATCACACGGCTTAATCTAACTGATAATAGTTTAACGCCGCTCAAAAATTTGGCTTTGCAAGCAATGACGCGCGATTTTGACGGTGTTTCGTGGTCAGTTGCGCTAACGGATGGTTTTATTCATGTGCTTGATACAGCCCGAGGCTTAAAATCGCTTTGGAAAAGCGGAGAATTATCGGGGACAGTATTTAAGATCCGTTATCGCCATCGCTTTGCTGAAGGTGTGCCAACAACTGCAAAAGGCGAGCAATGGCTTATTGGTTATGGAAACTCACAGAAAAAGTCATTCTCACTTGAAAATTGGTATTATTCGCTACCAAGTAGAACTTTACGCTCGCGTGATTTTATTCCAGACGAGGAGGGTGGGGTAACTCGTATGTTCTTGCCCGAAGAT
This sequence comes from Bartonella sp. HY761, assembly GCF_026743145.1. Lineage (NCBI taxonomy): Bacteria > Pseudomonadati > Pseudomonadota > Alphaproteobacteria > Hyphomicrobiales > Bartonellaceae > Bartonella > Bartonella sp. HY761. The sequence continues at coordinate 14,977 of NZ_CP104887.1, forward strand.
TATATGGCCTATCGCTATGGTATTCAGCAAGATGATGAAGGCAATACTGAGCTTTATTATTGTGATGTTTTTGAGTGCGCTGATAAAACGCAATTTGTTTCAATTAATGACCGTTATGTAGGAGAAAATAGTTCTGTTGCTATGTTTGGCTTTAATAACGCGTTTATTGTCAACTATAATGAATCTATATATGCAATTTCGCATGATAATGATGTCATTGCCTCCCTTGCATGGGGTAATAGTCGCTATCGTTTGGCTGAGCAGCAAAACCATTTAATTGTTTATGATGATCGCGGCCGCATTTTTCATTTTGACATGGTAAACCATACCGGCAAAGCAATAAGCGTTCAGTAAATTTATCTTAGCATAAATACAATTTTAAAATCGATTTGGATAAACCAAATTGGACATTGGATTAGTGCGTAAAATTATAAACGGTTTAATATTCATGAATTTCATTCATAACAGTATGATGAATTTAGCCTATTCCTTTCATAGGCTTTAGCTGGTTTAATCAAAACCAATAACGAACAAGACTGCTGAAAAGCCAAATTTTATCAAAGTTTCATTCAAACAACTGGAACAAAAAGGACATTTTATGCTTAGTCAATTACAACAAATGATTGTTCCTATTGCAGCTTTTACAGCTAAGGGTGATATTGCGGCATTAAAGAGCGCTCTAGATAAAGCATTAGATGAAGGGGTTACCATTAATGAAGCAAAGGAAGTTATCATTCAAACCTATGCATATGCTGGTTTTCCGCGTAGTTTAAATGGTTTAAACGCATTGCAAGATGTTTTAGACAGTCGCAAAACTGCGGGCAAAAATGATGAGCTTGGCCGCGATATTTCCCCCATTGCTACCAATCAATCCATGCTTGAAATTGGTACAAAAATCCAAACTAAGGTGGTTGGTCAGCCGGTTAGGGGCGGGGTTTATGATTTTGCCCCTGCCATTGATCAATTTTTGAAAAGCCATCTATTTGGTGATATTTTTGCCCGTGATATTTTGGATTATCCAACCCGTGAAGTTGCAACCATTGCAATTTTGGCAACTATCCCTGGGCTTGAAGCGCAATTGCAAGTCCATTACAATATTGGCATGAATACGGGATTAAGCAAAGAGCAATTGCAACAAATTGTAAATATCCTAAATGCAAATCTTGGCAGTGATGTTGGTAAACGCGCCCAAACAGTGCTTGACCAAATAATATAAAAGTGAGCGGTCATTTTTAATGATTTTGCCAATAAAAAGCCCTGCATAGAAAACTATGCAGGGTTTTTTATAAGATTTTTAGAATGAATATTACGGTTCGATTGTATAGGCAAGAATGGAATCACCCATCGGGCTACCCATTGAACCATGACCACCAGCAGCTACCAAAATATATTGCTTACCATCAGCGCCGCGATAGCTCATTGGTGTTGATTGACCACCGGCGGGCAGACGTGTTTCCCATAGTAATTTGCCGGTTTTTAATTCATAGGCTCTAAAGCCACTATCAGCAGTACCTGCCATAAAGACAATGCCACCAGCAGTAATTAATGGGCCGCCAAGGCTGATTGTGCCCATTTCAAGTGGAATTGGGAAGCGCTGGCCAGCAAATTCTTGCCCCTCTACGCTGCCATTTCTTTGCTGCCATGCTGTTTTACCGCTTGCAAGATCAACACCAACACGCAATCCCCAAGGTGGTGATTGGCATGGAATACCAAGTGGGGATAAAAATGCACTGAGTTTTACTGCAAAAGGTCCACCAAGATTTTCGCCCGATGGCTTAGGACCGGTTGATACCATTCGCTCATCGGCATTTTGTGGGAAGTCTGGACGTGGATAGACGCTAAAGCGGAATGCCATATTGACCGGCGTACCGAAAAGATATTGGTTTTCCGGATCAACGGCAACACTACCCCAGTTGAAAATGCCAGTATTGCCAGGATAGACTATAGATCCTTCAAGGCTTGGCGGTGTAAATGGATTGCGGTCATAACGGCTTTTACGATAGGTCATCCGACAAAGCATTTGGTCAATAGGCGTGATACCCCACATGTCCTTTTCTTCAAGAACAGGCGGAATAAAATTGAGTGCGGATATTGGCTGCGTTCCAGCTGGAGTTTCTTGCTTAATATCAGATTTATCGGAAACCTTTTCCTCATGGACAGGGTAAATTGGCGTACCATCACGGCGATCAAGTACCCAAAGATTACCACCCTTGGTTGGCACGATAATAGCCGGTGCATTTTTGCCCTGATAATCTAAATCAAGCAGCACGGGCTGTGAGGGCAAGTCTCTATCCCATAGGTCATGATTGATGCTTTTGAAGCTCCAGCGTAACTCACCGGTTTTAACATCAAGCGCAACAAGGGCTGCAGTAAATTTTTCAACTTCAGCTGAGCGTTTTGCACCAAACTGGTCTGGTGACTTATTGCCAAGTGGCACATAAACCAAGCCTAATTCATCATCGGCCGCCATAACGGTCCAAGCATTAGGAGAGCCGGGTTCATAAGTGGCATCGCCTTCAAGCGGCTTGGTTTCATTGGGTTTTTGCGCATCCCATTTCCAAACCAATTGGCCATTATGCACATCATAAGCGCGGATGACACCAGATGGATTATCAATATAATAATTATCGGCAATTGCACCGCCAATGATTGCTAAATCATGCGAGATAACCGCAGGGGACGTCATCATAAAAGTGTCGGGATTTTGATTAGGTTGATGTTCCATCAAATTAACAAAGCCTTGATCGCCAAAATCGCTACAGATTTCGCCATTATCGGCATTAACTGCAAACATACGGGCATCACCCGTGGTGGCAATAATCCGGCGTGGACAATGATTGCCTTCAACCAATTGCTTATCTTCATGATAAGAAACGCCACGGCAGGTCTGGTGTTCATAAATGACACTACCTTTAACCCGTGGATCATAACGCCACTTAAGTTTACCAGTTACTGGATCAAGGGCTTCAACAATATTATGCGGTGTGCAGCTATAAATCGTATTATTGACCTTTAAGGGATTAACCTCAAACGTATATTCGCTAGAATCATCCTTGCCTTGAAAATCGCCGGTGTGGTGTTCCCAAGCCAATTTTAACTTACCAACATTGCTGGTATTAATGTCTTTTAAGGTTGAATAGCGTTGGCCAAGATTGCTACCACCATAGGCTACCCAATCATCTCCAGCCATGCGGCTTGGATCAATAGTGCTGGCAATTTTTTCATTTTGTGGCAATTCGCCGTCAAAAGTGGCAGGGTCAATAAACCAAGACACAACAGCCAATAGAATAATCACCAAAAGCGAACCACCCAAAAGCCTTGATGCGGGTTTAGTATTTTGGTGATTGTTTCTTATTGGCCGTGATACTAAAGGCAGACATAATAAAAGTCCAAACAGCACAAGAATAACGCCACGCGGGATCCATTGCCATTTATCAAAACCAACCTCATAAAGCGTCCAGATAAAAGTTAAAATGAGAGTAAATGTATAGATCCAAAGACCGCTTGCTTTTTTGCGCAAAAGCAAGAAGCCGCTCATAAGAAGGCCAAGCCCCATAATGATATAAAAAGGTGAACCACCAACCAGAGCTAGCTGAACGCCTAAAGCGGCGACAGCCAAACCAAATAGCAGGATCACAAAACTAATGATAATAAGTAGCACGCTATTCTCCCAAAACTGAAGTTTAGGTAAAAATAGATATGGAAGTGATGCCTTATGTCAATAAGAACTTGAAAATTAACATATTTTTATGCTGTCTTTTAAAATTATTGTAATTTAAATATAGGCTAATTATCGGCGTTTTCGCTAAAAAATACTATAAATCAATAGTGATAATATTTTTGTGATAGGTTTGGTTTTTCTCAGTTAATATAAAGAATGTGCATTCTATGATTATATTTATTGTTAAAATATTTGATTGAATATCAATACATCAATAGCAAGTTCGTTGGGAACGCAAATTTTAATGCAAACATTTTTTAGGGAAATTTATTTGTTGTGTAGAAAGTCGTAAATCAGAATTCTGGCAAAATTGTATAAATTGATATTTCATCGGCAACGAAAATGAAGTAATATGATTTACACCTGCCATAATGACTTTGCCAAAAAGGATTAAAAGATATGACAATTGATGAACAAGACGAATTGCCTGATGAAATCTTTGATCAAATAGCTGACTTGTCGGAAGATGGTGAAGATCTTTTTGAAAATGGTGATTTTGAAGAAGCCATTGCAAAATGGACTGACGCTTTAGCTTTGCTTCCAGAACCTAAAGGCAAATGGGACGCCGCTTTGTGGCTTTATACAGCTCTTGGCGATGGTTATCGCAATGTTGGAGATTTTGACAAGGCATTGGTGGCGTTTAATGCAGCTTATGAAAGCGTAGACGGGTCAACCAATCCCTATGTGCTTTACTCAATTGGTGCAACTCTTTACGATCTTGATCGTAAGGATGAAGCGGTTGTGCCATTGTTAAAGGCCTATGAAATGGAAGGCGATGAAATTTTTGAAGAAGAAGGCGAAGTTTATCTAACCTTTCTTGACGAAAAAGGCCTACTTGACGACGCTGAATAAACTAATTTAGCTTAACCATGTCCTGATTTTTTTGCCGTTATGTGGGAAATCAGGATATGGGTGTTTGAGACGAATTTGCCTTTGAATATTGGTAAGGTTGTCATCTTGTCGTTAAATTATTACTGCCGCAAAGCCTTTAAAAAGGCAGTAACAGATTTTCCATATTATAACTTGCTTGCGAATCATAATATTGATCAAATAGGTACTCCTAATAGGTGTGTGTAAGCGCCTAATGCCTTTGCCAAGTTGTCCGCACTCACCTTTTGAGCCTTTCAATCTACAGCGTGTAATATCCAATTTTCAAAAGCGGCTATGCGCGGTTAGATTTTCAAAAACGCCATAATTTGGTATTTTGCCGCGAATTAATCTGTGAAAGTTTGATGATAGTTTCCCACATTTTATGGGCAATTATAAAACTATGTGCTGTTGCTCTTTACATTTGATCAAATTAATAGCATAATTGATCAAATATATAAATATGACCGATAGAAAAGACGATTAATAATATCGCAGCTATTGGATCATGTCATGGGAGGTATAGCAATGGACAATAATGAATTTTTTTTGGCTGCCCAAAATTTCAAGGGTAACAAGTTCGATTTTCGTTTGAAAAGAACACATTCTTTTTTTGCTTTGATTAATAGTTTCCAAAAAATGTGTAAGATGATTTTCAGTACTACTACAAATTTGCACAAGCGGTTTTTGGGGCAGCTAAAATTGCAAAAGATTTTAGTCCTTTCTCCAATAAACTCAACCATATTGATTCCTTTGACCAAATGTCGCGCTGGTGAGGATTAGCGCAGCTTAGGCATTGTAGAATCGTTTTCCTTTTAAAATTATCTCTTTAGTTCTGGTGTATTATGATTGATGAAGCTCAAGCAAAGAAATTTATAGAAGAAAATCCTGATTTGCGCGTATTGGAGGCCTTCGTTATTGACGTTAATGGCGTACCGCGCGGCAAGTGGATTCCGCGTGAACGTGCATTGGATGTTTTGGTAAATGGCATGGCTATGCCGCGTTCGGTTTATGCGCTTGATGTTTGGGGACGTGACGTTAATGATGCAGGTCTTGCAACAGGTACTGGTGACCCTGATGGAATGTGCTTTCCCTCACCCGATTCTTTGTCGCGCGTCACATGGTTGGAGCGCCCAACCGCACAGGTAATTTTGGGCATGCAAAACCGTGATGGTACTGGCTTTTATGCCGATCCTCGTCAGGTTTTGATCAATGTCTTGGAGCGTTTCAAGAAATTGAAACTAACTCCTGTGGTTGCAACCGAGCTTGAATTTTATCTTATCGATCCTATTCGCTCGGCATTGGATCCAGTGCGTCCACCAAATACCCGTGATGGCCGTTGGCATACGGGGCAAACACAAGTGCTTTCTATTGCTGAATTACAAGAATATGAGCATGTTTTTGATGATATTTCAGAAGCGTGCCGCGCACAAAAAGTGCTTGCTGATACGACTTTGCGTGAAAATGGCCCTGGCCAATATGAAATCAACCTTAATCACGTGCCTGATGCGTTAAAGGCTGCCGATTTTGCCGTGCTGCTAAAACGTATTGTTAAGGGTGTTGCGCGCAAGCATGATCTTGATGCAACCTTTATGGCAAAACCATATGGTACGCAGGCTGGCAATGGTATGCATGTGCATTTTTCATTACTTGATGAAAATGGCAAAAATGTTTTTGCTGGCGATACAGGCCCATCGGAAGTGCTGTTGCATGCTGTTGGTGGTCTTTTGGCAAATATGGCGGATAGTATTGCAATTTTTGCGCCGCACGCCAATTCATTCCGCCGTCTAACCCCAAGTGAGCACGCGCCAACCTATGCTTCATGGGGCTATGATAACCGCACAGCTGCGGTACGAGTTATTACTGCAAGTAAAGCGGCTACCCGTATTGAGCACCGCGTTGCTGGCGCTGATACCAATCCCTATCTTGTACTTGCGATGATTTTGTCAGCAGCGCTTGAAGGCATGACAACCCGCCGTGATCCAGGTGGTCCAATCCATGGTGATGATCATGATATCGCCCATGAACCACTACCAACCAATTGGGATTATGCCTTGCAGCTTTTTGCAAAATCAAGCTTTGCTTATGCAACCCTTGGCCCCAAATATCGTGATTTGTTTACTGGTTGTAAAAGGCAAGAAATGGCAGAATTTGCCTTGCGTGTAACCGATGTTGAATATGATGCCTATATAAGGACAGTATGATATGACAACAAACTCTAATTCCAATACCACTTCTAATCCAGGTCATGCCGCAACCTATTATGCCGCAACCGCTAATGACAAGACCGTCCATCCTGAATTGGAAGGTGAAATCACGACCGATGTTTGTGTGATCGGTGCAGGTTTTACCGGTGTTTCAGCTGCGCTTGAATTGGTTGAAAATGGGTTTTCCGTTGTTTTGCTTGAGGGTGATCGTATTGGCTATGGCGCGTCAGGGCGTAATGGTGGCCAAATTGTTAATGGTTATAGTCGTGATTTGATGGTAATCGCCAAGCGTTATGGACAAGAAAAGGCCAATGCACTTGGTGCTATGTCCCTTGAGGGCGGCGACATTATCCGCGAGCGGGTGGCAAAATATAATATTGATTGCAATCTCGTCAATGGTGGTTTTTTTGCAGCTTTTACCGATAAGCAGGTGAAAGGCATGGCAGAAAACCGCGCCAATTGGAAACAATATGGCAATGATGGTCTTGAAATGGTTTCCAAGAGCGATGTTGGCAAATATGTCAACAGTGATCGATATGTTGGTGGTATGATTGATCTTCGCGGTGGCCATATCCACCCACTTAACTTGGTGCTTGGTCAGGCAGCAGCAGTAAGCGCGCAAGGCGGCAAGATTTTTGAAAACTCACGCGTTACCAGTGTTGATACTGGAGCAAATCCAATTGTGCACACCAGTAAAGGCGTGGTTAAGGCAAAATATGTACTTGTTTGCGCTAATGCCTATATTGGAAGTCTTTTGCCTGAAATTGGTGGCCGTATGATGCCAGTATCCAGTCAGGTAATGACGACAGAGGTTTTGGATAAGGATTTGATCGATAGTCTATTGCCAGCTAATTACTGCGTTGAAGATGCCAATTATGTTTTGGATTATTATCGCCGCACTGCTGATAATCGCCTGCTTTATGGAGGTGGTATTGGTTATGGTGGACAAAACCCAAGTAATCTTACAGCAGTTATTCGCCCCAATATGCTTAAAACCTTTCCCCAGCTTGAAAATGCAAAAATTGAATTTGCATGGAGCGGTAATTTTGCATTGACCTTAACCCGTATTCCTCATATCGGTAAATTATCCGATACGGTTTATTTTTCTCATGGTGATAGTGGTCATGGTGTAACTACCACGCATCTTTTGGGCAAAATTTTGGGTGAAGCAGTGCGCGGTCACAGTGAGCGCTTTGATGTTTGGGCGTCCCTGCCAAATTTGCCTTTCCCGGGAGGGAAATTATTGCGTGTGCCGCTTACAGCTCTTGGTGCATGGTGGTATGGCATACGCGACAAATTAGGTGTATAGAGAAGTCTTAGTTTTTGTTAAGCTATTAATTTGAGCTTTTGGGTTTATGTAAATGTCTAAAAGCTCGCATCATGATCAGGAGTGGTCAATGAAAATTGGAATTTTACAAACAGGACATGCACCTGACGCCATTATTCCCCATCATGGCGATTATAATGACTTGTTTGTCAAGCTATTACAAAGCAAGGATATTGATTTTATTGAATATCCAGTTGTTGATGGTATTTTTCCCGCTTCAATTGGCGAGGCTGATGGTTGGCTGATTACCGGTTCTAAATTTGGCGTTTATGAAGATCATGCTTGGTTGCCGCCGCTTTTTGATCTTATCCGCGAAATTTATGCAAGCGGTAGGCCTTTAGTTGGTGTTTGTTTTGGCCATCAAGCTATTGCGCAAGCCCTTGGCGGCAAGGTTGAAAAATTTCAAGGCGGTTGGTCGGTAGGGCAAATCGAATATAAGCGCGATAATGGCAAAACGCAAAATCTTGTTGCTTGGCATCAAGATCAAGTTGTCGAATTGCCAAAGGATGCGAAAGTGATTGGCTCAGCCAATGCTTGTCAATTTGCTATGCTACAATATGGCAATAAGGCTTTAAGTTTTCAGCCCCATCCCGAATTTAGTGCTAGCTTCTATGATGCTTTATATGAAGCACGCGAAGATGTTTTGCCGCAAAATGTGCGTGACACTGCCATTGAGCCAAGCGAAAAAAATCTTGCTAGAGATGCGGTTGCCGATGAAATTATAGATTTTTTTCAGCAAAATATACTATCCTAACGCAATTATTCTTTTGAAGCCGTTTTTTTAATAAAATGGCTTCAAGGTCACTATATTTACGGGCAATAAAATAACTTGCTGGTGTTTGGTTAAGATATTTTATATTTTCATATCTGGCATAATTAAAAAGGCTCAATTTTAAAATTGGGCAAGGAAAAGCAATGAAAAAAAAGCCAGGGTTAAACCTTTTGCAAGACGAAAAGCATAGTGATGAAACCATTAAGCAATGGGTTTATCGCTCGCTGCGCCTATCAATTATGACAGGGCATTTTCCGCCAGCTCAACCAGTGACGGTCAAGGCAATATCCGATTTGCTGGATGTGAGTGCAACGCCAATTCGTGAAGCATTGCATCGTTTGGTTGCAGAAGGTGCCTTGGAAAACCTTGATAATCGCCGTGTGCGTATTCCTGATATTGATCCTAATAAATTTGACGAGATCATTGCCGCCCGTATTGCTCTTGAGACATTGGCGGCAGAACGCGCTTTGCCATTTGTTGACTTTATGGATCTTGCTCGCCTTCGCAGTATTGATCAGGAAATCAATCACGCCTATGAAACCGGTAATATTCAGCTTGGCATTGAAAAGAATTTTGCCTTTCATCGCTATTTATATCAAAAGCGCTCAGCCGCAGTTTTATTGCCATTAATTGAATCTGTTTGGCTGCGCCTTGGGCCATTTATGCGTGAAGCCACCGAAAATTTGTCGGAAAGCTATACTGTCGATCATCATCAGGAAGCCTTGGCAGCTCTTGAGAAAAAGGATAGCGCAGCTTTAAAAGCCGCAATCATTGCTGATATTGATGACGGTGCCGGCTATCTTGGCCGCAAACGTTTTATCGAAGCTGAAGAAGTAAAAAGATCGGTTAAGTCTTAACAAGCAAATAGTCCTACCGTTATATAGTTGTTTACTTGAACGGCGCTTCCCTAGCAACCAAAATGGTGGATAAAACCTACTACGTTTATTAATAAATTTAACTATGGCAATTTGGCACAAAAATTTAAGCCTTTTGATGGACAAACTCATTAGGCTTAAATTTTTAGCCTTGCTAAAATGAAAACGTTGTAAATTTTAATAGACCCTTGTAAAATATCAGCATTAAATTGTAAATTTTACTATCAGGGTTATAAAAATGCATAAAAATAGTTCAAATTCATTATATTCAAAATATATCCCTGATGAACTCGATCGGCGCCTTATTGGCTTATTAAGGCAAGATGGTAGAGCGCCGCTTGCTAAACTTGCTGATATTTTAAAAGTATCTCGCGGTACAGTACAAAATCGCCTCGATCGTATGGTCAATAATGGCACAATCAGTAATTTTACGGTTCGTGTTCGCGATGATTATGACGCAAATGCAGTTCATTCAATCATGCTCATTGAAGTTGTGGGTAAATCCACCACACAGGTTATACGTCACTTGCGTGGGATTGCCGCTATTCAAACATTGCATACTACTAACGGTAATTGGGATTTGGTTGCTAATATAACCACAGATAATCTTGCAGAGTTTGACCGTGTTTTAGGGGAAATCCGCGCGATTGATGGTGTTTTAAATAGCGAGACCAGTTTACTGCTGAGTAGTGTTAGCTAAGATACATGCAATTTTATCCGTTGATTTTGAAATATTGAGCCGACTTAACTTACGAAGATAGAATTATAACTGCAAAATTTCTTCACTTTAAGAACAGTTATAAAATATATTTTTCTTTTTAGTGTAATTATTGGGCAAAATTTCCTAAAATAACAATTGTTTTTAGCTGCGAATATTGCAAGTTTTATGAAATTTGTATAATTAGCATTGACGAATTTTATAAATTTTAGCGAAAATTTGTATATTTTTACAGTTTTAAATAAAAAATTATAACTGTAACTTTAATATTACGAAAAATCGAGGAGGATTGGGAGTTATTGATCATAGATATGGCTTTATTTGATTTTGGATGTTTGTATTGATATCTCATAGTTTAAAATGAAGTGTTTTAAATATACTTCATTATAACTATTCATATTATTAGTATCCAATTAAAAATTTTATTTAAGTAAAGTAATCATGGCAGTTAGTCCCATCAAAAATTAGGTTTTCAAAAATTGGTTGCACTCAATTTTTCGATAACTTTGTAAGGAAAAGGGTTCAAAATGACTACAACAAGAAGTGTATATAACTTTAACTCAGTGATTGTCCGCGAGCCTTCACGCTCGGTCGTTAATGGTTTGCGTGCTGATGATCGTGGTAATCCTACCTATGAAGGTGTTAAGGCTGAACATGATGCTTATATTGCAGCACTAAAAACTGCTGGAGTAAATGTTACCGTATTGCCTGCACTTGAAGCTTTTCCAGATGCAATCTTTGTTGAAGATCCAGCGCTCGTTTTCAGTGAAGGCGCAATTTTGCTTCGTCCGGGCGCCGAAACGCGCATCAATGAAGTGCAAGAAATTGCACCAACAATTGAAAAAATGTTTGATACGGTTTTGCGCTTGCCACAAAATGGTTATGCAGATGGCGGCGATGTTCTCAACGCGCCTCACGCCGTTATGATTGGCCTATCTGCACGAACTGATGCAAAAGGCGCTGAAGATCTTATCGAAGCACTTGCAAAATTGGGCAAAAAGGGTGAAGTTGTTCAAACACCTAAAGGTGTATTACACTTTAAAACTGATTGTTCTTTGCTCGATGATGAAACTATTTTCTCCACTGCACGCTTAGCAGCTTCTGGTGTGTTTTCGCGTTTCCGTCAAATTATTGTTCCAGAGGGTGAAGAAGCTGCAGCAAACGCATTACGGGTTAATGATACCGTATTTGTTGGATCGGATTTCCCAAAAACAATCGATTTGCTAACCGGCCATGGCTATAATGTTGTGCCGCTTAAAACCACCGAAATCGGCAAAATTGATGCTGGCTTATCTTGCATGTCGCTGCGTTGGTTTAAAAATTAAAATATCTTTTATAATAAATTTGTTTAATCAAAAATGTATCGTGGTTTTTAAAAATCACGATACAGTAATATTTGCAAAAAAGAATAATAAGTCAGCAAATATTATTATTTGGATATTTTACATGTTAATATATTAAGTATTTTTATCGAAATACTCAATAAAACATGAAGTATTTTAATCGATTGGGAGGTCAAACAATGAAAATTAAGTTTTTAAGCCTCATTATATTTTTTCTTTTTTCTAATTATGCTTATGCAGATAATCCTTTGCGGCTTGGCATGACGCCTGAACCTTATTTGCCTTTTACGGCAGTGCGCTCTAATGGCGAATGGATTGGTTTAGAGGCTGATTTGTCGCGCGCATTATGTGAGCGCATTGAAGTAAAATGCCAATTTAAATCCATGGCTTGGGATGGTTTGCTTCCTTCCTTAAATGAAAAAAAGATTGATTTTGCGATTGGTGCGTTTTCAGTAACTGAAGAACGTGCCCAAACGATCGACTTTAGTACGCCTTATTTTGTTGAAGGTACAGCCGTTGTTGGTGCCAAAAAAGACCAAACCGTAATTGCAACGATAAAAGCTGAAGATGGAAAAGGCGATATTTTAGACCAGAATAGTTTGCAAGGTAAAATTATTGGTGTGCAGGTTGCTAGTGTACAATCAAAATATATGAAAAAATATTTACCCAATATACATTTAAAGAGTTATGATACGGCTGATAACAACGCCGCCGACCTTGTTGCAGGGCGTACCGATTATATGCTCGCACCATTGCCTTTTTCGGAAGATTTTCTAAAAACACCGTTTGCTCAAAATTACGAAATTAAACTCATTATTCCTGATAATGTTATGTTGGGCCAAGGTGTTGCCTATGCAATTAAAAAGGGTGACCAAAAGACCCTAGATATTGTCAATAAGGCATTACAAGAGCTTGCTGATGATGGCACGCTTAAAAAAATTCAAGATAAATGGGTTGATAGTGCCACTGTAGAGTAGGCGATATCTTGTGCATTTTTATAAATTAAGAAACAAAAAATCTTAGCCGCTAAAAGCATAATTCAAAGCAAAAAAATAAAATATTATGTCTCTGTGCTGAGCTTTATCACTATAAAAAGGGGATATGGAATGACGATCTGTTATTTAATGTTCGTAAATGGTGCATGATGGAAAAATATCTGCATTTATTATCATGGGGTAACGATGGCTGGGGCGAACAGTTTTTCTGGGGCTTTATGCTAACGTTGGAATTATCATTCGTCGCATATTTCATTTCTTTTTTGTTTGGGTTGATTACCGCCAGCGCTAAGCTTTCTTCAAACAAAGTTTTACGTGTTTTAGCTAATATTTATCTAACCATTGTTAGATCCCTACCAGAATTGCTGGTGGTTTTATTGCTCTATTTTGCGGTTGCAACTGGCCTTGAAAATTTGCTCAAACAAAGCAACTTAGTGGGTGACGAATTTCAACTCAGCCCATTTTGGGCCGCGATTATTGCCCTTGCCTTCGTCAATGGCGCTTTCATGACCGAGGTTTTGCGTTCATCTTTGCAGGCCATTCCAAATGGCCAAATTGAAGCAGCTTTATCGATTGGTATGAGCAGATGGCAAATATTTACACGCATTATATTTCCGCAAATGATGCGTCACGCCGTACCAGGTATGAGTAATTTATGGTTATCAATTATTAAAGAAAGCGCGATTATTTCTGTTTTAGGCTCGTTCCAAGAATTGCTTTATACTGGCTATCGTGCCGCCTCGACAACACGAGAATATGTTTTCTTTTATGGTTTTACCGCGTTTCTCTTTTTAGTCATCACGCTTGTTTCTATTGTCGTTATCATGCGTTTAGAAAAACACTTGAATCGTGGGTATTGATATGGATCAGCAATCATTTGATATGTCATTCTTGGGTGGTATGGGCGTTTTCTTTGGACGGGTCATCGAATTTATTCCCATTCTTTTGCACGCGCTACCACTTACCTTATTTTTAACTTTCGTTGCTGGCTTATTTGGGCTTTTAATTGGAACTATTGGTGGTATCAATTTAAATTCGCGCAATTGGTTACTATCAAAACCAACCGCCCTTTACACATTTTTGTTTCGCGGCACACCCTTGCTTGTTCAATTATATCTCATCTATCAAGGTGTAGGACAGCTTTTACCTAATTTGCCAGTCCATGATACGTTTTTGTGGCCGTATTTGCGCGAAGGACTTTGGTATGCACTGGTTGCGCTTAGTCTTAATCAAGGCGCATATACTGCCGAGGTTATTCGCGGTGCTATAAAGTCGGTTGGACGTGGTCAATTAGAGGCAGCACAAGCAATCGGCATGAGTTCCAACCAAATATTAATGCGCATTACTTTGCCGCTCGCCTTTCGTCAGTGCTTACCAATTTTAACCAATGATTTGATTATTTTGCTTAAATCAACGGCGCTTGCATCAACAATTACCGTTATGGAAATAATGGGCACAGCGCGCGAATTACAGCGCAGCCTTAACTTGTCTTTAGAGCCATTGGTGGCTGCAGGTATCATTTATTTTGTTGTTGTTTTGATAATGACCAAATCGATCTCGCATTTTGAAAGACATTTCACACGCTATAGATCCAATTAAGCCTAATACATTTTAAAATTAAAAGCATTCCTATAAAGAAGTTGGGAGCATAAAATGACCGCCAAAGCATTAACTGTAACAAATATTCATAAAAGCTTTGCCGATATTGAAGTACTAAAAGGCGTTTCTTTCGAGGCAAAAAAGGGTGATGTTATTTCCTTGATTGGCAGTAGTGGCTCAGGCAAAACAACATTATTGCGCTGTATAAATTATCTTGAAACACCCGACTCTGGCGAGATCAGTGTTGCAGGTGAAATTATTGAAACAAAATTGGCAAAAAACGGTAAACAATATGCAGCCAATAAAAAGCAATTGCAGCATATTCGCACCCGTCTAGGCATGGTTTTTCAAAGTTTCAATCTGTGGTCTCATAAAACAATTTTACAAAACATTATTGAAGGACCGACCAAAGTGCTTGGTATTTCAAAAGATGAAGCGATTGAAAATGCCAAGGTGCTTATGGAAAAGGTTGGCATTTCAGCAAAAGCAGATCAATATCCATTACAATTATCGGGTGGTCAACAACAACGCGCCGCTATCGCACGGGCACTTGCGATGAAGCCTGAGGTAATTTTAATGGATGAGCCGACATCGGCTCTTGATCCAGAATTGGTTGGCGAAGTTATTCAAGTTATTAAACAATTGGCAAATGATGGATGTACCATGGTGATGGTAACCCATGAAATGGCTTTGGCGCGTGAAATATCAACACAAGTGATTTATTTATATAAGGGTTTAATCGAAGAGCAGGGACATCCAAGTGAAATAATGGCTAAGCCCAAATCAGAACGCTTTAAACAGTTTTTAAATATGCTTTGATGGCGATAAAAAATAGCTCCTAAAGCAACATAGGGTGCGGGATAGTTTAATTTAGTGAACAATATTTTTAAAGGTTAATTTTGTTCACTTTCGGCCATAATATCAATTATAGTTGCGGCTTCGCGCTTCATCAACTCAAAGAGCCAAGGGCGACGATCATCTCTCATCCTGGTTTCTATAGCGGCAATGCTTAGTGAGCCAATTAGATTATTTTTTTGATCGATGATTGGCAGTCCAACTGCACCCATGCCTTTAATATAGTGGCCGGGATTGAAGGTATATCCTTGTTTTTTGGCAATTTTTGCATCTTGTTCTATATGTAGTATGGTTTTTTCACCATATGACGAAATTTGGTTTATATTACGCTTTAAAACCCTTTCTATTTCCAAATCAGGTAAAGATGAAAGTATGGCTAAGCTTCCCGCACCAATGCCAAGAGGACGCCGATCGCCAACGGCTAGGGTTAAGGTTTTTATTGGGTAATTACCTTCTTCCCGCGCAATGCATAATGCTTCATCACCCGAACGAATTTGAAGATAAACGGTGTCTTCAGTTTCTTTAGCAAGGCGAGCGATACTACCTTGCGCACTGTTTAAAAGACCAAATCGTTTGGCAGTTTTATTGCCAAGCCTATATAATAAAAAGGCTGGAAAATAGCGTAGGGTTTCAGAATTTTGTTCAACCAATCCAACTTGGATAAGGCCAGATAAAAGCCGATGGACAGTTGAACGCGATAATTGCGTGAGCTCTGCTACATCGGCTAATTTTACACCATGGTCACAATGATCCGTAATCGTTTTTAACAGGGCAACAGTTCGTTCAATTCCCTGATTTTGGTTTGGTGAAACAGTCATTTTCTTCCCAAAATAGCAAGTGGTATTTATGCTATCTCTATACTATCCCACATTATCGGGCAATGTTTACTTGATTACATTAAATGACCAAGTTTATAGCAATGTCTAATGAATACCTTCTCCTTGTAGATATCCTTTTTGGCGAGGATCTGGCATGGCTAAAACCGATATAAAGGTGATGACCATCATAAAGGTGACATACCAAAAGAAGCCACTTTCCATGCCAATGGATTTAAACCAAAGGGCAATATATTCGGCGGTGCCGCCAAAAAGTGCATTAGCAACGGCATAAGGGAAACCTACACCAAGCGCCCGCACTTGTGGTGGAAACATTTCAGCTTTAATCAACCCACTGATTGAACTATACATACTCACTGTTGCAAGCCCCACCATAATAAACACAAATGCGATCATTAAGGTTTGCGCCTGACCGATTAATGTTAATAATGGTACTGTAATAAAAATAGAGAGAAAGCTCCAGATAAGTAATGAGTTACGCCTGCCGATAATATCGGAAAAATAACCAAATATGGGTTGTAAAATCATGCAGCCAAGTAAAGCCCATGTCATGGTTGACGAGGCATCAGATTTGGAAAATCCTGCTGTATTGACAAGATATTTTTGCATATAGGTTGTAAAGGAATAGAAGAATAAAGATCCCCCAGCAGAAAAGCCCATGACGCATAATATGGCGCGTCTATGCTGTTTCCAAAGCCCGATAAGGCTGCCTTCTTTTGTCTTGGCGCGCGTTTCTGGTGTTGAAGTTTCATGAAGATTACGACGCAAAATCAGTGCAACAATTGCAAGAATACCACCGATGAAGAATGGGATACGCCAACCCCAATCATGCAATTGCTGATCGTTTAACAGCGACTGCAATATGACTAATGTGAGAACGGCAGTAAGCTGACCACCAATCAATGTTACATGCAAAAATGAGCTAAAAAATCCTCGTTTACCTGAAATTGCAACTTCGCTCATATAGGTAGCGGTTGTACCATATTCGCCGCCGACAGATAGGCCTTGCATTAAGCGGGTTAAAAGTAAAAGAATGGGTGCCAATACACCGATAGTTTCATAGGTTGGCAATATAGCGATGATAAATGAGCCAGAGCACATCATTAAAACTGAAATCAGCATGGATTTTTTTCGGCCAATGCGGTCTGCTATTCTTCCAAATAGCAAACCACCGATGGGGCGCATTAAAAAGCCGGCAGCAAATACTGCTGCGGCATTTAATAATTGCGTTGTTCTATCACCTTGTGGAAAAAATGATGATGCAAAATATAGGGCAGTAAAAGAATAAATATAAAAATCATACCATTCAACCAAATTGCCCGAAGCACTGGAAAATATAGCTATAATGCGCTTACGTGTTTCACTAGGTTTTTTGGTCATATAATCCTCCCGATGTTCCCCAGACATTCAAACCCGTCTCCTTATCGGGAGTAAATGTGGTTAGACCAAATCAAATGCGATTGAAATTAGGCTATGCGATCACCCTTTTTGATAATAGCGGCGCGATTATCTACACCAGGCAGCATTTTAGCAGGATCACGGGTTACAATGACATCTAACACAACAGGCCCTTTGATTGTCATAGCTTGTTGCAGGGCGGCGCCAATTTGGTCTGGATCTTCAACGCGAATACCTGTGCAACCAAACGAATTTGCTACTTTTGCAAAATCTACTTCATTTAGGTCGGATGAATGATAATGCCCTGTGCCATAAACTAAGTGTTGCAAGGCTTTAACATAGCCAGAAGCCGCATTATTGACGACTATAATTGTAATATTAAGGTTAAGCCGCTTTGCGGTTTCCAAGTCTCCTAAAACCATGCAAAAGCCGCTATCGCCAGTAAGTGCCATAACTGTACGCTTAGGCGCGGCAAGCGCTGCACCGATGGCACCTGGTAATCCATATCCAATTGACGCGAAACCGCGATCAGGCAAAAAGCCACGTCCTGCTTGTTTGGTAACGTATAATAGACCGCTCCAATGAGCTGCAAATCCACCATCGGCAACCAAGATTGCATCATTAGGCAATGCTGTGTTCAATTCGGTCATTAGTCGTGCCATATTAATTGGCTTTTCATTTGAATATAGGCGTTCTGCAACATCCTTACGCCATGTATCCATGCGGTTACCGACATCATCAATATAAGCTTGGTGGTTTGCATATAATTGTGATGTCTTGTCGCTTAACGCATCAAGCATATCTTCAAGCCCACAGCGTGCATCACCCCATAAAATAATGTCTGCTCTGGTTGTGCGGCCAAATTCTTCAGGCAATGAATCAAGGTGAATGATTGTTTTGCCTTTTGGTGGTAATGTATAACGCTTGGTGGCAATTTCGCCTAATTTGCAGCCAACGACAAATAATATATCGGCTTCTTCAATCAGCTTATTGGCAATTCGATCATAGCGACCAAAGAGCCCTGCATTGAGTGGGCTTGTGCAAGCAATTGCTCCTTTGCCGGTTAAAGTATGGGCAACGGGTATATTGGTTGCTTGCGCAAATTGTTCCAATGCATGATTTGCGCCTGAAATATGCACGCCTCCGCCAGCAAGAATTAACGGGCGCTTTGCCTTGGCTAAGGCAGCAGCTGCTTTTTCTAGGTTAGCCTTATCAGGCCGGCAACGCAGAGCTGGTACACTTTCATTAGCAGGGCCAACCTCAAAATCATCAGCAAAGAAAGTATGGACTGCATGCATGATATCTTCTGGAATATCCACCACAACTGGTCCAGGGCGGCCAGAAGTCGCAACAGCAAAAGCGCGCTTCATTAATTCAGGGATTCGTTGTATTGTTTCAATGCGGATAAGTTCTTTACAAACCGGACGTAATACGTCCATCTGACGCACTTCTTGTGTCATATTCTTCCATGAGTGATCACGATGGGTATCCCCGATGACGCATACCATGGGGGTACCAGCATTGAGTGCTTCACCAAGTCCAGTGACAAGATTAGTGGCTCCCGGTCCTAAAGACGCATCTGCAAGACCAACGCGACCAGTTACTTTGGCATAGGCATCAGCTGCAAAGGCGGCGGCTCGTTCATCATTGATTAAATAATGATCTAAACCAAGCTTATCAGCAACTTCATACATAGGTAGTAGTTGAAATCCCCCCATGCCAAGCATCGGACCACAGTTAAAAGCTTTTAGGATGCGCGCAACAGCTTCCCCACCTTGCATTTCAATGCCGTTTAAATCGCTGCTATTATTATTTGTCATCAATTTATCCTCCCCAATAAATTCCGTTGAATAGAATTATTTTTTCTATTGAGTGGGATTATTTATTTTTTTAAAAAAGTCAACAGGTTTTATTCAGCAGAATTTTTAATTCAACTGAGCGGATTTTGTCTGGTGAAAATAGGGTGGCTTGAGCTTATTTGTTAAAATTTTAGGTGCGAAAGCGAATATGATGTTTGATTAAATTAGGTTGTATTTTTATTGCTGACGCTAGTACACGGCAAATATGTTATGCTGATCAAATAAAAAGCCGCGTGCCATTTTTTAAATGGCACGCGGCTTTAATATATTCAAATGCCTTAGTTTTTAAGAAGCAATAGGATCAAGTTTGCCTTCAGCATAAAGCTTTGCCATGTCAGCAAGTGGCAATGGCTTAATCGCACTGGCGTGGCCTGCCGTGCCAAATTCTTCAAAGCGTTGTTTGCAAAGCTTGGTAACCGCTTCACGCGCTGGTGCCAAATATTTACGTGGATCAAACTCTGATGGATTTTCAGCAAAAACGCGGCGGATCTGACCCGTAATTGCCATGCGACAATCGGTGTCAATGTTGATTTTGCGCACACCATGGCGGATGCCGCGTTGGATTTCTTCTACTGGCACGCCCCAAGTTGGCTTAATATCGCCACCATATTGGTTGATGATATCTTGTAGCTCTTGCGGAACTGATGAAGAACCATGCATCACCAAATGGGTATTTGGTAATTTGCGATGGATTTCTTCAATAACGCTCATCGCCAAAACATTGCCATCAGGCTTACGGGTAAATTTATAAGCACCATGGCTGGTACCCATAGCAACAGCCAAAGCATCTACCTTGGTTTCAAGCACAAATTTGACCGCTTCATCAGGATTAGTCAATAATTGGTCATGGCTTAGAACGCCTTCTGCGCCGTGGCCATCTTCAGCTTCACCTTGACCTGTTTCAAGTGAGCCAAGCACACCAAGTTCACCTTCAACTGAAGCGCCGCCATAATGAGCCATGGTTGAAACCTGTTTGGTGACACCCACATTATAATCCCAATCAGCAGGTGTTTTACCATCTTCTTTAAGCGAACCATCCATCATTACCGATGTAAAACCGTTTTGTAGTGCGGTCATGCAGGTTGCTGGGCCATTACCATGGTCAAGATGCACGCACACAGGAATATGAGGGAAAATTTCAACCACTGCATCCATCATATGACGCAGCATGATGTCATGGGCATAAGCGCGCGCGCCGCGCGATGCTTGAATGATAACCGGTGAATTAGTCGCGTGGGCAGCTTCCATAACGGCAAGTGCCTGTTCCATATTATTAATATTAAACGCTGGAACGCCATAATCATGTTCTGCTGCATGATCAAGCAATTGGCGAAGGGTAATACGGGCCATGAAAAACTCTCCTCATTCGGGATTTTGGGTTAAAGTATGATAGGTCTTGATTGTATCGACTTCATTGGCTGCACCAAAAATCAGTGGTGTGCGAGCATGATGACTAGCTGGTACAATATCAAGAATATCTTGCATACCATCAGTGGCTTTGCCTTTTGCAGCGTCACAGAGAAATGCAATGGGAAATGCTTCGTAAATTAGTCTTAGGCGACCATTTTCATAGCCTTTACGCTGGTCATTGACATAAAAGAACAGGCCGCCACGCTGAAAAATACGATGGAGCTCGCCAACTGCAGCGCCAAGCCAACGCATGTTGAAATCTTTGCCGCGCGGCCCAACCTTACCTTGTTGAACATCATCAACATATTGACGCATTGGCGGAAAAAGATGGCGATAAACCGAAGCATTATAAGCAAGGTCGGATGTTTCAGGGGCAAGAGTAACATTTTCTTGTAAAATATAAAAAATGCCGCTTTGTGGCTCCATCGCACCCAAAATAAGTCCATCGCCGACCGATAGAGCAAAATCAATACTATGACCATAAGAAATATAGCCAGCAGCCACTTGTTCGCTACCCTTTACTAAAAATGGGTCATGACTATAGGAATTTGGAAAAATCGAAAAAAATGTGCCAATTGGTGCGCCAATGCCGACATTGCCTGAGCCATCAAGCGGATCAAATGCAACAGCAAAATCACCGCCATCGGGATTGCTTATAACATCTTCAGATTCTTCCGATAAAAGCTTGCCAGCTCCTGCTTCCAGTAATAGTTCAGAAAACAAATAATGCGAGCCAACATCAATGCTTTTTTGTAGATCGCCATCGCTATTGGAACCAACGAGGCGACCCGGGTCGCCATAAAGATGGCCGCCAGCTACACGCTTAGAAAGCTTAAAGGCACCAAGACAAATCGCCTCAATCAGTTTTACAATTGCTATTTTTGTACCGTCACCATGCATCCACTTGGTTAAATAAGTTTCAAGGGGCATAAAATCTATGGTTTCGTCATCGCCGATTAGCTTTAGCCTTTCAGCATCATGATGGTTTTTCATTTAAACAGTCTCACAGATTTCTTGCCTCAGTTCATTGAAACAATATTTAGCAGCATTACTGTAATTCAATAGCACCTTGGCAATAAAAGCAATAGGCTAAACTGTTATTAAAATAATAATAAAAAGTTTCATTGCGTAAAGTTGTCTCAAATGCGCTGATAAGAACTCTATTGAATTGCCTATTTAACAGTGGCATAGTTTGTAAGTTGTAACACTTTTTAGCTTTTTAAAGAATATTTTTATTGGAGGTGGTGTTACTAAGGGGAGGAAGAATGCGCGGTTTTTATCATCATGATCAGGCTTTGCATGAGCCAAAACAATTTATGCGTTATGGCGAAATAGCAAAGCCCACCGATAGTCCATTGCGAACACAAAAGCTTTTGATCGCCCTTGAAAATTTGGGCGTAAGCGTTCAAACACCGCAAGATTATGGCCGCCTTACTGCATTAAAAGTTCATCCCAACTATTATCTTGATTATCTTGAAACGGCTTATAGTCGTTGGTTGGAATTACCCATGCATGGGGTAGAGGTTTTACCCAATAGCTTCCCTTATTGGAATGGTGATCCTGCTAAGGATAGGCGGCCTCCTTGTCCAAGCAATCATCTTATTGCCCAAAGCGGTTATTATCTTGGTGATCTTGCTGTGCCAATTAGCAAGTTTACTTACCTATCGGTTTTACGGTCAACCCATAGTGCAACGGCTGCCGCTGAGGCTATTCTTGAAGGTGAAAAAATTGCTTACGCCCTTTGTCGCCCTTCTGGGCATCACTGCCGTTCCGATCGTGCTTCGGGCTTTTGCTATATGAATAATGCTGCCATTGCTGCAGAGCATTTACGGCAAAAATTTAAAAAAATCGCTGTTTTTGATATTGACGCCCATCATGGGGACGGCACACAAGAAATATTTTATCGCCGCAGCGATATTTTGACGGTTTCTGTCCATGTTGATACATCAGTTTATTATCCGTTTTATACCGGCTATCCTCATGAAAAAGGCTATGGTGAAGGTTTGGGCTATAATATTAATATTCCGATTGCCGCCAATAGCGATGATGAAAGTTTTTTAACCGGCGTGGGTTTAGGCGTTGATTATGTTAAGAATTATGGCGCTGAAGTTGTAGTTCTTGCCCTTGGTTATGATACTCATAAGGATGATCCTTTAAGCATTGTTAAAGTGACGACCGATGCCTTTCATAAGGCCGCCATCCTTGTTGCACGTTTGGGTATTCCTGTGGTGATTATCCAAGAAGGTGGTTATCAGGTGAGTGTTATTGGCGATTGCCTCAAAGCGTTTTTAACCGGCATTTTAGCCAAAATATAAGATTTTAAACGGTGGCATGTTAAAATTTTAAAAATGAAAATTTTGCTTTCGGTGTAAGTCTTATTTGTGTCTTATTGAAAATGAACATGTTTAAAAATATTGCCTGCGAAAACCGTTTTGTTTTCACAGGCAATAGACAATAAACGCATGTTTTATGCGGCTAAGATGTTAGTGCGTGTTTTGGTTGTTGTTGGCGTGATGCAATTCTTGGTCAAGGCGTGCTTCTTCTTCGGCTTTGGGGCGAATAAAGCGGCCAAGCAGCAAATAAGCAACGGGGGTTACATAAAGCGTCGCAATCGTAGCAAGCCCAAGTCCACCAACAATAACCCAACCAAGCGCAATACGCGCCTCAGCACCAGCTCCTGATGCCAAAACTAGCGGTACACCGCCAAGAATAGCGCAAATCATAGTCATCGACACGGGGCGTAAGCGAATATTGGCAGCTTCCTCAATTGCTTGGCGTACATTCATACCGCGATCACGCAATTGGTCAGCAAATTCAACAATCAAAATACCGTTTTTGGCCATGATGCCAACAAGCAAGACCAAACCAATCTGACTATAAACATTAAGACTAACCCCAGAAATCATCATTGCGATAACTGCACAGCCAAGTCCAAGCGGAACGGTTGCCATAACAATAATACCAGAAATAAAGCTTTCAAATTGTGCTGCTAAAACCAACAAAATAATCACAATCGCAAAGCCAAAAATCAAAATAAGACCGGCCGATGTTTCCCCAAGGGTTGCCGCTTCAGCAAGAGGCAAAATATAGCTGCCTGATGGTAACTCATTTTTTGCAATAGCTAAGACATCTTGATAAGCAGTTCCAAGGGCATAATCTGATGCAAGATTGGTGGTCAAGGTTACCGCCCGCATACGTGATTCACGTTGCAATTCTGGTGGTACGGGTCGCTCATCAACACTAGCAATGGCAGAGACTGGCACAAAGCGGCTATCGCTAGTTTTCATATAGATGTTTTCAAGATCGCTTGGGTCATTAACTGGATGGGTAGAGGATACGATTTTTACATCATAACTACGATCACCCACATAGACCGAGCCAATTTTACGCCCATCGAGCATAGATTGCACGGTTTGTGCCATACCAGAAATATCAATGCCAAGATCGGAGGCGCGGGCGCGGTCTATATCAATAAATAATTGTGGCTGTGTTGCATCAACCGCTAGGCGAGGTTGCAAGAATTTGGGGTTTTGCTGCATTTTGGCAATAATTGCCTCTGCCGCAGGTTGCAGGGTTGCGTAATCCTGCCCTAAAATTGCAAATTGCAAACCATTGCCCGCACCACGAATGCCAAGGCTGTTGCCTTCACGGGTGAGAACGCGCACTGATGGGAACTTGCGCATGGCGGTATTAATGTCGCCAATAATTTCCTGTTGACTGCGCGAGCGATCATTCCATGGTGCAAGAGTTAAAATAATAACACCGCGATTGGTCGAGCCGCCGGTGCCTGCAACGGAATAGGTGCTAACAATTTCACCATTTTCTCGCAAGGGCGAAAGAATAGCTTCAATTTGCTTGAATTGATCATTAAGATAATCAACCGAAATACCCTGTGGTCCTTCAATCGATAGGAAGATAGATGAGCGATCTTCCGATGGCGTAAGCTCTTGCTGCAATGTATTAAATCCGGCCCATGAAAGTCCAGCAAAAACGATTGAAGCAACAATCACCATTAAGGGTTGATTTAAACAAAAATGCAGGGTTTTGCGATAAAAACCGCCAATAAAACCACCTAATTTTTGAAAAAATAATGGCTCATGATGATCGCTTTCATTGGACTTATGCTCTTTTAAAAAACGTGATGCAAGCATTGGGCAAAGGGTGAGCGATACGATTGCCGATAGTAAAATTGCAATCGCTAGCACAAAGCCAAACTCTTTAAATAGACCACCAGCTTGCCCTGGCAAAAACGAAATTGGAATAAACACCGCAGCAAGGGTAAGAGTGGTTGCGACAACGGCAAAAAATACTTCATTAGTGCCCAAAACTGAAGCTGCACGTGGACCAATGCCCATATTGCGGCGGCGAACAATATTTTCTAACACCACAATTGCATCATCAACTACAAGCCCCGTTGCAAGCACCAGTGCTAGCAAGGTTAAAATATTGATGGAAAAACCGACTAAATAAATAGCAGCAATTGTACCGATGAGAGCAACGGGAATCGATAAGGCTGGAATAAGTGTTGCTCGAACATCCCAAAGAAATAGGAAAATAACCACGATGACGACAAGAATGGCAACGATCAAGGCAATTTCAACCTCATGAATTGCGCCCTTGATGAAATTGGCATCATCACTGGTGATGCGTACTTCAACCCCATCTGGCAAGGTTTTGTTGAGCTCTGCAACCGCCTGCGTAATGCCTTTAGAAATATCCAAAGTATTGGATTGCGCTTGCCGGATAATACCAAGTCCAACGGCGGAGCGACCATTGGCATTCACGATTGATGTTTCAACATCAGGCCCTAAGGTAACATTGGCAATATCACCAATGCGGATTTTTGGGGTAATATAAACATTTTCAAAAGCTTGCGGGGTTGAAAGATTTGCTGTTGCACGCACCACCAAGGATTGGTCAGAACTGCGTAATGATCCAGCTGGTGCGTCAAGCGCCATATCTGATAGGGTGGTGGTGATATTGCCAACCGTCAAACCGTAACTTGCAAGGCGTGCCTGATCAATATCAATGCGGAAAATCTTATCACGATCACCAAACATTTGCACATCGGCAACGCCGGCAACGGCAGACAGCGTATCAGCAATCTGATCATCGGCAAGAACAGTTAGATCATCAACGCTCATTCTATCGGACATCACCGCAAGGCGCATTACCGCATCGGCATTAGAATCCGCCTTGATGATACGTGATGCGTCCGCGGCCTGCGGCAGATCATTGGTGACGCGCGAAATGGCATCACGAATATCCGCCGCTGCAACATTAAGATCAACACCATCATTAAATTCTACTGTCACGCGGCTGCGGGCAAAGGATGAACGCGATGAAATGGTTTTAACCCCGGTGACGCGCGCTACAGCATCTTCTAAAACTTGGGTAATTTCACGGTCAATAGTTTCGGCGGATGCACCAGTAAAATCTGTTGCAACTGTAACCGCAGGGCGGTCAACATCGGGCAATTCGCGAATATCCACACCAGAAAGGGCTGCAAGACCTGCAACAACAATCAAGGCATTAACCACAAAGGCGAAAACTGGCCGGCGAATAAATAGATTAACAAAGCCACCCTTATTGGTTGTCTTTGGCTTTTTTGTTTCGCTCACACCATCTTTATCAAAGGAATTGTTATTTTGCATTGGCATGATCCGCTTTGGCTTCTTCATCGCCCTTAGTGGTTGGCTCTTGTCTATTATTATCAGCCTGTGTGCCAACACGTGCTTGCGGATTTTCAAAGCGTACTTCTATTCCCTCGCGCAATGACTGCACGCCTTGGATAACAATATTATCCCCCGCTTCAATTTCGCCATTGACCAATACATTATTAGAATTGCGCTGAATGATGGATACTGGAGTTTTATAGGCTTTATTATCTTTAATCCGCCAAACATAAGCACCAGAGCCGCTCCATTGAATGGCTAGGGGATTAACACTGGCATAGGGATCACCTGGAAAGGTGAGGCTTACCTCAAAGGACATGCCGCCGCGCAAGACATCATTCTTGTTTAAAATTTCTGAGCGCACCCGCAAGGTGCGACTTGCTTCATCAATTTTGCTGTCAATAGCGCTAACGGTGCCAATAAAGGGCTTGTCACCCGGGCGTGCGATAGATTTTGCACTGATCGATTGACCAATTTCAATTGATGGCGCATAGCGTTCTGGCACCCAAATATCGACCAATATCTTACTACGGTTATCAATATTGGCGATTGTTGTTGCTGTGGTGACATAATTACCCGCATCAATCGGTAAAATACCAACCATGCCATTAATCGGTGCGCGAATAGTACGCCTTTCCAGAGTTAATTGTGCATCTTTGACTGAAAGCTCAGCCTTGGCAAGTGCAAGTTTGCCGCTAATTTCTTGTACTTGCGATACGGTTTGCGTTTCGCGCAAGCGGATAATGCGCTCATAAGCCTGCTTTGCATCTTCTAGCTGCACCTTGGCTTGCTCAAGGGCAATTTCTTCATTATCCGAGTCAAGTTTGGCAATTGGATCATTGATCTTGACATTTTGCCCCGCTTTGACAAAAAATTTTTCAAGCGTTCCTGCCGACCATGGCGTAACTGCAACTGTTTGATCAGCGCGGCTTGTTCCAATAGCGGTTAAATGATCATTTATGATTTCTTTTTTGACGGGCTCAACCACCACAAGCGCAGAGGCATTGCCACCGCCTGATTTTTGGTTAGGGTTTTGCGCCATAGCTGGCGCGGTAAAAAGCGGCATCGCCATTAATGATGCTAAGGCACTAACTGTACCTAAAGCGGCAACCGTTAATATGGTTTTGCCAATTTTCATCCATTCAGCCCTTTGATTTTATGTGTTCAAATATTGCATTCATGCAGCATTGAAATTTTTATGATGTATGCCACAACGCTCGAATAAGTATTAATATTATGCAAGTTTAATGCGGCTATATGACAATAAGCTAGTCAATTAGATTTTAGCTTTTCTAGTCGGTTTCTATTTAAGGTCATTAATCGCTATTTATAAAGTGTAACGGGATTCAGCCCATTGTTTTATTTATATAAATTCTAAAAGTTAAAGTCGTCTTTCTGATCATATTTCAATATGCTTTGACATATTTTTGGTAAAGATACCTTTAATCATCAAGTTAAATAATTTTAATGCTTACAAAATACACGACTATATGAGCTAGTTTAGATCACCTCGATATTATTGCCTTTAAAAGAATCATAATTATTTCTCTCCTGTTTTAAAAATGCCCTTTTGATAAAGCCAATATTTGATAAAGCCAGTGAGATAATTTAACCGTTCCAATACTTTGCTTAAAAGCATAATAGCAGCGCCGTATAGATTAGCGAAAAATGACATTTATAAAATTTATCAATAAATTCATTGGTTTGACTTTTTTCTCTTGATGTACTCCACCCGAGAGGAAATTCAAGGGGCAAAAATATTGCATAAAGCCAAAACTATTGCCAAACAAAAAACGGGCATTGCAATTTGTTCTGATCACTTTAATGTGTCATAATCAACACAAGCGCCAGTTAAATTTTGGTAATGAAACCAGAATAGCGGAAAACCATCTTTTCTTGGTGCTCTTTATGTTTCGTCGCCTGATAAAATTGATTATAAGCAAAGCTATCATTTATTTGGATTATTTTTCATGACATTAAATACTAATGAAACCGCGACTGATGGCATGGATATGTCAAGCCAAGATGACTTGGCAGGTCTGGTTCCATCGTTAAATATTAACGCCTCTCATGAAAATAAAATTCCGTTTTTCTCGCGTATTCGCACACGCTTGTTGCTTTTGATGGTGCTTTCAGTTCTCATTACTGAAATTTTGGCCTTTATTCCCTCCATTGCCAATATGCAAAGCCGTTGGCTTGAAAATCAGACCAAATCGGCTATGGCGCTATCTTATGTTTTACTTAATGAAGACAGAATTGTGCTTGATCAGGAGGTGCAACATAGGGTTCTTTCGGCAACGAAAGCCCTTGCTTTGACTGTAACCCGTGATGATGGTTCGATTGTAGCTATAAGGCTTAATGGGCAGGAATATTCCGTCGACAAGAATATTGATTTGAATAATTATAGTGAAACTCAGTCAGTCATTAGCGGTGTGACAACACTTTTTTCTAGTACGCCTAAAATTATTCGTCTTTTTGCGCGCACAAATGATAGCAATCAGGTATTTTCGATGACCTTCACCAATAGCGAGTTGCGTGAAGAAATGCTGCGTTTTACATGGCAATTTGCGATAATTTCACTCACCATTGCCATTGTTGCCACCACGATTATTTACCTTATTGTTTATGAGTTATTGGTGCGCCCTTTGCGTGCTATCTATTTTCATATGCTCGATTTTGTCGCCGAGCCTGATAATCCTAACCGCATCATTGTGCCAGAAAATCGCCGTGATGAGATGGGGGCAGCGCAACGGCGTATTGCGGCAATTGAAGTTGAATTGCAACAAAATTACGTGCGGCAAAAACACCTTGCTAATCTTGGGCTTGCAGTATCGAAAATTAATCATGATATGCGTAATATCCTAGCTTCGGCGCAATTGATTTCAGACCATTTGGCCGAGGTGAATGATCCGCTAAGCAAACGGCTAACCCCTAAATTAATCCACACCATCGATCGGGCAATCAACTATACGCAAAGTATTATGGCTTATGGTCGAATGCAGGAGCAAAGACCCAATTTGCAATTAGTTTCTTTGCATGCCCTTATTGATGATATAAGGGATAGTCTTGCTGTATCAGGACGCGAGCTCGTGAATATCCACAATAAGGTTGCAGAAGATTTCGAAATGTTGGTCGATAGTGAACAGCTCAACCGTGTTCTTACCAATCTGTTTCGAAATGCTGTGCAAGCCATGACCTCGCCGGCAGAAATGGAAAAGGATAAGTCCCGCGATATTACTGTAACCGCCCATTATGAAGGTAAATCGGCGATTCTTGATATTGTTGATAATGGACCAGGATTGCCGGCAAAAGCCAAAGAACATCTTTTTACGCCCTTTGATGGTAGTACCGGACATGGTGGCACAGGTCTTGGTTTAGCAATCTGTCTTGAATTGGTGCGCGCTCACGGCGGTACAATCGAGCTTATTGATGATTGTAAGGTAGGAACGCATTTCAGGATTCGCATACCAATGGCTGTAAATAATGTGGCAAAATGGTATGGCACTAAAAAGAGCGCCTAATCCTTTGGTGTGTGGATATTTTTTTATAAAATTTATTTGTTATAAATCAATGTTTTAATTTTTTTTTTTTAAAAATTTGATTTTTTTTGAAATTTGGTCTTGCAATTATCCAACGAACCCTTTAGACACCGGCAAGCGCAACGCAGTGACGTTGCCAGGGCATGCACCCGTAGCTCAGCTGGATAGAGCACCAGACTACGAATCTGGGGGTCAGGAGTTCGAATCTCTTCGGGTGCGCCACTTTTCTCTTAAAATTTCCAAATTTTTAAAAACTTAATAATGATATATTGTGCGTAACATTTTATGATTGCATAATATGTGGCTTTGTATTTTTACTTTGAGTGATTTTGTGCATAGATTGCTCTGACACCAAGATAATTGCAGCTATATAAGCAATGGAAATTTTTTCCTTTATGGTAAAACAATAAATTGTCTAAAATTTCCCATAACGAAGTCTCATGCATTAAATTTTTTTTCACATAAATTTGCCATTCCTTTGCTGCTATATATTAGGTTATAGTCTTAATAGAACTATAGGGTATTATTGGAGGAAAGAATGAAGGCTGTCGGTTATTATAAATCACTACCAATTGACGATTCCCAATCTTTGATCGATGTCGATGTTGCTATGCCAAAAATTGGCGCGCAAGATCTTTTGGTTGAAATCAAGGCAATTTCGGTTAATCCTATTGATTATAAAACGCGCCTTGCTTCAGGCCCCTTTGATGATCAACCGCGTATTTTAGGTTTTGATGCAGCTGGTATTGTGACCGAACTTGGCAGTGAGGTGAGAGGCTTTAAACTAGGTGATGCTGTTTATTATGCTGGTGCAATAAACCGCCAGGGTTCTAACGCCCAATATCAAGCGATAGATCATCGCCTTGTTGCCTTAAAGCCAAAGACTTTGGATTTTGCAGCGGCGGCGGCAATTCCGCTAACCGCCTTAACGGCCTTTGAAATGCTATTTGACCGGTTACGGATCGATCAAGGGGTGCATAAGGGTAAAAATACCTTTTTAATGGTGGGTGCGGCTGGCGGCGTTGGCTCTATGGCTTTGCAATTAGCGCGGCTTAAAACTGATGCCTTGGTGATAGCCACCGCCTCACGTCAACAATCTCACGACTGGGCGCTTAAAATGGGCGCCGATCAAGTGATTGATTATACCAAGCCTTTTATTGAGCAGTTGCAAAAGCTAGGGCTTAACCATGTTGATTTTATTTTTTCAACCGCTAATTCTGAAGGCTATCAACCGCAATATGCCCAAATCATCGGGCCGCAGGGGCGCATTGGCTTGATTGATGGGCCTAAGACCTTTGATATTGTGCCATTTAAAGGCAAATCTGTTTCATTGCATTGGGAATCGATGTTTACGCGATCAATGTTTGAAACAAGTGATATTGGTCGCCAAGGTGATATTCTAAAGCAAGTGGCAGAGATGATTGATGATAAGTTGCTAACACCAACCGCGACTGATAGTTTATCACCAATTAATGCTGAAAATTTAAGGAAAGCCCATCGGTTGATGGAATCTGGCCAACATATTGGTAAATTGACTTTAAGCGATTTTTCTTAATGATTGCATTATCGCTAATGGTTTAACTCTAATGAATGATAAAGTTATATGATCCGTAAAAGCTTGTTTTCTGTCATTGTGTTGCTGTCTTTGCTTATTAGCTCTTTACTGGCTTATGCGCAAGATATGCGGCCGCAAGGGCGCTATTGCGGTAAGGTTTATCACAATGGCTATATGGTCAATGTTGAAATGACGCTTGAAATATCTCCAACGGGTAGTTTAACAGGCTCTATGCGCTATCGCGATGGTGAAGTGGTAACGGAAGGCAAATTAACGCAAATATCGCCGCCAGCGGGACAGCGTGAAACTTTAAAATGGGCCGATAAATATGGCACCGGCTATGCATTTTTGGAATTTAGTAGTGATTTTTCAACATTTACTGGTGCATGGGGATCATGGGCTGAAAGCCCTAAGCAGCCCACAAATCCTTGGACGGGTAAGCGTTGTAACGGATTTATCAGCTAAATAAATTAGTATTTTATAGGTTGAATATTTAGCTTAACGGTGCATTTTACCATTTATTAAAATGCACCGCTTTTTTAGCGTTGAACAAAACTATTTTATTGCCATTTCTGGAATAGGCTGCGACTTTATTTGTTTAATCCATTGTGCTGCCCAGCGGGCGGATTCAACTAAAATCGGCTTTGGTGCTTTAAACCATTCATCAGGCGAAATCTCGCGTTTTTCGCGAACAAAAGCAATTGCATCATCAATATCTGGAAATTCACTTTCAGCATTAATATGCAAAAACAATGCCATCATAATAACCGAGCGTGAACGTCCACCACGGCAATTAATCAGCACATTGCCACGCTTGCGGCATGGATAAGTAATTTTTTGTGGCAAAATTTGCTGAAAAGCAGCTTCAATTGTAAAATAACCGGCAATAAGTTGCGTGGAGGGATTTCCTGCGCCATCAATTAGGCCAATTTTATAATAGCGTATTTCTGCTGGGCCAAAATCGCGCTGGTGGGTGGTGCGGTCGGCTTGACTATCGGTAACAAAATTAAAATCAAGATTAACCGCGCAATTAATAACCGTGGTAATATCCAAGCTTTTTAGAAGATGGATATCGGCGGCCCCCTCTTTGCCAGAAAGATAAAGATCTTTGCCATAAGGAGCAAGGTTTTGATAAATAAGGCTGAGATAAGGTAAGTCCAAATCTCCCTTTTCAACCTGATGCGCTTTTATCATAATATTCCAAATCCAGCTTGGCTTTTTAAAAGCCAATAATATTTCAATAGTGTCTCTTTAATAAAAAACTGGTAAAAATCCAAATTAATTTTTTAATTAGCGTCATTTGCTTGGGGATTAAGGAAGTATAATACTTTACACTTCCTTTTTTTATTTGATCAATTATAATTTTTTTCAAATGTTAAGCTGTATAAATTTATATTAGAGTTTAATAATAGTAAAAAATTAGCGTTTATAATTCATTCGCCAAAAATCTTGCCAATCCTCTCGTTTATCCCAATCATCAAGACTGGTTGCCATATCATAATCAAAAAGCTGGTTGCGATAGGCACCAATGCCCGATGGTTCATTTTTTGGTAAAGCAACTGATTGATTGGTGGAAATTTTTCCATCAACAGCCTGTGGCTCAATGCCCTCAGCTGTTAGCGCGTAATGAAGGAAGAGTTTTGCACTATTGGGGCTTTTTGTGCCGGTGGCTATAAGACCAATGCTTGGGTAAAGCCAACCCATATGCGGCTTAAGGCCAGTGCAAAGACCAAGGGTCATGCCTTTTTCTTTATTGTCGCGAAATTTAGCGGTACTGACCAGTGCTAAAAAAGGCTCTTTTTGGCCTGAAGCTGCAACCGCATCGGCCGCCGCAGAGTCTGAATCTGTGAGCAAAGGGCCATTTTGTGCTAAAGCTTTGATCCATGCAGCTGTTGCACTTTTTTCATCGGTTTGAATTTTCTTGCCAAATTGTGCTTCATAGGCTTTACGCATCGCTTCATCGCCATGGCTCTCTAATTGGTTAAACCAATCAACATAAGCGCTTTTACCCAAAGGATCTTGCATGGCAACACGGCCGCGCCACTCACTTTCAGTCAGCTGCCAGACATTATCAATCGGGCATTTATCATAAAGGGCGGTATTATAAACCCAAACATTGGGGCTATTTACAATGGTGAGTGGATCGCGATATTTTTCTGGCACATCATTGGCAAGATCTTGCGGAAACCAGCTCATTGCAAATTTTTGTGGGATAAGCTGCGCCATGGCAGCAGGAGCATCACTAATGATTGACACATCACCTTGAATATTATTGGCGCGCGCTTCGCGGATGAGCATTTCAAGCTGTGCGGTGGCTTTGACTTTGCGACCTTCCGCTTTAAGTCCGTATTTTTGACTAAAGCCTTTTGCCATTTCAATGATTTTGCCGGTACTGTCATAAATGACAATTGGCGCTTCACTCTTGGCAGCTTCTTGCAACGATAGAAGTGTGTCATTGCTTTGTGCAAGATTACCGTTGCTTTGCGCAAGAGCCGAGGTCGCAATAAGGCTCAAAAAACCAACAGCCAAAATCTTTAAAGGTGATTGGCGTTTGGTTGATATTTTAGTGCCCGAAATTTTTAACATAGTTTGTTTGTTTACCACGGTCATCTCACCTTATTGAGCAAGCGTTGATTTTTAAGATTTAATTGAATTTATATCATCCAACTATTGCAATTGCGCGACTCTTGAGCCAGTTTGATCAAAGCCATGCTGGTTTTTGGCTTGAATAGCAATGGCAACCTTGCTGCCTGTTTCATAATTGGGTGGCTGATGGGTGGAGGCAAAAACCGTGTGACCATCCTTGTTTAACTCAATAATCCAATTGCCGCCGGTTGGCAAAATGCCGGTTACCATCATATCAGCCTTAAAAACATTTTCGTTATGCGTTATGTCCTTTTGGGCTATTTCTATTGCTTCCGGCCTAAAGCCAAGCGCTGCGATATTATTTGAGTTTTGGCTATATTGCGCTAAATAGCGACCAATATCTTGGGCGATAGGCTTATCATTGGCGTCACTTAAATTAATAATATTAATTGGTGGGTTGCCAACAAATTCCGCAACAAAGCGGTTGGCGGGACGGTTATAAATATCATCGGGCGTGCCAATTTGTTGCAATGTTCCCTTATCCATAACCGCAATGGTGGTTGCCAAAGTCATTGCCTCCCATTGATCGTGGGTTACAAAAACAATTGTTGTTTTAAATGCATTATGAATGCGTTTTAGTTCTGCACGCATTTCAAGACGCAAACGCGCATCAAGATTGGAAAGTGGCTCATCAAGCAGCAATATGCCTGGATTTATCGCCAACATGCGGGCAAGGGCAACACGCTGTTGTTGGCCGCCAGATAATTGAGATGGATAACGGTCACGATATTGTTCAATATCCAAGGCTTTCATGACACGCTCAACTTGCGCTTCGCGTTCAAGCTTTGGCACCTTGCGTAAGCGTAAACCAAAATCGGTGTTGCGTTCAATGGTAAGATGCGGCCAAAGCGCATAGCTTTGAAAAACCAAACCCATTTCACGCTTTTCCGGCGGTATAAAAATACCTTTTTGAACGCTGTCCACGACACGGTCATCAATCAGTAATTCACCATCAGATAGATTTTCAAGGCCAGCAATCATGCGTAGCGTTGTGGTTTTACCGCAACCTGATGGCCCAAGCAGACACATGAAATCACCATTGGCAATTTCAAGATCAAGATTTGAAACGGCTTTTTGCCCATTTTTCGCATAGGATTTTTGCGCATTTTGAAGTTTAATTGTTGGCATTAGCTTCCTAATCCTTCTGCAAGATTGGTTTTGGTAAGTTTTTGGGCGGCAAGGGTTGAAAAATAGGCAATGGCAGCAATGATAAGCACTACGGCATTGGCGGCTTGTGTATAATTATAATCAACAAGGCGCAGTGAAAACGTGGTTAGCACATCGGTACTTGGCACAGCCAAAATGACAAAAAGGCTAAGGCTTTTAATGCCAGAAATAAATGGCAAGAGGATACCAGTGACAAGCGAGCTTTTTTGTATGGGGATAATCACTGTTATCATACGGCGCAACCAACCCGCGCCTGATATTTGGGCAGCTTCCTCGGGGTCTTTGCCAAGTTGGCTCATCGCAGCAATTCCAGCCCGTGATGCATAGGGCATTTGATCGGCAATGAGTGCCAAAAGCAAAATGGTAAGCGTTCCGTAAAGCGCAGGAATGGGACCGCGTGCAATGGCAAAGAGAGAAAGATAAGCCGCAGCAAAAGCAACGCCGGGTACAAGATAGGGTAGAAAGGTAACTTGCCGCAAATAAAAGCTCAAACTTCGTAACGGTGTGCGAATAACCACATAGCCAACAATTAAACCTAATAGACCTGAAACAATTGAAGCGATGCCAACAATTTTTAAGGTATTATAAAAAGCTGCCCATAATTCATGAGTTAACAAAATACCTGATTGCATGGCAACCGTACCAAGATTTTGGCCAATCCAAAAATCAAGCGTGAAATTATCAAGAGTAAATTTACCCGGAATTTTCATCACCGTTGACAGGATCAGCGCGAGTAATGGCAAGGCAACGCTAATGGCAAAAATGAAGCTAGCAAAAAGCGTCGCAGTCATACGCCAACGGCCAAGATGATTGGGCCTATTCATTGAACCCTTGCTGCCAATTGTCACAAAGCGGCGGGCTTCACGCACCAAACGCGCATCAATGAGCAAGGTTATGATGCCAAGTATCATAATGGCTGCAGCTAAAACACCGGCAACGCCAGTTTGTCGAGATTCCAGTGAGCGAAACAGCGAGGTGGATAGGACTTGGTAATTAACTGGTAGGCCTAAAACATAAGGTACACCAAATTCGCCAAGGCATTTGGCAAAGATTAAAACAAGGGAGGAGAGTAAAGCTGGACGCATTAATGGAATGATAATTTTCCAGCTTATTTGCAAACGATTTGCCCCTAAAATGCGGGCAGAATCTTCCAATTGCGAGTCAAAGCGTTGCAAGGCGGAGCCAAAAAGCAGGATGACAAATGGCACATAATGCAAAACCATGATGATGGTAATCGGTACAAAACCATAGGCAATCCAATCGGGTGGGCTAAGACCAATGGTTTCAAGCCAGCCGGGTTGGCCTCCAACCGTGCGGTTTTTAAACACTGTTGTCCATGCCAATGCAAATGTCCATTCGGGCAGCATATAGGGGACAATAAGCGCGGTTGCAAACCATTTACGGCCAAACATATCGGTGCGGCTGACGAGCCAACCCAAAATACCACCTAAAAGTCCACTCCAAAAAATAACAACAGCCGCAATCATTAAAGTATTGAGTAATGGCCGCCAGA
This sequence comes from Bartonella sp. HY761, assembly GCF_026743145.1. Taxonomy (NCBI): domain Bacteria; kingdom Pseudomonadati; phylum Pseudomonadota; class Alphaproteobacteria; order Hyphomicrobiales; family Bartonellaceae; genus Bartonella; species Bartonella sp. HY761. The sequence goes on from NZ_CP104887.1 coordinate 51,854, forward strand.
AAAGATCAATTGATATTGGTGAAAAAAGCACCCGCAATATATAATAATCGGTAAGTGTGCCAGCATCTTGGCCAAGGCGGCGTTCATGACCAAATTGAACCGTGACTGCATCGATTAAAATAGAAATAATCGGCAATACAATAAGATAGGTAAAAATAATTGCTAAGATTATACCGATGATCGTTGTTGGTTCATGAAAAGCAATTTTGATGCGATAGCGTAAGCGTTGCCAAAAATGTGTAGATGAGCAAGGTGAAGGGGATGGCGTTATGGAACCTGTCATATCCTTATCAATGGGGGATGCCAAGGGCTTGATTGTCATAACCTATCCAGTAATGGTTGCTCTAAAACACAAATGAGACACAAATTTTACGAGTTGATTTTGTACAATTGCTGCGAAGTTATTGAATGAATCGGCATAGGCCGTGAAAAAATTGCAATGAGGATTGCGCCATTGTGCAGGATTTTCACAACCTATATTTTAAGAATTAAAATGAGCGCTGGAGACGGATGATACCCGCAACAGCATGGCGTCCTTTTTGCGATTGTTGGACGCGATAAAGACCATCATTGGTTTTATAACCATAATCATCATTGAAATTTGCATAGGCAATTTCAGGTGTTAATACGAGGCCAGACGTAATTTTAATTTTAACATTGGCAGATGTGACAAAGGTACCAGCATCTTCGTAAGCTGCTTGATAATTAAATGACAGCTTTTTGGAAATATCATAAGTGCCGCCAATCCAAGCAGCCCAATCGCCGCCCCAATCGCCATAGGCGCTATTAATCTGGCGATAAACGCCTAATCGACGGCTACCATCAGCAAAGGTTTTTATGCCATTGCTACCAAATGATTTATCAACATTGTAATAGTCATCAGCAGTTTTATAGGCCGCCATTGCCCAGAAAAAAGCTTTATCTGTGAGTTGTAGATTTAGTCGCACGCGCATTGCCCATTCTTGATAATAGGAATCATAGGCGGCAACACCAGCGATAGAACCCCATTTTTGGCTATATTTTAAACCCGTCACAATATGGGGGGTATAGTCGTCAATTTGTTGGCGTAACGCATAGGCATGGCTTACAAATGGTTTGCCAGTATTATCCATACTGTATTGATAGCCAGTGCTTTCACTACCATAGCCTTGTTCAAGCGCAATAATCGCAGAAATGCCGTTTTTATTCTCATAGGTATAGCTAATCGCATTGGTGCGATGGCTTGCAGGCCCGATGACATCGTCTGTCAAAACATCGCCATAACCGTCGGTCCATTCATAAAAAGCGGTTTCAGTAAGGCCAATGCGCACGCCCGCAAGATCAATATAACCGCGCCGTAATTGGCCAGCAGAACCATCCTTACCATCTTTCCATTCCGAGCGCAGGCTGATTAAGGTGGTCATAATACCAAGTTCGGTATCGGATTTTGTTTCTAATTTTAATTCAGCACGGGTTTTTGAGCGATATGTGTCATTCTGGTCACCAAAAGCTTTGCTGACCGTTTCGCCACCAACATCGTCACCAACTGCAATTTCATGGCGGACATAGCCAGAAATTTTCATACAGGTTTCAGTGCCAGGAATATAATAATAGCCTTTTCCATAAGCATCGCAAACACGAACATAATCAATCGGCTCAGCCGTTGGGGCATCTTGAGCTTCTGCATTGTGGAGCAAAGCTATTGATAATAAAGTGGCTGGCAAAATTGCCTTTAAGGGCTTCATTTTTTGAGTCCTGACAAACAGCGTTCATGGTGCATCACAAAATTGCAATTTGTAAATAAGCAATAAATATCCTTTGTTAACCTTGCTAGAGGATAACAACATTGCCGATTTTGTTTTAGCAAATTTTATAATGATTAAGTTGTAATATTTTCTACGGTATGTATTTTTTGAAATTATATTAAATCTTTAGTAATAATTAAAAAGTTTATTTTAATTGGTAAAAATACTCATAGTTGCTCTATAGATCAAAATTATTACATTTTTTTTACAGTTATGAATAAAAATAGGTTTTTTAATATTATAAATATTAAATATTTTTGGGCTGTTCGGACATTTTGAAAATACTTTAAAATATCCGAATTTATTTTTATGATTATGGTTCGCTGAAATTTAACTATTACTTATAAAGATCAATTTTATGTTCAAATTGTTGGATTTGGGCATTGTTACGCTCAATAAATTGATCAAGACGGCAAAGTTGTTGTTCTTTAACTTTAAGACAATCTGCATCACCAAAATCTTGTGATAATGGAGCATTATTGCCATTAAGCTCAGTCAAGTTGCGCCATTGATCAAGCGAGCGTGCGGTGAAGGAAACATTGATGGCATAGACCTTATTGACGTCATCATAATAGCGCTTAAAAATAAGCATGCCGCCGGGTGGAATGTCGTTGGCTGGATAATTACCAAGATGCCAATTGGCATCCACAATCGTTTGGATTTGTGATATATTGGTATCATGGCCTACAAAGACCACCAAAGGTGCATTAAGGCGATCATAGGTGTTTGCCTTTTGATCCGCAGTCCCTGCTGCTAATGCATTTAAGATTTGCCCCATCAAAACATGGCCACCATGGGTTGCAATTTCTTTTGTATTGCTAACAAGATCATATTTTGCGGCATGCAAAACCATTAATTTGGCAACATCGTCAGAATTTTTAACATTGCCAAAGGCAACATTTTCCAAGGGTAAGCCTTCGCTATATTGTAGGCGGATCGTCTCGGCAATAGTGCTCCCGGCTGATACCGGGCCAGTTAATTTATACTTGCCCGGCTTTTCACTTTTAAAGCCCCATTTTTCATCAAGAAATTTACAATCATCGCTTTTATTGCCGCATACCGCAGCTCTTAAACGGGCAACATCATCAGCATATTTCTTTTCTGCCGCTTCTGGTGAGCCACCCATCGCCGCAAGGACTTGTTGTTCAACGATTTTAGGATCAGGCTGGGCAAGCTCTAAATCAACAGCTTGGAATAGCGGATCATCTGTTTCAAGCTCTAAATGTTGCGGGGCAATACCACAACCTGGAAACATGCCATCCCCAACCGCTTGCGCTGTGGCAACGGTTCTTTGCACTGGGCTTGCCCATAAAAAATAGTCTTTAGAAGTTGGGCAAGTATTGGCAATAGGCAAGCCTTCAGCTCGCCATGTATCAAGCATATAATGTGATTGCTGAACAATGCCAGCATAGCCATGGCCAGTTAAAAAGCCATCGGGTACAATCCATTTTGGCCATTGGCGGCCAGTATTTTCTTCAAGCTTTTTGGTGTTGGTTTGCGGCCTAACGCCATGGCGCATTAAAACCACCACCTTATCTAATTTAAAATTGTGCGCAAGTTTAGTGCGCATATCATCACCAAAATATTGCGCATGAGCTTGGTTGCTGACTGCTGATAATACAAGGACACTACCAATAATAGCTGCGCTTGCTAGTGTTTTTACCATCAGCTTAGATAAACCAAAGGATGATTTTATCTCAATAACAGGTTTTGAAATATCAGATGACATGATGCCCCCAAAGGAATTTTAAGTTAGTGGCGAATTTAAAATGGTTATGAAAGAAATAATATTTTAGATCTGCTTATACTCTTTGCTTTTACTTATGAAAAAATTTAGGTGCATCATTCAAACTATACGCTGCTATTGGCATTATTTTTTAAAAATAACTATTTTCAATAAAAGCTCAGCGTGTTGAATAATCTATCAAGATTACAGTTAAGTGACAGTATTATTTTTCTTTCCCAAAATTTAATTGAACTAAGTTCAATTGATAATTGTCTTAAGTTTAATGGTATAATTCGCTTCATTTTTTAATGAAAATCACGAGATTTCGGTAAAATGCGCACCTGTCGTGGATGGCGTGCGCTATTATTATCATTATCAGTGAAGCGCTCGGGCATTTGGGCAAGATTTAACAGCTCGCTTGTTTGGTCAATAATTTTCTTCGCCACCACATGCACCACGCCTGATGACGCATCACGCTCAACATGACCATGCACCTCGATTAATTTTGCACTCATCACCTCACGGCGAAATTGCGCCAAAACTTTTGTCCACACCACGATATTGGCAATGCCGCTTTCGTCCTCAATGGTTAAAAATACCACGCCTTTTGCGCTGCCAGGTCTTTGCCGCACGGTTACAATGCCGCAAATTTTAACTCTTGTACCATGGTTGCAATTTTGTGTAGCGCTTACACAATCAATAACTTGCCTTTTTGCCAAATTGGCTCGCAAAAAACTAACCGGATGGGCTTTTAGCGATAGGCGTGTGGTTTCATAATCCGCAATCACTTGTTCACTTAGTTCCATCACTGGCAATATTGTTTTTTCTTCCATGCCAATATCTTGAGCATTTACTTGTTTAAACAGCGGCAAGGTTTCATCATCGGGTAAGCGCCGCGTTGCCCATAGGCTTTCACGCCGATCAAGATTGAGCGAGCGGAAACAATCGGCATCGGCTAAAAGATTATAGGCGCGCCGTGGCAGAGCAAGACGGTGATGTATTTCTTCAATGGAATGAAAGTCACCGTTTTCTTGCCGGTTTTTTGCAATGATCTCTGCCCATTGTCGTGAAAATCCGTTAATTTGCCGAAAGCCTAAACGCACGGGAAAAAAACATTGCTGGGATTGTTTTATGTCCTTTTTTTCCAAATGATTATCCCAAAAGGAAAGATTGATATCAATCGGCTTAATCATCACACCATGCTCTCTTGCATCGCGGATAATTTGCGCTGGTGCATAAAATCCCATCGGCTGCGAATTTAATAAAGCGCAGGCAAAGACATCAGGATAATGGCATTTTAAAAATGCCGAAACGTAAACAAGATGGGCAAAGCTTGCTGCATGACTTTCGGGAAAGCCATATTCGCCAAAGCCTTCAATTTGTTTAAAGCAGTTTTGTGCAAAACCAATATCATAGCCACGCTTTACCATGCCGCCAATCATCTTGCCGCCAAGACTGCTTAATTTACCCGTGCGGCGAAAGGTTGCCATGGCGCGGCGTAAATCATTGGCTTCATCAGGGGAAAATCCTGCCGCATCAATAGCAATACGCATCGCCTGCTCTTGAAAAAGCGGAACCCCAAGAGTTTTATTTAATACTTGTTTCAGCTCGTCCTTTGGGCCAAAAGCTGGATCGGGGGAGGGGAAGGAAACTTGCTCTTGCCCATTGCGGCGGCGTAAATAAGGATGCACCATGTCACCCTGAATGGGGCCGGGGCGGACAATGGCTACTTGAATAACCAAATCATAAAAATTTTGTGGTCTAAGACGCGGCAGCATATTTATTTGCGCGCGGCTTTCTACCTGAAAGACGCCGATAGAGTCGCCTTTTTGGAGCATGGCATATGTTTGTTCATCATTTGCTGGTAAAGTGTAAAGACCATGATTGATGTGATAAAATTGCTTTAACGATAAAAAAGCCTTACGGATCATAGTTAGCATACCAAGCGACAAAACATCTACTTTCATCAGCTTGATTTCGTCAATATCATCCTTATCCCATTCAATAAAAGTGCGATTTTCCATAGCGGCAGGGCCAATGGGTACAATTTCATCAAGGCGCTCACGAGATAAAACAAAGCCACCAACATGCTGCGATAAATGGCGCGGAAATCCAATCAACTCACCAACAAGTTGCAAGGCAAGGTAAATACGCGGATTATCAGGATCAAGACCAGCTTTTTGTATATGCTCGCCTTTGGCCTCTCCGCCGTGAGATCCCCATATCGTACCGGCAATAGCATTGGATATATCTTCGCCAAGGCTTAAAACTTTACACACGTCTCGAATTGCACTTCGTGCGCGATAGCTAATAACAGTTGCAACTATGGCTGCTTTTTCTAAACCATAACGGCGGTAAATATATTGCATCACCTCTTCACGCCGCTCATGCTCAAAATCAACATCAATATCGGGCGGTTCATCGCGTGCTTTTGAGATAAACCGTTCAAACAAGAGATCTATTTCATTGGGATTAACATTGGTTATACCAAGGCAATAGCAGATGGCAGAATTGGCGGCTGATCCGCGCCCTTGGCATAAAATGCCCTGTTCTTTTGCAAAAGAAACAATATCATAAACAGTTAAAAAATAAGGTGCGTAATTAAGTTCATCAATTAAAGTAAGTTCTTTTTGAATGATGGCAGTGATTTTATCTGGAATTGCATTTTTATAACGCTCATTTGCGCCTTGCCAAGTAAGATCGCTTAAATAGTTTTGCGGATCCTTGCCTTGTGGCACTGGCTCATCAGGATAGCTATAGGAAATTTCATCAAGTGAAAAGTGAATGGGAGCAACAAAGTCTTGTTGCGCTAAAAGACTATCGGCGTAATTGCGGTAAATTCGCTGTAATTCGATTATCGGCTTCATATGTCTTTCAGCATTTTTAGCAAGCTGATAGCCAGCTTCATCAAGACTTGTATGTAAGCAAATTGCGGTAAGAACATCTTGCAATGGTCTGCGCTCGCTACGATGATAAAGAATATCTGTCGTGGCAATGAGCGGAATATTTACCTGTTGACTAAGGGTCAGTAATTTGGCCGCCCGCCTTTGATCGCTGCCCATATAGGCCATATCAAGAGCAAGCCAAACTTGCCTTGGTGCAGCATTGACAATTTGCAATAATTGGCTTTTTAAAGTTTCAATCTCTTTAATAGTGGGAATGGTTGCTGGTGCAATTGTAATAATTTGGAAAAACCGCGCGCGAAAGCAAAAATCTGCCCAGCTAATATGGCACTGCCCTTTGATTTGTGAGCGCATTTTTCCTTCGCTTAATAGGCGGCAAAGCTGGCCATAGGCTGCACGGTCACGCGGATAAACAATTAAATCAGGCATATTATCGGTAAATTGTAAGCGGCAGCCGACAAAATAGCGAAAATCTGGATTTTCTTGCTGTATTTTACGGGCTGCGGTTAAGCCACGAATAATGCCGGCAAGACTATTAATATCGGCAAGGCCAATGCCGCTATATCCAAGCTTCGCGGCTTCCTCAATCAGCTCATGGGGGTGGGATGCGCCTTGCAAAAATGAATAATTGCTGCGTGTTACCATTTCAAAAATTGCAACCATTTTGGGCTACCTTGAATTTTTAAGCAAATAGGCCATGCAAAAACCATTTTGGCGAAGCTTTTTCGCTGTAAAGTCCATAGCGAAAAATCCAAAAACGCCGGCCAATTTCATCTTCCACCCGATAATAATCGCGGGTGGGTGCAGAATTTTTCCACCATTCTGCACCAATACGCTCCGGCCCTTCAGCAAGGCGGATACGGTGTAAAACACGTCGCCAACGAAAAGAGGCAGGTGGGCTGTCGGGAACGGCAGCCACCACATCAATCGGTTGCGGCGGCACAAAAATGCGGCAGGGGCGTTCTGCGGCCTCTTGATTTTGAGCAAAAAACATCGCCTCATCAAAACGATCTGTTTTTACCTTGCCGGCATAAAGCGCAGGTTGCCATGCAAAGGCTTTTTCGGGGATATGGCTTTGGTGAAGCTCAAGGCGTAAAACCCGATCATGTCCTAAACGGGTGGAAAGCCTGTCAATAAAGCTAGTAATTTCACTATTATCTTGGGATTTTACAAATAGATTTTGCTCTACCGCAACAATTTTTTCACATTCAAGAGCTGCAAAAGCAAAAGCATCAAAACCATAACCAATATCCAGTGGCGTTGTCAAAGATGTAAGACGCTCTTTAATCAGCCGCATCAATTGTGCCGCTTCGTTTAAGGGCTTACTTGTTTCAATGGCAATGATTTGCCGTGCGCCATCAACTCTGAAAAATGCAATATGGATAAGTTTTGCACCTTCACCGCGATCACGCAATTTTTTACAAAAATCTTGTGCTAAAGGTTCTAATACGACAATCATCTGATCTTCGTTCATTACTGGATCATTAAGGCGGCCAATTTTATAGCATAAAGGTTTAGGCGTAATTGGTGAAATGGGGTGATGTTTCTGCCCATAGAGTAATTGTAATTTAGTAACTGGTACTGCGCCAAATCGGGCATTTAATGCAGCGGGTTTTAAATTGCGTATTGCACCAATTGTTTTAAAGCCAGCCTTGGTCAAGCCATGATAAATTGCCCCCTCAAGCTCTAAGGCTTTAAGTGGCATTATATCAAGTGTAGGAGCTAAATTTTGCTTTTCAACAATTCCACCCTTGCCAAAACGCGCAAAAATACGTGCCGCATGGGGTGTCGTCGTGATGGCGGCTTTGGTTTCAAACCCCAAATTTTGATAAAATTCTATAACCCTATCAAGCATATTTTTTGCACCACCAAAAAGATGATCGCAACCGGTAATATCAAGCATTAAACCAAAGGGAAGATTATAGGCAATAAGCGGCGTAAAACGCTCAGCCGCTTCAGCCAGCCATTTTAAACAAGCATTATCCTTATGCGGCTCGCTCATTTGTACTTCAAATTCTGGAAAAATGGCTTTAGCTTCGCTCATGCTTTGGCCAATATAAAGTCCTTTTGCTGCTGCCTGCCGGTTAATAGCAGTGATAACCAACCCCGATGCCTGACGGCTAATTAAAGCCAAGGCATTGTTTTCACTTTTAACTGGCGTGTTTTTTTGCCTTAAACGCATGATCCAATTGGTTGGTAGGTATGGAAAATAAAGGGCGAGATAAAGTCGGTTCATTAAAGGTTTTGTCATGAAAGTTCCATTCCATAGACCAATGGCCAATGCCGCCTGAGCGGTTACGAATAAGTTCAACATCAAAAAAAGGCGCGCCGGGTGCCATTGCACCCGATGAGATTGATTGGCCACTTGCTATGCGCCAACGTGTAAAAGCACTGCTGGTTTTGGGGGCGTTTTTGGCCATAAGCATGAAAGCTGGAATATTGTTTTTTTCACTGGCAAGATGCAGACGGCGGCTGGTGGTGAAATCCAATGCTTTGCAACTATCCGATAGGCTTAAAACAACACCGCTAATATTTTTTAATTGTAATGCGTCATCACCAGCTTTTAAAACATCGGTTAAATGGGCGCAGCGGATAAGGATTAATTGCGAAGGGTCAAGCCCCATAGCAATAATACCATAGGGATTTAAACCACCATATTCAAACAAAATGCCATCATCTTCAATCCAGATAAGCGGTTGTAAGCTTGGACCTTTATTGGCACGTAAAATTAAAGCTAACACAAAACCATAAGCGGCTTGCCAATGCGATGGGGCAGGGACAATTTCATGTAATGATCCACGCAAAATTGGCTTTATAATCTCATCTGCTTCACTTAAACCTAAGCAAAAATGGGTAAATTCAACATTATTTAGGCTTTGATGATTATAATTTTTATCAGCTTTATGGAAATGGTCTATTTGATTATTTGATAAAATTTGCGCAGCTGGACGGCCTTCCATTTTGGCAATTTGCTGACGCAATTTGTTTAAATTAGCTTTATCCATGCTCGACTCACATTTAATATGTTCCTGTTTTGTTCTTTATGCGGGATAAAGCAAAAAGAGTCAAGATTTCAAAACTAGTAGTAAATTATACAAAAGTGAGTTTTATAAATAGTCAATCACTAGGGGCTGGACTATTTCGTTCAAATTAATGGAGTTTGACTCTAAAGCGGTAAAGCCCAAATAGGAGTAAACAAAGTAAATGATAGAGATCATAAAAGGTTTTAAATATAATCTTTCGCAAAATGAGTTAAATTCTTTACTTGAAATGGGCTGGTTTCTAACAAGAAATGTTGATATTGAAAGAAATGTCTAGGGTCAGAACCTTTTAATTTTATTGATTCACATTTTAGTTGATTTATGATTCGTTGGTGTGACGGAGGTAGCCAATGAGTGAAAGTCAGATGGCGCGGATATCACCTTATTTTCCATTATCGCATGGGGTGGCACGTGTTGGTGATATGCGCGTTATCAGTAGGATTGTTTATGTTATTAATCATGGCCTGCAATGGAAAGATGCTCTTAATAATTATGGTCCGCACAAAACCCTTTATAACTCCCTTTTTCGCTGGAGCCGATTGGGTGTGATTATTCGCATTTTTGCAGAGCTCGCTGGGGAAGGTCCAAAACCTCAGCGTAACATGATTGATGCAATCCATCTTAAGGCACACCGCACAGCAGCAAACCTGCTTAAAAAGGGGATGTTCTCCGTCGTATTGGACGCACAAAAGGTGGCTTGAACTCAAAACTGCATACAGTCGTTGATCAAGATGGAAAGCCGCTATGCCTGTTATTGTCAGAAGGTGAGATGAGCGACTATAAAGGCGCGGCTCTTCTGTTACCAGTTTTGCTTGAAGCGCAAGAACTTATTGCTGACAAAGGTATTGACACTGACTGGTTCAGGCAAGCCTTATTTGACAGAAAAATCAAGCCTTGCATTCCCCCTGAAAAGGTAGGACATCGAACATCTACTTTGACAAGGCAACCTATAAATTACGTCGTAAAATTGAGAACTTGTTTGCAAAACTTTAAACTTGGCGACGTATTGCAACAAGATACGATCGATGCGCACATACTTTCTTTTCAGCAATCAGTATCGCTGCAGCCGTCATATATTATATCAATTAATGAGTCCTGACCCTAGAGATATGAAAAATGAACAAGGTAGGTCTCTATTAAATTCACCTAACTTAGAACTTGCGACAAGACCACATATTATTTCTAATTAATACTTCAATTTTGAAATTTTTTAAGTTATAAGACAAATTAAATTTGCATATTATGCATAATTATTTAGCATTAATAGAGGGTTAAATCGGGATATAATTATGAATTTATTTAGTGCTTTGAAATTTAAATATTCAATATCATCAATAGCAGTTACTATAGCTCTTGGTTCAAGTGTAGCATGTACAGTTTATCTACAATCTGCAATTGCTGATACAATTACATATAATGGTACCACAACGGAATTTGAAGCATTAAATAATGATAGTTTTTATTTCCCGGGACAGTTACAAAATAATAATAAAGCTGTTAAAACCTCTTCTTTAAATAATAATACTGTAACAATTTCCGATACCACCTCTTTAGGAGCAAATTATAATGCTCCCAATCGAGTTTACGGCGGATGGTCTCAAAATAGCAATGTAAGCAATAATACTGTAAATATGACTGGTGGAATTGTTGAAAGTGGTATTATAGGGGGACTATCAGTTGAGGGCAATGTCGATAGTAACACTGTTACCATATCTAGTGGGAAAATATTGCAAGATGTAATGGGTGGTTATTCCAATGATGGACAATCAACAAATAATAAAGTTACCATTACGAATGCTTTAATTGGAAGAGATATTTTTGGTGGACAGTCAATAAACGGCAACGCAGTTAATAATAGTGTAAACATTTCAGGCGAAGCGACCGAGGTTAATGGTAATATTGCGGGTGGGAATGCAAATAAAGGTATTACATCAAAAAATACTGTTATTATTGAAAATGCTAAAGTTATTGGTAGCGTTCAGGGCGGCAGTGCATCCGGGCAGATTACATCAGATAACAGTGTTATAATTAATAATGGTACAGTTGATGGGAGTGTTATAGGCGGCTTTACAAGTAGCGCAGATGCAACAAATAATACCGTTTCCATTAATGGTGGTCAATATAAAGGTACAATCATCGGTGGCTATACAAGTGGTGCAGCTGCAACGGATAATAAGGTTTCTATAACTGGCGCAAATATTGCTAACAATATTTACGCGGGATATAATGCTGGCAGTGACGTAACTACACGCAATGAACTAACGCTTAACGGGAACACTATTATAAGCAAAAATGTATATGGCGGTTTTAGCAGAACTGGAGCTGTCACTGAAAATAAAGTTTCAATTACCGATTCATCTATAACTGGAAATGTTTATGGTGGATATAGTGATATTGGCACAGCAACGCAAAATACAGTAACACTTAATGGTACAAACGTTAAAATTTCGGGTAGTATTTATGGAGGCGACGGGCGTTTTAGTGGGTTTGAAACTCATGCAGCTGGTAACACATTAAACCTTAATGGATATCGTGGAACTGTTTCTGGTATTTATAATTTTGAAAATTATAATTGGATATTACCAACAGATGTCGTCAACGGTGATACGCTTGTGACAATTACAGGTCGTAACGCGGTTGATCTTACGAATACTCGGCATACAATAAATATGTATAATGATGGTAGCCGCTTATCTAACGGTGATAAAGTCACCATGATCAACAAGACACAAGGAAGCTGGGTAGCGAGCGGACCTTATGTCATCAATCAAGGTGAGTTTATTGTTTATAACGCCACTCTTACCCAGCAAAGCAACGGTGATAAGCCGCTTATCTTGACAATTGGATCAACACCTGTAGATCCCACACCGCCAACAACACCTGTGGATCCCACACCGCCAACAACTCCAGTAGATCCCACAACACCAACAACACCTGTGGATCCCACACCGCCAACAACTGCTGTGGACCCAACAGCCCCCAATACGGCAGGTGAGCAATCAGCTGCACGCCTTAACCCACAATCAAAATCTTATTCTGAAGGACGTGCGGCGGCCCTAGCTTTTACTAGTCAAGGCAGTGATCTAATAGGCACAAGTGTTAACGGTATTCGCGCACAAGCTTTTGCCCATGATTCGGACACTTCAATCGTACCTTTCATAATTATGAATGGTTCGTCACAACGCAACAATACAGGCAGCCATGTCGATATTAAAGGCTTTAATATGGCACTTGGTATTGCAACGGGTTTTGAGTTTGGTATAGGTCACAAGACAACCGTTGGGGCTTTCTTTGAATATGGCCGCGGTACCTATGATACCTATAATAGCTTCACCAATTTTGCCTCGGTTTATGGTGATGGTGATAGCAATTATAAGGGCGGCGGTATTTTGGGTCGTATCGACTTCGCCAATACGGGGCTTGGACGTGTGACTAACCTTGCTACAGACCAAGCTGATGGTATCTACCTTGAAGCATCAATCCGTGCCGGTCGTACCAGTAGTAAATTTGATGTCGGCAATAATATGACACCCTTTGGTATACTTGAAGGCGCTTACAGTGGTTCTTATGATAGTAAGAGCAGCTATTATGGTGGCCATGTTGCTGGTGGCTATGTATTTAACTTTGATGAAAAGCAATCCCTTGATGCATATGGTCGCTATTTATGGACACATATGGATGGTGATACAGTCAATATAGGCTATGAAAAGCTACGTTTTGATAGTGCAACCAGTTCACGCATGCAACTAGGTGGTCGCTATGGCTATGCTTATAACGAGCAATTTAAACCTTATTTTGGCGCCACCTATGAATATGAATTTGATGGTGAAATTGCAGCTAAAGCCTATGAGTTTAACCTTGATAAACCTTCACTTGGTGGCAGTACTGGCATATTTGAAGCTGGCTTTAATATTCAACCGATAACTACTAATAAGGCTTTAAGTTTAGATGTTAATGGGCAAGGTTACGTTGGTCAACGTCAAGGCGGCGGCGGCGGCGTAAAAATTAAATACCAGTTTTAAGCATTAATATGAAATGCTTATGTTATAAGGTAATGACATAAATATATACCACTTAATTCTACTTATAAAAATTGAAAGCCTGTATATTACTTAATATACAGGCTTTTCTTTTAGCCTTTTGATTAACAAATATTTTTAAGAAAATATTGTATGTAAACTAAGCACTTTTTTGTAATAGGTGGATTAAGATTTTATTTGTGATAACTTATCAAAATCGTTCCTTTTAAAACATCCCATATGGGGTGAAAAAGTTTAGTCTTTAAGCTTGTTAGCTTATAGGATACCTTAGATAAGTGAACTTAAAAGCAGGTTATGTTTCCCTCGCATGAGGACAATTACTTTTTATTTATCCTCCCATTTAGCAACTATAATATGATATAGGCTATTTTTCAGCTTGGCTTACGTGAAGCGCCGCAGCACTGTTTCCCACGCTGATGGCTTCTGCGAGTGAAGCGCCTTTGAATATCTCTGCTGCAAGTACCCCAATAAATTTATCGCCTGCACCATGAGTGCTCACAAGTTTAACCTTTTGGGCTGGAATTTGCCCTGTCTCACCGTTTTGGCAGGCAAATGCAACGCCATCGCCACCAGCCGTAACAACAACGGTGGGATAATCTTTAACCAAAATTTTTGCGGCTTCCAGCGCAGCTGTAAGCGAGTTGATTGGTGCACACTTGGCTAATGCTTCGGCTTCAACTGTGTTGACAACCAAAATATCAATAAGTTTTACGAGTTGTGAAGATAATGGGCGCGCTGGTGCTGCATTTAAAATAACTGTTCCCCCAGCCTTGTGCATGGCTTGCGCCGCATGAACATTTGCTGTGTCTTGTATTTCATTTTGTAATACAAGAATTGAACCGTTACAAAATACGTCTTGGGCTGCGATTACGTCGTCTTCACATAAGGCAAGATTACTACCCGAAACAATAACTGCACCATAATCGCCTTCTGCATCGAATATAGCAACACTCATGCCAGAGCCTTCACCTTCAATAGTGCGCAGCCAACGGGTGTCAACGCCATTATGATTGAAATTATCTTTTAAAACCTGTCCAAATGTGTCTGATGCTACCACGCCGATCATAACGGATTTTACGCCATGATTTGCCGCCGACACAGCTTGATTACCGCCTTTCCCGCCACATTTAGGGTGCCATGCCGTACCAGCAACGGTTTCACCTTTTTTTGGGCGGTCTGGGCTTTTAACAATGATGTCGTAGTGAATACTACCAAATATAACAACGGCAGGGGTGATGGTCATATGAATTTATCCTTGCGCTTGGAGGCAACCGCAGCTCTGGTCTTGTTAAGACCACGTTCGGCGGCATCATAGTCACGTTGTGCGACAGCTACGAAAATAGCATCGAGAATATTGAGCTGCGCAATGCGAGCCGCAGCGTTTTCGCCCATTAATGGCGAGCCTTGTGCTGTGGAACATAAAACAACATCAGCTTGTTGGGCAAGTGGAGAGGATTTATAATTGGTAATAGCAATTGTGCGTGCACCATTGCGGCGTGCCAATTGTAATGCCTCGATGACGGCAACTGTATTGCCTGAATGAGAAAAACCGATGGCGATATCCTCATGCCCAAGTAGCGATGCCGACATCAACATAATGTGAGAGTCATCATAAACGCTGGATCTAACCCCGATACGAAGAAATTTATGCGCGACATCACGCGCAATTTGGGCTGATCCGCCTGCACCATAAAAATCACGTTGCCGTGCATTATAAATGAGATCTGCAGCGCGATCAAAAGCTTCAATGTCTATAATCGCCAAGGTTTCTTCTAAAGCTTGAATAGAGGTGCGAAAGACTTTTTGCACGATTTGCTGTGATGTATCTTCGGGCGAAAGTTCTTGATGCATTTCGGCAGTAGGCAAGCGGTTATATTCGCTAACGGCACTGCGAAAATCCCTATAGCCGGCGAAGCCTAGCTTCTTTGCAATTTTAACTACCATAGCTTCGGATACGCCAGCTTCTTCAGAAAGTTCTTTAAGCGGTGTTTCATCGTCAAATCTTCTAAGCGAAAAAACCGTTTCAACCACTCTTGTTTCAAGAGGGGTAAGGAGCGGCATCATCATTCGAATATGAGGCCCGACGGCTTTGAAGTTTTTGTTAAATTTCATTGACGTTGCTTTCTCAAATGAATGTTAAAAATTATAGATTGCAATTTAAACCAGTTGGGTAATCTTACCATTATAAATAAGTATAAAAATAGGCATATGGATCATAAAATTTATGTGTGTAATTGGGCTTAACCTCTCACTTGAGATCGAAATTTTTGATAAGATATTTCAATATTTCTAATATTAGAGCATTTTTATCAAAAGTGTAAAATGACTTTTTAAAAATGCTCTAATTTGGCTTTTGCAAAAATTGCTCTATGCGCCAATCAATGCTTCATTAACAATGCGCATAGCGCTCACCGCATCTTGCTGTGCAATAGCTTCTCCAAGGCGATTATCGGCGTTTAGCTGATCGGCAATGGTAAGTAATCGCGTTACTGTTGCAATATTTGCTTCGCATTCGGCTACAGGGTCAAGACCGCTTGCATCGGGAAATGTGTCAAAGTAAAGAACACCGTTATAACCATCATTACGAATTTGCCGTAAAAGTTCAAGGGTGGACCGCATATGCACCGCCCCCACCATTAAACCATCATCACGTTTGGCGTAACCATCATTAAGATGCACGCCTAATAAGCGGCTGAAACGGTGGATTAGGGATGCTGCAAATGCGGGTTGTTCGCCGCAATAAAGCGAGTGGGCAAAGTCAACAGTAACCCCTAGATTAGGAGCGCCAACATTTTGGATGGCAAGTAAGGTTGTTGCAGCATCGCGCAATAGGGCCTGTGCTCTTGGCTCATCTGGTTTATATTCGATGCTGATCATACATTCAGGGTCATGTTCTGCAACCTCGCGAATGCCTTCAATTTCCCAATCCCAAACTTGCCCATAATCTAGTTGGAAATTATAATCAAAGCCATCTTGTCCTAGCCAAAGAGTCATCATATTGGCGTCCATCGCCCGCGCCGCATCAATACCACGCTTGGTTAGATCAATCGCTGCGCGCCTTACATCCTTGTTAGGATTGGTAAACGCACCCATTTTGAAGCTTGGATTTGTATAATAGCGCATAGCAAGCCCGCTAATATTTAAGCCAAGATCATTAATGCGCTGACGTACTGTTGCTGGATCATCAAGGACATGATCGGGATAGTTTAAATCTACATCGGTGAGACCATTGGCCTTGGACGCTCGTTCAACCATTTGCAAAAGGGTTGGCTTGCTTGTTTGGTCTGGCCATGCAAGATGAGGCGCGGAAGCAAAAGAGTTAAGGCGGGTTGCAAAACGAGTGAGGGACATAATAATTCTCCAGAATTAAATATTTACAAAATTTAGTAATGTTGTGAAGTATGGTTAAGCAAATATGCTGCGGTTGTTTAAGTGGAGCGTAATTTTTTGAAAAAGCCTAAATTACCCCCATCTTCAAGATGAAGCAGCCATATGGACTAAGGTCTGAAGTGCGCACAATTGCAAAAGCTTTCTTTGATGCTTCGTAGAACTCAAACCTTTCCAGCGAGCCAATCTTGATTGCTTTCCCTTCCGCCTTATCTATAACCGCTTGAATGGTGGTATGGATAGGCATAATTTTTTCTGCTTCGCCCACCACTTCCATTCTAAAAATTGGTACGTCAACAAAGGTATCTAATGGCATGACTGAAAGAATGGCTTCAACAGCCCTTGGTAGTTCGCAACCAGCCATATTGATAATTTTGCCATGGGTTGTATATTTTGCCATGCTTGTAGAAGGGTAATTGGCATCACAAATGACAATCTCGTCGCCATGCCCCATTGCCATCAATACATTTAATAGCTCTGCACTTAGAGCAACATCTAAACCTTTTAACATTTGTTTCTCACTCTTTCATTGCCATGTTTAACTGAAGGCATTTTTTTAAAAATGAATTTATCGCATCACGCAAGCTAATGGGTTGTATTATCATTAGAAGATACTGGCATTGGCGGCTTTATTGAGTTTGAGCGCCATAGATAGTAAAAAAATTCTCGTAGTGAAGCCGCCTCATACATGCTGGCTGCAATAAGAATCCCTCCCCAAATTGCAAATGTGAGGAATTGGCTAACACTAAGTACGACGCAAGCAGTAGAGATAATTTGCAAGATGATAAGTGCCAAAACAACGCCGCTTACTTTGCCAAATCCACCTAAGGGATGTACACCGCCAAGAACGCAGGCTAATATAGTGACCAAGAGATAACTTTCTCCATAGGATGCATTGGCTGAGTTAAAGCGCGCCATCATTAATAACCCTGCTAAAAAAGCTAAAATTGAACTGATGACATAGATTTGGACAACAACTTTTCGGGTATTGATGCCAGAGAACCGTACCGCCCGCTCATTAGAGCCGAATAAAGCAATTTTAATGCCTAGTGGTGTGAAGCCAAGCAATATAGCCATTGGAATTGCAGTTACGATGAATAAAGCCAACGGCATTGGAATTCCAAAGACCGATCCGTTGCCAATAAAAACAATTCCCGATGGGAAGCCTGATATGACAGTGCCATGGCTTAATCCAACGGCAAGCCCTTTGACAAGTGTCATGGTTGCTAATGTTGCCAAAATGGGCGAAACTCGCAAATAGCCGATTAATATGCCATTTAATAAGCCGATAATCACCGCAACTATAAACCCCGTCGCTACTGCCCCTAGTTGCCAAAAAATAACAACCGAATTACTGGCATCTATCGGCATAAGTGTTAGGACATAAGCAATGGTGAGGGCTGATAAATTAGCCGTTGCAATAATAGATAAATTGATGCCACCAGAAAGCAGTGGCACCATCATTGCAAGCGATAAAAGACCAAGTTCTGGAAGCTGAAGAGCCATTGAGCGCAAGCCATCTTCAGAAAATAGACGATCGCCAATAAAAAGTCCAAGGACAAGGATCAATGCCAATAATAATGTGCAAAGGCGCGTATTATTGTTATTAAAGATTTGAAAAATTGAAGATTTGGCTTTCATCATGCAACTCCTGGAGCTTCGCGCCAACGCCGGCGGGCATCGCGTGCCATACTAATCACCGCAGCAATAATGACTAAGCCTGTGAAAAATTGTGACCAATAAGAGGATACGCCAAGCAAGGTCAAACCGTTTTCCATAATTGCGATAAGGGCAATGCCAAGCACTGCGCCGCCAACGGTACCTGCGCCGCCTGTCACGCTTGCCCCGCCTAAAAATGCGGCGGCTATGACATCAAGTTCTTTTCCAACCAATGCGGTTGGCGAAACTGATTGGGTATATTGAGCAAGAACAAGAGAGGCAATACCCGCAGCAAATCCCATATAGCCATAGACAAAAAGATTAAGACGAAAGACGTTAAAGCCAACACGCTGTGCAGCATCTGGATTACTTCCAAAAGCATAAATTTGCCGACCAATATTAGTTTTATTTAATAATATCCATGTAACTGCGAGAGTTAACACCAATGCAATTATTTGTAAGTTGATAGCATATTCCATACCGTCATTATCAGTATAGAAAACAAGGTCAACACCGTTAGTAAACCATTCAGGCAGCATAAATATATCTTGCCCTTTGGTGATGGTTAAGAGTAGACCAAATATGACACTTTGGGTTGCAATAGTCACGATAATGCTTGGAATACGCAAAGTGCTAACAAGAATCCCATTGATGACACCAAGGCTTAAACCCACAGCGCATGCGATTAGTGTAACGCCAAGCCAGCCAATGCCATAATTATTGGCGATGGTTAAAGCAACATATTGCGCAACGGTCGCAACAGCGGCAAAAGAAATATCGATCCCACCAGCGATGAGAACTACTAGCAATGCGGCAACCAATATGCCCATATAGGAAAACGAACTTAAAAGATCCATTATATTTTGTAGACTGGTAAAATTTGGCCTTAATATCGACAATACGACCACAAATATTATGATTACAATGGCGAGCCAAAATTCTTGACTTTTACGTAATTTCCAAAGTCGATCAAACATAAACGGCCTCCTTTAGCTCAGCTTCACTGGTCTGGTGGGATAAATATTCTGCGGTGATTTTTCCATCATGCATCACCAAAATGCGGTCGCTATGGTAAAGAACCTCTGATATTTCATCTGAAATGAGGATCACAGATAATCCACTTGAAGCTAAGTTTTTAATAACATTATAAATTCCATCCTTGCCATGGAAGTCAACGCCAACCGTTGGGCTGTCAAGGATCAAAATTTTAGGGTTGGTTGCCAGCCATTTTGCAATGACAACGCGTTGTTGATTGCCGCCCGACAAGGTTTGTACCGCAAGCTCTGGATCAGCTACCTTTATTTTAAGATCACTGATCCATTGACGGGCAATGTCATTGCAGGTGCTTTTTTTAATAATGCCAAATTTGCTTTTAATCGCATTAAGGACAGTAACAACAATATTGGTACTAATCGGTTGGTCAAGATTAAGCGATAGGTTTAATCGATCTTCAGGAACATAAGCAATGCCATTATGTATTGCTTGGGTATTGGAAGAAAATCTTACCGCTTTTCCCTCAATTTCGATTGTACCCTTGTCAGGCTTATTCATGCCAAATAAAGATAAGGCCAACTCGGTGCGACCAGAACCTAATAGACCGGTAATGCCGAGGATTTCACCTTTATATAGGCTTAAATTAATATCATCATATTCATGGCTACGGCTAAGTTCGTTGACCTTTAAAATCGGCTTTGCTCGATCAATAGCGCGTTCAGCCGTCTCGTAATGGAATTCCTTGCCGGACATGAGATAAACAAGCTGATTTTCAGTCATATCCTTGGCATCATAAGTACCAAGCTTTACGCCATCACGTACAACCGTGACACGATCGGCTATTTCGAGTACTTCATCAAAGCGATGACTAACAAAGACAATGCTGATGCCGCGATTTTTTAACTCGACGGTTAAGGCTAAAAGTGCATCGACCTCATGACGAGTCAAGGACGCGGTTGGTTCATCCATAATCAGCAATTTTGCATCGGCGGCAATAGCTCTGCATATGGCGACCAATTGGCGTTTGGCAATAGGTAGTTCGATCACCAATTCATCAAGGTCAAGGTCAGCATTAATATTCTTTATTGCCGCTAACGCTGTTTGTCTAATTTTAGACCAGCTTATCGTATGTAATTTACCACGATGCTGACCAATGGCGATGTTTTCTGCAACAGTAAGATTGGGAAATAGCGATAAATCTTGATAGATAACCTGTATTCCCAAATTACTACTTTCAACAGTAGTTAAATGAGAATACTCCTTTCCTTCAATAATCAGTCGGCTGCCATAATCGGGAGATTGCACACCTGAAATAATCTTGATCATTGTAGATTTTCCAGATCCATTACCCCCAACCAAGCTATGGATCTCACCTTTTGCAAGATCAAAATCGACATTTGAAAGCGCTTTAACTCCACCAAATGTTTTGCTTAGATTTTGCAACTCAAGAAAATTTACCATCACTATCTCCCTGTCATCGCTGCGATGACTACAGTTTAAAACGAGTTTCTAATCCAGGTTGATTAAAGACCCAGTTTAACGAGATCAGCGATATTTTCCTTGTTGATAGATAGAATTTGTTCTACTTGAACAGTATTATTGCTTTCATCGACAACCGCATCGCCTAGTCGAGGGATCGAAATGCCTGTTTCAATTTTTTTGCCGTCCAACACCATACGGGCAAGAGCTACCATGCCATAGCCGGCATCTTTGGGATTCCATAAAAAGCCTTCTCTAATCACGCCAGTCATGATCATTTGTTGCGCTTGTGAGGGAATGACCGTACCAACAATGGCGATTTTCTTTTGTAGCTTCTTTTGGCGGATAACATTACCAGCACCAATAGGCCCATTTGAACCCATTGAAAGAATGCCTTTTAAATTTGGATAGGTTTGGATAACGGCTTGGGTAACTTTAGCGGCTTCATCAATGCGATCAGCGCCGGGAAACCTATCTGCTGCCAACTTCATTTTAGGATAATTCGCTTTTTGATAAGCAATAGCTGCGTCAGCCCATTGATTATGGCCGGTTGTGGTGAGAGTGCCTACATAAACAACATACTCACCTTCTTCACCCATTTCGCGGGCAAGGGCCTTCATTTGCGCTTCACCAAATGACTTGGCGCTCATCAATTCAAGATCCCAAGTTTTGTTTTTTTGTGTGTCACCTTCTTGGGTAATAACAGCAATACCAGCATCACGCGCGCGTTGGATTGCTTGAGCGGTCACATTTACATCAAGGGGTATAAGACCGATAACATCAACTTTTTTAGCAACCAAATCATCAATTAATTTGACCTGTTGGGCAGGATCAGCCTGTGCAGGTCCAACCATTGAGGCATGGATATTAAATTCCTTCCCGCCTTCTTGTAGGCCTTGGTTCAAAATATTAAACCACGGAATGCCGGCTTCTTTGACAACAACAACCATGGTTTTTGTTTCTGATGCCAGTGCTACTGAGGAAGTGCCGATAATGCCAGCAAGTGTGATGCTGGTGAGTAATTTAAGTATTGTTCTCCGATTCATAACCTATCTCCCAATATGGCTTTTGAAAGTGAGATTTGCAAAGCAGGTATCGCACCTCCATACGTATAAACTTTCTTAACTTTACAAAATTACAATTATAAGGAAAGTAGAAATATGTCAAGAAGGACAGGAGGATAATGCTGTTTTGTAAGGGGTTTGATATTAGCTTTTGTAAATAATATATTGACGATTGAAAATTAATTACAATCAGATCTATCTGAATTTAAACTATTTTTAGTTTTTGATAGTGATATTGCTATTTATCAAAAGTATTTTCAGATTGTCTAAAGTTTCTATTATAACGATAAAGTTCTTAATGAAAAAGGCGAGTTCCAAGTTGAAGTACAATACTCCTGAGCAATATGGTATTGCTCACTTTACCGACCCAGAGTGTTGTCATGACATCTTATTCGCATGGGGGGTGAAGAAAGATCACAAATTCAGTATTTGCATATTTGGGGTTGTAATCTGAATGTGATTGCAAAACATCTGTCTAATCATCGTTTAATTATTGGCCCCAAGATTAATCGCAACCGCCTGCCCCATGGTGGTTATTCCTCGCTTGTTGCGCAAGGGCGCTATTTGCATCAATGCAAAAGGTTGCACCTTCTAGAAAAAAACAGCCCCTTGAAAATTTTCGTCTCGGCGGCTCTTCTTGCATTTAATCCTTAGGTTCTTACAAAAATTTACTCATACCATTTCGTTCAAATTAATATGTCCTGCCGCTAATTGTTTTTGTTGGCTAACTTAACGCAATAAGCGTGAGACAAGTTGTGCAGTATAATCAACCATCGGCACGATACGCGCATAATTAAGTCGTGTTGGGCCAATAACGCCTAAAGCACCAATGACCTTTTCATTGCTATCACGAAAAGGCGCAACCACCACCGATGAACCTGATAGGGAAAATAATTTATTTTCAGAGCCGATAAAAATACGCACGCCCGATGCTTCCTCGGCAAGGTCAAGCAATTGCACCATGCCATCGCGGGTTTCCAAATCATCAAACAAATTGCGTAAACGCTCGATATCTTCCTTGGCGTGAATATCTTCTAATAAATTTGCGCGGCCGCGCACAATAAGGCGCGCTGGCATATCAGCACTGACGCCGCCCCAAACGGCAAGGCCATTATCGACCAATTGTTGGGAAAGCGTATCGAGATTGGCACGTGTTTCATCACGTTCACGGGCAATATCATCACGCACTTCGTTTAAGCTTCGTCCCTTAATGTGGGCATTAAGGTAATTACTGGCTTCCGCTAATTGTGAATGGGTAACGCCTTCTGGCAATTCTACAATACGGTTTTCAACTTCGCCATTTTGATTAACCAGTACAACTAAAGCGCGGCGCGGATCAAGGCGCACAAATTCAATATGCTTTAATGATCCATCGGATTTAGTTGCTAAAACAAGCCCCGCACCGCGCGATAAACCAGAAAGTACTTGGCTTGCCTCGGTTAAAAATTGTTCAACTGACTGGCTGGAACCCGCAGCATGCACTTGCTCTTCAATCTGTTTGCGTTCATTAGCCGGTAAATCACCAACTTCCATAAAAGCATCAACAAAAAAACGTAAGCCAAGTTCGGTTGGCATGCGACCGGCGGAAATATGCGGCGCATAAATAAGACCCGATTGTTCCAAATCGCTCATAACATTGCGAATAGTAGCAGGCGATAAAGACGATGTTAAATTGCGGGATAAATTACGTGAGCCTACCGGTTCGCCATCGGTTAAATAGCTTTCAACAATGCGGCGAAAAATCTCGCGAGAGCGCTCATCCATTTCACCCAATCCCATTGTATCAAAAACCGATGACATGATATTAAACCTAAAACCTTTTTGTTCGCTTTAAGCGCGGTTAAAAGCAGCGCATAAATACATTGCTTTATATATAGCTATTTTAAAATATAGGATCAATAATTATAAATTATTGATAGAGTCATGTATTTATAAAAAGCAAAAGCAAACGATTACAATTGTCCACACCAATATAGTCAATTCATGATAAAAATTGAAAAAAAAATCAAAATACGTATTTGTTTATTTAATTTCAAAGTCTAATAGTTTAAACGTGAAAATCTGCTTTTGGTATTTTATGAAAGCAGCTACATCTTATATTGTCCCTGTGCCCGTTGAAAGATCAAGTTCTTAAGAATTGCATCTTTTAATATCTTTCGTGGCATAAAATTAGAAAGGCCTTTTACATGCGTCATTCCAACCGTTCCAATGATCAAATGCGACCAATTTCTTTTGAACGGGGGGTCAATAAGCACGCTGAAGGCTCATGTTTGGTTAAATTTGGCGATACCCATGTTTTATGTACGGCAAGCTTGGAAGAGCGCGTTCCTGGTTGGATGCGCAATACAGGTAAAGGTTGGATAACAGCTGAATATGGCATGTTGCCACGTTCAACCAACGACCGTATGCGCCGTGAAGCGTCATCAGGTAAGCAAGGTGGTCGCACGCTTGAAATTCAGCGTCTTATTGGCCGCTCATTGCGCGCTGTTGTTGATTTGCAAGCCTTGGGTGAAATGCAAATTACCGTTGATTGCGATGTATTGCAGGCTGATGGCGGCACTCGTACCGCTGCTATTACTGGTGGCTTTATCGCACTTTATGATTGTTTTGCTTTGATGGAAAAACGCCAGATCGTTCGCGTTGAGCGCGTATTGAAAGATCATGTTGCGGCGATTAGCTGTGGTATTATTGGCGGCGAGCCAATGATTGATCTTGATTATAATGAAGATTCAACTGCTGGAACAGATGCCAATTTTGTTATGACTGGCAAGGGCGGTATTGTTGAAATTCAAGGCACTGCTGAAGGTGAGCCTTTCTCACAAGACCAGTTCGACAGTCTTTTAAAGCTTGCCCGTAATGGCATCAACCAATTGGTTGAATTGCAAAAACAGGCAATTGCTAAAGTTTAAAAATGTGTGGCTTAAAAATGCGTACATTAGATACAAAAGACATTATTGTTGCCACGCATAATGCGGGCAAGGTAAAGGAAATTGCCGAGCTTATTGGCCCATTTGGCTTTCATACCAAATCAGCCGGTGAGCTTGGTTTGCCTGAGCCTGTTGAGACAGGCACTACTTTTGAGCAAAATGCCTATATCAAAGCATTTGCTGCCGCAAAAGCAACTGGCTTGCCAGCCTTGTCGGATGATTCTGGTTTAGAAGTTGATAGCCTTAATAAAGAGCCGGGTGTTTATACGGCTGATTGGGCTATTCAAGCCGATGGTAGCCGTGATTTTGCTAATGCTATGCAAAAGGTGGAAACTGCCTTGCAAGAAAAAAGCGCAGTGCGTGATGAGCAGCGTCATGGCCGCTTTGTTAGTGTACTTTGCCTTGCTTGGCCTGATGGTCATGCTGAATATTTCCGTGGGGAAATTGAAGGCATAATTGTTTGGCCACCGCGCGGTGATCAAGGTTTTGGCTATGATCCAATTTTTCAGCCCGAAGGTTTTGATACCACTTTTGGTGAAATGTCGGCCACCCAAAAACACGGTTGGAAAAAGGGTGATAGTGAAGCGCTATCACACCGCGCCCGTGCCTTTAAGCTTTTTGCTGAAAATATGCTGGAAGATTAATGCGTGAGCCTTTTGGCATTTATATCCATTGGCCGTTTTGCGCGGCCAAATGCCCCTATTGCGATTTTAATAGCCATGTACGGATGCGCGGTATTGATGAGCCGCGCTTTCGTGCGGCTTTTTCGCGTGAAATGGCAATATTGCGCGAGCGTATTGGCCATAAAATCATTACCAGTATTTTTCTTGGTGGCGGCACGCCATCCTTAATGGAGCCGCAAACCGTTGCCCATTTATTAAATGAAGTTGCCCGCCATTGGACAATTGAAAATGGCGCAGAAATTACGATGGAAGCCAATCCCTCAAGTGTCGAGGCAGATCGTTTCCGTGCTTATAAAAGCGCTGGGGTTAACCGTTTATCGCTTGGTGTGCAAGCGCTTGATGATGCAGAGCTAAAACGTCTTGGTCGTATTCATGATGTTAAACAAGCCATTTATGCAATTGGCCTCGCGCGTGATATTTTTCCGCGCCTGTCTTTTGACCTTATCTATGCTCGTCCCAATCAAACACCGCAATCATGGGAGAGTGAGTTAAATCAAGCAATTGACCTTGCTGCCGATCATTTATCGCTTTATCAATTAACTATTGAAGAAGGCACTGCCTTTCAGCGCCTTTATGAAGCAGGAAAATTAAAACTGCCAGAGCCTGAAGATGCGGCATTGCTTTATGACATTACCCAAAATGTCACGGCCAAGCGTGGTTTGCCCGCTTATGAAATATCCAATCATGCGGTGCCGGGAGCTGAATCGCAGCATAATTTACTTTATTGGCGCTATCAGCAATATTTAGGCATTGGCCCTGGTGCGCATGGTCGTTTTATTGAAGGTGATAAGCGCACGGTTACAATAACCGAAAAACTGCCAGAAAAATGGTGCGATTTGGTTGAAGAAAAAGGCCACGGTATTATTGAGGAAGAATATTTAACCAAAGATAATCAAGCCGATGAAATGCTGCTTATGGGGCTTCGCCTTTATGAGGGGCTAGATATCCATTCGCTTGAAACCTTGCGCGGAAAGCCGCTTGATAATAAGGTGATGGCTGAATTACAAGAATATGGCCTTATTGAAATGGTTGGCAATAACCGCTTACGCGCTAGCGAAAAGGGACGCATTTTGCTTGACCATATTATCGGAAAGCTTGCCGCTTAAACGATTCAAAAAATCAAAATAAGGGTGATGGTCAATGAGTGAAATACAAGGGAATATTTTACCTATAGAGTTACCCGCAAAAAGAATTCAACTGGTTTATCTTACCAATTGGGGTATTGTTTTAGCCGTTTTACCTTGGACGTTGTTTTTTTTGTTAATGTTTGTTATAGGGCTTTTGTGGGCTAATTATCACCCTATGAAACACTTATGGAATGATTGGGTTGTTTCTAGAAATTATGAAACCATTCCTAATGCTTATGCTGATTATTCTTGTTGGGATAACGGAGGGGGTCCAAGATACACAACTTGCGGCGTTACATATTATGTAAATATTTACTCACTTAAACAAAAGCTCAATATTAGGTTTGAGAATTATCCTTATAGCTGGTTTAATTTTTTAACACCGGATGATTTGGTTTTAGAGGGACAATCACCAATGATCCGTAGTGTTTATAACCTCAATAGAACAACGTTTCTTTTTGGCGTTGAGACGATTAAAATACGTTTATTAAGCTTTCTTGCTTGGCAAATACTTACTATTTTTGATTCTCGTTGCTTGGTTTTTCGGCTTGTATTTTTACTGGCGTATATATTATTGGCGCAGTGTTGCCAATGATGTATGTTTAAAAGCAGTAAAAGTTGTTGACGTAACGCAGAACAGACGAAAAGAAATATTATATCATTATTATGGCTTAAGCCCATCAATACTTGCTATGAATATGCGGACTTTACCCTCCTCTTCAACTGGTATTTTAATAAATCGTGCTGCTTTTAATACTTCATTTACTTCTTTTAAAAAAGATAAACAGCCCTTCTATTTAGATAAAGAGCAAACAATTGCTGTTGCGATTGAAGCAAAGCAAGCAGGTGGCGGTTACATACTTGATCATGATTTAACTTGGCTAAAACTATCGCCACAAGACAAACAAAAACTTGTTGCAAATATTAAAGCCTATCAGCAATGGATTGCACAACACCCTGAAAAATTGCAACAATTAAGTGAGGCAATCGACGCAAAGCCAAAAAATAGATAAATGCTTAAAAAGCAAGGGCGGCAAAGTAATGAGTGAGCTAAAAGACAATAGTTTAGATATAGAATTGCCGGTTAAAAAAATTCGGCTCACCTATCGAAGCAATTTAGGAATTATACTTGTTTTAACTTTTTGGACTTTGTTTTGGACGCTTTTTACTTTTTTTGTTCTTGGAGTTAGTTCGATTCATCCAATAAAACGCTTATGGAATGATTGGGTTATTTCCAAAAATTATGAATTTATTCCAGATGCTTATGCTAGATATGAATGTTACAATTATGGTGGAACGCCTGAATATATAAATTGTAAAGTTACATTTAATGCTGGTGAGGGTTATAAGGAAGAAAAATTAAATTACTTCCATGAAGAGTACCCTTATAGTTGGTATGTTTTTCTATTGCCGGATAATTTAGAATTACATGGCTTATCTCCAATGGTTCGCAGTGTTGATAGTCCAAGTAGAACCAGTTTTTTATTTGGTATTGAAACAGTAAAAATACGTTTTTTAAGTCTGTTGATAACAAAAGCGTTTCAATTTACATTTATAGCCGTATGGTTTTATGGGCTTTATATATGGTGGAAAATTTACTATTGGCGGCGATTTCCCAATAATGTGCAGCTTAAAGCTGTCAAAATTGCTTCGATTTATGTGGCTGAAGGTAAGGGAAAAGTTTACCACTTTTTTGGCTTAAGCCCATCTATTGCTGCTAGCGGTATAAGATATTTGCCTTCATCGGTTACGATTGTTATGCCAAACCCTATGCGGCATGCCTTGGCTGCAACCCAATTGCGTAACGGGTTAGAGCCTATATTTTTAGATAAAGAACAAACCATTGGTGTTGCCATTGAAGCGCAGCAAGCTGGTAGCGGCTATCTGCTGGATTATAATTTGACCTATCTTGTTTTATCAAAAAAGGACAAGGAAAAGCTCATTACCAATATTAAAGCCTATCAACAATGGATTGCACAGCACCCTGAAAAATTGCAACAATTAAGTGAGGCAATCGACGCAAAGCCAAAAAATAGATAAATGCTTAAAAAGCAAGGGCGGCAAAGTAATAAGTGAACTACAAGGTAATAGTTTGGATATTGAACTACCGGTAAAAAAAATACGGTTTACCTATCTGAGTAATTTGGGACTTATACTGGTTTTAACTTTTTGGACTTTGCTTTTTTCTCTTTTTTTTATAGGGCCTGTTTTGATAGGTAGTTATTATCCAATAAAGCGTTTATGGAATGATTGGGTTATTTCAAACACTTATGAAGTCATTCCAAATAGAGATGCCCAATATAGCTGTTATGAACATAAGAAGTCGTTAAATTATTATAATTGTGAAGTAACATTCAATGTCAATAATCGTTTTGAAAAAGAAGAATTAAATTTTAGAGTTGAACAGTATCCTTATAGTTGGCACAGTTTTTTAACGCCCGATGACTTAGTATTAAATGGCTTGTCACCTATGGTGCGCAGTGTGGATGATCCAAGCAGAACCAGTTTTTTATTTGGTATTGAAACAATAAAAATACGACTTTTAAATTTAATATTTACAAAATTGTTCCAGCTTACATTTGTAGCGGTTTGTTTTTATGGGCTTTATGTATGGTGGGACATTTATTATTGGCGACGCTTTCCTAATAATGTGCAGCTTAAAGCTGTAAAAATTGCTTCTATTTATGTGGCTAAGGGTAAAGGGAAAGTTTACTATTTTTTTGGTTTAAGCCCTTCTATTGCCGAAATGAGCTTTCGATACGTGCCTTCATCGGTTACGATTGTTATGCCAAACCCTATGCGGCACGCCTTGGCTGCAACGCAATTGCGCAGCGGGTTAGAGCCTATATTTTTAGATAAAGAGCGGACTATTGGCGTTGCCATTGAAGCGCAGCAAGCTGGTAGCGGCTATCTGCTGGATTATAATTTGACCTATCTTGTTTTATCAAAGAAAGACAAGGAAAAGCTCATTACCAATATTAAAGCCTATCAACAATGGCTGGCTCAACATCCTGAAAAATTGCAACAAATAAGTGCAGCTATCGACGCCAAACCAAAAACTCGATAAATATCTATAGTAATTAGGGTGACAGTTGCAATGAGTGAAATACAAAATAATACTGTTGATATAGAGTTACCTAAAAAGAGAATTAGGTTAAAATACGCAACGAATTGGATCATTATATTAGTATTGTCTTTTTGGACGCTTTTTACTGCGTTAGCAATATGGTTTTTAATTTTTGAGGGTAGTTACGCTGGCATTAAACGCTTATGGAATGATTGGCGTGTTTCGCAGAATTACGAAATAATTCCAGATAGCTATGCTAGATATCAATGTTGGGATGATGTCGGTAATGCAGGTGACATAAAAAATTGTAGTGTGATATTTAATTTAGGTCAGCGCAATGAACAAAAATTAAATTACCGCAGAGAACATAATCCTTATAGTTGGTATCAATTTTTAACTCCCGATAACCTTTTTTTATCCGGCGATTCACCAATGATAAAAAGTGTTAATGACCCAACTAAAGTATCTTTTATTTTTGGTGTTGAGACTATAAAAATAAGGTTTTTAACTTTTCTAGGTCAAAAACTTGTTTGGGGTATAATATTATCTGTTTTCCTTTGGGGGCTATATATTTGGTGGCGGGTTTTATATTGGCGCAGTGTGCCTAATGATGTCCGATTAAAAGTCGTCAAAATTGTTGGATATCACGATAGATGGCTTGGTAGAGTTTACTCATATTATGGTTTGACAAAAGCTGAAGTGCTTGAGGCTTTAAAAATAAACCCGACACCTAACACTTGGGTTTTTACAAAGCCACTACGCACGCAGTTATCGAATAATCCGATAAGAAAAAGTCAAAAACCCATTTTTTTAAGTAAAGAACAAAAATTTGGGTTAGCTATTGAAGCCAAGCAAGCGGGTGGTGGGTTTTTTCTTGACCATAATCTAACGCGGCTTGCTTTATCCAAACAGGATAAAGCAAAATTACAGACCAACATTAAAACCTATCAGACGTGGATTGCCCAGCACCCTGAAGAATTGCAGAAATTTGATGCTTATATTGAAAATATGCCAGAAACTGAGCAGGATAAAATCTATAACCCACCTAAACAATGAGTGACTTTAAGTTATCTTATATATTGGGGCAATAAATAGTTAGAATATAAAAGCGACGAACTGATGAGTGAGCTACAAGATAATAGTTTAGATATAGAGCTACCGGTTAAAGAAATTCGTTTGAAATATCCCGGTACTTGGTTTTTTACCGGCATAGCAATATTTTGGACTGTATTTTTTGGCGGGACTTTTTTAGCTATTGTCGTATTTAGTGGGTATCTTCCTCTCAAGCATATTTGGACAGATTGGGTCATTTCTCAAAATTATGAGGTCGTTCCGGAATTACAGGCTGATTATGGATGTAGGCAAAGTAATTATCATCTTATTAAATGTGGTTTTAGCTTTGAAAAAGATGGAATTTTAGTAGAGAAGTATAAAGGTAAATTTGATTATTATCCATTTACTTTATATGATTTTCTAACTCCTGATAATTTTGCCCTACAGGGCAAATCTGCTGTTGTAAGAAGTGTCAATGATCCTAATAAAATTACGATTCAAGTTGGCATTGATACGTTAAAAACACGTTTAGCCGCTGTTATGGCCATTTTTATTTTTATGGGTAGCATGGCTTTACTTGGCTTGTGGGGGGCAAGTGTCTGGTGCCGGTTTTGTTATCATCGGCTTACGCGAAATAAGGTACATATTTGTGCGGTCAAAATTGATAGGGTTGATAAACGTTGGGGCGGTACATTTTATTACCTTTATGGTTTAAAGCGCGATGGTTACAGCGATGTTTTGACAATTGTACCCAATTCTTTAGCTCTGGCTTTAACATATAAAGCACGAAATGCTGGGCCTTTTACTCTCATAAAAAGGCGCCAAGAGCCTATTTTTTTGAATGAAGAACACACAATTGGTGTTGCCATTCAACCGCAGGGTAATGGCGGCGGCCTTTTATTAGATTATAATTTAACACAGCTTGCTTTATCAAAGGAAAATAAAAATAAGCTGCTTAATAATATAAAAGCCTATCAGCAATGGATTGCACAGCACCCTAAAAAATTGCGACAAATAAGCGATTTCATAGATCAGGAACCAGAGACAAAAATCCAAAAAGTATTTAATCCACCTAAAGATTAATAAGTATTAATATATTTTGTGCAGCATATATATTTTGGGTTATTAAGTAACTGTATTTTGAAAAGCGACAAACTGATGAGTGAGCTACAAGATAATAGTTTAGATATAGAGCTACCGGTGAAAGAAATTCGTTTAAAATATCTTGGCACTTGGTTTTTCACCGGCATAGCAATATTTTGGACTGTTTTTTTTGGTGGCGGTTTTTTATTTACTATTGTCTTTGCCAGTTATCTTCCTCTCAAGCATATTTGGACAGATTGGGTAATTTCACAAAATTATGAGGTCGTTCCGGAATTACAGGCCAATTATAGATGTTGGGAGGGTAATTATCATCTTATTGAATGTGGTTTTAGCTTTGAAAAAGATGGAATTTTAGTAGAGAAGAGTAAAGGTAAATTTGATGGCTACCCATTTACTTTATATGATTTTCTAATTCCTGATGATTTTGCCCTACGCGGAAAATCTGCTGTTGTAAGAAGTGTCAATGATCCTAATAAAATTACGATTCAAGTTGGCATTGATACATTAAAAACACGTTTAGTTGCTTTTCTGGCCATTTATATATTTATGGGTAGCATGGCGTTACTTGGCTTGTGGGGGGCAAGTGTCTGGTGTCGGTTTTGTTATCATCGGCTTACGCGAAATAAGGTACATATTTGTGCGGTCAAAATTGATAGACGTGTTAAACATTGGCGTGGCACATTTTATTACCTTTATGGTTTAAAGCGCGATGGTTACAGTGATGTATTGAAAATCGTCCCCAATTCTTTAGATTTGGCTTTAACATATAAAGCACGAAATGCTGGGCCTTTTACTCTCATAAAAAGGCGCCAAGAGCCTATTTTTTTGGATGAAGAACACACAATTGGTGTTGCCATTCAACCGCAGGGTAATGGCGGCGGCCTTTTATTAGATTATAATTTAACACAGCTTGCTTTATCAAAGGAAAATAAAAATAAGCTGCTTAATAATATAAAGGCCTATCAGCGATGGATTGCACAGCACCCTAAAAAATTGCAACAAATAAGCGATTTCATAGATCAGGAGCCTGATACAAAAATCCAAAAAGTATTTAATCCGCCTAAAAATTAGGATTTCGTGTTTTTTGTAGATGATCATCTTTATAAGATAACGATTTTGAGATGAAATATTACTTGTTAATCATCAATAAGTTATATCATACGCTGCCGATAGGCATTCTCATCGTAATTAATTGGTAGCACCTTGTGATTGTACTTTGTGATATTTTAGAAAAATGAGCAGGAATGAGTATTGGTTTGATTATAACTTAATTGATTTTAGGTTTAGCATGAAATACATATTATTATAGAGTAATTATAAATAAAATTTGAGTAAACATATACAATCCAATTGCATATATTAAAATATTTTATATAAATATCTTTTTTATAAATTGGAAACCTATCCTATGCAAAACCGTGATTTGGAAGAAAATGACTTTACGCTACAAGAAATTATAGCTTTAAAGAATATTGCACGCCAAGCAAATGAAGTGCGTCCTATTCGGCACGGGCGTGTTATTGTTCCAA
Source organism: Bartonella sp. HY761 (assembly GCF_026743145.1). Taxonomy (NCBI): domain Bacteria; kingdom Pseudomonadati; phylum Pseudomonadota; class Alphaproteobacteria; order Hyphomicrobiales; family Bartonellaceae; genus Bartonella; species Bartonella sp. HY761. Next base: position 85,420 of record NZ_CP104887.1, read on the forward strand.
TTATCGCTATATTTTCAGGCCTTATTTTTCTAACCATTTCAATTGGAATATTTATAATTATGTTTTATATAGATGAACCTCTTGAGGATAACGCTAAATATGGCTTTGCTGGCTTTTCTATATTTCTTTTTCTTATAAGTATCGTTGTTTTATTTAAAGGTTTTAGAAATATGTTGGGTAAGGGTAAGCCGGTTATTACCTTAACCCCTGAAGGTTTTATTTTGCCAAGGGGCAATAAATTTATTCCTTGGAATTTACTCGTAAACCTTAATATGACAACCTTTAGTTTCATGTCACACATTATAGAATTTAAGATTGCAAAAACACTTGAAGATAAACAACGTTTTTTGGAGAAAAAACCAAAAATAACAGGAACTTTATTTGATAAATCAATCTATAGAGTCGCCGTAACCGCTTTGGGTTTTGAAGGCTTATCATCGGGTAAAATGATGCATTTAATGGAAACCTATATAGAAGCTGATGCCGCCCGAAAACAATTAGATGCGCTAAATATTATCTATAACTAATAATGTTCATATATTTTGAACTATAAAATAAGAGCGCTTCTTTGATCGTATTAAACCAAGGGCGCTCAAATATTTATATTATCAGAAATAATTTCGATTTATTGATAAAAATGTTTTAAGCTTCACTGCGCAGAGCTTCAATTTCATCTTTGATTAAGAGTTTTTTGCGCTTTAAATCAGCGACCACAAGGTCATCAACGGATGGAGCATTACTAGCTGTCTTAATTTCAGCCTCTAAAGCATCATGTTTTTTTTCTAATGCTTCAAGATGTGCAGATATGGTCATTATAGTACCTCCATTTTGTTGAACTCTTTAAATACTATGTTGCAATAAATAATTATTGCTTACCCTTTAGATTTATGGATTTTTAAATTTTGATCAAGGGGGATGTGCATTAAAATTTATTTATTTATCTTTTTTTGCAAATATTGCCTTGATTGCTAAAAGCATGTTTTGATTGCCTGTAAAATTGTGCTAACATGCGCGCGAAAACATGGTGACCGGTTATTGCGAAAAATGCTTATTGGCTATCATTTAATTGAAATTTAAGTAATGCCACCTTTAACAGTCGCTTTTAAAAAGCAGGAAAAAAATGGCCTCTGAACAAGAACAAGTTGAAGTGAAGCTCGCTGTTGCCCGTTTAAAACAAGATCATGCTGATTTTGATGCTGCAATAAATGCGATGAGCGCACAAGGTTGCGATCCGCTGCAAATCCAACGTATAAAAAAGAAGAAATTGGCAATTAAGGATCAATTGCAAAAACTGGAAGACCAGATCATTCCTGATATTATTGCATGATGCAATTAAATAGATTGCAACCCAACTTTAAACTTCTTGCTTATTCCATCCCTAACAACGCATAAAGAGGAAATTGTCGATGTCAGAGGTCAATGCAGATATTGCCATTATCATGGGTAGCCAATCAGATTGGGATACAATGCGCCACGCAGCCGATACGCTTGACGCGCTTGATATTTCCTATGAGGCCCGCATTGTATCCGCCCATCGCACACCAGATCGTCTGGTTTCTTTTGCCAAGGGCGCAAAGGGGGCGGGCTTTAAAGCGGTTATTGCTGGTGCTGGCGGTGCTGCGCATTTGCCCGGCATGACAGCAGCAATCACCCCCTTACCGGTTTTTGGTGTGCCAGTGCAGTCAAAAGCATTGTCAGGACAAGATTCGCTTTTATCGATCGTGCAAATGCCTGCTGGCATTCCAGTTGGTACTCTTGCTATTGGTAAGGCTGGCGCCGTAAATGCAGCACTTTTATGTGCTGCTATGCTGGCAGTTTATGATGAGGATCTTGCTAACCGTCTTGATGTTTGGCGTGCCAGTCAAACCGCCAGCGTTGCTGAATTTCCGGTAGATGAGGTGTGAGGATGAAAAAACTACAACTCGGCGACACTATTGGTATTATTGGCGGTGGACAACTTGGGCGCATGTTAGCAATGGCAGCAGCGCGCCTTGGTTTCAAAACCATTATTCTTGATCCACAAAGCGATTGCCCTGCAGCGCAATGTGCCAATGATGTGATTATTGGCTCCTTTGATGATGAAGTTGAATTAAATCGTCTTGGTGAATTATGCGATATCATTACTTATGAATTTGAAAATGTTCCGGTGGCAGCCATTGATAAATTGGCGCAAAATCATACCATAGCACCGCACCCAGCTGCGCTTGAAATTGCTCAAGATCGGTTTTTGGAAAAAAAATATCTCAATGAATGTGCAATCACTACTGCACCTTGGCGCCCTGTCGATGATCTTTCTTCACTTTTGGCGGCAATTGCTGCTTGCGGGGGAAAGGGCATTTTAAAAACCCGCCGTTTTGGTTATGACGGTAAGGGGCAAGTACGGATCTCCAGTGAAGATGAAAAAGAAGCTGAGAGCGCTTTGGCAGATATTGGTAATCAACCGGCCATTTTTGAAGGTTTTGTTGATTTTAGCCGCGAAATTTCAGTCGTTGCGGCGCGTTCGCAAGATGGCAAGGTGGCATTTTTCGACATTCCTGAAAATCGTCATAACGATGGCATTTTACGCCGTTCTACTATTCCGGCGATTATTTCTGATGACACAGCCAATCAAGCCCGCCAATATGTTGAGACTTTGCTCCATGCGCTAAATTATGTTGGCGTTATAGCGGTTGAGTTTTTTGTGTTGGCGGATGGTCGTTTGATTGCCAATGAATTTGCACCGCGTGTTCATAATTCCGGCCACTGGACCGAGGCTGCCTGCGTCATATCGCAGTTTGAGCAACATATCCGCGCCATTGCTGGCTTGCCGTTAGGCGACCCAAAGCGCCATAGCGATTGTGTGATGGAAAACCTTATTGGCAATGATGTAGAGCGTCTTCCACAATTATTGAGTGAGCCGGATGTTTTAATTAACCTTTATGGTAAAAGCGAAGTTCGTGAAGGGCGCAAAATGGGGCATTTTACGCGGCTTGTTTCTTGATATTTGAAACGAGCTTGCCCAAATTTCTAAAGCCAATGTCTTAAGTCATTAGGCGGCTCTCTTGATTGCTAAATCATTGAATTGATTCTCAACAGCAACCAACGAGGGTTAAAACGGTATGAGCAAATTTGTATTATCGGCAAAAATGCTGTTTATTAAAGCAAATGCCTCGTAAAAACAAAATCTTTACGGGGAAAGGCTTGACAAATAGGCACTTTACAGTTTATCAGACAGCAGATTTTAAGAGTCCCCTATTGGGGCTTTTGTGTTATGCCCGGCGACGGGTTGCAAAAAACGGTGATTGATATGAAGATTAAGAATTCGCTTAAAGCGCTTATGGCCCGTCACCGCGACAACCGTATGGTTCGCCGCAAGGGTCGTATTTACATCATTAATAAGACTGCACCACGCTTTAAAGCCCGTCAGGGTTAATTGTGTGGCTGGTCAATATCATTTAGATATTGGTTAGACCAGCAAGCATTTTAATTATCATGGCCTGCTCTTTGAGTGGGCCATTTTAGTTTTAATGGGACAGAATTAGCCTTATTATCAATTGCTTTTTGGCTTTTAATAAAATGCTTATTGCAACATTATATTTGTTGTAAATAGCATGATGAGCATGAATAAAAGGCCTAATAGGCTTATTTTTTTGCCATGCCCTACCTATATATTATTGCATAATTTTATTTTGCATCGGTTGTTTTATGAAACACAGCACTACAGAAATACCTTTTTGGCAATATAAAACTCTCAACCAAATGACCAAGGCCGAATGGGAATCGCTTTGTGATGGTTGCGGGCGGTGTTGCATGCATAAGCTTGAAGATGAAGACAGCGGTGATATTTATAATAGCAGCGTTGGCTGCAAGCTATTAAATGGCCAAACCTGCCTTTGCAATAATTATCCAAGCCGAAAATCTATTGTACCTGATTGTATCCAGCTAACCCAAGAAATTATTGAAACGGTAAAATGGCTGCCTGATAATTGCGCCTATCGCTTGATTAGCGATGGTAAGGATCTTGAATGGTGGCATCATCTTGTTTCGGGTAGCCGTGAAACCATTCATGAGGCTGGCATTTCGGTGCGCGGTAAAGTGCTTGTTCATGAAGATGAATTGCATGACCCTGAAGACTATTTGCAATATGTGACGGAAATTATTTATAAAAATCTTTCATAGATTCTATCACTGTCATCACAGTTTTTGACAATTGGGAATAAACAAGCAGGAATAAGAATGAGCTTTTCACCCTTTCATAAAATAGAAGCTGATCGCTCGAAGGCCATGCTTTTATTAGGCGATCATGCAAGACGTGATCTACCCGATGAATATGGCGCACTTGGTCTGCCAAAATCAGAATTTGAGCGTCACATTGCTTATGATATTGGTGTGGAGCCACTTTTAAAAGTTTTGCAGAAAAAACTTGGCGTTCCAGCTTTAATGAGCGGTTTTTCGCGACTCTTGATTGACCCCAATCGCGGTGAGGATGATCCAACCCTTATCATGCAATTATCAGATGGTACGACCATTGCTGGCAATTATCCGTTAAGCGAAGAAGAGCGACAAAAGCGCATTAATCAATTTTATCGCCCTTATCATGACGCTATTGTCCATGAATTATCCGCCATTGCCACTGAAAGCCAAACAGCGCCATTTATTGTATCGCTTCATTCCTTTACCCCCAATTGGCGCGGTCAAAGTCGTCCATGGCATATTGGCTTATTATGGGATAAGGATGGGCGGGCAGCCCTGCCGCTTCTTGATATGCTGCGTCAGGAAGGTGATCTTGTTGTTGGTGATAATGAACCTTATGATGGCGCATTAATTAATGATACGCTTTATAAAAATGGCACAAAAAATGGCTATGCCCATATTTTGATTGAGATTCGCCAAGACCTTATCGTTGATGAAGCAGGCGTTGACGCTTGGGCGGAGCGATTAGCACTAATGCTTATTGATTTAAATAGTCGCAAAGAAATGCATGAAGTCCAGCATTTTGGTACGCGTGCCTATTAAATAAACTAGGTTAGATTTTTCAAAAATGTGCATAAGCCTTAATATGACAGTTTTTAGCGTTTAAAATTTTACAAATGCCAGCATTTTGGCTAATAGGAAACCAAATTTGAGCATTATCAAAGCGGCTACAATCGACCATGCTTTAACAATGCTGCCAATAGTCAGCTTCTGATAAAAGCTTTGATGAGGCAATGAAAATTTGCTGTGTATTTAATCGACATAGCTTTGATTGATTAACTTTATAAAAAGTTTCCTGTGCTTTTTTAGCGCAAGATTATTATGTTGAAATTCACCAATGTGGAGAGTCTCGTGAGTGATATTTTAGATGAAACACAAGCGGTAGCTGTTGGTCAGCTTCGTTCCTTTATCGAGCGTATTGAACGCCTTGAAGAAGAAAAGAAAACCATCAGCGATGATATCAAAGATGTTTATGCCGAATGTAAAGGTTCTGGTTTTGATACCAAGGCAGTGCGGGCAATTATTCGTTTGCGCAAAAAGGAAGAAAATGAGCGTCAGGAAGAAGAAGCAATGCTTCAGCTTTATAAAGATGCTTTAGGCATGCCATAGGGTCTGTGCCATTTAATATTTTTTCAAAAAAGCCCATTGATTACAATCATAATCAAATTGCAATCAATGGGCTTTTTATTTGGCTTTTTAAAAAATAACGGTGCTTATTGACGCTCTAATGCAAACCACCAACGCCAAGCAAGGTTTCGATAATGGTGGGATCTTGCTTCAAATCTTGCGGCGTGCCTTTAAAAGCAATTTGGCCGCGCTCTAAAATCAGTAAATGATCGGCAAATTCTAATGCTGGTTCAATCCTTTGCTCAACCAGCAAAATGCTCATATCATTACTTTGCGCCATTTTTTTAAATGCCGTCATTAATTCATCGCAAATAACTGGCGCTAAGCCTTCAAGCGGTTCATCCAGCAATAATAGTTTTGGTTTGCCCAAAATAGTTCTTGCGGTTGATAGCATTTGTTGTTCGCCGCCCGATAATTGCCCACCCATATTATTACGCCGTTCTTTCAATCTTGGGAAAAGCGCATAGGCTTCTTCGATTGCGGTTTTTGGCCGTTGTTTAAGGCCAGCAATCAAATTTTCCTCAACGGTTAGCGTTGGAAAAATATCTCGAGTTTGCGGCACAAGCCCAAGTCCAGCCAGTGCACGCTCACTTGGGCTAATTTTGCTAATATCTCTGTTCCCTAATTTTATTGTGCCACTATAATGGCGGGTAAAACCGGCAAGGCTTGCAAAAAGTGTTGTTTTGCCAACACCATTGCGACCAAGAATGGCAAGGCGCGAGCCGCTGGCCACTTCAAAACTCACATTTTCAATGATACGGGTTTGTCCATAGCCACTATTCAGCCCATTAACGTTTAAAGATAAGGCGGTCATTGTGCATAACTCCCTAAATAAGCGGTTCGCACATGGCTATCTTGAATGACATCTTGCGGCGATCCATCAAAAATAACGCTGCCTGCTGCCAAAACAATAACGCGGCTTGCAAAGCGAAAAACCAGATCCATATCATGCTCGATCATTAAAACCGCAAGATCATCGGGCAGGCTTGCAAGCGCATCTTCAATTAAACCCGTTTCGCTTTGCGGCACGCCAGCGGCAGGCTCGTCCAACAGTAAAACCTTGGGATGCATAGCAAGGCTAATGGCAATTTCAAGCAAACGTTGTTGACCATAGGCAAGAAACGCAACCTTTTGTAAAGCAAGACTATCAAGGCGTAGCTTGGCAAGAATTGCATAGGTTTCGTCCATTATATGCGACATTGAGCGATAATTACCAAAGATGCGACTGGTTTTGCCTTCATGCTGCATAAGCGCAAGAGCAATATGCTGTTCTGGTGTCATATCTTTAAATAATCGCGTTACCTGAAAGCTCCGCACCAAGCCTTTACGTACTCGATTAGTAATTTTAGCATTGGTAATATCTTCGCCAGCCAAAATAACCGCACCAGCGCTTGGTTTTAAATGGCCAGTTACCAAATTGACCAAAGTTGTTTTACCTGCACCATTAGGGCCGATAAGGGCAAGGCGGTCACCCTTTTGCATGGACAGTGAGACATTATTGGTAACGGCTAATCCGCCAAAGTTTTTTAAAAGACCAGAAACCTCAAAAATCGCTGTCATGATTTTTTTAACCTCACCAATTTTAAGATTTGTTGCAAGCTTCCGTAAAGTCCTTGCGGGGCAAAAAGCACCACAGCAATCAACACTGCGCCAATGATAGTAAGCCAATAAAAGGGATTGGCAGCCGAGACGATATGTTCAAACCATAAAAATGTAACCGCGCCGATAAGTGCCCCATAAAGAGAGCCGGTACCACCAACCACCAACATGACCAAGGATTCTGCCGATAGAGTAAAGCTTAAACTATCAAGACCAACCACTTGCGTTGAAATAGCATTTAAAGCGCCGCCAATGCCAGCAACGCTGCCCGCTATAATATACATGCGTAATTGATTGGAGCGGATGGATGCACCCATAGCCTCAACCCTTACAGGATCTTGCTTGATGGCTTGACATAATAACCCAAAGGGCGAGCGCACAATGAAAATAAGTATAAAAACAACGAGGACAAGCAAAAATAAGCCATATAAATACGCTGTTTGCCCCCAAAGATCAAATTCGAAAATACCCAAAAGCGGATCAACACTAATGCCGCCAAGCCCATCACTGCCGCCCGTCCATTGCGATGCTTTATTGGCAATTTCATGAAATAATTGCACCACCGCGATAGAGAGTACGAGTTGGGCAAGCCCATGGGCGCGAAGAATAATTGCACCCGATATAAGTCCAGCGCATGCGCCAGCAATAAGGCCAATAAGGGTCATTAAAATGGGATCATAAATACCAAAATGGGCGCTAGCAATGCCGGCAGCATAAGCGCCGGTGCCAAACAAAGCTGCTTGGCCTAGAGTTGCAATACCGCAATAGCCAGTAATAAGATCAAGCGATAAAACCAATAGTGCAATGGATATGATGCGGGTCAATAATGCAAGATTGTCAGGAAAGACATAAAAACCAATAAGGCCTATGCTAAGGATAAGAATAAGAGCGATTGGGGTTGCAAAATCTAAGCGTTTTGGCACTTTATAGCGAGATATCTTAGCCTCGTGCATTATTGGCGATGGGATATCTTTTGATCTATGATCGCTCATCTTTTCATCCTTCCAACAAGACCACGCGGAAAACACATGACAATGATAATCACCGCAAGATAGAAGAAAAATTCGCCATATTCAGGTACAATATAGCGGCCAGTTGTATCAATCGCGCCAAGTAAAAGACAGGCAATCAAAGCTCCCGGTATCGATCCAGCACCGCCAATAGACACCACCACTAAAAACGTCACCATATAGCGCATGGCATAATAGGGGTTAAGCGGCAATAATTCCGCACCAATAATGCCACCAAAAGCAGCAAGACCAATGGCAAGGGCAAAGCTTAAAGTATAAATAGTTTGGGTTTTAATGCCTAAGATTTGTGCCATATTGGCATTGTCCACCGCCGCACGCAGCTTAATGCCAAAACGCGTACGCTCAATTAACAACCACAAACTAAGGGCAATAATCATGCCAGAGGCAATAACAAATAGTCGCTGGGCAGCAATGACGCGAAACCCAATATCAACCGAACCTTGCAAAAATTCTGGTATGGCAATGGTTTTTAATGTCGGGCCAGCCAGATAATTGGTGATACCGATAATCACAAAGGTGATGCCAATGGTCATTAACACTTGGGTGAGTTCAGGCGCACCATAAATTCTGCGGTATAAAAAACGCTCAAGCGGAATAGCAATCAAAATTGTCACAAAAATCGCTAATGCCATTGCCGCAAAATAGTTTAAATGGAGTTCGCTGACCCCATAGGCGGCAAGATAGCCGCCAATCATGGCAAAAGCACCATGGGCAAGATTAACCACACGCATTAAGCCCATAGTGAGTGATAGGCCAATGGAAATGATAAATAAAACCGTTCCATAGGCAAATGCATCAACACCGATGCTTGCTATTGTTTGCAACACATCTTTCCCCTTATGGATTATATGATAAAAGTCGTTTTACACGCACAACAAAATATAAGAGCAAGCCATTTTAGCATTTTTAAGTAAGCGTGCTCTAACTGATGATGAAACTGTTTCTTTACAAGTAGAGCGCCGATCTGATTGGATCAGATCGGCGCTCTAATCCATTGTTTACACCGCGTTTTTATTCGAAAACCGCTTCACACTTTTCAAAAAACTCTCTAATTCTGCTCCAAGCCGGGGTCACCCTGCTTTTCAAAGGTTTCGATTTCTTTGTTGTAAAACTGTCCTGCATCATCCTTGGCAATTTCGCGCAGATAAATATTTTGGGTAATATGGCGAGAATTAGGATCAATTGACACAGGCCCTCGTGGGCTTATCCATGCCATGCCTTTTACCGCATCAACCGCCTTTTGAGCATCTTTTTTGCCATTGGTCGCTTCAATCATTTTATAAATGACATGCATACCATCATAGGCGCCAACAGCCGTGAAAGATAATTCTTGAGGGTTGCCAATTGCTTTTTGTGCACCGTCAACAAAGCGTTTATTTTCCGGTGAATCATGGGAAATTGCATAATGAAAAGTGGTAAACATACCAAGTGCACTTGCACCTAAGGCAGGTAGATCACTTTCTTGCGTCAAATCACCGGGGGCAAAGAGCGCAATATTAGCATTCTTCAAACCATTATCGGCATAGGCTTTCATAAAGCCAAGAGTGGTTGGACCAGCAGGTAAAAAGGCAAAGGCACCATCGGCTCCTGAATCCTTGATGCGTTGCATAATTGGACTAAAATCATTGGTAGCAAGCGGCATGCGCAAGGACGAAACAACCTCGCCACCTGCCTTTTGATAAGCGGTGATAAAGGCTTTTTCTGCATCAATACCGGGGCCATAATCACTTACAACTGTAATGATTTTCTTCGCGCCTTTATTCATCACCACTTGGCCAAGCGGTGTTACCACTTGCGGCAAGGTAAAAGATGTGCGCACCACATAGGGGCTTTGGGTGGTTATGCTGGAAGTTGCGGCATTCATAATGACCATGGGTACATTGCCCTGTTTTAACAAGGGGGTGACAGCCATGGCATCGGGGGTAAAGAAAAAACCGCCAATATATTGGATTTTTTCGCGCACAATTAATTCTTGCGCAAGCGATTTTGATTTGGCTGGATCAGCACTTGGCACATCACGATAGATAATTTCAATTGTATCATCACCGATCTTATTGCCATGCTCAGCAATGTAAGTATCAATACCTGCTTTAAAATTTTTACCTTGCAACGCAAAAGGCCCAGAAAATGGTCCGATAATACCAATCTTAATCGTTTCAGCATAAGCCGTTCCCGCCATAAGACCAAGGCCTGCCAGTAATGCAGTAAAATAGCGTTTCATGTTTCCTCCCAATTTTTTATTTTTTTATTTTCAGTAATTGATCCTCATTACTTGCCATATTATTTGTTTGAATTTTCTTGCTTGGCTCTCACAAGCATTTCATTCAATCTAAACTTTGTAAACCTGTATAATTTTCGGCAAACGCCTTTTGTGCCGCTTTTGAAGACACAAGATAATCAAACTCGGTGCGTTGCATTTTTTGGTCAAAGGCACTCGATTCATGAAAACGATGCATCATTATGGTTGTTGCCCAAGAAAAACGTTCAGCTTTCCAAATGCGTGCCAAAGCTTTTTTTGAATAATCATTAATACCAGCATTGGATTTTTCAATATAATATTCAGTGAAAGCCTGCCATAAATAGCGTACATCGCTTGCGGCAAGATTCAAGCCCTTAGCTCCGGTTGGAGGTACAATATGGCCGGCATCACCGGCAAGAAATAGCCGGTCAAAGCGTAAAGGTTCAGCAACAAAAGAACGTAAGGGCGCGATACTTTTTTCAAGGCTTTTGCCGCCTTGCAACCTATCCGCATATTTTTGTGGTATGCGCTGGCGCAATTCATCATAAAAAGCAGCATCAGTCCAATCCTCAACATGATCGGTTAAGGCAACTTGCAAATAATAGCGGCTTCTTGTGAGGGAGCGCTGCGAACAAAGAGCAAAGCCACGCTTGCTATTGGAATAAATCAATTCTTCAGCAATTGGTGGCTCATCAACCAATAATCCAAGCCAGCCAAAGGGATATAGCCGTTCATATTCAACTATTTTTTCTTGTACAGTGCGTCGGCTAACACCGTGAAAACCATCGCAACCTGCAATAAAATCGGCTTCAACCTGATGGGTGACGCCGTCCTTTTTAAAACTAATGCGACAATTCTCGCCCTGATAATTTTCAATGACGACATCATCAGCTTCATAAATGCTAGGCGCACCGCAATTTTTTCGTTCTTTCATTAAATCTTGGGTGACTTCAGTTTGGCCATAAACCATAACCGAGCTATGCACTGCTTCGCTAAAGTCAATCCGATGCACATCATTATCATAGGCAAGCTCAACACCAAAATGCACATGGCCCTCCAACTCCATGCGAATACCTGCGCCAGCTTCATGCAGAAGTTTTCTTGTGCCATCTTCCAAAATGCCGGCCCTGATGCGAGATAGCACATATTGCGGCGACTTGCGCTCAATAATTAAAGTATCAATGCCTTGCTTGTGCAATAATTGCCCAAGCAAAAGACCTGCAGGACCTGCGCCAATAATGGCAACTTGCGTTTTCATTTTTCCTCCCAAATGATATTATGACTTTACTGTATTGATAAACTTTGCTCCATTTAATACCTCCGCTGCTAATAATAGCGCTGCACCGCTTGCTTGGCATATTTGTGGTAAAACCAACCATTCTAATGTCCAAGCAGCGCCAGAGCGTTCATTTTCATGTATCATCGATTGATGAAGCGCCCCCATAAGCCCTGCATTAAAGCGTCCAATAGCCACCAAGGTTTCAGCCGCAATTGGGTTATGTTTATGAGCCATGGCAGACGACGCGCCGCCGCCTTGTAAAACGAGTTCCCCCACCTCATTTTGGGCAAGCAAAGTGATATCTTGACCAATTTTACCAAGGGCACCACTGATAAGACTTAAAAAATGACCCGCGTCAATAATCGGTTTACGGTCGCTTTGCCATGAGTGAGGCAAGCTCAACCCTAAATCTTTCGCCATAAAATTAGCAATCTGCGAAACATTGCCATCAAAGCTCTTGCCATTACCAATTGGGCCTGCAAGCTGCAAACGCAGGATTTTTTGTCGATAAAAACCAAAATCAGCGCAAATATCTTGCAATAGCGCCTTCCATTGCTGGATTTTGTCAAAAGCCGTAAACGGCAAAGCCACCTGCATGCGGGTATGCGCCATAAGCGGCGTTGCGCCCTGTTGGATTTGCATATCAGCAAGCAATGCAATTAAGGTTTTAATGCGCTGTTCAAAAATATCCAAAATATTGCTTAGACGCAGCATCAAGCCAGTATCTATAATATCTTGGCTGGTTGCGCCAAGATGCAAAAATTTTTGAAATTGCGGCGCGATATTTTGGCGCAATTGCCGCAATAATTCAGGTACAGCAACGCCGTCTTTTGCCATGGCAGCCGCAAAGCCATTTAAATCTGGGCTAAACGTTTGGCAAGCATCATCAATGACTGCCAAGGCTTCCTTCGTGATAAGCGCATAATGTTCCTGCGCCGTGGCAAGGGAAAATTCCACCTTTACCATTGCGGCAATTTCAGCCTTTTTGGTAAAAAATGCGGCTATTTCTGTATCTTTAACCAGATCATCAACCAGCACTTTGAGGCCCCTTTTTGATATTTTGAATTATTTCTAATATTTCATTAAAACGCAGATTAGATTTTAAGTAAAATGACTAATTCAATTGATAATATAACCCTGCCGTTATAGTTAAGCGTAAAATTTCATTTGTAAAAGCAAAAAGGGAAAGGTTATAAACCTTTCCCTTTTATAGTAAAAGTGCACATAAAAATGTCTAGCGGGCGGTCACTTTAGAAAACTGGCCATGAATCCGATAACGCCATAAATAGCTGGTTAAAATCGCTTCAATGGCGCGTGGTTTAATGCCCACGCCTTCTAAGGTGCGGCCTTCTGCTATTGCTTCACTTGAAACAATATTATCAAATTTCAACATTTTGATTTGATCTGCCGTTGCAATTTTAGGCATAAGCGGAATTTTTGCAAGCAAGCCAAAAACACCGCCCATTAATATGCCAAGACTATAGGGGATTGAAAGAAGCAAACGCTTGCGGCGAATAACATGCAGGGCTTCTTGAATGATTTGGCGGAACGTCATGACTTCTGGGCCACCTAATTCATAGGTTTTGCCCGTTTCAATTTGACCATCAATGCTGCGAGCAATCATTTCAGCAACATCACCAACATAGACTGGTTGCATTTTATTCATGCCGCCCCCAAAAATAGGCAAGAACGGCGAAAAGCGAGCCATATCAGCAAATTTATTGAAGAAATTATCTTCAGGCCCAAAAATAACCGATGGGCGCAAGATAATTGCATCGCGATGCGCTTCGTGAACGGCTTTCTCGCCCTCATACTTTGTGCGTACATAATCTAATGATTGCGGCGCATTACCTGTTAAAGCTGATAAATGAATGAGTGGAATACCAGCACTTTGAGCAAGTTCGGCTACATTTTTTGCACCAGCAAGTTGAACATTGTCAAAGTTATTTTTGCCAGCATTAAACATAACGCCCGGCAGAAAAATAGCTGCATCAGCATCAATCAAAGCACGAGCAACCGATTCACGAATGCGCACATTGGTTTTAAGCATTTGGGTTTGGCCGACTTCACCAATTTGCAACATATAATAGGCTTGTTCTGGGCGGCGTACCGCAACGCGCACACGATAGCCACGCTTGGTAAGAGCTTCAACCACATGTCGCCCAACAAAACCCGAACCACCAAAAACAGTAATTAATTTAGGGTGTTGGTAAAGATCAGGTCGTAGATCCATCTCGCTCTCCAGCTTTTTTAAGTTACCAGTATTTTACATGCTTATTATGCATTTGATCTAATCTAGCATAAATAAATCAAAATGTCCGCTTTGTTTTGGAATTGGTCTAATGATTTATACCTTTTTTGGATGAACGCAAGTCTCTTCACGCAAACTCTACTGCTAAACGATAATTTTTCGTCAAAAAATGTTTTACCATCAAAATGCACGAAAGTTTAGCCGTTTAAATCTAACTTATCCAGATGCTCAATAGATAAATGATTCCCTTATTGCTTATGCCCATTTTTATGCAACCAGCTTTGCAAATAGTGCGTAATTTTTTCGTCATCGCTTTGGGCAATATTAAAGCGCATGAAATCAGATTTTGTTTGTGATAGTGAAAATACATTGCCGGGGGCAAGGATGATATTTTGCTTTAAAGCATCTTGAGCAAGATCGGCACTATCAAGACCATTGGGTAATTGCGCCCAGATAAATATGCCTGCTTGCGGTTTAATGGCAATTTTAAAGCCCATATTTTCAAAGCGCGGTAATAGTCGCGAAGTAAGACGGGCAAGATTGCCGCGTAAATTATCGCAATGGCGGCGATAACTGCCATCTTTTAATATTTGATAAATGACTTCACCGGCAAAATTAATACCGCCCATGGCCGTTGCAATACGCAAATCCGATAATTTGCTCATCCAATCTTTGGGTGCAACAATATAACCACAGCGCATTGATGCCGAAATAGTTTTAGAAAAACTTCCGGTTAATGCGACTTGTTTTAAGCCATCAAAGGCTGAAAAACGCGGCGCCGGTTCATATTCAAAATCGGCAAAAACGTCATCTTCAATGACCATCATATGATTGTTTTCAATGATCTTTAAAATGCGATGGGCTTTGAGCGGTGACAAAATCGCTCCGGTTGGATTATGCATAGCAGAATTGGTAATATATAATTTAGGGCTATGATCACTCACCAGTTGGGCAAAAACTGTTTCATCAGGACCATCACTTAAATAGGGAACACCAAATGTTTTTACGCGGTGGGCGCGTAAGGTGGCTAGAAAATTAAAATAGCATGGATCATCGACAAGAACCGTATCACCCGGTTCTAAAAGTAACCGGCACAGCAAATCCAGTGATCCCGTCGCGCAATCAGTTAGTAAAATCATGTCGGGCGACGCCTCAATACCATAATCGGTTAAACGGCGAGCAATTTGTGTGCGCAAACCAATATGACCTTGTGCTGGTCCATAATCAGTCATAGCGGTTGATTTGGCGCGAGCAATTTGGCGTAAGGGTTTAGCTAGAATTTCTTCGGCTAACCAGTGACTTGGCAGCCAACCGCATCCTGGTTTTAAGAATTCTGTACCACTTTCAAGCGACTGGCGTGATACCCATAGGGGATCAATCATACGATCAAGCTGCGGCCCCATCTGTGCAAGGTCAAGCGGCTCATTATGTCCAGATACGAAAAATCCCGCACCTTTTTTGGCGCGTATAATACCTTCATTACAAAGCCGCTCATAAGCTTCAACCACGGTTGATTTGGAAACGCCCATTTTTTCTGCAAAACCACGGATAGAGGGCAAACGCTCACCTGCGGCTAAATGGCGGGTCGCGATACGCTCTCGGATCTCAGCCATCACAAATTCAACCCGTGTTATTGGCGCTGTTTTTTGTTTATCAACCATATTTGCCATGACACTCATTCGTCGCTAGCCTTTTCCTGTGGTTCAGTGATCTATCTTTTATAACTGTACTTATATTTTTAACGGTACAGTTTAATTAAATTGTACTGTACTGTATCTAGTGATTTTGCGCAATAGTGACTAAAAACAAAGAAAATAACGCTGATATTTTGTTAAAATGGCAAATTTTCATCAGCGAATTGCAAATCATAAAATTTATAAGGGCAAGAAAATGTCTGAAGCTTCACTTCATATTACCAATGTTGGTTCAACAGTTACAAAAGCTAAGAAGTCCAATGGTTATTTAAGCGGCTTTTTAGGGGTGGCTATTTTTGCAGGGTCCTTGCCTGCCACTCGCATTGGTGTTTTGGATATGAATCCCTATTTTTTAACCACGGCGCGTGCCACCATTGCCGGTATTTGTGCAATTTTAGTGGTTTATTTGCTTAAAGCTAAACTACCACAAAGAAGTGATGTCTTTAGTCTTATTTTGACCGCTCTTGGCATTGTTGTAGGCTTTCCTTTATTTTCAGCCCTTGCACTCCAATATACAACGTCCGCACATTCTTTAGTTTTTACCGCTCTCATGCCGTTGATGACGGCAATTTTTGCGGTATTGCGCGCAGGCGAGCGGCCCAAGTCAATATTTTGGCTGTTTGCGATTATTGGTAGTTTGTGCATTGTTGCTTACTCATTATTACAAGGTTTTTCAGCCGCGCCGATGGGCGATATTTTTATGCTCCTCGCGATTATTTCAGCCGGCCTTGGCTATGCGGAAGGGGCTAAATTGTCTCGCCGCCTTGGTGGCCCCTTGGTTATCTCTTATGCTTTGATTATATCATTGCCATTAATGATTGTTCTAAGCATTGTATTTCGCCCTAGTGATTTTAGTGCCATTTCGATGAATGGTTGGCTTGCCCTTGCCTATGTTAGCCTATTTTCAATGTTTATCGGCTTTTTCTTTTGGTATAAGGGACTGGCTGAAGGCGGTATTGCCAAAATTGGTCAATTGCAATTATTGCAGCCCTTTATGGGCATGATATTATCAGCAGTTATCTTGCATGAACATGTTGATATAATGATGGTTGTTGTGTCCATTGGTGTTATTGGCTGCGTATTTGGTGCACGGCGCTTCGCTTAATCTGTTTAATATTCTTCGACAGTTTATAATCAACCAATAAAAAAGCCGGATAGAAACTATCCGGCTTTTTAATTTATTTCAGCTTTATAAAAGCTTATTTTGCAGCTTTTTTATTGCGATTGTCTTTTTTCTCAACAATACGAGCAGCCTTACCAGTTAGGCCGCGCAAGTAGTAAAGCTTCGCACGACGAACTTTACCGCGGCGAACAACTTCAACACCTTCAACAAGTGGAGAATAAACTGGGAATACACGTTCAACGCCTTCACCAAAAGAGATTTTGCGAACGGTAAATGTTTCTTGCAAGCCGCCGCCTTTACGAGCGATACAAACGCCTTCATAAGCCTGTACGCGGGTACGTGTACCTTCAGTAATACGTACGAGAACGCGAACTGTGTCACCAGGTTGGAAAGCAGGCAAAACGCGCTTTGCTTCAATCTTTGCACATTGTTCAGCTTCGATCTGAGCAATAATATTTGTCATAATGTAAGACCTTCTTGTTCTTCTCAACAAGCCAGAACGCCCAAACACTTGTTTGATAAATATTTATCTTCAAACTATGCCAATTGGCAGGAGCGGATAATCTCGTTATTGATTTTAAGGATCTAGAAAATAGATTTCTAAAACTTGTGAGTAGCCCTTACACTAGCAAAGGTGATAAATCAAGCTTTACTCGTATTTTTACAATATTTATCCCAAAGGTCAGGTCGCCGCTCTCGGGTAATATTTTCGGCCTGCTGTTGGCGCCAAGCATTGATCGCCTTATGATTACCAGAGGTTAAAACATCAGGAATGGCAATGCCTTCAAACTCTTGTGGTCTGGTATAATGGGGATGCTCAAGAAGATCGGCTTCAAAGCTTTCAACACTTGCTGATTCCATATTGCCCATAACACCGGGTAAAAGCCTGATAATTGCGTCAAGAATAACCAAAGCTGCGGTTTCACCACCCGATAATATATAATCACCAATTGATATTTCTTGTAAATTTCTCTGATCGATGACCCTTTGGTCAACACCTTCAAAGCGGCCGCAAATAAAGGTTGCGCCATCAAGGGAGGCAATTTCATGCGCCATGGCTTGATTAAATGGTTTGCCGCGTGGGCTCATTAAAAAACGCGGCAAATGGGCAGGGGTCGAATCAATCGCACTTGCTAAAACATCCGCTTTCATTACCATGCCTGCGCCACCGCCCGATGGCGTATCATCAACATTACGGTGACGGCCTGTTGCAAAATCACGAATCTGTATTGGGTTGCACGACCAAATTTCCTGCTGCAATGCTTTGCCGGCTAATGATTGACCAAGAAAGCCCGGAAACATTTCAGGATAAAGCGTTAAAATATGCGCATTAAAGGCCATAACAAATGATCCGCTATTGAAGGTTAGTTTTTAACAAGTGAGCTATTGGCTAATTTTTGTGCCTCTGCAAGTTCTGCATCGGTAAATTCATCTTCTTTTTCGCTCACCAATCCGGCAAGAACGGGGTCTATAATGATTTTACCGCCAGCAATATCAATAGTTGGAATCGCTGCTTGAGTAAAAGGAATAAAGACGAGCTTACCGGTTTTATCACTCATTTCAATAAGATCGCCGGCACCAAAATTATATAGGCTTCGCACTTTACCAATTGGCGTATTGTCAAGATCATGGACTGCAAGACCGATGAGATCCTCAAGATAAAATTCATCTTCCTCAAGGTCTGCAGGTAACTGATCGCGCTCAACAAAGATTTCTTTGCCATTAAGACCTTCGGCCTTTTCACGGCTATCAATACCGGCAAGTCTTGCAACCAACATATCTTTTTGCGGGCGCAGGGACAAAATTTTGATATTGTTGCCATTAGCATCATAAAGTGTCCCATAATCACCCAAGGCAAGTGGGTCACTTGTAAAGCTTTTTATACGCACTTCGCCTTTAATGCCATGGGCTGCACCGATTCGGGCTAGTAATACTGGCTTATTGAGCTTTACCATGATTTATCCAAACCTCATTTTGACTTATTGGAGGATGTTTAAAAAATCGTCTTAAAAATAAAGTTGCTTTTTTCATGTTTTATGTGGATAAATAACATAAAATATACCACGATTTATTTAAACTTATCCCTATAATTATGCCCTGTATTTTACACTGAGCTAATTTTTAAATTTTATTATGCGAAATAATAATTAAAAAGCCGCGCAATGCGCGGCTTTTTTAAATTGTCTAAAATATCCTTATTATATTTTAAAAATAAAACACAAAAGAAGAATTAGAAAGGGAAATATTTCAATTAAATATCAGTAACTTAATTGAAAAATCCGCCAAAGGCTTAAATACCAAGATTGCCAAAACGATTCTTGAACTTGGATACGCGGCCACCACGGTCAACAAGACCCTGTGATCCACCAGTCCAAGCTGGATGAGAATTTGGATCGATATCAAGGTTAAGAGTATCGCCTTCTTTGCCCCATGTTGAACGGGTCATGTATTCTGTACCATTGGTCATAACAACCTTGATGGCATGATAATTTGGATGAATGTCAGCTTTCATTATCGTTTCCTGAACTTTATTCCGCTAATCCCAATTTGAGGGGTGCGAACCAACTAATCTTTTGCTAAAGAAAACCTATCTAACATTACAGGCTTTCAAAAATCAGATTCTGCCTATACATCAGCATGACGACGATAACAAGGGCACAAAGTAAAATGGCATTATTTCGCGGCAAAAAAGATGAAAAAAACAGTAAAAACCAAAAAAATGGTAAAAAGACGCGACCGTTAAAGGTACTTTTCCCCTATATCAAGCGCAATCGCGGCATTTGTTTGGGCGCACTTATTTCATTAATTGTTGCAGCTCTTGTTATGTTGGCATTACCTATTGCCATTCGTCGTATGCTGGATCACGGTTTTTCCGATAGCAGCGGCGAAATGATTAATTCCTATTTTGTCATGATGCTAGCCTTAGCAGCCATTTTAGGTCTTGCCTCTGCAGCGCGTTATTATTTTGTTATTACCCTTGGTGAAAAAGTCGTCAATCATTTACGTAGTGATGTTTTTTCTCATGTGGTTGATTTGTCGCCGGGTTTTTATGATCGCTCTCATTCTGGTGAGATCGTCTCGCGCCTTTCAGCCGATACAACCCAAATAAAATCCGCTGTGGGTGCTAGCGTGTCTGTCGCCTTGCGCAATATTATTATGGCGGTGGGCGCCGTGATTATGATGATTATCACTAGCCCGAAATTATCAACACTGGTATTAATCACCATTCCCATCATTGTTATTCCGCTTATTGCTTTTGGCCGTAAAGTGCGTGTACGAACCCGTAAAGCACAGGATAGGCTAGCAGAGGCTAATGCTTTGGCGGGTGAGCAAATTGCGGCAATCCGCACAGTACAAGCTTTTAATGCGCAAAATTTTGTTTCATCGCAATTTAAGAAACTGGTTGATAAGGCGTTTAATGCGGCGCGCCAATCGGTGCAATCACGAGCTTTTTTAACCGGATTTGCTATTTTTCTCGTCTTTGGCAGCGTCGTTGCTGTTTTATGGATTGGCTCTAATGACGTGCTTGCCGGCAAAATGAGCGGCGGCACTTTAGGTCAATTTGTGTTATATGCGGTTTTTGCAGCAAGCTCCTTTGGGCAATTATCCGAAGTTGGCGCCGAACTTGCCCAAGCAACGGGCGCGGCTGAACGTATTGCTGAATTATTGGACGAAAAGTCTGATATTACCAAGCCACAAAATGCGCGCGCCATTGTTAAGGATATGGGCGACAGTGTGCGTTTTGATGATGTTTCCTTTACCTATCCAACAAGACCGGATTTCCAAGCCACTCATCATTTGAGTTTTGCAGTGGAGCAGGGTGAAAATGTAGCCTTTGTTGGGCCATCGGGGTCTGGTAAGAGCACAATTTTTGCGCTTTTGTTGCGTTTTTATGATCCACAAAGCGGTAAGATTTTTATAAATGGTCAAGAGCTTACCCTAGCTGATCCTACTGATATACGCGACCATATTGCTTATGTTCCACAAGATGTTGCTATTTTTGATGGTACGATGCGTGATAATATTGCCTTTGGCCGCCCTGATATCAGTATGGCAGAGATTGAGAATGCAGCGCGAGCTGCCAATGCTTATGATTTTATTCATGAATTGCCCAATGGTTTTGATACTGAAGTTGGCGAGCGCGGTGTTACTTTGTCAGGCGGGCAAAAGCAGCGCATTGCCATCGCGCGTGCTATTTTGCGTAATGCACCAATATTACTGCTAGATGAAGCAACCTCAGCCCTTGACGCAGAAAGTGAAATGCTTGTGCAAAAAGCACTGGAAAAATTAATGGAAGGGCGCACTACATTGGTCATTGCCCATCGCCTTGCGACCGTTTTAAAAGCTGATCGCATTATGGTTATGGAAAATGGTCACATCGTTGAACAAGGAAAGCATGAAGAACTGGTTGAAAAGTCGGGTCTTTATGCCCGTTTAGCGCATCTGCAGTTTTCAAACCATGTCTAATGCGAAAATTTTGGCTTCTATTCACCATTATAAATTTATAGTTTTGCTTGCTTAAGAGATAAAATATGACAACGCGTCAAACGGCTGATGATCTTATCAAAGAATTTATGCGCCATCACCCTAAAGGCTTTGACTTGTCTTTAGGGCGCATTAGTGATCTTTTAGAAAAATTAGGTTCACCGCAAAATAAATTGCCGCCAATTTTCCATATTGCTGGCACTAATGGCAAGGGTTCTGCCAGTGCCTATTTAAGATCGCTATTGGAAGAAGCCGGCTATGGTGTCCATGTCCATACGTCTCCTCATCTTGTCCATTGGCATGAGCGTTATCGCCTTGCGCAAAATACGCGTGCTAGCCAAAATGGTCAAAAAACAAGTAGCCAATTTGTTGATGATGGCGTTTTAGCCGATGTTTTGCAGCGTATTAACACGGCAAATGCCGGTGCAGCGATTACTGTTTTTGAAATATTGACTGCTGCTGCCTTTTTGCTTTTTGCCGAGCATCCTGCCGACGCAATTATATTGGAAGTGGGATTGGGTGGTCGTTTTGATGCCACTAATGTCATCGCAAGCCCAGCCGTCTCGCTGATCATGCCAATATCGTTAGACCATCAAGCCTTTTTGGGCGATACAATTGCTGCCATTGCCGGTGAAAAGGCTGGCATTATCAAGAAAAATTGTCCGGTGGTGATTAGCGCGCAACAAAGCGATGAGGCTTTAGATGTTTTAACTACTCTTGCCCAAAAAAATCACGCACCGACTTATATTTTTGGCCAAGATTTTACCGCTTATGAAGAACATGGGCGCATGGCTTTTCAAAATGAACAAGGCTTGATTGATTTGCCATTGCCACAATTAAATGGTGCTTATCAAATTCAAAATGCGGCTAGTGCTATTCAAGCGGTAAAAGTTGCCGGCTTTGCAATTCAAGATGAGCAAATTGCTAACGCTTTACGTCATGTTTATTGGCCGGGGCGAATGCAAAAATTAGTATCAGGTGCATTGCTCGATCATGCTGCAAAAAATTGCGATATTTGGATAGATGGCGGTCATAATCCTGCAGCTGGCGCAGTTACGGTTGCGGCATTAAAGAAAATTATGAGCAATCAATATGATCGGCTTTATCTCATTGCTGGTATGATCAACACCAAGGATAGCCAATCCTATTTTGAAAATTTTGCTTGCCTATCGCCAATGGTCTTTACTGTGCCGGTGCAATCATCCGATGCGGGTATTGATCCAAAGGATCTGGCTGCAATGGCAAAAGCTGCTAAGCTTGATGCAACAGCAACTGGTTCGATTGATGAAGCTTTGCAGGAAATTGCAACTATAAATGATGAAAGCAAACGCAGCCTTATCTTGATTTGCGGCTCGCTTTATCTTGCAGGTGACGCCTTAAACCAAAATGGCACACCACCGCGCTAAAATGACTTATTTGCCCCAAAGCTTTAACGGCGGCAAGGTTTTAGTGCGTTGCTTTATCGCTTCAAGATCTGTTGGCTTATAATCCCATAAGTCAACACCGACATTGATGCTTTTATTGGTGCCTTGCCACTTATCATGGACATGACCAAAAAGATGTAAGCTACCATGGTGGTCGCCGTTCCAGCTTAAAAGTGGATAATGGCAAAGCACTAATTTGGTTTCACCATCGCTCAGCTCAAAAAGATCATGAATACTTGCCCATGGCAGGCGCTTGACGCTGCTGTGATCATGATTGCCAATGATGAGATGTTTTTGCCCGGGAATAGAGTTGAAAAGGGCATTTAATAATGCGGCATCTTTGTTTTTTTTGCCGCAATAAAAATCGCCAATGATCCAAAGATGATCGTCTTGCATGACACAGTCTTGCAGATTTTGCAGCAAGGCGGCATCCATATCATCTGTATTTTCAAAGGGGCGATCGCAATAATGAAGAATATTCTTATGGCCGAAATGCGGGTCGGCAGTATACCAATGTTTCATGGCGCGAATTTTATCACAGGAAATAGCGGCTCACAATGCGCACTTTGATAAAAAAAATGGCTGTTGCATTAATCAAACACAGATGCTTGATATTTTAAGCAAGTCGACAAAATTAGAATTATAATACTATAATTGCGATTCAATCGGCAGCCAACTAATAAGCTGCACAAAAAGTCGCCGCCAAATTGATGTTTTGGGGTCGTGTTTATAAATCTCAAGCTTATCATCTTCAATGTCATGCCAATTTAAACGGTCTTTTTTATCAAGCATCACTTCATAGCTCATATCATCATTGATTTCTTCGCAAAAAAGTTGATCCATCATGATAGCGATTTCACGGCAATCAAATAAAATGCCCATTTCGGTGTTAAGCGATGCCGAGCGTGGATCAAAATTGAATGAGCCAACAAAGCCACGCTCACGGTCGATCAAAAAAGCTTTGGTATGTAAGCTTGCATGGCCTGAACCAAAAAGCCGCAAATGGTGATGACCACTATCGGCCTTTAACTCATAAAGCTTAACGCCGCCTTTTAATAGTTTTTTGCGGTAGCACATATAGCCGCCATGCACTACAGCGACATCGGTTGCTGATAGGGAATTGGTGAGAATTTGCACATCACAACCATCAGCTGCAATTTTGGTTAAATGCTCGCTGCCTGCAATACCTGGAATAAAATAGGGCGATGTTATTTGTAAATTGGTGCTTGCCTCATTGATAAAGGGCATTAAAATTTCCATAAGCCAATTATCTGCGCCTTTATTAAGGGCTTTTTCTGGTGGGTCTGAAATGACTTTCACCATATCAGCCGCAATGAGACGACCATTTTTTTCTAAAAAATGATGAAGTCCCAAATGATGGTGCAAATAATCAAGATAGGGGCGAGCCTTTGCCGATTTGCGGAAAAGCCGCAATTTTGTTTTCCATTTATCAGGGTTTTTAAGCGTGCGCGGTAGGGTTAGGGCATGAATTGGCAAAACCACTTCGCTATTCCAGAATGTATCAAAAATGCTTTCAGCATTGCGTACCTCTGGTCCAATGAGTATGAGATCAAGATCACGAAAATTAGACTTCTGCCCCGCACCAAAATAGGCGTCACCAATATTGCGTCCCCCAACAAAGGCAAGGCGACCATCGGCAATAAAAGCCTTATTATGCATACGCCGTGTTACAGTTAAGGCGCGCAGGGCCATTTCTAATCCACGTTGCAAACCATTTTGACGGGTACGCGAAGGATTAAACATGCGGATTTCGATATTTTGATGTTGGTCAAGAGCTACATAAGCGCGATCACGGCCTTGCGCATTAATATCATCCAGAATGAGCCGCACTTTGACACCGCGATCTGCCGCTTCAACAATTTCGTTAAGCAAGAGCCGCCCCGTTACGTCATCGTCCCAAATATAATACATCATATCAAGGCTGCGCTCTGCCATGCGTGCTGCAAGAACGCGGGCGGCAAAAGCATCAAGATTATTAATCAATAGCGACAGGGCATTGTAACTTACGCCAAGGCCATTACGCTCATGGGCAATTTTTTGCACCAATTGATCTATCTGGGTTGCATTTTCTTCCAAAGGCAAAGCATAAGAGGGTTCGCCGCGTGCTTGTTTAGCAAAGCGACCATAAGTATAGACGGCAAGAATGGACGCGAGTGCAATAATAATTACAATCAGCAAAAATATTTTTAAAAAGTCAAATATGCTATCCATTTGCTCCAAATGATGAAAACTCCCTTGATGGTTTTATTGGAACTCTGCTAAAACAACCACATTCATATCAGTTATAATTATTTGAAGTTCATGACATATTTATGTATGAACCATAGACTTATCAATGAAGCCTATTAAAAGATTTTTGAAAATTAACTGTCATATTATCCTGCATGTAAAAATGAAAAAATCATATTTGCGGCACAGCACATTTGCTAATGCAGATGTTACAAAAACTGCATCGCAGTTTTTAACGATCAAGACATGGCAACAACAAGATAGAGATAAAAATGAGCGCGCAAGCCGACCCTTATTGGAAAAGCAATGTTATTATCGTCACCCTTGGTGCTTTTACCACCATTGTCGGTATGACATTGCTGCTGCCAATATTGCCGCTCTATATTGCTGATCTTGGTGTTGATAAACCATCTTCCATTGCATCATGGTCAGGTATTACCTATGGCATAACCTATTTTGCCGCAGCTCTTGTCGCACCACTTTGGGGGCGGCTTGGTGATCTTTATGGCCGCAAATTGATGTTGGTGAGGGCAAGCTTTGGCATGGCAATTTCCATTGCTTTAATGGGCATGGCAACATCAATTGAGCAATTATTTTTCTTGCGGCTTTTAACTGGTCTTGCTGGCGGCTATGCCTCTGGTGCAGCTATTTTAGCAGCAACACAAGCACCGCGCGATCAAACCGGATGGGCGATTGGCCTTGTTTCATCAGGTATTATGGCTGGTAATTTCTTAGGGCCATTAATTGGTGGTATTTTACCAATTTATATTGGCATCAGAGCCTCTTTTTGGGTTGTTGGTTTGGTTATATTTATTACCTTTTTGGCAACGACATTCATGTTAAGAGAAAATAAAAGCCTATTTCAAAAACGTGATGTACCAGATAAGGCGCAAAGTAAACCTTGGCGTAGCGTTATGACTGTACCAGTGATTATTGCTTTGACCACCGCAATGTTATTGATGTTTGCAAATATGTCAATTGAGCCAATTATTACTCTTTATGTTCAACAATTAATGACTGTTGATGTTGGTGATTTGCCACAATCTCATTTACAGGGCGTGACTTTTTGGGCTGGTATTATTATGTCGGTGACGGCCCTTGGTAGTGCATTATCAGCTAAACGATTAGGTGGCCTTGCCGATAAAGTTGGCTATCAACCGGTTTTGATTATCGCGATGCTTTGTGCGGGGCTTTTGCTTATTCCGCAGGCCTTTGTTACCTCACCCTTGCAGCTTGCAATTTTACGCTTTTTCTTAGGTGTTGCTTTAGGCGGACTTATTCCATGCATTACCGCTAGTTTACGGCAAAATATTAGTGATGATAAGCTTGGAACCGTGCTAGGTCTATCGGTTTCTTGCCAATATGTTGGGCAGGTTTTAGGGCCGTTAATGGGGGGCTATATTGGGGGCTATTTTGGTATGGAGCCCGTATTTTTTATTACCGCTTTTGTGCTTATTCTTTGTGCTTTGGGCAATATGCTTTTATTGGTAAACAAAAAATAGAACATTTGGCTCATTTTCAAGTTTGCCTAAAAGCTCTATTTTTATGTTTTATGTAAAAAATGTTTAAATAAACAAGAATTAAGTCTTTGGGCAAATTACAATGTGCCAAGGCGCAATAAATCGTGGAAATGTAAAATCCCAATCGGTTTATCATTCTCCACCACCAATAAGGCGCTTATTTTATATTCATTAAGTAAGGCCATTGCTGATGCAGTAATCGCATCTGGATTTACGGTTTTCGGTGATTTTGTCATAACATCATCAACCTTTAATTGTGAAAGGTCGCGGTTACAGTTGCGCGCAAGGTCACCCTCAGTCACGATACCGCTGAGTTTGCCATTATCATCAATAACTGCAACACAGCCAAAATGCTTTGCCGCAAGCTCTTGCATAGCAAGCGGCATTGGTGTGCCCAACTTTACCAGTGGTATACTGTCATTTTTATGCATGATATCACGTACAAAGCTTAAACTTGCGCCAAGCGAACCACCTGGATGATAAATCTTGAAATCACTTGCCGAAAAATGTCGTGCTTCAAGTAGAGACACAGCCAAAGCATCGCCAAGCGCCAATTGCATACCGGTTGATGTTGTCGGCGCAAGGCCATGCGGACAAGCTTCCTCAGCTTTTGGTAGCAACAAAAGAATATCAGCTTGCCGACCAAGGGCTGAATCTTCACCGGAGGTCAATGCAATCAGCGGAATTTTAAAGCGACGTGAATGGTTTAATATGCCTTTAAGTTCTGTTGTTTCACCAGACCAAGAAAGCGCAAGAATGACATCATTGCGGCCAATCATGCCAAGATCACCGTGATTGGCTTCTGCTGCATGAACAAAAAATGCCGGTGTTCCAGTTGAGGCAAGGGTGGCTGCAATCTTTGCGCCAATGTGGCCGCTTTTGCCAAGTCCTGTTACAACCACGCGACCATTTATGCCGGCAATAGTTTGTACTGCGGTTAAAAATGGCTCTGAAAGACCATTTTTTAAAGCTTGCTCTAGCGCTTCAAGCCCAGCCTTTTCATTTTGCACTGTTTTGAGCGCAGAATGAATAACAGATTGCTTGTCGATGCTTGTTGTGTCTGCAATTTTTTCCATGATAATATCAAATAAATTAAATTTCTATCGCCGTCTATAAAATTATCGATAACAGCTTTCAGTGCTGTAGTTTTTCGATTTAAATATAGCCGCCATTTAAAAAATTAAAGTCAGGAAGCAGCTAAATTAAAGCTACCCTGACTTTAACAAATCAAGCCGATATATTGTAAATCAAGAGGGCTGATTTACAATTATGATTTTTGGGCATTATTCAATAATTCGGTTAGCGGACCTATAATCCTATTGCGCATGTCATCACGTTCTAAACCAAAGGCGACATTGGCTTCAATAAAACCAACTTTTGAGCCGCAATCAAAGGTTTTACCTTGGAAGTGATAGCCATAAAATTCTTGGTTTTTTGCAAGCTTTTTCATACCATCGGTTAATTGGATTTCATTTCCTGAACCGCGTTCTTGGTGGGCAAGAATATCAAAAATTTCAGGCTGAATAATATAACGGCCATTAATAAATAAGTTTGATGGGGCGCTACCAGGTGCTGGCTTTTCAACCATTTCAGTAATTTCAAAACCATTGGCAATGTTGTTGCCTTTGCCAACAATACCGTATTTATGGGCTTCTTCTGCAGCGCATTCTTGCACCGCAATAATATTGCCACCCGTTTCATTATAAAGGCGCACCATTTCAGATAGGCAACCTTGTTGAGATTGCATGATCATGTCGGGTAATAAAAGGGCAAATGGCTCATTGCCAACAAGTTCGCGCGCGCACCATACAGCATGACCAAGACCTAGGGGATCTTGTTGGCGGGTAAAAGACGTTGTGCCCGGCAAAGGTTGCAACTCTTGCAAATGGTTTAGTTCTTCTTTTTTGCCACGCGATTCAAGATTTTGGTATAATTCAACTTGCGCATCAAAATAATCCTCAATCACCGCCTTATTACGGCCGGTAACAAAAATCAAATGCTCAATACCAGCGGCGCGTGCTTCATCAACCACATATTGAATAACGGGCTTATCAACAACAGTCAGCATTTCTTTAGGCACTGTCTTCGTTGCAGGAAGAAAACGAGTGCCAAGACCGGCAACAGGAAAAACCGCTTTACGAATTTTGCGCAAGGAAATACCCCTTTTATAATATAGGCTTAAAAGCCGTTAAACTGCGTTATAAAGTACCATAATTTTTTACATATATCCCATTTAATTACAATACACCCTTTTGCCGCATTTGTAATGATATTTGATATTGTTAAAATTGCTGGCTCATCAAATATTGGGTAATTGCATGTTGTGCCAAAACCCAAATTGGCTTTAATGAAAAATGCATAAAAGAGAGGCGATGATTAGCTAGAAATGAAATTTAGCGGCGGCAATCTTTATCCATAAATGCGTAAACGGTAGAAAATGTCTAACAAAAAAGCAGTTAATTTTGAAGTCAACTACGGCTCGTCCTTAACAGGTGGCTTAACTATGCCGCTGGTACCCGTTGAGCAAGGAATTGTCGACTATGTAAATGAAATGGAGAATTTCTATTATGATGATGGAATATGCATAAACGAAACTGCCTTTGGGTTTATTGAAAGATGTATCGCTGAAAATGTGCGTGATAATTATTGCCATTGGGGCATAACAAAAATTGATAACGAGGAATGGGAGATCATCGTCACCGCAGTGAAGGATGTGGTTAGTGATTGGCGAAACGCTAAAAGCATAATAGATGTCATGGCTAGCCTCAATCGTTTTGAGGATGATGGTTTTTATCAAAAATTATATTTTGAAAAAACGCGAAAAGAATTTTTAAACTTTGCTGAAGAGTTTTTGCTCTGGGGCAATGGGGTGTTTGAAAAATACAAGACTATGGTTGTATTGGGCATTTGATGGGTGGGTTTATCGTTATTGACTCAGGTAAAATTGTGCCGATAGCCACTCCTTATTTGTAAAAAATCCCTATTAAAAATAAAAGCCCCTTTGGCAAAACCAAAGGGGCTTTTGTTTAAGCATTTTTAAAATTTACATATGCAAAGGCTTAGCAAATGTAGCAAGCGCTGCTTCACGTACTGCTTCCGACATGGTTGGATGTGCGTGGCAAGTACGGCCAAGATCTTCTGATGAGCCACCAAATTCCATGAGCACGGCAATTTCGTGGATCATTTCACCAGCACCATAACCAAGAATATGACCACCAAGAACCCGGTCGGTCTTTTTGCAAGCTAGGATTTTTACAAAACCGTCTGTATGCTGCATCGAGCGTGCACGACCATTAGCAGTAAATGGAAATTTACCGACATTGTATTCAATGCCAGCAGCTTTTAATTCTTCTTCCGTTTTACCAACAGACGCAACTTCTGGCTGGGTATAAACAACACCCGGAATCACATCAAAATTAACATGGCCTTTTTGACCAGCCAAAATTTCAGCGACAGCAACACCTTCATCTTCAGCCTTATGGGCAAGCATTGGGCCTTTAACCACGTCACCAATAGCATAAACGCCATCAATATTGGTTTTCCAATGATTGTCAATTTCAACACAGCCACGATTGTCAAGCTTAACGCCAACTTCTTCGAGTCCAAGACCAGTTGTGTAAGGCTTACGACCAGTTGCAACCAAAACAACATCACCATGAAGCGATTGGGTTTCGCCGCCACTTACAGGTTCATAACGCACCGTTGCACCCATGAAGCCATTTTCAACACCGGTTACTTTAGCGCCAAGCTTATAAGTAATGCCTTGCTTTTCCATAAGTCTTTGGAAGTTGCGCGATACTTCGCCATCCATGCCGCCAAGGGCTTTATCAAGATATTCAACAATTGTTACTTTTGTACCAAGACGCGCATAAACTGAACCAAGTTCACTACCAATAACACCCGCACCAACGACAATCATTGTTGATGGAACTTTGGTTAGCGCCAAGGCACCGGTTGATGAAATGATGGTTTTTTCATCAAATTCAAATTCAACACCAGGGATACCTGCAACATCAGAGCCAGTTGCAATAACGATGTTTTTGGTTTCAACAGTTTGAACACTGCCATCTTCAGCAGTTACTTCAATTTTGCCTTGAGCAACAATTTTACCAGTGCCAATAAAAGTATCAACCTTGTTCTTTTTAGCTAGAAAGGCAACACCGCTAGTATTGGCATCAATAACGCTTTGCTTGAATTCCATCATTTTGGCAAAATCAAATTCCGGCTTGCCAATTTTAACACCGATTGAATCATAGCCATGAGAGGCTTCGGCATATACTTCTGAAGCATGAAGCAATGCTTTTGATGGAATACAGCCAACATTGAGGCATGTGCCGCCAAATGTTTTACGCTTTTCAATCATTGCGGTTTTAAGCCCTAATTGGGCAGCTTTAAATGCACAAACATAGCCGCCTGGGCCTGAACCGATCACCACAACATCATAAGACATGATTCTTCCTTTTGCTTTGGGTTTTCCCATCGTTTATCGGTGATTAGCATAAATTATGTGAGTCTCAAAAACAAAGTTGAGGCAAATGACAAATTTTATTGTCTTTGGTTTAAATATTATGTTGGTAAAATTTATTTAATCCTAATTAATGAT
This sequence comes from Bartonella sp. HY761, assembly GCF_026743145.1. Classification (NCBI taxonomy): domain Bacteria; kingdom Pseudomonadati; phylum Pseudomonadota; class Alphaproteobacteria; order Hyphomicrobiales; family Bartonellaceae; genus Bartonella; species Bartonella sp. HY761. The sequence continues at coordinate 116,498 of NZ_CP104887.1, forward strand.
AGACCAAATAATTATATACATAATGCAATAGAAACCGTGGTGAAAAAGCAGGTTTTCAAGGTTTTTGCATATTGGATTTTTAAAGTTAAAATTTTTTTGTGTTGGTTGTAATAAAATTGTTATATTTTTATTCTTAATATGCAGTTGTAAATTACATTTTCTGTTTGAAAAAAATTGTGATTAATGTAGGCTTCGTTTATTAAGCTAGTAAAATGAGATTTTTGCTTAGACTTTTAACAAATTGCTTATTGGTGGTCTTAATTAAAACTACCTATTAAAAAGGTTAAGATTTTAATGAAAATGTCAAATAGCAAGTTTTAATAAAATTTAAGCATATTCTTCAATAATACATTGATGACTAATTGGGATTATATATGCAAGCTTTTGATGTTATCATTTATCATAATCCACGTTGCAGTACTTCGCGTGATGTTCTCGATATGATCAGGGCAAGTGGTATAGAGCCCCATATCATCGAATATCTTAAAACACCTCCATCAGCATTAATGTTGAATATCTTGGCTAAACGCTCCAGTATTGAGTTGCGTGATTTTATCCGCACCAAGGAAGAAGCTTATAATAAATTTGGTCTTGATGACCTAACGCTTAATGATGAACAGATTTCTGCGCTGATGCACGGATATCCAGAACTTATTAATCGACCAATTGTTGCGTCGCCAAATGGCGTTAAATTGTGCAGGCCGGCAACAAGCGTTAATGAATTATTGGTTCAAAATTAAAAAGTCTGGCGCTCATTTTGATGGTTATACCATATTTATATGGCTAATACGAATAAGACACAAAGAATAGGACTAGTTTATAAATAGCATTGTTGGTTAAGGCTTTGAAAATTGGTTTAACATAAGTTTATTGCAAGCCGCTTCTCTTTTGGGGAGGTGTACAAGGACTGGACGTATTGAACATATGGCAGATCTCGGTATTCAACAAAAAAGACGTATGAGGGGGGTTGATTCTCCTGCCTTTCGCAAGCTAATCTCAACTGTTGGTTTTATTGTCCCAATGATAGGAGTTGCTACCGCGAACCCTTTGTTAAAAAGTGATGAATATGTAATGTTTTTGCCCGATATTGCCTATGAGCAAAGCGATGGCAAATATGTTGCAGGTGTGCAGGCCTGGGTCTATGAAAAACAAAGACGACCCGGCTTAACTCAAATGCTCGCGCTTTTTTTAGGGATTGATCTGTCAAGCCTTACCCCTGCAGAACGCCAACGCTTTTATGAACGCACACAATTATTTCGGGTTGATTCAGAGCGGGGGAAGCAAATTCTCGTTACCGATATTGCTGGTAATCGCCATAGCTTACCTTTGACTAAGCGTAGCGGCAGAACAGGTGATGTTGTGGCCATTTTACCACCACAGCCTTTTGGAGAAGAAAATAAAAAAATATTTTTTGAATTAAATGGTCGAGGTAAGCCTGCCAATCATAATCAGGCAACGGCGTATTTTGCTCCTAAAAGTGGTCTATCCATTGTTTCAGATATTGATGATACAATTAAAGAAACCAAGGTTGGGAAAACCCGGCAAGTATTGATCAAAACATTTCTAGAGGAGTTTGTGGCTGTTGATGGCATGAGTGAATGGTATAGCGATCTTGCCAATGATAAGGAGGTTGCTTTTCATTATGTTTCATCTTCGCCTATTCAGCTTTATCCGCTCTTATCTGAGTTTATGAATAAGGCGGGCTATCCCGAAGGCAGTATGCATCTGCGCGAAACAACCCGCTGGACCGAAATTGTGCCACGCGGTGCAGCGCGCTTGCATAAGCCATCTTCCATTGAACGTTTGGTCAAGGCTTACCCAAATCGCCATTTTATTTTAATTGGTGATTCAGGCGAGCATGATCCGACAATATATGCAGATTTTATGCGTAAATATCCCAATCAAATCATTGGTATTTGCATTAGAGATGTTTCATCTGAGGGAGTAACCAAAAATTACGCAGAAATTTTTGCAGGTTTACCTGCGGAACAATGGTTGGTTACTAATTCGGTTGAAAAAATGCGGTTGGCTGTCAATCAATGGCGCAGCGCCCACGGCTATTAATATTTTTAGAAATATTTAAACGGCAGAGTGTTGTTGCATTTAAAGTGATGGCGCTATGCGTCTTGTCGCCAATATTGTTGTGAAGCGGCAATTTGGGGACTCGCTAGCTTATTAAAATATATCCAATAGAGTGCCAACAATCTTCATTTTACTTAGCGCATCTTGAAATATGCTCAAAAATCGATAGAGCACATGGTGAAGAGAAGAAAACCTTAATGGCATTTTGCTGCATTTGTTATTTTTTTGAGTGAAAGATGATCGCCTCAGCAAATTGAATGCGTCATAATTTAATTTTTTTTATTTAACCATGCCTCATATCGACCAATTATGGCGAAATCTCCCAATTTGCGTCAAATTTCCTAAGATCAAAACAGAAATATCACTTAGAAATCCTATAAATTTACGCTAAGGCTGTGAATAACTTAACTGAATTATGACCACAATAAGGAAATCTTACCAATTGCGGCAGGTCATTTCCAAAATTGGGCAAGGAAGCGTCTGCTTCTTTTACTAATAGAATTTTCCAAATAACTTTTTCAAAAAGCTTTGATCAATGTTCAAAATCTACCGTAAATTATTTAAAATATTGAATACCTGATTTTTAATATCATTTATTTGTAATTGAAATAAATCAATCGATATTTTTTTAATATAAAAATATAAAAAATTTAATTTAAATAATTATAGGAATATAATTAATATAAATTTACTTAAAATAAAAGATTTATCATTTTGATACAATTTTTTAAAAATTTCTTCGATTTGATATTATCAAATTTTCAACACAGCATCGCCATATATTACCCTTAGGTCAGCAGTCATTAACCAATATTATCAATAACAATTGGAAATGATATGTCTTCTGCCCTTAGCCGAGCTGTGTGTTTGCTTGGTGCAATTGCAATGCCGCTTATTACTCTTATGCCTCAAACTGCATCTGCAGCTAGCCAATGTGGACGTGCTTCTTGGTACGCGCTTTACTCCAAAACAGCTTCAGGTGAGCGCATGAATCCATCAGCTATGACCGCCGCGCACCGCTCCTTGCCATTAGGCAGCAAAATCCGTGTTGTCAACAAAGCTAATGGTAAATCAGTTGTGGTGCGCATTAATGATCGCGGACCTTTCATTCGTGGCCGCGTGCTTGATCTATCTAAAGGTGCAGCCCGCGAACTTGGCTATATAAGTGCTGGTCACGCCGCTGTTTGCTATGAGCGTATTAGCTAATATACGCTGCCAATACCAAGCGCTATAAAACTATTGTTTCGAGTGCTTCTAAATTGCAGCTTTATACCCACAAAGTTTGATATATTTGCCAAACTGTTAGCTTGCGAAATTGCTAGTTTTTCTATAAGGAAAAAATAGTGGTAAAGCCTAGCGATTATATTAATAGAAAAATGATCGCTATTTATGGCCGCGACGCTTGCAATTGAAAACCCCTTAAGGTTTTATATGCGAATATATCAAGATATTGTAAATGCAAAATTGCTTTCTCATTATCTTGGAATTTTTTAGCATTGATTGTACTGCTATTTGGCTAAAATAGTTGTCAATCAATGGTAAGTGGGCTGGGATATCGCGTGATCGTGATGTTCTTCTTAGTAAACATAAGGGTAGCTATTGCTTTTCAAGCATAGGCCCCAATTTGAAGTGGCAAGTGACGCAAAATGGCGCGTATTGTGATGAAATTCGGAGGAACCTCCGTTGCAGATATCGACCGCATCCGTAATGTAGCACGTCACGTTAAACGTGAAGTTGACGCAGGCAATGAAGTTGCTGTTGTTGTTTCAGCAATGGCAGGAAAAACCAATGAATTGGTAGCATGGACAAAGCAGGCCTCTGCCATGCATGATGCACGCGAATATGATACGGTTGTGGCATCGGGTGAACAGGTAACGGCTGGTTTATTAGCTATTGCCTTACAAGATATGGGTATTGATGCGCGTTCATGGATGGGGTGGCAAATCCCAATCCGCACAGATAGTACCCATAGTTCAGCACGTATTCTTGACATTGACCCAACTATTTTGCTTGAGCGTTTCGCGCTTGGTCAAGTTGCGGTTATTGCAGGCTTTCAAGGGATTGCACCTGATAATCGCATTGCAACCCTTGGGCGCGGTGGTTCTGATACCAGTGCTGTGGCTATTGCTGCGGCAGTAAAAGCTGATCGTTGTGATATTTATACTGATGTTGATGGCGTTTACACCACAGATCCAAGAATTGAGCCAAAAGCACGCCGTTTGCACAAAGTTGCCTTTGAAGAAATGCTTGAAATGGCATCATTGGGTGCCAAGGTTTTACAAGTGCGCTCGGTCGAGCTTGCTATGGTTCATAAAGTGCGTACCTTTGTACGTTCTAGTTTTGAAGACCCCGATGCTCCGGGAATGGGCGATTTAATCAATCCACCAGGAACACTTATTTGCGATGAGGATGAAATCGTGGAACAACAGGTTGTAACAGGCATTGCCTTTGCTAAAGACGAAGCACAAATTTCTTTGCGCCGTATTGATGATCGCCCCGGCATCTCTGCTGCTATTTTTGGCCCATTAGCCGAAGATCATATCAATGTTGACATGATCGTACAGAATATTTCTGAAGATGGTTCAAAAACCGACATGACCTTTACCGTTCCATCGAGCGATGTGGAAAAGGCAGTCAAGATTCTTGAAGCCGATAAAAATGATATTGAATTTGATGCGATTCAATCGGAAACTGGCCTTGCTAAGGTTTCCGTGATCGGTATCGGCATGAGAAGCCATGCGGGTGTTGCTGCAACCGCGTTTAAAGCTATGGCTGAAAAAGGCATCAATATCCGTGCGATTACCACATCAGAAATCAAAATTTCAATTTTGATCGATAGCGCCTATACCGAACTTGCCGTGCGTACATTGCATGCAATTTATGGTCTTGATAAGGACTAAGAATTAATTGTTGGATTGACTTTTGCCGGTTTTATAACTTGTTTGATAAAAGTCTAATCTTATTCGATGAAAAAAGACAAGCCTTCACCATTAAGTTGAGGGCTTGTTAAATACAGATTGATAAATCGATTATTTTCTAACAAGGCCCATTTACAAAAAAATGTGTTTGGCTTTTAATAGTATGATAACGATTACATTCGACATGTTATCTTTTTTATTATAATGGAATATGCTCTATTCGACGAATATTTTTGAATAATCAATAGCTGCAACAAGCATCAGAAGAATGTATTTTAGGGCTATTCAATTATTTATTCAAAACCGTCGAAATTAAATATTATTATGTGGTTGGGTGAAATCGTTTTAAAATAATGATCTTGCCAATGAGTGGGAGCCCGTCAAGCCAATGCCAAAGGTCGAAACCGGTCCAAGACTACTCTTAAGAAGAATGCGTGAACTCATGGCTGATGCCATGGAGCCACAGGCACGTCTTGATCTTATTGTGCGCGAAATAGCCCATAATATGGTGACTGATGTTTGCTCTTTTTATGTATTGCGCTCTGATGCAGTTTTAGAGCTTTATGCAACCCAAGGACTTAATCCTGAGGCGGTACACCTTGTACAATTGCGTCTTGGACAAGGGCTTGTTGGCACGATTGCCGCTAATGCTACACCGCTAAACCTTTCCAATGCACAAGTCCACCCGGCCTTTGCCTATTTGCCTGAAACGGGAGAGGAAATTTATTCTTCATTTCTTGGCGTGCCAATATTGCGCGCTGGCCGCACCTTGGGTGTTTTGGTGGTACAAAACCGCGAACAGCGCATTTATAATGATGACGAGGTTGAGGCGTTAGAAACTGTTGCTATGGTGCTTGCTGAAATGATCGCCGCTGGTGATTTGCCGCGCGTATCTCTTAACAGTGTAGATATTGACTTGCGCCGCCCCTATACGCTTAACGGACGCGCGTTAAATGAGGGTATTGGTCTTGGTACAGTTGTTTTGCATGAACCGCGCATCGTGGTTACCAATCTTTTCAATGAAGATATTGATCTGGAGCTGCAAAAGCTTACCACGGCGATGGATTCGCTAAGACTGTCCATTGATGATCTATTGGCGCGCGGTGATGTGGCGCGTGAAGGTGAACATCGTGATGTGCTTGAAGCTTATCGCATGTTTGCCAATGATAATGGTTGGATGCGCCGTCTTGAAGAAGCTATTCGCAATGGTTTGAGTGCTGAGGGTGCGGTTGAAAAAGTGCAAAGCGATACCCGCGCCCGTATGCTTAATTTGACCGATCCCTATTTGCGTGAGCGCCTTTCAGATTTTGATGACCTTGCCAATCGTTTGCTTTATCAGTTGATGGGAAGTAGCCGCGAAGATATTGCTGCAAGTGTTGGTAAGGATGCCATTATTGTCGCGCGTACTATGGGCGCAGCAGAACTGCTTGATTACCCTCGCGGCTCGGTGCGTGGGCTTGTTTTGGAAGATGGTGCTCCAACCAGTCACGTTACAATCGTTGCTCGCGCCATGGGCATTCCGGTTGTTGGGCAAGCAAAAGGTGCTGTGTCATTATCTGAAAATGGCGATCCAGTGATTATTGATGGTGAAGAGGGGCGCTTGCATTTGCGCCCTGCCATTGATGTTGAAAAAGCCTATGCCGAAAAAGCGCGTTTTCGCGCTCGTCGTCAACAAGCCTATCGTGATTTGCGTGATGTACCAGCATTAACCCGCGATGGTCAAAAAATCATTATGTTGATTAATGCAGGTCTTTTGGTTGATCTGCCGCAGCTTTTTGAGTCTGGCGCTGAAGGTGTGGGGCTTTTCCGCACCGAATTGCAATTTATGATCGCATCAACCTTTCCGCGCTCTAACGAGCAAGAGCAGCTTTATCGCTCGGTCTATAAGGAAATCGGTGATAAGCCAGTAACGTTTAGAACTTTAGATATTGGCGGCGATAAGGTTTTGCCCTATTTCCGCTTTAAAGAGCAGGAAGAAAATCCCGCTCTTGGCTGGCGTGCCATTCGCTTGACACTGGATCGGCCTGCTTTAATGCGTACCCAATTACGCGCTTTGCTAAAAGCATCTATTGGCCGCGAATTGCGGGTGATGCTACCCATGGTAAGCGATGTGAGTGAAATTCATCGCACCAGAGAACTAATTGACCGTGAGATTAATTATCTTGACCGCTTTGGTTATGGCCAGCCAACACGAATCAAGCTTGGTGCCATGGTGGAAGTACCAGGGCTTTTATTCCAACTTGATGAATTGATGGAAGTGGTGGATTTTGTTTCCGTTGGTTCTAATGATTTATTTCAATTCCTTATGGCGGTTGATCGCGGTAACTCGCAAGTTGCCAACCGTTTTGATCAGCTTTCAGTGCCGATGTTACGCGTTTTACGCAATATTATCCGCGCAGGTGAAAGAGCTGAAAAGCCTGTTACGCTTTGCGGCGAAATGGCAGGAAAACCGATAACCGCTATGGCTTTAATTGGGCTTGGCTATCACCGTATTTCGATGACGCCATCATCGATCGGGCCGGTAAAAGCAATGCTATTGTCGCTTGACGCACAAGATTTACGTAAAAATCTTGATGATATTTTGGATAGCCGTGATACGGGTATTAATATGCGTGAATTTTTGCTGCAATATGCTGAGGATAATAATATCAGCCTTTAAGGATTTAAACGGGTGTAATATGATTTCCAATCGGGATTGACGAGAAACTACCCTTTAATCAAATGTTACAAGGTGGGCAAATTCCCTTATAAGGGGATATGCTCTAGGGTTTCGATGCAAGTAAAATCGCTAAGCTGTAAATAATTATCATGGGAAATATAGGACATTAAAACGTCGCGTGCGGGCGATTTTAGTTTTTTAAATTGCATCAAGTCCATGGCATGTAAGCAAAGTTGTTCAACTATCGAAATGGCATCGCCAAAACTTGGATGTTGGTTATATCTGTCCCAAATGTAAAATGTTATGATATCAAATTTTTTATTATGGTGTAAAGCATTTGCATGATGATTGCGCCACTCTAAACGTATGTCAAAGATATATTCAGAAATGTCTTTTAGTTCGCTAAGGTTTGCATATGTTACTTTATTTAGTGGTTCATTTGCTTTTAAAATTGGATCAATTGCTTCAAAATAATGCTTATATTTTGGGATTGTAAGAATATCAGATTCGTATGAAATTCCTCGAATATCCTGTTCAAGGCAATTAAAGATCATTTTGGCATAGGAATGAAAATGCTTATAGGTAAAGCTTTTATTCACACATCCTTCAAACGTATAAGCTAAAATTTTTTGTTCTCCCTAATCGGTCTATTTGAAGATATTTTAAAACATTGACAATGGAAAGATACTAAAAAAAATATGGTCGGTGTGCCAATGGCAAATAAAAATATTATAATGAATTCAAAAATATCTCGGAATTATAATAGAGCGCATGTTGTTTAAATGCGCTCTATTATTATCTTGTATTTTCTAATTTCTTATTTTTAATCTCTGGCAAGGGCGGCAACAGGATCAAGTTTTGATGCGTTGCGGGCGGGTAAAAAGCCAAAGACAATACCAATAAGGGTAGATGATAAAAATGCCGCAATGATCGAACCACTGGTGTATATGAGTTTGAAAGGTGCGCCAAGCACATCAAACAAGAAGCCAACCGACAGACCAAAAGCAATACCTAACGTACCGCCAATTAAACAGACGAGTATAGCTTCAATTAAAAATTGCTGCAAAATATCACTGCGCCGCGCGCCAACTGCCATGCGTACACCAATTTCATTGATGCGTTCCGATACAGTCACAAGCATAATGTTCATTACGCCAATACCACCAACAATCAGTGATATAAGAGCGATGGATGCAATCAGCAGGGTTAGGACTTGAGAACTTTGCATAATTTGCTCGCGGAACTCATCACTATTGCGAATGAAAAAATCTTCAGACCCGTGGCGCATGGTTAAAAAGTTTTTAACCGCTGTTTCAACAACCCGGGAATCATAGGCATCATCAACACGTAAAGTAATCGAGCGCACTGTGGTGGTGCCTAAAAAGCGCGTTTGAACGCTGGTATAAGGCAAATAGAGCGATAATGTATCACTGGCAGGGCCAAAACTTTGCAATTCAATTACACCAATGATGCGCGCTGGGACTTTACCAATAAAAATAACTGAACCAACCGCCTTATCAGGGTCATCAGGAAAGAGTGTTGAGACGGCGGTTTGATCGACAACAAGATCAAGAGTGCGATCTTTAACGCTTTGTTCGTCAAATAAATGGCCTGCAACAAGCGTTGCGCCTTCAGCTGAAAAATATTGTTCACCAACGCCTGTCAGCGATGCATTTGCTTCAATTCCCCCGCGCCGCGCCGTTGTTGTCGTTGAAACGCTTGGCGTTACTGCGGCTGCATAGGGTTGTTCTTTAAGTGCTTGTGCATCAGCATCAACAAGGGTGGTAATCTTGCCTGAACGTAAATCTGCCATGCTGCGGCCCGCAAAAATGGTTAGCGTATTGGTGCCGAGGCGATTAATATTTTCTAAGATTTGTTGCTTAGTACCATTACCAAGCGCGACCATTGATACCACGGCGGCAATACCAATAATAACGCCAAGCATGGTCAAAAATGTGCGCATGCGGTGCGCGTTCATTGACAAGGTTGCCATGCGAAAGGCTTCAAAGAACCGGTCGGTAAAGCCGCGCAAAAAGCCACTGCGTTTATAAACGACATCTTCTTTTTCGATTAAATCAGCCTTACCAGAAACACCATGTTGAGCAGGATTGGCGTCAGTAATATTGGGCGTGTCAGTTAAAATTTCACCATCACTTATTTCAATAATACGTTCAGCACGGCGGGCAACATTCATATCATGGGTAACGATGATAATTGTGCGCCCCTCAGCATGTAACTCTTCAAGGATGCGCAAAACTTCTTCGCCAGATTGTTTGTCAAGCGCGCCGGTTGGTTCATCGGCAAGGATTACTTCGCCATCATTCATCAATGCGCGGGCGATTGATACACGCTGCTGCTGACCGCCCGATAATTGGCTTGGACGGTGGTTGACACGCTCGCCCATACCAAGGCGTTGCAAAAGTCCTTCTGCGCGTTTTTTTCGCTCGCTTGGATTGATGTTGGCATAAATTGCTGGAATTTCAACATTGCCAAGGGCCGTTAATTCACCCAAAAGATGATAGCGTTGAAAGATAAAGCCAAAATGGTCACGGCGCAATTCCGAAAGCTGATCGGCGTCAAGCTCTAGGGTTTCGCTATCTCTGATTTTGTAACTGCCTGATGATGGGCGATCAAGACAGCCCAAAATATTCATAAGCGTTGATTTACCAGAGCCGGATGCCCCAACAATCGCTACCATTTCACCTTCATAAATGGTAAGATCAATGCCCTTGAGAACGCTTACTTCACCTTCGCCGGCTGGATAATTGCGGCGCACATCTTTAAGGACGATAAGTGGTTTTTTTTGACTTACCATTACACTCACCACGGCCCCATGCCACGACCACGGCCAGATCCTTGTTGGCCACTTGGCATGCCACCGCCCGTAATAACTTTATCCCCTTCATTAAGGCCAGAGAGCACTTCAGCGTTCACCTTATTATTAAGGCCTATTTTGACATCTCGTGTTTCGACTTTGCCATTTTCGGTAAGAACTCGCACATTATAGCTTCCATCACGTTTTTTCGCCCCTAAGCCATCGGTTGAAATTAAAAGTGCATTTTGCGATTTGCCAAGGATAATTTTGACTTCAGCCGTCATATAGGTACGCAACGCACCATCGGCATTATCAATATTGAAAATACCATTATAATAAATAGCTGATGACGAAGATGAACTTGATGTGCTCGCACTTGAGTTAAAACTTATGTCATTGCGAATAGATTCAGGTGCTGGTTCAATCGCTTCCAAAACGCCATCATAGCGCCGTTCTGGATTACCGATCACATTGAAATAAAGCGGTTGGCCAGTTTTTACATTAACAACATCAGCTTCTGAAATTTCAGCACGAATGGTCATTTTGGTAAGATCACCAATAATTGCAATGGTTGGCGCCGATTGAACAGCATTAACGTTTTGGCCTTCTTGAACAACCGTTGCAAGCACCGTTCCATCAAAAGGCGCCGTAACTCGTGTATAGCCAAGATCTACTTTTGCTGTCTCAACATCCACTTGCGATTGGATAATTTGCGCGTTTAATGCGTCAATCTGGGCTTGGCGCACATTTACCTCGGCCTCAGCACTATCAAAATCAGCTTTTGACACTGCATTGCTCGCAATCATATTTTTTTGGCGAGCAAGGTTTTTTTGCGCAAGTACTAACTGAGCTTGCAGCTCTGCTAGCTTAGCGTGATTGTTGCTCAGCGCAGCTTCTTTGTTTTTCAGATCATTTGCTTGAGTAGTTGAGTCAATTTCGGCTAATAAATCGCCTTCTTTTACTTCACTGCCGGGCTGAACTTTAAGTGAAATAATACGACCCGTTGCGCGCGCGCCTACGGCCACCAAGCGATATGGTTTGACAATACCGGTCGCAAGAGCGGTTACCTCAATATCACCGCGTTTTATCGGGGCAGTCATATAGTTGGGTTCGCTTGTTTGGCTCGAAAATAACATTTGATAAAGAAAATAGACAATAATCAGCGCAATGGCGGCGATGATAACCAGTAATAATTTCTTTTTTGGTTTATACATAAGTCTTTATTCCTATCAAAAATTTAATTGTATTGGCAATTATATTTGCTTCTTATTGGCATTTGTTATTGATTGGCTCGTGGTTGAATATGAGGCCCAGTATTGCTGTCGGTAACTTCTTTGCGAGTTGTATCTAATGTTCCATTCCAACCGCCACCTAAAGCTTTCATTAGGGCAATATAATCGGTGGTGATGGATGCTTGCGCATCAATATAAGATTGTTGCGCTGAATAATGAGAACGTTCAGCAGTTAAAAGGTCTAAAAAGCTAGTATTACCCGATGTATAAAGATTGCGCGAAAGATCAAGTGCTTGGCGATAAGAACGCTCGGCTTGTCCTAATTTGGCTGCTCTTATTCTATCTTTGGATAGTGCAACAAGGGCGTTTTCAACTTCCTCAAGGGCAGTTAAGATTTTTGCACGATATGCAATAAAATATTGATCGCGCTGAGCTTCGGCCGCCATTACATCGGCAGCGCGTTGTCCACCATTAAAAATTGGCACGCTAAAACTTGGGCCAACCGCCCATGCAATCGATGAATTGCGTCCAAGGTCGCCAATTTGTGAGGCGGATGTTGAAATATTGCCGGTAAGTGAAAGCGATGGATAGCGCGCAGCTTCCTTTTGACCAATGCGTGCTGTTGCTGCGGCATATTGGCGCTCGCTTACTCGCACATCTGGACGGTTTAGCAAAATATCGGCGGGTATTCCACTTGCAATTGGCCATTTGGGGGTTGGAATGGCCTTGCGCTTTGCCATCATTGCATTAAGTGCAGCTGGTTGTTGCCCTGTTAAAACCGCTAAACGGTGGGTGGCGCTTGCTAATTGGCTTTCGAGTTGAGGAATATTTGCTTCAGTACTAGCAGTTTGTCCCTCGGCATTTGATACGTCGAGCTGCGATACGGCACCGGCGGCAAACTTATCGCGGGTAAGCTTTGCCGTACTTTGCTGCGAAGCGACGCTTTCGCGGGTTAATGCAAGTTTTGCTTGTAGGCTGCGTACCTCAACATAATAGCTTGCAACATCACCAATCATTGTCACCAATGTTGCACGTAAATCTTCGTTAGCGGCATCAAGTCCATAACGTGAAGCTTCAACACCGCGCCGATTAGCCCCAAAAAGATCAATTTCCCAGCTACTATCGAGGCCACCGCGATAAGCGCCTTGGTCGCTTTGCGTGCCGGTGCGGCTGCGATTATAAGAGCTTGATCCATTAAGACTTGGAAATAATGTGCTATTTGACGAGGCAAGGCTAGCGCGTGCTTCACGAATTTTAGCCTTGGCGGTTGCAACATCATTATTACCGCGAATAGCAACATCAATTAATTGGTCAAGTAAGGGGTCATTTAATTTATACCACCAATTGGCTAATTGCGCTGGTTGCAGCGGCGTTAAATTGTTAGATTTAGACCAGCTCGCTGGCAGTGAAAGATTTGGCTTTTGATAATCTGGACCAACAACACAGCCTGCCAATAAAAAAAGTGATAACACAGCCGACAGGCTTTTAGCCAATGAATGGTTGGATGTTTTATTAGCTAGTCTTTTGGTTATGTGCTTTGTGGCAGACATATTATAAAGGTTTCCTACCTGTTGGCCCTGCTGGACTATTTTTCTTGCGCTTTTGGCGATTACTTTAAATTTTGACTAAAAAAATAGCATATTTGATATGAATGGCGGTTAAACATCATAACTCTTAGCGATGCAATTGTTTGAGCAACAATATTTTTTTAAAATCCAAATATTTGATTGTTGTTCAGTTGTTTTATTATTAAAGCGGTTTTATTTTAAGCTAAGTCAAAGAAGCCCTAGTTTAGCCTAATTGCGTTTAAACATATTTTTTAAAATTTTGCTCGTGAATTATTTGTCATAATTGCAAAATTTTATTCATGCCAATGCTTAGAGCTGAGATAATATGTTTGAGATACTGCAAATAGAGATCTATTGAATTTTAACAATAGGATTGTTAAATTATTTTGTATTGGTAACTGCTGGATGACAATCCATGTTTGATCGCGTAAAGACAAAAGCGTTCTGTTTTATTAAAACAAATTTTTTACAAAAAATTGATACAAATTTTGCATTTGATGATGCATCACAGTAAAAAAGCATGGCTTTTGCGATTCTCATTTAAAGAATATGCACCAAAACATCGAATCGATTGATAGTCTAGGGCATTTTGAACTAGGCCATTAACAAATGGAATAAGATTAAGATTGTAATATGGATAATAACCAACCCTCTAAAGATCCCTTTTCAAAACGTTTATGGCGTAAAATTCGGCAACCTTTAAAGGATTCAAAATTTTTTAAATCCCTTCTGGTGCATTTTATGGCAACCTATTTACGGCTGGTTTATTGGACAAATCCATTGTTAAAAGACTCGGATGATCCTAAAGAAGCCCATAAAAAATATAATCCTTTTATTATTACCTTTTGGCATGGTCGCCATATTATGGGGCCATTTTTGCGCCCTAAGGGGGAAACAATCATTGCCATGTTTTCTCGTTCGGCGGATGCGGAACTTAATGCGCGGGTAAGTGAGGTTTTAGGGCTTGAAACTGTGCGTGGTTCGGGTGGGCGCGGTGACAAACAAAAGGCGGAGCGCGGCGGTGCGCGTGCGCTCATTACCTTAAATAAGTCCTTGCGTGCTGGTAAAACAACCGCAATGATTGCCGATATTGCCCATGGTACAGCGCGAGAAGCTGGCAAAGGTATTATTCTTTTGGCCAAATTATCAGGTCGCCCGATTGTTCCTTATATTTATGCTTTTTCGCGTGAAAAAATATTGGAGAAAACTTGGGATAAAACCGCTATACCATTGCCTTTTGGTCGGTCTATTTTTCTCATGGGGGATGCCGTTTTTGTGCCGGAGGATGCCGATGATGATTTATTGGAAAAAAAACGACAGGAACTTACAGAAATTATGAACCGCTTAACTGTTGAGGCTTATGATAAGCTTCACCACAAAAAGCGGGGCTGATATGCGTAATTTAAGAGCAAGACTGGCATTGTCATTTTATCGGGGGCTTGGCTCAAGCTTTCGCCCTTTTGCGCCTTTTTATCTGTCAATGCGTGCAGCACGTGGCAAAGAAGAATTAAAGCGTAAGCGCGAACGGCTTGGTAAAGCGACGAAACCACGCCCATTGGGGCCATTAATCTGGCTGCATTCGGCAAGTGTTGGCGAAACAATGGCGCTTATTCCAATTGTTGAACGTATATTATTGATGAAAATCAATATATTATTGACAACTGGGACAGTCGCGTCGGCAAGGCTTGCAGATGAGCGTTTTGCTGATAGGGTTATTCATCAATATGCGCCGCTTGACATTGTCTCTTGTACAAGGCGTTTTTTAGACTATTGGAAGCCAGATATTTCTATTGTTTGCGAATCTGAAATTTGGCCAGTACGAATTTTTGAGCTTGCTAACCGGAAAATTCCGCAAATCATGCTTAATGCTCATTTATCTGAGCGTTCTTATAAGTCGTGGAAAAAACGCTCACGCGTTGCTTATGAAATCTTTTCAAGATTTGATGCGGTGGTTTGCCAAACGGAAGAAGATGCACGATATTTCCGCGACCTTGGTGCAGTGCGTGTATCGGTATCAGGCAATTTGAAGGCTGATGTTATTTTGCCAGGTAAACCTGCCGAGATTAAGCGTTATAAAAAGGCAATTGGTTTGCGCCCAGTCTGGGCGGCTATCTCAACCCATGAGGGAGAGGAAGCAATGGCGGCCGAGGTGCATAAAAAGCTATTGAAAAAGCATCCTGGGCTTTTGACAATTATTGTGCCGCGTCATGTAGAAAGAGCGCCTTTAATTGCCCGCCATTTTGATGATATTGGTTTGACCTTTGCCAGTAAAGCTTATGACCAAATGCCAACAAATGAGACTGATATTTTATTAGGTGATACGGTTGGCGATATGGGGCTTTATTTGCGCCTTACTCAAATTGCTTTTGTTGGCAAATCCTTAGCCGGAGAGGGCGGTCATAATCCTATCGAACCTGCTTTGAGCGGTGCAGCTATATTAAGTGGTCCCAATATTCAAAATTTTAAAGAAACTTATCAGGCTTTGATGAAAAATGAAGCAGTGCAATTGGTTGATGATGCAACCATGCTTGCCGGTTATGTTCATCATTTATTGGAACGGCCCGATGTGCGTGAGCGGATGATTGAATCTGGCCGCCAAACCATTACGCAATTAAGTGGGGCAAGAGAGCGTTGTTTTGAAGTATTGGAAAAATTTTTACAACCGCTAACTCTTGCTGCGCAATTAAGCCAAGCTGATAATATGTTGAATAAGCGGGATTAAAGAAGTGCAGGCACCAAAATTCTGGTGGCGGAATAACAGCCTTTCAAGCCTTTTATTAAGCCCCTTTGCTTGGGTCTATGGTTATTTCGCGGCTAGAAAAATGCAAAGTCATTCTGTGCCAAAGGTTGATGTGCCGGTTTTATGTATTGGCAATTTTACCCTTGGCGGAGCTGGTAAAACACCAGTGGCGATAAGCCTTGCAAAGACGGCGAAAACTATGGGGCTAAAGCCGGGCATTGTAACGCGCGGCCATGGTGGTTCGGTACAAAATGTCCATATTGTTGATATTGATAAAGATCATGCAACAAAGGTCGGCGATGAACCCTTATTATTAGCGCGCCATGCTCTTGTTGCGGTTTGTCAAGATCGCTTTTTGGCGGCACAATCTTTGATAGAACATGGCTGCGATATCATTTTAATGGATGATGGATTTCAAAGCCGTAAATTATTGCCTGATTTAAGCCTATTGGTGGTCGATGCATTGCGCGGCATTGGTAATGGAGCTGTTTTTCCCTCTGGCCCGTTACGTGCACCGCTTGCAATGCAATTGGCATTTACCGATAAAATTCTTATTATCGGCAATAGAGCAGCGCAATTTGATAAAACAGTGTTTTTACCAATAAATGGCGGGCAGATAACTAATGCTAAGTTACAACCAACGAGCAGTGTCGATTTAAAGGATAAAAAATTGCTAGCCTTTGCCGGCATTGGCAATCCAGATAAGTTTTTTGAAAGTGTAAGAGAGCTTGGCGGCATTATTGTTGAAAAGCGTGTTTTTGCTGACCATCATTTTTTTACCGCTAGCGAGGTAAAAAATATTGCTGTTGAGGCAAAGACCAAAGATCTTATGCTGGTTACCACCGCCAAAGATTATGTACGTTTGAAAGATCAAGAATTTGCTGCCAGCCTAGAAAAGTTGATCATTGTCGATGTCGAAGTGGTTTTTAGCCATGCCAATTATGGCCAAGACCTATTGGCTGAAACAATTAAAAAATTTAAAAGCCGCTAATTTTGACAGTAAACAATAGAGTCTGGAATGCGCTAAAATTTGCTACTATTGTTTAAAATCTAAGTTTTTTGTTAAATTTTTTTTCAAAAAAAAGATCGTTTTTATTTAAAAAAATATGAAATTATTAGTCTAATAAATACTTTTTAATTTATAAAAATTGTTTATTATCAATGGATTATTTATATAAATTGATATTTATCATTACTTTGAAATAGGTAAAAATTTTAAAGAAATTGCGAAAATTAAATTAGTTCTTCTTTTTTATAAAAAAAGCGGTTATGGTTTAAAAGAACTCTAATGAAACGGTTTGTAGGAGGACCGGTTAGAGGTTGGGCGTTGGAGGATTGCCATTTGCATGATGCATGAGGATTGCATCATCAACATGTGTGGCAAGCGCATTTTTGGAGGAAAATATGACCAATAAAGTTTATCCCGTGCCATCAAGCATAAAGAAAAATACTTTGCTTGATGCGGATACCTATACCAAATGGTATGATGAGAGTATCAAGGATCCAGATACATTCTGGTCGCGCCATGGCCGCAGGATAGATTGGTATAAGCCATTCACTAAAGTTAAAAATACCAGTTTTAAAGGCCGTGTATCGATTAAATGGTATGAAGATGGTGTTACCAATGTCAGCTATAATTGTATTGATCGTCATTTGAAAAGCCGTGCTGATCAAATTGCAATTATTTGGGAAGGTGACAATCCCTATATCGATAAAAAAATCACCTATCGCGAACTTTATGATAATGTTTGCCGCTTTGCCAATGTGTTGAAAAAGCGCGGTGTCAAAAAAGGTGACCGTGTTACCATTTATTTGCCAATGATTCCAGAGCTTGCCTATGCGATGCTTGCTTGCGCCCGTATTGGCGCGATCCACTCGGTTGTATTTGCTGGCTTTTCGCCAGAGGCTTTAGCTGGCCGCTTGGTGGATTGTGAGTCAACCTTTGTGATTACAGCAGATCAGGGTGTACGCGGTGGCAAGCCCATTCATTTGAAAGAAAATGTTGATCTTGCGATTGATATTGCTGCTCGCCAATATACCATTGTCAATCAAGTATTGGTGGTGCGCCGAACCGGTGGTAAAATTGGTTGGGCGCCAGGTCGCGATATCTGGTATCATGAAGAAATGGTTGATGTGAAGGGTGATTGTCCACCTGCCAAAATGAAGGCGGAAGATCCATTATTCATTCTTTATACATCAGGCTCAACTGGTAAGCCAAAAGGTGTGTTACATACTACTGGTGGTTATCTTGTTTATGCATCTATGACCCATGAATATGTTTTTGATTATCACCCTAATGAAGTTTACTGGTGTACGGCTGACGCTGGTTGGATTACAGGACATTCTTATCTTGTTTATGGGCCATTATGTAATGGTGCTACAACCTTAATGTTTGAAGGTGTGCCCAATTTTCCGGATAATGCCCGTTT
The DNA here is from genome assembly GCF_026743145.1 of Bartonella sp. HY761. Lineage (NCBI taxonomy): Bacteria > Pseudomonadati > Pseudomonadota > Alphaproteobacteria > Hyphomicrobiales > Bartonellaceae > Bartonella > Bartonella sp. HY761. Next base: position 134,941 of record NZ_CP104887.1, read on the forward strand.
TTGGGAGGTAGTTGATAAGCACAAAGTCAATATTTTTTATACGGCGCCTACGGCAATTCGCTCGTTAATGGGGGCAGGGGATGAGTTTGTCACCCGCTCAAGGCGTACAAGCCTGCGTATTCTTGGCACAGTGGGCGAGCCAATCAATCCTGAAGTTTGGGAATGGTATTATAACGTGGTTGGTGATGGTCGTTGTCCGGTAATTGACACATGGTGGCAGACGGAAACTGGCGGCCACATGATTACGCCATTACCGGGGGCAACCGATCTTAAACCCGGTTCAGCAACTAAGCCGTTTTTTGGCGTGAAGCTTGATATTGTTGATGCAGAAGGCAATGTACTTGAAGGGGCGGGTGAAGGCAATCTTTGCATTTCCGATTCTTGGCCGGGGCAAATGCGCAGTATCTATAAAGATCATGAGCGTTTTGTTGAAACCTATTTTTCCACCTATAAGGGAAAATATTTTTCTGGTGATGGCTGTCGGCGCGATGAAGATGGCTATTATTGGCTAACCGGTCGTGTGGATGACGTGCTTAATGTGTCTGGTCACCGCCTTGGTACCGCAGAAGTTGAATCCGCACTGGTTTCTGATCACTCGGTGGCAGAGGCTGCAGTTGTTGGTTTCCCTCATGCAATCAAAGGTCAAGGCATTTATTGCTATGTTTCTTTGATGGAAGGCATTGAACCAACCGATGCACTACGCCAAGAGCTTATCCAACATGTGCGCAAAGATATCGGACCAATTGCAACACCTGATAAAATTCAATTTGCACCTGGCTTGCCAAAAACCCGTTCGGGCAAAATTATGCGGCGTATCTTGCGTAAAATTGCTGAAAATGAATTTGAAAGCCTTGGTGATACATCAACCCTTGCCGATCCCGCAGTTGTTGATGATTTGATTGCTGGGCGCAAAGCAATTGGCTAAGAAATCTCATGCAAAACTGTGCAATGGTTTTGCATAGAGTTTTATAAAATAGAATGTCAACTTTGCTAATGCAGATTGACATTCTATAGTCTCAGAATTGTAATTATTATTACACATATTCCGATTGAAAGAATTTTTGTATAGTATTCATCTTTAAACGCCACGTTTATTGCCCCATATCAAAACATGCAGTTGCGGCAAGACATGGGCTTTAAACCAACCATCTAGGCAGACACGGTCAATCAGCCATTCCATGCGATTTAAGATGCCATTCGTATCAATTTCACCATCAAGGTCTTGCGGTTGCGGCGGCGTGTGATTGCCGGGCTGCAAATAAATATCTATATCGCAAAACTCATCACCAATTGATCGCGCAAATTGGTAATCTACATCATCGAAAACGACAAATTTCAAAACGACTTTGGTATTTTTAGCAGCTTTTATTGCAGATTTTAAAATAGTACGGTCGCATTGCATTTTGCTAGATGGTGGTTTGGGGCTTAAAACCAGCCAATCAAGATCTTTAAACCATGGTTTGACGATAGAGCCTTGGGTTTCCATTGCAAAGGAATGACCGCGCTCTTTGCCAGTATGAATAAGATTATCAAGCGGTTGAATAGCAGGATTACCACCCGATAAGGACACCATAATAGAACGACCATTGGATAGTTTTTCAACTTCGTTTAATATGGTGCTGCTTGTCATTGGCTGCCATTGCTGGCGATAGCTACTTTCAACCGCATAAAGCGTATCACACCAGTCGCAACGATAATCACAGCCACCAGTACGCACAAAAACCGTTGGCATGCCAATAAGTACGCCCTCACCTTGAATGGTGGGGCCAAAAATTTCGCAAATGCGGATTGTATCAGTCATTGATCAATACCGTTAATCGTTATGCTTAGGGCAATATTTAGCCCAAGTTTTCGGTGTTTCACTTACTTTAACCGCGGTTATTTGTGGGCATTGCGGTTTGAAACGCTCAAAAAAATGGCGGGCAAGATTTTCAGCTGTGACACGATCATGGCCTAAAACATCATTTAAATGGCGATGGTCATATTCATCATCAATGATTTTTTTAGCAAAAGCCAGTTCTCGATAATCAACGACAAAGCCAAAATCATCAACATCTTCTGCGGCAAGTTCAATGACCACAATATAATTATGGCCATGTAAACGGGCGCATGGGTGACTTTGCGGTAAGGCTGTCAACTGATGCGATGCGGAAAAATGAAATTCTTTGGAAATTATAAACATAGTTCAAACCACCTTATGTCAAAACGTGGTTTAATTGCGACATTAATAGCAATGCCAGCGGTATGGGGTACCGCATAGTTTACTCTAAGCATAATGTTGTCCTTGTTTTAAACGGGTAGGCTGCGACCGTAAGCTGGCGATTATCATTCGCACAGCAAAAAGTAAAGGCTTTTAAGCGGTAAAAGATTTTGCTTGCTTGCTCATAATCCCTAAGAAATCGATTAGTGAGATAAAAGACTGCTCATTTTTTATAAATTCTTCTCCGTTAAAGCATACCGGCAGGCTTTGATAAAAATTTATATTTTCCTCATCTATATAGGGCAGTGCGAAATAGGAGCCAAAAAGCAAAAGATAATAATCAATAAGGCATTGGTAGATTGTTAATTTTTGCGGTACCGATCGATAAAGCAGTGCGCGGGGTGATATGAATGCGATAAGCAATTGCTCTTTGATGTCTAGAAAATCATGGGGCCAATCGCGTTTTAAATATTTATGGTCAATTAAATGACGGATAGAAGATAAAAGAAAGCCTTGGTAATCTCCGATAAAATCGGTATCTTTAAAATGGCTGTTGCGTTCATTTTTATAAAGTGGAAAGGCAATTTCGAAATTTTCAACATTTTCAAGCAAAATGGCGTTAATAGTGATGTTGCCATTATCAATTTCAATGATACCATAACCTGCGGGAAAGCTTACAGTTGAAGGCATGGCATAATTATGGAGGTTATTAAATTGCGAATGCCCAAGAGCATGCATATGACCGCTAAAATGATAACAAAGACCAGTTTTTGCTAATTTTTCACTAAAGGCTAAGGCTGGCATACGTTTTGCCCAGCTTACACCGCCCGCTAGCATATTTGTTTGTTCATGGCGCGGAAAACCAACCATTGGGTAATGGGAAAAAGCCAAAACTGTTTTGCCTTTTTGCTTACCGCGCCTTACAATATCGGCAATCCAACCTTCAATATAGGGGCGATATTCAAGCGTTTTTTGCCAAGCAGCATTAGCATGCAAAATATATTTTCCAGTCCTATCTTGCCGTACAATATTGCCATCCAATAAAATGAGCCAAATATCATCTTCTATTTCAAGTAAATAAGAACTATCACTTGCTAAAAAACTATAATCATCAGTGTTTTTCGCCGATGCTTGCAGCCATTTTTTAGGCGTTTCGTGGTAAATAAAATTTGGGTTTTCCCCCATCCCCCAATGCTTTGTGTATTCTAGCGCTTGGGCTTTTGTCGAGCAAACCATGTCGGGGCTATAAAATACATGGCCTTCCGCTTGCTTGTTACCGGTTACATGAATGCCCTGTTGGTCGCTGGCTTTCACCAACCATTTTTCAATTAGCTTTCCTTGATCGCCAAAACAGTCATGATTGCCAAAAAGCGCATAAAATTGCATTTGATAGCGCATAGACATTTTATCGAGGATATTTTTTAATGCTTGATAATTGGGGGCTTGTCCATCATCGGTTAAATCACCAAGTAGCACCACATGTTTAATGCCGCGTTTTTGAATGTCATTAAGAGCGTTGTTAAGAGCGGCAATACTTTCATTAAAAACGCGGGTGGAAGCCATACTATCTTTTAAGCTACGCAAACCAAGATCGCCACTGCCTGCTTCAAAAAGACCATAGCCGAAATAAATATCATGCAAATGGATATCGGATAAAATTGCTATTTTTTGCATGAAAATTCCTCTATTTTCACTATAAAATAGTAATATTCTATCTTATAAAGGCGGTAACGCTTGATATTGAAAGCTAACAATGGCCAAGAAACTACGTCTTAGCAAGTAAAAATTGTACAAATTATTTTATTATCTCTCAGTTTTAAAGCGAATTTGTTTCGACCATAACAAATTTTGTCATATTTCTTAGGTAGGACACCCTCATGAAAAAAGAGGATATAATGCAGGATAATATAATTAATAAACAAGAACAGCCTCAAAATACTGCTAATTTATGGGACGATGCTTATGAATATTATATGATTGGCTATTATTTTTTGCGGATTTTGCATGGTACAAAGAAGCGCAATAAATATGTAATTAATCAGGAAATTTTAAATTGGTATGAGGAATATCACCTTATATTAGGTCTCTCGATCCCAGAATTTAATCGCATGGTCAAGCTGGAAGAGGGGAGTTTATCTATTGATGATTTTCGCTTAACATTAACGCCGTCCATTTTTCAACAAAAGCAGCCAGTTCCTAGACTATCAAACTTGCAAAAGCGTCTTGATATTCTCGCCGATATATTAAAATTAGATGGTGATGAAGTTGCTGTTATAAATGCAGTTTATCGCTTTGTTCGGTTTTTGCCACTGATGAAAATGATATCAGCTTTTGATGATAATAGTTGGTTACGCAGTGAACCAGATTTTAAGCACCTTTCTGATGTGCTTGGCAAAAATATCATGCAAATGCGTGAATTATTGCGCGATGATTCAAATCTTATACAAATGGGGCTGATTAAGGATCGTCATGGTGATAGCTGCACCGTATCTGAGCTTTTGATCAAAATCGTTGAAGGTGAAAGCTTTGAGATGGACGAGCTTTGCAACCAATTGGTTGGCTTGCAAACCAAACCAACCTTAAGCCTTAGCGATTATGATTTTTTGGCGCAAGATTGCGATGATGCTATTCGTATATTAAGTGGTAGTCTTGATAAGGGCGCAAAAGGCGTTGGCATATTGCTTTATGGCGCCCCGGGTACCGGTAAGACTGAATTTGCCAAGCTGTTAGCCGAGCACAGTGATGCACGAGCTGCTTTTATTGGTGAAGCAAGCGATGATAATAAAACCGATCCATCGCGTTATGAACGACTTGTGCATTTATCGCTTTTATCTGCCCTTGGCAAAAAAGCAGGTCGAGTTGTTGCCATTGTTGATGAGGCCGATGATATTTTTGCCGGCATTGATAATTATGATCCACGTGGTCGCGCTGGCTCCAAAGTCTTTATGAATAGGTTGGTTGAAAGCAGCGAAATTCCAGTAGTTTGGATTGTTAATGATTTGGAAAAGCTTGGCGAAACTATTTTGCGTCGTATGCTGCGTATTATTGAATTTCCAAAGCCAGCAAAAGCCATTCGCGAACGGATTATTACTCAAGAAGCTGAGAAAAATGGCGTTCGTCTTGATAGTGAAAGCTTTGAGGTTTTGAGTAAGATACCCGCAGCACCTGCGCTTTTTGCAAGCGGCTTAAGAGCGGCGGCTTTGGGCGGCGGTGATGGGCGGATGGCGGTTTCTGCTGTTCATTCGGTGTTTAAGGCGCTTGGCGGTGAAGTACCTCACGCTTTAGATAAGGATAAAGCGCAGGCAAAAAAATTCGAGATTGAGCTTGCCAATTCAAATGCGGATTTAAAGCAATTGGTCGAAAAAATTGTTCATCTCGGGCCAAAGCCATTATCCTTTTTGTTTATGGGAGCATCAGGCACAGGAAAATCACTTTTTGCCCGCCATTTGGCCGATAAGCTTGGCATGAAAGTAGCCCATAAGCGCGCATCAGATATTTTGAGTATGTGGGTTGGGGGGAGTGAAGAAAATATCGCCAACATCTTCAAGCAGGTTGCTGAAAATAATGAATTCTTGATCATTGATGAAGCAGATTCGTTGTTGTTTAAGCGCGAAGGTGCTATTCGCAGTTGGGAAGTTAGTCAGGTTAATGAAATGCTGACTTGGATGGAAAGCCACCCTTTGCCTTTTGCAGTGACAACCAATCTGGTTGAGCGGTTAGACCCTGCTGTCTTTAGACGGTTTTTGTTTAAAGTTGAATTTTTGCCATTAAATTATGACCAAATTCAATTTGCTTTTAAACGCTATTTCAAAAGTGAGGCGCCTGATAGTGTTTTGGGGTTAACGCAATTAACCATTGGTGATTTTGCCGTTGTTGCCCGTAAATGCGATATATTGGCGGTGGAAGATACTAAAACTATTGCGCAGATGCTAAAGACTGAAATTGAAATGAAAAAAGAAGCATCTATTCAATCATTATTATTGATGAATGGTATGTGAGCGTAACTAACCTTTGAAGCGAGCCGCATTTTGTAAAAATAGACTTTGTTAAAATGCGGCTTTGTCATTCATTTAACAAACAAACTGTCTATAATCTGTAGACTACCCGCAATTATATCCATGCTATATTCTTAAATTTTAATGTTGCGAGGAGAAATTTTAAAATGGTCAAGAATATGTTGAAAGCTTTAGGTCTAGGGCTTGGTATTATGTCAATTGCTTGGGGAGGATCAGCTATGGCAAGAAGTCAAAAAATTAAAGAGCAACAGCTTATTGAAGCTGTCCAAAAAAACGATAAAACCGATGTTGAAGCATTGATAAAATTTGGTGCTTCGATCGAAACACGTGATAGTGATGGCGCAACCCCTTTATTAATTGCCACCCGCAATAATGACATTGACATTGCTCGCCTACTTATTTTGGCAGGCGCGGACGTCAATGCTAAGGATAAAATTCAAGATAGTGCTTATCTTTATGCTGGTGCACGTGGGCATTTAGAAATATTGCGCCTAACCCTTGAGCATGGCGCAGATGTGGAAAGTCTTAATCGCTATGGCGGAACAGCGCTTATTCCTGCCTGTGAACGCGGCCATGTTGAAACGGTAAAAGCTTTGCTGGAAGCAGGCGTTGATGTCAATCACGTCAATAATCTTGGTTGGACGGCATTGCTCGAAACGGTCATTCTTGGCGATGGTAGCAAAAATTATGTCGAAATTACCAAGATTTTATTAGATCATGGCGCAGATGCAAAAATTGCTGATAAAAATGGTGTCACCGCCTTAGATCATGCAAAACAAAAAGGCCAAAAGGACATTGTCGCCATTCTTGAAAAAGTCCAAGGGTAAAGCTTCATCTATTTCACAGCCTTCAAGACATTACGCGACTTGAAGGCGATAAGCCATGGATTAAATGGAAAACTGCTATCCATAGAAGCCACCATAAAATAAAACTGTTATTTGAATTTGATGATCGCCAAAACTAGTCGATTGGCCTGAGTAATTTCGATAAGCGATGGGACAACATGCTTGATGATATATTTCCCGATGCACAAGAAATATAACCCGAATGACTTTCCTTCATAGATATGCGACAAAGCCAAAATTATTAGTATGTGAAAAATAGCAATAATATATAAATGGATTATCAAAATCCAAATACCAATAGCGGCCAATTAACAAAACACTTAAATTTTTTATTAAAAAAACCGATTAACACTATAAGTGACAAAGTATAGCCACTTTAAAGTGGCATTATATATTTATAAAAAAGCAATACCGAAGTTTAAAAAACAAGGCGTGATAAACACGATCCAGTTCCATCAATGCTTGGCTTTTATTCAAATCATTTAAAGGAAATATTATGCGTAAAATATTGCACATGCTATTTATTGGAAGTTTATTGATTTGCAGCGCATGTGCATTAGATGTCGATCGCCCCATGAGGGCTATTGGTTTAGCTTCTAAACTTGAGAAGGGGTGTCACCATAGTACTTCATTGTGCAATGAATATCATCAATGTGTTCATAACAAGGTGAATTTCGACCATTCGATAAAAAAAGACGACATTACTGCTTACAGCATAGAACTGAGTGGCCAATTATCTGAAAAAAGCAAAAATAGTCGTATACAAAAGTGGATTAATTATTGTGCCGCGAAATATAATATAAAACAATAACAAAGATATTTTATGCTCTCATTGGATGTTAACCCAAAGGACTTTCCTTCATAGATATGCGACAAAGCCAAAATTATTAGTATGTGAAAAATTGCAATAATATATAAATAGATTATAAAAATCCTAATTCCAAAAGAAAAACAAGTAAAAACACGTAAGTTTTTTTATTAAAGAACCGATATATATTATAAAAGACAAATTATATATACTTTAAAATTGCATTATATACTTACGAAAAATGCCGAAGTTTAAAAAATAATGCGTGGCAAACACGATCTAACTATATCAATGTTTAGCTTTTATTTAAATCATTTTAAGGGAATATCATGCGTAAAATATTGCACATCCTATTTATTGGAAGTTTATTGATTTGCAGCGCATGTGCATTAGATGCCGATCGCATCCTAAGGGTTGTTTCTTTAGCTCATCTTCTTGACAAAGGGTGCCAACAGAATACTTCATTGTGCAACAAATATAATCAATGTGTTTATAAAGGGGTAAAATTGGACCGTTCCATCAAAAAAGACGACATTACTGCTTACAGCATAGAACTGAGTGGCCAATTATCTGAAAAAAGCAAAAATAGTCGTATACAAAAGTGGATTAATTATTGTGCCGCGAAATATAATATAAAACAATAACAAAGATATTTATGCTCTCATTGGATGTTAACCCGATTGAGCCTCGCTGCAAAAATTATTCTTTAGCTAGATCAACATCAAAGTGTGAGGCTATTGGTTGTTTTAGGCCTACCTATTTTTGACCATTGTGTTTTTAAACACGGTGGATTTTTGCATGGGTAAAAAATCAAAAATTTCTCGCGGTGAGATGAAGAAAAATGAAGATAAGCTGTTTATAAAAAAAATAGTATTGTAATTCATTTTCATTGATGTATTCTTATTGCAGTTACATTAATCGCAATGAGATTAAAATGGGAAGAGCATTTATTGATCATGTAACAAAGCTGATTGGCACTCAGGCTGTCGTTACCGATAGGGATGAAATTGCAATAGCTGCGCAGGATTGGCGCGGCAGATATGAGGGGGAGGCCCTTTGCATTTTATATCCCGCTAATACGGATGAGCTAAGCAAGGTTTTAAAACTATGCTATGAGCTGGATATTGCCGTTGTGCCACAAGGTGGCAATACCAGTCTTTGTGGAGGATCAGTTCCCCAAAATGCCGATGATAGTGGCAAACAGGCAGTGATTATCGGCTTAAAGCGGCTCAATCACATTTTAAATGTTGATGTTATTGGCAATACTATCGAGGTCGAGGCTGGCTGTATTTTAGCAAATATCCACGAAGCAGCTAAAGAAGTAGATCGCTATTATCCAGTAAGCCTTGGTGCGGAAGGTTCATGCCAAATAGGTGGCACAATTGCAACCAATGCCGGTGGCACATCGGTTTTGCGTTATGGCAATACCCGTGAAAATGTCTTGGGCTTAGAAGTTGTTCTTGCCGATGGTAGTATCTGGTCGGGGCTTAATGGTTTGCGCAAAAATAATACCGGCTATGATTTAAAGCAATTATTTATTGGCGCTGAAGGTACGCTTGGCATAATAACCAAGGCAGTATTAAAATTGCACCCTTTGCCGCATAATCATGCCCTTGCATGGCTTGGCTTTTCTTCATTGGATAGTGTTTTGAAATTATTGCCGCTTTTTCAGCAGGCATGTGGGGCAAAACTTTCGGCTTTTGAATTGATGAATGACTTCCAATTAGATTTGGTGGTTGAATTTGTGGCAGACCGCCGCTCACCGCTGCAAGAACACCATAATTGGCATTTGTTAATCGAATTATCGGACAACACATCCGATGCTGCATTAAATGACCTTTTACAAACTGTTTTAGAGCAAGCCTTTGAAAATGAATTGGTCGATGATGCGATCATTGCTTTAAGCCAAAAACAGTATTTTGATTTATGGGAAATTCGTCATAGCGTTTCGGAGGCAAATAAAAAGGCGGGTATTGGGCTTACAACAGATTGCGCTGTGCCTTTGTCGGCTATCGTTGATTTTATCGAAGATGCCACAACCAATGTTCATGCAATCATAGAAAACCTTCCAATTATTATTGTTGCCCATCTTGGTGATGGCAATATTCATTTTATTCCATTTTTATCTTTTGATGTTTGGGACAAATGTGAAAATCGTGAGCAATTAGCACAACGCCTTAGGCGTGCGGTTGATGAAGCGGCTTTGTCTTATAAAGGAACATTTAGCGCTGAGCATGGCATAGGGCGCATGCATTTACCTGAAATGGCACATTTTAAATCTGATGTAGAATTAAAAATGATGCGGGCAATTAAATCAGCCTTTGATGCAAAAAATATAATGAATCCGGGTGTGTTGCTGCCGGATATGTAATAAATGTTTTTGTAAAAATAAGCTCAAAGCTTTCATGGTTGTGATGAGGGGAGAGCAAAACTAAGTGAGGAGAATGCAATGAAAAATCAAATATCGCGTAGAAATTTATTGAAACTTGGTGCTTTTAGCACTGTAGCGCTTGCCGCCCCCGCAGTTTGGAGCCCATCACGAGCACAGGGTAAAAAACGTATTACTGTAAGAGATGATGGTGGCATTTATAATCAGGCTTACACCGAAGTATTCTATCGTCCATTTACTGAAAAAACCGGTATTGAGGTTATTGGTGTGCCTGCGAATGCAGAGCCTGCAGCGCAAATCCGTTCTATGGTAGAAACTGGCACATATACTTGGGATATGGCTAAAATTTCTCAGCCAACCATTCTTGTCTTAACCTCTGGTGAGCGCAAATATTTGCAAAAGCATGGCCTTGAAAGTGATCCGGTCATTTCAACAATTCCGCAAAAATATATGAGTGAATGGGGCGTTGGCAATAATATTTATGCGACAATCCTTGCTTATCGCAATGAAGCCTTTGAAAATAAGCAAGCTCCTGCTTCATGGGCTGATTTTTATGATATCGAAAAATTTGAAGGCCGCCGTGCTTTGCGTCGTCACCCCTTTGATACGATTGAAGAAGCGCTTTTTGCCGATGGTGTCGATATTGCTAATATGTATCCTTGCGATACTGAGCGAGCATTTAAAAAGCTTGATCAAATCAAAAATGAAATTGAAGTCTTTTGGACAAGTGGCGCGCAGGTTGAGCAAATGTTGCAATCTGGCGAAGTCGACATGGTGCCAGTTTGGGTTTCACGCGCACATTCGGCCATTGCAGCTGGCAGCGATATTGGTGTTGTTTGGGATCAAAATATTTGGGGCGTGGATAATTGGTCTATTTTGGAAGGTACGCCCAATGCTGATCTTTGCCGTGAATTTATTATTTTTGCGTCCGATGCCAAGCGTAATGCCGAGCTCATGAAATTCTTCCCCGCCGGTGTTGCCCAAGTTGATGCTTTTGAATTTATTGATCCAAATGTTGCAAAAAATTGCCCAAGCTTCCCTGCCAATAGTGAAAAAGGCATTCAGATTGATGCAAAATATTGGCGCGACAATCAAGAAAAGCTCATCACAGATTATAATCAGTGGCTTTTGAGCTAAACCAAAAGCCTGCTTAATCAACAATAGATAAAGCCATTTTAATCACTCAAAAGCCCTTTGGGGCTTTTGAACAGGGTTGCTTTGTTTTTAAATGGCTAAAAATGTCGATTGATGAATGATTTAAAACACGAGCATTTTAAAAAATTTCAAAAGTCGTTCAATTTGCCCCTAAAACCCATTTTACCCGTAAAACCCAATTAATTCATGAAACAAACAAAAATTTAAGAGGAGAGCGATATGGGATCATCTAGTTTAACCATCAGACAGCTCAAAAAAACATATGGTAATTTTATCGCTTTGGCACCAACTGATCTTGATGTACCCGAAGGCGAGTTTTTAACCCTTCTTGGTCCTTCTGGTTCTGGTAAAACAACACTTTTAAATTTGATTTCAGGCCTCACCACACCTGATAGCGGTTCAGTTCTAGCCGGTGAGCGCGATATGACCTTTGCGCCGCCCCATGCGCGTGATTTGGGGGTTGTTTTTCAAAATTATGCGCTTTTCCCGCATATGACGATTGTAGAAAATATCGCTTTTCCATTGCAGATGCGAAAAACTCCCAATGATAAAGCAAAGTCCATGGCGTTAGAAGCTTTGGAAATGGTACGCTTGCCGCAAGTTGCGCAGCGTTACCCTAAAGAGCTATCTGGCGGACAACAGCAGCGCATCGCATTAGCGCGCTGCATGGTTTACAAACCATCTATTATTTTGATGGATGAGCCTTTAGGCGCGCTTGATAAAAATTTGCGCGAACATATGCAAATTGAGATTAAACAACTTCACCGTGAAATGGGTACAACTATTGTCTATGTCACTCATGATCAGGAAGAAGCGATGACCATGTCAGATCGCATTTGTTTGATGAATGCTGGTGCCATTGAGCAATTGGGTACGCCTGCTGATTTATACTTCCGGCCGCAATCCTTGTTTACCGCACAATTTTTGGGTGAATCCAATATATTTAAAGCGCAAATGAAAGGCGATCATGGCGAAGAATGCACTCTGCAATTGGCTGGAACCACGATAAATGTGCGTGCCATGCGCAATAATGTAGATTTTTCGAATGATAAATCAGTCAATATCATGATCCGCCCACAAAATATGATTATCTCTCATCAGCCGAGTGAAAATAGCATTAAGGCAAGTATTTTTGATGTTATGGTAACCGGCAGTTTGACTAAGCTTTATGTTAATACGCAGATTGAGGGAGGTAACCAAGTTGTTGCTTCTTTTGTGACACGCAATCAAAGTGAACAATATAAGCCAAATGATATAATTTATTTAAGTTGGGATGTGAGTGACAGTGTTGTTCTTCCAAATAGTGAGGAACGCAAATGAGCACATCACCAAGTCATGCCAAAGCACAAAATAAATGGCTAAAGCCGCTTTTAATGGTGGCACCGATTATTATTTTATTGTCGGTCTTTTTGCTTTATCCAGTTTTCCAGCTACTCTTTTTGAGTGTTTGGGGCAAAGATGGCTTCACTCTCGCCCCTTATCAGCAAATTTTTTCATCGTCTTTGTACATGAATGTTATGTGGATCACGCTAAAGATTGCGTTTTTCACCACAGTCATTGCAATTATTTTGGGTTATCCGGTAGCCTATACAATTTCCCGTGCTAAAGAAAAAACCAAAGCGCGTTTGATATTTTGGGTTTTGTTAGCTTTTTGGACAAGTTTTCTTGTGCGTGCCTTTGCATGGGTGGTTATTTTGGGGCGCAATGGCGTTATCAATAATACATTAATCGGCTTTGGTATTATCGATAAGCCGCTTAACCTACTTTATGGCTTTAATTCAGTTCTTATTGGTATGGTTCATGCCATGATCCCATTGGCGATTATGACTATGCTATCGGTGATGGAAAATATCGATCGTAATTTGCCGCGCGCCGCAGGCACATTGGGGGCAAAGCCTGGAAAATCATTCTGGACAATTTATTTTCCCTTATCCATGCCGGGCGTTGCTGCGGCAAGCATCATGGTTTTTGTCACCGCAATTGGCTTTTTTATTGTACCAGCCTTGCTTGGCGGTAGACGTGATACAATGATTACCCAGCTTATTATCGATCAAGTACAGCAAACATTAAATTGGGAATTAGCTGCAGCAATTTCTGTTTTCCTTCTCCTTGTGGTTGTGGTCATCTTTATGGTTTATGACCGCATTTTTGGCTTTCAAAGCTTAACTGGCGAGAGTGCAACGACAACGCATAAGCGAAACTCGATTTTTCGCATTTTGGGTAATCGCGTACTTTCCTATATTGGTGATGCAACCGATTTTATCCTAAAAATCTTCCCCAACCGCAAACAGCAGGAAAATGAGCAAGCTTCAGTCGGTATTCGTAGCTTTGTATGGGTATTATTAGTGGTTATCAGTTTGCCAGCCTTTTTGATGATTCCTCTATCATTTAGTACTGCCAATTTGTCATGGCCGCCAACCGGTTTTACTTTAAAATGGTATGAGGCCATTTGGCAGTCACCAATTTGGATGCAAGCTATCTGGCGCTCGATCATCATCGCAACCGGCACAGGTATTTTATCAATGCTTATTGGTGTACCAACTGCGTTTTTAATGGTGCGCCATCAAATGCGCGGTAAAAGCATTATGTTAGCCTTTATCTTGTCGCCAATTATTGTACCGCGCATTATTGTTGCTGTTGGCTTATTTTATGTTTTCGCTCAGCTTGGCATTGTTGGTACTATTCTTGGTTTGGTTATCGGTCATACCGTGGTGGCGGTTCCTTATGTGGTTATGACGATGATGGCAGTGCTGCGCAATTATGATGTAAGATTAGATCTTGCCGCACAAAGTCTTGGCGCGACACCATGGAAGGCATTGAGGAAAGTAACATTTCCAATTTTAGGCGCTGGCATGTTTTCCTCATTCCTGTTTGCTTTTGCAACATCATTTGATGAACTTACCATTGCGCTATTTTCAACTGGCGGCGTTACGACCACCTTGCCTAAGCAATTCTGGGATGAAGTTACCCTATCGGTGTCACCGGTAATCGCAGCCGTATCAAGCGGACTTTTGATTTTCATCGCTATTTTAATTTTCGTTGCCGACAAATTACGCCAACGTAGTCTTAATCGTTAAACTTAATTGCCAAACATTTGTGACATTCTCATCGATGTTTGGCATATCTTCTGGAAAGAATTATTATGTTAACTTCACATGACCTAAAGGGTATTATCCCTGCAATTCCAACACCGCTTAATAATGATGACACAATTAATATTGATGCATCAAAAGCTTTGTTTTCGTGGCTATTACAGCAAGGTATTGATGGCGTTTTACCTATTGGCGGAACGGGTGAATATGGTTCACTGGCGCGTGCTGAGCGGCTAAAATTTGTCGAATTATCAAAAAATGCAGTTGAAGGTAAAAAACCAGTTATTGCTGGGGTTTTAGATGCTGGTTATTATGATGCGATTGCTGCAGGAAAAGATCTTGCAAGTGCTGGTGCTGATGCACTTTTAGTGGTGACGCCTTATTATACCAATCCAACTCAAACCGGACTTTATGATTATTATTCGCGTTATGCAGATGCTTCCCCTATTCCTGTTTTAATTTACGAAATTCCTTATCGTACACGTATCGCCATTAATCCGGAAATTATTCACAAATTATCCCATCATCAAAATATTATTGGCATGAAGGCATGTAACACCGACATGTATCATTTTTTACAGGTTGTCGCCGGGGTTAGTGATAATTTTTCGGTTTTAAGTGGTGAGGATAGTCTTTTCCCATTACATATGGCAGCTGGTGCAAAAGGTGGTATTGTTGTAACTGCAACCATGTTACCAAAAGCATGGCGGCTTATTTTTGACTTGGTCAATGCTAATCGTCTTCAAGAAGCACTTGAGATTCATCGCGCAATTATTCCTTTGCTCAATTTAACTTTTGCCGAAACAAATCCAGGCCCGATGAAGTCGGTGCTCGATCTTGTTAAAGTTAATGCGCCCCATATGCTTTTGCCATTGGAAAAGCCAAATTTAAACCTATCCAATTCGCTGCGAGAAACCTATGCAGCGTTAATCGAGCGTTTTGAAAAATAGTTTTAGCTATTATAGATCACTCCTTGTAATGATAAGAATTGCAGGGAGTGGTTTTTAATGTATCAACAGTTTAATTTAAAATATGCTGACAATATTGTTGCTGTTTTTTTTGCAAATTAAATATATGGTTTTGAAAAATTATAAACTTCTTTTACAAAGATGCATCTAAATCAAAATCACTTAATTTTTAAATAATTGAAAGAATAAATATGCCCAAATTCTTGTCGGGTTCCAAACAAAAAGAAATTGAAAATGATCCAAGGGATTCATCTTTATTCATTGGTTCTACCGAAAAGACATTTAGAGTTCTGCATGCTTTTGATGCTCCCCAAAGACAGTTGCCTTTATCTGATATTGCCCGTTTAGCTAATTTGGATCGCAGCGCCACTCAACGTATTGTTTACACTTTAGAAACCTTGGGATATTTACAGCGTGTGCGCCAAACTAAAAATTATGCGCTAACTTCAAAAATATTACAGTTTTCCTATAATTATCTTAAATCGAATGAGTTGATTGACAAGGCCTCGCCCTATCTCTTCGCAATCAGCCGCGATATTGGTGAAACAACCAATTTGCAAGAGCTTGATGGCAATGAAGTTGTTTTTGTTGCGCGCTTTCCAGGCCAGCATCTTGTCAATGTTGATATTACTATTGGTAGTCGTTTACCTGCGGTTTTTACCGCGACAGGAACGGCTATTTTGTCGCGCCGTCCCATTGATGAGCTTGATGCAATTTTGCAATCAACCGTGCTTAATCCTCTTACTCCTTATTCATTGACCGATCCGCAAAAAATTCGTGAGCGTATTTTGGCAACTAAGGAAAAAGGTTACGCGCTGATTAGCAATGAAACAGTTATGGGGGATATTTCGCTTGCTGCCGCCATTACTGATGAACATGGTATTGCAGTTGCCGGCCTTAATATTTCTGTTCCAACCACCCGTTGGACTGTTGAGCAAGTTGAAAAAGAATTGGTTCCCCATGTGCTTGTTGCTGCGACATCCATATCGTTTTCCAAGTTTAATTCCTATTGATTTTTAATCATATTTTCTTTGAGGCCGAAATGAAAAAATTGTTAAACTTTCACGATTATCGGCAGGCTGCCAAAAGAAAATTACCGCGTTTTTTATTTGAATATATTGATCGTGGCAGTGAAGATGAACATGCAATTTGTAATTTGCATAATAGTTTTTCCAACATACGATTAACCCCAAAAATTTTACAAGGCATTGATAATCCGGATTTATCAACCCAATATTTCAATAAAAATTATAATATTCCGCTGATTATTGCACCTACTGCTTTGGCGGGTATCGTTGCTGTTGATGGTGAGGTAAAATTGGCAAGGAGCGCCGGTAAACTTGGCATTCCTTTTACTGTATCAACCCAATCGGTCACCACGATTGAAGATATTCGACAAAATGCGGCAGAAACTGAATTATGGTTTCAGCTTTATATGTGGCGCAATCGCAAACTCACGCAAACACTTTTAGAAAGAGTTTGGAACGCAGGTGTAAGCACTTTGGTGGTAACTGTTGATACACCAATATCACCAAAGCGCGAATATAATCAAAAAAACGGCTTTTCTATTCCGTTTCGTCTATCTTTGCGCTCCATATTGGATGTTTTGGGCGCACCGCATTGGCTATTTTTTGTTCTTCTGCAATTATATAAAAGAAATGGTATGCCAAGCTATGGGCATTATCCAGAAGAATTTCGCCATAATATTATGTCCGTAAGCCAAAATGAAGATTTGCGCATTGAGGATAAACTCAATTGGAGTGACGTTGAAGTATTACGCACCACATGGAAAGGGCAAATTATCCTAAAAGGCATATTATCGCCTGATGATGCCCAAAAAGCATTGGCTCTTGGCATGGATGGCATTGTTGTCTCTGCCCATGGCGGCCGAAATTTTGATAGTGCAGTAACCCCAATTGATGTTCTTGAGCCAATTATTGATAAAATGGGCGAAAAGATAGCTATTTTTGCCGATAGTGGCGTACGTCGTGGCAGTGATATTGCCAAATTATTATCATTTGGCGTAAAGGCAGTTTTATTAGGTCGCGCGCCATTGTGGGGATTGGCGGGGCAAGATGAAAAAGGTAGCATGATAATTCTTCAATTATTAATTGAAGAATTGCAGCAAACCATGATTATGCTTGGATGCAAAAATATTGAAGATTTACCAATGTCGCGTAATGCGCAAAAATGATTTTAATAATTCTTTATTTTGATGTTTATATTGCGCAGCTTTGCTGCCAATATTATAATTTTCGATGATAATATCTGTATCAAGCAAAAAGGCATTGCTACTATTGTTAGCCAATAAAATGATTATAGAAGCACCGCGAAGATGTGAACTTAGATTTTGTGATAAGCTTTAAACCAAGATATAAATTTTGATAATCCATCATCAAGCGATGTTTGGGGGGCAAAATTCAGATCGCGTTGCGCTAATGTTATATCGGCATAAGTCATAGGCACATCTGCTGCCGGCATTGGCTCATATTGTTTGATTGCTGCCTTATTTGTCCACTTTTCGATAAGGTTTACAAATTCTTCAAGTTTTGACGGCTGGTTATTGCCTAAATTATAAACTGGCTCGATCGTGTTTTCAGTATTCAAAATACGATTTGTTGCACCAATAATACCATCGACAATATCATCAATATATGTGAAGTCGCGCATCATATCGCCATAGTTAAAAAGCTTTATCGGTTTTTGATGCAATATAGCATTGGTAAAAAGCCAAGGTGCCATGTCTGGTCTTCCCCAGGGGCCATAAACTGTAAAAAAGCGTAAACCTATGCTGCGTAAACCGTGAATATGTTGATAGGAATTGGCTAAAAGTTCGCCAGCACGTTTGG
Source organism: Bartonella sp. HY761 (assembly GCF_026743145.1). NCBI lineage: Bacteria > Pseudomonadati > Pseudomonadota > Alphaproteobacteria > Hyphomicrobiales > Bartonellaceae > Bartonella > Bartonella sp. HY761. The sequence continues at coordinate 153,263 of NZ_CP104887.1, forward strand.
TACTTGCATAAACGGAAACAGGTCCATCAACTCTGTCGCTTTCACTAAAAGGTATCTTTTTATTGCTACCATAGACCGATGAGGAACTTGCATAGATAATCGGTACGCTTTTTGGCATTTTAAGGGCTTGTTCAAAAACCGTTACCTGTCCGGTGACATTTGAATGAACATAGCTATAAGGATTTTCTATCGAATAGCGCACCCCAGCCTGTGCTGCTAAATGAATGATGATATCGGCATCCATATCATCAGATATGGCTGATTGTAATTCTTCCGGCAGCGCTATATCGGCTTTAGAAAAACGAAAATTTTTATTATTTTGCAATGATTTTAGCCGATGTTCTTTTAGTGTTGGGTCATAATAAGTGTTGAGATTATCAATGCCAACCACGCTCCAGCCATTTATAAGGAGTTGTTTTGCAACATGAAATCCAATAAATCCTGCCGTTCCAGTTACAATTGCTTTCATATTGATTAAAATCCCATATAAGATATGCCGATTAAAATATTGCAGTTTAGTCAGTCTTTGTTATTTTTTGATAAATATTTTTTTATCAAATTCTTAAGCTGCTTGACTAAAGCGACATTATTTTACGTGACTTTTTCAACTGTTTTTGTCTTTGCGTCAAGCTTTGATTTTTGCCTATTTTAGTTTGGGGGTAATCCAAGCTTTTCTTAACTGTTTATTATATATTTAAAGAAATTCTCTTGGCAGTTACAGTCATTTTAAACAATGCAATTTTTTTAATAAAAAGCAATAAATTAACTTTTATTGTCGCTAAACTTGCTTTAACACTAGGCAGCTAAAGCATATAAATGGTTCAAAGTGGTTTTGAGCTATGATATGCAAAGATTATCATAGAGCATTGCAGCAATGATGCATCTATTGACGGTTTAAAGGTTCTTGAATGATGGCTCGCACCGATATTGCCCGACGTGTTTTTAACCATACATGGAAGCTTGATCCGATTGTTCGATCATTGCTTGATACTGATTTTTACAAATTGCTTATGCTGCAAATGATTTGGGGGCTTTATCGCGATGTTGATGTGACCTTTTCGCTGATCAATCGCACCAAGACTGTGCATTTGGCCGATGAAATTGACGAAGACGAGTTACGCGCTCAACTTGACCATGCACGGCAATTGCGCTTTAGCAAAAAAGAAATGATTTGGCTTGGTGGTAATACATTTTACGGCCGCCGCCATATTTTCCAACCAGAATTTTTAAATTGGTTGCAAGATTTTCAACTGCCCGAATATGAATTGCGCCGCCGTGATGGCCAATATGAATTGCGCTTTTCTGGCCCTTGGACCCATACCACCATGTGGGAAATTCCTGCCCTTGCAATCATCAATGAATTGCGCTCACGTGCCGCAATGCGCAATCTTGGCCGGTTTGCCTTGGATGTGCTTTATGCGCGCGCCAAAGCCAAAATGTGGGGTAAGGTTGAACGTTTACGCAAATTGCCAGATATTCGCATTTCAGATTTTGGCACGCGGCGCCGCCATTCCTTTCTTTGGCAGCGTTGGTGTGTGGAAGCCTTGAAAGAAGGCATTGGCACAGCTTTTACTGGTACTAGCAATGTGCTGTTAGCTATGGATACGGATGTCGAGGCTCTTGGCACCAATGCCCATGAATTGCCGATGGTGGTTGCCGCTTTAGCTCAAAATGACGAACAGTTAAGCGCTGCTCCTTATAAGGTTATGCAGGATTGGAACCGCTATTATGGCGGCAATCTCTTAATTATTCTGCCTGATGCTTTTGGCACAGATTCATTCTTGCGCAATGCCCCTGATTGGGTTGCAGATTGGACAGGATTTCGCCCTGATAGTGCGCCACCAATCGAGGGTGGTGAAAAAATCATTAAGTGGTGGCAAGAGCATGGTAAAGACCCACGCGAAAAATTATTGATTTTTTCTGATGCTTTGGATGTTGATACGATTGAAGAAACCTATCGCCATTTTGATGGGCGGGTAAGAATGAGTTTTGGTTGGGGGACTAACCTAACCAATGATTTTGCTGGCTGCGCACCGGACGCTATTTCGGGCCTTAAAGCGATTTCATTGGTGTGCAAAGTTACCCATGCCAATGGTAGGCCAGCTGTTAAATTGTCAGATAATTTGCAAAAAGCAACTGGCGAACCTGATGAAATTAAGCGCTATATTGATTTCTTTGGCAATAAGGATCGCCTTGACCGCCCAGTAGAAATATAGCAATTGACTTGCATTAAAACTGCAAAAATAATTTTGGTATGAGCATCTTTGCATGTGACCGTATTTTTAAATAGGTCTAGCTGATTATTTTTTAATGTCAGCAAGGCATTTTGTTATTTGATAAGGTGTCTAAAATCAATTATTTGGGATTTAGTGCTCTCTAAACTCTTATGGTCTTCAGTCAGCATTTTTTTCAGCAAATTTTTTACTTTTAAAAAATCTTGCATCAGGTTTTTATGGAGAATTTCTTCTCCTGAAATCGTTGGTAAATCTGTGTAAAGAAGTCCATTTTCTAAAATATCCAAAATGGTTTTATTATCTGTTCGACTTTCAATGAAGGAAATAAATTTGGGCAAAAATATTAAATCTTCAGCGCATTCAGAAGAAATACAATTTTTTATTTGCATATCTATTAGGGTATACAACATACAAGAAATTAGAAAATCGTAAGTAGTTTTTTGGTTTTTAAGGGGATCAATCATTTTATCAACTGCTCTAAGCGGTCTTACTGGAGAATAAAATTAACCGCTTGATAAAATTCTTTAGCGGTGATTAAAAATGTGAGTTAACATTTTTAAACGCGTAAACTATAATTATTGATAAGGTCGATCCGCAGGGTGAATGTAAGAGGGTAAAATTGTCTTATAAACATAAAGAAGATCTTTCGCCATGCAGGCCAATCCGTCCTCATTTTCCATAGTGTCATAAAAATTAAAAAGGTCTTCGGGGTTGTTAACTCCCAATGCTTTTTTTTCCATTCAAGAAAGCAGACCAATAAATTAGCTTCATTATCCTTTGATATACCACTTTCACGTTTTTGCGAAAATACACCAGAATAAAAATGATACATGCCAGAAGCATTGATAACAAACATTCGTGGACGTGTGGTCATCAAAAATAGGGTATGTTCAATGTCCATGCATTTCCTCTTTTAGAAAATTGCAAGCCTACGCTAATTCATTAATATGAAAAATTTTGTTAAGCGCTTGTTTTAACCAAGTTAATAAAGCACAATCATATAAAAACCTGCCATCTAAATGGCATTTGCCATTTTGTGCGCCCATATCATTAAAGCGCTGCGCACCATGCACCACCCAGCGTTGCATCATGACGCGAGTTAGCTCCGCATGGAACTGAACGCCCCAGGCGTTTTCACCATAGCGAAAGGCTTGGGTGGGATAATTCGCGCCGCTTGCTAATAATTGTGCATCACGAGGGAGATCAAAACAACCTTCCAGATGAAAATGATAAACCATTTTGGGCCAGTTAAATAGGCTTTGGCCAACAGGAGTTGCTTCAATTGGATACCAACCAATTTCTACCAAGCCATCCTTGTGCGAGCGAATTTGGCCACCAATATGGCGAGTTAACAACTGCGCTCCAAGGCAAATGCCTAAAAACGGTTTATTCTCACGCAACGGCACACTAATCCAATCCGTTTCATAGCGTACATAATCATGGGGATCATTGGCACTCATAGGGCCGCCAAAAATTACAACACCACTATGATGCGCAAGGGTTTTGGGTAGTTTCTCACCTAGGGCAGGGCGTCTAATATCAAGGGGAAAACCAGCCTTTTGCAATAATTGTCCCACACGTCCAGCGGTGGAGCTTGCCTGATGCAAAACCACTAAAATAGGAGCTTTTTCCCCACTAGCTAATAAGGGCCGCTCATTATCATAATCCAATTTGAAATTATATGCCAGTGACATGATCTATCGCTCAACACCCATAATTTACAACCAGCCAATTATTTTTGGCAAACCCCTTAAGCGTTTTTCTGGTGGTTCAGAGTGACGCTCTCTTTATTGTTTAAAGCGATATTTACCGCAAATTTTTCTATTTTTGGTAAATATGCTAAGCAGAAACACATCAATTTAACTGTTGTCTGGTGATGTTTTCTAAATTTTTTATAAAATTGCTGCACAATTTTAAAAATATCTTACGATAATCAACTTTCTATAGGCGCAAAGTCAATTCTCATTTCAGAAACAATCTATCAACACCACGCAAACATTTCCAAACTGCCATTGATCAAACAATAAATATATTAACCATCTTATAAGCTATTTATTACTATAGGAAAAAGATTAAAACGAGTTTAATTTATAAAAATAACGAAAAATTGTTCAAAAATAGGCAAGAAAATAAAATTTTAATCCAATTAATGCCGATTTTTACACCACTTGAGTGGTTGAATTTCTTCAACTTGATAAAAGTCCGTACTTTGCTAAGGGAACATAGACTAAACGTCTTTAACGCGGCCGCGTAATTTTTTAACGCTGCCGCGGCTCGTTTTACTGACTAAGCGGCGTTCCACCGAGGCTTTGGTTGGCCTTGTTTTCTTTCTTGGTGGTGGTGGTGGCGCACTTGCTTTTCGCAGTAAATCAACCAAACGCTCGCGTGCATCAATTCGGTTGCGCTCTTGTGTGCGAAAGCGATCAGCTTCAAGCAAAATTTGCCCATCCTTGGTGGCGCGTTGGCCGGCAAGTTTAATTAGGCGATCAATTATATCGGCAGAAATATCAGCTAAATGCGGGAAAAAACGCAATTGTACCGCAGTTGCGACCTTGTTGACATTTTGTCCACCAGGTCCACTTGCGCGAATAAAGCTTTCTTCAAAACTGCTTTTATGAATGGTGATGGTTTCATTTACATAAAGGAAATCGTCACTTAAGTCTATTTTTTGTACCATGACGTAACCATCTTCAACACATGTTTATATTGGCTCAACCCATCGCTAGACTGGAGAAATTGCAGCATCTTTAGCAGAAAAAGGTATTAAACGCAAATGTACACAATGCGTTACTGCAATTGACCCCAGTGTTTTATAAATTTTCGATTTTACGATCTATTGGCAATGAAAAAAAAATTATTTTTTACCAATATCAACCTTATGACCCTGCCATTGATAGCCACCTTTGCCAAAGGCTGAAAACCATACTGCTACTAATAAAATATCGCGATAAAAAATAGCAATTGCTTGCCGTATGGACATTGGCCACCCCACATAAGCGGTGGTTATGAATTCTACGCCATACCAAACAAGCATAAACCAAAGAATGGAGGTGAAGGACACCGCCCCCAAACATGCTGCAAGCAATAGGCATAGCAGTGGAAAAACGCTACCTGACAAGATTTCAATGTAAAAGAAAAAGGCAAATGAGTCACGGCGCAGTTTGGCCCAGCGAACTTGCCTTGACCATACTGGTTGAAATTGCTTTTCGCCAAGCGGTTGGGCAAAAGGCATTGCAGATAGGCGTACTTTTAGTCCTTGTGAGCGCACGACCTTGGTGGCGGCAGCGTCTTCGGCAATTTCACTCGCTAGGGCTTCAATACCACCGGCATTATCTAATACCTCGCGCCGCCAAAATAATGTCTTACCTTGTGCAAAGCCGTTGCCAAGCGTATCGGAACATAATTGCCAGCGTGCTTGATAGCTATTTAAGAAGGCTGCTTCTACATCAGCAGCAAAATTTTCAGGCTCAGTACCAAGCGGCGGCGAAGCGACAAGCCCAGTATCATTTTTAAAACGAGCAAAAAGCTGAGCAATATAATCAGGCGGCATCAATACATTGGAATCGGTCATCACTACCCAATCATATTGAGCGACTTTCCAACCTTTGATTAGGTTGTTTAGTTTAGGATTTGGGCTAATTGGATTATCACCAATTAATAATTGTGATGGCACATCAGGATATTGCGCCATTAGTTTTTCAACCAAGGGAATAACTGGATCATTATCGCGCGAAACACAAAAAATAATTTCTTTTTTGGGGTGGTCTAGCGTGAAGGCGGAAGTAAGGGTACGTTCTAAATTATTTTCAAGACCAGCAACTGGCCGCAAGATAGTTACACCCTCATCATACCAAGTCTCAATTGTGCTAACGGGATGCCATTTTGAGCGAATAGCCACAACAAGGAAAGTTACAATTTGAAGCAATAGACACAAAGCTGCAAGTGTCACTAAAATGGTTCCTATAATCCACACGCTTGCTTTTTCCTCTCAGTTTTCGAAACTGTTATTTATCATAAATCTTATTTAATTCATTTTTGGCAAACTGTGAAGCTGCTTTTAATTAAAAGACGTATAATCAAATAATTAGATCTAATGATTACTAGGCTTATAATAAAAATCTACCCTTTGCCAACATATTATTTATAGCTATATTGTTTAGAACAATAAATTGTCAAAAATATTATTGTGGTTTTATCGGAAATATTTCCCCTTGGTGCAGTAAAAATGCAACCAATTTTTTGACATCAAAAAGACCGTTAAAAGCACGATGCTCAAGATCTAGTCCACCGGCATAAGCTCCCAATGCAGGTAAGATCAAACGCGAAAAATCGGTAGCAAAACAAAAGCCGCGTATAGATGCGCCATAGCGTTTAATCCGCTTAGCTGGGTGTAAATGGCCAGAAACTTGGCCCTTTTCACCATTCTTTTGCGGTTCATGACAAAAGGTAAGTGTCTGAATTTTTTTTTGTGTAACAATTTCGCCATTTAAATTATCTGGCAAAAATGGATCATGGTTGCCGCTAATCCAAATCCAATGAAATTGTTGCGATAAGCTTGTCAAATATTGGCGAATGTCCGGTGCGATAAAATTAAATATGCGCGTATCGTGAAAGCTGTCACCAAGACTTAATATTGCTTCGGGTTGATAATGCGCAAATAGCTTTGCTAATTTTTCAATAGTAATTTTAGTGTCAAGGGGTGGTATAAGGTGACCTTGACGTGCAAAGGCATTGCCTTTTTCAAAATGTAAGTCGGCAATAATTAATAATTTTTTACTTGGCCAATATATAGCACCCGATGCATCAAGTATAAGATCTTGGCCACAAAAGCATATTTTAAAGGCTGTTCTCAAATAATATTTGCCTCTTAATCAATGAAATCTTCTAGCCATATATTGCTTAATGCTTGAAATGATTCAACACCATAGGCTTTACCTATGGTGTTGACGATATTGCATTTCAGTTAGTTTTTTCCCATGTTTTCAAAAAAGTCTTTCATACGCGAGAAAAAGCCGTGCGATTGCGGAGAATTTTCATGATTAGACAATTCATCAAATTCTTGTAGCAATTCACGTTGGCGCTTGGTTAGCTTTTGTGGTGTTTCAATCGTTACTTGAATATAAAGATCGCCTTTTACCTCTTGGCGCAAGACGGGCATGCCTTTGCCGCGTAAGCGGAATTGCTTGCCGTTTTGCGTACCTTCTGGCACTTTGACTAAATTTTGTGCGCCGTCGAGGGTTGATACATCAAACTCGCCACCAAGCGCTGCCTTGGTCATTGAAATGGGGACAGCACAATAAAGATCGGCACCATCACGCTGGAAAAACTCATGGGGTTTTACTGATAGGAAAATATAAAGATCGCCATTTGGTCCACCGCGCGATCCGGCTTCACCTTCATTCGATAAGCGAATGCGTGTACCATCTTCAATACCGGCTGGAATATTGACCGAAAGCGAGCGCTCTTGCTCGACTTTGCCTTGACCATGGCATTTAGAGCATGGATCCTCAATGACTTCCCCGCGACCATGACAAGTTGGGCAAGCGCGTTCCACTGAGAAAAAGCCTTGAGATGCCCTTACACGCCCTGCACCTTGACAGGTTGGGCATGTTTTTGGTTTGGTGCCTTTTTTAGCACCAGTGCCGGAGCAGTCGTCACAAACAATATGGCTTGGCACACGAATTTGTGCAGTTTTACCGCTATAGGCTTCTTCAAGTGTGACTTCCATATTATAGCTAAGATCGGCGCCTCGTTCACGGCCGTCACTACGACGACGGCGGCCGCCGCCCATCATATCGCCAAAAATATCTTCAAATATATCAGCAAAGCCACCGCCAAAGCCGCCGCCAAAACCGCCGCCGCCGCCACCAAAGCCACGACCACCATTTTCAAAGGCAGCATGACCATATTGGTCATAAGCGGCGCGTTTTTGTGGGTCTTTTAACACATCATAGGCTTCGCCAAGTTCTTTGAATTTACGTTCAGCTTCTGCGTCACCGGGATTACGATCAGGGTGATATTGCATTGCTAACTTGCGAAAGGCTGCCTTTAGCCCCTTTTCATCGCATCCACGCGCAACGCCCAGCACTTCATAATAATCGACCTTCATATCTTGAATAATCCTGTTCTATTATTCCATTTCCATAGAACACATCTTATGAAAATATTATAGGTAGTGGCTTTAGTGAACCAAAGCCGTAGATTTTAAAGGATAACTATTGCCATTATAAATTCTCAATAGTCTTGAATTTCGAGCTTTAGACAAAAGCCCGACCCGCTTTAAAGTGGGCCGGGCTTTTTATCGTTAAAGCATTTTTACATTACTTTTTCTTATTATCGTCAATTTCTTCAAAATCAGCATCAACAACATCATCCTTGCCGCTTGCAGCATCTGCCGCAGCCTCAGGATCATCAGCCATATTACTGGCTTCATACATGGCTTGCCCAAGCTTCATGCTTGCTTCTGTAAGCCTATCACTCTTAGCGCGGATGTCGTCAGCATTATCACCTTCCATTGCTGCCTTAAGGTCAACAATAGCGGTTTCAATTGCAGCCTTATCTTCAGCAGAAACCTTATCACCATAATCAGCAACAGATTTTTCTGCAGAATGGATAAGACCTTCAGCCTGGTTTTTAGCTTCAACAATTTCACGACGCTTCTTGTCATCTGCTGCATGTTCTTCAGCTTCACGAACCATCTTTTCGATGTCATCATCGCTAAGACCACCAGATGCCTGAATACGCACTTGCTGTTCTTTACCAGTACCTTTATCTTTTGCAGAAACATTAACGATACCATTAGCATCAATATCAAATGTCACTTCAATTTGCGGAACGCCACGTGGTGCTGGTGGAATACCAACTAGGTTGAATTCGCCAAGCATCTTATTGTCGGCTGCCATTTCGCGCTCACCTTGGAATACGCGAATAGTCACAGCATTCTGGTTGTCTTCAGCAGTCGAGAACACATTAGATTTCTTGGTTGGAATAGTTGTGTTACGGTCGATAAGACGAGTAAACACGCCACCAAGAGTCTCAATACCAAGTGAAAGTGGTGTAACGTCAAGCAATAACACATCGGTTACGTCGCCTTGGATAACGCCAGCTTGAACGGCTGCACCCATTGCCACAACTTCATCAGGGTTAACACCCTTATGAGGATCTTTACCAAAGAAGTTTTTAACAACTTCTTGGATTTTTGGCATACGAGTCATACCACCAACAAGAACCACTTCATCAATATCAGCAGCGGTCAAATCAGCATCTTTTAATGCAGCCTTACAAGGTTCAATGGTGCGCTTGACGAAATCTTCCACCAAGGATTCAAATTTGGCGCGAGTAAGTTTCATGGTCAAGTGCTTTGGACCAGTTTGGTCTGCAGTGATAAATGGCAGATTGATTTCAGTCTGCTGAGCCGATGAAAGCTCGATCTTTGCCTTTTCAGCAGCTTCTTTCAAGCGCTGTAATGCAAGCTTGTCGTTCTTAAGATCGATGCCTTGTTCTTTTTTGAATTCATCAGCAAAGTAAGAAACAAGACGCATGTCAAAGTCTTCACCACCAAGGAATGTGTCACCATTGGTTGATTTTACTTCAAAAACGCCATCGCCAATTTCCAAAATTGAAACGTCGAAGGTACCACCACCAAGATCGTAAACAGCAATGGTCTTACCGTCTTTTTTCTCAAGACCATAAGCAAGAGCTGCAGCAGTTGGTTCGTTGATAATACGAAGAACTTCAAGACCGGCAATCTTACCAGCATCTTTGGTTGCCTGACGCTGTGCGTCATTAAAGTAAGCAGGAACCGTAATAACTGCTTGTTCTACTTTTTCACCAAGATAGGCTTCAGCAGTTTCTTTCATTTTCTGCAAAATCATTGCAGAAATCTGTGAAGGCGAATAGGTGTTGTCTTTTGCTTCAACAGCAGCATCGCCATTGTCACCGCGCACGATAGCATAAGGAACAAGTGCCTTATCCTTAGCAACGGTTGGATCATCAAAGCGACGACCGATAAGGCGCTTAACCGCAAAAATTGTGCCTTCTGGATTTGTCACGGCCTGACGTTTTGCAGGTTGACCAACAAGGCGCTCACCGCCATCGGTGAAAGCAACGATTGATGGGGTGGTGCGAGCACCTTCCGCATTTTCAATTACTTTTGCTGTTTTGCCGTCCATGACAGCAACGCATGAATTGGTGGTACCAAGGTCAATACCAATAATTTTTGCCATTTTTCTCTCCATTCAGCGAACCACAAGGACCTATAAAAGCGTTCCGTAAAGTGGTTCCTAATCGTTAATTTTGTTAGGCTTGAAATAAATTCCAACATAACAAGTTGATGGGTATATAAGGAGCGGTTTTTTTTACTGCAAGAGAGGATTGAGTTGTTTTTGCACTTCTTTATCAAAAAAATTGCTTTTTTTATTATTTTTTGTGTTTTTTTGCCAAGCTGTGTCATTTTTGAAGTGGATTGATAGCAAAAACTCGTATTTTACTGATTGATATATAGGTGTAGGTTTATAAAAGCCACCGTTATCCTTATATCATCGGCAGCCGTTTTCCTAATCCTTGCTTGGTGTTGGTTGCAAATAAAAACACCAACACCAAGCAACATTATTTTACAATTTTAAAAAGACCTAACGCAGGTAGCTTTCAACCAACATAGCAAAATAACTGCCACCAAGTGGGATGAGTGCGTCATTAAAGTTATAGTTGGGATTATGCAAAGGCGCACTTTCACCATTGCCAATCATTAAATAGCTGCCTTTACGCTCTTCAAGCATAAAAGCAAAATCTTCACTACCGGAAACTCTTGGCATATCGCGATTGACCATTGTGTCACCAAAGGCATTTTGGGCAACGTCAAGCGCAAATTCGGTTTCTGCCTGATGATTAACAAGCGGAGGGTAGACGCGCTTATAAATAACCTCTGCTGTTGCGCCAAAACTTTCAGCCTGCGTTTTTGCAATTTTTTCGATACGCTCTTGTAGTAAATCACGAGTTTGTGGGGTGAAACAGCGTATTGTCAGCAGCATTTCAGCACTATCAGGAATAACATTGGCGGCAAAACCTGCATGAAAACTACCAATGGTTACCACTGCCGCTTCAGAAGGTGGTACATTGCGTGATACGATTGTTTGTAGCGCATTAATGAGCATGCCACCAATGGCAATAGGATCAATGGCTTTTTCAGGCAATGCGCCATGACCGCCTTTGCCGTGTATGATGATTTTAGCCGTATCGCTAGACGGCATGAAAGTACCCACTTTACTGCCCATATAGCCAATTGGCGCATCCGGCCAATTATGCAATGCAAAAATCTTATCACATGGATATTTTTGAAATAACCCATCATCTATCATGGCTTTTGCGCCGGCATAACCTTCTTCTGCGGGCTGAAAAATCAGATTAACTGTGCCATCAAAATTCTTGCTTTCGGCAAAATAACGAGCCGCCGCCAATAACATGGCCGTATGACCATCATGGCCACAAGCATGCATCTTTCCAGCATTTTTACTGGAATAAGAAAGGTTGGTTTGCTCTTCAATCGGTAGAGCGTCAAAATCTGCTCGAAGACCAATGGTTTTGGTGCCATTGCCGCATTTTAGTTGGCCAACAACACCAGTTTTGCCAATTTGCGTTTCAACCTCATAGCCCCAACTTTGCAATAATTTCGATACAATATCTGCGGTTCGATGCTCTTCATAGGCAAGTTCTGGATGGGCGTGCAAATCTTGGCGAATAGCAACCATATCATCATTAAAGCGCATGATATGATCTTGGATGTTTTGAATATTAGGAAAATTTTGCTTTGTACTCATAGTTCAAAACCTTATCGTTTGTGACGTTTTTCATGAAACAGTGAAGCTGCGATAATACCAATAATGAGGGCTGACCCGAGATACCAAAATGGCGCCATGATATTTTTGTCTGATATTTTTAAAAGCCAAGTCACAATGATTTGTGCTGTGCCGCCAAAAATAGTAACACCAAAAGCATAGATCACTCCCGTTGCAGTTGCACGAATTGACCGCTCAAAAGCTTCCATAATCATTAAAACGCTAAATGTCATAAGAAGGCCAAGGCAACCAATGCCGATGGTATGGAAAATGAAGAATAATGTTGGTGTTGCAACAAAATAAAAATCAAAAAAGCTAGCTATAAGCGCAATGAGCAAAATTATCAGTGCAACTGGCTTACGCCGTTCCAACTTATCGCATAAAAATCCAGAAATAATTGAGAAGATTATCATAATGATACTGGCATAGCTGGTAACCAGAAAAGTCTGCGATTCTCCCATGGTCGTCACTGTTTTAAGATAATTTGGCATGTAGAAAATCAAAATATACATAAGCGCAGTGACAGGTAAAATATAAAGAACGCCAAGGCAAGTTTGTAGCAAATGCTTGTCTAACAAAACTGCGAAGGGATGGCTGCTTTGTTGTGTGTGGCTTTCCGCTTCAAGGGTTTCATTAATATGGGCACGAATATAAAGCCCTACAGGAATAATAAGCAACGAGAAGATGAAAGGCACGCGCCAACCCCAACTATGCAAGGCTTCCGTCGATAATACTGCTGTTAGACTAGCCGCCATGAGCGAACCGGTTAGAGAGCTTAAGCCTTGACCGATAAATTGCCAGCTAACAAAAAAGCCACGTTGATGACGTTCTGCCGATTCCATCAGCAATGTTGTTGCTGCACCAATTTCGCCGCCGGCAGAAAATCCTTGCAATAGCCTACCAACGACCAATAAAATCGGTGCCATAATACCAATAGCCGAAGCAGGCGGGGCAAAACCAATCAAAGCACTGCCTAAAGCCATTAACAAAATTGTCAAAAGCATAGCAGCTTTTCGGCCCTTGCGATCAGCATAAGCTCCAATCATGATGCTACCAAGCGGACGCATAACAAAGCCGACACCAAAAACGCCAACCGAAAATAAAAGCGATGTCAACCAGTCTTCTGATTTAAAGAAAACTTGTCCGATAATACCAGCAAAAAAGCTATATACGGTAAAATCGAAAATTTCCAAAAAATTGCCAATACTAGCTGCTACAATCAGCTTGGTTTTTTCAGATTTTGTGTTGAGCGCAGAACTGGTCGTTGTCTGTACTCCATTTTTGGAATGTACCATAGTTCCCCAATATCTTTTTTAATTAAGAGTTCATTTAAAGATATAATTTATATAGAATAATTAAAAAAATAAAACCAATTCGTAAGGGATTAAGATTTTTATTGATTATTGGTTCAATATAGATTGTTTTAACCATATTCGCCCCAATTGATTTGCACCCGATAATAATCGCCTTGTTGTTTTATAAATAGGCTATATTCATACTGCACATTATTGTCATTTTCTTTGTAGAATAAACAGTAATGGTGGGATTCTAGCTCAAATTTATGAGAGTGGATTTCACAGTATTTAAGTTGAAATCTTTGCTTATAAAAATTAATAATTTCTGACAGCGAGAGGGTGGTTTTAAACTCTACCACGCGATATTCGAAACTGGTCACCTCAAATATTTGAAAAGAAAGCCTAATTGGTTTGATAATATTATGTGAGGGAATAGGAAAATTTTGCAAATCTGTGGGTAAAAACCAAGCGTAAAAACTATCTTTTTCAACACCTTCTTCTAAAATAGGTGCGATAGCAAGACTTGTACAAATTATAAGTGCTAGACCAGAAAAGATGGCGAAAATGGCAACAATAAATCGGATGATTGCTTCCTTTTCAAAATGAAATGGCATTAGGATTAATTCAGTTTTCCTAATGCCAATTTATGACAGTCTATTCGTATAAAATTGAGTTTTAGCGGTTATCGCCGTCTTAAAACACTCAAAACTTCACGGCTTGGGTGGCCATCAGCTTTCAAACCATTGCGCTTTTGAAAAGCTTGAATGGCTGTTTTTGAAGCTTCGCCAATGCGCCCATCAATTGGACCATTATAATAGCCAAGGCTTTTAAGATGATTTTGCAATTCTTGCCGCTCGCTCATGCTAATGGGCGTAAAGGGCCGGCTCCAATCACGCACCAAACCACCATAGCCAGCAATTCTATCAGCCAATAAGCCGACTGCAAAGGCATAGCGATCAGCTGAATTATAACGTTTGATGACATTAAAATTCTTAGTTACCAAAAATACGGGCCCTTCGCGTCCATCTGGTAATTTAAGAGTTGCTGAATCATTAGGAAAAGGAAATGCTGAGCCATTAGCACGACGCAAGCCAAGACGCTGCCATTCAGCAAGGCGTAATGATCCACTAGGGAATTTTCCTGTAGCTGGTAAGATAACTTCATAGCCCCAAGTTTTGCCACTCTGCCAACCATTTTTGTGAAGCAAATTAGCAGCAGTTCCCAATGCATCAGGAATAGAATTCCAAATATCACGCCTGCCATCGCCATCAATATCGACAGCATAGTCTAAATAACTGGTTGGAATAAATTGGGTGTGTCCTAAAGCACCAGCCCAAGAACCAGTTAAATGTGAACGGTCAATATCACCACTTTGCAAGATTTGCATTGCTGCTATTAATTGCGTACGGCCAAATTTTGCCCGTTTGGGATAGCCATAGGCAAGGGTTGCGAGTGAGCGTATAGCATCACGCATAATATCATCGCGCTTTAAAGCTGCGCCATAATTTGATTCCATTGACCAGATAGCGAGCAAAATATAACGGCTAACACCAAAGCGCTGTTCAATAACATTGAGAACTTTTGCCCATTGGCGACCATGGGCCTGTCCTTGAGCTACTGCTTCATCTTGAACACGATTATCAAAATAATTCCATGTCGGATCTTTAAATTCAGGTTGCCATGCCGCCTTTTTCAAGACTTCAGGATCTGGCGTAGTAACGCCGCGAAAGGCAAGATTGAAAGTTTTATCGCTTATGCCCGATTGGCGAGCAGTGCTACGAAATTGCTCAATCCAGCGCATGAAACCCGCATCGGCAAAAGCCGGCGAAACACCAATAAAACTTGCACCAAACATAGCAAAAGCCGAACCAATGACCAATTGGCGGCGCGATATACCCGTAGTGGTAGGCGCATCATGCTGGCTTTGTATTCCATTCCTATGCCAAAATTTTTTCATGATAATCCTCTTTTGCAATGATCAAACCTATCATCCCACAGCAAGAGTTATTAATCCGTTTATAAAATTGCATATTATTCATATAATACAGGATTTAAGCGTGGTTTTCAAAGTAAACATTTGTTTTTCACTTGATGTACGCGTCAATTCTTAGCGGTTTTGGGATAATTGAAATAAATCAAGTCATAAATATACACTTGTTAAAATATAGTCTAATTTTGTGTACAATTAATGAAATGCGGCGTTTTGGCACATTTTTTTATGCTTAAGGGCTTGCGTTATTTGTTGAGAAAAAAATACAACTATTCATATAAAAAGACAAAGTAGAGATCAAGATTATTGTTTTAATTGAAATTTTGCCGCTAATTGCGATGGGCTTTTGAGGGAAAGTTTGATGTCATTATCGGTAAAAGTTTGCAAAATTGGTTGATGCGTAAGTGATGTGTTGCCTCGTTTGATTTGGAAATATGTCCATTTTATTCATTCCGTTATTGCAAATAGTTTTGTAGGTAAGGAGAGTAGGGGTGCCTCATTTCATCAAGCAAGGCTCAAAAACCCATTTGGGCCATAAATCGTTATTTGCCACAAGTTTAACTGTATTTTTATTGTCAACGGGATTGGCGACCGCGCAAACCGCAAGTCCCGGTGCCCCAATCGTTCTTGATGCTGTTGTTATTGATGGCAACAATGGTCGTGAAGCTGAGGTTGAACGTCGTTTCCAAGCAATGCCAGGTGGCGTTAATCTTGTGTCGCAAGATGATATGCCAACGTCAGCCAATCTTACCTTATCGCGTGCATTAGAGCAGGTGCCAGGTGTGGTTATTCAAAATTTCTTTGGTGGTAACGATCAGCCACGTATTCAAATTCGTGGCTCTGGCCTGCAACAAAATCCTGTAGAGCGCGGTATTTTAATGCTGCAAAATGGCTTGCCGCTCAATCGCGCCGATGGATCTTACATTGTTGGCCTTGCTAATCCTAGCCAAGCGCAATCTATTGAGGCTTACCGTGGGTATATGGCAAATCGCATTGGCGCAACAGTGCTTGGCGGTGCTATAAATATGGTATCCCCAACAGGTTTAAGCCAGCAAGGCGCAAGCTTTACCGCAAGTGGTGGTAGTTTTGGTCAATATAATTTTGGTGGCCAATTTGGTTTTGCCAAAGATAATTATGATGGTTTTATACAAGTCGATCATAGCAAGCGCGATGGGTTTCGCGATTATAATGCTTCAGAGCGAACGAGCATCAGTGGTAATATTGGTTTTCGTATCAATGATAGAGTAACAACTCGTTTTTTCGCAGGTTATACCGACCTTGATTTTGATGTTGCGGGGCCAGTTAATAAAGCTACACTTAAAACCCGCCCCAAGGCAATCTGGGCTGGACCTACTTTAACGCCAAATGGAGCGATTAATCCCGGCCCCAATGTTTGGCGTGATCGCCCAAAGCGCGAAGCAACTCAATATCTTATCGGTAATCGTACCAGTTTTGAAATGGACGCGCATCTTTTTGACATAGCTTTTAGCTATAGCTATAGTGATGATACTTTCAGGTATCCAATTACTGGAGGGGTGCGTCAATCGAAAAGCGGTGATTTTACGGCTCTCGCGCACTATTCCTATAATCCCGATGAAACCAAAGCCTTACCTCTTTTAGAGTTGTCATTGCTTTATGCAACGGGTTCTATGGAACGCGATTACTATCTTAATCAATCAGGCAGTAAAGGTGCAAAATTTGGTGCTAATGATCTTGATTCAACAACATTATCATTGTTTGCTGGTTTGAATGTGCCAATTGCGCAAAAATGGACATTGTCGCCATCTATTTCTTATGCGCATGCTACTCGTAATAATGATGATCGTTATGATGGGCTAAAACGGTCAACTATTGCTTATGATCCTCGTATGCCAAACCGGCTTTTACCAAATGGTGCGGTTGATGCAACCGATACAAGTTATAAGCATAGCTATTCTGGCTGGAGTCCAGCTCTTGCCCTTAGTTACGAAATTTCCGATGAGCAAACTGCTTATGTAGCTGTTAGTCATAATTTTGAGCCACCAAGCCAAGATGATCTTATAGCAACTATTAATGGCACACCAAATTCGAGTGCTGGTCGCCCTAATCCAGCAACGCCTTTCGCATCCTATGCAAGTTTTGCAACACCTGATCTTGACGCACAAAAGGCAACAACAGTGGAAGCTGGTTGGCGTGGCCGGTTTGATCGCTTCTCCTTTGATTTATCTAGCTATTATTCATGGGTTGATAATGAATTATTGAACTCTCGCGATCCTACTGGAGTGCCTCTTGCAGCTGTTAATGCTAAGGATACCCGCCACTTTGGTATAGATATTGGGCTTGGTGCACAATTTACCAGTCAGTTGTCTGGACGTTTGGTTTATACATACCAAAACTTCCGCTTTCATAATGATGCACAACGCGGCAATAATTATTTAGCTGGCGCACCGCTTCATATTATCAATGCTATGGTTCAATATCAACCAAAGGATGAATGGATTATTCAAACCAATGTTCGGTGGCTGCCAAGCAAA
The DNA here is from genome assembly GCF_026743145.1 of Bartonella sp. HY761. Classification (NCBI taxonomy): domain Bacteria; kingdom Pseudomonadati; phylum Pseudomonadota; class Alphaproteobacteria; order Hyphomicrobiales; family Bartonellaceae; genus Bartonella; species Bartonella sp. HY761. The sequence continues at coordinate 171,128 of NZ_CP104887.1, forward strand.
ACGCCCGTTGATAATATGAATACGCTTTACAATGATGCCTATGCAATTGTGGATTTGCGCAGCGAATATCAAATCAATAAAACTTTAAAAATATTTGGCGAAATCACAAATCTATTTGATAAGACCTATGCTTCTTCTACAATTGTAACAGATCGAATTAGGCCAGATCAAGCAGTGTTCCTTCCAGGTGATGGTCGAGGTTTTTTCGCTGGTATTAAAGCATCGTTTTAAATAATTAGCAGTAGTTAAACGCGAAGGAGAATAGAATATCATGTTTAAAACAAACAGACGGCGTTTTCTTTTGGGTTTGGCTGCAAGTTCCTTAAATTTGCCCCATGCTGGTTCAGCATGGGCGCAAACAAATGATGACAACGCCGCCAATATTATTTGGGGGCCACCAGCAGCACCGTCGGTTGTTCCAGCTTTTGCTATTGCGAACGGTATGCTTGATGAACTTATTCCAAATTGTCAGTTTAAAGTTTGGAATAGTCCCGATCAGATGCGCGCGGGATTGACGTCGGGCAAAATTAATATGGCAATTATGCCAAGCTATAGTGGCGCCAATCTTTATAATAGAGGTATTAAGCTGCGGCTTGCCAATATTTTAACCGATGGATTGTTATATATTGTTGCGCAAAAGGATGCGAACATTACATCACTTGCTGATTTAAAGGGGAAAAAACTTGCTGTCCCTTTAAAAAATGACATGTCGGATCTGGTTACGCAAACAATATTAGAGGCTCATAATTTTGCAGAAGGTGAAATTACGATAAGCTATCTTGGCAGCCATGCAGAGGCTATTCCGATGTTGATGATGGGGCGCGTTGATGCTGCTGTCTTGGTTGAGCCGGTGGCAAGTGCTGCTATTTCTATAAGCGCTGCCGCCCATAAAGACCTCGTGCGTGCGCTAAATATTCAAGATTTATGGCAAAAGGTGACGGGTAATAAAATTTTACCGCAAGCAGGTCTTTTAGTGAGAAAAGGCTTTGAAGGTGAAGATGGAGATAAAAAAATTAAGCGTCTTAATGATATTTTCAAATTGGCAACTGAGAAAATATTGAAAGATCCGCAAGAAGCTGCCGAAAAAACAGCTCAATATCTCGATTTTCCAAGCAATATTATAGTTAAAGCTTTGCCATATAGTAATCTAGTTGTTCGTAGTGGCCGCGAAAGTCAATCATCTCTAAAAGAATTATTCGGCATATTAATGAAGAAAAATCCCGATATTTTGGGTGGACAACTTCCTGACGATGGTTTTTTTGCCGGATGATACGTTATCGGATTATGTCGCATCTCTCATGGCTTATCCGTTATTTTTGGGGGGGCTTTGCCGGCCTTGCTGGTCTTTTTTGTTTTCTAGCTTTATGGCAATTGGCACATGAGCTTTATGGCAGTTTTGTACTGCCCTCGCCACAGGAAACCTTTAAAAGCTTACTTGCATTAATCAAGCAAGATAGTTTCACTGAAGCAGTCCAATTAACGGCGTGGCGATCTGTCTGCGGGTTTTTATGTTGCGCATTGGTTGGAACTTTGGGTGGCTTATTTTGCGGATATTCCTTTGCTGCCATGCGGCTTATGCGGCCTATTATCACAATATTACTTGGAGTGCCGCCTATCGGCTGGATTGTACTCGCAATTATTTGGTTTGAAGCATCAGGTGGATCGGTGATTATGACCATTGCCGTTGCATCTTTTCCATTAATTTTTATGAGTAGCGCACAAGGAATTGCAACGCGTGATCGTAATCTTGATGCTATGGCACGTGCTTTCGGCATTGGTTGGTTTAAGCGTTTACGAACAATTTCCTTGCCGCAAATGGTGGCTCATGTCATGCCAGCTTGGTCGCTTTCGGCTGGTAGTGCGTGGAAAGTGGCAGTCATGGCAGAATTACTAAGTTATAGCGGTGGTTTGGGCGGTATTCTTGCGCAAGCACGCACCTCTTTTGATGTTCCAAAGGTAACGGCTGTTATAATGGTGGTGGTTATTTTTGCTTTGATTACAGAATTTGGCATTATTCATCCCATTCGTGAATTATTGGAAAACTGGCGCCATGCTGATGAGCCATGGGGTGTAAAAAGAAGCGAAAACGATACTGTAGCGATTAAGAAGGATTAAAGCCATGAAACTTCTGTTTGAAGACGTTGCTTTTGCCTATCTTGGCCGCAATATTGTTGAAAATATAAATTTTTCGATATGTGATGGTGAAATCGTTGCGGTTCTTGGCCCCTCTGGCATAGGCAAAACGACATTGATGCAGATGGGAGCAGGGCTTCATCAACCAACTAAGGGGCAAATTATTCGCAATTATCAACGTCAAGCGGTGGTATTTCAAGAACCGCGATTGTTAAATTGGAAAACCACCTTTGATAATATTGCTTATGGTATAAAAAATAATTTATCCCGCCAAGAAAAACACGCTATCGTGGTTAAAATGGCGGCAGCTGTTGGCCTTAGCCAAGATGATTTGCTTAAATATCCCGCCGCTTTATCGGGCGGTATGCGCCAAAGAGTATCGGTTGCAAGAGCTTTGGCCATTAAGCCCGATATAATCTATTTTGATGAACCTTTTTCAGCCGTTGATATTGGGCTGCGGCGCAATTTACAAGACATTATCATTCAACAAGCAAAAGGTCTTGGTTTTTGTGGCTTGTTTATCACCCATGATCTCCATGAAGCTTTGCGCATCGCTAACCGGCTTTTATTAATTGGGGGTGTACCAGCCACTATAATAACCGAGCGCAATATTGCTGGTATTGCAGGTGAGCGCAGTGAGCGTGATATTTTTGAAATGATGGAAGCCTATCGTGTTGATCCTGCCTTTGGCGCATTGCTTAATGGCAAGACGGAGGCTTAGATGAGAGCAAAACTATTTAAAAGCCCATTTTTTTCCGAAGGTGTCTTTTTCTTTTTCCCTATTTGCGCGATTTATGCAGCATTAATGCCGCTTATCTATGTTGTTGGTTATGGGCTTTCTTTTCCCGCTAGCGATTATATAGTGCCACAACAATGGCACGGTCATGAAATGATTTTTGGCTTTTTTTCATCTGCCCTTGCAGGTTTTTTAACCTCCGCCGTTGCTGAATGGACTGACACTAAACCCGTTCATGGTAAAGCCTTATTTTTACTATTTATTCTTTGGTTGCCAGCAAGGTTAATTGGTCTGTTTGGTGTTGATCATTTAATGATTGTTGCCAGTTTTTTTGATTTTTCTTTTTTAATACTTTTATTGTTTCTTATACTAAAACCAATCATAAAAAAGCGCCAAACGCGAGCAGTCTCATTTGCCATTTGGTTGATTATTTTAATTATTGTTGAATTTTGTTTAAAATGGGCATGGTGGCATGAGGATGTGTTGCTTGCAAGCCGCGCGCTTAATAGTGAAATTTTAGTATTTGTAATTTTGTTTTCCCTGTCGCTTTCGCGTATTCATATTGTTGTGGTTAATCTTGCTCTTGATCCAAGTGGTAAATCCAGTCCCTATCGCCCGCATCCAGGACGACGAAATCTTGCTGCTTTTTTAACCGCTTTTTATGGTGTGGTTGCATTTTTCTTGCCCGATTCAATGATGCAATATTACTTGGCATTTGCAGCCGCAGCAGCTTTTTTTGACCGGTTGGCAGAGTGGTTTATAGGGCGGGCAGTGTTTAAAACAGAAATTCTATGCTTATTCATGGCCAATTTAAGTGCAGGTCTTGGATTGTTGTTGATTGGATTATCGGGCTTCTATCCTTCAATATCGCCCTATCTTGGCTTGCATGTTTTAACAATTTTAACCCTAGGGCTAGCAGTTATCGCAGTACTTATTATTGCTGGTTTGCGCCATTCAGGTCGTGATTTGACGATTATACCTTGGCAAGCAAAACTTAGCATTTGGGCGATCTGTCTTGCCGGAATCATGCGTGTTTTGCCGCAACTCATTGATGGTTTTCCATTCGCCCATTATCAATATATGATGTCATCACTGTTTTGGAGTGCTGCTTTTATTTTATGGCTTTTTGCCTATGTGCCACTTTTGCGCCACCCACTCCATCATCATTAAGGGGTGGCTTGTATCTATAAATAGGGGGAAAAAAGCCAGATAACCCGATCAAGAAGGCGGGCAGTAAATGGACGATTTATAAGGTTTTGCAACAAAACTTGTTGGGCGTCTTGCATAGAGTTATCAATTTTTTCGGCAATTTCTTGCGCAAATTGATAATCCATAACCTCCATATCCACTTCAAAATTCAATCGCAATGAACGCGCATCCATATTGGACGTGCCGACATAAGCCCATTTGTCATCGATCACCATAAGCTTAGAATGATTAAATGTACCACCGGCTCGCCAAATATTGCAGTTGTCTTGCAATAATTGATCAAATTGCGCGCGCATGGCACGATCAACCTGTTTTAGGTTGTTTTCGCCTGGTATAACTATATCAACCCTAACTCCGCGCCGTGCCGCTGTTACAAGAGCACTTATTATTTCACGATCTGGCAAAAGATACGGTGTTTTAATACGGATGTGTTTTTGTGCTAACGAAAAGGCGCCAATGAGCATTTTATGATTGGTTTCAATGCAGCGATCAGGACCTGATGGAACGATCCGGATTATTTTGCCTTGGCCTGGTGCAAGGGTAGGGCGGGGAATAGCCCATTCAGCCCCAGTAAGCTTTTCATTGGTGGTAAAAATCCAGTCTTCGGTTGCAACATGAAAAAGATCGGCAACTGCTGGTCCCTCAATACGAAAATGGGTGTCGTTATAGGCTTGGTCCCCTGATAAAAGATGCGAGAACCCAACGCGAATATTCATGCCGCCCGTAAAGGCAATTGCGCCATCAACTATCATGATTTTGCGGTGGGTGCGTAAATTGGCGTAAGGCAGGCGTAGACCGATGATAATATTGCCGTTAAAAACATCAACAGGAACATTATGTTGTTTTAACAAATGCACGACACTTGGAAAAGAATAGCGCGCGCCAACTGCATCAATTAAAACTCGTACTGCTATGCCGCGTTTTACCGCATCAGCCAATGCTTTTACAAATTTTATTCCAATAGGATCGCGGTCAAAAATATAGCTTTCTAACAATATGCTGCGTTTGGCATTAGCTATAGCATCAAGCATAGCTTCATAAGCAAGATCGCCATCGTTTAATGCTTCAATATAATTGCCGCTTGTTTGATTGCAGCGGCTGACCTTATCGCCAAGACGGCTCATGGCTGCGCCGAAATATTGGTAATCTTGTTCGATAAGTGACTTATCAACTGCATAATCGTTGAAGTGAAAATGCTCAATTTCATTGACTTTACGGCGCTGGATGTCAACGCTTTTACGTCTAATACGATTAACGCCAATAATCGCATAAATAACCGCTCCCAAGATGGGCGAGAGGATGATAACGCCAACCCAGCCGATAGCGGTGCGCACTTCTTGCTTGGTCATTGTCGCGTGAATTGCAGCTGTTAAACCCATGACAACTGATAAAATTGCAAGAATATGGGGCCAATAATGGAGAATTAGTTCAGTCATAAGGCTCTCAATCAAAATTTGATATCGTTGTCTTTGGCTGTGCTTCATTGTGATGAGCAGCAGTTTACTTGCATTTTCAAAGTTATAACATGGCAAGAGTCATATTTACAAGCAGCCTCATTGTTAACAAGTATATTAAATATTAGTAATATGGCTAATATCCTTTGACATTGTAATTTCAGTAGTTTATTAGAAGCTAAAATAAACCTTAAGAAGCAGTCCTGATTTTTTAAATCTGCTCTACTACAATTTTTGACCAAAAAATCAATATTTTGAGTCCAGTGGAACCAATATACCTTTTATTCGTTTGAATAGGAGTAGCTTGGATGAGAAATCTTTTTGAAATACAAATTATTAAAATCATAGTTATAAGCTTTTATTTTTTAATACTTATAATATAAGTCAATTAATTATAGTTATATTTTTGATTATATTTTTGACTTACCTAGTGTTCTGCATGTTATATTGTAGATTTTGTTTTCAATGTTAATTTATACTATTTTATAGGTTTGAGCTTCGTTATTATATTTGACTATATAATAATATTATTTGATTTGTTGGTGTTATCTCAAATTATTTCTAATTTGAGAGGCTATCGGCATGAGTAAATCATTTATGCGCGCAGAGCGTTAAGTGGGGTAAAGATAATGACTAGTAAATCCGTTTTGAATAACCATGTTGATACAAAAATCACCAGTAAGTCGGGCGTTGTTAATGCGTCCAACGAAGCTGGCAATTTTTACATTGATGCAGCCAAGGGGGATATTGCAAATTACGCCCGCGAAGGTGGCGATCTGGTCATTGAGTTTAAAGATGGTGAAAAGCTTGTTATTAAGAATTTCTTTACCTATGGATTAGAATTCAATAACTTATTGCTAAGTGGCGGTGAAGTATTGTTGTTGGTGGACTTTACCAAGGCATTATCAGGTCAAGATGGTATTGAAGACCCTGACGTCATTTATCACGAATTAAATGATGGTATTGATGCAACGGCAGTATTGCTTGGATTGCTTGGCGCTGGTGCGCTTGCTGCTGGGATTTCAGGATCCTCAGGCTCCGATTCTGATCAATCGCCGCCACCAGTTGTTGATAATACTCCACCTGCTGTTCCTAGCCTTAGTAGTGTTTATGATAGTGTTGAAGCCATTATAGGTGATATTGCAAATGGCGATAGCACTAATGACGCACGTCCAACGTTTTCCGGTACCGCTGCTGCAGGTTCGACAATAAAATTTTATGATAATGGCCAGTTTATTGGCTCTACTGTTGCTGATAGTAATGGAAATTGGAGCTGGCAGCCTGATACAGATTTGGTTGATGGTGCTCATTCTATTACCTATACTGCTTCAGATAGTGCTGGCAATGAAAGCGCTCATAGCAATCCATTTGAATTTACCGTAGATACCCAAGCGCCAAATGCGCCATCAGCTCCAAATGCAACTGATAATGCAGAACCTTTTATTGGCACAATTGAAAGTGGTGGCAGCACCAATGATAATCAGCCAGAATTTTCTGGAAAAGGTGAACCAGGTTCAACAATTACTGTCAAAGATGGCGATACGATCATTGGTGAAACAACCGTTGATAGCGATGGTAATTGGACATTTAAACCAGAAGCACCGCTTGGTGAGGGTAGCCACTCGATTACTGTGACCGAAACAGATAAGGCTGGTAATCAAAGCGATGCAAGTGCGCCGATTGAGTTTGAAGTTGATACAATTAAGCCATCAACTCCATCAGTTCCAAATGCAACTGATAATGCCCAACCATTTATTGGTACAATTGAAAGTGGCGGTAGCACCAATGATAATCAACCAGAATTTTCAGGGAAAGGTGAAGCTGGCGCAACGGTTACTATTAAGGATGGTGATACTATCATTGGTGAAACAACCGTTGATAGCGATGGTAATTGGACATTTAAGCCAGAAACACCGCTCGGTGATGGTAGTCATTCGATTACTGTGACCGAAACAGATAAGGCTGGTAATCAAAGCGATTCAAGCACACCGATTGAGTTTGAAGTTGATACAACGCCGCCTGCTGCCATTGATGAAACATTGATGGATCTTGTTGATGATTTTGGCCTCTATCAAGGCACTATTGCCCATGGCGGACCAACAGACGATCACATTCCCACCTATAGCGGTGGCGTAGGTTCAATTGATCCTAATGATGCATCTTCAATTAATATTTATAATAAAGACGTTGATGGTAATGTAACGCTTATTGGTTCGACGACAGTTAATGCTGATGGTTCTTGGAGCTTTGACCCTAACCCATCTTTGGATGCGGGTGATTATATTTTTACCGCTCGTCCTGTGGATAAGGTTGGCAATATTGGCCCTGAAACAAGTGGTTGGAACTTTACAGTTTTTGGTGATGCACCGCAAAACCCAGCCATTACAAACGTAACCGATAATGAAGGTGCTGTCGTTGGTGAGTTACAAAAAGATGGCGTAACAGATGATACCACGCCAGTGGTAACTGGAACAGGCGAAACTGGTTCAGTTATTACCATTTATGTGCAAAATCCTGATGGTACAAGCTTTATTGGCGGCACAACTGTTGTAGATGCCGATGGTGTTTGGAGCCTTGAAATTAGTCCAGCTTTTGCACAGGGCGATGGCACTTATACTATTTCGGCTCAAGCCCATGATGCGGCTGGACAGCTTAGTGCCATGACCGGCGGTTATCCGGTTATTCTTGATACACTTGCACCAAACGCACCGCAGCAACCGATTTTAACCGATAATGTCGGCGATGTAACGGGAGCTTTGTCGCCAAATGACACAACCGATGACAAGCAGCCGGTGCTTTCAGGTAATGTAGGCAGTGAAGAAGCTGGCGGCACAATTACCATCAAGGATGGAGATACTGTTATTGGCACAACCACGGTTGAGCCGGATGGATCTTGGAGTTTTACCCCTCCAGCTTTGTCTGAAGGTAATCATTCAATCACTGTCACTGTAACTGACATGGCAGGTAACGAAAGTAAACCAAGTCCAAGTTTTGACCTTACAGTTGACACCAGTAATGTTGAAGTAAGTTTTAGCCATTTTGTTGATAATGTTGGCTCTATTCAGGGTAATGTTGATATTAATGGGGTGAGCGATGATCGCACTCCCGTCATGGTGGGTAATGCTACAGCCAATACAACGATTACGATAAGCTATATTAATGGTGATGGTGAAAAAATTATTGTTGGCGTGACCACTGCTGATAGCAATGGCGCTTGGACTTTGACACCAACAACCGAATTTTCTGATGGCACTTATGGTTTTACAGCGGAAGCTGTTAATGCTGCTGGTACTAAAGATGATGCATATTTTAATATTGAAATTGATGCTACAGCACCAACCGCCCCAATTATTAATGAAGTTCTAGACGATGTAGGCTTCATTCAAGGTCCGATTAGTTCTGGTTCTTCAACCGATGATACAACGCCAAGCTTTAGCGGTACCGCAGAAGCTGGCACGACAATTACAATCAAGGATAGTGATGGTACTATTGTTGGTCAAACAACTGTAGATGATGATGGCAATTGGTCGCTAACTACGGATCCTTTAGCTGAAGGTTCCCATAATCTTAGCATCACCGCAACCGATACTGCTGGTAATGAAAGCACCGGCACTGGTTTTGATGTAACAATTGATACACAAGGGCCAACGGCAACAGCTGAGCTTAGCTCGATTAGTGACGATAGCGGTTTTGATTCAACTGATTTTGTTACAAATGATACAACGCTCATCTATACGATCCGCATAAATGGCGACATCGAGGCAGGTGATACTGTTTGGATGCGTATTAAGCCCGATGTTGGCGCAAGTGGTGAGTGGATACAAGCGACACGCAATGATGATGGCACTTACAGTGTTAATCATAATGATGCTGCACATTCTTTAGCTGATGGCCGCTACACAATTGAGACTATTATTCGTGATGCGGCTGGTAATCCATCGGAAATTTCTTCGCAGGCGATTACAATTGACACGCAAGGCCCAACTGGAGCAATTGTTGCCATTAGTGGCTATTTTGATGATGTTGGCGCTATCACGGGCACAATTAGCCAATCAGGTACATCAAGCGACGATACAACACCGTTGTTAAAAGGTACTATTTCTGGTTTGCAAGATGGTGACCGTATCATCATCAAGGTTACCGACGCTGCTGGTGTAACCACTATTCTTGGTGAAGCAACCGTTAATAATGGTGTTTGGGAATATCAGGTAACTGATAGTCAAGCATTTGCAGAAGGTGATTATCATTTTGAAGCAGTTGTGACTGATAATGCTGGTAATGAGGGGTCAACATCTAATAGTTTTGCTATAACAATTGATATTACGCCACCAAGTGCTATCAACAATGATAGTCTTGATCTTATTGATGATTTTGGGCCGCTTCAAGGTTCAATTCAATCTGGTGATTCAACTGATGATCGCACACCCACCTATAGTGGAGCTGCGGGCTCTGTGGACGCTGATGATGTTGCAACAATCAATATCTACAATAAGGATGCCTTTGGTGATATTCATCTTATTGGCTCAACAACAGTTAATGCGGACGGCTCATGGACTTTTGACCCCAATCCACCTTTAACACCAGGTGATTATATTTTTACCGCGCGTCCAGTTGATAAAGCGGGTAATGAAGGCCCGGCAACAACGGAGTGGAATTTTACTGTTGTTGGTGCGGCCCCTGCTGATCCTGCTATTACCAGTGTTGGCGATAATCAAGCACCCGTTACCGGTAATTTGCAGCAAAATGGCGTGACTGATGATACAACACCGGTTGTGCGCGGTACGGGTACTGCTGGTTCGACCATCACTATTTATGTTACTGGCCCTAATGGCGAAAGTTTTACTGGTGGTACAACTATCGTTGGAAGTAATGGTGTCTGGACATTGGAAATCAACCCAGCTTTCAATAAGGGGGATGGACAATATGTTATTCAAGCGCAAGCAAGTGATATAGCTGGTCAGCTTAGCAATATAACCGGTGGATATCCGATTGTTCTTGATACATCAGCTCCGGCAACGCCGTCTTTGCCAACAATCACAGATAATGTTGGAGATGTAATAGGTGCGCTTGCTCCTGATGGCACAACAGATGATAGCCGTCCGGTTATTTCGGGTCAAGAAGATGCAAGCGAAGCTGGTGGTACAATCACTATTAAAGATGGTGATACAGTGCTTGGTACAACGACAATTAACCCAGATGGCTCATGGAGCTTCACACCGCCTGCGCTTAGCGAAGGCGATCATACCATCACAATTACAGTGACCGACCAAGCAGGTAATGAAAGTAACCCTAGTGATGGTTTTGATATTCATGTCGATACCAGTAATGTTGTTGTAAGTTTTGATCATTTTGTTGACAATGTTGATCCAATTACAGGTAATATTGACAATGGTGGTATCAGTAATGACCGCACACCACAAATGGTGGGTAAAGCAACTGCTAATGCCGTTGTGACGGTAAGCTATGTTGATAGTAATGGTACAAAAATTATTGTTGGCACAACAAGCGCTGACAGCACTGGTGCATGGAGCCTTACACCATCAACAGATCTTATTGATGGAAATTATGGGTTTATGGCTGAAGCGGTAAATGCTGCCGGTACTAAAGGCAACGCTTATTTCACCATTAATATTGATGGAACGGCGCCTGCAGCTCCGGTTATTAACGATGTGCTTGACGACGTTGGCTTCATTCAAGGTGCTATTGCATCTGGCTCATCGACCGATGATACAACACCAACCTTTACAGGTAGCGGTGAAGTTGGCGCAACCATTACAATCAAGGATGAAGATGGCAATGTTGTTGGTCAAACAACTGTTGCCGGTGATGGGACATGGTCTATCACAACCAACCCACTTGCAGAAGGTAATCATAGCCTTACAGTTACTGCCACTGATCAAGCAGGCAATGAAAGTAGTGGTGTTGGCTTTGATGTAACAATTGATACAACTGCACCAACATCGACAGCAATTTTGCAATCAATCAGCGATGATTCTGGCTTTAATAACGCCGACTTTGTAACCAATGATCCTACGCTTATCTATACCATAAGCATTAATGGCACTTTGGAAACAGGCGATACTGTTTGGATGCGAATTAGGTCTGAAGATGGTAGTGTTGGCGAATGGATAAAGGCCGTTGATAATGGTGATGGTACCTATAGCATAGACCATAATGATGCAGCACATTCTTTAGCTGATGGCAATTATGTTATTGAAACCATTGTACGTGATGCAGCAGGTAATAGTTCTGCAATTTCAAGCCAAATTATCATTATTGATACAACTGCACCTAATGATGCAACTGTAACTATTAGTGGCTATTTTGACAATGTTGGCGCAATTACCGGTAATATTACGCAATCTGGCAGTTCGTCAGATGATAAAACTCCGTTACTCAAGGGAACCATTGCTGGTCTTGAAACGGGAGATCGTGTCATTATTAAAGTGACAGGATCGGATGGTATTACCAAAATATTGGGCGAAGCAACAGTCAGCGCAGGAACATGGCAATATCAAGTAAGTGACGCACAAGCATTTTTGGATGGTGATTATACATTTGAAGCGGTTGTCACAGATAATGCTGGCAATGAAGGTTCAAAATCAAATAGTTTCGTACTCAATATTGATACTGTGGCACCATCAGCCATTGATACAACAAAATTGGATCTTGTCGATGATTTTGGACCAGTTCAGGGTACAATTAATCGCGGCGATTCAACTGATGACCACACCCCAACCTATAAGGGTGCTGCAGGTTCCGTTGATCCTGCTGATGCATCAAAAATTAATATTTATAACAAGGGCTCTGATGGTACGTTAACCCTCATTGGCTCAACAACAGTTAATGCTGATGGTTCGTGGAGTTTTGATCCTCAGACTGCTCTTACCGCCGGAGACTATATTTTTGTTGCCCGACCAGTTGATAAAGCGGGTAATGAAGGTGATGCCACACCAGATTGGAACTTTACAGTTGTTGGCGCAGCGCCTTCAATTCCAGTGATTTCGCGCATAGTTGATAATGTTGGTGATGTCACCGGTGATTTGCAACGTAATGAAGTTACCGATGATACAACACCAACTCTTCATGGTACTGGTACCGTTGGTTCAACTATTACTATCCATGTAACTGCGCCTGATGGTTCAACCTTTATTGGTGGAACAACGGTTGTTGCAGCTGATGGTAGTTGGACATTAGAAATTAATCCAGCATTTGCCAAAGGTGATGGTACTTATACTATTGCTGCACAAGCAAGTGATGCAGCAGGCCAATTAAGTGGAATGACAACTGGTTATCCTATTGAGCTTGACACCACTGCACCATCAACTCCATCAATACCAACTATTACCGATAATGTTGGTGAAACAACAGGTGTGCTTGCACCAAATGATACAACTGATGATAAGCGTCCGGTTATTTCAGGTAATGCGGGTGTTGGCGAAGCAGGCGGTGTTGTTACCATTAAGGATGGCGATACTGTTCTTGGTACAACCACAATAAATGCCGATGGTTCTTGGAGTTATACACCACCTGCACTGAGTGAAGGCAGCCATTCTATATCTGTAACAATTACCGATAGTGCTGGTAATGCCAGTAATGCAAGTGATAGTTTTGATCTCATTGTTGACACGACCGAAGTTGTTGTAAGCTTTGATCATTTTGTTGATAGCGTTGGCTCAATAACTGGTAATGTTGCAACAGGTGGTATAACCGATGATCAAAAGCCAGTATTTAATGGTAATGCAACGCCTAATGCGACTGTAACCGTAAGCTATGTAAATAGTGATGGGCAAACAGTGATTGTTGGCACAACAACCGCTAATAGTGACGGCACGTGGACACTAACACCAACTGAAAATCTTGCCGATGGGTCTTATAGTTTTACTGCTGAAGCTAAAAATGCAGCTGGTAATACTATTACAACCACCTTTACGCTTGAGGTTGATGCAACAGCACCACAAACACCAGCATTGCCAGTAGCAACTGATAATGCTGAGCCAAATATTGGTGTAATTACATCTGGTAGCGATACCAATGATAAACGTCCACAACTTTCAGGCACAGGTGAGGTTGGCTCAACTATTACCATTAAAGATGGCGATACAGTTCTTGGCACAACTACAGTTGATAGTGAGGGAAATTGGTCGTTCATGCCTGATACACCGCTAAGTGAGGGCAGTCATTCGATAACGGTAACAGAAACAGACACCGCTGGTAATGCAAGTAACCCAAGCCCATCGCTTGATTTTAATGTTGATACTACGGCACCTGCAACACCAGCTGTTCCAACGGCTAACGATAATACTGAGCCTAAGACGGGTGTCATTACTGCTGGAAGTAGTACAAATGAAACAAAACCTGTATTTAGTGGCACAGGCGAAGTAGGTTCAACAATTACAATTAAGGATGGCGATAGCGTTATTGGTACAACAACCGTTGATAGTGATGGTAATTGGTCATTAACCCCTTCAACCGCGTTAAGCGAGGGTAATCATTCTATCACTGTTACTGAGATCGATAAGGCTGGTAATGCCAGTGAAGAAAGTGCGGCGCTTGACTTTACCGTTGATACGACTGCGCCTGCAACTCCCGCTGTCCCCACCGCGACCGATAATACTGAGCCTAATACCGGTGTAATAACCGCTGGTAGTAGCACCAACGAGACCCAACCAGAATTTTCTGGCACGGGCGAAGTAGGCTCGATTATTACGATCAAAGATGGCGATACAATTATTGGTGAAACAACTGTTGATAGTGATGGTAACTGGTCGTTAACGCCCAATACCCCACTTAGTGAAGGCGATCACTCGATTACAGTGACAGCAACCGATGCTGCGGGTAATGCAAGTGATTCAAGTGCCTCGTTGGATTTCAATATTGATACGACGGCACCAAATGCGATTGATGAAAGCAAGTTGGATCTGGTTGATGATTTTGGTACGATCCAAGGTACAATCAATCGTGGTGATCCAACCGATGATCGCACACCAACTTATGATGGTGCGGCAGGCTCGGTTGATCCAGATGATGCTTCAACCATCAATATTTATAATAAGGACGCCGAAGGTAATGTAACGCTTATCGGTACAACAACAGTTAATGCTGATGGATCTTGGAGTTTTGACCCAAGCCCACAATTAATTCCTGGCGATTATATTTTATCAGCTCGTCCGGTTGATAAGGCAGGTAATATTGGCCCAGCAACGACTGATTGGAACTTCACCGTTGTGGGTGCAGCACCATCTGATCCAGCTATCACCAGCGTTAGCGATAATGAGGGTGCAGTTACAGGTGGCTTGCAGCAAAATGGCGTGACTGATGATACAACGCCTGTTGTTGGCGGTACCGGTACAGCTGGTTCAACCATTACCATTCATGTTACCGCTCCAGATGGAACAAGCTTTATTGGTGGTACAACTGTTGTTGATAGCAATGGTAATTGGACCTTGGAAATCAGCCCAGCTTTTGCCAAAGGCGATGGTACTTATACAATTAAAGCGCAGGCAAATGATGCGGCAGGTCAACTTAGCAATATGACGGGCGGCTATCCAATTGTGCTTGATACTACTGCGCCATCAACTCCATCAATGCCAACCATCACCGATAATGTTGGTGATGTAACAGGTGCCTTGTCACCAAATGATACAACTGATGACAAGCAACCTGTGCTTTCTGGCAATGCGGGTGTTGGTGAAGCTGGCGGTGTTGTTACCATTAAGGATGGCGATACGGTTCTTGGTACAACAACAATTA
Source organism: Bartonella sp. HY761 (assembly GCF_026743145.1). Taxonomy (NCBI): domain Bacteria; kingdom Pseudomonadati; phylum Pseudomonadota; class Alphaproteobacteria; order Hyphomicrobiales; family Bartonellaceae; genus Bartonella; species Bartonella sp. HY761. The sequence goes on from NZ_CP104887.1 coordinate 186,413, forward strand.
ATGCTGATGGCTCTTGGAGTTATTCTCCTTCAGCCTTAGCTGATGGTGATCATTCAATCAGCATCACCGTGACCGATCCTGCAGGTAATACAAGCGCTGCAAGTCCTAGCTTTGACTTTACAGTTGATAGCAGCAATGTCATTGTTGGTTTTGACCATTTTGTTGATGATTTTGGTTCAATCCAAGGTAATGTTGGCAATAATGGTGTTTCTGATGACCGCCGTCCGCAAATGGTTGGTAGCACAAGTGCTAATGCAACTGTAACCGTAAGCTATGTAAATAGTGAAGGGCAAACGGTGGTTGTTGGTGTTACCACAGCTGATAGCAATGGTGTGTGGACATTAACACCAACAACAGATTTTGCTGATGGTGTTTATAGCTTTACTGCTAATGCTGAAAATGCAGCAGGCACCAAGGGTAGTGTCATATTCGGCATTGAAATTGATGGCACAGCGCCAGCAGCGCCAGTGATTGATGAAGTGCGCGATGATGTTGGCTTTATCCAAGGGGCGATTACATCTGGCTCATCAACCGATGATACAACACCGACCTTTAGTGGTTCTGGCGAAGTTGGTGCAACCATCACGATCAAAGATAGCGATGGGAATGTGGTTGGAACAACAACAGTTGGCAGTGATGGCAAGTGGTCTGTTACCACAGATCCTTTGACTGAAGGTGATCATAGTCTTACTGTAACTGCAACCGATGCGGCAGGCAATGAAAGTACAGGTACAGGTTTTGATGTAACAATTGATACTCAAGGCCCAACTACAACTGCTACCTTGCAATCAATTAGCGAGGATACTGGTTTTGACACAGGTGATTTTATCACCAGTGACAATACTTTGATCTATACCATTGCTATCAATGGCAGTTTGGAAGCCGGTGACACCGTTTGGTTGCGGATTAAACCTGCAAGTGGCTCGGCTGGCGATTGGATACAAGCGACACGCAATGATGATGGCACTTATAGTGTTAATCATAATGATGCTTCTCATGCGCTAAGCGATGGTCGTTATATTATTGAAACCATCGTTCGTGATGCTGCTGGTAATCCATCAACTTCAACCTCCCATGATATAACGATTGATACACAAGGCCCAACATCTGCAACGATATCTATCACTGGTTTTGCTGATGATGTTGGTTTGATCCAAGGTGATATGACCACATCTGGTACATCAACCGATGATACAACACCATTGTTGAAGGGTACTGTAACAGGGCTCGAAGATGGTGATCGCATTGTTATTAAGGTAACTGGTGCTGATGGTGTAAAGACTGTGCTTGGTTATGCAACCGTGACCGATGGTACTTGGCAGTATAAGGTGACAGATGCGCAAGCACTTGCAGAAGGTGATTATAGCTTTGAAGCCGTTGTTACTGATAATGCAGGCAATGAAGGCTCGAAATCGGCTAGTTTTGATCTTAATATTGATACCACGGCACCAAATGCGATTGATGAAAGCAAGTTGGATCTTGTTGATGATTTTGGCACGATCCAAGGTACAATCAATCGTGGTGATCCAACCGATGATCGCACACCAACTTATGATGGTGCGGCAGGCTCGGTTGATCCAGATGATGCTTCAACCATCAATATTTATAATAAGGACGCCGAAGGTAATGTAACGCTTATCGGTACAACAACAGTTAATGCTGATGGATCTTGGAGTTTTGACCCAAGCCCACAATTAATTCCTGGCGATTATATTTTATCAGCTCGTCCGGTTGATAAGGCAGGTAATATTGGCCCAGCAACGACTGATTGGAACTTCACCGTTGTGGGTGCAGCACCATCTGATCCAGCTATCACCAGCGTTAGCGATAATGAGGGTGCAGTTACAGGTGGCTTGCAGCAAAATGGCGTGACTGATGATACAACGCCTGTTGTTGGCGGTACCGGTACAGCTGGTTCAACCATTACCATTCATGTTACCGCTCCAGATGGAACAAGCTTTATTGGTGGTACAACTGTTGTTGATAGCAATGGTAATTGGACCTTGGAAATCAGCCCAGCTTTTGCCAAAGGCGATGGTACTTATACAATTAAAGCGCAGGCAAATGATGCGGCAGGTCAACTTAGCAATATGACGGGCGGCTATCCAATTGTGCTTGATACTACTGCGCCATCAACTCCATCAATGCCAACCATCACCGATAATGTTGGTGATGTAACAGGTGCCTTGTCACCAAATGATACAACTGATGACAAGCAACCTGTGCTTTCTGGCAATGCGGGTGTTGGTGAAGCTGGCGGTGTTGTTACCATTAAGGATGGCGATACGGTTCTTGGTACAACAACAATTAATGCTGATGGCTCTTGGAGTTATTCTCCTTCAGCCTTAGCTGATGGTGATCATTCAATCAGCATCACCGTGACCGATCCTGCAGGTAATACAAGCGCTGCAAGTCCTAGCTTTGACTTTACAGTTGATAGCAGCAATGTCATTGTTGGTTTTGACCATTTTGTTGATGATTTTGGTTCAATCCAAGGTAATGTTGGCAATAATGGTGTTTCTGATGACCGCCGTCCGCAAATGGTTGGTAGCACAAGTGCTAATGCAACTGTAACCGTAAGCTATGTAAATAGTGAAGGGCAAACGGTGGTTGTTGGTGTTACCACAGCTGATAGCAATGGTGTGTGGACATTAACACCAACAACAGATTTTGCTGATGGTGTTTATAGCTTTACTGCTAATGCTGAAAATGCAGCAGGCACCAAGGGTAGTGTCATATTCGGCATTGAAATTGATGGCACAGCGCCAGCAGCGCCAGTGATTGATGAAGTGCGCGATGATGTTGGCTTTATCCAAGGGGCGATTACATCTGGCTCATCAACCGATGATACAACACCGACCTTTAGTGGTTCTGGCGAAGTTGGTGCAACCATCACGATCAAAGATAGCGATGGGAATGTGGTTGGAACAACAACAGTTGGCAGTGATGGCAAGTGGTCTGTTACCACAGATCCTTTGACTGAAGGTGATCATAGTCTTACTGTAACTGCAACCGATGCGGCAGGCAATGAAAGTACAGGTACAGGTTTTGATGTAACAATTGATACTCAAGGCCCAACTACAACTGCTACCTTGCAATCAATTAGCGAGGATACTGGTTTTGACACAGGTGATTTTATCACCAGTGACAATACTTTGATCTATACCATTGCTATCAATGGCAGTTTGGAAGCCGGTGACACCGTTTGGTTGCGGATTAAACCTGCAAGTGGCTCGGCTGGCGATTGGATACAAGCGACACGCAATGATGATGGCACTTATAGTGTTAATCATAATGATGCTTCTCATGCGCTAAGCGATGGTCGTTATATTATTGAAACCATCGTTCGTGATGCTGCTGGTAATCCATCAACTTCAACCTCCCATGATATAACGATTGATACACAAGGCCCAACATCTGCAACGATATCTATCACTGGTTTTGCTGATGATGTTGGTTTGATCCAAGGTGATATGACCACATCTGGTACATCAACCGATGATACAACACCATTGTTGAAGGGTACTGTAACAGGGCTCGAAGATGGTGATCGCATTGTTATTAAGGTAACTGGTGCTGATGGTGTAAAGACTGTGCTTGGTTATGCAACCGTGACCGATGGTACTTGGCAGTATAAGGTGACAGATGCGCAAGCACTTGCAGAAGGTGATTATAGCTTTGAAGCCGTTGTTACTGATAATGCAGGCAATGAAGGAACTATATCAGCGAGTTTTGATATCAATCTTAACTTAACTGGGCCGTCTGCTTCTTCATCAATAACCAGCATTAGTGATGATACCGGCACAAGTGCAACTGACTTCATCACCAATGATGATACGCTTATTATAAATGGAACTGTTTCTGAAACCTTAGCAACAGGTGAAAAAGTACAGATTCAGATTGATAGTGGCACATGGGTTGATGCTGTCTATGATGCTGATACCAATACATGGACATATGATAATACTGGTAGTGTTTTATCGGAAGGCACTCACACGATTACTAGCCGTGTTATTGATGCTGCCGGTAATGTGACAGTTGGTAGCACTCAGAATGTTACTATTGATAAAACGGCGCCAATTGATGGATATGAAATTGCTATTAGCGGATTTACCGATAATGTTGGTTTGATCCAAGGGGAAATGACCGTTTCTGGTACATCGAGCGATGACACAACGCCGCTTCTTAAAGGGACGGTTACTGGCATGCAGGATGGAGATCGTATTGCGGTCAAAGTTACTGGGCCAGATGGACAGAAAATCTTACTTGGCTATGCAACTGTTACCGGTAACACTTGGACCTATCAGGTCAGTGATGCCCAAGCTTTTGCAACCGATGGTCAATATAGATTTGAAGCCGTTGTTACCGATAATGCTGGTAATGAAGGTAAAACTTCCACCGTCTTTGATATCAATCTTGATCTTACAGCACCAACTTCTGCCGCCAGTATTACCGGTATCACAACCGATACAGGCTTTAGCGACAGTGATTTTATCACCAGTGATACGACCTTGACCATCCATGGTAGTGTCTCACAGACCTTAGCATCAGATGAAAAAGTTCAAATCTCGATCGATGGTGGTAATTGGGTAGATGCTGTTTATAATTCTGCCGATAATACATGGAGCTATGATAACACTGGTAATGCTTTATCTGAAGGTAGCCACTCAATTGCGACCCGCGTCATTGATGCTGCTGGTAATGTCACCAATGGCGGATCACAAACAGTCGTTATTGATACGACAGCACCAACAAGTGCTAGTGTTTCTATTACTGGTTTTTATGATGATATCGGCTTGAATACTGGTGATGTAACGACCAGCAACAGCTATACTGATGATACTAAACCCCTTCTTAAAGGTACAATTGCTGGCGTTGGCGATGGTGAAAGAGTTGTTATCAAAGTTACCGATGAAAATGGTGTAACAACTGTTTTGGGTGTTGCTACTATTTCTGGTGGTACATGGGAATATCAGGTTACTGATGCGCAAGCCTTTAGCGATGGTAAATTTAGCTTTGAGGCAGTTGTCACTGATACGGCTGGTAATGAAGGAACAAAGTCAAGTACATTTGATATTAATGTCGATACTGCGGCACCAACTGCAACTTCAGACATAGTTTCAATTACCGAAGACACAGGTAATGTTGGTGATGACTTTATTACCCGTGATGGAACCTTGATTATTACGGCAAAGGTTACCGGAACTCTTGCAGCTAATGAACGCGTTCAAATTTCATTGGATAACGGTCAAACTTGGCAAGATGCAACCTATGCTGCTAGCAGTGATAGCTGGAGTTTGGATAATAGCGATACAGAGCTTGCCGATGGTACATATACCTTTAAAACACGTGTTATTGATGCTGCAGGTAATTTAGGTACTGAAAGCAGTAAAGAGGTGACCATTAATAATGGTGTACCAAGCACAACTGTAAGCATTACGCATTTTAGTGATGATTACGGCACGCAGCTTTATGACAGCTTGCCATCTGGTAGCTATACCGATGATACGACACCAACTTTACACGGCACTTTAAGTGAAGAACTTGAAGCAGGTGCAACAGTTGCTGTTTATCGTGGTAGTGTTTTTGTCGGCTATGCCACAGTTAGCGGTACAAGCTGGAGCTTCACCGAACCAACTGAACTTAAAGATGGGACTTTTTATACCTATTATGCCGCTGTACAAAGTTTGTCCGGTGTAAATGGTAGCCTTTCTTCAGGTTTTGAAATTGCTATTGACACAACTGACAGCAATATGGCGCCAAATGTTGGTACCGGCGGTGCTTATGCGACCTATTCCATGTCCTTGCGACTTGGGAATAATGGCGGCTGGACAATGATGACCGATATGGCTGAATATTCAGCTGATGGTAATGATTTCCGCAACTTTGGTTCGCCTAAATTGCTCACTTGGGCAAATCTTGGTGATGCGGCTATTTCTGCTCAATATGTCAATGAAAAGCTATTTAGTTCATATACCTATGGCGATTACAACCGCGATGGTTATATGGATATGTTCTTGACCGATAGAACTTATGGTGGCGGCAGCAATGCGACAATGTTTATTGGTCAAGCCGATGGCAGCTATGTTGCAACATTGGTAAATAGTGGAACGGCGACCCATTTTGGTAGTACTATTACTTTCGATATGGATGGTGACGGTTGGCTAGATGCCTTTATCGGCGACTCTGGTAATGATAGCTCGACCTTCTTCCACAATAAGGGAGATAGTGGTACTGCAGATTTTGCTGCTGGCCGTTTTGATGTCTATGGTTATGGTGCTGTTACTGCTTCATCAATGCCATCTGATCTTAGAAGCCTCACAACAGATCATGAATTATCTGCAATTGATCTTGATAATGACGGTACTGTTGATCTGGTTTTCCATGGCAATTATGCTGGGCAAAGCACCTATAATATGGTGACGCTCAAAAATAATGGTACTGGTTCGTCAACAGGGCAAAATTGGAGTTTGGGTCAGTCCTTTACCAATGTGTTCAACACAAGTGGTCTTGCTGGTACAGCCTTACAGTCGGATAGTTTTGAACGAACTATTTCCTTAACTTGGGGCGACTTTAATGGCGATGGTTATATGGATCTATTCATTGGCCAATCAAAAGATGCAGGTGTTGGCGCAGTTGCTAATACAACTGGTACCGATAGTATGATCTTCTACAATGATGGTGCCGGTAATCTTAAAGATCCGCAACGCATTGCTGATGGTATTATGGGTAAATCAACCCTTGCAATTGACTGGGATGGCGATGGCAAAATGGACCTTGTTGAGGTTCCTGAAGCCAAATATTCTATCGGTACATCACTTTATTACCATAATACTGGTACAACCGATGATAGCGGCCAAGTTGTCTGGGATATTAAAAATATCAAGGATATGGGTGTTGCAACGGCTGGTGGTTCCATCATGACGTCAACAGCACTTGATGCTGCGGTTAATGGTGCAAGTGCTGCTGCAATGGATTATGATTGGGATGGTGATCAAGATTTGATCATATCACGTGCTAATACCACTGAAGCATCGATTGTTATCACTAATCCAAATACGCCAGATTATGGCACTGCCATGCATTTGCGCATCATCCGTCCCGATGGTTCCAATACGTTTTATGGTAATACGGTTGAAATTTATAATTCAGCTGGTGTGCGTGTTGCAAGTCAGATTATCAACCCGCAATATGGTACGGGTTGGAATGATAGCTCGGCAATCGTCCATTTCTATGGTCTTGATCCAAATGAAACCTATACTGCAGTATTACGCTTTAACCAAAATGGTGTTTCACAAGACTTTGGTGGTCAAGCTTTTGCTAGCAGTACCAATCCAGTTGAAAATGTAAATTCGAGCTGGACTAACCTTAAAGCAACAGAGCCTTATAATGGTTATGTTCTAACAGCTGAAGCTGATGGTGCAACCGCCAATACAAATAGTTACAGCGCTGACGTTGGTATTGTTGGTACTGGTTACAATGATACTTTCTTCATTGGTGCTGGCACCCGTTACTATAATGGCGGCGGCGGCTGGGTTGTTGGCGATGGTGAACGCACTTGGGATGCGGATAGTGGTTTGGATATTGCTGATTTTGCAGCGGTTGGTTCTACTGGCATTAACGTAAGTCTTGCCATTACCGATGCTTTCCAAAATGTTGCAACTGGCTATACCATTAAGTTAACCAATATAGAGGCCATTTATGGTACTAGTGGTAATGATACTATTACCGATGGTAATGGTGAAAACATCCTTAATGGTCGTGGCGGCGATGACAACTTTATCTTGAGTGGGACAGGTCAAACAACCTTGCTTTATGAGGCAATTGCTGACGATGCAACAGGTGGCAATGGTCATGATACGGTAGATCAGTTTACTCTTGGCAATTATGCAACCAATGCTAATGCAGACCGAATTGACTTATCTGATATTTTGATTGGTTATGTTCGCGATGCTGACGGACCTGCACATTTTGACTCAAATGGCGTTGCTAAAATCGATGTTGGTGATAAGATTGGAGATTACCTCAAAGTAGAGCAAGAAGGTGGCAATACCGTGCTTTACGTTGATCGCGACGGTAGTGGTGGTTCTTATGAATCAACACCATTATTGACCATTAATGACGTAAACGTTGACCTTGCAACTCTACTTGCTAATGGCCAAATTGTTGTTTAAATTTTAAAAAACTACAATTCAAAAATGAAATAGAAGGTCCCCTGATTTGCATCAGGGGACTTTTTTTGTGAGAGTCTTATTATGATTACCAAAAAATTGAAATTCTTCCGCTCAAATATGCAAATTCAAATAATTTAAGAGCACATTATCTGCGTTTAAAAATAATGTTACATCGCCTATTCAGCGTAGCTTTGAACAAAAAGATGCGTATTTTTGGCATAGTTTTGAGTAAAAAAACGCCGCCAACTTGAAAAGTTGGCGGCGTTTTATGCCTAAGATATTTTATGCGTATAGGATTGGGCGTTAACTACCCTTACGCACCAAGTCTGCCATCATGCCGGCTGCAACACTAAAGCGGGAAATATTAAGATCGCCCTCAATCAGTGTATTCATCCGATTAATGATAGCTTCAATGTGGCTTCCTTCGGCTTCAAGCCAGCTTTGGGCCGGATTTTCAGCGTCTTTAAAGTCACGCAAGGCTTTCATCACCATGCGGCGCAGCGCATCAATAATGGTATCATTGGCTTGTGCCAACGCCATGCCATCATAATAGTCAACCACGGGTATGGTGCGACTGGCATTTTCAATGCGGTTGATGCGGAATATTTCAGCAAGTTTGAAATAGGTTTGGGCGGCAACAATAAGGTCAGAATCTGTTTGATAGGCTACCAAAGCAATATCGGGTACAACCGATGCTGTTTCTAGCATTGCAAGGCGTTTAGCAAGAGCGCTTGGTGCGCCTTGTGCCTCAAACTCTGCTGCCACTTGTGCCATTTGTTCACGCATATAATCAGGAATTAGCGTTTCCAATTGCGGCTCAATAGCCATGCGGGCTTCTGTCATTGACTGGATATGCTCATTTAATGGCTTATCTAATTTAACATTTTGTAACAACCAACTGGTCACTGCAAACATCATGCGCGAAATAGCTGCGTAGAAGCTATTTTGCACAAGACCAGGTATTTTATTGTCAAGCGCATCAATTTCAGCATAAAGAGAATTTAAGTCAAAACTATCACGCACCAAAACAAAAGCGCGAATAACCGATTCGGCTGAATGACCAGTTTTGTCTTGTAAGCGATTGACGAAAGTCGGTCCACCACGGTTTACTACATCATTGGCAAGCAATGTTGCAATAATATCGCGGCGTAATTGGTGGTTGCTGATTTCCTCGGCATATTTTTCGCGCATTGCTGGTGGGAAATAGTTAAACAATGCAGTTTCAAAATATGGATCTTCTGAAAGTGGATTGGTTGCAATTTCCGCTTGCAAAGTAATTTTGGCATAAGCCATGATAACCGACAATTCTGGACGGGTTAAGCCAATTCTCTTTGCTTGGCGATCAGCTAAGGCTTCATTATCTGGTAGGACTTCAACACGGCGATCAAGCAGTTTTACCCGTTCCAAATCATGCATGAAGCGAATTTGATAAGGCAAATCAACCACTGCGCGTTTTTCCGCCAGGGAAAGGGTTAGCGGTTGCAGATAATTATTGCGCAAAACAAGGTTCGACACGTCATCGGTCATGCTTTTTAGCAAAATATTGCGATCAGGACGGCTTAGTTTACCTTGACGCATGGCGCTTGCTAATGCGATTTTGATATTCACTTCAACGTCAGAACAATTAACGCCGGCAGAATTATCAATTGCATCGGTATTGCAACGGCCACCTTTCATTGAATATTCAATGCGGCCGCGCTGGGTCATGCCAAGATTAGCACCTTCACCAACCACTTTTGCTCGTATTTGCGAGCCGGTGATACGGATAGCATCATTGGCATGATCGCCAACTTGCGCATCATTTTCACCTGATCCACGAATATAAGTACCGATACCGCCAAACCATAAAAGATCAACAGGTGCCTGCAAAATAGCATTGATGATTTCAAATGGCGTGCCGCTCGTTTTGTTAAAGCCAATAGCTTTAGCAGCCTCGGGGGATAAGGTAATAGTTTTTAACGAGCGAGAGTAAACACCGCCGCCATTTGAAATTTTTTGCTTATCATAATCCTGCCAGCTTGTACGTGGTAGGTTAAACAACCGCTCACGCTCAGCAAAGCTTGCGTAGGTATCAGGATTTGGGTCAATGAAAATATCGCGGTGGTCGAAAGCCGCAACAAGGCGCGTTTTGGTTGATAGCAACATGCCATTGCCAAATACGTCACCCGACATATCACCAACACCAACTGCACTAAATTCTTGGGTTTGAATATCGTGATCAAATTCACGGAAGTGGCGTTTTACCGCTTCCCATGCACCTTTTGCGGTAATGCCCATGGCTTTATGGTCATAGCCAGCAGAACCGCCTGAGGCAAAGGCATCATCAAGCCAAAAATCATTGGCTTCACTAATGGCATTAGCGGTATCTGAGAATGTTGCTGTACCCTTATCAGCGGCAACAACAAAATATGGATCATCACCATCATGGCGGATAATATCTTTTGCCGCAACGACTTTGCCATCAATAATATTATCGGTTATGGAAAGCATTGCGGTAATATAGATGATATAGGCTTGGCGAGCAGCTTCACCAATGGCAGCACGGTCATTGGTTACTGGTAAGTGATGGGGATAAAAACCACCCTTTGAGCCAACTGGAACAATCACCGCATTTTTTACTTGCTGGGCTTTGACAAGACCAAGAACCTCGGTGCGGTAATCTTGCCGGCGATCGGACCAACGCAAACCACCACGCGCTACAGGGCCAAAGCGCAAATGCACACCTTCAACCGCTGGGCCATAAACAAAAATTTCGCGATATGGACGCGGATCAGGTAAAATATCAATCAAATGCGGATCAAGCTTAAAGGCAAGGGTTTTGCGTTCGCTACCATCAGCTTCGCGTTTATAGGCATTGGTGCGCAAGCTTGCGTTTATTAAAGTGCGGAATGAACGCAAGATACGATCATCATCAAGGGTTGGCACATCTTGCAATTCGAGCTCAATACGATCGCGCACTTCAGCTTCTTTTGCCTCACTACCATGATGGGGGCAGGTTGGATCAAAGCGCAGGCGGAAAAGGCTATAAAGATCGCGGGTAATATTGGGGAAGTTATTGAGTGCGCGTGCAAGGTTATCCTGCGAATAAGGAATACCAGCTTGCTGTAAATACCGTCCATAAGCACGCATGATAACTATTTCGCGCCAATCAAGCCCAGCTGATTGAATTAAGCCATTAAACGCATCATCATCAGCATCTTCTGCCCAAATGGCTTCAAAAGCTTCAGCTAGTTTTTTGCCAATTTTTGTAAGATCAACCTTGGTTTTATGGGCGTTTTCAAGCTCCATATCGTGAAGGAATACGGTTTCGCCAACACCATTATGCAATTCCAAGGTTTGTTCGGCAATGACGCGGAAGCCCATATTTTCCAACAAGGGTACGCGCAGTGATAGTTCGAGCGCATCGCCAAGATGGAATAATTTTAGTGAGACAAATTGCGGCTCTTCTTCTATGTGATGATAGAAATTAACCTCAAGCGGATTGTTTTTTGAAAGCTTGTGAATTTCAGCCGCGTCAAGCAAGGCGCTATCGGCACTAAAGCTGTTGCGATAACTTTGTGGCAAATCCATCGCAAGGCGAACAGTATCCATATTAATGCGCTTTTTGCTAGCAGCAAGTTGCACGCGATCTTCCCAATTGCGGATAAGTCCACCAACATCTTCTTCAATTTTGGCTTGTGAAAATTCAGGAACAGATCCACCCTTACGATGAATGATGTAATGGACGCGAGTTAGACCATTATTTAAAAATAGCGGATAAAATTCAAAAAAGTCGCCATCAAAAACCTTGATGAGATATTGGCCCAATTTTTCGCGCGCCTTGCTGTCATAGCGGTCGCGCGGCACAAAAACAAGCACTGACACAAAATGGCCAAATGGATCGGGGTCGGCAAGAACGCGGACGCGTGGACGCTCTCCAAGTTCAAGAATTTGTTCAACATTATTTGTTAGTGTATCAACATCAATACGGAACATTTCATCGCGCGGATAGCCTTCCAAAACATTGATGAGACTGCGGCCAGAATGGTCTTCCATATTAAAACCAAGACGGTTGATAACCGCCTCAGCTTTGGGCTTCAAATAAGGAATACGCAAAACAGAGCTTGTATAAGCAGGTGCGGTGAAAAGTCCAACAAGGCGTAATTCGCCGGCAATATCGCCTTGTTCATTGAATAATTTCACGCCAATGTAATCAAGCCAAACACGGCGATGAACGCGCGAACGGATACGCGCTTTGGTTACAATCATCAAGTCAGGGCTTTCCATAAAGGACAAGGCCTCACGGGTGATTTCTTCCATTGCATGTTCACGCAGAACACGAATGGACGCATCGGTCAAAATGCCAAGTTCGGTACTTGCTTCACCAAGGTTAGCTTCATTTTTATTGGTCTTCTTGGTTTTATCGCTATCAAGGCGATATTCGCGCATGCCAAGCAGGGTAAAATTATCATTTTTTAGCCAATTTAAAAAATCAGCAACACGCTCGGCATCACCACTGCGACCACGTGGGTGGTGGGCGCGGTAATGGCGAGCAACATCGTCAAGTGTGTCAAGCATTGGTTGCCAATCGCGCACCGCAGCTGCAACCTGCTCTAAAACATCGCTTAAGCCTTGCTTTAACATGTCGCTTTGTTCTGGTAGCAATAATGGCACATGGATTTGCATCAAGCTCTTGCGTTGCTTGCCTCTTGGGGCAGGGCCGCTTGCTGTTTCACGGCTAACGCTTAAAGATTGATCATCATTTTGCGCAACATCAATAACAGGATGTGAAACAAGATAGATTGATGGGGTGTTTTCGCTAATTTCAGCCATGACAGAATCAAGCAAAAAGGGCTTGTTATCATTAACAAGGGTGATAATGCTAACTGGCTCACCAGAACGATTACACGCATCATTGTCTATGCGAATAAGCGAAGCGCCATTTTCATGGGCAAGAAGCGCCTTTTGGGCAATGATCGCCGCATTGGCTAGCTCTCCTGATGCATAGGCTGTAATATCTTCCTCTGGAACATGTTCAAACAACAAAGCTTCAAAAGCCGCATTAGCCTTATTGTCATCTGATAGCTTGATTTCTTTGTGCATTAATGGTGCTGCACCCGATGTCATGATCAATTCAATCTCCCAATGATCCTGTTTATTCGCGTCATCTAACTTGAAATATGGCAGTCTTCATCAGCCATAAATTAGATTCTGTAAATGACTATAGTGATTGCATACATATAAGGCAATCTGATTAATTTTTCGCCAATATTTTTTTGCAGTAAATTATAATGGAATGTCGCAAAGATCTCGATTTAGGGCTTATGATTGGGGCTTTATCGTGGTGGCTTTTAAAAATTTGCTTTTATTTGTTAAAAAATCACGAAAAAATGACAGGTGATATATTAGGTGATTTTGCCTAAAAAATAATCAATTTGTTTAATTTGTCAAAAAATGATCGCCTCTTTTGCTATTTATTTTTCTGTCTTGGAAAGCTACATGCTTTATTGCCAAAAAACATCCCCATAAATTCAGTTGATCTTTAGAAACTTAAAATAGTCTATTGGGAATTGAAATTAAATCCATCTCATAGCTTTAGCATTGAGTATTATTAACTAATATAAATTTATGCAATTTGTGGCTTGGATGGCCTTTTATTTTCTTAATATAATATGCAAGGCATTTTTAGGGCCTTGGCAAGCAGCACGATGAAATTCAATGTTGAAATAGTTTAATTTCATGTTGAAAATTGTTTACCTTTTGCACTGCATGTCTAGGTCCTGAGCCTAGGAATAAAATATTCATTGTTTTTACTTTAGTAGAGGATGAATCACAATTTTATAAAACTCAATGCCAAAAGCGAATTGGTTCGAATGTTTAAGTAGAAAATGCCAATATTTCATTATATAAGTAATTTGTTATGTTATTAATTAAATAATCATATAATTTTAATTGAAATTTTGGAATTTTTTTCTATTTAGTCGCAAATTATTTTGAAATACCCAATTTCAGTGATAGACAAAGCTATCTTAATAGTTTCTTATAAGATTTAGCTGATATCATTGCAATCACTTATAGCGGAAGGGTTGCGTAAGCCCATTTGCCGATTATTTGTATATTTCGGGGGTGATAATACAACTATAGTGATATGATATTATGGCTGGGGTACCGTCTCCGATGGGTGAATTTTATATTCGCTCGTCGGAGATATATTGGTTTTAAAGTAATTTGATACCAAAAATTTGGAACCCTTTTTTATCGCTTTCTTTCTTAATTAGTCTAATAAGCATTTAATAAAGACATAAAGAGTTATCAATGTATGCAGATTGCTATTGATGACTTTACCTAAGATTTTATTCAAAATAATATTTATTCTAATTATAAGCTTCAATTGAAATGAAAAAGGCAGCATTAAACCGCCATTTTCAACAATTACAAATTTGTATTTTTATAAATTTAGGCACTTAAAAGCACGTCATCAGTTTCTATCTTAGTAAAATGGCCACTTTCTTTATCAAGTACCCACAATTCACCATATAAAATATCAAACCAGGCAGCATGTAGTTGCAACAGCCCTGCTTTTTGGCGCTTTGCAATCCAAGGAAATGTGGAAAGATTGGCAAGTGAATAACGCAGTGAAATGCGCTCCAATGCGGTTTGCCGCTCAGCTGGTGACATTGACTTATCACCACTAACCGCCTCAGCAGACGGCTTTAGCAACCCCATCCACCGGCCAATAAAATCGTCCGACGATAATGGTTTACTCTCCATATCAAGGGCAGCTCTTATTCCACCACAACGGCCATGCCCCATGACGACAATGTGCTTTACTTCGAGTGATTGTACTGCAAATTCAAGGGCGGCCGAGGTCGCGTGATATTCACCATCAGGCTGGAATGGTGGTACTTGGTTTGCAATATTGCGCATGACAAATACTTCGCCTGGATCCGTATCAAAAATTATTTCCGGTGCCGCGCGGGAATCGCAACAAGCAATCATCATAACTTCAGGCTTTTGCCCTTCAACCGCCAATTCCCTATAACGGTTTCGCTCACTGCTAAAGCGTGTTTGTACAAAATTTTTATAGCCATTTAGCAAATGTTCTGGAAACTCGTTCATTTCTGCCTCTATTTCTCTTAAACTTGTGCGATTTTCTGTACCAAATCGCAAACATCTTTTTAACGTTAACGCCCCTATTATGGTTCCAGCATTTTTATTTGGTAGATAAAGCACGCATGGTGATATGGGAGTGAGGGCGCATAAATAATGGATAGCTTTGTTCAAGCACCAATTCATTCGATTGTTTTTGTAACGTTGCACAAAGGCAATCAAAAACCGATGCAGTGGTAAATTGTAGGGCTGCCTTGGCACTCATTCCCGTAAGGTAATGACTTAAGAATAACGCCGACGTCAAATCGCCCAATCCATTAACAGGGTCTTTCACTATGCGGTGTTCGGCAAGCCAAATTTCACTGTCATGGACTAATAAATTGCCTGTTGCGTTTTTAAGCAGGGCTGCAGCCGATGTTATCAATACCATATCGCATTGGGTTGAGCGTGCGGCTTCAATAATATCTTCATTGCTATCAAGTTTGCGTCCCACCATCCATTCAAGCTCAGAACGATTAGGCTTAAGAATATTACAGAGCGGTACTAAATGATCTTTAATGGCTGTAGCTATATCCTCGCGCACATAAAGGCCACCCTCATCGGCCATGACAGGGTCGCATAAATAAGTTAGGTCTGGTCGCTTTTGCTTTAGCTTTTTTATGAGCTGGGCAGCAATTTCTACTTGCTTGGCAGAAGCAAAATAACCCGTCATGACCGCATCAATTTCAGTTGAATGAAGCGATGCTGCAATATCATCTGCAAAAGCAGAGAAATCTTCAATCGGGATATTTAAGCGATGCGCAACCCCGTGTCTTGGTTGCCACGTCATGGTAACAGTCAACAAAGTCCAAACATGATGCCCTAATGTTTCAAGGGCAAAACCAGAAGAGCGCACACCAACCGTACCACGAATGACATGGCTCGAAATGAGCAAAATGGTTTTGCCCTGATCAATTGTTTCCATATTTGTGCACTCCTTAATCAAGTTAATTCGCATCCCAATATCTTTATGCGATTTTCATGCTTAAATATTTCATCGCTTAATTTAAGAGTATTAGGTGGCAAATTTTTTATCATATTAGTAGTGCCAGAATATGCGATGAGATAACAGCTATTTTTCTAGAATATTTTTAAAATTGTCTATTTTTAATCATAAGCAGCGATACGATAAGGTCTAAAATAGTATTTTAGCCTTTTGAAATATGATTTGTCTAATCAAATTGATTTTTTAATTCTTATAGTTAAATCTGTCATTCTTTGCGCACAATAATTATAAATCGTTAGCCAAAGTACACGATGTTTGGTTATAATGAGACGGATTTTTAGTCTATGGGATGTGCATTTGATAAAGGCTTTTGAAAATGACGAATAAAAGTAAATTTTGGATTTTTTTTGTCGCCTTGTGGTTTGTTCCAGCATTTGCCTTGATAAGCACCATTTCAGCAGCCCATGCACAAGAACGAAAAACCTTATTTGATTTGCTTTTTGGTCCAAGGCAAGCTGCACCTAAAGCTATGCCTAGAAATACCAATCCCCCAACTCGCCGCAAACCAGTTAATAGGTCTCAACCTAAACCAAAGCCAGTCGCTACGCCAATAATTATTACGCCCCAGATTGAAAAATCAACTGATGCTAAGAAGATTTTATTTCTAGGTGACTTTGTCGCAAGTGCAATGAGTGAGGGGCTTAATGAAATTTATGCAGATAATGCTAACTATCGGATTATAAAACGTACCGATGGTTCATCGGGCTTGGTGCGCGAAGATCATTATAATTGGCATGAGAACATTGCTAAGATTGTTAACGAGGAAGAGGCTGATATCATTATTTTTGTTATTGGTGCTAATGATCGTCAATCTCTTAAAATCAATCGGCAAACGATGGAGTTTGGTAGCCAAGATTGGGATAAAATTTATCAAGAGCGCGTTGCAGCTATTGTAAAAGATTTGGAAGCAACACAAAAGCCATGGCTTTGGGTTAGTTTGCCAAGTTTCGGCAAACCGCAATTACATAAAAGTTCAGGGCGGTTCAATGCATATTATAATGCGGCTATTGGTAATACAAATGGGCAATTTATCGATTTGTGGAGTGGCTTTGTTGATGATAAGGGCGCTTTTGCCTTATCTGGTTATGATATGAATGGGCAAACGGCACGCTTGCGTACAAATGATGGTATCAGCTTTACACCTGCTGGCCGGCAAAAGTTAGCTTTTTATGTGAAAGCGCCAATTGAAGCGATTTTTGGCAATCAACCAAGTCCTATTAAAACCGATAATGTGCTTGAAAATGAAGAGATTGCTCCAGTAGAACAACCAGCGAGTGCTCAGGCTCCGGCGATTAAAGTGGTTGCCCCCCAAAAGAAAATTACCCGTATTCCGCCGATGAGTTTAACTGACTTGCCACAAGATGGATCAGAATTAATTGGAAAAAATCCAAGTGGTAATAATCATATGCCGATTGGCCGAGCTATGGAACAAAGTGACCAAAAAGGGCGAGCAGATTATTTTGTAACGCCTTAGGTTAACTTTTATAAATTGCAGCCTCTGCTTAGTATGAAAGTGAAAGACTGCTATTTGCTATATTTTATCTACAGGTTAGTTTTTTTCATTGGTAAGATGAGCATTATTGTTTTTGGCACACTCAATATTTGCTAGTTCTTGTACCAATTTGATCAAATTTTTTTGCCTTGAACCTTTGATGTGGTCAATATCATATTTATTAAGTGTTTTTGCACTATAATCATCAATTGTTTTTTCATCTAGATTATATTCAATAGATACATCAATATTTTGGTTAACCCAAAGACGATAATGTTCACAGCCTTGGTCTGGTATTGTATCCAATAAATAGACGCAATAAATATCATGATGCTGTTTTAAAAAATTCATAATCACATAGGCAACTTCATTGCTATCATGATTATTAGTCATGAATATTAGATTACTTGCAATCAATTTTGCTCTTAATTCATGCTCGTTAAACTTCATAAACGTTAAATTTTCTTAGAAAGTAAGTAAAGATTATATTTCATATAACGCAGTAATAATTAAATCACTGGAGCGGGTGAAGGGAATCGAACCCTCGTATTCAGCTTGGGAAGCTGCTGCTCTACCATTGAGCTACACCCGCATCGCGCTAGCAACTATTTCCAGTTGCGGTTATTGAAAAAACTCTCTATCATTTTTTTTAACCCCTGACAATCAAGCGATTTCTCTTTTCGCATCAAAATTTAAATAATTGTATGGACTGAGAAATTTTTACATATTGGGATAAACTGGCCCTTCTCCCCCTTGTGGGCATGTCCAATTAATATTTTGATTGGGGTCTTTAATATCACATGTTTTGCAATGAAGGCAGTTCTGCGCATTAATAATGTAGTTTTCAATGCCATCTTTCTCAATCCATTCATAAACACCCGCGGGGCAATAGCGCATTGATGGCCCAGAAAAAATCTGCAATTCTGATGTTTCCTGTGTGTTTAATGATTGCACTTTTAAATGGCAAGGTTCATTTTCTTCGTGATTGGTATTGGATAAAAAAACCGAGCTAAGTCGATCGAAAGTTAAAACATTATCTGGTTTTGGGTAAGATATTGGTTGGTGTTTTTGCGCAGGTTCCAAACATTGATAATCGGCTTTGCCATGGTTTAACGTGCCAAAAAGTGAAAAGCCCAATAAGCTTTGGCACCACATATCAAAACCGCCTAATTTAACACCAATCTTTGTTCCATATTTTGACCAAAGTGGTTTAACATTGCGCACCTTATATAAATCTTTACCAATATTACTATCGCGCCAAGTGGTCTCGATGTCCGTTACTTCATCATGGGCGCGCTTATCTTCAATTGCCTTTGCTATGAAATTGGCAGCATAAATTCCCGACAATACGGCATTGTGAGAGCCTTTGATACGCGGCACATTAACAAAGCCGGCGGAACAGCCGAGCAATGCGCCACCTGGAAAACTTAGCTTTGGAACCGATTGCCATCCGCCTTCGGTTATTGCTCGCGCACCATAGGCTATGCGCTTGGCGTTTTTAAAAGTTGGGGCAATAAGACTATGAGTTTTAAAACGTTGAAACTCATCAAAAGGTGATAAATACGGATTTTTATAATTTAAATGCACCACATAACCAACACTTACTTGATTATTTTCTAGGTGATATAAAAATGCGCCGCCACCGGTTTGATTGTCCAATGGCCAACCAGATGCGTGTTGTACAAGCCCCGGCCGATGTTGGGATGGATCAATTTCCCATAATTCCTTTATGCCAAGACCATATTTTTGCGGGTCGCAATCCTTGTCAAGTTTGAACCTATGTATAATCTGTTTGGCCAATGAACCACGAGCGCCTTCAGCAATAAGGGTGTATTTGCCAAGCAGCTCCATACCGCGCATATAATTGGTGCTAAGGCTACCGTCTTTTTCAACTCCCATATCACCAGTAGCAACACCAATCACAGCGCCGTCAGTATTATAAAGAACCTCAGTTGCGGCAAAGCCTGGATAAATATCAACACCCAAGGCTTCGGCTTGTACACTTAGCCATCGGCAAACATTGCCCAGCGATACGATATAATTCCCATGATTAGAAAGCATTTTGGGTATGATAAAAGCGGGTATTTTTTTGTAACTTTTTTCAGTTAACTCATAAAAATGATCGTCGGTAACCGGTGTTTTGAACGGATGACTTGTGTCATTGCGCCAATCAGGTAACAAAGTGTCAATGCCAATCGGGTCCACAACTGCACCTGAAAGAATATGTGCGCCGACTTCAGCGCCTTTTTCCAAGACAACAACCGATAAATCGCCATTTAATTGTTTTAAGCGGATTGCTGCGGCAAGCCCCGCAGGTCCTGCGCCAACAATTACCACGTCAAATTCCATGCTCTCACGGTCTGGAAGCGCATTTGTCATTGTCTATCTGTCCTTATTTCAAATATGCGCGTTGGATATTAGCGCATTTTATTGGGCGCAGCTAAGGGATTGCCGATCGGGAGTTAACCAAAACGGCTCATTGTAGCGAAATAGGTTTCAACCTTAGTTTTTGAGAAAGCTGCTTAGCATTGATATTTCATCCAAATGGTTTTGAGACCGGTGAACTTATCAAGAGCATGGAGCGATAAATCTCGACCAAAACCAGATTGGCCAAAACCGCCAAAGGGAGTTTTTGCGCTTAATGCATCAACAGTATTGACGGAAACTGTGCCAGCCTTCAGATTGGCTGAGACGCGGTGTGCTCTTGAAAAATCATCCGTCCAAACTGAAGCTGCTAATCCGTAGATACTATCATTGGCAATGGCAACGGCTTCGTCTTCATTTTCAAAGGCAATGATTGAGAGAACTGGCCCAAATATTTCTTCCTTGGCGATGAGGCTATCAGGCTTAACTTGATCAAAAATCGTTGGGGTGATGTAGCAACCCTTGTCATTTATTAAAATGCGATTTCCCCCGCTCACCAATCGCGCCTCGTTTTTACCTTTGGTTATATAATCCATCACTGCATTGGTTTGCCGCTCATCAACCATGGCCCCCATGCCAGAAGCAGGATCTAGTGGATCTCCCGGTTGCATTGTTTTTGATAAAGTAACAAGCCGTGCCACGAAATCATCATGAATGCTTTTTTCAACCAAAAGTCTTGAATTTGCTGAGCAGATTTCGCCTTGATTGAAAAATATTCCAAAAGCCGCCATTTCGGCAGCCTTATCAAGGTTTTTACAATCGGCAAAAATAAGGTTTGGGCTTTTGCCACCCGTTTCGAGCCATACTTGTTTCATATTGGATTGACCAGAATATTGCATGAAGCGTTTGCCCGTAGCGGTTGATCCCGTAAAGGTTAAACAATCAACATCCTCATGTAAACCAAGAGCTTGTCCTGCAATAGCACCTAATCCTGGCACTACATTTAATACACCTTCAGGTAAACCCGCTTCAATGGCAAGTTCGGCTAGCCGCAAGGCTGATAGGCTTGATTGTTCGGCAGGTTTTAACACAATAGAATTACCCGCCGCTAAGGCCGGTGCACATTTCCATGTTGCCATATCAAGCGGAAAATTCCATGGTACAACAGCGCCAATAACGCCAAGCGGCACACGGCGCATCATGGCGAGATCACCCGCTTCAGTTGGTGCTATTTCATCATAAATTTTGTCGATAGCTTCACCATACCATTGAAAAATAGCTGCCGATCCTGGTACATCACCCGTATAGGCATCAACAACGCGCTTACCCATATCAAGGCAATCAAGCAAAGCCAATTCAACACTATTTTTGCGGATGAGGTCGGCAAGGCGTAAAAGTACCTCTTTACGCTTTTCTGGTGCCGCCTTGGACCAAATACCGCTTTCAAACGAGCGCCGTGCTGATTTAACTGCACGATCTATATCGCTAGCGCCGCCCGCGGCAATTTCTGCAATTTTTTCACCATTAGCTGGGTTGATACAATCAAAGCGTTCGCCGTTTTTGGCTGCCACAAATTGACCATCGATGAAAATATCTTTGCGAAATGTGAGCTTCTTTGCGTCATTTTGCCATTGTTGATAGGTTCTATCGCCCATAATTGTTCTCCCTTTTTATTATACTTGCTATGATTAGAGCGATTTTGTTAGTTCTGGAATAAGGTCAAAAAGATCGCCAACCAAGGCATAATCGGCAATCTGCATGATTGGTGCGTCTTCATCCTTGTTAATGGCAACAATAATTTTTGAATCTCCCATGCCGGCAAGATGTTGAATAGCACCAGAAATACCAACGGCAATATAAAGATCTGGCGCAACTATTTTACCCGTTTGTCCTACCTGCCAATCATTGGGGGCGTAACCCGCATCAACCGCCGCGCGGCTTGCCCCAAGGGCTGCGTTAAACTTGTCGGCAAGGGGTAAAAGCAGTGATTGAAAGGCTTCTTTTGAACCAAGTCCACGTCCCCCTGATATAACCACTTTAGCGCTGTTAAGCTCTGGTCTATCACTTTTTGAGCCTTCATTTTTTAGGTGCTTAGTAAGGCAAGGATCATTTGCAGGTGCTACATGTTCTATCGGGGCAGAGCCACCATTTATAGCGGCAGTAAATGCCGATGTGCGCACGGTGATGACTTTTTTACTATCGGTTGATTGGACGGTTTCAACCGCATTGCCTGCGTAAATTGGTCGTTTAAAAGTGTCTGGCGACACAACCGCGATGATGTCCGATATTTGCATAACGTCAAGCTTTGCTGCAATCCGTGGCATAATATTTTTGCCCGTTGTCGTTGCAGCAGCCATGAATATATCATAGTGATCTGCTAAAGAAAGAATGGTGGCGGCAACCGGCTCTGCCATTTGATGGTCAAGATAATCTGCTTCACTCAAAATAACTTTGCGAATACCTAGCAATTGTGCTGCTTGCTCTGCTACTGTTTGAACATTGTTCCCGCAGATTAAAATGTCGATATCACCACCTATGGCTTGGGCGGCACTTAGCGCATTTGCGGTTTGCAAAGATAGGTTTTGATTGTCATGTTCGGCCAATAAAAGAATTGTCATTTTGCTATCCTCCCTTAAAGCGCTGCATTTTCGGTTTTAATCTTGGCAACAAGTTCACTTATTGTTGCAACTTTAATTCCAGCTTTGCGCTTTGCTGGCTCTTCAACATTAAGGATTTTCAATCGCGGATTCAGCTCTATGCCAAAATCGCTCGCTTGCTTTTCTTCAATAGGTTTTTTCTTCGCTTTCATAATATTGGGAAGAGATGCAAATCGTGGTTCATTTAAACGCAAATCCACGCTGACAATGGCAGGAAGCTGTGCTTCAATAATTTCTAAGCCGCTATCAACTTCGCGCGTTACTTCAATCTTTTCGGCAAATACATCAAGTTTTGATGCAAAGGTAGCCTGTCCCCAATCGAGCAGCGCCGCCAGCATTTGCGCCGTCTGGTTGCAATCATCATCAATTGCTTGCTTACCAAGTAAAACAAGATCAGGCTTTTCTTGCTCAATGATGGCTTTTAAAAGCTTAGCAATATTGAGTGGCTCTAAACGCTCATCACTTTTTATATGAATGGCCTTGTCCGCTCCCATGGCAAGGGCTGTGCGCAAGGTTTCTTGTGCGGCTTGCGGCCCAATAGACACCGCGGTAATCTCATCGGCTTTACCAGCTTCCTTTAAGCGTACGGCTTCTTCAATTGCCACTTCATCAAAAGGATTGATCGACATTTTGACATTGGCAAGATCTACGCCACTACCATCACTTTTAACGCGTGGTTTGACATTATAGTCAATAACCCGCTTTACACCCACTAATATTTTCATTTTATTCCCTCAACTTATATTTATTATTTTAGACTTTCGCTTTTATCAAAAGCATATCACTGCTTGCATAATGATAAAGTGCTTTCATGCTAAAAAAAATCAAACTAATGCATAGGAAAAATATTACTCTTAAGACAGCAAGCTGCATGCAGTGCCATTGAATTTTTAATATTGCTTATTTTTGCTTTTGATAGACTAAACGTCCGCCAACATAGGTAGCTAACACTTCTATATCAGCTAAATCATCAGGCGGAATTTGTAGTGGATTATGCGAAATAATGATGAGATCAGCTAATTTACCTTCACAAATTGACCCTTCATATTTTTCGCGGTGTCCTGCATAGGCAGCGCCTAATGTATAGGCATTTATAGCGTCCATTACGCTAATGCGCTGGTCTGGAACCCAACCATTTGCAGGTTCGCCATCAAGGCTTTGTCTTAGAACTGCATTTCGAATACCAATAAAAGGATTAAGATCAACAATTGGCCAATCCGTACCAAAGGCAACAGCAGCGTCATGGTCAAGCAGCGATTTTATAGGAAAAGCGAGGGGTAAATTATCGGTGCCGGCGCGTGTTTCCCAAACGCCAACCATGCCTACCCATTGATCTTTGGGGTAGATCATTGCTGGTTGCATGGATGCAATGGCGTTTATGTGCTTGAAGCGACTTAAGTCTTGCGCCGCTGGAATTTCTACATGCTCAACCCTTGGCCGTTGTTGGCGTGATTGTTCAATGTCGCTTTCATAGCCATCAAGGGCAAAACTTATCGCTCCTCGCCCGATTGCATGCGACCAAATTTGCAAACCTGCTGCTTGTGCTTGATGAATGGCGGATTGATATGCCATGCTATCCCATAATAAATCACCATGTTCATTTATTTTATCATTATAGCCATCCGGCATATAAGCGGTGTGGGATTCTAATACGCCATCAATGAAAAATTTCATTACTCTTGCATCAAGGAAATTATCCTTAAACCGCTTATGCCTTTCTAATGCAAGATTAAGTGTTTCTCTATCCAATACTGGCGGATTGCATAGGGTTGCCAGAGTAAAGCGCAAGGTCAATTCATCATTGTTTCGCAATGTTTCTAAATGCGGCAACATTTCATCATCAAATCCGGCGCTTTGAACCCGTGTAATACCTAGTTTATTTGCCTCAATAATAGCAGTTTTTAGCATTGCTAATGTGTCATCATCACTGGCTTTTGGTATTTTAGCTTCAACGATTTTTGCAGCTTGTTCAATCAACCAACCGGTTGCGTTGCCCTCTTTATCACGGACAATTCTTCCGTTTTCTGGATCTTTAGTGTCTTTATCAATGCCGGCAAGTTGAAGGGCCTTGCTGTTTGCCCAAGCCGCATGGGCCATGCCAGAATAAAAGAAAACCGGCCGATCATTGACAATTTTATCAAGCATTGAGCGATGAAACTCTTTGCCTACCATGTCATCATAGCCATAGCTAAACTCCAAACCGGTGATCCATTGGCGGTTGGGATTATCCTTGGCATATTTTGCCAGCTTTTCTTCAACTTCAGCAAAGCTTTTTGCCTCGCGTAGCCCAATCACATCAAGATATTGCGATCCCCAAATAAAGTGCAAATGGGCATCAATAAAACCCGGCATTAAGGTTTTGCCTTGCAAATCTATGATCTCTGCATCACTTTTGATCATGCTTGCAAGGTCGCTAAGGTCCCCAACTTTTACTATAAGTCCTGCCTCGACCAAAACCGCTTCAGCCAAAACCGGTTCAAACTTGGTGCAAGTTTTCTCCATGGTTAAAATGACACCATTTTTAAAAAGCATTTGAGTCGCCATTTATATATCCACTTTTTTAGTTGAAGTTTAAAAGCACGATAGTGAAGTGCGCCGCGTGCAATAATTAAAGGGATTAGCTGCACGCGGCAAAATTGAATAGCAATTGGTTTGCCTTTAACTTGCCAATGCGGTTACCTCACGTCTAAAGGGTAAAGCATCACCAATATCTGGCTCGTCAAGTTCACGTGCAAAGCGATGCCCTGCATAGGTTGCCCATGCAATCGGGCCTGGTGCTTCGGCATCGCCAAACACTTTAATTGTTTGGATGCCATGATCATTCCATTGATCAGGCATGGCTTTTAATGATTGCCAAAGCGCATCATTTTGTAAGCGTGATGTTACTAAAAGCACCTTATCGGCTGGAAGGGCAGATTGCTTGCCTGAATACACACATTCGCTCACCACCCCACCATTTTGAATTTGGGAGATTGAGCGATTTAAAATGATTTCAACCCCCATATCGACCAAACGACGATGAATGGTGGCTTGTTCTAGCGTGTTGCGTGTCCAATCAGAAACATAGGCCGATGGGGTAACCAGTGTTACTTGGCAACCTTGTTTGATTAAAAGCTCTGCCATAACGCCGCCCATATAATAATGGTCATCATCAAAAATAACCACATGGCCGGAAAGCTCCGCTCCTGCCATTAAATCGTCAGGCGTATAAATTGGCATTGCCGCGTCAATCGGCATTGGCACCACATGGGCGCGTGCGACACCATCACGCCGCCAAGTCGAACCTGTTGCAATGGCAACATTATCAAAGCCAAATTCTAAAACATCATCTGCGGTAAGCTTACTATCAAAGTAAACTTCAACATTAGGCATTTGGCTAATTTGATATTCGCGGTAATCGCGCACACGCCCCCAAGCGGAAAGCCCCGGTAAACGACATTCTTTAGCAACGCGGCCACCAAGTTCAGTTCCAGCTTCGGCAAGCACGACTGTGTAACCACGAAGCCCAAGGGCTCTTGCTGCCTCCATGCCGGCGGGGCCTGCGCCAACTATCAACACGCTTTCTGTTGTGCCTTTTGCCTGCATACGCTCAGGGTGCCACCCCTTACGCCATTCTTCCATAAAGGTTGGGTTTTGTGTGCAGCGTGAAATTGACATGGTCATGTCGCCAGTTACGCAAATATTGCAGCCAATACATTCGCGAATATCCTCTATCCGCCCTTCCTCGATTTTTTTTGGCAAAAACGGATCAGCAATTGATGGGCGCGCACAACCAATAAAATCCAATACGCCAGACTTAATCATGCGCACCATAACATCGGGGGAAGTAAAGCGACCAACACCAACCACAGGCTTTTTGGTTAGATTGCGAATACCACTCACTAGATCTTCTTGGGCGGCTTCTTCTTTAAAGCGTGATGGGCCAGAGCAATCTTCCCATGCACCATGGGCAAGATCCCACAAATCTGGAATATCGCCATTCATTTCAATCATGTCACGTACTTCAGCATTGGAAAAGCCAAGATCGCTAATCATTTCGTCTAATGAAATACGCAAAGTAAGGCCACAAGTATCACCAATGGCATCGCGTCCTTCCTCGATGAGTTCGCGCATGAGGCGTGAGCGATTTTCAAGACTGCCGCCATATTCATCTGTGCGTTGGTTGGTGGCTTTCGATAGGAAATGTTGGATAATACCAAAACCATGGGCACCATAAAGGCAAACAAGATCAAAGCCTGCTTTCTTGGCACGCAAAAAGGCATTTTTATGCCAGCGACGTAAATCCTTAATATCTTGCTTATCCATGGCGCGCGCTTGCACCGGATCATTAGTGAATGTGCGGATCGGCAAGGCGCTTGGGCCGCGTGGTACTTCCTTGGTATAAAGATTAGGGCCATTTATGCCTGAATAAGCTAATTGTATGCCAGCCAATGCGCCATGCTCATGCATAGCGTCAGCCATACGGGCAAGGGCCGGAATATCTGCGTCATCCCAAAGGCGAAGTTCAATAAAAGGGGTGATTTCCGATGTGTGATGCATTTCTGTTTGTTCAGTAAAAATAACGCCCCAACCGCCTTCTGATTTCATCCGGCGCATGGTTGCAGCAGCCGTTGGATCACGATAGCCACCACCATTACAATGGGGTACTTGGTAAAAGCGGTTTTTAGCCGTAACTGGGCCAATCTTCATTGGTTCAAACAAAATGTCATAACGTGGGTCACGCATCGATCCCCTCCTTCTTCCGTATTTAAAACGGTATTTTTGTTAAAGTTTTCTATTCTTAGTCCTTAGAGATCTTGCTGATTTATTCATTGAATTTGGGCAAAATCCCTATAAAATTAGCAGCTTATATTGTTCGATCCTTACATATAAACCGTGATGCTTTCTCCGCTATCATCATGGTTGGCGCACTTGTATTGCCGCTGATTAAAAATGGCATGATCGATGCGTCCGCAACTCTAAGATTGTCCATGCCATGAATTTTAAGGCTTAAAGGATCAACGACTGACGAGCGATCGGTTCCCATTTTGCAGGTGCCAACAGGATGATAAACGGTAAGGGCTTCTGCGCGTAAATAGGCAAGCAATTCGTCATCACTTTGAACATTTTTGCCAGGAAGCATCTCATTGCCGGCAAAAGGCGCAAAAGCACTATTTGCCAAGATGGAACGGGCGATTTTTATGCCATCAACCAAAACGGCTGCATCTTGCTCGGCACTTAAGAAATTGGGGTTAATATCAATTTTTAGCTCGGTATTATCGCGCCCTATTATTATTTCACCGCGGCTTTGGGGACGCAGCACACAAGTATGGATTGCATAGCCATGACCATATTCCATAAGTCGACCGCGATGGCTGCGGTAGCCTGGGACAAAATGAAATTGAATATCAGCAAGATCAGTAAAATCGCCAAGATCACTTGCATAACGGGTTTTGGCAAAGCCACCAGCTTCAACATAGTTGGTGGTTAGCATTCCTTTTCGCTGCATAAAATATTGCAAAGGTGCAGCAAGCATTTTGGGTAAATTTTGCATCGATAGGCCTAAAGTTTTAGGGCTTTTCGAGCGCACAGTTATCATGGCGTCAATATGGTCTTGTAAGTTTTTGCCAACGCCTTGAATATCAGCTTTAACCTCTATACCTTCCTGGGTAAGCTCATTTGCTGGGCCAATGCCCGACGCAAGCAAAATTGCTGGCGAGGCAATGGAACCTGCAGTCAATATAGCTTCGCGCCGCACTTCAATGCTGGTTTCAATATTATCTTTTTTGATAACAACACTTGTTACTTTCTTATTGAGAATTTCTAATTTTTTAACATTGCACCCTGTCCAGATGGTAAGGTTTTTGCGCTCTAAGCACGGTTTTACATAGGCATCATAAGCACTAAAACGTTGGCCGTTTTTTTGGGCTACATTATAAATACCTACGCCATCAAAACTATTGCCATTAAAATCTAGATTGGTTGGCAAATTCAATGCATTGCCAGCTTTGACAAAAATATGGGATAGCAGATTGGCATCGCGCGGATTATCCACTAAAAGCTCGCCATCAAAGCCATGATATTTTGGGTCTTGGTGAAGTAAATTATGTTCAAGATCCTTAAATATAGGCAAAACATCGTCATAAGACCAACCAAGGCAATCATGGCGTGCCCAATGATCGTAATCAGCAGCGCAACCCCTAATATAAATCATCGAGTTGATGATGGTTGAACCGCCAAGCCCTTTACCACGATTCATGGGTATGCGGCGATTATTAAGGTGCTTTTGCGGGGTAGAGGCAAAGCGATAATCAAATTGTTCTCGGCCATACATGGCAAGGATGCCAGCAGGAATTTTGGTTCTCCAGCTCTTTTGCTCTTGCCCCATTTCAAGCAGTAAAACCTGATATTTAGGATCAGCGCTTAAACGGTTAGCAACAACGCAGCCCGCTGCGCCTGCACCTATGATGATATAATCAAATGCGTTGCCATTCATTTATAATCTCCACCAATTATCAACATAATTGGACATTTGATTGAAACAAAAGAGCATATTTTGATTTAAAAAAATGCGCTTTCACATTCATGAATTACTGCAATAATTGCGTCCAAACCTTGGTAACCAAGTCTTGTGCAGTAGGTGAGCAGGCTTGTTGCATTTTGATTTCAACCGTTGGAAATAGTTCTGGTGCAACATCCTTATTATTGACAGCTTTGCTTTCATCAATTTTGAGCGGTGATGAGTGGCCATAATAATTGGTTTGGATGGTGGCATTTTCTTGCGTTGCCATAAATTCTATAAATTTGATGGCATTGTCTTTATGGGGGGCATTTTTAGGTATAACGAAAGAATCCATCCAACCAACAAGACCTTCTTTGGGCATGGCATATTCAATATTGACCTTGTCATTTCGGCGAACGCGCATTGAATTGCCATCCCACCAAAAATGCATGGCAACCTCACCACCACCAATGCGGTTTTCAATATTATCACTGGAATAAACAGCGACATAATCTTTCTGTGCCTTTAAAAGATCGAGTACTTTTTTCATTTCAGCGGGGTTTTCACTGCAATAGGGAATACCAAGATAATTTTGTGCGGCTGAAATAACTTCGTCAGGTTGGGCAAGGCTTGCAATTCTGCCATGCAAATCTGCGCTTGGTTCAAAATAAACCTTCCAACTGTCAATTGGCCCTTTATATTGATCGCGGTTTACCGTAAAGCCAGCCGTTCCATAGGAAAATGGAAAGGAATATTCATTGGTTGGATCCCACCACTGATTAAACCATTTTTTATCCACTTGCTGAAATGCCGGCAGTGATTTCATGTCAACATTTTCAAGCAGATTGCTATCAATCATAATTTTTACAAAATGCTGTGATGGGGTGATCAAATCATAGCCTGATGAACCCGCCTGCAATTTGGTTAAAACATCTTCATTAGATGTGAAGCCATCGACTGAGACTTTAATTCCTGTTTCCTTTTCAAATTTTTTGATGAGTTCTGGCGAAACAGAATCTGCCCAAACAAAAAGATTTAAATTCTTTGATTGGGCAAAGACGGCTTCACTCAAAGAAAAAACGCTGATTCCCGCTAGTATCAATGATGCGGTAAATTGCTTAAAGTGTTTATGTTTCATATTGTTCCCCTTTTTGTTGCTTTATGCGTCTATTTACTCTTGCGTTGCAGGATGAAAGAAAAACTGGCAATAATCACCGATATGATCATAATCAAAGTGGATATGGCATTAAGTTCGGGTGTAACACCTTGTTTAATCAGCGAATAAATATAAATCGGTAAAGTTGTGCCACCGCCAGAATTTAATAGATTACTGGTGATGAAATCATCAAGCGAGATAACAAAGGCTAGCATTGCACCGGCAAAAACACCCGGTAATATTAAAGGCAGCGTCACACGGCGAAAGGTTGTCCATGAATTGGCATATAGATCATTTGAAGCTTCACTTAGCTCTTTATCCATGCCTTGCATGCGCGCCCTTATCGGCAAAAAGGCAAAGGGGATACAAAAGGTGGTATGGGCAATAATTAATTTAAGTTTGCCATTCACAATGCCAAGTTCAGAAAACAAAATGAGTACTGCTACGGCGACGACAATTTCAGGCAAGAGCAAGGGTAAATTGACGATGGTTTCCGATATTCTGCGAAACCGCATTTGCTGACCGCGTGAAAGAACTAAAGCTGCCATTAGCGCAATAATAGTTGAAAACAATGTTGCACAAAAGGCAACCTCTAATGAGGTTTTAACCGCATTTAGTAGATTGGTATTTTGTAAAGCCGATGCATACCAATCCAATGAGAACCCACCCCAATTGCTGGCAATACGGCTTTTATTAAATGAGAAAAACACCACCACAGCGATTGGCAAATAAAGATATAGAAAAAAGATTAAGGTAAAAACGCCAAAGCCCGGATAACGACGAACATCTGTATTTTTCATGACAGTGCCCTTTTCTCGTGGTTTATCGAGCGCAAGCCTTGAATAATGAGAACAATGACAACGCTCACCATCAACACAATGGCAAATGCCGAGCCAAGTGGCCAGTTGCGCCCTGCGCCAAATTGTAATTGAATAAGACTACCCATAGTCATATTCTTACCGCCGCCAAGGATCATTGGTTCTAATACTGCGCCAAGGCTTGGAACAAAAACGAGGATAGAGCCAGCAACAATGCCCGGTCTGCATAGCGGCAGAATAATTTTGCGAAGGCAGATTAACCTGCTGCCATAAAGATCATGCGAGGCTTCAATTAACGAGCGATCAAGCTTTTCAACACTGGTAAAAATCGGCAAGATCATGAGTGGAATGTAAGAATAAACCATGCCCACTAGCATTGCGCCATCATTGAATAAAAGCGTGCCATTTTCGTCAATAAGACCAAGCATATAAAAGGCTTTTTGGATAAAGCCGCCATTGCCCAAAAGAATTGTCCAAGCATAAACCCGAATAATCATCGAAACCCAAAAGGGTAGGGTTACCAACCATATGAGCAACATTTTACGTTTGGCATTTTGCAACGCAATAAAATAAGCCGCGGGAAAAGCCAGCAGCAAACAAATAAGCGTTGTTGCCAAGGATAGTAGGATTGTGCGCCCTACAATGATAAGATATTGCGGATTAAACTCTAATTCATCTGTCCAGCCTATATTAAACAGCAAGGAACGATACGCTTCTGTGGTAAAAATATAATCAAAACCACCATAGGGGCCGCGCGTTGAAAATGACACTACGACCACAATAGCAATTGGAATAATCAGCGTTACTATCATCACAAGATAGGCAGGGGCTAAGCCAAAATAGGATTTATTGATAGGTTTCTTGATCATGAGCGTAATATCCTAACCGAGTTAGGACTAAAGCCGATACGCGTCGTTGAGCCAATTTGAAAAAGTGGATCACCGCTGACATTATTGCGTTTGGAAACACATAAGATACTATCGCCAACACTAATAGAATATTGGGTATATGCGCCCAAATAATTAACGTCAATTATTGTGCCATCAACAGTAATATCCCCCTCATTAAGGATAAAATTGATTTTTTCAGGCCGCAGGGATGCACTGGTTTTTGTGCCTTGGCTTAAATTTTGCTGATTGACAAAAATAGGCGCACAAAAAGGTAGCTTAATTTCAGCCTTATCGTCTTTTACCGACAAAATAGTAACATCAAAAAAATTGGTAGCACCAATAAAATCAGCTACAAATTTATTTTCAGGAAACTCATAAATTTCACTTGGGGCGCCGATTTGCTGAATACGACCATTGCCAAGAACGCAAATGCGATCAGACATATCAAGCGCTTCTTCTTGATCATGGGTTACAAAAATAAATGTAATGCCAGTCTTGCGTTGTAATTGCCGAAGTTCGTTGCGCATGGCTTGGCGCAATTTAAGATCAAGCGCAGATAAGGGCTCATCCAATAACAGCACTTCAGGCTCTGGTGCTAAAGCGCGTGCCAAGGCGATTCTTTGACGTTGACCACCAGATAATTCTGCGGGGTAACGCGTGGCATAATCGCCCATATGGACAAGATTTAGCATTTCTTCAACACGGGTCGCGGTCTTCTTTCGCTCCCATTTTAGATTTTGCAAACTATAGGCAATATTATCATAAAGGGTCATATGCGGAAAAAGTGCATAATTTTGGAAAACTGTATTAACCCGCCTCTTATGGGGAGGCTGATTAGCAATATCTTGACCGCGTAATAAAATACTGCCTTGGGTTGGCTGCTCAAATCCAGCAATCATCCGCAATAAAGTTGTTTTGCCGCAACCTGATGGACCAAGCAGCGTAAAAAATTCATTATCATTAATATGGAAATTAACCGGCGTTAACGCATGATATTTTCCATAAATCTTCGAAACATTTTTAATTTCGATAGCTTTTCCATTGCTCATTAGCTATTCCCCACATAGGTGAAATATTCTATCGTGTGAAAGAATTGCATTTAGGCAAACTTCGTTTCACATCATGATGGACAGGCTCTGACCTTTCACAAGACAAGAGAAATATTAAATAGAAGCAATGGGATAGTTTTGCTAAGCCGCAAAATATTTCATTGTTCCGCCTCATTTTTATTGTTCGCTTATAATTGCGATTGGTTTTAATATATTTCAGTTGGAAAATAAGGAAATTAGAAAAAAACTAAAGCATGTATAGTTTTTATCGTTTCTAAACTGCAGATGATTTGCAATAGATCTAATAGATAGAATAAGACACGGCAAAGTGTGCCTTCTTTTAGCTATTCCATTGTTTGTAACAACGGCTATTAAACCAAATAGACAGCCACCAAAAACTAAGCCGATGACGGCGCATCATCGACTTGCTATTTAAAAATGATCGGGCATAAAATTCATAGTTTTAGATAGGTTAAGCGGTAGTATATTTTAGCTTTATAAAACCACTTTAAATTTTTGTTGGTTACAAGCTTTCAACTAAATCGCGCATTTGCGTTTCATTCATTTCAAAAACAACAGGGCCATTTGTATAGATGAGTAAGCCTTTAAACTGCTTATTGGGATAAATTTCACCGAGTAATTTACGATAAAGCGCCATTTGTAAAATATATCCATCTGGCACTTCATTCATGCTTTCTGGTACTTGGCCAGTTTTAAAGTCAGCAAAAAGAACATGTGCGTCATCAACCACTAAACGATCAATCTGGCCCGATACAGGACGTTGTTTACCGCGCACATCAACAACCCCCATTAACGCAACTTCTGCTTGGCTTTGCTTAGAAAAAAGCAGCTTGAATTGTGGATTATCCAACACATCGAAAATCATTTTTTGCATTTGTTGCCGTGACTTTTCGTCAAAATGGCCTGCTTGTTTAGCAAGATAATTTTGCGTGAGTGCGCGCCTTTTATCCTCTGCAACATCAGGTAAATATTGCAATAGACTATGGATAAGTGTTCCACGCTCTAAGCTCGTTGGTACTTGGCTTTGCTCAGTTTTTTGAAAGATTGGTGAAATGCTCATGCCATGAGGGTCGATATTGGGAGCATCTTCAATCAAAATACTGGCTTTTGATGGTGACAATGGGCGCGGCAAGCCTTGTTCTGCTGGTGCGCGTTGCAAAAGATAATTGGGCATATCAAAATGCTGTATAACTTCCTCCACCACTTTTTCTTTATTATACATGCCAAGCTGCGGCGGCGTTATTTGATAGCGATAGGCGGTTATCCCGTCAACGGGCGAGGATATTTCTACCATTTCATTTTGCAAGGCATCTTTTACAAGATCAAGCCATGTGCCTGTGGTTGGGCGGTTACTTTTATAGCCACAAACAATCAGGCGGTCTTCAGCTCTTGTCATGCCAACATAAAGCAAACGGCGATATTCTTCCGCCGCCCGTTGTTTAAGTCCGTCAATTGCTTCGCCAATTAAAGCGGTTTTATAATCACTTGATGGCTGCCATAATAAAACCGGCTCGATTGTTTGCCCTTTGGCTGTGCTATCCACCTCGATCAATTTTGGCTCGTGCTGGCTGTTCCAAATACGGCTGCCAGAATCAACAAGGAAAACCACTGCTGCTTCTAAACCCTTGGCCGCATGTACCGTCATAATACGTACTTCATTGCGGCTTTGGTCCATTTCACGCTTAATTTCGGGCTGTGCCTCAGCTAAGGTTTCCAAAAATGCTTGCAAGCCGGGAAGTCCGGTTTTTTGCACCGCAAGCGTATAATCCATAAATGCATCCAGCACATCACTGGCTTCATTGCCAAGACGGGCTAAAATATCACGTCGCCCATGATGCTCACTTAAAATACGGCTATAAAATTCATAAACTGGAGTAATGTCAGCAAGGCCGCGCAATTCTTCCAATAAATCATAGGCATGTTGATATTTGGGGTCATTACCCGCTTGCTGTTCTAATGCGCGATAGAGTAGGTCACTGCGTTCTGCTGCAATTTTTAAAAGATCATTTTCATTCAATCCAAAAATTGGACTTTTTAACACTGCCGCCAATGATAAATCATCATAGGGTTGTAAAACGAACCGCCCCAAGGCAACAAGATCACGAACGGCAATATGATCAGCAAGGCGCAAACGATCAGCCCCTGCAACGGCGATATGCAGGTTTTTAAGTTCACGTGAAAGGGCATGAACAAATTGGTCGCGTTTACGCACTAAGACCATAATATCACGCGGTGTAATCAAGCGATTTTTGCCAGCAATCACCTCGCCATTATCAAGCCAATGCTTGATGGTTAAAGCCATTTGCCGCGCTAATTTAATAGCGGGAGCCGCCAATTGATCGACCGGCTCGCGCCAATCTTCCGGCTCACTTACCTCATCAGGCGTTAAGGCTTCCCAAACATCAACCTCGCCCGGTTCATCTTTTCGCACTGGCTCATGAATGGTCTTTTCATTTTCAGCACTTAAGCCTTGATAATTTTGTGGATGCTCAAAAACATGATCAACCGCGTTTAAAACATCCGCAGTTGAGCGGAAAGAAAAATCGAGCCGCAATTTTTTAAAACCAAGCTTGGCAGCAAGGGCGCGCTTTTCAACCGCACGGCCATTTTGGGCAAAGTCTTCAGGTATTGCCCCTTGGAAAGAATAGATGGATTGCTTCTCATCACCCACCGCAAACAAGGTGCGCCGTTCATTGCGGGCAGTTGTGCCAGAAAAAAACTCTTCTGATAATAGCCGAATTATTTGCCATTGTGCGGGGCTCGTATCTTGCGCTTCATCAACCAAAATATGGTCAATACCGCGATCAAGCTTATATTGTACCCATTCGCCTGCACCTTTGCGTTTAAGCATTGCTACGGTTTTATGGATAAGGTCGTCAAAATCCAAAAAGCCACGGCGCTTTTTAAGGCTGTTATATAGGCTGTTTAATGCGTCCACCAGCACATAGGCCGCTTGATTAAGTCTCACCAGATCAACCGCGCAAATGGCATCGATAAGTTGTAAAACATGGTCATGCTTTTCGCCAAACTCATCGATTGCATCTGGTGCGACAGCTTGTACGGCTTTAGTAAAAATTGTTTTTGGGCTACGTGCCTTACCTTGGCCTGTAAAATAAATATCATGAGCGAGATCTTTAAAATTTCGCCAATTGGCCTCTGTGGCCAAAGCCTCGATGCGATCGCAAAATTTTTTCATATTGCTGCCGCCAGCACTTAAAAACAAAGCAATGCGGTCGGGCGAATAAAGAGCGGCTTCTTTTAAAGCATAGCTTAAATTTTCAGGATTATCGCTGGCTTTAACCCCAAAAATTCTGCGAAAAAACTCAACTCCTTGTTCACGCCAACGTAAAAGTGGTTCGCTTAAGGATTGGCGTTTATAAATAGCTTCACTTAATAAGCGATCTAGCCCAAATTCACCCACCGTTGATAGAATCAGATCAAAAGCTTGGCTTAATTCTTCATCATCACGCTTATAGGCAGTTTCAAGGATAAGGCGCTTTGCTTCGCCAATAAGGGCGATTTGCCGCATATCATCAATCATTTCAAAATGACCAGCAATATTGGCTTCAACGGGAAATTGATGCAAAAGTGCTTCACAAAAAGCGTGAATGGTTTGTATTTTTAAGCCGCCTGGTGTTTCAAGCGCATGGGCAAATAATTTTCGTGCGGCAGTTATGCGCAATGTATCTGGCTTTTTATGCTCTAATTTTTGTAGTGCTTCGCCAAGTTCCTCGTCGCTAATACGCGTCCACTGTGATAGGCGCGAAAATATACGCGTTTGCATTACCGCCGCCGCCGCCTTAGTATAAGTAAGACATAATATGCGCGATGGCGGTGTTCCAGTAAGCAAGATACGAATGACACGCTCTGTCAAAACATGGGTTTTACCAGACCCTGCATTGGCCGACACCCATACACTGGTATTGGGATCAGATGATTGCGCTTGGGCCTCCAAGGCTTTGGTGGGGATTTTGCCGGAAATTTTACTTGTTGCTTTCATGGCTTAACTCCCCAAATCATCGGTGTCTACGCTGCTATCGCCGCTTGCAGACCATTCCCAAATGCGGGCAAGATGATCATAGTCACCAACATAATTAACCAATGGTGGCATAGCCCGCGATAAATAGCCTTGGTTTTCATCCAAATAGAGCGAGACCAATTGATGCAATCGCTGCCATGCAAGCTCAGATAGTTCCATGGCTGTTTTATCACCATCTTTTAAAATAGTTTGCGCTTCCACTTCGCCTTTGCCGGTTAAGCGCACATAAATAAGATCAGTTGGTGCGCTGTCTTTTTCACATTCACTAAAAGCACCGCGCCGCAATAATGCCCCTTCAAGAGCTAATTGCGGTGCCATAAGGGTTGCGGCTTGTTTGATTGACGGAGTGGAGCCTGTTTTAAAATCTAAGATTTCTGCGCCGCCATCATCTAGCATATCAATACGGTCGGCGCGTCCTGAAAGGCTAATGCCGCTTCCATTAATCTCAACCGCACGCGCTTTAATTTCCGGTAAGCGCTTGCGCGGTGATAAATTTTGTTCAAACGCAATAAGCTGCGGCATTAACATACGAAAACGCGGCCACCAAATTGCTTCAACATCAAGCGGTAATTGCATTTTATCAAATTCTTCGCGGGCAATATCACTCAGCATATTGATCATTAATTCACTATCAAGCACTGGTACATGTTCGCTAAAACTTGCAACAATGGCGTGATAAAGCGTACCGCGTTCTGCGACCGATGGGTCGCGAATAAGCGGATCAAGGGGTTTTAGCCGTAAAATTTTCTTGGCATAAATCGCATAAGGATCGCGGCGCAGCGTTTCCACTTCAGTCACTGAAAAATGCTTGGGCCGTAATTTTAATAAAGGTTTTGGATTAGGACGCTCAATAAACGGCACGTCATCGGCTTCATCAAGCTTTCTTGCCCAATAAAGATATTTGGCACCGCGCTCGCGCAGTTTAATCATATCGGCTTGGCCTATCACCGTTTCAAGCCGCTGCAACCAGCGTGATGGCACAGATGGTGCATTATCCAATTTGACTGAACGGGTCATAATTACCCGCTCGCTACCAAGGATCATTTGAAAATCATGGGCGGCAATACCAGTGCTGCGCTCTGGCGGATCAAGGGCAATAGTGGCTTTCATCGGCCGCGACATGAAAGGGTCATTACGGGTAGAACCCGGCCACACACCTTCATTAAGGCCACCAATCACCATTGTATCGACATTTTGCAAGCGCGATTCTAACGCACCCCAAATATAAAGCCGTGGGTGGCCACCTTGTAACATACGCACACTGATTGTTGCACCAATTGCCGCAAAAACTTCTGGCCACTCCGCCGCTTGAAATGTAAGACCCGAGCGGTCAGCCACCAATTCTTGCATAAAACTGATAAGACCTTGCCCAGCTTCGCGATCATATAGTTTTTCAATCGTTCCATCTTCATCACGGCCGAAATTTTCAAAACTGGCAATGGTTGCTTCCACTGCTTGTAAGATGGTGACTTCACCTTCCATCTTGGCAAAATCAGCAAGTGGTTTTGCAGCTTCCATCAAAAGACCAGCAAAGCTTTGCGCTTCTTCAATTAATAGGGGATCAATCCGATCAAAATTATGGCTATCCAGCTCGGTCATTTTAAGCAAGCGTTCGGCAATAAAAGCAGGGCAATTGGCCAAAGATATGCGCCCCGTACCGCCACGCAGGGCAAAAAGCTCAAAACGCTCAACTAAGCGGCGTAATTGATGGCGTGGTTTACCTAGCCGCGTTAATGGATGCTTCAACAATGACAAAAATGCCACCGGATCACCGGGAGAAAAAACACAATCCAACAATAAACGAATGAGCGCGGCAGGTTCCGTTTCACTTAATGGCTTGCCGCCAGAATCATCAGCATAAATGCCAAAGCGTTTTAATTCTGCCGCAACACGGCGGGCAAGATTTCTGTCGCCAGTTACAAAGGCCGCAGTTTTATCGGGCTCATGGATGGCATCACGCAAAGCAACGGCAATGGTAACCGCTTCTTCACGCTCGCTTGCGGTTTCAACAAGTGAGAAATTAGCAAAAGCTTCTTCAACCAATTTTAAGTTGAGTTTTGACCACTGGTCGGTGGTCGCAGCAGGGCGAAAGGCTTGTGCAACAATAAATTCTCTTGCGCGTTTGTCGGGGCTTATATCACCAATATGCTCAACGCTATCACGCAATGCGCCAATTTTTTGCAATAGTAAATTCAAACCATATTGTGGATTACCAAAAATTGATGGATCGGAAATGGTATCACTTAAAGAATTCCAACTTTTGTCATCAAGATCGCGATCAAGCCCCGGTAAAACCACCGCACCATTTGGCAAATGGGCAATGACTTTCAAAAGCTCTGCCGCGGCTGGAATAGAGCCCGTTGACCCTGCCGCTATAACGGGGCCTTTTGGTGGATTATTTTTAAGGCTTAAAGCATGTTCGCGGATCATTTGATTGCGCCACCACGCAGGATTGGACTGACCGCGTTCTTTCAAAATTTCAGGCCAGCTTGCGGTGACAATGCGTAAAAAATCAAGCGTTACTTGCCACCATTCGGCAACAAGGTCGGGACAAATATCTTTAAGGCCTGCCCAATCTGCTTCATCAGTTTCCACTTGATCCATCAATTTAGCAAGATCACCTGCAAACCAGATAGCATCAGCAGTATTGGCTGGAATAGTAATATCTTCACGGCCGAATAATTGCCGCAAATGCTGCGGTAGATTTTCACGCCATGGACGAATAAGCCGCGCTAATAATAATTGCCGTTCAATGGTAGAAATAGGCGGCGCTTTTTCCAATATGTCTTCGCCTGATAAAAGCGATAAAGGCCCATCGTCATCAACATCACCCAGTGGGCGGATAATCGGTAAAAAACTAGCTGTAGTTTTATTTTTTTCGACAAAAGCGGCACGAAGCGCACGACCGGCACGGCGCGTTGGCACATAAATGGTAACATTGGCAAGGCTTAGCGGATCGTCAATCTTATGGCCGTCAAGCAATGTGCCATTGGTTAAGGCATCAACCAAGGTTGGAAGAAATGGCACACCAGACGCAATTGAAAAAAGCCTCGGCTTTCGCATATCTTCACCTTTAAACTTTATAAAATAATGCATTAGTTTTGCATGAATATCCATGCAAAACAAGCAAACTATTGCCTATGGCATAGTGGTGACATTTAATCTTGATGCCGGCTTTTCATCAAATCTTCAACCACATCGATCATATCCATCGTGCCAGCCGTATACCAATCGCCAACAAGTGGTAGTCCATAAAGCCGATGATTGGCAATCGCCTTATCAAAATAATGATTTAATGAATGGGGTTCAAGATTATCTCTATCCAATATTTGGGGATTAAGAATAAAGCAACCGGGATAAATAACCGAATTATCAACAAAAGCAGGCGCGCGGCTAAGTTTACCATCATCATCGATTAAAAAATCGCCTCGCTCATTCCCTGGTGCGGTAAGGCGCGGCACAACCAACATCGCCATATCCATTTTGTCACTATCAAAAAAATCAGCTAGGCGTAAAATATTTGATTGGTTATAGTCAACCCAAAATGAATCCGAGTTCAGCACAAAAAATGGTTCATCGCCTAGTAATGGCAATGCTTTAATAATGCCCCCAGCTGAATCAAGCAATTGTTCGCGTTCATCGGAAATAATGATGTCCATATCATCAAATTTTTGCTGTGCGATATAATCAGCAATTTTTTCGCCAAGATAATGAATATTGACAACGACTTTTTTAATGCCTGCATTTTGCAATATCTGCAAATTGCGCAACAGCATCGGTTTGCCACATATTTCTACCAAGGGTTTTGGCGTCGTAAGAGTCAATGGTCGCATACGTGTACCAAGCCCCGCTGCCAATATCATTGCTGTTTCAATTTTCATGACACGTTCCAGTAAATTTTTAAGCGCATATATGGCAAAATAGCTTTTATTAATTCAAAAATTAAAATATTATTTTGTTAGCAAAAATCTATTTATTGCTAATGTTTGAGGTCCTAATTTCATGCAATATTTCGCCAATTTTTTCAAAGTCATTTGTAAAACGGTTTAACAAATTAGTTATCCCTTTATTTAACTCATCAGTGTCATAAATATCTTTTATACTGATTGAATTATTTTTTAAGAACTTAGAATATAGAGTGCCTTTCTCTTTGGCTTTTTTTTGGAAAGCAATATTTTTAGACCCTATATTCTCAATTTTTTCTATCAAATTTAGCCTAGCATCATAATTATTGATTGGACCAACTTCTGCATAAAGACTGAGAGTCCCATTTTCGGCATCATCATGTGGCCAAAGTCGTAGCCAAACAATTAATGGATATCCCATCCACCATTGTTCACAACCTTTTTTAAGAATAGAATCGTCATTAGTGTTTGTGTACCAAGCTTTTGGTAAAAAACTAAACATATTAGCTTGAATATACCCGGCAATATAAGAAGTTTCTTCTATCTTATATTCATTAAAAGTAACAGGATGGCTTTTTACAAGTTCACAAACAGCGTTTAGAAAGTTCGTTGTTGATCCATGTTCAACAATAAAGTCAATCGTCTTTTTATGGTCTCTATAAAGTTGGCGTGCAAGAGCTTGCATTTCGATTTCATCTGTGTTCATTCCAGCCGCTTCCTCAATAATTTCGATATAATGTTTAAGAAATGTTGTTACTTCATTAGACATCCAATAATGTTCTTGTTCGATATAAAACCTTAAAAAACATACTATTTGCTCGTAACGTATAGACGTATAAGTGTTAT
Organism: Bartonella sp. HY761; assembly: GCF_026743145.1. Taxonomy (NCBI): domain Bacteria; kingdom Pseudomonadati; phylum Pseudomonadota; class Alphaproteobacteria; order Hyphomicrobiales; family Bartonellaceae; genus Bartonella; species Bartonella sp. HY761. The sequence continues at coordinate 228,439 of NZ_CP104887.1, forward strand.
CTTCGGGTGCTTCTTCATAGAGCGTTAAAAAAATACCGCTTAATATTGGTTCTTGGCTATTATTTTTTATACTCTTTTGAGCTTGAAATAATTCAATAATATTGTTTTTATATTTTTTTAATTGACCATTATATTGCTTGCTAAAAAATTTATTTTCTATAATAAAAGCCCAATTATTTTGGGGGGATACGATAAATATATCAATATGATGCCATTCTCTTCGAACTTGGGCATCACGCAAATCGGCTTTTTTAATTTGAAAAGCATTGATGCTCGAAGTGAGTTTATTTTCGCGTAATGCCTCTGCTAGGAAGGCTTTGAGGAAGTTATCACCTAAACCATGGGATTCCTTGGGGTCTAGCAACCATGCTAATATAGCCGAATGGCGAATTTCCATTCCTTCCATCCGCATCACTTTTATCGGATTAAATCGGCCTAGATAATTTGTTATTTTATCAAAAATTTCATTATTAATGAAAAGGTTAGTTAATTCGCTATCTGATATGCTCTGTTCGTTAACGAGTGTAGACATAAATACCTGACTTAATAATTCAATGTTAACAATATGATAACATGTATTCGTTGCTCAGTAAATCGATATATTTTGATGGTCAAATTTAGCTTTTTTTTAGCGAACTTTGCAAATTATCTAAGGATAATAAAACTTTCATTTTATTTCTTTGCATAGATTATTTTAAACCCTTGTTGCTCAAGGCGCTTTTCAACAACGCTAAATTTTTCACTGAGCAATTTTTCATAAGGTAATTGTTTATTGGCAACCAGCATTAACTGCCCTTTAGGCTTTAACGCGTCAAAGGCGCGTGCAATAAAATTCTGCCCAATGCTACTATCGCTAGCCCGTCCTTCATGAAATGGCGGATTACTAATAATCCAATCATAAGAAATTTCAGGCTTTTCAGTTAATAAGTCATACCAATAATAATTGACATTGCGTGATTCAGCTTGTGCAACAATATTGCCTTTGGCAGCCTCCAAAGCATCCAAATCAGCTTCAAATAAATCAAGCTGTGAAATCTTTGGGAATTTTTCTAATAATTTAGCTGCAATGAAACCCCAACCTGCGCCAAAATCAGCCACATCACCTTTGATATCATGTTCTATGGTATTTATTAGCAATTGTGAGCCAGGGTCAATGCGCCCATGGGAAAACATACCAGGCATTGTCATAAATTGGTCGTTAAAAGTAATGGATTGTATATGGGTTGTTTCGATCTTGTTCAATGATAGCGTATCGGGACGGGTAAACCAAAAACATTGACCATGATATTTGGCTAGATTTCCCTCAATATCATATAATTGGCTAACCCATTTGCGCATTGATTGCACGCCAAGATTTTTGTCGCCGCAAATGATGATTTTACCTTGCGGCTTAACCACTTGAAGCAATTGTAAAAAATACTGTTGGTTGCGCCGCTTATGCTTGGACAGTATTAAAAAACCGCCATCATAAATTTTGCTATCTAGCAGCTTGCTTTGGCAGTTAAAACCGCCATGCTTTAATCTTAAATAGCTTGGACGCCATGTTTGAATATTATCTAAATGGTTCTGCCATTCTGTCGGTGGGCACTGATCAAAACCAAAACTAATATAGGATGTGTTTGGTTCTAAGTGAAGGGCGTCATTTTCAAATGGTAAAAAGGGTAATAGATTGCTGCTTTGTACCATTGTAAATTAACCTTTTTGATGTGTTAATGACGCTTTACCAATGACTTGGTCGATTATTAGCTCTTTGTGTTGCATCTATAAGGCTAAAACAACGATAAAGAAAGCTTAAAGCGCTAAATAAGGCGTAACGTCTTGCTTTATTGCAATTAATCGCTTGTTGAGAGGATAAGCTCCCTTAAACGACCTTTGTTTAAAGGAGCTTTTTACATAATTGCTTATTTATTTTTTGGCAAAGCTGGTTTGACGTAATCTGGCATAGGATTAACAAATTCGTGGCCATTAAGACGCTTTTTAAGGTCGGCTTTCATATCAGCAATTTGCTCAGGATTACGGAAAATTTCTAAAGCTGTCGCCGCCATTGCTTTTGCGGCATGGGCCATGCCTTTATGGGCAACGGGTAATTTTCCTTGTGCGGTCATTTGCCATGAGTGCAATTGTGTACCAATAGCGCAAGTTGCACCGCGCATTTGAACCGTTGGTACAACCCAACTAACGCTGCCAACATCGGTTGAGCCAATAAAGCCTCTTTCACCTGCATAAGGCTTGAAAATTTCTTCACAAAGACTTTGGTCGGCTTTATAGGGCACGCCATAGCGTTGGAATGATTCTTCAATATCTTGCGCGCTAAATGTTTTTTGAAATTCTTTGGCTGTTGCACGATCTTGCTCGTCAAAAATCGGTGGTCCAAGACGCTCCAATTCTCGTTGCATAATAGCTTCAAGCGGTGTATTGCCAATAAGATTGGCTTCACCACTGGCAATTTCTTGCGACATTTCAGTTTCGGTCATAAGGGCGGCACCTTGTGCAATTTTAATTACCCGCTCAACCAATTCGTAAACTTCTGGCAAGGTTAAGGCGCGAATTAAATAGCGCACGCTAGCATAGGCCTGCACCACATTAGGTGCAACGCCGCCAGTATTGGTAACTGCATAATGAATACGTGCCGATGACGGCATATGCTCGCGCATATAATTAACGCCAACATTCATCAATTCAACTGCATCAAGCGCTGAACGGCCAAGGTGAGGGGAGGCCGCCGCATGAGCCGAGCGGCCTTTGAAAGAAAAGATAATTTCCATACAAGCAAGCGAGATGGGATCGGTTAAACCGGCAAATGGTCCTGGGTGCCAGCAAATAGCAACGTCAACATCGTCAAAAAGACCCTCACGCACCATGAAACCTTTGCCCGAGCCACCTTCTTCAGCGGGGCAACCATAATAGCGAATACGCCCTTTTACGCCATTTTTTTGTAGCCAGTCCTTGACTGCTGCTGCCGCTAATATCGAACCAGAGCCAAGAAGATTATGACCACAGCCATGACCGTTGGTACCATTATCTGCCCGCTTTTCTTCAGCAAGGCCAGCAACCTGCCCAAGATCCGGCAAAGCATCATATTCGCCAAGGATTGCGATAACAGGTCCATCTTCGCCCGCTTCACCTGTAACGGCGGTTGGTAATCCTGCAACGCCACGCTTAACTTTAAAGCCCTCAGCGTGGAGCATTGCTTCATGAGCGTCACAGGCAACAAACTCATTAAAATTCAATTCTGGATGATCCCAGACCGTGTCACTAAGCCCAAAAAAAGCTTCTTCTTTAGATTCAACAATATCCCATACATCAAGAGAATTCTTGCTCATTCTATACTCCTAAATTCCTTGCCCTAAAGCCTTTTTATAAAAGCAGTATAGTGGGCTTAGAACACTATAATTTAAGTTGAGGTAGTTAATTCAAGGTTGATCTTAAGGGGTTACATCAACACCAAACCATTTAATGCCTAATTCTTTTACAACACCTTCTTTAATGGCTTGTGCAATGGCTTGATTAAACATTGCCTGTAGCTCTGGCGAGTTCTTCCTAAGTCCGATGCCTGCGCCTTCACCCAAAATCCCACCCTTATAAAAAGGTCCAACCATGATTAAATCTTCAAAACCAGGCTTTTTTTGTAAAACGCGAAAATAGCTTTGTGCCGCAATAAGGGCATCAACCCGGCCAGAGCGTAAATCAAGATCATGTTGCTCGGTCAATTTATATTCGCGGATGGTTGCAACATCTTTGAAATAAGCAGCGGCTAAAGACTGGGCTAGTGATGCTGTCTGCACACCAATAACATGCCCTTTTAGCGCAGCTTTTACATCATTCATGGTTTGATCAATAGTAGCTTTATCACCATCTAGGGATAGGTTTTCGCCATCATGGGGTAGCTTTGCAAGTGGGCTATTCTTCATGGTTGCAAATACTTGTGGACCAGCCATGTAAGAAGCGGTAAAATCAACAACTTCCGCTCTTTTCGGTGTGTTGGTGAGGCCAGACATGATGACATCAAATTTTCCAGCATTAAGAGCGGGAATGATGCTATCAAATGGTTGCACAACATAAGAGCATTTAACTTGCATTTTTTCACAAAGATAACGCGCAAGTTCAATTTCAAAGCCATCTAATGTGCCGTCAGGCTTAGTAAAATTATAGGGATAGAAGGATGCTTCTGTGCCGATTTTTACTTCGGTAATGGGTTTGTTTTGAGCATGGGCAATTATGCTCACCATGCTCAAAAATAAACTCGAAATTATTATAATTATTTGTTTCATTGTGTTCCCCTATTTGTAACTTATGGCGTTACATCAAAACCAAACCATTTTTCTGATAAGCGTTTGATTGTGCCATCAGCTTTAGCTTCATCAATTGCTTTATTAAACATTGCTTGTAGTTGTGGCGAATTTTTGCGCATGCCAACACCAGCACCTTGCCCAAGAAGTCCACCTTTATAATATGGTCCAACAAGTACTAAATCTTCATAACCAGGCTTGGTCTTAAGGTCGTTAAAATAGCCTAATGAAGCAACGATCATATCAACGCGGCCAGCTTTAAGGTCAAGATCATGCTGTTGTGTTGTTTTATATTCACGAATTTCGCTGCTATCCTTGTAATAGGCATCAAGTAAGGAAAGGCCTAATGACGCGGTTTGTACGCCGATAACACGGCCTTTAACGGCAGCCTTGATGTCTTCTATGGCTTTTTCGGCGTTTTCTTTATCGCTTGCCAATTGCAAAGTTTCGCCTTGATGGGGCAAAGGATCTAAAGGACTGCCCTTAAGGGTTGCAAAAACCTGTGGAGTTAAGCTATAAGATTGTGAAAAATCAATGGTTTCACGCCGTTTTGCAGTATTGGTAAGACCGGACATGATGACATCAAATTTTCCTGCATTAAGCGCGGGTATCATACTGTCAAAGGGTTGAATAACAAAGGTGCACTCCACCTTCATTTTTTCACATAAGGCATTGCCAAGGTCAATTTCATAGCCATCTAGGCTGCCATCTGGCTTGGTAAAATTGAAAGGACGAAATGCGCCTTCAGTACCAATACGGATAGATGTAATTGGCTTTTCTTGTGCCTGTGCAAGTGACCCATTAAAAGAAATGGCTGCAACAATTGCGAGTAATGCGGTTTTTAATTTCATAAAATATGCCTTTCTAAAACATTTTTGAGTAAAAGCTCAATTAGCTTTTAGATTGAAAAATGCGATAAAACAAAGAATTTAGAGCGCCTCACTGCTTGAAGTGAAAGTGATTTAGTCATGGTTACGCTGATGCTCATGGTTGATAAATTGGCGAAAACGTTCCGATTTCGAATTTTTGAAAACGTCTGCTGGATGTCCGTCTTCCTCGATATGACCTTTTTCTAAAAATAAAACACGATTTGAAACATCACGGGCAAAACCCATTTCGTGGGTAACCACCAACATGGTACGGCCTTCTTCGGCAAGGCTACGCATCACGCGCAAAACTTCACCAACAAGTTCGGGGTCAAGGGCGGATGTTGGCTCATCAAACAACATGACTTTGGGGCGCATAGCAAGTGCACGGGCAATAGCTGCGCGCTGTTGTTGCCCACCCGATAAGTGCGAAGGGTAATTATTGCGCTTGTCGGCAATGCCAACTTTTTCAAGCAGGGCTTCTGCTTCGGCTATACAGTCCTTGCGATCACGCTTTTGAACATAAATTGGTGCCTCAATCACATTTTCTAAAATAGTGCGGTGGCTCCATAGGTTGAAACTTTGAAATACCATGCCAAGCTCAGAGCGAATATGCTCGACCTGTTTACGGCTTGCAGGCCCATAATTTTTCTTGCCCGGATGCTTCATTTTAATTGGTTCACCAGCAACAATTATTTCACCGGCAGAAGGGGTTTCAAGAAAATTAATGCAGCGCAACAGCGTTGATTTGCCTGAACCTGATGAGCCTAAAATAGAAATGACATCGCCTTCCATCGCTTTAAATGAAATGCCTTTTAATACCTCATGATTGCCAAATGTTTTGCGAAGTTCACGCACTTCCAATGCCGGCATTATATTGGCGTCATTTGTATTCATATTATCGGCAATGGTCATGAATTTAATACTTTCAATTCTATTTCGACCGGTGGTCGTTGATGAGCATTTAGACGGTATTCGATCATTGCGACACACCGTGTTAGAATAAAGTTTATTGCAAGATATATTGCGCCAGCAATGATGAAAACATCAACCGCGCGATAAGTTTCTGCAATGATTTTACCTGCAATACCAGTAATTTCAAGCAAGGTAATTGCAGATGCTAGTGAGGTTGTTTTGACCATGAGAATAATTTCATTGCCATAAGCAGGAAGTGCCTGCCTTATTGCTAAGGGTAAAACCACCCGTCTAAAGCAGGCAAATCGTGACATGCCACAGGCAAAAGCTGCTTCAACTTGGTTTTCTGATACAGAGCGTAGACCTCCGCGAATAATTTCAGAACCGTAAGCTGCATGGTTGAGCATAAGAGCTATAATTGCGCACCAATAAGGTTCACGTAAAATTGGCCATAAAAACGAATATCGGATTGTGGGAAATTGACTTAATCCATAATAAATAATGAAAATTTGAACAAGAAAAGGTGTCCCGCGGAAAATGAAAATATAAAACCGTGCGGTCCAGTCAAGAAACCATAGGCCTGATAGACGCATACCTGCTAGCAATAAAGCAAAAAACATGCCTAAAAATACCGACCATGCCGCAAGTTGCAAGGTGAGTGGTGCGCCCGATAGGATTTGAAAAAAAGAATCGATGTAAAAATTATCGCTCATCGTGAACGCCTCATGCCACGGGAAAAAATGCGTTCAGATATTTGTAATGCACTGCCCGAAACTGTCGAAATTAAAAGATAAATGGCAGCAGCTATTATATAAAACTGGAAGTGTAAGCCCGTATTGCCCGCACCAAATTTAGCTTGTTGCATCAAATCGATAATACCAACAATAGAGACCAAGGCTGATTCCTTAAGGGCAACCTGCCAAACATTGCCAAAACCTGGTAGCGCATAGCGAAAAGCCAAAGGGGCAATAATTCGGCGAAATTTAATCCAAATGCTCATTCCACTTGCGGTTGCGGCTTCAATTTCACCTGATGGAATTGCTTTATACGCGCCTCGAAAGACTTCAGTATGAAGTGCGCCTGAACAAATGGCAATAGCAAGGACGCCGGCTAAAAATCCCGGAAAACCTATAAAACCCTCTGATCCAAAATAACGCCCAATAGCGGTGACAGCACTGCTGCCGCCAAAATAAAATAGGTAGATCACTAGAAGATCGGGGATACCACGAATAACGGTTGTATAGGTTTCGGCGATGATACGCAAAATGCGACCACCTGACAATTTTGCCCAAGCTGCCAAAATTCCGATCACTGCACCAAGAAAAAAACCACAAATGGCAAGAGCAATAGTTAACAAAGCACCCAATAATAGCACTTTGCCCCAGCCTTCAGGGCCAAAGCCGATAATATTTATAAAACTGGCAGCGTCCATATACTAATCCGAAATTTGACAACAATATGAAATTTTAGTTACGCACTTTGTCATTAACAAATGAAAAAAGCAAATTTGTTCCTCATATTTCGCCCTGTTATGACAGGTTTTTCAACAAATCATCATATTTAGAATGTGTTTCACTTAATCAATGCAGACCCTTGCAGTTGTAGCGGGGTCTGATGGCGTATAGCTTGGCGGAAAAATGAACATGCTATTTGTTTCATCAGCAATGAGAACCAGTGAAAAACTAATTTCTAACCTCAGTATTTTCTAGCTTCGTCCTAGGTTTATTATATTTTACCTTTTGAATGCAAATTTATAACCTCTCTAGTTATAGCAATAATAGGAGAGGAACACATGACTGAACAAAAGCGGGTTATTGATACGCTTGTCATTGGTGGAGGACAGGCAGGAATTGCAGCAAGTGAACATTTAAGCAATAATCATATTGAGCATATCGTACTTGAAAAAAATCGCATTGCCGAAGCTTGGCGCACCGGACGTTGGGATTCATTGGTTGCCAATGGTCCTGCTTGGCATGATAGTTTTCCTAATATGGAATTTAAGGGTGGCGATCCCGATGCTTTTATCCCCAAGGATGATATCGCCCAATATATGGAAGATTATGCCAGCCAAATTAACGCACCAATTGAAACAGGTGTTGAAGTCACCTGTGTCACGCCCAATGAGGGACGCTATGGTTATACTGTAGAGACTACCAATGGCGTTATTGAAGCGAAAAATATTGTTATCGCAACCGGGCCTTTTCAAAAGCCAATTATTCCAGCTATTGCCCCACTTGGCTCTGATCTTTATCAAATTCACTCTGCCGACTATTATAATCCGCAACAATTACCTGAAGGTGCGGTATTGGTGGTTGGCGCTGGCTCGTCTGGTGTGCAAATTGCCGATGAATTGCAAAGAGCGGAAAAAAAAGTATATCTTTCAATTGGCGCCCATGATCGCCCACCGCGTTCCTATCGTAACCGTGATTTTTGCTGGTGGCTTGGCGTTTTAGGGCTTTGGGATGCCCCTGCTAATGCGCCGGGTAAAGAACATGTAACCATTGCAGTAAGTGGCGCGCGCGGCGGTCATACGGTAGATTTTCGTAATCTTGCCCATCAAGGGATTACTTTGGTTGGCTTAACGAAATCCTTTGCTGATGGTGAAGTGTTTTTTGCGGATAATCTTAATGAAAATATCCGCCTTGGTGATGAAAACTATTTGGCTTTGCTTGATGCTGCCGATGCTTATATCAAAGCCAATGGTCTTGATTTACCTGAAGAGCCGCAAGCAAGGCAATTTTTGCCCAATCCCCCAGAGATGGATAAACCTATCTTATCGCTAAATCTTAAAGAGGCAGGTATTACCTCAATTATCTGGGCAACGGGCTATGGAATTGATTATAGTTGGGTAGAGATTGACGAATTTCAAGGACAACAACGCCCCAAACATCAACGTGGTGTTTCTAATTATGAAGGCATTTATTTCCTTGGCCTACCATGGTTATCGCGGCGCGGATCATCTTTTATCTGGGGTGTTTGGCATGACGCCAAATTTGTTGCCGATCATATTGCTAACCGAAAAAAATATACGCAATATAGGGATAAGAGCCAACGAGCTTAATGCCTTTAACCATAGCAATAAAGCATTTTTGCAAAAATAAAAAAATCTTTAAATGTTATTTTCCAATTTGTTAGGAGCATTAAATGCCAACTCACACCCGTATTCGTATGTTTAATACTAAGGAAACTTACCCAAATCAAAACTTGGATAATGATTTATGTCAAGCAGTTCGTGCCGGCAATACTGTTTATGTGCGTGGGCAAGTTGGGACTGATTTTGATGGCAATCTTATAGGCTTGGGTGATCCACGCGCTCAAGCCGAGCAAGCAATGAAAAATATCAAACAATTGCTAGAAGAAGCAGGCAGTGATTTATCGCATATTGTTAAAACAACAACCTATATTATTGATCCTCGTTATCGGGAGCCTGTTTATCAAGAAGTTGGTAAATGGCTTAAAGGTGTGTTTCCCATTTCAACGGGTCTTGTTGTTTCTGGTCTTGCGCAACCCCAATGGTTGGTGGAAATTGACGTAATTGCCGTTATTCCTGATGAAAGTGCTAGTTAAGGAGCGATCATGACTTTTTCAATTACAGCACGCTGCGCACAAACGGGTCAGCTTGGCATTGCTTTGAGCTCTTCAAGCATTGCAGTTGGCGCACGCTGTCCTTGGCTTCAAGCAAAAATTGGCGCGGTTTCCAGCCAAAATATCACTCTGCCTTCTTTGGGACTGCGCGGTCTTGTCTTTTTAAAAAATGGCGATAGCGTTGATGTGGCTTTGCAAAAAGCTTTAGCAGAAGATCCTTTTGCTGATTATCGTCAAATTGCAATGATCAATGCTGAAGGGCAAACCGCATCCTTTAGCGGTAAGCAAACCTTGGGTATTTATCATGTGGTTAGCGGCGATAATTGTATTGGTGCTGGCAATATGTTGGCAAATACTGCGGTTATTGATGCCATGGTGCAAGCATTTGAAAACAGTGATGGTTTACTGGCTGGACGTTTGATAAAGGCTTTGCAAGCGGCTATAAATGCAGGGGGAGAGGCTGGTCCTGTGCATTCTGCAGCCGTTAAAGTTGTTGGTGACCAAGCTTGGCCGATGGTGGATTTAAGAGTGGATTGGCATGATGATGCGCCAATTAGCGTGCTTCAAAAACTTTGGCTAGATTATGCACCTCAAATGGATGCCTATATGGTTCGTGCGCTTGATCCAAGGCAAGCACCAAGTTATGGAGTTCCGGGTGATGAATGAAAATGTTAAGGCGATATTGGCGCAGCTTGTTGCTTTTGATACAACCAGCTATAAATCCAATCTTGATCTTATTCATTACATCAAGGAATTATTACAATCTTATGGCTTAGAGCCAAAGCTTATTCATGATGCGAGTGGCAAAAAGGCTAATCTTTATGCCTGTTTACCGGCACAAACAAAAGGCGGTATCATATTGTCGGGGCATACCGATGTCGTGCCAGTCGATGGGCAAACATGGACATTTGCGCCGTTTGAATTGACAGAGCAGGATGGCCGCTATTATGGGCGCGGCACCACCGACATGAAAGGTTTTATTGCCTGTGTGTTAGCGTCATTACCATTGTTTTTAAGCGCAGATCTGAAAATGCCCCTGCATCTTGCTTTTTCATATGATGAAGAAGTTGGGTGTCTTGGTGTTGGTCATCTTATTGATCAGTTAAAGTTAATGGATGATAAGCCAGATTTTTGTATCATCGGTGAACCAACTCAAATGCAAGCGATTTATGGGCATAAGGGTAAAGTTGCTATGCGTTGCCAAATCCATGGACATGCTTGCCATTCTGCTTATGCGCCACAAGGGGTGAATGCGATTGAATATGCTGCTAAAATGATGAATAAAATCATTTCGGTTGCTGATGGCTTAAAAGCAACGCAAGACAAAAATTTTGATCCACCTTTTAGTACGATGCAGGTGGGGGTAATCCGTGGTGGCAGCGCACTTAATATTGTACCGCAATTATGTGAATTTGATTTTGAAATTCGTCATTTGCCAAATAGTAAGCCAGATATTGCATTAACTGAAATTGCAAATTACGCATCGGATATTTTATTGCCAGAAATGCAGGCAGTCCATCAGGCAACACATATTGAATTTAGTCAATTAAGCCGCTATCCCGGGCTTTTAACCGATGTAAAATTGCCTTTTGCACAAAACTTGGCAAAATGGAGTGACAGCAAGGATTTTTCAACTGTGGCATTTGGAACAGAGGGTGGATTATTTCAAGATGCTGGCATTATCACATTGGTTTGCGGACCCGGTAATATGGAGCAGGGGCATAAGCCAGATGAATTTATTGCTATTGAACAATTAGAAAAATGTCAAACCATGCTTACCAAATTGCATCAATGGCTGAAAGCTTAGGTTTTTATGCTCGTATTTTTCCCAATAATCTAGCAATCAAACATTTATGCCTTGCTGCTATGATTATGGAAGTGGGTGATATAAAACAAACTTTTTAGCAGCTTGGCTTTTTCCAGTAAGGTGGCATTGCGTTAAATTAAAATTTTAGGATTGAAGTTAATAAGGCGCATCCATTCCGGGGATAACCTCATTAGAAATCATTTTATAACAATGATCATAAAATAATTGTACGAGCCGTGTTTTTTTTGTGCCAGCCAACGCAATAAGACCGATATTCATTGGTTTTAAGCCTTTTTCAAGTGGAATATGAATGAGTTTGCGTCCGTCCATGGAAATATGAGAGCGTGGACGCACATTGGCAAGAGTATAACCATAACCATTGGCAGCCGTTGTTCGTAATACGTCTTGGTGGGGAGAGCGCATGGCAATATTGGGGTTAAGACCTTGATTAAAGAACAATGATAAAAAATATTCAGTACTTACGGGTAAATCGAGCAGTAATAATGGCTCGCGTACTAGGTCAGACAATTGTAAAGATTTTGCAGTTGCTAATGGGTGGGTTTCACCCATTACGACATAAGGCGGTAATTCTGCCAGTTCAATAAATTCAAAGCCGTCAGGAATTAAAAGGTCATAACTGAGTGCTACGTCAATTTCGCCATTTTGTAGCTTCTGGAGAAGACCATGATGATCGCTAACAACATTATTTATAATGACTTCATCATATTGCGATGTAAAACTATAGGTAAGTTCGGTCATTACCATTGAGGCAAGGGTTACCATACAACCTAGTGTGAGTTGTCCGCGTGCGCCATTGGCTGTTTCAGAGGCAACAACATAAAGACTTTCTGCCTGCTCTAGCAATAATTTTGCCTGTATTAATAGGGTTTTGCCGGCTGGAGTCAGCGCTAGGCCTTGGGCATGGCGGCGAATAAAAAGCTGAACTTTTAATTCTTCTTCTAAATTGGCAATAGCGGCAGAAATAGAAGGCTGCGATATATGAACCCGCTCTGCTGCAAGGGTGATGCTTCCAGTTTCTGCAGTTGCAATAAAATATTGAATTTGACGTAATGTATAACGCATTATCCCCCCAATAAGTTGTTATTTTGCATTTTTCATGCAATGACATCGCTTGATAAATATCAGCGCCCGCAATTAAAAATGTTAAGCCGCCATTACGATTATGTCGAGTCCTTAAAAGTAAATGATTTTTGATTATGGATATTCTACTGGCTTTTGCGCAGCTTTATCACTTAGGTCGCTTGGTCTTTGGCTATAATATCAGTGGTATTATTTTTTCTTTATACGCAATGCATTATAAGCTTGGCAATTTTCGCAAACCATATGGCGCTCTATATCATTTGAATTAAAATTGCTTTCTACATCCCAAACTTTTAAATTTTGCTTTTGACATTTGGGGCATAAAACCATCGCATCTTTGTTTTGACTAATAACTATCCCTGCTTGTATCCATAGATTAGATATATGCCTTTCAAGCATCATAACTCACCTTATAAAATAAGCCTTTTTTTAGTATTATTAAGCCGCGTTGATAGAGTTATATGAAACCCTATTGTTATGTATATTTCATAGTAGTGTGGGTTTTTCATTATGGTCTAATTTTTATAAATTTGTATTGATATTTAGACAATAAAAAGCCCGCATAAAGCGGGCTTTTCTATAAGTTTTTTAAAACACTATGCGGCTGTCACAGCGTGATCAGTTAAAAGCGAATAAAGGGCTTGCGAATCGTGGCTATTGCGCAATTTATTGACCATGTCGCAATCGCGTAATAGGCGTGCAATCCGTGATAGTGCTTTCAAGTGATCCGCACCAGAACCTTCTGGAGCAAGAAGAAGAAAAACGAGATCAACAGGTTGATCGTCAAGCGCTTCAAAATCGACCGGATTTTGCAATCGAGCAAAAACACCGACAATTTTATCAATGTCTGGCAATTTACCATGGGGAATAGCAATACCATTACCCACAGCTGTTGAACCAAGTTTTTCACGTTGCAAAATTGTGTCGAATATATCGCGCTCCGGTAAACCGGTTAATTCTGCAGCTCTTTCGGCCATAATCTGTAAAAGCTGTTTCTTAGAACTCGCTTTTAACGCCGGAATAATAGCTTCCGGCGCTATCAGATCACTTAAACCCATCATATTTGCTTCCCTTCAGTCAGCATAGCTACTGGTTAAAGTATAATTTGCACCATATAGGGCTAAATTTAATTACTTCCAGTATGTTTTACATTTGATGGATCAATCCAACCAATATTGCCATCGGCACGGCGATAAACAATATTAACTTTTTCACTTCCCGCATTGCGGAAAACAAGGACCGGATTATCCATCAAATCAAGTTCAATAACGGCATCTGCAACCGATAATAGGCGCAGCGCCATGGATGTTTCAGCAACAATTGTTGGTGCATAATCTTCTGGAAAATCGTCCTCTTCATCAGGGACAGGTTCCATAACCCGATAAGCAACATCAGCAAAAGCCTGACTGGTAGACTCGTTTTTATGGGACTTGATGCGGCGCTTATAACGGCGTAGGCGCTTTTCAATGCGTTCAGCAGCGGCGTCAAATGCGCCTTGCGGATCCATTGCGTCACCGGTGGTTTGCAATACCGCACCAGTGCTTAAATGTAATACGCAATCGGCAGAATATTTTGCCCCTGACTTTGTTACAGTTATATGCCCTGTAGTGCCATCAGCAAAATATTTAGAGATTGCATCATTGATGCGCTCTTCAATTCGGGTGCGGAAAGCATCACCGATATCCATATGCTGTCCTGAGATGCGTAGCGACATTGTGAACCTCGTTTATTATTTGTTACAAGACCAATGTAGCCCTAACCGATGAATAGCGCAAATACTATCCGCATCTTCCACAAACAACTTGATTTGAGCACCAGTTTTGCGGGGTTCTAGTCACAAATTATACAAATGTCAATCGTCGAATTTAGGCTTTTGTGGACAAAATTCGTGCTTTTTTCTCACGCCGACGTGCAACAGAAGATGGAATATTCATTGCTTCGCGGTATTTGGCAACGGTTCGCCGTGCAATATCCATGCCCTCTTTTTTTAGCAAATCAACCAAATTATCATCGGATAATATAGCATTGGCCGGTTCGTCTTGGATTAATTGCCTGATGCGGTGGCGCACAGATTCTGATGAATACGCTTCACTACCATCTGCGGCGGCAATCGCCGTGGTGAAGAAAAAGCGCAAATCAAGCGTGCCGCGTGGTGTTGCAACATATTTATTGGTGGTAACTCGGCTGATGGTTGATTCATGAATACCAATTTTTTCAGCTAAAGCAGTCATGCTTAATGGCTTTAAATGACTAATGCCGTGGCGCAAGAAGCCCTGTTGTTGGCGCACGATCTCGCTTACCACTAGCAAAAGCGTATTCGCACGCTGGTCTAATGCTTTTAACAACCAATTGGCGCTTTGTAATGCATTGCTTAAGAATTCTTGATCGGTTTTGTCACGGCAAACAATATTGCTGTAATTTTCATTGATTAAAATTTTGGGTAATAGATGTGGGTTAAGTTCAACTCGAAAATCATCGCCAATATGCGTAATAAAGACATCCGGCACTATGATATCAGTGGGGCTTGAGCTAAAGGCAAGCCCCGGTTTTGGATCAAGCGCGCGAATTTCTCCAAGCATGTCGATTAAGTCTTCTTCATCAACCCCGCAAATCCGCTTTAATTTAACAAAATCTCGTTTGGCAAGATCTTCTAAATGGGTAAGAAGCTTTGCCATTGCTGGATCATAGCGATTTTTGTCTTTAAGTTGTAAGGTAAGACAGCCGGCTAAATCCTTCGCAAAAATACCAATAGGATCAAATCCTTGCAGGCGATTTAAGATATTTTCTATTCTCGCAATTGATTGATTAAGCCGCAAAGCGGTTTCTTCTAGATCTCCAATGAAATAACCTGATTCGTCAATCTGATCGGCAAGATCACGGGCAATAAAGCGATCAACCGAATCATGAAAACTATAAAGAATTTGTTCATCAATATGGGCGCGAAGGCTAATCGGTGCGCTGATAAATTGTGCAAAATCGTCAATATTACTGTTTGCACTATCTTTTAAGCGAAAATCTGCCCTTATATCGGGCTGTTTTGGATCTTCGATTCTGGGAGCGCTATCATAGATATTATCGTTAATAACTGCACTATCGGTGGCGATATGTTCACTTTGACTAAAGGCTGATTTTTGCAATTCCTCAGTGGTGAGGCTTGGTGTTTCATCACTATTTGGGCGAGTATCTTTAATATCATTATCGTTTTTATTGACAAGATCAAGCAATGGGTTGCGTTCAATTTCCTCGTTAATAAAACGTTCAAGCTCAATACCGGTCATTGCCAATAATTTAATTGACTGCACCAATTGCGATGTCATCACTAGCTGTTGGGAGTGCCGCAAATGTAATTCTGCTGATAAAGCCATTTACCTCCTCCCTTCGCTGCAAAATATTGACCAGTTTTTAATAATCCAAGTCTTTTAAAACCTAAAAAGGTCTTTTCATAAAGCTTTTTTTATTCTTTTCTTGATTTGTTGTTTATTTTTTGGCTTTCCCAAGGTCTTTTGCCATTATTATAAATAAAAAAGCCCCGAACTTTATTCAGGGCTTTCATAATTGCAATTTAAAAACAGCTTTTATGCATTGGCTGCAGCAAGCTTCTCGCGGTCTGCTTTGCGCATGCGTTCAGATGCTGATTTTAATTGACCGCAGGCAGCAAGAATATCACGGCCACGAGGCGTGCGGATAGGTGATGCATAACCGGCACGATTAACAATATCGGCAAAAAGTTCGATCTGTTCCCAATCTGAACATTGATAATTGGTGCCAGGCCATGGATTGAATGGAATAAGATTAATCTTTGCTGGGATGCCTTGCAATAATTTAACCAAGCGCTTTGCATCCTCAACGCCGTCATTAACATCTTTGAGCATCACATATTCAAAGGTAATACGCCGTGCATTGGAAAGGCCGGGATAATTACGACAGGCTTCCATTAATTGCTCTAGTGGATATTTTTTATTGATTGGCACAAGCAAGTCACGCAAGTCATCGCGCACTGCATGGAGCGATATGGCAAGCATTACACCTATTTCATCACCGGTGCGATAAATTTCTGGCACAACACCCGACGTTGATAGGGTTATACGGCGTTTAGATAGAGAAATTCCTTCGCCATCGGATGCAATCAGTAAAGCTTTTTTGACGCTTTCAAAATTATAAAGCGGCTCACCCATACCCATCATGACGATGTTGGAAATTTTACGCCCTTCTTCAGGTACAATCGCGCCATCAGGCGTATCCTTATCTGGAAAATCACCAAGTTTGTCACGGGCAACCAATAATTGCGCCAAAATTTCTTCCGAGGTTAAATTACGCACCATACGCTGTGTGCCAGTGTGACAAAATGAGCAAGTAAGGGTGCAGCCAACTTGACTTGAAATACAAAGCGTACCGCGCCCTTCTTCAGGTATATAAACGGTTTCAATCTCGACTGGCCGCCCCGCACCGCGCGGGGGAAAACGCAACAACCACTTGCGTGTACCATCGCTTGAAATTTGCTCGGTTACAATTTCTGGGCGTGCAATTGTAAAGTTTTGTGCAAGCTTTTGCCGCAATTCTTTAGAAATATTAAACATATCATCAAAAGACGAAACACCACGTACATAAAGCCAATGCCATAATTGCCCAACGCGCATACGTGTTTGACGTGCAGGAACACCGATTTTTTCAAGCGCCTCGGCCATTTCTTCGCGGCTCATGCCAATAAGGGCTGGCAGGGCTTCACTCATGCCAACAAGTGGGGGTGCTTTGTGACATGCACCAACAGGGGCTAAATCATAAGAAATGCTCATTAATAGGCTCGATTATCTAAAGGCTTTATGGTTGGTTTCATTATGGCACTTATTCATTGCACAAAGACGTAAGGAGTTTTCAATTTTTAAATTGAAATGTTTAATCCATATTATCCAGATAGGCCACCCTTGTGATTGCTCATTTTAAGCATCATTAGTCAAGTTAAGGCAAATAAGTGCAAATATCTCTATTCCGTAGATGAAAATCTATATCTCATTAAAGGAGGCTTATATCATAAAAATTCTAAAAGGTCACGTTTTTTATAATAGTGATAAATGAGCCAGTTTTATTAACATGCAATATGGAACTTATAGCTAAGATGTTGGCCATCTATTTTGTAAATTGCAAGATGTCTTAAAGTGAAAAACCCATGTGAAGGCACATGGGTTTATGAGTTTAATAGGCTTATAAATTCAAAATAAAACCATTAAATCAAAAGAATAGCTAATGTTTAATGTTTTATACTGTTTAGTGAGCCATCAATTAAAGCAAATTATTTGCAGTTTTTCATGGAGTTTAATGCAGCGGTAATGCCTTTAAGCGAGTAAGTATACGTCGTATTGGTACCGCGTGCTGATACCGCCTTCACTACCATAGTCGTACCCGAACGCAATGCTGCGATTAATTTTGTTTCGTTTTGCGGTGATTCAATCCAAGCCGATTTTTCTTTGGTGAAAAGTGTGAAGCTACCTTTACCATCAATCGTCACCGTTACATTGGCGCGCAAATTGTAACCGGCCATGAATTGCGGTTCAAAACTTGTAGATCCATCAGGACGCTTGGAAATAAGAAAGAAATTATCGCCATGATTGACACTTGATGGCTCTTGTTTCGTAGGTGCCGACAAGACATAGCAAACGGTACCCGTTCCAGCTTTATAGGAATAAGCGCCCCAGTAATCAAACTGATTTAACCGTGTTGGGCTCTGTGCCATGGCGGCAGTTGCCAAACCAATGGTCAATCCAATGGTCATGATTGACGCTGCAACAAAAGTTTTTCCAAACATCATTATACCAGCTCACTTTTTTGTTTCATTTTTGTTTATCTTTAGTCTTTTGGTTTTAGTGCATTAACAGCTACATCATAAATTTCCAAAATGACTATTACTCAAATAATTTTTGTCTTTTAATTGTTTAAGCCCAAATTAGCAAATAGCAATTTAATGGCAAATTCTATAAAACAAATCAATAATGGCTTAAATAGGGTTACTAAAAAGTGAATAAGTGTATATTTTTCTGCTTAATATGCACTTTTTTTCACGTTTTTTGCTTCCAATGCCTCATCAGCTAGGTCAAAATGCTGCTCATTGATATAAGGTTTAATAGTTGCAAGGGCCGCAGCTAATACGGTTATATCATCGCTAAAGCCAATAATTGCCAAAAAATCAGGGATGATATCAATAGGCATAACAAAATAAGCAAGCGCTGCAAACAGCGTTGCTTTGACATGTTTTGGAGTGGCTGGATCAAAAGCACAATAATATGCAGCAATGAGTTCACGGGTAAATGGAATATATTGTGCTGCTTTTTTGAACGTAGACCAAAATAGTCTCTTAACACGTGTGGCTCGGGTTTGTTGTTGGCGTTCACTACCTGCAGCTAAAATTTTACCCAATTGTTTTTTATCCAATACAATCGTCCTATAATTAAAAAGTTCAAGCAACCATTTTAAAATTGGTTTACGCTTATTTATGCGAATATTATCGTTTAAATAGGGATTAAATGCGGCGTTTTCTAATTAACTGCTAAAAAATTAACCATTTCTAATTTTATTGATTATATTGATAATGCGTGCTTTTGATCTATTATAGATTTCAAATGAGACATTATTGATGATATTTTGATATATTTTGTGGTCTCAACCGCTATATTCAACAAAATATATTGATTAATTTAGTTAGGGTCAGGACCCATTAATTTGAACGAAATGGTATGAGAAAATTTTTGTGAGAACCCAAAGATTAAAGGTGAGAAGAACCGCCGAGAAATATAAATATTTTCAAGGGGCTTCGACAAAGTTATCGCGAAAATTTATCATATCCTGAAAGGACACAAAAACAGCTGTAATCTACTGCGTCGTAAAGCTCAAATGGGTATACCACCCACTTTTCGCTTTCCTCCTTGTATATTTTTGCTGTTTATTGTGCCAGTTCATTTAAATTAATCGGTTCTGACCCTAGTTTAGAAGATTATTATCCTGGCCGCATAAAAGCGCCTAAACCATTGTTCTATTATAGAACAAAAGTTTTATAAAATGGACAGTTAGCGCTTTTTCATTACCCATCTATCATATGCTTATGGGGTATGGGTTTGAAAATATAAGCTTCATTCAATCTGGCTAACAGGTTCGCCCTATAGTTATATTGAAATATAAGACAGATGAACGTTAAAAGCCTGCTTCGGATTTAAGAGATGAGTATTTATCTGCCCATTGCTGAAATGTCTTTAAATATGCTGGTGTTAATTGGCATGGGAGCAATTGTCGGTTTTTTATCTGGTCTTTTTGGCGTTGGCGGTGGCTTTTTGATTACGCCACTGTTAATTTTTTATAATATTCCGCCAGCAATTGCCGTTGGTACAGGTGCCAATCAAGTTATTGCTTCATCGGTTACTGGCGCATTGTCGCATTTTAAACGCCGTACTCTTGATATAAAGATGGGTACATTTTTAGTTGTCGGTGGTTTGGTTGGCTCGGCAATCGGTATTGAGCTGTTTTCACTCTTGCGACGTATTGGCCAACTTGACCTTATTATCTCATTGCTCTACGTGGTTTTACTTGGTGGCATTGGCATATTAATGACCATTGAAAGCGTGCGCTCAATGCGCCGTGCGCGTGGTGGCATGTCGCCAACAGTCAGCCGCCCTGGACATCAAGGTTGGATTCACCGCCTGCCATTTAAAATGCGTTTTAAAGCGTCAAAAATCTATGTTAGTGTGATTCCCGTTTTAGGTATTGGTTTTGTTATTGGTATTTTGTCATCCGTGATGGGTGTTGGCGGTGGCTTTATTATGGTGCCAGCTTTAATTTACCTTTTGCGAGTACCAACCAATGTCGTTGTTGGAACATCGCTTTTTCAAATCACTTTTGTCACCGCCTTTACCACTGTTTTGCAATCAATTACCAACCAATCGGTTGACGTGATTTTAGCATTTTTGCTAATGCTTGGCGGTGTTGTCGGTGCACAATATGGCACCAAGGCTGGTCGCAAGTTAAAGGCCGAGCAGTTACGTCTTTTATTGGCTTTATTGGTATTGATTATGGCGCTTTGGCTAGCATTCCAGCTATTTATTCGCCCAAGCGAGCTCTTTAGCTTAACCATTGTGACGGGGTAGGTGATGAAAAATCGGTTTCCCTATCTTTTAAACAAAATAGCTGTTTGTGTTTTAGCAACGATGGTAGTTGCTGCCAATGCTCAAGCGCAGGATGCTACATCAACAGCGCCAGTTGCGACCCAAATACCTGAGCAGGTGCAAATTATTGTCACTACTGATACCATCACTATTGGCACAAACTTTACCGGTACTGATCTTTATATTGCTGGCGTTGTGCAGCATGCCGACCCCTTGGTTGCGCGCCAAAATCGCTATAATATTATTGTGACCCTTGAAGGCCCCTCACGTGAAATGACCATGCGCCAAAAAAAACGCCGCCTAGGCGTTTGGGTTAATGCCGATGCACTCACCTTTAAGGCTGTACCACTTTATTATAATCTTGGTGCAACAAGTGAGCTGCGGGATATTACCGCGCCGCAAACCTATCGTGATCTTGGTTTGTCTATTGATTATATGCCCTTGCAGTCAGATAGTTTAGACCAGGAAAAAGTTCACCAATTTCGTGAACAGCTCATTGCTTTGAAGAAAAAACAACATCTTTATACCGAAAATCCGGGAACAGTTATGCTTGATCCGTCTTCATTGTTTAAAGCGCGTTTTGAATTGCCTGCTAATTTGCCGGTTGGTAATTATCAAATCAAAGCGTATTTATTCCGCGATGGCGCCTATGTTAGCCATGCTGAAACCCGTATGGATATTATGAAAGCGCATTTTGCCTATTCTATCTATCATTTGGCTCATGCCCATGCTTGGCTATATGGCTTATTGGCGGTTTTTATAGCAATTTTTACCGGTTTTGCAGGACGTTTCATCTTGCGCAAGGATTAAAAAGGCGATTAGCATAAGCGTTGGTTTTAGAAAAAGCGGTAAGGATCACATAATCCTTACCGCTTTTGAAACTCAATGACGATCAGCTTGTTGTTTTTTCCATAGGGCCTTTAATTGATATAATTCGTCTAAAGCTTCACGGGGCGATAAATTATCAGGGTTAAGGCTTTTAAACGCTTCGTCAAAAGCAGAATCAATGCTTGATTTTTCTTCATGCTTTAAAGCTACCGAAAACAGCGGTAAATCATCAATAAGCTTATTGGCTTTGCCAGAAATTTCGCCATCTTCCAACTGCTTTAAAACATCACGCGCGCGGTTTACTACCTGTTTAGGTAGGCCGGCAAGCTTGGCAACTTGTACCCCGTAAGAGCGGTCGGCCGCACCTTCACCCACTTCATGCAAGAAAATAACATCGCCTTTCCATTCGCGCACTTTCATCGTGTGGTTGCGCAAACGTGGCAGTTTTTCGGTTAAAGCGGTCATTTCGTGAAAATGGGTGGCAAATAGCGCACGGCAATGATTAACTTCATGCAAATATTCAACACTTGCCCAAGCAATAGAAAGACCATCAAAGGTTGAAGTACCTCGGCCAATTTCATCAAGTATGACCAAAGCGCGTTCACCTGCTTGATTTAAAATAGCAGCTGTTTCGACCATTTCCACCATAAAGGTTGAGCGGCCACGGGCAAGATCATCAGACGCGCCAACACGGCTAAATAAGCGATCAACAGTACCAATATGGGCAGAGCCTGCCGGCACAAAAGAACCCATTTGCGCCATAATCGCAATAAGAGCATTTTGCCGCAAAAAGGTAGACTTACCACCCATATTGGGGCCAGTGAGCAACCAGATTTCACCAAATTGCGCATTTTTATTCGGAGATAGATTGCAATCATTGGCAACAAAGGGATCACTTGCTTGTTTGCGCAAAGCTTGCTCAACAACGGGATGGCGGCCAGCAACAATATTAAAAGCAAGACTGTCATCAATTTGTGGGCGGCAATAGCCTTGTTCATCAGCCAAAATAGCAAGGCTGCTGGTAACATCAAATAAGCTTAAGGCATTGGCACCATTGCGTAAAAGGTCGGCTACTGCAATAACTTCATTTTCGAGTTGACTAAAAATATCAAGTTCTATGGTCAAAGCTTTATCGGCTGCATTGGCAATGCGGCTTTCAAGGTCTGCAAGTTCAGTTGTGGTAAAGCGCATGGCATTGGCCATGGTTTGGCGGTGAATAAAGCGGGCTTTAGCGTCAGCCCCTTCGGTCATTGCGCCAGATTGGTTGACGGTTACCTCGATAAAATAACCCAAAATATTATTGTGCTTGATTTTTAAGGTCTTAATGCCTGTTTCATCCATATAACGCGCTTGTAAGGCTGCAATAACTCGGCGCGACTCATCACGTAATGCGCGCATTTCATCAAGCTCTTGATGGTAGCTTGTGCGTACAAAACCACCATCGCGTTTTAACAAGGGCAGTTCATCGGCTAGGGCGCGTTCTAAATGGGCGTAAAGTGGAAGGGGTAAGGTTTTTAAGGCTTCTAAAGCTTGCGCCAATTCAATAGGTAATAAAGTATTTTCTAGTATTTCCGTTAGCGAAAAGGCGGCGGACATTGCATTTAAAATTGCGGCAAAATCGCGTGGACCGCCGCGCTCAACCCCAAGGCGTGATACAGCGCGCGGCATATCAGCTATGCCTTTTAAAATTGCTCTTATGCCATCACAAATTTGCGCATTACCAAGGAAAAAAGCCACTGCATCTAATCTTTGATTTATGACATTGGGATTGGTAAGAGGGGTCATTAAACGTTCAGCTAACAACCTTGCTCCGCCATTGGTTACCGTGCGGTCAATGGCTTTTAATAAGCTGCCATTGCGATCGCCCGATAAAGTACGGCTTAATTCAAGGTTTAGACGCGTTGCTGGGTCAATAAAAAGGCTGCAGCCTTCAAACTCACGCTCCGGCCGCATCAAGGGTGGACGTTCGCTAATTTGGGTTTTTTCAATATAAGCAATTGCACCGCAAATAGCAATTAATTCGGGCTTAGTAAAATTGGCAAAACCGCTTAAGGTTGCCACTTTAAAATAATTGCAAATTCGAGCTTCGGCAGTTGCACTATCAAATAGGCTTTGTGGTTGTGTTGTAACACTGCGCCCTAAAATATCAAAAACGGGCCGTAAGGATTGGTCGTGGAATAGCTCATCACTGACCAAAATTTCCCTAGGGTCAATGCGCATAATATCGCCCAAAAGTCGTTCAAGACTGCTTTCAATGACTTTGAAAACACCGGTTGAAATGTCAATCCATGCCAAAGCAAAGCCGTTGTCGCCTTGTCCTTTAACCCGTCCCAAAGCCATAAGATAATTGGCCGATGATGGATCAAGCAATTTTTCTTCGGTGAGTGTTCCTGGTGTTACAAGACGAACAACGTCGCGCTTCACCACCGATTTTGCACCCCGCTTTTTAGCTTCTGCAGGGTTTTCAATCTGCTCGCATACGGCAACGCGGTAGCCTGCAGTAATCAAGCGTTGCAAATAATCATCTGCGGTATGAACAGGCACACCACACATGGGAATGTCTTCACCAAGATGCTTACCGCGTTTTGTGAGCGTTATGCCAAGCGCACGCGAAGCATCAACTGCATCATCAAAAAACAATTCGTAAAAATCACCCATACGATAAAACAACATGTAATCGCTATGGGCCGCCTTGATTTCGATATATTGTTCCATCATTGGCGTTGGGCGATCAACTACAGGCGTTACGGGCTTATTGTCAGTGGCGCTTGGTTGCAAGGCTTGTGTTCCAGTCGTTCTTAAGCGATGATTTAAAAATAGGCAATTATCATCATGTCACCATAGACGATGGCACTTTGACAAAAAGCATATTGCGTCAATGATCAAAAATTGCAACGCTTACTACGCATTATTACACATGATAATGCGCCATTCCTTCAATGCAAACTTTCACTTAAAACTCAACTAAAATTTCAAGCTGAATTTATTTTTGATGGAATTAAAGCGCTTTTATTTGTGATACATTCCATGAAGTATCATTTTGCTGGCAGGCTTTGCCTTGATAAATCATAATGCCGTTAAAGGATTCGCGCGTAGTTTTAAATGAGCGACATTGGCTGCCATTTTCAACAAAACTGTTAAGGATAGACATGGTTCCGCGGCTACCTGTTGCGTCATTTTTCCAGTTAACGATTGAGGAATCAGGCTGCGCTGCTATTTGTTCACGCATGACTTTTTCGTCGCCGCCTAAATCAACCTTGGGTAAATTTACGCTATTCCCACCAATTGATCCGGTAATAATGCTGTTATCAGGCATGATTTGCGGTGTTTTGGGTTGCACAATAACGCAAGCTTGCAGGCACGACCCTAGCACTAATAGGCTAGAACCAAGCATTATGGGGCGAAAATAACAAGAAAATGCGTTTTTAAATTTAATCATCAAAAGCTTTCCGGTACTTTATAAACAAAGGTTTTGATGTAACCAATGCTTGAACTCTTTACGCAATACTAATAGGCTCATATCAAGCCGGACGACTTGAGCTTAACTTCTATCTCAGAATTTCACAAGCGCTAGGATATATTATGACAAATGATACATTAACAGAAGATGACTTTACCAAGGAGGAATCTCCTTTTGATCTTTTTACAAAATGGTTAGATGACGCAAGCGCTAGCGAAATAAATGACCCCAATGCGATGGCTTTAGCCACAGTGGATAGCCAAGGCCTACCCGATGTGCGTATGGTTTTGCTGAAAGGTTTTGATGATGATGGCTTTGTTTTTTACACCAATTTTGAAAGTCAAAAAGGTGTGGAAATCTTAAATAGCATGAAGGCGGCATTGTGTTTTCATTGGAAAACCTTAAAGCGGCAGGTGCGTGTTCGCGGTATTGTGGAAATCGTTAGTGATGAAGAAGCCGATGCCTATTATAATAGCCGAGCACGCGGAAGTCGTATTGGTGCTTGGGCATCTAAACAATCACGACCGCTTGAAAGCCGATTTGCACTTGAAAAGGCAGTCGCTGAATATGGCTTGCGCTATGCTGTTGGTTCCATTCCGCGCCCGCCTTATTGGTCTGGCTTTCGCATTCGTCCAACTTATATTGAATTTTGGCACGATAGGCCATTTCGCCTTCACGACCGTTTGGTCTTTAAACGAGATAATATTGATGATGAAAACTGGCAAACCGTGCGGCTTTATCCGTAATTATCTTTAAATTATTGTTTAACTTAAAAAAGGTCATTATTCATTTAATGGCCTTTTGCTTATTTTAGAATGATTTTATTCCTCATTGACAATTCATTATATTTAGCTAATGATCGGCTTGTACCTGGGGTGTCTCGACAAGAGGCTGAGATATTGCTGGCTTTAAAGCAGCGCAATGACCCGTTGAACCTGATCCAGCTCATACTGGTGGAGGGATGGTCTGATGTCTGCTGCTTCTCGTCTTTATCATTAGACTTATCGCAAATAGGCATTTTTCTCCTTTACCTTTGGCGAGAGGGATTTTCCTTTAAATAAAGCAAGGAGAATTCACCATGTCAGAAAATTGTTTTAAAGTAACAACTGGCGCACTTCCTTCTTCTAAAAAAAACTATAAATCAGGCACTATTTATCCGCAAATAAAGGTGCCTATTCGCTATATAAAATTGCATCCTTCTAGTAATGAACCAGATTTGCCAGTCTATGATTCGTCTGGCGCTTATAGCGATGAAAATGTGGATATTACGATTGATAAGGGGCTTGCGCCTATTCGTGAATCTTGGATATTGGCGCGCGGCGATGTTGAGACCTATGAAGGGCGAACCGTCAAGGCTGCAGACAATGGTTTTGTATCGGAGGCAAAAAAAACACCAGAATTTTTGCAATGTCGCCAACCACTTCGCGCCAAAAATAATGCAGCCGTCACGCAAATGGCTTATGCACGCGCTGGTATTATAACGCCAGAAATGGAATTTGTTGCGATACGAGAAAATTTGGGGCGTGAAAATTTAGAGCATGAAATACGCACCATTGGTGAAAGCTTTGGTGCAGCTATTCCACCATTTGTAACGCCCGAATTTGTCCGCAATGAAATTGCGCTTGGTCGAGCAATTATTCCGAATAATATCAATCACCCTGAAAGTGAACCAATGATTATTGGTCGTAATTTCAGTGTGAAAATTAACGCTAATATTGGTAATTCAGCCGTGACGTCTTCAATGGAGGAAGAAGTCGAAAAAATGGTATGGGCCATTCGCTGGGGGGCGGATACAGTGATGGATCTTTCAACAGGGCGCAACATTCATAATATTCGTGAATGGATTATTCGTAATTCCCCAGTCCCTATTGGCACTGTGCCAATTTATCAAGCCTTAGAAAAAGTTAATGGCATTGCCGAAGATCTAAACTGGGAAATTTTTCGTGACACTTTGATTGAGCAAGCTGAGCAGGGGGTTGACTATTTTACCATTCATGCTGGCGTGCGTCTTTCCTATATTCCATTAACCGTTGATCGTGTTACTGGTATTGTCTCGCGCGGCGGCTCGATCATGGCGAAATGGTGCTTATATCACCATAAGGAAAGTTTCCTTTACGAGCATTTTGATGAAATATGCGATATAGCCCGTGCTTACGACATTGCCTTTTCACTGGGGGATGGTTTGCGTCCAGGTTCGATTGCTGATGCCAATGATGCGGCGCAATTTGCCGAACTTGAAACCTTGGGAGAGCTTACAAAAATTGCTTGGGCAAAAGATTGTCAAGTGATGATTGAAGGGCCAGGTCATGTGCCCATGCATAAGATTAAGGATAATATGGATAAGCAGTTAGCCTATTGTGGTGAAGCACCTTTTTATACTTTGGGGCCGCTTACTACCGATATTGCTCCGGGCTACGACCATATAACATCGGCAATAGGTGCGGCGCAAATTGCTTGGTATGGCACTGCTATGCTGTGTTATGTTACACCAAAAGAGCATCTTGGCTTGCCAGATCGACAAGACGTTAAAACCGGAGTTATCACTTATAAGATTGCAGCTCATGCCGCCGATCTTGCCAAAGGATTACCAGCTGCTCAATTGCGCGATGACGCGTTGTCGCGTGCACGGTTTGAATTTCGCTGGGAGGACCAGTTTAATTTATCATTGGATCCTGAAACTGCCCGTTCTTTTCATGATCAGACCTTGCCGAAAGAAGCTCATAAGCTTGCGCATTTTTGTTCAATGTGTGGTCCCAAATTTTGCTCTATGAAAATTTCGCACGAAATTAAAGACGAAATGGAAAAGGAAAAGCAAAAAAAAGAAGGTATGGCAACAATGGCACAAAAATATAAGCAAAATGGTGATCTTTATATGGACGTTTCGTAAATAATAAAAGCACCTGTGTTTTCACACAGGTGCTTTAAAATTTAAAGACATTAAAAGCTTATTGCTGTAAGGCAACGGCGCGGTCAAGACCTGCGCTAAAGCCTTTTAGTGAAACGGTGAGCGTTACATCTTGGCCACCATCAAAAGCCTTGCCAACGAGAATGAGGTTTTGTCCACTTTTTAGACCAGAAACCAATTGGTTGGTAAGTGGAAGATTTGCAACGCAACCACCTGGATAGCAAGTATTGAAAGCTGTGGTCGCTGGTGCGCCATTATCAATGCGATAGGTCATGCCTTCAGCTAAGCGAAGACCAAAAGGCAAAACAAGGTTGATTTTGCTGTCGGTTGCACTTGGAATAACCTCAATAGCCATGACGCGCTGACCATTATTTTGCATTTGCTGTTGTGATACACTACAGATTTTTTTGGAATTTTGCACACCGCAAGATACAGTCCAATCTTGGAATGTTTCTTGTACGGTACTTGCACCGCCGGAGAAACTAACTGAATTTGCGGCAGGAGCAGCATCTTGTGCAGAAGCGACCCCAAGTCCAGCGATGCTCAATACAGCTGCGATCAACAGTTTTTTCATCATATTTCTTCCTGTTTCATAGTCATAGATTGTGGCTTTATATTTAAATCTAAAGCTTGTTTTCTCATAATTTCTAATTTTCTTAAATAAAAATTCTAATACAAATAGAATTAAATTTTGAAATTTTATATTATGACGTTCTGTCGAAACCAATTAATCATTTCTTTGCTCATTAAAATACTGCAACACAAGCTGTGTAAGTTACTGAGCTTAGGTGACCTTCTATTTCAATATAAGAGTTAGAGCAATTTTGCAAAGAGTAAATAGTTAATTAAAAAATCAACAAGATTTATAAAATATTTCACCACTTTTTGGGCTAAAATTTTTATTAATTCTAATATCTTGTGCAGATTCAAACAGAGTTCTGGGCAATTCTAAAGGCTGAAAAAAATAGCGAATAGATCAAAATATCTAAACATAAAAAATAATTATATTAAGTAATTAATTTTTTTTGCCTCATAAGGTTAAAATAGCATTGCAATCACGTTGATAATGGTGCTGTTATGGGGCAACAAAAATGTGTCAAAAAAATACATTGTATCACCTTATTTAGGTGAAGCATTTTTTAATGCTTTGGTTGGTTCTAGTTAAAAGGAGAGATGACTTGGGCGAGATAATCTTCGTTGCCAAAGAAACGGCAGAGGGGGAGCCGCGTGTTGCTGCGTCTCCTGAAACAGTAAAAAAATATATAAGTCTTGGTTATAACGTGCTTGTTGAAAAATCAGCTGGTGATCGCTCACGCATTCCAGATAGCGAATATGAATCAGCAGGCGCTACCCTTGCAAGCGCAAGTCAGGCAAAAAATGCCGATATTATTTTAAAGGTTCGCCGGCCTAATGAAAAAGAATTGTCATCCTATAAAAAAGGCGCGGTGCTCATTGCCATGCTTGACCCCTATGGTCATGAAGGTGATGTGGCAGCGCTTGCCAAAGCTGGCATTAGTGCGTTTACAATGGAATTTATGCCGCGCATTACCCGTGCTCAGGTGATGGACGTACTTTCTTCCCAGGCTAATCTTGCCGGCTATCAAGCGGTGATTGATGCAGCTAGCACCTATGATCGTGCCATGCCAATGATGATGACTGCCGCAGGTACTGTGCCGGCTGCTAAATTATTTGTCATGGGCGCAGGCGTTGCCGGCTTGCAAGCTATTGCGACAGCTCGTCGTCTTGGAGCTGTGGTAACTGCCAATGATGTGCGTCCCGCCGCCAAAGAGCAAGTGGCATCACTTGGCGCAAAGTTCATCGCCGTTGAAGATGATGAATTTCGTGCCGCTGAAACATCTGGTGGTTATGCTAAGGAAATGTCCAGCGAATATCAGGCAAAACAAGCAGCTCTTACCCAAGATCATATTGCCAAGCAAGATATTGTTATTACAACGGCGCTTATTCCAGGCCGTCCTGCACCACGTTTAATTACCAAAGACATGCTTAAAACCATGCGTCCTGGCTCGGTTGTTGTTGATCTTGCGGTTGAGCGCGGCGGTAATGTTGAAGGTGCGGTTGCCAATCAAGTGGTGGATGTTGAAGGAGTTCAAGTTGTAGGCTACACCAATATGCCAGGCCGTATTGCTGCCACAGCGTCTCAACTTTATGCGCGCAATCTTTTTGCTTTCCTTGAAAGCATGACAAATAAGGAAGCTAAAGAGTTAAAGATCAATCTAGATGATGAATTGGTAAAGGCAACTTTACTTACTCATGATGGGGCGATACTTCATCAGGCTTTCGCCCATGTAGAAATTGAAGAAAAACCAGCTGCCAAAAAGGCCGCCAAGAAAGGGGCTGAATGATGGAGACCACTGCTATTGAAAATATAATTCAAAGCCTTGATCAAGCTAAAAACAGTTTAGAACAGATTGCTGCAAATCAGAGCGAAACCATTATAACTATCACCCAAACAACAACGGGTGGCTCTATGGATTTTGTTTACCAATTGGCTGTTTTCTTTTTGGCTATTTTTGTTGGTTATTATGTTGTTTGGTCGGTTACGCCCGCGCTTCATACGCCGCTTATGGCGGTTACCAATGCTATTTCATCGGTTATTGTGGTTGGTGCACTTTTAGCTGTGGGTTGGTCTGCTTCTGGTATGGCGACAGCCTTTGGTTTTATTGCTCTTATCCTTGCCAGTATTAATATTGTTGGTGGGTTTTTAGTGACACAGCGCATGCTTGCCATGTATAAGAAAAAAGAAAAGTGAGGCTTAAATAATGAGTGTTCAATTTGCTGCCTTCCTTTATTTGGTGTCAGGCATTCTATTCATCATGGCCTTGCGCGGTCTATCGCATCCAACCACCAGCCGTAAAGGTAATATTTATGGCATGGTTGGTATGGGCATTGCCATTGTTACAACCCTATTATTAACCACTCCCGGATTTTTGGGTATAACCCTTATTATTGCAGGTCTTGGTATTGGCGGCGTGATTGGCGCTAGAATTGCAGATCGCATTGCAATGACCTCCATGCCACAATTGGTCGCGGCTTTCCACTCCTTGGTCGGGCTTGCAGCTGTTATGGTAGCTGCTGCCGCGCTTTATTCACCTAGTTCGTTTAATATTGGCGATGTTGGCTCAATTCATGGCCGCGCGTTGGTTGAAATGGCGATTGGTGTTGCTATTGGTGCTGTGACGTTTACCGGTTCTATCATTGCATTCTTGAAGCTTGATGGCCGCATGTCTGGTAAGCCAATTTTATTGCCAGCCCGTCATCTTATCAATATTGCCCTTGGCGTTGCTATTCTTGTTCTCATCATTGTTTTGGTGGCGAGCGAAAGTCATTTTGTTTTCTGGCTTATTGTTATTTTGGCATTGGTTATCGGTGTTACCATGATTGTGCCAATCGGCGGGGCTGATATGCCTGTGGTTGTGTCAATGCTTAATTCCTATTCCGGTTGGGCTGCAGCCGGTATTGGTTTTACTTTGCAAAATATGGCGCTTATTATTACTGGTGCGCTGGTTGGCTCATCTGGTGCAATTTTAAGCTATATTATGTGTAAAGGCATGAACCGCTCATTCATTTCTGTGATTTTGGGCGGCTTTGGTGGTGAAACAACTGCTGCTTCTAGTGGTGGTTCTACTGAACAACGCCCGGTTAAGCAGGGGTCTGCCGATGATGCTGCCTTTGTGATGAAGAATGCTGCTAAAGTTATTATCGTTCCAGGCTATGGTATGGCGGTTGCACAAGCACAGCATGCCTTGCGTGAAATGGCTGATAAGTTAAAGGCAGAAGGCGTTGAAGTTAAATATGCCATTCACCCAGTTGCTGGCCGTATGCCCGGCCATATGAATGTGCTATTGGCTGAAGCAAATGTGCCATATGATGAAGTTTTCGAGCTTGAGGATATTAATTCAGAATTTCCAACCGCTGATGTGGCCTTTGTTATTGGTGCAAATGACGTTACCAATCCAGCAGCCAAAACTGATCCAACCTCACCAATTTACGGTATGCCTATTCTTGATGTTGATAAGGCAGGAACAGTGCTATTCTTGAAACGTGGTATGGGTTCTGGCTATGCTGGGGTTGAAAATGAACTTTTCTTCCGTGACAATACAATGATGTTGTTTGGTGATGCCAAGAAGATGGTTGAAGCAATTGTTAAATCGCTTGATGCTGACTAGTCTTAAGGCTTATTAAGGCAAATATTAACGGTGATAAGATTATTAATCTTATCGCCGTTTTTTATTGCGATTTATTATAAATATACCAAATTGCAAAGAACTTACATATTATAAAAAATAATTTAATGTATTTCCATTTGTTGTTTACATTTTTCTAAAAGTATAATTTATTCTATTTTGAAAATATTTAAAATAATCAAATGGTGGATGATGAAAAAAGCTCTTTCAGTTATTTTGGCAGCGGGCCTATTGGCTAGTTTATCAACAATTACATCAACAATCGTAGTGGCTGCGCCAATACCAGATGCGGCAATTCAATCTGCCCATCAAGTACCACCACCCGTGGCAAAAAATGATGCTGATTTTGATAAGGCATTATTGGATGATGTGGATGGTGTATCGCTACAGCTTTATACGCGCATTACTTATAATGGGTTTTATAAAAAAATTCCCCTTGATAGTGATGATGCGTTAAAGGCTGAATATAATATTACCAAAGCGCAGTTTGATAAGGCCAACGAAGTTTTTAGCAAGCGTATGCAGGATGATAAAAGTTTTAAATTCATCAACCTTTTTGGTGCCTATTTCTGGGATCAAGCTGGCGCTGGCGGCAAAAACAGCGAGTTTGCCAAGGATTATGTCCAATCGGTTTTAAATGATGGTCCTCTTTACCTTGATCCCCCGATGACAATGACTGAATATAGCGATCTTATGCGTTATTATGGCAATAAAATTGCTTTTGAACCTGATATGGGTGAGCTAGCCGCATCTGACCGCGTGCTAAAGGATAAGGGCTACACTTTTGAGGAGTTACAGATTATTGGCGCGTGGCTTGGGCGTGCTACTACGCTAGGCATGGGTATTCGGTAATGGTAATAAAATGGAACCGTCTATTGATACTGGCAATTTTAAGCTATCTTTTGTCAACCTTTCAGGTCATGGCGCAAGGTGCTCCCAATTATGTGCCAGGAACCCGCCTTGAAGGCGAGTATCAATCTTTTGGTAAATGGCAATTTATCGTTACCAGCCTTACGCGTGATGAAACATCTATTCATCCACAAACAAATACGGTTGAGGTCTGTCTAAAAAAGGGTATGGATCAAGCGGCAATTCCGTTTACGCCCAAGCCTTTAAAGGGTCGCTGCGTTCTTCGTGGCAATCGATTTGCTGCAGATAATATTGACATTAATTATATTTGTGATGAAGGACAAGATATTTATAGCCACCTAAGTTTCAGCCTAGATCATAAAGGAGATGGCATTTATGAGGGGCCACTCAATTATGGAGTTGCGCCGCAAGATTTAGCTTATCAACTTCATTCCGTTGCCTATGTTACAGCAAAACGTATGAGTGATTGTGAGGACTGATGTTGCGTATATTATCTGTTATTTTATTGGTCATATTTTCATTTATGCCAATCGCTTATGGAGCTAGTGGTTTGCTTGATACAGATCGGCTCATAGAAGGCAAAGCCCGCGATACGATTGCTGAAACCTTTACCCCCGGCCTTTACAGTATCACTTGGTTTGAACCGATGCTAACGCCCAATTTAACAATTGAGAAAAGAGAGTTAAATCGTTGCTATAGCGCAGAAGACGCTAAAAATGGCGTGAATATTGCGCTGCCGCCAGCCCAACAAGCATCTTGCAAAAGCCGTACAACGATGGTGCATGATGACATTGTGTTTGATACCGATTGCACCAATAAGGCCTTTCAACAATTACGTGTAATGGAGTGCGGACACCGCCTTTGCGGTACTTATCGTTATTCAGACAAGGATGATGATCGCATTTATGAGGCAACTGTTTTTATTGATAAAGTGTCGGAAGATTGTCCTTGATTTAACAAATTTTGTATTTTTGCGACATTGGATGAAATGAGGATTGTGTTATTTATCTAATGTTGCATTCATAGTAATGTTCACCAGAAAATCTGGTTTGCTAATTAAATGTCGGTTTTAGAAAGGTTTTTTTATGGATAATTCAACTCTTAAGCCATGGGAATTAGTGAAAGATCACGCATATTACATTAAGGTGCTTGTCAATATGGGTATGTCCGAAGATGGCGCAATCGTTCGATTTGGAACGGTAGGCGAAGGTGTTCATCCTAATTATCAGATAGCATTTGCTAACGGCGAGCAAGTCGACTATCGCGGTGATAATCATAAGGATAAATCAAAGGAGCCGAAATATAATCCTGCAAATTTATCGCGTATTTATGACAATCAGGGCGTTCAGGATCTTTTATTTGAATGCATTAAACGCCAAGTAGAAAAAGAGAAATAATTAGTTTTAAACGTGCGAATGATGGGCGTTTCTCGCAAAATTAAGATACGATAATTTTTATAGATGAGAGCGTTGCGATAGGCATAGACATTTCTTGCCTTTTGTTTAACCAAAGGGCAATATTTTTCATTTATAAAATTGAAAAATTTACTCAAATATTGATTATTTCCTTGAAGGATTGATGATGTCTGCTCACCTCCCTAAACTTGGTATTATCCGTCTTGATCATAGCAATGGTTTGGATCTACCTGCCTATGAAACGGCAGGTGCGGCGGGAATGGATCTACGTGCTGCGCTCCCAAAAGACCGTCAGATTATTTTAAACCCAGGCCGGCGCATTTTGGTGCCAACTGGTTTGATTTTTGAAATTCCATTGGGTTATGAAGTGCAGATCAGACCACGCTCTGGTCTTGCTTTAAAGCATGGCATAACCTGCCTTAATACGCCTGGTACTATTGATAGCGATTATCGTGGTGAAATTCAGGTGCTGTTGATTAATTTAGGTGAAGAAGAATTTAGAATCACCCGTGCTATGCGCATTGCACAAGCGGTAATTGCGCCTGTTGTGCAGTTACAGTGCGAAGAGCGCCAAGAAGTTTCGCAAACAGAGCGCGGCGAAAAAGGCTTTGGCTCAACTGGACATCATTAGGGCACTAGCTAATTTTAAAGTAAATTAAAAAAATGCCTCAAATTTTCATTTGAGGCATTTTGCATTTTAAAGATTAGTTTGTTTGCACTTGTTGACGTGCATTTTCTTCAGCCATGCGCTGTTGGAAAATTGCTGCAAAGTCAATTGGGTCAATCATCAATGGTGGGAAGCCGCCACTGCGAGTAATACCAGCAATGATTTCACGCGCAAATGGGAAAAGCAAACGTGGGCATTCAATGAAAACAACCGGCATTACATGTTCTTGCGGGAAGTTTTGCACGCGGAACACGCCGCCATAAACGAGTTCAATATTGAACATAACGTCTTTTTCATCGCCTGCACGTGCATTTAATGAAAGCACGACGTCATACATGTCATCGCCCATTTCATTGGCGTTAACATTTACAGCAATATTGATTGGCGGAGCATTATCACGCAAGCGCAATGAATTTGGCGCATTTGGACTTTCAAAAGAAAAATCGCGGATATATTGCGTTAAAATATTAAGACTAGGTGCAGTTGCACCATTATTGTTTGCATCTGTTTCAGACATAAACACTACCTTCTTTTAAAGGCGAACAACGGCCCGCCAGCGTTGGAATATATTATTCGCTATCACGTAAGTACAATTATGGCAAGAAAAGCTGGAAATAGTTTTACGTTTTTTTTAGGATTATCGCAAGTTATCATCGTTTTTAGTGTCACTTATGTATTTAATGTCACGCTTTTCATCATTTTCACTGCGATAATCATTACTATCAAGATCAATGATTATTTCGCCATCCTCTGTCGATGAATAACCGCGACGATTACTTGTTTGATGGTCTGCGTAATATTTTGTGCTAAGTTTGGTGTGGTTCTTCATGAATTTTAGCAATTTTTCTTGCACAAAAGGAATGAGCAAAATAATTGCCAAAATATCCGTTACAAAGCCCGGAATAAAAAGCAAAATACCGGCAATAAAGGTCATTAAACCTTTAACCATGTGTTGGTCTGGATTTCTTCCTGCTGCAAGCTCTATTTGAACTTGCGTTATCATATCGCGGCCTGATTTTGCGATCAGTGATCCCCCAATTACCATTCCCAAAAACAATAGTAATAATGTCCAAAGTACGCCGACTTGTCTTCCAACAACTATAATGCTTGCAACTTCAATAAAAAAAGCTGCAAAAAATACAAATCCAAATAAACGCAGCTTCATTAGTAATGCCTTTTAATCAACAGCGCAGTGGCCTCTAAACTTAACAAAATTATAGCTAGCTAAGATTTTACAATCTATCTTATAAAATAAAAGCTAATACCCGCTTAAATTACCAGCGGCTGAAGTTTTAATATAATTATTAAATATATAATTTAAAGTGCAGCTTTGCCTTTTGATGCTTACCGATTGAGGGATGGGTAATGTTTATATAATCTAATGGTTGGATATTTGCATTTGGCAGTGATGTTATCGGTATTTAAGGCAGTGCCAACTGCGTTAACCCTTTTCGATATTTCAATAGCTAAAGATTTGTATTTTCTTAAAAATATTGCTACAAATTTTTTGTTGAATAAAAGTTGCAGTTTGAGGAAACAGTTCAACTTGGAGGAGCCATTTTTTAATTCAACAAAATGTAATAAATTTGCAATAAGCAAGCGGTAACTCCAAGAGATTGAATGAGCCAAAATACATGGCTGGTCATATTTTTTATGAGAATTTGGATCTAACTTTGGAGTAGGTTATGGGTTTTTCGGTTAAATTTGGTATTGCCGCAATTGTATCAGCGCTTTCAATGAGTACTGCATTTGCGCAAACAGAAATTACTTTTTGGCATTCAATGAGTGGTCAGCTCGGGCAGGAAGTTGAAAGCCTTGCCAATGATTTTAATAAAAGCCAGACAGAATATAAGGTAGTGCCATCTTTTCGCGGTGAATATGAAGAAAGCATGATTGCAACGATTGCTGCCTTTCGTGCTAAGCAACAGCCAGTACTCGTGCAAATTTACGAAGTAGGCACTGGCACGATGATGGCAGCTAAGGGCGCTGTTTATCCCGTATATAAATTGATGGAAGAAACCAAAGAGGCTTTTGATCCATCTGCTTATCTGCCTGTTGTTAGTGGCTATTATACCGATACTGACGGCAAAATGCTGTCTATGCCGTTTAATTCTTCAACACCTATCCTTTATTATAATAAAGACGTTTTCAAAAAGGCTGGACTTGATCCGGAAAAAGCACCAACAACTTGGGAAGACATTGAAGCTTTTTCTAAGAAAATTCTTGATTCAAAGGCAGCAAGTTGTGGTTTTACCATGACTTATGCTGCTCATTGGATTGGACTTGAGAATTTCTCGGCCTTGCATAATGTTCCTTATGGCACCAAAGAAAATGGCTTTGGTGGATTAGATGCAACTTTAACTTTTAATGGTGACTTGCAAGAGCGCCTATGGAAAGACCTGAAAAAATGGTCGGATAATGGCACTTTCCGTTATGGCGGTCCTGCTGGCGCTCTTGATTCTGCACCAATGTTTGTTGCACAAAATTGTGCCATGTTTATGCAATCATCGGGTTCGCGCGGCGGTATTGTCAAGCAAGCTAAGTTCGATGTGGGCTTTGGCATGTTGCCTTATTATGCTGATGTAAAAGGCGCTCCGCAAAACTCGATCATTGGTGGTGCATCGCTTTGGGTATTGCAAGGACATAAGGATGAGCAATATAAGGGCGCAGCCAAATTTTTAAATTTCTTGTCCTTGCCAGAAAATCAAGCGCGTTGGCACCAAAATACCGGCTATTTGCCAATTACCAAAGCAGCTTATGAGCTGAGCAAAAGCCAAGGTTTTTATGAAAAAAATCCCGGCACTGAAATAGCTATCAAGCAAATTAATTTAAATCCACCGACAGAAAATTCAAAAGGCGTGCGTTTTGGTAATATGCCACAAATTCGCTCTATCCTTGATCAGGAATTAGAAGCTGTCCTTAATGGGTCAAAGCAACCAAAGGCAGCGCTTGACGAGGCCGTTTCACGCGGCAATCAAATATTGCGTGAGTTTGAAGCTGCTAATCAATAGCTAGTAAGCGCATTTTAAAGTCGAGGAAATGGCCATTTAAGGGCATTTCCTCTTTCATTTTTTTAGGCTGATTGGCCATAATTAAAATTTGGAAAAAAAGCACTATGCAAGAAAAACGGGTCTATTTTAAAAACAATACGCTGCCCTATTGGCTATTGGCACCGCAATTAGCGGTAACGTTTTTCTTCTTTTTATGGC
This sequence comes from Bartonella sp. HY761, assembly GCF_026743145.1. Lineage (NCBI taxonomy): Bacteria > Pseudomonadati > Pseudomonadota > Alphaproteobacteria > Hyphomicrobiales > Bartonellaceae > Bartonella > Bartonella sp. HY761. The sequence goes on from NZ_CP104887.1 coordinate 266,705, forward strand.
CGGCTGCACAAGGTATAATTTCATCTTTCCAGCGTGAAGATCCATTTGGCTTTAAAACTGTATTTGTCGGCTTTGATAATTATATTCGCATTTTTTCAAGCCCTGCCTATTTCCATGCCATTTATGTGACTGTTATTTTTGCCGTATCGGTGACGGTACTTTCCATGGGAATATCGCTATTGCTTGCTGTTGCCGCCGATCGGGTTATTAAAGCAAAATCATTTTATACGACAATGCTCTTATGGCCTTATGCGGTTGCGCCGATCATTGCGGGTGTTTTGTGGTTGTTTCTTTTCCATCCTACCATTGGCACAATACCCTATTTATTACATTTTATTGATGTTAATTGGAACCATCGTGTAAATGGAACTCAAGCGATGATATTGATCATTATCGCTGCAAGTTGGAAGCAAATTTCTTATAATTTTTTGTTTTTTCTTGCCGGCTTGCAATCCATACCAAAATCTCAAATTGAAGCTGCTGCAATTGACGGGGCAGGGCCAATAAAACGTTTTTGGACTATTGTCTTTCCACAATTATCGCCAACAACTTTTTTCCTTTTAATTATTAATATAAATTATGTGATGTTTGATACTTTTGCAATTATCGATGGCACCACTCAAGGCGGACCGGCACAGGCAACCAATACCCTTGTCTATAAGGTTTTTGATGATGGTTATAAAAATCAAATGATCGGCGTTTCTGCCGCGCAATCAACCATTTTGATGATTTTAGTTATTGCGCTTACTATTTTCCAATTCCGCTTTGTTGAGCGGCGTGTGCAGTATTAAGGAGTTCCATCATGGTAGAAAATCGCCCTTTTATGGTGTTCCTTACTTATTTTATCCTCATTGTAGGTATCATTATTACCTGCTTTCCTGTTTATATCGCCATCATTGCGTCAACCCATGGTTCTGATGCGTTTTCTACTGGCACATTACCGCTTTTGCCCGGTGGTCATGCTATTGAAAATTATACATTGGTGCTTGGCGATGGCATGGCAAAAATGGGCCTACCAGCGGTGGCACCGCTATTAACGAATTCATTTATTATGGCAATGGGAATTTCAATTGGTAAAATTGCGATTTCGATCATTTCCGCCTATGCTATCGTCTATATGCGTTTTCCATTTCGTAAAACCGCTTTTGCATTGATTTTTGTGACTTTGATGCTGCCAGTTGAGGTGCGTATTGTGCCCACATTTAAAGTGGTTGCCGATTTGGGGCTGATTAATTCTTATGCGGGTATGATTATTCCGCTGATCGCTTCGGCTACAGCTACCTTTTTATTCAGACAGTTCTTTTTAACGGTACCCGATGAATTATTGGAAGCGGCGCGAATTGATGGGGCAGGACCATTTAAATTCTTTAAGGATATTTTATTGCCGCTAAGCCGGGTTAATTTGGCGGCATTATTTATTATTCAGTTTGTTTATGGTTGGGTGCAATATTTATGGCCGCTTATTGTCACTACTGACGCTAAATATCAAACAATTTTGGTGGTGATGCGCCAGCTTTTTGTGGAATCGGTACAATATGACCCCAAATGGAATATTTTAATGGCAGTTGCAGTGCTTGCCATGTTGCCGCCTATTATAGTGATTGTGTCGATGCAACGCTTATTTGTTAAAGGCCTGATTGAAACGGAGAAATGAGATGGCTTCGATAAAGCTTTCTAACATAAAAAAACAATATGATAATGGCATTACCGTGATTGAAGGACTTAACCTATCGGTTAATGATGGTGAGTTAGTGGTTTTGGTTGGACCCTCTGGTTGTGGCAAATCCACCCTATTGCGCATGGTGGCAGGTCTTGAGCAAATTAGCGGTGGTGAATTACATATTGGTGACAAGCTGGTTAATAATATCGAGCCAGCCGAGCGTGATATTGCGATGGTTTTTCAAAATTACGCGCTTTATCCGCATATGAGTGTGCGCGGTAATCTTGAATATGGTCTAAAAAATCGCAAAACGCCAAAGGATGAGCGTGATAGACGCATCATGGAAGCCGCCAAGATGCTTGAAATTGAACCGTTTTTAGATCGTAAACCACGGCAATTATCGGGTGGTCAGCGTCAACGTGTGGCGATGGGGCGCGCCATTGTGCGCAAACCTAAATTATTTCTTTTTGATGAACCATTATCTAATCTTGATGCTAAATTGCGCGGTCAAATGCGCGTAGAGATTAAGACCTTGCAAAGGCGTTTAAAAACTACGAGCCTTTATGTAACCCATGATCAGTTGGAAGCTATGACCTTGGCGGATAAATTGGTGGTGATGAATAAGGGTAAAATTGAGCAAATGGGCTTGCCAGTTGATATTTATGATAAGCCTAAAACCTTATTTGTGGCTAGTTTTATCGGTTCGCCGCAGATGAATTTTTTAGAACGGTCAGCGTTAAGCGCCATTGGTGGAGATGGCATGGTGTTTGGTAAAGAGGCCGATTATATTGGCTTTAGACCGGGCGCTGTATTATTGGGTGAGCCCCGTCAAGATTGCCTCAATTTTAATGCTAAAATTTTGCTGGTAGAATTAATCGGTGCAGGTTGTCAAATTCTGGTTGAGTGGCAAGGGCAACAATTAACCATTGAATTGCCGGATCGTTTACAGCAAAATAATGAAGGGAATTTACAGTTTTCTGTGCCGCTCAAAGATCTTCACCCCTTTAATAAGCAAAGCGGTTTGCGGGTGGAGGATTAGGGGTAGAACCTATTAATTAAAAGAAACAAGCACATTAAACAGCAAAAATATATTCATTTTAAATTCAAAGGGGGGAAGCGAAAAGTGGGTGGTATACCCATTTGAGCTTTCTGATGTAGTAGATTACAGCTGTTTTTGTGTCCTTTCAGGATATGTTAAATTTTTGCGATAACTTTGTCGAAGAGCCTTGATAATATTTATATTTCTCGGCGGCTCTTTTCGCATTTAATCTTTGGGTTCTCACAAAAATTTTCACCATCATTTCGTTTAAATTAATAGGCCCTGACCATAAGTCCCATAAATATTGCTTTCTAACATTAATCTTATGATGAATATTATTCGAGTATTAAATTTATTGTATTTAGCGGGAGTATAAAATGCGGCATTATTTATTATTCATATTATTTATTCTATTATTAAGTGGTAATTTTGCAAATGCGGGAACCGAAAATAAAAAAATTGCTTTGTTCAACATATATGCAGGTGACGCTTGGCATCAGGCCATGCTTGAAAGTTTTACAAAAACTACAAATGAAGCGATTAAAAGTGGTATCATTGCAAAGGCCAATGTTTTTACAGTGCTTGCGGATAAAAAAGGTGAGCAAAAGGCGAAATTTCGGGATATTATTGCACAAGGTTATGATGCTATCATTATTGATGCGACCTCGCCTAGTTTTTTAAGTAAACCCGCCTCTTTGAGTGAATTAGTCACAGAAGCTTGTGCTGCTCATATAATTATTGTTTTTTTTGGTGCTACAATCAGTGAACCATGTGCATGGCAAGTTGTTTCTGATTTTGATGAAATTGGAGAGAAGCGTGTTGAATATTTTCGACAACACTTTTCTAATCACTTTAATTTTGTGTTTGTAACTGCTCCGCTCAATGATCCTATTGCCGAAGAAATTGAAAACGGTAGCATAGGTGGATTATCGAGATTTGTTCATTTTAAACCGGTAGCATCTGTCTTAGCAAGGCAAGGTGAAGGTGAGACGCAAAAAGCAGTTAGTAATATTTTAACGGACTTGCCATCTATTGACGCTGCACTTGTTTCGGGGGATTATGGCTATGATGTTGCACAAGCCTTTCTTACAGCAAAACGGCCACTACCAATTATCGTTATGTCGGGCAATCAAAATGAATTACAATTGTGGCAAGAGCAGCATAAACTCAATGGTTATAAAACAATTTCTATAAGTGCACCACCGGCGATTGTTGATGCAGCATTTTGGCTGGCTCAACATATTCAAGATGGTAAAAGCGCCGATAAGAAACGTTTATTTATTCCATATCTTAAAATTACCAGTGATGAATTGGACAATGTGTTAAAAACTATTCCAAAGGGTGGGGTTGCGAGTGGATCTTTTAGCCGTCAAGAAACAGTTGAAATTATTGATGATGCAAATTCTTATGAAAAAGCCAAATGTTTTATGACGCGCACGTTTAGTAAAACACGAATGCGTAGTCTTTATCGGTATTGTGATTAAATTAGAAATCTTGCAAATGAGCGCAATCAAAAAATAGTGTCTCGTCTATTTTCCATAAATCAAGCGCGTGTAAAGCCATGATGGATCCTTATCAAGATAGGGCGAGGGAATATAACAGGACAGTCATTTTACTCTGCTTCATTCTTTTGCTTCTTCCTCGGGTCGCCCTCTGCCCATTCGCGCAAATATTCTTCACTTTGCATTTCAAAGAGGCGTGATGCGGTGCGCTCAAACTCGAATGTTTCAGTTGTATTAGAACGTCCTTTATAAAGCTTGTCAGCCGTAGCCGCCGCTGAGATAAAAAGCCGCGCATGATGGTCATACAGCGTATCAATAAATAAAATAAAGCGCTTGGTTTCATTACGGCGCGTATCATCAAGTATTGGTACATTATCCATGAAAAATGTGCGATATTGTGCTGCAAGCGCCATATAGTCAAAGGCAGCAAGGGGCTTTGAACAAAGATCGAAAAATTCAAATCTTGCGCAATCCTTGGTCGCTTTGGGTATTTCCACCAAGTGGCCACGTACTGATATTTCGGTCGCCTCTGCTTTTTCAACACCGATGACATTTTGCCAAGCCGCATCCATTAATTTTTGCGCTTCATTGCCTAGTGGCGAAACATAAACTGGCTCACGGCCATTTTTTTCAAGGCGATAATCAGTTGGCGCATCAAGATTATAAACCTCGACTTGTTTTTTTAAAATTGCGATAAATGGCACAAATAATTGCCGATTTAAGCCATTGCGGTAAAGATTATCTGGCGCAACGTTTGAAGTTGCAATAAGGGTTACGCCCTTATCAAAAAGTGCAGTGAATAGGCGCCCTAAAATCATTGCATCGGCAATGTCGGTTACGGTAAATTCGTCAAAGCACAAGATATGAGCTTCTTTTGCCAAAGCATCAGCCACCACAGGAATTGGATCGTTTTGTTTGGTTTCACCACGATTTAAAGCTTGGCGATGTTGGTTGATGCGGTCATGGACATCATTCATAAAGTCATTAAAATGGGCGCGTCTTTTATCACCTTGGGGCAAGCAGGAAAAAAATAAATCCATAAGCATGGTTTTACCGCGCCCAACTTCACCATAAATGTAAAGACCTTGAATGGGTTCTTGTGCGGCTTTGCGTTTGCCAAATAGCCAACCAAGTGGACTTGATTTGCGAGAAAGATTTTTTTCGCGCAAACGATCAATCAACTTATCAAATTCAGCCACCAACTTGACTTGCGCAGGATCTTCATTAATTTCCCCAGATGCAATAAGTGCCTTATAGCGATGACTAACCAAATCCATAAAATTCGACTCCACTAAGCTATTTTTGCTCACTTTAATTAACGCATTATGCGTTTTATTGTGTCAATCTATATATGAGCTAAAAAAACGTCTAAAGGCAAGTGTTTATAAGGTTTTTTGTTGCAAATGGTAAACATTCGCATCTCCTCAGTAGCTTTTTTAAAATAGTCAAAACTGGTTTTAGCACAAAATGCCTTTGTTAATTGTTATGAGCTGTCGTTTAAAACCTACTTTGTTGGCGCAATCCGCACGGCAAGACCTTCAATGCGCTTGGCAGCTTCATCAATAAGTGTGATAAAAGCTTGTTCCTGCTGCGAAATATTGGAAGAGGTGTTTTCTTGCTCAGCAGTGAGCTGGGCATTCTGGTCTTCTAAATATTCGACACGCTTTTCAATTTCAGTCATTTCATCCATGACCATAATACCCGCCATGACCGATAGGCGATGATCGCCAATTTCACCAAATGATGATTTTAAATGGCTAATATAGCGATCAAGTCGGGCAGCTAAGCCCGCTAAATGTTCCTCTTGTCCCTCATCGCATGCCATACGATAGGTTTTGCCATCAATTGTGACCATCACTGTTGCCATGGTTTTAACTTTCCTATCGCTCGATAACTGCTCTAATGGTCTCCATTGCCGTGATCAGGCGGCGGGACACTTCCTTATTGGCTTGTTCAAGGCGCTCGCCGCGCGATTCAGCCCTGTCGAGTTCTTGCGCCAAGCGCGAGCGGTCGGCATTTAGCCGTTGCACTTCTTCCTCAAATTCTTGCATGTCGCTTTGTGCTTCAATACGAGCCTCGACGGCATTTTCAAGCATGTTAAGGGCACGCGACATATGCTCAAGCGCCTGTTCTAACGATGTATTGACTGCCATTGGCTTTTATACCCTATCTATTAAAGCATATGGATAAAAATCCATCTACCCTTTATTCTCGCTTTTATCACAATGTAATTTAAGTGATTTGCCCAATTTAAAATCACCTAAAGTTCTTTCATAATCGAATCATGCAAATTACGAAAGATGTTAATTTATTTTATTCCACTTATCTTTCAAATTGTCCGATATAATAATGGACTTTCATTGATTGTAGACGTTTTCTTATGAGTTTGGCATGAGTTTTTAAAACCGGCAATTGTGTTTTGCCAAAGGTTTAAAATAATTATTGAACGAAAGTTATAGGAGCAAATAATACACAAACTGTTATTGAAATAAGGTATATTTGTCGTTAATGTTGACTTAACCGCCCTAAGTGATATTTGTGGTTAAGTCTTTTTAAAAGGCGTGTTTACACCCATCCCGTCAATGCCAGATTAAGCGAAAAATAAGCTCATGACAAATTCAGAGAAACAAAACCAGATGGCCAATGCCATCCGCTTTCTTTCCATCGATGCCGTACAAAAAGCCAATTCTGGCCATCCCGGCCTACCAATGGGTGCGGCTGATATTGCCACCGTGCTTTATACCCAATTTATGTCACATGATCCTAAAAAACCTCATTGGCCTAATCGCGATCGCTTTGTGCTTTCAGCCGGACACGGCTCTATGTTGCTCTATTCATTGCTTTATCTAACTGGCTATGAAGATATTTCTATTGAAGAAATTAAAAATTTCCGTCAATTGGGCGCTCGCACCGCTGGGCATCCTGAATATGGTCACGCTGCTGGTATTGAAACAACAACCGGCCCATTAGGTCAAGGTATTGCCAACGCCGTTGGCATGGCCCTTGGTGAACGTTTGATGAATGCGCGTTTTGGTGATCTTGTTGACCACTACACTTTTGCATTAGCAGGCGATGGCTGTTTGATGGAAGGTATTTCGCAAGAAGCAATTGCCCTTGCCGGTCATTTAAAGCTCAACAAGCTTATTTTACTATGGGACGATAATAATATTACCATTGATGGTAATGTAAATGTTGCTGACAATACTGATCAATTAGCGCGTTTTGCAGCTGTTGGTTGGGATACATTCTATGTTGATGGTCATGATCAACAAGCAATTGCTGATGCTATTGCAAAAGCTAAACAATCCGATAAGCCAAGCTTTATTGCTTGCAAAACTACCATTGGTTTTGGCTCGCCTCATATGGCCGGCACCAATAAGGTGCATGGTTCACCCCTTGGCGCAGAAGAAATTGCAGCAACTCGCAAAGCGCTTAATTGGACGGCTGAACCGTTTATTGTGCCTGAAGATGTTTTGGATAGTTGGCGCTTGTCAGGTCTTAACTCGGCAAAGAAACACGTTGAGTGGACCAAGAAATATGAAGCGCTTGACGCCAATACTCGTGCAGAATTTGACCGTTTGATGCGTGGTGACTTGCCAGGCAATTTTGATGCGGCAATTGATGCTTATAAGCAAAAGCTAGCCAATGATCAGCCTAAGGTTGCAACGCGTAAAGCGTCTGAAATGGCATTGGAAGTCATTAATGGTGTTGTGAATGAAACCATTGGTGGTTCGGCTGATTTAACGGGTTCAAACAATACTAAGACCAGCCAGACCAAAAGCATTACACCCGATGATTTTTCTGGCCGTTATATGCATTATGGCGTGCGTGAACATGCAATGGGCGCAATCATGAATGGTTTGGCACTATATGGTGGTATCATTCCTTATTCAGGCACATTCTTGTGCTTTGCCGATTATGCGCGCCCTGCAATGCGTTTATCATCACTTATGGGTATCCGCGTTATCTATGTGATGACCCATGATTCCATTGGTCTTGGTGAAGATGGTCCAACCCATCAGCCAGTTGAGCATCTTGCTTCCTTGCGCGCTATTCCAAATCATTTGGTTTTCCGCCCTGCTGATGTGACTGAAACGGTTGAATGCTGGCAATTAGCATTAAAATCCCACAAAGCTCCATCAACTATCGCTCTTACTCGTCAAAATTTGCCAAGTTTACGGAAAGAGTTTGATAGCGACAACCTTTGTGGTCTTGGGGCCTATGAGTTGGTAACTGCAAGCGATGAAGCAAAAGTTACCATTTTTGCCAGCGGTTCGGAAGTTGAAGTTGCGGTTAATGCCCGTGATATTCTCGAAAAGCAGGGTATTGCAACCCGCGTTGTGTCGGTGCCATGTTTTGAATTGTTCGAGCAACAATCACCATCCTATCGCAAGGCTTTGATTGGTTCAGCGCCGGTTAAAATTGCAGTTGAAGCGGCTATTCGCCAAGGTTGGGATAGCTTCATTGGCAATGATGGTATCTTTATTGGTATGCATGGCTTTGGTGCCAGTGGTCCAATTGAAGAACTCTATCCGCATTTTGGCATTACCAGCGATGCTGTTGTTGCTGCTGCAAAAGAAAAGCTTCAATAATTTCATCAAGCCGGCGGTTTTTTCCGCCGGCTTTTTTCTTATCCTTTATTAAAAGATATATTTTTTCAAGAGTAGGTATAAATATTTGTTGCTAAAAAGAAATCGTCATTAATTGGCAAAGATTGGGCGTTAAGTTTAGATCATGCGTTCCAATGCCACAGATTAATATGGGATTATCGCTTTTAAAATTACCTTTTTTTGTATAAAATCACTATCGTATAAGTTCACTTGGTATAGGCTTTAAAAGCCATATATTTAAATTATGCCAATAATCAGGAGAATACCCATGGCAGTACGTGTAGCTATTAATGGATTTGGCCGTATCGGACGCAATGTTTTGCGCGCAATTATCGAAAGCGGTCGTACCGACATCGAAGTTGTTGCCATTAATGATCTAGGTCCAGTTGAAACAAATGCCCATCTTCTCCGTTACGATTCTGTGCATGGTCGTTTTCCTGGTACCGTGACTGTTGCCGGCGATACAATTGATGCTGGTCGTGGCCCAATCAAGGTTTATGCCGTTCGTGACCCAAAAGAACTGCCTTGGGCTGAAAACAATGTTGATATCGCCCTTGAATGCACTGGTATTTTCACTGCACGCGATAAGGCTGCTATGCATCTTGAAGCTGGAGCAAAGCGCGTTCTTGTTTCGGCTCCTGCTGATGGTGCTGATCTTACGGTTGTTTATGGTGTAAACCATGATAAGCTAACAGCAGATCATAAGGTGGTTTCTAATGCATCTTGCACCACCAATTGCTTGGCACCTGTTGCTAAAGTGTTGAATGATGCAATTGGCATTGAAAAAGGTTTTATGACCACTATCCATTCTTATACGGGTGATCAGCCAACCTTGGACACAATGCATAAGGATCTTTATCGCGCTCGTGCGGCTGCCTTGTCAATGATCCCAACCTCAACTGGTGCTGCTAAGGCTGTTGGTCTTGTATTGCCTGAACTTAAAGGTTTACTTGATGGCGTTGCTATTCGCGTACCAACCCCTAATGTTTCTGTAGTGGACCTTACTTTCATTGCTAAACGTGCGACATCAGTTGAAGAAATCAATGATCTTATCCGTAATGCAGCCAATGGCCAGCTTAAAGGTATTTTAGGCTTTACTGATGAAAAATTGGTAAGCCATGATTTCAATCATGATCCACATTCTTCAGTGTTCCACACCGATCAGACCAAGGTAATGGAAGGTACAATGTGCCGTATTCTTACTTGGTATGATAATGAATGGGGCTTCTCAAACCGTATGAGTGATACAGCTGTTGCTTTGGCAAAGACCATTTAATGCTGATGCGCTTATCCTTTAAGATTAGCGCGTGAATATTATAACGCCATGCATTTTCAGCTGGAAAATGTGTGGCGTTTTGTTTTTTAAAGTGTTTTAGGGCGGCGTGCCCAAGCTATTTAATGCATTTGACTAAATGCAATGAGGAGAAGATAAGTGGCATTTAAAACTTTAGATGATGTTGATGTAAAATCAAAACGCGTTCTCTTGCGTGTCGATTTGAATGTACCTGTAAGTGATGGCAAGGTAAGTGATGTTACCCGTATTGAGCGGGTTAAACGCACGATAACCGAACTATCTGACCATGGTGCGAAAGTGATTTTGCTTGCTCATTTTGGTCGTCCCAAAGGTAAAGTCGTTGCTGAAGATTCCTTGAAGCAGATTATTTCTGCCGTTGAAGGTGTTTTAGGACAAAAAGTTGCTTTTGCAGATGATTGCATTGGCGAGCAAGCTAAAAAAGCCGTGGATGCAATGAAAGATGGCGATGTTCTTTTGCTTGAAAATACCCGCTTTCATGCCGGTGAAGAAAAAAACGATCCTGAATTTGTTAAAGCTTTGGCAGCTAATGGCGATATTTACGTCAATGATGCGTTTTCCGCCGCTCACCGTGCCCATGCTTCCACTGAAGGTCTTGCCCATGTCTTGCCAGCCTATGCGGGCCGCGCAATGCAGGGCGAATTGGAAGCCTTGGAAAAAGGTTTGGGGCAACCTAAAAAGCCAGTTGTCGCAATTGTTGGTGGAGCCAAGGTTTCAACCAAGATTGACCTTTTGAATAATCTTATTGATAAGGTTGATGCGTTGGTTATTGGCGGCGGTATGGCTAATACATTTTTGGCAGCCCAAGGCTATAGCGTCGCAAAATCTCTTTGCGAACATGAACTTAGTGATACGGCGCGTGCTATTATGGTTAAGGCCGAAAAGCAAAATTGTGCGATTATTCTACCGATTGATGCGGTTGTTGCAAGTCGGTTTGAAGCTAATGCTGACCATCATAATTACGGCATTGATGCAATACCAGCAGGCGGCATGATTTTGGATGCTGGCGATAATTCAATTGAGCGTATCAATGCAGTTATTGATGAAGCTTCCACCGTGGTGTGGAATGGCCCACTTGGTGCGTTTGAATTAACGCCTTTTGATCATGCAACCGTTGAAGTTGCAAAACGCGTTGCCGAGCGTACGAAACTAGGCAAGCTTGTTTCGGTGGCGGGCGGCGGCGATACAGTGTCAGCACTTAATCATGCTGGCGTTGCTGATAAGTTTACCTATATTTCAACCGCTGGCGGAGCTTTCCTTGAATGGATGGAAGGCAAGCCGCTTCCAGGTGTTATTGCGCTAGAAAAATAAAGATTAAACACCAAGGCAATGCTCGTTACCAAGTTTTTTGGTATCTAGGCATTGCCTTATGAAAGCATATTTGTTCTGCCTATCATTACCAAAATCATATAATTAACTCTTATAGGAAGCCGTGAATGAGCGAACGTATAGCCGATATTGCCAAAAAATTGGTGGCCACTGGCAAGGGTATTCTTGCGGCCGATGAAAGCAACAGCACAATTAAAAAACGCTTTGATGCTATTCATCTTGAATCAACAGAAGAAAATCGCCGTGACTATCGCGAGATGTTATTTTCCGACAAAGATGCGATGGAAAATTATATTTCTGGCGTTATTCTTTATGATGAAACTATTCGTCAAAAGGCTTCAAATGGCCAAATGTTGACCGATCTCATCAATGCAGCAGGATCAATTCCTGGCATCAAGGTGGATGAGGGGGCAAAGTCACTCGCACTTTTTGCCAATGAAACGATTACCGAAGGGCTGGATGGTTTACGCAATCGCTTGCAAGAATATTATCAATTGGGCGCGCGCTTTGCCAAATGGCGAGCGGTAATTGCTATAGATTGCAAAAGCCTACCAAGTCGTGGAGCAGTGTTACAAAATGCACAAGCTTTGGCACGCTATGCAGCACTTTGCCAAGAAAATAATATAGTACCAATCGTCGAGCCAGAAGTGCTCATGGATGGCGTGCCGGGGGATCACTCGATTGAACGCTGCTATGAAGTAACCAAATTTGTACTTCAACAAGTTTTCATCGCTTTAAATGACGCAAATATTGCCTTAGATGGTATGATATTAAAACCTAATATGATTATTGATGGCAAAAAAGCCCGTAAAGCATCGGTTGAAGATGTTGCGCAAAAAACCGTGCAGTGTCTTAAAGAAACCGTGCCAGCGAGCGTTGCAGGTATTGCGTTTTTATCAGGCGGGCAGGGTGACGTTGAGGCCACAGCCCATCTTAATGCCATGAATGCAATTGGAAATTTACCTTGGCCACTTAGTTTTTCGTATGGTCGCGCTTTGCAAGCAGCAGCAATTAAAGCTTGGGATGGAAAGGCGCAAAATGTGTTTGCTGGTCAAAACGCCTTTACCCACCGCGCCAAAATGAACTCCCTTGCTTCATTGGGTAAGTGGAGTGAAGCAGCTGAAAGTGATAAATAAGCAAAAATAACTGGGTTGAATTTTGGAAATACAGTGTTTAGCTTTTAAAAGCGCTGTTCTCAAACGGCGCTTTTTATTTAAAAAATCGTATTTTTGAGGGGTTAAACTAAACGCAGGACTTATTTTTACTCTTGGAAAGGATCCTCTTTTACCAATACAAGCCAATCAACATTGTCCAATGTGAAACGTCCTGCTTCACTAAAACCTATCTTTTCGTGGGCTTTTAATGACGCAATATTGTCAAGATTAATAAATGCTATAGGCTTTCCCGTATTTAAAGAGCAAATCTTGTCGCATAATTTGGCAAGAAGTCCTTGGCCACGATAATTTTCGTCAATACAAACAGGACCGTAGAACCAATCATCTTGGGTTAAATTAGGATAAAGCTCTACAATTTTTTTAGCAACAGGTGGCAAGCTTTCAGAACTTACCGAGAAACTAAAAACAACACCGGCAACCTTATCACTTTCTTGCGCGATAACTGTGTTTAGGCTGGTTTTGAACATGCCTTCAACTTTTTTTAGTGGATATTCGCCAAAAAGCCCACCATGATTGGATTGGGCATTTTTTTGCAATAATGGTGCCACATGCTCGCAATCTGCAAGGACCATTTTACGTGTAGTAATATTCATTTTTGCCCTCATTGTAATTTATGATATTTAAAAACAATATATGGATTGTACAAAATATATTTACATTACCGTGTTTATACACCACTCACTCCAGAAATTGAAATGGTAAAGCTATAGTTATGGGCTGTGCTTGTTTTTGATTCATATTTTGAAAAAAATGAGCTGATTTTTAAAAAATATCTCTAAATTTTATACAAGTTTTTAAAATAGCAGCAGTAAAAATCAAAATATGGAATGAGGCGAAGATAAAAATTTCGCATATATAGGCGTGTAGAATGAATCCTATCCATCATTATTGATCTTTAAATTTCAATTAATTTATCACACAAAAATACCGCTTTTGTGTTATACAATTCTAGCAAGAACATTATTCATATTAATATAGTTTCAAGTTTTTATTGTTACATGAGCGTTACGAGAATAGCATTGGCTTATGCCCCAAATTTATCCCTTGCTGTTTGGCAGAGCACTATTGATAATAGGGGCGCTAACTATAAATATAAAGAAAGGTTTAATTGAGTGAATTATTAATATGGAGCATGAGCAATTAATAATTCCTTGTTAAAGAGATTATAATTATTATATCATAATATAAAAAATTAATATGTAAGAGGACCGCGTGGACGATCGTCAAAATAGCGATAGCAGTATTTTTTCAACAAGTGTCAAAAAGGATAGTGTCTTTTTGGCAGCTATGAAGCATTCCAGTAGGGTAAAATTTATTAAAATTCTTTTACCGATTATTGCTGTGATGATTGCTGCGGTTTTTGCATGGTTTACATTTTTTGCCGCCCGCCCAACAGCGGATGTTGTTGCGCTTAATACTGATGGCAACGACAAACTTGTCATGACTAGCCCAAAAATTGAAGGCTATTCAAAAAGCCAAAAGCCTTACTCATTCAATGCTAGTCGCGCAGTGCAAGATCCACTAAAACCGGGCCTGATTGAGCTTGAAGATATTACCGCTAAAATGCCACTTGGCGAACGGGCCGAAGCTGAGGTATCTGCCATTGGTGGGATTTATGATAATATTAATGGTCGTATGGTGCTTGAAAAACCTTTTACGGTTACAACCAGTGATGGTGTCAATGCTAGTTTTAAGTCAGCGGATATCAACATTGAAACAAGCCAATTAACCACAAATGAATCAGTGGAAATAATTCGCGACAGAGAACATTTGACGGCTGATAGTTTAAGTATTAAAGAAAATGGACAGGTCTTTATATTCAACGGCAGAGTCCAACTGGTTATTGCGCCGCAAGAAGCAGGTAATAAAACACAATAACACTATGTTATGGAACACCAAGTTATGGAACATCAAAATATGGGTGGTTCGTGCCCAGTGAAGGAGCGTCAAAGAATGCTGAATATTTGCACTCGTCATCACCTGGGTCGTTTGGCTCTAATTGTGGGATGTCTTTTTACGCTTGCGCCAGCTGCAATGGCGCAGCAAGCTAATTTTGGTCTTAATCTGTCTGGTGGCAAAGAACCTATAAAGATTGATGCTGACAACCTTGAAATGCGCGACAAAGAAGGCCTTGCTGTATTTACCGGCAATGTCACGGTTATCCAAGGTGATCGCTTGCTTAAAGCTGGTAAAATGATTGTCTATTACGCTAAGCCCGATGGTACAAAGCCACAGCAAGCAGCAAGCGGTGGACTTGGATCGAGCGGCATTGAAAAAATGGAAGTGTCAAACAAGGTCTATATCAAGCAAGGCACGCAAATCGCGACGGGTGATCAAGGTGCTTTTAATGGTAAAACCAATGTTATGATTTTAACGGGTAGCAATGTTGTTCTAACCGATGGTGATAATGTTGCGACCGGTTGCAAATTAACTGCCCATATGGATAGCGGCAAGGCTTTTCTCGAAAGCTGTTCCAATCAACAGAAAAAAGGCCGTGTCTCTGTTATCATGAACCGCGCGGAATAAAGTTATAGTAATGCAGCAAATTGTTGAAGAAACAATCGAAATCGAACGCAGTGATGAGCCCGTTGACCAAGCAGATAACGCCAGCGTTAATCGCTATAAAGGCACACTGATTGCGCGTAATTTGAGTAAAACCTATCGTGGGCGCGCGGTTGTAAGTGATGTATCTTTTGGTGTGCGCGCCGGCGAAGCTGTTGGCATTTTAGGACCTAATGGTGCAGGTAAAACTACTTGCTTTTATATGGTAACTGGTCTTGTTCCTGCGGATGGTGGCTCAATAGAAATTGATGGCTTTGACGTTACCACCATGCCCATGTATCGTCGCGCTCGATTGGGCATTGGCTATTTGCCTCAAGAAGCATCGATTTTTAGAGGGTTGAGTGTTGAAAATAACATTAAAGCCGTTTTGGAAGTTGTTGAAAAAGACAAGAAAAAGCGGGCACTGCAATTAGACGAATTGCTTGATGAATTTAAAATCTCGCATTTGCGAAAATCCCAAGCAATTTCCTTGTCAGGTGGTGAAAGACGCCGTCTTGAGATCGCGCGTGCGTTAGCTTCAAAGCCGAACTTCATGCTGTTGGATGAGCCTTTTGCCGGTATTGATCCGATCGCAATTTCTGATATCCAACAATTGGTCCGTCATTTAACGCGCCGTGGTATTGGCGTTTTGATTACTGATCACAATGTGAGAGAAACATTGGGGTTGGTTGATCGCGCTTATATTATTCATTCAGGTCAAGTGCTCACTCATGGTTCTCCTGACGAGATCGTGGCAAATGCTGACGTGCGTCGCCTCTATCTTGGCAATACATTTTCTTTGTAAAAGCTAAATCATATTTTACGATGCTTCGATTGCTTAGACAGTTTGCTCAGATTTGGCAAGCTGTTTGACTTTTGTCAATTTATCAAGCGTTGCATTCATTGAACATTAGAAAATATTGACGAAATATATCAAAATTTTAATAAAGGCATTGACGGATAAACACCTTGTCTTCATAAGTCATCCGCAAAGTTTATTTTGTTTTGAATACAAAATAGTTTATCAATTTATGTAAGTGGATCATCTCGAAAATATTTTTAAATTTTTGCAGTTTAAATTGCTGTAAAGCTGTTACTTTTTGTGGTTTTTAATTCAGGTACTTCACAGTGCCGGCAAATTGTTTTAAAAGAAACATACAAAATTATTCATTGGTTAAATTGCTGATTCACATTAATGTGATATTTGGCAAGTTGATGCCGGGCCATGATCGTACAAAAAAATTAGACTGAAACACCTACATTTTACTTAAGCATTTATGCTAAAATAACATGAATATTATAATTCGCTGAAACGGAGATTAATTGTGATAAAATCGGAACTCGTGCAAATCATTGCCAGCCGTAACCCGCATCTTTTCCAGCGCGATGTTGAAAACATTGTCAGCACAGTGTTTAACGAAATTTCCGATGCCTTAGCTGAAGGAAACCGCGTCGAACTAAGAGGCTTTGGTGCTTTTTCCGTAAAAAATCGCCCATCACGTGTGGGGCGCAATCCGCGTACCGGCGACGCTGTTGAAGTTGAAGAAAAATGGGTTCCATTTTTTAAAACTGGTAAAGAATTACGCGACCGTTTGAATAGCGAAGACGAATGACTTTTAAACGTATCATAGCAGCAATTATCCTTATTCCATTAGCCATTATTGTTGTGGCCTTTATGGTTGCCAATCGAGCTGCCGCCACATTGGCGCTTAACCCTTTTGATAGCACTACTTGGCATTTTACTTTGCCATTTTTTATCTGGCTATTTTTGTTCTTAATTATCGGTATGATCATTGGTGGGTTTGCAGTTTGGTTTGAACAGCATAAATACCGCAAAGCCTTGCATGAATGCCAAAATGAATTAGCAGCACAAAAGGCAAAAAATCGCAATCATGATCTCGATATTGCTGTTAAGTCATAAAATATAGTCGCAGATAGGCAGTGTTGAACATATTTTTGCTATTTAACGAGTATTTAAAGTAAGCGCTTTGGCTTAGACATAATCTGGCTTTTATTGACGTTAAACTATCATGCGGGCCTATGCCCGCATCATTCATTTTAAATAAGTTTTTAACCATCCAATTACAGGCAATATTCTGGTGAAATCTAAAAAAGCCCGACCATCAATGGAAAAGCAAAAAGTGGCAAAAGATAAGCCAAAATCTTGGGATAAACAACGTCCCTCACAGGCCAATTCATCTGCAAAAGCAAGGTCTTTTCAAAATGGCCAACAAAAGCCCCGCGATAGACGCGATCAGGCTAGCTTTAGTGAGGATAATAAGAACCAATCACATAGCGGTAAGCCGAGACGAGCAGAAAAGCCTGTCGAGAGTGGTGACAGCGCAACCACTACCGCACTGCCATTTGATAAAGCAACACTCTTTAATGCATTATCCAACATAGAGATTGCCAAGGTGGAAGGTGAGCGACCATTAGGAAGTGCACCGCTTATTCTTGAAACCCTTGCCGATAATGATTACGCATTGCTGGATAGTGGCCATGGTTTAAAGCTTGAGCGTTATGGTCCTTATAAGATTATCCGCCCTGAAGGCCAAGCCCTTTGGCAGCCAAGCCTTGATATCAAGGAATGGGAACAAGCCGACGCCATTTTTACCGGCAATACCGATGAAGAAGGTTTGGGGCGGTGGAATTTTCCCAAAACCCCACTTGGTGAAACATGGCCTATGGCATGGAATGGTATGCCATTTTTAGGCCGTTTCACGTCATTTCGCCACGTTGGTGTTTTTCCTGAACAAGATGCCCATTGGCGTTTTATGGAGCAGCAGATTATTGATGCTAAACGGCCAGTAAAAGTGCTTAATCTATTTGGCTATACGGGGGTTGCCTCATTAATTGCCGCACGCGCCGGCGCTGAGGTTACTCATGTCGATGCGTCAAAAAAAGCCATTGGTTGGGCACGCGAAAATCAAGAAGTTGCCGGTCTTAATGACAAGCCAATCCGTTGGATTTGTGAAGATGCGATGAAATTTGTCGAGCGTGAAGCAAGGCGCGGCAAGACCTATGATATTATATTGCTGGATCCACCGGCTTATGGCCGTGGGCCACATGGCGAGGTTTGGCAATTATTTGACCATTTACCGCAAATGGTTGCGGGTTGTCGCGATATTTTATCTGATAGACCTTTGGCTGTCGTACTCACTGCCTATTCCATCCGTGCGTCATTTTATGCGATTCATGAATTAATGCGCGACCGTTTTCGCGGACTTAAAGGCGAAGTTCAATCAGGTGAGCTTATTTTACGTGAAGAACAGGCAAAACGCGCCCTATCAACCTCATTATTTAGCCGTTGGATTGCATGATGAATAATTCAAGACCAAGAACCGGACAAGTAAAAGAAATTACCAGCCTTGCCAATCCAATTATCAAGGATTTAAAAGCGCTTTCTTTGAAAAAATTCCGCGACCGTGAAGGTATTTTCATAGCTGAAGGCTTGAAACTGGTTATTGATGCGCTTGAACAGGGTTGGCAAATTCGCACATTGGTATTTGCAAAATCTGGGCTTGGTAATCCAGCGATTGAAAAAGTGGCAGCACGCACCGTTGCAAGTGGCGGACTTGTTATTGAAGCAAATGACAAGGTTATAACATCAATTACGCGGCGTGAAAATCCGCAAACGGTTATTGGTGTTTTTGAACAAAAATGGCAGCCATTAGATCAGTTGAAAGCTGGCCGTGATGATCTCTATATTGCTCTTGACCGTGTCCGCGATCCTGGCAATCTTGGCACAATTATTCGTACTGCCGATGCAGTTGGGGCACGTGGTATCGTCTTAATTGGTGATACAACCGATGCTTATTCTTTGGAGACAGTGCGTGCGACTATGGGATCAATTTTCTCAGTACCGCTTTATCGTGCTAAAGAGCCAGAATTTCTTAATTGGCGCAAAAGCTTTAATGGCGACATTATCGGCACCCATTTAAAAGGCTCGGTGGATTATCGCACTATTTCCTATAAAAAGGGGCCAATCATGTTAATGATGGGCAATGAGCAACAAGGATTGCCCGACAGTCTTGCTCAAAGCTGCGATAAGCTTGCACGTATCCCACAAGCAGGACGTGCAGATTCGTTAAATCTTGCGGTGGCAACGGCGGTAATGCTTTATGAAATGCGCCGCAATGTTTTGGTATTGGATGAGCGTATAGCATGAAGAAATCAGCATTATGGGGTGGGATAATTTTTGTCGCCATTTTAGTCGCGCTTGATCAAGTGATAAAACATCTTGTCGTCACCCATATGGAGCTTTATCAAGCTATTGATGTTTTGCCGTTTTTAAAGCTTTTTTACACGCAAAATACTGGTATTGCTTTTTCAATGTTGGCATCTTTCCATGATTGGGGGCTTATTGCCTTAACTATTGTGGTTATTATTTTCGTTATATTTTTATGGCTGAAGGGCGATAAGAATAAACAGCTCGCTAATATTGGTTATTTGCTGGTGCTCGGTGGTGCCTTTGGCAATTTAATCGACCGTGTGCGTTTTCATTACGTGGTGGATTATATTCTTGTTTATGCCTATGGCTGGTCTTTTGCAGTTTTTAACGCCGCAGATGCTTTTATCACCATTGGCGCTGTGCTGATTATTCTCAATGAATTATTTGGTTCAAAACCAGTTAAAAAGACTTAATTTTTTTTAAAGTGAATTTTATACCGCTTGTTATTTGGGTCCTAATTGTTATCCTCAAAAGGATAGGTATTTAGGGGATGCATCTATGCGTAAAATTTTAACAGCGATAATTCTTTCAATTTCCTTTTTTACCTTTAGCATTATTGCCCCATGTGCCAAAAGCCGTGAATGCACTGACCATGAACGACTAGCCTTTTATGATGATGTCATGCTGAGCCGTTGGCTTTTTAAAGGGCAGATTATTGCTGAAAATAGTGAAACTACAAATACAGACATCTATCTGGAAGCAAATGAAAAACAGCGCCTTAAATTTAGCTATGCCGGGTGTGCATCATATTATTGCATAAATGTAACAGGCGTGAAGGGTGACAAAACATCTATTGTTGTCTTTGTAAACTATTTTATTCCTCCAGCTATTATTGATGAAAATTCAAAGGAATATATTTATGAGGGTAGCAGCACTATTTTTATTACAGATAACGATTTTTGTACTTTTCAAAATACTATTGATGAGGAAAATGGCCAATCAGTTCATATGATGAACTTGAATAAAATAGTTCAAATGGCAAGAGTAGATGTTGAAGACGTTTATGAAAAATACAAAAGCGGTAATTTAAAAAAATTTGAAGATTTTACTGACTGACATTTACGAAGAAAAAGTCATTCATAAATAAAACTGCCATCATAATCGCGGCGCCAATTTCTTGAAATCGCCTGATAAAAACTTATGCCCCACAACCAAAAGAATATAATGAAAGTTAATAAGAAATAATGAAAAGAAAGTTTTTCATCTATGACTTTCAGCATTGCATGAAATGCCTCGACATTGCTTCCAGAAATATCAAGATCATTATTGTCCATAAAATCAGTTGTTTCCGATGATACGAACTGTGCCCGATATAGATCTAAAGGGGCCAGTGACGAATAGCTTTGCTGATAAACACTTAAAAATTGATCAAAAGACAAAGGTTTGCCCAGTTTGTCAACAATTGGCTGCGCCACCAGTTGATTGTCAATTTTATGATAAGTAGGTAAAAATAAGAAAATATAAAAGCCAATATAAAGAACAATGCATGGTAAACTTACAACAAGCATTATGTCGCGGATGAACTCTCTTGTTATGCGTGGTTTAAGGGTTAAACACCGCGCTTCCAAATAAAGCAGTAAGACAAGGTATGCCATTAAAGCGCAAAAGACTAAAATAAAGAGGCGAGACCACGGCTGATCGGGAAAGGGATTTAAAACATACGGCAATAATAGGCCAAGTGTCAAAATTGCAAAGACTAACCAGCCGATAATCAATACAAACCGCTTATAAAAAGGCACAGGCAATTGGTTGGTGCGTTTAAAGCCGATGAATAGCCAGAACGCAAATAAGAGTATAAGATAGATCAATAATTCTAGCCCCGATTTACTGACAGCCGTGAATAGCGGCCCACCAAGCGATGTTGTCCACATTATTCATGGCGAATAAGTGGCGAAATAATGGATAAAATTTGATTTCAATCAATAAGCTGCTATGCGACTTTTGATCAAATTGCTTTTTTCTTGTATTTTATTGATAAAAATGTCAATTGAGGAAAATTTTGCATTTCAGTTGGATGAGGAGATTTATATGGCAATTGAAATTGAACATCTAGTTTCAACAAAACCAAAGCCGAAAATATACAACCATCTTTATGTTCAAGTGGTTTTTGCTATTGCTCTTGGTATTGCAATTGGTCTTAAATGGCCAGATCTTGGCAAATCACTCGAACCATTAGGCACTGTATTTATTGCTTTGATTAAAATGATCATTGCTCCCGTTATCTTCTTAACCATTGTTGTTGGTATTGCTGGCATGAGCAATCTTGCGAGTGTGGGGCGGGTTGCTGGTAAAGCTTTCATTTACTTTTTAACTTTTTCTACCCTTGCTTTGATCATAGGCTTAATTGTCGCTAATGTGTTCCAGCCAGGTCATAACTTTCCAACCGCCATTTCAGATGCTGATAAAGTTAAAGCATTAAAATATGCGGCCGATGCGCAAAGTATTTCAATTATTGATTTTTTTAAAAGCATAGTGCCTAAAACATTAGTATCGGCATTTACTGAAGGCAATTTACTACAAGTTCTTTTGGTTGCTATTTTATTTGGTATTTCGCTTGCATCAATTGGCGAGCGCGGCAAGCCCATTCTTACGTTTTGCCAAAACCTTATACCACCTGTTTTCAAACTAGTTTCAATCATCATGCGCGCTGCGCCAATCGGTGCATTTGGTGCTATCGCCTTTACTGCAGGTGCATATGGGTCAGAGGCTATTTTCCGCCTTGGCTATCTAATTTTATTATTTTATTTAACTTCGGTTTTATTTGTTGTCATCATTCTTGGTGCTGTCTGCCGCTATAATGGCTTTTCAATTTTCAAGCTTGTGCGCTATATCAAAGATGAGCTTTTACTTATTCTTGGCACATCGTCATCGGAATCGGCACTTCCATCTCTAATGGATAAAATGGAAAAAGCTGGCGCAAAAAAATCAGTGGTTGGATTGGTTGTACCAACGGGTTATTCGTTTAACCTTGACGGCACCAATATTTATATGACTTTGGCTGCTTTATTTATCATTCAAGCCTATGGTGTTCCTGTTGACATTTGGCATCAGCTTGCTCTTTTGGGGGTTGCTATGGTGTCATCAAAGGGTGCGGCTGGTGTATCTGGTGCTGGCTTTGTTACCCTAGCTGCAACGATTGCCATGTTCCCAACCATTCCTGCTGAAGGTCTTGGCCTTATTCTTGGTATTGATCGCTTCATGTCAGAATGCCGTGCGCTTACCAATTTTACTGGTAACGCCGTTGCTTGTGTTGTTGTTGCCAAATGGGAAAACGCTTTGGATCAAGAACAGCTTCATGCAACTCTTGACCGCAAAACTGCCCCTGATGCAGTTGCATCATAAGCAATTTAACTTTTTATAAAAACAATCATTAAAAAAAGCGGCAGCCTTAAACCAAAGGCTGCCGTTTTTTTAGGTAAAATCAATTATTATTATCTGCGACGATAACGAATATGGTCGATAAAAAGATTAAAGGCCTGCATATGCTGACGCTTGCTAGGATAATAAAGGTAATAGCCCTCAAATGGCTCACACCAATCATCTAATACTCGAATAAGCCGCTTTTGCTCAATAAATTCCAATACGAGATCTTCAGGAATATAAACAAGGCCTGCGCCATCGAGTGCAGCATTTACCCGCAACTGCAATTGGCTTAAAGTTAGTTGACCATCAATATGAACATTTAAAGCGCGACCATTTTTTTCAAATTCCCATTGAAAAAAGCCGCCCGTTGTTGCTGAGCGCATATTAATGCAATTATGGTGGACAAGCTCGCGCGGGGTAACAGGTTTGCCATAGGTTTCAAAATATTGCTGTGTTGCAACAATTGCCATGCGTTGTTTTGGGCCGATTTTAACCGCTACCATATCTTGATCAATCGCTTCTCCAAAACGCACACCAGCATCAAAGCGATCTCGAACGATGTCAATAAAGCTATTGTCAACAACGAGCTCTATTTTAATATCAGGATATTTTTTTAAAAATGCTGTTATCGCCGGCTGCAAGATTGTCATTGCTGGATGCTCACCGGCTGAAATTCGAATTGTACCGCTTGGTTTATCGCGCATTTGCTTTATATTATTAAGCTCTTGTTCAATATCGTCAAAACGTGGCACCAAGGTTGCCAATAATTTTTCTCCTGCTTCGCTTGGTGATACGCTGCGTGTGGTGCGCATAAGCAATCTAATCCCTAATCGCTCTTCAAGATTACGTATTGTTTGACTAAGCGCCGATTGCGATACTCCAAGCTTTGCGGCGGCTTTAGTAAAGCTTTTCTCATGAGCAACAGCAATGAAGGCCACAAGGTCATTTAAATTTTCCATATTAATAAGTACGCCTTATAAGCTTTATCCAATTATACCCTATTATAATTAATTATAGCATCATTTATATCTTAGTCATAGAGCAGCTAAAAATAAAACTGCACCAACCTCATTGGAGAAAATCATGCAAAAGCGCTATTTAGGAAAAAGTCGATTAGAGGTTTCGGCCCTTGGTCTTGGTTGTATGGGTTTAAGCTTTGGCTATGGTCCTGCCACCGATAGAGCAGAGGCCATCAAACTTATTCGTACAGCTTATGACAAAGGCGTCCGTTTTTTTGACACCGCCGAAATTTATGGGCCATTTTTGAATGAAGATGTTGTTGGCGAAGCCTTGCAACCATTTCGTGAAGATGTAGTCATTGCCACTAAATTCGGCTTTGATACTGAAAATGCCAATGCTTTACAAAATATGGATAGTCGGCCAGAACATATTAAGCGCGTGGTTGAACAGTCATTAAAGCGTTTAAGAACTGATTATATTGATCTTTATTACCAGCATCGTGTTGACCCCAATGTGCCGATTGAAGATGTTGCCGGCACAGTAAAAGACTTAATTGCACAAGGCAAAGTGCGCCATTTTGGTCTTTCCGAAGCAGGATGTGAAACCATACGCCGCGCCCATATGGTGCAAGAAGTAACCGCATTACAAAGCGAATATTCCATGTGGTGGCGTGAACCAGAAAATGAGATCATTCCATTATTAGAGGAGCTAGAAATTGGCTTTGTACCTTTTAGCCCATTAGGCAAAGGCTTTTTAACTGGCAAACTCAATTCACCAGATGATCTTAAAGAAAATGATTTCCGCTTATCGGTACCGCGTTTTGCCAAGGAAGCTATGGAAGCCAACCAAGGATTGCTTGATGCTATTCAAAAAATTGCACAAGATCATAATGCCACACCCGCGCAAATCGCCCTTGCATGGTTACTAGCCCAAAAACCTTGGATTGCACCTATACCCGGTACAACAAAAATATCGCGCCTTGAGGAAAATATTAAAGCGGTTGACGTTGTATTATCCCCCGCAGCCTTAAGCGATATTAAAACCGCTCTTGATGCGATTGAAGTTGTTGGCGCGCGTTATCCTGCCCATTTACAAGCACGTGTTGGCAAATAGGCCTTATTATTGGCTGTCTAATCAAACCAATTACCCAAAATAGGGTAATTGGTTTTTATTGCTTAATAATTAAACTGCAACAAAGCATGTTTATAGCAATAATGTTCAATGCATTTTAAATTTGGTAAAAGCCTTTTTGC
The DNA here is from genome assembly GCF_026743145.1 of Bartonella sp. HY761. NCBI lineage: Bacteria > Pseudomonadati > Pseudomonadota > Alphaproteobacteria > Hyphomicrobiales > Bartonellaceae > Bartonella > Bartonella sp. HY761. The sequence goes on from NZ_CP104887.1 coordinate 291,680, forward strand.
AGCTTTAACGTTTGCTATGATCATATTTGCGCGAAAGATGATCACCAAACCACTGCACGGCTACATTCAATGCAATGAGTATAGCGACTACAACCGTCATAACGTCACTCATATCGCGTTTATAACCATAACTAATGGCAATTCTACCCAAACCATTACCGCCAACAAAGCCAGTAATAGCACTGGCGCTAATAATAGCAATGATTGTAACAGTAAGGCCGGTAATCAAGCTAGATTTTGATTCTGGAATGATCACTTCACGGATAAGCTGCATACGTGTTGCGCCCATCGAGCGTATTGCATCAATAAGGCCTTTATCAATATTGCGGAATGACAGCTCGGCCATTCTTGCGTAAAATGGTATTGCTGATATGGCAAGCACGAAAATAGTTGCTTCATTACCAAATGGCTTACCTACAACAAACCGCGATACAGGCATCAAGTAAACAAATAGAATTATCCAAGGAATGGCTCTTACCGCATCGACAAGAGCACTCACGGGTCGATTAAGCCAAGCATTTTCAAAAAGACCATCCTTACTTGTCACATAAAGATAAAGTCCAAGCGGTAGCCCAAATAAAAGCACAAATAGACCTGACCAACCAGTCATCCAAAAGGTATCAAGAATGGCTTTAGGAACTTCGTCATAAATAATCGAAATATTTTCACTATTAAACATAGCCCAAAACCTCGCAATGGTCTGCTCTTTGCTTTAACCAATTCATGGCAAGGCTAAGTCGATTTTTATCTTTTGCATCCGCTGCAATGAAGAAAAGGCCTATAGGCTCATCTTGAATTGTATCAATACCACCTTGCAAAATGCGGGTGACCATGCCAGTGTCATTGGCAAGATTATTGAAAAACGGTTTGCGCGCTTCATCACCGGAAATATGCAATTCTATAATCGCATCGTCTCCACGGGTTTGATGTAATTTAGCCGCAATGCTGCTTGGTAATTGTGGCGTTATGACTTGTAAAAGAGATTGTGTCGTTGCATTTTGTGGGCGAGCAAAAATATCTTTGACAAAGCCTTGTTCTACTATTTTTCCGCGATCAAGTACAATAAGGCGATCAGCTATAGAGCGAACAACTTCCATTTCATGGGTGATGAGAATAATAGTAAGTTGCATTTTGCGATTAATTTCGCGCAAAAGCTCAAGGATTGATTGGGTTGTTTCAGGATCAAGGGCAGAGGTTGCCTCATCGGATAATAAGATGCGAGGATTACCTGCAAGTGCGCGGGCAATACCAACGCGCTGCTTTTGGCCGCCGGATAATTGCACCGGATACATTGTAGCTTTATCAGCAAGTCCAACAAGTTCTAGCAATTCATTAGCGCGAGCAAAACGTTGTTTGCTATTCATGCCAGAAAATTTCAGCGGTAATGCAACATTTTCAATAATTGTCTTGGAAGATAATAAATTAAAATGTTGAAAAATCATGCCGATTTTTTGGCGAATTTTACGCCATTCATTGTCGCTCAATTTGGAAATATCTTGCCCTTCAAAATAGATATGCCCTTGATCAATGGTCTCAAGACCATTGAAACAACGAATAAGGGTTGATTTTCCAGCGCCACTACGGCCAATTATACCAAGGATTTCGCCTCTATTAACTGTCAATGAAATATCATCAACCGCCGCCGTTTGTGCAAAATGGCGACGGATGTGCTTCAGTTCTAAAACTGGGGTTGTTTGTAATGTCATTACCACGTCGTTGCGTAATTGATACCAAAGATGCGCTTAAGTTCAGCGCGCGCTTGTTCGCTGTGATAAGCAGCGACTAGTTTTTTAACCCAAGGTTCATCCTTATCGGCAGTGCGTACAACAATAATATTGGTATATGGGTTATTTTCTGGCTTCTCCCACGCAATACCATCTTTTGCGCCATCAAGACCAGACACTAAAGCCCAATTTGTGTTAACCACAGCAATATCTAAATCTGCGATAGAACGGCCAAGCATACCTGCATCCATTTCAACAAATTTCAATTTTTTTGGATTGTCTTTGATGTTGTTTGGCGTTGCTAAAATATTTTTAGGGTCATCAAGAGTAATCAAGCCATGTTGGGCAAGCACGAGTAACGCACGCCCCTCATTTGATGGGTCATCAGGAATACCAACGCTGGCACCTTCCTTTAATTCGTCAAGGTTTTTGAACTTGCGCGAATATACACCCATTGGAAATAAAGCAGTATCACCTGCGATAGTTAGTTTATAGCCGCGTTGCGCAATCTGCGCGTCAAGGTAAGGCGTATGTTGAAACGCATTGGCATCTAAATCACCGCCATTAACAGCTTCATTTGGAATAGCATAATCATCGAACATAACAAGCTCGATATTAAGGCCATCTTTTTTAGCAACTTCAGCAGCAACTTTCCAGACATCTGCTTCTTGACCATCCATCACGCCAAGCTTGATGGTGGTTTTATCTTCAGCATGAAGCGAAGACATGGTCGTGCCAACCATACCTAGTGACAATATCATTGCTAAAAGTGTACGGCGTTTAAGTGCAGTAAAGAATGCCATGGAAATGCTCCTTTGTAATGGCCGGTCATCATTGCCGGATTTATCTGCATAATTGTGCGGCTATAGCAAAAAACCAAGAAAGAAAAAACGATAAATCTGTTATTTTGCAATAAGATTTTACAATTAATCGCTTTTATCGATAGTTTTTTTCTAATCTATGGTTAAAAAACAATATTGCTATTAAAAATGATAAAAATATTGCCAAAATAAGACTCGCTTCACATTTCAACAAATGGTTTGTTTAATAGTTCAGTTGTCACTTTTCACTATAGGAAAGTGGGGAAGTTTTTTTATAAAGCCAACTATATTGGCGCACCATTTGATTTACTCGTGTTTGGCGATAGCCAAGGGCACAAAAAATGAGCATAACCACAAGGTCAACTAAATAATAATGCAGCGATAAAAATGTTGCATGATAAGTGATATTTCCATTGTCGGCTTCGTAGTAAGGAATGACATAATGCAAAAAACGAATGGCTACAGCCAATAAAACCATATAGGCAAGCGCAATGCTAATATTGCGCCAAGTAAGGGCGCAAGCACGTCCAGTCATCCACGCTGCACCGCCACCTAATATTACTGTAATGATGAGAAAATAAACTATCGAGGATTGCTCGAATAAAATGCCTCTCATTTGTTTTCTCCTTATGCTTGTCTTTGGTATTTTACTATTTTTCGCAAATTTTAATTGGTAAATCTAATGATGGCCGCCTTCCAAATACGCAGCGCGCACTTGTGGGTCTTCTAATAATTCACGGCCACTGCCACTCATCGTAATAACACCATTGACCATAACATAGGCGCGGTCAGCAAGACGCAGCGCACTAAAAGCATTTTGTTCAACCAAAAACACTGTAAGACCAGTTGTCTTGTTTAAATCCTTAATGGCAGCGAAAATTTGCTTGGCAATAAGCGGTGCAAGCCCAAGCGAGGGTTCGTCAAGCAAAAGAAGGCGCGGCCTTGCCATTAATGCACGTGCAATCGCCAACATCTGTTGCTCGCCGCCCGAAAGTGTACCGCCGCGTTGGTGCAAGCGCTCTTTAAGGCGGGGAAATAGTGCAAACATTTTTTCGACATCTTCATCAAAATAAGCCATATTATCAAGGCTTGCACCCATTTGCAGGTTTTCCATTACGCTCATACGTTGGAAAATGCGTCTTCCTTCAGGGGATTGCGCGATGCGTAAACGCGCAATTTCATGAGATGGCAATTTTGTAATATCTTTACCATCAAATATAATACTACCACTGCGAGCTTTGGGCGCACCAAATATAGTCATCATCAAAGTTGATTTACCAGCGCCATTGGCACCAATAAGGGTGGCAATTTCACCTTCATGCACTTCAATGTTAACATTTTTTAAGGCTTGGATAGAGCCATAAAAAGTCTCAACATTATTGACCTTGAGCAGCAGTTTCTTATCATTCGTTACTTGACTATCTTTCATCGTGCTGCGTCTTTCGTGGTCTCGTCAGTTTCTTCAATCAGCTTATGAACGAGTTCATCGGTTTTATCACTACTGTGTGTATCTTGTTCATCAATCCACAAATCTTCAATTTCTTCATCATCAACACCAAGATAGGCGGCAATAACTTTAGGATCGTTTTGGACCTCCAGTGGTTTTCCATCCGAAATTTTTGAACCATATTCAAGAACGATAACATGGTCGGATATTTCCATAACCACGGACATGTCATGTTCAATAAGCAAAATGCTGGTGTTGTAGTCTTTTCTTATTGAAAGCAGCAATTTATTAAGTTCAAGCGACTCACGCGGATTTAATCCTGCAGCAGGCTCATCAAGACATAAAAGCTCGGGATCTGTACACATGGCGCGAGCAATTTCCAAGCGCCTTTGGTCGCCATAAGGCAAATCACCTGCAGGATCATCAGCGCGGTCAATAAGGTCAATTTTTTCAAGCCATTGTGCGGCTTTATCAAGGGCGTGTTTTGCTGCAGTTTTATAAGATTTAAGGCCTAAGAGGCCAGAAAGGCTAAAGCCAGAGGCTTGCATTAAAGTGTTATGCTGCGCAACAAGCAGGTTTTCAAGTACGGTAAGCCCAGTAAAAAGTCTTATATTTTGAAATGTGCGGGCAACCTTTGCCTTTTTGGTTATTTCAAAATCAGCAAGACGTTCCAATTTTAGTGTCTTGCCGCTTTTTTGCCGCATCGACACCATACCACCCGTTGGGCGGTAGAACCCGGTAATACAGTTAAAAACGGTTGTTTTTCCTGCGCCATTAGGCCCAATCACTGCTGTGATTTCACCACGTTTTGCACTAAAGCTTAAATCATCAATGGCGATAATACCGCCAAATACCATGCGTAAATGTTGGACATCAAGAATGATATCATCTTGATTAATTGACTTTTCTTGTTGGGACATTGTTAGATTTTTCATCAACCATTTCCCTCTTTGGTAAAATTACCAGAAATATTTTTCTTTTCTTTTAAATAGGCACTCGGTTCGCGTCCACTTACAAAGCCACGTGGCCGCCAAATCATAATAAAGACCATAGCAAGACCAAACCACAACATACGATATTGAGTAGGATCAAAACCAGGACCAAATACCATTTGTACCGATGGAATACTGCGCAAAGCTTCTGCGCCGCCAACCATAATAATAGCAGCGATTGCAATGCCCTTTAGCGAGCCCATGCCACCAAGGACAACAATGGCAAGAATAATGATCGATTCTAAGAAATTGAAGCTTGTATAATCAATCATGCCTTGACGTTGCGCAAAAAATGCACCGGCAATGCCGCCGAAAAAAGCGCCTGTGGCAAAAGCAGATAATTTGGTTGTAACTAGATTTATACCAAGTGAACGGCAGGCAATTTCATCTTCACGCAAAGCTTCCCAGGCTCGTCCAATAGGTAATTTTTTTAAGCGAGTGATAAAAATAGCCATTGCGATGACAAAAAATAGCACAAGATAATAAAGGAAAATTTTAAAATAAATTTGGCTATTTATGAGACCAAAAATATCGGCAAAGCTTTCCTTGCCACGAGCAAAAGAAATACCAAAAAAAGTAGCTTGCGATTGCACCTTAACGCTATTGCTGCCGCCGGTAACGGATTCCCAGTTTTGTAAAACAATACGGATAATTTCGCCAAAAGCTAATGTAACAATTGCTAGATAGTCGCCGCGCAGTCGTAAAACAGGAAAGCCGAGCATCATACCCCAAAGAGCAGCCAAAATACCTGCAAGGGGAAGACACAGCCAGAAAGAAAACCCGAAGTGATTGCCAAGCAATGTCACCGTATAGGCGCCAACAGCATAAAATGCGACATATCCAAGGTCAAGCAATCCAGCTAAGCCAACAACGATATTAAGCCCCCAAGCCAATATCACATAGATGAGGATATAAATACCGTAATTATCGATAAAAAACGATGATTTTTTAAAAATATCAGCTAGTTTTGGCTCACTTGTCGAAGATAAATAAGCAAATATATAAATAAGGAAAATAACTAAAATTGGATAGAGAATAAGCAGAATAGAAACTGATTTTCCTCCTGCTTTGGAAAGGCCGTTAGATATAAATCTCAAGACCTGATCAGTCGATTTTTGGCCAAATCTTGAAGACGATCGTATTATGTTTAGAAAAATCAATAGAACAGCAAGTATTATAGCAATTATGGCTAATTGATTTATTTGGGCTGAAAAATCGTAAAGACCTTCTTGGCTTGCAGTTACATACCAAAGCCAAGCACGATACCCAATAAACAATGCAAGAACTGGTATGATCGCAGCATATGTTCCACGTGACCCGCCGCCAAATAGCACCCATGTAAAGCGTCCAATAGCTGCAATAGCGATATAATTGACCAAATAGCCAATTTGTGGGGTTAAAACCAGTTGGTTTTCAAGATCATAATCGGCATTAAAACCAATAATGAATAGAAATAGAATAAAGGCAATACCGCCAGTTAATAAACCTTGCTTTAAAGCATTGGAAAAGCGTTCTGATAACATATTTTGATTGGATAGGTCTGACATGTTAGACTTTCTCCACTTCTGGACGACCAAGAAGCCCAGTGGGCAGGAAAATCAACACTATGATCAAAATCATAAATGTGGCGGCATCCTTATAAGCAGGGTCAACATAGGCTTGCCAAAATACTTCAATGAACGCAATTAAAATGCCACCTAAGACAGCACCCGGCAAAGAGCCGATGCCGCCTAAAACAGCTGCAGTAAAAGCTTTGATGCCGACAATGAATCCTTCGGTAAAGGAAATCGTACTATAGTAGATTAAGAAAATAACACCGGCAACGCCAGCAAGTGCGCCACCCATAATAAAGGTTATTGAAATTGTACGATCCACGTTAATACCGAGCAGAGACGCCATTTTTGCATCTTGAGCGCAAGCTCTTTGAGCGCGCCCTAGCGAAGTTTTGGCAACTATAAACGAAAAAATTGAAAGCAATATAATTGTAGTTGCGACAACAAGAATTTGTTTATATTGCAGGGTAACGGTTGTTCCAGGGATAAGAAAACCACCTGAAATTTCACCGGTAAAGGTTTTGGGTCGCAAACCTTGGAATACTGGTACAAAATTTTGCAGTACAATTGACATACCAATAGCGGTAATAAGCGGAGCTAGGCGAAAAGATCCACGTAATGGGCGGTAGGCCACGCGTTCAATTGTCCAGCTCCAAGCTGATGTAAAAAACATCGTGACTAGCAACACAACCACCAACGCAAAAGCCACGGGCAATGCTGTGGGTAGCAAGGCAAGCAGCATAAACGAAATTAAAGCAATAAAACCGCTCACCATGAATACATCACCATGGGAAAAATTGATCATTCCTAAGATGCCGTAAACCATCGTATAGCCAATAGCTATCAAGCCATAAATTGCACCAAGAGCAAGCCCTTGTATCAAAGCTTGAAGGAAGTAATTATAATCCATAATATCAATTTCCTGATTGCTTAAATAGTTCATCAGTGTCTTGGAGCTTATTTGGCTCGCTCATTTAAGCATATAGCATTTTTTCATTTGCTGTTTGTACGTCACTGTTGGGCGATGTTCATAACAGATACGTCGTTTCAATCAATAAGTTTGCACTATTTTCATGTTAAAAAATACAAAAATATCCGTAATTAGGTAGGATTTTTTGCAAAATAGCTAAATTAATGCCTCATTTTGAGAGAAAATTACACAAAATAGGCATTTTAGCTAATTTTCTACGAGTCGGTTAACCGGTAACCATTTTGTTATTGTTTGCTGTTTCAACAGCTCTTGTCAAATCCCTTGTGCTTTCCCAGATATATATAAGGTTAAAAATTTTATTTTAGGAGTTTGCAATGAGTATTTTTGAGCGTGAGCAATCCGAAGTTGAAAAACTAAAAAAGCATATTACAAATTTGCGCGAAGAGCTTAATGCTCTCACTCAAAAATCTAAAGATATGCATCTTCTTGATGATGCCCATGAGCTTGGAGAGCGCTTGCGTCAGCATGGCCGCAGGGCAGCCCACGAAGTAGCTGATCAGGCTATGATTGTGCGTGATAAGGTGAAAGAAAATCCTAAAACAACACTTGCTGTTGTTGCAGCGATAGGGTTTTTGGCCGGTGCTTTTTTCTGGACACGTAGATAGAGTTTTTTTTAAGCGAATTAGGTTGGATTTTTAAATTTAACCGCTTTATTATTCAAAAAAGCTTATAGATTGCCTTTTCAATCTATAGGCTTTTTTTAATGATGCAATTAAAACTTGTTTTTTTGCAAAATAGATAATGGGAATTTATTAGAATAATTTAAAAATATTCTATTTATATTTGAAATATAAAAATAATTGTTCATTATATTTATTCTCACTTGAAAAAAGAAAAAAATTCAACCTTATTGATGAGGTGTGATTAAATCCTTTATTGAAGAGATTAAAAGAATGAAAAAATTTTTAGGTCTATTAGCCGTTGCTTTGATGGTAAGTGCATGTGGTAGCGAGCCTACCATTGATATGAGTGACGCAACAAAAGCAACTGAATCAACTCAAAAAGTTGTCGAAAAACTTTCTGCAGAAGACAAGGTTAAGTTTCAGCAAGCAGTAGCAAAAATTATGGCTGACATTATTGCAACTGGTGAAACAGACCAAGCTAAAATGGAAGCTGCCTTAAAAGATAAGATTCAAGGTAAAACAGGTAAACAAATTATTGAAATGAATAAATAATATTTTCTAACTTATAGGCCCTGTTAAATCAAACAGGGCCTATAAATAGTTTTATCGGGCGATAATTAGTTGAAAATTTAATTACCATTGGTGTTTTAAATTATTTTCTTTGCAAGAAAACTATGATGATACGTTTCATAATCCCCGATCACGCATCATCGCATCAGGCGTTGGCATACGCCCACGAAACTCTTTATAAAGAGTTTCAGGATCTTTGCTACCGCCTGCCGAATAGATATATTTCTTTAAACGGGCAGCAAGCTCACTGTTAAACGCATCGCCTGTTTCTTCAAAAGCTTCAAAAGCATCGGCATCCAAAACTTCTGACCACATATAGGAATAATAGCCGGCACTATAGCCATCACCTGCAAAAATATGTGCAAAATGGGGTGGACGATGGCGCAGCCCAATAGCTTTTGGTTGGCCCGTGGCAATAAGTTGCTCTTGCTCAAATGCGGATGGGTCATTTACCTCGCCGCCCTTATGGAAAGCCATATCAATCAAGGCTGATGAAGTGTATTCCACGGTTTCAAAACCTGCATTGAAGGTGCGTGAAGCAAGCACTTTTTGTAATAATGCATCGGGGATGATTTCACCAGTCTTATAATGGCGGGCAAATTTTTCTAGAACTTGCGGCACCGTCAACCAATGTTCATAAAGCTGTGAGGGCAGCTCAACGAAATCACGCGATACTGATGTTCCGGAAACCGATGGCCAAGTAACATCTGACAAAAGCCCATGCAATGCATGACCAAATTCATGGAAGAGGGTGCGGGCATCATCTAAAGATAAAAGAGCTGTCTCACCTTCTGGTGGGCGGGCAAAGTTCATCACATTATAGATAATTGGCTTTTCACCACCAGCTAACTTATGCTGGGATTGTAAGGCGCTCATCCATGCGCCAGAACGCTTGCTAGAGCGCGCAAAATAATCGCCAATGAAAAGACCTTTGTCCATACCATTTTCATCGCGAACAATAAATAGCCGCGCGTCCTTGTGCCAGAGCGCCACGCCTTTCTTTTCTTCAAATTGCAAACCAAAGAGGCGATTGGCTGTATATAATGCAGCATTGATGATTTCATCAAGTTGCAAATAAGGTTTAAGTTCGGCCTCATCAAAGGCAAATTTTTGCGCCTTTAATTGTTCAGCATAATAGCGCCAATCAGAAGCTTTGATTTCACCATTATCGCCTTGTGATGCAGCTAAATCTTGCAGCTCACTATATTCTTCTTCAGCCTTAGCTTTTGCTTTTTGCCAAACAGGTAATAAAAGATCCATAACATGCTGCGGCGTTTTGGCCATGGTATTATCAAGCTTATAATCAGCAAAGGATTGATAGCCTAAAAGCTTTGCCTTTTCATCACGCAGCTTTACCGTTTCGCGAATATTGGCGCGATTATCATGATCACCATTATTTTCACCGCGTTTTATCCACGCTTCATGGGCTTTTTCACGCAAATGGGCAACTTTTGAAAAAGTTAAAAATGGATCGATAATGGCACGGGATAAGGTAAGGGCATAGGCATTATCTTTACCGCGTTCTTTGGCGGCTTCGCGCATTGCGGCGCGTAAATCATCTGGCAGTCCAGCAAGATCGTTGTCACTTTCAAGGAAAAGCACCCATTCAGCTTCATCGTGTAAAATATTTTGACCAAATTGTGCGCCAAGCATAGCAAGCCGCTCGTTGATTTTGGCAAGATGTTTTTTGTCTTCACTGCCAAGGCGGGCGCCATTGCGTGTAAAGCCTTTCCAAGACTCCTCAATAACCCGTTTGGTTTCTTCATCTAGACCCAAATTTTCGCGATTTTGATAAAGATGGTCAATTTTTTTAAAAATGCGCTCATCCATTAAAATATGCGATGAAAAGCGCGATAATCTTGGAGCAAAATCTTGCTCTAATGCGCGGGTAACTTCATTGGAATGTGCGCCCGACCGCATCCAAAAAATAGAGGAAACGCGGTCAAGCATATTGCCAGATAGTTGAAAAGGAATAAGAAAATTTTCTACGGTTGCCACTTCGCTATTTTGGGCTAACGCCTCAATTTCTGCTTCTGCTTTTGTTAAAGCAAGGTCAAAAGCAGGTTTAAAATCATCATCACTAAAGCTTGAAAAATCAGGAAGCCCCTGAAAGCCCTGCCATTGGCTAAGAGCTTTCAAACCATGATCATTTAAATCTTTTGTCATTGTAATCGCTTTTCTATATCAATAATTTCTGTATTGGTTAATTTTATCAAAGATATGCGTTTGTTTATATCAAGTCCTATCGAATATAAGAAAAAAAATTATGATTAAAAGCATATATATTGATAAAACCAAACTTGTTGAAATCTTACCGTCATTTTTTAGTGGGATTTTGATAAATACGGCTGTTTTCACCAAAGCTTTTATTGACTTGTCTAAAAAACACAGACAAATCATCAAATAAGCTATTCGATGAATTTAATGTTAATATATTGAAAAAGCGTGGAAAATATAAAAGACATTTAGTGATAATATTCATGCAGATGAAATGAGAGGTATATTAAAGTGACAGAGCCTACCAATAAAACCGATTCCATTGCCTCTCTCGCGCCTAAAGTTATTGCAACTGAGCTTGTACGGCTGCGTTATGCTGACGCAATTGATGTTATCAATAGTTTAGAAATAGATGAGGCGATTGAGGTATTTATCCACTTACCGCTTGATTACGCTGTTGACCTTTTTGACATGCATGAATTGCAGCGCGCCAGTGAAATTATGGAAGCGCTGCCAACCAATTTAGCAGTTGATATTTTAGATGGCATGTCTGCCGATGAGGCGACTGACGTTTTCCAAGACATGGATGAAGAGGTCCGCAAACGACTATTTTCCATGTTGGAGCCGGTGACGCGTCATGAATTGAAAACGCTGACCCTTTATCCAGAAAATACTGCTGGTGCTTTAATGACCACAGAATTTATTTCCGTTCCAGCCACCTGGACGGTGGAACGCAGCCTTAATTTTATCCGTGAAGTTGAGCGCACCCGTGAAACAGTTTACACAACTTATGTTATTGATCCTGAAAGTGGTATTTTACTGCGCGATGTGTCATTGCGTGATCTCGTCTTAGCAAAACCATCAGAATTAATCCTTGAGGCGGGCCGCCATCAGGAACCAGTTACCATTTCGCCATTAACCGAGCGCGATGATGTGGCAAGGCTTTTCCGCCGCTATGATTTATTGTCAGTACCGGTGGTTGATGATGAAAAACATGTTATCGGTATTGTCACCGTTGATGACGTTCTTGACGTTATGGTCGATGATATGAGCGAGGACGCCCAAAAATTTGGTGGTATGGAGGCAATTGATGAGCCTTACATGCAAACCAGCATTTGGGAAATGTTTAAAAAGCGTGGCGGTTGGTTAGCTATCTTGCTTATTGGTGAAATGTTTACGACGACCGCTTTGCAATTTTTCGACGATGAGTTTAAAAAAGCGTCTGTTCTTGTTTTTTTTATACCTTTGATTATCAGTTCTGGTGGTAATTCGGGTTCACAAGCAACCTCGCTTATTATTCGTGCCTTGGCGTTACGTGAAGTCACCTTACGCGATTGGTGGAAAATTTTCTTTCGAGAACTGCCAACGGGCCTTATTTTAGGGGCGCTTTTAGGTTTTATTGGTTTGGTAAGAATTATTGTCTGGCAGTTTTCTGGTTTTTATGACTATGGTCCTCATTGGTTCTTGATTGCTGTAACTATTTTCTTTACGCTTATTGCTGTTGTTACCTTTGGTTCGCTTACCGGCTCGTTATTGCCGTTCTTGTTAAAGCGGGTTGGATTTGATCCGGCAAGTGCTTCTGCACCACTCGTTGCCACCCTTGTCGATGTTTCTGGTATTGTGATTTATTTTTCCATTGCCGCGCTTATTTTAACGGGTACATTGCTTTAGTTAAAGGCAGTATGAGGGTTTGGATAGTTTGTCTAAACCCTCACCTAAAGCCTAGCTATCCTAAACATCTAATATCTTCATTCATTTAAAGCTTTAATTTCAGCCCATGGAATTTCGCCGCCAAATAGCCTTGTAGTAAATTGATCATCTTGATATTCGGGATAGCGTTTTAATATTCTCATCGCAGAAATACGTTTATCATTACTTTCTTTATCGCCGCGCTGAGTATATCCAGACAGGAATTGAATAGTATTGATGATATCACTCATTTTCGCATGGTTTAGAAGTCCATAATCAATAAGGTTAGATAATGCTTGATTACCACTTGATGATAGTGCTAATGATTGAACTAAATTAAGACCAGTTTCTCTTGGCAACCAAATATTTGCGCCAGCTTTTACAAGAATATCAACACCTTCATAATTTTGAGCAATAGCAACATCTAAAACCAGTGGAGTATTATTACTGTTTGTTTGTATATAATTGGGATCTCCACCAGTTTTAAGATAAATTTTTATAAGTTCATTGATGAATACTAAATCTTCAGCCTCATCATCGTCACCACCTGGCATTCCTAAGTAATTCATAAAAGTCATCGGATGACGCTTTGTTGGTCTATCGACCATAGTTATGTCCGCGCCATTACCAATCAACGTATCAATTGCTTGTATATTGCGTTGCGACAAGGCATGGAAAAGCAAAGTTATTTCTTGTCCATAACGTTGATTTATTGCTCCCTGCGGAAGTTTTGCAAAATCGCTTTCGCCGATATCTTGATGTCTTTCAATTTTTTGTGCCAAATGATATACATTTTTGTCATATTCACTAAATAAAAGATCCGATTGTGGCGTTGGCATCAAGGCCATATGGCGATAGGTTTGATATCCAATAAAAATCAATAAAATTATCACGCCACAGGGTATTAATAATTTAAATTTTTTCACGTGTTGATATCCTATGATAGGCGGCGATGCTTCGAGATCTTTAAACGGCAAGCCTTTATTTAAAAAATTTTTTGTCGTCTATAAGCGCACAGTTCCATGCTGGTCCCTCGCTTTCTATCGCGCTTTCTTCATGCCATTTTTCTAGCCTATAAGAAAAATATTGTCGCTTGCAAAAATTGTCTTGTTCCCAACGGGCTAATAGTAAATTTGAATCTTGCCGCATAATAAGCTGTAGATTTGTGTAATGTGCACCTAAGGGAAACTTATCAATTTTGCCGGTTTGGAAGTCATATAAATACATATCATGATTGCTAGGGGCAAAGTAAATAAATCCAAAACCATATTGTCCGGCAAATATTGGTATATCAGATTTAGAAAAGCTTTCAGTCAGTGCCGTTCGATAACGCTTATATTGGCTATTAGCACCGTTAAAACTAGGGTCTTTTTTGGGACCATTATAGATCTTTGAAACAAAGTAATCTTTGGCTTTCAAGATCTTAAATGCTTTGGCTTGGTTTTCCTTTGGCTCTAGCCAGTCCAGTAAAGGTAAATTTTCTAAACCCTCCACTTTTTCAGTTTTGGCGATATAATCTAAATCAGTTAGGGCGATGGCTTGTAATTTTGCGTTGTTATCCCAAGCATATTCTTCCTTTTTGTTATAAAAAGCGGAGGGTTGGAAAAATATTATTTTATTCGTGTCCATAACCGGAGTTGTCGTTACATAGCTATCTTTATTGAAAATAAAACTTATTACGACAGTGTTGTCCATTTTGTCATCATTGGTTATTCTATAGTTTAGATAAGTTGTTGGCGCATTAAAGTCAGAAAAACTAGATAAAAAATGTATTCTTTGATTGTTAGAATTATTTAAAAGGAAGTTTTTATTAATAAAAATATCTTTGTAGCGCGTTTTTTTTAATTCGAAATTTGAGAAAATGCCTGTATCGCCCTTAGTATGCGCAATTTTTAAGATTTTTACTATCTTTCCGGTATTTCGATTAATCGTGACTTTGAGGTTCTTGTCAGAAAAAATATTTATCGGAAAACGAGATTTAACCATTGTAGGTTTTAAATTTGGATAGTTCTCTAAAACCGACTGATCGTCCCCTATTCGCAAACCATCAATAGACTGTGCCTGTGCCTGTAACTGTACTTGGGCAAGCGATACGATAGTCATTAAAATAAAAGCCAAATAAAATCGCATAAGTCCCCCAATTATTTAAATAAATACTTGCATCCAATTCATTAGTACCAAGCAGTTTCTAACACCATTATCAAACAATTAACGGCGAAAATAAGATTAAACAAAAAAGGCATTTCTCTATCTTTCGATAAAAGAAATGCCTTTTATAATAAATCTATAATTAGGTTATTATTCGCTTGATAAAACTAAGTTTAAGTAGATATTCAATTCTTATGTTCTTCATTAACAACGGCAATACGCAGCATATTGGTTGAGCCTGGTGTACCAAAAGGAACGCCAGCGGTAATGATGATGCGCTCTCCAGTTTTACAAAAACCCTCGTGGCAAGCAATTTTTGCCGCGCGATCTACTACCTCATCAAGGTCTTTTGCGTCTTCCGTGACAACGCAGTGCAAGCCCCAACCAATAGCAAGGCGACGTGCCGTTTCAACCTTAGGTGATAAGAGAATGATAGGTGTGCGCGGACGCTCACGCGAGGTTCTAATGCCAGTTGTGCCCGTTGTTGTATAGGCAACAATGGCAGCAAGGTTAAGTGTTTCAGCAATTTGTCTGGTGGCAAGAGCGATAGCGTCTGCACTTGTTGCCATTGGTTTTGGATGTTGAGCATTGATCATGCCACTATAGAAAATATCGCGTTCAATTTTTTGCGCAATGCGATCCATAGTCTGTACCGCCTCAATCGGATATTGGCCGGAAGCTGATTCTGCTGAAAGCATAATTGCATCAGCACCCTCATAAACCGCTGTTGCAACATCAGATACTTCTGCGCGTGTTGGAACAGGGGCGCTAATCATTGATTCAAGCATTTGGGTTGCAACAACAACGGGCTTACCTGCATTGCGGCAAGCTTGAATAAGCCGCATTTGGGTACCCGGGACACTTTCAAGCGGCATTTCAACGCCAAGGTCGCCACGTGCTACCATGATCGCATCAGATTGATCGATGATTTCTTCAATGCGCAGCAAGGCTTGCGGTTTTTCGATTTTTGACAGGATCGACATGCGACCTTTGACAATTTTGCGTGCTTCGGCAATGTCATCGGGACGTTGAATAAAGGATAGTGCAATCCAGTCGACATCTTCCTCGACGATAGCTGCAAGGTCGCGATGATCTTTTTCAGTCATCGCGCCAACTGCCAATAATGTATCAGGTAGGCTCACACCTTTACGATCAGAAATTTTGGTGCCAGCCACCACGCGACACTCAATCTTATCAAGGTCGCATTGGATGATAACCAGTTCAAGCCGACCATCATCAATAAGTAAGCGGTCTCCGGGCTTTACAGCCGCAAAGATTTCAGGATGAGGCAAATAAACGCGATTAGTGTCACCAGGTGCCTCATTACGGTCAAGGGTAAAATTTTGCCCTTGCTTTAATTCTACGGCGCGGTCAGCAAATGCGCCTACACGCAGTTTAGGGCCTTGTAAATCACAAAGAATGCCGATTGGGCGACCTTGCTTTTTTTCAACATTTCGAATGCGTTGCACAAGTGCGCGCATTGTATCATGGTCGGCATGGCTCATATTAATGCGGAAAACATCGGCACCTGCTACGAAAAGCCGCTCAATCACGGTCTCGTCAAAAGATGCAGGCCCAAGGGTGGCTAGAATTTTCACATTACGGTTGCGTCTCACGGATTTTGACTCCCTGTCACCAATGAATTATTTATTGCAGGATTTGTTGTAACTGGTTCAGTTAATTGCACCATCCAGTTTTTTTGGTTTTGTGTATCAATTTCCTGAAAACCAAAACGCTGGAAGCCACGGGCAAAACAATCATTAGTTCCCGGAATTTTAAATTCGGCTTCGGTGCCGCACATGGTAACAGGACCATCCCAGCGGCTTTTACCGCTTTCATCTTCGGCATATAGATAATAGAAGCGTGAAGAAAGCGAACCAACAATAACTGTTTCACAGCTTGCCTTATTAATGCGCCACCAACCTTCGCTAACCCAACCTTCATCAGAGCGATATCCAACAGCAACCCCAACAATATCTTGGGTTGTATTACAAACGCGTAAATCTGCCATCGCCGAATTGACAGAAATCAGAAATAGGAAACCGGCAAAAAACCATTTCACTATAGATCTCAATTGCATTGGCGATACTCCATTAAAGCGCTGACCTTTCTTTATGCCAATTTAAATATTCATTCTACCATTAATTGATGCCATGAATGGTGCAAAAGCACAAATGCTATTGTTCATTCATATATCTCTCTATCGCGTTTTTTAAACCTTTTTATCTCAACGAAGCAAAATATTCCCAATTGATTGTGCCAAGAGCTGGTGATTGTGCCAAGAACTGGCTTGGTAATAAAGGGATTTTGACATTTTGCTGCATAATTGCAATGGCAAAGAGGCTAAATAACAAAGAAATATTGGTGCTAAATCTGTGGTAAAATGATGATCCTTTTTAAATTAATCATAAATAATCGGTGTTTGGTGAAAAAGTAGAATCGCTTCTGCTTTTCCAATATGAACTTATTCAGTGCTTTCATAACAAAGTGATCTTTAAATCGATATATCTTATTCACTTTGGTACTATCGTAATATTCAATTTGGCTTTTATCAATGAAAATTAGGCGAAATCTTGATCGCACATTTAGAACCATAGTTAAAAACCAAAAACAACATTACTCGAACACTTGACTTATTAGGTGAAGTTTTAATAGCAGAATTGTGACATAAGTGTTAAAATTTTTAGCATTTCGTAAATTATCTTGCAATGAAGCTAACGGATGGGATTAAAAATCTTAAAATACTCAATTGTGAAATGACTTAATGGTTGGGAAAGCTAGTATGTTTTGAATGTTGGACATTGTTAGAAAATGTTTAGGTTTTAATTGTTTTACTAATGATTTTGTGATTTTGAACTTGTTTGTCGATATTATTGGTTGTGTGGCGTTATGGTGAGTCATTTTCTGATTAAAAATAGCTATAGTTTTGCTGTTTTTAGTTTTGGTGTAATTAGCGTATAATAGGTTTTAAAATAATGGGATTATGTTTTTAATAATATAGATTATAATAGTTCTAAATTTATTAGTAAAATTTTGGTGTAATGTTACAATTATTTGCAGTATTTTCTGTTTAATACTTAAGTTTAATTTTAATATGTGTTATGAAGATAATGTTATTAGTATTATCATTTTACGTGTTTTGGCATATGTAAAAAGCCCGATGAAGTGAGAGGCTGGTTGGAAGCTAGCATGTCTTATTGTCGTGGGGTTAATAAAGTATGACTAAGCATTGTGATTGCATATGGTGCAAATTTATCAATATACACCAAAATACTCTAATTTAATAATAAATGAAAATACCACATTCAATATAAGCAGGATATATTGGATGCTTATATGAAAATTGGTTTTAGAAAGTTTATTTAATGTTTGCTGCTTTTCTTATTATGTTGCGTGAAGGACTTGAGGCTGTTTTAATTGTTGCTATTATTTCAGGCTATTTGACACGCACGGGGCGCCGTGAATGGTTGCCAGCCATTTGGGTTGGTATTTTTTTAGCTATCGCGCTTTCACTTTTTGTTGCAGCAATGATATTGGCATTACGTGCTGAATTTCCGCAAAGACAGCAGGAGATGTTTGAAGCCTTTGTGGGCTTTTTGGCGGTTGGCGTGCTTACCTGGGTTATATTATGGATGAAAAAGGCCGCATCAAGTGTTGGTCGTGAATTAAAGGAATCGGTTGAAGCTGCTTTTTCGCAAGATAAATCAGGCTCAAAAGGCACAACCCTTGCTCTTGTCGGTATGGCTTTCTTAGCTGTTGCGCGTGAAGGTTTGGAAGCGGTGTTTTTCTTGCTTGCTATTCTTCAGCAAGGCAATGAAACCAATACTCTATGGGGCGCGCTGTTGGGTGTTCTCTTAGCCAGTGCTATTGGCTTTTTGCTATATAAAGGTAGTATCTCGCTTAATTTACGGGTTTTCTTCCGTTGGACTGGTGTTCTTATCATTTTCGTTGCAGCCGGTCTTGCCGCAAGTTCGCTCAATAAGTTGCATGAAGCAGGTATCTGGAATAGTTTGCAAGACATTGCCTTCAATATTCAGCATATCCTTTCCGATCATAGCACTTTAGGCACATTTTTAGCAGGTCTCTTTGGCTATAATCCCGCTCCAACCATTGGTGAGGTGGTGATTTACGTTATCTATTTGGTGCCTGTTCTTGGTTTTTATATTTACGAAAGCAAGCAGCCTAAAAAGCCAGTAGGCGCTTAATATCTAGCCATTGCAAGATGAATGAGGTGCCTTGATGGTAAAGTACCTTAAAAAACGAAATAGTGTTTATTAAAGAAAGTAAGTTTCATGACATCGCCAAAAACAAATAAGACCCCTATGGTGATTGCTCTTGTCGGCTCATGTGTTTTGGCTGTTGCTGCGGCCGGAACATTGTGGTGGGCAAGCAGCAATCATACAGATGATACCGATGTTAATGATATCATTGCGGTTAAAGTGGGCAGCGATAGCTGCGATCCGATGAATTTGACTGTACCTGCTGGCAAGCGTTTTTTTGAAATTGAAAACACATCAGAGCGTGCGGTTGAATGGGAGATTTTATCGGGCGTTATGGTGCTTGCAGAGCGTGAAAATATTTTACCCGGATTTAAATCGCGTCTATCGGCAACGCTTGCACCTGGTGAATATGAAATTACTTGCGGTTTGCTAACCAATCCGCGCGGCAAAATGGTTGTCACGTCAAGTGATGAGTGGAAAAATGCCGTTGCAGCTCAGCCGGGTAATCGCGAATTCTTAAAGCCTTTATCCGAGTATCGCGTCTATCTCATTTTAGAAGCAAAGCGCATGTCTACAGCGCTTCAATCACTTAAAACAGCCATTGATGCCAATGATGTTGATGCGGCCAAAAAAGCATGGCTTGATGCCCGTCTTCACTATCGCAAGCTTGATACATTCTCTGGGCGTTTTTCTGATCTTGAAACCAAAATGAATCCGCAAGCGCAATATCTTGCTAACCGTGAAAATGACAAAGCTTTTGTTGGCTTCCATCGCATTGAATATGGTCTATGGGGGCAAAATTCTACTGCAGGACTTGCACCATTTATGGCCGATTTAGAAACTGCGGCCAATGATCTTTCCCAGCGCATCAAGGATAATCAGGTTGCACCGGTTGAAATGCTGACAAGTGCTGAAAATATCACCCAAAAGCTAATTGATATGTTGACAAGCGATCATGGTGTTAATGCTTGGGCTAAGGATGAAGCGAGCGAAATGGCGGCCAGTATTGATGGTATAAAAAAGACCGCATCGCTCATGGCTGAAGTTGCACAGCATTCTGCACCGCAATTGCAAACCGAGATCAATCAAAATCTGGATGCTTTAAGCACGATTTTCAAAGATGGTGTAAATGAAACTGGTGAACTTGCGGCGGATAAAAAGCAAGTTCTTTTAGCTGATTTGAAAAAGCTTTCGGAGCAGCTAACGCAGTTACAAGCAAAATTAGGGTTTTAGTGCGGCTAATATTGCACTAAACCCCTTGAAATAAGTGGTTTTACCATGCGCACGCAATAAAGAACCACTGTGAAATGAAGAGATTGGGTGATGGATAAAATCTGTCACTTGATCCTATGGAGTAGAAGATAATGACCAAAAGTGGATCAAGCCCTTTTAATCGTCGTTCGTTTTTAAAAACCGCCTCTGCAACGGCGTTAGTCACACCGACCTTGGTGGCTGGCAATGAGGCATTTGCCCAAGATAATGCAAAAGCCACGCATATGGCGCAAAGTGGTGCGGTGACAGCTGCACCAACGGGCAATGATAATTTATCAGATGTTGTCGCTTTTTATGGCGAGCATCAGGCAGGTATTTTAACCCCGCGACCGGCAACTGGTCTTGTGGCGGCATTAAATGTTGTTGTTAGCAAACCTGAGCAATTAGAAGACTTGTTTCGCCGTCTTACCGACCGTATCCGCTTCTTAACCAAGGGTGGTAGCTATCCAGAGCGTGATGATAAATTACCGCCTTATGATTCTGGTATCTTGGGGCCAGAAATTACACCGAATGGTCTTACGGTAACGGTTGCGCTCGGCAATTCGCTCTTTGAAAAATTTGATTGGCTAAAGGCTCATAAGCCTGCGGAGCTTGAACAAATGACCGGCTTTCATAATGATGCTTTGGTTGCGAGCCGTTGTCATGGAGATATTTCAATACAAATTTGTGCCAATGATATTGATACAGTTATTCACGCATTGCGTGACATTAATAAAAACCTATCAAACCTATTGGTGATGAAATGGATGCAAGAAGGGAGTGTTCCAGTCATTGCCCCATTGCCAAATGGCGAAGTCGAAAATGCCCGTAATTTCTTAGGCTTCCGTGATGGTTCTGCCAATCCTGATACCAATGATAGCGCGTTGATGGATCGTATTTTGTGGGTTAATGACAGCCGCAAAAATGAACCAGAATGGGCCCGTGGTGGCTCCTATCAAGCCGTGCGCATTATCCGCAATTTTGTTGAGCGCTGGGATCGCACTCCCTTGCAAGAGCAAGAGCGCATTTTTGGCCGCAAGCGTGATAGTGGTGCGCCGATGGATGGCAAGAAAGAATCTGATGTTCCAGATTATACTAAGGATCCTGATGGTAAAGTAACATTGCTTGATGCCCATATTCGCCTCGCTAATCCAAGAACGGCAGACTCAGAAAAACATCAAATTTTGCGCCGGCCTTTTAATTATTCCAACGGCGTAACCAAGTCTGGCCAATTAGATCAAGGCCTATTGTTTATTTGTTATCAAGCTAGCCTTCATGATGGTTTTATCCATGTGCAAAGTCAACTTGATGGCGAACCGCTAGAAGAATATTTGAAGCCAGAAGGTGGTGGGTATTTCTTCACGCTTCCCGGTGTTCAAAATGATGAAGATTGGCTAGGCCGTTCGCTTATGGAAGCGGTAAAGGCTAGCTAATAAATTAAGATGAATGAAAAAGGTAACTGCTTTAATAGTATGGTTTTCTTGACCACTGCGTTAAACGCCTTTTCATTCATGCGCAAATTTTCGATACCAATTTCAAATTGGTATCGTCATAAATACAAGTGATGATTGATTTTTTAGCTGATATGCTTGGATTTTTCATCACTGTATCAAAGGTGGTGGATTATACTAAATCGCCGCCGTTTTCGTTGAACAGCTATAGAAAAGGAAATAGCGATGTTTTTGAAAGCACTTCCGATGCGGACAATGGCTTTAAAGGCTGTGGCAATTGCTGGTCTTATGTCATTGATGACACCTGCTTTTGCGGCAAATGAGCCAGAGCTTGATCTTGTTGCGCCGATTGCCGAATATAAGATTTATGTTAGCGAAAAAGTTGATAAGCTTGTCGAAGACACCGAAAAATTTACCGCAGCGATTAAGGCTGGCAAAGTAGACGAAGCTAAAGCACTATTTGCACCAACCCGCATCAGCTATGAAGCTATTGAACCAATCGCTGAACTCTTTGCTGATCTTGATAAGTCAATTGATGCCCGCGCTGATGATTTTGAAAAAGAAGAAAAAGATCCTAATTTCACGGGCTTTCACCGCATTGAATATTCTTTGTGGGAAACCAAAAGCACTGACGATATCCAAGGCACAGCTGACAAGCTTTTAACGGACGTTAAAGACTTGCAAGCACGTATTTCTGATCTTGCTTTCCCACCAGAAACCGTTGTTGGCGGCGCTGCTGCCTTGATGGAAGAAGTTGCAGCAACCAAGATTTCAGGTGAAGAAGACCGTTATAGCCACACGGACCTTTGGGATTTCCGCGGTAATTTTGATGGTTCACGCAAGATTTTTGATCTTTTCAAGGGCTTCCTTGGTAAGGATGATGCAGCTTTCGTAACTAAGGTTACTGAAAACTTTGATACTGTTGATGAAATTCTCAGCAAATACAAAGAAGGTGAAGGCTATGTAAGCTATGAAAAGCTTACTGATGATGACCGCAACACGCTGTCAGCAGCTGTAAATACTCTTGCAGAAGACCTTTCAGAACTTCGCGGTAAGCTTGGTCTTGAGTAGGCTTTAATAATTAAGCGATAATTTGCTTTAAATAAAAGGCATATTTATATCATTGTGATATGAATATGCCTTTTTATTTTTATGTTAATCGTGACTTTAGTCACAAACAAAATATAAGCTGTTGCCATTTTTCGTGGCTGTTTCTAATAGGGTAAGCCACCTTGATTTTTCTGCCTTATCAATGGAAGCATTTTTAATAATTTCAATAAATTCTTCAATCATCGAAATGTTCATTATAAAATTTTCAAAATAGGAAAACTCTATATTAAAAGCCTTGTTCAGTTTCTGTATCGCTAAATCTACTTTAAAAAAATCTTCCAGATCGATGTTCGAGACTAGATTTAAACTATTGCCATTGATGTCATCCAATTTGAAGTCGCGGCTTACTTCAAAAATATCAAGCATTGCGAACTCTTTTCACTTTATCGCTAAAATATTCACTTTATCAGCGACTTGGTATCGGTATTTCGCCACGATAGTCATAAAAACCGCGTCCGCTTTTACGACCGAGCCATCCAGCCTCAACATATTTGATTAAAAGCGGGCAGGGGCGATATTTAGAATCTGATAGGCCATCATGCAAAACTTGCATAATAGAAAGGCATGTGTCTAATCCTATAAAGTCAGCAAGTTGCAGTGGCCCCATGGGGTGGTTAGCACCAAGACGCAAGGCACTATCAATGGCTTCAACGCTAGCAACCCCCTCATAAAGGGTATAAATTGCTTCATTAATCATCGGCAGTAAAACACGGTTGACCACAAAGGCTGGAAAATCTTGCGTTACAACTGATGTTTTACCAAGGCTTGCGATGAATTGAGCTGCTGCATTGAAAGTTTTGTCGTCAGTCGCAATGCCGCGCACGATTTCCACAAGATTCATCAAAGGCACGGGATTCATAAAATGAAGACCAATGAATCGCTCGGGCCTATCGGTTGTAGCAGCTAGCCTTGTAATCGAAATGGTGGAGGTATTGGTGGCAATGATTGCTTGTGGGTTTAGAAATTGACATAGATCATGAAAAATATCTTGTTTGGTTTTTTCATTTTCAAAAGCTGTTTCAATAACTATGTCAGCAGATCCAAGCTGTTCTTTATGATCCAAAACTTTGATGAAAGATAGCGCATGCTGTCTTTGTTGTTCTGATAGTTTATTAAGTGCTACTTGTCTTGCTAAATTGCCATTGATAGTTGCAAGAGCGGCTTCTGCCTTTTCTTGTGAAAGGTCATGAAGCAACACAAATTTTCCTGCCAATGCACAAGCATGAGCAATACCATTGCCCATTTGTCCAGCGCCAATAATGCCTATTGTTTGAATCATACCATCCTCACCCCATCAAAGCATTTTGCAAAAGACATTTATAGTTTTTATAAATTTGCAGATATATTATGAGGACTATAATATTGCTTTTAGCCGAAAACTAGTTTTTCTTTTCAGGAAGCGTTGGTAAGGGGAGCAAGTCTATACCTTCCTCCACCAGCGATTTCACTTCCTCGCCATCGGCTTCGCCATAAATTGTGCGTTCAAGTGCCTCGCCATAATGAATTTTTCGGGCTTCTTCGGCAAATTTTTCACCAACATAATCGCCTTCCTCACGGATTTTTTCAGACACTTTACGCCATTGCGCTAGTAAATCGCGTTCTTGTGAAGAAAGCGCATTGCCAACCATTTTTTCTTTTTTGCGCGAAGTTGAAATGGCAGGCGCCATAAGATCCTTGGCAATTTTTATTGATTCGCATTGTGGGCACGAAACCCAACCTCGTGCACATTGCATGTCAAAATCATCATTGGAGCGAAACCAAGCATCAAAATGGTGGCCACCGTCGCAGTGAAGATTGAAGCGAATCATTGGTTAGTTCCCTTTTTTGTAAGGCTGTAAAAGTTCATCCAGCCTGCCAGTTTCTTCCAATGCAAAAAGATCGTCGCAACCACCGACATGGATATCGCCAATAAATATTTGCGGAAATGTATTGCGCCCATTTGCACGCTCACGCATTTGCGCCCGCACTTGTGGATCGCTTGCAGCTTCAATCGCGATAAATTCAACATCCTTTTGTTCAAGCAAAGCTAGTGCCTTCGCGCAATAAGGACAGCCCGGTTTAATGTAAATTGTAATAGCCACGTATTTTCTCCTTAATTTTCTTATATAGTGGCAAAATATAGCAATGCCAAGCACTAGCTATTCTTTCGATTGCGAATATTAGTCGCAGTAAAGTATAATTGAACACCATAAGTATCAGCCCAAAAGGCCAAAAACATACTGTACTAATCGTGATGGTTAGTTAATAAGTATATATTTATTTTTCCTAATAAAACTGTGTATTTTGTTGCAAACTTGAAATAAAAATAAAATAATTTTGATTTATAAAAAATCTGGTTGCTTTTTAATTAAAGTTGAAATAGACAGGTCAACGGGCCACCTCTCCCCACCGAGAGGCGAGCTATCTGAGAGGATAGAATAAAATGACTAATATTAATGAGCCGGGTAATCGCCCGAATAATCCTAATTTTTCTTCTGGCCCTTGTGCCAAGCGTCCAGGTTGGACAACACAAGCACTAAATGATGCACCTTTAGGTCGCTCTCATCGTGCAAAAATTGGCAAGGCCAAATTGGCAGAAGCCATCGATCTCACCCATGAAATTTTAGAAGTTCCTGCTGATTATCGCATTGGTATTGTACCTGCGTCAGATACTGGTGCTGTTGAAATGGCATTATGGTCATTGCTTGGTGCGCGCGGTGTTGACATGTTGGCTTGGGAAAGCTTCGGCTCAGGTTGGGTCACAGATGTGGTCAAACAATTGAAGCTAAAAGATGCCCGCATTTTTGATGCTCCATATGGCGAATTGCCAGATTTTTCACAAGTAGATTTTAATCGTGACGTTGTCTTTACATGGAATGGTACAACATCGGGTGTGCGTGTTCCCAATGTTGGCTTTATTCCAGATAATCGTGAAGGTTTAACCATTTGCGATGCAACATCCGCGGCTTTTGCGCAAAATTTAGATTTTGCTAAGCTTGATGTTGTTACGTTTTCATGGCAAAAAGTTCTTGGCGGTGAAGGTGCCCACGGTATTCTTATCCTTAGCCCACGCGCAGTAGAGCGCTTGGAAAGCTATGTGCCACAATGGCCATTGCCAAAAATTTTCCGCATGACCAAGGGTGGCAAGCTTATTGAAGGTATTTTCAAAGGCGAAACTATTAATACGCCATCAATGCTCTGTGTTGAAGATTATCTTGATGCATTAAAATGGGCTAAATCTCTTGGTGGTTTAAAAGCTTTGCGTGAACGTGCTGATAATAATTTTGCTGTTCTTGATGCTTTTGTTGAAAAATCAACATGGCTTGCAAATCTTGCTGTTGATCCAACAACCCGTTCCAATACATCCGTGTGCTTAACCATTATTGATGAAGATATCAAAAAGTTGAGTGCGGATGATCAAGCAGCTTTTGCAAAAGCAATTGTAACTCGTCTTGATAAGGCTGGTGTTGCTTATGATATTGGTGCTTATCGCGATGCCCCATCGGGTTTACGCATTTGGGCCGGTGCGACGGTAGAGGCTGATGATTTAGCTGCTTTAACGCAGTGGTTGGACTGGGCTTTTGCTTGCGAAAAGGCTGCGTTGGGCGCCTAATATTCGCTTATAGTTAAACATATAGAGTGGTTGAAGCCACTCTATTTCAATCTCAAATTTCTTGAAGTTTTAGTTTTGCCTTGCAATTAGTTGTTAAGGCATGAGGTTTTCTTTCACCTTTTTTATGGATGAAGTTAAACTAAAATGAAAAATTATGAAATGCGCATGGTGGTAAAAGCGCTTTCTTAATAATCCTTTGCAGTATTTTGACAATTATGGAGGCCATAATGGCACCTCGCGTATTAGTATCTGATAAACTTTCTCCAACAGCAGTACAAATCTTTAAAGATCGCGGCGTTGATGTTGATTATTTGCCTGATCTTGGCAAGGACAAAGACAAGTTACTTGAAATTATTGGTCAATATGATGGGCTTGCTATTCGTTCTGCAACGAAGGTAACCCAAGCGGTTATTGACGCAGCAACTAAGCTTAAAGTGGTTGGCCGTGCTGGTATTGGCGTTGATAATGTTGATATTCCAGCAGCTTCACGCCGTGGTATTATTGTGATGAATACGCCTTTTGGTAATTCTATCACCACGGCCGAACATGCAATTGCCATGATGTTTGCTGTTGCGCGTGAATTGCCTGAAGCTGATGCTTCAACTCGCGCCGGCAAATGGGAAAAAAACCGTTTCATGGGTGTTGAAGTAACCGGTAAAACCCTTGGTATTATTGGTTGCGGTAATATTGGTGCGATTGTTGCAGCGCGCGGCATTGGTCTTAAAATGCATGTTATTGCTTTTGATCCCTTCCTTTCTGAAGCGCGTGCCGAAGAATTGGGCGTTGAAAAAGTTGAGCTTGATGATTTGCTGCGCCGCGCTGATTTCATCACCTTGCATACGCCACTTACTGACAAAACCCGCAATATTATTGATGCAGAAGCCATTGCTAAAATGAAAAAAGGCGTTCGCATTATCAATTGTGCTCGTGGTGGTCTGGTTGTTGAAAAAGATTTGGTGGAAGCGTTAAAATCTGGCCAAGTTGCAGGGGCTGGTATTGATGTGTTCGAGCAAGAGCCGCCAGCAGCTGATAATCCACTTTTTGCGTTAAACAATACCGTTTGCACGCCGCATCTTGGTGCTTCAACCTCAGAAGCACAGGAAAATGTTGCTATTCAAGTGGCTGAGCAAATGGCTGATTATCTTGTTAAAGGTGCAGTAAGTAATGCCATCAATATGCCAGCCATTACCGCGGAAGAAGCGCCGCGCCTAAAACCATTTGTCAAGCTTGCCGAAGTGCTTGGTAGTTATGTTGGACAATCCACAGAAGAAGACATTCAGGAAGTTGAAATTCTTTTTGATGGTTCAACTGCAACTATGAATACTCGTGCTTTGATTAGTGCAGCCCTTGCTGGTTTAGTGCGTCCACAAATGGCCGACATTAACATGGTTTCAGCACCAGTTGTGGTTAAAGAGCGTGGCATCATCGTTTCTGAAATTAAGCGCGATAAATCAGGTGTTTTTGATGGTTATATCAAGTTAACTGTGCGCACATCGAAGCGTACCCGATCAATTGCCGGCACTTGTTTTGTTGATGGCAAGCCACGCTTCATCCAAATAAAGGATATTAATCTTGATGCAGAAGTTGGTGCGCATATGCTTTATATTACCAATAGCGATACACCCGGCATTATTGGTACAATTGGTTTGATTTGTGGTAAGCATGGTGTTAATATTGCAAACTTCGCCCTTGGCCGTAATAAGCCAGGTGGTGATGCCATTGCATTGCTTTATCTTGATGCGCCAATTCCAGCGGCAGTACGCGAAGAATTGCAAAATGTTGCAGGTATTAAGCGCGTTCAACCGTTGGAATTTAACACTATTGAGGCATAATGTCGATTAATTGGCGTTTTATGAATAAAAGCGATCTTGCAGCTATCTGCGAGGTCGCCTCCATTTGTCATCCTGATTATCCAGAAGATGAAGCGGTTTTGGCGCAAAAGCAAGCATTGGCGCCGCAAAGCTGTTATATTTTGGAAAAGGATAGTAAGCCAAGCGGTTATATTTTAGCTCATTCTTGGAAGGCGCATAATATTCCGCCACTCAATCAATTATTAGATGGCTTACCGCAAGATGCAGATACGCTTTATTTGCATGATATTGCAATTTTACCTGATGCACGTATTGGCGGTGTTGGTTCGTTAGGCTTAAAAAACCTATACCAACAGGCAAAAGCATTGGGTTATAGCTCTATGTCATTGGTGGCAGTCAATAACTCGTCGCCTTTTTGGCTAAAGCAAGGATTTGTAACCCAAGTGGTGAACAGCACTTTGCAGCAAAAGCTTCTAACCTATAGTGACGATGCAGTTTATATGATGAAGACTTTATAGGTTTTAATTAAGGCAGTTATTGGCGCCTTGTTCATATGTAGATTTGATTAAAAAAGCGGATAATAGATTATTTATTATCCGCTTTTGTTTTTACTATTAGTTGAAAGAAAAAGCTAATTATTGTGGTTTTTCTTCAACGCCAATTTCAAATTCGCGGGCTTGACCACGGCATAGTAAATAAATCCCAAGGCCGCTGGCCAGCATACCAATAGCGATCAAATACCAGACATGTCCCATTGGGGTTAAGCGGTTAAAGAGAGAAATAACAACCGGTATGGTTCCACCTAAAATTGCATAAGAAATATTATAGGAAAAAGCGAGGCCAGAAAAACGCACGGCTGCAGGAAACGCCTTAACCATGACATAAGCTACCGCACCAACATAGCCAGCAAAAAATCCTAAAAATGCCGATAGAATAAAGAGTGAAGTGGTTGAGCTGTCGGCATAATTATAAAATACATAAGCGGTTATGGCAAAACAAATGCCACCACCGATGAAAAAGCGCCCACTGCCAATGCGATCACATAAAATACCAGCTATTGGCGTTGCGATAATCAAAAATAATGAAGTGACGCAATTAGCTGCAAGGGCTATATCACCGCTATAATTATAGGGTGGGTGCTGTAAGAAATTGGGTGTCATTAAGGTTGAGATAACAATAGTTGCTGATAATGCCCAAGTCAGCAATATCGCAATAAGAACGCTTTCACCATGTTTTTTAAGAACAATTTTAAGCGGCACTTCTTTGGTTAAGCTGCGTGCTTTTTGCATTTGCTTAAAAATAGGGGTTTCATCAAGCCATTGTCGTAACCAAACCGCTAACAAACCAAATATGCCACCAAGGATAAACGCCCCGCGCCAGCCATAATCGGTTACAAATTGTGGTGTAAAGAGGTGATTAACAAGAGTTGCAACTAATGAGCCTAGCAATATGCCTAATGATAGGCCAGAGGTTAAAAAGCCGGTTGCAAAACCGACATAACGCGAGGGCACATGTTCGGACACAAAGGTCCATGCGCCAGGAATTTCGCCGCCAATTGCAATACCTTGCAAAACGCGCAGAATTGCAAGCAAGATGGGGGCAGCAACACCAATGCTGGCATAGGATGGGATAAGAGCCATGCAGAGGGTAGATACAGCCATAAGTAGAATAGAAAAAGCAAAAACTTTTTTGCGGCCTAATTTGTCGCCAAGATGCGCCATAATGATGCCGCCAAGGGGACGGGCCAAATAACCAGCAGCAAAAATACTATAGGTGAGTAGGGTGGTTAGCCATTCCGCCATTTCTGGATTAAAAAATACGGTACTTATGATTTTGGCAAAAAAGACAAAAATGATAAAGTCATAAAATTCGAGAGCCCCGCCCAACGAGGATAAGCCCAAGGTTTTCATATCAGAACGCGTCAACATTCGCGGTTCGCTCATTTTGCCTCTCCTAAATATATGTCCAATTGTCTTCCCATTTAAGATTTAAGTCTGTTTAAAAGGGTAAATTGGTAATAAGCCTATTTATAAGATTAGTGCAATGCTCATTATATGAAATAATTAATCCTTTTGATTTTTCCTCTTGACCTTGCCGCGTTGGAAGGTCGCATATAGACCCATATGAATAAAAGGAGAATAAAATGAGTGAAAATGCTGATATTGTATTTCGTGTTGCTGATATGACCTGCGGCCATTGCGTTAAGTCGGTTACAAATGCCATTGTTGAGGCTTTGCCAAATGCAATAGTAAAAGCTGATGTTGCAAGTCATCTTGTAACGGTTAGTGGAACTCAAGATGCAGCTAAAGTAAAGCAAGCTATTATTGATGCTAATTATACGCCTGAAGCCGTGTAAATAAGTTTTTTTAAAGCATGTGATTTTTGCTTTATCAAACTTGCTAAAGATGAAGATTTCAAGGTCTAGGGCTATTTATATAAAATTGTTTACGAAATAATTTTACGTATATTCAAGCTCAATATAGTCTTTAATTATATTTTACTGATTAAAAATAACGCCGCTCATTAAGGT
This sequence comes from Bartonella sp. HY761, assembly GCF_026743145.1. NCBI lineage: Bacteria > Pseudomonadati > Pseudomonadota > Alphaproteobacteria > Hyphomicrobiales > Bartonellaceae > Bartonella > Bartonella sp. HY761. The sequence continues at coordinate 322,420 of NZ_CP104887.1, forward strand.
GGCGTTATCGATTATTGTTGAGTGTGCGAGGCATTCTCGATTTTTGTTAAGGATAATAGCTGAAATAATTACAAGCTTAGTGATTATCTGGCGGGCAAATTACCAAGGCGAAGAAATACCAACATTATCTTTTTCGCAAATATTATTTGTAATCTGCGTTGACGTAAAAATATCAACGGTTGAGCTTTTTTAGCTATCTATGCCAGCCCCATAATTTTTATTTCAAAACCAACTAAATGATGGCTATATCTAATGAGGTTTAAATATTTCAAATTGATTTTTGAGGAATAAAACCTTCAGGGCACACATAGATGAATTCATAACGTCCCCGTTCAGGAACATCTCCATCATTGGTGATGTCACATTTTTCTCGCCCATGCTCGTTGAGATATTTCCTTGCAGCTGCCTTATAGTTTATTTTTGGTGCATCCGTATTTACTAGTCCATACGTTATGTTTTTTAGTAAGTCTTTTGGTATGTAATTACCAAGACTAGATACAAGAATTATTTTGTTACTATTTTTTGATTCAAAGACACGATATTTGTCATCTGGCATTTGTACGTAATTTGTTTTATTGCTATACAAAGTAACCTCTCGTTGACTGACGCAACCAGTCATAAGCGTAAGGAGTAAAATAGTAAAAGTGGTTATTATTTTATTCAATATTTTTTCCTCAAATCTAATTAATTTTGGGAGCATATAGACAATAGAAATTTTTTCTTTCTGTATATGGCCATTGATTAGCTTTAAATTGCATCTAGCAATTGCCATGTCTTCCAAATAACCAATCTTGGAATAATTCATGCCATAGATATATTATTCCGAGAATATAAAGCATAAGCAAACTTAGGCAGGTTTGCACTAATGTTTCATAAAAAACAATAGTAAAAAGTAGCTAGAAAAGTTTTTGTGTTATCGCTTCGTGCGGATTTGCAGAGCGATCAACAGTTTTATATGTTGTCAATTGAATAATTATTCCGCACTTACAATCATCATTATGTATGCTGATATGCTATGCATAAAGTTTAAATATAAAAGTAGAGTGATTTAAATGGAATGATGTTTCCTGTCGTTTGAATTGATAATTTATCAAGAGCGTGTTTATTGATAAAGCAGGGAGTGTTTTAATTTTTTATTTTTATAATGCACATGACGCAAAAGCAAAATTTTTCAAAAATAGGATTTTCTATCTTTGAATGCACTTGAAAGGCGGCAGTAAGTAAACATTGTTGCTACCATAGGAACGAGGTTGGGATAATTTTATGGGATTGTGTCAATAAATATCACGCAAGCGCAAAACATTTAGGGATGGCTGAGGGATCTAGGCTCAGGACTCATTAATTAAGATAGAATATTACGGTTGCGGCGATGCATATAGCCGAGAAGAAGGTGTGTGCACATCGGTCATAGCGTGTCGCGATGCGCCGCCAGTCTTTTAGCTTGGCAAAGAGGTTTTCGATTATGTGACGCAACCGATAAGTTTGCCTGTCATAAACTATCTCGGTGGTTCTGCCCTTTCTGGGCGGAATGCAAGCCTTTATTTTTTTGTCAAGCAATGCCTGCCGGAACCAGTCAGCATCGTACCCCCGGTCTGCAATGAGTTCCTTGGCATCTGGCAGATGCGCTAGCAAAAGAGCGGCTCCTTTGTAGTCACTCATCTGCCTTTCAGTTAGTAGCAGACATATTGGCTTTCCATTTTGATCGCAGACCGTGTGCAGCTTTGAATTCAAGCCGCCTTTCGTGCGCCCGATACGGCGGGGAATATCCCCTTTTTTAACAGGCTGGCAGCCGTGCGATGCGCCTTGAGGTGTGTGGCGTCAATCATGATGCGTTGAGGTTTTGGGCCCTGTCCGGCCAGCATTGCGAAGATGCGGTCAAATACACCCAACCTGCTCCAGCGGATAAAGCGATTATAGAGCGTTTTATGCGGACCATAACCGAGGGGCGCATCTTTCCATTGCAGACCATGTTTGATGACATAGACAATGCCGCTGATAACGCGCCTGTCATCGACACGAGCAACCCCATGAGACAGTGGAAAACAGGGCGATATTCGCGCCATCTGCTCTTCGCTCAATAAAAACAAATCACTCATTAGTTTCACCTCCACAAAACCAATGAATCACAAATCAACAAAAAAAGGAATCCAAATAATTAATAGGTCCTGACCCTAGGTAGCTTTGTAAAAGCTATGTCTGGTTTGTTTAAATGGGCTGTAGAATATTAATATATAATCGAAAATTCATGTATAGGTGTAAAAGCCTCAAAGATATAAAACCAAGACGGCTTTGAAGCGTGGAATGAAAATGACATTGATGCCTATTGTGCAAAATGGCCGATAGGAAATAAAGAGCGTGTTCGGCTTGATGTTCTGCTATATACTGGCTTGCGCCGTGGTGATGCTGTGCGAATTGGCAAGCAACATATTCGCGATTGTGTAGCAACAATTAAAACGGAAAAAGGCGGATTTAAAACCGAAGTGACATTGCCCATTTTACCAGTGTTGCAGGAAACGCTAGAAGCTGGCCCAACAAGTGACTTAGCTTTTATTTGTGGAGCCAACAAACAACCATTGACCAAAGAATCTTTTGGCAACCAATTTAGAAAAGCATGTAGAGCCGCAGGGATTGAAAAATCAGCTCATGGGGTAAGAAAGATAAGCGCAACCCGTGCCGCTAATGCTGGGGCAACTGTAGCGCAATTAAAAGCATTATTTGGCTGGGAAGCTGACAAGATGGCTTCACTATACACCAAGAGCGCAGATCACCAACAATTGGCAAAACAGATTATTGATAAGCTAGATAATCGGAACAAATGAAAAACTTCTTTGCCCTAACCTATTTTTTCTTGCCCTAACCTAAAATAAAAACCAATAAAATCAATAATTTATAAGGTAAAAAAAGGCAAATGGTGCCCAGACGCGGATTCGAACCACGGACACGCGGATTTTCAATCCGCTGCTCTACCAACTGAGCTATCTGGGCATCTGCTTCAACATGGTGAAGTGGTTTGCGTTATAGCATTAAATTTCATTCTGTCTATAGGCAATTGCAATTTTTTTAAAGTTTTTCCAATAAATAATTGAATACTATTTTTAAAAAAAATACCATTATAGAATTAATATAAAAAAACCAACATGTTACTATTTAAATGGGCTTTTTGAAGTAGCTGGAAGTGATATGAATGAAAAATTATAAATCATAGTTCGCAGCAGGTACATTAAGCAAATAATTGACCTTACCATTTTTAATGTAATATTCTGCCTTACCATCCACTGATGCTGGAACGATTCTTTCAAGGACTGTTGAACCAAAGCGTGCATTTCCTGCATTGGTGAGATTGGTCGGGTTGAAGACTTCTTGCCATGTAATTTGGATGAAATTACTATTATCTTCATTGGTTTTCAAAATACAGTCGATTTTTACAACGCCGCAGTCGCTTGCGAGTGCACCATAAGAAGACGAATTGATGATAAGCTCATGAAAGGCAAGCCCTATATGCAATGCAGCGCTTGGAAAAAGGTAGGGATTTTCACCATGAATGATAAAGCGTCCGCTAGAATGCTCGGTATAACCCGTAGCTTGCGAGCTAATAAGATCCTTTAACAAGGCACCACGCCAGTTTGAATCCGTAACGAGGTCTTGAGAATGAGAAAGGGATTGGATACGCCCTTGATATTTTTTTAAAAAATCAGCAACAGAATCACTAAACTTAGCCGTTTGAGATGCAATGCTTTGCATGATTGCTAATAAGTTCTTGGAACGGTGACTGACTTCACGCAATAGTATTTTTAAAACTTGTTCACGTTGCCTTAGTTCTGAAACATTAACGCCAGTGGTTATTAAGCCAATAATTTCATCCTTATCGTTGCGGTGGCAATCGATTGAGAATTTAAGCCATGAAGGTTTAGCACCGTCGCCAATTTTTACCTCTACGGTATCGCCAGTACCGTTTTCGAGAACGGATTTTTTAGCCTTAACCATGAGGGAACTTGTTTCAGCATCGAATAAATCTCCGTCAAGGCAATGGGGTTTCCATAATGTTTCTAACTGCGGAGGTAAATTTTTTGCCCATTGAAAGATTAAGTCAGGAGTTTGGTAAAAAACACAAATATCTGCATTGTGGATCGCTTGAATAAGGCCATCAATTTGTTCTTGATCAGTATTTGTTGTTTTTAGAACCTCTATGGCCATGCTGCTCGCCTATATTTTGTACAAACCTACATCTTCATGCATGTTCGATAAGCTTCATATTATGCTAAATTAAAGTATTGATAATATCATCTAACGAAATTAGCCTTCTGTTGAAGCTTATTTTTATTAATCAATATTAATCTATACCCTTTTTGGTTTATTTAAAAGGGTATAGCTATTCTTTTATATTTATACTGTTTGGTTAAAACCCAAAATAAAGTAAGATAATCTTGATTTTATCAGAAGGGTTTTTAAAAAATTAAGCAATCATTACCCATTATGGGCGTTTTCCTGAAAAAACAAAGCTTGGCTTATAAGTGCCTTAACCATATCAGGATTAAATGGCTTGGTTACAAGAAATGTTGGCTCAGGGCGCAAGCCTGTCAATAGTCGCTCTGGAAAAGCGGTTATAAAAATGACTGGTAAGGCGTTATCGGCGAGTATATCGTTTACTGCGTCTATTCCTGAGCTTCCGTCAGCAAGCTGAATGTCAGCAAGAACCATACCGGGTTTTGATTCGTTAAATAGCTTGACTGCCTCGTCACGAGTGCGGGCAATACCGACAACATCATGCCCCAAGCCTTCAACCAATTGCTCAATATCCATGGCGATGAGGGGTTCGTCCTCAATTATGAGGATTGTTGTTGCTACCTGCTCAGAAATGTCTTTTGATGCTTCACCCAGAAGATCAAGAAATTTGCTTTCGCTAACGCCTAAAACTTCACTGGCTTCCTTTTCATTAAACCCTTCAACCGCAACCAGCAAAAATGCTTGCCGTGCGCGCGGTGTAAGGTAAGATAATTTGGCATCGGGATGAGCAAATTTATCAATTTGTGGCATTGGCTCAGGAATATTTGAAGATGTTTGGTCAAAAAGCCCACAAAACAAATGATAGACACTAATACGATCACTAGTTGATTTTGGAAAAATCGATATATCTGCTATCAATGCACCAAGCATTGAAGCAACATAAGCATCCCCTGACTGCTGGGAACCTGTAACTGCGCGTGCAAAGCGTCTTAAATAGGGAAGATGCGGTGCAATCCGTGTGGAAAGGGACATGCCATTTAGCTCCTTTTGGCCCTAAAAAATACAACTTTAGGGTATAATGCCTGACGAGGAAAAAAGTTTCATACAATTCGGAACTTTTTTTATTTTTACATGTTCAACTATAGATGATAAAAAACATATATCACTTATCATCTATAGGTGGTAAAGAACATATACCACTTATCATCTTTTGATGATAAAGAACATACATCACTTATATTTGTGGTTAAAGTTAAAAGGTTAGAAAAAATGCAAAATAAAGAAGACAAAGGTGAAAATCGGGGTCAGCCTGTGTCTGATGAGTTATTTGGTTCTAACAGCCAAATCGCAAATCAGTTGCGTGCCTTTTATACTTCGATTCAAGAAGAAGAGATTCCAGATCGATTTTTGGATCTTCTCGAACAACTTGACGAAATAGAAATGAGTGGGCAAGCGAAAGGCTTTAAGGGGGAATAAAGTGACTGGTGAAGCAAACGATTTTCGACGAAATATGTTGGCAACTTTGCCGCAATTGCGCGCATTTGCTGTATCATTAACCGGCGCTTATGATCGGGCTGATGATCTTGTGCAAGATACCATCATGAAAGCATGGGGCAAGCAAGATAGTTTTGAGGCGGGTACAAATATAAAGGCTTGGCTTTTTACTATTTTGCGTAATGAATTTTTTAGCAAAATGCGCAAACGTGGGCGTGAAGTTCAAGACCCAGATAATGTCTTTACCGATAATATGGCTGTGCATCCTTCACAATATGGTGCTTTAGATTTACAAGATTTCAAAAAAGCTTTGGAACAATTGCCAGCCGATCAGCGTGAAGCAATTATTCTTATCGGCGCTTCAGGTTTCTCTTATGAAGAAGCGGCGGAGATTAGCGGTTGTGCGGTTGGTACGGTTAAAAGTCGCGTTAGTCGCGCCCGTATTCGATTGCAAGAGCTTTTAGGTGTTGATGGCGAATCTGATTATGGACCGGATGCAGATTCTGCCGGTGCAACCATGCGCTCATTTAGTGTATAAATTTTGATAAGCCATGCGGGGGCTTATCCATAATTAAATTTTTTTACATATTAGGTAAGCAAGTCCATTCAATCAATAATACTTATTTTTGCTAAAATAATTTAATTGTATATTTAGTAATATTTAATTTGCGTATTTTATTACTTAACAATCAGACCATCTAATTGATTTAAAAGTAAAAAATCAATTAATATGTTGATTGGCGAAGCTAGTGATTAAAGCTTTCACAAAATCTCAATAAAAAGAAATGCAAAAATCAATTTTCATTCTCATCATTTATTGGTTTACCAGGTAAGACATAACGACCTGATAGCCAACGGTTAAGATCCATTGATCTACAGCCTGAAGAGCAAAATGGATAAGTGCTGCGGCTAGACAGTTTTCCACATTCTGGGCAGGGTACAGGTGGGCGCAATGGTGTTACATTGTCGCTTGAAGCATTATTTTTATCAGTCATTTTTATCTACTTGTCGTGATGTGCAGCTGAGCTAGTTAACATGGAGCCTTTTAAAAGCCTTATAGCCCTAGTTCAAGCAAATTTAGTGGCGAAAACACAAAATTTGCCTATAATTATCGAGTGAAAAAAAATGCCAAGACAGCTCTGCGTTAGTTAAAGACAATGAATATCCTATTTGTTTTTAGCCATAAATCTAAACGCTTATTGCTGTTGAGTACTGCGCAAAAACTTCTAGTCATCCAGATAAAGTTTGATATAACAGCTAAATCCATCAGGCTTATAATTAGTTGAGATTTTATTGCGTACATCAATGCCAAGACTACGTTGTATAAGTTTTGAGCCGAAGCCGTCTCTCCCTTTTTTAAACGGCTTAGAAGAATTGTCTTCCTGTTTTATATTATTATTTGTAAATTTTTCTTCCCATAAAATATCGATTGCACCATCTTTTTGTAATTGCCAATGAATTGACAATGCTCCATCCGGCACCGCTAATGCTCCATATTTCAATGCATTGGTTGCCAACTCATGCAAGGTCAGACTTAACGGTAAACAATAGCGTTTTGGTAAATTTACAGAAGGGCCTTCAATTGTAATATTGGGAAAAGTTTCAAGGCTTGTTGCAATAGAATCTTTAATAATATTGCGTAGATCAAGCTTCAATATGCTTTCACCAGCAATGGCATTTTGAGCTGAATTTAATATTTCAAGTCGATTGTAAATTTTTTGTCGGGCGCTGCTAATATCATCACTTGTTTTAAGGGTTTGCAATACAATTGCTTTGGCAACTGAAATAATGTTCTTAATACGATGAATCGATTCGCCATTTAACAGCTTTACTTCTTCTTCATATTCACGCCGTTTAGTGACATCTACTCCTTGCACATAGATCCCAATCATTTCACCGCTGGCGGATCGCAATGGTTGGTGAATCATATCCACATAACGGGTAACGGGGTGATCACTACCTGGAGGCTGTACCAAAATTGGTATGTCATTACCAATATAGGGCTCGCCGGTTTCCCAAACTCTATCAAGCTTTTCGCGCACTGCATCACGAGCAAATTCAGGTACAATTTCATCAACTGTATGGCCGATAAGATCAGTTTGCCAAACAAGCTCTTCTAGGGCCTTATTGGTTATATATATCTCATGTTGCCGGTGAAGATACACAATAACAAAGCCGGGAGCCTGTGCGATAAGCTCCCTTAAAAAATTGATGTCGGAAATAACTTTTTCCTTTACCATCGCAAATGCCCAACCCCATTAACATTTCATAAGACAGAATCAATTTTATATATAAAAAATCACGATAGCATCATTTGGACTCAGGAAATAATATTTAAACATTTAACAGCTTTTCGCTTTCAATTATCTCATTTAGTTGGACAGAAGTTTGAATAAAAATTGTCAAAGCGGTTCTGTAAGATATTTTGCCAATTAGCGTATCGTTAAACTTCAATCAAAAAATTTTAACAAAAATTAACCGCGCAAACCTTTCAATTGTCTTTAACCGCCATAACTAACGAAATTAGGTGCGGTATTGTAGTATTTTTCTAAACTAGGAAATAAAAAAGGTTTACATTTGACTGTTATCAAAGCAAAAGAATATTTGTAATTTATTGATCTTTCTATTTTTCAATATTCAATTTCATTTTTGCTGCATCTTTAAGACTAGATTTAAAATTTATGAGGTAATATTGAGTGTATGCAAAGGAAATTTTGTCTGAGCTCGATTTTTTAAGGCAAGTCGTCGCGCAGGCTCCAGGTTTTGTTACTGTATTTTTGGGTCGTGAATATCGCTATGCTTTTATGAATAGAGGCATGGAAGTGATGCTGCGCGGACGCAATGTTATTGGCCAAACCGTTTTTGAAACCTTGCCCGCTGATCTTTGTCATGAAATTACAAATCGACTTGACCGCGTTTGGAAAACCGGAAAACCTTTCATGGCCAAAGCCTTAGCTTATCGAACTTACGATAAGAATAAGAATGATATTATTGTGCGTTATGGTGACTTTTTGCATCAACCGATTAAAAACCATGATGGCAAAATGGTGGGCATCTATGTGCAAGGGATTGATGTTACCGATCGAAAAATTGCACAAGAAAATTTGGCGTTTTTAAAGCATCAGTCTATAAGCCTTATGCGTGATAATATAATCATGATCGAAAACTCGGTTGATCATGCATTAGAAACAGCTGATAATCTGGATAGTGCTTATAACGACGTGCAACGTCGCTTTGATTTATTGGCAGAGTTACAGGCAAGTTTTTTAAGCAATACGAATGGCAATAGAAGTCTGCACAGCATTATCCGAAGCGCGATATCGCTCATAATGCCTAATGCGCAAGCTATAGAAATTAGTGGGCAACCAATTGAACTAGACCGCAATTACCAATCAGCTTTGGTGTTGTTGATGCAAGACATGGCACGCATTGCTATTAAAAACGGGGTAGCGCCTGAAAAAATCCATATAAGTTGGAAGCGAAACGGCCAAAATAAGTTAAATATAGCTTGGCAAGAAAAAGCGATCGAAACTGATAAGTGTCAATTATCAAGCCTTGATAGCAGTGTTGTAAATAGATTAATGACGCTGAACCAGAAAAATAAGATAAAATCGTTAAGACGTTCGCAAAATATTGAATATGTACTTGACCTATGTCTTGAAGATGCATGAGCATAGGGAGATATTATCATCTTACTGTTTAACTGTGGAAATTAATAGCAATGTTTAACCAGACATTCTATTGCAGGTGCAATAAGTTATAGTGGTCATTTACTTAGCATGATTATTCATGGCTCGCGCGCTTAGAACATATTAATTCAGTTTTAATTGTAGTTTTCATATAAACAATCGCCTAAAATTAAAACTTTGCTCTATTTATTGGCTCCTTAAAATCTGTTTGCTTTGATAAAAGTCATTCAAGCGCGCAACCAATTATCAGTTTTATGCGTTGTTACTATATCGATCATGACTTACTGTGGAATGCGCTTATTTTTAAGTGATCTATTTACCTTCTAATTAATCAATTAGATGAATTCCCTTCAAAAGTCACACCTATTTTCCTGCATTGCTCAGCGCATTTTCGCTTGGCTTAAGATGCGTTGTTTGAATTGGATATTTATTTTGACTAATGTTAAAAAACTTCCAGAATTGGCATTTTTACAGGATTTGCTCGCGCAAGCCCCAGGGTTTGTGATGATTTTTTTAGGAGAAGATTACCGGTTCGCTTTTACAAATAAGGAAGTTGAAGTGATGCTTGGTGGTATGGATGTAATCGGTTTAAGCATTAAAGAACTTGCACCTGAACCATTACGAAAGGATATAGTCGGCCGTTTAGATTCAGTTTGGAAAACTGGAAAACCATTTATGGCGCGGGAGCTGCCTTATCGTGCTTTTATCAATAACGGTCCAGACTTTAAAATTCGCTATGCCGATTTTTTGCATCATCCTATTCGCGACAAGGAAGGCGAGATTATTGGTATTTATGTGCAGGGAACAGATGTAACAGAACGTAAGCATTTTCATGAAAATCTTGCTTTATTGAAACAACAATCGGTAAGCGTGGTTCGTGATATAATCAAAATGATTGAGCGTTCAGTTGATGAAGTATTAAGCCGTGAAAGTGATACAGTAAGCGCTGAAATGGAATTACAACGCCGCTTTGATCTCTTGGTTGAAGTTCAAGCATCTTTTATTGATATGCAGGGCTTATCTAAAGATATTGAGGAAACTATCAGGAATGCATTATCATTAATGGTGGCTGATATCAGCGCTATTTCTATTAAGGGCGATCGTGTTGCTTTGAGTGCGCTTTACCAACCTCCTTTGATACTTTTAATACAAGGGCTCATTCACGATGCGATTGACAATAATGTTGAGCTTGAAAATATAAGCATATATTGGCGCGTTTTGGATGGCAATATGTTGAATATTGTTTGGCGGGAACAAAGGCTCAACCCACTCCGTGATAATAATGGCGATATTGACAATAGCCTTATTTATCGTTTGATTAATATTAATCCTAACAATAATCTTTCCACACTTCAGGAAGATGGCGTTTTGGAATATAATATTGATATATGTCTTGATGTTTGAGGCAAGCATTTTAGAAAAAGTGCGTAGCGGTTTTTCGTTAAGAAATGCGTAGAAAAAAACATTTTAGAAAAAGTGCGTAGCGGTTTTTCGTTAAGAAATGCGTAGAAAACAGTAATTTAGAAAAATTGTGTAACGGTTTTTCGTTAAAAAATGCCTAGAAAATAGCACCTTAGAAAAAGTGCATGTGGTTTGTAGTCATACCATGTGATGCTTAGCTCATTGGATGATAACTTTTAGGGATAATGATGAGATCTCGTTAAGCACCTATAAAAATCCCCAAAATGGGTATTCCATTTTGGGGATAGATTGTCGTCATTTATGCAGCTGATTTAGGTGTCAATAGACCCTTGGCAACGAGAAGTTCAGCAATTTGTACTGCGTTTAGGGCAGCGCCCTTGCGCAAATTATCAGCAACCACCCAGAAAGATAAGCCGTTTTCAACGGTGATATCTTCGCGGATACGGCTAACAAAAGTATCATCTTCGCCGGCAGCTTCATGGGGTGTGACATAACCACCATCTTCGTGCTTATCAACTACCTGAACACCTGGAGCGTCACGCAATAATTCGCGGGCTTCTTCAGCGCTAATTGGCTTGTCAAATTCAACATTAACCGCTTCACCATGGCCAATAAAGACAGGAACACGCACAGCTGTTGCGGTCATCTTGATCTTTGGATCAAGCATCTTTTTGGTTTCGGCTACCATTTTCCATTCTTCCTTGGTGTAGCCATCTTCCATAAAGACATCAATATGAGGAATAACGTTAAAAGCAATGCGCTTGGTAAACTTTTTAACCGAGATTGGATCACCAACGAAAACGCCGCGTGCTTGTTCAAAAAGTTCGTCCATGCCTTCCTTACCTGCACCCGATACCGATTGGTAGGTGGATACAACAACGCGCTTGATGGTCGCTGCATCATGTAAAGGCTTTAACACGACTAAAAGCTGTGCAGTTGAGCAATTTGGATTGGCAATAATATTGCGCTTTTTAAAATCATTAATCGCATCGGGATTAACTTCAGGTACAATCAAAGGCACATCAGAATTATAACGCCATGCCGAGGAATTGTCGATAACGACACAGCCCTGTGCGGCAATCTTAGGTGACCATTCTTTTGAAATAGTACCACCAGCCGACATAAGGCAAATATCAGTATCGGAAAAATCATAATTATCAAGGGCGCGAACTTTAAGCGTTCTGTCACCATAGGAAACTTCTGTTCCTAAACTGCGTCTTGAAGCAAGCGGAATAATTTCATCTGCAGGAAAGCCGCGTTCTTCCAAGATGTTAAGCATTTCACGGCCAACATTGCCTGTCGCACCTACAATTGCAACCTTATAACCCATTTTGTCACTCCTGTCCCTCTCCGCTTTTCACGAGAACCCGGCGGCCACACCAGGCTTTCTCCCCGGGCCTTGACCCGGGAGAGGGGCGAGTTGGCCAAGGGACATTAAACCGTTTTGGTTGTCGTTTTCTTGAGGCCAGATTTTAGAGTTGACGAGCGCGCAGCAAGGCTTACACCAAAATGGTGTGTAAATTGAGCCAAATTTTCCGATAACTTGCGCATTTTCGAAAACTCCTATGGGATTTGTTTTTAGCGTTTTTTTGCCATAAGTCAATTATCTATTCTATTTCACTCAAAAAATATTGGTGCGGGACAAATAAAAGTCAAATCCTATGCCTCCATTACAAAAGCAAAATCCGCCCAATGACATATTGAGCGGATTTAAATATTGCAGGTAAAATTAATGGCGGAAATGACGCATACCAGTAAACACCATGGCAACATTATGCTCATTAGCCGCGGCAATTACTTCATCATCTCGGATAGAGCCACCTGGTTGAATAACTGCGGTAGCACCTGCTTCAATCGCTGATAATAAACCATCAGCAAATGGGAAAAATGCGTCTGATGCAACAACCGAGCCTCTGGTTTGCGGCTCGCTCAAGCCTTGGGCATTGGCTGCATCGATGGCTTTTTGTGCGGCAATACGAGCGCTATCCACACGACTCATTTGGCCAGCACCAATGCCGACGGTCGCACTATTTTTAGCATAAACTATGGCATTTGATTTTACATGTTTTGCAACACGGAAAGCAAATTTCATGTCATTTAATTCACGCTCAGTTGGTTGGCGCTCAGTTACCACTTGTAAATTACAGGCATCAACAATGCCATTATCACGACTTTGCACCAAAAGGCCACCCGCGACACTGCGATAGGTAATGCCTGCAGCTTTAGGGTCAGGTAAACCACCGGCAATGAGCAAGCGCAAGTTTTTCTTGGCGGCGATGATTTCGCGCGCTGCTGGGGTTGCATCGGGTGCAATAATAACTTCGGTGAAGATTTTTACGATTTCTTCTGCAGCGTCTTCATCAAGAATGCGATTTAATGCCACAATGCCACCAAAGGCTGAAACAGGATCACAAGATAGGGCTTGTAAATAAGCGTTTTTTAAACTTGTGCCTTGCGCTACACCGCAAGGATTAGCATGCTTGATAATTGCAACCGCGGCTTGCTTTTCTGGCGAAAATTCGGCAACTAATTCAAAGGCTGCATCGGTATCATTGATGTTATTATAAGAAAGCTGTTTGCCCTGCACAACTTGCGCTGTTGCAACACCAAAACGTTTTTCACCATTGACATAAAAGCCAGCTTGTTGATGTGGGTTTTCTCCATAGCGCATAACTGTGTGCAATTTACCTGCTGTTGCGCGCCAAGTTGGTGTATCAATTTCTAATGTTTTGGCAAACCAATTAGAAATAGCCGCATCGTAAGACGCAGTGCGAGCAAAAGCACGAGCCGCTAATTTGCGGCGAAACTCAAGGTTGAGGCTACCTTCATATTTATCAAGATTAGCAAGAACTTGGTCATAATCATCAGGATCGGTGACGATGGCGGTATAGGCATGGTTTTTAGCCGATGCCCTAATCATAGCAGGGCCGCCAATGTCGATATTTTCAACAATGGTGTCATTGTCAGCATCAGAGGCGACAACTTCTTCAAATGGGTAAAGATTAACAACCACAAGGTCAATACCAACAATGCCATGATCTTGCATAGCTTTGGCATGTTCTGGGTCGTCACGCACGGCTAATAATGCCCCATGGACCGATGGATGCAAGGTCTTTACACGGCCATCCATAATTTCAGGAAAGCCAGTAATTTCCGACACATCGCGCACTTTCAAGCCTGCTTCACTAATTGCTTTGGCTGTGCCGCCTGTTGAAATAAGTTCAACCCCGTGAGCAGTGAGCTTAGTTGCAAAATCAATCAAACCGCGTTTATCAGAAACAGAAAGCAAAGCGCGGCGCACCCGATGTAAATCAGGAGCGGGAACATGTTTAGAAATGACAGCCATGAGAATTACCCTATTTGAAGATGGAGGGAAAGAATGGCTATGCCATAGCATAGACAAACAAAAATTCCTATAGTGACATTATGAATTCAATATAGGAATAACCCTGCTTTACGACTATTTGCTGTTGCCGTAGAAAATACCTTGCGTTTGGTATAAATGAAGGACGCGTTTAGCTAATTGGGGGTCGGTTAAGTCATCCATAGTTATGTCTAATTTATTTTTCTGTGGATCATTAATAAGATCAACGAAAATTCGTTCACAAAATCGCTGGTCTGAAGTCATCAAGTCTTGAAGCTTTTGAAGGGAACTATCGACAGGAAGCTTTGCCATTTTGGTTAAGCAAAGCATGTTTGTAATATCTATTTTTCGTATTGAGAGTTCTTTGAATAGAGGGTCTTTGGTTATTTCGCCAAAAAATACAGTTAATTGTTCATCGCTTGCATTAGCAGGATTTTTTTTGCAGCCAAAAACAAAATTACAAAGCAGGGCTAAAATGACAAATTTTAGCAGTAAATATTTTGGTTTATTTTTCAATTGTTTTTCTTTTCATACATTTTTAGCGTATTTTTTGCCTATTATACGAAATATGCCATATTATAAATTAAAAACCCTACATAATTTGATCAAAATATTTACGTATTTTATCAAATTATGGTATTTTCTATTTCAAAAAGCGTTTCATTGTATTATGGCTAAGGATCTTGAAAACCTGCGTTAACACAAATGAATATCTAGGTAATGCATGATACGGGAATATTTTGATCCAATGCATGTTAAGATATATATAAAAAAAAGTGAATATTTAATCGTTGAAACTTAAGGTGGACATTGGTTCGTTAGGTATTTTAATAATAGCATGAATATTCTTAAAATTCATGGATAAATTTTTTGTAATTTGCCAGTTCGTATATGGGAAAGCCTAAAGAACTGTAATATAAACAGCCAATAAGAGTTGTATTTAGATATTATGAAATAAATTCTGGGGTAATCGCATTGCTCCATTGTCGTGCAAACACTTTAATCAATAAACTATGGGAGATAGAATATGATTGAGAAACGCCAATTCTATATTGATGGTAAATGGGTTAATCCAATTCAAAATAATGACTTAAGCGTTATTGATCCAGCAACCGAAGAAGCCTATGCGGTTATTTCCATTGGTGGTATAGAAGACACCAATAATGCTGTTGCAGCAGCTAAAAAGGCCTTTCCAACATGGTCGCAAACAACACCAGAGGAACGGCTTAATTATGTGGAACGTATTTTGGCTGTTTATAATCGCCGTATCAGTGAAATGGCTGAAGCTATTACCTATGAAATGGGTGCGCCAAGCGACATGGCTTTGTCTCAACAGGCAGAAGCTGGAAAATGCCATATTGAAGATTTTATTGCTGCTTTTAAAAAATTCAAATTTGTACGCCCCCTTAACGAAGAAAATGAGGGCGCACTTGTTTATGATGCCATTGGTGTCGTTGGTTTGATTACGCCGTGGAACTGGCCGATGAACCAAGTTACTTTGAAAGTCATACCGGCCCTTCTTGCTGGTTGTACTATGGTGCTTAAACCATCGGAAATTGCGCCAATGTCATCATTGCTCATGGCAGAATTTATTGATGAAGCTGGCGTTCCTGCAGGCGTTTTCAATTTGGTTAATGGTGATGGCGCTGGTGTTGGCACTTGTCTTTCTGGTCACCCTGATGTGGAAATGATTAGCTTTACCGGTTCAACTCGCGCTGGCAAGGCAATATCTGAAAATGCGGCTAAATCCTTAAAGCGGGTTGCACTTGAGCTTGGTGGTAAAGGTGCTAATATCATTTTTGCTGATGCAGATGAAGATGCGGTAAAGCGCGGTATTTTACATTGCTTTAATAATAGCGGTCAAAGCTGTAATGCGCCAACCCGTATGATGGTTGAACGTCCACTTTATGCAAAAGCAGTTGAATTTGCGAAAAGCTTTGGTGCAAGCGTTAAAGTTGGCAATCCAAAGGAAGCAGGCAATCATATTGGCCCTGTTGTGTCTAAAGCACAATTTGATAAGATTGAAGACCTTATTCAAGTTGGTATAGATGAAGGGGCAACTTTGCTCTGTGGCGGTGTTGGTCGTCCCGATCATTTGTCAAAAGGCTATTATGTGCGCCCCACTATTTTTGCTGATGTGCGTGATGATATGCGCATTTATCGTGAAGAAATTTTTGGCCCTGTTTTGTCAATTATGCCCTTTGATAGCGAGGAAGAAGCAATAAAACTTGCCAATGATACGGAATATGGTTTGACCAATTATATCCAATCACAAGACGCAGAAAAATGTCGCCGCGTTGCGCGTGTTTTGCGCTCTGGCATGGTGGCCATCAATGGTAAGGGCTTGCCACGTCAATGCTTCTTTGGCGGTGTTAAAAGCTCCGGTCGCGCAAGAGAAGGTGGAATTTGGGGGATTGAAGAATTCCTTGATAGCAAAGCCGTCTCACAGTGGTAGTTTTATACATTGGTAGTTTTATAAAGCAAAAAGGCAGCGTTACCGCTGCCTTTTTTATAGGGTGCGATAACAGCTCTAATGCGGTATAAGATTTTCGTTAATGGTAATAGTATACATGAGGTTTTCAACCTGCTCGATTATTGCTATTAGATCTACATCTTCATCAAAGTCAGTAAAATTATCATAGTCAATGTTGCCGGCAATTGTCATGTCAGTTGGGACGTTTGATAATTCGTCGGGATAAGCCTTTTTGTAAAGATAAATAGCTTCTTTAATCTGCAATGCTAGGTCTTTTTCGTCATTATCATTTAAAGCCCTTAGCAAATTCGCAATATCTCGACCCTGGGTGTTGAATAAATATTGTCCAATGCCACCATTGGTTATTTCCATATTGAACCAAAAGAGTGAAAATATATCTTGATATGCCCGCGGTAATCCTTTGAAGGCAGTCGCCTCATCCACGCCTGGCTGTTGGATCATTGCAACCAATTTATATTTCAAATATCTAAAGCGGTTTTCATCACTTATATTTTTTCTTTGTTCTTCATACCATTTTACTAGGTTGGGCTTTTGACATAGGCTGTGGCCAATTGCTGCAAAAAATGCCTTTTGGTTGGGGAAATTTTGTAGCTTTTCCTGCATGCTTTTTGTTTTGGCAGAAGAAAAATAAAGCTGCTCATAGTCATGTTCACTAAATTCTTCCGCTAGCCGATTATTGGCTTTGGCTGTAGCACGGCGTTGTTTTATATTTTCTATATAGGCTTTTCCTTGGGCTGAAGAGCCAAGCTCTTTTAATCCGTCGAAAAAAGCTGCGTCAAGCTCGTCTTGTGTCGCTAGTATTTTAAAGCCAATTATGTTTTTTTGATGTGGATCAAAGGCATCGTAACGCTTATCAAATTCTTTCATGATTGCTTCAAATTGGCTAGCCAATTCGGGCATGTTTTGCCGGTTTAAAGCTCTTAGCACATAGGGCGCAAAATCAGAGTCACGAGTTTGAAAATATCTGGTTATATTGGGAAAACGTGCGACATCATAAAGCCAAAAGATATCTTGCACATCATCATCCATTGCAAGCAAACGCTGATCGGCTTTTAAATTGCCATAGGCTTGTTGATTTTGTTCAGGCGGATTTAGAAGCTGTGGGACCAACTCATTAGCTAATCCTAAGAATTGATGGTCTAGCAGTTCATCAATAGTAATGTTTTTTAAATCGATCAAATTTTGAACTTCTCCTTGTTTTGGTAGATGAATAGGACATTGTGCTGCTGCTTGTGCTTGGGCAGTTAATATTCCAATTGCTGCAAAAAGGATAAATATTTTAGATTTTGTATACAAGTTAGAAGCCTTATTAAAAGAGAGTATATCCTTTGATATTTAATCATAAATTATTTTATTTATAGAATTATGCAGCTTTTTAAATATATAATGTAATTAATACATATTAAAAATTCAAATGTACTGTTTAGGGATAGAATTTATTGATATGATTACGCTCATCCACAAATGTTTTGTAGTTGTTGATCTGTTAACGAACGGGATATAGGCAGATATTGAACATCAGATGCTGCAAAGCTGTCTATATGACTTATCCATTTAACTGTAATAGCTATAAACTATCTATGCTAGCCCTTTATCTTATGTTGTTGGCTGTCGAAATGAGCCTATTGGTTTGAAATTAAAAATTTTCAATTACAATGATACCAATACAAATGCCTATGATTTTTAAAATAAATCATATGTACTTAGAAATTTAACATTCTGGCACATTGACAGCAAGACCGCCTTGGCTTGTTTCCTTAAACTTCAAATTCATGTCTTCGCCGGTTTGGCGCATGGCTTCAATACAATTATCAAGTGGCATAAAATGGGTGCCATCACCGCGTAAGGCAAGCGATGCCGCCGCAACGGCTTTGGTTGCACCAAGGCCATTGCGCTCAATACATGGCACTTGCACAAGACCTGCAACGGGGTCGCATGTCATGCCTAAATGATGCTCAAGCGCAATTTCGGCTGCATTTTCTATTTGCATTGGCGTACCGCCTAAAGCTGCGCAAAGACCTGCTGCCGCCATAGCTGATGCTGATCCAACTTCACCTTGACAGCCTGCCTCTGCACCAGAGATGGACGCGTTATGTTTGATCAGTCCACCAATTGCGGCGGCAGTTAGTAAGAAATCTGCAATTTTTTCCTTTGTCGCACCATGGCAATGGTCAAGATAATAACGCAAAACTGCCGGTACTACACCGGCTGCACCATTGGTTGGAGCAGTTACCACACGGCCGCCTGCAGCATTTTCTTCATTAACCGCCATAGCATAAACAATTAACCAATCGGTGGCGGCGTGGGGCTGCATTAAATTACTTTGTTTTTCAGTGATTAATTGCTGATAGATCCTTTTTGCGCGTCGCTTTACGCGTAAGCCACCCGGTAATTCGCCATCATGTTCAAGCCCGTTATCAATGCAATTATTCATAACCGCCCATAATTGGTCGATACCCTCATCAAAATCACTTAATGAGCGGCGGCAAAGTTCATTTTCGCGCTTCATTTGGGCAATAGATAGGCCACTCTCGCGTGCCATGGTTAGCATTTCTAAAGCATTTTCAAAGGGGTAAGGGAATACCGTGGCATCGCTATTACGCTCAATATTATGCTTTTGGTCTTCTAATTGCGCGGCGGTTAATACAAAGCCCCCACCGATTGAATAATAGGTTTCTTGTAAAAGCTCGGTGCATTTTTCATCAAAAACTCGAAATATAATGCCATTAGCATGGCCGGGCAAAGGCGGGCCATAATCAAAAATAATATCTTTTTGCGGATCAAATCGCATTTTGGGCAGCCCAAGCGGTCTAATCTGCTTTTGTTCTTCCAGTGCTAAAAGCTCGGCTTCGGCTTGGTTAGAATTTAGAGTTGCAGGTAAAAAGCCTAATAATCCTAAAGCAATTGCTCGGTCGCTAGCATGTCCTTTACCGGTAAAGGCGAGTGATCCATAAAGCGTTGCGCTAATTGCATGAATTTCGTTGTTTTTACGATAGTTTCTTAAATAATCTAAAAAAAGGGAAGCCGCACTCATTGGTCCCATTGTATGGGATGATGATGGACCAATGCCAATTTTAAAAATTTCAAAAATACTCAAAAACATTAGCAGCCTCGTTAAATAAATGTGAAACCGCATTTAAGCTATAAAACTTCACCTATCAATCTTGATAATATCATGACAGTTTAGAGTTTTTCAAGCTTTGTTAAAAGCGACTTGCTGTTTATTGAGTTTGTTTTTTAAACCAAAAGCGCTTGTTCTTAAGACTGGGGATAATCTTATTGCATTTTCAGTATAAATTAAGTGAGTTTTTGGCTCAGATAATTCGTTAAATTAACCAGATTTCGACGGGTTATTATTGAAATCAAAATAAAAAAGCGTTTGCATAATCAATATGCAAACGCTTTTTATATATTTAAATAGTAAAAAACATTTATAATCTATGGAAATTAAGCAGCCTTGGCTTCAGCTTTTAAAACTTCCAAAATATTCTGTGGTGATGATGCGCCATAAGGATCGCTATCACAATTGTCGCTCAAGCCTTCTTCTTCAAACCATTGCTCAATAGTGCCATTATTAATAACGGCGGCATAACGCCATGAGCGTAGGCCAAAGCCTACATTATCTTTACGCACCAACATGCCCATTCTACGAGTAAACTCACCAGAGCCATCTGGAATAAGCTTAATGTTCTGAACACCTTGCTGCTTGCCCCATGCATTCATAACAAAAGCATCATTAACCGATAAGCAATAAATGTCATCAATGCCTAGAGCTTGAAATTCTGGAAAAAGTTTTTCAAAGTCTGGTAGCTGAAATGTTGAACAGGTAGGCGTAAATGCACCTGGCAATGAGAAAAGAATAACCCGCTTATTGGCAAAATAATCAGCTGATGTCACATCTTCCCAACGGTAAGGGTTTGAGCCCCCGATTGATTCATCACGAATACGCGTGCGGAATGTAACATCAGGAACTTTTCTACCGATCATCATATTAAATTACTCCTAAAAATGAACAAATAAAACAGCCTTACCTGCATAGCAGAAAGGAACATAGTCATGATAAGGCTATTTGGAAAAGGTAATTCTAATGTTGGTGACACTAACGAATTTTTTGAAAATAGTCAAAGGATTTTAGCATCTTTAGAATAAATTTAAATCGTAGAAACGATTGGGAAAATGCCAATAAACTGGGGTTATTGCACTTATAAGAAAAACATATGGCGATGCTTTATGGTGTAGATTACATTTGTCTTACGAATAAGTTATTTGCTCTTTTTCTGTTTTAAATGAGAGGTCTCACTCTAGGCTTATAGCTTCGCATTTCTTTTAAAATAGAAATATAATTTTTAATAAAAGCTTACCGAAATAACCGCGAAAAAAGCAAAAAATATTTATAAAAGGGCTAAAAGTTTTTGCTTTTAAAGATCTACCTTGGTGTTTTTTCAAGCTTCGGTTATTATGGTATTAGATTAAATTTTAAAAACTGGATAATTTTATGATAAAGCATATTAAAACAGAGCCATTTTCTGATCAGAACCCCGGCACATCAGGGCTTCGCAAGAAGGTCAGCGTGTTCCAAAGTAAAAATTATGCGGAAAATTTTATCCAGTCAATTTTTGACTGTGTGGGCGAGAAAGCCGGAGCCTTGCTCATTGTTGGCGGAGACGGGCGCTATTATAATCGCGAAGTTATCCAAAAGCTGATTAAAATGGCTGCTGCTAATGGTTTTGAAAAGTTGATGATTGGTCGTGGCGGCATTTTATCAACACCAGCAGCGTCCCATCTTATTCGTAAGTTTAAGGCGCTTGGCGGTATTATTTTGTCAGCTAGCCATAATATGGGTGGTCCAAATGGTGATTTTGGCATTAAATATAATATTGCCAATGGTGGGCCAGCGCCTGAAAAAGTCACCAATGCTATTTTTGCTCGCTCAAAAGTTATTGATGAATATCTGATTGAAGAAAGCGAAGATATCGACCTTGATGTTACTGGGCATTATCTTATTGGTGATATGGTGGTTGAAATCATTGATCCAGTTAAGGATTATGCAGATCTTATGGAAGAACTCTTTGACTTTAATTTGATTAAAACCAAAGTTAGCGAAGGGCTGACCATTCGCTTTGATGCTATGCATGCGGTTACTGGTCCTTATGGTCTTGAAATTTTTGAAAACCGCTTAGGCTTTGCCAAAGGCAGTGTAGTTAATGCCGTGCCGTTGCCTGATTTTGGTGGCCATCATCCCGATCCAAATCTTGTACATGCCCATGATCTTTATGAATTAATGCTTTCACCGCAAGCGCCAGATCTTGGCGCAGCATCTGATGGTGATGGCGATCGCAATCTTATTATTGGCCGCGATATATTTATAACGCCATCTGATTCTTTGGCTGTTATTGCTGCAAATGCCAATCTTGTAAAAGCCTATAAGGATAAGGTAACGGGCATTGCGCGCTCGATGCCAACCAGTGAAGCGGCAGACCGTGTTGCGGAAGATCTTAAAATCAATATGTTTGAAACCCCGACAGGATGGAAATTTTTTGGCAATCTGCTCGATGCTGATAAGGTGACTTTTTGCGGTGAAGAAAGTTTTGGCACAGGTTCAAATCATGTGCGTGAAAAAGATGGTCTATGGGCGGTGTTATTCTGGCTTAATATTCTTGCAGCAAGTCAAAAAAGCGTCAAGGATATTATCAATGCTCATTGGTCGCGTTTTGGTCGCAATTATTATTCGCGCCATGATTATGAGGAAGTGGATACAAAAGCTGCTCAAGACCTCATGGATACGTTGCGCAATAGTCTTCCCGCGCTCATTGGTAAAGAATTTGATGGCCTAACTGTTAGTAAGGCAGATGATTTTTCCTATCATGATACAATTGATGGCTCGGTGAGTGCTCATCAAGGTATTCGTATTTTATTTGATGGGGGTGCACGTATTGTGTTTCGTTTATCGGGTACTGGCACACAAGGAGCAACTTTGCGCCTTTATATGGAGCATTATGAGCGTGATCCACAAAACCACAATCTTGATACGCAAGTTGCATTGGCAAGGCTTATCACCATTGCTAATCAGCTTACGGATTTGCAAACCAAGCTTGGCCGCGATAAGCCAAGTGTTATTACTTAATCAAGCGTTGTTACATAATAAAGTGTTGTTAGGTAATAAAGCCTTGGCTGTTTAATAAAGTTAATTAGAATAAAATGATGTAAAAATTTAAGCTTTTCAATAGCATAAATAGTCAAAATTTCTGCTGCGTCATAAATAGCGCAGCAGAGAAATATTATGACCAAAGTCTTTAAATATTCAAGTTTAAACCTGTGGGAATTAGTAAAGGTAATCATAATTTTGTTATGGATACGTTATTTTGCGATAAAATTTTTGCCATTTGCTTGAAGAAAAGTTAAAGCTGTGCCATAGGCTCAAGATAATATTGCATTTTAAAATACAGGAACTTGTCAATGACCATAAATGGTATTGCGACAAATGAAAGAGTTGGGGCAAACAAGAACGTGACGACAACAGAAAATCAAAATAAGACTAAGGGCTTGTTGAGTGGAAAACGCGGCTTAGTATTTGGTCTTGCAAATAACCGCTCAATTGCTTGGGGTATTGCCAAGGCTGCTCATGATGCAGGTGCCGAGCTCGCTTTCACCTATCAAGGTGATGCTATGAAAAAGCGGGTTGAGCCGCTTGCAAAAGAGTTAGGCGCATTGGTGTGCGGTAATTGTGATGTTTCCGATCCTGCTACCATTGATGCCGTTTTTGACGTCATTGCTGAAAAATGGGGCAAAATTGATTTTGTTATCCATGCTATTGGCTTTTCAGATAAGGACGAGCTTACTGGCCGTTATGTTGATACTAGCGAAGCAAATTTTGCTATGACCATGAATATTTCGGTTTACTCGCTGACGGCTATTGCCCAGCGTGCTGAAAAATTGATGAATGATGGTGGTTCAATTATAACGCTTACCTATTATGGTGCTGAAAAAGTTATGCCTAACTATAATGTTATGGGCGTTGCAAAAGCTGCACTTGAAGCAAGTGTGAAATATTTGGCTGTTGATCTTGGTCCTAAAAATATTCGCGTAAATGCGATTTCTGCAGGTCCTATCAAAACCCTTGCTGCATCAGGTATTGGTGATTTCCGCTATATCTTGAAATGGAACGAGTATAATTCACCATTGCGCCGTACAGTCACTATTGAAGAAGTGGGCGATGTTGGTGTCTATTTCATTTCCGACCTGTCGCGTTCGGTAACCGGTGAAGTTCACCACGCAGATTCTGGATATCACGTCATTGGTATGAAAGCCGTTGACGCACCAGATATTTCAGTCATCAAAGACTAAAATTTTAAATTTCCTCTATACTGCATGCGCCTTAATCTATAAAGTCGCATGCAGAGCTATAAAGAGGAGACTTCTAGCCATGCTTATCTATTTTTCACGACACGGACAAACTGACTGGAATGTGTCTGGCCGTATTCAAGGGCAAGTAGATCAGCCGATCAACGATATAGGTCGCGCGCAAGCCAAGGGCAATGGCAAAAAACTCTATAATCTTATTGGCGATGGTGAAGGATTTGATTTTGTTGCAAGTCCGCTTGGTCGCACACGTGAGACTATGGAGCTTATCCGCGGCGCGATGGGGATTGATCCTAAAGCCTACCGCCTTGATGATCTATTGATGGAACTTAATTTTGGTGACTGGCAAGGTTTTACGGAAAGCGAAATTGGGGTTGAACATTCAGAACTTTTAGCTGCCCGAGCCAAAGATAAGTGGAATTTTTTACCCCCCGGTCAACACGCAGAAAGCTATGCTATGCTGCGCAACCGTATTGAACAATTTATGTCCAATGTGCGTGATAAAAGCGTTGTGGTAACCCATGGTGGCTGTATTCGCTCGCTATTTAA
This sequence comes from Bartonella sp. HY761, assembly GCF_026743145.1. Classification (NCBI taxonomy): domain Bacteria; kingdom Pseudomonadati; phylum Pseudomonadota; class Alphaproteobacteria; order Hyphomicrobiales; family Bartonellaceae; genus Bartonella; species Bartonella sp. HY761. Next base: position 347,015 of record NZ_CP104887.1, read on the forward strand.
TATTTATGGCGGTTTAAGTGAAAAAGAGGCGTCCAATGATTCTGTACCGCAAGACCATATTTTACGCTTTGAAGATGGTAAACTTGATTGGGTATAATGCTCGAATATCAAGACAAGTTTATATGGGTTAAGGTTTTTAAAAACCTTTTGCATTTTATCGCAAAGATTACGCTGGTAAACTGCGCATCGTCTTGCAAAACAATGCACTAAAAGCTAAATGTGCAGGATAAGAATTTTTTCATGGATAAATACTATCTTATTTTAATAAAGATAGTTGTTCCTTTGGTTGGTAATATTTATCAATAATTGCTTATTTGATTGGAATTTTTGGGATGACGAAACGCCTTCTCGCCTTATCACTCGTAACCGCCTTTTGTGGGTTGGCTTTAGCAGGTTGTGGTCGTAAAGGGCCGCTGGAACCACCGCCATCTTTAATAATTGAAAATGCTAATGGTGAAAAAGTACAAAAGCCAAGGGAAGATAAGCCTTTTATTCTTGATGGTTTGATTAAGTAGTCGGATTTTAAGCGTGGATTATTTCAAATATAAAGACGGTAAGCTTCATGCTGAAGATTTGCCACTGGAAACGATTGCTGCCAAGGTTGGCACGCCATTTTATTGCTATTCGGCTAATAGTCTGCGTAAAAATTATCGCGATTATGTAAAGAGTTTTGCTGGCTGCAATGCGTTAATAGCCTTTGCTTTAAAAGCCAACTCCAATCAAGCAATTTTAAAATTGCTTGCCAATGAAGGGGCAGGGGCTGATGTTGTTTCCCAAGGCGAGTTACGCCGAGCATTGGCGGCTGGTATTATCCCGCAAAAAATTGTTTATTCTGGCGTTGGTAAAACCATTGAAGAAATGGATTATGCGCTATCGCAAGGCATTTATTGTTTTAATGTCGAGTCTGAACCAGAGCTTATACAGCTATCGCAGCGCGCGACTGCCATGGGTAAGGTTGCTCCTGTTTCAATTCGTATCAATCCCGATGTTGATGCAAAAACCCATAAGAAAATTTCGACTGGTAAATCAGAAAATAAATTTGGTATTCCGCTAAAAAATGCGCGTGAAACTTATAATATGGCATCAAGCCTGCAGGGCTTAGTCATTCGCGGTGTTGATGTGCATATTGGCAGCCAGATTTGTGATCTTGAACCTTTTGATAGTGCCTTTGCAATTACTGCCGATCTTGTTCGCCAGTTAAAAAATGATGGTCATGATTTACATCATGTTGATGTTGGCGGTGGTCTTGGCATTTCTTATCGTTTTGATAATGATCCACCACCATCAACCGATGATTATGCGACTATTGTAAAAAAACATATTGCGCCACTTGGCGTTAAAATTATTTGCGAACCCGGTCGCCATATTGCCGGCAATGCTGGTATGTTAGTAACTTCGGTTATTTATTTAAAAGAAGGCGATGGTCGCAATTTTCTCATTGTTGACGGCGCAATGAATGATCTTATTCGTCCAACACTTTATGATGCATGGCATATGATTATGCCAGTTAATCAACCAAAGCCAAGCGATGAATTTATTCGTGCTGATATTGTAGGACCCGTTTGTGAAACCGGTGATTATTTAGGGCTTGATCGTATTGTACCAAAATTAGGCCCTCATGATCTTTTGGCGGTTGCAGGTGCTGGCGCTTATGGCGCGGCGATGTCTAGCACATATAATACTAGACTCTTGGTGCCAGAAGTTTTGGTGAATGACAATGAATTTGCGATTATTCGTCGTCGTCCTACTTATGAAGAATTGCTAGCGCTTGATAACGTGCCTGATTATTTAAATATTTAAAAATCGTCTTTTGACCATCCAACTTCTTATTCATATGAAGCCCACCATTTGGCACTGAAATTTTACAGCGTGGTGGGTGAAATATATGTGCTATAGTAAAACCTATTCAATTTCACGCGTTGAAATGGGGTTTGTCTTCGGTCAAGATAGTATTAATTTGCGATGATTGTGTCGTAGAGCCTCAAAGATATTCATGTTTTGAGGCTTTTCTATTCGTTTTTCAAACTAGTTTTCGCAAATTTTGATTCATTAATCAGCTTGATCATCACAAAAGCCTTGATAGTATTATTATGGGAGGAGATAGTCATGACTAAGACAACTTATGCGGCGCCTCATGGCGGTGTTGCACCACAAAGCCAATTATTAACCGGACGCGCAGTTTTTAAAGACGCCTATGCCTTTATACCAAAAGGTGTGATGTGCGATACTGTCATCAGCTTGTTACCATTTTGGGAAAATACCCGCTGCTGGATTATTTCGCGGCCAATGAGTGGCTTTTCAGAGACGTTTTCCCATTATATAATGGAAGTTGGACCAAATGGTGGTAGTGAGCGGCCAGAGCTTGATAACCATGCGCAAAGCGCCTTATTTTGCCTTGAGGGCGCTTTTACCATTATCGCTGATGGTCAAGAATATAAAATGCGTGAAGGTAGTTTTGCTTATATTCCGGCAGGTACAAAATGGCAGCTAAAAAATGAGAACGGCCAAGCGGCGCGTTTTAATTGGATACGCAAATTTTATATTGCAGTTGAAGGAATTGAAAAACCGCCGATTTTAATTATTAATGAACAGAATATAACTCCCGATGCTATGCCTAATGCCAATGGTACTTGGGCAACGACCCGCTTTGTTGATGTGAATGATATGCGCCATGACATGCATATTACCATTGTAACCTTACAGCCGGGCGCAGTGATACCTTTCTTGGAAACCCATATTATGGAACACGGGCTTTATGTGTTGCAGGGTAAAGGCGTTTATAGATTAAATGAAGATTGGGTGGAGGTAGAAGCTGGCGATTATATGTGGCTACGTGCTTTTTGCCCGCAAGCTTGCTATGCTGGCGGCCCACAGCCATTTCGCTATTTGCTTTATAAAGATGTTAATCGCCATCCTCATCTTGGTGCATCGGCTTTTTCGCGTATATAAATATTAAACCCTTTGCAAGTGGGTGAATTTATCCACTTGCAAGCGTGTTTTTCATTCACTTAATGAATAAGAGGACGGCCGATAGACACATATTCAATTTCAATATCTTGAATGTCTTCGCTTTTATAAATATTGCGCATATCAATTAAAACATTACCAGTCATTAGCTGTAATATTTGCTTAAGGTCTAAAGCGCGATATTCGTTCCATTCGGTCAAAATAACGGCAATGCCGCAATCCTTCGCTGCTTCATAAGGCGATTGGCACCATTCAACATTTGCAAGCTTATCTTTTGCCTGATCCATAGCTTCAGGGTCGTGGGCTTTAATCAAAAGACCTGCCTTTTGTAATAGCGGAATAATATCAAGGGCAGGGGCTTCACGTATATCATCCGTGTTTGGTTTAAAGGCCACGCCCAAAATAGCAATTTTAGTTACGTTGTTTTTTTGGGCTATGTCAATGATACGCTCAGCCATTTGGGCTTTTCGTTGTTCATTTATGTCAATGACCGTTTCAATAAGTTTTTGCGGTGCATTATAACGTTTACCAGTTGCGGCAAAGGCACGAGTATCTTTAGGAAAACATGAGCCGCCAAAACCTGGGCCTGCATGTAAGAATTTGGAACCGATGCGTTTATCCATACCCATGGCACTAGCCACATCTTGAATATTGCCACCTGTCTTTTCACATAGATCAGCAAGTTGGTTGGCAAAGGTTACTTTCATCGCTAAAAACGCATTGGCTGCATATTTTATAAGCTCGGCATTTTCAAGAGATGTGAATACTACCGGTGTTTCACGTAAAGATAATGGGCGGTAAATACGGCGCATAGCTTCACGTCCATTTTCATCAAGAACACCAACCACGACACGGTCAGGGTGTAAAAAGTCTTCAATAGCAGAGCCTTCGCGCAAAAATTCAGGATTGGATACCATTGAAAATTCAATATTGGGACGCTGCTTTTTCATGCGTTCATAAATAATACGATTGGTACCAACAACAACGGTTGACTTGATAACAATAACAGCGCCTTTTTTCATGTATTGAGCAATTTCGTCTGAGGCGGCTTCAATATATTGTAAATCAGCCTCACCATCGCCACGCCGTGATGGTGTACCAACTGCAATGAAAACAACATCGGCATCTTTTACATGATGGGCTAAATCGGTTGAGAATGTTAAGCGTCCAGCACTGACATTCCGTTCAAGAATTTCTTTAAGGCCGGGTTCAAAAATTGGAATTTCACCCTTTTTAAGTCGCGCTATAATCGCTTCATTCTTATCGATGCAGGTAACATTAAAGCCAAATTCGGCAAAACAAACACCAGAAACAAGTCCGACATAACCTGTGCCTATCATAACAATTTTCATAAAATTACCTTATAATCTTCTTTGTTTTGGTATCATGCAAAAACAAAATGCATGTTATTTTGTGTTGATGCCATTCTTATACAATGTCAAAAATCTCACATCAACAAATCTTTGGTTATTATAATCAAGTGTTGGTTAAAAAGCCTTTTAAACCATTTGCAAAATATTTAAAATTTCGGGGTGGAAGAATAATCAATGGTATTGTAATCGCTTGCTTTGCAGTTTTGTGTGCTACTGCCTGATAAGCTTATAAAATAGCCGATAATGATTGCGCAAATAGCTGTGTAAGATCGAATAGATTTTTTATACTACTGCCAAAAGCAATGATATATTTTCGTGAAGGTTTTTTGATGGTATTTCAATGCGAATGAAATAACACTTTATTGTTGGGGGATGAAATTATTGGTTTGAAAGCAAGGTACAAGGCTTTCAGCAAAAATATCAACGCAATGCTCCCAAGTGAAGTTACCTAAGGCGCGTTCAGGATCCATTTTACCCATATTAAGTGCTTGCAAGGCAGCTTGTTGCAAATTTTCAGATAATATACCAGCTTTTGTGCCTTTTACCACGTCAAGGGCGCCAGAAACTGGAAAGGCGGCAACGGGTAGGCCGCTTGCAATGGCTTCTAGCAATACAAGACCAAATGTATCGGTGCGCGATGGAAAAACAAAAACATCAGAACCAGCATAATAACGAGCAAGATCTTTGCCATGCTTCTTACCAACAAAGACCGCATCTTGATATCTAGCTCTAAGGTTTGAGAGCGCTGGGCCATCACCAACAATTAATTTTGTGCCGGGTAAATCAAGCGACAAAAAAGCCTCCAAATTTTTTTCAACTGAAACTCGACCAACATTTAAAAAAATAGGTTTTGGTAAGCCAAGGTCTATTTCCGGCATTGGGTGATATAGCGCGCGATCAACACCGCGAGACCATATTTTAAGATTGCTAAAACCGCGCTTAGCCAAAATATCATAAATGGAACGGGTGGGTACCAGTGTTAGGGCGGCCTTGTTATGGAAGCGCCGCATCATAGCATAGGTAAGTGATAAGGGGACAGGAAATCTTTCAGCCACATATTCTGGAAAGCGAGTATGAAAACTCGTGGTAAATTTCCACCCATTCCAAAGGCAAATGAAACGAGCAAGTAAACCCAATGGCCCTTCAGTAGCAATATGGATGGCATCGGCATCCATGGCCTTTAAACGGCGAGATAAACCAATAGGTGAGGGCAGCGCTAAACGTATTTCAGAATAGGTTGGACAGGACATAGAATAATAGTCAGAAGGAGCGATTATTTCGGTTACTATTCCTTTTTGAGAAAGACCAGAAATAACATTTTCAAGAGTGCGAACAACGCCATTTACCTGTGGCAACCATGCATCTGTAACCAATGCTAATTTCATGTTACCGCCTTATTTAGAAAATTAGCATTTCGCTAATTTTACGCATTTAAAAATAAAGAAAATTAATATGTTAAAAACATATTAAATATGGGTTTGCATAGTTAGAACCATATTTACCAAGTAAATCTTTTTACTGTCACCATTGATATTACCTATGCATCAAAAGGGTAGATTTGATTTTTTTAAAAATCAAATAAGCTCATTGTATAATACTTAAAATGCCAGATTTACTTGACATAAGCCTTACAGTTTCATGATGTTTTTATGACATTTGGTTTAAGGTTTTTATTATGTGCTTTGAATGGGAAGCGTATATATTCTTGTCCATTAAAGTATTATTAAACCCAATTTCGGTTTAGGTATTGACCCTAAGTTATTTAAAGATCAATTAAATATAGGCATGCCAAAAAAAAGATTTATCAGCTCATAATTACAGCCGTAAATAAAATTTTGATAATTTTTAATTTAGTTGGTGATAAATACTTTTTATAATGTAATATAACAATAAATCCATGAAGCCTATCGGGAGTGTCGAATTATGCATTATGATGTTTTTATCATTGGCGGCGGCGTAAATGGCTGCGGTGTTGCTCGCGATGCTGCCGGTCGCGGGTTTAAGGTTGGGCTTGCTGAAATGAATGACATTGCCTCGGGCACGTCATCAGCATCAACCAAGCTTATTCATGGTGGGCTGCGCTATCTTGAACAATATGCTTTTCGTCTTGTTCGTGAAGCTTTGATGGAACGCGAAGTTATTTGGCACATTGCACCGCATATTGTGCGACCATTGCGCTTTATTTTACCTTATCATAAGGGCTTGCGGCCAAAATGGATGCTGCGCTTTGGTCTTTTTATCTATGATCATTTGGGCGGCAGCAAAGAACTCAAAAAAACTACTGTGGTTGATTTTGCAAAAGAAACAGAAGATCCACTAAAAGCAGGTTATAAGCAGGGATTTGAATATTCTGACGAGCAGGTTGATGATGCTCGCCTTGTGGTTTTAAATGCTCGCCACGCCAAAGAGCTTGGTGCGGATATTATGGTACGCACAAAGGTTTTATCAGCCAAAATTATTGATAAAAAATGGCATATTGAATTAAAAAATACTCTAACCGGTGAAGAAAAAACGATAACCGCTTCATTCTTGGCCAATATGGCAGGTCCGTGGATTGATCATATATTGAAAGATGTTGCCGAAATAAGTGGTCACCCACAAATAAGGCTTGTTCAAGGTTCGCATATCGTTGTGCCGAAATTATACAATCACGATCGCGCCTATATTTTTCAAAATCCAGATGGGCGCATCATTTTCGCAATTCCCTATCAAGAAGATTTCACCCTGATTGGCACAACAGATCGCGACTATCATGATGATCCAAAGGATGTAAAAATATCTGATGAGGAAATTGAATATCTTTGCAACGCATCAAGTGAGTATTTTGCGCAAAAAATTACCAGAGATATGATCGTTTGGAGCTATTCAGGGGTGCGCTCGCTTTATGATAACGGTGCTGCTAGCGCGCAGAAAACCACTCGTGATTTTGTGTTGAAACTTGCTGATGAAAATGCCGATGCGCCACTTTTATCTTCTTATGGCGGGAAGATAACAACCTATCGTAAATTATCAGAAGATGTCATGGAATATGTAGAAAAATATCTTGGAACACGCAAAGCGGCATGGACGGGGGCAATACCTTTGCCGGGGGGTAATTTTCCTCATGGACGGTTAGATCTTATTCAAGATGGTATAAAGAAAGTTTTGCCGGATCTAGATGATTTTACTATTCGTCGTTTGGCGCGAAGCTATGGTACCGATGCGCTTGTTATATTTGAGCAGGGCGATAAGCCTTTAGGTCGTCATTTTGGTCATGGCTTATATGAGGCGGAGGTTGATTGGTTAATCAAAGAAGAATGGGCAATTGATTGGCAAGATATTTTATGGCGGCGTTCAAAACTTGGACTTTGGTTTAAAGACAATGAAATCGAACCTTTGAAAACTTATCTGGAACAAAGGAATATTAGCGCTAGTAAAGGGGCTTAAGCTTTTCTGATAATATTTAAATTTCGCAGCAAAACTGGTTTAAAAGGTAAATTCTTGGCTTGAGAATTTTTCTTGGGGAGTAGGGAGAAAGTTATGAAATATTCGCAGCTAAGAAATGAATGTATCGCTGAATTTATCGGAACTTTTTTATTCATTGCTATAGGTATTGGTTCTGTTGCAGGGTTGGTACTTGCTGGGGCTAGTTACGGCCAGTGGGAAATTAGTATCATATGGGGACTTGGTGTCGCTATTGCTGTTTATGTCACTGGCGGCGTGTCAGGCGCTCATCTTAGCCCATCGGTTACTATTGCTTTGGCAGTTTTTGGTGGTTTTCCCAAATCTAAGATTATTCCCTTTATATTATCACAGTTGGCGGGTGCCTTTATGGGGGCGGCGGTCGTTTATTTGCTTTATCATAATTTGTTTGCCGTTAAAGATATGAGCAATGCGGGAGTATTTACTACCTTTCCCAATGCGAAAATAACCATTTTGCAAGCCTTTATGACCGAGTTCTTTATAACCGCACTTTTATTGATGGCTATTTTGGCGCTTACCGATAATGATAATGGCGCGCCGCGCGGTGCCATGGCACCATTTTTAATTGGTGTTGTTGTTGCAATTATTGGTGGCTCTTTTGGCCCATTAACTGGTTTTTCGATGAATGCTGCGCGCGATTTTGGCCCAAGACTATTTGCTTTTTTAGCTGGCTGGGGCCCAGATATCATGACAGGTGGACGCTCAATCCCTTATTTCCTCATTCCCCTTACTGCCCCAATATTAGGTGGGCTTGCGGGTTCATTTCTTTATAAACGTTTTATTGGCAAAGCATTGAAACAAATGAAGGCTGCCAACAGCAATTAACGGGAGCATATCATGGCGGAGAAAAAATATATCGTTGCTTTGGATCAAGGCACAACCAGTTCTAGAACCTTGGTTTTAAATAAACAGGCTGAAGTTGTCAGCGTTGCTCAGCGTGAATTTACCCAAATATATCCCCATCCAGGTTGGGTTGAACATGACCCGCGTGAAATTTGGGCAACTCAAAGCTCAACCCTAACGGAAGCTTTAGCAAAAGCTGGCATTAGCACCGATGAAATTGCTGGTATTGGTATTACCAATCAACGTGAAACGACTATTGTTTGGGAAAAAGCAACTGGAAAGCCAGTTTATAATGCCATTGTTTGGCAATGTCGTCGCACCACTGAAATCTGCGCAAGACTTAAAAAAGCGGGTCTTGAAGATCATGTCCGCAATAATACAGGTCTTGTCATTGATCCTTATTTTTCAGGCACCAAAATTGCATGGATTTTGGAAAATGTTGAAGGCGCACGCGAAAAGGCAGACCGTGGTGAACTGCTTTTTGGGACCGTTGATACATGGCTTATTTGGAATATGACGCAAGGCCGCGTGCATGTGACAGAATATACCAATGCGTCACGCACGATGATCTTTAATATCCATACGCTAGATTGGGATGATGAGATGCTAAAAGCACTCAATATTCCACGCTCTATGCTGCCTGAGGTGAAGCGCTCATCAGAAATTTATGGACAAACCAATCTTGGTGGTCGTGGTGGTACACGTATTCCTATTGCTGGTGCGGCTGGTGATCAGCAGGCGGCGCTTTTTGGCCATATCTGCGTCAATGAGGGGGAAGCCAAAAATACTTATGGTACAGGTTGCTTTATGTTGATGAATACTGGCAAAAAGGCCGTCACATCGCATAAGGGCTTGATTACTACCATCGCATGTGATGAAAACGGCGGCCCTGCCTATGCGCTTGAAGGCTCTATTTTCGTGGCTGGTGCGGCGATCCAATGGCTGCGCGATGAATTGAAGTTCTTTACTGACGCGGAAGATTCTGAATATTTCGCTGATAAAGTTGGTACTGCCAATGGTGTTTATGTGGTGCCAGCCTTTACAGGTCTTGGCGCTCCTTATTGGGATCCATTTGCACGCGGTGCCATTATGGGTATTACACGCGGTGTTAATCGCAACCATATTACTCGTGCAACATTGGAAGCTATTGCTTATCAAACTAAGGATGTGCTTGACGCAATGCTTGATGATGCAGACACGGATATGAAAGCCTTGCGCGTTGATGGTGGTGCGGTTGCCAATAATTTCTTGATGCAATTTCAAGCTGACATTTTGCAAAAACCAGTAGAGCGCCCAGTCATTCTTGAAGTGACAGCCTTTGGTGCTGCCTATCTTGCTGGTCTTGCGGTTGGCTTTTGGAAGAGCCTTGATGAAGTGCGGCAAGTGTCCAGCGTTGAAAAATTATTTAGTCCATCGGACGATGTGGCAAAACAGCAAAAACGCTATAAGGGTTGGAAAAAAGCCGTTCAGCGCGTCCGCGATTGGGATATCGAAGACGCAGAGGATGAATAAAATAAAAACCATCAAGCAAAGTTATTAAAGTTACTTTGATTGATGGTCTAGCTTCATTAAATAGCCAAAAGCCCCAAGCTAAAATTTGAAGAATTAGCTTGGGGCTTTTTTATTTAGCTGCCATCGCGTTCATGTAAATAGGGAACAAATAGATCTTTCCAGTCATTTGGTTTTGTCTTTATTGTACCTGAAAGGCCTAAAAACTCAGCAAAGTTCATAACATTAACTGGTGTTGTCGAAAATTTGGTATCCGGATCATTAATAATTGCGAGTATTTCATCCTTATCAATTTTTACTTTTGAACTATTGACAAAAATTTCCGCAGCAAGCTCTTTATTTTCTGCAATAAATTTATTGGTTTCGTCTAATGCGTCGATAAAGGCTTTGGTTGTTTGCGGATTTGCATCAACAAAGCGTTTAGGTGCATAGGTTACGTCGAGAGTGAGGTTGCCTACATAATCAACTGAGTTAACCACCCGATGAATATGGTCTGATTTGATTTCAACTTGTTGGAATGGTGGTGAGGTGAAATGGGCAACAATTTCTGTCTTCCCAGCGATTAATGCAGCCACAGCCTCAGGGTGGGGAAGTGCAACGGTTAATGGATCAAGTTTTGCATAATTATCATGGCCAAATTCTTTTGCTGCAATCATCTGTAACACTACTGCTGCAAGCGATGTCTTTATGCCTGGAATGGCAATTTTATCGCCTGATTTAAAATCGCTTAAGGTTTTGATATGATCACGATTGGTATTTAACCAAAGCGAGGTCGCACTCAAAGCACTTAAGCCGATTACCTCAACATTAGGGATACCACGAGCTTTTGACCAAAGGGTAATAAAACCCGGCGCGCCTGTGCCTGCAATGTCAATAGATCCTGCCATCATAGCGTCATTAATGACATTGCCGCCATCAAGAATAACCCATTTAACGTTTAAATCACCAAGACCTTCTTCCTTAGCCTTTTTTTCAAATATTTTTTGGTCTTGCATTACAATCAGTGGCAGATATAAAATTCCATAGCCACGCGAAACTCGCACTTCGTTTACTTCTGCTTGTGCCTTGGTAAGGCTGAATGCAATTATTAGAATAAATAAAAGCGATTTTGCCAATAATTTTATATTTTTATTCATGGTTTCCTCCCATTTTTAAATTATCGAAAATTAGATTAAAGCTTAATCAAAGCCAAACTTAATGTTGCATACCCCAGCGGCGAATAGTTTTACGTTCAATCCATGCGAAAATGATATTTTCAACAATGAGGCCAATGATAATCACCGTAAAAAGACCGGCAAAAACGTTTGCTGTTTCAAGTTGGTTGCGGTTTTCGTAAATAAACCACCCCAATCCGCCAGATCCCGAAGAAGCACCAAACACCAATTCGGCTGCAATTAATGTGCGCCAAGCAAAGGCCCAACCTACTTTTAAGCCAGTTAAGATAGATGGAAATGCCGCAGGTATAAGGATTAAACGCACCAATTTTAAACCTTTAAGCCCATAATTCATGCCAACCATCTTGAGTGTTGTGGAAACAGAGCGAAAGCCAGCATGGGTATTTAGGGCAATTGCCCATAAAACTGAATGAACCAAGACAAAAACAATACTGCCTGTACCAAGACCAAACCAGATAAGCGCGAGGGGTAAAAGCGCAATGGCTGGAAGTGGGTTAAACATTGAAGTCAGTGTTTCCAATAGGTCCGAGCCGATACGCGAGCCAATTGCTAATGTGGTTAATAAAGCGGCTAATATAATACCTATACCGTAGCCAATCACTAATGTTTGCAAAGATGACCAGGTGCGTGCTGGTATTATGCCGTTCATAATATTTTCAATGAAAGCATGTACCGTATCAATAAAGGTCGGGAATAAAAGTGGATTATTCAGCCATGTGCCATAGGCTTGCCAAATAGCGGCTAAAATGACCAAAATAAAGGCTTTTCTAACCGCACTTATTTTATAAAGTTTTTCAAATAATGATAATTGTTTTTCAACTTCGGGAATACCTACCGGTAATTCCGTTTCTATTCGTTCAGGGCGTATTAAGATGGAATTAGACATAAATTTCCTCCCAAAGCAATGCAAATGCTAGAGTGTTTCCCGTGAAAGTCGGGTCAACTTTTGCGTTGGACAATGCGACAAAATAATTAGAGCACGATATTGCCTCAACAATAAATAGACGTCCTCTAGTACCAAATGAAACCTATTTGATCGTGCGGTTAACTTCAATATTTTAGCTAGGGTCAGGACCTGTTAATTTAAATGAAATGGCACAATAAACAGCAAAAATATACAAGGAGGAAAGCGAAAAGTGGGTGGTATACCCAGTTAAGCTTTACGACGCAGTAGATTACAGCTGTTTTTGTGTCCTTTCAGGATATGGTAAATTTTCGCGATAACTTTGTCGAAGCCCCTTGAAAATATTTATATTTCCTGCGGCTCTTCTCCTTGTTCTCACAAAAATTTCCTCATACCATTTCGTTCAAATTAATAGGTCCTGACCCTAATGCACAAAAAGCATATCATTGATACGCGCTTCAAGTTTTCCTTGTTCATCTGTTCCTAATAATTCTGCCGGAATACTATTTAACTCAGCTTTTACTTGGCCAGGATGAGCGGAAAGAAGTAGGATACGTGTGCCAATGCGGATTGCTTCCTCGATTGAATGGGTAACAAAGAGCACAGTAAATTTTGTGTCCTCCCAAAGGCGCAGTAATTCATCTTGCATTTTACGCCGTGTTAATGCGTCAAGGGCCGCAAATGGTTCATCCATCAGCAAAATTGCCGGTTCCATTGCCATGCCGCGTGCAATAGCAACGCGTTGTTTCATGCCGCCTGACAATGTATGAGGATAGGAGTCGATGAATTTATAAAGACCAACTTTTTCAATGTAAGAAGTGGCGCGTTCGTCAGCTTCTTTGTCATTCAATTTGCCACTTGCCGTGAGTGCAAATTTAACGTTTTCTCGTACTGTTTTCCAAGGCAATAATTGGTCAAATTCTTGAAAAACCATCATTCTTTCAGGACCGGGGCCGGTTATTAATTGGTTGTTGAGCTTAATTTTCCCCTCTGTTGGTTTAATATAGCCGCCAACAGCTTTTAACAATGTTGATTTGCCACAACCTGATGGTCCTAATAGAATAAATCTATCTGCATTAAAAATATCAAAGCTTACTTTCCAAGTCGCTGTAACCAGTGTGTCAGGCGTCTTATATTGTAAAGTTACGCCATCAACCGACAATAGCGGTTGCAGCGCTTGCGCGTTATTTGACATTGAATTCTCCTCCTCCGATAAGCGTTGACCACTATTGCAAGGCCATGTTATCGAATTAAAGAGCATAAATTAGAATACTGACTCTAACCTGACATTGAGGTTCAAGCGTGCGACTTTTGGTTGTCGAGGATGTTAGCGATATTGCCATTGCTGTTCAAAAGCATTTTCAATTGAGCGGCCATGCCGTTGATCTTGCATACAATGGCAATATTGCATGGGATTATCTTTGTGTTCAAACTTATGATCTTGTTATTCTTGATGTTAATCTTCCAGAGTTGAATGGTTTTGAATTATTGAAACGTTTACGCAGCCAAGGTAATTCGACGCCTGTTTTAATGCTAACGGCTCGCTCCGCCATTGGTGATAGGGTAAGTGCTTTGGATCTTGGTGCTGATGATTATTTGGTAAAGCCATTTGATTATCTTGAGTTAGAGGCGCGGGCGCGGGCATTATTGCGCCGTGCTAAAGGACAAAGCCAAAATCTTGTTCGCTTTGGAGCCTTAGCAATTGATACAGTTGGGCGCATTGCAACGATTGATGATATTCCTTTAGAACTCACGAGCCGTGAACTGACTATATTAGAAATATTGGCAATTAGAAATGGTCGCTTTATTTCTAAAGAGGAACTTTTGGAGCAAATGTTTGGTTTTGACCGCACACCACAAATAAACGCAATTGAACAGTTTATCCGGCGTTTGCGGTTAAAATTGGCCGATAGTTGTATAGAAATAAAAACCACACGGGGATTGGGGTATCAACTTGCGCATATTCAAGCACTTTAATTCGCTAAAGTTACGATTTTTAGGTGTTTTAATATGCATTGTCATAGTTGTAACCGCTTGTATTTGCTTTTTTACTTGGCAGTTTGCTTTTGTTACATCAAAACAAGCTTTTGACCGTATTTTAACCAATGCAGCAATTCAAATTGCCGAAAATATTTATACTCAAGGTAAAGTAATAACGCTTGATCCGCCTGCCGCAGCGCTTGGATCTTTGTCGCGCAATGATTTGGTGTTTTATAAGGTTGTCGATGCACGTGGTATAACCGTTGCAGGCAGTGCTGATTTACCGCGCGCTGGTACGCTTGATGATATCCAAAAATCCGTGGTGTTAAAAGATGGCCAATTCGATAATATGGCGATACGCATCGCGTCTATTGGCAAGCGCCTGACAATTGATGGCATACCACAATGGGCTGAAATTACCGTTGGCCAAACCACCCATGAAAGAGATGAGCTTGCATCATCCATGGCGACCAAAGCCTTTATCATTATTTTTATTATGAGCTTTTTGATCATTTGCATGAGCTATTTAGCTATTAGTTATGCATTGTCACCTTTGACAAAAATCGGCAATGAAATACAAAATCGTCTACCTGAAGATATGAGCGCCATTAAATTTGATCTGCCGATAGAGGTTAAGCCTTTTACGCAAGCTTTAAACGATTTTTTTCAACGGCTTTCCAAGCGCATGGTGCGAATGCAGCGCTTTATTGCCGATGCTGCCCATCAGATAAAAACCCCATTAACCAGTTTGGATGCTCATGCAGAAATGCTGTTGCGAAAAAATACTTCGCCAGAACTTCAAACAGATTTAAGGGAAATGCGGGTTAAAATAAAAGCTCTTTCAAGGCTATGTCACCAAATGTTGGGACGAGCAATGGTCACCCATCGCTCGCAAAATCAAAGTTTTAGCGAGTGCGATCTTGTTGCGCTTTGCAAAACAACTTTGGTGCAAACAGTTCCCCTTACATTAGAACGTGAGGTTGCAACGGCTGTTTATCATCATGGTTTTAAGCAGTTAAAAATTCTATGTGACCCAATCACACTTTGCGAGGCTATATCCAATCTAATTGATAATGCGCTAAAGCACGGGGCACATACTCGCTTAATTCTGACAATTGGTAGTGATGAGGAGGGGGCATGGATACGTGTTTCTGACGATGGACACGGTATTTTTGAAGGCGATTATGAACGCTTATGCTTACCTTTTCAAAAGGGGGGCGATCATTTTGGTAATACTGGTCTTGGATTGACGATCGTACGCGATGTTGTTGAAGCGCATCATGGGCGATTGCAGTTTTCTTCCAATGATGGCATGTTTCATGTTGCGATTAATGGGTTAAAACTAGCTAATGAAATGTAATAATCTGTAATTCCCTTCGATTAAATTGATAGATTTAAATGAAGAGTGATGTCATTTATAGTGAATGGACAATAATAGCATACCTGCATATAGTTAATGTGGAATTATAACCTGATATCGATGATGTTAAGAGCAATTTTCTTGAAAATATTTCATAAATGGAACCATCTTATATTGTAAAGTAAGTGATTTATTTTATGAACTTCTAAAATTCAAAAAAGCTGCCGTTTAGCGATTAATGGCGATATTGATAAGCCAATTCCAATAAAAATATGGCTTGATGATCCAAATTGGCGCCCAGAAAATTGGAGTGGAAAATGGACAAAATAAGCCTTATCACAAGACGCCAAGCAATTTTAGGCGTGATTTTGTAACCTTAAATTATTTAAGCTAAATGTCGTGAACCAACCAATACAAACATTAAGACATCATATGTTTAGAAAGGTTAATTGGTCTCAATACCATTCATATGATGTTTAATGTGTTTTTTCACGCGCAAAGTTCAGCACTGTTTCAAATGGTTTTGGTAATTTAACACGTTTTGGCATAACAAAATCTCCATTGATGCGAATGGCATATCGTGTCGATAGTTCCTCAATTACGTCTTGGGTTAGTTGTTTGTAGGTGGATAAAACTTGCGCAAAAAAAATATCTTTTTCAGCAAGAATAGAAAAATCACTACTTTTATAAATGCACTTGTCTACTTCAATAAGGCAACGCTCTAAAAGGGGGGCACAAATATCTTCGTAATTGTAAACCATATTACGATATTGCTCCTTGATGGGATAAAAATCATAATCGGCTAATGGGTAATCCATGCGTATATTGCCAAGATAATTTTTAATAAAGGCAAGTTTTTGTTTGGTTTTTTCATTAAGTTCCTCGCTTACTGCATCGCCAAAAGCTGCAATTTGGCTTGGTCTTTTATTGGGAAAATAAATACCACCTTTGGGCGAAAAATTATAATTACCAACTTTATAAGCGTCGAAAAATAGCTCAATATCTTTTACAACTTGTTTTAATAAAATAGTCATGCTGAGCACCATTTTGACAAGGGGTTTTATTTTTTATTTCTGTTATTATAATAGTGACCAAGAATATTATAGTGTCAATCTATATTGATGAATTTGTCCATAGATGGTTGCTTGGCTGTTGGGATCTTTTCACTTTGCTCTTAACCAAATTTATAGGTAAAATAATGCTCAATTTTAGCTCTGATTATTTAGAAGGCGCTCATCCGCTTATTTTAGAAAACCTCATGAAAACTAATATGGAAAAAACGCCCGGTTATGGCCTTGATCCCTATAGTGAAAAGGCAAAGCAAAAAATTAGAGACATTTGTAAAAAGCCTGATGCAGAAGTTTATTTTCTTGTTGGTGGCACTCAAACCAATGCAACGGTGATTAAGGGTTTTTTGCATTATTATGAAGGGGTTATTGCTGCTGAAACTGGCCATATTGCGACCCATGAAGCTGGTGCTATTGAAGCTGGCGGCCATAAGATTTTAACTTTGCCCCATGAAAATGGTAAAATCAGTGCAAAATCCGTCAGTGATTTTATCGATATTTTCAATAAGGATGGCAATAATGCCCATATGGTACAACCTGGTATGGTTTATATTTCTCATCCGACCGAATATGGCGCTCTTTATAGCGCCCAAGAGTTGCAAGATCTGCATGATATCTGCAAAAAGCATAATATTCCGCTTTTTCTTGATGGCGCACGCTTAGGCTATGGGCTAGCTGCAAGAAATACCGATGTTACCTTAGAAGTAATTGCTGAAACTTGTGATGTCTTTTATATTGGTGGCACTAAGGTAGGTGCATTATTTGGTGAAGCCATTATTATTCCGCAAAAAGGTTTGGTCAGCCACTTCTTCACCTTTATTAAGCAACAAGGAGCATTGCTTGCCAAGGGTCGTATTCTTGGTATCCAGTTTGATACATTGTTTAGCGATAATCTTTATTTAAATATTGCCAAGCATGCGATCGATATGGCGGAAAAACTCAAAAAAGGTTTTGCTGACAAAAATTATCGTTTTTTCTATCAATCGCCTACCAATCAGCAATTCATTATTCTTGAAAATGAAAAAATGGCGGAGTTAGCTCAAAAAGTGATCTTTAGTTTTTGGGAAACTTATGATGATAATCATACTGTCGTGCGCTTTGCCACTAGTTGGGCAACAAGCGAAGCCGATATTGATCAATTACTCGCTATTATCTAAGTATCTTGGCTAAAAAGCGGACGCTGTCGTAAAGACAGCCTCCGCTTCAATAAACTACTTGTTTTTATTATGCTCTTGGTGCTTCAACCAAAATTTTAATCTGAGTTTTTTCCTTGACCAAGGTTTCAAAACCTTCCGTCACAATATCATCAATCTGGATTTTTTTGGTAATCAACTTGTCGGCGGCAAAATAGCCTTGCGTCATCAGTTCCATGGTAGCTGGAAAAACATCGCGATAAGCAATAGTGCCTTTCATGGTACGTTCTTTCAGTACAAGTGTATTGGGCTGAATCGCAGCATCTTTTTCCCAAATGGAAACAACGATAACCTCACCCTCATAGCGCACACAATCGATATTTTGTTGCAAAACGCTTGACACGCCGGTTACTTCAAAGGCAACTTCAACGCCTCCGCCCGATAATTCGCGGATACGCTCGGTTACATTTTCAGTCGCTGGATTAATTGCATGGCTCGCACCAAGCTCCAAAGCTTTTTTGCTGCGTTGCTCGGATAATTCTACAACATAAATTTGCGCAGCGCCTGCAGCACGTAAGGCTTCAACCACCAAAAGACCAATTGGCCCTGCACCAAAAACAACGGCCTTATCGCCAGCTCGCAATTTGCTGATACGCACCGCGTGAAGGGCAACCGCAGCGGGTTCTACCAACGCGCCTTGCTCCAATGATAGACTATCAGGCATTTTATGCACCATATGCTCGGCTACAACTGTGTAGCTCGCAAAACCGCCGCCACCACCGGAAAGTCCGTGAAAGCCCAATTCATCACAAAGATTATATTTGCCATGCCGGCAAGCATCACAATTGCCACACGATAAGATAGGCTCAACTACAACACGGTCTCCCACTTTAACGCGGGTAACACCTTCGCCAATCTCGCTAACGACACCGGAAAATTCGTGCCCCATAATAATAGGAGCTTGTTCACCACTAATTGCATGGGGTTTATCAACCGGAATAAAAATTGGTCCAGCAATATATTCATGTAAGTCACTGCCACAAATGCCAGTCCAAGCCACATTAATTTTGACTTTACCAGCACTCACCTGCGGCTCACTCACCTCTTCAACTCTAATATCCCCTGCTTTATACCAACGTGCAGCTTTCATTTTGTTTTCCTTTCAAGGTCAAACAACAACCTACTCAAATGGCTCATATGATGAAACCAATGGGTGCGTATGGGAATTTAAATTGATTCTAATACCAATTTTATGAATGTCCAGCATAATCTTCCAACATATTTCTATTGGAAGTGACGGCAATAAAATACCCATGATAAAAGGGATAAAAGTCGTGAAAGTCACTTGCTCAAAGCTTGAAGCATCGTAGCTTTTGGCTCTGCCCATCTTTGTTCATATGCGGAAAAGCCAGCATTTATAAAGAATCTTTGCTTGAATCATGAATTTGAATTGACTTAAGAACAAAAAGAGAACATAGATAATACAAATAATGAATATATGGAGAATCGAATGTCAGACCTTATCTATGATATGATTTCATTTGTATCTATTATGCTTTTTGTTGCCACCATTGGCATTTGGATGGTTGCTTTATAAAAGTAACATATTTTGTGTTTTATGCGGGTGGGGAAAGGCCATATGCAACATGCATATGGCCGTGTTAGAGCCGTAATTTTCGCAAATTGGAAATATACTCAATAATTTAGCATTTTACATTGATGTGATTTATGCGGGGAAAAAAAGCAAGATTGCATTTTGGGGGTTACTTTTCATGAGCAATTGGCATATAAAACACACTTAGCCTTATATGTTAGAAATTTATCAACCCGACGGTATTAAAGCCGCTCGGGCGTTTGCCACAGGAAAAAGCGCCATGCCAAAACGTTCTGATATCAAATCCATTCTTATTATTGGTGCGGGTCCCATTATTATTGGACAGGCTTGTGAATTTGACTATTCTGGTACGCAGGCATGTAAGGCTTTGAAGGAAGAAGGTTACCGTGTTATTTTGGTAAATTCCAATCCTGCGACAATCATGACCGATCCAGATCTTGCCGATGCAACTTATATTGAGCCAATCACACCAGAAGTGGTTGCCAAAATCATCGCTAAAGAGCGGCCAGATGCGCTTTTACCAACCATGGGTGGGCAAACTGCATTAAATACAGCGCTTTCACTCAAGCGTATGGGGGTTCTTGATCGCTATAATGTTGAAATGATTGGTGCTAATGCTGAAGCCATTGATAAGGCGGAAGATCGTGCGCTGTTTCGTGAAGCGATGAAGAAAATTGGTCTTGAAACACCGCGCTCAATGCTTGCCAATGCAACGGAAATCAAAGAAGAAGATCGCGCTATCCATGAGGCTGAGCGCGCGCGTTTACGCAGTGAATTATCGGGCGATGCGCTTGATAAGGCTTTAGATGAATTAGAGACAAAATGGCAGCTAGGTTCGGCTGCGCGCAAACAGCGCTATATCGCCCATGGTATGGGTAAAGCTGGTCAAGCTTTGGATCATGTGGGTTTGCCAGCAATTATTCGCCCATCCTTTACCCTTGGTGGCACAGGCGGTGGTATTGCTTATAACCGTACTCAGTTTTACGAAATTGTTGAAGGTGGGCTTGATGCCTCGCCAACTACGGAAGTTTTGATTGAAGAAAGCGTTCTTGGTTGGAAAGAATATGAAATGGAAGTGGTGCGTGACCGCAAGGATAATTGCATCATTATCTGCTCAATTGAAAATATCGATCCAATGGGCGTGCATACTGGCGACTCAATTACTGTTGCACCAGCATTAACTTTGACCGACAAAGAATATCAAATCATGCGTAATGCCTCTATCGCGGTCTTGCGCGAAATTGGTGTTGAAACCGGTGGTTCCAACGTGCAGTTTGCTGTTGATCCAGCAACTGGCCGCTTGATTGTTATTGAAATGAATCCGCGCGTATCGCGCTCTTCGGCGCTTGCTTCTAAAGCAACTGGTTTTCCCATTGCAAAAATTGCAGCTAAGCTTGCCATTGGTTATACTTTGGACGAGCTTGAAAATGATATTACGGGCGGTGCAACGCCTGCATCATTTGAACCATCCATTGATTATGTGGTTACTAAAATTCCGCGTTTTGCTTTTGAAAAATTTCATGGCTCATCAAATGTCTTAACCACCGCTATGAAATCGGTGGGTGAAGTTATGGCCATTGGTCGTACTTTCAACGAGTCTTTGCAAAAAGCTTTACGTGGTTTAGAAACAGGCCTTACTGGGCTTGATGAAATTTTAGTACCAGAGCATGAAGAAGGCGATGAGAAAAATGCCATTCGTGCCGCTATTGGTACGCCAACGCCAGATCGTTTGCGCTATGTTGCCCAAGCCATGCGTATGGGTTTAACTTTGGCAGAAATTCACCAAATTAGTCGTATTGATCCTTGGTTCTTGGAGCAAATTTACGCCATTGTTCAAATGGAAGAGCGTATTCGCGTTAATGGATTGCCAGAAGATCAAGAAAATTTGCGTATGCTTAAATCCATGGGCTTTTCAGATGCACGCCTTGGTACACTTATTGGCAAAAATGCTGATTTCGTTGCCAATTTGCGTAAAAATTTGGATGTTAAGCCAGTATTTAAGCGTATTGATACCTGCGCGGCAGAATTTGCTTCGCCAACCGCCTATATGTATTCAACTTATGAAGTGCCATTTGCCGGCAGCATTCGTTCAGAAGCGCAAGTATCAAGCCGTAAAAAGGTGGTTATTCTTGGTGGTGGGCCAAACCGTATTGGGCAAGGTATCGAGTTCGATTATTGCTGCTGCCATGCTGCCTTTGCGCTTCGTGATGCTGGCTATGAAGCGATTATGATCAATTGTAACCCTGAAACTGTTTCAACCGATTATGATACATCAGACCGCCTTTACTTTGAGCCATTAACCGCTGAAGATGTGCTATCTATCCTCGAAGCAGAAAAAGAAAAAGGCGAGCTTGTCGGTGTTATCGTTCAGTTTGGTGGTCAAACGCCACTGAAATTGGCAGCAGCGCTTGAAAAGGCTGGTATTCCAATCCTTGGCACATCACCCGATGCAATTGACTTAGCCGAAGATCGTGATCGCTTCCAAAAGCTTTTGGTAAAGCTTGATTTAACCCAACCTAAAAACGGTATTGCTTATTCGGTTGAGCAAGCGCGACTCATTGCAACAGAACTTGGTTTCCCATTGGTTGTGCGTCCATCATATGTCTTGGGCGGCCGTGCTATGCAAATCATTAATGATGAGCGCAATTTGCAAAACTATCTTCTTGATACAGTTCCAGAATTGGTACCAGAAGATATTAAAGCGCGTTATCCAAATGATAAAACTGGGCAAATCAATACTTTGCTTGGCAAAAACCCATTGCTTTTCGACACCTATTTGACCAATGCTATTGAGGTTGATGTTGATTGCCTATGTGATGGCACCAATACGACAGTTGTTGGTATTATGGAGCACATCGAAGAAGCTGGTATCCACTCGGGCGATTCAGCTTGTTCACTTCCAGTCCACACTTTGTCTGCTGAAATTGTTGTAGAATTAGAACGCCAAACGGCAGCACTTGCTAAGGCATTGCATGTTGGTGGTCTGATGAATGTGCAATATGCGATTAAAGATGGCGTCATTTATGTGCTTGAGGTTAATCCTCGTGCATCACGCACCGTGCCATTCGTTGCAAAAGCTATTGGCCGTCCTGTTGCAAAAATCGCTGCCCGCATTATGGCAGGTGAACAATTGGATGGTGCTTATAATCAATATGGTGGCAAGCCGATTGAACCAAAGCGCCAACATATTGCAGTTAAAGAAGCAGTATTTCCATTTGCGCGTTTCCCTGGTGTTGACACTTTGCTTGGGCCAGAAATGCGCTCAACTGGTGAGGTTATGGGGCTTGATTATGATTTTGCTATGGCTTTTGCCAAAGCACAGCTAGGTGCTGGTGTGGATCTTCCTCGCTCTGGTACTTTGTTTGTTTCTGTGCGTGATAGCGATAAGGCGCGGGTACTAAAACCAGTCAAACAATTGGCAGCCCTTGGTTTTTCTATTCTTGCTTCAAGCGGTACGCAAAAATTCTTGAGCGAAAATGGCGTGGAAGCTACTAAAATCAATAAGGTTTTAGAAGGCCATCCGCATATTGAAGATGCCATTCGCAACCGTCAGGTGCATATTATCTTTAATACTACCGATAGCCCAAGTGCGGTATCCGATTCCAAATCGCTTCGTCTTGCTGCGTTGTTGCAAAAAGTACCTTATTACACCACCATATCTGGTGCTGAATCAGTGGCTGAAGCAATTGAAGCCTTAAATGCTGGCTCACTTGAAGTGCGCGCATTGCAAGAATATTTTATTGCATAAGCTTAATTTTAGCTAGGGGGTAGCTTCCTAGCTTTGACTTGAGACTAAAAGAGCCAAGCATTTGTTCATTGCAAATGCTTGGTTTTTTATTTTGGTCTTTTTATTTCTGGCGTGTATGTTATGGGCAAGAGTTTTTAAGCAATGACTTTTTGACATAATAATTGGTTGTTGCAATTAAAGCATCTTTAAAGTCAAATTGATGCGGCAGCTTTGCGTTAAACAGAAAATGCAATGGGGGAATGAAAATGGTGGCAGATTTAAAAAAGCGGATTGAAATTTGTGTTGCCAATATTACGACATTGAAAGTTGATGCGATTGTAAATGCTGCCAATAGCTCATTATTGGGCGGTGGTGGCGTTGATGGCGCAATTCATCGCGCTGCCGGGCCTGAGCTTGCGCTTGAATGTCGTATGTTAAATGGCTGTAAAACGGGGCAAGCAAAAATAACTAAAGCCTATAAATTGCCTGCACAATTTGTGATCCATACGGTTGGGCCGGTTTGGCAAGATGGTAATCATGATGAGCCAAAATTGCTGAGGGATTGTTATCAAAATTCATTTTTGCTTGCCGAAAAACACCAATGCCAAACAATTGCGTTTCCGGCAATTTCAACCGGAATCTATCGCTTCCCAGTCTTGGCTGCTGCTAAAATTGCTATTGAGATAATAGGCAATTTGATGCAAGATCATGAAACACCACAAAAGGTTATTTTTTGTTGTTTTTCAAATGAAGTGGCACAATTATATGAACAAGCTTTGGAAGATTATTCGAAAAACTAACCTGCAATAAAAAGATCGCTTTAAAAGGCGATCTCTTTTTTAATTAAATAGATGTAATTTAAAAAATCAGCCTTTAAAGTCACGAGCGAGCAAATAAAGCTCCACCGACTCGGCACGTGATGCTGGTGGCTTAACATGGTGGACAGATTTAAAGTTTTTCTTCAACATGGTAAGCAACTCATTTTCAGTGCCACCTTGGAAGGTTTTGGTTAGAAAGTGGCCGCCCGGCCTTAGCACTGAAATAGCAAAATCAGCCGCAACTTCACAAAGATGGGTTGTCCGCAAATGGTCGGTGCGGCGATGCCCAGTGGTTGGCGCTGCCATATCTGATATGACAAGGTCTGGTTTGCTGCCAAGCGCATCAAGTAGTTTTTGCGGTGCATCATCATCAAGAAAATCCATTTCCAGCAAAATAACCCCGCTTAATGGATCAACATGCAGATAATCGATACCAACAACACTAGGCGCTTCTTCGGTGGAGCCCACAAGATCGGCTGCAACTTGACACCAACCACCTGGTGCTGCGCCAAGATCAATAACTTTCTGGCCTTTTTTGAGTAGTTTATAACGGTCGTTAATTTCGATCAGCTTATAAGCCGCGCGTGAGCGATAGCCATCAATTTTGGATTGATGCACGTAAGGATCATTAAGATGGCGTTCAAGCCAACGGCGTGATGATTCCTTGATCGTGCCGGCTTTCTTTTTAACCCGATTAAATAATTGCCGACTACCGGCACCACCTCTACCACCGGTTGTTGTTGGTTTGCTCTTTTTCATTTGTTATTTACCTTATCATAATGGTTTTGTCGGCGCGCAAATCGGCTTTTGCGCCATGCGCCGCTATGCGACATAAGTTCGGTTAAAATACCCTCGCGTAAACCGCGATCGGCAACGCGAAGGCGGCCACTTGGCCAAATATCGCGGATGGCTTCAAGAATGGCGCAGCCTGCCAAAACAAGATCGGCGCGATCTGCACCAATGCAAGGATTGGCAACCCGTTCGCTCATATTCCATGATAGAAGCTTTTCAGTCATTCTATCAACCTCATTGCTTTGCATCCACATGCCGTCAATACGGCGGCGATCATAGCGCTCAAGTTTAAGATGTATGCCAGCAAGCGTGGTAACAGTGCCAGAGGTGCCGAGTAAATGGAAGCCTTGACTATTGACCAATGCACCAAGCTTTTCGCGCTCATTGAAATTGGCAAGCAAATCAGTGACATGCTTTTTCATGGCATTAAAATCATCGGCGGTTACCGTTTCACCACCAAAAAGCTCGGCAAGAGTAACAACACCAACCGGCAGGGATGTCCAAGCAATAATATGATCGGCAAGGCGCGGTGAGCGGCGATGCGAGACATCAATCAACGCAATTTCAGACGAGCCACCACCAATGTCAAAGAGTACGATGGCTTCTGTTTCAGGTTCCACCAAAGTGCCACAGCCTGATACGGCAAGCCGTGCCTCAGTTTCACGGTTGACAATTTCAAGCGCAAGTCCTGTCTCACTTTTAACGCGGGCAATAAATTCTTCACCATTTTGCGCAGAGCGACAAGCTTCGGTTGCAATAAGCCGTTGATGGCTAATATTGCATTGTGATAATTTATTGGCACAAATTTTTAAAGCTTCAATGGCACGGTTCATTGCCGTTTCGCTTAGATTATTGTGGCGGCTTAGACCCTCACCAAGGCGTACAATACGCGAAAATGCATCAATAACTCGAAAATAGCCTGGGCGCGTTGGCGAGGCAATCAGCAGGCGGCAATTATTGGTGCCAAGATCAAGCGCCGCATAAAGACCATTATTGCGCGTTGGTTTGTCATAATGAGTATGGTTAGGTAAGCCCTCTTTGAGTTTGGTGAAAGTTTGATTGTCAGCACCTGCAAGCCCAACTTGCTTTTCAAAGCTACGATTGTTTTTTGTGTTATTGCTTTGCCTGCCACCATGGCGCTTTAAATGAAACTTACGATAGCGGCGTTCAGGTGTTGGATCTTTTTCATTGTTTTCGATCGTTTTAGCGCTAAAGGGCAAAACAGCACTATTGCTTTTATTTTTAGTTTTGGCGCAAGGCTTATCAGCCTGTCGATCCTGACTATCCGCATGCGTGATAGGTGGCTGTAGAGATTGATTAGCGCGCGCAATAGTCGAACGTCTACGCCGGCGCTTTTTATTGGGCGTAACAGTCGTTTTACCTTCTTGCGCCATTTTGGTCGCAAAGGGCCTATTGGTATTATCCGTTATAGGACTATTGGTATCTGCCACTTTACTGCTAGCAGCCGTGACACCATTACCTTGTAGGTTTTGGCCATTTAAGTTGGCATTACGCGATTTTTGTCGCCTTCTTGCCCGCTTTTTTGTCTTAAAAGGGCGTACACCATCATGAGATGATTGCTGCGTAGTTAAACGCGAGCTATCATCATTTAAAGTATTGACGATAGCTTTTTTATCAGCTTCCATATCGTCACCAGCCCCCCGTACCGGCTTTTTATAGCCTTCATGTAGCGGAGTCATCATCTATTCCTTGTGAGCGCTACACAATCATTTAAGCATTCTCAATCGGGCTAGATTAAAGCCTTGAATAACAATTGCTTAATATAAGGCACAATTTTAAATGGATAAAATTGAGCTTGAGAGGAGCACTTAATATTTTACGTTGCCATTAATGTAACAGTGCTTTGACAATTTACCAATAGGTAAATGACATAATCTTGATTTTTTTGATGCTAAACTGTGCGTTTTTTGATTTTGATGCAACAATAGCTGTCTAAATAGCAAATTTCAGCAAAATCACCAATAAATGATAAGACCATTATCAGGTTACCGCTTGATTTAGTTTGATAGCGAAATTGTGATAAGTGAGAGGCTTTTGTTTCAGCAGTTTTATTACTATATATTGAATATAAATAGAATTGTGGGAGCAATATTTATAACTAACCTAGAACAAAATTAAAAAATTTATTTAACTGAAAAAGAAAATTTAAAATGCCTGTGATGATTAGTTATTATTACATGCTAATAAGAAGGAAAAATCCATGTCTTCATTTAATTCAAGAAATAACATGCCTCCCCTTCCTAATATTGGTATTAAATGGGGCTGGTTTTTAGCGCTTGGTATTGCGCTTTTAGTGATAGGTTTCATTGCAGGTGTTTATACCTTGGCAGCATCTGTTGTTGCAGCCTTTTATATTGGTGCTTTAATGATATTTGGCGGTGTCGCCCAAATTTTCCAAGCTTTTAGTGTTAAGGGTTGGGGGCAGTTCCTGTTGTGGTTGATTGCCGGTATCATTTATTTGCTTGCTGGGTTTGTTTGTTTTTATAATCCTCTTGAAGCTGTTGTTGTCTTGACCTTTGTGCTTGGCTTCTTCCTTATCTTATCCGGGGCTTTGCGTATTGTGATTGGTTTCCAAAATAATGGCATCACTGGATCTGGTTGGATTATTCTAGCCGGTGTGCTTTCTGCGCTTTTGGGCCTTATGATTCTTATTGGTTGGCCTGCCAATTCATTTTATATTATTGGTATTTTCATTGCCATTGATCTTATTTTCCAAGGATGGGGCTGTATTGCATTTGCGCTTGGTTTAAAAGCTATTCAGAAATAAAAGCTTTTTAAAAAGACAGGTTTAAAGCAGGGCTTGAAGCAGGATTTTAAATCCATTCAGCTCTGCTTTTTTATTTTAATCATCTTCACATTATAGCCAAACTGCATTACCTTAGAACTACAATAAATATAGGTAATTGCAATAAATATGGGGAAGGCTTTATGAAAATTACAATTGAACTTGATGATATGAGTGCAAATGGCTTAAGAGCATTTAATGATAAGGAATGTAAGGGTTGCTCAATCGAAATGGCAGCAAGCCAACTCCTAGCTAAGACACTAAAAGAACTGGGCTATGTTACCGATATTGCTCAAACAGGAACAATGCCGGAGAATTTGAATTCATCGAATGACGATTGATCATAAAAACCAAAAAAGCACTGGACAGCAACATTCAGAAAATGCTGGCCAAAGCTATAAAGATATCGGGCAATTGCCAATCAAGCAGGTGAAAAGACGCTTTTTTTTACTGCTTACATTGGCATTGGTTCTTATCGCCGTATTGGTGTGGTTAACGCTTGCGGTGTTAGAGGCTAATAATATTGAACCGTTCGGCGAATTAGCAATATTGCTAACTTCATTTATAGTTGTTTGATTATTAGAATTTTTATTTTACCTTTTAGGTGCAATTAAGTTTAATAAAATCTTGCGCCAGCTATCATAATGTTCAACTGGTAATCCTTTAAAAGGTGAACAGCGATTTAAAGCGGCTTTTGCAGTTGTCGCCATAATTTTTTGTTGTTTTTCATCGCCGCCAATTGGTGTTATTTTTGCTTCACCCATAATCGCACCATCGCGATCAAGCTCCATTTCTACTTGAACACTTAAACGCTCAATACCATCACTGCCAAAGCCTACTGGTAGGCTCCATATATGGGACATACAGCCTTGAATAATTGATCCAACGGTTTGAGCAAGATTGGCTTTGTTATTGCTACTAATTTGCTCACCAAAGCCTTGTTTAATCACATCTTGCATTGTATTTGGCGGTTCTGGATAAATTGGACGCTTTGAAATATTGTCTTTCAAAGGCAAAGAATCTGCAACCAGATATGATGGGGTTGACGCTGATTTTTCAGCATATGCAGCAGGTTGAAAAATTATGAGCGTAAAAAGCACATAGGGAAAATGTTTCTTAAAAACCAAAACTCAACCTCCAATCTCGATCATATTTTTTCCAACATCACAAAACAAATGGTACTTGAATTTTTTTGTTTTAGAAAGCCATCAAATTTATTGTTTCGATGGATAAAGATTAAGAGTAATTAGACGCCATTGTGCATAGGATTCGGCAGGTAGCCCTTTAAATGGTGAGCATCTTTTCAAAGCAGCTAATCCCGTCGTTGCCATAATTCTTTGGGCATTTGGATCGCCGCCAATAGGTGTCAATTGTGGCTCACCTATAATATCACCATTAGGTCCCAATTCAAAAACAGCTTTTACCATTAATTCTTGACTACCACCGGCGGCACTGATAGGCGGTTGCCATACATTGGACATACAGCCTTGGATTATAGAACCAACAGTCTGCGCTAGTGTTCGCGGATCACCAATATTTTGCGAGCCACCAAAGGACGCCTCATCCTCACTGCGCTTAGCACCGCCACCTTGGGTTCGCGTTCTATCAACCATTGCAGTTTGTGGATTATTATTGATTATATCTGCAACATCTTCACCAGCGGCGGAGCTTGCTGAAGGCTTTGGTGTATCCGTCGGCGTACGTTCGGTGGTTTTGGCTGTTGCTTGCGGGCGTGCACCGGGGATCGGTGCATTTGTGGTTGGCAATTGCGGTACCGGTTCGACTTGCGTTGTTTCTTGTGGTTTTACAGCTTCTACTGGTTTTGAAACTGTTGGTTGTGGCTCAACGGGCTTTGGTTCTTGCGGCTTTGGCTCCATAGGTTTTGGTTGAAGCTCATCTTGCGTTGCGGCTTGTGTTGGAATCTCCTGTGGCTCTGGTTTTACGGGCTCAGGCTTCGGCTCAACCGGCTTTGGTTCTATAGGCTTTGCGGGCTCTGGCTTGACAGTATTTGGTTTGTTTTGGTTTTCAACAATTTGTGGTGTTGGTGGCTCAGCCTTTGCCGTTACCTGTGTTGCATCCATTGCACCACTATCAGGCTTTGTTTCAATTGGTTTATCCTGCGGCGGTACAATATCAGGTTTAGCGTCAGGCTTACCTGCGGTTGGCTGGTTTGCATTGACATCGCGCGGCTTTTCTTTTGGTTTTAACGGTGTAGCAACATCAACCTCGCCATCGCCGACATTTTCTGCAGCCGGCTTAACTGCAGGTTTTGTGGTTGGCTTAGGAGCAGGTTTTTCGGATAGAGGCGAAGTTTTATCACCCTCGCGTATTGATGCTTTATCGCTAATTGGCACCAGCGTAATCGGCAATGCTTCCGTCAATGTATTTTCAAGCGGCTTTGGTACCGCATTAAAACTAATAAATGCGATAGCAAGTGCGAGTGCGTGCAACCCAACCGATGATAAAAAACCTGACTTCATATTTTTCTACTTATGACTCTTGGTTGTAATTGGTAATTCTTGGCTATAATGGACTGCTACCATCATCGACCATTATTTGAAGGTGAGCTAGCAAGGGCAATATTACTAAAGCCAGCTTTTTGGATAAGATCAATAAGATCAAGAACTGTTTCATAATTGGCACTGCGTTCCCCTTGGACAACAACACGCTGTCCAAGCCCTTCTGAACTTAAAGCACCTACAGCTTTAAGATGAGGAACGATTTCATCACGCGGATAAAACTCTTTTTTTATCGCATAACGCCCATCGGCGGTAACCGACACGGTTAAAGGTTCCTTTTGCGCCGAAATAGGCCCAGCACCCGATTTTGGCAAATCCATAGGTACGCCATTAATTAAAAGAGGTGCAGAAACCATGAAAATAATCAATAGAACCAACATAACATCCACCATCGGCGTCACGTTAATCTCACTCATTAAAGCACGTTTGCCGCCTCTACGCCGTCCGCGCCGTCCATGGCCACTTCCTGATCCACCAACCGACATCGCCATGATTAAAACATGCCTCCATCATTATTGCGCCGATCAAAAGAACCGCGATCTTGGCTTGTACGATCAAAAGAATCGCGATTAGGCGATACTGGATCGGGTGCAAGGCGATCGCTATTATTGCGTTCTTCTACGGGGGTAGCACGTGGGGCTGCTGCTTGCTGTTGGGCAAATTGATTGGTTTGCTGTACAGGGCGCTGCGGATTAGATCTTTCATCAATCTGGCGTGAAAGAATGCCAGAAAACTCGTCTGCAAAACCTTCAAGTTGCCCACCAATGCGTGCAGCATCAGCGCTTAATTTATTATAGGCAATAACCGCAGGAATAGCGGCAAGCAAGCCAATGGCGGTTGCAAGCAGCGCTTCAGCAATACCGGGAGCCACAATAGCAAGACTAGTATTTTGTGATTGGGCAATGGCCTGAAAGGAGGTCATAATACCAATAACAGTACCAAAAAGACCGATAAAGGGTGAAGCAGAACCAATGGTTGCCAAAAGCCCAAGGCGCGATTCCAATCGGTCCGTTTCACGAGCAAGCGCCACATCCATTGCTTTATCAATACGCATTTGCAAGCCAAAGGGAGAGCGGGCGCCTTTTTCAAAGGATTTTTTCCATTCACGCATTGCGGCCATAAAGACTGTGCCCATGCCGGTTACACGGCGCTCATCAAGGTTGCGATAAAGATCTTCCAAAGATTGGCCAGACCAAAACACTTGTTCAAAGCGCTTTATGGCACGGCGCGCATTGGCAAAAGCAATCATTTTATCAAAAATAACTGCCCAACTCCAGATTGAAGCGATCATCAAACCGAGCATAACTAGCTTGACAATCCAATTGGCCTGCATGAAAAGGCCTAAAAGTGTAACATCCGCAACAGGAGCTATCGCGTCCATAATTATCTATCCTTAAAATGTCTACCCTTACACATAAGGGCTTCCTTCGTTTTCGCTCATAGTTTTGATGCGATATTTTACTTTTTGATTTAGTAAAAACGTCAATCTGCACCGCATTTTTGTTGATGATTTGCTAAAGGTTATATGGCTAAAAGCCTCACCAGTTATACTAATCATATGTTGATGTATAAGCTTGAAAGATTTACGCATATTTAATTGCAAGCAATCTTTTTTATCTTTTATTTTTGGCTGCTAAATTTGGTGAAACAAAGGCTGAAACTGGCCATCAATTAGGTATTTTAGCGGCTTTGTCAGCGTCGTTTGCTTTTAAAGTTGTAAAATTGGAAAATTATGGGCATTGCCAATCCAATGTGATCTTTCAAAAATAATGCTTTGCTATAAATGTATTGTTTTTCATATGGTAAGGGAGGTAGGTTTTTCAAGTTTTAAATATATTGCGATGATCATGGTTGGGGAGACACGAAATTGCAATATTAATGGCGCATTTTTAATTTTTTAGCCTAATTCTTGATGTTGTCGTGAGCTGTTCCATATAAATATCTCATTAACGCGCAAAATGAGAAGATATAATATTAGCATTTAGTGGAAAATATCGCTTCTATTTGTAATTTAAGTGGTTTTAATTTAAGTATATTTAATATATTTAAACCGACATCTTTAAAAAATCAAAAATGATGAAACGTTTAAAAAATAGAAAAATTTGAGCAGATAGAAATCGGCTAAAAATCGAGGAAAATACAGATGATAAACCTCAGAAACGCCAAGCGTATTGCAATCATTGGTGGCACAATGGAAGCTTGGTTTGCAGCCCTTACCTTTCGGCGGATATCAAGCACAGAGGTAGAGGTTATTGTTTATGATGACGAGCAAAAAATCAGTCAGGGCTTAGGCGCAGGTAGCTTACCGGTTCTAAGTGCGGCTTTACAAGCCAATCAAATCAATATTGATGAATTTGCCTTGGCTACAGATTTGACCATTAAACTTGGTTCATCGTTTGAAAATTGGCGCCATAGCGGTGACAATGATGTTTTTTTTCATCTGTTTCATGGATTTAATCAAGGCGTAGAAGAGCTTGATGTTATTGCTAATCGTACCTACCCATTTTTGGCAGGACGGATTGCAAAAAACATGGATTTGGTGGGCTTTTATTCTGGTTTTTCCATGCTTACCCAAAATGTTCCGCAAGTTCAAGCTAATCTAATTTTAGGCGCTCGCAAAAGCGGTTTAATACCATCTTACCATTTTGATGTGCAAAAATGCCTCACCTATTTAAAAAATGTTGCGATTGGTCGCGGTGTTAAACATCAGGTTATGAAAGTACACAAACTTGTTTTAGATGATGAGGGTAATACAACTGCTCTTAATACCGACCTTGGTGATATTAAGGTTGATTTTGTTGTTGATGCGGCAGATACAAAGCGTTTAAGTCTTGGCAAAGCTTATCAAAGCAAATGGCACTCACTTAAAGAACAATTTGCCGTTGATCGTGTTTTACATTTTAATGTGGAGGCAGCCTTAGTAAATCCACGGCTTTTCACCCGTTCCATTGCAATGAAATGCGGTTGGTTACAGCTAGTGCCACTAAAAAATCATATTAGTGCTAGTTACTTCCTTGCTTCTAAATATACGAGTGATGAAGCCGCATTGAAAGAAGCGGCAGATCTACTTGAGCAAAAGATTACTTTTGCAAATCCTGTGGATCTTGATCAAGGATATTTTGAAAGCAATTGGCATAAAAATACTCTTGCTGTAGGTCCTGCCGTCGGCTTTATTGAGCCATTGGTTTCAGCAAATCTTGCACAGTTTTTCTCACTTATTTATAAGGTTGAGCAAGCGGTGATTGAAGGGCATGGTATTATTGGTGAAACAACCATTAAAGCCATTAATAAGGATCACGCAAAAACTTTTAATGAAATTGTTGATTTTACCCGATTGCATTATGAAACACAGCGCAAGGATAGTTCTTTCTGGCGCGATGTTAAAAAACTTACCCGCTCCAAAACCTATCAAGAATTGCGCAAGGTATTTGCTGAGCGTTTCCCGCGCGCTGTAGATTTGGAAAACTATTGTGGCTTTGGTTGGCCGCCTTTGTTTGCACCCCTAGACTGGATCACTGTTGCGAGCGCTATGGGAATTATTACACCACAAACGGCGCTAAGTGAATTGGACGTTATGCCAAGGGAAATTTTTGAGCAGGTTGAACGATATCTGCAAGGCTAGAGCTGTTTTTCAATGCATGCAAATTATACTGCGCCAATGCGCACTGACTTATTGTTAAGGGTCAATCATGATTAATCTTAGAAATGCTAAACGTATTGTTATTATTGGCGGTGGAATCGCAGGTTGGTTTTCCGCGCTTACTTTTCGCCGCATCGCGGCTCCTGAAGTCGAAGTACTATTATTGGAAGAAGGCGCAGATGACAATAAGAATGCTATTAAGGGCGGTTTTTCAAATCTGGTTTTTGGACTGCAAAAAAACGGCATTAATATTGAGGAATTTATAAATGCGACCAAGGCTACCGTAAAGTTTGGTTCTTCCTTCGAGGGTTGGCGTAACGGTAGCTTCAATGATATCTATTTTCATTTATTCCATAGTCTTAACGGTGGCAGTGAAGAGTTGGAGGGGAAAACTAATCGAACCTATCCACTGCTTGCAGGACGTATTGCCGCCGGTCTTGATATGTTCAGTTATTTTGCTGGTTTCTCGTTGATTAATAATAATGCAACGCAAGCGCAAGCTCATATTGCGCTTGCCTCTAATCGGACTGGATTATGGCCATCTTTCCACTTTGATGAAAACAAGATGGCTGATTTTTTAAAAACCGTTGCTAAAGCAAGAGGTATTAAACACAAGAATTTAAAAGTTGAAAAACTTATTCTTGATAAGGATGGTAAGACAACGGCTCTAAAAACGCCCGAAGGTAATTTGGATGTTGACTTTGTTATTGATGCTTCAGGTTTGCGCCGTATCGGTATTGGTGAAACCTATAAGCAAAAATGGCAGTCTTTCAGCAAAGAACTGATTCTGGATCGTATTCTGCCTTTTACCATCAAGCAGCCTAATGCAAATCCTGCGCTTTATACACGTTCTATTGCTATGCAAGCTGGTTGGATGTGGCAAATTCCGCTTAACGATAAAATCGGTGCTGGCTATGTGTTCTCTAGCAAACACAGTGATGAACTTGCCGCAATTAAAGAAGTTGAAGCCTATATTGGACATGCAATTGAACCGCAGGCGGTAATGCAATTTGATCCGGGGCATTATGAAAATGTCTGGTGTAAAAATGTCTTGGCTGTTGGCTTGTCATCTGGATTTATTGAACCCCTAGAGGCGACATCCATCGGCCACATGCTGAAAGTTCTTGAACGATTTGAAAATATTGTAAATGATGGCCACGGTATTATTGGTGAAAACACCATAGATACCTTCAATCAAGATAATCAAGCAGGTTGGGGTGAAATGAAAGATTTCCTTCGCCTTCATTATGATACCAGCCGGGAAGATACGCCCTTTTGGCAGGACGCTAAAAATGCAAAGCGTTCAACAGAATATCAGGATCTTTGCGAAGTCTTGAAAACACGTATGCCGCGATTTGTTGATCTTGAAGCCTATGCCGATTTCGCTTGGCAACCAATGTTCAATACAACCAGTTGGATTATGGTTGGTGCGGCACTTGGTGTTATCCCGCAGCAAGCTGCCTATGATGAACTTGCAACCCTGCCAAAGCCTATTTTTGACGAAGTACAGCAATATCTCATGCGGCAAAAGCAATTATTATCGCAATAATCCAATCCACAAAAAATCAATCTAATCAAAAGGCTGTGATGAGGAATTTAGCGCATCACAGCCTTATTTTTATCATTGCTGCGGTTATCCGAATATTTATAGCGCGCGTTTATGGGTCTACTATAAATTTTATAGTAGGTTGAATAAGCCTTTTAATGATCTAAAAAATTTAAGTGACAATAATTGTAAAAGCGATGTGACCTGTTCGGTGATGATAATCAAACTTTAAATGATATTTGCAGCAAAGGTCTTTGAAGTCTTGTTCAGCCAATGGATCATCGCTCAAAATTGTTAGCCTGTCACCCGATGCTAAATTTTTTAACCGCCGCGCGGTTTTTAAAATGGGCATCGGGCATTTAAGGCCACGCAGATCATAGATTATCGGCTTAAGAAACCCAGCCATGACTTTTTCTTATTTTCTTGTACAGGTACTAAGGCAGCCGTTTGCTGATCTGATGAATTTTGAACGGCACTACTTTGTTGCGTCTGTTCAGTTGTTGGCTTTGCAGCAGGTGCACTTGCATTAGTTGGCAATGTCGTATTTGCTGAGGCTGGAGCAATATCTGGCGCGCCACTACGTTCAGTAGATGCAGAACTCAAAGATGGTGGGGTACGACTTACCTTTTCACCCCTTGCGCGCCGTGCGCTCCAATCAGCAACAAGACGTGCTTCTTCAAGACCGGCAATGGATGGTGAAGCAGGTTTTTTTGATTTCTTGTTTATTGCCTCTGAAAATGCCGAATTGTATTCAGCTTGGTAGGCGGCATAGGCGACAGGCAAACTCTGTGTTGGGGCAGGGCATGCACCAGCTGGCGACAAGGGCTGACCGCTTGTGCTTCTGCGATTAAAGACATAACGCTTCTCACAAACATCAACTTGCGGTGGCTTTTTGGTCGCTTCAAAAATGTCATAACCTTCCTTTAGCATGCGCCAAAAGGAATAATTGGCGTCATTGCGATAACGCGCCATATTGGCAGCGGTCATGCGAAATGGAAATGCTTGTACTTGGAATTCATGCTGGCCGCCCCTAAAGGAATCGCGCCCAAAAGCATAAATTTCAGCAATGCTTTCATCGGTCATTGAATAGCAACCAGATGACGAACAAGCGCCATGTACCATTAAATGGCGCCCTGTACGACCATTGACAGCATCATAGGCATTAGGAAAACCAATGTTAAAAGCAAGATAATAATTAGAGTTTGGATTCATTTGGGTTGGGCGAACTGTATAGAAACCTTCAGGGGCTTGGCGGTCTCCTTCAATGAATTTAGGCCCTAATTTACCTGACCATTGGCAAATTTCATAAGTTGCAATTAAGCCATATTGTCCGTTTGATTTTTGTTTCCAAACTTCTAAAGCGCTTTCTTCCTTGAAAACGCGAATGATAATAGGCGATGTTTTTGGCATGCCCATTGCTGCCATTTTTTGTTGGATTTTGGCAGGTAATTCGCGCTCCGCGCGGCCTGACATAGATAGACTACCTCCGCCACTACCACTACCGCCTTGTTGACAGCCGACAAGTGCCATGCTTGAAACCATAAGCGCCGCAAAAATAGCAGTTTTTATTTTCATGGATAACTCCTGCATCCGTCAAAGCGTATCATATACGCTGCAAATAGGTGAAAGCTTTAAAAAATCACCTTGGTTAAACAAAATCCAATATTCAACAGCTTTCATAAGCTATCATTTTTATCAGCGCTATTTTGATGAAGCCATTTGTGCTTTATCAAGCATAGCAATAAGCATGTATTGCGGTTTTGTTTATTTTAGCCAAATTATGCTTTATTTTCTAGCATAATAGTAAGTTAAGATAAATGCTTGGTTAATAATTAACCGCAATAGTTTTTAAAATAACTATAAGTTCTTCACTTGTGCACAGACCGTTCTTGCTGCATTTTTATTTTCTGCCGGTGTTACAACATAATTCTTGCCGCAGGTAACAGTCCGCGCCGGAATATACTCGTTTTGAAAAAGGTCATAGGCTGGTTTTAATTGTTGCCAAAAGGCCATTTCAGGGTGGTCATCAAATTGGGCTAAATTGTCGTCACTCATTTTAAATGGAAAAATATGCATTGGTATGGATTTAGCGCCACCCTTAAATGCTTCACGTAGCAAAGCGTAAATTTCTTCAATCCTGTCATCACCCATTGCTAGGCAACCAACCGATAAGCAGTTGCCATGCACCATGATAAGGCTGCCAGTATAATTATTATTACGATCGCGCAAATTAGGGTAACCAACATTAAAAGCCAGATGATAATTAGACTTTGGGTGGAGCTGCTCTCTGGTTAAACTATAAAAGCCTTCGGGCACTTGATAATCACCCTCTTGGCGCTTTTGGCCAAGTTTTCCCGACTGTTTGCAAATTGTATAAAAGGCAAGTGGTTTATAGGTACCTTCAGCACTTTGCTTCCACACTTCTAAGGTATTTTCCTGTTTGAAAACCCGAATATAGATTGGGCTATCAATTTTAAGATCAAGGCTTGCCATACGCGCGGACAAATAGTCAGGCAAAGGCTTACTTTCCTTGGCTATTGGACTTGCATTTACTGCTTGATAAGCAAATACTATATTAAATGCGATTAAAAGAATGGCAACGGCAATTATTGATGCCAATTTATGGCGCAAATGAATTGCGGCAAGTTTATAGCGCCAATCAATCATTGCATTGTCCTTTCTATTAATGGCTTTATGATGATCAAGTTATGAGCTGTAGCATATTGCTTTTTATTAAAGACCAATTTGAGATGAAATGGCGTTTTATTAATGGCGAATGACAGTTTTTTGTATTGGTGGTAAATAATTTGTTAATTTTTGCAGGGCCGATTGATAGCAAAATGGCAGCGTTTTTTGGGGGGTAGTATGAGCAAGCAAGAACAAACTGTGTTGAGATTGGTATTTCCTCAGTGGCAGGGCGGTAATAATCCGGCCTATCAGATGGGAAGTACTTTGCTAAATTTTTTAGCGCCACAGCCAAGTTTTGCGGTTGAGCGAGTTAATGTCGCTAGTGACAATGAACAATCGCCATTACAGCTTGAAAATGGAATTATCGGGCGCGAAGTTTTATTAAAACAAGCCGATGAAGCGCGCAAAAAAATAGACCAGCATCAACCGAAAAAAATAGTTGTTTTTGGTGGAGATTGTTTGGTTGATTTGGTTCCCTTTGCTTATTTAAATGAAATTTATAATGGTGATCTTGCGGTTCTTTGGCTTGATGCCCACCCTGATGTTATGACGCCAGAGGTTTTTCACAATGCCCATGCTATGGTTCTTGGCAATCTTTTGGGTAGGGGTGATGAAGATTTTGTCAAACGTGTCAAGCAACCAATAAAGCCAGAAAATGTCATGTTTGCAGGTCTTGGTAAAACCCTGCCATTTGAAACGGATTTTATTCAACAACATAATTTGAAAATAGCGAGTGCCAGTGCTTTGAAGACATCAAGTGACAGTGTGATTGATTGGCTAGGCTCGATTAACGCTAAATATTTAGCCGTTCATTTTGATCTTGATGTTTTGAATGTCAAAAAATTTTCTTCCTTGTATTTTGGTAATCCAAATGCTGCAAGCAATGATTTTGATGGTATAACACAAGGTGAAATGCATTTGGCGGATATAGTGCGGTTGTTAAGTGATGTCGCTGCAAAGGTGGATGTTGTTGGACTTGGTATTACTGAATATTTGCCATGGGATGCTATTGCCCTTAAAGGTGCTTTGGAAAAACTACCCATTTTACGCGATGGTGGTTAAGACGGTAACCCTACATTATAATAAAATATATAATAAAAATATTTTTGAACGTTGTTCATTTTTTTCTTGCTAAACAAAATAAGGCAAGCTATAGTGGGCTAAGTTCATTTTAAGACGGGAGTTTAACATGACAAGCGCAAGCGATAAAGAAGGCTTAAGTGCTGCAGCTAACCAACAGGGTAGTTCGCAAGAGGGCACGGCTGAAACAACACTAAAAGTAGAAAGCGTTGAGGCGGTCATGGTGCAGGGACAAGCGGAAGGCAACCAAAATGGCGATACCTACAAGGTTGCTCGTCAATCCTTTAGCCAAATAGAAGGTGAATTTTCTGATAATCCACCAATCGCCAATTTGTTAACATCCCGCCGGTTTGGCCCTTTATTTGGGGCGCAATTTTTCTCAGCCTTTAATGATAATTTTTTAAAATTCACTTTAGCCTTGGTTGTTACTGCAACTGTTAGCCAGGCTTCAAGCGAGTCGCTTAACACTTTAGGGGCAGCTATTTTCATGTTGCCTTTTTTATTGTTTTCAGCAACGGGCGGCGAATTAGCCGATCGCTTTGATAAAGCGCGTCTTGCGCGGTTTTATAAATTAATTGAAATATTTGTTGCCGTTGGCGCAGCATTGGGACTCATCTTAGGCTCCATCCCAATTTTAATGGTTGCCTTATTTATGTTTGGCGTTGGATCTGCTTTATTTGGTCCGATTAAATATGCAGTTTTACCAGAGCAAATTGCCCGTACTGACTTACCCAAAGCGAATGGTTGGGTGGAGGCTGCAACTTTTATTGCAATTCTTTTAGGCTCGTTACTTGCCGATTATAGTTTTGCAGGTCATCATGGTCCATCATACCTAACCGCTATTTTAATAGTAGCTTTTGCACTCTTGGGTTGGGTATGCTGCTGTTTTATGCCTTACCATGGTGCGGCAAAAGCAGATCTTAAAATTGACAAAAATATCATTCGCACCACCGGCCGCCTATTACATGAAATTAGCCGTGAACGTAAATTATTCATCGTATCCTTGATGATTTCTTGGTTCTGGTTGGTTGGTGCTGTTTTGGTGCCTATGATTCCAGCATTTGGTAAGCAGCTTGGTCAATTTGCCCATAGCAGCTCCTTCTTTCTTGCGGTTTTCGCCATATCCATTGCTATTGGTTCGGCTATGGCTGTTTGGGCGTCCGCTGGTCGCATTGTTCTTTTGCAATCGGTGTTTGGCAGTATTGTTTGTGCTATTGCTCTTCTTGATGCTGGTTTTAATGTTAAATCCATGGGAACGGATCAAATCGTCCACACTTATGGTGAATTTTTAATGGTTCCTGGTACAATTCGGTTAATGATTGATCTGGCTTTTACCGCTATTGGTGGCGCATTCCTTGTCGTACCGGGGTTTGCTGCCCTTCAAGCATGGAGCGCACCACAAAGTCGTGCCCGTGTCATTGCGGCTAACAATGTTTTAAATTCTGGTATCATGGTCATTGGTGCGCTGGTCATCGCTTTTGTACAAAGCGGCAAAGTCTTTTCAGTGCAATTATTTTCCGGTGCATCCTTGCATAGCGTATTGATAGGCTTATCAATTGCCTCGTTTATCGCTTCATTTTTTATGTTACGTTATTTACCAACCAATCCATTTCGTGATTTTATCACTATTTTATTCCGTGCTTTTTTCCGTCTCGAAGTTAAGGGGCTTGAAAACCTCAAAAATGCCGGTGAAACACCTATTCTTGCCCTTAACCACGTATCATTTTTAGATGGTTTATTGGCACTTGCTATTACCGATAATACTATGCGCGCTCCAGCTTTCGCTATTAATTCGGTTATCGCACGCCGTTGGTGGATCCGCCCTTTCTTAAAATATATGAACGCATTTCCAATGGATCCAACCCGCCCCTTGGCAGCACGTAGCCTTATTCGTGCGGTTAAAAATGGCTCGCCACTGGTTATTTTCCCTGAAGGCCGGATTACGGTTACCGGTAGTTTGATGAAGGTTTATGATGGCGCGGCAATGGTTGCAGACCGCACCAATGCCAAGGTTGTGCCGATTAAAATTGATGGATTGGAGCGCACATTCTTCTCACGCCTTTCTGGTATTGCTGTGCGCCGCCAATTTTTCCCTAAAGTGCGCGTGACTATTACTGCACCGGTTGAATTGGAACTTGATCCTAAGCTGAAATCTCGCGCTCGCCGTCATGCTGCCGGTAATGAATTATACCGCATCATGTCCGATCTTGTTTTTGCAACCTCAGGTCATAATGGCACAGTTTTGGATGCTTTGGTAAAAGCTGGTAAAGATTATGGTATGAGCCATGATGCGATTGAAGATCCAATGCGTGGTTTGATGAGTTATGGCCGTATGCTTACCGCTATCCGTGCCCTTGCCAAACCCCTTGCCAAGCATTTGGCAAAAGACAGCAATGTTGGTTTAATGATGCCAAACTCCAATGCTGCAGCGATTACCTTTTTTGCCTTGCAATCTGCCGGTAAAGTGCCAGCAATGATGAATTTTTCAGCCGGTCTTTCAACTTTAACCTATGCAACAACGGCCGCTGAAATTAAAACAATCGTCACATCGCGGGTATTCTTACGCCAAGCACGCCTAGAAGAACTTGCTGAAAGCTTAAAAGCCGCCAATATCCGCTTTGTGTTTTTGGAAGATATGGCGAAAGAAATCAACTATTTAGCAAAAATAACTGCTATGGTTATGAAAACACGTCCCTTGGTTAAAAACCGCCAGCATCACGATCCTGCAGCTATCCTTTATACATCAGGTTCTGAGGGTACACCAAAAGGTGTGGTATTATCTCATGGCAATATGTTATCGAATGTTGCACAAGCTGCAGCAAGGGTCGATTTTAACAGTGCTGATCGTCTTTTCAATGTTTTGCCAATGTTCCATTCTTTTGGTTTAACGGCGGGTACTGTCTTGCCATTAACATCGGGCGTGCCAGTTTACTTTTACCCATCACCCTTGCATTATCGCATCATTCCAGAAGCGATTTATTCATCTAATGCTACCATTATCTTTGGTACCGATACATTCTTGAATGGTTATGGCCGCAATGCCCATCCTTATGATTTCCGCTCAATCCGTTATTGTTTTGCAGGTGCAGAGCCAGTAAAATCAACAACCCGCGAAATGATGATGAATAAATTTGGCATTCGTGTGCTTGAAGGTTATGGCGTTACTGAAACCTCACCTGTTTTAGCACTCAACACCCCCATGTATAATAAGCCAGGTACGGTTGGTAAATTATTGCCAGCAATCACTCCGCGCCTTGAAGCGGTTGAAGGTGTTGATAATGGTGGTCGATTATTTGTTTATGGCCCAAATGTCATGGCTGGCTATTTACGGGTGGAAAAGCCCGGTATTATTGAGCCACCTGTTGATGGTTGGCATGATACTGGTGATATCGTTAATATTGATGATGAAGGTTTTGTTACCATTCTTGGCCGCGCGAAACGCTTTGCAAAGGTAGGCGGCGAAATGGTTTCCCTATCGGCGGTTGAAGCAATGGCCTCGCGTGCTTTCCCAGGCGTTATGTTGGGCGTTGTAACTCTAAGCGATCCTAAAAAAGGCGAGCGTATTGTGCTTATTAGTGAAGAAGAACAAGTAAATCGACCAGATTTATTAAAACTTGCACGCGCTGAAGGCATTCCTGAACTCTTTGTGCCATCGCGAATTATTTATGGAAAATTACCCTTGCTGGGCACTGGTAAGATTGATTATCCAGCCTTAAAAAAACAAGTTGAAGAAGCTTAATACAACAATCACATTTGATTGGTATAAAGTTTGAAAAATGGCCGGCATCGGATTGTGGTGCTGGCCATTTTTATTTCATGCATTTTTAGCGCCGTTTAAAATAGCCGTGATGTAACCGCTATGAATCTTTTACTCATTTAAGGGGTATGCCTATCAGCATATGGTGTTAATTTCTTAGTTTGTGTGCTTATTTAAAATTTTGAAAGATTGCGGTGAGTTTTTTATCCTCATCAAAATAGAAGGATAAATCCTTATAATTCCATCGCTCTTCATTGATTTTGGTAAATGGTAAATAATCCTCTATACATGCTTGGCTTTTGCCAAATAAATATAGGTCATCATCAAAGACATCTTTTAACGAGCTATTTGCATAAGGTTCCACCGAAAAGTAACTTAATGCATTTTTGTGGTAGCCAAATTCTAATTTGAACATTCCATCCCATAGAACAAGCAACGCCGTATCTTTTTTTACTATTGTTTCATCAATTGGAAAAAGTTGCATCACACTTTCAATCGAAAGCGCTTGCTTGAGCAAGTGACCTTTTTGGATAAGCATTGTTGTTTTTAAAACAGGCATTTTTAGCTCTTAATCGATTAAATCATACATGGATAATTTGTAATAATAAAACTGCAATTTAAAATAACGGGTAAAAATACTGCTTAAAAAATACCAAATGAAAATTATTGGCAAAAAAAACGGGTATGATTTTCACCATACCCGTAAACACTTTTACTTATAATGCGCAAAGTTTATGATTTATTCTGAGGCGTTTCATCATTTTCAGCTTTGCTATCATCAGCAGGCTCGGATGATTTCATATCTTCGCTTTCAATTGGCTTTTCGATATCAAGCTTAACACTGCGGCCTGCCTTTGGCACGCCGGAACTACGGCTTGTTTCATTACCAAGATTTCGTGATGGCTCTTTGCCTGCCATAACTTCGATAATTTCTTCGCCTGTTAAGGTTTCATATTCAAGTAAACCTTCAGCAAGGCGCACCCATTCATCTTTCTTTTCGAGTAGGATTCGTTTTGCTTCTTCATAAGCTTCATCAACGATTCGGCGCACTTCAGTATCAATAATTTGCGCTGTATGCTCGGACATAGCTTCTTGTCGTGGCGGGCCATAACCTTCTTCTTGATTGCTACCATAAGCAACTTTACCAAGCTGATCAGAAAAGCCCCATTTGGTGACCATCGCACGAGCCAATTTGGTGGCTTGTTCAATGTCGGATGATGCACCAGAGGTGATATTTTCCTTGCCAAATTTCAATTCTTCAGCAATACGGCCACCCATTGTAATGGCAATGCGCGATACCATCCATTGATAGCTCATGGAATAACGATCACCTTCTGGCAATTGCATCACCATACCAAGGGCGCGACCACGCGGAATGATAGTTGCTTTATGGAGAGGATCGGCTTTAGCAACATTTAAAGCAACAACCGCATGGCCTGCTTCGTGATAGGCGGTTAATATTTTTTCGTCTTGTGTCATCGCGGTAGAGCGACGCTCTGCCCCCATTAATACTTTATCCTTGGCATCTTCAAATTCTTGCATGGTAACAAGGCGTTTATTGCGTCTTGCGGCCATAAGGGCTGCTTCATTGACAAGATTCATCAAATCCGCACCCGAAAAACCGGGTGTACCACGGGCAATAACTT
The DNA here is from genome assembly GCF_026743145.1 of Bartonella sp. HY761. Lineage (NCBI taxonomy): Bacteria > Pseudomonadati > Pseudomonadota > Alphaproteobacteria > Hyphomicrobiales > Bartonellaceae > Bartonella > Bartonella sp. HY761. The sequence goes on from NZ_CP104887.1 coordinate 391,422, forward strand.
TTAAATCAACATTGGGAGCAAGCGGTACATTGCGCACATGCACTTGCAAAATTTGTTCACGGCCAGCAACATCGGGATTTGGCACAACAACCTGACGATCAAAACGACCTGGACGAAGAAGCGCAGGATCAAGCACATCAGGGCGGTTGGTTGCAGCAATGATGATGACATTTTCATTGGCTTCAAAGCCATCCATTTCAACCAATAACTGGTTTAATGTTTGCTCACGCTCATCATTACCGCCGCCAATGCCGGCGCCGCGATGACGACCTACGGCATCAATTTCGTCGATAAAGATAATACAAGGCGCATTCTTCTTGCCTTGCTCGAACATATCGCGGACGCGGCTTGCACCAACACCAACAAACATTTCAACAAAATCAGAACCAGAGATGGTGAAGAACGGTACATTTGCTTCGCCGGCAACTGCGCGGGCAAGCAAGGTTTTACCCGTTCCTGGAGGACCAACAAGTAAAACGCCGCGTGGAATACGTGCGCCAAGGCGTTGGAATTTTTGTGGGTCGCGTAAAAATTCAACCACTTCTTCCAAGTCATTCTTGGCCTCTTCAACACCTGCAACGTCATCAAAGGTAACTCTGCCATGCGCTTCGGTTAATAGCTTGGCCTTAGATTTACCAAAGCCCATAGCCCCGCGTGAACCGCCTTGCATTTGGCGCATGAAAAATACCCAAATAGCAATAAGAATAACAATGGGTATGATGGTGCCAAGAATGCTTACCAGTGGGCTTGAACCGGTACTTTCAGGTTTAACCTTGATGCCAATATTATTATCTTGAAAGGCTTTGTAATCTGGTTCCTTAGGACCAACAGTTTTAATAAGCGTGCCATCAGTAGCAGTCGCAACGATATTTTGGCCGTCAATAGTAACTTCTTTAATTTGCTTATTATTAACACGCTCTAAAAATGTTGAATAATCAATCTCGCCACTTATTCCTCGTTGTCCAGTTCCCTGAAACATTGAAAATAGTGCAATAATAACAACTGCGATAATACCCCACAGGACAACGGAACGGTAATTCGGGTTCATATCAAATCCATATCTAAGCCAAAGGCACTTATAATTTTGTCAATTCTTTTGTATTCTTGTCATAGTTTTCACCGACAAAACCCCAACACAACATCTTGCGCGACATGTCGATTGTCAAATTCATTCATAAACAACTAAAAGTTGCTATAAATACTTCCCTGGCATATTCCCAGAAGAAGTTTTTTGTAACATATGTTTTCATTCTTCACTTGCCAAGGTGTAAGACGGTATTTCTGCAAGGTTTTTGTTAGCAACGTCATCTATTTTTATTTTTATCGCCATTCTTTGCTTAAAAAGTCGATATAATGGCGACAACATGGCGAAATCATGGCTAGATGCAAGCCAATGAAACGGCATTAAGACCGGAGTAATTTGATAATTGGGGCTGCAACAATCTAACTGGTCGATAAAGGGCAGTTCGCTGCCTGATTTTTTGTCAATTAAAGGCGAAGTTAATAAGGATGGTATATGAGGTTTAATCTTAGTGGAATTGCGATTGCCGATATTGTTTAACCTAGAATGTATCTCTGACAGTTTTGGCGCGCGTACAATAAATTCTTCTTGATTTTTATTCGTAAAGGCAAACCGCCCATCCCAGATTGCGGTTTCCTGAGCTTTCACAGTGATAGGCACTAAGTTGCGCAGTTCACGCCAAAGCCTTAATTCATAGGGATGATTTTCAATTATAGTGGCACTATGAGTTGCTTTTTTTGCCTCAGCCCCATATGCAAGAAATTCAATAAGTGCATGAGGCGCCGGTTTAACATATGCCTTGCCGCCAATAAGTCCTGCTAAAATTTCAATAAAATGAATAAATATAGGCTGTTGTCGCAGCGAATCATTAGCAATTTTAATTATAAGTTGTTCATCGCGCCAATGGGCATTGGTTTCTATAATGAGTTTGGCAATATGCTGTGCATTTTTTTCCCGTTGCAATCGTGCCGTTTCAAGTTGGGCGCAAATCTCATTCTCAATCGCTGGGGTAGGATTTTTGCGAATGCGTACCCGTTCATAATGCAAATTGTCATTGCTCGGATCATCCACCCAGTTAATATTTTTTGTTAGCAAATAGTTACGCAAATCGGCTCTTTTGCAATCGAGTAATGGGCGCAATAATCTGAACTCTTGTTGTAATAGTGCCTCTTTTGCCATGCCAGCGAGACCGCGCCCTTTATCAAGGCGCATTTGCCGCATGCGGAAGGTTTCAATTTGATCGTCAAATGTATGACCAGTTACAATAATATTGCTGTTATAATGGGCGGCAGCCTCGCATAAAAGATTATAGCGGGCAGTTCTTGCCTTGTCTGAAATGCCCACCTTGGGCTTGTCACCTTGCCAGACATAGATGGTGTGCCGGATATTATGTTGACGACAAATTTCTGCAACGCCTTGGGCTTCAACTAGGGATTCTGGTCGAAGACCATGATCAATTGTAACAGCAACAAGGCGATTATCTTGATCATGTTTTTGTAAAAACTCACGCAATAAGAATAGCAAAGCCAAAGAATCACTGCCCCCAGACACGGCGGCGATGATATTTTGGCTTTGCTCAAAATCTTCAATTAAAAAATTTGGTTTTAAATTTGCTATCACGGGTTACAATTAAGGCGCTTTTGTTCATCGACTACCCGCTTTAACACTGCAGGTTCTGCTTGTTTATATTCTTGTGGCACTTTTGCAAAGACCGCACAAGCAGTTTCATCGTCATTAAGTTCTGCCATTGTCATACCAAGTTTAAGCATATTTTCAGGCGCGCGCGGTGTCGAGTTATAATTCCTCTCAACATCCATATAGGCTGCGGCCGCTTCACGATAGCGCCCTTGACCATAAAGCGATTCTCCAAGCCAAAAGGAAGCATCGGCAATTAATGGGTCGCTTGGGTAGCGCTCTTGAAAGGCGCGAAATATCGGTTCTGCGGCGCGATAATCGCCGGCAAGAATTGATTGGTATCCAACCTGATAAAGCTCTTTTGAGCTTGAAGTTTGTGGCACAGAGCTAGTCTGGTTACCACCTGTTGGAACACTTGCCTGCGAATTTTTATCGCTCGTGCTTTCAATAATATTGCCGTCGCGGTCAAAATGAATGGAGCCTAAATTTTCTGTGCCACCATTGGTATTTGGTTTAGCTTGGGTACTTGACCCAACATTTTTGCTATTTTCCACGCTACTATTAGAGCTTGTATTTGCTATTGCGCGTGATGAATTATTAGCTATAGCAGGCTGAGAGCTAAGTGATGTTTGACGCTGCTGACGTTCGGCAATTGCTGCATTGCTTGGCTTTTTGCCTTCTAGGATATCAATACGGTTTTGCATTTCTAAAACCTGTATATTCAAGTTTTCAACTTTAGTGGTCAAATCACGCAAAGCTTGCTCTAGCTGAATGGTGCGCGTATCAATTTGTGGTGAGGCTTGTGCAACATTTTGGCTTTTATTGCCGCCAAGAACCCGTTCTAAAAAATTGGGGTTTTGTTGCGCCTGTGCCATTGGTACTTGCATTGCAGTCAAAGAAAGGACGGGGACAAATAGGGCCGTTGACAAAAACCTTTTTGTTGAGCGTTCCATAAATTACCTCAATTTCCATAACTTTGTTTTAAGCGTTTGTTTATTGCCGCTGTGCAGCAGCTATAATGATATATCCAGTTTTAATCTATTAGGCAGACAGCTTCACTTTTGATTTGCCTTAATGAATTTAGGCTATAAATGCCAAAACTATATAAGGTCGTCCAAGTAGCTTTTCAATTCGTTTGCTGTGTTGGCTTTAATCTGCCTTTTGACTTTGGTGAAATTTTGTTCAAGATGGTGATGAAATGTGATTGTTTCGTGATTTTTTGCGTCAAAATTTATAATGGTTCAAAATATTTTTTTGCATTTCAGTTGCAATATTTGCTCAATAAATTTTAGGGCAGTAAAATCCGGATTGAAGCATATATGTTCGGCGTTTTGGATAATTAGAAATAATTATCTAATATTAAAAGATATTTTAGAAAATAAATGCATTATTTTATGAAAAATTAATTCATCAGTTCTCTTTTGTTGGTTTGAAAAGGACTATCTTTATTTAAGAATTTTTTTAATGGCATATCGCTTTAAAATAGGCGGCTATTGCCTTTTAGCTTTAAATGATGGAGCTTTAAATGAGTGGCATAGAAAAAAACACAACAGCCAAATCCACTAAGGGGCGTGGCAAGGTTTATAATTCCATTTTGGAAACAATTGGCGATACACCGCTTGTTCGGGTTGATAAATTTGCCAAAGCTAAGGGTGTTGGTGCGAATTTACTTTTAAAGCTTGAATTTTTTAATCCTCTTGCAAGCGTCAAGGATCGCATTGGTTATGCAATGATTGATGCATTGGAAAGGGCGGGCAAAGCCGTGCCTGGTAAAACGGTATTTATTGAGCCAACTTCGGGTAATACTGGTATTGCTTTGGCCTTTGTTGCGGCATCAAAAGGCTATCGTATTATTTTAACTATGCCGGAAACCATGTCGGTTGAGCGACGTAAATTGCTTAAATATCTTGGTGCTGAACTGGTTTTGACAGAGGGCGCAAAGGGTATGAAAGGCGCTATTGCGAAAGCACAAGAATTAGCGCAAGAAATTCCCGATGCGATTATTCCCCAGCAATTTGAAAATCAAGCCAATCCTCAAATCCACCGCGAAACAACCGCCGAAGAAATCTGGAATGATACCGATGGTCATGTCGATTTCTTTATTTCCGGCATTGGTACTGGTGGTACAATCACTGGTGTGGGGCAAGTATTAAAAGAGCGTAATCCCGATGTTAAGATTATCGCAGTAGAACCAAAAGATTCTCCCGTTTTATCAGGTGGCAATCCCGGCCCACATAAGTTGCAAGGTATTGGCGCTGGCTTTGTGCCAGACACATTAGATACAAAGGTTTATGATGAAATCATCACCATTGCCAATGATGATGCCTTTGAAAATTCTCGCGCGCTTGCGCGTATTGAAGGTGTTCCAGTTGGTATATCGGCTGGTGCTGCTTTAACAGCGGCAATTGAAGTTGGTAAGCGTCCAGAAAATAATGGCAAGAACATTGTGGTTATTATTCCTTCCTTTGCAGAGCGCTATTTATCGACTGCGCTTTTTGAAGGGCTTGAATAGGATCTATGTCTCATAATTGACATAGTCTAATTGTGAATTTTGAATATAAAAAGCACCAATTGACAAGGTTCAATGGGTGCTTTTTTGCTTTAAATAATAATTATCCGCCCCAATTATTTTATTGAATAAACCTCATATAATATGTGGGTGATAGCTCGATGAGGGTTTATAAAAATCTTTACAATAATATTTACAAGCGTTTTTCACTATTTTATGACGCTGTGATTTATGGCTTTTGCCAAATTTATCCACACAAGTTGCAAGATGCTATTTTGTCAATTAAGCGATGTGGTTTATAAGAGATTAACGACAGAATCATTGCGCTGATTTTGATGCGAAGTGATTTGTCTATAAAGTTTGGTTTAGCGGTTAAATATCCGCAGTTTAGGAAGTGAGTTATAGATATGCGCATTACAGTTGATCGTGCCAATCTTCTCAAATCATTGGGTCGTGTTCATCGGGTCGTGGAGCGGCGCAATACCATCCCTATCCTGTCTAACGTATTGATTGAGGCTGATAATGGTCAGATGTTGCTTAAAGCAACCGATCTTGATATTGAAATAACCGAAACAACCACATCAACTATTGAGCAAGCGGGCGCTACAACCGTTCCAGCCCATCTTCTTTATGACATTGTTCGCAAACTTCCAGATGGTGGCGAAGTAAGTTTGTCGATGAATGGTGAAGGCAATGCGGTTGCCGTTGCTGCAGGTCGTGCTAGCTTTCGTTTGCAATGCTTGCCAAAAACCGATTTTCCTGAATTGAGCACTGGCCAATTTAGCCATTCTTTTGAAATCAAGGCTGAAGATTTAAAACGCCTTGTTAATTCAACGCAATTTGCAATTTCAACCGAAGAAACTCGCTATTATTTGAATGGTATCTATTTCCATGTGGTGGAAAGTGATGGCGTATTAAAGCTGCGTGCCGTTGCAACTGATGGTCACCGTTTGGCGCAAGCAGAGCTTAATGCACCTCATGGCACCGAAGGCATGCCCGGCGTTATCATTCCGCGTAAAACCGTTGCCGAATTGCAAAAGCTGGTTGGTGATGACAATGAAGCTTTGGTAAAAATCGAATTATCGGACGCTAAAATTCGTTTTTCGGCAGGTTCTGTAGTTTTAACATCAAAACTCATTGATGGTACATTTCCTGAATATGGCCGGGTTATTCCACAAGGCAATGATAAAAAATTGATTATTGATCGTGCCGCCTTTGCAGCAGCAGTTGATCGCGTATCAACTATTTCAAGCGATCGCGGCCGCGCTGTTAAACTTACAATTGGCGATGGACAATTAAAGCTCACGGTTAATAATCCAGATTCTGGTAGTGCTGAAGATGAGTTAAGTGCAGATTATGAAGCTGATCCTTTGGAAATTGGCTTTAATTCTCGTTATTTAATGGATATTACCGGGCAATTGGCAGGCGATGAAGCAATATTCTTATTAGCTGATTCAGGTTCGCCAACTTTGATCCGTGACAGCAATGATGCTGATGCGCTTTATGTCTTGATGCCCATGAGAGTTTAGAAATTGAGAGTTTAGAATTTGCGAATGTAGATTCTGCGAGTTTAGATCTATTGGGCAGATTTAGATATTTTTGAGATAAGGTCAAATAATAGATTTGTCTGATATTCAATCCTATGGTGAAAAAATGCGGGTTCGCGGGCTTAGTCTCGCGGCCTTTCGCAATTATGAAAGCCTTAATTTGGCTTTTTCTGGCCAACATGTTGTGTTAACTGGCCATAATGGCGCCGGCAAAACCAATATATTGGAGGCCATATCGCTGTTATCACCAGGCAAGGGTTTGCGCCGTGCCGGTTATAATGAGCTTATCCATGGCGCTTATGATAAAAATTTAGCCTCAAAACAAAACGGTTTTACAATTTTTGCTCGCCTTGAATGTGATATTTATGGCGAAGCGCAAATTGGTACCGGTATTAATGATAATGAAAGCACACGTAAAGTGCGCATCAATGGCGCAAATGCTTCGGCCGATAATTTGCTAGAATATAGCCGCATTAGTTGGCTAATTCCAGCAATGGATGGGCTTTTTACTGGTACTTTATCGGACAGGCGGCGTTTTCTTGATCGGCTAGTTATGGGGCTTGATCCCCTGCATGGGCGGCGAGTTATCAATTTTGAAAAAGCCATGCGCTCACGCAATAAATTATTAAGTGACAATGTTGATGATGCCTATTGGATGAGTGCATTGGAAGCGCAAATGGCCGAACTTGGGGTGGCAATTGCTGCAGCGCGCAAGGAAATGGTGCGCCTTATGGGGGCAATGATTGAAAAAATGCTGTTAAACAGCTTATTTCCCATGTCGGTTTTAAGTGCGACTGGTCTTTTGGAGGCTAAGCTTGATGAAGCTGCCGCGGTTGATGTCGAGGAAGATTACCGCGCGCTTTTAGAACAAAATCGCCCGCTTGATGCACGGGCAGGGCGTACTTTGGAAGGCCCTCATCGCAGTGATTTAGAGGTCAGCCATCTCATTAAATCCATGCCGGCGGCGCTTTGTTCAACCGGCGAGCAAAAGGCATTGTTGACGGGGCTTATTTTATCCCATGCACGTCTCATTGGTGAGGTTTCAGGCATGACACCAATTCTACTTCTTGATGAGATTGCCGCCCATCTTGATCCTTTGCGGCGGATTGCACTTTTTGAAATTCTCGATCAATTGCAAGCCCAAGCCTTTATGACCGGAACGGATCACGCGCTGTTTGTGGGGTTAGAGGGCAGGGCGCAATTCTTGTCAGTCAAAGAAAATCATGTTGAAGCTTATCATAATGCCTAATTCTACTTGTTAATTAATAAAAGAAACTTTTTATGTCATTTGCAATATGTAAGTCCTAATTTAAAATAATAATAATTATAAATTGAGCTTATTTTATTGTTAAAAATGAATATATTTTATGATGCTATATTTAAATATCTTATGAAATGTATTAAGAGCATGCTTAATCAAAAATTTTGAATTCCAAGAATTTTAATAATTATTTTAAGTTATAAGGGGCTGCTTAAGATGGCTAATATCGTTGGCATTGAAAATATGAGTGTTGAAGAAATACGTGAAGAAGTGGCCAAAGGCGGTCGCTTTGTTCAGTATATTTGGTGTGTTTCTATTATTATTATGTCATTTAAAAATCCGACTGACATTTTCTTTGTGCGTAGTGATGAATCGGCAGCTAAAAAAGCTTTGCCTTATACATTACTGACCCTGTTTTTGGGTTGGTGGGGTTTTCCTTGGGGGATTCTTTATAGTTTTCAATGTTTAGGTGTAAATACAAGTGGCGGTTATGATCTCACTGAAGAATTTATGCAAAGCATAGATGCTTCACTTCATGATGAGGCTATTCCAATGGATTATTCTGAGGCTGTTACAGAAAATGCCGACGCGGAGCAGGATTTAAAGCCTAAGGATGATAATCGTCCCGTCAATCGTAGTGGTTCTGTTGTTCAGCGTTAAATACCAAAGAAATACCAAAGTTGCAGAGCTTTAGATAGGTATAGATAGGCTGTCTTAAGCATTGGTTGGTAATTGTCTTACTAATGCTGTTATGGGTTGCATGAGGATATAATTTAAATTGTTAAAAAAATAATTGCGGTTTTCTTGTGAAGCCAATAATGTAGATTTTTAGTGAATTTAATTTTCGTACATGGTCAATGCCATCGGGAGTTATTGACATTTATTGAAGGTCAGTTGCTTTAGCAATCACCAATGAAAGGCATGTCATGTCCGCAAAGTTGATTTATATCCTTAATGGTCCAAATCTTAATATGCTCGGCAAGCGTGAACCGGAAATTTATGGTGCAGAAACCATAAAAGATGTTGAGAAACTATGTGAAAAAGCAGCAAAATTGGCTGGTTTTGATATTCGTTTTTTACAAAGCAATCATGAAGGGCAATTGGTTGATTGGATACAAGAAGCGCGCGCAGAGGCCGCTGCCATTGTTATTAATCCAGCTGCCTATACCCATACATCGGTTGCCATTCTTGATGCCTTAAAAAGCTTTGATGGTTTGGTTGCTGAGGTGCATATTAGTAATGTTCATCAACGGGAAGCTTTCCGTCATCATTCTTTTGTGTCATTAAGGGCTGATTGTGTTATTGCTGGCTGCGGCACTCTTGGCTATCATTTTGCTATTGACTTTGTTGTAGGTAAATTAAAAACAACCAAATAATATTGAAGTTATTAGTTGCAGCTATAGGATCTTATTTTACCCTGCTTTTGCGCCTTTAAATTTATCAAAAATTCGGCTATCAACTTCACTTAGTCGTCAATTGTTAGGTTAGCCCATTTCTATTTGACGCAGCAATTTTATTTTTTAACGCCCCCTCTTATGATTTTCCATTTCTTTTGAGAATTCTGCGCTATTAAAAGTTTAAAATGCTTGCCGTGCTACAGGCAATAAGTGCATTATCCCCTTGATTAGACCAAGAATTTTATGAAAAAGACAAATTTTCTGTAGAATATGCCCATAAGGTGCGCAATATTGCCGCAAGGCGCATAAAGAACTTTTCTAAATTGTTATCACGCGCTATTAGTTGCCTAGAATGCGCCACAATTATAGTTGTGGCAGATTCGCATTGATTTTTAATTTATTCAAAATGATAAAATTAATGGGAATAGAAATAACCAATGATGGCTTTTGATCCGTTGATTGGCCTTGAAAACAACATTAACTGGGACCCTCGCACAGAATATGCACTGCATATGGAGAGGCAGGTAAGAATGAAAAACTTAACAAAAATACTGGGCATAGTCGGTGTGTTTGCATCGATGTTATTGCTGTCTGGTTGCGATATTGTGGTATTAAATCCCGAAGGGTATGTGGCACAAAACCTGCGCGATGTTATTTTGATTGCAACAGGTGTTATGCTTTGTATCGTTATACCAGTTATGGCCGCTGTGGTCATTTTTGCGTATAAATATCGCTCAACCAATACCAAGGCTGAATATCTTCCTGATTGGGGCCATTCAACAAAAATTGAAATGTGGATGTGGGGCATTCCGATTGTGGTTGTTGCACTTCTTGCTATCTTGTTGGTTGCTTATACCAATAAATTTGAGCCATCTCATCCGCTTGATGAAAAAGTTGCAGGCAAGGTTGAAGATGCTTTGCAGATTGACGCGGTTGCCATGGATTGGAAGTGGCTCTTTATTTATCCGCAATATGGCGTTGCTTCTATCAACGAAATTTATGCGCCTGTAAAGAAACAAGTTTTCTTACAGCTTTCATCAGAACAATCGGTTAATGCATTTTGGGTCCCATCACTTGGTACTGTTCTTTATGCAATGCCGCAGATGAACGCTAAACTTCACCTTTATACCGAACATGAAAATGTTTATAAAGGTATGTCAGCCAATTATAGTGGCGATGGTTTTGCCAATATGCGTTTTGAGTGGCATTCAGTTTCTCAGCAAAAATTTGATGATTGGATCGCTAAGGCACGTGCAAGCAACCAAGCTCTTAATGCTGAGCGTTATGCAGAGCTTAAGAAAAATAAAAATAACCGTAACTTCCATGAGCCTGAATATTTCTCATCAGTACCAACGGATTTTTATTATCGCATCGTAAACCGTTGTGTTGATGGTTCAGCTTGTAACGAACAATTGATGGCAAAGGCTGCAGCCCAATCGCTCTGGGGTGAACTCTGCTCTGTTGTTGAACCTGAACTTGTCGTACAAGCGCGTGATGCTTTGTCAAAAGAACCTGCTGAAGCTCCAGCACATTAATCTCCATAGATGGACGCGCGCGATCATAGTGCTGCTGCCCATCCATTTTGAAATCTAGAATTTGGGTTAAAAAATGTCATCATCATTTCTTTTCGGAAGACTGACTGACCCCTCAGCGGAAGCATTCCATGCGATAACGCATGAACCTATTGTGCTTTACACTGTTATTGCAATTGTTGTGCTCGGTGCCGCCGTGCTTGCAGCAATTACATTACTCGGTTGGTGGGGTATCTTATGGCGCAACTGGATAACAACAGTTGATCATAAGCGTATCGGAATTATGTATATCGTCCTTGCAATTGTTATGCTTGTGCGCGGCTTTGCCGATGCAGTTATGATGCGTACGCATCAGGCTTTTGCAGTTGGACAGTCAGGTGGGTATCTCCCAGCTGATCACTTTGACCAGATCTTTACTGCGCACGGCGTTATCATGATTTTCTTCATGGCAACCCCTTTGCTTTTTGGTATTTTCAATTATGTTATACCTTTGCAAATTGGTGCACGCGACGTAGCGTTTCCGTTCCTTAACAATCTTGGTTTTTGGATCACTTTTGCTGGTGCCATTCTTATCAATGTGTCACTTGCACTTGGTAACTTTGGCCGCGTTGGTTGGCTTGCCTATCCACCGCTTTCAGGTCTTGAGGGAAGTCCCGATACTGGGGTTGACTATTACCTATGGTCCTTGCAGCTATCGGGTATAGCGACGACCACGGGTGCGGTAAACTTTGTTGCAACTATCATCAAAATGCGTGCTCCTGGCATGACTATGATGAAGATGCCAGTTTTTATCTGGACCGCTCTTGTATCTAATATCTTGATCCTTTTGATCTATCCAGTGCTTACTGTTGCTTATGTGCTTCTTGCGCTTGAACGCTATTTGGGTTTCCCATTCTTTACCAATTATGGTGGCGGCAATCCAATGGTTTGGATCAACTATGTATGGATCTTCGGTCACCCTGAAGTTTACGTGCTTGTTGTGCCTGCTTTTGGTATACTTTCAGAAATCGTTCCGGTTTTCTCAAGTAAGCGCCTTTTTGGTTATACCTCTATGGTTTGGGCAGTGTTGGTTATCCTTCTTCTCTCCTTCCTCGTTTGGGCTCACCACTTCTTCACTATGGGTGGCGGCGTTGCCGTTAACAGCTTCTTTGGTATTGCTACCATGATTATTGCTGTGCCAACTGGTGTTAAAATCTTCAACTGGCTGTTCACCATGTATAAGGGTCGCATTCGCTTCGAGCCACCAATGCTTTGGTGCATGGGCATGATGTTTACCTTTGTTGGCGGTGGTTTGACTGGTGTTCTCTTGGCAATGGTTCCTGCTGATTGGCAGTTCCATAACAGCTTGTTCCTTGTTGCCCACTTCCATCACACAATTATTGGTGGTGTTGTATTCTCTTACCTTGGTGGTCTTGCTTTCTGGTTCCCGAAAGTATTTGGTATCAAGCCAAATCGCGCTCTTGGTATTGCGTCATTCTGGTGCTGGTTTGTTGGCTTCTATGTTGCCTTCTTCCCGATCTATGTTGTTGGTTTGCTCGGCGCAACCCGCCGCTTGCAACACTATGTCGATCAATCTTGGCAAATATATTTTATCATTGCGGCAATTGGTGCTTTAATCATTGCTCTTGGTATTTTGTGCTTCGTTGGCCAAGTCTTGCTTGCCATCTGGTATGGCATCAAACACAAAGGCAATTTGCCAATTACCCAAAACGATCCTTGGGGCGATGCTCGTACGCTTGAATGGTCAATTTCCTCACCTCCTCCTGCCTATAACTTCGCAACTGTACCACAGGTTCAAGCAGAAGATGCTTATTGGGATATGAAGGTGCGTGGCGAAAAACGCCCAACAACTGGCTTTACAAAGATCCACATGCCTGCAAATACTGCAGCTGGTTTTGTTATCGGTATTGCTATGCTTGCACTTGGCTTTGGACTTGTCTGGCACATTTGGTGGTTGGTTGCTCTTACATTTATCTTTACAATTGCAAGCGTAATCGTCCATTCATTCACAGCTGATCATAATGGCTATTATATCTCTGCTGAAGAGGTACAAAAGACCGAGGATCATTTTACTGCTGTTCTTGAAGGCAAAGGAGCAAGAGCATGAGTGCAACAGCTCTAAATAATAACCATGCAGACGATCACGGCCATGGCCATGAAGAAGTAGATTCTGTAAAAACCTTTGGTTTTTTCGTTTATATTCTTCAAGATTTGATCTTGTTTGCAACACTTTTCGCAAACTTTGCCGTTTTCTCTTCAGCTTATGCTGAAGGGATCGTCGGTAAAAGTGTGATTGATCTGAACTTTGTGGCAGTTGAAACCGCATTTCTTTTGCTTTCTTCTATCACTTATGGCTTTGCAATGATCCAATTGCATCGCAATAATATTTCAGGTGTACGCCTATGGCTCGGCATTACCTTTGTTTTTGGTATCGCATTTATTGCTATGGAACTTTATGAGTTCGCTCATTTGTTCCATGAAGGTGCACAACCTTGGACATCAGCTTACTGGGCATCGTTCTTTACCCTTGTGGGTACGCACGGTTTGCACGTTACTGCTGGTCTTATCTGGATGGCTGTCATGTTCGTGCATCTTGCTCGCACAGGTCTTTCATCACAAAATAAAACACGCCTTACCTGCCTTTCGTTATTTTGGCACTTCCTAGATATCGTTTGGGTTGGCGTATTTACCGTTGTCTATTTGTTGGGGGCTTTATAATGAGCGCACATACACAAGAAAACCACGACAACAGCACATCTAAATATATAACCGGTTTTATCATATCGGTTGTTTTGACAATTGCTTCTTTTGCTCCAATCATGGCCGGTTGGCTCGCTGAATGGTCAATTAGTGCGAAAGTTATCTATTTGCTTGGTCTTGCATTTATTCAAATGGCCGTGCAGATCGTTTTCTTCTTGCACTTGAGCGATGGACCTGATTCCAAGTGGAATATTACTTCCATGTGGATCACCGTTGTAGGCGTGCTTGTCATTATATTTGGTACATGGTGGACCATGTTCCATCTTAACTATAATATGATGGGTGGCTCTGGTCGTGTGATCCAGACCGATGTTATCTATCCTGCGACATCTGCTGCACCTGCAGCAATTGCGCCAGCAGCGCCAAATGAAGCGCCTGCTGCTTCGCAAAGTGAAGCACCAGCTCAATAATTTAAGTGATTTATTGATCTGTTAAAATAATTAAAAGCCCGCTTAGTTGTTGCTAAGCGAGCTTTTTTATGCCGTTAAGTACCTGCTGCGAATAATTTTTTATAGGTTAGCTGTTGTTTTAGGGAGTAAACATAAGTTGCTCTTTTTAAAATAAATCTAATTATAAATTATATCAAAATTGAATATAGCTGCATTCAAGAAGTGAAAATAATTGCATAATATTTTTATTTTTATATCAATACTCAAAAATAGCATTTTGGTCTGACCAATTGAAATTTATTGCTTACTTTTTTACCGTTGACTCCCATATATATTGATGTTTATAAATATATATACATATTTTGGTCTGACCAACCTTGGAGGAGGATGCAGATGGAGTGGGTACAGAATTATATGCCCGTCGGTAATTTATGGGTTTCCAGCATTATCGCGGCAATTCCTATTTTATTCTTTTTTATTGCACTAACAATGTTACGAATGAAAGGTTATCTTGCCGGTACTATTACCGTGTTGCTAACTTTTCTTATCGCAATTATTGTCTATAAAATGCCGATAAGCGCCGCCTTGGCATCAGGTGTTTACGGCTTTTTTTATGGGCTATGGCCAATTGCTTGGATTATTGTTGGTGCAGTATTTCTTTACAAGATATCAGTCGCTACAGGGCAATTTGATATTATCCGCAATTCGATTTTAGGTATTACTCCCGATCAACGTATTCAATTATTGCTAGTTGGCTTTGCTTTTGGCGCATTTTTGGAAGGCGCTGCAGGTTTTGGTGCGCCTGTTGCTATTACTGCCGCTTTGCTTGTTGGCCTTGGCTTCCGTCCGCTTTATGCAGCAGGACTTTGTCTTATTGCTAATACAGCGCCGGTTGCTTTTGGCGCTATGGGTATTCCGATTATCGTTGCTGGGCAGGTTTCCAATATTGATCCATTTTTAATTGGTCAAATGGCCGGTCGCCAATTGCCGCTTTTGTCCATTTTGGTACCTTTTTGGCTCATTTTGATTATGGATGGTTGGCGCGGTGTGCGTGAAACATGGCCAGCTATTTTAGTTGCCGGTGGTTCTTTTGCCGTGGTGCAATATCTCACTGCCAATTTTATTGGGCCAGAATTACCTGATATTACAGCAGCCATTGCCACACTGATCATCTTGCCGGTATTTTTACGTTTTTGGCAGCCAAAGCGCATCTTCCGTTTCGATGATGCAGCGACTGAAAATGAAACGCACCATTTTACGGTGGGACAAATTGTCAAAGCGTGGTCACCTTTTATCATATTGACTGTATTTGTTAGCCTTTGGAGTATTGTGCCATTTAAAAATCTATTCAAATCAGGTGGTACGTTAGAAAGTTGGGTTTCGCAGCTACAAGTGCCTTATTTGCATAATCTGGTGCATAAAACCCAACCCATTGTCGATCCCAATGCTCCTTTAGCAGCAATTTATAAGTTTGATTGGTTTTCGGCAACGGGTACTTCAATCTTGTTGGCGGCAATCTTGACGATTATTGTCCTTGGCATGAAGCCGGCAAAAGCCATCGCAACATTTGGCACAACCTTAAAAGATTTGGCTGTGCCGATTTATTCTATCGGTATGGTATTGGCTTTTGCGTTTCTCGCCAACTTTTCAGGGCTTTCAACAACGCTTGCACTTGCTTTGTCGCATACTGGATCGGCATTTACGTTTTTCTCGCCTTTCCTTGGTTGGTTAGGGGTGTTTGTAACCGGTTCCGATACTTCGTCAAATGCCTTGTTTGCCGCGTTACAAGCAACAACAGCTCACCAAATTGGCGTTTCAGATGTTCTATTGGTTGCAGTTAATACAACCGGTGGCGTAACCGGTAAAATGATTTCACCGCAATCAATTGCGATCGCCTGTGCGGCTGTTGGACTTGTCGGTAAGGAGTCAGATCTTTTCCGCTTCACAGTTAAACACTCACTCGCATTATGTGCTTTTGTTGGTATTATTACCACCATTCAGGCCTATGTCTTGCCGTGGATGATCCCTGCATGACATCTTTAAAGTCAATAGAGCCTCATAGTGTTTCTTTACGCATTGAAAATGAAATTGAGGCTTTTATCAAAAAGCAAAGTTTGAAAGCAGGCGATCGTTTGCCTTCAGAACGCGCTTTGGTTGGCTTACTCAATGCTTCGCGGGCAACAATCCGCGAAGCTGTTAGCAAACTCTCTGTACGCGGTGTTATTGAAGTGCGTAAATCTGGTATGGTGGTTGGTGAACCTATGCCAGAGGTTTGGGCGGATAAAACTATTATTACTCCGCTTACTCCGCTTCTGACTGAGAAAAATGGCTATCATCATGATGTCATGGAAACCAGAGAAGCGCTAGAAGGCGCAACCTGCTATTATGCGGCGATGCGCGCCGATAGGCTGGCAAAGGGCCGCATTTTGCAATGCCTTAATGCTATACAAAATGGCCATGGGCAGGTTGATGCCAATGAAGAGGCGCGGCTCGATGCGGCTTTTCATATGGCAATTGCCGAGGCTTCCGACAATATTATTTTGCAGCAAGTTATGTCTAGCCTATTTGGGCTCTTGCAGCTTAATATTTCGCAAAGTCATAAAAAGCTTTATAATGTGCCACGTAATTTTGATATGATTTTTGAACAGCATCAGGCTATTTATAAAGCAATCGAGCGTAATGATTGTGAAGGCGCGCGTAACGCCTCCAATACTCATCTTGATTTCGTTGTAACAACAATTAAGCAAATAGACGATGATACGGCACGCAAATTGCGAGCGCAAAGCGCCAAGCAAAGCCGCACCGCTAAAAATATGTGAGTAAATATTATGATTATATCTTCTATTTCCGATTATCGTGAAGCCGCAAGGCGCAAATTACCACCCTTTCTCTATCATTATATTGATGGCGGTGCTTATGCTGAGCATACGCTGAAAAGAAATGTTTCTGACTTATCCGATATTGCTCTGCGTCAACGTATATTAAAAGATGTTGCCGAGTTAAGTTTGGAAACAGAAATATTTGGTGAAAAATTTGCCATGCCTGTCGGTTTGTCACCAGTTGGTTTGACTGGCATGTATGCACGCCGTGGTGAAGTGCAGGCGGCAAAAGCTGCAGCTTCTCGCAATGTGCCTTTTACCTTATCAACCGTTTCAGTTTGCCCGATTGCTGAAGTGCAAAGCCAATCGCCAAAGCCAATCTGGTTTCAGCTTTATGTGCTTAAAGATCGCGGCTTTATGCGTGATGTTTTGGAGCGCGCACAAGCAGCTGGCATCACAACCTTGGTGTTTACCGTAGATATGCCGGTGCCAGGTGCACGGTATCGCGATAGACATTCGGGCATGTCAGGCCCTCATGCCAAATTAAAACAAGTTTTCCAAGGTGCAACCCACCCTGCTTGGGCTTGGGATGTTGGCATTAAAGGTAAGCCACATGATCTTGGCAATATTTCTACCTATCGTGGCCAGCCCACTAATTTGGAAGATTATATTGGTTGGCTTGGTGCAAATTTTGATCCATCGATTAGTTGGAAAGATCTTGAGTGGATTCGCGAATTTTGGAAAGGTCCAATGCTTATCAAGGGCATATTGGACGTTGATGATGCGCGTGATGCTGTGCGTTTTGGTGCCGATGGTGTTATTGTTTCAAACCATGGTGGTCGTCAGCTTGATGGTGTTTTATCATCTTGTCGCGCTTTGCCAGATATTGCTAATGCCGTTAAGGGCGATTTAAAAGTAGTGGCAGATAGCGGTATTCGCTCCGGGCTTGATGTTGTGCGTATGTTGGCACTCGGCGCTGATTTTACTATGGTGGGGCGTGCCTTTGCCTATGCCTTGGCTGCAGAGGGTGAAGCAGGGGTTTGCAATATGCTTGATATTCTTGCCAAGGAAATGCGCGTTGCTATGGCACTAACGGGAGCGAAAAGCATATCTGAAATTGATTCCCGTTCGCTTGTGCCAGAAAAATAAGTTTAAAAGAAAAATAAATTTAAATGCAAAATAGCTTTTAATGGTTTTTATAAAAATCCCCATATTGATTAACGTCAATATGGGGATTTTTTAATGCCTATCTAGCCAATAAACCAATGGTGTAGGGATTAAAAGCCTTTAGCGGATAAGTTTATGTTTTGCGTCTATTGGTATAAATAATGTAGCCAGCCGCTAAAACCATGCCAGCTGCTAAGGTAAACCAGGTTAAAAAATAGCCTAAATGGTTGTTTCTAAATTCCACAACGGTAAGGCCGCCAATTGGCACTTTACCAATATTGGGTGTTTTATCAGCATCAATAAAATAGGGCGCAACGTTGCCGCCACTAAGCCCTAATTTTTGCGCCATAGCAGGAATATTGCGGGTGAACCAGCGATTCTCTTGCGGATTATTCTTGCGCATGAGATAGCCTTCACCTTCGCCCATGCGAAGCAAGCCTTGAATTGTGGTTTCGCCATCAATTTCGCCCCCCTTGCGTGAGCCGCGATCCGAACGATCCATAGGCACAAAACCGCGATTGATAAAGACAATGGTGCCATCATCTTTTTCAAAAGGTACCACTAACCAATAGCCTGCACCCGCATCGGCAACGGCGGTAATGAGAATCTCTTTGTCATTTAAAAAATGGCCATGAACTTTAACAGGTAGATATTCGTCATTATCCTTTGTTACATCTGGCCATTTGTCTTTGTTGGGCGCATCAACCGCAGGTTGGTGGATACGCTGTTCTACTTTGGCAATAAGATCAAGCTTCCACGCACGGCGTTCCACTTGCCAAATGCCAAGCGCCATAAATAAGCAAAAAAGCACTGTACATAGACCAAGAAACATAATGGTCCAAAAGCCAAAGCCTTTTTGTTCTGAGGTCGAATTATTTGTTTTTGTCATCATAGTTTCTCTTTTACCATGCAAATTTAATAATAAAAGTGTCAATATTGGCGCAGTTTAGTTGTATAGATCGAAAAAGACTTGACCTTTTGCCCATCTACCCCTATAGAAACCCAACTTTTGAAAAATTCCTGATGGCAATTGTGCGATTATGATTTAACTTTTAGATCTATTCAATACAGTTTTTTATCAGATTACAAACCATTTAGAAGGTGATATCATGTCCCGCGCTTGTGAATTGACCGGTAAGTCAGTACAGTACGGCAATAATGTGAGCCACGCCAATAACAGGACGCGTCGCCGCTTTTTGCCTAATCTTTGCAATGTAACTCTTATTTCCGATACTCTCGGTCAGAGCTACCGTTTACGTGTATCTGCCCATGCATTGCGCTCGGTAGAACATCGTGGTGGTCTTGATGCTTTCCTCGTAAAGGCTGCAGATGTTGAATTGTCTCAACGTGCACGTCTTTTAAAGCGTCAAATCGTTAAAAAGCAAGCTGAACAAGCTGCTTAAGTCGCTAACCAGCGAAAAGAATCATCGGGCTGGCTTTCGCCAGCCTTTTTTCTGGTTCCATTACCCAGGTTAAAAAAATGAAACAGACCGAATCTGTCATTCTTGCCATTTTTGCCATGTGTGTGGCGGTTACTGCCTCCAATATTTTGGTGCAATACCCCTTTTCGTGGTTTGGGCTTGAGCATGTGCTCACCTATGGCGCTTTTATCTATCCTTTTGCTTTTCTTATCAATGATTTGACCAATCGGCGTTTTGGGCCCCAAATTGCTCGCTATGTTGTTTATGCTGGCTTTATAGCTGGGCTTGGCGTGTCATGGATATTAGCAACACCGCGCCTTGCCATTGCATCAGGCTCTGCTTTCCTTTTTGCCCAATTATTAGATATTGCTGTTTTTGGCCCATTGCGCCAACGTACATGGTGGCAGGCACCGCTTGCGGCAGCGCTTGCCGGCTCTGTGCTTGATACGTTGATTTTCTTTGGGCTTGCCTTTGCACCAGTATTTGGGTTTATTGATACTGCAACGGGTTTGCCAGATCAGTCAATTGCCGGCACAACCGCATTTTGGGGTGGAAATATTGCCATCTGGTTATCGCTTGCGATTGGTGATTTTTGGGTGAAGGTGGCGATGGCAATATTTATGCTGCTGCCCTATGGTACATTTCTCGCCCTGTTTTCCCCTGCGACTTACAACAAAAGCAAAGTAAGTAAATAATCAATTTTTAAAAAGCTCTGATAAATTCAGAGCTTTTTGCCTTATTAAGTTTATATTAGACAGTTGATCCATGCTAATGCAATTTGGGTAAAATGCCTCATTCATCTATAAGTTACGATGCAATTTTGGAAATTATGTGTGCTGCCAGTGTAAAGGCCGGCAACTATATTATGGCGCATTATCAACAACCGATATTAATTGAAGAAAAAAGTGATCATTCTCCAGTGACGATCGCTGACCAAGGGGCGGAAGCGATTATTTTAGCCACTTTACGCAAAGCTTTCGCTGATATTCCAATTATCGCCGAGGAAGAGGTGGCAAGCGGCGTTAAAACAAACTTGGCATCACGGTTTTTCCTCGTTGATCCATTAGATGGTACGCGTGAATTTATTGCCCAAAATGGAGAATTTACCGTCAATATTGCTTTGATTGATAATTATTGTCCTTTATTAGGGGTGATATTTATACCGGCTCAAAATAAGCTTTATGTCGGTAGTCCCAATGGGGCATTTTTATATCATGTTACCCATGGCAAAAAAGATGATGGGGTAAGACTAAGCACACGGCAAATGCCAAGCAATCCAATTGCGGTGATGAGTCGCTCGCACCGCTGCACGATAACTGATGATTGGCTCAAGTATCATCAGGTTGAGCATCGTTTGGCGGTTGGATCATCGCTAAAGTTTTGCCTTGTTGCCGAAGGTAAAGCCGATATTTATCCGCGCTTTGAACCATGTATGACATGGGATGTTGCGGCGGGTGATGCCATTTTAAGAGCTGCTGGCGGCACAATGGTTGATGAAGCGGGAAATCCCATTCGCTATGGCGCATGCGATGTAAGTGCTGATCCTTGCCATAAACAAGGTATCTTTTTTGCAGTTGGTGATGAAGCGGGGTTTAAAAAACTAAGCACCTCTCACAATTAGTTCGATTTTGGTGGCATTAGGACATCTGCCAGCGAAACTTTGGCAGACCCACGTTTTGATGGTTTTTGCTGATCTGGGTGAGGGGCCCAACCAGAAAGCCAAACAAAATTAAAGGTTGCGCGAATACGCCCATCGCTATCGGCAAAACGTGAAGCATAGATTTCTGCTACTCGCATAAAGAAGCGTTTTGAAACAGGACGGCGCGAGCGGTCAAATAAAGCATTTTGCATGCCCATTTGCCGTAAATCGCGCATCAGATCAAAAGCATTGTCATAGCGCACGGTGACACTTTCAATATCGCTTACCGGCATGGCAAAGCCTGCCCTTTGTAGTAAAGCACCGGCATCGCGCACATCAATAAATGGGTAAATACGCGGACTTACGCCGCCATAAATTTCGTTTTCAGCTTGTAAAAGACTTTCGCGCAATTCACCCAAAGTGCCAGCCCCTGCAAGACAGGCTAAAAACAATCCATCGGGGCGCAGTGCTTGGCGAATTTGAATAAAGACACCTGGTGTGTCATTGGTCAGGTGAAGCGAAAGCAGTGAAACGATAAGATCAGCTGATTCTGCAGGTAAATCCAAAAACTCGCGGCTGCGAATTAAGGCGCTATAAGTGTCATCAACAAAGTGTTTATCTGTTTCAATGCGAGTAATGTTTTTTACTTTTTGGCTCCGTCCCATGCTATCGGCCACAACACCGTTAAAGCCATGCAGGTCTAACGCATTTTCAAATATACGCTCAACCGGTTGCAGTCTTTCTTCCAAATCTACAGCCATGCGTTTTAATAAAAAATCAACGCCGCTATCCTTATGTTTTAAGGCGCGGTGACGATAAGATTCAATTAAATCAAGGTCGAAGATTTGTGGGTTTTGGCTCAAAATAATCTCATTGCAAAAAAGGGGCATTTATCAAGATGCTTAAAGCATTTTTTACAGCAAATTTAAAGCTCTTTGATTTGAGTTTATAAATAGCAGTTTTGTTTTTTGAAAGATTGTTTTACACTTCCGCAAAGAAGCGGGGGCTTTATCATGCAAGAACTATCTTGGCGGCAAAATATTTTACGCTTGTTCAAAGAAATTGGTATTTTCTCAGGAAATGTGCTCTTTCCACCTATTTGTGTTGGGTGTGGTGTTTTGGTTGCGCAAACCGGTACTATTTGTCCGCAATGTTGGGCAAAGTTGCAGTTTATAACGCCGCCCTTTTGTCCCGTCATGGGTACGCCACATAAATTTAGTTTGGAAGGTGAGCTATTATCAGTGCAAGCATTAAATGACCCACCGCCTTTTGACCGCGCGCGTGCGGTGCTTGTCCATGATGGTCTAGCGCGAACATTGGTAAGCCGTTTAAAATTTGGTGATCGCACCGAACTTGCGCCATGGATGGCAAAATGGATGGTGGTAGCAGGGCGCGAACTCTTAATCGAAAAAGATTTTATAATACCGGTACCGCTGCATCATATCCGTTTTTTTAAGCGTGGTTATAATCAAGCAGCAGAGCTTGGGCGCAATATTGCCCAGCAAAAAAAAATTGTATTTTACCCGCAAGCTTTACTGCGGCATAAAAATACACCGCCGCAAGTTGGTTTAACTAAAATAGAGCGGCAAAAAAACGTCGCCAATGCCTTTGAAGTGCCAGATAAA
Organism: Bartonella sp. HY761; assembly: GCF_026743145.1. Classification (NCBI taxonomy): domain Bacteria; kingdom Pseudomonadati; phylum Pseudomonadota; class Alphaproteobacteria; order Hyphomicrobiales; family Bartonellaceae; genus Bartonella; species Bartonella sp. HY761. The sequence goes on from NZ_CP104887.1 coordinate 414,144, forward strand.
TATCGCGATAAGCTTAAAAATAAACGTATTTTACTGGTTGATGATGTGTTAACCACCGGTTCAACCTTGCGTGCAGCAGCCAAAGCTTTAAAGGATGGCGGCGCGGCAAAGGTAGATGTTTTAACTTTTTCGCATCGCCTTGATTTCTTGCTTTAATTAAAAGAAGCAAAATTTTTAATGTGAGTGGGAAGCCGCCAAGGTCGCATAATGATAACATCAAACCGCAGCGATAAAGATGCAGCGTCTTTTTGTTGGGCAAGCCAAATATCTGCTGCCGCCATGATGCGCTTTTGACTCATAAAATCAACTGCATCATGACCAGACATAAGATCTTTTCGTGCTTTTACTTCAATAATCAGTATGGTTTTACCACGCCTTGCAATTAAATCAATTTCCCCGCTTTTGGTTTTAAAACGGCGCGCAACAATCCAATAACCTTTTAACAATAAATATAGGGCGGCGAAATTCTCGGCGCGCAAGCCCTTTTTATAAGTTGTTTTCTTTGGCTGTTTACGTGTCATTGCTTCGTAAAGCCATCAGACGTAAATAAAGCTCTTGGCGTTTTTGCCCGGTAATTGATGCAGCTTCTTGGGCAGCTTTTGGGGCTGGCATAGATTTTGCTAAATCAAGCAGCAAGGCGTCAATATCATTTGCATCAAAAGACTTTTCCTTAGCAAGCGGCCGACCAACCACTAAAACAATCTCGCCGCGAATACGATCAACCTCTGCATATTTTTGCGCCAAATTGCCTAAATTATCGCAATCGAAAGTCTCAAAGGTTTTTGTAAGTTCACGGGTTAAAGCTGCGGGGCGATCAGCCCCGAAAACTTCCGCCATATCGGCAAGGGTTTCAGCTGCACGGTGGGGCGATTCATAAAAGATCAGCGTTGTATCCATGTGGCTTAAATCTTGCAATTGCTTGATACGCGCCCCCTTTTTGGTTGGCAAAAAACCATTGAAGAAAAAACTATCGGTAGGTAAGCCAGTGGCAACAAGCGCGGTTAACAGCGCTGATGCACCGGGAATGGGGACAACTTTTATTCCGGCTTCACGCGCTTGCGTAACAAGGCGAAAACCAGGATCAGAGATCAAAGGCGTGCCGGCATCAGAAACAAGAGCCACAGATTTACCTGAAAGCAAGGATTCAATCAGCATTGGGCCACTTGTTTGTGCGTTATGCTCATGATAGCTAACGGCTTTTTTGTGAATGGCATAACGGTCAAGCAAAACCCGTGTTGTGCGCGTATCTTCACAAGCTAAGACATCACAAGCCGCCAAAACTTCAAGCGCGCGAATGGTGATATCGCCAAGATTGCCAATCGGCGTTGAAACAAGATAAAGCGCGTTTTCAATTACTGGGGCTTGATAATTATGAGCACCGATAATGTAGCGCTTACTATCTTCATTCTGGGTCATGTTTTTCTCTTAACTTATCGGCTTTGGTGCGTTTTTGCCAGTGTGTTGCCAACGCTAATGATTGTGTGTTGACTATGTATTTTATAAAATTTGTGCCACGTTCTTGTTGACAAGAAGCATGGCACAAACACAATAGAATATAAGCTCAAGTCGCAATTTTTATGAGCGAAGGCTTGCGCAGAAACGTTGGATCCGCTTGCCAGCTTCTTCCAGCATTTCTTCCGATGCTGCATAGGAAATGCGGAAATTTGGTCCAAGACCAAAGGCTGAGCCATGAACAACCGCAACACCTTCAGCTTCTAGCAATGCGGTTACAAAATCCTCATCGGTTGCAATTACCTTGCCATCCTCGGTCTTTTTACCAATGAGTGCTGCGCAAGATGGATAAACATAAAATGCACCTTCAGGAACTGGGCATTCAATGCCCGTTGCTTGATTAAGCATCGACACAATAAGATCGCGGCGAGCCTGAAAAATTGCTTTGTTCTTCTGGATGAAATCTTGTGGGCCATTTAGCGCTTCTACTGACGCCCATTGCGCAATTGAACAAGCACCGGATGTTTGTTGGCCTTGCACCATATCCATCGCTTTAATCAAGGCTAAAGGACCGGCCGCATAACCAATACGCCAACCAGTCATCGCATAGGCTTTTGAAACACCATTCATTGTTAAGGTGCGGTCATAAAGACCGGGTTCAACCTGCGCAGGGGTGGTGTAAACAAAATCACCATAGGTTAAATGCTCATACATGTCATCAGTTAGGATATAGACATGAGGATGGCGCATAAGCACATCGGTCAAAGCCTTTAATTCATCATGGGTGTAAGCCGCACCTGATGGATTTGAAGGGGAGTTGAAAACAAACCATTTGGTCTTTGGTGTAATTGCAGCTTCTAAGGCTTCTGGGCGCAATTTAAAATTGTCTTCATGGCGTGTGTTAACAAAAACGGGTGTACCGCCGGTGAGCAGTACCATTTCAGGATAGCTTACCCAATAAGGCGCAGCTATAACTACTTCGTCACCTGGGTTTAAGGTTGCCATAAAAGCATTAAAAAGAATTTGCTTGCCGCCGGTGCCAACAATTGTTTGCTCTGGCTTGTAGTCTAAGCCGTTTTCGCGTTTAAACTTGGCAGCAATAGCCTGTCTTAGTTCAGGAATACCGGAGACAGGTGTATATTTGGTTTCGCCGCGACGAATCGCTTCAATAGCGGCATTCTTTACATTGTCTGGAGTGTCAAAATCTGGCTCGCCAGCGCTAAGCGAAATAACATCTTTACCTTGGGCTTTGAGTTCACGAGCCTTTTGGGCAACGGCAATAGTCGCAGATGGCTTAACACGAGAAAGAGCGTCAGCAAGGAATGCCATAATAGTATCTCCTGAAATTGATATGGCGAAACAAAGAGAAATATCTCTGGTAAATGGCGTTAAAAAAACGCAAGTCTTATTCTATGCGCTGATATGAAAAAAAGTGCAATGATCGCACAGCAATTTTACCAAAAAAAATGGCATATAAAGGTTTTATTCAATTTATTATTAACGCAACAATAAATCTATTAAGAACAGTTTTAATTTATCATTATAGGACAAAATATATTTTAAAAATAGAAATTTCTACCCGATCATACGGGTAGAAAAATATCTTGAAATTTTGTTATTTTAATTGATCGTGTAAAGTTTCTTTTACAACGCTATCAAACGAATTATTGTCCTTATCGGGATTTAATTTTTGCTCGGCAATATAGGCATCGCGCTTTTCAATGAGGGCAGACATTTCGGCTTCTAATTTGCTGCGCTCTTGCGATGTTTTTTCAACGATTGCATTTTTTTCTTCGCTAGATTTACCGCGCAGCTCATCGGGTAACGATGTTTCTTGCACCTCCTCAATTTTTTGCGTGCCATTTTTTACATCGGTAATTAAATCATTGCCACCGGTTACCACTTCTTTGCTACCGCTTTTCTTAGAATAAAAACGTGAATTATCGATTTGAACTGGTGCTGGCGCTTCTGCCTTCTCTTCCATTTTATTAGTGAGTGCTTCACGTTCGTCATGATTGCCATAAGGCAAAACAGTTTTATCAATTTTTCGTTGGATAACAATGATTTGGTCATCATAAGGTGTGTTAATCACAGTAATTTTGCCACCATCTTGCGGTATTGGCATATAACGACCATGGCCAAGTTGAGCTATTTCGCGCCAAATCTTTTTGGTTTCCCTATCATCTCCCGCTTGTATAGTATTAACAATGATACCATCAGCAACAGCGCGTTTTAACACGTTGGGGTAAAGCGGTGCATTGGGGTAATCCATATGGGGCGGCGCATCACCAACAAGGAAAATAATGCGTTTTGTATCATCGCCTTTGGTCCATTCAAGCTTGCGTACAGCTTCATCGAGGGCTTCATTTACCGATTCTGGATTATCACCGCCACCGTCAGCTTCAAGCTTGGTTAATTTACCATATAAGCCTTGTACATCGCTGCTCATATCATAGGTTTTAATGATATATTCATCACCCCGATCGCGGTAAGCAATAAGTGCCATACGAATTTCAGCATCGGGATTAACATCAATAATGGTATTGGCGATTGACCAAATTTTTTGCTTTGCACCATCAATCAAACCCGCCATAGAGCCAGTCGTGTCAAGCACAAATGCAACTTCAACCTTTTGTTTGTTATTGCTTTGTTCAGCACTTGCGTGAAAAGCAAAAGTTGAAGTTATAGCAGTTATAAAAATAGTTTTTACAAATAAATTAATAGGTTTTAGCATATCTATTTCCATTTTATTGTTGATATTTTAATGATGGAAAATAAATGCGGCTTAATATTGTTTGAATTTAGAATAAATGAGTTATTGATATGTATTGTTGTATTTTTTTGTTTGATTGGTAAATAAATATATAATGATAATATTTACAAAAAATAGGGCATTTTACTAGTTATGTAAAATGCCCTAAATTAAAACTTATTCGCCAGCGTCAATACGCTCAAATATTTCATCGAAACGCTTGCGTGCAACGCCTGGTTGTTTTACTTCGCGGTAAGCATCTGGCATGGTAGCTTCGCCTACCTTAATCATCATGATCATGCCCATGGCATAATGCGGTGTACATTTAATGCCGTAAAAACCAGGTACGTCAAAAGTAATTTCGCGTTCTTCATCAATTTTGCCCATAAAAGGTGTTGCGCCTTCTGGCATCATTTCTTTAATTGACGCGGCATTATGCGAGCGATGGGTTGCCTTGAAGATAACCTTGTCACCAGGCTTAATTTTAAGATAATCTGGCTCAAAAACCATTGGCCCCTTATCGCCACGATTAAGCATTTTTACCTCAAAAGTTTCAGCCATAACCGGAGCTGAAAGGAACATAAGGCCGATAATGGCCAATAAAACACGTAACATTTAAGCACAATTCCTTATTGTTTGTGATGCGCCTGTTTCTAAAGGCATTTTCTTGATTTTTTGTGGTGCAATATAGCTAATGTTCAAATTGCCGCATTTGCGCGTCATGATTTCAACTTCAACCTTGAATATTTGACGAATAGTTTCCTCTGTCATTACTTCTTTCGGGCTGCCTTGTGCAAATATTTTTCCTTGATCAAGCACAGCAATTTCGTCACAAAACATCGCTGCATGATTAAGGTCATGAAGGGCGGCAATGATTGTTAAACCTTGATTACGGACAAGGCTTAAAAGTGCCATTTGGTGATGAATGTCAAGATGGTTAGTTGGTTCATCAAGAAGCAATATTTCAGGCTGTTGAGCAAGTGCGCGTGAAAAATGCACGCGTTGTTTTTCACCCCCCGACAAAGTTTGCCAAATACGATCCGCCATTTTGAGCATATCTGTTTTGGTAAGCGCTTCATTAACAATGTCATGATCTTTTTGGGAAAAAGGTGATAATACTGATAGATAAGGTGTGCGACCAAGTTCAGCAGCTTGGCGCACACTGATACGCTCGCCTGTATCGGCATGTTGTTCAATAAAAGCAAGGCATCGGGCAATTTCGATGCGTTTTAAAGAATTTAATGGCTTATTGTTAAGGAAAACGCTGCCTTGAGAAGGCTTTCTAATCCCCGTCAGCAGCGACATGAGCGAACTTTTCCCCGAACCATTGGGACCAATAATCCCTAAAAAATGGCCAGGCTTTGCCTGTAGCGAAACATTGTTGATAATTGTTTTGTCACCAACACTCCAAAAAAGATTTTCAGCTCTTAACATGATTACATCTCTTTCTTGGTAACGAGAATAAACGCAAATATTGGCGCGCCGACCAAGGCAGTTATAACGCCGATTGGTAGAACTTGCCCCGGTACAATGATACGTGAAACAATGTCAGCAGCAATTAAAAATATTGCGCCTATAACGGCTGATACGGGAATAAGCCTTTGGTGGCGTGTACCAACAAGTGCACGTGCTGCATGGGGAATAACAAGGCCAACAAAGCCGATAGCACCAACAAGGCTTACCATGACTGCGGTCATTAAAGCGCAGCAAGTGATTAAAATGCCGCATACCCAGCGCACTGGGATACCAAGCGATGCGGCGGAATCGGTGCCAAAGGCAAAGGCATCAAGCGCGCGTGCAAAAAATAGGCAGATAACAAAACCGATAATCGTTACTGGAAAGGCGATTGACACATCTACCCAACGTACAGTGGATAGATTACCCATCAACCAGAACATAATGCCGCGTGCCTGTTCAGCATCGGCGCCGCGTGTAACGATAAAAGCGGTGAGAGCGTTAAAAAATTGGGCACCGGCAATACCGGCAAGAATAACCGCTGCTGCACTGCGGCCAATGCGAAAGGCAAGAAGGGCAACACAGACAAAAGCAACCAAAGCGCCAATAAAGGCGCCGCCTGACATGGAAATTACCCCCAAGCCTGTTCCCATAATCATAACGCAAACAGCACCAGTTGAGGCGCCTGCAGAAATACCCAACAAATAAGGATCAGCAAGTGGATTTCTCAATATGGATTGTAACACCACGCCACATAGCGCAAGGCTTGCACCGCAACAGGCGCCAACCACCGCGCGGCTCAAACGATAATGCCAGATTATACCTGCATCAATAGCGCTTATATCCACTTTCGCATTAAATAGTTTTAAAGCAATAGTCTCATAAACCGTTTGAAAGGGAATGGTCGTTTCGCCGATTGCTGCCCCCATCATAAGAGCCAAGCTAATGAGTATAATTGCAATAAAAGTAAACATAAGCGGTTTCAATCGGAAGTTATATGACATTATTTCGACCAGCCCATTACTATATACTCCGCAATTGCTTTAATTATACAGTGCGGAGTATATAAGAGATTATATTTGTTAAATTATTTCATTTGCTTTAAAGGCAAATGTGCTAGTTTTATTATTTATCAAGGTTGAATTTTTCCAAAGCGTCAGCAATGATTTCAATGCCTTCAATTGTATGGATTGAACCATTCATAGCTTGCACATCAAGCTCAATGATATGTTTGTTTTTAGCAGCATCCATCAAGCTTGCAACAGGATCTTTTTGTAAAAACTCTTCCTTGACCTTGATATCATCGGCAGGAAAACGGCGGCGTTCCATGGTTGCAGCAACGATAATTGTTGGGTTAGATTTAACGATTGTTTCCCAACCAACCATTGGCCATTCATGTTCTGAAGCAATAATGTTTTTAATGCCAAAAACTTCAAACATATAGTTTGGTGCGCCCTTTGTACCTGCAACATAAGGATCCATTTCTAATTCCATGCTTGAATACCACATAAAACCAGAAATTTTATCTTTTGGTAGGCCTTTTACTTTTTCAATTGCTGCTTTTTCGCGAGCTTTTAAGCTATTGATTACTTCTTGTCCGCGATCTTGCACGTCGAAAATTTTTGATAATTCGTCGATTTCTTTATAGATCAAAGCCATTTCAAACGGTGTGCTACGAAGACCATCACTACCGGCTGAGTTATCCTTGCCATCGCAATCAGCAGGTGAATTGTAAACAGGAATCTTCACCTCGTTAAATTGCTCATAAGTGCCAATGGTACCAACAGGGCCAACAAGCCACTCATATTGGCTAGCAACAAGGTCAGGCTTTTTATTAACAACTGATTCAAAGCTTGGAACATTGTCAGCAAGACGCTCAATCTTGCTGTTTACTTCGGTAAATTCAGGCAAAACTGGGTTAAACCAAAGTGCGGTTGCCTTCACCTTATCAGAAAGACCAAGAAGATATAAAATCTCTGTGCTGTTTTGACCTGCAGAAACGACACTTTGCGGTGCTTTATCAAAGGTAAGAACCCGTCCGCAATTGTTAATTGTTAACGGGTATTGGGTTTTTTCAGCTTGCGCAAACGAAACTGTTGCAAAAAGGCAGGCAGCAATTGCAGTGCTTGCCTTAACCAAATTTCCGAACTTTAAATTGAACATGATATAATCCTGAATGGGTTTTCACAATAATGTGAACTTATTACTCACGTTTCAAATTGGCTGTCAATGAAGAATATCTAGCTTATAATTCTTCTAATTTTCTTGTGACAATGTTACGGGATACATAATTCATCAATATTACTCTTTTAAATTGCTTGCAGTTATATTCATTTTACTAATGGCATCCGCTAAAGCTTCAATGCCCTTAATTGTATGAATAGTACCATTCATCGCTTGCACATCAAGTTCGATGATATGATGTTGCTTTGCTGCAGACATGAGGCTTGCGACTGGATCATTTTGTAAAAATTCTTCCTTGACCTTGATATCATCGGCAGGAAAACGGCGGCGCTGCATTTTGGCAATGACGATAATTGATGGGTCTGCTTTTACAATGGTTTCCCAACCAACATTTGGCCAGTCAAAATCGGACTTGATGATATTATCAATACCAAGGGTTTTAAACATATAACCAGGTGCCCCCAATTGTCCTGCAACATAGGGTTCCATTTCCATTGCTGGACTTGAATACCACATGAAACCGGATAATTTTTGCGATGGTAAAGCCTTTTTGCGGCTAATTGCCGCTTGTTCACGATCCTTTAATTCAGCAATCAGTTTTTGGCCGCGTGGTTCAACATTAAAAATACGTGCTAAATCATCAATTTCTTGATAGATCATCGTCATATTAAAGGGCTTACTGCGCAAGCCATCGCTACCGGCTAAATTATCCTTGCTTTCGCAATCCGCAGGCGAGGTGTAAACTGGAATATTTATTTCTTCAAATTGGTCGTAACCGGCGGCTGCACCAACCGGCCCAATCACCCACTCAAATTGGTTGGCAATAAGGTCGGGCTTTTTACTGATGATCGCTTCATAACTTGGCACATCATTTGAAAGGCGCTCAACCTTATCATTTTGCTCCTTAAATTCTGTCATGACTGGTTGAAACCAAAGAGCTGTGCCTTTTATCTTGTCACCAAGACCTAAGAGATAAAGGATTTCGGTGCTATTTTGACCAACAGAAACAACACTTTCTGGTGGTTTTTGAAATTCCAAGACGCGGCCGCAATTATTAATTTTTAAAGGATAAGCGCTTTGTTCAGCACTTTGCGCTGATGTAAGGCTTAAGCCTAATAGTGAGATGGCGGCAAAAGTAGCTTTGGGTAAATAGTCTTTTAAAGTTGCTAACATAGGATATTTTCCTTGTCGAGAAAGACAATATTAAAATTGGTTTACATTTTTAATGGAGGTTATTGGGCGCTATCTTTGCCCCGCTCATTTGATTTTCTTGTATCTTGATAAGTGCGTCAGCGAGCTGTTCAATACCGTCAATGGTATGGATTGAACCATTCATTGCTTGAGCGTTTATGGTTATGATGCGCTGGTCTTTAACCGCACTCATCAGCTTGGTAACTGGATCACCTTGTAAGAAGTTAATTTTTACATCGGCATGATCGGCGGGAAAGCGTTTGCGCTGCATATCGGCAATTACCAAAACTGTTGGATTATCCTTGGCAATTGTTTCCCAACCCATGGTTGGCCAATCGAAATCCGATTGAGCAATATTTTTTATATTAAGAGTTTTAAATATATAGGCAGGTGCGCCAAGACGTCCACCAATGAAGGGATCTGCTTGCAGTGTGGAACTTGAAAACCACATAATTCCAGAAATATCTTTGATATTAAGGGATTTTGCCTTTTCAATTGCGACTTTTTCTCGTGCCTTTAATGTTTCAATGACTTTATCACCACGCTCTTCCACGTCAAAAATTTGGGATAATTCATGGATTTCTTTATAGATAATGTCCATGTCAAAGGGGGTAGTGCGTAAACCATCATTGCCGGCAAGATTATCCTTCCCCTCGCAATCTGCGGGCGATGTGTAAACAGGAATGGTTAGATCATCAAATTGGCTATAGGTTGCAGTTGCACCAACTGGGCCAATTGTCCATTCATATTGATTGGCAATCATATCTGGCTTTTGGGCAACTACAGATTCAAAGCTTGGTTCATTATCAGCAAGACGTTTAATTTGTGCATCAATATCTTTAAATTCAGGCATGACAGGCTCAAACCATAAGGCCGTGCCTTTAACCTTGTCACTAAGGCCTAAAAGGTAGAGAATTTCTGTGCTGGTTTGACCAACCGAAACCACATTTTGCGGCTTCTTTTTAAATTCTATAACTCGGCCGCAATTATTAAGTTTTAGTGGATATTGAGTAGAGGCAGCCTCTGCCGTGTTATTTAATACGATAAGCGGTAAAATAACCAGCGAAGACAATGTTAAAACTTTTTGAAAAAAAGAAGATGTCGGGATTAGCATAGGTTTTCCGTAAGATTTTAAAATGAAGAAATAGCCGCATATAAAACCGCAGTGAAACGCCGCAATTTTAAAAGGGAGGTAAATCAAGGCGATTTACACTCCGGCTAATTGGAAAAGTTTTGGGCTTTTAATTGATTGCTTGGTAAAGCCGTTGCTGAATAAAGGGGGAATTTGATAATTTATGCAGGCTTTTAGCGATGAATAATACCCCAAGATCAATGAGTGGTTCCACCAAGACAACGCTCATATAAGCAATGGCAAAACTGCCAATATTAACTGCTGTCTCGCTACTAAAGCCTTCGCCGTAAAATGCCCAAAACGCCACCCAAGCAACAATACCACCTTGATAACTGGTCGATAAAGCTAAGGCTTGTTTATAACTTACATCTTTGTAGGCGGTATTTTGTGGAATGATTTTATTGGCAAGCCACGCCATAGCAAAAAGCGGCATGAGCAGCGTTGTGACATTCATACCATATTGGGGGAGATCAAAGGGTGCAAAAAATAACCCTTGTAAGAGGAGACCTAAAGTTAGTCCTATCGCTGTTGGAGCGACGCCAAAAATTAAAAACAATGTTGATCCAAGGATAAGATGAACTTCTGAAACGCCCACTGGATGATGGGGGAAGATTTCAAAAAAAGTAAAAACAAGGGCAGTGGTAATGAGGCTGCGCGCCAAAAGAGATATGATACCGCCATCTTTGCTTTTTTGATGAAAGCTATCAGAGGTTTTTTGAGGAAAAATTGTCTTTAATGCCAATTTGGCTGTAATACCAAGAGCTGCAAATGCTGTTGCATAGCTCAAAATAATTTTAGCGCCGGAAACGACGCCCGGTTCAATATGCATTTTTATGCCTTCCTGCACCCACCGTGCAAAAATAATTGAGCAAAAGGCGAAACGCCTGATGATTGACGGCAGGTCTCCTGGCTTGCGGAATGGCGATAACAAACAACCTTCCCATTCATTGGATTGGCTTAATTTAAAGCTAATCCTAAACAGTGGTTTGCAGTTTTTACTGCATCATATTTGTTATCTACCGCTTACAGTTGCGGGGGCAGCCATGGCTTGGGTCCTTTATAAAGTTAACCCGTCCCATGTTCCCTATTAGTCCCCTATGAAGTCCATCATTCGGGGAACCGTCTCAGCTAGGTTAACTATTTCGTATAATAACGTCAATCAAAAAGATGTAACGCTATTGTTATGGTATAACATAACTGTTGTAAAGAAAAATTTTTATGAATATTTCTTGCCGATAAATTGCGATCAAAAGTTTAGCTGTAAAAAGTCAGATTTTGTAATTGGTGTATTGGTTGTTAGAGGCTAACATATCAATTTAAAATGGCACCGATCATTGCTGTGAATGATCAATGGCAATGATCGGTGCATTATTGAACAAGTTGTTTATTTGCTTTTCTTTTTTAAACCACGGCAGATGATTTTAATAAATTTACCAATCTGCTTATCTAGTAAGGCAGGGGGAACGCCAACATCTCTGCTGTCAAGACTAATGGATACAAGGCCGTGAATGCCGGAAAATATGGTTTGTGAAAAGAGCTTCACTTCTTCACTATCTGCGCCCTTCATCAATTCACCAAGCGGCTTATCAACCACTTGAAAAGGCCTTAATCTTTCATGAGAAACCCAATCAGGAACAGGCTTATCTTGCGGTAATTGATGGTCAAATAATGTGCGCCATAAGTTATAATTATCACGGGCAAAATGATGGTAGGCGCGCGCCGTTACAATCAGCATATCTTCAGCCGTTTGCGGCTGTTCATCATTAAATTCAGCCTCTATTGCGGTTTCAAGCCGCACCAATGTTTTTGAGCTAACGCGTAATAATAGCTCATCAAGATCAGTAACTAGATTATAGATTTGTCCAAGACCAACGCCGATTTCATCGGCAAGCTCACGCGCTTTAAAACCGTTCAATCCCTTAGCGGCAATAGCTCGCTCCGCCGCGTCAATAAGGGCGATGCGTTGCTGTTCTCTTTTTAATGTCGTTTTAGCAATTTTTTCTTTAGCCATGAACGAGGTTCATATCATAATTAAGCATCAATTGCAAGTTGGGAAGAGTGTATTGCGATAAATTTGTTGTGTTTCAACGAAATGCTTCATGATGGAGCTCAGTTGGTTTGGTAACTAAATTTAATGCATATGGTCTAATGTATCACCTTTGTCATGACACTATCATGTTTTTAGAACTATTTTATCCACAGGCAAAAAATATATCGCTTTTTCCTTAAAATATTCACCAATCGGCTGTATTTTTTGTTTAGAATAGGTTTTGTAAAACCAGATTTATTATCGTGAATTGCAAAATTTTAGATTCGCACTTAAGCTATAGGGTTTTATTTGTTAATTTTTTTGCCAATTTACGTAAGTGTGAAATAATTTTGAAAATTTTGTTTTTAAAAAAATCATAACTTTCTTCTGGTATAGCATGCTGATGCCAAATGGCAGCAATTAGGGTTTACATGATGGGATAGCGCTTTGTCGCTTGTAGTAATGGGGTTGATATAATGGTGACAACAAGGGAAGCGATGCTGGTTTTACTAATCCTGCTCCCCTTCATAGGCAGTGCAATAATTGGCTTTTTTCGCTCCACCGCTAAGAATAATGAAGCGTGGTTTGCAGGCTCTGTTGCGCTTTTTGGTCTGTTGCTCACTATCATGCTTTATCCCTCGATTATGAATGGTGACGCGGTACGCTTACAAATAGATTGGTTGCCACAATGGGGAATCAATATTATTTTGCGGATGGATGGTCTTGCTTGGCTGTTCTTGCTGATGATCAATGGTATTGGTCTATTGGTTGTAATTTATGCGCGTTATTATATGGATCCTGCTGATCCAGTACCACGCTTCTTTTCTTTTTTCCTTGCCTTTATGGGGGCAATGACCGGTATTGTTTTATCTGGCAATATCATCATGCTGGTGATTTTTTGGGAATTAACCAGTATTTTCTCGTTTTTGCTGATTGGGTATTGGTATCATAATGCTAGCGCCCGTGATGGCGCGCGTATGGCCTTAACGGTTACTGGCCTTGGCGGTTTTGCCCTTTTGGTTGGTATGCTTTTATTGGGGCATATTGTTGGTAGTTATGATCTTGATGTGGTGCTAAAGTCTGGTGATATTATTCGCTCAAGTCCACTTTATTTGCCAGCCCTTATCCTTATTCTTTTGGGTGCGCTTACCAAAAGTGCGCAATTTCCATTTCATTTTTGGTTGCCAAATGCTATGGCCGCGCCAACCCCCGTATCAGCCTATTTGCATTCGGCAACCATGGTCAAGGCAGGGGTTTTCTTATTGGTGCGGCTGTGGCCAGTGCTTGCCGGCACTGACGCATGGTTTTGGATTGTTGGTCTATCTGGGCTCACCACTTTATTTCTTGGCGCTTATTTTGCTATGTTTCAGCAGGACCTTAAAGGGCTTCTTGCTTATTCAACCATTAGTCACTTAGGACTTATCACTACATTATTAAGCCTTGGCAGTCCGCTTGCTTGTGTTGCTGCGATTTTCCATATGGCTAATCATGCGACTTTTAAAGCATCTTTGTTTATGGCGGCAGGTATTATAGACCATGAAACTGGCACGCGTGATATGCGCAAGCTCACTGGGCTTGCACGCTATATGCCAATAACTGCGGCACTTGCGATTATTGCGAGTGCCGCAATGGCAGGCGTGCCGTTGTTAAATGGTTTTCTTTCCAAGGAAATGTTCTTTGCCGAAGCTATTGAAACCCATGTTGAATCGTGGCTTGATCTGGCAACGCCTTATATTGCGACCGTTGCTAGCCTATTTTCAGTTACCTATTCTGTCCGGTTTATTCATGGGGTATTTTTTGGGCCTAAACCACAAGATCTACCCAAAAAACCGCATGAGCCACCCCATTTTATGCGCTTGCCAATAGAGTTATTGGTAGGGCTTTGTCTGCTTGTTGGCATTTTACCTAATTGGAGTATTGGGCCAGCCCTTTCAGGTGCGGTAAAATCTGTGCTTGGTAGTGCGACACCTCATTATAGTCTTGCTCTTTGGCATGGTTTTAATACGCCGCTTATCATGAGCTTAATTGCCCTTGTAGGCGGTATATTGCTTTATATTGTTGGGCGTCGTTATTTCCTTTCTTGCGAAGATGGGCCACCTTTTTTCCGCCATATCAAAGGTCAGCGAATATTTGAGCGGGTTTTGGTTACCATTTCATGGAAATGGGCGCGTTGGGCCGAACAGTTTTTTGGTACACGCCGTTTGCAAACGCAGGTGCGATGGGTGATACTTGTGCCGATTGCGGCTGTTTTTGCCGCCATTGCCATTATTGGTATTATGCCAGGTGATTTGCCGCTAACCACGATTGATCCTGTTTTTGCGATCTTTTGGATTATTGGTGGTACATGCGCCCTTTGTGCTGCTTGGCAAGCAAAGTTTCACCGTTTAGCATCTTTGATGTTGGTTGGTGGTGCCGGGCTTATGACATGCGTTACTTTCTTGTGGCTTTCCGCGCCGGATTTAGCACTAACCCAATTATTGGTGGAAGTCGTAACAACCGTTCTTTTGCTTTTGGGCTTACGTTGGTTGCCAAAACGCTGGCAAGATCCAGATCCAATGCCTGCCGGACTATCGGCACGCTTTCGCCGTTTGCGAGATTTGTTAATTGCTATTATTGGTGGTTGCGGTTTGGCTTGGCTTTCCTATGCGATTATGACAAGGGGCGCTTTAGATGCCGGCGGTGATACTATTGCCGAGTTTTTCTTGAAAAACGCCTATGTTGGTGGCGGCGGAACCAATGTTGTTAATGTGCTTCTAGTTGATTTCCGTGGTTTTGATACAATGGGTGAAATATGCGTCCTTGGTATTGTGGCGCTGACGGTTTTTGCACTTCTACGCCGGTTTCGACCAGCTTCTGAAAGTATTGAATCGCCCTCGCAACAACGTATTCAAACCGCGTTCGATATCAACCAACCAGAGCGTGAAGAGGGCGATACCTTACAGGATTATTTGACCATTCCGCAAATAACCATGCATTGGCTATTTCCTGCGATTATCGGTCTCGCCATTTACATCTTTATGCGCGGCCATGATTTGCCGGGCGGTGGTTTTGCCGCCGGTGTTACCATGGCGATTGGCTTTATCTTGCAATATCTTGCGTCTGGTACACGCTGGGTTGAGGATCATTTAACTATTTTGCCAGTACGTTGGATGGGCTTTGGTATATGTGTTGCCCTTGCAACGGGCGGCGCTTCGTGGTTTTTCGGTTATCCATTCCTGACCACCTATTTTAATTACCTTGAAATTCCCTTTATTGGTAAAATGCCAACTGCTTCTGCTTTATTGTTTGATATGGGGGTTTTTGCCTTGGTTGTTGGAGCAACAGTTTTAATGCTGATTGCGCTTGCCCACCAATCCATACGCCGCTACCGCGTGCGTAAAGAAGAAACCATTGTGAAAGAGGACAATTAATATGGAGATAATTCTCGCTCTTGCTATTGGTATTCTTGGCGGTTCTGGCATTTGGCTTTTATTGCGTCCACGTACGTTTCAGGTGATTATTGGTCTTTCACTTCTGTCTTATGCGGTAAATATATTTATTTTTTCGATGGGGCGGTTAAAGATGAATGCCGCACCGATCACATCAAATACCGGTAGCATTGATCCTACACAATTTACGGATCCTGTGCCGCAAGCGCTTGTTTTAACCGCGATTGTTATTGGTTTTGCCACCACAGCTCTTTTTCTTGTGGTATTGCTTGTTGCTCGTGGGCTGACCGGCTCTGACCATGTTGACGGAAGGGAGCCAAATTAATGGGAAACGCCCTTTATCACCTCATTATTATACCAATTATTTTGCCTTTGGCTGTCGCGGCAGTGCTGTTGTTTTTTGATGAGCGTCGCCATACGTTAAAATTGCTTTCGGCAATTATTACTAGTGGCTTACTGGTACTGGTGGCTATTGCGCTTATTGCGCGGGCTAAGGATATAACTCCTAGTGCTGATGTTTATTTGCTTGGCAATTGGGCTGCACCTTTCGGTATTGTTTTGGTGCTTGATCGTCTTTCGGCAGTTTTGCTTTTGCTTTCTTCATGCCTTATGCTTGGTTCGCTTGTTTATTCCTACACTCATTGGAATAAAGCAGGGCCGCATTTCCCCTCGCTCATGTTGTTTTTATTAGCTGGGGTCAATGGTGCATTTTTAACTGGCGATCTTTTTAATCTTTTTGTATTTTTTGAAGTGATGCTAACCGCTTCTTATGCATTGGCTTTGCATGGTTCAGGCAGTCGGCGTGTACGTGCAGGGCTGCATTATATTGTCATTAATCTACTTGCATCGTCTTTGTTTTTGATAGGTGCGGCGCTCATTTATGGTGTGACAGGCACTTTGAATATGGCAGATATTGCTGCCAAAGTATCCGCAATTCCCGCGAATGATCTTATGCTTTTTGAAGCAGGCGCTGCTATTTTGGGTGTAGCCTTTTTGGTAAAGGCTGGCATGTGGCCATTAAGTTTCTGGCTGCCGGCAACCTATAGTGCCGCTCCTGCACCAGTTGCAGCAGTCTTTGCTATTTTAAGTAAAGTTGGCATTTATGTTATATTGCGTTTATCAATTTTGATTTTTGGCGCAAGTGCCTCTAGCGTTTATGGTTTTGGTCATAATGTGCTATTTTATGGTGGTCTTGTCACTATTGTTTTTGGTATTTTCGGCGTATTGGCTAGTCAGGCTTTATCTCGGCTTGCATCTTATTGCATTTTAGTTTCTTCAGGTACTTTAATTGCCACCATTGGTACTGGTAATGAAGCCTTGATTGGTCCTGCGGTTTTTTATCTTATCACCTCAACACTTGCACTTGGTGCGTTTTTCCTTTTGGTTGAGTTGATTGAACGTGGACAAGATAGTGCGGCTAACGTTCTTGCCGTTACCATGGAAGTTTATGGTGATGAGGAAGAGGAAGAAGAAGACGAGGTTGGGCTTTATTTGCCCGCAACAGTTGCTATTCTAGGATCTTGCTTTGCTGTTTGTGCCATTTTGATTATTGGTATGCCACCTTTTTCAGGATTTCTTGCCAAGATCATGCTGATTTCAGGTCAGCTCAATGCCGCAGAAGCGCCAACAGCCAAACATTTTGTTGGACTTAGTGATTGGCTTTATGTTGCGGCTATTATTTTGTCGGGTGTTGCAGCACTTATCGCCATGACACGCGCTGGTATTCGAACATTTTGGGCGTCATTAGAGGGCAGTGTACCAAGGGTGATGGTAATTGAAATTGCGCCGATTGCAGGACTTTTGTTAATTTGCCTGCTGCTTACTATTATTGCTGGCCCAACGATGCGTTATATGGATGTTATGGGGGAAAGCTTATTTAATAGCTATAATTACATTGGTAGTGTGCTTGGCGGTGTCAATGAATTGAGTGGAGCAGGTGGATTATGATAAAACGTATTTTCCCTTTTCCTGTCCTAGCAGTTTCTATGATATTAATGTGGATGGCGCTTGCTGGTTTTACCCCGGGGCAGTTTATTATATCGCTTTTTGTTGCCTTTATTGGCAATCACGCTATGGCACGTTTGGAACCAGATCCAATTAAAATAAAAGGCTGGCGTTTTGTACCGCTTTTAATTTGGAAAACTTTTTTAGATATTACCCAATCTAACATAGCTGTTGCATGGATTATTTTAACCGGTGGACGTAAAAAGGCCAATTCTGGTTTTATGATTATACCACTTGAATTAAAGGATCGTACCGCATTAGCAGTATTGGGGTGCGTATTAACGGCAACGCCGGGTACGGCATGGGTCGCTTATGACACTCGCTCTAATGAGCTTTTATTGCATGTCCTTGATCTTAGTAGCGAGGATCATTGGCGCGACCTTATTAAGAGTCGTTATGAAAGCCTACTTCTTAAAATATTTGATCAAGGAGAAACTATATGAGCTATAATATTTTATTTTGGGCTCTCCTTGTTTCCCAAGCCATGGTGGGGCTTGCAATTTTACTAGCAACATATCGCCTTATATTTGGGCCACGCGCGCAAGATCGTATTATGGGGTTAGACACGCTTTATGTCACAGTCATGATTATGTTGTTGCTTTTTGGTATCCGCACTGGAACGTCTATTTATTTTGAGTCGGCACTGGTTATTGGCATGCTTGGTTTTGTTTCTAGCATCGCTTTAGCGAAGTTTTTGATGCGCGGCGAGGTGATAGAATGAGCGAAGAACTTGTAAAAGATTTACCTATTGGGGCAGCTCTTCTCATTGCCTTTTTTATGGTTTTGGGCAGCAGCCTAACATTGCTCGGTTGTGTTGGTCTTATACGATTTAAAAATTTTTATGATCGCTTGCATATGCCAACACTGGGTACCACTTGGGGTGTCGGTGGCATTATTATTGCGTCAATATTGTTTTTTACCATGACCAGCGGTCGCTTGGTTATTCATGAATTGCTGATCACCGTTTTTATTGTGGTTACTACGCCGGTAACCTTGATGATGCTTTCACGCGGCGCTCTTCACCGCGATCGCAGTAATGATTGGCGTGATTTGCCGCCCGAATTATTTGATCTTTATCGTGCGCCAAAGGAAGAAGCGGCAGAGATTACACCCATTGCTGAAGAAAAAGCAGATGAGCGTCCGCAATTTCCTGAATATCATAGCTCTTGATATCGCTTTTAATCAATTATCGGTTTGAGGTTTTAATTGACCTATAAACAAAACATTTTGCTATAAAATAAGGGTGCAAAACGATTATTCATTTGCACCCTTATTGGTTTCATTTCACTGTTCTGTTAGTCGACGAATTGGACAACAACACCTGGTTTAATTAATTTTGCAAGTTCTTGTGCATCCCAATTGGTTAAACGAATACAGCCATGGCTAGAGGTTTTGCCAATGCGTGATGGATCAGGCGTACCATGAATACCATAGGTTGGCTTTGAAAGTGCAATCCAAACCGTGCCAACTGGACCATTAGGGCCGGGTGGAATAGTCAATACTTTGTTATTTTCACCCTGTTTGAAATTGATTTTCGGGTTATAGGTGTAATTGGGGTTAAGTGCAATGCGCTTTACCTCCACCGTGCCTGATGGTGATGGATTATCCGATGACCCGATGGTTGATGGATAGGCAACCACTAATTTACCAGCCTCATCATAGCCTCGAACTTGCTTGCGTGCTTTATCGGCAATGATAAAGGAAACTGCTTTGCGCTTTGGCAAAAGCAAATTAGGGACATTGATGACGACACCGGGTTGTCGGAAGTTTACCCCAGGATTAAGTTCTTGCAAATAACGCTCATCAATATGAAAGCGTTCAGACAACATTTCAAGCACAGATGTGTAAGCCATAGAAGGCAGTTGTGCTTTTAAAGCATAATCATTAGGGATTGATGCAACATAGAATTGCCCAACATCCTCATTGGTAATTGTATAAGTTGTAAAAGCTGCGCCGCCCGTAGCCTGCAAAGCTGCTTCAATTGCATGACCATTATTGGGGTCAATAAATTTCCCGGTCAATTGGCTGGCTGCTGCTGCGGCTTTATCAAAATTGCTACCAGGTGCGCCATCGATAACCCCTGATGACGCGCCAATGCGACTCATCAATACTTGCAATGATGCAATCTGTCTTTTACCTTGCGCGCCTTTGGGCATTTCAATTGCTGGGGTATCAGCATCTGGCAAGCCGCCATAAACACTTTGTGGCACATTATGCGGGGTATAGGTTTGTTCACTACTACCATTTGGATAATTTGATGGACGATAATTTGATGGGCCATCTATGGAAGCGGTGGTATTGGGATCGATAGCAGGGCGCGGCGTTGGCTGCGGCCGATATTGTGGGCGCGGCACATTTTGGTATTGCTGTGGATATTGCTGCTGTGCAGGCGGTTGATAATAAGGGTCTTCCTCAGGCGGATAATAACCATTATTATAGCCTTGCGCGGGCTGTTGATATTGGTTGCCATAGGGCTGGGGCGCAGGGGGATAATAGTTCTGCGCAGTTGCAAATTGGCTTTGTGCTATTGCGCTTAATCCAATAAGCGACACGAGGAGAGCACGACTTTTATTAGCGCTAAGGACTAAAAATCCCGTTTCATTTTGTCGCTTTAAAGGTTTTTTGGTCATATTTTTCAACCATACTTCATTTTGAATATCTGCAGTAGATATTCATTAATCTCTATTCCAGCAGTTAGGTGGCGGAGTTCCGCCTAAAACTACCTCGGCTTAAACTTTATTATAAGCAATTATGGTTAATAATTTGTCGCGTGGGGAAAAAATATTAAGACAGATTTTAATAAAAATTCAATTTACATACTTTAGCAATTGAAAATTTAGCTTTTAAGGTTTTTACAATGGTTTTCTGTCAATGGAGTAAGTGGTACGCCTAAGGGGAATCGAACCCCTGTTACCGCCGTGAGAGGGCGGCGTCCTGACCGCTAGACGATAGGCGCACGGTATTTTTGCTGTATAGGCTTGTTTTATTAAAAAGGCAATGCGTATTTCTTGTTTTAAAATGACTTTTTATCAGGTAATGAGAACAATGTCCTTAACACGATAAATAATTTTGTATATTAGCATATAATTTAATTATAATTTGATTGAAATCAAAGACACCCATAAATTAATTTTATATTTAATCATAATAAAATTAAATTATCTTATTTAAAGAAAATGTTTTATAGCTAAAATGGTTTAAAAAGCATATCAAGATTCATTGATAGTATATGTTAAATATACTTCCAATGCATGGTATATTTTATACTATGCATTTGGAGATATTAAGCTTATATTTTTTATTTCTTCATTTGCCAATAGACCATGATCCAGCGCTCAGATCTTTCTTCACTGGTGCACATGCGTCTTTTCGTTTGTGTTCGACGTCGTGCACCCAAAATTTGCATATCATATTAAGGAGTATGCGTCATGGGCACAGCAGACGCTGTTTCGCAACCTAAAAAAATTACAATCCCTTGGGGTCTTTTCGCGGGGCTGCTTGTTTTATTTGCAATTATGATGCTGCCAACGCCTGAAGGTCTTTCAACTTCTGGCCACCGCATGTTGGCAATTTTAACTTTTGCCGTAATTGTTTGGCTAACTGAAGCCGTTTCCTATGAAGTTAGTTCCCTCGCAATTGTTGCGTTAATAGCTTTGCTCGTTGGGTTAGCGCCCACAGTCACGCTAGATGCGGCAAAAGAATTTATAAGCGAAGATCCAGCCAAGTGGCTTGGAACATCTAAAGGCATGGGTATGGCCTTATCGGGCTTTGCCAATGGTGCTTGGGCACTGGTTGCAGGTGCAACTTTCCTTGCTGCAGCTATGACCTATACTGGGTTAGATCGGCGCATTGCACTTATTACTTTAAATGTCATTGGTACAAGTACAAAACGCATTCTTATTGGTGTTATTGTTGTTACCATTATTCTTAGCTTATTTGTGCCAAGTGCTACAGCGCGTGTTGCATGTATTGTACCAATTATGTCTGGTATTATTGCAGCTTATGGTGTTGAAAAGCGCTCACGCATTGCCGTTGGTATTATGATTTTGATTGCGCAGGCAACAAGTGTTTGGAACGTAGGTATTCAAACATCTGCAGCTCAAAATCTTTTGACTGTCGGCTTTATGCAAACAAGCATTGGACAACAAGTTTCTTGGGGACAATGGCTTATTGCTGGCGGACCATGGTCAGTTCTTATGTCTTTTGTGCTTTATTTCGTCGTTTTAAAGATGATGCCACCTGAAGCTGATAATATTCCTGGTGGTAAGGAAGCTGTTGCAAAAGAGTTGAAAGATCTTGGTCGTATTCCTGGTCCTCAAATTCGTCTTTTAACTATTACTTGCATACTTTTATTCTTCTGGGCAACTGGCGGCGGTACCTTGCATAGAATTGATACAACAACATCAACCACTGTTGGTCTTGTGATCATGATGTTACCTGGAATTGGCGTTATTAGTTGGAAAGAAGTACAAAAACGTACACCTTGGGGTACTATCCTTGTCTTTGGTGTTGGTATTTCCTTAGGTAGTGCTTTGCTCAATACTGGTGCCGGCAAGTGGCTTGGTGATTGGGTGGTTGAAAGTGCAGGTCTTGCGTCTTTAAGTCCTTTCATGATCTTTACCGTATTATCGGCATTCCTTATTGTTATTCACTTAGGTTTTGCAAGTGCGACAGCCTTAACATCATTGTTCATGCCAATTATGATTGTGATGTTCCATACAATCGGAACCACCAATTTAAGCTTAACTCCAGATATCCAATTAGGTCTTAGCATGTTGCTTGGCTTTGTGGTGAGTTATGGCTTTATCCTTCCTGTTAACGCACCACAAAACATGGTGTGTATGGCAACAGAAACATTTACGCCAACCGAATTTTCTAAAATGGGTATTGTCGTTACAATCATTGGCTATCTGCTTATGCTTTTAATGGCTCTGTTCTACTGGCCTCTATTAGGGTGGTTATAATTATGATTAACATCGGTGTAGCTGATGCCAAAAATTTAGTATCTGAAATCTTGCTTGCAAAAGGTGTAAATGATCAGGTTGCTTTAAATGTTGCCGATCACCTCATTGCATCCGATCAAGTAGGATATGCAAGCCATGGTCTAACGATTTTACCCAATTATATAAAAGCGTTGGATCAAGGAACACTTAAAGTCGATGGTGAGCTTAATTGTTATCGTAAATCTGGTGTATTGCTTGGTTATGATGCTCACCTCGGTTTTGGTCAACACGCAGCAAAAATAGCATTTTCGGATGCTATTGATGTTGCTCATGAACAAGGCATCTGTGCCTTAACATTACGCCACGGACACCATATCGGTCGTATCGGTTATTATGGCGAAATGGCTTGCGAAGCAGGCATGGCGATGTTGGCCTTTTGTAATATTGTTAAACGCACGCCTACAGTTGCACCTTTTGGTGGTATTAAAGCGAAGCTTACAACCAATCCTATGTGTTATGCTTGGCCTTTGCCAAATGGGAAACCACCATTTGTGCTTGATTTGGCAACGGGCGCGATTGCTTTGAATAAAGCACGTGTTCTTGCTGAAAAGGGCTGCGAAGCGCCTGCCGGTAGTATGATTGATGCAACCGGTAAGCCAACAAACGACCCACGGGTCTTGTTTCAAAATCCTCCCGGAAACCTTTTAACCTTTGGTGGTCATAAAGGTTATGGGCTTGGATTGGCTGTGGAGCTTTTCGCCGGTATTCTTTCAGGCGGTGGCACCATCGAAAAAGAACATTATGGAAATGGCATGGCGGTCAATAATGTCTTTGCTCTTATTATCAATATTGGCAAATTCGTTCCAAATGACTGGGCAGAGCATGAAACCGAGGCATTTTTTGCTTATTTGAAAGATTGCCCAACTCAAGATGCTCATAGTGTCGTTTTATATCCTGGTGAAGTTGAAGCAAAAACCCGCCTAAAATTCAGCAATACTATTCCTGTTGAAGAAAAATCTTGGCAAATATTAGCCGAATTAGCCGGTAACTTAGGAATATCATTACCCGCAATACAGCAGGAAAATGAACAAAACGCAATTGTTTGACTTTAAACAATTGCTACCCTGTCGGTAATCCTCCCATCGGCCGACAGGGTCTTCTTTCACTCAAAGAAGTATTTTTAATTTAGGCTTTATAATTAAATTTAAATTTCTATTTAAAATAGAGATATGAAATAAGCCAAAGATGCTAGTTTACAGCAAAAATACGGATAATTCGTTGGAATGATATTATGAATGAACGTGATTGGGAACTGCTAAAAGTTCTATATGAAATTAAGTCTATTACGCGTGCTGCAGATAGGCTCTTTATGACCCAGCCGGCTCTTTCTATCCGACTTCGAAATATGGAATCTTATTTTAACACCACGCTGGTTATTAGAAATAAGCGGGGCATTCAATTTACCGCAGAAGGTGAATATTTAGCCAAAAAAGCCTCATTCATGCTCAATGAGATGACCAATGTGAAAGAGCATATCCTAACCATGAAAGGCACAATATCAGGTACTGTGCGCATAGGTGCCTCGCATTTCATGAGTAAATTTATACTTCCACCGATTTTGCAAAGTTTTAAAAAAGAATATCCGGAAGTACGCTATCAGGTGTTTTCGGGCTGGAGCCGTGATATTTTGCAGCTTGTTGTTAGCAATAACGTCCATATGGGCTTTGTGCGCGGCGAATATCATTTTTCCGGCGAACGGCTTTTGCTGTATAAGGATGTTATGTGTTTTGCAAATAAGGACAAAGTTTCCGCTTCTGAATTAGACAAGCTTTATTTGATTGATTATCAAAATGACCCACTTAATCAATTATTAATTAATCGCTGGTGGGTGGAAAATTATTCAATTCCTCCGCGTATTTCAATGAATGTCGACCGTTTGGATACCTGCCTTGAAATGGTGAGGAATGGATTGGGTTATGGGTTTTTACCATCAACGGTGATGGGTATGGCACCAGAAATTTATCATGAACCGCTAACTTATAAAAACGGCAAATATTGTGAACGTGATACATGGCTATTTTATAATAAGGATGCGTGTGAATTGAGCTTAGTTAAGGCTTTTATTGATAAATTAAGTGGAATGGAAATTGGCGCTTGTAAATTAAAAGCTGCATAAATTTATAGCTTAAATTTTTGAACATCGGCAATATATTGATGAAAAAAGCCATTGATAGGATTTCAATCCTATTATAGATGCAGGTCATATTGCATAAGTAACACCTTGTATATTCAGCTGTCGGTGGTTTAAGTTCCAAGACTTTTTTGGTCTGAGTGGCGTTTATTGCCACCATCAATGTAGCATGCTTTTCTTACGCAGGTTCGGGGCTAAAAAAGCAGAGTAGTTTTACAGTGTTTTTGCCGTTTACTTATCGGCTTAATCACTTGTAATTGCCGCCGCTATAATCTTCTACAAAATGTTAATCACTTTATGTGTAGCCGCTACGACTTGCAGAGCCGCTTCAATATTAGATGATTTAACATTTTGTTTGTAAAAGAATTGAAAGCTAATGGGAATAGAGTTGTTTTTGAAGTGTGATATAGGCACTGCTGATTTTGTCGAGCCCACCCAACTTTGTTTTAGCTTCATTTATTGTGCCATAACGTGCAGACAAGAAATCCTTTAACTTGGTTTGGGCTAATTCACTTTCACCATGCGACACATAGGACCGTAAAATGGCCGTTACCAAATTACGCATTTCGCCTTCAAACTCTTTCATTCCTTCCGCCGCAGTGGCATTGGCTCGTTGGGCACGGGTAAGGCGTACACTATTAAAGCGAATATAAGCTAAAACATCATAAAGGTCTGAATCTCTAGCATCAACCAAACGCCGAATTTCTTCCAATTGTTCGTGATGATACCCTATATCGTCCAATTGCTGTAAAAATTTTTCTCGACTGGACGGATCTGACCAAAGTTTCCGTAAATCATCTTCTTCTGGCAGGAGCTCAGTCAAGTCACCAAAAATTTGCTGCATAAACTCCTGCGCCGAGATAATTTTTCCATCACGGCTGAAATAACTAGTTGTCGCAATATATTGAATGGAGCGTTCTTTACCATCAGATAGTTTGATTTCAATTTGTTTTTTATTTTCATCTTCAGTCGGTGGACTATCGGGTGTATCATTTACAGGATCAAACACTGTTCCATCAGGTTTTGGCGTTGTTGGCTCTGGTGCTAAGGGTTCACCATCCCATTCTGGGTCGTTGAAATTTTCATAAGCTTTAACAAAATCCCAAATGGTGAAATAGCCTTTTCCTTCAAAAACCCGCGTACCACGGCCGATAATTTGTTTAAACTCGATTATATTTTTTACAGGTCGCATCAAAACGATATTGCGCACATTTAAAGCATCTAAACCGGTTGAAAGCTTTTGAGATGTGGTAAGAATGGTTGGAATGGTTTTTTCATTGTCTTGAAAATGCACCATGTGCTGCTCACCAATTGCACCGTCATCGGCGGTAACACGGCAACAATAGTATGGATTGGGGTTTGTTTTGATTTGATTGATAAGATCGCGCACCAAAGCGGCGTGGTCTTGGCGGGCACAAAAAACAATAGTTTTTTGGCGTTGGTCTATCTCGCTCATAAATTCGCGCACACGCGAAAGCTCACGCTCGCGAATGACTATATCCCGATTAAAATCACTTTCCTCAAATTTGGTACCAATTTTTACCTCGCCTTCAAGGATTTCATCAGTGCCATCAAAAACATAATCATCAATTGTCGATGCCATCTGCCTCACCTTAAACGGTGTCAAATAGCCATCTTCGATACCTTGTTTTAAAGCATAGCTATAAACCGGTTCGCCAAAATAGGCATAGGTGTCGCCATTATTATTACGTTTTGGTGTTGCGGTTAAACCCAATTGAACGGCAGGTGAAAAATACTCCAAAATCGCACGCCACTCACTTTGATCATTGGCGCCGCCGCGGTGGCATTCATCAATAATGATAAAGTCAAAAAAATCAGGATCATATTGCTGATAAACTGGTTGGATTTCGCCCGTCATAAAGGTTTGGAAAATGGTAAAAAATAAGCTAGCATTTTTAGGCACTTTGCCGTTAAACTTATCCAAAGACTTGGGGTCGATACGCGTTATTGCATCTGCCGAAAAAGCAGAAAAAGAATTTATCGCTTGATTGGCTAAAAAATTGCGGTCAGCTAGAAAAAGAATGCGTGGCTCACGCGTTGGAGTTCCTGAAAGGTTCCATTTCGATTTAAATAGCTTCCAAGCAATTTGAAATGCAATCGAGGTTTTGCCGGTGCCGGTAGCAAGCGTCAGTAATATGCGTTTTTTGTTGTTGGCAATCGCTTCTAAAACCGCGGTAATGGCGCGGTGTTGATAGTAACGGGGAAACCAGCGCCCACCCGCAGTTTCAAATTCAACCGCTCCAAAAAGCTCGCGCCAAATATTGACATCGCTAAACGCGCGCGCCCATAACTCATCGGGTGATGGAAAAGGCAAAGCAATGTCTTGCTCCTTGCCTGTCTCCATATCAATTTCATACCAATTTACCCCATTGGAAGCATAGGCAAATCGCGTACCAAGGCGGGTGGCATAGTCTTTAGCCTGCGCCACCCCTTCACGATGGCTGATACTGACCTTTTTGGCTTCCAAAACGGCAAGTTTTTGGTCTTTGTAAGTTAAAACATAATCGCATCGGAGCGGCTTTCCACGCGATGAGCCTGACAAAATACGGCCCGGACAAATAAATTCTTGATGAAAATTCGAGTGCTCAACAACACCCCAACCGGCAGAGGTAAGAGCTGGATTTATACGCTTTGAACAAGTATCCGCTTCAGTTTCGTTATAAGCCATTTCCCACCCCGTTTGTTTATCTACCGTAAATTTTTAATCATACCACATTTCAGTTAAGAAGCATTTTAAGTTAAAGCACCTGCGAAGGCCTGTTGCAATAAGGATTGCCGGAGTTCTGCAATATTTTGTAGATCTAGATTGAATGATGTAGTTAATTTTACGCATTGAATATCCAAAGCTTGTAAAATTTGAACTATATGACTTTGATACTGAATACTAGGAAATGGAAAGGTTTCTTTTTCAAAAGTTCCTAAATTGATATTATCCTGAGCGCTACCTTTTCCCTTTTCTTTTAAATCAGTTGAAAAAAAACGTAACATGTATTCGACATAATCTGGCCGGGCAATATCTGTGTCAACAACCATACCGATAATGCTGTCTGGAAAACATGCATCAAATTGCAGAATACCTGTTTCGGCAATATTAGCAGCTATGGTTATGCACACTGTTCCTTTAGACCAAAGTTTACTTTGAGCCAAACCCAACTCGCTGTAGGTCTGTTTAAATTCAGTAACAGCACCTCTACAGTTCCTTATATCCCCAGTTTGAACAAATGGATAAGTTCCCCCGTATAAAAATGGAGCATTTCTAGGGCGATGACGTGAACGCCCGCGTCCGAAGTGAACTGATGCATCAGATAGTTTTAGCCTTGGTGAGTCCTGATTTACGTTTTTAAATATGCTGGATAATGTGTTTTCAAATAATTCGGCTGCATTTTTAAGATTAGCTTCAATATGCGCTTGGGCGCGATCCAAATTTGCAAATGCCTCATCTAAAAGCGATACAATTTGTTGCTGTTCATGTATATCTATGTAAGGAAATAAAAGATTTTTAATGAACGGTAAAGATATACCTTTAACTGTTGCTCCGCGACCAGCTTCGAGAAGCTTCTTTGATTGACTCTTTAGCCAGTAAAAAAGATATTTTCTATCCACTGCGTCACTTTTTTTCGGAATAATTCCACGCAAGTCTTGATTGATAGCGGTATCATATTGAAGAATACACACTTTCCCCAAACCTACTCGTGATGCTACTACTATTTCACCTGCTGGAATGATATTTGATGATGATGACTTCAGACCTTCCCTTGTAATTTTGTGCTGAGTTTGCGTGAGAACATCATTGTTCATATCTCTCACCGTTGCCCACAAAATATCTCCATTGTAAAATTTGGGCTTATTCTTGGATGGTGTACCTCCACCTATAATGTCACAAACTTCGCCAAGTTTTTTCCTTTGCCAACCCTGTTTCATAGTAAGCCCCGAATAGTGCGCAAGATTTCTGCTGTTTCAGCTTCACGACTAAGCATGTCGTCAATAATTTCTTGCGGATTGCGCAAAGGGGCAGCTTGGGGAGCGTTAGGATTTGCTACTGAAAGGTCAAAATTTGTTTCATCAAGGTCGGCATATCTAATAATCCAACTTTTTTCACCCGTGGCAAAAGTGTTTTGTAGTTCAATAAAATCTGCAAGATCAGCATCATTTAAAGGGTTGGTTTTACCAAGGCTACGGCCAGGATTAAGTTCATAAAACCAGGTTTGGCGAGTACTTTCGCCTTTTTCGAAGAAAAGCACCACAGTTTTGACCCCTGCGCCCTGAAACGTGCCTTGCGGACAATCTAAAATCGTGTGCAAATTGCATGTTTCAAGAAGCTCTTTGCGTAAAGCAATGCTGGCATTGTCGCTATTGCTCAAAAAAGTATTTTTAATCACCACCGCTGCACGGCCGCCAGCTTTGAGCTTGCGCATAAAGTGCTGCAAAAACAAATAAGCGGTTTCACTTGATTTTATGGGGAAGTTTTGTTGGACCTCTACGCGTTCTCCACCACCAAAGGGCGGATTTGCCAATACAATGTCATGCTTATCTTTTTCTTGATAATCCATAACATTTTCATTTAATGTGTTGGTGTGGACAATATTGGGTGACTCAACACCATGTAGCATCATATTCATCAAACCAATGATATAAGCTAGGCCTTTTTTTTCTTGCCCATAAAATGTTTTTTTTTGCAAAGTGTCGTAGTCGCTTGCGCCGTTTAATTGCCCATATAGATAGTCATAAGCCTCGCACAAAAAGCCTGCTGAGCCGACAGCGCCATCATAAATGGTTTCGCCAATTTTTGGTTTTACAACATTAATCATGGCGCGGATCAATGGGCGCGGTGTATAATACTCGCCGCCATTACGACCAGCATTGCCCATGCGGCGGATGCGCGTTTCATAAAGGGCAGAAAGCTCATGGCGGTCGCTTTGCGATTTAAATGATAATTTGTCTATCGCTTCAACAATGTCACGCAGGACATAGCCAGACCGGAATTTGTTGCGCAATTCACCGAAGATTTCACCAATCTTATATTCAGTTGTATCGGGCCCGGCTGCCTTTTCGCGTAATTTTCCAAGAGCGGGAAATAATTTATTATTGACAAACTCGATGAGTACATCACCGGTTAAAGCTTTATCATAATCAATTTCATCTTTTTCATTTTTAGGCGCTGCCCAGCTTGTCCACTCAAACTCATCCGGGAGTAATGGTTTATAATCCTTGCCGTCTAAAGCAGCTCGGTCAGCCCGTTCTATTTCAAAATCATTTAAATATTTAAGAAACATAATCCATGACGTTTGCTCAATATAATCAAGTTCGCCAGATACCCCTTCTTCGGTGCGAAGCTTTTTTTCAATTTGATTAAACGCGTTGTCGTAAATGGCCACTTGGATATTCCGATGCTGATCTTTAATAGAGCTGATTCTTATCAATTGTATCTATCATAAGCTTCAATTGCAGGCTAGACCATGCAGCTTTTGGCAATGCTGCCAAATATTCTTGGCTTTAAATAGGGGGGTACTAAACCATTGTTTACACAACGTTTTTTTGTCCAAAAAAACGCTTCACACTTTTCGGAAAACGCTCTAACCTATTGCTTGCATTCTTAGTCAAAATATAGGGCCGCCGGCAATAGGCTTTCGGGTTCAATATCCCTGGTGATCATTAAAGATTTAAAAATCGTGTGCCAATATATTTTAAATATTCAATACCGAGCACTCGCAAATGATTAATAATGCTTAGCCAGTCATCACTTTGGTTTTCAACGCGGATAGGGTAGGGGATGAGTTCAACATCGGGCATGGCCTGTTGCATAATATAGAGGCTGCGCGGCATGTGATAATCATTGGTGACTACATAGATTTTTTTATAATTATGTTTTTTTACCCATTCGGCGCTTTCGCTACCATTGCCCTTTGTGTTTAATGCTTCATGTCCAAGCTCAATACAACATTCAAATAGTTTGGGGTCGGTGTGATTGGCTCGCGCGAGCGTGCCACTATCCGCTGCGGGATTAACACCGCTTATTAACAAATGATGTGCTTTTTTTTGGTTAAGCAAAAAAATGCCGCTTTCAATACGCGCACGTCCACCCGTTAGCACAATAATGCCATCAGCTTGCGGCAGGGGATTGGGCGCCATTAAGCGATCAACTTTTTCGCCAAAATAAACAAAACCGGTGGTAAAAATAGCAAATACAATAAAAACAAAAATTGAAATTGGTGGAATATGCTTAAAAAACCGCTTGCGCCAATTGCGCTTGTATCTTAAGCGCGGGCTTTGGTCGCCTTGTTCGGGCGGTATTTGCTGGTTTCCCGAAATGTCACGCGGCTTCATCAATATCTCTTCACGCAATAGGAATAATTACTATTTTATAGCATAAATTAAATCAGACCTTATAAAAATGACGAGATCAGTTAAATATGCCTCGTTGTAGCGGGTTGCTTAACCTAAATATCGCTATCAGTAAGGCAAAATAAGGATCACTGTCTTTTATTGGCGCAAAAATTTTAATTTATGTTTCTCTATTTGCAATATTTGCCTTAAAAATAAAAATTTTTAGTAAAATTATTGATGCGAGAGCTGAATTTCTTTAAGAAATTATTGATGACCGAATGTGTCTATGGTCTTTGGGCAATGAACATATAAATTAGCCTATAAATTGATTGCGGATCTGACCCTAAGCATGAAAATATTGGCAGAAGCATCTTCCAACCCAAATAAATTGGAAGATGCTAAGATAATTTTAGAGCGCATTTCGATCTGATTGGATCAGATCGGTGCTCTAATCTATTGTTTACATCGCGTTTTTTGTCCAAAAACCGCTTCACACTTTTCAAAAAACGCTCTAATTGCTTGTTTTGGTGGCAAGTAAATCGCGGATTTCTGTAAGAAGGACTTCTTCCTTAGTTGGCTCTGGCTTGGCTTCAACCTTGACTTCATCCTTAGTGCGCAGCTTATTCATACCTTTAACCACAAGGAACAACACCCAAGCAACAATTATAAAATTGATAGCAAGAGTAATGAAATTACCATAAGCGATAGTTGCCCCTGCGGCACGGGCGGCAGCTAGTGTGGTTTGTGGCTCACCTGCAAGCTGAATAAACATGTTGGAAAAATCAATGCCGCCAGTAAGAAGACCGATGATGGGCATTAAAATATCATTGACAACCGAATTGACCAATCCGCTAAATGCCGCACCAATAATAACACCAATGGCTAAATCAACCATATTGCCCTTAATGGCAAATTGTCGAAATTCTTTTAACATTTTAATACCCTATTTTGAAAATATCTATTTTCATGAAAACACTAATAATAAATATGATCTTTCATGAATGTCTATTGGAGTTATGTATGCTAAAGAAGCTAAAGGGCAATAGTTATATGCAATATTTTTTATAAATTGGCGGAAGGGAGTGGGTGTCGAACCCACCAAAGACTGTCTCGCAGCCCCTTACGGCTTTGAAGGCCGCATCCACCACCGGATGAACTTCCCTTCCATTATGCTTGTAGCAGCCAAGCTTAGTATTTTACTTGTTAGCCAATATTAAAGCATATACTGCATTTATCATTAATATTCAAAAAATGCAGTATATTTATTTTCATTTTTTTTGTTTAAAGCAAACTTTGCTTAATCAAGAATAAAATGAGGTACAAAGCGCGATGTATTACGCGTAATCGGCGTTGCATCTTCTCTAATACCAATACCTGCAGGTTGCCCGGCTACAATCCACGAGCCAATGACCGTCCAGTCATCGCCAAA
The DNA here is from genome assembly GCF_026743145.1 of Bartonella sp. HY761. Classification (NCBI taxonomy): domain Bacteria; kingdom Pseudomonadati; phylum Pseudomonadota; class Alphaproteobacteria; order Hyphomicrobiales; family Bartonellaceae; genus Bartonella; species Bartonella sp. HY761. The sequence continues at coordinate 446,679 of NZ_CP104887.1, forward strand.
TTGGGGCAAATATTGAATGGCTTGGCGAATATAACCCTCGGCACCATAAGGGCCATCCACTTTAATTGTGCTGGTTTTTATGCCATTATCAATAATGGTAACATTAGCGCCTTCACGCGATAAAAGCGGTTTACGCACGTAATGGTTGGCAAGTAGGCTTTTTCTTGAATCATCTTCAAAATAAGACGCAAGAAGATTGGGATGATCTGGAAACATTTGCCAAAGAACTGGCATAAGTCCTTTGTTAGAAAGAACAAGTTTCCATAAAGGCTCAATAATGTGGGTAGGTGTATCAATAAGATATTTGCCAAAATCTTCACGCACCATATCTTCAAGCGGATAAAGCTTGAAAAGCGTGTTGATGCGTTCTTCATAAGTATCGGTAAACCAATGATCAGCATCAACGCCAATATGGGCAATGTCAATCATAACTGGCACAAGGCCTGCTTGACTAGCGCAGTCAGCAAGATAAGCAACAGTGCCATAATCTTCAGGGCTATCACTAACGCTAGCAAAATGCATAACGCCATTGGGCGAGCCAATTGCTTTAAGTGCTTCAATAAGTTTTTCATGTAAAAGGTTGAATTGGTCGGCTTCAGCCGGCAATTCACCACGCTTTTTCATATCTTCAAGCCAGCGCCATTGAAATACCGCTGTTTCAAATAGGCTGGTTGGCGTATCAGCATTAAATTCCAACAGTTTTGCTGGCTCTTCACCATTAAAGGAAAAATCGAAACGACCATAAAGATCACGGTCTTTGCGTTCCCATGACTGGCGTACAGCTTTGAAAAATTCTTCAGGAATTGCCATACGGCGCATAAGCTGGTCATCGGCAAGGATGTGATCCACAGCTTCGTAACACATGCCCATTAATTCGGCGGTTGGGTCTTCAATGCCTTCTTCAATCTCTGCAAGAGTAAAGCGGTAAGCGTGGCGTTCATCCCAATAGCGTTCGCCATCAATGGTATGAAATTCAAAACCGCTGGCGGCGGCGTCTTCACGCCAATCCGCCCGTTCATTAAGTACGATACGTTCCATAATGCTTTTGCTAATCCGCTGTTATTTTATGATGAAATAGCGCTTGCACGGCTGCCAAAGCCACCGCGTGCCATTGTTCTTGTCCGTGTTTCAGGTGCACGGGCAGCAGCAGAAGAAGATGAGAAACGAGTTGCACCACGTTGATTTGCAACAGTTGCACCATTACTATTTACGTATGAACTGCTACCTGGGCGTTGATAAAGTGATTGTGGTGCCATTCTTTGTCCATTATTGAACATTGACCCCATCATATAACCCATCATCATTGGCAAGAAAAAGCTGCCTGTGCTTGAATGGACTGTTGTCGTTGAGCCGGTTGCGGCTGCAGGAGTTTGTTCACATTTGCCAACACCAAACTCAGCTTCGCAATCTTCCTTATTGGTATAGGCAGGTGCAGTTGCTACGTGGGTTGCAGTTGCTTCTTTAAAGTCTTGCCGACATTTGTCGGCAGGGAATGTGCCACTTGCAATACAATCATCAACATCTTGAAAAACAGCAGTATCAATTTGACTATCTCCGCATGCGGTAACAGCAACCCCACCCATTAATACGAGCGTTACAGCCAGACAACGTTTCATGTATCTTCCTCTTTGCGTTTTTGGTTTTCACGTAAAATTTATCAATATATAGTTTTGTGGCAAATACAAGACTTTAGCTATAATTGCTTGCGCTTTAATAAAATATTACGCCAAATTATCGATAAGCTGTTGGTAGTGAGGATAGGATGTGGATAGTTTGGCTTTATTTTAATAATATTGTCTTGAATTGTAACATAAGATTGTTTTTTGGTCTTTTAAAAGACAGGAAAAAAGAGTAAAAGCTCATCTTATGACCAAAGACACTTTGAATACACCCACACAGGCAATTAATCGTCCCAATAGCCGCAAGGTTTTTATTAAAACCTATGGTTGCCAGATGAATGTTTATGATAGCCAGCGCATGAGCGATAGCTTAAGTGCTGAAGGCTATGTTGCGACCGAAACGGCTGAAGATGCCGATTTGATTTTGGTAAATACTTGTCATATTCGTGAAAAAGCAGCTGAGAAGCTTTATTCTGATCTTGGTCGCTTGCGTGTGTTGCGTTCTGAACAGGATCGCCCGATCACGATTGGTGTGACCGGCTGTGTTGCCCAGGCTGAGGGCGAGGAAATTATTCGCCGCGCCCCAGGGGTTGATCTTGTTGTTGGCCCGCAAACCTATCATCGTTTGCCGCAAATATTGCGCGATGTGGAAAGTGGCAAAAAGGTTGTTGAAACCGAATATGCGGTTGAAGATAAATTTAAGCATTTGCCTTTGCCAAAGCGTGAAGCGGTAGCAAGCCGCGGCGTGAGTGCGTTTTTAACTGTGCAAGAAGGGTGCGATAAATTTTGTACTTTTTGCGTTGTTCCTTATACGCGCGGGGCTGAAAGTTCGCGTCCCGTTGCGCAAATTATTCGTGAAGCGCAACGTCTTGTTGATTCGGGCGTGCGTGAAATAACTTTGCTTGGCCAAAATGTTAATGGTTGGCATGGCGTGGGTGAAGATGGCAAATCTTGGCGTTTAGGTGAGTTGCTTTATAAGCTTGCTGAGATAGATGGTGTCAAGCGTTTGCGTTATATGACAAGTCATCCCAATGATATGGATGATGGGCTAATTGCTGCGCATCGTGATCTTGATGTATTGATGCCTTATTTACATTTGCCCGTACAGGCAGGCTCTAATTCTATTTTAAAAGCTATGAATCGTCATCACACTGTCGATGATTATTTGCGCTTGATTGAGCGGATGCGTGAAGCGCGCCCAGATATTGCTATGTCGGGTGATTTTATCGTTGGCTTCCCTGGCGAAACCGATGAAGATTTTAAGGCAACTATGCGTTTGGTTGAAGAAGTCTTTTATGCTTCTGCCTATTCATTTAAATATTCACCGCGTATCGGTACGCCCGGTGCAGATATGAAAAACCAAGTTGATGAAGCAATTAAGGACGAGCGCTTGCAGGAGTTACAAGCCTTGCTAGGCAAACAGCAGCGCGAATTTCTACGCTCTAAAATTGGCGTTACCACAGATGTTTTGGTGGAGCGTAAAGGTCGCCATGATGGGCAGATGATTGGACGATCGCCTTGGCTGTTACCTATTGCGGTAACGACAGACGCACCGACTGGTGAAATGATTACTGTGAAAATTGGTGAGGCTGGGCCAAATAGTTTGGTTGGCTATCCGCTTGATGAGCCTGCAACCTTATTATCAGCTTAATGATTATTGATTTTAATTGTTGATAAATGAGATATTTTTCTTATTTATCAACAAAAGCTATGATGATAAAATATTTATGAAACTTTGCCGTCGTAAAATTTTATGCAGGTTTTTGAATCTAATTTATACTGCTTATATTGATATCAGCTCACATTTTAGGGGAAAATACGCTTGAGCGAAAAAAGTGAGATAGAGACAAGTGAAGTATCCGTAACAGGTGGTGCATCAGATTTGGCCCATATTGTTTTAACCTTTGACAGTAATCGCGAATCTCTTGCGGTTTTTGGGCATTTTGATGAAAATCTTGCCCGCATTGAGCAAAAGCTTGGTATTGATATTAGAGCGCATGGCAATGAGGTGACTTTACGCGGTGAGCCAATGGCAACCGCACAAGCACGCCGCGCTTTGGATCATCTTTATCAATTGGTAAAACAAGGCAATAATCCGAATTTATCTGATACGGATGGTGCAATTGCTATTGCAATGGCTCCTGAGCCGCAGCTTGAATTGCCAACTATGGAACATAGTGCCAAGCAAAGAATTGCTCATATTTCGACCCGCAGAAAAACCATTTATGCGCGTACACCAACGCAAGATGCCTATATGCGTGCAATGGATCGTGCTGAGCTTGTTTTTGGGGTAGGTCCTGCAGGTACGGGTAAAACCTATCTTGCAGTTGCCCATGCGGCGCAATTATTAGAGCGCGGTGTGGTTGACCGCATCATTTTATCACGCCCGGCCGTTGAAGCAGGCGAAAGACTAGGTTTTTTACCCGGCGATATGAAAGAAAAGGTCGATCCCTATTTGCGGCCGCTTTATGATGCGCTTTATGATATGATGCCTGTTGATAAAGTAGAGCGGGCCATAACTGCTGGTGTTATTGAAATTGCGCCACTTGCCTTTATGCGTGGGCGCACTTTGGCGCATTCTGCCATTATTCTTGATGAGGCGCAAAATACCACCGCAATGCAAATGAAAATGTTTTTGACCCGCCTTGGCGAGGGTGGGCGGATGATTATTACTGGTGATCCAAGTCAGGTGGATTTGCCCATGGGGCAAAAATCTGGCCTTGTGGAGGCATTGCGCATCTTAAATAATGTCGATAATATTGTAACTGTAACATTTACCGAAAAAGATGTTGTGCGCCATCCGCTCGTTGCTGCAATTGTATCAGCCTATGATCGTGATTTTCGTGAAAATAAAGCAAGACAAGATCAAAAATTTGGCGATAAAATGAGCGGTAACTCTTAAATGGTGTCAATTATGGATGCTGGAGTGCACATGTCAGCAGTTGATGGCGATATGTTAAAAATAGACATTGACCTTGTTATTGAAGATGATGCTTGGGAAAGTGAGCCGCAATTATTGGCGTTAGCACAAAAGGCAACCTATGAAACTATGTTGCATTTGGGATTTGATGACGTTGAAAGCGAGTTAAGCCTTGTCTTCACCAATGATGAAGCCATACGGGCGATAAATGCGCAGTGGCGTAACAAGGATAAGGCTACCAATGTCTTATCTTTTCCTGCCTTTGATATTGCACCAAATGAAGAACCAGATGTCATGCTTGGTGATATTATTATCGCGCGTGAAACGGTGGAAGGTGAGGCGAGGGAAGAAAATAAGCCTTTTGATCATCATCTTACCCATCTTTTTGTTCATGGCCTGTTGCATCTACTCGGTTATGACCATGAAAATGACGATGATGCAGAAATAATGGAAGCTTTGGAACGAGCAATTTTAGCAAAACTTCAAATCCCTGACCCCTATAGGCAAGAATAGTACTGCTATTGCACTTTACAAATAGTGTAAAATCGCTTTATTATATTTAGCAATGTAAAAATAGTTATTCTATTTTATTTAAATATTTCTTTTATTCATTGATGGTCAATTAATAAAAGAATAACCAAAAAAGGCAACCAAGAACAACGCAATGGCCGAAAAATCGACAACATCTAGCTCACATCATGACACTGGTAGTGAAAGTGAAGAGCCCAGTTCTGGGCAAGTGCAAAAGCTTGTAAAGCCATCCCTTATGGGTAAGTTTTTCAATTTTTTGCGTTCGCGAAATGCTGAAAGCAGTGACAGTGAAAAAATCATTGATGAAAGCTTGTTAACGCCGCAGCAACGATTAATGCTTGAAAATCTAATGGAATTGCATGAAGCACGCGTTGCTGATGTTATGATTCCACGTTCTGAAATTGAAGCTATTGATATTGATACTAGCCTTGCTGATACATTGAAGTGTTTTGATAAATCTGGCCATTCACGTATGCCGGTCTATGCTGAAACTCTTGATGATCCACGCGGTATGATTCATATTCGCGATATTTTAAATTTTATTACCCGCAACGCTCAGTCAACCGTTGAAGATGGACCGCTGGATCTTGGGCAAGTTGATTTAACTAAGACGATTGGTGAAATTGGGGTCATTCGGGAAGTTTTATTTGTGCCCGATTCAATGCTTGCAAGCCAGCTTTTAAGCCGCATGCAAACAACCCGCACGCAAATGGCTTTGGTTATTGACGAGCATGGCGGAACCGATGGTCTTGCCTCTATGGAAGATGTCTTTGAAATGGTGGTTGGTGACATTGAAGACGAGCATGACGATGATGATGTCATGATTGTCAAGGAAGAGGGCGATAGCTGGATTGTTGATGCCCGCGCTGATCTTGAAGAACTTACCGAAATTATCGGTGAAGATATGCATTTTGGTGATTTGGTTGATGAGGTTGATACGATTGGCGGGTTTATTGTTACCGTGCTTGATCGCATACCACTGCGCGGTGAAACGATTGAAGCAGTTATAGGTTTCAGCTTCCAAATATTAGAGGCTGATCGCCGCCGCATACGGCGTATTAAGATTAAGCGTTTATCGCCAGATAATTAATCGATCTAAAATATAATTTTAAAAAAACCGTTTGATGAAACATCAAGCGGTTTTTTATTTATGTAAGTTACCTTTATCCTTAAAATCGGATATTTTTAAGCCTTAAAACGCTCAATTATATAAAATATTTGCTAAAATATTATTGTCGCTTATAAGGGGTTAATATTAAAGTTGAAATACGTTGATATTTGGCGCACAATTGATGTATAATTATTATTTGAACCACATAAATTAATAGGCAGTTAGATTTTTCGTTACTGCATTGTTAAATTTTGCTTAATTTTTATTTTAGTTCTTTGCGCTTGGCTTCCAAAGGTCAATATGCATTGTTCAAATTTAAAATAGAAAACTTATTATTGGGGTCTTCTCATGTTAAGCTATTTATATTCTTAATATAGCCATTCAATATATTCGTTTTTATCTGCGCTCTGATACCGCATTTGCTTTAAGGTTTTTATTAAAAGATAAAGCATTAATAGAACCAGCGATAAACTCATTTTGATAGATTTCAAATTATCTAAAACGCATTTATGCGAAAGGATCCTAAAATGCTGCGATTGATTGACGGATTTAAGCATTTAACAGGCATCAAACGGCAATTGATAAGTTTCATATTTGGCGCGCTTATGGCGTTTGCACTTGCACCTTTTCATCTGTTTTTTCTTTGTTTCATTAGCTTTCCTGTCCTTGTCTGGTTGATTGATGGCATAAATGAGCGCGTAAATGGGTTAAAAAAATATAGCTTAATAGCTTTAACTGGATGGAGTTTTGGTTTTGGCTATTTTGTTTTTGGGCTTTGGTGGCTGTCGAGCGCAATGTTTGTAGATTTTGCTAGCTATTATTGGGCAATTCCGTTTGCAATTTTTGGCTTACCGGCATTTCTTGCGCTTTACTATGGTTTAGCTGCTGTGGTTGCCGCCATCTTAAATTGGAATTCCTATGGGCGGATTGTTACTTTAAGCTTGACATTTGGCCTTGCAGAATGGTTGCGCGGTGTAGCCTTTACCGGCTTTCCGTGGAATAGCATTGGCTACACAGCTATGCCCAATGTAGCATCAATGCAGATAGCCTCGTTGATTGGCGTTTTAGGGGTAAATTTTCTTGCGGTTTTGGTTTATGCAACACCTGCTATTCTTGCTGATGGAAAAGAGCGCAAAATCGCATTTTCGCTTGCAGGGTTACTTATCGTCTTCGATGTCGGTTTTGGTGCCTATCGACTTTCCTTTGCGCCTAATAATTACGCCAATGGGGATGAGATTATGGTGCGTTTGGTGCAACCATCTATTGATCAAAGCCAAAAGCAAGATGCAGTTTTGGCACGGCAAAATTATGATGAATTGGTATCATTATCGATTGAAGAAAATCCAGAAAGTTCAAGAAGGCCCGATATTATTATTTGGCCGGAAACGGCTTTGCCCTATTATCTTGATTATACCCCAGAATTAAAGGAAAACATAGCAAGCCTATTGCAAGATAAACAACTGCTCATGACAGGCAGTGTTAGACTTTCTTATGATGAGGATGGTAAACAAAGCTTTTATAACTCCATGCAAATTGTCGATAAAAACGGGGATGTTATTGCTTATGCCGATAAGGTGCACCTTGTGCCATTTGGTGAATATATGCCCTTCAGTGAATTTTTTAAGCAGTTTGGCCTTTCGGCTATAGCAGAAACCGTTGGTGGTTATAGTGCTGCGAGCGATCATAAAACGCTGACGCTTTCTGAACGACTGACGATTTTACCACTTATCTGTTATGAAGCTATTTTTCCAAATGAAATGGATTATAGCGGCGATAGACCTAATGTTTTGGTTAATCTTACTAATGATGCATGGTTTGGCCAAACCCCCGGACCGTGGCAGCATTTTCAGCAGGCACGCTTGCGGGCGGTTGAGCAAAATATGCCGCTGATTAGGGCGACCAATAATGGTATTACCGCCGTGGTTGATCCTTATGGAAGAATCATCGGGCAAATTGAACAGAATCGTGTTGCTTATCTTGATGCGCCAATTCCAAGCTATAACGCACCAAATTGGCATAAGATTTCAAATGGTAAAGAAATTTTATCTATAATTCTAATTTTATCAATCTTTAGTGGGTTTTTAAGGCGCTACAGCCGCCGCTGATCAATTGACATTGGGGCATTATTATTATGTTATGCAAGCATTGCGACAGATGTTTTTGTAAAATTATCATCTGATAGGGATATCTAATCTTATTATTGTAAAATGGCCGGGAAAAGCGCTGATAAGCGAAAAACATAATGACAGTAAAGAAAAAACAACCAGATCCAATTGATGTATATGTGGGAAGCCGCATTCGTTTGCGTCGTAATTCTATAGGGCTTAGTCAAGAAAAACTAGGCGAACAACTTGGAATTACTTTTCAGCAAGTGCAAAAATACGAGAAGGGTACAAATAGGGTAGGTGCAAGTCGTCTGCAAGCAATTGCAGAAACCTTGGAAGTGCCGGTATCCTTCTTTTTTGAAGATGTGTCCAATAGTGAACTTGATGAGGGATTTGCCGAAGCCGAAGCCAATCCTTTGGAAATGGTTTCAAGTGGCGAAGGATTACAGTTAATTCGTGCTTTCACCAATATCAAAGACCCTAAAGTCAGACGCAAAATTATTGATCTTGCCAAGGCTTTATCGCAAGACGATCACCTTGAGGATAGATAGTTTTGACAATGATATAGCGGGAAACAAGACGTTTTATTGCTTTTAACTTTATGCTTAATTTTATATTTACTTCGTTAATACAGTGCCCGAATAGTAGCTTTTATATTATTGTATTATTTTATAATTAATAAAATTCATAGTAATATGTATTAGGTGAAAAATTGAATTTTGAAGTTTTAATATGATTTAAAAAGACTGATGTTATGTCAGTTAATATTGGCTTTACAAGCTTCGCTTAATGCTTTTTTCAAAAAAAATATTATTATATTTCATTGCCTTATCATTGTTGACGGCATAATTTTGATCAAGGATTATTGCCTCAAGTTATGCATAATGGTTTAGAGCCCCATCTTTCAAAAAAATTTGAATTAACAAGTTTAAGTGCGCTCATGCTGTCATCATATGCAGCTTTTTATAGGTGAAATCCTAAGAGCAAAGCCTCTATCATTGATTGTATGTTTTTAAGTCCCATCATGATAAAAAAAAGCGTATTTAGCTTTTTAAAAGCCAAATACGCCATTTTATTTCAATAGGTTAAAACCGGCCTATTCTTCTTCGCCGCCTTCAACGGCAATTTTATCAACTGCCTCTTTCATGTACTCTGCAACATCCTTATCAGGATAGGTAACAGCAAAATCGCTAATGGTTTTCTTCACCAATTCATTGTAATTTTGTTGCATCAACATATTTTCAATCTGTGGCTTTACATCAGCATATTCTGGTGGTTGCTTATCGCGGATATCTTCAACCTTAATAACATGCCAACCAAATTGTGATTTAACCGGTGTTTTGGTGTATTCGCCAGCTTTAAGGGCAAAGGCCGCATCTTCAAAAGGCTTTACCATTTGTCCTTTGATGAAATAGCCAAGATCTCCGCCATTAGCGCTAGATCCATCGGTTGAAGATTCTTTAGCAATTTTTTCAAAATCTTCGCCTGCTTCTAAACGCTCAATAACCTTTTTAGCGTCAGCTTCACTGTCAACAAGGATATGGCGGGCATGCACTTCAACTTCTTTCGGCATGCTAGCTATTTCTTTGTCATAAAAAGCCTTAACGTCTTCTTCTTTTACCGATTGCTTTAGCTTTTCGGCAAGGTAAGCCTGCTGCAAGTTACTTTCGCGAACCAATTCAGCGCGCATTTTGAAAGTCGGATCTTGGTCGAGTTTTTCTTTAAGTGCTGCAGTCGAAAATGCTTTTAACGAAACATAAACTTCTAACGCGCGCAAACGGCGTTGCGCTAAGGTTTCAGGTGTGCCAGGAGCAATAATATTAGCCCAAGCATCAAGATCCTTGGTTGTCATGTTCTTGCCATCAATTACGGCAATAACTTGATCAGGGCCAAAAGTTTTTGTTTCTGCCTTGCTAACCTCAGCCGCTTCTGGCTGCGGCATTGCAGGGCTTTCTGTTTCCTGCGCTTGAGCAACCAAACTGCTTCCTAAAATAAAGGTAGAAGCCACCAGAATGGCTTTCAATTTCGACTTCATGTAAAACTCCTTAGCAGGAAGAGGGCGTCTTGCCCCCTTTGAATAAATATGGCTTATCATGGAAAAGTTGCAATTTTAAATGGATAAGTAAAATAGTTGATAAAGATAATTTCATTAATAATCTTTAATTTTATTTTTCCATTTTTTTAGCAATAGCTTTAATCTTGTCCGTAAATTTAACAAGTTTAGAAAGTTTAAGCTTAATAGCAATTCTTCATAAATACCTTTTAGCGACTCTAGTCAGGATAACGGCAAAATTTTGATTTGAAAAGCATTATGGTGCAAATTTTATAATTTCACGTAAATATTAAATATGATTAATAAAAGATATAATTATTTAAAGTGAATGGGTTAGCCATTTCGTTGCTGCTATTTAATTGCTTTTCCTTGGCGATCACGTTTAATTATATATTTTTAATGTGAAGATATATATTTTTTATATCGATTATATCTAGTCTTAGCGCAAAGGGTAAGTATTTACCGCTTAGGCGATTATTCGTTGGTTGATCTATAATTTAGTGAATATAAAATATTTTGCATATTTGCTGTTATAAAACATCGGCAAAGATAAGGGGAAGCTGAATATGAAAACGCGTTTGATAAAAGCTGATCGGTCAGTTGATTTGCCAATGTTAGCTGATGGTTATTATCATCTTAGCTATAAAGTACTTATTAATGGTGATCTTGCCATTCTCTCAACTGATTTTGATTTAATTGCTTGGTGGCGCAATGATCAAAAAAGTGCAAAATTACCCGAAAAAATAAACTATCTCATTGCGGTATTTGATGGCGAAACATTTAAAGCCAAAGCATCATTTGCGATGCGTGATCCAATATATCCTTTAATAGATCAATTTTCCAATGGTGACTGGTTGGTGGTAAATCCACGCTGTTATAATAGGGGGGATAAAAATGCTATGCGCATTGCGCCAACAGGCGCAATTATGAGCCAATTTAATTTAGGCGATGCAATTGAGCATGTTCAAATCACTAAGGATGATGAAATATATATTGGCTTTTTTGATGAAGGTACAATGTCTAATCGTGGCTGGGATGCAAGTGGTGCGCGCGAAAATTTTGCTCTTGCACCGATTATCTGCTGTGATGGCAATGGCAAGCCTTTATGGTCGGTTGATGAGGATATGGACAGCCTTTATATTGTTGATTGTTACGCATTAAATATTGGTAGCAACGAAGCCTATGCTTATTATGATAGCGATTATATAATTATAGCATTAAGCCCGCAAGGTATTACTGCACATTGGCAAGCAGATATAAAGGGCGGTAAAATGTTAGCTTTCAACCAAGATCATTTGGTAGTGGCTTGCAGTTATGATGATCCTAACCTTATAGAAATTATAGCAAAGAATGATGCTGCCAAGCATTATTTAGCCCATATGGATAGTGCACAGCCTTTGGAAGCAATTGGTGGGCGAGATGACCAGTTACACTATATTTGTGGCGATCAATGGTTGACATTTACTGTCACCTCAATCGTTAATCAATTGAAAGAGCACCAAGGGTGATATGCTAAAGCACAATTTTTTTAACTGTAATAGATAGTCGGTATCATCATCGCATAAGCTTGGTACTATGAAAAATAAAAGTTTGACTAATAAGGTTTTTAGTAATTAAGAATTTCTTGAATTGATAATTTTCTATTTATAAATCTTATGTTTTTTGCAGAAAAATAAAAAACTTCTCCCCAGCTTTCTTCAATTCTCAAAAGGTCATAACCTGCTTCATATTTAGTACTATACCGCTTAGTTATTAAAGAAAATTCATCACTATCTTCTTCTACAAGAGATATAAAATTTCTATTAACATCAGAAATCCAATGAGTTGGACAGCTGATTAGATCAACATTTTCTAAAATAATTGTTTCATCATAAGGATCTGTTATATCCCAACACAATCCAATTTTTAAAATATCACCATAGTAACTTATAATATCAATATCACGTGTCTCTATCTTGTTGTCATAATAAAACCTATTTATTTTATCAATGTAATCACGTGTAATCACTTATTAACTCCAAATTTTTTAACCGTTTTATTGGTTGTTACTCCAATGATAATTATTTCACTTTGGTGGTCAATGGCTGATGTTTTGGTTGCCCAATCGTCAAACAATTAAAGTATTAAACGATTAATATCTGCTGAGAAGCGAAGTTTTAAGCAAAATTATGAAAATTTAATAATTGGCTAAGGTTATAATGTTCCTCATCGCTTAAGCTTTGCAGTGGCAAAGGCAATGAGGGATGGTCGGTTTTCTTTAAGATTTCAGCAGCTGTTGCAATAACACGCAAGGAACCATATTTTTCAAAAAGGCGCCAAAGTGGTAATAGTGCAGTTGAAACAAGATTTTCAGCACCATTTAGCTTGTTTTCAGCTTCGATCTGTAAATCTAATGCAAGCTTGGGGAATAGTCCGCCCAATACTGAAAACCAGCAATCACAACCAGCACTAAGCCCACGGGCAGCTTGTGCATCTCCGCTAATGCCAATTTTAACATGGCTTGGTATGTCTTGGCGCAATTGCTTTATAAAGGTTTTTGCTTGGTTTAAATCCTTTGGTATTGGGCCAATTTTAATTGCTGCAATATTGGGTAGATTGCAAATTCTGCCGTATAATTCGTTATTGAAAACAAATTTGGTGGTTTGTGGATTATCATAAACGCAAAGTGGCAGGGAAATATTATGGCAAACATTTTGATAAAGCCCAAATACTTCTGCATCACTCAATGGTTGATAAGATAGTGGCGCAAGCAAAAGTGCTTTTACGCCGGCCTTTTGTGCGTCATCGGCTAAATGGCAAACATCACGGCTGCGTAACGCGCCGATGGAAACCATAACAGGCTTATCGCCTGCATGTTCTAGTCCTATTTGGGTGAGATGTAATCGCTCGGCTCTGTTTAAATATGCATAGCAACCAGTGGAACCTAAAAGCCCAATTGATGCTATGTCGTGCTTTGACAAATTATCGATGAGTTTGATGAAATGGTGTTCTTGAACACCATTTTCATTCATGGGAGTAAGTGGAAATGCACTAAGACCAGAAAACATAATTTCCCCATACAGCCTAAATATTTTGAGCTTTTAATTTTTAGCGAATAATATTCACCATGCGTAGAAAATCTTTAAGCGGTGATAAAGCTGGGTGCTTGAGATTGCGCAAGAGATAATCAGTCATGCGTGGTAAATGTTTTAAATATTGTGGTTTGCCATCACGCTTATCAAGACGAATAAATAGGCCGAGTAATTTACAAGCGCGCTGTGCCCCTAAAATTGCATAGGATTGGCGAAACTGTTTTTCATTAAACTGCTTATCAAGCAAAGCACGTTTTGAGCAATAATGGCGAATAAGTGCTTCTTCAGTTGGTGCTGCAATGGTAATGCGCGCATCTTGGGCAAGAGACACCACATCATAAGCGGTAGGTCCCATTTGCGCATCTTGAAAGTCGATAAGACCAATGCGGTCATTGCCTTCACGTTCGCTGCACCAAAGTATATTGGGGGAATGATAATCGCGCATGACCAAGCTTTTAGGCGCTGTTTCTAGTTCATCGAACAAAACATCCCAGATTTGATAATAATATTCGCGCATTTGGTCGATTGGCTCGACTTGTGAAATAAATGGCAAATACCAGTCCAAGAGCAAATTGGTTTCAATATGAAGTGCATCACGGTCATAATTGGGAATTTCAATACTTAAATCTTCCCAAACCGCATGTTTTGGCCAATCAACCTCATGAAAATCTGCTAAAAATGCCGTTGCTGCAAGATAGCGTTCGGTGATCGGTAAGCGGCGTTCATCGATAATGCCATCTTGCCCTAAATATTCAAGCAGCAATAGACCACTATCAAGGTCGCCAGCATAAATTTCTGGGGCGTTAAAATTATTTTCGCGGATAATACGGTCAATACCAACAAATTGGTCGATGCTTTGTGCAAGGTTCGCTGTCTTTGCATAGCTTGCCCCAGTTGTTTCAGGCATTTCGAGTTGTGGAGCATCCATCAACACTTCGCATTTATCCTCGCCATAGGTGATAAGCTCATAAGCGCGCGCTGAAGCATCGCCGGCCAAAAAATGCCTTTTGGCTTCGCCCCGATTATAGCGAATTAAAAAGTCTCGGATAATTGCAGTGCGCCGTAAACGCAAAGATGCTTCTTCATCAACGGCAATGATAACGCCGCGCCCATCATTTTCTTCAAAAATCCGTAATGAAAATGTAGGTCTTGGTAAAAGTCCTTCTGCCTTATCTGGCCACTCAACAATCAGCACACCATTATCAAGTGCTTGCTCAAGACCAAGCTCATAGATTTCTTCGGGGCTGCCAATACGGTAAAGATCGGCATGGGCAACAGGTAGGCGCAGTTCATTATAGGTTTGTACAAGAGTGAAGGTGGGGCTTGGTACATCCAATGTGTCATCATCAGCAAGGGTTTGAATAATGCTACGGGCAAGGGTTGATTTTCCCATGCCTAAATCACCTTCAAGAATTATAAGATCACCTTTTTTTAAGGTTAAGGCAAGATCTTCGCCAAAACGCTTTGTTGCATCTTCATTACTGAGGTGAAGGGTTAATTCCATAGCAATTTAAACTTTCTATTCAGCAGCACTGCTTAAAGCTGCAATTTTAATTGGAAACCGGCAGATGACAGTTGTGCCTTTATCAGAACCTGTATCAATTTCAACTGTTCCATTATGAAGTTCGACAAAACTTTTTACAATGGAAAGGCCAAGACCAGCTCCTGGTTTTGTACCATGATGGACATGGGTAGAAAAACGCTTGAATACATTAACAACAATTTCTTCAGGAATGCCACCGCCTTCATCATGGACAACGAAAATGATATCACTTTCATCATGAAAGGCAGCAAAGTCAATTGTAGAATTTTGCGGGGCATAATTGGCAGCATTTGATAAAATATTAAATAGAACCTGCCTGATACGGGCACCATCTGCCTGAAAATGAACAAGACCTTCGGCAATTTGCAAATTAATCTTGATGTTGTTTTCAAGTAAACGCTCTTCAAGCCGGCTAGCTGCACTTTGCATTACTTCCAAAATATTAACCTCGCCAATATCTAATTCCATGATACCAGCATCAACGGTCGCTAGATCGAGAATATCATTGACGATGTTTAAAAGCTCCACCGATTCTGAAGCAATATGCGATAGATAATCATATTGCCGGCCATTTAATTCGCCAAAGGCAGGTGTGCGTAATAGATCGGTAAAGCCAATAATATTGGTAAGCGGCGTGCGTAACTCATAAGAAACATGGCTTACAAATTCATTGCGTAAGCGATCGGCAATTTCTAAAGCTTCGTTCTTTTCATGTAAGGCACGAGCAATATTAATACTGTCGGTTACGTCAACAAAGGTAAGCATGGTTTGACCAAGCGGCAGGGGCACCAAAGCATAATCGGCAACTGCACCATTTTTTAAATCAATCCGCCCTTTGCGTGAATCGCGCTTATCGGCAAAATCGGTAATTGCAGCACCAATATCGCTCCAATCTTCATCGACTGCTTGGGGGGCTGCAAAAGCTTCGATCTTAGATATATGGGTGCCTTCAACACATAATTCATTTGGTAGCTCCCACATTGCTGCAAAAGCCGGATTGGAAAGCCGCATCAAGCCGTCCGAGCCAAAAACAGCGACACCTTCATAAAGATTATCAAGGGTTTCCCCCTGAATGCGGATAAGTGAATTATAGCGTGCTTCTAGATTGAGCTTTTCGGTGAGGTCTTCATAAAGCCAAGTGACACCACCTTGCGGGTGCGGATTGGCAATGACCCGCAATGTGCGCCCATCTGGAAGATTCCATATAGTCATTTTAGGCTCAAGCGAGCGATAGGCCTCAAATAATTCCTCTTTCCATTGTCGCCAATGGGGTGTTTCATTTAAAATGCCGCGTTCACGTAAACGGTCAAGCACCAATGCATGACTTGGCTGACTTTCCAAAAACGCCACATCAAGTGGCCAAAGGGCGCTAAAGGCTTGGTTAAAAAATTCTAGCTTTTGGTCAGGGTTAAAAATTGCAACCGCGGTTGATAATTGATCAAAAGTTTCAGAATAGCCTTGCACAACGCGTTTTAATTCATTGCGCAGCGTTTCCCTTTCCGTTTTGTCAATGGCAATACCAGCTTCACCAAATTCACCTGCCATTGCCGTTACATCAAGCACCCGTCTTTCACCATTTATTGCTGTGGGCGTGCTGTCGATAAACACTTCGCCTTTACGGTGGCTGTTTTTAATCTTTTCACGAAATGCTGACCCAAAAATTTCGTGATCGGGGTCTGCAACACGAAAATAGGCGCGATTTCCCCAATGGATGCTACCATTATGGTCGCGTATCCAGATCGGATCCTTTAATTCATCCCCCAATGCTTGCAAGGTGGCAAGCTTTGCTTCAAATTCATTACAGCGATTTTTTAAGTGCAAAAATTCAGCACTTGTTTTTGTTGTATCCCGAAAACTTATCAGTAATCTTGCGCCATTTGCATAACCACAGGCTTGCAGCGTAGTGCCATGAGTGGTGGTAATGGGCATATCAAATGCTTCACCCTCACTCGCTAATAAAGCGATATTATTTTGATATTCATTCAAAGATGGCACCGACATCCAACTTTGCCAGTTTAAAAACTCATCAATAGTTGCGGGGATATCTCTTGCATTAGGCAAGGGGCCGGTGATTTTTGCATTGGCTCCTTCAAGAATAACAAGACATTGGCCACTTAAATTTAAATAGCTTTCATAAGGATTGAGCAAGGTGCTTAAAAAATGCTTGCTATCTTTAAGATTTAATTCAAGTGCCTTTTTTTCTTTGACAATTTGGCGCAGCTTTAAAGCTATGACACCTACTGTCAATAAGGCTCCGCCCATAAGAGCAAGCTGCAATACTGAAAATAAATCATCAATTTGCGGAGACGTTATTGCCGCAAAGGCAGGCAGAGTTGAAACACTAAGCATGGTGGTGCTTGCAAAATATTTAATCCATGGTTGGTGCACAATATTTTTTGTAAATAAGATATTTAGCCCCATTTTTATCGCTTTAAATGGCTTTTGAAGCATCAATATGCCATGCCGCTTAGGGCTTTTTGATTGCTTAATCTTTTGCATGCACGGGTTCAAACTGGCCACTTCAATCAATTCCTGCAAGCTCCAAGGCTGCTAACGTTGGTAACGCTAGCGCAATTTTGTTTATGATGAGGCAATCAGATGCTCTTATTTTATAAATAATGCGATTGTTAAAATTATCCAGAAATCAAGTTACATAGTTTTAAAAAAGCCGTGCAAATTATTGGTCGAATCATCTTTGGTAATTTAGCACAGCCATATTGATTAAAGGAATGCTTGCCTTAAAAAAATAAAGCCGAACAATAAAATTGCTCGGCTTTACAATGGCTTATAATATTAATAAAATGTTAATAACGATAATGCTCAGGCTTATAAGGACCCTTTGGAGAAACGCCAATATAATCTGCCTGTTCCTGCGACAAGGTGCTTAGTTTCACACCAAGGCGATCAAGGTGCAAACGGGCAACTTTTTCATCAAGATGCTTAGGCAAGACATAAACCTTATTGTCATATTCATTACCCTTGGTGAAAAGCTCAATTTGTGCCAATGTCTGGTTGGTAAATGAAGCCGACATCACAAAAGAAGGATGACCGGTTGCATTACCAAGATTGAGCAAGCGCCCTTCTGATAGGAGAAGAATACGCTTACCATCG
This sequence comes from Bartonella sp. HY761, assembly GCF_026743145.1. Taxonomy (NCBI): domain Bacteria; kingdom Pseudomonadati; phylum Pseudomonadota; class Alphaproteobacteria; order Hyphomicrobiales; family Bartonellaceae; genus Bartonella; species Bartonella sp. HY761. The sequence goes on from NZ_CP104887.1 coordinate 464,743, forward strand.
GGGAAAGTAATCATGTCAACTTGTGGCTTAATATTGGTCCATTTAAGATTGCGCAAAGCGGCAACTTGAATTTCATTATCAAAATGGCCAATATTACCAACAATGCACATATCTTTTAAAGCGCGCATATGCTCGATGCGGACAACATCCTTATTGCCAGTAGTTGTAACAATAATATCAGCAGTTGGTGCGGCATCTTCAAGCGTTACAACTTCATAGCCATCCATGGCTGCTTGCAATGCGCAAATTGGATCTACTTCGGTGACTTTAACCCGCGCGCCCGCACCAGAAAGGGAAGCTGCAGAACCTTTACCAACATCGCCATAACCGCAAACAACGGCAGTTTTACCAGCCATCATCACATCGGTACCACGGCGAATACCGTCAACTAACGATTCCTTACAGCCATATTTATTGTCAAATTTTGACTTGGTTACGCTGTCATTGACGTTAATGGCAGGGAAAGGCAAAAGACCTTTCTTTTCCAAATGATAAAGACGGTTAACACCCGTTGTGGTTTCTTCGGTTACACCCTTAATTGCAGCGCGTTGACGGCTAAAGAAATTTGGGCTTGCAGCAAGACGTTTCTTGATTTGCGCAAACATAACTTCTTCTTCTTCAGATTCTGGCTTTGAAAGAACATCTTCACCAGCTTCAGCGCGTGCGCCAAGCAAAATATAGGCTGTGGCATCGCCGCCATCATCCAAAATCATATTGGATGGTTCACCATCTGACCATTGGAAAATAGCATCGGTATAGGTCCAATATTCTTCCAAAGATTCACCCTTAACCGCAAATACTGGGGTGCCACCAGCCGCAATAGCTGCTGCCGCATGATCTTGAGTTGAAAAAATATTGCATGATGCCCAGCGCAATTCTGCACCAAGAGCCTTTAATGTTTCAATAAGAACGGCTGTTTGAATGGTCATATGCAGAGAGCCCGAAATGCGCGCGCCGCGTAATGGTTGGCTAGCGCCAAACTCTTCACGACAAGCCATAAGGCCTGGCATTTCAGTTTCAGCAATATCGAGTTCTTTGCGACCGAAATCGGCAAGACCGATATCGCGGATCACATAATCTTGGTTGGCAGCCATGTTTTGCTCCTAAGAAAATTTAAGCCTTTAGACATTTTAATCAATAAAATGCCTATCATAATAAATATATGTTTTGATTTTATTTTGCCGCATGAAATGCTGCATAAAATGCATTGAATGACGCGACATTAGCAAATAAAATATTAATATGCAATAATGATATAAAGATAACTTTATATGAGGTGATGTTATTGAGATTGGCTTTCATTTTGGCTTTCAACCTCATGCATTGATGTTTTGGTGATAAGCTGTTTACGAAATAGAACAGCAATAGCAAAAGAAAACACCGCAAAAGCCAACGCAAATCGGAAAGTGTTAACCGCGTCAAAACGGTCAATTGCAAAACCGGCAACGGCTATACCAATTGCTGCACCAACGCTCATGCCGGTAATCGCCCAAGTCATGCTTTCGGTAAATTTTTGCTTGTCGGCAAGCCCTTCAAGTAATCCCATGCAAATAATAATGGTTGGTGAGCATGCAGCTCCGGCAAGTAAGCAAATAGCAGTTAATACCCATAAATTATTAACAAAGAAAAACGGAATAGCTGTCACCATAATGACGCCAGACATAAATAAAAGCTGGCGATGCAAGGGGATAGTGATATTAAGCGAGCCGTAAAGAATGCCGGTGGTAAATGAGCCAAGCGCATAGGCGGTAACTGGAATATAGGCAAGGGTGGCAATATTAGCCGCCTTTGTATAGGCGATGCTGGTTACTTCCACCACACCAAAAATACCACCAATAGCAGATAGGGTTAGCGCTATAATTAATACTGGCAAATCAAAAATGGCGGCGCGGCCGCGCTTAGTGCTGCGCTGAATGATTTTAGGTTCACTAGAGGTTTGTAAGAAAAACGCTAATGAGCCAATAATTAATAGGCCAATAGCTGCAATAATCCCCGCTTCAGGAAATAAAAAGGCTGCTAAATTCATAACTAAGACTGGCCCAATCATAAAAATCATTTCATCCACCAATGACTCAAAGGCAAAAGCCGAGCGCAATAGCGGTTGTCCACCAAATATGCGTGACCAACGCGCGCGCGCAAAAGCACCAAAGCTCGGCATGGCACCTGCAAAAATTGCGGCGATGAATAAAATGAAGTCTGGCCAATGGAAATGGGCAGCAAAGGCAATAGTACTAAGAGCCAGCGCACAGATAAGACTTGCAGGCAAGCCAACTTTTAACTGGCCATATTTATCAGCAAGACGGGATATTTGTGGGCCAATCAAAGCGCTAGCGCCAATATATGTGGTTGCGATAAGGCTTGGTAATTTAAAATTATCATGCGAGGCGGCAATCATTGCAACGATTGATATCGTAATCATGGCGATTGGAAAACGTGCAACGATTGCAGCCAATGAAAAGCTAAAGGTGCCTTTAGGCTTAAATATTTCACGATATGGGTTTGCCATGGGTTTTATCCTTTTACATACGCAGCGTATGTGTATTGACATACGTCATGTATGTCAATATAAATTCATTAAGATTTGGTATTAAGTAAGTCGTTCTTGTATATGTTCAATTATTACAAAAAGACGTATTTAATATGACAAGGCTCGGGAGATATATGAGTTGGCGCGTAAACGAGATGAAATGATTAACCAAACGCGGGAAAAGCTCATAAAATCTGCTCGTCATGCCTTTTCACAAAGTGGCTTTGCTGCAGCTTCAATGGATGAGTTGACCAAAGAAGCAGGTCTTACTCGCGGTGCACTTTATCATCATTTTGGTGGTAAAATGGGTTTGCTAAAAGCGGTTATTGCGCAAATTGAGCAAGAAATAGATAGCGATATTCGCTCAAAAACCCTAAATATCAGCAATAAATGGCAATTATTTGCAACTGAGTGCCAAATTTATTTAACCAATATGCTTAATCATGATGTGCAGCAAATTTTAATGCGTGATGGTCCTGCCGTGCTTGGGGATATTTCAACATGGGAAAGTCAAGGCTATTATATAAAAATCATGGCAATTGCCTTGCAAGAATTAATCCATGAAGGCACAATAGCATCTTGTGACTGTGAGGCATTGGCACGGCTTATTAATGGTGCTTTAATGCATGCGGCAGCTTGGATTGCCAATGCTGCAAACCCCAATGAAGCGCTTGAAAAATCGCTTTGTGCTTTTAACTTGCTGCTTGAAGGGTTGAAAACATCATGACAAAGAATAAACCCAGATTAAAATCTAAGCGTAGATCCTGCTTATTTGTTCCCGCTATCAATAAGCGGGCAATGGAAAAGACTTTGCAATTGGATGTTGATGTCGTCATTTTTGACCTTGAGGACTCGGTGGGAATTGCTGACAAGGCGGCAGCAATTGGCAATCTGCAACAATTTTTTAAAGATCATCAACAATTACCCTATTTTGCCACCATTCGTATTAATCCAGTGGTTGGTAAAGATATTAATGAACTGCAACAGGTTGCAGCCCTTAATATTGATGCGCTGGTTTTGCCCAAAGTTGAAAATATCGATGAATTAGATTTCGTCTATGCGATTTGTAAAACATCAGCCCAAAGGCCTATACCGGTTTGGGCAATGATTGAAACGCCAAAGGGGATTTTGGCCGCCGCATCTATTGCTAGTCATCCAAGTGTGACATGTCTCATTGTTGGGCCAAATGATATTGCACTGGCGAGCGGTGTTGCAAGTGTGGTTGATGAAGGCGTGGTTGATGAAAGCGTGGTTGATGAAGGCGCGGTTAATCATGGCGCAAAACGCCAATATCTTGTACCTTGGCTTATGCAAATTGTGCTTGCCGCCAAAGCCTATAATCGCCGTGTTTTAGATGGCGTTTTTAATGATTACAAGGATTTGGTGGGTTTTGAAGATGAATGCCGCCAAGCAAAAGCCATGGGTTTTGATGGTAAGACGCTTATTCACCCTAGCCAAATTGAAACCGCAAATGTGATTTTTCAGCCAACATTAAGCCAAGTGGAATGGGCGCAAGAAATAATTACCGCTTTTGCTTTGCCTGAAAATATCGGTAAAGGCGTTATTTCTTTAAATGGTAAAATGGTTGAAGATTTACACTTAAAGCAAGCGCAACGCATTTTAGCCAATAGTAGCGATACCAGATAGCATTATAAGGATAGATATATGAGTGAAAAGCAAAAAATGTTGGCTGGTGAACTTTATAATGCTAGTGATGGAGAACTTATTTTAGAGCGCAAACAAGCTTTTTCATGGATGAAAACCTTAAATGACGCTTTTGCGATGGATGATAATGAGCGGCTTAGCTTGTTGCGGCAAGGCCTTGGCAGTGTGGGCGATAATGTCACCATTCGCTCGCCCTTTTATTGCGATTATGGTTATAATATATCCATTGGCAAAGATGTTTTCATTAATTTCAACTGTGTCATTCTTGATGGTTGCAGTGTTGAGATTGGTGATGGCTGTGAAATTGCCCCAAATGTGCAGATTGTAACGGCAACGCACCCCACTGACGCTAAGTTGCGCGAACAAAAGCTTGAATATGGCAAGCCGATAAAAATTGGTAAAAATGTTTGGATTGGTGCGGGAAGTATTATATTGCCCGGCGTTACCATTGGCGATGGCGCAACCATTGGCGCGGCAAGCCTTGTTACGCGCGATATTCCGGCAAATTGCACCGCTTTTGGTTCGCCGGCGCGGGTGCGTTAAAATTTTATCGCAAACTATGCATGGGCATTTTGCGTTTCATATTTAAATAGCAAAATGCCCATTACAAAAGGTCCATTAATTGAAAATTTCGCCTATAATTTTCTGAAACGCAAACGTGCGCTACGCTCTAATGCGGCAACGGTTAATTCATCAAGCTCCCAACGATCTTGCATCATTTGCAAAAATTCAAGCTCTTCTTGATTAACATTTAAATCAGCCGAGGCAATCTCAACCGCAAGCGCATAGGCAGTATCATAAAGCTTTTCTGGTAATGCTTCATGCGCGAGGTCAAGAATGTGTTCAAGACCGCTTTCTTCTTCCAAGTGCCCTAAGCATTCAGCCGCTAAAGCATCTAGGCGGTCGCTATCAAAGCCGGCAAAAACGGGGTAATGGTTTACAATGGTAACAATGCTTGCCAATTCCCGCTCAGACATTGCAGCATCGGCCGCCGCAGTGGTTACCATGACAAATATCAAACCTTCATGGGGAGTTAGCTCAGCCATTACAATCTTCCTCGTGATCTATGAATTTGGTGTTAGCTTAAAGATAAAATGCTTTTATTAAAAGTGGTTTTAAGCTTCTTACACGAGATTATTATCGCATTTTGTTTTTATCAAAATCCGCGCAAATTTATAGTGTGAATAATCTTATAAATAAAAAGCAGCATTGCTTGGGTTAAATCTATAGGCTTAAAGGGGATAATTATGCTTGAAATCTTGTAAAAATCGATAGTTTTTATAGATAAGACGGTTGTAGGCTTGCAAGATTTATGAAAAAGAGTAAATGAAAACAAATTGATGTTGTTAAATAATCTAAAACTTGTTTAATTATCATCAATTGATAAACCTATTGCTGGTCAATGAGCTTTTGCTTACAACCACATTTATATAAGCCGATTAACACTATTTAGGGAACCTTTCTATGGCGTCCGATTTTTCCTCCACCCTCCTTATATCCCCTGAAAGCGTGACTTTAGCAGGTGATGCGAAAGCTTGGCCTTTCGAAGAGGCACGAAAAATTGTCAAACGTTATGAGAAAAAAGGCTTTCCTGATGAAGTCTTGTTTGAAACTGGTTATGGTCCGTCAGGTCTGCCGCATATCGGCACTTTTGGTGAGGTTGCCCGCACCACCATGGTACGCCATGCTTTCCATGTTTTAACCGAGAATAAAGTTAAAACGCGCCTTATCTGTTTTTCTGATGATATGGATGGTTTACGTAAAGTGCCTGATAATGTTCCTAATAAGGAAATGTTAGAGGCAGCGCTCGGTAAGCCCCTTACTCAAGTGCCTGACCCATTTTTAAGTGAATATCCATCTTTTGGTGCGGCTAATAATGCGCGTTTACGAGCCTTTCTCGATCGCTTTGGCTTTGATTATGAATTTGCAAGTGCAACCGATTATTATACATCAGGTCGCTTTGATGAAACCTTGCTACTAATGCTTAAAAATTATGACAAGGTCATTAACATTATTTTGCCAACCCTTGGTGAAGAACGCCGTGCTACCTATTCACCATTTTTGCCAATTAGCCCATTTTCTGGCAAGGTTTTGCAAGTGCCAATTATTGCCCGCGATGAAGCGCGTGGTACAATTACCTATGTTGAGCCTGAAACAGGTGAAACCATTGAGACAGAAGTAACCGGTGGCAAAGTAAAATGCCAGTGGAAAGCTGACTGGGCAATGCGTTGGACTGCCCTTGGCATTGATTATGAAATGGCTGGTAAGGATTTGATCGATTCAGTTACCCTGTCGTCAAAAATTTGTAAGGTTTTAGGTGGTACACCCCCTGAAGGCTTTAATTATGAATTGTTCCTTGATGATAAGGGTGCAAAAATTTCCAAAGGCAAGGGCAATGGTCTTACCATTGATGAATGGCTTACTTATGCACCGACTGAAAGCCTTGGACTTTATATGTTCCAAAAGCCAAAAACCGCTAAAAAGCTTTATTTTGATGTGATCCCTAAAGCGGTTGATGAATATTATACTTATCTTTCAGCCTATGGTCGTCAGGATTGGAAAGAGCGTTTAAATAATCCAGTTTGGCATATGCATAATGGTAATCCACCGGCGATTGATTTACCTGTTTCTTTTGCGATGCTGTTGAATTTGGTGAGTGCATCCAATGCTGAAAATAAAAATGTGCTTTGGGGCTTTATCTCGCGCTATGCTGATGGTGTAACACCAGAAAATAATAAAAGCCTTGATGATCTTGTTGGTTATGCCATTCGTTATTTTAATGATTTTGTTAAGCCTACAAAAAAATTCCGCGCCCCTGATGAGGTTGAGCGTGAAACATTAATAGCTATTGATAAAAATCTTGCAGCGCTTGACTTGCAAGCTGATGGCAATATCATTCAAAATGCTTTGCTTGACGTGGCACGTAAGATTGAACGTTATCAAGATAGCGCGAAAAAAGGCCCTGATGGCGGCCCCGGCGTATCGGTTATGTTCTTCCAAATGCTTTATGAAGTATTGATTGGTCAAGAGCGCGGCCCACGTTTTGGTTCTTTTGTGGCACTTTATGGCATTAATGAAACGCGCGAACGCATTCAGCAAGCCTTAAATGGTGAATTGTTAAATTAATGGTAAATTAGGCTCGATACCTATGGTATTGAGCCTTCTTGCCATGTTTTATTTTAGTTAAGATGCGCTGCCATAGCAAAAGCGTCTTTTATTGCGTGCTAAGCGCGCAAATTTAATTTTAGGAGAATTTGATGAGTGAAGCCAGCGAGGTCAAACGGCGCCGGACTTTTGCGATTATCGCCCACCCCGATGCTGGTAAAACAACTCTTACCGAAAAGCTTTTGCTGTTTGGTGGTGCCATTCAGCTTGCTGGTGAAGTCAAGGCTAAGAAAGACCGTATCCAAACCCGCTCTGATTGGATGAATATCGAGCGTGATCGTGGTATTTCGGTTGTAACTTCAGTGATGACCTTTGAATATAAGGATTGTATTTTCAATCTTCTTGATACTCCCGGCCATGAAGACTTTGCCGATGATACTTATCGCACCTTAACGGCTGTGGATAGCGCGGTCATGGTGCTTGATGGTGCGCGCGGTATTGAGCCACGAACATTAAAATTGTTTGAAGTTTGCCGTATGCGCAATATTCCGATTGTTACCTTTGTTAACAAAATGGATCGCGAAGCGCGTGATCCTTTGGAAATTTTGGATGAGATTGAAGAAAAGTTAGCACTTGATACCGCGCCGGTTACTTGGCCAATTGGTGCGGGTAAAAATTTCGCCGGTAGCTTTTCCTTACATGAAAATAGCGTGCGCCAAAAGGATGAGGAGGAAACGCCAAGACCAGTAAGTGGGCCGGAAGAGGCTGCAGAATTACTGCCTGAAAATGAGCGGGATATGTTTGTGGATGGTGTGGTTCTCGCGCGCGATGCTTGTAAGCGTTTTGATTTACAATCTTTCAGTGAAGGCCATATGACACCGGTTTATTTTGGCTCGGCACTGCGCAATTATGGTGTGCGTGATTTGATTGATGCGCTGGTGGACTTTGGACCGCAGCCGCGTGACCAAGTGGCCGATACAAGAACCGTTCATGCCGTTGAACCTAAAATGACTGGCTTTGTATTTAAAATTCAAGCCAATATGGATCCTAACCATCGCGACCGCATTGCCTTTTTGCGCGTTTGCTCTGGCACTTTATCGCGTGGTATGAAAGCAAAATTGGTGCGCACTGGCAAACCAATGACCCTTTCAACCCCGCAATTCTTCTTTGCACGTTCACGCCAAATTGCCGATGAAGCTTTTGCAGGTGATGTGGTTGGCATTCCCAATCATGGTACGCTGCGTATTGGTGATACATTGACCGAGGGCGAAGATTTGCTGTTTAGGGGCGTACCTAATTTTGCGCCAGAAATTTTGCGTCGTGTGCGCCTTGGCGATGCGATGAAAGCCAAAAAACTGCGCGAAGCCTTGCAACAAATGGCAGAAGAAGGGGTTGTTCAGCTCTTTACGCCGGATGATGGCTCACCGGCGATCGTCGGCGTGGTCGGCGCCTTGCAAATTGATGTATTGACCGAGCGTTTAAAGGTTGAATATTCTTTGCCTGTTGGTTTTGAAGTGGCTCGTTTTACAATTTGCCGTTGGATTAGTGCAGATAGTCAAGAAGAACTAGATAAATTTATTGCAGCTCATCGCGCTGATATTGCTCATGATCTTGATAATGATCCGGTATTCTTGGCACAAAATGTCTTTTCTTTGAATTATGAAGCAGAGCGGTGGAAAGCCATTCGCTTTGCAGCGGTGAAAGATTATCAGGTGCGAGCAAATTAGCCTAATTGTATAAATTGCTAACCCATTGATAAATAGGCCTATAGGCTAATTGATTTTTAATGGATGGTTATGACCATGAATAAGCACCGCTTTACAAAAAATGTAAAATGGTGCTTTTTTATTGAAATAATAATATTACTACAGCCCATAAATAAGCCGCAAAGTATTGCTGATCTCTAGTATGCTAGACAGCAATGAAAAGAAACAAAGTGATGAGTTACTGCCTTTTAATATGGTAACCTCAATAAAATGGATTATATTGATGCTGCAAAAACTTTATTATGCGAGTTTCGCGTTTTTTTTAAGCTTATTTTTAAGTTTTACTGCGCATGCACAAGCAGATAATAACCCATCTGATGCGATAGGTGAGGGGCAGGCAACAGATCTTGATCCAGCTCTTATTCCAAATAGTCCATTTCGTATAATTGGCTTTGGCGATAGCCTTATGGCTGGCTATCAGCTTGAGCAAGACCAATCTTTTGCAGCTGTTTTGGAAAAAAAACTAAGCAGTGAGGGCTACGAAGTCATTGTTGATAATGCCGGCGTTTCTGGCGATACCACAACCGCCGGTTTGTCCCGTCTTGATTGGTCAGTACCAGATGACGCAAAACTCGTCATTCTTGAGCTTGGTGCCAATGATATGTTGCGCGGTATTGAACCAGAGGTCACCGAGCAAAACCTTGACGCAATGCTTGCGCGCCTTCAAAGCCGCAAAATTCCAGTACTGCTCGCAGGTATGATGGCCGCGCCAAATATGGGGGTAGAAAATGTCACAAAATTCAATGCTATTTATCCGCGCCTTGCACAAAAATATAATGTTACCCTTTATCCGTTTTTTCTTGATGGTGTCGCAGGACAAAGCCAATATCAGCTAAGTGATGGCATGCACCCCAATAAGCAAGGGGTTGAACTTATGGTAGATCGGTTTTTGCCAACCATAAAGGCAGAATTACAAAAGCTTGGTGTTGAACCGCTGCAGGATAGTGAATAATTTTCATTCTTTGCGCTTTTTTCCTTTTTACATCAAAAATATATATTTTTGATGTTTATTGAGCTTGTTTCTTTAAATGAATAGGTCCTAACCCTAGTATAGATTATAAAAGCAGATCAATTTTACATTCATGAAATTAATGCTGCAAATAGTCTTTGCGCTCGACTAAGTGCCAATAATTTTTTTGCGAATTTATTAAAAACGCTTGATATGCGTCATTATAGTGCAATTATTTGCGGCAAAAATTAGAATTCACAAACATATTGAACATTTTACATCTATTGATATCGTTTTTTATAGACCACAAGCAATTGCTAATTATATAGTAACTTAATCATGGATTGATAAATGCGCACAGCAATGGTGTTGACCAATAGGGGGCAAATCCTTGGGGTTAACAATATTATATGTGATGAAGTTATGTTGAAGCCGTTGCAAATATGGCAGTCCATTTAACAATATATCATAAGTCAATTAAAGTTTAGCTAGCTTGGTTAATGCTTGTTTTTAACCAATACAAGGATAGCAGCTTGTTAATATAATCAAACGCTATTTAAGTTTTTAAAAAAAATTGTTTAAAAAATAAAATCAACCGCTTTATTTTAGAACTCATTTATTTTATTAAATTTGCAATTTTAATATTATTAACATCCGTATTTACTAAAATTACATATTCTATTTTTTAAATTCTATATGAAAGTGTCGGGCTATCCGAAAATGAAAAATTCTATTCGTCGTTTATTATGTGCTACAATTCTATTTTCAGGTTTTACGCCGTCTTTTTTCTCTTTTGAGGTTTTTGCAGCGTCGATTACCTATAATGGTACGACCAGTGAATTTGACCAATTACAAGACGATGCGCGCGGGATGGCTCAAAAAAGTGTTGGTCCTAATGATAGTGCAGACCAATCAGATAATTCTATTCTCATAAATGATTTAAATGGCTTAGGCGATGGTTTTTCCGGTGATATTGCCGTCTATGGTGGTTATTCCGATCAAGGATCTTTAATTTCAAATAATAAAATTACCATGACTGGCGGTTCGGCGGTTGTCGTTTATGGCGGTTTTAGCACGTTGGGGATGGTCCAAAATAACCAAGTTGATCTTTCAAATGCTAAGATTAGCAATAATGTCTATGGTGGCTATAGCGAGGATTCAGAAGACGTCACGAGTAATAGTGTTGTTATTGACAATAATAGTTCGGTAGCAGGCTCGGTATATGGCGGATTAATGAACGGTTCTAACGGTGATATTTCTAGAAATATTAGCGCAAACCGCGTTACCATATCGGGAAATAGCTCGATTGAAGGCGATGTGCATGGCGCTTTTATTTACAACTATGCGTCCAATATTAGCAATATATTGAATAATAATATTGTCGAAATTACAAATAGTTATGTTAAAGGTCAAGTTTCTGGTGCCTATATTCAAAGTTCGGGCATGTTATCGGCTGATGAAATTTTTAACCTACAAGGAAATAGGGTCAATATTGTTAATAGCCGTGTAGATGGCAGTATCAATGGTGCTTATAGTAATGTTTACGGATCATCATCAGCGTTGCAAAATAGTGTGACGATTTTAAATAGTGATGTCACCCAGGTAAATGGCGGCAATGTGTTTAGCAATGTTGAAGGGGTCAGTCTTATTGTTACAGCCAATTCCGTTGCTATAAGCGGTGGAAGTGCTTCACAAATTCAAGGCGGTAATGCTGAATTAAATGGTTATAGTCCGTCCTTAGGGCAGGTTTTGGATAACCGCGTCGATGTTGATGGTGTCACGGGTATTGCGTCAATTTATGGCGGTAGAGGCTATATTCGATATGGCTCTGCCTTGGTTAATGGTAATCAGGTTAATGTTTTGAATAGCATTTTGCGTTCAAATTCTGAAATCTATGGTGGCTATGCTTTTGGTGGCGAGAGCCTTCAAGCCAATGATAATAAAGTTCAAATAAGCAATAGTTCTTCAATTACCAGAGTTTATGGTGGTTTTGCTACGGGCGGTAGCGGCATGGAAGAGCAAAAAATTGAAAATTTTGCTCAAAATAATATGGTGGTCATATCGGGGAGTGATATTGGCTTAGAAGTTGTTGGCGGTCTTATCGAAACAAGTATGGCGAGCGACAATAATATTTTAAGCAATGCCGTTTCCATTGCTGATAGTCATGTCGGTGGAGACGTTATTGGCGGATCACTTCGCAATTATGGCTCGTCCATTGACGTTACAATTGCCAGTAATACTATAGAATTATCAGGGCTTACAACTATTGATGGCTCTTTATATGGTGGCTATGCAATTAATGGAGTTGATGCAAGCCATGTCACCAATAATAGGGTGACACTTAATGGTGATCAGCTAACTATTCTTGGATCCTTATATGGTGGCTATAGCGTAAGCGGTAGTGGTGAGGTCAATAATGAGTTTGACCGCGTTGTTGCCGGTAACACACTTAATCTTAATCAATATCGCGGCAGTGTCAGTGGTATTTATAATTTTGAAAATTATAATTGGCTATTGCCAAGCTCTGTTGTCAATAATGACGTGCTTATCCATATTACTGGCAATGATGCCGTCAATTTAGATAATACCAATCATAGTATTGCAATGATGAATGATGGCAATCGGTTAAATGAGGGTGATGAAATCACCATGATTGATAAGGCTGTCGGTACTCCTACCACAACGCCAACCCAAGTAACTCAAGGCCAATTCATTATTTATGACGTTAGCGTTAAAGTGACTGACGACAATAAATTTGTGCTAAAAGTCAATGGTAAAACCGATGGTGAGGAAACGGATACTGGCGGTAGCAATGGTAATGAAACTGATACTGATACTGGCGGCACAGATCACGATGAAACCAATACCGGCAGCACAGATAATAATGAAAGCGGCAGTGGTGGCGGTGACATTGATGTTAAGCCAATTGTTCCCGATCAAAAACCTGCAGGATATATTAATCCGCGCAGTAAAGCATTTTCAGAAGGGCGCATTGCCAGCCTTGCCTTTCTTAATCAAGCCAATGATTTGATTGCAACTGCTGGCATTGACAATATTCGTATCATGGTTCGCGCCAATGAAGATGAAATATATCGTCCTCATTTTATTCCATTCATGATCGCTAATGGCTCATCACAGCGCTATAAAACCGGTAGTCATGTTGATATTGATGGTTTCAATATGGCGGTTGGCCTTGCTACTGGTTTTGAAACCAAGGCAAATCATAAAGTAACCCTTGGTTCATTTTTTGAATATGGTCACGGTACTTATGATACCTATAATAATTTTGCCACTTATGGTTCAGTTCATGCTGATGGTGATGTAAATTATAAGGGCGGTGGTATTTTTGGCCGTATGGAATTTAATGGCACCGGTCTTGGCCAAGTTGCAAGCCTTGCCGCAGATCAGGCCGATGGCCTTTATGTGGAAGCCTCAATAAGAGCTGGCAAAACCCGCAATAAGTTTGACGGTAGCAATGATTTAATTGATGGCGAAGGTTATCGCGGTATTTATGATAGCAAGGTTTCCTATTTTGGTGGCCATGCAGCTGTTGCCTATGCTTTGAACTTTGATGAAAAGCAAGCATTAGATGTTTATGGTCGCTATTTGTGGATGCGTATGGATGGCGATACAGTCAATATTGGCAAGGATCGGTTGCATTTTGATGCAAGCAACAGTTCGCGCATGCAACTTGGTGGGCGCTATAGCTATGCTTATAGCCAGCAATTCAAGCCCTATCTTGGCGCGGCATATGAATATGAGTTTGATGGTGCAATTAGTGCCAATGCCTATGGCTTAAGTCTGGCAGAGCCATCATTAAAAGGCTCAACTGGTATTTTTGAAGCCGGTTTCTTGTTCCATCCAATTGCTGATAATGAAGCACTTAGCATTAATGTCAATGGTCAAGGCTTTGTTGGCCAGCGTCAAGGTGGTGGCGGTGGCGCAAAAATAAAATATGAATTTTAGAAGCTAAAAGTCCCACCTGAAAATTTGTGTAATATGTTTTTCAATTGGATATTTTATCATTTTTTCTATTTTGCACAGGCAATCCAAGAATGCTTGTAAATATTTTTTATTAGGTTTAGTGCAAGAATTGCCTATTATTCAAGAAGTGCTATTATTTCTTTAGAAAAAATGTTCTTTCGCTAAATTATGAAACCCTGTTTTGCAAAGCTATTTGCTTTGGCGCCGATTCTTTAGCTAAAGGATGATATTTCATATAAAAGTATTATTTAAAAAGTATATATTTTATATCTTGATCGTTATGTCTATTTGAATTTCCAGTTATTCTAAGTTTAATTGGTTTAAAATGCTTCATTTTGAAGCAATTATCTATTTAATTTCTTTGTTTAGACATAATATTCTAGTTAGTTAAAAAGTAATTGATATTTTAATAATATTTTTTTAAAAGCAATCAATTAAATATTAAGGAATATTTTATGCGTGTCTCCCCACAAATATTGCACTCGGTTTCTAAGATAGCGCTTGTAACGGTTTTTGTTCAAGCTGCAATATTGGGGAACGCTTGGTCTGATGTCATTGAGTATGATGGTACAAATTTAGCAGTGCTTCAACCCGATCCACTTTTAAACTTGGATCCGCATGTAAGCCTTTATTCAACGCATGCTTCTTCCAATAATACTATTACAGTTATTGGAACTGGAGCATTATGGAAAACAACCGGCGATGCTATCAATGCACCTTATGCTATCTATGGTGGAATAGATATTGGTGCCACAAGTAGTAATTCTACGCCAGCACAAAATGGTGCAGATATTTCATCCAATGCTGTTTTAATGCAAAATGTAGCTTTTGACTGGTCAAGTGAAACTGTGTCGAGCGATGATGCTTGGCTTTATAAACAAGCTTTATTTGTCAGTGGCGGCGGCTTGGTATTTGGTGGGCTAAGTATTGGTGGTGTAGGCGATGCGACAGGACTTTCAGATGAAGTAAGCGGTGGCAATGGTGGGATTGTCAGTTATAATAGTGTTTCGTTAAGTAATGTTTCTATCGCAGGTGGTAATGCGGGTACAACCAACGCAAGTTCCAGTTATACCGGATCACCTGTTGCAGGTTTTGGTGGTGCATCTATCTTTGGTGGAGTAAGCATCGGTGGTTTTGGAGGTCTACCAAAAGGCCATACGGTTTCAGCAGGGGGCGCGGGTGGTGATGTTCAGTTTAATTCAGTATCACTTAACGGTGTTGTATTAAATGGTGGTGCAGGTGGTACTCTTGCTGGTGTAGTAGAGCAGGCGGCTGCGGGTGTCGGCGGTATGGGTGGCGGTTCCGTTTTTGGTGGGCTAAGTATTGGCGGTGCTTCTGGAACCAATACTACTACATTAGATGATATAAAAATAAATCAAGGAAGAGGCGGTACAGTCAGCCAAAATAGCGTCGTAATTAAAAATGCATCGCTTAAAGGTGGCGGTGGGGGTAATGGTGATTACGCTGTTGCAACTGCTGGCGGTGCAGCTGGTCTTGGTGGAGGATCGGTTTTCGGGGGTGTGAGTATCGGTGGGGTAGGTATTAGCTATGCGTCTTCAGCTGTAGAAAGTGGTAGAGGCGGAGACGTTATAGCCAACCGAGTTTACTTGGAAAACGTTACCATTGAAGGGGCAACAGGTGGTAATGGCGGAGTGGGATCCAATTTATGGTTTGGCAGTGGCGGCGGTGGAACCGGTGGTTTGGGTGGTGGTTCTGTTGTCGGTGGTATGAGCATTGGTGCTGCTGGCAGTATGGGAACTTACGACTTTTCGGGAACTGATATACATTATTTAAACTATACAACAGGCGGTTCTGGTGGTTTAGTTGATGGTAATGAGGTTGTATTATCTAATGTCGTTTTACGCGGCGCAGCTGGTGGGGATGGTGGTAAAGGTGGTGATAGTTACATTATCAGGCCACCAAGTTTTGGTACATCTGGCGGAGGAGCCGGTGGATTTGGTGGCGGCTCTGTCTTTGGTGGTATTAGCATTGGTGGATCTGGTGGCAATAATGCACAAGGTGGATCTGGCGGAAATGTTATTAATAACAAAATTACCTTAAAAGATGTAACACTTATTGGAGCGGCAGGCGGTAGCGGAGGGACTGGTGGACAAAACAAAATGGCAACAGCTTTTAGTGGTGAAGCTGGTAAGGGAGCCATAGGTCTTGATGGTGGGTCTGTTTTGGGTGGCGTTAGTATTGGCGGCGCAAGTGGTGGTAGTGCCGAAAGTGTTACTGGAGGTCAAGGCGGTAATACCTCGCAAAATCGTATTTCCATTGGTGGTAAAACGAGTATTTCAGGTGATGTTTACGGTGGATTAACCATTGGTGGGGCAGGCGGTGCTGGTATTGACAGTCCTGCAATTGCTGGTAATGGCGGTAATGCGATTAATAATATTATTTCTTTGTCAGGTCATGATATTAGTATTTTAGGCGCCTTGTTTGGCGGCTATAGTATAAATGGTGATGGATCTATTAATGGTGGTTTTCAGCAAGTTATGTCTGGAAATACACTCAATCTTGATGAATATCGCGGTAGTGTACGTGGCATTTATAATTTTGAAAATTATAATTGGCTATTGCCAAGCTCTGTCGTCAATAATGATGTACTTATCCATATTACCGGCAATGATGCTGTCAATTTGGACCATACCAACCATAGCGTTGCAATGGTTAATGATGGCAATCGTTTAAACGCAGGTGATGAAATCACCATGATTGATAAGGCTGTTGGCATTCCAGCAGCAACGCCAACTCAAGTAACTCAAGGCCAATTCATTATCTATGACGTTAGTGTTAAAGTGACTGACGACAATAGATTTGTGCTAAAAGTCAATGGTAAAACCGATGGGGGAGACGGAGGTAATGGCGGTGGCGATACCGATGAAACATCAATTAAACCTGAAAAACCTGCAGGATATATTAATCCGCGCAGTAAAGCATTTTCAGAAGGGCGCATTGCCAGCCTTGCCTTCCTTAATCAAGCCAATGATTTGATTGCAACTGCTGGCATTGACAATATTCGTATCATGGTTCGCGCCAATGAAGATGAAATATATCGTCCTCATTTTATTCCATTCATGATCGCTAATGGCTCAACCCAGCGCTATAAAACCGGTAGTCATGTTGATATTGATGGTTTCAATATGGCGGTTGGCCTTGCTACTGGTTTTGAAACCAAGGCAAATCATAAAGTAACCCTTGGTTCATTTTTTGAATATGGTCACGGTACTTATGATACCTATAATAATTTTGCCACTTATGGTTCAGTTCATGCTGATGGTGATGTAAATTATAAGGGCGGTGGTATTTTTGGCCGTATGGAATTTAATGGCACCGGTCTTGGCCGCGTTGCAAGCCTTGCAGCAGATCAGGCAGATGGCCTTTATGTTGAAGCCTCAATAAGAGGCGGCAAAACCCGCAATAAGTTTGATGGTAGCAATGATTTAATTGATGGTGAAGGTTATCGCGGTATCTATGACAGCAAGGTTTCCTATTATGGTGGCCATGCAGCTGTTGCCTATGTTTTCAACTTTGATGAAAAGCAAGCACTAGATGTTTATGGTCGCTATTTGTGGATGCATATGGATGGCGATACAGTCAATATTGGCAAGGATCGGTTGCATTTTGATAAAAGCAACAGCTCACGTATGCAACTTGGTGGGCGCTATAGCTATGCTTATAGCCAGCAATTCAAGCCCTATATTGGCGCGGCATATGAATATGAGTTTGATGGTGCAATTAGCGCCAATGCCTATGGCTTAAGTCTGGCAGAGCCGTCATTAAAAGGCTCAACTGGTATTTTTGAAGCCGGTTTCTTGTTCCATCCAATTGCTGATAATGAAGCACTTAGCATTAATGTCAATGGTCAAGGCTTTGTTGGCCAACGTCAAGGTGGTGGCGGCGGTGCTAAAATAAAATATCAATTTTAAAGACTTAAAATTTTCGCTTGAAAATTTATCGCAATGGGTGAAATCGCAAATTTTACCCATTGCCACAAATATATCAGTTTCATGCAAAATGCTTTGCAATATCATCACACAATTTGCAGTAATCTAGTTTTGTTCTCTTTTATTTGCCCTTCTCCATATCCACATAGAAGGTTGATAAATTGGAGAAGATAAAATGCAATGTCCTATTGATGGTGAAACTCTGGTCATGAGTGAGCGCAGTGGTATCGAAATTGATTACTGCCCAAAATGTCGTGGTATTTGGCTTGATCGCGGTGAGTTGGATAAAATTTTAGAGCGTGGCTCGCAGGAAATGAACCAGCGGGATGTGAGTGATCGGCGCGCGGATACGTCTTATGAGCCGCCAAGAGCCGCAAGTTCGCATCATGATTCCTATCGCGATGAGCGTGCGCGTGATGATAGACATGGGGACAGGCGATATAGTGAAAAAGATCGCTATAATGAAAAAGATCGTTATGACGACCGCTATCATGATGGTAAGAAAAACCGTAAAAAATCATTCTTAAGTGAGATATTTGAGTTTGGTGATTAAATATAAAAGCTATAGGCTGAAACTAATAAAAAGCCCCGTTTTCTAAAAGAAAACGGGGCTTTCATTTTTATACAATACTTGTTTACACTATATTTGTATTCGCTTCATATTAATTGCGGTTACCAAGGAAACGCAAAAGGAACAAGAATAAGTTGACAAAGTCGAGATAGAGGTGCAACGCACCAATCACAATTTTTCTACCACGTGTTTCGTCATGGTCGCCTGCATAATATAATTCTTTGATCTTTTGGGTATCATAAGCGGTAAAGCCTGCAAAAATTAACACACCTGCAACAGAAATAATGAAGTCCATAGCTGATGATTCAACAAACAAGCTGACAAGCAATGCGATAACCAAACCGATAAGACCAATAACTAAAAATGTTCTCATTGGGCTAAGGTCGCGTTTGGTTGTATAACCGTAAAGTGATAAACCACCAAAAGATGCCGCTGTTATAAAGAATGTGCGTGAAATACTGGCAACATCATAAACTAAGAATATCGGTGCCAAAGACGCACCCAATAGTGCTGCATAGGCAATAAATAGAGTTCTTGCTGTTGATGTCGACAAACTATCAATCCGGAATTGCAAAAACATAGCAACGCCAAATGGTACAAGAATTAGGATAAAATTAAATCGATACAAGAACATTAAAAATTCAACATTGGTTGCTGCAAAATAAGCAACAGCCATTGCAATAATGCCTGTAATTGCAAGTCCAACCATCATCAGGTTATAGATGCCAAGCATATAGCTGCGCAAACCTAGATCAATGGATGCATCGCCGCGCGCAATTGTTGTTGTGCGCATATTATTAAAATCTGCCATAATATAATCCTTTGCGTGCGTTCCGTCCGGTGTCGGTCGTTTAAGCAATTTAGTATGCTAATGCTAAAAAATGCCAATTTTATGATGGATTGATATTTATATTTCGTCCGTCATTTTAACACCTATACATCTTGTCTTAAAATTTGAGATATAACAAAAATTCAATAAATTTTAAAATAAGAGCAAAGCGCTGATTAAACTCCCAGGCTCCGCTGGCGGAACTCCAGCATGCCTTGCTATTATTATGGCGATTTATAGTTTTATAAACAAGCCTTTAATTTAACTTTTTTTGCTTTTTCACAAAGTATCAAGTGTAAAACTTCATTGATTGGCTGCACTATTTTGATGTTTATTTTTCTTTGCTACTATTATTTTGTTGATTTTTTAAAGCTAACCATAAACTTGGCTTATTTTTGCTTACAACTAAAATCATATGCATTAAAATCATCATATGCATTAAAATCTATGTGAGTGGAGTTGTTCGTGGCAGATTTATTGGTGGCTTTAAAAAATGTTGATTTAACCTTGGGTGAGGGTGCTTCAAAAGTCCATGTGTTGAAAAATATTTCACTTACAATTAATAAGGGGGAGGTTATCGGCATTGTCGGGCCATCGGGTTCAGGAAAGTCAACTTTATTAATGGTGCTTGCCGGGCTTGAAAAAGTTGATGGCGGTAAAGTGTTAATTAGTGATTGCGATATTTCAAAGTTAAATGAAGATGAAGCGGCATTGTTTCGTGGCCGCAATATTGGTATTGTTTTCCAATCCTTCCACCTTATTCCCAATATGACGGCGCTTGAAAATACGGCTGTTCCCTTAGAGCTTGCAGGTGATAAAAATGCTTTTGATCGCGCGCGCCAGGAATTAGAAGCGGTTGGCCTTGGCCACCGCTTAAACCATTATCCAGCAACCCTATCAGGCGGCGAACAACAGCGCGTTGCTATTGCAAGAGCTTTAGCGCCAAGACCAAAAATTATTATTGCTGATGAGCCAACCGGCAACCTAGATAGCGCAACCGGCCAAGATATTGCCGATCTTTTATTTAAGCGCGCGCAAGACAACGGCACCACCATGGTGCTTGTTACCCATGATAATCAATTAGCGGCGCGCTGCGCCCGCCAAATCCATGTACGCAATGGCGAACTTGAAGCAGGGCAATGAGCATGAAGCCAAATGATAGCGTTACGGTTGCTTCAAACGCCGTTGATAATTTATCAAAATTTGCCAGTTTAAAACTGGCTTTACGTTTTGCTTTGCGTGAAATGCGCGGTGGCTTACGTGGCTTTTATATTTTTCTTAGCTGCATTGCCCTTGGTGTTGCGGCAATCGGCGGTGTTGGTGGTATTACTGATATGATACGCCAAGAATTTGCCACCCAAGGTAAAATATTGCTTGGTGGTGATTTGCGCGTTTCGATGACGCAAAAGGAAGCAACCCCACAAGAATTAAGCTATCTTGAAAGCATGGGCAATGTGTCTTCTAGCCTTTGGATGCGCACCATGGCACGGCGCAGCAGTGACCAAACCCAGTTACTGGCTGAAGCCCGCGCGGTTGACGACAAATATCCGCTTTATGGCAGTGTCAAAGTTAAGCTTAATGATGGCAAATTTTCCAATAATCTTTATGATCAAGTCAAAAATATCAATGGTACTTATGGTGTTGTTGTTGCGCCGCTTTTAGCCCAGCGCCTTGATTTGAATATTGGCGATAAGCTTACCCTTGGCAACACAAATTTTGAAATCAGAGGCTTGGTGGAAAATGAGCCTGATTTGTTATCGGAAGGCTTTCAATTAGGACTTCGGGTGTTTTTGTCAGAAGAGGCAATGAAGCAAACCGGTCTTTTACAACCGGGCAGTCTTTTTACCTATACCTATAAAATAGCGGTTCCTGCCGCTAAATTAGCTGAGGTTGCCAAATTTGATGAAGCGGCTAAAAAGCAATTTCCTGATAATTTATGGATTATCCGCAATAGCGACAATGCAACGCCGGCTTTAACCAGTAATATTGAACGGTTTTCGCAATTTTTAACCCTCGTTGGCTTAATGGCCTTGGTGGTTGGCGGTGTTGGTGTCGCCAATGCGGTGCGTGCCTATCTTGAAACCAAATTCGGTGTGATTGCCACGCTAAAATCGCTTGGTGCTTCGGGTAATTTTGTTATTTGGCTTTATTTAATCCAAATCGTGTTGTTGAGCTTTATCGGTATTGCTATTGGTCTTGTTTTTGCGCTGATTATACCGCCGATTGTTGGGCAGATATTAAATTCTTATTTTCCTTTGGCTGGTGGTTGGTCAATTTCCTACCTTAGCCTGTTAAATGGTGCAGTTTTTGCCTTGCTAACCACGCTTGGTTTTGCGTTAATACCTTTGGCACGCGCGCGTGAAATTCCGGTCACTACCCTTTTTCGCGCTATGGGCTTTTCTGGCAAGGTTAAAATTGCGCGGCTTTATCTTGTTATTGTCGCATTGATTTTTGGCTCTATTGCTTTCATGGCGGTTTTTACCGCTTATGATCGGCGTATGGCGGCTATTTTCATCATTGCTGTTATTGGTGTTTTCATTGTTTTGCGGCTATTGGCGATTATTATCCAATATCTTGCCAAAAAGGTTTCCCATGTCCGCGCGCCTGCTTTGCGCCTTGCTATTGGCAATATTTATCGCCCGGGTTCCTTAACCAGTGCCATTGTGCTTGCGCTTGGTCTTGGGCTAACTTTGCTTGTTGCCATTGCGACGATTGACGGTAATTTGCGCCGGCAACTTGGCGATACCGTGCCGATCAATGCGCCAGCATTTTTCTTCCTTGATATTCCAAGCGATGGAGAGCCGGCATTTCGTGCCTTGATCGCTCAAAATGATCCCAAGGGTGAATTGCGGCTTATGCCCACTTTGCGGGCGCGTATCACCGCGCTTAATAATGTCGAGGCAAAGGATGCCAATGTCGCTGAAAATGGCCGTTGGGTGCTGCGCGGTGACCGTAATATTACCTATTCAGATAATATACCACAATCGACCATACTAAAAGAAGGCACATGGTGGCCGCAAAATTATGATGGTCCACCGCAAGTATCCATGTCAAATGATGAAGCAAAAGCACTTGGCTTAAAGCTTGGTGACATGATAACCGTTAACGCCTTAGGGCGGCAAATATCGGCTAAAATTACTAGCCTGCGGGAAGTGCATTGGGATTCGATGAATATGAATTTCGTCATGATTTTTTCGCCCAATAGTTTTCGTGGTGCGCCGCATATTTGGATGGGAACGCTTAAAAAAGGCGATGGCACGCTTGAAGATGTGGCATTAATGCGCGCTATTGGTAAGGATTTTCCCTCGGTGACAATTTTATCAGTGCAAGATATTATCACCAATGCAAGAGAGCTTATTGATCAAATTAGTCTTGGTGTGCGCGCCTCTGCCTCTATTGCTTTGCTTGCCGCCATTCTTGTGTTGGCAGGCGCGCTGTCCGCCGGTAACCGTAGTCGAACCCATGATGCGGTGGTGCTAAAAACTCTTGGCGCAACCCGCAAAGTGCTTATTCGCGCCTTTTTATATGAATATATAATTTTAGGCGTTGTTAGCGCAGTTTTTGCCTTCATCGCAGGCAGTGCGGCAGGGCTTGCTATGGCACGTTTTCGTATGGATCTTGATGCAGTACTACTGCCGCAAACAGGGCTTATGGTTTTGGTTGCTGCCTTGGTGCTAAGTGTTGGTTTTGGTCTTATTGGCACATGGCGTATTTTAGGGCAAAAACCATCGCGTTGGCTGCGTGAATTGTGATAATTAGACTAAATAGAGGGGCGAATGAAAAATTGTCTTTGGTATCCAATCGATGCTTTTCATTCGCTTCATGAATATGCACGCTTTTGTAATTGGTTGCAGCTTCAAATTGCTGAAGGCATGGTTGAAGAAATAACCGTAAAGGAAAATTCAACCCGTTTGCCTTTGTATCAGCAACGAACCATAATGATAAATCTGATAATCAGAATTCAAATGGTAATAATAACAACGACCGAAACGATGGTGCAAGAATAATAGGTTCAAATAAAAGGAGAATTCCTTGTTACACAGGACCCAAAAAGGGGAAGGCCGCTGAATTTAAAAAGCAACTAGACGAGCAAATGGCGGCTATTAATAACATGACGGTTGATGAGATGGCTGCTGCTTTTTCGAGGATCGACGCTGCTGGAGGAACAGATAAAATAAGAAATTCCATAGCGCAAGCTAACCATCGTAAAGCTTTTGAAAACTATTTAAAACGTCAAAAATTATCTGCTTCTGACATTGCTAAAAAGATGAAAAATCTTGATGCAACTCATGTTTTAGATATGATGGTTGGTGGCGATCCAAATGCATTTAGTCATGATAAACATGGTAATCCTGTTTTAGATGACTCTAACGCTAATAGGTCGATTGGTAGCCAATGGGTGTCCACAAAAGATAAAAATGGTATGAGTAGAGTTGATTATTTGCGTGATGAAGTCAAAAAAATACAAAAAAATGGATTGCACAACGAAAAAATGAACATTGAATTAGGAAGGTGTAAACACGATTATGACTAATTTTCATGAAAACATTCAATATTATTTGGATACAAATGGACAACCTGATGACATTGAAAAACTTTCACCCGAAATTATAACGCGCATGTATGAAATATTTCCACCCTCATTTGCCGGTTTTTTAAATGAATTTGGATTTTGTTCATTTTTTGACCGTGGTTTACAATTATGTAACCCAGATGACATGCGCTCTATTTTAGCCTTAATTTTTGAAGCTGATAAAGACTTCCATCATAAAGACGTCCATGTTTATGCTTATTCGGCATTTGGAGACTTATATTGTTGGTCTAGTACTTTATATAATTTCAAAATTAATCTGGTTGACTGTATGGTTTTTTCAGATTTTTTGATCTATAAACAAGAGGTTAAAGCGACGCCAGACCATATCGCATCCCAAATGTTACCAAAGAAACGATCTATCGAGTTTTATGATTTTAATGATGAGCCCTTGTTTGCGCGTTGTCTAGAACACTATGGTAAGCTAGATATGGGGCAATGCTATGGTTATTTCCCTGCTTTGGCTTTATTAGGAGGTAGTGATACCCCAATGAATAGAATTGAAAACATAAAAAAAGTTCAAGCTTTTGAACATTTTGCTATTCTTGCTCAATTAGATACTTTCTATCTAACAACAACATCTAGCGATGGTAATAGTTTTGTTAAAGTTAGGCCTATTGGATAATTAATTAAGGTATTGTTGACAAAAATTTTTATTAATAATAGCGGGTACCAATGCACTGTGACGATCCTTGTCACATAAAACTTGGCGATATTTAATTTCGGATCAGTTCACTGGTGGGGGATAGAATTTACACATCAATAATTGGAGCGAAATGGCAGCTTATTGCGCCAGATTTTCCTTTTAAAGCAACTTGGCTGCCTCATTTTTGATAGGTTATATTGAATGGAGTTTACAGTATGCTTTATCACGCCTTCACATTTTGGGGAGCAATCCGTAAAAATGTTCAATTCAACACCGTTGATCAATATATTAAAGACATATATTCTCATTTAAATTTAAACATTACTCATATCGGATATGACTCTGCGAAGTATGATAGTAATGGTTATAGAACTTACCAAAGAGTGATTAAAAAGCTTCGTTGTTTTGATGAAGAAATAGATAAGCTTGCATATGTAACATTTGATTATACGGGTAAGGAATCTGAAATATTATCAAATTTTGACATTCGGGTAGGGATAAGAGAAGAAAATTTTAAACTATATGATCATGTTGGCCCCAATCCCAAAAGAGATATCTGCCATTTTGTGCTTAAAAATCAATATATTTCGAACAATTTTGAAGAAGCAATATTGCCAATTTTTAAACAATTAGCCAATATCGTTCTTGATAAAAATGAGTATCAGCACTTTGTTACTGAAAAACATTTTGCAATTGATAGTTATCAAGAAGGAAAGAAAGTTGAGGATATTCCAGATATTGCTTCGATTAGAGTATTAGAGCGTAAAATTTATAAATAAAGTTTTTTGGCTAGATCTTTTGGCGGAACACCATTGGCTAAAAGATGGTTGGCAGATCTAAATTTGCTGTTGGTCATTTTACGTGGGCGGCCACCAATGAGATCCATTTGTCTTGCTGTTGTTAATCTAGCCCGCGTGCGCTCAATAATCAATTCTCGTTCCATTTGTGCTAAACTTGCCATCACATGAAAAAAGAGCCTATCAGACACTATTTGTATCAATCTAATCCGTACTTTTTAATAATACCTGAACCTATGGCCAAAAAAACATTGTTAAGTACACTATTTTCATAATGCAAAAATTCTTTATATGGCCAACTTTGTTCACTTAATCCTGAAGCATCAAAGAACATTTTCTTATATATTTCATATAACCGCTTGTCCCGAATAATATTTGATAAAATTAAACTAGAAATACATGAATCTTGATAGTCTCCTTGACAATAAACTATATAACTCTTTTTAACAGACCTTATATTATTACCTAAAAATTCAAATTTAAGTGAATTTGTATGTTCCCACAAAATACTATTATCATTAATAAATTCCATAAAAGCATATGCCGTGCCAACGGTAATACATGAGTCAAATTGGCATTTATGGCAAATATTTAATAAAAGACTAGGCCAATCACATACATCAGCATCAATAATCAATTCTTTTTCGAAATTTTTATGTTCGTGTTTTATGCTCCGATAATGCCCAATTGCTGATAGATAAGAAAGCCTTTCTTTAAAAGAAGTTCCATGATCAAATTTTTTAATAATACCGTTTTTTATAATTTCTCTCAAATAATATAATTCTTTATAAGCTATAGGATAGCAAATCATTCCATAGAATAAGTTTTTTGTTTTTTTAGCAATAATAAAATTAATATCTTTAATTATGGTATTATCATAATAAATTTTTATCATTAAATAGTCGCAGTCGATATCAATACCTTCAACAATCAATTTATGATAAATAGCATTTCCTATTTGATGCAGCATATTGCCTGAGAGGCCATAAACGTTTTGGTCCGTTATGTAGGCAACTTCTCTATCGTCTTTCATGACATTAATGTGGTAATAAATCATAAAACTTCCTAACGTATTATATTTTAGGGTCTTGCCTAGCTAAGTGACAATTATTCATTGTAAGGCACTGATAAAACATGTTAAATTAAATGATAAAATGAAAAATGCAGGTAGTCAAATCACAGCATGCTGTCAAACTGGCTCAGTAGTTTTAGGTTCAGGTAAAATTAAAACTATACCTAATTTGCACCAATAGGATTAATGATTATGCTATTTCATTCATATATATTTTGGGGCGCTATCCGCAAAGATAGTCAATTCGATATAATTAATCGCCAAGCAAATGAAATATTTGCTGATATGGGAATGGATATTACTCATATTGGTTATGATTCTAATATTTATGATAGTAAAGGTTATAGAAAATATAATAGGGTAAACAAAAAATTGCTTAGTTTAAATGAAAATTTAGATAATATATATTTTTTAAATATAACTAATAATGCAAAAGATGCTTACTATTTGTATGAGTATGACGTACAACTTGATTTTCTCAATAAAATTTTCGCTGGCGACAAGCAAAGACCAAATGATAGTTGCCAACTTGTAATTAAAGAAAAATATTTAGATGATAATTTTAAAAATAACATTATCGAAAAATTTAAACACCTAGCTAAGTCTATTTTAGATGTAAATGAATTTCAACATTATACATGTAGAAGCCAAACTAAAGCTGGAGATTATATTTTTTACAAGGGTACAAAAAGGGATTTTAGATCAATTAATATTTTGGAGCGTGAAATTTATAAATGAACGATTGGTTTAATTCAAGTCAACCTTGATGCCATGCTCCAATAACAGCTCTTCAATATCTCTATAGCTTAAACAATAAGGCAGATACTTAGCTGCCACCTGAATAATAATTATCGCATCAAAGTGCCGTATTATTTAAATTGGCTTTAAAATCATTCCTTGCCCAATCAACCGTTATATTTGAAATAATTTATTCTTTAATTTTTTGAGCCACTATGCTTCGTTAAAACAGGAAAGCCCAGGGATTAGATTTGTCGCAAGTTTTCATATTTTTACGTTAAGGTAGTTGACTAATAATATTTGCGAAAAGAACTAACTAAAAATAAAAGGTTAAGAAATATTATGATTACTTACTCCATTAATGTCATGAAAGATGGTGAAGAGATTGCTTACATAACTAATCAAAGTGTTTATGGCCTTTCAGGCAATATGTTGCATAGTTTTGGAAATCTTATCTACCATAAGGTGATTATAGATGGGGTTGATATGGACTGCGACTATTTAATGATAAGAATTTATTATGATAAAACCATAATTAAAGATATTGATTTTATTGTTGCTAAAAAAACAAAAAACATATTTTATGGAATGATTGTAAATCCTATAAATTACAAAGAATTATTTTTCCTAAAAAAAATAATAAAAAACGGTATCGTTGAAAGTTTTCATTCTAGCATTTCTTATAAAGAAAGGCTTTCTTATATATCGGCAATTGGTCATTACAGGCGTATAAAACAAGAACATAAAAATTTCGAAAAAGAATTGATTATTGATGCTGATGTATGTGATTGGCCTAGTTTTTTGTTAAATATTTGCCATAAATGCAATTTTGACTCATGTATAACCGTTGGCTCAGCATATGCTTTTATGGACTTTATTAACGATAATAGCATTTTGTGGGAATATACAAATTTACTTAAATTTAAATTTTTAGATAATAATTTGCGGTCCATTAAAAAGAGCTATATAGATTATTATCAAGAAAATCATCAGGAATCATGTATATATAGTTTAATATTTTCAAGTATTATTAGT
Source organism: Bartonella sp. HY761 (assembly GCF_026743145.1). NCBI lineage: Bacteria > Pseudomonadati > Pseudomonadota > Alphaproteobacteria > Hyphomicrobiales > Bartonellaceae > Bartonella > Bartonella sp. HY761. The sequence continues at coordinate 492,968 of NZ_CP104887.1, forward strand.
AATTATAGATTAAATGAAATATATAAATCTATATATGGTGGTGATTATGAATTAGATGAATATGATTTTCCTAATAAAAATTATTTAAAATTTGAAATTAAGACTCTTAATGATGTCTTTTTGGCCATAGGTTCAGGTAGAATTAAAACTATACCTAATTTGCATCAATAGGATTAATGATTATGCTATTTCATTCATATATATTTTGGGGCACTATCCGTAAAGATAGTCAATTCAATATAATTAATCACCAAGCAAATGAAATATTTGCTGATATGGGATTGGATATTACTCATATTGGTTATCAGTCTAATATTTATGATAGTAAAGGTTATAGAAAATATAATAGAGTAAACAAAAAATTGATTAGTTTAAATGAATATCTAGATAAAATATCTGTTTTTTGTATTGCTAGTACTGGAAAAGAATCTGACTATTTGTATGAATATGACGTGCAATTTGAATTTCTCAATAAAATCTATGCTGGTAGACAAGGAGAAAATGATAGTTGCCAACTTATAATTAAAGAAAAATATTTAGATGATAATTTTAAACATAACATTATCGAAAAATTTAAACGCCTAGCTAATTATATTTTTGATGTAAACGAATTTCAACATTTTACATGTAGAAAGCGAAATAGGGCGAGCGAATATATTTTTTTCAAAGATGAAAAAAGGGATTTTAGATCAATTAATATTTTGGAGTGTGAAATTTATAAATGAAAGATTGATTTAAATTAGGTCAACCTTGATGCTATACCCAATAATATCCCTTCAATATCCCTATAGCTTAAACAATAACGCAGATACTTGGCTGCCACCTGAATAATTATCATTGCATCAAAGTGGCGTATTATTTAAATTAGTTATAAAATCATTCCTTGCCCAATCACCCCTTATATACAGAAATAATTTATTCTTTAATTTTTTGAGCCACTATGTTTCGCTAAAACAGAAAAGAATGGTCTCAAAATTCTATATTTTTAACGTTAATACAGATTACGAATAATATTTGCGAAAAGGTTGGAGAAACAAAATGAATCTAGAAGCAATAAATCCAATTGTTTACGGTGCTTATTTGCAAAGAAAAGCCGCAGGCCCCCGATTTTATGAGCCTAGTACAGGAGAACAATTACAGAAAATTGAAGATATGATTGGGTCTCATTTACCCGATGACTTTATCGATTTTATGCTAGAATATTCAATGGTTGCTCCAACTCAAACTAATGATTGCTCGTGTTTTAAAGTTGATTATATTAGTGGTTCAAAGCTTGAAGGTTCTTATTTGTTGGTTGAATCTGCTCAGTCCATAATCAATGCAATTGAGTGGTATCAAAATCCATCACCTTATAATGACGAAATTGGCCCGCGCCTTCCTAAAGTTTTACTTCCTCTTTCCAGAAGTAATGAATCGTCATTACTTATCGATTTACGCCCAAAAACTTTTGGTAATATTTTATATCATCCTGATTTATCCGTTTGGACTTTTGGCACATCAATGAACGATTGGGATACAATTGGCTATGTAGCACCAAATTTTACCGATATGTTAAAAGAGTTAAATAGTGAAGAAGTCATAAAAGAACGTTATAATTTATAAAGTGTTCGTAATGGAAACAGGTTTTATTTAATATAGAAAATTACCTTAATCCAGTAATTGCGTTAGAGTATTTTTATTGGCCCGAACCTTTACAAAACCTTGCACGTTTCAAACCTCTAGGGTCTTGAACCTAGTCTTTCAACTTGTCAATTTCCTGCCGCAAAATGGCTTTATCAGTATAAGGGCGGCCTATAATATAATGGCGGACAAAATCATCAGGCAGCAATTTAAATAACCGTTCAGCCTCCAATATTTTAGCCTGTTTGATTGCAATAGCTAGCTGAATAAAATATGAATCTATTTGAAAATAAGGTTCTTTTTCAATTTCAATAAAGGCTAATTTGGCTTCATCAAGTAATCCAGTATTCATATAATCTGTACCAAGACCATATAAGATTCCATATCTCTCCTTTAGTTGATTATCTTTTAGCAATGTCAGCGCTATTTTTTCATGATCAATTGCATTTTGATACATCTTCAACATGCTGAAAGCATCCGAAATGCTAACGTGTGGCTGATAATCTAAAGGGTCTTCTCCAATAGCTTTTTGACAATATTCTATCAGGAAGCCGTATTCCCGTTTCATAAAAGCCTGATCAGCAATATCTTTTTCAAATGTCATGACATTTCCTCCTTAAAAATTATACACCAACTGGGTTACAGCCTTGCAGCAAAGTTTAAATTATATGCATTTATGCCCTAAACCCTCAGTTTTTAGGTATTGTTAACTTATCTAACTGCAAATATATCGCGGTGCAATGAGTTGTGCTTTTTCCAAATCTATAACAAGGAATTAAAAATGATTATTTACGAAAAAATATTTTTCCAAATAATAGAACCATTTCTCTGCCTATGGGATAACGACGAAATGGGAGATCAGGTGATGGAATTTGAAAATAAGAAGGATTATGATGGATTAAAGGAATTTATACAAAATAACATTGAAAATCATTTAATCTACCTAATTGGCGATGATTATTTAAAATCAAACAATGTAAAAAATACTATTTTTTACTATGTAAAATGTTGTTCAACAGAAAAATTAGATGCTAAATTAGCATCTTATTTGATAAGTTTTACAGAAATAAGTGTCTTTACAACTGCTTTAGATAATATTTTAAAAAAGATGATTAATTTGACAGGAAATGTAACGATTAAATGTGAAGACATAATTGAAAATAGTAAATCATTAGATGAAATTGAAATTTTTAATTATAGTGATGCTTGGGTTGACTATTTAATAAAATAGTATTCCTGTTTGAGGTCATGATAACCAACCTTTTTGCAAGTAACTAAAATTTTAAGAAATTGATCTCACAGAATCTGATATTAGATCTAGGGTAACTTCATTGGCAAATCAGCCAGAGCGTAATGGCAGCCATTGGCTTAATGCTTGTTTGATTTTATCATTGATAATATTTATGGGGTTTTGCATGTTCTTGCCTAAAAATCATAATATTTTAGCAAGCAAGCTGTGAAAAGCTGCAAATCTATGCCCAACTTGCTAAGAAGGGCTTTGCCTTTATTGTTAACACCTGCTAAATCGCTTCTATGACGACAAAACTTGACCATATTCGAAATTTTTCCATCGTGGCGCATATCGACCACGGCAAATCAACATTGGCCGACCGCCTCATTCAATTGACTGGCGGTCTGGATACGCGCGAGATGAAGGATCAGGTGCTTGATTCTATGGATATCGAGCGCGAGCGTGGCATTACCATTAAGGCGCAAACCGTGCGTTTGCATTATAAGGCCAAAAATGGTGAAGACTATGTTTTCAATCTCATTGATACGCCCGGTCACGTTGACTTCGCCTATGAGGTATCGCGCTCATTATCGGCTTGTGAAGGCTCGCTTTTAGTCGTTGATGCTTCACAAGGCGTGGAAGCGCAAACCCTTGCCAATGTTTATCAGGCCATTGATAATAACCATGAATTGGTCGTTGTTTTAAATAAGATTGATTTGCCCGCAGCTGAACCAGAGCGCGTTAAAGAGCAGATCGAAGAAGTGATTGGCATTGATGCCAGTGATGCGGTGGAAATTTCTGCTAAAACTGGTCTTGGCATTGCCGATGTTTTGGAAGCAATTGCAACAAGATTACCGCCCCCACGGGAAGGCGATGCAACAAAGCCGCTAAAAGCCATGTTGGTGGATAGCTGGTATGATGCCTATCTTGGCGTTATTGTGCTTGTGCGGGTTATTGATGGTGTTTTGAAAAAAGGTCAAACTATCCGCATGATGGATACTGGCGCAAAATATCCGGTTGAACGTGTGGGCGTGTTTACCCCAAAAATGTTGGCAATGGATGAATTGGGGCCGGGTGAAATTGGTTTTATCACTGCGTCCATCAAAGAAGTTGCTGATACGCGCGTTGGTGATACCATTACTGAAGATCGCCGCCCTTGTGAAGATGCACTACCGGGCTTTAAACCTGCGCAACCCGTTGTTTTCTGTGGTCTATTCCCGGTTGATGCGGCAGATTTTGAAGATTTGCGCGGCGCAATGGGTAAATTACGCCTTAATGATGCAAGCTTCTCCTTTGAAATGGAAACATCCGCCGCACTTGGTTTTGGTTTCCGTTGTGGTTTCTTAGGGCTTCTTCATCTTGAAATTATCCAAGAGCGTTTGGAGCGTGAGTTTAACCTTGATCTTATTGCTACAGCTCCATCGGTTGTTTACCGCATGAATATGCTAGACGGTAGCCAGAAAGAATTGCACAATCCTGCTGATATGCCGGATATTATCAAGATTACCTCGATTGAAGAGCCTTGGATTAAAGCAACTATTTTAACGCCAGATGAATATTTGGGCGCTATTTTAAAGCTTTGCCAAGATCGCCGCGGTATTCAGGTTGATCTATCCTATGTTGGCACTCGTGCTATGGTCACTTATGATTTGCCACTAAATGAAGTGGTTTTTGATTTTTACGACCGCTTGAAGTCTATTTCCAAGGGCTATGCTTCATTTGATTATCAAATTACTGATTATCGTGAAGGCGACCTTGTTAAAATGTCGATTTTGGTCAATGCTGAGCCAGTGGACGCGCTGTCAATGTTGGTGCACCGCACTGCGGCGGAAAAGCGTGGCCGCGTCATGTGTGAAAAGCTAAAAGACCTTATTCCGCAACATATGTTCCAAATCCCGATTCAAGCGGCAATTGGCGGTAAGATTATTGCTCGTGAAACAATTCGCGCTTTGCGTAAAGATGTGACCGCTAAATGTTATGGTGGTGACGTTAGCCGTAAGCGTAAATTGCTTGATAAGCAAAAAGAGGGTAAAAAACGCATGCGCCAATTTGGTAAGGTGGAAATTCCGCAGGAAGCCTTTATCCAAGCGCTTAAAATGGGCGATAATTAGGCTTTCAGTCTCTGCTAAATTCATTAAAACGCTAAATGGCAAAGCTGCTATTTAGCGTTTTTTATTGCGTAATTATGTTTTAAACTCGCTATAGTTTTTTAAATTGAATAGCCGTACTTTTATCAATATTATAATAAGGAATGAGGCTGCAGGCTTTAGAGCGTTTTTTGAAAAGTGTGAAGCGGTTTTTGGACAAAAAACGCTATGTAAAAAAAGGATTAGAGCGCCGGTTTGATCTAATCAGATCGAAATGCGTTCTAATTAAAGAATGCTCAACATTTAAGATTAAATGTGTTTGAGATGGTTTGCTAAATATGAAGATAAAATCATATAAATTTTATTAAGATCTTTTTAAGTGGTTCCTATGCTCAATTATGCTTTAGTTTTAATAATATGTATTCTTCTAATATTTTTTTATTTGACCTTTAAAGGATTAAAAGTCGGTACTCTAATCCTATTGTATAATGCTTACAAAGGCGATGCTCAATCGCAATTTCGGTTAGGCGAGGCATATGCCGTGGGCAGGGATGAAAACGGAAATTACCTAGCAGCATTTAAGTGGTTTCAACTTTCAGCAGATCAGAATTATACCGATGCGCAGTATAGTATGGGGCTTATGTATTTAAGCGGTTTTGGGGTAAGATTAGATAAAAAAAAAGCTTTTAGATGGTTTGCGCTTGCGGCTAAAAAAGGACATGATGATGCACAATGCCATTTAGGAATGGCTTATCTTAAAGGTGTAGTCGTTAAGAAAGACATACATCAATCAATTAAATGGTTTACACTTTCCGCTTGTCAGGGAAATAGGATAGCGCAAGTTATACTCGGTAGAATATATTATATGGGTAATGAAATAGACCAAAATTATAGTGAAGCTTTGGAATGGTTTCAAAAAGCGGCTCAATTAGGGGAGGCCGAGGCCCAATTTTTGTTAGGAACAATGTATGAGCGTGGCGAGGGAATAGAAAAAAATGAGAATGAAGCGCAAAAATGGCTGTTTTTATCAGCACGCCAAGGTAATGAACTTGCAAATAAATCACTTGACAAATATTGCATCAAATAGAGAAATTTTGATAATTTTAAATTAACGGCAGTATATGACTTATGGCTGCATGAGGCATTGCCAATATAGTTTTTGCTATCAGTAATATTTGTTGTAAAATTACCTGTGGCAATTATGCGGCAATATTTTTTGCATGGATAAAATAAAAATGGCAAGCTTTTTGTAGCCGCCATTTAATTTATTTGCATCACATGTTTTTCCTAATAAAATGTTAGAGCAATCTCTTTGTTATAGAAAGCTTTTTTGCAATTTTCTGTTCTCCATTACAAAAATATGCTCCAAAATCTGGTGTGTTTAATCGTATCAAATAGGCTATTGCTTAGCAGCTTGTAAAAATTTCTTCTTCATGCTGCTTTAATAAGGCTGCACGAAGTTTTTCCAAGGCGCGGCTTTCAATTTGGCGCACCCGTTCTTTAGATATGCCAAGATGCTCGCCTAAATATTCAAGGGTTGCAGCTTGTTCTTTTAAGCGGCGCATTTTAATAATAAGCAATTCACGCTCATTAAGGCTACTCATCGCCTCATTTAGCCATTTGCTGCGTCGATCATTATCAATTTCGTCAGCTACAACCATATCTTGCAAGGGCGCTAAATCAACCAATTGGTCCATTTTGGTTGCCGTACTATCCTCATCATTGCCAATTGTTGCATTTAACGAATTGTCTGATGCGGAAAGCCGAATATCCATAGTTGCAACATCACCAACTGATACGCCAAAATGGGTTGATAGTTTTTTATAAACTTCATCAGTGGTTAAATGCGCTTCTTCAACGCTAAGCTGGTTGCGCAAACGGCGCAAGTTAAAAAACAAGGCTTTTTGTGCTGAGCTCGTTCCACCACGCACAATCGACCAATTTTTAAGAATATAGTCTTGAATAGAAGCGCGGATCCACCAACTTGCATAGGTAGAAAAACGCACCTCACGTTCTGGATCAAAACGTGTTGCCGCTTCCAAAAGGCCGATATAACCTTCTTGTACAAGGTCTGCCATCGGTAAATTAAAACGTTTAAATTTGTTGGCAGTCGCAATAACAAGACGCATATGGGCAGAACCAATATCATGTAAGGCTTGCGTATCCTGAGAGGCCTTCCATTTTTCGGCCAAAGCCTGTTCGTGGCTCCTTTCAAGATAAGGTGCATTGACAGCCCATTGGACAATGTCTCTACTTATGGTTGCGTAGCCCTTTCCAGGGCGAAATCTTGCTGTTGGTTTATCCCTAGTAACAATTTGTTGCATTTTAACCCCTTATAAACTTATCAAACATTAGGGAATTCTGCTGTTTAACCAGCGTTGATAGTACCGATACATATATAACGCTGATTTAATCATTTGGTTGCATGCTACTTTAAAGTGTATTTATTACAACTATAAGTTTAACTCAAATTCTATTAGTCGGCAAATATTAAATTGAAATTTTAAAAAAATTCTTGCTATGGTTGCATTGGATTTTACTTAAATACTTGACTTTTTTAGTATTTTTATAAAATGCATTCCCAATTTAATTTTGGGTTTATCAAGAATTATTCCAGTGTTTGGTGGGGATAAAGGCAGAAAAAATTCAAATTGAGTGGCCGTTATGTGATTCTTTTTGAACAATAGCCGATTTTTTTTCTTGCATTTTAAGGTTAAAAGACAAAATTCAAGAATTTTTTGATAATAGTCAAGTATTAAACATTAGGAATAATCAATATATATTTGAAGTGGGCAAGGGGGCAAAGAAAAAATTGAAAATAAATAAGGTTGCCAGCAGACGGTATGCGCGTCAAATTGCGTCTTTTAGGGGATTGTTTATATTTTTGCCAATGGCTATTTTATCGAATAGTAAATCTTTGGCTTTTGCAAAAAATTTAAGACTAGGGCCCTAACCTTAGGCAGGGTTTCATTGGGCAGAATAAATAAAGGCTGTCTTTAAACCAAAGCAGCCTTTTATCTTTTGTCACTTTTTAGATGCAATGGGAGCGTTTGCGCAAAAATTGCCTATTCGCCCCAAATATTATGAAAATGGTGCACGGGGCCATGGCCTTTACCAACCGCAAGCTTTGATGACATAATAAGCGCTTGGGTTAGATAGTCTTTAGCGCTAAATACCGCATCTTTAAGGGAGTGGGTTGGTAATAAAGCGGTAATTGCTGCTGATATGGTGCAGCCGGTACCGTGATCGTTTTTGGTTTCAACGCGGTTTTTTTCCAGCCAAATTGTTTCATTATTGATGCAAAGTAAGTCGCTTGCTTTATTGCCTTTTAACGCGCCGCCTTTCAGTAGCACTGCGCCGGCACCAAGCTCCATTAATGCCGGGGCAACCTCTTGCATTTTTTCAACGCTCCAATCTGGCTTTATCGATAAAAGAACACCGCCTTCAAGCAAGTTAGGGGTTATAATGGCGGCTTTTGGCACCATGACGTCACGGATAAAATCAACTGCATCACTGTTCATTAATAAATCGCCGCTTTTAGACACCATAACCGGATCTAAAACAATATTTTTAGCCTTGTGATAATTGAGGCGATCCATAATAGCTTCGCCAATTTTTATATTGGCAATCATCCCAATTTTTACCGCGTCAACATGAATATCTTCAAAAACCGCATCAATTTGGTCGGCAACAAATTGCGGCTCTAGCGCAACAAATGATTTAACCCCGCGCGTATTTTGAGCAACGACTGCGGTGACGGCTGCCATGCCATAGCTGCCAAGAGCTGAAAATGTTTTCAAATCTGCATGAAGGCCTGCGCCACCGCTTGGGTCAGTGCCTGCAATACTTAAGACATTTGCGATCATTTTTTTTCCACTCAATAAACCGCATTGCTTGGTATTTTTTGAGTTGTTATGCGGTGTTTTAATTTTAAGGTAAGTATTATTTTTATAATGATTTTATCAAAATTAACATACTATATCTAGTTTTTATCATATAAAAATAAAACTGCATTATTGTGCTTAAAAACTTAGTTAATAAATAATATATTCGGCGCATAGTAAAAATAAAGTTTTCATTTTATTTTTCTAGTAACATGGGCGCCGGCATCCTTGGCAAGGCGCACGCTGTCCCAAAGGCCAATTAATGATAATAGGGCGATAATGACAAAAGCAATATGAAATTGCATGCTAGGCAAGGCGTTTTCTGGTGCAAGCATAATGCCAATGCGCCAAGAAATTGCACCAATGGCAACGCCAAGACCAACGCTTAATTGATTGGCTGTTGAAAAAAGCGTATTTGCATTGGCCATGTCACTGGTTGGGGTATCGGCAAAGGCCACCGTATTTAAGGCGGTAAATTGAATTGACCTTGTGACACCACCGGCAAATAAAATAAGCGCGGTGATGATAAATGGCATATGTTGATCGATAAAAATACAAAGAAAAAGCGACAGCGCATTTAAAAGACCATTTACAATCAAAACAGGGCGAAAGCCAAAGCGCTTTAAAATTGGCGTGGTAAGTGGTTTAATAATGAGATTGCCGGCAAAAACAATCATCAGCATCATGCCTGCATAAAAGGAGTCGTAGCCAAAGCCAATTTGAAACATCAGTGGCACCAAAAATGGTACGGCGCTAACCCCAATGCGAAATAGTGATCCGCCATAAATGGCAACGGCAAAAGTTTTATTTTTTAAGGTGGCAAGATTTATCATTGGGTTTTTAGTGCGCTTCATATGATAAATTGCCATAAAAAGCATTATGCAGCCAAATAAGACAATGCCACCAATCAATGATAAGTTGGCGTCTTCATATCCGACAAATTCCGTACCATAAAGCAAGCAAAATAAAGCTGTGCCGGAGTATAAAAAGCCAAGCCAATCAAAACGCGGAATATGGCTGGTTTTGCCGGCAGGAATAAGCCATAAAGCCATGACAAAAGCCATAAAACCAAGGGGGATATTTATATAAAAAATCCAACGCCAATCGACATGCTCGGCAATGAAACCGCCAATAGGCGGCCCTAATACTGGGGCCACCAATGCTGGCCAAGTTAGTATGGCAATGGTTTGAATAAGCTTTTCTTTAGGTGTAAAGCGCAAAACAACAAAGCGTCCAACTGGAACCATCATCGCGCCGCCAATACCTTGTAAGATGCGGAATATAACAAATTGCGGCAAGTTTTGTGCAAAGCCACATAAAAGCGAAGCAAAGGTAAAAAGTGCAATCGCAAAAGCAAAAATGCGTCTTGCACCAAAACGCTCAGCAATCCAACCACTTGCCGGAATAAAAATACCCAAAGTTAGCATATAGGCGCTAACACCAATATTAAGATTAATCGATCTTGTGCCAAAACTAATGGCCATATCAGGTATGGTTGGTGTGATAATGGTTGCATCAAGGTTTTCCATAAAAAATGTTCCCGCCACCAATAAAGCAATGGCGGTAAGGCGAGCAGCACTTGGAGGCTCGTTATTTTGCACAGACATTTGATGCACCTAAATCTAATACGCTTCAAAGACTAGGGTTAAATCTTTAGCGGTTTATTGAATTATTATGAACCCAATAAAAACGTATATTAAAAAAAAGCAAGAATAAACCTGCCTTTTGCCTGTTTTTCTTTTGCATAAGTGCAAATAGTGCGACACGTTTCAAATTGGCGGCAAATATATCGCCGCAATGGTTGTCATATCTTGCGCATAGGCATTTAGAGCACATTTCGATCTGATTGGATCAGATCGGCGCTCTAATGCATTGTTTACCTGCGTTTTTTGTCCGAAAACAGCTTCACACTTTTCAAAAAACGCTCTAAAAGGTGAAGTAAAACCGCAAAAAAACAATACGCGCCTTTTTTATAGAAGTATAATTTAATCTATTGTTTTTACAATATTTTTTAGACTTATTTTAATTATCAATGGGAAGATAATTGGCGGAAAATTCAACTTTTAAAACTTGACAATTATAGAATAGTATTTAGCATGATGACAGAATTCAAATGTCGTTTATAGCTTTTAGCTTATTTTTGATCTGTAAATTCCATTTGATGACAATTAGCGCTGAAGCGTAAAATTGTCGTGATTACAATTGAATGTCTAAATAAATTACTAGAATGTCTATATAAATTACTGCTTTTTCCTATAATCTCATCATCAGTTTGGGCGCTTAATGCGCGCCGAATTAAAACCCATTGGGAGGATTGAATGTCGGTTTCTGAAAATAAAACACTTGCACAGGTTTTGGAAGTGGTTCGTAAGCGCAATGCCGGTGAGCCAGAATTTCATCAGGCGGTTGATGAGGTTTTAGGCAGCTTGGAACGTGTGGTGGCTAAACATCCAGAATATGCTGATAATGCATTGATTGAGCGCATTTGCGAGCCAGAACGCCAAATTATTTTTCGAGTGCCGTGGATTGATGATGCCGGGGATGTACAAATTAATCGTGGTTTTCGCGTGCAATTTAACTCCGCCCTTGGACCCTATAAGGGCGGCTTGCGTTTCACCCATCGGTCAATGTTGGCATTATTAAGTTTTTAGGCTTTGAACAAACATTTAAAAATGCTTTGACGGGTTTGCCGATTGGTGGTGGCAAGGGGGGATCAGACTTTAATCCGCGTGGCCGTAGCGACCGTGAAATTATGCGTTTTTGCCAATCTTTCATGACTGAATTGCACCGCCATATTGGCGAATATGTTGATGTGCCTGCCGGTGATATTGGTGTTGGCGGCCGCGAAATTGGCTATATGTTTGGTCAATATAAGCGCCTTACCAATCGCTATGAAGCAGGTGTCATCACCGGTAAGGGGCTTATTTATGGTGGGTCGCAAGCACGCACAGAAGCAACCGGCTATGGTGCGGTATATTTTGTTGAACGTATGCTTGCTACCAAGGGCATGAGTTTTGAAGGCCGCAAGACCGTTGTTTCAGGCTCTGGCAATGTTGCTATTTATACCATGGAAAAACTAATTGAGCTTGGCGGTAAGGTTGTGGCTTGCTCTGATTCCAATGGCTATATTTATGACGAAGAAGGCGTTGATCTTGATATTATTAAGGAAATCAAGGAAAAGCGCCGCGCCCGCATTTCGCTTTATCCTGAAGTAAAGGGCGGCAATGCGCGTTATGTCGAGGGTGGCAATATTTGGGACGTAACCTGTGAAATTGCTATGCCATCAGCTACCCAAAATGAGCTTAATGGCGAAAGCGCCCGCACTTTGGTTAAAAATGGCGTTATTGCCGTTGGTGAAGGTGCTAATATGCCGTCAACTGCCGAGGCGGTGCATATTTTCCTTGAGGCAGGCACTTTGTTTGCTCCCGGTAAAGCTTGTAATGCCGGCGGTGTTGCAACCTCTGCCCTTGAAATGCAGCAAAATGCTTCACGCGATAGCTGGACTTTTGAGGAAACTGAAAGTCGTTTAGCTGAAATTATGCATAATATTCATGATCTATGCGCATCAACCGCTGAAGAATATGGCGTTGCCGGTGACTATGTTGCCGGTGCCAATATTGCCGGCTTTGTGCGGGTTGCTGAAGCGATGAAAGCAATGGGCGTTATTTGATAACAGTTTTGAAATTTAGCCGGTTGCTAATTTGTTAAATAATCTATCGGCTGATATTTAAGTGATAATATTTTTGAATGTGAAACGAGAGCACTTACACTTCATATCGGGGTGCAAATGCTTTCATTTAATTATGTGCTTTCATTTTGTGTTTTGTACATCTGTTATGAACACTTTTTCTTTTATCCCAAAAATAAACCCGCTTAATTGCTTAAGCGGGTTTTATTTTTATTTATCTTTAGGGTCAACACCCGGATCATCAACATTTAGCCGGTTGAAGCTTGGATGGCTTTTATCTTCAAATTTTTTGTCATCCATTGGCTCGGCATCAATAATTATTGCAGCAGCTGGCGCGGTATCAACTTTCGGCTTTTCTTCCGCCATTGGTTTTCCAGCATTGGCTGCACTTGTTTTGCCTGTACTTGTATTGGTTGTACTCGGCTTAGCAGTTTTAACCACTATTGTTTCAGCTTTACTGGTTTCAGGTTTGTTGGCAGGCGGCTGAGCTTGGTCGGCACTAGCAATATCAGCAACCTCTTTGCTTATGTCGTCTTTATCAGCGTTTAACTTGGTTTCCGTCTTTGGCTCGCTTGTTTGTGCCACCGCTTCAAGTTGCAAAATAGTGCTATCGTTTGATAGGTCTAGATCAAGTGCATTTTGATGGGTGTTTTTGGTTGGTTGCGTCCAAACACAAGTGCCGATTTGACCGCTTATCGGTGAAATAGCAACCCATTGCGGCACCATCATGCCATCAACAATCCATACTGGATCTGGCTCGGCATGCAGGGCCATTTGCAACCACTCACGCATTTTACCCTCATTGCCGCTTTGCGCCGCTTCAATGTCCGCAAGCAAGAGATAGGTGCTTTCTGTTGGTGCTTCCTTAGCAATGATTAAAGCATTTTTACGAGCCAATTCAAACTCGCCGGCTTCTAAAGCCGTGCGTGCAACAATCATTAACGAGGCATGATTTTTTGGGTTGAAACGGGCAAGATTTTGCGCCCGTTTAAGGCGATCCAAGGCGCTTGCACCCAAGTAAGCATTAACATAGGTTAAGGCAAGATCTGGATGGGGCGTTGATGACCATAATTTTTCAATCATCTTGCTGCCTTTGCGCACTTCGTCTAGTTTAAACAAAATGGTCGTGGCAATATTAACCGCTGGCACAAAATTAGGCTCAAGTTTAACTGCCTTTAAGGCATTGCGCTTGGCTTCATCAGGATAGGTTTCAAAGCCTTCTTGGGCTTGGCCTGCCATCATCACAACGCGCATATGTTGCAAGTCTTGATCATTGGCGGCTGTTTTATTTTTCTTGGCGGCTTTTTCATAAGTGTTAAATAGGCTAAGCGCTTCTTTCCAGTCCCCTTCAAGGCTCAATTGCTCAACGGTAGCGCGGTTTGCCCATTTTAGCGAGGCATTTAACTGGGCAGCTTCTGCCGCATATTGGTGGGCTGCATCAAAGGCTTTGCTTTTAAGTGCTTCAGCATAAAGACCTTTAAGGCCAAGCAAGCGCATATTGGGATTTTCGCGCATTTTGGCGTAAACTTCGATTGCGCCCTTATTGTCGCCTTCAAGTTGTTTGGTTTGTGCATCAAGCAAAAGAATAAGCGGCTCTTTATTTTCGTCAATTAGCTTATTGCCTTGCTTTAACATTTTGCGTGCATTGGCAACATCACCAGACATAACCGCAATTAAACCTTGTGAAAGGGCTTGGTAGCCACGGTCACGCTTGCGGTTTTTTAAATGGCGGTTAAAGGCAAAAGGCGCGGTTATGATTGATTTGATAATCCACCAAATGAACAATAAAATAATAACCGCAGCAATGAATGCGCATGTTGCATGAAATACACTCATTACAATGCGTTGGCCAGCAATGACCATCACCACATCACCGTGATAATTGGCAAACCATGCAAGACCTGCGCCGGCCGCTACCAGAACTAAAAAATAGACTATTGCGCGGATCATGGTTGTGTCTCCCCATGGTTAGGGGCAGTTTCATGTGGTAAAGAAGCAGGTATTGGCTGCGCGGGCGCTTGCGGGGTTGTTTTTGCATCAGGATTAATGGTTAAATTGACCAATTGTGCAAGCAGTTGATCAATATCATTGCGCACTTTTAGCTTGCTGATAAAGCTTGCTGAAATATCCTTGGCTGATTGTGGCAGTTTTTGCCATTCACTTAAAGCGCGGTTATAATCAGCTTCCTTAATTGCAACTTCCATTCTTGCGGCAATTGCACCAGCATTATCGCCCTCTACATTACCAACAGGGCGAATAGCGACAAATCCTTTGGCATAGCTCCACGCTTTTTGCCCCAAATTAGCGTCACTGCCAACTTGGTTTTCAGTGGCAGCAATGGCATCGGCAACGCTGCTAAATTCTTCGCTTAACGCGGCATTGCTAGCAATGCCGGTAGTGGAATATTTTTTCAATTCATCAAGGGCAAGACCTTTAGGCGCAAGGCTTTCAAAGGTTGCCAATTCACTGACAAAAGAACCACCACGATCCACCGCAGATTTTAGCGCATTGGCGGCAATAAGGGTGGTCATGCTTTTGGCGCGCTCTGCCAAGGGATCAGGAATTTTCTTAACTTCAACAGCAAGGCTATCGAGGGTTGCGTTGCTTTTGGCAATATTCGCGGTGTTTTGGCTAACTGCGCTTTCAAGCTGCTTTGCCTTATCAAGGTCACTTTGAATGCCATTAAACCGTTGTTCAGTCGCATTTTTAAAGCTTGCAAGACTTTCATCCAGCGCATTTAATTTGCCTTCCAGCGAGCGGATTTGCGGATCATCAGCGCTGATGGTTGCTTGTATGTTTTGTGCTAAATTTTCTTTCAATGATGCGATTTCAGCTTTTAGTCCATCAAATTGCGCTGCAAAACTGCTTGTGCTTTGACGAATGTCACTTAAGGATTGTTGGGCTTGATTAGCAGTCGCGCGCGCATCATCTGCAGCTTTTGTTGCCTTTTCAATAAGGTTTTTATCAACAGCGCTGATAGCATTGCTCGCATTGCTAAGTTGTTGTTGGCCTTGTTCTTTCAATTTGGAAAGTTCAGCTTTTAATGCTGACAGTTCTTTTTGCATGCTATCAGAAAGCGCGGTTGCAACAGTGGTGCCAGTTGACACGGCTTGACCATGATTGGAAAGCGGGGGAATAACACCGCTAAATTGTAATGCACCGGCCAATGCAATTGCGATAACACCGCCCGCAACGCCGGCTAAAAGCCCACTACCGGTTTTTTTGCCGCTATCTGGTGTTGAAGTCATATTGGATGTAGAATTTTGTTTTGAAGTCATATCATCTTTATCAGTTGAATTATCTTTGCCACCAATTGCCGCAATTTTTTCATTTGCAGGGACAGCTTTATTGCCACTATCTTGCACAGGTTGTTTTTGCGGTGCATCTTGTGTGGGATTATTTTGCGCTTTTGGCGCTGCCAATTGTGCCATGGCGACTGGCTCGGCATCAGGCACATTTTGTGAGCCTTTGGGCAAAGGCTCATGATCTATTGCGGCGGGTTTACGGGTTGTGCCTGAATGACGTTTTTTATCTGCTCTGGCCATAATTCCTCACATTTTCGCGGCTATAGACTGCTATTGGTTCATGTAACACAAATTAAAATATATCGTAGTCATTTTAAAATATATCTAACTTATTGCGTTATTTTCACACAAGATCAAGAAAATTACATCAAGTCACATGCTTTCACCAAGCTTTTACCAAACTATGGTTGATTAAACATTCTTAATTTTTGTACCATAACATTTATTCGAGCAAAATGAAAAAAGAGTTTAAATCCTTTGAGCATTTTTTGATGAGAGCGCATTTTGATTTGATTGGATCAGATATGCGCTCTAATCCATAGTTTACACCGCGTTTTGCCCGAAAACCGCTTCACACTTTTTGGAAAAACGCTCTATTGGGTTAAAATTATAGCGTTTTTTATAAAAGCTTTAATAGGTTTTCCTCGGTTGGTTCACTGGCAATAATTGCTTGTGGTTGATATTTTTGTGGCAGGCTTTGTGCAATGCGCTTTGATAAGCATAAAAATTTTGTTGCATGATTAAAATGGCCATCAATGACTTCAAGGCCATTTAATCCAAGGGTTGAATAAAGCAAAACCGCATCAAATTGCATTGATTTTGCGATTTTTTCTTTATTTGGTGTCATTGCAAAGGCTTCATAGGTTAAAATTGTGGTAACAAGCCGGCCTTGCGCGGTTAAGCCATCTTCCAAAACAGGGCGGCGTTGTTTGCCGGCAAGATATAAAAAATGCTGATAATTGCTGGATTTTAGCAATGAAACAAGCTGATCTGCATCTTGGGCAATAGCAGCTACATGGCGAAAACCAGCATTTTGCGCAGCTTTTGCTGTTTTGCTGCCAACGCAAAAAAGGGGTAATTCTTTTATAATTTCAAATTTTGGATCATTTTGATGGCTTGTAGCTAAAAATGCCGCTGCGCTTGATGCGCATAGGCCATCAAATTGTGATAAATCCTCGGGCAGTATAAAATTACAAGGCTCAAGCCGAGATAAAGGCGCAATAATCGTGTTAAAGCCTTTTGCTAAAATATATTCTTGCGTTTTTTGGCTGCTTTCGATGGGGCGCGTTACTAGAATAGTCTTGCTAGCCTTATCACCACCTTGCACCATATTTTGCTATCCCATTCCTACCAGCTACTAAAAAACTTTTCGCCAGCATTTTTTTTAAGTTCCATTGCGGCTTCTTCACCAATTAATCCGCCATCTTGTGGATTGCCGGCAATTTTAACTTCAAAAAACTCTTTGCCATCGGGCGTTGCCACCATGCCATGAAAGTGCAAAACGCCATCTTTAACCCTAGCAAGGCCACCAAGTGGCGTGCGGCATGAACCATCAAGACTTTTTAAAAATTGCCGTTCTGCCGCAAGTTCTAAATGGGTGGTTTCATCACGTAGCGGCGCAACAAGTTGATCGGTTTTTATGTCACCCTTGCGGCTTTCAATAACAATGGCACCTTGGCCGGGCGCAGGCACAAAATAACGCTCATCAACAATTTCACTAATCACATGGGAAAGCCCCAAACGGTTAAGGCCAGCAACCGCTAAAAAGGTAGCGTCTGCAACGCCATCTTGTAATTTTTTAAGCCGTGTTTGCACATTGCCGCGAAACATCACCACTTCAAGATCTGGGCGTAAGCGACGAATCATTGCTTGGCGGCGCAGCGAAGATGAGCCAACAATTGCGCCTTGCGCGAGATCCATAAAGTTTTTAACCTTATGGCTGATAAAGGCATCGCGCGGATCTTCACGCTTTAAATAAGCGGAAAGATAAAGACCATCAGGCAAAATGGTTGGCATGTCCTTGGTGGAATGCACCGCAAGGTCAATCTCTTTATTGGTTAGGGCAGTTTCAATTTCCTCAGTAAAAAGCCCTTTGCCACCAATTTCCGATAAAGCGCGGTTTTGCACGCGGTCGCCCTTGGTGGACATCGGCACTATTTCAATTGCTTGCTGGCTAAGATTATGGGCAAGCACCAAACGATCGCGCACCTCATGGGCTTGAGCCAATGCTAATTCGCTTGCTCTTGTGCCTATTTTTAGAAGAGGTGTTTGCATCTTATTTTATCCGTGTTATAGCATATGTTAGCAGAACTAATAATTAGTTTTACATAAAAATGCATAAAATTAAACAGTTAGCGCATTTTATCAAGCGGTCAAATATTGATAAATTATTTATTTAGCAAATATTGTTGATCGCTCATTGGCTATTTTAAACTTATTGCATAAATAACAAAAAATCTGTAGCCATTTTTTTATTTTTGAAAGGTTAATCCTTAAATGCGAGTGCTTGGTATTGAAACCAGTTGTGATGAAACTGCTGCTGCGGTTGTGTTAAGAAATGAAGATGGCAGTGGTGAAATTCTTTCAAACATCGTTTTCAGCCAGATTGAGGAACATGCCCCCTATGGTGGTGTGGTGCCTGAAATAGCAGCGCGCGCCCATGTCGACGTTTTGGATGGTTTAGTCAAAAAGGCGCTTGATGAAGCAGGCCTTCGATTGGATGATATTGACGCGGTGGCAGCAACATCTGGGCCGGGTTTGATTGGTGGTTTGATTGTCGGTTTAATGACTGCAAAAGCCATTGCCCTTGCTGCCAATAAACCATTTATCGCGGTTAACCACCTTGAAGGGCATGCCTTGACCGCGCGCCTTACCAATAATTTAAGCTTTCCTTACTTATTGCTGCTTGTTTCTGGTGGCCATACCCAAATGATTTTGGTTAAAGGCCTTGGTGATTATGAGCGCCTTGGCACCACGATTGATGATGCACTTGGCGAAGCTTTTGATAAAACCGCAAAATTATTGGGTCTTGATTACCCTGGTGGGCCAGCGGTTGAAAAAGCCGCTTTTAGCGGCGATAGCGCGCGTTTAAACCTGCCACGCCCGTTAAAAGGTGAAAAGCGGCTTGATTTTTCTTTTTCCGGCTTAAAAACGGCGGTGCGAAAAGCGGCAACGCAAATGGCGCCGTTAAGTGACAAGGATGTTGCTGATATTTGTGCAGCATTTCAGCTTGCGGTTACTGATACTTTAGCAGATCGTGTTGGCCGCGCCCTTGAACGTTTTTTGGAAACCTATCCAGAGTTAGACAACCCAAAATTAGTAGTTGCCGGCGGTGTTGCAGCCAACAAGGCTATCCGCACCATGCTTGAAAAAACCTGCGCTGCCAAGGGCTTTGGATTTATTGCCCCGCCAATTAGTCTTTGCACTGATAATGCAGCAATGATAGCATGGGCGGGGGCAGAGCGTGCCGCAGAAAAGCTATTTGATCCGTTAGAGACTGCGCCGCGTTCACGTTGGCCGCTTGACCAAAAGGCAGAGCCATTAATTGGTGCTGGGAGGCGTGGTGCAAAAGCATAAGCCGCTAAACTATAAGGCGCAAAAGCATAAGCCGCAAAACTATAAGGCGCAAAAATAAGGGGCATTAATATGGATGGTAAATCGCAAGCAAAAAGTGATTTAAGCAATAAGGTGGCGCATAAAAAAATTACTGTTTTGGGTGGTGGTGCATGGGGCACAGCCTTAGCCACTATGGCGGCAAATCAAGGCCATGATGTGCGCCTTTATGCGCGCTCCACAGCAATGGTTGACGATATTAATCTTAACCAACAAAATAGTGAATATTTGCCCGATATAAAATTGCCAAAGACAATTATTGCCACAACTGATGTTAAAGCAGCAGTTGCCCATGGCGAAATTTTGTTAGGGGTTATACCAGCGCAAGCCTTTGGTGCATTTTTAAGTGATATTGCGAGCGACATTAAAGAAAATATACCCATGGTTTTATGCGCCAAGGGTATTGAGCGGGCAACAGGGCGCTTCATGTCCGATGTTGCAAGTGATATTTTGGGCAAAAATCATCCAATTGCCGCCTTATCTGGCCCAAGTTTTGCCGCCGATGTTGCCAAAGGCCTACCAACCGCCGTTACCATTGCCGCCACCAATGCCGACCTTGCTAAAAATTTAGTGCATGTTTTTTCTGGGGCGCGTTTTCGCTGTTACGCATCGCATGATTTAATCGGTGTTGAAATTGGTGGAGCGTTAAAAAATGTGCTCGCCTTGGGGGCAGGGGTTACCACTGGGCGCGGTCTTGGTGCAAGTGCGCAAGCTGCATTGGTAACGCGTGGCTTTGCCGAAATGCGGCGCATTGCAACAAAATTGGGCGGCAAGGCTGAAACCATGATGGGTCTATCGGTACTTGGTGATTTAATGCTAACCGCATCAAGCCCACAATCGCGCAATTATTCTTATGGGCTTGCTATGGGGCAGGGGTTGAGCCTTGATCATTTACCTTTAGCTGAAGGGGTTGCCACCGCGCCAATTGCTGCTAAGCTATGCAAGGACAATGATATTGACGCGCCAATTATTGATGCAATAGCCGCCTTAATTGATAAGCGCATTAGTATTGATGAAGCAATGGATGGTTTAATTTCACGGCCACTTAAATTTGAGGATTAATAAAATGCTTTATGCAATTATTGCGAATGATAAGCCTGACCATGTTGAAAAGCGTCAAGAGGTTCGCCCAAAACATCTTGAATATTTGACGAGCCTTGGTGACACGTTAAAATTTGCAGGACCTTTTTTAGATCATGAAGGCAATGGCGTTGGAAGCCTTTTGGTGGTGGAAGCTGTTGATATAGCTGAGGCTGAAAAAATCATGAAAAATGATCCTTATGCATTAGCCAATCTTTTTGCCGATGCACAGGTTCGTCCTTGGCGCTGGGCAATTAACAATCCTGAAAATAGTTAAGGCAGAACCCTAAACTTATTTTGTTAAAATAAGCCGGCAATTATTGGCAACAAAGACTGCCGGCTTTTATTTTCCACTATTGATTTTCCACTATTTATTTTTCTAAAGGCAGGCATATGGCATATTGGCTTTTTAAATCAGAACCATTCAAATGGTCATGGGAGATGCAAAAGGCAAAAGGCGAAGAAGGCGAGCAATGGGACGGCGTGCGCAATTATCTTGCCCGCAATAATATGCGTGCCATGCAACTTGGCGATAAGGCGTTTTTCTACCATTCTAATGAAGGGTTAGAAGTTGTTGGTATTGTTGAAATATGCGCGCTTGCCCATCATGATACAACAAGCGATGATCCGCGTTGGGAATGTGTTGATATTAAAGCCGTTTGCGATATGCCAAAGCCGGTGACGCTAAAAGCGGTTAAGGCTAATCCTAAGCTTGAAAATATGGCACTGGTTACGTCTATGCGCCTATCGGTGCAACCGGTGCGTGAAGATGAGTGGCTTGAGGTTTGCCGCATGGGCGGCCTTGAACCTGCCCCACAATAGGCGATAAGCACCCTATATATTCGCTCTTTGATTTGACGGTTAGTTTATCAACTAGCCGTCATTTTGTGTGGTTTTGCGTTTTAGAGCTTACAATTTTCCGGCATCATCAAGGTCAAGCCCCTTAGTTTCAGGTGCCCAAGCGATAGAAACAATAAGTCCAATTGCTGTAACCGCTGCAGCAACATACATGGTATTGCCAATGCCAATAGTTTCAAGCGATATTGGCACCAAAAATGTACCAATAGCAGCGCCAATGCGCGTTGCTGAAACACCCCAACCCATGGCATAGGGGCGAAGTTCGGTTGGGAATATTTCATTTGGATAGACAAGCTCTAATACTTGGGCGCCGCCAATAAACAAAGCATAAGCCCCAAATAAGATCAAAACAATAAGTTGCGAAGAATTAGAAAATGCACCCAATAATAGCAATGCCAAACCCGACCATAAAAAACTATGAATGAGCATTTTGCGCCGGCCAAGGACATCAATCAATTTGGTTGCAACAATACAGCCAACCACAAATAATAGCGTGATAACAACCGAGCCATAGGCCGCCCAATCGCCCTTTAAATTCAATGCATCCAATACTTTTGGCGCAAAAGCATAAACGGCAAAAACAGGAATAATCGCACAAGTCCAAAAAATAATCACAAATAGCAAGCGCTTGCCATAACCCATGCGCAGCATATCACCTAAGGATAGTTTTTTCATTGCCGTATCTTTTGACAAATTGGCAAGCGAAAAATTTTCCCCATAGATTTTTTTGATAATGGCAAGGGCTTCGCTGCTGCGGTTTTTGGTAATTAACCAGCGCGCCGATTCAACAGTGCCTAATCGCGAGATTAACAAAATAATGCCAATGATAACCGAGCTTGCTAACGCCCAGCGCCAACCATTTTCACCCGTAAAGCGCATGATAATGTCACCAAAAATATAGGCAAGGGCAGCGCCGGTAAACCATAAAATTGTAAAGCCGGCTAAACGACCGCCGCGATTTCTTTTGGGAACAAATTCGACAAAGAGACTGGTGGCAGCCGAATAATCAATGGCAATGGCTATGCCAATCAAAAAGCGTAAAAGAAAAATAATGGTTGGTGAATCTGTCCAAAATTGCAATATTGAGCATAGCAAAAAAATAATTGGCGCAACAAAAATTATTTTTTGCCGGCCAAATCTGTCGGTTAGCCAACCACTAAATAGGCCGCCTGCAAAGATCCCAAGCAATGCCGATGTTGCAATCATTCCCTGCCAAAAATTGCTTAAATGTAAATTAGCGGTCATTTGCACCAAGGCGACACCAATAATGCTTAAAATATAACCATCCATCAGCGATGCACCGCCAACCGAAATGGTTAAACGTTGGTGAAACGCATTTAACGGCA
Organism: Bartonella sp. HY761; assembly: GCF_026743145.1. NCBI lineage: Bacteria > Pseudomonadati > Pseudomonadota > Alphaproteobacteria > Hyphomicrobiales > Bartonellaceae > Bartonella > Bartonella sp. HY761. The sequence goes on from NZ_CP104887.1 coordinate 515,679, forward strand.
CGTCCTCAATTGATATAGTCGATTGTTCCATTTTATCCTCCTCCGTTAGTTTTAAAAATTTTTTTCCGATTGAAATCCTTTGTATACATATTGTATAATGTAAATTTTGAATGATAAGTTACTGATAGTTATGACCTATCAATTTTTGAAATTTAGGTTTTTAGGCTTTATTTATTTATTGCTTTCACGTTTTCGCTTTTTAAAAATTATATCCTTGGAAGCAAGAACCGCGCCGCAGGTAATAAGAATACAGGCGGCCAAAATTTTCCAATTTGGCTCGGTGATGCCAAACAGCACTAAAAGCAGTGTCGATAAAAGCGGGGTTGCATAGCTTGTGGTGCCAAGTACTTGGATATTGCCATTTTTAATACCATAATCCCAACAATAAAAGGCAAGACCAACAGGAAAGAGGCCAAGGGCAATCATTGCGCTCCACTGGGTTAAACCTTGTGGTAAAATATTGGCTTCACCAAAGATAAAATGGCAAATGAGCGATAAAATCGCTGATATAAAGCAAAATCCACCAACAAGCAGGGTTGGAATACGGTTGAAACGGCGTGCCAATAGGGAATAGCTTGCCCAAATAGTTGCACTGCAAATAGCGGCCAAATAGCCTAAACCATAGCGGCTATCAAAGCCTAAGCCACCGCTTTTGCTAACCACAAGGATTGTGCCACAAAAGCCAAGGATAACCCCGCCTATATGGAACCAGCGCAATTTTTCATTGGGCATAAAGGCAGTGCCAAGCACAATTAATAATGGCCAAAGATAGTTGATAAGACCCGCCTCGGCAGGTGGGGCATTGCGCAGGGCAGTAAAATAAAAGAAATGATGGCCAAATAAGCCGCCAATGCCAATAAGCCAAATGATAAGTGGCTGTTTTAGCAATTTAAGATTTTGCGGGTGGAGTATAAGTTTCAAAATTGCCGGAAGAGAACCAATAAACAGTGCAATAGCGGTTAATAAAAATGGCGGCACCGCACCGGTATAGGCGGTTAATGTGACCATGATAGCCCACATTAAAATGGCAAGAAGACCAATGATCGTCGCCTTTGATGACATATGTGATGGGGTGTGCATCGTCTCTCCCTAACATGCAGCAGATTTTTAAACGGTGAAAAATGGAATCAAGTTTGTGCTTTGCTTTTATATGCCCCTATCCAAACTTGAAATATCCTCCGTTAAATATCTATATTATACAAAATGTATTATGAAAATATACAAAATGCTTGACGATGAAAAAAAAAGTCGTAATGTAGGCTATAGTTTGCTAAACCTTTGATAGTTTATAAAATGGTTGAGCAGCATGAAAAACGGAAAAACTATTTTCTATGAAGACCTTAAGCGCCAGATTTTAACAATGGAGCTTGATCCTGATGAAGACCTTGAGGAAATTCGGTTGGGGCAGGAATATGGTCTTTCAAGAACGCCAGTTAGGGAGGTGCTGCAAAGGCTAGCAGGAGAGGGCTATGTCGAGTTGCGAGAAAATCGCGGTGCGCGTGTTTCGCCAATGAATCATTCAACAATACGCCATTTTTTTCTGGTGGCGCCAATGATTTATGCGGCAATTGGTCGTCTTGCTGTTCATAATTATAAACAAAAGCAACTTGCTGAATTGGTAAAAACACAGGAAGACTTTACCAAAGCTAGCAAGGATCATGATGCATTAAATATGGTACTTTCTAATAATCGCTTTCATGAGATTATTGGTGAAATGTCGGGAAATGTTTATTTGCAAGCAAGCCTTGGCCGTTTGTTGATTGATCATAGCCGCATTGGTTGTGTTTTTTATCGGCAAAATAGCAGTCAAGACATGACGTCACGAGTGCAAGATGCGGTTGCCCATCATGATGGTTTTATCGCCGCAATTATTGCCCGCGATGAAGATGCTTTTGTGGCGCTGGTTTTCCAGCATTGGGAATTGTCGCGTGAAAGAATGGAAATGTTTGTCATGCCCCATAGCATGAAAGCTGACATTAACCAGCTATAACTTAGCTCACGCGCTTTAAACCTTAAAAAATCTAACAATCATTAAACGCTCTTACCCTTGTGGGAGCGAATAGAAAGCTTTTATACTTTTTTTGGAGGAAAAAATGGACTTTAAAGGTATTTTCACCCCGGCAATCACACCTTATGATGAAAATGGCGAGATTAATTGGCAAGCTTTTGCAAATATTATTGAAAGCCTTATTGAAGCGCAAGTGCATGGCATAATTATTGGTGGGTCAACCGGCGAATATTATGCGCAAACCCAAGAGGAGCGCATTAAACTTGCCAAAACCGCCAAAGATATTATCGGCAATCGCGCACCACTGATTATTGGCACTGGTGCTATTCGCACTGAAGACGCAGTTATTTATGCAAGCCATGCCAAACAAATCAAGGCTGATGCCATTCTTATCACATCACCACCTTATGCGCTGCCAACCGAGGCTGAGAACGCCCACCATGCTTTAGCCATTGATAAAGCGGCTGATTTACCCATCATGCTTTATAATTATCCAGGCCGCATGTCGGTATCAATGGGCGATGATTATTTCAAATTGGTAAGCGCTTCTAAAAATGTAAGGGCGATTAAAGAAAGTTCAGGCGATGTTAATCAAATGCACCTTCTTGCTTGCCAATATCCCAATATTGCCATGTCATGTGGGTGGGACGATCAGGCGCTTGAATTTTTTGCTTGGGGCGCGCAAAGCTGGGTTTGCGCCGGTTCTAACTTTTTGCCAAAAGAACATATTGCACTTTATAAGGCTTGCGTCATTGACGGTAATTTCACCAAGGGTCGTAAAATCATGGCGGCAATGATGCCATTCATGAATTTTCTTGATGGCGGCAAATTTGTGCAGTCGATTAAATATGGCTGCGAATTGGCAGGGCTTTATGCCGGTAAAGTGCGTGCGCCATTATTGGGGCTTGATGACAATGCCAAGCAACGCCTTAGCGATATTATTGCCGCATTAAAAGCCGATATTCGCGCCATTGAAGCAGGGGCATAAGATGACGGAGCTGTTAACTCGCGACCAATATTATAGCCTTGCGCGTTCTATAAAATATCCAACAGATGCTTTTATTAATGGGCAATTTCAACCCTCCTTATCGGGCGATAGGTTTTTGAGTGTAAATCCTGCCACCGGCGAAAAAATCACTGATATTGCCGATTGTGCAAATGGCGATGTTGATTTGGCGGTAAAAGCTGCCCGTCATGCTTTTAATGCAGGAACATGGAGTAAGCTTAGCCCGTTAGAGCGCAAAACAACTATCTTGCATTTTGCCGATATTATTGAAGAGCATTTGCAAGAATTGGCAGTTTTGGAAAGTTTGGATAGCGGTAAACCAGTCAGCGAATGTGTTGGTGTTGATGTGCCAGATACTATTCATACTTTGCGTTGGCATGGCGAACTAATTGATAAAATTTACGACAATACCGCACCGGTGGGGGATGAAAAAATTGCCATGATTATTCGTGAGCCAATTGGAGTGGTTGGTCTTGTTTTGCCGTGGAATTTTCCCTTACTTATGCTTGCATGGAAAATTGGCCCTGCTTTAGCAGCAGGGTGCAGCTTAGTTATTAAGCCGGCTAAAGAAACCACTTTAACCGCGTTAAAACTGGCAGAACTTGCGCAAAAGGCTGGTATTCCTGCCGGCGTCATCAATGTTGTGCCAGGTGGTGGGCGAGCAGTGGGTGAGCCGATTGGCCGCCATATGGATATTGATATGGTAAGCTTTACCGGCTCGACAGAGACGGGGCGGCTATTTCTCCATTATGCCGCTGACTCCAATTTAAAGCGCATTGTGCTTGAATGTGGTGGCAAAAATCCTGCTGTGGTTATGGATGATGTCAGCGATATTGATGCGGTGGCTGAACAAATTGTAAGCGGTGCTTTTTGGAATATGGGTGAAAACTGCTCGGCAACCTCACGCCTTATTGTCCATGAAGCAATTAAAGATAATTTGCTGAAGCGCATTTTGCATCATATGAAAGCTTGGAAAATGGGCGATCCCTTAGATCCTCAAAATCGGCTTGGGGCTTTGGTAAGTTCTGCCCATTATGACAAGGTTTTATCTTTCATTAAAACTATTGAGGAAGAAAATCTTGATCTTATCGCCGGAGGAGAGGCGAAAGACGATATTTATATATCTCCAACGGTGGTTGATAATGTTGGGGCGCAAAGCAAGCTTTTTAAGGAAGAAATCTTTGGGCCAATTCTTACCATTACCAGTTTTAGCACTATAGACCAAGCGATTACCCTTGCTAATGATACGCCTTATGGGCTAGCGGCTAGCGTTTATACTGCAAATCTTCGTCATGCATTTACCCTATCAAAGGCAATTCACGCTGGCATTGTGACGGTGAATTGCTTTGGCGAGGGCGATGCCACCACACCCTTTGGCGGATATAAGGAATCTGGTTTTGGTGGGCGTGATAAATCGCAATGGGCTCATGACCAATATACCGAATTAAAAACCATTTGGATCGATATTTCAGCGTCTTAGAGCGTTTTTTAAGAAAAGTGTGAAGCGGTTTTCGGGCAAAAAACGCTTTATAAACAATGGATTAGAGTTCCGATCTGATCCAATTAGATCGAAATGCGCTCTAGAGCGCGATGGGGAGGAATAATGCAAGAGATAGAACGTTTCCCAGCCAAGGCAGGAGATCTTGGCTGGTTTGAATTGTCACGTTTTAAAAACCATTCATTTACCAATCATGATTTGATGGAAAAGGATTATGATTTTGTCATTATTGGCGGTGGGTTTGCAGGGGTTAACGCTGCCCACCGCTTAGCCGAGCACCGACCACAAGCAAAAATTGCCCTTTTTGAAGCCTTGCAAATTGGTATGGGTGATAGTGGGCGCAATGCTGGGTTTTTAATTGATGTTCCTCATTCTTTTGGTGAGCCGGGGATTACGATTGCCGACCATAAATATCGCTTTTATTTAAATAACCTCATCATCAAACGCTTGCGCAAGCTTAAAGATGACCATCAGCTTGCAATTGATTGGCTGGATTGTGGCAAATATCTTGCCGGCCATGAGCAAAAATATTTAAAAAATCTTGATGCAATGGCAGCAATCCTTGATCAAATTGGTGCTTCAAGCCAATTTATCGAGCATGACGAATTAGTCACGCGTATGGGTACGCATTATTATAAGCGCGCTTTATATACGGCTGGCACTTGCCTTATTAATCCATCTGAAACGGTGCGGGCTTTTGCCAGTGTTTTGCCAAAAAATGTCGATGTTTTTGAACAATGTCCTGTCTTAAAATTTGATGATGGCAAAGTGGTAACCATAAGCCTCACCAATGGCAAAACCGTAAAAGCTGGGCAATTATTACTATTGGCGGGGGTTTTTATAGATCGTTTTGATATTGAGAAAAAAGGCCGTATGACGCCTGCAGGTAGTTTTGCAGCTTTTAGCCGTGAATTAAATAAGGATGAACTCGCATCGATTAAAAATATTGCGCCATGGGGTTGCACTTCTGCCCATGCGGCAGGTACTACGGTGCGTTTTACGTCAACCAACCGCATTTTTGTGCGCAATGGCTTAACGTTTCCCACCCATTTAACCCTGTCGCCAGAACGGGTTTTTAAAGCACGGAAACAATTGCGCAAAGCCTTTGAAAATCGCTTTCCAAGTTTAAAACATGTTAATTTTGAATATGTCTATGGTGGTATGATACCGCTTACGATGAATGGCGATTCATTCTTTTTTCAAAAAAGCCCCCATATTTATGCCGCCGCAGTGGGGGATGGCTGCGGGCTAACACGAAGTTCGATGCTTGGCACTTATCTTGCGGATCTTGCTTGCAATGTTGATAGTGAAGAAATGCGCTATTTGCTAAAAACCAGTAATCCCAAATGGTGCCCACCAGAGCCGATTAAAACCATTGGTGCCACCATTCGTATGAGCATTGAAGAGTGGCAAGCCAAAGGAGAAATATAAAGCGGGAGAAATATAAAGAATTTCCCGCATTTTCGCGCCATAACTTATATTGCCGATTGCCAACCTTTGCTATCACATTTCATAATGCTTAATTTTTACAATTCGCCTGCAACAGCAATAAAATGCACGGAAACCACTTGGGCATGAGGAAACCGCAATTCCTTTGGCGGATTAAATTGTGATAGCACCAATTCTTGCGCATTGTGGCGCACAAAACGTTTGACAAAAGCATGAGGGGTTGAAAATTCATCCATTTGGATTTGCGCCACCACATAATCGCCTTGCTTTACACGCCTTTGCGGGTTGAGAAAAACCACCTCACCATCTTCATAGCGCGGCGACATAGAGTCTCCACTCACCACAACGCCATAAGCATCTTTTACATCACATAATTGTGGTGGGCATATAACATCATAAAGCACGTTGCCATTGAGCAAAAATTCTCCATCAACTCCTGCAACCGCTTGGCCATAAATAGGGATTTTGCGGCTTGTATCAAAATGGATGGGCCCCACTATTTTAGCATTGGGCGCGTCAAGGCTAAGCCTTGCGGCTTGCTCTGGTGTGCTTGCCTCTAAAAGCTCTGCCATATCTAACTCAAGCGCTTGGGCTAATTGCGCAAATTTATCGTTCCTAAAGGATTTTTTACGCCCCGATAGGAAATCTCGAATATAGCCTTTTTCAAGCCCAACCTTAGTGGCAGCTTCAACTGCACCGATATTGAGCGCTTGCAAGCGTGCTGCAATAATTTTACGTAATTGTTCCATATTTGTCATTATAGGATATTTCCAACTTTTTTAAAAGAGGGAAAATTACACTTGCAAAGTTGGATAAATACAACTATTATCCAACTATGAAAAAACGAGTCGTACAATATTTTCTTGCTCATTACCTCAGATTTTCTGAAATAGATAAACTCAAACTTTTTACTAAAAATAACTTTAAAAACAATATGAAAGCGAGCATTGGCACGCTGATCCCTCAATTCTTAACCCATTATCAAAGCCTAAAAAATTACAAAGCCAAAATTATAAGTGGTTTTTATACCGCTTTATCCCTTTATTTGCTGCTACCAATAAGTTGGATATTAATAAAGTTGAGGTGGCGCAATGAGTGAAACATTTTCACAAGCGGCAAAGCGGCTATTAGCGGGGCTTGATGCCAAGGCCAAGCTTGTGCATTTGCCAGTAACACCGGCAGGGCGTGCATTATTACGCCACGTCCTACAGCAAAATAAAATGGATGGAGCTACATTTTCTAACCGCAATTTTGACCATGAGGCCGCCACTCATTTTTCGCAAAAAATGGGTCGTTTTAACCTTAAAAAAAGTGAGCATTAGTTTATGGCCGAATTTTCAAATGCATCGGTTAATCAAAACGCTTTTATACCTGAAATCGAGCAAGATTTGCTAGGTGGTTGCCTATTGGAAACAGAATGTTTCATCAAGGCATCGGCTATTTTATCGGCTGAAAATTTTATTGAGCCACTGCATCAAAGTGTTTTTAATGCCATGCAGCGCGGCTTTGATACCTATCAATCAACCACTTTGCCAATTATTGTAAAAGGCTGCCCGCAAGGGGTTGAAGAACAATTAAAAGCGCGTGGCTTTGTTAATTGGGCAGAATATTTGGTGCGCCTTACCACGAGCACCATTACCCGTCCTGCGAGTGTTGAAGAGCGGGCAATGCGCGTGCTTGAACAATGGGGCAGGGTGCAATTATCCGATCACGCGCAAAATATCGCTATTGCTGCACAAGACCCGTTAGCATCGCTTCAAGGGCTTGTTTCTTCAACTGTTGCAGCCTTTGATGATATTTTGGTAAAATGCCGTAAATCCACTAGCAGCAATGCTAGAACATCCCTTTCACGCGCCATGCAAAGTGCTTTTATTGCTGCAAGAAAAGCAGCGAGCTCTAACAATGGTTTAACAGGTTTAAATTGGGGGCTTGTTGATTTAAATGCGATTACCGGTGGTATTCAAAAACGTGATTTAATTTTAATTGGTGCGCGCCCATCGATGGGTAAAACCACTTTTGCCACCGCTATTGCCCGTGCTGTTGCTAAATCTGGCAAGCATGGCGTTGGTATTATTTCGCTTGAAATGGATAAGGATAAGCTAGCGGCGCGTATGGCAAGCGATATTGCTTTTGATAAGCGCATGGATATTCCCTACACCCATATTATCAATGGCAAAATTGCCCTTAATGAATTGGAGCAAATGGAAGAAATTTGCCAAGCCATTGGTAATTTGCCGATTTTGATTGACGATCAATCAGGCATTACCATTGCGCAAATCCGCGCCAAGGTTGAAGCGATGAAAGCTGAATTTATCAAAGGCGGCGCTGAATTATCGGTGTTGATTATTGACCATTTGGGGCTTATTCGCGCGAGCAACCGCTATAGCGGTAACCGCAATAATGAAATTGCCGAAATGACCGCAACCTTAAAAGCCATTGCCCGCGATTTTGATATTGCTGTGGTGGTGCTATCGCAGCTTAACCGCGAGGTGGAAAAGCGCGGTGATAAACGCCCTCAACTATCCGATTTGCGCGATTCTGGTGCCATTGAGCAAGATGCTGATACGATTATGTTTTTGCATCGTGAGGCCTATTATCTTGACCGCGAAAAATATGCCGATTTTGACAAGGAAAGTGCGCGTGTCGAGCGCTTAATTGACACCCAAAATACAATGGAAATTATTGTGGCCAAACAGCGTAATGGCCCGTTGAAAACCATTGGGGTTTTTGCCGATATGGCATGTGCAGCAATTAGAAATGGAGCAAGACCATGAGTATAAAAGCTGTTGCTTGGGTTTTAGATCAAACAATAAAAGATCCAACCGCCAAACTGGTGCTTATATCATTAGCCAATTGCTTAAACAGCAAAACAGGCAAATGCTTCCCAACTTTTGAGCGCATCAGCCAAGAAAGCAGTTGCGCGCGCAGCACCGTTATTCGCAAATTGCAATGGCTTGAGCAAAATGGCTGGATTAGCATTAACCGTGAATTTGGTGATGATGGCCGCCAACTTGCAAATAGCTATATATTGCATTTTGAGGGTGACAATTTGCTATCCGCGGATAGCAATTGCAAAGGCGAGGGTAGCAAGCTGCAACGGGCGGGTGTTGGGGCACATACGGGGGAGGGTTGCATTGTTGATACTCCTTATAAGAAACTGGAAGAAATACCAGAAGATTATTCTTTGTCGGAAAAGCATTCCGACCCACAGGAAAACTTAGGCGATAACCAAAAAGAAAAATCACAACAAGAATTATTCGCGTCAAAAGCTAAAAACAAAAAGCCAAACTATCCACAAGCATTTGAAAATGCTTGGAAATTATACCCAACTGACTGCAATATGTCAAAAAAACAAGGTTTTAGCGAGTGGCAGCGTTTAGATGCGAGCGACCGTGCTTTGCTACTTGCTGCTATCCCCAATTTTAAGGCGCATTGCCAGAAAAACCTCGATTATCGCCCTGTGCATTTTTGCCGTTTTATCAGCCAAAGGCGCTTTGATGGCTTTCAACCGCAAGAGGCGCAAACTTTACCAAGCGAGTGCAATATTGGCAGCTTTGATGATCAACGCTGGCAAAAAATATTAGATTTTGGCCGCAGCCGTAAAGAGTGGCAGGTAAGCCTTTGGGGACCAATGCCCAATCGTCAAGGCTCACTTGTGCCAGCTAAGCTTGTTTTGCCAAATGATGGCATAGGCTGGGCTGAAACATATTTAGCTGCCGCACAATAACGCCACAATAACGCAATTTATCAATTTAAAAATAGGAGAATGATCATGGCACAACAAAAGGCAAAAACAAATGCTCAACATGTTAAAAAAAGAGGCGGTCGTCCACGCATACATGGCAAATTGCGCGAGCCTAATGGGCGTGTTTCAAGGGCTAAAGGGCCACAAGAACCAATTGATAAATTAGCAATTGAAGTGCGGGCGCGCCGCTTTGGTTTAAATGTTCATGAGGCGAGAAACCCAATGGCCGCGACTTTTATTGGCCGTTTAGCGATGAAAGGCGCTGCCAACGGTTTAAGCCAAGATCAATATGATGCCGCCCTGCAATTTTTAAAAATCCGCAATGATTATCGCTGTTCGCTACTGTCGCCTGGTGCATTTTATGAAAAAACAGGGCAGTCCATGAATGTCGATAATATGCAAGAATACACCGATTGGGTGTTGAGGGCGCGCCAGCGTTATCAAAATGCGATGAAAGCCATACAAGAAGCGCAATTTGATAATGGCCATGAAAATCTTTATGCCGCCTTGCAATATGTGATTATTAATGATGTTGAACTTGAAAATTTAATTGGCGCTGCCCGCATGGTTTTAAATGCATTGGTGCGCCATTTTTGCGCCAAAACTAACGCTCCTCGCCGGTTTTCATAAAAAATATTTTTGTCAATTTTTTTGTTGACGAAGCATATGTCATAAACCTCTTATATAAATTGTGGCTAAAGAACAAAACATGAACTAAGCCGCAATTGCTAAGACGCCTTCAAAACTTAGCAGTTATGAAATTTATACTACAAAGGCTTTTGTTATAAAAGCTAGCGTGTGTTTTAAATGAAAGGAATTTAAAATGGCAAATATTATTCAAACCAACAGTGAAGGACGTTATTTGGTTAAAGGCGGGGTGGCACTCAGTCCTGGTGACTGCACTGCTTTGACTGAAGATGGTTTAATTGTGCCTTTAGGGCATCCTGATGGTATTGTTTATGCTGGTCGTATAGGAAGTCAGGATGATCCAGATAACACCAATGGTCAAGATGGTGATAAAGGAGTCTATGTCCGGATTTATGAAAATTTTCAATTTTTTGCGTCAGATTTAACCAAAGAATTTGATGTTAAAGTTGAAAATCTCAATCAGCAAGTTTACTTGTCTTTTCCTGAAACTCTTCATACAACAGCAGGCACTGGCCGCATTCCGATTGGCACTTTAACAAGTGTGAAAAAAAATAATAATACGGATCCAAGCCGTGATCCAAATGAAATTGTTTATGAAATTGATGTAAGCAAAATTGCGCCGATTTTTCGCTAATTTTGGGTTGGCGCTATGCTGATAAAGCGTTGCTGTAAAGGCGATGCTTGAAGCCAAATTCTCAGCAAATTATAAAAATATCTGCTTAGTTTTTTTAACGAAGCATAGGTTGGAGACTTCCTATATAAATTGCGGCTATGGAACAAAACGTGAATATAGCCGCAATTGCTGCATAGATCTAAACTGCCAAATTTAAAAACTGCCGCTGCTAAAGCGAGGCGGGCAAAACGAAATTTACTTAAAAGGAATTTAAAATGACAACTACAAATTTATCAATTGGTTATACTTACCCAGAATTAAATCGTGGTTTAAAAGGTGGTATCAAGCTCGATTTTGATATGTTGGTTGCCTATACAGAAGAACGCTATTTGGTGCCTATCGAGCATCCAGATGCAGCCAGTTTTGCTGGCATTACGCTAGAAAAATATGTTGGTGATCCTGAACTTGAGGTAATGTATAACTCTACGCACATGGAACAATTTTTAGATAATAGTAATGGTCAAGATGGCGATAAAATGGGTAATTTTTATAGACCTATCTGCGGTTTTCCTATTAGTGATTTTGCGTCTTTGGAGTTTAGCCAGCAGGATTATGGTCAAATTGTTTATGCATCCGCCAATCGCACATTCCATAAAACACCAGGTAAAGGTCGTTTTCCCATCGGTATTTATCTCATGACTGGCCCTGCAAAACACAATATATCTGGTGAACTTTCCATCGAACTTTTCCACTGGATTGATACAAGTGTAAATTTGCCACGCTATAAAGCGTAAGCCCATATTTTAAAATATATAAAGGCAGCCACATTGGTTGCCTTTTACAAACAGCCTATTGGCTTGACAAAGCATAAGTCAGAAACTTCTTATATAAATTGCGGTTATAGAACAAAACGTGAATATAGTCACAATTACTGTATAGATACAAAATATAAAATTAAAAATGCCGCTGCAAAAACAGGTCAGGCGAAATGAAATTTACTTAAAAGGAATTTAATATGATTATTAAAGGTGTAACTGAGGCTTATATAGATAATAACTATCCCGTAAAAGCTGGTGTTAATTTGCGAGGAGGTAATTTATTGGCATTAACAAAGAATAGATTGCTTGTTCCAATTAATCATCCTGATGCAGTTGTATTTATTGGTTACGTGTCAACACAATACGAAGAGGGCATGTATGACAATACAAATGGAGAAGACGGCGATATTAAAGTTCGACCAATGCAGGGGGGGGACGTAATGTTTATGGCTGATGCTTTGGTAAAGCCATTAGACGTAACGATTGTTAATATTGGCCAAACTATTTTTGCTTCAAATCATGATGCGTTACATTTATCACCGGGTGAGGGACGTTTTCCAATAGGCATTTTAAAAGACATTGCCCCAGCTACGCAATGGTCTATTCCTGTTGGGGGAGACGCCAATGCAATTTATTATAAGCTCTCATTAAACACTTTGCCTGTATTCTATTCATAAATAAGATTTAAGGTTTAGCCCTAAATCTTATAGTTCGGGCACTATTAACGAAAAAAATGTTGGGCAGTAACTTAAAAAAATCTGCTCAACATTTTTTAATGCTGATCGACCGAAACGCCGTTTTGATCGAGTTTTAGTTCAATGCCTGATGGTTGTTTTTCTTGCTTATAGGTGTAGTAACCAAAACCAATAACAACGACAATAAGCGCACCAATAATGAGATAAAGAAATCGGTTCATAATTTAAATCCTAAAATATTGTAACTGCAGATCTATATGGAGCGAAAATAATCTATTCAAGGTGCGGCTAAACATCATTATTAATATTGGCAAGCTGTAAGTTGAGGTAAATGACTGGTTTTGCTCTCTTTATTGTGACTTGCGGTTAAGCTAAATATGGATATTGATGGGTTATATTTCATCTGCGAGTAGTTATATTATGACATCATTATTTGTTAGAACGAACCCTAAAGATCGGCTATTTGGCGTTGCTGTAATTGTCGGTTTAGCCGGAGGCATTATATCAGGTTTTGTTAAATCTGGAGTTGAAGGTGTTCTGCCTCCACGCACCGCCGATAGATTGATCCCACCTGCGGAAGTGTTGCAAAGCTTTGGTATTGATTCCAGCAATATGATCTATCACTATTCAGATCATATAGTTAATTGGGGCATATCAGGTGTTCATTATTTATTTTCGATTGTTTTTGCTGTTGCTTACTGTATCGCCGCTGAAATTTTTCCAAAAGTTAAACTTTGGCAAGGTCTTTTATTTGGTGTTGTCGTGACAATCGGTTTTCATGGCTTGGTGTTACCAGTCGGTGGCTGGGCGCCGCCAATTTGGAAATTGCCTTTTGACGAATTATTTTCAGAAAGTTTCGGGCACCTAGTTTGGGCATGGACGATTGAAATTTTTAGACATGATTTAAGATATAGAATAAGTGGTAAAACGGATGTAATGGCAGCTTAATAATGAGTTGTAAGCATTGGCAGACAAGCAAAGAAATAAGATTAGGCTAAACTATATGCCTGCCAATAGCTTAAATTGCTAACCATATTATTTTTACATTAAACATAACCGCCTTTATGAGGCGGTTTTTTGCTTAAAATAACCTTGATGACATCTAAACCAACCGCTAATGCCAGTTAAAAAGTGGCTAAAATGATGCTAAGGTGTATGGCAATTATGTTCTTTGTCTTTGTATCTATATTGTCATTGGTAAGCTGTGAAATAAATGCCAAATATTCTATCAACTGGGCTCGTGCATAAAGACTAATCGCTGAGCATTGGTAACAGAAGACCAAAGGCGCTTAAAACAATTAAACAATCAAAAAATTGCCATTGAAAATGCGGTATAAGGCTCAGGCCAAATTTATTGCTACCACCACCCTCTTGGAGTAACGACAGGTCTAAAGAAAATATGGGCATTTTTGTCTAATGTAAAACCCAAATTGTTCATGCATAAACTTGTTTTTACATTTACGTTATTTTTAGCCGCATCGTCCAAGGTGTAATTGATAATGTTATTTTTACTCTTTTGGAAGCAATCACTAAGCGCTTTTTGGGTATCTTCAAGGCTTACCCCTGGTTTATGAAAAGAGGCGGCAGTTGGTAAAGGAGGTTGAATAACTTGCGGCTGACAGCCAATTAAAAGGCATAATAAAGAAAAGTAAATTAAAGAAAATAATATTTTTTTCATGTTTAATCCTTTATGTAAATAAACTTAAATAAATATATATAGTACTCAATTATATTAATTGCTGCAATCATTTAAAAAAATCTATACTTTAGCTTATTGGAATTTATTGATGCTGATCTATAAGGGCGTAGCAATATGTCACAAATTGCAAAGCAAAAGCGGTTGACTGCCAAATAAACTATCAACTTTAATGCAATTTAAGCCGCCTATGCGCAGGCTACAGCTCTAAAACAGCCAATGGCAATCTTTGTTTAAGTAATGCAAAGAAAACTAAATATTTAAATCTCTTGTTGCCATGATGTTAGCTAAAAAGGGGATAAAGCCATTGTGGATAGATGTTTTCAATCTTTAAAGCATTTTAAAATTTTTGAAAAATTGGCTGGGGAACCTGGATTCGAACCAAGACTAGCGGAGTCAGAGTCCGCTGTTCTACCCTTAAACTATTCCCCAAGACAGATTAGCGGCAAATATATTGAAGCCGAATCTTCTAGTGCGGTGACTTCTATCATATTTTTCAGGCCAATCAAGATAAAAAGCACCAATTGCCTATTCTTTTTGCTTTGTTTTTAAATTCTATTGCGCAAATATGTCAGCGATAAAATATCGTCTTTTTGACTAACTTTTATAATCATTGGTAAAATAAATTGATGATCGCCGTTTAAACGCCGTAATTTTTGGCGATGAAAACTGCAAGCCTTGATGATGTTTTTTGCTTTTTTGCAAAAAAATACGTCAAAAAGTGATAAAAATTTCAAGTTTATCGTTTGTTAACCATAGTTATTGAATTGCCTTTAATGAACTTAGGCTAAAGACAAATTATCAACAGACCAACTAAGGGAGTGCCGGCACATGCGCCGTTTCCAGACAATTATACGCCATCCCGTTACGGTAGCACTTTTTCTTTCGCTTACCCTTGCTGGTTGCGCTAAGAAAAACACCGGTTTAGATGCCAATGGCCAATTTGGTGCCAATGGTCAATATGGTGCCAATGGCCAATATGGCTCAGGTAGTGCAAGACCTGGAACAGCACAAGATTTCACCGTAAATGTTGGTGATCGCGTGTTCTTCGAGCTCGATTCATCCTCTATTCGTGGCGATGGTCAGCAAACTTTGATGCGCCAAGCCCAATGGTTGAAGCGTTATCCTAACTATACCATCACCGTTGAAGGCCATGCCGATGAACGCGGTACCCGTGAATATAATATCGCCCTTGGACAGCGCCGTGCAGTTGCTGCCCGCGATTTCTTAATTTCACAAGGTATTTCACCTAATCGTATGCGCACCATTTCTTATGGTAAAGAGCGTCCGGTTGCTGTTTGTGACGATATTTCTTGTTGGTCACAAAACCGCCGCGCTGTTACAGTGGTTAATAATGCGCCAAATAGCTAAATCTTGGCTTTATTGCAGGCGTTAGAGCGCATTTCGATCTGATTGGATCAGGTCAGCGCCTTAATCCATTGTTTACACCGCGTTTTTTGTCCGAAAACCGTTTCATACTTTTCTAAAAAACGCTCTAAGATTTAAGTATTTATAAAAATGAAAGGCTTATCCGTTATCATATGGGTAAGCCTTTTTGTTATTCGCAACTTAGATGGAAAGACCATAATGCGTGAAGAATCAAATGATATAGAGCTATTACCTGCCAAGCCTGATGTATTATTGGCCCGCAAAAATTGGCTTGAAAATCTTTTGCATACACGGCGCTTATCAAACTTGACCATTGAAGCTTATGAGCGTGATACACGGCAATTTTTGCATTTTCTTGCCCAATATAATGGTGACGCGGTATCCTTTGGCGATATAAGTGCTTTAAAAGTGAGCGATTTACGCAGCTTTCTAGCAGCAAGGCGGCGCGATGATATTAGTGCGCGCAGTTTAGGGCGTGGTCTTGCCGGTATTCGTTCATTTTTTGATTATCTTGGCCGCCAAGACCTTGCTCATGTTCCCGCCGCTAAAGTTATTCGTAGCCCCAAACCAGATAAGCGTTTACCAAAGCCGCTTGCGCCGCAAAGCGCGCGCGACGTGGTCTCCATCGCCGCGCAAGATAGCGACGAGCCGTGGGTTTGCGCCCGTAATGCTGCCGTTTTAACACTGCTTTATGGTTGCGGCTTGCGTATTTCGGAAGCCTTGTCGCTGCAAGCGAAAGAGCTTGAAAATGCCGCGCAAACCAGCCTTTATATCACCGGTAAGGGCGGCAAAACCCGTCTTGTGCCAATATTACCGGCAGTTTTTACCGCAGTTAATCATTATCGCAAGCTTTGCCCTTTTGCCTTGGAGCGTGAAAAACCGCTATTTCGCGGGGTAAGGGGCGGTGCTTTGCAGCCAGCTATTATTCAGCGTGCTGTGCAGCATATGCGTGGCAGCCTTGGGCTTCCAGATAGTGCAACACCGCATGCATTGCGCCATTCTTTTGCAACCCATTTATTAACCGCCGGTGGCGATTTGCGTTCTATCCAAGAATTGCTTGGCCATGCCAGCCTTTCAACAACGCAAATCTATACCCAAGTGGATACAGAGCGTTTATTGGCGGTTTATCAAAATGCCCATCCGCGCGCTGATCGATAATCATATGCACAAAAAAGCCTGCTGCAATGTTTGAAGGACTGCAGCAGGCTTATTGTTGGTTATGTCTTAAAGATTAATCTTTCTTTTTGAAAGATACATCATAGCCAAAATATTGATTAGATAATTTGCTCACCGTGCCATCATCGGTTAATTCGCTAATGGCTTTATCAACGCGAGCCTTTAATTCGCTATTGCCTTTTTTCATTGCAACGCCAATGCCTTGGCCAAATTCAGGATAATCAGCACCGGTAAGGATTGGGCCAAAGCGTTCAATCTTATGATCGTCCTTCAATAAGCCTTCCCAAACAGTAATTTCAAGAAGAGCAGCATCAAGACGGCCAGCTAGAATGTCGTCAACGATTTGTTCATTGCGCTCATAAATACGCACATCGGCATCTTTAAAATGGGCTTTTACCACAAATTCATGGGTGGTGCCACTTTGTACGCCAATAACCTTATTTTCTAAAGCTTTTTCAAGCTCGGCAGTGGTTTTAACGCTTTTAAGCGGGCTATCAGCTAGGGCTGCAAATTGATAAGGTGATTCACCATAAGGAATGGAGAAGTCGACATTCTTTGCCCGTTCTTCAGTGATGGAAATGCCAGAAAGCAACATGTCAAATTTACCAATTTGCAAGCTTGGCAATAAGCCATCATAGGCTTGGTTGGTCCATGTGCAGGTGGCATCAATCTTTTGGCAAATTGCATCGCCCAAATCGCGCTCAAAACCGGTAATTTCGCCACTTGGTGTGGTGAAACCCCATGGTGGGAAATCGGCGCTTATACCAAGGCGCAGATTTTCAGCATTGGCATTACTGATAAAAAGCGCTGCTGCCATCGTGGCAATTGCAAATAATTTCATACTCGTTCCTTTTAACCCAATATTCAACCCTTAGCCTAACATATGCCATAAACCGCGTTTGTTAAACCTGTTTTTTGTAAATTTTATTGGGGCTTTATTGGAGTGGCTTTATTTTGCTAAATTTGAAAAATCGTCAAAAACAGCTACAAAATCCCGTCATGGGCGCTAACAGCTGTAAGATATTGCCAATAACCTAAAATTTAAAGCAAATGCTTTCAATCAATACTTGTTTGATTTGCCTTTTCAATGTTAAAGGCAATAGATATAAATTTATCAATTAACTCATGTATATACATGTATATATGGGTTTTAAAGACAGTAAACGAAAAGACAAAGGCGAAAGCAAATGGCTAAAGACAAAGAAAAAACCAAGGCAAGACTACCGCGTGGATTTGTTGACCGCCATCCTGCCGAATTGCGTGCCGCCGAAGAAATGATGTCAACCATTCGTAGTGTTTATGAGCTTTATGGTTTTGAACCCGTTGAAACTCCGATTTTTGAATATACTGATGCTTTGGGCAAGTTTTTGCCTGATCAAGATCGCCCTAATGAAGGGGTATTTTCGCTACAAGATGATGATGAACAATGGTTATCGCTGCGTTATGATTTAACTGCACCATTGGCGCGTTTTGTTGCTGAAAATTTTGAAACCTTGCCAAAGCCCTATCGCAGCTATCGCGCTGGTTGGGTGTTCCGCAATGAAAAGGCAGGCCCTGGTCGTTTCCGCCAATTCATGCAATTTGATGCCGACACGGTTGGCGCTGAAAATGTAACAGCAGACGCTGAAATTTGCATGATGGCTGCCGACACATTGGAAAAACTTGGCATTGCGCGCGGTGATTATGCAATCCGCGTTAATAACCGCAAAGTGCTTGATGGCGTTTTGGAATTGATTGGCCTTGGTGAGGCGCAAAATAGCGCTAAGCGCCTGACGGTTTTACGCTCAATTGATAAGCTTGATAAATTTGGCGAAGAAGGCGTACGCGCTTTGCTTGGTAAAGGACGCGCGGACGAAAGTGGCGATTTTACCAAAGGCGCAGAGCTTAGCGAAGACGCCATTGAAAAGGTCATTGCTTTTACGGCTGCTGGCGGAACAACAGGCAGTGAAACAATTGCCAATTTAACAAAAGTGGTTGAAGGCAGTGAGCGCGGTCTTGAAGGCGTGCGCGAATTGCAAGACATGAATGTGCTATTTGATGCAGCAGGCTATGAAGGGCGGGTTAAGATTGACCCTTCCGTGGTGCGCGGCCTTGAATATTATACTGGCCCAGTTTTTGAAGCCGAATTATTATTTGATGTGGTTAATGAAGATGGCCAAAAGGTTGTTTTTGGCTCGGTAGGCGGCGGCGGTCGTTATGATGGTTTGGTGTCGCGCTTTCGTGGTCAGCCAGTGCCAGCCACCGGCTTTTCCATTGGTGTATCACGCCTTATGACTGCGCTTAAAAATCTAGGCAAGCTAGATCTTTCAACGAGCGTTGGCCCTGTTGTGGTATTGGTTATGGACCGCGACAGTGAAGCGCTGGTGCGTTATCAAAAAATGGTGGCTGATTTGCGCCTTGCTGGTATTCGCTCAGAGCTTTATGTCGGTGACACCGGCATGCGCTCGCAAATGAAATATGCTGATCGCCGTAACGCGCCTTGCGTTGTCATTCAAGGCTCTAACGAGCGCGAGGCAGGCACAGTTGAAATTAAGGATCTATTGGAGGGGCTACGCCTATCGGCTGAGATTGCTGACAATGAAACATGGCGTCAAAGCCGCCCTGCGCAAGTAACCGTTGATGAAGCCGATCTTGTGCAAGAGGTGCAAAAAATCCTTGCCGCCCAAGAAGAGGATAGAAAAGCGGCAAAGCCGCAATAAAAGCGTAATAAGAATAGATCAATATTATTCTTTAACCTATGAAGGCGGATTATTGGCTTTCATAGGTTACGTTACTAAGTATAAAGACAGGCAACATCATGACAGCAGAAAGACCAACAAACGCGGCACGCGTCACCGCAGTTTTTAGCCAAATGGGGTTAGAACCTGTAAATGTGCCGATTTTACAACCTGCCGATCCTTTCCTTGATATTGTTGGTGAAGATTTGCGCCGCCGCATTTTCATGACTGAAAATGAAAATGGTGACAGTCTTTGTTTGCGCCCTGAATTTACCATTCCTGTTTGTTTAAACCACATTGCTGAAAATCATGATACGCCGCGCCGCTATGCCTATATTGGCGAGGTGTTCCGTCAAAGACGGGTTGGCACCGGTAGCTTTGTGCAAGCAGGCATTGAAGATTTGGGCGAAACCAATGAAGCCGAGGCTGATGCGCGCTCCCTTCATGATGCATTTACACTGGTTGGTGACGTTTCATCGCTAACGATTGATAAGATTTTAATTGGCGATCAGGCACTTTTTGCCGCTGTTTTAAATGCGCTGGGCTTACCTCATGGTTGGCAAAAAAAGCTTATGCGCTGTTTTGGTAATGACCAGCTTTTGCAAGCACTGCTTGCGGATTTTGCAAAACCCCGTGAGCCGCTAGAATTGCCCGCTCATATTGCACAAAAAATTGCAAATCATGATAAGGATGGTTTGCAAGACTTGCTTGAAGCGGAAATGATTAGTGCTAATATTTCGCCGGCATTTTCGCGCAGCCCTAAAGAAATTGCCCAGCGATTAATTGAAAAGGCAGAGCTTGCAGAAGTGCAATTAGATCCAAAATCTATGGCGGCTTTGCAAGAGTTTTTGAAGTTTGATATCGCGCTTGATAAAGCGGTTGATATTTTAAATGGCTTTGCCAAAAAAAACCATTTGCAGCTTGATGATGTAATTGAGCGTTTTTCTGCCCGCAGCAAAGCGATTGTAAAAGCAGGGTTTGATCTTGATAAATTACATTATGATGCCGCTTTTGGCCGTCCGCTCGATTATTATACCAGCCTTGTTTATGAGATCCGCTCGCAAAATGGCGAGGTGATGATTGGTGGCGGGCGCTATGATAGTCTTTTAACCATGCTTGGTGCAAAAAAGCCCATACCTGCCGTTGGTTTTTCCATGTGGCTTGATCGGGTAGGGGGAGATTTATAAAATGGCAATTACTTTAGCACTTCCCTCCAAGGGCAGATTAAAAGAAAAGTCGTTGGAATTATTAAAAAAGGCGGGTTACGAGGTGGTGTTGCCTGAAGATGACCGCAGCTACCGCGCCCATATTGCCAATGCACCAAAAATAGATTTGCAATTTTTGTCAGCCTCTGAAATTGCCCGCGAGCTTGGCTATGGCCGGGTTGATCTTGGTGTCACCGGTGAAGATTTAATCCGTGAAACCCTTGCCCATGCTGACGAGCGGGTTAAGGTGGAATTGCCCTTGGGCTTTGGCCATGCGGATGTGGTGGTGGCTGTGCCGCAGGTTTGGCATGATGTATCAACTATGGCTGATCTTGATGATGTGGCGGCAGATTTTCGTCAGCGTCATGGCCGCCGTTTGCGCATTGCCACAAAATATTGGCGTTTGACGCAAAAATTCTTTTCGCAAATGCATGGCATTCAAGTCTATCGCATTGTTGAAAGCTTGGGGGCGACCGAGGGCGCGCCTGCCGCTGGCTCTGCCGATATGATTGTTGACATCACCTCAACCGGTGCAACTTTAACCGCCAATCAGTTAAAAGTGCTTGATGATGGGGTGATTTTGAAATCAGAGGCTTGCCTTATTGCATCAAAGCAAACCAAAGAAAAAGCTCTAAGTGATGAGGTTATAAGCCGCATGAAGGCTATTATTTAATTTAACTATGGCAAGATTATCGCGTGTTTTTATAAAATATTAAGGGCTTTATTTCACTTTGAATAAAGCCCTTAATAGTTGGCTATTGTTTTACCAAATTGCTATTATAAAGTTGTGGCCAATCCTCTTGCTGAACGAGCGCGCAAAAAGGCATGGCACGAGCAGTGCTTAACTGCCAAACCTTGCCATTATAGACAAAGCCAAAATCGCGGCCACAATCATTATTGGAACTAAAACGAATGGTTGAACGCAATTCAAGTCCAGCATTATTTGCGGCTAAATTATATAGCCAATTTTCTTGAGATAAATTCGCTTTGCCATCAAATTGAGCCGTTATCATACCTTGTGGGTTTTGTTTTTGTAAGCGATAATTATCTGTATATCTATTTGTATAATCATCACAAACTGCAATGAAGTGTTCACCATTGTTTAGCTTAATATTTAAGTCTATTGGTTTATCACTTTGGCAATTCGAACTATCTTCACCATGTAGCGCAATTGGCGTATTAAGGGTAAAAGCGAGAGCCGAAATTTTCGGCAAAGGCGCAATTTTATTGCCAAAAAGCGCATTAGCATTATCTTTTTGAGTATTATAAAAATTTGCAAATTCTTTAAGGGAAATATTAGCGCGAGGTAGGTCTTCAACATCAACACCAAAGGTTAACTCTTTTTCGGATAAAAGTGCCTTCATAAAATTTGCGCTGTCTTTATCGCCAATATGAGCCGCAAAAATAACGGGCTGAGGGGCGCTATCATTAATAAGCCCAAATTTAAGATTTTTCTTGGAAAAATGATAGATAAATTCACCGCTTGTAATATGTTGATCATTGCTTGCCACAATGAAGCGTATAAGAGGTGGTTTCGTGCTGTTATATTGCCAATGGATTGCGATATATTGACCTTTATCATATATATTATCAATATTAGGGTAGCCAATTGCGGTGCAGCTAAAACCTTGGTCGCAACCAAAAAGCCAATCACCCTTGTGCGATATTTTACCAATATTGGCAAAATCTGATAATGCGCTGGTTGTGGCTGTATCATTCCCAAAGGCTAGTTGTTGAATGCGGTGGTCAATAATTGCACTTTGGCAGCTTTGATATTGGAAATTATTATTGGCATTTTCATCAAGATATTGGGTAAAGAGGCAAGCCTTATCCAAAAAGCTTTTAAAATTATTTTTATCACGTAATGCATCTTTTTCAAAATTGATGCCATAATCCTTTTCAAGCTCAGCAATTTCTTGAGCGCTGTTTTCTTGATCCGGATCACTTTGATTGAAACTACTTTGATTTGGTGTCTCAAAATAATCAAGAATAGATTTTTCCGTTTTAATATCGATAAAATCACGTTCAACCTGTTGATCAAAGCCACATTTTTCTTGATAACAATAATGGTTGCGCAGTTCGTCAATACGGTTAGCAAGTAAGCTATTATTACAGTTGGGAGCACTGAGCACTTGACCATCGCGGCCCCAATAACCGCTTTCATAAACTGCACAAACATTTTGGCGATAGTTTAACCATGCCCGTTGCTCTGCAATTAAGCTTTTGCGAATGCCTTCAGCTTTGGGGTGGCCGTCATAACTTGCTAAAACAATTTTCCAAACTGCATTTAATTGGTTATCAAGCCGTTTCCAGTTTTCACTACCGCATGCAGTCCAATCTGAATTAGTACCAAATGGATTTTCTGCCATACATTGATCATAAAGCGGATCAGCCTTAATTGTTGGGATTATTGTGAAGTAAAATAGTACTATAAAAATAAAGGAAAAAAATAACCGCATATTATTCATGGCCCCACACCTTGCCGAAAATTTATTAGCCACTCTAATATTTTTAAAACATTATTTAAAGTACTTAGGGTCAGGACCTATTAATTTAAATGAAATGGCACAATAAACAGCAAAAATATACAAGGAGGAAAGCGAAAAGTGAGTGGTATACCCAGTTAAGCTTTACGACGCAGTAGATTGCAGCTGTTTTTGTGTCCTTTCAGGATATGGGAAATTTTTGCGATAACTTTGTCGAAGCCCCTTGAAAATATTTATATTTCCTGCGTTTCTTCTCCTTGTTCTCACAAAAATTCCCTCATACCATTTTGTTCAAATTAATAGGTCCTGACCCTAACTATCTAAAAGTAATTTATTTATTGGTTGTTATAAATATAATTGCTTAAACATCTTAGCCGGTGATTTAAAGGAATGTTTCGTGCGTCATTTGCAAGTTTGATAATGGTTACCTATATAGCAAATATTTAAAGCAATGAAAAACCGCAATGGTTCTTAAAAAAGCTGTTTTTTGTTTGGCTTATGCTCTAAAACAAGATAAGGTTGACCAAATCTTATCCTTGTTGTGTAAGAATAGTTCATTTAGATTTTAAGGCAGGAGACTGACGAAAACAATGGAATTTGATGTTGTACTCGTAGTATTTTTCGTATTGGCAATTGTCATATTTTTGCAATTGCGCAGTGCGCTTGGTAAGCGTACCGGTAATGAAAGACCTCCCTTTGATCCGATGAAACGTACACCAGCAAGCAGCCCAACGCGCGGTGATGATAATGTCGTACCAATGGCGAAAAAACAAAATCGCCGGAGCGATGATTTTTCTGATATTGATGCAATTGCCCCGCAATCAAGCCGTTTGAATGAAGGATTGCGCGCCATTCGTGCCGCCGATAGTTCGTTTTCACCGCAAAGCTTTAGCGATGGTTCGCGCATGGCCTATGAAATGGTGATGACTGCCTTTGCTAATGGCGATACCAACACTTTGAAGACGCTTTTAGCAAAAGATGTTTTTGATGGTTTTAATACCGCAATTAGCGAGCGTGAAGCAAATGGCGAAAAGGTTAAATTTTCGTTTGTTGGTATTGATAAGGCGGATATTGTTGCTGCCGATCTCAATAATGGCGTTGCAGAAATTACGGTGCGTATTGCAAGTGAAGTGATCTCTGCTACCTATGATAAAAATGAAAATTTGGTTGAAGGTGATCCGCAAGAAGTAACTCAATTGCATGATTTGTGGACCTTTGCCCGTGATCCACGCTCGCGTGATCCTAACTGGCAAGTGATTGCCACCGATGAGGATGCGTAAGGATTATTTCTTGGATTTTAAAAGCCGCTTTTAGCGGCTTTTTTATTGAAAAATAAAATTTGTTTTTTTAAATGACAAAATCAATCAAAAAAATGAAATTTAAAAAATTGGTCTATTCGCCCGATAGGTGAATATGCTATATAGCAAAAAATTAGAAATATTGGTTTTAAAATGCAAAGCGATTTTGGCAAGAAACAACAAAAAAATACAAGTGGCAAAAGCCGCTTTAATGTTTTGCGCCCTGAAGACAAAGCTTTGTGGGATGCGGTAGCAAAATCCATTCGTCCCTTGCGCATGAGTACGGCTATTGCTCAAGCTGTTAGCGATCCGGCTGAATTTAAAACCATGCTGGCTAGCGGTGATAGTGCACCTTTGGATAAAAACCAAACCAAACGGGCGCAAGCAGATAATTATTCGCCAAAATCTAGCCGTAGAAATAATGATGGTGGATTAATCAACCCGATTGACCGCAAAACCCACCGTAAAATCGCTAAAGGCAGGCTTGATATTGATGGCCGCATTGATTTGCATGGTCTTACGCAAAGTGAAGCTCACACGCTGCTCTTGCGGTTTTTACAATCGGCACAATTTCGTGGCTTTCGTCACGTTTTAATCATCACCGGCAAGGGTAAGTCGTTACAAAGTGATGGCATTTTGCGCCAACTTGTTCCCCATTGGTTGTCAACCCCAGCTTTTCGCATCTATATTAGTGCTATTAATGATGCGGCGCGTCATCATGGTGGCGATGGTGCAATCTATCTAAAATTGCGCAAATTATCAGCATAATCAACAGGCAGTAATCAATGACCCCTTTTGGTTTGAAAATGCAAAGCTTACGGCGCAAAAAGGGCGTAAGCCAAAAGGAAATGGCTAAGGCGCTTGATGTTTCAGCCGCCTATCTGTCCGCCCTTGAACATGGGCGCAAAGGTGCGCCGCCTTTTGCTTTTGTGCAGCGGATTATCGCTTATTTTAATATTATTTGGGATGAGGCGGATGAAGTATTAAAATTAGCCGATTTTTCCCATCCGCGTATTATTATTGATACCAAGGGATTATCGGCAGAAGCTACCCATTTTGCTAATCGCCTTGCTAAGGATTTGGCAAAAATTGATAATGCTGACAAATTATTATTAATGCAAAAATGTCTTGATGATTTACTTGCCGATTTATCTTAAAATTAGCCGATAGATCGTTAGATTGTGAGGCATTAGTTAAACACCTCACAATTTTAAATTCTTAAAGACCGCTTGCTAACTCTTTGACCAAACGGCTTGTTGCTGCAACAATATCGGCTTTAACCGCGCCATTATCATCAAGGCTTTGTGCGACCGCATTAACAATGGCTGAGCCCACCACAACGCCATCGGCAAGCTTCGCAATATTGGC
Organism: Bartonella sp. HY761; assembly: GCF_026743145.1. Classification (NCBI taxonomy): domain Bacteria; kingdom Pseudomonadati; phylum Pseudomonadota; class Alphaproteobacteria; order Hyphomicrobiales; family Bartonellaceae; genus Bartonella; species Bartonella sp. HY761. The sequence continues at coordinate 541,494 of NZ_CP104887.1, forward strand.
AGCTTGTTCTGCGGTTTTAATCCCAAAGCCAACCACGACTGGTAAATCTGTATGCTGCTTAATGCGTGCAACAGCATCGCCAATTTGCTCAATTTGCGGCAAGGCTTGGCCGGTAATACCGGTCATTGACACATAATAAACAAAGCCAGAAGTATTTTGTAAAACCTTTGGTAAGCGCTTATCATCAGTTGTTGGGGTTGCAAGACGAATGAAATTAATGCCAGCTTTTAAGGCAGGCAAACAAAGCTCATTATCCATTTCAGGGGGGAGATCCACCACCAATAAGCCATCAAGTCCTGCTTCTTTGGCATCTTTCAAAAAGCGATCGACACCATAAATATAGATTGGATTATAGTAGCCCATCATTAAAATTGGCGTAACATTATCATGGATGCGAAAATCCTTGATCATCTGCAAGGTTTTTGCAAGAGTTTGGCCATTTTTTAGTGCCCTTTGGCCGGCAAGCTGAATGGTTGGGCCATCGGCCATTGGGTCTGAAAAAGGCATGCCAAGCTCAATAATATCAGCACCAGATTTTGGCAGATCTAACATAATCTTTAAGGATTCATCATAATTAGGATCGCCAGCCATAATATAAGTGGCAAGAGCACTGCGACCTTCAGCTTTTAAGGCCGCAAATTTATCATCAATACGCGTCATAGTTAAAATCCTTAAAAAGCGTTACATTGCCATGCCGAGCAAATTGCCGACCGTATGCACATCCTTATCACCACGCCCCGAAAGATTGACGATGATAATTTGATCTTTGCCCATTTTAGGTGCGCGTTTTACTGCCTCTGCCAAGGCATGTGAAGATTCAAGCGCTGGAATAATACCTTCAGTACGGGTTAATAGTTGAAATGCGTCCAAAGCTTCATTGTCAAGAATAGGCACATAACTAACCCGCTTCGTGTCTTTAAGCCATGAATGTTCAGGGCCAACACCTGGATAATCAAGACCTGCAGAAACTGAATGGCCTTCAAGAATTTGCCCATCACTGTTCTGCAAAAGATAGGTGCGGTTGCCGTGAAGAACGCCGGGGCTTCCAGCACTCATTGATGCGCAATGCTCATCGCTATCAAGGCCGTGACCACCTGCTTCAACGCCAATAATTTCAACACTTTTATCATCAAGGAAGGAATGGAAAAGCCCAATAGCGTTAGAGCCACCACCAACGGCGGCAATAATCATATCAGGCAGGCGGCCTTCACGTTCTAAAATTTGTGCGCGCGCTTCATCACCAATGGTGGTTTGGAAATCGCGTACCATTTCAGGGTAGGGGTGCGGACCAGCGGCAGTACCAATGAGATAATAAGTATCATCAACATTGCTAACCCAATCGCGCAAAGCTTCATTCATCGCGTCTTTTAAAGTGCCATTACCAGCCGATACTGGCTTTACTTCAGCGCCAAGCAGGTTCATGCGAAACACATTGGGCTTTTGCCGCTCAACATCGGTTGCACCCATATAAACAACACAAGGAAAGCCAAAGCGCGCGGCAACGGTTGCAGTAGCAACCCCGTGTTGACCGGCACCCGTTTCAGCAATAATGCGTTTTTTGCCCATGCGCTTTGCTAAAAGCACTTGGCCCAAACAATTATTGATTTTATGGCTGCCGGTGTGATTAAGGTCTTCACGCTTTAAATAGATTTTTGCGCCGCCAAGATGTTCTGAAAGACGATCGGCATAATAGAGCTTTGATGGACGGCCGGCATAATGGGTTAAAAGATTGGACAGCTCGGCTTTAAAGGCTGGATCATTTTTTGCTTCATCATAAGCATCTTGAAGCTCCAATATAAGTGGCATCAAAGTTTCAGCAACAAATCGACCGCCAAAAATACCAAACATGCCATCTTCATCAGGACCTGTCCGATACGAATTTAAGTCAATTGCGCGATCATCTTGCGCCCCATCAACCAGCTTTGTCACATCATTCTCCATTATTGCCATCTTCATTCAACTGTCGAATTTTATTAAATACTGCTTATAGTCATAAAAAACCAATTTAGGCAAAACATTTTAAATTGGTGGTGCCGTGCAAAGCATTGCATCGTTATTTTTGCTGGGCGATTAAAGCATTTTGTACCGCGTTAAAAAAACCGTTCATAAGGGCAAGATCTTTAACGCCTGGTTCACTCTCAACGCCTGATGAGACATCAATGCCACTTGGGCTAATCGTTGTTAATGCATCATGGATATTTTCAATGCGCAAACCACCAGAAAGCATGTAATCCATGTCGCTATCAAAATTATTTAATAATTGCCAATCAAAAGACACGCCATTTCCCCCCGGAAGATTAGAACCTTGTGGGGCTTTGGCATCAAATAAAATGCGGTCGCTAACTTCCCTGTAGGGAATAGCGTTTTGTAAATCTGGCGCGGTATGGACTGAAATTGCTTTCATCACGGGTAGATTATAGCGCTTTTTAATTTCAGCAACGCGGCGCGGCGTTTCATGGCCATGTAATTGCAGCATATCGGGCTTTACAATATGGACAAGGTCATCAAGAAAAAGATTATCAGCATCAACCGTTACGGCAACGGTTTTGGCGCGCTTTGCGACTGTTTCACAAAGCGCGGCTGCTTGCAAAAATGAAATATTGCGTGGACTTTTGGGAAAAAAGATAAAGCCAATATGGCTTGCACCATTGGCAATGGCCGCTTCTACCGCCTCATTTGTCTTTAATCCACAAATCTTTATATCAAGTGCCATTTTGGTTTTCCCATTTTGGTGATCCAAGTGAATTCTTTATTTTTTTAAAAACCGATCATAACTTCATATCGGCCTAGAATCGTATTGATCTTTCTGTTTTGGTTCTCTTTTACTGCCAGAAAGTGATTTGTGCAAATAGGTCATCATGGCTGCTGCAAATAGCGGTGTCAATAAATTGAGTATCGGAATGGATAAAAACAAGGCAATCACCAAACCTGCACAAAAAACGTTCCATCGGTTTTGTAAGTAAAATTCATGACCACCTTTTTCAGCACGTAAGCGGCTTGCGGCAAATTCAAAATATTCTCGCCCTAAAAGATAGCCGTTAATGACAAAAAAGCCTATGAGATTAACCCCCGGTACCAATAATAATAAAAGCGCAATAATATTGCCGATGATGGAAAGGCAAAGAAAGCGCGCCGCGATAATCATCGAGCGACCAAGCGGCATTGCAGTTCCGACTTTATCTTGTGGGTAATCTTGCTTTTCAATAATTTCAGCCACATCATCAATAAAAAGCCCACCGATAAGTGCGGTAATTGGCCCCACCAATAAGGCAAGAATAGCTGCAAGCCCAAAGCTAAAAGTAATAATCCACACAATGCCAAGCCAGCCAAGCCAATCAGGCATGCCAGAAAAATAGGGTGCTAGCCAAGGAAAAACCGATTGAATAAATATTTGGCGTAAGAAAAACCATAGAAAAATCAAAAGACCAATTGTATAGCCAAGGGACTTCCAGAAAATTGTTCTAAATTGCGGCGACCATAAACGTTGTAGAGCCCAAAAGGCAGCGTTGAAAATCATTTTTTTCCTGACTTAAAACTGAAAAAGGCGAAACGAGGTTTCATTTTTGTACTGGCATTTATTGTTTTAAAGCATTAATAATCATATATCGTAAAGCCTTGCCAATTTTAAAAGTGGATTGCCCGATATTTTTGGTTCTGATATGCTTTTTTAAAATTTCTTGTGCATTGGCGTTCAATGTCCGTTTTAACCAAATCCTATGGGTAAATCTATTTATCCTTTATATAAATCTAACTGTTCAAGAGTTTAAGTCTTTTATCCATTTAAATGTATAATTGTGTTCTTGTTTTGAACTTATGGAGCTTTTAATCCATGCCGAAATTCGATGTTTTAACTATTGGCAATGCCATTGTTGATGTTATTGCCCGTTGTTCTGATGATTTTCTTATTCAAAACGGCATTGTAAAAAATGCGATGAATTTGATTGATAGCGGCCGTGCGGAGCTTTTATATAGCCGTATGGGGCAAGCCATAGAGTCTTCAGGCGGTAGTGCTGCCAATACGGCGGCAAGTGTTGCCAGCCTTGGTGGTAAAGCTGCCTTTATGGGCAAGGTTGCAAGCGATCATTTAGGGCAAGTCTTTGCCCATGATATGCGCGGCCAAGGTGTTTCTTATGATACGCGCCCCTTAGAAAATGGTGCGCCAACCGCAAGATGTATGATTTTTAATACGCCCGATGGCGAGCGGTCGATGAATACTTATCTTGGCGCATGTATTGAGTTTGGCCCAGAAGATATTGAAATTTCCAAGGTTGCTGAAGCCAAAGTTACTTATTTTGAGGGTTATTTGTGGGATCCCCCACGCGCCAAGGAAGCAATGCGCCTTGCTGCACGTATTGCCCATGAAAATATGAATGAAGTTGCTATTACTCTGTCGGATTCATTTTGTGTTGAGCGCTATCGTGATGAATTTTTAGAAATGATCCGCTCTGGCATGGTTGATATTGTTTTTGCTAATGAAGCAGAAATTCTAGCGCTTTATGATACAACCTCATTTGATACAGCTATTCGCGCTATCCGCACCGATTGCAAGCATATTGCTTGTGTGACGCGCGGTGATAAGGGTTCGGTTATTGTTCAACGTGATGAAACCTTTACTATTTCGCCGATAGCGGTTGAAAAGGTTGTTGATACAACTGGCGCTGGTGATCTTTATGCGGCAGGCTTCCTTTATGGTTATACCAACGGTTTGAGCCTTGAAGATGCAGCGCGTCTTGGTTCGCTTGCTGCCGGTCTTGTTATTCAGCAAGTTGGTGCGCGCGTACAATATTCTTTGTGTGATGCAGCTATTCAAGAAGGCTTGATTGAAAAACGCTAAAGCAATTTTGAAAAATTGATCATACTATATAATCAGGGCACCTCTTCATTTTTGGGGTGCCTTTATCATTTTTGATTAATTAACAGCAAAATTCATCACGATTATTTCCATAGATTTGTTGTTGTCTTTTTGCTAGAAATTTTATCAATGTGATTAGAGCGTTTTTTAGAAAAGTGTGAAGCGGTTTTCGGACAAAAAACGCGGTGTAAACAATGCATTAGAGCGCCAATCTGAACCAATCAGATCGAAATACGCTCCAAAAAGGTGTAGCAAACATGATGACATTTTTGCCAGAATGGTCAATTTTTTTAAAATTTGCGCTTTATTCGATTATCTTGACACTTGTTCCCGGCCCTGATCTTACATTGCTTATTTCACGCTCTATCCTTGATGGGGCAAAAGCTGGCTTTGCTTGCTTGCTTGGCGCTTATAGTGGCATTTTTATCCATGTTATTGCCGTGTCTATTGGGCTTTCTGCGCTCATTATTGCCTCGCCAACAGCGTTTTTTATCTTAAAATGGCTTGGTGCTGCTTATCTTGTTTGGTTGGCTATTCAATTATTTCGCAACCGGTCAACTTTTAAGCTTGATATGGAAAAGACCAAAACATTTTCTTTCAAAAAGAATTATTTGGCTGGCTTGATGTCCAATTTGTTAAATCCTAAGGTTATTTTATTTAATATGACCTTTTTACCGCAATTTGTGTCGGTGACAGATCCTCATGCTGCGGGTAAATTGGTTTTTTTGGGGCTATCTTTCATTCCCGTTTCCATGCCTTTTGTTGCCGCAATCATTATTGCAGCTGACCGCGTTGCTAAGCTATTAAAGGAAAACCCGCAATTTATTCGTGGTTTGAATTGGGTGATGGGAGCAATGTTCATGGGCTTTGCAGTAAAATTATTGGCCATTCAAGCAAAATAAAGCATGTCGATAAAATAAATGGGAGGATTTATGAATAAGGTTATTGCATTTGTTTCTCGTTATAATGGTGAGGAAACACAAAATTGGTTGGACGCATTAAATAAGGCATTTAATGGTCAAAAAATTATGGCAATATCAGCAATGAGCGATATGCAAAAGCATGATTGCTCGGTGGCAATTGTTGCTAATCCCGACCCTAGCGAGCTTGCTTTGCTGCCTAATTTACAACTTATCCATAGTTTATGGGCCGGGGTTGAAAGATTGGTTAGTGAGCTTCCACTAAATTGCGCGCCAATTATCCGCCTTATTGATCCTGAATTAACCCGCACCATGGCTGAAGCTGTGCTTGCTTGGAGCTATTATATTCAACGTGATATGCCGGCCTATCGGATCAGCCAAATGGCAAAACAATGGCAACCGCGTGAATATCGCCCACCTCATAATATGACTGTTGGCATTGTTGGCTTGGGGCTGCTTGGGCAAGCGTCAGCAAAATTTTTACAGCATGCCGGTTTTAATGTCATTGGTTGGAGCCGTAGCCCAAAAGCTATAGATAATCTTGAAAGCCTAACAGGTGATGACGGTTTAACGACATTGTTGCAGACAAGTGATATTGTTGTTTTACTCGTCCCCCTAACCAATGAAACCACTGGCTTGATGAATGACAAGCGGTTTTCTCAAATGAAAAAAGGTGCAGCTTTAATTAACTTTGCCCGTGGGCCAGTTGTTGAAGCGCAAGCCATGCTAAAATCTATTGAACAAGGGCAACTTGGACATGCTATTCTTGATGTCTTTAATGTTGAGCCATTGCCGCCAACATGCCCCTATTGGCATAATCCAGCGATTACCATATTGCCCCATATTGCCGCGCAAACGCCTAAGGAAACTGCGGCAAAAATTGTTGCACACAATATTGCCACTTGGCAAAAAACCGGTGATTTACCGCCATTTGTCAATCGCCAATTGGGCTATTAATGCTGATTAAAAAATTTATCTAAACTTTAGATAGAGCATTATCCACACAAAAACTATTATTTAAAGAAAATTATTAGTCGGCTAATTATTTAGTTGTGTTAAAAGAGTCACTAAAATAAGCAAATATGAATTTACATATATAAATTGAAGCTTATCAATTGAATTGCTAACAAGTCAATGTTATTTAAGGGAAAATTTTTTAGCAAGTTTAGCGGGATTCCCTATAATGTATAGACATAAACTTTTTTCATGGAAAAAAATTATTTTTTGCAGCACTTTTTTATGTTGTTTAAACACAAGTTTTTCTTATTCACAAATGGTCAATGACACCATTATTAGTTCGCCAGATACAGCATTAACACTTGATAATAATTATAACGGTTTTACCTTTGAAAATACAATAACCGGTCAGGTTTTGGGGGTAAACCGTGGAATACTTGTTAATGCAAACAATACAGTTAGCATTACCAATGCTGGAATGATTTCTGCCATACAAAATGCAGATCGTTTTTGGGAAGATGCAGGTATTCAAAACAGGGGTGTTATTACGAGTTTTGTCAATTCAGGCACGCTAAAATCGTCTTTGGGCTTAGGGTTGTTTAATCAAGGCACGATTGGTTCAATACATAACACGCAAAGCGGCGTTATTTCATCAGATAACACGACAGCTATTTTGTCTATTGGTGCTATTGATAGTATAACCAATGATGGCGTTATATCAGGTGTTGACGCGGCTATTATTACCACGGCTAAAATCAACACTTTGACTAATTCTGGCGTTATTTCTGGCTATAATGCAGGTATTCAGTTGGATGGTCCAGCAGCGATTGATAAGATAATAAACAATAATATTATCGAAGCGCGCGGCGATCATACAACTTGGTACAATGCCGCTATCTTTACCAATGGTGGTACTGGGTATATCGGTTCCATTGATAATCATGGCCAGCTTAAATCCAGTCAATATGGTGTATTGACTTATAATGATATTGGCCAAATTAATAATTATGGCACCATTGAAACAGGCCAAAGTGCCATTATTCAAAATAGGGGTACGATTGGAGTCATTAATAATTATGGGACTATTGGTAGCAAGGATGTAGAAAACTCCCAAGCCATTATTCTTAATAATATTAATCCAATTGCACAAAGCAATGTCATCAATAATTATGGTACTATATATGCGCGTCAATCATTGGGTATTATGGTCAATAATACAAATGGCAATCAAAATACTGTAAGTATCAATAATTATAAAGATATAAGCGGTGTTGTTGGTATAGAGCTTACTGGCAGTACGGGTAGTGTTGTTATCGAAAATAGTGGCAATATTAATGGTGTTAATGTCGGTGTCGAATCCTCTTTCCAAAATGCTATTATTAAGAATTTTGAAGGTGGCGTTATCCAAGGTGGCGGCGCGTCTATTTCTGTTTCGGCAAATGGTCAAGTCTTAAATTATGGTTCTCTTTTAGGTGAAGTGAATTTAAGCTCTGCATCTCTTTACGCTCTTGGCGATAAAAGCATTATCAAGGGTAATGTAATTGGTGATGAAGATGCATTATTTTCTATTGGTAAGGGTACACAAACCGCAAATTATGACGCGCAGGATTTAACTGTAGTTAGTGTTGGAAAAATTGCCGTTGAAGCCAATTCATCTTTAAAACTGTATGACACGACAAGTTGGGAAACATTGTCTAGCGAACAAGATGCGTTTAAAAATCTAGGCACTTTATACATTAATGGTAATGTCAGCTTAAAGTCTAATGTTACGAATGATGGCATAATTTCATTCTCTTATGATAATACTTATAAGACACTAAAAATTGATGGTAATTATGCTGCCAATAATGGTCAAATTTTTATTAATACCGTATTGGGTGATAGCAATTCTTCAACCGATCAATTGCATATTTTAGGCGATGCAACGGGTAGTACTTGGGTTAATATCCTTAATCGCAATGGTATTGGCGCACTAACAACTGGAAATGGTATAAATATCATTAAAGTTGATGGTACATCTTCTGCCGATGCATTTACTTTAAAATCTGATTATTCGTTTGAGGGACGCTCAGCAATTATTGCAGGTGCTTATGCCTATTCACTTTATGCAAGCGATGCTGCGGGTAATTTTGATGGCAATTGGTATTTGCGTTCGCTTAGTACAAAAGATGATGATGATACTGAAGACAAACCAGTAAAACCAGTAAAGCCAGTAAAGCCAGTTTATTCAGCCACTGCGCCCTTATATGAAGCCTATCCGCAAATTCTTCAGCAGTTGAATAAGGTTGGAACGCTAGAACAGCGCGTTGGTAACCGCACTTGGCTCAACACTTCAAAAGATTTACAAGCCAATACAATGGATCAAGCGGATGGTCGTGGCTTTTGGATGAAGGTTGATGGTGGTACAGGTCACATTAAATCTGATATTAGTAAAACCAATTCTTCATATGATATCGATTTGGTAAAAACATTATTAGGGTTGGATTTTATTGCCCAAGAAACTGCTCATGGTAAATTTATTGGTGGTGTTTATTTCCAATATGGTCATGCAAAAGCTGACATTGATTCACGCTATGGTAATGGTGAAATAACTACAGATGGTTATGGCTTTGGTGGTACTCTAACTTGGTATGGCGCCAATGGGCTATATGTTGATGGTGTAGGCCAAGTGATGTTCTATGATAGTGATATCCGTTCCAATTGGCTAGAAAATGGATTTGGTAAGCGCGTTGTTGATGGCAATCGCGGTCGTGGTTATGCTCTTAGCATTGAGGCAGGTAAGAAAATTGCTCTTAATCAAGAATGGGCAATGACCCCACAAGTTCAGTTAAGCTATAATGATGTCGATTTTAATAGTTTCAATGATAATTATGGCGGCCATGTCAATGCAAAAGATGGTAATGCATTAACGGGTCGTTTGGGCATGCAATTTGATCGTGAAGTAAGTTGGAAAACATCAGAGGGTGATTTACGCCGTTTAAAGGCTTATGGTATTGGCAATCTTTATTATGATTTCTTAAATGGTACCAATATTAATTTGACCGGTGTTAATTTCCGTAATCGTTCAGATCGTTTCTGGGGTGGTCTTGGTACAGGTATTTCCTATAATTGGAAAGATGATGCCTTTACCATCTATAGTGAAATTGATGCGCGTACCAGTTTTACAAATTTTAGCGATAGTTATAGTTTTAATGGTACAGTTGGTTTTAAAGCCCGCTTTTAAGTGTCGTTTCTTTCATCAAAAAAAAGCAGCCAATTGGCTGCCTTTTTATTTTTAAACACTATTTATGCTATGGCTGTAATGGCAAAGCTATGAGTTTTGTTATTTATTGGGGTGCAATTACTAGTTGTAATTCATGGTAAATTTTATCAAAAAAGGAAATTTGATCGTGCTTTTTGATGATAAAGCTTTTTAAATTTGATAATTGGTTACATTTCAACCGATTTTAATGCAAATATAATGACATTGCGCCCATCTTTATTAATGTCGTCACTTTTAAATTCGGTTCGATGATTAACATAGGTGAACTTACCTTCAAAGATTAGATTTTCGCCCTCTGTTTTAAACAGAAGCAAAGTTTTTTTATTCTTTTCATGTTCGGCAATGGCTTTATTGCCTCTGGTAAGGGTCATGTCACCGGTTTGACCTTCGCCATAATAATGAAAAATTTCATTTTCCCAATAATCGTGGTAGCCGTGCTTCTTCCCATTTGTACTTGTTATTAAGAAAATCAACGGATGCTTTTGAGGAGTGATAATGCCACTTTGTTGCTGCCCGCCATAATTCTTATGTATATCTTCACGCCTATTATATAGCTTTCCTATTTCAAAACTAAGCTTCATGAGATACCTCTTTCAAAATACAGAATTGATTTGAGCATATTACAACTTATGAACGCCATCACAAATTTTGATGGCGGGCAATTTCCTTATAGCCAATATCTTGGCGGCAAAAACCTTGTGGCCAATTGATCTTATCAATGGCGGTATAGGCTTTTTGCTGGGCTTCTAACACGGTTGCGCCCTTAGCGGTAACATTTAAAACCCGTCCACCATTGGCAATTAATTTCCCATCCTTTAACGCGGTTCCAGCATGGAAGATAACAACATCCTTTTCTTTGGCTGCTTCTTCAACGCCTTCAATAATCGTGCCTTTAAGTGGATGATCGGGATAGCCTTCGGCAGCTAAAACAACGGTGAGTGCCGCCTCATTTGCCCATTTTGGTGTAACGCCTGACAGGTTGCCGGTTGCTGCCTTCTCAAGCAGTGGGATAAGATCATCTTGCAACAGCATCATTAATACCTGACATTCAGGATCACCAAAGCGCACATTATACTCAATCAATTTTGGACCATGGTCGGTTAGCATTAAGCCTGCATATAAAATACCGGTAAATGGCGCATCAATGGCAACCATGCCGCGCATTGTTGGTTCAATAATTTCGCGCATGGTTTGGGCAATAAGTTCATCACTCATGATTGATGCCGGCGAATAGGCACCCATGCCGCCCGTATTAGGCCCAGTATCACCATTACCTACGCGCTTATGGTCTTGGGCCGTGCCAAAGGGAATAGCGTTTTTGCCATCGCAAAGGCAAAAAAAGCTTGCCTCTTCGCCTTGTAAAAATTCTTCTACCACAACTTCAGCGCCCGCTTCGCCAAAAGCACCATCAAAGCAAGCATCAATGGCATTTAATGCGTCTTCCAAGGTCATAGCAACAAATACGCCTTTGCCGGCGGCTAAGCCATCGGCTTTAACCACGATTGGCGCACCTTGTTGGTGAATATAGGCTTTGGCGCTATCTGCATTGTTAAAGCGGCCATAGCTAGCGGTTGGAATATCAAAGCGGCTGCAAATATCCTTGGTGAAGCCTTTTGAGCCCTCAAGTTGTGCCGCTTGCTTGGTTGGGCCAACAACTTTAATATTAGCAGCGATCAAATCATCGCAAATGCCGGCGACAAGCGGCGCTTCTGGGCCAACCATAACAAGGTCAACGCCATTATCTTTACAAAAAGCAATAACCGCTTGGTGATCGCTAATATCAAGGCTGATATTTTCAGCAATGTTTGCAGTCCCAGGATTGCCGGGGGCGCACCATAATTTTTCTAATAGGGGGGAACGTGTCATTTTCCATGCCAAAGCATGCTCGCGCCCACCAGAACCAATAAGAAGAATTTTCATGCCACAGCCCCATTCCCTGTTAAAAGTCATCATTGAACTTTAATCTTTAAATCATCTAACATGGATGCGGCAAGCAAATAACATCAAAAAATTATGTTAAACACATAAAGCATGCTTCTTGCAAAAACAGGCTCACCTTTTGGGGGAGGGGGCAATTCTTATATGCCCTATGACAGATAATTTTTGTAAGTTAGAATAGCAAAGCTTGGCAAAAGACTTTTCGCGTATAACCTATCATATAATAACCAATTACCGAACAATCACCAATTCTTCGGCGGCACGGGTTATTGCGGTATAAAGCCAACGCTCTCTTGTTTCACGAAAGGCATAGCTTTCGTCAAACAATACCACCTTATCCCATTGTGAGCCTTGCGCTTTATGGGTGGTTAAGGCGTAGCCATAATCAAAATCATCATAGCGTTTTTTCAAGTTCCAAGCAATTTCCGCATCGGGATCTTCAAATTGCGCTTTTAATAATTTGATTTTTGCCATGCCGCGATCATCATCTTCTGGGTTTATCAAAAGATTAATACCCGGCTTTACTGTTTCTTTAGAGGATTGAAACACTTTCCAAAGCGAGCCATTAAGCAAGCCTTTTACAGGGTCATTGCGCAAGCATACGAGTTTATCGCCAGCTTGCGGATAAACAGCGTCAAAGCCTTTTAACTCCCGCAAACGTTGATTATAGCGCTTTCTTGTCCGATTGGTGCCAACCAATACTTGATCTGCCGCTAAAACCAGTTCTTGATTAACATCGTTACGGGTGATGATCCGTGCTTTGCCATAATCACCATAAGCAATATCGCGCCCCTCGCGCACATCAAGCGCAAGGCGAATAATTGGATTGTCTTTGGCTTGACGGTGAATTTCAGTTAATAAAAAATCAGGCTCTGCTTCGGTAAAAAAGCCGCCACCGGAAATAGGTGGCAATTGCCCGGGGTCACCTAGCACCAAAATCGGTGTGCCAAAACTCATCAAATCGCGGCCCAATTGCTCGTCTACCATTGAACATTCATCAACAACGATTAAAGCGGCTTGGCTAACGGGACTTTGGCGGTTAACCGAAAACATCGGCGCAATTGAGGTTTTACCAGTAATTTCGTCTTCAACCGCTTCTTCGCCGCGTGGCCGATAGATAAGCGAATGCAGCGTGCGAGCATTGCTTGCGCCTTTGGAGCGCAAAACTTGCGCGGCTTTGCCAGTAAAAGCGGCAAATTGCACCGTGCCATCAATTGTTTCAGCAAAATAGCGAGCAAGGGTGGTTTTACCCGTACCGGCATAGCCAAAAAGCCTAAAAATAGGAGACCGCCCCGCTTTTAACCAGCGAGCCACTTCGTCCAATGCTTTTTCTTGTTCAGGTGAAAACTTCATGAAAAGAACAAAACAGGATTCGAGTAAAAAGCGCAAGCTTGAACTATCTTTGTACACGCGATTTTTATTCAGTAAAGAATAACATATTTAAAACACAAGAGGATCATTATAGTAAAACATCTATAATGCTTGTTAGGAATAGTTATTGGTTAATCTAAGGTGGAAAAGGGCGCGCTATGGAAAAATTATTCACAACGATTTGGGAGGCTCGTGATAGCTATCTTATTATTCTAAACGATAATGGCATGATCTATCACACCCAAACCGGCGGTGAATTACACGATGAAGAAGAGGCGCAAGGGTTTTTGCTACCTTTTCCAATTTATAAAAATAAAGAATTTTGCCATGCTATAATTTCTTTATTTCAAAACCACTATTATCAACATAGTGACCAATGCTATTTACATCACAATCCGCAATTGCGTCAAAACTTGAGTAACCTTTTTGAAGAATTTCAACTTGCAGAGCTAATTGAATTAGATGAGGGTGAGCTCGATAAATCTTATAATCAATGGCTTTATGTTAATATTAAAGCCGGATTTCAAGATATGTTCACCGTGCCACAGCAGCAATTGCCGCTCAAAGCTGTTTTAACATGGTCTTTCAATGATCCATTTGTTGAGCGGCCAGATTACCAAATCTATGAGGAAATGGTAAAAAAATCACAAGAAATTATACTTAAGGCAAAGAGGCGAAAAGAGGAAATGGGGCGCAATGGATAAGGCTAATAATCCACCTAACAAGGCGTTTAAGCTGATACTGCATATCATTTGCTTTATTCTTGCCTGTATTGTGGTTATAAATGCCGAGCTATCGCTTATCGCTGATACATGCAATCAAGCAATGTCGGATAGTTTTCAAGGCATTGTCTTTTCGGTGATTATTTGGGCGGTTCTCATTGCACTAAATCTTAAAAGCAAAAGCTATTTAAACTTTTGGATAAGTTTGCTGTTACCAAGTTGCTATTTTATTGCCGTTTTACCGCGCAGCATTGCGGTATTTAACCATGTTGTTATGAACAATCAAAATATTTGCACGATAAATATGATGAGGGTTGAAAGTCGTATTGATACGGCGGACTTGGTTGGTGGGTTTTGTTGGCTTTTCCTAAGCTTTACAGCAATTTATATTTTTGCCCTTGGCTTATGGCGGCTTTTAGCTTGGGGCAAAAAACAATATACCAAACATAAAAAAGCGCTTTAGCAAATGTTAGGCAGCTAAAGCGCTTTTTAATTTCTATTTTTACCAATCTATATTTATTCTTTTACAACGCCAACAAATGGCAATTGGCGGTATGAATGGGCAACGTCCATGCCGTAGCCAACCACAAATTCATCAGGGCATTCAAAACCAACATAATCGGCAGAAATATCTGCTTGGCGGCGTGTATGCTTGTCAAGAAGAACGGCAATGCGGCTTGATTTGGCACCGCGTTCACTCACCAAATTTTGCACAAATTGCAAAGTGTTACCTGATTCAAGAATATCATCAATCAGCAAAACATCGCGGCCAGCAATATCACTATCAATATCATGGACAAGGCGGATATTACCGGGGGTCTTGCTTTCGCCATAGCTTGATACCGTGATAAATTCAACCGATGAAACGATGCCAGTCTTATGCAAAGCACGGATCAAATCGGCAGCAAAAACAAAAGAACCTTTTAAAATGGGCAAAACCAAAAGACGGCTAGGATTTGAAGCTGCAATTTCGGCGGCAATAAGATTATTGCGCTCTGCGATTTGTTCTTCTGAAAAAAGAACATCAATTTGTCGACCGTCTATATGGGGCATTAACTTTTTCTTTTTGCTAGGAATTAAGAATCAATGGGGAATGGGCTCTATTTATAAGCTATTGAGGATTGGCGCAAAGGAATTCGTTAAAAAAAACTTTTTCCCAAGCTTGCAACCATTTTTTTTTAGTTTTAGCTAGGCTTGAAAACTAAGTAGATGATAAAAGTTGTTTTTAGCGCTGGCCTTAATGCAAAAGATTGTAAATGCCGACTAATCACCTCAAAATTGCCTTATAGAAATATTTAATTAGGGTTAAGCTAAAAATCATCAGCCATAGTTTCATATGTCTTAGGTTAAAACCGATTAATAATATTTGCGACAAGGTTAGGGGGCTAATCCTAAATTGGTTGTTTGAGTTCATGAATATCAATCTTAATGAAATAATTAATTTTACTCATGGGTAAAAGGCTTTTAAAAGCTGCAAGCAGAAAAAACAGGGTAAGTATTACGTGATTCGCTTTGATAATGTAGGTTTGCGCTATGGTATGGGGGCTGAAATTTTAAAAGATGTCAGCTTCAATATACCATCAGGCTCATTTCAATTTTTAACTGGTGCATCAGGTGCTGGCAAAACCACGCTTTTGCGTTTGATGTTTTTGGCATTAAAGCCAACGCGTGGGCTTATCACCGTTTTTGATAAGGATACATCCTTGCTCGCGCGTAATGAAATGCCGCAATTGCGCAAGCGCATTGGCATTGTTTTTCAAGATTTTAGGCTTCTTGATCATTTAACCACTTATGAAAATGTGTCGCTGCCCTTGCGCGTGCGGGGCCGTGAAGAACACACCTACCGCGCCGAGGTAGAAGAATTATTGCATTGGGTTGGCCTTGGCGAGCGCATGAATGTTTTGCCCCCTGTATTGTCTGGCGGTGAAAAACAGCGTGCAGCTATTGCTCGTGCCTTGATTGATCAGCCTGAAGTGCTTTTAGCCGATGAGCCGACCGGTAATGTTGATCCGCCAATGGCACGGCGTTTATTGCGCTTATTTATTGAGTTGAATAGGCTTGGCACTGCGGTTGTTATTGCCACCCATGATTTACCACTGATGGACCAAGTTGATGCACGCCGGATGATTTTGGAAGAGGGAAAGTTGAAAATTTATGACTGATGCTGTGCAGCAAAAATCACCCAAGCGTCCAATTGGCCGGTTTTTGGGAAAAAAATCCAATGGTCTTACCCCGATTGTTCCTGAAGGTGACATTCGTGGTTTTGCTTTGGCTGTAGTGCTCACCATTATGACATTTTTAGCAAGCCTTTCCCTTGGCGGTGTTAATCTTATCAACTCTTATGCAAAAAGCTGGCAATCGGATATATCGCGTGAAGCAACAATTCAAATTATGCCGGGCGATAATGTCAACATGGAAGACGCGCTTAAAAATGCTGTGCGGCTGGTTACTGACTTTCCGGGGGTTAAAGAAGCGCGCGTTCTTGACCGGGAGGAAACGCAAAGCCTGCTTGAACCCTGGCTTGGTAGTGGTATTAATGTCAGTGAGTTGCCAATTCCGCGCTTGATTATTGTGACCTTTGATCAAGGTACAGCTCCCGATACTTTTAGTTTGCGTGAGCTGGTTAAGCAAAATGTGCCTAATGCCTATTTTGATGATCATCGCATGTGGGTCGATCAATTATCTAGCGTTGCCAATAGCTTTGTGGCAGTTGGGCTTGGTGTCTTTATACTGGTGCTTGTTGCATTGATTTTAACCATTGTTTTTGCAACACGTAGTACACTTTCTAACAATAACCATATTATTGAAGTCTTGCACTTTATTGGAGCCGAAGCTGGATTTGTGGCGAGACAATTTGACTGGTATTTTTTCAAAACCGGTTTAAAAGGGGCGACTATTGGTGCTTTGGCGGCTTTGTCGCTATTTTTTGCTTTTTCTTTTTGGTCATCTTATAATAGTCAATCCCCGCAAGCTATGGAATTTACCATGTTGCTTGGTACCTATTCTATCGGCTGGTTAAGCATTGTTGAGACGTTTTTACTTATTTTCTTTGTGGCATTTTTGACCATGTTTACTAGCCGTATTACGGTCATTCGCCAATTGCGCGAAATTGACAGCAAGGAAACAGGCTTTTTTGCTATAAATGCGTAACAATTCATTCTAAAGTATAAGTCCTTATCATTTTCTGACTGATAAGGACTTTTTAGAGCGTTTTTTGAAAAGTGTGAAGCGGTTTTCGGACAAAAAACGCGATGTAAACAATGCATTAGGGCGCCGATCTGATCCAACTAGATCGAAATGCACTCTAATGTTGATACTTAAATCAGCGATTTTACAATGCGTTCTAATAAAGCAAGATCTTGTGGGCGGGATAAGCGATGGTCGCCATCATGCACAAGGGTTAAAGTCACATCATTGAGCGGCAAATGTTCCATCAGCTTCATAGTTGATTGATAAGGAACCACATCATCTTTCATGCCTTGGATAATATGCACTGGACAGCCAGTATCAATAATGCCTTTTAAAACGAGATTATTAGCGCCATCATTAATTAGTTTTTTTGTATAAGGAGTGGAGCCATATTCTGTTTCAATTGTAAAATAGCCTTGTCGAGCCAAATCTTCGCGGTTTTGGTCGGTAAGACTTGGTTCAACAAGGGTTTTGGTGAAATCAGGCGCTGGTGCCAATAAAATAATTGCTGCTGGTGTAATGTTTTTCTTCTTTAATTCTTCAACCATTCGCAAAGTAATCCAACCGCCCATGGATGAGCCGATCAAAATTTGTGGGCCGTTACTAAAATGCTCAAAAATAGCAAGGCTTTGGGCAAGCCAAAGAGAAATTGAGCCGTCAAAGAAATCGCCTTTTGATTCACCATGGCCTGAATAATCAAAGCGTAAAAAACTATGGTTTTCTTTAACCGCCAATTCTTCTAAAAATACTGCCTTTGTTCCAAGCATATCTGAACGATAGCCGCCAATCCAGACAAGCCCAGGAGCTTTGTCGCCTGTTTTTTGGCGTAAAGCAATGTCAATACCTTCAACATTATAAAATTGCGCGGGGGTTTTATCAACATTGGTCATCTCACCATATCCTTTATTTGCAATGTCTATTTCGCTAGCCATGCTATCATATTTGTTAAGGGGCAGATCAACTTAATTTTGATAAAATATGAAAAGAAAATTGGCGGCATCATTTTGACGGCGGCAAAGCTATTGTGAAAATTTAAACCTATTTTAAAACGCCTCCAACAAAGCTGCAATCAATAGTGACATAAAACTCATTTATATATTTTGATAGATTAGTAGGTCCTAACCCTAGGCTCAGGACTCATTAATTAAGATAGAATATTACGGTTGCGGCGATGCATATAGCCGAGAAGAAGGTGTGTGCACATCGGTCATAGCGTGTCGCGATGCGCCGCCAGTCTTTTAGCTTGGCAAAGAGGTTTTCGATTATGTGACGCAACCGATAAGTTTGCCTGTCATAAACTATCTCGGTGGTTCTGCCCTTTCTGGGCGGAATGCAAGCCTTTATTTTTTTGTCAAGCAATGCCTGCCGGAACCAGTCAGCATCGTACCCCCGGTCTGCAATGAGTTCCTTGGCATCTGGCAGATGCGCTAGCAAAAGAGCGGCTCCTTTGTAGTCACTCATCTGCCTTTCAGTTAGTAGCAGACATATTGGCTTTCCATTTTGATCGCAGACCGTGTGCAGCTTTGAATTCAAGCCGCCTTTCGTGCGCCCGATACGGCGGGGAATATCCCCTTTTTTAACAGGCTGGCAGCCGTGCGATGCGCCTTGAGGTGTGTGGCGTCAATCATGATGCGTTGAGGTTTTGGGCCCTGTCCGGCCAGCATTGCGAAGATGCGGTCAAATACACCCAACCTGCTCCAGCGGATAAAGCGATTATAGAGCGTTTTATGCGGACCATAACCGAGGGGCGCATCTTTCCATTGCAGACCATGTTTGATGACATAGACAATGCCGCTGATAACGCGCCTGTCATCGACACGAGCAACCCCATGAGACAGTGGAAAACAGGGCGATATTCGCGCCATCTGCTCTTCGCTCAATAAAAACAAATCACTCATTAGTTTCACCTCCACAAAACCAATGAATCACAAATCAACAAAAAAAGGAATCCAAAAAATTAATAGGTCCTGACCCTAAACAAGATTAATATAATTAACTATTTTTATAATGCCATTATTTCTAATCTAAGACTAATTGCTGATTACTTATTGGTAGGGGTAAATATTTGTAAATCAGGTAATATTGTTATTTAAAAAATTATACTTATTATGGCTATTTGATAGCAATTTAAAAAATCTGCGTTCGATTTTACTGGCTTTGCGTTAAAGCATAATAGAATCACTATGTTTAGTCTATTTGAGTTCTTGTTTGATAATTGCTTAAGTTTGGGGTGATTTCTTTATATCAAATATAAAAAAATAGGGTCAATTGGTTACTGAAAAGCTTGATAATAACTAAAAATAGGCTTTTTTAGTGCAGCTTGGTCAATTGTCAGCAGTTTAATAAACTGATAAACTACAATTTATTGGCTATTCAATTGTAAAGTTCTTGCATTTATAGTCAAAAATGTGCAATTTGCTCAAACTTGAAATGTGGGGTTCCCACATTTATATATATAGGCGGTTAAGCCCTTTAAATTAGAGAGATTTAGAGCCTAACTGTTCTGGTAATGTTAATAATTTTAGGAGAATAAGACCATTCGCCGACCGTTTAAAGCAACCCCCGTTCAAAAAGACGGGCCACGTTCTAATCAAGATATCCGTGTTCCACGCATCCAATTGATTGATGCGGAAGGGCAAAATCATGGAAATATTGCAACAAGTGACGCACTTGCTATGGCACAAGAGGCAGGGCTTGATCTTGTAGAAATCGTGCCTAATGCTGAACCGCCTGTCTGTAAAATCATTGATTTGGGTAAATTAAAATATCAAAATCAGAAAAAAGCAGCAGAAGCGCGCAAAAAGCAAAAGACGGTTGAGATTAAAGAAATCAAGATGCGTCCCAACATTGATACCCATGATTATGAGGTGAAAATGAAAGCTGTTGCACGTTTCCTTGATGAAGGCGATAAGGTTAAAGTAACATTGCGTTTCCGTGGTCGCGAAATGGCGCACCAAGAATTAGGCATGAGATTGCTTGAGCGCATGAAAGAGGATACTGCTGAAATTGCAAAGGTTGAAGCAGAGCCTAAACTTGAAGGCCGTCAAATGATGATGGTTATTGCGCCGCGCTAAACCAAAGGCAAAATCAAGATCACGCAGTTATTTGCATGGTTTGATAATTATAATTTGAAGCCTTGGAGGGAATAGATTTCCTCCAAGGCTTTTTTATGATTACTATTCACATTTGGGTTGAATGCTAAGGTGTGGTTTTACTTTATAGCTAAATTGTTTTAATCTATTGACCTAGCCATCTGGAATGAAGTTTAAAATGCTAAAAAAACTCAATAAGATTATTATGTTTATCGCTTATGCTGCGATGCTTGCCTTGTGCATTATTTTGCTGGTTGTATCGTTTAGTAAAGCGCAGGATAAAGAAAATAATGATAGACTTGCCGTTTTGGGCACACCTGTCACCATGCAGCCACCGCAAGGATTTAAACCATCAGCTGAGTTTACGGGCTTTTTAAACCAAGATACCAATGCTAGCATTGTGGTTGCGGTATTTCCTGATGATGTTGCCCCCCAAATTGGTAGCCTATTTACCAATAGAGAAAATTTTACCAAGCAAATGGCAGCGCTTGGTTTTGAAGTGCAAGGCGTAAGCGAATTGCAGCGCATTAATTCCGATGTGCCGCTTATGGTTTATAAAGGCATTCAGACAGATCAAGGTAAAAAATATGATAAATGGGCAACGCTGATTGCCCATGGCGGTCTTTATATGGTGACAATTCAAGCCCCTCAAGATAATCCGTTAAGTGAAGAAGAAGTTGATGCCGCATTTCAATCCATAGATTTTACCGCCAATTTTACACTTGCGGATCAAATTCTTCATTTACCATTTTCTTTTGTGAGTGAAGCACCTTTTGAGCCGAAAGCAACCATTCTTGGTAATGGTGTCAGTCTTGAAATGAAAGATGCAAGTGGCAAGACTGGCGATGCAACAATTTTTATTTTACGCGATAGCCAAGCGCTTGATATAAATAATGCGATTTTGGCGCAAAATCTTTATCTAGCCTCAATTATCAAGGTTTTTAAGCTACAAGAAACCACTATTGAGCGCGATGAACAGTTTTTGCAGCGCAATGGCCGCTTGTTGATTGGTAGTGGTGTCAGCGCAGATGGAACTGAGCAGGATATTATCCTATATAGCGCGATTGATAATGACCAACACCCGATTTATTTACAGGCGCTTGCGCCAAAAGGTGAATTAGCGGCTTATCAAGCAATTATTCAAAATATTGCAGCAAGTGTAAAATCTAAATTATAATGGCAAATAGTTTCTTATTGCGGCGTTAGAGCGTTTTTCGGATAAAAACGCGCTGTAAACAATGGATTAGAGCGCTGATCTGATCCAATAAGATCGAAATGCGCTCTAAAAATAGTGAGATGAACGGCTTGCGATTATAAGATCAAGAGTGGATCATCTTTAACTGCCTTGATGGTAAGGGCAGTTCTAACCCCGTCAACATTGGGGGCAGCAGTCAAGCACTCGATAACAAAAGTTTGGAAACTGCTAAGATCGGGGGCAATGCAATAAAGCAAAAAGTCAGATTCGCCTGATACCATCCAAGCTTTGCGCACAAAAGGCCATTCATTGGCGCGTTCAGCAAAAGCTTTTAAATCGCTTTCTGCTTGGTGGTGCAGGCTGACTGAACAAAAGGCAACGAGATCTTGCCCTAAAATTTTGCCACTAAGCAAGGCGCTATAGCCCTTAATAATGCCAAGTTGTTCAAGCCGGCGCACCCGTCTTAAACAGGGCGGCGCTGAAATGCCAATTTTTGCTGCAAGTTCAACATTGCTCATACGCCCATCATCTTGCAGCTCTTTTAAAATCTTCCAATCGGTTTCATCAAGATCTGCTTTGATCGGCATTGCATTCCAGTCCTTAAAAATAAAATGATAAGCCTTTAAGGCAAAAAATATATTGCCTAAAGATGCCCAATTATTGATTGGATTATCAAATATGAATTCCATTTAAATATATTGAGCTATAATCAATTTAGATTAAACTAATAATAATTTTGGCTCAAATATGCGTCACGCAAAATGAATCATAAGAAATGATCTAATTTACTTGGCGACAAGTTTTACCATTGAATTTATAAAAGGTCACGCAATAAAATTACTTGTTAGAGTGGTTTTTTATGGCAATCATTACCAAGTCGCTTGATGCAGGTGGTAAAATGATTGCCGTTGTTGGTTTAAAGCGTTTTTGCGAAAAGTGTGAAGCGGTTTTCGGACAAAAACGCGCTATAAGCAATGGATTAGAGCGCCGATCTCACCCAATCAGATCGAAATGCGCTCTAAGAGCGCAGCGCAGTCATAGGGGATTGTCGCCATGCCATGAAGGCAGGTACAAGACTAATGATGGCGGCGGTAAAGATAAGGCGCAATAAATTGCCAAGATCTTCATCGCTTAGCTCAATTGGCAATGGAATACCACTTGCTTGCCCTAAATGGCTAGCAATGACATGGCTTACTAAAAAGCCGCCACTATAGCCAACGGCTATACCAACCATAATCAACACCATCAATTCCAGCCATACCATGGTTAAAATTACACTGCGCGAGGCGCCAAGGGCACGCAATGCACCAATTTGGCGGCGCCGGTCATGGATATGGGTAATTGCCACAAAGATAAGTGCCGCAGCAACTAATATTTGCGCCCCATCAGCAATAAGGCTCAACAGCTTTCTGACATCGCCAAGTGTACCATAAAGGTTGGTTAAAATTTCACCGGGAAAGACGGCCAAAGCTTGATCATTGCGATAGGCTTGGCGAATTTTATAAGCATCTGCGATCGATTTTGGTTTGACGATAACCGCAGGCACTCCCGGTAAACCGGAAGCGGATAGCCGATGGTCGTGTTGACTATTATTGTAATTTTTAAAATCAAGGCTTGGATATGTCGCTTCAGCATTGTCTTTGGTGTCTTTTTTATCTTGGTTTTCTTGGCTATTTGCGCTATCTTCCTCACTTGGCTTTTTATCATCGCCTTGCTTGCCAAGGCCATGGACATTCCAAACAGTTTCAATTGGTACAAAAATTGCCTTATCCCAAGCTGTGCCAGATGGCTTTAACTTGCCAATAATCTTATAGCGAACGTCAGTGTGGATATGGCCGCCTTCACTAAGGCTGCCATGCATGGGAGCAATGTGCTTACCAATGGCAATATCCACATGAGCACCAATAACCGCTTCACCATCTTTTGGCATAAGGCTGCCACTTTCGACATCATGAAAAATGCTTTTTAAGATTGGTTCATCAACGCCGATAATTGGATAATCTAAAAATGTGTCGCCCATGCCAACTGGGCTTGCAAATTCCACTCTTGGATCATTTTTCAATTGTTGCAATACATCGCCCGACATTAAGGGCAGGGCAGAGGGTTGCAAAAAAACAGTTGAAAGCACCAATTGGGTTGGGCTGCCCGGCGCACCGATTATAATATCAAATTGGTCTGCAGCCCTTGCGCTGCCAAGGCGAATAGCGCGCTCCATTAAGGTAACGGTTAAGCCAAGGGTAACTGCAAAGCCAATTAAGATAATGATAGCCATAGCGCCAAGCCACATGCGCCTAAGGTCAGCTTTAATAAAACGTATCATCGCTTTTACAGCCTTTCATCTTTTACAATGCGGCCGCTATTTAATTCAAGTCGCCGATCCATGCGTTTTGCAAGCTCAATATCGTGGGTGACGATAATCAAACTGGTATTTTCTTCGCGCCCTAATTGCTGGATTAAATCACCAATGATTTTACCATTATCGCCGTCAAGACTGGCGGTTGGCTCATCGGCTAACAATATATCGGGCTTACGAAGCAAGGCGCGTGCAACGGCAACCCGTTGCATTTCGCCGCGTGACATCATTTTAATATCGCGTTCTGGCTTTTTTAAATTGGTACGCTCTAAAAGCTCTAAAGCGCGTTTTTTATCATCCGCGCGTACAAGACCAGAAAGCGCCAAAGGCAGTAAAACATTATCAATTGCACTTAGACCTTGAAAGAGATGAAAATCTTGCATGATAAGACCAATATTTTTGCCACGCCATTTATCGCGCTTACCTTGAGATAGGGTGTAAATGTCACTATTGCCCCATTTAACCGCACCTTTATCTGGCTTGGTAAAACCGGCAAGCACATTAATAAAGGTTGTTTTGCCGCAGCCCGATGGTCCGGTTATGGCTAGATGCTGGCCGCTTTCAAGCGTAAAATTGGCAATATCAAGGGCTGGCGCTTCAAGACCAGAAAATTGAATCTCTAAATCCATTATATCAAGGGATAGCATTTTATACCTGTCACTTATAGTCAATCAACGCGATATTGCGCATCAAGCAAGCGTAATTGGCTCACAAAGCCAGTTTCTGGATCCGTCCAAGAGCCGACATCAAGGCGGCCAGTGACGACAATATTTTGCGATGGTTGAACAAAGGTTTGCTTTTTATCCAAATAAACAACCACAATATTATCAGGCCAGTCGGAGTCTGAGCTGCAAAAAGGGCAAATGGACATGGGAATTTCAGTCAGTACAAAAAACTTGGCTTCAGCTTTTAATGGCGGTGCCATAAAGCCGCGCATATCAATTTTCTTTTGGTTAAGGTCATGAACCTTTTGGGAAAACTCAAGCCCAAGTACGGTTATTTTGCTATAAAGTTCGCGGAACTTTAATTCTTCCGACATTGCTGGAGTTATAAAAGCAATAAAACCAAGCGAGCTAAAAATTAAGCAAAAGACCCGTCTAAAAAAAGTGCGGTCCAGCATTTGGGTAATTCCTTGCCAATCAAATGGCGAATAATGCAAAAAATCAGTGGTTGAAGCCTTAGCAATGTCGCATATTACTCGATTTTATCAGTTGCAGCATGCTTTAAACGACACTTCAAAGACGTGGCTGGACATAAAACCCAGCCACGCGGCACATTAATCAAATGCCTATTGTAGATTCTGGCAGCAAAAGGCATTTGCCTATTGCGCGTTATTATTCGCCTTTGCCACCAAAGCCCAATGCGTCAGCAAGAACTTTATAGACATCGCTTTGTTCCATATAACCACGGAAGTTTTCTGATTGTGGACCTGTTGCTTGCAACACCACATCATCAACCGCATGGATTGCTGTGTCGTTAGAGCGTGGCAAATTACCGGCTCTAAAGACTGCACCAGGAACATCCTTATAGGCTTCGTTGGCTACATATTCGCCTTTTTCATTTTTGACAGCAGGTACAAATGGGCCATCAAGCTTGGGGCGGAATGTTTCATAATAATCAGGGAAGTTGCTAGAAAAGACCGCAAGGCGGTGGCTAACATCAACGCGGTCTGGGAAACCATCGCCATTGCTATCAACATAATTAGGGAAACCGGCATGCTGATAAACACCAACTTTTTCGCGCATTTCATCGCCAGCAATTTCATCATTCACTGTACCAACAACAGAAATACCATGGGTATGATCGCCGGTTACCACAATTAAGGTATCTGGGTGGGTTTTAGCAAATTCCATGGCAACGCCAATGGCTTGGTCAAATTCGATTGTTTCATAAAGAGCGCGATCCCAATCCATAGGATGGGACATTTTATCAATTGACGCGCCTTCAACCATTAAGAAAAAACCGTTTTCATTTTTGGATAAACGCTCAAGGGCAACCTTGGTCATATCAACAAGGCCGGGTTGTTCTGGGAATTTTTCAACCGTACCTTTTTTAAGCTGTTTACGGTCAAGAACCGTATCAAGGTTGCCGGTATGGAAAAGACCAAGCAATGGACCATCGCTGTCATTAGCGGCAAGCAATTCTTTTTCAGATGTTACCAATTTATAGCCAGCATCTTGAAATTTTTGGATATAATTAATGTCGTCTTTACGTTTTGAGCCATTGGTGGTTTTTGGCAAGAAGTAAGCAGAACCACCACCTAGCAAGACATCAGGTTTAACATCAAGCAACATGCCAACAATTTCAGGCTTGTCATAACGATTGCGCGTATGGCTCACCACTGCAGCAGGTGTTGCATCTTCTACTTCGGCTGTTGTTACAATACCAAGGGATTTCTTGGTGGTGCGGCGTAAGGCCTCGGCGATATTTTCAATGCGAGGATCATCAAGGCTATCAGCTGTGCGGTCAGCATAAACGCCAATTGCATTAACCGATGATTTATGCCCTGTCATATAAGCAGACATAGTATTAGCACTGTCGGTTGCAATTGAGTTAACCGCTGATGTGCCGATAAAGGCCATACGGTCAAGATCATCCATATTAAGGCGGCCATTGGCCTTGCCCTCGGTCATGCCTTTTGACATGATACGCGCGCCAGTTCGGTGAGCAACCGACATGCCATCACCAAGCAAGAAGATGACGTTTTTGGCTTTTGGCGTTGCAGATGCGCCATAAACATGCCAATTGACGGTTTTTTCTTCATTGCCAGCTTTTACAACAACCTTATATTCGCCCGGTTCGCTAATTTTTACATTGCGAAGAATAAGGGCGGAACCAAGTTCCTTGTCGTCTTTGCCTTTTTCAACTTCGACAAATTCGCCTTTTTGACCAAGGGCAGAATCATAATCCTTGCCATTGATGGAAATAGAAATGTCGCCAGCTTTGATTTTATTGTCAAACTCAACCTTGAAATCAAAAGGCGAGTTGGCAAGAACCGTTGCACGATCAATGGGATAGACGCTCGCAGCTGAAGCTGCCGACATCATAAATGTAGACGCAATAAGGGTAACTAATAAAGAACGCATAAGATAAGCTCCAAGTTTATCATGGAGCGGAAAATATGGAAGCTATGTTGCGATAATGTTGCGGCTAGATGACAGTTTTATGACAGGATGTGCGTTAAAATTAAGCTAATATTTGAAAAATAACGCGAATATGTCAATTTGGTTAGAATTTTATTTTAAAAATAAATTGATAAGCGTAACAATGAGCTTATAAAAAAGCGCCAAGGTTAATTGGCGCTTTTGGGCATATTATTCAACAACGAAGCGTAAAATAAATAAGGCAGCAATAATCCAAGTTGCTAGATGAACATCACGCCATTTACCAGTGCATGTTTTTAGTATGACATAGCTGATAAAGCCAAATGCCAAACCATTTGCAATAGAATAGGTAAGAGGCATCATGACGGCAGTTAAAATGGCGGGAACAGCTTCGATTAAGTCATTCCAATTTACCTTAGCAAATTCACGCGCCATCAAGCAGCCAACAAATAATAGCGCTGGTGCTGTTGCATGGGCTGGAATAGATGTGGCTAAGGGTGAAAAGAAAAGTGCAATAGCAAAGAAAAATGCAACAGCCACGGCGGTTAGACCAGTGCGTCCGCCAACGGCGGCTCCTGCCGCGCTTTCGACATAGGCGGTGGTGCTGCTTGTACCAAGAAGCGACCCTGCGACAATGGCTGTACTATCTGCAAATAAAGCCTTGCCAAGATTATTGGGCTTATTGGGAGTAATAAGGCCTGCGCGTGTGCCAACGCCGATAAGCGTCCCTGTCGCATCAAAAACTTCAACCAACACAAAAACAAGCAAAATATAGAAAAAGCCTTTTTGGAAAACCCCCATAAGATCAAGCTGCAAGAAAGTAGGCGCTAGCGAACTTGGCATTGAAATAACACCATTAAATTGGCTGATGCCCATAAGCATAGAAATAAGGGTGATGAAAAGAATACTGGTTAGCACGGCACCACGAAAGCGGAAATGATCAAGAACGATGATAAGAAAAAATCCAAAACCGGTTAAAATGGCGCTCATATTGGTCAAATTGCCCAATTGAACCATCGTAAATTGATTGGCTACAAGGATGTTAGTGCTGTGTAGTGCGACAATAATAAGAAAAAGACCAATACCTGCAGCAATCGCGCTGCGTAGGGATTGCGGAACACCGTCAATAAGCCAACGACGAATACCCGAAGCGCTTAAAACGATGAAAATAACACCTGAAATAAATACCGCCCCCAAGGCTTGTTGCCAAGTAAAACCAAGCTGGGTCACAACAAAGGCAAAAAATGCGTTAAGCCCCATGCCGGGTGCCATACCAATTGGCCAATTGGCAATAAACCCCATGATAAGGGAACCGATGATGGCAGCGATACAGGTGGCGACAAAGACCGCGCCGCGATCCATACCCGTATCAGCCAAAATATTGGGATTAACTGCCAAAATATAGGACATGGTCAAAAATGTGGTTAAACCGGCAAGAATTTCGGTTTTCACTGTTGTGCCATTGCGCGATAAGCCAAAGAGCTTTTCTAACATTTTGCAAATACTTTCTTACGCTCCAGCCTCTAAAATAATACCGTTTTTCGCATTGAATTAGGGTGGATAATAAAAGGTCTTTTTGCCACTAACCTGTCTAATAAAAGCCGGGTTAATTAGGAGACCGGGTTGAGCTTAGTTTAAATTTGAGTACGGTAATTTTTCTTAAAGCAAATATTTAATATGAAATAAGGCGTTGCTTTGCAAACGCAACCATTTCTCGACTAAATTTTTATTGCTAAACTTTTCTTACCCTATCTTGTCAAATTATGCCATGGGGCCATTGCACAATTTTGCCATAATTCACGCAATTTCGTGTTTTTAAGCCATTACCAAAGATAAGATTTATAAAATTTAAAAAATACTATCGATCGCTTATTTTATTAAATATGCCGTTAAAGACATAAAAAAAAACCCGTCAACCCAATTGCCTGATAAATTAGGTGACAATGGTTGACGGGCGTGAAACCGATTGGAGGTCGAATGTTTCAAGATTCTTATAGCCATTCATTGTGGCAGATTTATTAAATTAACTATATTTAATATTGGCTGGCACAATGGGTTTTTAATACAGTTTAATGCGTGTTGATTGCTTGCGCCGCATAATAACCAATGGCGGTTGCAATAAGGCACAAAACAACCGATAAAACTATATTCATAAAAGCCCTTAATGGCGCACCGTTTATCAAAAGCTCAAATGTATTTAAACTAAAACTGGAAAAAGTGGTAAAACCGCCGCAAATTCCAATCATAACAAACAGCCTTATGTGTTCAGGCATTGGAAAACGGCTATTCATCAAGGTTAAAACGGCAAAAAAAGCAATAATAAACGAGCCAACAACATTAATTGAAAGTGTACCTAAGGGGAAATTGCGGCTAAGTGGCGCCATTAAAAGCCCGACCCAAAATCGCGCAACACTACCCAAGGCGCCGCCCAATGCAACCCATAGCGTTTGCATCCATAAAATATGTGTCATTGGCTTTTACATCCTTAACAGTTTTACAACCCTTGATTATTATCGTTTTTTACACTTGTAATAAGGTGATAGCAGTTTTTTTTAAACTTGCAATATTCGTTGTTTTTTAAGGAAATGCAAGAAATGAAAAGACAGTTTGAAGAGAAGTACCTTATCAATAATGACAGATTTTTCAACATTTTCGAATATTATGTTAAGACTGACGAGATGTGTTATGTGGATATTATGAAAATTTTTAGGGGCTGCAATAGATAGCGAAAATAGCTATTGGTACTAAATAGCTAAGTCGCAATGCAAAGCTCGTATTTTACAACCTAAAACTGCCTTATTCTTTCGTAACAGGCTTGACTGTACATTTTCTGCTATTTTAGCGTGCGAAAAGCACATCTTCACTCTATTTTTATAAGCAACAATCGCATTTTTATAAGACCTTTTTAAAGGGAAAAAATGCTATTATGGTTTGTTTTGATAAGCGATTTAACTTAAAATGTTCTGCTTCACGCTTTGCTTTAGCTTTAGTATTTGGTACAGCTATTGTTGCAAGCCTAGGATTAGCCAATGCAATTGCTGATACAATTAGTTATGATGATACATCATCATCAGCTACATTGAAAAACGCACCAACTTATGTCACTTTTGGTTCTAATTCGCTTTACGTTGGTACTTTTGATACGCCGGCGGCTTCTAACAATACAGTGACGTTAGATTATACAGGGGCAAATAAAACTTCGCCTAAGAATGTCTTTGGTGGTTTGGTCAAAAATGGAATCTCTGAAAACAATGTGGTTTTGATTAAAAACGGCAGTATAACTTCTACTGGGATTGATGGTAACGTTTATGGCGGTTATGGCTTTGGTAATCAAAGCGTGACTGTTAGAGGCAATAGCGTTAATATAAGCGGTGGCAATATTGGTGGCTCTGTTTTTGGTGGTGTTGGCGCTGCTGATGTCGCTACCGATGCCGATGTCGGAGCTCTTATTGTTAATGATAATTCTGTGACCCTTGGTGGTACTGGTAAGGTTGCAGGAAATTTGAATGGCGGTGCGGTAAATGGTCTTAGCAATGCGTCATCAATTACAGTTAATGGCAATTCAGTAACTGTTACCTCTGGCAGCGCCGGCAATATTAACGGCGCGCTTATTCAAGGCAATAAAAGTCTTGATACGACTGCTAACAATAATTCAGTTACAATAACGGGTGGTCAAACTGGATCAGTTAGCGGTGTTTTTGCGCATGGCAAGGGCATTATTAATGTTAACTCAAATGTTGTTAATATAACAGGCGCGACAGTTCGTGGTAATATTTACGCCGGCGATGGCGCAAGTACTGATTCCGTTACCGTTAACAACAATTCTGTTTATATTAATCATTCGGGTATGGTTGAGACTATTTCCGGTGGCAAAGGTGAAGCAAACAACAGTGCCACGGTTAGTAATAATTCTGTAGAGATTAGTGGCAATGGTTCGGCGGTTTTTGTATATGGCGGTCAAGTCTTTAGCGGTGGCAATGCAACCGTTGCAATTAGCGGTAATAGCGTCACTATGAATGAAAGTTCTGCTGGGCAAATTGCTGGCGGCTTTAATCTTACTGATTTTGGCACTAATACTAATTCAATAATCAGCAATAATTCTGTGATTATTAACGGCGGTACAGTCGGTAGTATTTCTGGTGGTTATAGCGATGGTGCAAAGACAACGATTGTCAATGGTAATTCAGTCAAAATTAACGATGCTACAGTCTCTTCTGTTTATGGTGGTTATGCAATAAGTTTTAGTCAAGGTACAGCAACTGTAAAAGTTAGTAACAATTCTGTAGAGATTAGTGGTACAAGTACAATTGGTTTTATTGTTGGCGGACAAGTCTATGCATCTAGTAAAACGGATATCAATGTAACTAATAATACTGTTACTTTGATAGGCGACAAAATCACTATTGCTACCTATAGTGAAGAAGATGATTCATTAGAAGCTTATGGCTCGATTTGGGGCGGAAGAGCAACTATTTCAGGTACAGACGTCACTGATTTTGATAAGGTTGTACAAGGGAATACATTAAATCTTGTTGGTTATCGCGGTACAGTTTCGGGTATTTATAATTTTCAAAACTATAATTGGACATTGCCAAGCAATGTTGTCAATGGCGATACGCTTGTAACAATTGCTGATGGTGGTACAGCGGTTGATCTTACCAATACGAGGCATAGTATAGCTGACATGCAAGTCAGTGATAACCGCCTTCAAAATGGTGATAGTGTTACATTCATCTCCAAAACAACCGGTGATTGGTCAGCCTCTAGCCCCTATACAATTAAACAAGGGCAATTTATTATTTATGAAGCAACCCTTGCTCAACAAGCAAGCGGAGCCGATAATGCGCTTGTATTAACCATTGGCGGTAAAACGGATACAACACCGGCTGGGTCTAATCCTGTTGATGGGATTGGTCAATCAGCTGCACAAGTTAACCCTCAGTCTGAATCTTACTCAGAAGGACGAGCCGCATCGCTTGGTTTTGCCAATCAAGGTGCCGATCTTATTTCAAGCGAATTGGGTGGCATTGCGAGCGAATCTTCTGCGCAAGGTAATGGTGCATCAGCAATGCCCTTCATGGTCATGAATGGTTCATCACAACGCAATAATACTGGTAGCCATGTTGATATTAAAGGCTTTAATATGGCGCTTGGTATAGCAACCGGTTTTGATTTTAGCGCCGGCCATAAGGTTACGCTTGGTGCTTTCTTTGAATATGGTCGCGGTACCTATGATACCTATAATAGCTTTACAAACTTTGCCTCAGTGCAAGGCGATGGCGATAGCGAATATAAAGGCGGCGGTGTTTTTGGTCGTTTAAATCTAGCTGGTACTGGACTTGGACGGGTTAGCACACTTGCCCCAGATCAAACGGATGGTGTTTATCTTGAGGCATCTTTGCGGGCTGGGCGTATCAGCAGCAATTTTGATGCTGGCCGCAATATGCGTAGTTTTAGCAATGATGGCGATGATTATCGTGGTTCCTATGATAGCAAAAGCAGCTATTATGGTGGGCATATTGCTGGTGGCTATGTGTTTAATTTTGATGAAAAGCAATCGCTTGATACTTTTGGCCGTTATTTATGGACCCATATGGATGGTGATACAGTTTCGGTTGGTAATGAAAAGCTGAGCTTTGATAGTAGTACGAGTTCAAGTATGCAAATAGGTGGTCGGTATGGCTATGCTTATAATGAGCAATTCAAACCCTATTTAGGTGCTGCCTATGAATATGAATTTGGTGGTGAAGTTGCAGCTAAAGCCTATGAGTTCGATATTGAAAAACCATCGCTTGGTGGCAGCACTGGCATATTTGAAGCTGGCTTCAACATTAAACCAATAAGCACCAATAAGGCTTTAAGTTTAGATGTTAATGGGCAAGGTTATGCTGGCCAACGCCAAGGCGGCGGTGGCGGTGTAAAGCTTAAATATCAGTTTTGATTTTTGTCTAAAATTATTACCTAAATTATTGTCATAAAAAGATAAGAGCCAATATATTTATATATTGGCTCTTTTTATTTTTAAGCAATAATATGCTCGAGGATCAGGAGCCTAGCTTTCTCTAAACGCGCGGTTAACTTGGTCCATAAGCGGTTTTATAAAATATGAGGCAATTGTGCGTTCTTGTGTGGTAATAAAGGTTTCAACCGGCATGCCTGCCACTAATTCCACATCACCAAGGCGCATAATTTCCGCTTCGTCAATCGCAAGGCGCGCAATATAATAGGTTTGGCCAGTTCTTTGATCGGTGGTAATATCTGCCGATACGCGCTCTATATGACCGTTAATTTCTGGCGTGGTTTTTTGATTAAATGCCGAAAAGCGCAATCTTGCAGCTTGTCCTTTGTAAATCTGGTCAATGTCTTGGGGGGCAACTTTAGCTTCGACCACCAACTTATCCACCTTGGGCACAATCATCATAATGGGTTCTCCAGCAGATATAACCCCGCCTTTCGTATGTACTGTCAATTGATGCACAATACCGGTTTGTGGTGCGATAATATCAATACGGCGTAATTGATCTTCCGCCGCTATTTTACGCTCACTATATTCGGCAATATTATTGGCCATTTCGCGTAAATCATTGCCAACTTCTTCGCCCCATTGTTCATCAACTTGAATAATTTGCAATTGGGTTTCTGCTATTTTTTCATTAACTCCGGCAATGGCTGATATTAGACGACCAATTTCACCATCAATATTGGAAGCTTGTCTTTGTATTGTGCTAAGGCGACTATGCTCAACAAGTTTTAGTTCATAAAGTTTTAAAAATCTTGATAATTCGTCCTTAATCAGCTCACGAGAATGTTCGTTGGCTTGCTTTTGCGCCATTAGCCCTTTAATTTCGTCATCAAATTGGGCGATACGGCGTTGTAATTGTTGTTTTTTACTGATGCGGACTTCTCGGCGGTTAGAAAGTAGGCGCTCTTCTGCCTTCATCATCGCCGCAACGTCTTCATCACTAGCACGCGCCAATATATCCTTATGAAATTTTATATAATTTAAATTATCGCGTTCACTTTCAAGACGGGAACGGCGTACTATAAATTGGTCAAGACTATTGCTGATAATTGCAAGATTAGCCTTGGTGGTGGTGGCATCAAGCCGCATAACTACATCGCCTGCAGTGATGAGATCGCCTTCTTTGACCAATAAATCCTTAACCACACCACCAACAGGATGTTGCACTTTTTTCAAATTGCTTTCAACAACAATTGATCCTTGGCTAATCACTGCGCCAACGATATTGGTGTTGAGCATCCAACCAATAACACCAACCAATAAAATAACCACGGCCAAACAACCAATTAACAGATGTCTGCGTAATGAGCGTTGTAATTCTTGCCATTCATTCATCTTTTTTTCCTCAAGCGTGAACAACTTTTAGGGTTGCTGATGGTGTCGGTGTTAATACTTTGGCTAAGACTTCATCTTTAGGGCCAAAAGCCTGCAATTTTCCACCATTGAGCATGAGCACTTGATCGACAGCAATGAGAGCGCTTGGACGATGGGCAATGACAATAGCAATACCATTTCTTTGGCGAATAGATAAAATTGCAGCGGTTAAAGCCTCGTCCCCTTGCGCGTCAAGGTTGGAGTTTGGCTCATCTAAAATTGTTATGAAAGGATCTCTAAAGAGGGCGCGTGCAAGTGCAATACGCTGTTTTTGTCCTGCCGATAATGGGTGGCCAAGTTCGCCAACTTCGGTATCATAGCCATGCTCAAACGTAATTATAAGATCATGAACCCGCGCATTTTGTGCAGCACTGATAATTTCAGCAGCGGTTGCCGTTGGATCAAAGGCTGCAATATTTTCAGCAATTGTACCATCCAATAATTCGATGCTTTGTGGCATATAGCCAATATGCCGCGCAAGGGTTGCGGGTGCCCATTGGTCAAGAGTTGCGCCATCAAAGCGTATGGTTCCACGGGCAGGCAGCCAAATGCCGGCTAAAATTCGCGCTAAGCAGCTTTTGCCTGAACCGCTTGCGCCAATAATGCCAAGTCCCATGCCTGCTTTTAATGAAAAACTGATATCGTGCAGCACGGGATTTTGAAATTCGGGCGGGATAGCTGTAACATGGTCAATCGTAAGTTCGCGCGTTGGTGCAGGCAGATCCATGATTGCCTTATCATCTGGCAATAGTTTTAAAATATTTTTAAGCCGTGTGCGGCTTTGGCGCGCGCCAATAAATCCCTTCCAGTTAGCAATGGCAAGATCAACCGGGGCGAGTGCGCGTGCGGAAAGAATGGAGCCTGCAATAATAATGCCCGGTGTTGCTTGTTGTTGTATAACTAGCCAGGCACCGACTGCTAAAATACCCGATTGCAATAGCATACGCAGCGCTTTGCTTAAAACGCCTAAACCGGATGAAATATCGCTTGCTTGGCGCTGATGGCGGGCATAGCTGCGGCTTTCTTCATGCCAGCGTTGCTTTAAATGCGGTAGCATACCATGGACCGTTGCAATATCGGCATTACGCCTACTCATATCAATCATGCGGCTACGTTTTATCGCTTGGCGTGCGGCTTCCTCCACTGGGCGCCGTGTAACCATTTCGGTGACAAGGGTAACCAATGCCAGAATAATCGCGCCGGCAAGGGCTGTCACCCCAAGCCAGAAATGAAAGAAAAAGCAAATGGCAATATAAAATGGCAACCATGGTAAATCAAAAAGGGCGATGGGGCCGCTACTTGATAAAAAGGCACGAATACTATCAAGGTCGCGCATGGGTTGGTTGTTACGCGCGCTAATTGGCATGATTAGTTGGATGCGCATAATAATATCATAAATGCGCGGTGCTAAAGCTTGATCAAGACGATCAGCAATGCGGATTAATAATCGTCCGCGTAAACTATCAAAAACGCCTTGAAACGCATAAAATACAATAACAAGTGCCAATAGGGCAATTAAGGTTGGTATGCTGCGGCTTGGCAGAACTCGATCATAAACCTCCATCATGAATAGGGAACTGGTTAAATAAAGCAAATTGACAAAGGCACTTAAAACAGCAACACCGATAAATGCTGTCATGCAGCCAGAAAATATGCCACTTAAACTCTTTGATTTATTTTCCGTATTAGGCTTATTAATCATAAATTATTTTCCCTCAAAAACCCTTGCATCTGCTGTTTTTATCAACGCCTTTTGACAAAGTGATTTCAGCAAAGGCAATATTTGACCTTTGCTGAAATCTTTTTTAAAAACTCATTGAGTGCATGTTCACTTCATGATGTTTCAGGGCAGTAATCATGGCCTAAGCAAAGCGGAAATCATCAATGGTAAAGTCTTGAACGCGAACACCATTTACGGTTATTGTCGATCCGTCATTGAGAACAATTTGAGCGCCATTGACGGTGTCTGTTATATGACCTGATGTCATTAATGCATCAAAATCGGCAAAGATTTCTTTGGCAAGAACAATGATATCGCCATTAGTCGCACCGGGCTTAAAATCCATGATCAAATCATGACCATTATCAACAGCTTGGAAAACAAATGTATCATTGCCATCGCCGCCCCATAATATGTCATTGCCTTTGCCACCGATTATGTAGTCATCGCCGGTTCCACCATTGATTTGGTCGTTGCCATCGCCGCCATTCAAGACGTCATTGCCATCATTGCCCATAATGATATCGTTGCCATCACCGCCGTCAACAATATCATTTCCCGCGCCGGCCATGATGCGATCATTGCCTTTGCCACCGCTGATAAGATCATCACCATCGCCAGCTATGATTGTATCATTGTCATCAAGTCCATCGATCATATCATCGCCATTTGTACCGATGAGAATATCAGCCGCGTTTGTACCATTAATGATGTTATAAGGGGTATAACCATCAATACGGATGGTTGCGGTGCCTGTGGCTGTGCCGCCATTCCCATCGCTAATGGTATATTCTAGTGTGACTGTGGCAAACTCACCTTTATTTAATGCCGCAAATACATTTGCAGGATCGGCAAATAATTTACCATCAACAATTGAAAATGCGGCTTGGGCTTGTTGTGGAGTAAGCGCAATGCCTTCGACATTGGTTACTTGAAAACCGGTTAAACTGATTGTGTCACCATCGACATCAATGTCATTGGCGGTAAGGTCAAAGAAAGCTGTTTCATTTTCCGCAACACTGCCAAAATCAGCAACCGCAATAGGCGCATCATTAACTGGTGTAATGGTGATATTGATGGTGCTTTCAGCAAAACCACCATTGCCATCACTGACAAGGACAATAAAGCTATCAAAGCCATTAACATTTAGATTAGGTGTATAGGTCCATGCGCCAGTCTTTGCATCAACGGTTGCGGTACCATTTTTAGGGCCATTATTAGGTTTAATGGTATAATTTAATATGTCGCCATCAACATCACTTGCAACGACTTGTCCACTAATTGCCTCATCTTCCTTAGTTTCAACGTCAATTGATGATGTAACTGGTGCATCATTAACTGGGCGAACCACAAAAGAGGCGCTTGCTTGGCTGGTGCCACCACGACCATCACTCACCACATAGTTAAATGAGGCAGTGCCGTTGAAATCTTGGGTTAAAGAAAAGCGAATAGCATCCCCTTCAATCACCGCTGTTCCACCAATGGGTGCGCTAATTGATGAAATTGTTAAACTATCACCATCAAGGTCATAATCATTTGCAAGTAAAGAACTAAATGGAATGAGGAATGAAGGTGTATCTTCATCAATTGTTGCAAGCACATCATTACCCGCTGATGGGCCGCGATTGGTAAGATTAGACAAGATTTGCTCGCGGTTTAATACCGTACCGTCAGCAAAGGTAATCAATTCAACGCCGCCATCGCGCATTTGCAGGTTAAGCTGAATTTTTGAACCATCATTCACAACCAATTCAACCGCATCATGGGATTTATATAAGGTGACTTCGCTGCGGTTAATATCATGAAATGCCAAAACATCTTGCCCGCTATCTTGTGCAGCTTCGGTAATATTATCCGAGCCATCGCCGCGCCCATAAATATAGGTATCTGAGCCATCACCACCTACCAATAGGTCATCACCACGCCCACCTTCGATAATGTCATCGCCATTGCCGCCAAAAAGCGAGTCATCGCCATCTTCGCCCATAAGCACATCATTACCATTACCACCTTCAAGACGATCATTGCCGGTGCCGCCCATCAAAACATCATCGCCATCGCCGCCATATAATTGGTCGTTGCCACCAAATCCGAGCAAAGTATCATTGCCGGCAAGCCCATAAATTACATCATCACCATCGCCGCCGGCCATTATATCGCTAGCATCGGTGCCGATTTTGGCATTTGGGTCTATGGTTGATAAATCGCTTACGGTAAGATCATCAAAAGCAAGCCCGGCATTGCCCCAAGAATAAAGGCCAAAAGTACCTGTATCATGACCGCGATCGCCAATTGGCTCTGCAAAAAGCTGTTCGCCATTAAGATAAGCCATGATTTTATCGCCTGAAACTTCTAGCCGCAATCTCATTGGCTCATCGGGTTGATATTTACCCGGCATTTGCGCAAGGATTTGCTCCACACCATCTTTCATGCGGATCAAATTAAAAATGCTTCCGGCGCCATTTCGTGCGTTGCGGTCGAAAGTACCACTGGCATCAAGTTCAAGCTTATAATAGTTTTTATCGTCTGTATAACGGAAAAGGAAACCAAGCACATCATCATCAGGCGTGGTGATTGTGGCTTCAATTGCATAATTTTGCCAAGCCATGGCGGCTGAATCATTATATAAGGCATAAGTACCAAGGCGCAACACATTGACACCATCGCCAAGCGGGCTCCAGCCGCGTTGCCAATAGTCGCTTGCGGTTGCTCCTTGCCAAGTTAATTGGCGGCTAGCAAGTTCGGTTGTTTGCACCAATTTACCATCTTGCCAAATCCATTGCGATTTGCGGCCATCGCTGCCAATGCCGCCAAATTCACCTTCATCAATAATTGTGAAGCGTGAAAGCGAGTCTTGGTTTGAAAAGTCTTCATGCATTAATATTTTTGACTTATTCACCACGTTAATATCAATGCGATCTGTTGAAACCAAACCATCACTATCGGTGACTTTTAACAGTAATTGATTGTTTCCTGCAGGAAGTTCGGTGGTTAAAGTTTTGCCAGTACCAATCACATTGCCATTAAGATCAGTCCAACTATAATCGACAATGTTTTTGGTACTAAAGGAAGCACTTGCATCTAAAGTAACTGCAGCAGTGCCGTTACCATCAAAATCATAAACATTTTGATCAATTCCAGCTTTTGCAGTGGTAATGGCTTTGGTTACCACAAGATCATCAAATACAGATGAGCGTTGTCCACTTGAGTAAACGCCAACTGTACCGCCTTTTATGGTCATTGTATCATCAACAACGGGTCCGCCAAAAACATTTTTATCATTGATAAAAACGTTGATATTATTATCGGTTATCGCGATGGT
Organism: Bartonella sp. HY761; assembly: GCF_026743145.1. Classification (NCBI taxonomy): domain Bacteria; kingdom Pseudomonadati; phylum Pseudomonadota; class Alphaproteobacteria; order Hyphomicrobiales; family Bartonellaceae; genus Bartonella; species Bartonella sp. HY761. The sequence goes on from NZ_CP104887.1 coordinate 580,887, forward strand.
TATTGGCAAGCGGATGTTAAAAGGCGTACCTTCATTTACCACCGCTAGCAGCGTTTCTTGACCATTTTCTACTTTGATTAATCGACGCTGGTTATTTTCGCCATCCATGCTGAAGCGATAGTAATTATTGGCATCTTGATAGTAGAAGTAAACACCTAAAGCATCATTGTCGAGCTGAGTGAGAGTTGCTTCAAAAACATAATTGCTCCAGTCTTTAGAGCCTTCACCAATATAAACCAGCTTATTATTGGCAGCATCACTTTGATCGTAAAGGGAAGCTTGGGGCGCGGCAAAACCATCTTCATGTGCAGGGCGAGAAAATACAGTGCCTTTTAACAAAAATTTACCCGTATCGCCATCAGCTGCACCATAATCGGTCGCCCAACCTTTAGCATCACCATCGTTAAAGTCTTCCACCATTAATGTTCGATCGCCGCGCACAATAACTTGGATTGTATCGGTGGTTTGAATACCATTTTTATCAATGGCGGTTAGTTTTAAGTTATGTTTACCAAGGCCAAGCTCTGCAATTGCATCCTTACCATTTGCAACAATATCACCGTCTTTATCGGTCCATATCCATGATGTAACCGCATCTGGCAAAAGCGATTTTGCAGCAGATAGATTAACGCGTGCAAATTCGGCGCCCTCAGTTGCTTGGGCTATAATGTCATCCCCCGCCTTTGCCAATGCATAAGCTTGTGCAGGACCTAGATCAATATTTTCAATAACTTCTTGATGATCCTTATATGGACCAGTTAGACCATCGCGATCAAGCTCTTCTTGGGTGCGATATCCATCAAGATATTTATCCAAAGCAACAAAATAGGTCTCAGTGGTGATACGATTATTGTCAGGGTCAATCGTCACCAGACGAATAGCACCATTACCGCCATTATTACCCTTTGATTCATCGCCATTTCCGGTGATTTCGCGTGATACACCATTTTGATAATTGACAAGAAATTGATAAACTGGTTGGCCATATTGATTATAAGAAATATCGGTTTGTGCGCCATCACCAAAAATATGACCCGAAAATGTCATCACAATATTAGGGTAACGGGTTAATAATTCTCGTGCAATGGTTTCACCATCAGTTGAGCCGCGTTGATCCTTGCCTATTCCATAATCATAGCCTGCGCCTTCATCATAAAGGGGAAGCGAAATATTGTCTTGCCGGCTAGCATAACTTGTCAGCGCGTGGGTGGTTAGCATCACTTTATAATCAGGATGGGCTTCAATCACATCACCTGCCCAACGAATAACATCATCGCGTGGCCCAAATTCTAGTGAAATGGATAACCATTTTGTTCCATCTGGTGCGGTAAATGTGCTATAGGTGTTACGCGCGCTATTGGTTTCTTGATCATAAGCGCCACCAAAATTATTGGGATTGGTGGCTTTTTGCTTATCTGGCGAAAAACGCTCATCAAGGTGGATAGATGTGTGATCTGCGGCACTACCGCCAGTTGCCTGATCATGATTGCCTGGCAATAAAGCATAGGGAATTTTACCATCAAGCTTACGTAAAGCAGCCTCTGCAATATCCCATTGACGAGTGGTATTATTGTTCGTAACGTCACCGACATGGGAAACAAAGCTAATATTATGGCTATCCTTATTATCAACCAACCATTGCATCATATCGCCAAATATATGGGCAAGACCGTCACTTGCGGTATAATCTTGCGTATCTGGAATAACTGCAATTGTATAGGCATTAGGACCTGCAACACGCACACGAAAATCATCGACAACTGATGTTTTTCCGCTACTGTCGGTTGCTGTAACTGAAATATCGGAATGACCAAGAGTATTAAAATCAAGGATAAGCTGATTGTCAACCAGCGTTGCAGCAACCACATCGCCATTTTTATTGGTAATAGTGTAGGTTAATCCCTCACCAGAGAAATATTGTGAAAGGTCTATTGTGACATTTTCTGCGTCTGGGGTTACCATAATATCACGAATTGATACAACTTTTTGCACAAGCGCTGGGTCGGTTGTACCAGATCCGCCGCTATCTTTCTCAACGGTAAGGGTTGTGTTAATGCCTTCTAATGAGGCACTGCCAAAAATTGGCTCTGCTGTGCCGTTATTAAAGCGAAATTCACTGCCGTTAAATTTTACTGCTTCATCATGAAGACTATCTGGAATAATACCGCTTGGCTGAAAATTGCCAAGAGCGCCCATCTCGTCGGCGGTAAGCACTCTTTCACCGTAGAAAAAATTGCTAAGCTGTGCGGGCGATGTTTCGCCATCATTATCAGAAAAAATCAAAAATCCTTTTTCATTATCAATAATATAACGCTCAGCATTACTGCCGGTAATTTGTTGGTCATCTATATGGATACCATTGATATATTTATGCATGGTAACGCTGTTATCAGCATTTTTTTCAATGGTTATACCAATGCGGTTCCAACTATCAAGTTCGGCAACGCCGCGATAATTTCCGCCTATGCCAATACCATAGCTGGTTCCGCCCATTTTGCCAAAAATATCAGCATCATTTGTATTGGTTACGTCAGATTGAAAAAATGAAACCCAGCCGCTTGTGGCAGTCTGGGCTGGAACATAAACATCAAAAATCAAACTAAAAGATGTGACTTTTCCCGTGCCGCCCGTATTGACATGAATGGCTTGATTTGGGTTGAGCGCATCAATTTTCAAAAAGCCATCTGCCGCTGTATTAAAAGGCGATGTATCTAACGGCAATGTCATTAAAGGTGGTGTATTTGAATTAGCTGATATTGTACTCATAAAGGTTTTCCTCAAAGCAAGTAAAAGCAGGTATTTTGCCGTTAAAAGCTATGGTGGGAATATGACAAACAGGTTGCATTTGTTTTGCTAAGCTATGAAAAACCGATAGTTTATTTCTATATGGGGTATTCATTTTTTAATGTGTCATACAACTGTAAATAAAAGATCTTAGCGTAAAGTAAGGTGTTTAGGCGTGTTATTCGCAAGGACTTAGGGGGGACTATGTCATTTACACAACTAAAGGCTTTTCACTATGTTGCGCTTTCTAACAGTTTTTCACGCGCATCACGTCAAATGGCCATTAGCCAATCAACTTTGTCAACTCATGTGCGCCAATTAGAAACCAAATATGGTCTTAACCTGTTTGAACGTAAAATGAATGGTGTTGTGTTAAGCGCTGTTGGTAAAGATCTTTTTGAAATAACCACCAAGCTATTTGATGCCGAGCAACAGGCGCAGGAATTTTTAAAAGGTGAGCGGCTTGTTTATACTGGACGTATAAGGGTGGCGGCTGATGGTCCAATATTGGTTTTGCCAATTTTAACCCATTTAAAAAACTGTCATTCAAATTTGACTTTTTCACTATCGATTGATAATTCTGTGCATGTTGTTGAGCAACTTATTAATCAACGTGTTGATATTGCTATTAGTGCTTTTTTGTCAAAAAATCAGGAACTTGCAGCCGAACATTTTTTAAGCATGCGCCTTGGCCTTTGTGTTTCTTGTCACCATCCCTTAGCAAAACGAATTTCGGTTTCGATGCAGGAAATCAAAAATCTACCTTTTGTATTGCGTGAGATTGGCTCAAGAACGAGAGAAGTTTTTGAAGCAAATATAAACCACCACGGTCTTTCATTAAAAAATATTGTTGCAACATCATCGCGCGAGGGCGTAGCTGAAGCAGTAGCCTTGGGGGTTGGAGCCAGCATTGTCGGTGATCGGGAATTTGGCAATGATGACCGACTTTGTTTCATTCCAATTAATGACGCAGATATAACTATTGATGAATATATTATCTATTTTAAAGAACATAAAAATTTTTCGCTTATCAAAAAATTTATAGAGACTGCAAAACTCCTCTATCAATAGAATATCTTGTTACTTCATGTAAAATCAATAGGTTCTAACCCTCGCTAAAGCTTGCGACACCATCATGCCCAATTTTGTTTTGACTTATGAGCGCAAACAATACAAATTGCTTTTCTAAAATGAGTTGATTGCTAAGGCTTTTGGGATTTTTATGAAAAGCTGCAAGACTATAGTGAGGGAGAGCCACATTGAAAGCAGGACGCAAAGAACTTCAAGCTTTTTTGAATGATCTTGGCATTCGTGTCAAAACCTATGATCATGAGACGGTTTTTTCTGTTGGCGAGGCGGAACATCTTAAAGAAACCATTAGTGGTGCTCATAGTAAGAATTTGTTTTTAAAAGATAAAAAGAGTAATTATTTTTTGATAACAGTTGAAGACAATGCCATTATCGATCTTAAATCCATTCATCATAAAATTGGTGCATCGGGGCGTGTTTCTTTTGGCTCGCCAGAAAAACTTGATGAATTTTTAGGTCTTTATCCTGGTGCAGTTAGTATTTTTGGCGCTATTAACGACAAAAATCAGCAAGTAAAAATTATTATTGATGAGCCATTATTTAATCAACCATTGATTAATGGTCACCCCATGAGCAATGATGCGACCATGAGCATTGGTAATGATGACCTTGCACGTTTTATCAAAGCAACTGGCCATGAACTACACATTATTAAAGTCAGTGAATAGCTTTATTGAAGCCTTGAAAACTATCTTTGAGAATACGATTTTATAAGAAAAATATTTTGAGTGTCTATCATTGATAGATAAAAGATTAATCGCTTAGAAACAGGAATTGGAAAAAATGAGTACAATCAATGGTCTTGCAAACGGCGCAATAGGTAGCCAACCAAGCCAATGGGTAAGCGATACGACGACTGCAACCTTTCAAAAAGACGTGCTTGAGGTGTCTAAAAAACATGTCGTTCTCGTGGATTTTTGGGCGCCATGGTGCGGGCCATGCAAACAGCTTGGGCCAACACTTGAAAAAGTAGTCAATGAAGCCAAAGGCGCTGTTCGGTTGGTTAAAATGAATATTGATGATCATCCATCAATTGCTGGGCAGCTTGGCATTTCATCTATTCCGGCAGTTGTTGCATTTGTTAATGGGCAGCCAGTTGATGCTTTTATGGGCAATGTACCAGAAAGCGAAGTGCGTGAATTTATCAGCCGTCATTCATTAGCAGATCAAAAGCCAGATATGCAAGAAGCGGTTGAAGCTGCGCAAGAATTGCTTAAAAATGGTGATTTTGTTCAAGCACTTAATATTTTTTCGGCAATTTTACAGCAAGAGCCTGAAAATATTCCTGCAATTGCCGGCCTTGCAACGTGTTTTCTAGAAGCCGGTGAGGTGGAACAAGCCAAGGCTATTCTTGCGACCGCCCCTGAAAATAAAAAAAGTGATGCAGCTTTAAGTGCGGTTTTGGCGCGTATTGCCATTGCAGAGCAAATTAAAACGCTTGGCGACCCAATTGCATTGCAAAAACAAATTGATGAAGATCCCAAAAATTTTTCGGCGCGTTTTGATCTAGCCCTTATTTTTAACGCCCAAGGTGAACACGCAAAAGCTGCTGATATGCTGCTTGACTTAATGCGTGAGGACCGGACATGGGAAGATGAAAAAGCCAAAAAACAATTGCTACAGTTTTTTGAAGTTTGGGGCGCAACTAATCCTGTTACTTTGTCCGCGCGACGCAAATTGTCTTCACTGCTTTTTGCGTAAGATAAGGTAAGTAAAGTTTACAAAGGCCAGTGGATTTTGCTATTTACTGGCCTTTATGCGAAAAAAACTAACATGAAATATAAACATTGGTTAACATCAAACATTGATAGCAACGACGAATTGTCTTACAATTTAATGGATTTCATAGTTTGCCTCACAAGATGATCTGATGCCCGCGTTGTTTCTGGCAACCGATAGCTTGGGGCTAGCTTTAATACCCAATCACAAGCGGTTTGCAATGAAATCTTATGTCCAATAGATACAAATAGAGGCTTAACATCAGTTTGCGTCCTTAAACATGCCCCAATCACCTCGCCATTATCAATTAATGGCGATTGGCATCCACGTATTCTATCTGGAACATCGTAAAGCCCAATAAGATGATTTTTTGCACAACCTATAGTTGGCTTATCAAATAGAATGCCTAAATGACAAGCTAACCCAAATCTTCGTGGATGTGCCAATCCTTGTGAATCGGTGACAATTAAATCAGCTTTTGTTTTTAAATTTTCTAAAGCTTGGCAAATAGATGGCAATTCGCGAAAAGAAAGATAGCCAGGTATATATTGATAGTCGACCTTTGTCTCAATAATGCTTTCCTCTCGTATTTCCAGTGAATTAGCATCAATAGCGACAGCGGCAGCTACAGCTTTTCCGCTTATCTCATCATAAGCAGCATCAACACCAACAACTATTTCAATTGGGTCAAAGCAATCCTTGGTGATGATTTTTTGAGACAAGGATTTTTGGATTTCATCCATAGCTTTTACATCAATATCCCAATCATGATGATGATACTGCTCCATAATTAATCCTTCTAGCCATTTCGCCCACTAAATTAGCAAGGCTGATAAAACATATTTGTTTAAATATTTATACATTTGTGCTTATCGGCACAAATAATATCTACCTCAAATGATGAATTCGACATTTTCCTCCAATATCATTGATAAATTATATTATAAAATAATTTATTAAATAATAATATTAGTAATAAAACTATAATTATATTTATAAATAATCATTTATAATAAGTATAAAATTTAAAATCAAAGTACTTTAATTATTTTATTTATTATTTTTAATTGCATAAAGGCATTTTTTATAGTATTAATTGATGTTGTATTAATGCGATTGTATTTTTTTGACGTAACAAAAAAATATATGGCATCATTTAATGCATAAATGAGCGTAAACATTTTATGTGCTTTTGAATATTTAAGCCATGTTTAGTGGCGTAGCAAAATTATCGCAATAAGGGCGAAAAATTGTATTGCAGTAAAATTATACTGCATAAGATATTCTGTATTCTTAATACAGAAAATTTAACAATCTTAAATAAAAACTTAGGAGTTTTTAATGAAATTCATTATAAAGTACTTGGCTACAGCTAGTATTATTGCTCTATCTATTGTTGTGTCCCACGCAGAAACTGCAACAAATAGTTTTGATGTGCAAATCACTATTAAAGATGGTTGTACAGTACAGTTTCCACAAAATTCAGGCAAAATTGATTTTGGCGAATATGCAGCGATTACAACCACTATTTCAAAATCGCAAGCAGTTGTCGTAAATTGCAAAAATGCAACGACTACCTCAATACCGGCTGGCACCTATTCTTTGGCATTAAATAACGGTACCGGTACAGGTGCAACAACACAAGCGCGTAAATTAACAAGTGGTAATAATACAATTGATTACACAGTTTACCAAGCCAGCAACCTTTCTTCAACTACTTGCGCCGGTACGCTCTGGGGCTCTAGTGATGGACAAATGTTTTCTGGTTCACTCACGTCAACGGCTACTAGCCCAATAACTGGTAATCATACCCATTATTTTACGGTTTGCATCCCTGTTCCGGCCAGCCAGCCTGCTAACGGCGTATATACTGATACATTAACTGCAACTCTTTCTTACTAAGATTAAAATTGTTTCAAAAATTATTCTTGGGGCAGCATAACTGCGCCAAGATTGTACAAAACTTGATAATCATAGGTGTTACATGCGTTTTTGGACGTATTTTTTTGGATTAAGTATCTTATTTTTTTCCCTTACAACAGCGAATTCACAACAATTGAAAGGTGGGGTTACGCTCACCATTATGCCCCTTGCATTAGATATTAAACCGCCGCAAGTTGGTGATAATGTCATCGTTCTTAACGGTAGCGAAATGCCTATTCGCTTACAAGTACGCGTATTTCGTTGGCAGCAGCGAAATGGCAAAGATTATTATGCACCAACCAAGGAAGTTATTGTAAATCCGCCTTTTATTGAAGTGCTACCAAATGGGCGTGCAACAGCCCGGGTAACCCGTATTTCGAAAAAGCCATTAAAGGGTGAAGAAAGTTATCGCGTTTTCGTTGATCAAATACCTATTTCATCTTTGCGCACTGCTAAATCTGGCATTGTGACACCTGGCGTTAACATGGTTTTGCGGCAAATCATTCCTGTTTTTTCCGCCCTGGCGTAGGCCCTGCATCTAATAATCAACAGCAGGAAGATTTAATCTTTACAGCAAAAGCTGCAAGTGGCGGCTTTAATATCACGGTTAGCAATCGTGGTGTAAATCGGATTAGAATTTCCGATGTTAGCCTTGTCGCCAATGGTTCAATAATTGGCAGCAAAGGCAATTTAGCTGGTTACGCTTTACCCGGCTCTGCAATTCAATTTTTTATACCAACACAAGGCGGCGGCATGCCAAATGCTATTCGTTTCATCACAGATCAAGGTGCCATGGAACTCCCATTGTAGATCAATCAAGACCGTTAAATGCGGTGTTGCAATTGGCGCAATCAGGCTTCACAAAGGCATAAAGGATGGCAAACCGACCAAGTCAAAATGGAAAATTCTGTTTTAGTATCCGTCTCTTCGCGCTCATACCACTAGCAGTAGGATTTGTCATTTCTTCGCTATCAAATATTAAAGCTCAAAATGCTTCCGATGATACACAATGGGTTTTGGTTGACGATATTGCGGATTTAAATAATTCTGCGTCAACTGCACCTGTGGCTGATCCTACGCCAGAAGAAGAACCCAACTATCAGGCTACTACTCCCCAAGAAACGATATTTCGTAATTCAGATATTTATGTATATATTTCACTTAATGGCGAAATTCGGCAAGGAATGTTTGCAGTAAGGCAAGGCGATGGTGGCGTATTAATGATGCGCGATAGAGTTTTGCGTAAAATAGGGCTTTTACCGCAACGATTAGCCACTAATAAAGAGGGCTGGGTGACGCTTGATAAGCTTAGAGCGGTTAAATATGATTATAATACTATAACCGAAACCCTTGAATTTGTTACCACTGATAAAAATACACTAGCTCCCTTTGTCGTGAGTCTTGATCCACAAGCAAGCGCGGCAAGAGAGAATGATGAAAATGGAATTAAGCCCCAGTCGGATTTAGCTGCTTTATTTAATTATAGTATTTATGCTGATTCAGGTAATAACAAATTTGACAATCTTTGGAATTTTCAAGGCATTTCAGCAACGGTCGATAGCCGCATTACAGGGAAATTTGGTACATTTTATACATCAGAACTTATTCGTTATTCTTCACAAGGTTTTGATGGTGATAAAACTCAATTTATTCACTTAGATAGTTATTGGACTTTTTCCGATGAAAAACGTATGCTCACTTATCAAATCGGCGATGTGATCACCCGCAGCCTCGCTTGGTCTCGCTCCACCCGTCTTGGTGGCATACAATTAAGGCGAAATTTTTCACTCAGAGATAATCTTGTTACCATGGCGCTGCCAGAACTTACGGGTTCTGCGGCTGTCCCATCTTCAGTCGACCTTTATTTAAATACTGCACAGCGTTCTATCGAAAACGTGCCATCAGGTCCCTTTTCTCTAACTGATATGCCTGTTTTAAGTGGCCCTAATAACGCTCGCCTTGTATTGCGAGATGCATTAGGACGTGAAACCGTGCAAAATCTTTCCTTTTATGCGTCTGCCGATTTACTAGCACGTGGTTTATGGGATTTTTCACTAGAAGCTGGAACACCACGACGTAATTATGGCAGTGAGTCAGCTGACTACACAAAAGATTTCTTTGTTTCGGGCACTTTCCGTTATGGTTTAACCAATCGTTTAACTCTTGAAGGCCACGGTGAAATAGGATCCAGCTTTTATAATGGCGGCATAGGAGCCATCTTTACCATAGCCGATTTTGCACAACTGTCTCTCGCCGGCTCAGCAAGTAACTATCAGAAGGAAATAGGGCAACAGTTAAATGCCAGTGTCCAATTTCAGCGTTGGGGCATTGTGATAACTGGCTTAATCCAGCGCAACTTTGGCGATTTTAATGATATGGCATTGATTGTTGATAGAAAAGCAAATGAACGGTTGTCAGGCAATAGCTTTAATCTAGATAATTTAAACGCTGTCTATAGTTCGCAACGCTTTGGGCAATTGCCAAAAGCAATTAATCAGCTGTCTTGGGGTACTAGTTTGCATTTTGACCCAACAAACATAACCGTCAACTTTACCGAAACCATTTATCATGATCAAAATAGCAACCGGTTCATTAGCCTTTCCGCCAATAGATCCTTTGGCAACAAATTAAACGGCTATGCAGCTGGTTTTAAAAATCTTAATGACGATAAAAAATATAGCTTTTTTGCAGGTCTTTCTTATCGATTTGATAATGGTATTGGCGTTTCAACCGGTGTCAATAATGATTATAATAGTACAAGAATTGATACGCGCATTTATAAAAATCTTGGTAGTAATGTTGGCGACGTCGGTTGGTCGATTAAGGATTCAGAAGGTAAAGGTGCCAACAGAAGGGCGGAAGGACAATATCGCACTAGCATTGCTTTGCTTTCTGCATCAGTTGACCAATATGATGATAAATGGCGTGCAACACTTTCAGCTGATGGCGGCATCGTATTTGCCGACGGGACACTCATTCCAACGCAGCGCGTTAATGATGCATTTGCGGTTATCAATGCAGGCATTAGTGGCGTTGGTGTTATGGTAGACAATCAAAACTCTGGTAAGACTTGGGGCAATGGTCGCTATGTAGCCCATAATCTTAGCTCCTATAATACGACGAGTATCGCCCTCGATATGGAAACCATGCCAGAAGATGCCATTGTTGAGGCAACCGAAATTATGGTGCGGCCTGCGCAAATGACCGGGGTTATTGTCAATTTTGGCGGTAGTGGCAGCAATAAGTATCTTTACGTCTCCTTTAAAGAGACCAATGGAAATTTTGTCGAGGTAGGATCGCTTGCGCAAGTCGTTGGAACCGATATTGCATTTGACATTGGCTATGATGGCTCTGTCATTATTCCCCTCACCAAAGTGAAGCTTCCCGCAACTCTTCATATTATGAAAATTGATGGCAGTATCTGCGAAGCAGTATTGTTGGATAATATTGCAACCGGCATCAATGCTGGTTTGCAAACTATTTCATGCAAGACGATAAGGCCTGCGCAAAATAATCAATAATGTATAGCAAAATATACAAATGCGCTTTCAATAAATAATAGGCAAATTAACACCACACAAGAAAAGATAAAACAATGAATTACAAATATTTTAATCATAAATTTATATTTAATTATTTTTTATCTATGCTTATGCTTATTCCTATTAATAATTTACCATTTATAAATCAATCAGAAGCGTCGATTCTTGGTAATGTTGCAAGCTGTAATTTGGTAGCACCATTGGGTGTCATAAATCTTGGTACTATTAATCCACTTTCAAGCTCTCAACCAATGATCAATTCTCAAAATATGAGTATTCGATGTCAAACTCTAGCATTTTGGGGCCCTATTCTTTTTGGGCCCTATACCTATTATGCCGATATGTGTGTAGGGCTTAAATCTGCTTCCATTAGTCAAACGTCGCGAAAGCTTTATCTGCAGAGAGCTAATGGTACATTGGACCCGACACAATCTATTGATTTATTGGTATATGATCGATCAACTCCAACAAGTCCGACAATATTAGGCACTGGCTTGCTTGGTGGAGGAGATCCGTACCGAACCCGATTAAAAAAAGTGGCGTTACCAGCAATAGTTTGTTGAATCCTATTGATCTTGAGGAAAATTTTAACATTAGCATGCAACTTAGCACGTCCCAGCAAGCTCATCTGCCCGTGGGCACCTATTCAAATACTTTTGTCTTTGTCAGCTGGTCTGGCCCCGCTTCTAGTCTTATTTCTGCGATAGAACCAATCATACCGAGCATCATTAATAGCTGTACTGATTTTCTTGGTAATAATTTTACGGAACAATCTTTTACTGTTACGGCTAAGGTTTTAGCAGGATGTAGCGTATCCGTCACCAATATTAACTTTGGTGACTATGTGGGTATTGTTAGTGATTTAGATAAGGATGGCGCAGTAAATCTTAAGTGCAATGTGAATGCTCCTTATGAAATACAAATTAATGGCGGTAAATCTGGCAATATTAACGCACGAAAAATGTATTTTGTGAGCAAGGATGGTATAGAAGATCGCAATAAAGCAATACCCTATCATATTTACCTGCCCAACACTCAAACTGAGTGGGGAACCACCAAGGGTAGTAACTCTCATCAAGGAACGACAACCTCCAACTCGACAACAGTTAAAGTGAAAGCGGTTATACGTGCCTCTGAAGCAAATAATCCAATATCCGGCACCTACAAGGATAGCCTTGTGGTGACAACAATTTATTAAATGATAATTTAATTCACACAATTATAGGTCTTAATGCCAATAATATTCTTATTCTGTTTTTCCATAATCATTTCTATATAAATTACTATATTTGCGTTTTGATGTTTTTTATCATTCAAAATAAACATGGATAAAAATCTCAGTTTGTTATAGCGTAAACCGCTTTCCAGTTTTATGAAAATGCTTTAGTTAATCGATAAAAGCTTTGTTCAAACAAAAAGCATGTGTATCATAAAGGCCATATGACAAACGATCTGTTTCAACCAACAAAAAATGTATCTGTGCTCATTCCTGTACCGACTGAGCGGCCATATAGCTATGCCGTGCCGGAAGGCATGAATGTTGAGGTTGGCTCTATTGTGCAAGTGCCGCTTGGTCCAAGACAGGTGGCGGGTCTTGTTACCGATGATGCAACCGATAATGTACCGATAAAAAAGTTAAAGGCAATACATCAAGTTTTTGATTGCCCGCCAATAAAAGCCGAGCTTTTACAATTTATCAAATTTGTTGCAAATTATACGCTATCGCCGCCCGGTATGGTGGCACGCATGGCCTTGCGTGTTCCAACCGCTTTTGAGCCAGAGCCGATGATTACAGGTTTTCGCTGGAATGGGAATGAAGTTGAACGGCAAACTCCGGCGCGATTACGCGTGATAGACCATATTCAAGATGGCTTACCTTGGACAAAATCCGGCCTTGCTCATGCTGCGGGTGTTTCCACTAGCGTTATTGACGGGCTTATTGCGCAAGGCCTATTTGATGAAGTAAAGCTGCCACCGCCTGCCGTTGTTGCCGATCCTGATCCTGCTTATTCGCCACCAAAGCTTGAACAAGACCAACAATACGCTGCCGATGCTTTGGAAATTGCGGTTTTTGATAATGCTTTTAGCACCACCTTACTTGATGGTGTCACCGGTTCTGGCAAAACCGAGGTTTATTTTGAGGCGGTTGCGCGTGCGATTGAGCTTGGCCGGCAAGTTTTAATTCTTTTGCCTGAAATTGCCCTTACCCAACAATTTCTTGACCGTTTCCATGCGCGTTTTGGTGCGCCACCTGCTGAATGGCACTCTGATATGTCGCCGCGCCAACGCGAACGGGTTTGGCGGCAAGTGGCAGAAGGCAGAGTTAAGGTGGTTGCCGGCGCGCGTTCTGCTTTATTTTTGCCGTTTAAGCAACTTGGGCTGATTATTGTTGATGAAGAACATGATGCTGCTTTTAAGCAAGAAGATCGCGTTTTTTATAATGCGCGTGATATGGCTGTTGCGCGTGGTGCTATTGCCAAAGTTCCGGTCATCTTATCATCGGCAACACCATCAGTTGAAAGTCAGGTTAATGCGCTGCAAGGGCGTTACAAGCAAATTAAGCTTACCAGTCGCTTTGCTGCTGCTGCAATGCCTGATCTTCATGCAATTGATTTAAGAAAAAACGCACCAGCGAGCGGCCATTTTTTATCGCCGCGCCTGATTGAATCTATTCATAAGACTATTGAAAAGGGTGAGCAAAGCCTATTATTTCTTAATCGGCGTGGCTATGCGCCGCTAACCCTTTGCCGTGTGTGTGGACACCGTTTTTCCTGCCCCAATTGCTCAAGCTGGTTAGTGGAGCACCGCTTTCGTGGTGAATTATTATGCCACCATTGCGGTTATCACGTACCAACGCCGGAAAGCTGTCCCGAATGTGGAACATTTGACCATTTGGTTGCCTGTGGTCCGGGCGTTGAACGGATTGCCGAGGAAACGGAGGCAGAATTTCCCGATGCGCGTATTCTGGTGCTTTCGACCGACCTTATTGGCGGTGTCAAACGTTTGCGCCTAGAACTTGAAGCAGTGACCAAGGGTGAAGTAGATATCGTCATTGGCACACAGCTTGTCGCTAAAGGCCATCACTTCCCCAACATGACCCTTGTTGGCGTGGTCGATGCTGATATTGGTCTTGCGAATGGTGACCCGCGCGCGGCTGAACGCACTTTTCAACTTTTATCGCAGGTAACAGGACGCGCTGGGCGTTCAGGTGCAGCGGCAGAAGGGCTTATTCAGACCTATCAGCCTAGCCATCCGGTGATGCAGGCAATTATATCGGGTAATGCACTAGCCTTTTATGAGCGCGAAATTGCAGCGCGTGAGCGTGATCACTTGCCTCCCTTTGGGCGCTTGGCGGCCATTATTATTTCAGCTGAAAGCCGGCAAGAATCTGGAAATTATGCAAGGCTCTTGCGTCAAGCCGCCCCAAAAACCAATGAAATCAGTGTTCTTGGACCGGCTGAGGCACCGCTTGCGATTATTCGAGGTCGCCACCGCTTTCGCTTACTTATTCATGGCTCAAAACGCGCTGATATTCAAAGCTTTATTAAAGCCATCATTGCAACCGCGCCACCACCACGTGGCTCGGTAAGGATACAAATTGATATTGATCCACAAAGCTTTTTATAAGTATTTTTTGTCATTAAAAATAGCCGACAGTTCGTAAGTCGTTATTTATGATAATTAATGGGTTCTGACATTCATATGATTTATTGATAATTGTTCTATCGGTAGTTGCCCATAGTTTAGATAGCACCAATAGCAAAAAATTGCGTGCTGCGCGTGAATATTAGCGCGGTTACAGGGTCATATAAGACATGAGTTTCACCGCGTCGGCATATTGGGTGCACTTGTAGAGCCGCTTTGAGGCCGATGATTTTTAATTGATTATTAAAAACTCCTTGCGTCATTTTTAAATGCTGTATAATTTTATTTCTTAATTTAAAGGGGAAAGATTATATGCTTCATATTCGCGCCGCCACTGAGGATGATTTGCCAGTTATTACCGATATTTTTAACGAAGCAATTTTAAATAGTGATGCTATTTGGACCGAGCATGTGGTTGATATTGCAAACCGCAAATCATGGTTGCAGGACAGGCAAAAATCAGGGTTTCCGGTACTGGTTGCTGAGGTTGACGGCATAACTTGTGGCTATGCAAGTTATGGTCCATTTCGCCAGTTCCCCGGCTATGTTCATTCAAGTGAATTATCGATTTATATTGATAAGAATGCCCGGGGCAAGGGTATTGGTAAAGCCTTGCTTGGCGCTTTGATTAAGGAAGCGCAAAATAACAATGTCCATGTTTTAATTGCAGGAATTGAAGCTGAAAATAAGGCCTCAATTGCCTTGCATGAAAAATTTGGTTTTAAGGTTACAGGGCATATGCCGCAGGTTGGTATAAAATTTGGCAAATGGCTTGATTTGGTATTGATGCAGTTAATTTTATAACTTACTGATTAGAGCGTTTTCCGAAAAGTGTGAAGCGGTTTTCGGACAAAAAACGCGGTGTAAACAATGTATTAGAGCGCGGATCTGATCCAATCAGATCGAAATGCGCTCTAATAAACGCACTTTGATGGATTAAGGTGCATGATATGGTGAAAAAAGCGCGGGCTATTAAGGGGAGATTTTCTGCTATAGCCCGTTAAAAATACCATTGTTTTTTGACCATAAGATATTGATTGCTTGCAACTTATTATTTTGCAAAAAAATATACATTTACGTAAATATTGCTTGTCATGAAAGAAATAGTTTTATACTTTAGTTTGCTTGTTTAATACTAAAATATAGTTGAAAAATTAAATTATTTATGTTTTTCTGATATTTAGCAAGGTCTGAAAATTAAATTTAAAAAAAAATCCCAAATTTGAAAAATTGTCATTGAAAAGTCATTTTTTTATGACTATATGGCAATTGCCCAAAGTCGCACGAGCCTATGGGTGTCCGCCGGTTCCTCGAATGGTGAGGGTAATCGGTAAGGTACCTGGAACTAACCGCTCCAGTCGCTCTCATTGGCCAACCAAAAGAGCGAGGACATCTCGAAGCAACGACGGTGCGGGCCTTTCTAGTGATACGGCTAAGCCGGAAATACTGTAGAGGCACACCCTCATTGCCTTCATTGCGGAAATGGTTTTCCAATTCCAATAAGAGGCAGACAAAGCTGAACAATGCGGTCGCCGCGCTGTTCCTTCATCGCCTGAATTCTATCCTATTTTTTAAAATGGGAGGATTTCATGCACTTTGTTCTGAAGTTTTACAGCCCCTTGATGACAAAGGGCTGCGATGCTTTACATTTGGAAACCAAAAGTGGAGAGTTCCAATGGCTACACAACGCATTCTTGATTTTCTTAAAACCCGCCGCCCAGAAGGCCCATGCGTTGTCGTGGATCTTGATGTTGTGCGCGAAAACTATCACGGTTTTGAAAAAGCACTTCCGCAATCGCGTATTTTTTACGCTGTAAAGGCTAATCCAGAGCCACAAATTTTGCGCCTTTTGGCTGATTTGGGTTCTAATTTTGATACAGCTTCAGTTGAAGAAATTGAAATGGCTTTGGATGCAGGTGCATCACCAGAGCGAATTTCTTACGGCAACACCATCAAAAAAGAGCGTGATATTGCTCGTGCTTATGCTTTGGGTATTTCGCTCTATGCTGTTGATTGCGTTGAAGAAGTAGAAAAAATTGCCCGTGTTGCGCCCGATGCAAAAGTGTTTTGCCGTGTATTAACCGATGGTGAAGGGGCTGAATGGCCGCTATCACGCAAATTTGGTTGTGTGCCTGCCATGGCAATTGATGTGTTGCGCCGTGCCGATGAGCTTGGTTTATCCGCCTATGGTGTTTCATTCCATGTTGGCTCACAGCAAACCAATCTTGATGCATGGGATAGTGCTTTGGCTGATGCGGCTGGTGTGTTTGAAGCGCTTGCTAAAGAAGGCATTAAATTGCAAATGGTGAATATGGGCGGTGGCTTTCCAACCCGCTATTTGAAAGATGTACCAACTGCGCAAGCCTATGGTAATGCTATTTTTGAAGCTTTAAGCAAGCATTTCGGCAATCGTATTCCAGAAACCATTATTGAGCCAGGCCGTGGCATGGTGGGTAATGCAGGGGTTATCCGCACCGAAGTGGTGTTGATTTCTAAAAAGTCGGCTAATGATGAGCAACGTTGGGTTT
This sequence comes from Bartonella sp. HY761, assembly GCF_026743145.1. Lineage (NCBI taxonomy): Bacteria > Pseudomonadati > Pseudomonadota > Alphaproteobacteria > Hyphomicrobiales > Bartonellaceae > Bartonella > Bartonella sp. HY761. Next base: position 598,117 of record NZ_CP104887.1, read on the forward strand.
ATCTTGATGTTGGTAAATTTAACGGTCTTGCTGAAACAATGGATGAAGCTATTCGCTATCCAATTGTAACGCCTCATGATGGTGATGTAACTGCGCCTTGCGTGCTTGCTGGCCCAACCTGTGACTCTGCCGATGTTATGTATGAAAAGACACCTTATCCATTGCCTTTAAGCTTGACCATTGGTGATGAATTGTTGATCTTGGGTACAGGTGCTTATACGACTACTTATGCATCTATTGCATTTAATGGTTTTGAACCTATCCGCTCTTACGTGATTTAGAGATTTTGCTCTTTAAGTGAGCAGTAATTTCTATTGTGATCAACCTTAAACGCCTCACGCAAAAGTGGGGCGTTAAGTTTAATATTTAAAAAAATTATATGCATTTGTCTTGTAAATTACCAATAAGGTGATTTGCGGTTCTTTTGACATGTCATCTTATAGGGCGATCGAACATGTTGGCTCAAAGCTTAAAAAGTATTTCAAATAATGGTGATGCAGCACTTATCAACAACAGTGCAAGTGCAAAGATTATTATTGATGATGAACGCTGTGATGAAGTTTCACAGCGCGAAGCTTTGCTTGATAGTGTGATGGGGGCAAACCGTAAACGCAAATCATCAGAAAAAATTCGTAAAAATCGCTTGCCGGCTGTTGGGTTAAACCTTGTTGCGCGTGATGAAAGCGGTATGCTTATTGGCAGCATTCGCCTTTGGCATATCTGCTTGGCAAATAAAAATGGTGGTTTGATCAATGCGCTTTTATTGGGTCCTCTTGCTATTCGTCAAGATTTTGCAGGGCAGGGCATTGGCGCGCGCTTGATGGTTGAAGCTATTTCACGCGCCAAGCTCTTAGGGCATGGTGCTATTCTTCTTGTTGGTGATGCTGATTATTATCGCCGTTTTGGTTTTTGTGCTAGCAAAGCGGCTCATTTATCTATGCCAGGGCCTTTTGAGCGCCAACGTTTCCAAGCACTTGAATTGGTTACTGGTTGGTTAGATAATGCAACTGGTGTTGTTATGCCATCAGGTGAAAAAATAAAGCGTAGTATAAGCCCCGCAAAAAGCGTAGCTTAAACAAGTTAAACCCATAGGCCTGCGCTATTTTGTTAGCAAGCTCTTCACAGCTTTTATAATATGTTTTATTGCTATTGCTTGAAATGAACAATAAATGGCTGAATTAACTTAAATATGGTTGTTACAAGCAAAAAACAAAGCACACCTATGGAGCTTGCCTTGCAAGAGGCAAAGCTTGCATTTGAACTGGATGAGGTTCCCGTTGGCGCGGTTATTTTTCATCAAGGCAAATTAATAGCCAAAGCCCATAATTTGACCCGCCATGTTTTTGATCCAACGGGACATGCTGAAATCCGTGCAATAAGAATGGCTTGTGAAGCACTGTCAAGTGAACGCTTGCCAGAATGCGATTTATACGTAACGCTTGAGCCTTGTGCTATGTGCGCAGCCGCCATTTCTTTTGCGCGAATTCGCCGGCTTTATTATGGCGCAAGTGATCCAAAGGGCGGCGCTGTCGAATATGGACCGGTTTTTTTTAATCAACCAACCTGTCATCACCGCCCAGATGTCTATTCTGGTCTTTGTGAACAGGAATCATCTGATCTTTTGACGCAATTTTTTAGCAATAAACGCAAAGCTTAGAGTGTAGATCTTGTTTTAATAGCTGAAATATTGTGTAACAGTGGTTGTGTCTTTATAAAATAATTTACAATTTCTTAATCTTACAGTAAATGAAGAAAAACGTTTTCAAAATGACGATATACATAAGGCTTTTGGGTGCTTTTATTATTGCATTGTGTTTAAGTTTTACTGCAATTTCTTGAGCTATAATTAAAGACCTAGTTTGCTTTAATATTTCTACGCTTAACAAAACTATTTCAATATTCTACTGGGGATAAAGATGAATTTAAAAAAATGTGCTGTGTCGGCAATGGTTATTGGTTTTTCGCTTTCAACCTTAGCAGGTTGTGGTGGGCGTGCTGCCAAGGAAATTGCTATTACCAATCCAACCGATAGCATCATGGATTGTGCAGGAATTTCTCGCGAGTTCGAAGCCAATGAGCGTCAGGTGAAAGCAACTTTGCATGAGCGCAATGTAGGGCGCGGCAAAAATGTCGCTCTTGGGGCTGCTAGCATTGTATTTTTCCCAGCATTGTTCTTTATGGATCCAAAATCGCCTGAAGCGGTTGAAATCGCAGCTTTGCGTAACCGCAATGGTGTTTTAACTCAAATGGCAGCTACCAAAAGATGTGCAGCACCGCAATCGCAATTGACGGAAGTTTATAGGGAACTTGATGGCCGTTCATCAAAGAAAAAGCAAGAAGACCGTAATTAAGCTTTTCTGGTTGTTTACAAACAAGGTAAAGGCGCTTACAAAAAGAGTGAAGCGCCTTTAAAAAATAGAGATTTAAAGCATTTGGGGAGACACTTATGGTGCAAATGCTCTCGCTTTTTTTGGGGAAGGTATCACCAATATCCCAAGAATTTCCACCATACTCCGCCGATTATTGCGAAAATGGCAAGATTTACTACCGCCATGATGAAGCCGACAGTCCACCAACGACTTAAAGTGACAAAACCTGAACCAAAGATAATCGGTGATGTGCCAGTGGCATAATGGGTAAGACACATCATGATTGCTGATGCCGCGGCCATTAACAGCATGAATAAATTGATATATTCTGCTGGGATAAGGTGCACGCCAACGGTTAAGAAAGCCAGCATCATGGCGCTGATATGGGCTGTTGTACTTGCAAATACATAGTGAGAAAACATAAAGGTAAGAATAAGGATCGCCATTGCGGCTGGCCAACTCATACCACTTGTTTCAATTGCAGTACGCAAGCCATCTGAAAACCATCCAACAACGCCAAGCTTATTAAGTTGACCGGCAAGCATTACGAGAGCGCCAAACCAAATCAATGTATCCCACGCGCTTTTTTCTTTTAAAACATCATCCCATGATAATGTGCCGCTTAGCAATAAAATTACTAAACCAACAAAAGCAACAGCAGTTGGATCAAAGAGGTAAGAATCGCCAAATATTGCGGCTGGAACGCCTGCCCATAATAAAAGCATAATTGCGAAAGTTATTAGCATCACAATCTCAGAGCTTTTAACTGATCCAAGTTTTGTAAGTTCGCCATGAGCAAAGGTAACGGCATTTGGTGTATGCTTTAATTCAGGCGGGGATATGAGATAAATTACAAATGGCATAGCGATCATTGCGATGAGGCCGGGTAAAAGCATGCATAATGCCCAACTGCTCCATGATAAGGATAGGCTACCACCGGTTGCTTGGCTAATATATTTTACCACAAGCGGATTGGGAGCTGTTGCTGTAATAAACATGGCTGAGCTGATTGGATTGGCATGATAATTTACCAAAGCAAGATATGTACCAACTTTGCCTTGCGTCGCTTTTTCAGGGCTTGAATCAAAGGCCGCAGCAATGGATCGCATGACAGGATGTATAATACCACCACCACGCGCCGTATTGCTTGGGGTAAAGGGTGCTAATAGCAATTCACAAAATGCAAGTCCATATCCAATGCCTAAAGTCCTCTTACCAATAAGGCGGATGAAATAATAGCCAATGCGGGCGCCAAGTCCCGTTTTGATTAAGCCACGTGACACCATGATTGAAACCACAATCAGCCAAATGAGGGGACTGTTAAAGGCAGCAAGGGCATCTGCAACAGCCTCTTTTGATGTGGGCGATGTAACCCTTGAAAGAACCACAACAGCTATTGTAATCATTGACATGACGCCAATAGGCATAACTTTTAAAATAATGCCTAATATTGCGGATACAAATATTGCAACAAAATGCCATGCATCATCGGTTAGTCCAGTTGGTGTGGGTGTAAAAATAAGCCCCCAATAGACCACAACACAAAAAAAACCGGGAATAACGCGGAATGGAACGAAGAGAGAAAATCTCTCATAAAGATTATAAAGTGACTTAAACATTAGGCCCTCTTACTAGGTGCCTCCCGAATAAATCCTATACCCTTTTATTGGAATAGCAAGAAATTATTCATATAAATATGTCGTTATTTTGACTTGTTAGGTCGTATTTTTTCAGCTTAAGATTGTGCCTTAATTGAAAGGAGTTTTAGGCAAGTTTTATGGATTTGATGACTTAAAATCACTGCCCTTTTTCCATATAGGATTTTACCGCTAGTTTTCGGCTAATAGTTTTAACATCGCTTCTTCACCATCTTTTTTGCGTATCAATGGGATAGAGCTACTTGTCTCATCATATAATTCTAGCGCATATGTTAAATTTTTATATAATAGGCTATTTCCATCAGTCTTATATTTCATAAGCTGTTGTTCTAAATACGGTTTTGAAATAATTTCAAAAAAGCTGTGATGTGCAAGCTGATGTAAATAGATAAGCGCAATATCGGTATCGGATAGGCCTTCTGGCAGGTTTATAGGTGAATCTTCACCAAGGCCAAATAACCACCATGCTGACAGCGGGTCATCGATAAAGTCAGCAAAAAAACAATCAATTCTTTCGTCACGCTGTTGAAATAGATAATTAAAAATTTCCCTAGGGGCAACACGCAAATAAATAAGGCATGCAACAATTGCTTTTAAGCTAAATGCTATTGGACGCATTGTAGTATAATCATTGGTTTTAAATTGGCCGATGGCAGGACCAAGCGGCGCAGGATCATTATGGGCAATGAAATTTAACAAACAACGGCAAAATAACTGGCGTAAGGCATCTTGTTCGCATTGGCGCCAAAAACTGACATTTTCACAAGCGAGTTTTTCAAAAACTTTAAAAGCAGAACCAACACGGTCATCAAGTATCAATTTTTCTAATATACGGGGCAGCCAGAATTTAAAGCTATTTATTCCGCCAACGCAGCTACTACATTCATAAACAAACAGACGGCAGGCTAAGTTATCAGCACAATCGGGATTATCAATGCTGTCTATTATTTGTGTAAGCATTTCATCTGAAACGCATGTGTCGCAATAATCCTCGCGCTTGCGGCAAGGTTGATAATGGCTAAAGGCTTGCTTAACGGCGTGCATGCAGTTTTCCGCCGAGGGCGGCGATAAATCTAATGGGTAAAAAAGGGTTTGTTTATTGTTCAATGTTTTGCTGCCTTTATGCTGGTATAGAAAGTTAACCTTGTTGAATTAATTTTAAAATAGACTCTTCCCCGTTTTGTTGACTTATTAATTGAAGGCGTTTTTTTCTTTCATCATAATATCCAATTGCAAGCTCGAAGTTTTGTACCAAAAGTTGGTTTTTAGCTGTTTGGTATTTAATCAATTGTTGGGCTAAATAGTCCTTGGATACATGGTTTAAAACAGCTTGCATGGCATTTTGATCTAAAAATATATTGACCTTATCATAATTAGTTAAATTATCTGGTAATCCTTTCTCTAAATCACCAAGCCACCATGGTTCCATCTCAACAATGATGATGTGCGCTAAAAAATAATCAATCCGCTCATCGCAATGCGTAAAAACATAGGCAAAGATATCTTGCGGATTAACGCGTAAAGCAATGAGACTGCCGATAATGGCTTGCAAGGCAAAATTGGCCGGCCAAGCTTTGTCATAATCATTGGAGGCAAAATCAGGCAACTGGGGCCCTAAGGGTGCCGCATCTATGTGTTCAACCACGCCAATTAAAGACCGCGTAAAAACTTGTCTTAGTGCCTTTGTTTCGTGAGGAGGCCAAAAGCCGATATTTTGACTTTTGTATTTTTCAAAAACTTCAAAGGTAAAGTGTTTATTGGAATCTAAAATTGATGTTTCTAATGTGCGTGGTAGCCAGAATTTTAAATTATTAATCGTGCCGACACAATCAATATGTTGATGAAAAAAGAGTTCGTAAACCCAAGGTTTTGCAGTATTGGGGTGATCAATTGCATTTTGAAATTCAGGAAAGACTTCTTCAGCTATGCAAGAGTCACAAAAATCATGGCGTTCACGATAGGGCGCATATTGGCTAAAGCCTTGTTTAACGGCGTGCATGCAGCTTTCGGCCGAGGGCGGCGATAAATCCAATGGGTAAAAGACTTGCTGCATATTTGTTCCTTTGAAGATGATAAATAGTCAATTTAAGCGGATAAGTCTTTTTCACAAGGGAATTTTTGCAATAAGTGACGCAAAGTCCTTTCATCTGCGATTTGGTCTTTATCATCTTGAATGATTTTTTGTTGTTCATATTGTTGCAGGGCATGTTTAATTTGACAACATAATATTTCGTCGCCTTTCGCCTTATATTTTTTTAACAGTTGCTGGAGATCATCGCTCGATATTAATTGAAATAGGCTTGCTCGCGCACGTTTACTTAATATTTCGGTCACATGTTTTAAGTCATCATTATTAATATAAATTTGCTTAGAAAACCTATCCAAGTGCTCCATGCTAAGCCAAGGGTAATTTATTTCGCTGCACAGGAAAAAATCAACGCGCGCATCATCATTGTTTAAAAGATATTTGAAAATATTTGTTGGTTCGACACGTAGATAGATTAAAGTCGCGATAATGATCACAAAAATATCGCTTATATGCAGTAAAGCTAAACGCCTATCATCTTGATTATCTAATAATTCGCCCTTTAGCGGCGAGGGGTCGCCAGTTTCAATCAAATTTATGAGGGCACGGCTAAATGTAAGGCGCAAAACCTCTTGTTCATGATCTGGCCAAGCTGAAAGGCCAAGATTTTGATATATTTCATGTATGCCGCTATATGGCATGTGTTGTAGCGATGTCAGCATATAGGTTTCAATGGTGCGCGGCAGCCAAAATTTGATGTTGTCCGCGCCGCCCATGCAGGTTGGGTTTTCCCAATAAACCCCGCAAAAGCTATCAACGGGTGCGGTATGGGGTGATTTACTCGCCTTGGCTATCGTTTCAATAAAATCATCACGTGTGCAAGTTGGGCAGTATTGTGCTCGTTCCACGGCAGGTTTGTAATCAGCAAAAGCCTCGTAAATTTTAAGCATACATTCATGAGCGTTTGGTGGTTGTATATCAAAGGTATAGAATAAAGATTTTGGCATTTTATTACGCCTACTATAATTAAAATATTTCATTATAATGCAGTATCTAACAGTTTGTGCAATAATAAACTATCATCATCTTCGTTTAAATCTTCATTATTAGATTTTTGACTATTATAGTCTTGCAAGGCATTTTCGATATATTGGCATAAAATTGTGTTACCTAATTTTTCATATTTATCCAATTTATCAAATAAGTCTTCAATGCAAATAGCATTAAAAAGGGCAGTGCGTGCCCGTCTGTTTAATAGCTTGGTTAAAAGTTTTAAATTGTCATTGTTATTGATTGTTTCAGCATTATAATAGGCTTCTTCATCGATGCTTAAAAAATCATCACTTATCTCTCGGCATAGGAAAAAATCAATATTTTCATTTTGATGGGCTTTTAAGTAAGCAAAAATGCCTTTTGGCTCAATACGCAAATAGATGAGCATGCCAATAATCATGGTAAAAATATCGGCATGTTGTTGCAATTCTTTGCATCTGTCGCGGCTTTTCGTTAATAATGTGCCGTTTAACGGTGCAGGGTTGCCGCTTTCAACAAAATTAATCAGTGCGCGGCAAAAAGTAAGCCGCAAAACCTCCTGCTCATCAAAAGGCCAGAGAGACAGTCCTATGCTTTGATAACGCTCAACTATGTTTGTAAAAATGCCATTATCGACTGGCGTTAATATATATGTTTCAACGGTGCGCGGCAGCCAAAATTTTATATTGCATATGCCACCCATACAATGGGGGCCTTCCCAATAAATCCCGCTAAAGCTACTTGCTGGTGCTTTACTGGGGGATTTGCATGCTTCAACGATAATTTCAACAAATTCGTCGCTTGCACAGGTTCGACAATAATTGCCGCGACCGCGCGCTGGTGGATAATGAGAAAAAATATTATAGACTGCGCTCATACAATCAATAGCGCTTGGCGGCTGCTCTTCAAAAATATAAAAGAGCTGCGGTTTTTTATTGCGGATTAGCTTTCGTGTCGATTTTTTCAAAATAGACATAGCTTAACATTACTCACTTATTCATTTTATTTTCGATTAATTACCATTGTGTTCCGACCTAGAGCTTATCAAAATACCATCTTTGTCAGTGGAGCACTGGCTAATTATCATTTGGGCGATATGGTTGATTGGTTTATTATGAGTATTATGGGGGGCAATGGCTAACCATGTCATATGTTTTATGATAGGTTTAAGTCCGTCAAATTCTAATAGTTTAAATTCGCCTGATTTTAGTTTTGGAGATAAAATTCGAATTGATTCAAGGCCAATACCCATTCCATTTTCAATAGCAGATACCAATTGCGATGCACGGTTAACCGTCATGGATTTTGTTATATTGATTGGTATATGGTTAAAACTTAACCATTCTTCCCAAGTTGTTCGGGCAAATTCATTGCGAATAAGTATAAACTGTTTAAAGTCTTCAATCGTTTTGATTTTATCATAGATATTTTGATGGCAGAACGGATAATAATAATCTGGTCCCAAATCTAAAGCGTGAGAAATGTGGGCTGCTTTTTCATCAAGAAAAACAGCTACATCGTAATTTTTTATGTCCAGAACGTCTTTTTCTTCATTGGTGATAAGCCGAATATCTTCGTAACCTTTTTCTAGTAGTTCAAGAATTATAGGCTGCATTAAAAAATTGGCAAAGCCCGGTGGACAAAAAAGAGTGATGAAGTGCTCTTTGTTGGTGATGTGATCTATGCCTTTTTCAATCTCTTGTAGCCCTGCGTTAACAAAGGATAATAAGGCCTGGCCTTTTGCAGTTAATTCAACACTGTTGGAATTGCGAATGAATAAACGCACTCCGAGCAAATCTTCTAGTTTTTTAGTTGATTGGCTAACAGCACTTGTTGTCAATAACAGTGCTTCACCAGCAAGCTTGAAAGACTGCAAACGTGCAGATATCGCGAAAATATTGAGTAAATTTAGAGGTATATTTTTCATTCTAGGTTAAATCCCACTAAATCAAGATTGAAATTTATTAAATTGATGGTCGAAAAAATATAGCTATATTGGAAATAGAAACGATTACCAAAATACCTCAATTTGCAGCAAAAAGAAATTACCTTAGCAATAACAAGCTGTTAAAATTGGTAAATGCCATTTAAATGGCGGTGCTTATTCCTATAGCAATTGACGGTGTTAGCTCTAATTAACTGAATGTCTAGTCTTTGCTATATGAACAATTAATTAGTGGTGTGATTAGTCGTATTTAATTGGATAAGTCAAATTCTGAATTGGAAAAATTATGACCAAAGCTATTTCTCAGTTTTCTACAGTTAATGCTTTAATGTCTGGACTATATGATGGTGTATTTTCTGCTGAAACTATTCTTAAAAGCGGCGATTTTGGACTAGGCTGCTCTCATGCGTTTGGAGGCGAAGTCATTATTATTGATGGAAAAATGATAGAAGCGCGTGGCGACGGCATCGTTCGTACCATGTCTTCAGCAGAAAAATTACCCTTTGCGCAAGTAACCAGTTTTAATGCGGAAAAAAACATATCTATAAAAAATGTTGCCAAAGAGCAATTGCATGATGTTTTATCGTCGTATACGAAATTTGATAATATATTTTTGGCGGTAAAATATAAAGGTAGTTTTGATAGAATTAAAATTCGCCGCCCTTTGGAGCAAAAAAAACCTTATAAATCTGTACTAGAAGTTGTGTCAGATCAAGTGGTTAATGAATTGAAAAATGTTTCTGGCACACTGATTGGCTTTTTTTCTCCAAGTTATTTTTCAACCATTTCTGTTTCGCAGTTTCATGTTCATTTCATTTCTGATGATGGGACAAAGGCTGGTCATGTAATGGATTTTGCCATGGCAGAAGGTAATCTAGAATTTGAGCGTAAATTGGGTTTAGATATTAAGTTGCCCGATAATCCTGAATTCTTAAAGCAAAATCTAGATATTGATGATATGGTTGAACTTATAAAGCACGTTGAAAATTAAATTTTAGTACAACATTTAAAAAGCCCCTTTTTTGAAAGGGGCTTTTTTTGTTATTATGGCTAGGTTCTTGAGTGGTAAGATGGGAAAGCACCAAGACTGCAATAATGACTTAAGCTGCTAGCCAAGATAATGGAATTTATTTTTTCAAATTTAAAGACAGCTAGAAAAACGTTAGCCTACTTGCATAAGGCCGCAAAAATCGTTTTTTACCTCCCTTTTAAATTTGGTTCTTTAATATGGTTGTTGGTAGGTTGAACAAGTCTCTTTCGATCAATACAGCTTAGATTTTTTGCTAGAAAAATCGAGCAAATTTCAACCCAATTATAATTAGCTATTTTGGGGCGATGCCTTAGCGCATTGTTGCCGAGCTATTGCGACGACAAAATCCATTATTGGCTTTGATTGTGGCAAATCGAGACATTTATGTTGCCATTATGTCACGATGGCTTTTTTTTGTTGAAATCTTGAAAAAAAATTTTTTTGGGAACCAAATTTAAAGTTGCGCGTTTAAGAAAAATTCGTGCCAATTTAGCTTTGTTTCATAATAAGAAAATAGTTTTCAAGTTAAATAATTTTAATGTTCTAATATTATTAATTAATTTTCCATATTATTTATAAATTTAAATGATATTTATGTATTGTTTTATATATTTATTGATTTTTAATCCCTTGGAGTTTTGATATCTAATTATCTATTTATTTATATATGTATTTATTTAACATTTTATTCTAATTGCCAATCCGTTTTTATTTTTATATTATATATTTATTATGTATTTGTATTATTATGCAATATTGCATGAAATATTAAATTATGTTAATGGAATATACACAGCTGTAACTTTATGAAAGTGAAGTTGTGCTCGCGGCTATGTTCGAGGTTTTCGGCGTTTTGCGAGTGTTGGAGTGTAAAGGATCACGCATTTGTGATTCAGCATGCTTAAGTGAGTCTAGTTCAAGTGTGTTCTTGGCGGAGTGTCTTGGGTTGCACTGACTTAATTTTATTTATGAGTTTCTGCGTAAGTACGTAGTTAAGAATTTTATATGTGTATCTACATTGGGTGGGTTAAATGACAAAAACTATTAAGAATAAAAATCCTTCTTTAGCAGTTGAAAATCGTCATCGTCGTCGCGAAGGCTTATTGTCTGGCGTTGCAGGTGTTGGTCTTGCAGCGGCAGCCGTGTTGTCTGTTGGTGCTGGATTTCTGAGCTCTACAGTTGAGGTGGCTCAAGGTGCTATCGTGATGACAGATTGGACGACTAGCTTTGGTGGTTCTGCCACTAAAGATAATAGTGCTCCTGTTCAGGTGGGTACAAGTTCTTATAAGACTAGTACTACTAGAGGTTCGTCGGCTAGTAATAACGGTATTGCTATGGTTGGAGATGGTGACTGTGCTGTCTTTACAGGTGATGATACATATGGTGGTGTTTATGGTGTGGATGCCAATTATGGTGGCGGTATGTTGGGTTTTGGCTCTCAAACCACGCCAGCGGGCTATGGAGTAAATGCAAATGCTGGTTCAAATACTGCTTTAAATATTGGTGTGCAGGTTTGGTATAATGCTGGTACCGGTCAGAATTACAGTAATGGCCTAAATATGGGGCGGGTTGATCAGCAAGAAAATCAGACGCAAGCCTTTGGTGTTAATTCGTATGCTGTCGGTTGTAACGCGAAAGCTCGTGGTATTTCGTCAACTGCTCTTGGTAGTAATGTTCAAGCAAATGGTTCTGGCAGTGTTGCTATGGGGCAAAACGCCATAGCCGATGCTGGTGGTACTATAGCTATGGGTATTTCTGCAAAGGCTATGGCTGCAGATGCTATTGCTTTGGGTTCCCTCTCTAGTGCGACTGTTAGAAATACAATTGCGATTGGTGCAAATGCTCAGGCAACAGGTATTAGTGCGACAGCATTTGGTTCTACTGCAAACGGTAGTACTGATGCTGGCGTTTTAGCAAGTGGGGTTGGTGCAACTGCTATTGGTGGTAATACCACGAAAGGTGCGCAGGCAACCGGTGCAGATTCTGTCGCTATTGCGGGTCAATCCGTTGCAAGTGGTGTGTCATCCGTTGCTATTGGTTTAAGTTCAACTGCAAGTGGAGCTTCCGCTATTTCTGTTGGTAATGGTTCAACGGCAAGTGGTGCCTCATCTATTGCTATTGGTGTCGGAAACACTGTAAGTGGCGCAAAATCTGGTGCGATTGGTGATCCAACCACGATTACAGGCGATGGCTCTTACTCTTTAGGTAATGATAATACGATTGCTGGCGCTAATGCCGGTATTTTTGGTAATAATGGCAATATCGGTACAGCTGGCGCTGGCGCTCGTATCATTGGTAATAATGGTAGTGTCAATGTAGCTGATGGCTTTGTTCTTGGTAATTCAGCCTCTGTTACAGCTAGCGGTGGTGTTGCTATCGGCTCATCTTCTAAAGCCTCAACAGCTGCTGGCGGCATTGGTCTTGATCCTTTCACAAATAAGGCATCAGCTACAACTGGTGGTGCATGGGTTGCCACAAATGGTGCGGTAAGCGTTGGTGATGGTTCAACCGTTACTCGCCAAATTACTGGCCTTGCTGCTGGTACTGCTAGTACTGATGCGGTTAATGTTGCACAGCTTAGCAAATTACGTGATTATGCAGCTCAGGGCTGGAATTTAACTGCAGGCGGTGAAAATTCAACCAATGTTGGTGTAGCAGGCGCTATTGATCTAAGTGCAGGTAGTACGAATTTGCTTGTATCAAAAGGTGCAGATAATAATAATGTAACTTTTGACCTTGCTAAAGATATCAATATTACAAGTGTTACGACTGGCAATTCTAAGTTAACAACAAGTGGTCTTGCTATCACGGTTGGTTCTGGTGCAACGGCAGGCACAACAAGTTTGACTGGTACTGGTCTTTCAATCGCCAATGGCCCGTCTATTACAACGACTGGTATTGATGGTGCAGGCAAATCTGCAACCAATCTTGCAAATGCAACTTTGTCTGCAACGTCAACTGATGCAGTGACTGGTCAGCAACTTTTTGCAACCAATACCACAGCAACCACCAATGCTTCACGCATTAGTAGTTATTTGGGTGGCGGTGCTAATGTTGGTGCTGGTACTGCGCCTACTTATTCCATTCAAGGTGCGAATAAGAGCAGTGTGGGCGATGCATTTGCATCAGTTGATAGTGCACTTGATAATCTTAATCTTAATGCGCTACAATGGAATTCAAGCTTATCAGCCTTTGACGCAAGTTATGATAAGGATGGTACAGGTACAAAGACTGCTCAAAAAATCACTAATGTTGCTGATGGTGAGCTTTCGACTACATCAAAAGACGCTGTTAACGGTTCGCAGTTAAATACTACTAATACGAATGTATCTACTCTTGATACTAAGGTTGGTACGTATGCAACTCGTACCAATACCTTCCTTGGTGGTGGTGCAGATATTGCAAATAATAAAGCACCAAGCTATTCAATTCAGGGTACATCTAAGACCAGTGTTGGTGATGCTTTCTCAGCTGTTGATACAGCAATTACAACAAACAAAACAAATATTGCCACCAACGCTAGTAATATTTCTAACTTGCAAAGAGATGCTCTGCAGTGGAATTCAACCACAAAAGCATTTGATGCTAGCTATGATTCAGCTGGTACAGGCACAAAAACAACTCAAAAAATTACCAATGTTGCGAATGGTACCAGTGCCAATGATGCGGTTAATTATAGCCAGTTGCAGGCCGTTCAGTCTGGTTCTGCTTGGAATGTGTCCGCTAATGGCGATGCAACCGGCAAAACATCTGTTGGCGGCGGCGCAACTGTAGATTTCAGTGCAGGAAGCACAAATTTAACTGTTGCTAAAAGCGGCACAAATCTTTCATTTGATTTGGCTAAAGATATTAGCATTGATAGCGTAACTACTGGTAACACAAAGGTTTCAACCAGTGGTGTTGCGATTGCAGTTGGATCTGGTGCGACGGCTGGGACAACAAGCTTAACTGGAACGGGCTTAACCATTTCAGGTGGCCCAAGCATTACAACAACCGGTATTGATAATGCTGGTAAAAAAGCAACTAATCTTGCTGATGCAACATTGTCTGCAACTTCAACCGATGCAGTTACAGGTAAACAATTGTTTGCAACCAATGCAAATGTAACAACTGTTGATGGCCGCGTTACCACGCTTGATACAAAGGTTGGTACTTATGCAACGCGCGCTAGCACCTATTTGGGTGGTGGTGCAGATATTGCTGCTGGTACTGCACCAAGCTTTACAATTCAAAGTACAGCTTATGGCAATGTAGGTGCTGCTTTAGGAGCTGTTGATACAACATTGACAGGTCTTAAAACTGACGCTCTACAGTGGAATGCAACATCATCTGCTTATGATGCAAGTCATGGTACAACATCTGCGCAAAAAATTACCAATGTTGCTGATGGTACGTTATCTGCTACATCAAAGGATGCAGTTAACGGTTCGCAGCTTAATACAACAAATGCTAATGTAACTGCTGTTGATGGTCGCGTAACGACCGTTGATGGCCGTGTTAGCACGCTTGATACTAAGGTTGGTACTTATGCAACACGCGCTAGCACCTATCTTGGTGGTGGTGCAGATATTGCTGCAGGTACTGCGCCAACATTTGCTATTCAAGGCGCTAACTACAACAACGTAAATTCTGCTTTTGGTGCAGTTAACTCAACGTTGACTACGCAAAATACTAATATTTCTGCATTGCAAACTGATGCATTGCAATGGAATAGTGCTTCCCTTGCTTATGACGCAAGTCATGGTAGTGGTTCAGCTCAAAAAATCACCAATGTAGCAAATGGTACTGCTAGTTCAGATGCTGTTAACTATGGCCAGTTAACCAATGCGATTAATTCTTCTGCTTGGAGTTTGGCAGTTGGTAGTGAAGCAGGCACTGCTATTGGTAATGGTGCAACGGTTAAGTTGTTGGCTGGTAGTAGCAATCTAACAATTGCTCGTGCTGCTGGAACTAATGATATTACTTTTGATATCTCAAAGAACTTGAGCCTCACCAGTGTTACTGCAACTGGTGCTGTTACAGCAAATAGTCTTGTCGCTGGTAATTCAACTATTAATAATAATGGTTTAACTATCGCTAATGGTCCTAGTGTTACAGCAACTGGCATTGATGCAGCTTCATTGAAGGTTACTAATGTTGCTGCAGGTACATTATCTGCTGCTTCAAAAGATGCCGTCAATGGTTCTCAGCTTTATACCACCAATACCAATGTGGCTTCGAATAAGACAGCTATTACTGATCTCCAAACCAATGCATTGCAATGGAATGGCACAGATTCCTTTGATGCAACACGTAATAGTGCTGCACAAAAGATTACAGGTGTTGCTGCAGGTACATTATCTGCAACTTCAACTGATGCTGTAAATGGTGCTCAGCTCAATGCAACCAACACCAATGTTTCAGCAAATAAGACAGCAATTAGCGGTCTTCAAACCAATGCATTGCAGTGGGATGGCACAAGTGCTTTTGACGCTACACGCAATAATGCATCACAAAAGATCACAGGTGTTGCTGCAGGTACCTTGTCTGCAACTTCAACTGATGCTGTAAATGGTGCTCAGCTTAATGCTACAAACGCCAATGTCACCACGAATAAGAACTCAATTACGGCTCTTCAAAGTGATGCATTGCAATGGAATGCAAATCTAAGTGCTTATGATGCAGGTCATGGTACAGGCACAGCGCAAAAAATCACTAATGTTGCTGATGGTACTTTATCAACTACATCTACAGATGCGGTGAATGGCAAACAGCTCAATACAACGAATACCAATGTAACCGCTGTTGGCAATCGCGTTACTGCGCTTGATACAAAAGTAGCTACACAGGCTAATAATGTAAGCACTTATCTTGGTGGTGGTGCTGATGTTGCTGCTGGTGTTGCACCTACTTATACCATCCAAAGCGCTTCTAAAACGAGCGTTGGTGATGCTTTCTCAGCCGTGGATACCGCACTTACTACCAATAAAAATGCAATAGCTACCAACAAAACAGCTATTACTAACTTGCAAACAGATGCTCTACAGTGGAATTCTGCTTCAGGTGCTTATGATGCAAGTCATGGTAGTGGTACAGCTCAAAAAATCACCAATGTTGCTGCTGGTACTTTGTCAACAACATCAACAGATGCTGTTAATGGTGCCCAGCTTAATGCAACCAATACCAATGTGACTGCCAACAAGACTGCAATTGCTGCAAGTAATGCTAATATTGCAAATCTTCAGGCAAATGCTTTGCAATGGAATGGTACAGATAGCTTTGATGCAAATCGTGGTGGTGCAGCTCAGAAAATCACTGGTGTTGCAGCAGGTACATTGTCAGCAACATCAACTGACGCAGTAAATGGTGCTCAACTTAATACAACTAACACCAATGTAACTGCTAATAAGACAGCAATTACAGCTAATACTAATGCAATTGGCGCTCTTCAAACCAACGCATTGCAATGGGATGGTACAGGTGCTTTCGATGCAACTCGTAACGGCGGTTCTCAGAAAATCACTGGCGTTGCAGCAGGCACATTGTCAGCAACTTCAACTGACGCAGTAAATGGTGCTCAGCTTAACGCTACTAATAATAATGTAACTGCAAACAAGACTGCAATTACTAGCCTACAAACAGATGCACTTCAATGGAACGCCGTTTCTGGTGCATATGATGCAAGCCATGGTAGTGGTACAGCACAAAAAATCACCAATGTTGCTGATGGTGCGTTATCAACTACATCAACTGATGCAGTTAACGGTAAGCAACTGAATGCAACCAACACCAATGTAACTGCTGTTGGTAACCGCGTTACTGCTCTTGATACCAAAGTTGGAACTTATGCTTCTAACGTCGATAGTTATCTTGGTGGTGGGGCTTCAGTTTCTGGCGGTACTGCGCCAAGCTTCACAATCCAGGGCGCAACTAAAAATAGCGTTGGCGATGCATTCACTTCTGTTGATACTGCTCTTACAACCAACAGAAATGCAATTAATGCAAATAAGACTGCAATCACAGGTCTTCAGACTGATGCACTTCAGTGGAATGCGACTTCTGGTGCTTATGATGCAAGTCATGGTACAACCTCAGCACAAAAAATTACTAATGTTGCAGCGGGTACTTTATCTACAACATCAACCGATGCTGTAAATGGTGCACAGCTTAACGCAACCAATGCAAATGTTACTGCAGTTGGTAACCGCGTAACTGATGTTGATACTCGTCTTGGTACAGCTGTTAGTAACGCCAATAAATATTTTGGTGGTTCTACAGATTTAGCTGCAGGTACTGCACCAAGCTTTACCATCCAAGGCAATGCAACCAACAACGTAACCTCTGCATTTGGTGCAGTTGATACAGCCTTGACAGGCCATGGCACATCAATTGCTGCGCTTCAAACCAATGCTCTTCAATGGAACCAAAATCTTGGTGCTTATGATGCAAGCCATGGTTCGAATGCACCGCAAAAAATTAGCAATGTAGCTAATGGTACTAACACCAATGATGCTGTTAATCTTGGTCAATTGAATGAGCAAATTGGTCAAACTGGTTGGAATCTTTCCGTAAATAATGCTAATTCGACAAAAATTGGCAAAGACGCTACGGTTGATCTAAAATCAGGCAGCAGCAATTTGACTATTGCTAAAGCAACAGGCAGCAATGACGTAACTTTTGATATTGCACGTAATCTTGATCTTGATAGTATCCAAGCTGGTAATGTTAAGCTTGATAATACTGGTCTTGTTATTACTGGTGGTGCAAGCGTTACCACAACTGGTGTTAATGCTGGTAATCAAAAAATTACCAATGTTGCACAAGGTACAGCTGCAACTGATGCAGTTAACTTTGGCCAATTGACAACAACCAATAATAATGTTGCAGCTAATACGACTGCGATTGCTGCCAATAAAACAGCAATTACAGCCAATACAACTGATATCACTGATCTTAAAACCAATGCATTGCAATGGAATGGTACAGATTCATTTGATGCAACACGTAATGGTGCTGCACAAAAGATTACTGGTGTAGCAGCAGGCACTGCAGCAAGTGATGCTGTAAACTTTGGTCAATTGACAACAACAAACAACAATGTTGCTGCCAATACCACTGCAATTACCACCAATAAGAATGCAATCGCTACCAACACAACTGATATTGCCGGTCTTAAAACCAATGCTCTACAATGGGATGGTTCTGGTACATTTGATGCAACACGTAATGGTGCTGCACAAAAAATTACTGGTGTAGCAAATGGCACTGCAGCAAGTGATGCGGTTAACTTTGGTCAGTTGACAACAACCAATACAAATGTTGCTGCTAATAAGACTGCAATTACTGCCAACACAACTGACATTGCTGGTCTTAAGACCAATGCGTTGCAATGGAATGGTGCAGATTCATTTGATGCAACACGTAATGGTGCTGCACAAAAGATTACTGGTGTAGCTGCAGGTACTGCTGCAAGTGATGCGGTTAACTTTGGTCAGTTGACAACAACCAACACCAATGTAACAAATGTTGGAAATCGCCTAACAACAGCTGTAAGCAATACCAATAAGTATTTTGGTGGTACAACAGATGTGGCTGGCGGCGTTGCCCCAAGCTTTGCTACTCAAAATGGCACTGCAAATAATGTAACCGACGCATTTAGTGCAGTTAACACCAGCATTACTGGTCAGGCTACATCAATTGCGGCTCTTCAAACCGACGCTCTACAGTGGAGTTCTTCACTTGGTGCGTATGATGCAAGTCATGGTGGTAATGCACCACAGCGCATTTCAAATGTTGCTGCTGGTACAAGTGCAACTGATGCAGCAAATGTGGGCCAGTTAACGACAGCTATCAGCTCAACCGGTTGGAACCTTTCTGCTAACGGTTCTAATGCAAGTAAAGTTGGTAATGGTGGTACTGTTGATCTTCGTGCAGGCAGCAGCAATCTTACCATTGCTAAGGCAACCGATAGCAGCACTGTAGCTTTTGACATTGCTAAAGATCTTGATCTTACAAGTGTTAAGACTGGTGACGCTACACTCAATACCAATGGTCTTACCATCACTGGTGGTCCAAGCGTAACCAAGACTGGCATTGATGCAGGCAATACAAAAGTAACTAATGTTGCTGCAGGTACTGCTGCTAGTGATGCGGTTAACTTTGGTCAGTTGACAACAACCAATACTAATGTTGCAGCTAATACGACAGCAATTGCCGCTAATAAAACAGCAATTGCAACCAACACCACTGATATTTCTGGTCTTAAAACCAATGCATTGCAATGGAATGGCACAGATGCATTTAATGCAACTCGTGATGGTACAGCGCAAAAGATCACTGGTGTAGCAGCAGGTACTGCAACAGGTGACGCAGTCAACTTTGATCAATTATCTGCAACCAATACCAATGTAGCAGCTAACAAGACAGCAATTGCTGCCAATAAGACAGCAATTAACGCCAATACATCAGATATTTCTGGTCTTAAAACCAATGCATTGCAATGGAATGGTACAGATTCATTTGATGCAACACGTGGTGGCGCTGCGCAAAAGATTACTGGTGTAGCAAACGGCACTGCTGCTAGTGACGCTGTAAACTTTGGTCAGTTGACAACAACCAACACCAATGTAACCAATGTTACAAATCGCCTAGCAACCGCAGTAAGCAACACCAATAAATATTTTGGTGGCACAACTGATGTTGCTGGTGGAGTTGCTCCAAGCTTTGCTACCCAAAACGGCACTGCAAATAACGTAACTGATGCATTTAGTGCAGTTAACACCAGTATTACTGGTCAGGCTACATCAATTGCAGCTCTGCAAACTGACGCTCTACAGTGGAATTCTTCACTTGGCGCTTATGACGCAAGTCATGGTTCTGGTACACAGAAGATTACCAATGTTGCAGCTGGTACCAATAACACCGATGCAGTTAACGTTGCACAGTTGAATGACAAGATCGGCCAAACTGGTTGGAACTTGACAGCAAATGGTGCAAATAGCAGCAAAATCGGTAATGGCGGTACTGTTGACCTACGTGCAGGCAGCACCAACTTGACTGTGTCAAAGACTGCGGACAGCAATGCTGTAAGCTTTGATATTGCTAAGGACCTTGATCTTACCAGTGTTAAAACTGGTGCAGCTACACTCAACAATGACGGTCTAACAATCGCCAATGGCCCAAGTGTAACAAGCACAGGTATCAATGCAGGTGCGAAGAAGGTAACCAATCTTGCTGATGGTGATGTAAGCACTACATCAACTGATGCAGTAACTGGTCGCCAGCTCAACACAACCAACACCAATGTAGCTGCTAATAAAACTGCAATCGCTGCTAACAAAACAGCAATTGAAGGCAATACAACAGCAATTACAGGTCTTCAGACCAATGCATTGCAATGGAATGGTACAGATTCATTTGATGCAACACGTGGTGGCGCTGCGCAGAAGATTACTGGTGTAGCTGCTGGTACTTTATCAGCAACATCTACTGATGCGGTGAACGGAGCTCAGCTCAATGCAACCAACACTAACGTTACCAATGTTCAAAATCGTGTAGCTGATGTTGATACCCGTCTTGGTACAGCAGTAAGCAACACCAATAAATATTTTGGTAGCACAACAGATGTAGCAGCAGGTACAGCACCAAGCTTTGCAACACAAAACGGTAGCGCAAATAATGTTGCGGATGCATTTAGTGCAGTTAACACCAGTATTACTGGTCAGGCTACATCAATTGCAGCTCTGCAAACTGACGCTCTACAGTGGAATTCTTCACTCGGTGCTTATGACGCAAGTCATGGTTCTGGTACACAGAAGATTACCAATGTTGCAGCTGGTACTAATAACACCGATGCAGTTAACGTTGCACAGTTGAATGACAAGATCGGCCAAACTGGTTGGAACTTGACAGCAAATGGTGCAAATAGCAGCAAAATCGGTAATGGCGGTACTGTTGACCTACGTGCAGGCAGCACCAACTTGACTGTGTCAAAGACTGCGGACAGCAATGCTGTAAGCTTTGATATTGCTAAGGACCTTGATCTTACCAGTGTTAAAACTGGTGCAGCTACACTCAACAATGACGGTCTAACAATCGCCAATGGCCCAAGTGTAACCAGCACAGGTATCAATGCAGGTGCGAAGAAGGTAACCAATCTTGCTGATGGTGATGTAAGCACTACATCAACTGATGCAGTAACTGGTCGCCAGCTCAACACAACCAACACCAATGTAGCTGCTAATAAAACTGCAATCGCTGCTAACAAAACAGCAATTGAAGGCAATACAACAGCAATTACAGGTCTTCAGACCAATGCATTGCAATGGAATGGTACAGATTCATTTGATGCAACACGTGGTGGTGCTGCGCAGAAGATTACTGGTGTAGCTGCTGGTACTTTATCAGGAACATCTACTGATGCGGTGAACGGAGCTCAACTCAATGCAACCAACACTAACGTTACCAATGTTCAAAATCGTGTAGCTGATGTTGATACCCGTCTTGGTACAGCAGTAAGTAACACCAATAAGTATTTTGGTGGCACAACAGATGTAGCAGCAGGTGTTGCACCAAGCTTCAAGGTTCAGGGTACTACTTATAGTGATGCTACCTCTGCCTTTGGTGGTGTTGATACTAGCCTAAACAGCATTAAGAATGATGTTGCAAGCATCAGCACTGATGCCTTGAAGTGGGATGCAACAACAAATGCATTTAACGCACAGCGTACCGATGCTGCAGGTAACACTTCTAACGGTAAAATCACCAATGTTGGCGATGCAACCTTGTCTGCAACATCTAGCGATGCGGTAACGGGTTCACAGCTTTTCGCAACCAATAAGGAAGTGACTGCTAATCAGGCACGTATCGCAAGTGTTGCTGATAAGACCAGCCTCTATCTTGGCGGCGGTGCAGACTTAGCAAGTGGTACAGCGCCGACCTATAATATCGGTAGCAACAGCTTTAACAATGTTGGTAGTGCATTGACTGCGGTTGATTCAACTTTAACTGGTCACGGCACAAGCATTGCAACCTTGCAGCGCGACGCCATGCAGTGGAATGATGGTCTAAACGCATTTAGTGCAAGCCGTAATGGTGCAGCACAACGTATTACCAATGTTGCGAATGGTACCGAAGCAACTGATGCAGTTAATAAGAGCCAATTGGATACAGCTGTAAGCAATTCTGGTTGGAACTTGTCAACAGATGGTAAAAACTCCACGAAAGTGGGTGCTGGTGACAGCGTTGACTTGAAGTCCGGCAGCAACATCAATGTAAGCAAATCGGCTAATGGTCGTGATGTGACATTTGATCTTGCCAAAGACATCACTGTTGATAGCGTAACTGCAACAGATGTAGCTGCAACCAATGTAACTGCAGATAGCATCAAAGCTGGTAATACAAGCATTGATACCAATGGTCTTACAATTGCCAATGGTCCAAGTGTAACAGCTTCAGGCATTAATGCGGCATCGAAGAAAGTTACAAATGTTGCTGATGCAACCTTGTCAGCTACTTCAAAAGACGCAGTTAATGGCTCACAGCTCTTCGCAACCAACAGCAATATTGACCAAGTTGCAGCAAATACCAGCAGCTATCTTGGTGGTGGTGCTGATGTGAAAACGGGTCAAGCACCTAGCTATTCAGTACAAGGCGGTACCTACGATAATGTTGGTTCAGCACTTGGTGGTGTAGATGCAGCCTTTAACAATGTTAACAGCCAGATCAGCACAATCAACAATAGTGCATTGATGTGGAGTGTTGGCGAGGGTGCATATGATGCGGCTCGTGATAAGGGTACAGGCACAAAGACCAATAGTAAGATTACACATCTTCAAGACGGTACTTTGTCAGCTGACTCTAGCGATGCTGTAACTGGTTCACAGCTCTGGAAAACTCAGCAAGATGTTAATGACACGAGCTTGCGTTTGACCAATATTGCAACCAACACCTCTAACTATCTTGGTGGTGGTGCCAATGTTCAAACTGGTGAAGCACCAACCTATAAGGTTCAGGGCGACACTTACCGCAATGTTGGTGATGCATTTAACGGTGTAGATACAAGCCTTACTAATGTTCAAAACCAGATCGCTAACGTCAATAAAGACGCTTTGATGTGGGATAGTTCATTAAGTGCCTACAATGCTGCCCGTCCTGATGCTACTGGTACTAGTGTTGCACGCCGTATTACTGGTGTTGCTGAAGGCAATGTTAATGCGTCTTCAACCGATGCAGTTAATGGCTCACAGCTTAATGCAACCAATTTGAATGTAGAAAGTGTTACAGACCGTGTTAATACAGTTGCACAAAATACCAATAAATATCTTGGTGGTGGTGCAGATGTAGCAAACGGCGTTGCACCAAGCTTCAATGTTCAAGGTACTAAATACAATAATGTTAGTGCAGCATTTGGTGGTGTTAATGCAAACTTGACTGATATTAAAGATCAGGTTGCAAGTATCAATACAGATGCCTTGAAGTGGGATAGTGACTTAAGTGCATTTAGCGCTGCCCATGATGATGGTACAGGTACGAAAGTTGCAAGTAAGATCACCAATGTTAAGTCAGGTCGTGTAGCTGCAGATTCAACTGATGCTGTAAATGGTTCGCAACTCTTTACAACAAACACCAATATTGCAGCGGTTAGAACGACTGTTAATGATCACGCAGAACGCGTAGCCACCTATCTTGGTGGTGGGGCTGACATTATCGGTGGCACTGCGCCTACCTATAATGTTCAGGGCCAAGCTTATCGTGATGTTGGCTCAGCATTTGGCGGCGTTAACTCCAATCTTACCGATATTAAGGGTCAGATTGCTGGTATTAATAACGACGCTCTTATGTGGGATGCTACATTGGGTGCATTCAGTGCAGCTCATGACAATGGTACTGGTACTAAAGTTGCAAGCAAGATCGCCAATGTTGCTGCAGGCGAAGTTAGTGCAACTTCGACGGATGCAATTAATGGCTCGCAGCTATTTACCACAAATACTCGTGTCACAACCATTGCTAATACTACATCTGCTGCTCTTGGTGGCGGTGCAGACTTGGCAAACGGTAAAGCACCTAGCTATCAGATTTCATCAATTGGCTCTGGTGCAACCACTCGTTCAGCTAGTGCATTTGGTATTGAAGCTTTTGCTGATGGTGACACTGTTACTAACTTTGATAATGTTGGCGATGCGCTTACTCAGCTCAACACCAATGTTAACACTGTTAACACCAAGGTTGAAAATGTTAAGGCAACAGTTACAGACCTTTCCAATAACGCATTGGTTTGGGATGAAACAGCTGGTGCATTTAGTGCAAACCATACCAAGGATGGCGTAACAACCAAGAGCAAAATTACCAATATCGCTGATGGTTCACTTACTGCCGGCTCTAGTGACGCTGTAACAGGGGGACAATTGTACTCCTCTAACAGCCAAATCGCTAGCTTCTTTGGTGGTGGTGCAGCCTTTACCAACGGTACTTGGACTGCTCCAACCTTCATCGTTAGCCAGGTGAGTGCAAATGGTACACAAACCAACGGTACCTATAGCAATGTTAATGATGCCTTTGGTGGTGTAAATAGCAGCATCAACAATGTTAACCAACGCGTGACTGATGTTCAGGACCAGATCAACAATATGGGCCCAGATGGAAATGCTCTTCGTTATGATGAGACAGCTGGTGGCTATAATGCTGGTGCAAAGAACAATCAGCCTAACAAGATTGTTAATGTTGCAGATGGTTCAATTGCACAAGGTTCGAAAGACGCAGTCAATGGTGGTCAGCTTTGGGATACAAACCAGAGGATCGATAGCATTCAAACCAATGTTAACGATGTTGCCAATAATTCTGTCATGTATGACAAGGATGCAAGCGGTAACAAGACCAACTCGATTAGTCTAAAGGGTGCTGATGCAAGCAAGCCAGTAACCATTAATAATGTTGCTGATGGCAAGATTGAAAAAGGTTCACAACAGGCAGTTAATGGTGGCCAGCTCTATGATTACACCAAAGAGCAAGCTCAAGTTACACTTAATGAATCGAAGGCTTACACTGATCAGCGTGTTGACAACATCGTACAAAATTCTGTAGAACAGTCTAACTACTATACAGATACGAAGTTCAACCAGCTTAACACTAGCATTACAAATGCACGTAAAGAAGCCCGTCGTGGCGCAGCAATCGGCCTTGCCGCTGCTAGCTTGCGTTATGATGATACACCAGGTAAATTCAGCGTAGCTACCGGTGGTGGCTTCTGGAAGAGCGAAGGTGCATTGGCATTCGGTGCGGGTTATACCTCTGAAACCGGTAAAGTGCGGTCTAATATTACCGCAACAACAGCTGGCGGCGATTGGGGTGTTGGTGCAGGTGTAAGCATAACCTTGAATTAATTATGGTTTTGAAAAAACTTAAATTTACAATAATCGCTCTCGCCTTCTCCCTAATGGGGGGAGGCGAAAGCTTTTCACAACAGCCAGAACAAAACTACTTTCCTCATCCGCCTGAGCTTTCAGTGCCCGATGGTGAACCTGGTCAGATTCGCCGTGCGATTATGCAATTTAATAATTGGACGCTTATCTGTGACGAGGACTTGCCTGCTAAAAAGCAGGTTTGCAATGTTACGCAATCAATTGTCGATCGCACAGGCAATGTGGTTTTTAGTTGGTCGCTAGCTGCGAGTGATAATGGGCAGCCGTTTTTTTTGCTTCGGGCATTGCCGACAGCTGATAAAACCAAGCCAATACAAATGTTCTTTCAAAATCGCAAGGAGCCAGTAAATATCGATTATGTTGATTGTAATGAATCGCTTTGTCTAGCACAGACGCGGGTTGGACCAGTGCTTAGCGCAGCAATTGATACAGGAGCGATGGCGTTTATTTCTTATCCGTTGCAAGATGGCAGTAATTTTCAATTTTATGCGCCATTGAAAGGCCTAAAAGAAGCAGTGCAATCGATAAAGTAGTTGTTGGATTACTTGTTAAATAAGTCTAAAAGCATATTGACATAAATACTTTTTGTCTATGGTTATTAGACATTGAAATTAGTATCAAGGTTTCTAGATTATAACATTTGTTGCGAGATAAATTTGTAAAAGTGAAAGGTAATTGGAGTGATTGCTGATCGCTTATTGCAATAATTCTTCTATTTGTATTGATGCTATTTTTTAATTTTGTTTAAGATTTAAAAAATTGCACATATTTTGCCCTTGGTTGCATTCCGCTTTGTGGATATTGTCGGGGGGAAAGCAGGAAAAAATGACATCAGATCAAAATAATAATTCGCCATCTTCTATCTATCAAACCAAACCCAAGAAAAAGTCATTTTTGGCTCAGCCAGTATTTTGGCTTATTCTACTAGTGCTTATTCTTATTGGTATTGCTGGATTTTTGGTTGCCGATAAATTGAGTGGCTCAACCACACCACAAGCACCAGCTGCAACCGAGCCGCAAACAGGCAATGCAACAAATATGATTAATAATGAATTTGCCAAACAAGCCCAGGAAATTGGTGCCAAAAAATGTGCAGCGCTTTTCTCTAATCTGGGTGATGCAGTTATTAGCGGTTCAACTTATGATGCAATTTATACAGGTAGCCAACAGGGCGCTGATGAAAATCCAATTGGCGCGTTGATCGGACAGGTGTATACATCTACTAATGGCCGTGGTACAGGCGTTGTTTTTGCTGCTCCAACACCTAATGGCTGTGCTGGTGTTTTGACACGGACAATTTTGCAAATGCAATCATGTGGTGAAATTGCACAGCAATTACCCGCAGGTAGTGAACGCCTTAAGGATTTGACTGCAACTGCAGTATTCAAACTACCCAATAATTTTAATGTAATGCTTATGCCTGCATCCGAAACGAGCTGTGTCATTGTTACTTCGCTTAATTTAACTGATAAAAAATAGATTGGCAATTTACATATATGATTGCTATTTTTAAAAAGTAAGTAGGTTTTTACATCCAGCGTTTGTGTTGGCATTTAAAATTTTTCTTTTAAAAATTATATTTATTGAAAAGGCTCCTTTTTTCAAGAGGGGCCTTTTTTCGTTTAAGAGTTCAATTAAAATTTTTGCGAAAACATTTCCTGCTTGCTAAGATGTAGTGGTTTTCAAATAGGCCATTGAAAAAATTGTCGATATTCGCACCGTGCCGGAATCTCCCATTTAAACCGGTACATCCTATTTAAATATGTAAAATCTTAATCGCATTATTTAATATCCATAAAATCTTGTTATGGAAGCCCCCACTTTTTACACCTTATCAAAGCTTTAGGGTGAAGTATTTTTCTTCATTTTAGTGTCCAATTTTGTTGGCGATTTAGTCTTTTAAATTGCTAGTTAAAATAGTGTTATAAGTTTCTTAAAAAAAATGGAACCAAATGTCTTTGTAGACGTTCATTTGTTATTAAATCAAAAAAATCGGTCGTAAATAAATGATTTAGTTAATTATAATTAAGTCGTTAATAAATTAGATTTTAATCAAAATATATTCTTTTTAAAATATTTGTTTAATTTAAATAAAGTTAAGGTTATATTTGAAAAATAATTCGTTTTCAGTAGATTATAATTTAGTTATTTAAAAATTTGCGTTTTTTTTGATTTAATACTTTGTTGTTGAAATGCGATAAATGTTATGCGGTTACAATTATTGGCGCTTTGATCATAGAAATGGATGTTATCATGAGAAATTCCACAAACATTAAATTGAAAAAATTGGCATCTAGTGCTTCTGCGGTCAAGCTTAACAATAGTTATTTCCCTCGGTTTGATATAAAGAAAGCTGCTGCTGCATTGTTGTCTGCCGGTGTTTGTTTCACATCATTTCAGGTTGGAACTGCACAGGCTGCTATTGCAATATCAGATAGTGGTATAGCTGCAAGTTCGCCCCCACAAACACGACCTGGTTCTAGCGGTGGTGGTGGCGCTAATACAAGTAACACAGGTATCGCTATGGTGGGTGACGGTGATTGCTCTATTTTTGCTGGTGATACTGTTTATTCTGGCGTTTATGGTACGGATGCGAGTACCTATTTGGGCGGAATGTATGGCTTTGGTTCTCAATCGGTTAGCCGAGACTATGCCGACCCTTCGAACGCGGCAGCTAATTCAGGTATAATTAGTTATCAAAGCGCGGAGCAATCATTTGGCAATGTAACTTTCCATGGTTTTGCAAATAGCGCACAAGTTAATAATAAAACCAATGCATATGGCGTTAACTCTTTTGCCGTTGGTTGTAATTCCAAAGCTCTAGGCGTGTCTTCAACCGCTATTGGTATGAATGTACAAGCTAATGGTACAGCAAGTATTGCGATGGGGCAGAGCTCGGTAGCAAATGCGGGCGGCACGATCGCGCTTGGTTTGTCGGCACAGGCATTGGACACTGATGCTCTTGCTTTGGGTACCTTATCTTATGCGTCAGTAAAAAACGCGATTGCTATTGGTTCCAACGCGCAAGCTACAGGTATTAATGCGACAGCATTGGGTTCTACCGCCAACGGCAGTTCCGATGCTGGGGTAATTGCTAGCGGTGCAGGTGCAGTAGCACTTGGCGGCAATGCAACGAAGGGCGCATCTGCAACTGGAGATGATGCTATTGCCATAGCAGGTGAATCAAGTGCAGCTGGCACTTCGGCGTTAGCCATTGGCAGAGGATCTTCTGCGTCAAAAAATCTATCTATAGCAATTGGTGATGGTGCTCAAAGTTCAATCGTCGGTGGCGTTGCTCTTGGGGCAAATTCTATCGCTTCGATTGATGCTGGCGTATCAGGTTTTGATCCTTTCAGCAACGCAGCATCTACAACGACTGGTGGTACTTGGGTTAGTACCACAGGTTCAGTCAGTGTTGGCAGTGGTTCAACCATAACAAGACAAATTACTGGTCTTGCAGCAGGTACTAATGATACTGATGCAGTTAATATCGCACAGCTCAAACAAATGCGTGCTTATGCTGCCCAAGGATGGAACATATCCGTTGGTGGCGGTGATGCAAGCAATGTTGGCCTTGGAAGCCAAGTTGATTTTAGTGCTGGAAGTTCTGGTAATTTATTGGTTACAAAAGGAACAGACAACAACAATATCAGCTTTGAACTAGCAGAAAATATTGATGTAAGCAGTGTTAAAGCCGGTAATTCTTTATTGAATACGAATGGTCTTGCAATCACTGTTGGTGATGGCTCAACAGCCCTTACCGCAACTGGTCTTACAATTGCTGATGGTCCAAGTGTGACAACATCAGGTATTAATGCTGCAGCTAAGAAAGTAACTAATCTTGCTGATGCAACCTTATCAGAAACTTCAACAGATGCAGTAACTGGTAAGCAATTAAATGAAACCAATACCAATTTGGCAACGACGAATACTAATCTTGATACAACCAATGCAAATTTGGCAACGACCAATAGCAATGTAACTGCGCTTAATAGCAAGGTTAATGACCATGCTACAAATATTAACGCAGCACTTGGTAGTGGTGATATTACAGATGGTACAGCGCCAAGCTTTAGCATTCAAGGCGTTGTAAAGAACAGCGTTGCTGCTGCATTATCTGCAGCTGATAGCGCAATCACAACCAATAAGGATAATATTGCAACCAACACCACCAATATTGCAACAAATTCTACTGATATTGCTAGCCTTCAAGCCAATGCTTTACAATATAGCGGCGGTGTATTTTCGGCGACCCGTAACGGTTCAGCTCAAAAAATTACTGGCGTTGCCAATGGTACTGCTGATAGTGACGCGGTAAATTATGGTCAGTTAAGTGATGCAATCAGCGGCGCTTCTTGGAGCCTTTCCGTTGGTGGTGAAAATTCTACCAAGATTGGTAATGGTGCAACCGTTGATTTTAGTGCTGGAAGTTCTGGTAATTTGTTGGTTACAAAAGGAACAGACAACAACAATATCAGCTTTGAACTTGCAGAAAATATTGATGTAAGCAGTGTTAAAGCCGGTAATTCTTTATTGAATACGAATGGTCTTGCAATCACTGTTGGTGATGGCTCAACAGCCCTTACCGCAACTGGTCTTACAATTGCTGATGGTCCAAGTGTGACAACATCAGGTATTAATGCTGCAGCTAAGAAAGTAACTAATCTTGCTGATGCAACCTTATCAGAAACTTCAACAGATGCAGTAACTGGTAAGCAATTGAATGAAACCAATACAAATTTGGCAACGACGAATACTAATCTTGATACAACCAATGCAAATTTGGCAACGACCAATAGCAATGTAACTGCGCTTAATAGCAAGGTTAATGACCATGCTACAAATATTAACGCAGCACTTGGTAGTGGTGATATTACAGATGGTACAGCGCCAAGCTTTAGCATTCAAGGCGTTGTAAAGAACAGCGTTGCTGCTGCATTATCTGCAGCTGATAGCGCAATCACAACCAATAAGGATAATATTGCAACCAACACCACCAATATTGCAACAAATTCTACTGATATTGCTAGCCTTCAAGCCAATGCTTTACAATATAGCGGCGGTGTATTTTCGGCGACCCGTAACGGTTCAGCTCAAAAAATTACTGGCGTTGCCAATGGTACTGCTGATAGTGACGCGGTAAATTATGGTCAGTTAAGTGATGCAATCAGCGGCGCTTCTTGGAGCCTTTCCGTTGGTGGTGAAAATTCTACCAAGATTGGTAATGGTGCAACCGTTGATTTTAGTGCTGGAAGTTCTGGTAATTTGTTGGTTACAAAAGGAACAGACAACAACAATATCAGCTTTGAACTTGCAGAAAATATTGATGTAAGCAGTGTTAAAGCCGGTAATTCTTTATTGAATACGAATGGTCTTGCAATCACTGTTGGTGATGGCTCAACAGCCCTTACCGCAACTGGTCTTACAATTGCTGATGGTCCAAGTGTGACAACATCAGGTATTAATGCTGCAGCTAAGAAAGTAACTAATCTTGCTGATGCAACCTTATCAGAAACTTCAACAGATGCAGTAACTGGTAAGCAATTGAATGAAACCAATACAAATTTGGCAACGACGAATACTAATCTTGATACAACCAATGCAAATTTGGCAACGACCAATAGCAATGTAACTGCGCTTAATAGCAAGGTTAATGACCATGCTACAAATATTAACGCAGCACTTGGTAGTGGTGATATTACAGATGGTACAGCGCCAAGCTTTAGCATTCAAGGCGTTGTAAAGAACAGCGTTGCTGCTGCATTATCTGCAGCTGATAGCGCAATCACAACCAATAAGGATAATATTGCAACCAACACCACCAATATTGCAACAAATTCTACTGATATTGCTAGCCTTCAAGCCAATGCTTTACAATATAGCGGCGGTGTATTTTCGGCGACCCGTAACGGTTCAGCTCAAAAAATTACTGGCGTTGCCAATGGTACTGCTGATAGTGACGCGGTAAATTATGGTCAGTTAAGTGATGCAATCAGCGGCGCTTCTTGGAGCCTTTCCGTTGGTGGTGAAAATTCTACCAAGATTGGTAATGGTGCAACCGTTGATTTTAGTGCTGGAAGTTCTGGTAATTTGTTGGTTACAAAAGGAACAGACAACAACAATATCAGCTTTGAACTTGCAGAAAATATTGATGTAAGCAGTGTTAAAGCCGGTAATTCTTTATTGAATACGAATGGTCTTGCAATCACTGTTGGTGATGGCTCAACAGCCCTTACCGCAACTGGTCTTACAATTGCTGATGGTCCAAGTGTGACAACATCAGGTATTAATGCTGCGAGTAAGAAAGTAACTAATCTTGCTGATGCAACCTTATCAGAAACTTCAACAGATGCAGTAACTGGTAAGCAATTAAACGAAACCAATACCAATTTGGCAACGACGAATACTAATCTTGATACAACCAATGCAAATTTGGCAACGACCAATAGCAATGTAACTGCGCTTAATAGCAAGGTTAATGACCATGCTACAAATATTAACGCTGCACTTGGCAGTGGTGATATTACAGATGGTACAGCGCCAAGCTTTAGCATTCAAGGGACAGCTTATGACAATGTAAGTTCAGCTTTTAGCGGTGTTGATACAAGTTTAAATGCAATTAAAGGGCAGATTAATAGTATAGACACAGATGCACTTAAATGGGATACGACGATAAATGCGTTTAATGCTTCTCGCAATAATGACAATGGTGAAGCAACAGCTAGTAAAATCACCAATGTTGCGGCAGGCGATATAAGCGCAACTTCAACTGATGTTATCAATGGTTCGCAATTATATTCGACCAATGAGAGTATAAACTCAGTTGCGAACCTTACGTCAAGTGCACTTGGTGGTGGTGCTGATCTTGCCAATGGTGTGTTGCCAAGCTTTCAGATTTCAACCATCGTTGCTAATGATGCGCGGATGTTGCGTTCTGGTTCATTAGTTTCTACTTATGATAGTGTTGACAGTGCATTAACTCAGTTGGATACCAACATTAATGTTGTAAATGATAAGGTGGAAGCAGTTAGTAGCAATGTAAGCAATCTTAGTTCCAATGCATTGCTTTGGGATGATACAGCAGGTGCTTTTAACGCAGGCCGTACAGTTGATGGTGAAGTAACCAAGAGTAAAATAACGAATATTGCAGATGGGTCATTGGAAGAAAATTCTAGTGATGCAGTAACTGGTGGACAACTTTACTCATCAAATAGTCAGATAGCAAGTTTCCTAGGTGCTGGTGCAGCCTTTGTTAATGGTACTTGGACCGCCCCTAATTTTTTGATTAGTCAAATTGATACAAGCGGCAATAAGACCACCGCAAATTATGGAAATGTTGGTGATGCCCTTACTGGCGTTAGCAGTAGTATTGATAATGTTAACCAACGTGTCAGTGATGTGCAAAGCCAAATAGATAATATGGGTCCAGATGAGGATGCCTTGCGTTATGACGAAAGTGCTGGAGGTTATGATGCCGGATCCAAGAATAACCAACCAAATAAGATTGTTAATGTAGAAAATGGTACAATCGCTCAAAACTCAAAAGATGCAGTAAATGGTGGACAGCTTTGGGATACTAATCAAAGGATTGACCAAATTCAAAGTAACGTCAATGATGTGGCAACTAATGCTGTAACCTATGATAAGGACGAAAATGGTAATAAAACCAATTCAATTAGTCTGAAAGGAGCTGATGCCAGTAAGCCAGTTGTTATAAATAATGTGGCAGATGGCAAGATTGAGAAAGATTCAAAGCAGGCGGTAAATGGTGGTCAGCTTTATGATTATACCAAGGAGCAAATGCAAGTCACACTTAATGACTCCAAAGCTTATACAGATCAGAGAATTGAAAGCATGACTCAGAATTCGGTTGAACAAGCTAATTATTATACCGATGCTAAGTTTAATCAGCTCAATGGTAGTATTAATGATGTTCGTAAAGAAGCACGACAAGCTGCCGCTATCGGACTTGCAGCCTCTAGCTTACGTTTTGATTCAACCCCTGGCAAGATAAGTATTGCAGCTGGTGGTGGCTTCTGGAAGAGTGAAGGTGCTTTTGCAGTAGGTGCTGGCTATACATCTGAAACAGGTAAAGTACGTGCTAATGTTACAGCTACATCTGCCGGTGGTGATTTTGGTGTTGGTGCCGGTGTTAGCTTCACGTTGAATTAACCGGGAACTGCATAAATAAACCCTTGCCATATTGCGCTTAAATGTAGTTTGGCAAGGGCATAATGCATTAATTATTTTTGATGACAAAACATATATAATAAATTGGGCTATTGGGTAAATTAACCGATAGCTTTTTTTAAAAATTTAATTAAGATGTGCTTGCAATGAGCACTTTTTATTCAAAACTATTCATCACTTTTGCTAAAGACATTATTCTTGTAGTTGTATATTTTGATTTGCTTTCTTTTGTAATGGCTTTACCACATTGATCAAAATTTCGGCAAATTGTTCATATTCCTTATCGCGAGGACTGCGTTCTCGCCAAAATAATGAAATGTCACGTTTAGGATGGCTATGTTTGAAGTTTAAAATTTTCAAATTTTTTAAATTGCTATCATCGATACAAGCAATTTGTGGAATAAGCGTTACGCCAAAATCATTAGCAACTAATTGCAATAGCGTGGTAAGACTGGTTGCACCATATTCTTGTAAATAATTATTGGCGCTGCAAATATCGAGCGCTTGATCACGTAAACAATGGCCTTCTTCAAGTAAAAGTAATTGTGTAATATCTATATCATCGACATTATCTACGCCGTTATTGTAACGCTGCTCTTGTTTCGAGGTGCCAAGGTAAAACGGGTCAGAAAATAAGTGTTTAGATTTTACAGCATCTATAGGAAAAGGTTCGGCAGCCAGTGCTAAATCTAAATTGCCGATAGCTAATTCACTTGCTAATGTCGTTGTTTTCGCTTCATGTAATTCTAATGAAAGATTGGGGTAGTTTTGTTTGATTACAGGTAAAAGGCTAGGTAAGAGATAAGGAGCAAGAGTGGGAATAATGCCAATACGTAAAATCCCATGAAAGGGACCGCGATACAGCGACGACATTTCATCAAGAGTTTTCACTTGCTTCAATATAGAACGAATAATCGGCAAAAAGTCACGTCCAGTAGTCGTTAATATAACGCCTTTTGGCATACGCTCAAAAAGGGGTAGGCCAATTGCTTTTTCCATTTCGGCAATTTGTACTGATAATGCTGGTTGTGATACTCCAACTTTATCAGCAGCGGCGCCAAAATGCCGAATTGTGGCTAAAGCTTCAAAATAGCGCATTTGTCTTATAGTAAACATAAATAATTCCCGACTGAATAGAATTTATTTATATGCAAAATATTATAAAATTAAATAAATTATTGATTTAATTAGAAATTACATTAAATAAATTTTCTTTTTTATGCCTAATTTAGAAAGTATATTTAATTTTTAATTTTTTTATTAATCAAGATTCCTAATTAAATTAAACTAATTCCACTTTTACAAAGAAATATAAAGCATATACTGGTTTTTGATTGTTTTGTCCGCTTTGGCAGTCTTACAATTTATTAGCTTAATTTTAAATACTCAAGCGCTTGATTAATGTTAAATTAATTAGTTTTCCGGCAAAATAATTTTTATTTGAATAATTTTTAATTTGGCAACTCAATTTGCGCCTTTAAATTAAATGTATCATTCTTTCACTAAAGGTTGTAGCTGAAAACTTGATTAAAATTCTCCTAAAAAAGGGTGGTTTTGTACAAAAAGAGTTATGTAAAGAGATATTTCACGCTTTACATAGGGTATCAGAATGGGTTTAGTAGGTTTGCTATTGTAAGGTTTCGGTTGGAAATATTATAAGCCATAAATGTGGCATCTTTGTCAGTAATATTTCATATATTGGCGCACTATGTAAACCCTAATTGGAAAGGATAATGCCAACATGAAGGTTTTGGTCTGTGTGAAGCGTGTCGTTGATTATAATGTTAAAGTTCGCGTAAAAAGTGACGGTTCAGGTGTTGACCTTGCCAATGTTAAAATGTCGATGAATCCCTTTGATGAAATTGCAGTAGAAGAAGCGATCCGCCAAAAGGAAGCCGGGAATTTTAATGAAGTGGTTTTGGTGTCTGTCGGGCCGCAAGCTGCCCAAGATGTTTTGCGTACTGGTCTTGCTATGGGGGCAGATCGCGCCATTTTGGTTAAAACCGATAATGTTGTTGAACCATTAAATGTAGCTAAAGCGGTAAAGGCCGTAACTCAAAATGAAAAGCCTGATATGGTTTTTCTTGGCAAACAAGCAATTGATGATGATAGCAATCAAACCGGTCAAATGCTTGCTGCATTATTGGCATGGCCGCAAGCAACCTTTGCTTCAAAATTGGAAATGGCTGGTGATAAGGCAATTGTTAGCCGCGAAGTTGATAGCGGTATTGAAACAATTGCAGTGACGCTGCCCGCCGTTTTAACGGTCGATCTTCGTTTGAATGAGCCGCGCTATGCTTCCCTTCCTAATATTATGAAGGCGAAGAAAAAGACAATTGATGAATTGAGTCTTGAAGAACTTGGTGTTAATGCAAGCCCACGTCTAAGCGTTTTAAAAGTTGAAGAGCCGCAGGGGCGCAAAGCAGGTATTAAGGTTACAAGCGCTGAAGAGTTGGTAGCTAAACTTAAAAATGAAGCCGGAATTTTTTAAGGAAGGGATGAAAATGGCAATTCTTATTTTAGCTGAACATGATAATGTAAACCTTTCCGAACAAACGGCAAAGACATTGCTTGCAGCGCAAAAAATCGGTGGAGATATTGATATTTTAATTGCGGGGCATAATGTTGGTAATATTGCCGCTGCTGCTGCAAAGCTATCTGGGGTTAGAGCTGTATTGGTAGGGGATGCTCCCCATCTTGAGCACCAATTGGCAGAGCCTGTTGCCGATCTCATGCTATCACGCAGTAATTTTTATGATTATTTGCTAAGTCCTGCAACATCTCGGGGTAAAAATATATTGCCGCGCGTTGCCGCCCTGCTTGATGTGATGCAGATTTCAGACATTGTAGAAGTGGTTGATAACAACACATTTAAGCGCCCCATCTATGCTGGTAACGCTATTGAGACGGTAAAAAGCAGTGAGGATAAAAAGGTTATCACTGTGCGCACAACGGCGTTTAGTGGTGCTGTAGAAGAAAACGGTAATGCCAGAATTGAAGCCGTTGGCGTACCGGAAGATAAAGGCTTATCGCAGTTTATCAAGGCTGATGTTACTGCCAATGAGCGGCCTGAACTCACCTCTGCGAAAGTGATTGTATCAGGTGGACGTGCCTTTGGTTCAGAAAAACATTTCATGCAGCTTTTATTGCCGCTTGCTGATAAATTAGGCGCTGCGATTGGTGCAAGTCGTGCGGCGGTTGATGCAGGCTATGCCCCTAATGATTGGCAGGTTGGCCAAACTGGTAAGGTGGTTGCGCCAGCACTTTATATTGCCATTGGCATTTCTGGCGCAATTCAGCATTTGGCTGGCATGAAAGATTCAGGCATTATTGTTGCTATTAACAAGGACGAAGAAGCACCGATCATGCAAATTGCTGACTATGCTTTAGTGGGCGATTTATTTGATATTGTACCAAAGCTAAACGACTTGTTTTAATTCTTGGTGGACTATTTAAAAATAAGGGGCATCTTTAGGCGTATTATTCGGCTATTGATGCCTTTTTTCCACTATTGAGCGCTTTTCAACAATGGTTTTTAACCATTGTTGAAAAGCAATAAGTGGTGGGTGGTTTGCCTGCTTTTCTGGCCAAACCAACCAATAGCTGCCTAAACCGTCAATATTAGGCTTTAATATAGGTATAAGCTGACCACTTTCCATTGCGCCATGGGCTAAATATTGCGGTAAAAGTGCAACGCCAAGACCAGCCATTGCTGCTTTCATCATTGGTTCAAAATGATCAAAAATCATTGCGGTTTTAAAACTTGGTGGTTGGCCGCCTTGGTGTGTAAACCAGTTTTCCCAAGCCTTGGGGCGGGTTTCTAATTGCAATAATGCTAGCCCTTCCATATCTTTGATAGTTTTAATTGGTTTTTCATTTAAAAGCGCTGTTGAAATATAAGCCGTTAATTTTTCCTCAAATAATTTCATATGATTGGCATTGTGCCAATCAGGCTCACCGAAGTGGATGGCTGCATCAAAATTTTCCTTGTCAAAATTAAAGTGTTTTAATCTTGTGGCAAGTTTAACAAAAATTTGCGGATGTGCTTTATTGAAATTGGCGAGGCGTGGCACAAGCCAATCACTACTAAAAGCCGGTAAAACCGAAAGTGACAGCGTGTCGCTATGGCTTGTTAACTGTACACTAGCATTTTCAATAAGGTTTAAAGCCTTGGCAATGTGGTCGGCATAGGTGAGTGCATCTTTGGTTGCGACGAGTTTTTGTAATCGGCGATGGAAAAGTTGTTGTCCTAATTGCGTTTCAAGGTTTTGTACCAAACGGCTTACCGTGCTTTGCGTCAGGTTAAGCGCACGCGCTGCGGCCGCAGTTGAGCCGGTTTTTAAAACCGCTTCAAACGCAGTTAATTGGCTGATTGATGGCATTAATCGGCGTGAGCGCATGTTCCCCTATGCATTTTATACATTACCTTAAAGTAAAATAGCGTTATCATTATCAAAGTGCAATGCTTATCTTAAAGACAGAAAAAGTTGGGATATTAGGAGGAATAAAATGTCTAGTGGATTGGCTTCCCATTCACCCAAGGGGGTTGCATTTAATTGGCAGGATCCATTTTTTTTAAATGATCAGCTTAGCGATGAAGAACGGATGATTAAGGAAACGGCTGCCGCTTTTGCGAAGGCGGAATTATTGCCGCGCATTGAAGAAGCTTATCTTGATGAGGAAACAGATCCACAATTATTTAAAAAAATGGGGCAGGCGGGGCTGCTTGGTGTCACCTTGCCAGAAAAATATGGGGCAGCGAATGCAGGCTATGTCGCTTATGGTCTTGTTGCAAGAGAAGTAGAGCGAATTGATTCAGGGTATCGCTCGATGATGAGTGTCCAATCGTCCTTGGTAATTTACCCGATTTATGCCTTTGGCTCAGAAGTGCAGCGTGATAAATATTTGCCCGGTCTTGTTGCTGGTGATCTCATTGGTTGTTTTGGTTTGACTGAACCTGATGCTGGTTCTGATCCAAGTGGCATGACCACAAGGGCTGAAAAAATAGACGGTGGCTATCGGCTGCATGGCACAAAAATGTGGATTTCCAATGCCCCTATTGCTGATGTTTTTGTGGTTTGGGCAAAATCTGCCGCCCATAATAATGCTATTTGCGGCTTTATTCTTGAAAAGGGCATGAAAGGTCTTAGCGCCCCTAAAATTAGCGGCAAATTATCTTTGCGTGCATCAATCACTGGTGAAATAGTGATGGATGGGGTTGAAGTGGGCGATGATGCAATGCTGCCCAATGTGCAGGGCTTAAGTGGGCCTTTTGGCTGCTTGAACCGCGCGCGCTATGGTATTTCATGGGGGACAATGGGGGCGGCAGAAGATTGCTGGCTTCGTGCACGGCAATATGGCTTAGAGCGTATTCAGTTCAAACGACCGCTTGCCGCCAATCAGCTTTACCAAAAAAAGCTTGCCGATATGCAAACAGAAATTGCCCTTGGTTTGCAGGCATCACTAAGGGTTGGGCGGTTAATGAATGAAGGTAAAATGGCGCCTGAAATGATTTCGATTATCAAGCGCAATAATGCGGGCAAGGCTTTGGATATTGCGCGCCAAGCGCGTGATATGCATGGTGGC
This sequence comes from Bartonella sp. HY761, assembly GCF_026743145.1. Classification (NCBI taxonomy): domain Bacteria; kingdom Pseudomonadati; phylum Pseudomonadota; class Alphaproteobacteria; order Hyphomicrobiales; family Bartonellaceae; genus Bartonella; species Bartonella sp. HY761. The sequence goes on from NZ_CP104887.1 coordinate 637,351, forward strand.
AATGGTATTCAGATCGAATATCATGTGATGCGTCATGCACAAAATCTTGAAACGGTAAATACCTATGAAGGCACCCATGATATTCATGCTTTAATTTTAGGGCGAGCACAAACAGATATTCAAGCATTTTTTTAAAATTAGGGGGATGCTATGGGAGAGGATAATAAGGCGCCATTAGACGGCATAAGAGTGGTTGAATTGGCACGGGTTTTAGCTGGTCCTTGGATTGGGCAAACCCTTGCTGACCTTGGTGCTTGTGTTATTAAGGTTGAAAGCCTAGAGGGAGATGATACGCGAAAATGGGGGCCGCCCTTTGTTGAACGCCAAAATATAAACGGTGATATCGATAAGACAGCAGCTTATTTTTACTCTGCCAATCGCGGCAAGGAATCTATTTTATGTGATTTTAATGATGATCAGCAATTGGCAAAATTAAAAGAGCTCATAAATGATGCTGATATCCTCGTTGAAAACTTTAAGCATGATGGTCTTAAAAAATATGGGCTGGATCATGCAAGCCTTAGCGTTAACAATCCGCGGCTTATTTATGCTTCTGTAACCGGATTTGGTCAAAACGGCCCACGCGCTAACCAACCAGGCTATGATTTTTTGATCCAAGGCATGAGTGGGATTATGGATTTAACCGGCGATCCCAAAGGTGAGCCGCAAAAAGTTGGTGTGGCATGGATTGATATTTTTACCGGTCTTTATGGTGTGATCGCCATACAAGCGGCTTTATATGAACGGCTAACATCGGGTAAAGGCCAACACATTGATCTTGCATTATTTGATGTTGCAGTGGCAATGTTGGCTAATCAGGCAAGTAACTATCTTTATAGTGGAAAAGTACCCCATCGTTTAGGCAATACTCATCCCAATATCATGCCTTATCAGGTTTTTCCTGCAAAAGACGGCTTTGTTATTATTACTTGCGGCAATGATCGTCAGTTTGCTAGTCTGTGCCAAAGTTTGCAGCTTAATCAATTGGTTGGCGATCCACTTTATGAAAATAATGGTAAAAGATTAGAAAATAGCAAGAAGCTTACCGAAAGCTTAAGCGAAAAGACGGCCCAAAAAACACGGGCTGAACTTATCGATTTAATGGGCAAGGTTGGCGTTCCATGTGGGCCAATCAACACAGTGGAAGACGCAATTAATGATCAGCAAATAAAAGCACGCAATTTAAAAATTGAAGTGGAAGGTTTCCCATTATTGCGTAGCCCTATTATATTTTCGCGTAGTCCCATGGTTTATGAAAAAGCGCCACCTGTTCTTGGTAGCATAAATTGGCAAAGCGCAAAATGGCCAAATGCAGCAACAGTCACCCCAATGTTATGCCGTGAAGAAATTAATAATCTTAAGATCGAATGTAATAAAGAGGAATAAAATGGCGATTAAAACCATAGGTATTATTGGGGCAGGGCAGATGGGTAGCGGTATTGCGCAAACTTTTGCTGCTGTCGATTATTCGGTTTTACTCAACGATTTAAGCGAGGAAAGCCTTAAAGCAGGGATTACAAAAATTGCTGCCACTTATGATCGGCAAATCTCACGCGCTAAAGCAAGCCAAAGCGACAAGGATAAAGCCTTGGCGAATATTACCACGAGTTTAAGTCTTGGTGATATTGGTAGATGTGATCTTATTATCGAAGCAGCTACCGAGCAAGAAGTGATTAAGAAGCAAATTTTTGATAATTTAAAACCCCATGTAAGCGACAAAACCATTATCGCTTCTAATACGTCTTCAATATCGATAACGCGTCTTGCCGGCTATAATCAAAACCCTGCCCAATTTTTGGGTATTCATTTTATGAATCCAGCCCCAGTGATGCAATTGGTTGAAGTTATTCGCGGTATTGCAACTGATGATGATAGTTTTAATGCTGTGCTCGATGTGGTAAATAAAATCGGAAAAGTTGCTATCAAATCGGCAGATTATCCAGCCTTTATCGTCAATCGGATATTAATTCCGATGATTAATGAAGCAATCTATGTTCTTTATGAGAGTGTTGGCAATGTTACCGATATTGATAATGCCATGAAGCTTGGCGCAAACCAGCCGATGGGGCCATTAGAACTTGCTGATTTTATTGGCCTTGATACTTGCCTTGCCATTATGAATGTTTTGTCGCAAGGCTTTGTCGATTCAAAATACCGTCCATGTCCATTATTGGTGAAATATGTTGAAGCAGGGTGGCTAGGGCGTAAGAGCGGCATTGGCTTTTATGATTATCGCAATGGCGAGCCAATCGCTAGTCGTTAAATCATTTTGGCTCAAAACAACATAGTCAATCATAATTCATGTTGTTGATCATTGCCTGTTTTGTGCTTGTGTGTGCTGCGTTTCTTCCATTGTTTATAAATGCAACAAAATATGCGCTGGTTAAAAAAATGTCTTTTTCCCTCTTGCCAAAAGAAAATTCATGACATAAAAACGTTATGTTATTTTATAACATTTAGTTTTTCATAAAATTTTGTTCATGAAAGAGGCTTGGTTTATGTCTGATATTATTTCAAAATGCGTGGGTGCATTTGGTGCAACAGCACTTCTTTTAACTCCAGTTGCTAGTTTTGCAAATAGTGGCGCGCAGCAGGTTGCCGCCGCAGAACATGATCACGCCCATGAACATTCGCACGCCCACGCCCATGATGAAGAGCACGGCCACAGTGATCCAATTTATAAGGGCTATTTTAAAGACGACCAAGTAAAGGCGCGCGAGCTTACCGATTGGGATGGTGATTGGCAGTCCGTTTATCCATATTTAATGGATGGCTCGCTTGAATCTGTTTTAGAAGCTAAAGCAAAAAAAGGTCCGCAAACGATTGAGGAATATCGGGATTATTATAAAACTGGTTATAATACCGATATTAATCGCATTGTCATTGATGGCAGTAAAGTCACTTATTATAAAAACGACAAACCTTATAGCGGCGAATATGCTAGCGATGGTCATGAAATACTCACCTATAAAAAAGGCAATCGTGGTGTAAGGTTCATCTTCAAAAAGATATCTGGCGATGCTGATGCACCACAATTCATCCAATTTAGTGATCATGGTATTTTCCCAGCTAAGGCCGAACATTATCATCTTTACATGGGTAATGACCGCGCTGAATTGCTAAAGGAAATGGACCATTGGCCAACCTATTATCGCTCGTCATTAAATGCCAAGCAAATTGCTGATGAAATGCTTGCCCACTAAAATTGTTAAGCTGATTTAAAAGTTTTCCGATCATGATCATTCCCATGATCGGCGCGCGCCAGAATGTTTATGTATAAGCTCCAATTTATCACACCTATTCTGGCGCGCTTTTTTTGTTTAAAAATTCAATAGTGATAGTTAAACTGCTCTATCAAAAATATTGGCTTTAGGGCCAGGACCTATTAATTAGCATTGGTAAAAAATTTTGATTTTGTTGACGATGTCTTTATATGGGCTCATATAAAACCGACATATATTTAACCGAAATTCTAAACACCAATTGAAATCTCGGTCTGTTAACCAAATGCGGTAAGCATTATTAAAATGCTCTTGAAGTTCCTTCATGATAGCATAGCAATCACCACCAAAGTAATCTTCTTGCAGCTCGCCTAGTTAAATAAACATAGCCATAAATAATTAAGCTTTTTCTTATGTTACTTAACCATTTACCAATATTTTGATCGCGACGTTCGAAAATGATGGGTATAGATTTTTGGCTATTTATATAACTAAATTCCCAAGGAAAATTATTACCCAGTTTTTGATCTAGCTTTTGCTTATCCAATTTGTTTTTAAAAATGCTTAGTTGCTTTTTGGGATACAGATAGCGACACCATCTTTTTCATTTGCAATTATATGTAAGATTTTAAAATACTTTGTTTTTTTATTTGCGCAGTGGTTTTTTGTCTTTATAAGATTAAATAGTTTATTCAATTTAAGACTGCAACGCAAATTTCAATCAAGGCTAAAAATGAAAAAAATTACAATCCTTCTTGGTGGGCAGTTAGAAGTAACGCCGCGATTGATGGGGCAAATTGCTGGGAGTACTGTTATTGCTGCTGATAGTGGTATTCGACATGCTGAAACGTTGGGTGTTGAACCTTTCTTATGGTTAGGTGATTTTGATTCGACCCAAGAAGCAGATATTGCCCGCTATAGCGATATTCGTCGCCAATCCTACCCTGTTGAAAAAGACATGACGGATGGTGAAATTGCCGTTCATGTAGCATTGGCTGAAGGAGCTGATGAGATCATTTTATGTGGGGCTTTTGGTGGTAGCCGTAGCGATCATGCCTTATTGCATATGACCATGGCGGCCGCGTTAGCACAAAAGGGTGTGAAGCTTTTATTGACAAGCGGTGGCGAGGAGGCAACCCCTCTTGCGCCTGGCGATCATGTATTTGATTTGCCTGATGATACGCTGTTTAGCATCATTGCATTTTCGCAAATGTCAGAATTATCTATTCAAGGTGCGCATTGGCAATTGCAAAATGCCCAATTGGATTTTGGCTCTTCGCTTACCTTATCAAATAGGGTGCAAGGTACGCTTTTTGTGTCATTTGAAAACGGTTCTGGCATTCTTATTGCAAATTTGAAAGAATAATTGATTAAATATAGCTTTTAGCAGTCAATCTTTGTAAGATATCACAATTATTCATCACTTGTTCATCAGTTATAGAATAAGTTAACGATAAAGCATGATTTCATGGTAACAAAAAAGTTGACTGATAGGCTATTTATTCTGACTTTTTTTAGCCGTATTATCAACACATGATAGTGAAATCAGATATTGATTTGAGAGAGGTATTTATTATGTTGAAACGTATTTCAGTTATTGCTGTTACCGCAATTATGGGTTTTGCAGCCGTTGGTTGCACCCAACAAGAACAGCGCACAGCTGGTTATGGTGTTGGTGGTGCAGCGCTTGGTGCGCTTGCTGGTGGTGCAATTACTGGTTCTGGTCGCGGTGCCCTTGCAGGTGCTGCTATTGGCGGCGCTGCAGGTACTCTTCTTGGTGTTGCTCAAACACGTAATGGCGTTCAATATTGTAACTATCGCGATGCTTATGGCCGCGTATATCAAGCACCTTGCAACTAATAATCTATAATAGTTGACAATATTAAAGCAGCGTTTGCTCCATGCAACGCTGCTTTTTTATATTTAAATTTGTGATGCATTTGGTTTGATACATTATTCACCCCAATAAAAAACGCTGCTATAGCAAAATAGCAGCGCTTTAAAAATCGATTATTTAGACTAAATAGCTTTATTTAATCACCATAACAGGGCGTTCACTCATCGCCATTACTTCTGATGCTTGGCTACCCAGAATAAGACGGTTAACGCCACGGCGACCATGTGATGCGACAATAATGAGATCGGCATCATGCTCATTAGCTGCATCCACAATACCAGCTGCTGCCAACTGATTTTCCGCATGGATACCTTGCGCTTTTACATTAAATTGATGAGCTTTATTTAAAGCAGATTCAAGAATTCTTTTTGCACTTGATTCCATTTCCTTACGAAAATCTTCAAATGCACCAGGGCTTGATGCCCATTCTGCACCCATAACAATACCGTAAGAAGGCATCATACTGGTGACTGTTACAATAAATAGCTCGCCACCTGTTTTTACAGCCAGTTCAATTGCTGCATCAACGCCTTTTTCAGCAAGCTCTGACCCGTCTGTTGCAACTAAAATTTTCTCATACATTTGCAAAACTCCTTACTTGCTTGCCAATAATGGTCAGATCTTCCGCCTTTAGCATTTTCAATTAATCGTGATGCCTAATTATTCATCATACGAATTTGATAAAAATGCTATTGTAGTTTTTCTGTCCTCACATAATAGATATTGGCATGTTTCATCAAAAAAACAACCAATTTTGCCAAAAATTTCGTATTATTTCGCAGCTTTTAAGATCTTTTTAAACTATTTTTAGAGCTAATCTAATTGAGGGGGCAAATCATTGATTATAATCAATTTGATATTATAGATTTTAATAGTTTTGGGTGAGTTATTTGCTTATATCTATCAAAATATAAATTATGGCAGAAAATTAACAAATATGCATTATTGCTACCTGATGGTTAGATAATTGACACATTTGATTTATAGGGCAATGAAGTAAAGTTTTGTTGCGCAACGAAATGTTGTCTTGTAAGTTTAGGCTTCAACTTAATATGGATTTTATTGGGGTGTAAATGTTGTAAATTCACCTAAAAGTTGAGGTGTTATGCATTTTTGTATGAATATTAATATAAAGCGTATTATTGAAACCTAAAAAAGTACTTTTAGGCAAAATATGTTTAAGGTGAAGGTCAAGGCATTTTGATTATTCAATCTTTGATCAAGATGTTTAAGGAAATTGGAAATAGTGTAATGTTTAGATTTTTAGCTTTAATTTTGTCGCTTAGTATAACTGTTTTTTCTTTTTCCTCCGCTTTTGCTAATCCCTATATTGTTGTTGATGTGCAATCAGGTCGCGTGCTTGCCCATAACGAAGCTTTTGATCGTTGGTATCCTGCCTCTCTTACTAAACTTATGACCGCTTATGTCACATTTCGTGCATTACAGCGTGGTGAAATTAGCCTAGAAACACCTATCCGTATTACCACGACTGCTGCGCAATTACCGCCAAGCAAATCTGGCTACAAGGCTGGCTCCACATTGACCCTTGATACAGCTTTAAAGATTATGATGGTTAAGTCGGCCAATGATATAGCAACATCTATTGCTACTGCGGTTGGCGGTTCTGATGATGCATTTGTTGCGCGTATGAACTCCGAGGCGACTAGGATTGGTATGGTGGGTAGCCATTTTGCTAATGCAAGCGGACTACCCGATCCTTCTAATTATTCAACTGCCCGTGATTTAGCTGTTTTAGCAGCGCAAATTCGTCGCGAGTTTCCTCAATATGCGCATTATTTCAATATTCCAGCTATTGATTATGGCAATGGGGCCAAGTTGGTTCCTAACACTAATAATTTGATTGGTCGCTTCAATGGTGCCGATGGCATGAAAACCGGCTTCATTTGTTCTTCAGGCTTTAATCTTGCCGCTTCAGCAACGAGAAAAGGGCGCATTATCGTTGCTGTCGTCTTGGGTGCAGAACGCATTGATCAGCGTGAAGGCCTATCAGCGCAATTATTAAATGATGGTTTTAAAAGCGCTGGTTCACAACAATTAACCTTAGTGACATTGCGTCCATATGGCAGTAAATTATCGCAAGCAACTGATTTACGTCAAACAATTTGCACAGAAACTGCTTGGCAGGAGCGTTTGCAATATCGTGATGAAAATGGAAAAATTCAATTTTCTTCGCCGTTCATGTCGGCATTGGATATAAATAACATAGCTGCTATTCCGGTTCGTTTATTGGCTGCGCCTCCAGTTTTAAAAGCTGGGCAAGTGCCAGATTGGAAAGTGCCCGTTCCAGTTGCAAAGCCTTCTTTTTAAAAAAGGGCTTACCAAGCCTTCAAGAGCAAAACATTAAATAAACGTACTTTCAATGTTGTAATTTTGATTAGCAAAATTACAACATTGATCGATAATGTCTAAATATCTTATATTAAGAGCGATGATTTATTAGCTTCGAACTTAATGAGAAACATCAATTTGCTTAAAAATTAAGATTGTTAACTATTCATTCACCATAAGTCTATAAATATTATAAACGAAAGAGGACCGATCTATTGGTTCATTGATTTGATATAATAATCTGCTTGCCATTTTGGGCTAGCCAATGACGGGAGATCCAGCTGTGACATCCATGCTCGCGGATAATTTGGATTTTAAAACATCGACTGCATCCATTGCTGTGCAGCGTTGGGCACGCCGTCTAAGTGTTGGGCCTTTTTTTCGGTGGCGTTTTAGCGGCTTTAGTCCGCAACAGATTTTAAATCGTCCCATTGATTTACATTTAGCTGATCCCTATCTTGCTCATGAATTTTATCATGGGCGGTTTCCTCTTGCTGGCCGTATTGTCCAGACCGGATCTATTTCACCCTTTGTGGTTGTCCCTCCAACCAGAGAGTGGCAAAACGCCTTGCATGATTTTAGCTGGCTACGCCATATGGCAGCGGCTGAAACGGAGCTTGCAAATGCTCATGCGCGTTCATTATTGGGTGATTGGATTGATATTTGCGGTAAGCGTATTCACGGCAATGTTTGGGATGGTGCAGTTACTGCTGGTCGGATTATTTCATGGCTCACACATTCAGATATTTTATATGAAAGTGGCAATACCGCGTTTAAAAAGCGGTTTTTAAGGTCACTTGGCCTGCAGGTACGCTATTTGCGCACCGCGGTCAAAACTATGGATCTAAATGAGCATCGCTTGCTCGCCCATATTGCCCTTACTTTTGCGGCTTTAGCTTTACCTGTATCACAACGAGTTGCAAAGCGCACGACGCGCAATTTGGAGCGCGAATTGCAAAAGCAAATATTGCCCGATGGTGGTCATATTTCACGCAATCCAGCTATTTTACTAATGCTTCTATCGCATCTTATTGCGCTGCGTCACTGCTTTGCCCAAAGCGATATTGAGGTGCCAGAGGTTTTACATGCAGCCGTTGAACGCATGTTGCCTGCCTTGCGTTTTTTTCAGCATCGTGACCAAAGTCTTGGCAATTTTAATGGTGTTGGCCCCACGCTATCTGATCGCCTTGATATTATTTTGCAATCGGACGAAACTGCTGGCAATCCTTTTAGTCATGCACCGCATTCTGGTTATCAGCGTTTGGCTGCGGGTGGCACAACCGTCCTTGCTGATACGGGCAAGGCACCAAGCGGCGCAATTTCAAAAACTGCCAATGCAGGTTGCTTATCCTTTGAAATGTCGTCTGGTATTAAAAAATTTGTGGTAAATTGTGGTGTTGATCCATATGGACCAGAAGAATTTCGTTTTTCTGGTCGCTTGACTGCGGCTCATTCTACGGCAACCATAAATGATACTTCATCATGCCGTTTTCGTAAAAATGGTCGGGTAGATAGCGCCATTACAGCGGGGCCGTCTAAGGTTGTGGTAAAACGTCTTGAACAAGATGGTCAATCTGGATTTATAGCTCTTCACGATGGTTATGCACGTAGCTTTAATGTGTTGCATCAGCGCACGATGATGCTATCTGATGATGGCATGGTTTTGGAAGGTGCGGATTCATTTCTTAAAGCTAATAAAGCACACCCCTTCAAGGCTGCAAAAAATATTGCAACAATTCGCTTTCATTTGCACCCTGACGTAGAGGTTAGTCGCAGTGAAAGCGGTGCTTTACGTTTGGAAGTAATGGGCGCAGATAGTTGGAGTTTTAACACTGATGCACCCTTGCATTTAGAAGATTCCATCTATTTTTGTGGCCTTAAAGGGCCAACAAAGACACGTCAAATCGTTATTTCATGTGATATTGCCAATGCCAATGAAGTTTATTGGGCATTTCAACGTTTATCACCTATTGCTAAAAGCCAACCTAATTTGTCGCTTGATTTTGCTGTTGATGATATTTGAGTTACGGATTAGAAATCTGCTCATACTCTTCTTTAATAAATGGGGTAGTTAAAAATAATTTGCAAAAAAGGGTTTATACTTCTTGCGAATTGTTCTAAAAACCCCATTTGTTTGACAAAGAATTTTGACTTGTTACTGCAAGAGTAGTAAAAGAGTTAAAAATTCCAGCCATTGAGGGTAGACATATGGAAAAATTTACAAAGCTCACTGGCGTTGCTGCTGCCTTGCCAATTGTCAATATCGATACAGATATGATCATTCCAAAGGATTATCTTAAAACGATTAAACGCACTGGGCTTGGAAAAGGTCTTTTCGCAGAGCTTCGCTATAATGAGGATGGTTCAGACAATCCTGATTTTGTGCTCAACCAACCAGCCTATCAGCATGCGCAAATTTTGGTTACTGGCGATAATTTTGGTTGTGGTTCCTCGCGTGAGCATGCTCCTTGGGCGCTAGCAGATTTTGGTATTCGTTGTGTTATTTCAACATCCTTTGCCGATATTTTCTATAATAACTGTTTTAAAAACGGTATTTTGCCGATTAAAGTAACGCAAGAAGAGCTAGAGTCTTTGCTTGATGATGCAACTCTTGGCGCAAATGCTACTTTAAGCGTTGACCTTGAAACGCAAGAAATTCGTCGTCCTGATGGTGGTATTATAAAGTTTTCGATTGATGAATTCCGCCGTCATTGTATGCTCAATGGTTTAGATGATATTGGCTTAACTTTACAAAAAGTATCAGAAATTGATACATTTGAAAAAAGTGAAGCGCAAACCCATCCTTGGGCTTAAATAACGCTAAAAGTTGAATTGATTTTAAGGTACAGAACATATTGCTGTTCTGTACCTTGATTTTGTTTAGCTTTGTCTTAAATTTGTAATAGATGACCTATCATTATCGAAAATAGGTATTCAGATATGGTTGTGTTTTACAAAAAATGCCAAAGCGCTAAAGTCATAAAGCACAAATAATTTTGAAACTTGTGTTATCTCTCATGATTTTCATTAATTTTGTTTAAAACACTTGGTAATTTAAAATAGACACGATATATCAAACAAAAATACCTGATGGGCTTGAAAGTAAGTATTATATGGCGCGTATGGACCAAAGCCGAGATTGGAAAGCAAAGCTTGCACCTTCTCTTGGCGAATTAGATTCTCTTACAGTTGAAGCTTATGCTCAATTGCCTGAAAAGTTTCGTGCTTTATGTGGGGATTTGATTATTAGTGTTACCGATTTTCCTGAAGATCAAATTATTGAAGATATGGGGTTGGATTCACCTTTTGAATTGCTTGGTCTTTTTGAAGGTAATGGTATTGGTGAGCGCTTTAGTTTTCCCACTGGCGAAAAGCAAAATCGCATGACTATTTTTCGCCGTGCTATACTTGATTATTGGTCGGAAAATCCAGAAACTTTAGGCGATATTCTTACACAAATTCTTATCTATGAGATTGGTAATCATTTTGGATTATCCGATAAGGATATGGAGCAAGTTGAGGAAGCTGCGGAAACCTGTCTTTAAATAGTAGCATGTTTTCATTGACAACGCGGCTTAATCTTAAAAGCCATATTTAATATTTTGCATTTTTATTATCTGCTTCCTATATAATCTTCCATAAAGATTGTAATAAATATTATTATTTTTTGCAAAAGCCTGTTGAGTGGTTTTGCGTTAAATCTGTAAAGCAAAAATAGCGCATGCCATGGGACTTGATTGATGTGGATGTGCTTTGGGATTGGTTTTATTTATGCGTGGAATAGTTATCAGTTTTAGTCGTAATCGTGGTATGATTTCGGGTGATGATGGCCGGCGTTATGGTTTCAGTCATCTTGATTGGTCGGGCAGGGGAACCCCACAAGCTGGTACGCAAGTCGACTTTCTCGATCAAGGCACCAACGCTAAAAATATATTTCCACTTAAAATCGAGCGCGATTATTCAAAACTTATTTTAGCGTTGATTTGTCTCTTCTTGGGTATTTTTGGGGTGCATCGATTTGCTGTTGGTAAAATAGGTACGGGGATACTTATGTTGTTATCCACTTGCACTGGATATGGCGCAGCTATTACTCTTATTTGGGCCGTTATAGATTTCATCTTTATTGTAACCGGTAACTTCACCGATAAGAATGGCAATAAAATTGAGTAAAATTTATTGAAATATTTCTTTCAACCATATTAAAACGCCAATTTGCACTTTTAAATTGGCGTTTTTTAATTTCTATTATTCTTCTATAACCTTTAGTATAATCTTGCCGATATGGCTGCTTTCTTCCATAAGGCGATGGGCATTTTCTGCTTCAGTAAGCGGAAATACTGCGTCAATTAATGGTTTTATTGTCCCTGCTGCCAATAAAGGTAGAACATGGGTTTCTAACGCCTTAGCGATCAAAGCTTTGAAGGGTATTTCGCGCGCACGCAAGGTTGAACCTGTATGAACTAACCGCTTACGCATGAGATCATTAAGGTTTACTGTTGCCTTATGGCCATTTAAAAATGCGATCTGGACAATGCGCCCCTCAATGGCGGCAATCTTATAATTCCGTTCGGTATAATCGCCGCCAACCATATCAAGAATAAGATTAACACCCTTTTTTTCCGTAATGCGATTTATTTCCGTGACAAAATCTTGTTCTTTATAATTTATCGCATGGTCTGCACCAAGCGCAAGGCAAGCATCACATTTTTGTTTTGACCCAGCAGTTATAATGACTGTTGCACCAAAAGCTTTACCAAGTTGAATAGCTGTAGTGCCGATGCCTGAACTGCCACCATGGATAAGCAAAATTTCGCCGCTTTTTAGACCACCGCGATCAAATACATTGCTCCACACGGTGAAGAAAGTTTCGGGTATTGCTGCGGCTGTGACATAGTCCATATCGTCCGCCATTGGCAAGGCAATGCTTTCATCGACGATAGCATATTGAGCATAGCCACCACCGGCAATAAGTGCAAAAACGCGCGCCCCCAGTTTAAAGCGCTTTGCGCCATCACCTAAAGCGACCACTTCGCCCGCAATTTCAAGACCAGGCAATGGCGAAGCACCATCAGGAGCGGGGTAAACACCCATACGCTGCGCAACATCAGGGCGATTTACGCCGGCTGCATGAATCTTTACCAATATTTCATTGGCCTTAGGTTTCGGGATGGGAACTTCACAAGGCTTCAATACCGATGGATCGCCAAAAGTACTGATTTCAATTGCAGTCATCGTTTCTGGTAACATCACAGAATCCTTTTATCTCTCGGCACCTTTTATGCCATTCGTCATGACATTTAACAGTGTAGCTTGCTGTTTAAAAAACGGCAACGTTAGATATGATATTGAGCTTTCTTGGTTATTTCAAAAGTTGGTTTTAGTACCACCTTTAGGACTTTATTTGGATATTCATAAGTTCGCCATTAATATCAAAATCCAAAAATATTTTAAAATCACCAAGCGAAAGTCTACCATCGCTATTTTGCGATATAATATCATTTAAACAGAGTGTTTCCACAATTTCTCTTGAAATAATTTCGGATTCTGCATCATGTTTATCAAGACTAATTATGCCTGAAAATGGCTCACCATTTATTATGCTAAAGCTGAAATTGGACATCAAGCTGATCCTCAAATTGAGATTGCGTGTCTTGGGTTATATAGCTTGCTGATGAACTGCATTTAAAATTTGTTTCAATTTAACAAACAGTTAAACAAAGCCATTTATTGATAAATTTCCAATGCTGAAACTTCGCCATTTTCATCAAAATCAAAAATTATATCGACTTTTCCTAATGAATATTTTTCTCCAGTGAATTTTTTAAGAAAATTACTGAGAAAAAAGCCATCACCTAAATTTTTTGGAACGATTTCGCCTTCTTTATTCAGATTATTTATCTCAATAAAGGCCATGAATGATGCATCATTGGTTATATTTAACTTAAATTTAGCCATAGATTTATCCAAAGGAGTCAATCAATTCGTGGCATCTATTGAAAGCGTTCGATCCATGCAAGGGGTAAGCGGCGGGGGCGGCCATTAGCATTGATAATTGCTGCCTCTACCTCGGCGCCAACCAATAATTTATCACCGCGTAAAATTTTCTGCTGCATTTTAACCCGTGCTGCACTTACATGGCTAATGGTTGTTTCAACACATAAAACGTCGTCGATTTTAGCAGGAGACGCAAAATCAAGCGACATGCGGCGCACAATCCAAGCCACTGCCTCATTGGGGCCAGCTTCCGCCATAATATGATGATGAATATCAGAAAGGCGTAAAAATTCCGTGCGGCCACGCTCGAAAAACTCAAGATAGCGACCGTGATAGACGACGCCTGAAAAATCAGTGTCTGCATAATAAACGCGCACCATCAGCTGATGAATACCATCTTTAATTTCACCGCAAAAGGCAATATTTTTTTGATTGTCGCTTATATCTATCATAATCATTTCTCTTTTTGTTTTTGCGGCTTTATTGCGTTTTTAACGGTTAAAGTAAAGCAGGCTTAGTCGCTTTCCTCATCATCAAAAAGGCCAATTTGAGCAGCCCCTACCATATTTTCAGGCGCACGCAGACCCAAATGCCGCCATGCATTTTGCGTCAATACTCGTCCACGCGGTGTACGCTGGATAAAGCCTTGTTGAATTAGGTAAGGCTCGATAATATCTTCAATAGCATCACGCGGTTCTGATAATCCTGCGGCAATGGTTTCAATACCGACAGGGCCGCCGGCGAAGTTTTGCGCAATCATGAATAAATAGCGGCGGTCAAGTTGGTCTAGTCCAAGGCTATCAACCTCAAGCCGCGATAAGGATTCATCAGCAATTTTACGGTCGATTATATTTGTTTTGGCAACCAAGGCAAAATCACGCACGCGGCGCAATAAGCGGCCAGCAATACGTGGTGTACCACGCGCGCGGCGGGCAATTTCACGCGCCCCATCATCGGTGATCTGCATATGCATGATGCGGGCGCCGCGCCGCACAATGAGTTCCAACTCATCCACCGTATAAAAATTAAGCCGTACCGGAATACCAAAACGGTCACGCAGCGGTGTAGTGAGCAACCCAAGACGGGTGGTAGCAGCAACGAGGGTAAAGCGGGCTAAGTCAATTTTAACCGAGCGTGCAGCTGGTCCTTCACCAATGATAAGATCAAGCTGAAAATCTTCCATTGCCGGATAAAGAATTTCTTCAACTGCTGGGCTTAAACGATGGATTTCATCAATAAACAATACATCGCGTTCTTCCAAGTTGGTTAACAGCGATGCAAGATCACCAGCTTTAGCGATAACAGGACCGGAGGTTGAACGGAAATTAACCCCCAATTCTTTTGCCATGATTTGAGCAAGGGTGGTTTTACCAAGCCCGGGAGGACCAACAAATAAAACATGGTCTAATGCTTCATTGCGTACTTTTGCGGCTTCAATAAAAATTTTAAGATTAGCGCGTGCGGCTGCTTGGCCAACAAAATCATCAAGGGTTTGGGGTCGTAAACTTGTGTCGGTATCTTCCCCGCGCTTATCAGCTGCAATTAATCTATCGGGCTTTTCCATGTTTATTTACCTTGATAATTCTTTAAGCCCAAGCCGAATAAGAGTGGCAGATTCTGCTTCATCGCCAGCTTGCTTCAAGGCACTTGCTACGGCATTGGCGGCCTGTTCGCGTGAATAGCCAAGATTAGTAAGCGCAGAAACAGCATCGGAGACTGAAGAGGGGGCGTTTGCACTGCCAATATCTTCAAGCATGCCAAAATTTTCATTGCTAATGGTCGAAAAAGCAGGGGCCTTGCCTTGCAACTCCGTAATCATACGCTCTGCCACTTTTTTGCCAACGCCTGGTGCGCGTGAAATCATCGCAACATCACGCAAGGCAATGGCATTGGCAAGTTCGCCAGCACTCAAGGTTGCAATCACTGCAAGGGCAACTTTTGCACCAACGCCTTGCACATTTTGCAAAATTTTAAACCATTCTTGATCAAGCTTGGTGGTAAAGCCATAAAGACGGATAAAATCTTCACGTACATGGGTTTCAATAAAAAGTGTTACCGCTTCACCGATTGAACCTAAGGTCGCTAGCGTGCGGTTGGACAAAAATACGACATAGCCCACACCATGGACATCAAGAATGATATGATCATCGCCAATTTCGTCAATAATACCCTTGAGCTTACCAATCATATATTCACCTTTATGCACTTACCCGCATGCGGGCTTTTAATGACAATGTTTGGCGATTATGCGAATGACAAATAGCAATAGCCAAAGCATCTGCTGCATCGTTTGAATCAAAGGTTGCGCGTGGCATTAAAACCTTTACCATCATATGAATTTGTTGCTTTTCGCCATGACCAACGCCAATCACCGCCTTTTTAACAGCATTAGGCGCATATTCACTAACAGGCAAGCCATAAAGCGCAGGTACTAGCATGGCAATGCCCCGTGCTTGACCAAGTTTAAGGGTAGCGGTTGCATCCTTATTAACAAAAGTATGCTCAACCGCTGCTTCACTTGGCGCAAATTCGCGTAGTACCTTAAATAAACCATCATGCAATTGGCAAAGACGGGTAGCAAGATCACATTTATCATCTGATTTAACTGTGCCAGCACCAATGAAGCTAAGTTTATTGCCTTCGCTTTCAATTATACCCCAACCAGTATTGCGCAATCCTGGATCTATGCCAACAATTCGAATCATTTTTAACCTATGCCCTTATTTGATACTCTTTTAGCATGGTAATTGTAATAAGTGAACAAAAGGGAAACGAAAAAACAGTCACGCCAAAATAAGGACAATAAATGAAAGTGGTGAACAACGAATATCGATAAATTACAACAAAAATAAACCTATTTATCAGCTTGCTCTTCAAACCCTTGCTCTTCAAACCCTTGTGGGACATAAGCAACACGGGCGTAATTTTTGGTTACCAACTCCCTTGATAATTCTCGTCCTATCTGCCCTTTTTCATTGCAGGTGCGCCAAATTTCGTTGCGGCGAAAAAACATGCCATTGGTTTCACGAATAAAGGCATGGTTTTCTTCTATAACATGATAGCGGTAGGGTAGGTCATCTGAGCAACGCAATTCGCCTTCTAAACATTTTTCAGAAAACCATAAGCGAATTTGAAACGTATGGTTGGTATTATTTTTAAATTGGTAATCTCGGTAATTATAAAATACCGTTGCACCGCTACCAAAAGGTAACACACGTCCATCATCAGGAAAGGGATCATAAGAATGATGATAACGTTCGGTAACAGTGAGGGGAGAATGGATAACCAGCCAATGAATAAGGTTGGAAATTTGGCAAATGCCACCACCAATACCGGCACGCGGCTTACCAAAGGATATTTCCATACCTTCTAAAAATCCGCGTTTTTCAGTTGGTTTACCAACACGACGACAAAAGGAAAAGGTTTCCCCCGGTTTAATGATTAGACCATCAATTGTTTGAATAGCAATTTTTAAATTGGTTACCTTATTGCGTTGCAATTGCATATCGCTTTCACCAAGCTTTTTTAACAAAACCGATTGGTGTTTTTTGACGCGGTAGGGTAAAAGTTCACTTTTTTGATGCTTCGCATAGTGCTTGCCATCGCAATACCACAAGCATTGCCGCCATGAACGGCGTAAAAATACTGATATTTTATATAAAATAGGATGATAGCTGCTAAGCGGTTTACGTGCCACAATATTGCCTATATTTTAAATAGAGTTAAATAATGTATAAATTGATATTTTCCACAGCAGATATAAATGAAAAGGTAGAAGAATATACCTATCTGTTTAATCTGAAGATATATTTAAATCTATATTATGCAAATAATTATTTTTCCAAAATAATGTTTAGAGACGTTTATAAGGAAAACAATTATTATAGTGAAGATTTAGGTGGTAATAGCGGTTTAGATATTTGGATTACCCAATGCTCATTATATAATGGGCCGATGGCGTTAAAAGATGTACAAGAAATACATCTCAATAGGTGTGATAATCGATTTGCGGTCAACATCAAATCTGCATCTGACAAAATTGATCTGCAATGTTGGCGCTTAGAAATATATCAGCATAACCAAGATCGCATCACATTTTTTCCATCAATTGATAAAGATCGTCTCCCTATATTTGATAGAAAAGGGCAAGATACTATAAATTAGCTTGTTAAAAATATGTATGATATTGTTTTTTCAACCGACGATATAAATCAAGATCAAGAAGAATATATATGTTTTTGATACGGTGAAAATTTTAAATCTTTATTATGTCATTAATCATTTTTCAAAATTATTGTTTCGAGATGCAAGTATGGAAAATGGTTGCTTTAGTGAAAAAGGCGCGAAGGATATTTGGGTGTTTGAATGGTTGCATTATAAGGGACCTTTGGCATTATTGGACGCGCAGGAAATCCTATTCCATAGGCATCAAGAAGGTTTTCAAATATCTATAAATGCGTTGGCGGGCAAGATTGATTTGCAATGTTGGCGATTGGAAATATGCCAACACAACCAAGATCGCATCACATTTTTTCCATCAATTGATGAAGATCGTCTTCCGATATTTAACCAAAAACAGACACTGAGAAAAAAGTAAAATAGGCTAATTGGGGGATTAATTTACGATAGCTTCCCCATAGTCAAAGAAGTCTATTCCATAAAAGCTGCCTTGAATTAGATAAAGGTTGTAAATTTTTAGAAGCGTTGGTTTTTGAGTAAAAATAAATATGAGCTTATTGATAAACTGATATATTTACCTTTTGGTAGTGTAAGTCATGGTTTTATATAAGATTTTGTACTTTTTGCTTTAATATTAATAAATTTATGGGATAACCAATTAAAGTTGCATCCACAAAAGGAACGTAATTTGATGAATAGGTTTTTTACGCAACAAGATATATTAGAAAATAACGTAACGGTTGAAATATTTGAGTATTACGCGAAGACTGAAGATTTGAATTACGTTGACGTTATAAAAATATTTATTAAAATTTTAGAAAATCTAACAAATCAAGTTAATCATGATTTTTTTAAATATATAGAATATGCTAAAGAATTTTATTATGGACCACATGTAGGAGATGAAAAGTTTCTTGAGGAAAAAAGAGTGAGTCTATGGAAAAAGATGGGTAAAGACCCGAACAGTCAGTTATATAAAGAGGGTAGACCTATAATCTATCCGTTATTTAGTGAAAAGGTTGCAATTGAAATGAAGGGGGAAGAACTATACATGCTTATTCCTTGTTTTATTTTTGATTTACTTAATTTGAATCTCAATAATTGGCAATATATAGAGCCTTGTGTTGCGGAATATTACGGCGAAATTTCAAAAGCATAGCTTTAAATTCTAATTGCCTTCAATAATTTAAGATTTATCTACCTTCAACGTCCAGAGGATTTGGATAAGATTATATCCTCTGTGCTCTTTTTTTGAAGTTTTTATGCTTATGAGTTCCGATCAAAATTAGCTTTTTAGGGCTTGCGTCTTGTCATCGCGCCGCTCATTAAAAATGAGCCAAAGATTACGAATATAAATAAATAAGCCTGCACCTTGACCCAAAATAAACACGGGTTCTTTACGGCTAATTGCATAAACAAATAGAATTAAACCGCCGCCAAGGGAAAAAAACCAGAAGGCAACGGGCACGATTGAACGTTTTGCACGCTCTGACGCTAGCCATTGAACGACAAAACGCATAGTAAACATGAGCTGCCCACAATAGCCAATAACCGCCCACCAATCCATTTGCGCCACAAACACTTCATGGAACCATGCGCCTAGTGCATCAAACATTTTCGGTATTTCCTGTTGTTTCGTCTAAATTTGTGGTTGGGTTTAACTTTAATTCGCTAACCTTTGGTACAATTTTAAATCGGCGGCGAAGCCACCATACTCCAAATAGATCAAGAACGCCGACTAAGGCGCGATCTAAGATACCATAATTGGATTTGCCGTGTACGCGCTCGCGGTCAATAACATCAAGATGGCCAACTTGATATCCTTCACGTAAAACAAGGGCAGGTAAATAACGGTGCCAACCATTAAAGTAAGGTAGTTTTTTAAAAATATCGGCGCGTACAGCTTTTAATCCGCAGCCAGAATCGCGCGTATTATCTTTCAATATCGCTTGGCGCAAACCATTGGCCATGCGCGATGAAAATTGCTTCAATTTCGTGTCGGTACGTTTCAGTCTTTGACCTGCGACTAAGCCCATATCTTCACCGCCTGCAATTAATTTATCGGCAAGTTGTGGTAAATAGGCTGGGTCATTTTGACCATCACCATCAAGACTAACGATTATGCTCCCCGATGCTGCATAAACACCCGAACGTAGTGCGCAGCTTTGGCCCGAAGAGCGATCATGACGAATATGGCGCAAAGGTTTGCCTGCTTCCATACGGGTAGCTAAAAGTTTGGCAGTTGTGTCGGTTGAGCCATCGTCAACTACTAGCACTTCATAATTGCGCCCAGTCATTGCATTGTCAATTTCGTCTAATAAAAAACCTAAGTTTTCAGCTTCATTACGGCAAGGTATGACAACAGAAATTTTTTTATCTGGCAAAGATATAATCCTTGACGTTACAGCATGCAGCCTTGAAATCGATCTGGCTTTATGCATTGGGTTAAATAAAGTCTATAAGCGTTTATTAGCGCAGTTAGCTAAAGAATATCTTTTAATCCAATCTCATGGCGATGGCAATTATCTTTATACTAAGATAGCTTTGCACTTTAATATTTTAACAATAATCATATTTTTAAATTGTCGCTAACCAGTGCGCATTGGCAAAAAACGTTCATCTTCGCTATAGCCGTCTTTTTTCAGCATTTTTTCAATTTGTAAAGTATTTTTAACTCTAATTGGATTTTTCAGCATTTTTTCAAGGATGAGCCAATAAAATAGTCAAATATCATATAATAATTATGTGATCATCACAGGTTGTTTGTCTTGTGAAGCATGGCAGCCAATCGCCAATAGTAATATCTTTGATCACATTATAGTATCCTTGTCGGTGCGCCAAGTGGGTTATAAAGGGGCTTGGCACATCTGAACCTAAGCGAAATTTTTCATATAAAAGCCGGTATTTTATTAAGCCTTTGTCCAACTTACTGATAGTAGCTACTTTATCCATGATAAGTTTAGCATCTCGTTGAATTTTGCAATTGGGCTTTGAATTTAACCATATACCGATAAGGCCTGGTGCATAAATGCAAATATCATGATCGGCAGGCAGATCTTCACAAGAAATTTCACCATTTGTTAACGTGTAAAAAAACGTTAAAAAGTTGCTTAGCAAATATGGAATTTTTACACCATAGGGTATGAGAAGCGTTGTATGTTTAACGTCTAATTGTTTAAGCTCATCCATATTATTTGCGGTTTAAATCCTTGTGGCAAAATATTATAACTTTTATAAACAAAGAGTTGAGTATCTGATATAGATTTTTTTGAAATTGTGAATTTTAGCGAAAAAAACATAAAAGCCAAAAAAAATATTAAAAAATACTTGTCGAAAGAAAAAAACTGCGACACTATATATTGGTGATGAGAGTTGTTTTCAAGCCTATCTTGAAAGGCGAACTTCTTATTTAGCGTATTATTATCAACGCCGTTTTAAGTTTTATTCTAATTTGAAAATCTGAAGGTGAGAGGATTTTTTCTTTCACCGCATCAGAGGGGAAAACCGGGTGACGGAAATATCCGCACCCGGTTTAAAGTGGTTATTGCCAATATTTAAGCTTTTTCTTTTATTGCCGATGGTGAATAGATTAATTGCCGGCGTAAAATGAGCGCGTCACTTCGCCCATCGGGGGAGCGATAATAGCCTGCGCGTCTGCCAACTTCTTCAAAGCCAAATTTTTTGTAAAGCGTGATTGCTGCAATGTTGTTTTCATCAACTTCTAAAAAAGCACTTTCGACACGATGATGATAAAAATGGCGTAGTAATGCATGCATAAGTTTTTGCCCGATGCCGTCACCACGGTGCTCTTTATCCACTGCGATAGATAAGATTTCAGCTTCATCGGCAACAAGGCGCGCCAATACAAAAGCAACCATATTGTTAGGTTCCTTTATGGGGCGGGCAGATAGACCAAAAATCGTGCTATCTTGCAAAAAATTATGAAATGCATTTTCATCCCAAGTTTCAAAAAATGCACCAGCATGTAAGCGATGCAATGCCTCTACGTCGTCAAGGGTTAAAGGTGCTATGTCCATATTGCGTCGCATAAAGGGTAATCTGGTCATGCTAATTCCATAAATTGGCTGTTCTTAAAAAATGACTATTCTTAAAAATGAATGTTAAAATTCGCAGCTCAATGAGATAATTAAAATTATTCTATTAACAATTCAACTAATTAAATGCTTACCTATGATATAAGGGTAATAATATTAATCTATGCCAATTATTACCCATTTAAGAGCATTGCCATTTGCATCAAATGCAAGAACCAATATGTTTTATATACGGGGAAGGGCGAAGCCAATTTGCGGTTTTGCATCAGGCGGACGCATATAGACAGGGGTAGGTAAAGCGTTTTCAGGTGACTTATTTGCCCCTAATACTGCTAAGGATTGTAAAATTTCAAAATATGGTGGTGATTTGCGAGCCGCAATTAACGGGCTTTTGATATTGGCGGCGCCTGAGCCACTCAACAATATTTCACCCATAAGATTTTTGCGAATATCATCGGCATTTGCTGTATAAGCAGGCGTCAATATATTGCCTGCGGCATTAAAATGTTGCGCCATTAAAGTGCCGCCATGACCTTCTTCAATGATAGAGATCGCATATTGTTCATTGCGCAATGCAAATGCCTTGGCTTCCAATAATGATATGCCAATAACTGGTTTATCTAGGGCAAGGCCAAAGCCTCGTGCTGCGGAAACTCCAATGCGAATTCCGGTAAAGGAACCTGGACCAGTATTTACAATGATGCGATCTATATCCGAAAAACTTTTATTTGCCTTTTGCATGATTGTTGAAATCTGCTGCATCAAATGCTCTGCAGGACTTTTTTCAAGCGGATTTGTATCAAATGTAAGACACGTGTCACCATCAAAAAGGGCGGTAGCACTAAGGCGTGTGGCTGTGTCGATGATTAATAGCGTCATGGCAAATTTTACAACTCGATTTTCAAACTGGCGATAACCAGATCAATATTTAATTGTTTGCTTATACTGCCAATTGCAAAAAAAGCAAACCATCAGACAATAATCGGGGTACTCAATTAAAGGTGATTCCTGTTGTTTAAGCAAGAGTGCATGAATGGCGGTGTAAATTGCGCGCATTTGCAATAGGCATTTTATCTATAGCTTGGAATAAATGTTTCAAGATATAGTCGTCTCATCACAATTGAATTCATCATCTTTCTTTAAAAGATAAGGCATATGAATGATAAAATAATCTAAAATTATGAAGAATAATTAACGCGAATTTTTAGCCCATTTAAAAGTTGCCAATACGCAACTTCAGAAGGCATGAAAATAAAACGAATGATGAGGTGTTTGGCTTTTTCTTGTACTTGTTGAAATCGCGATGAATGAAAATATTGAAACAACAGCTGGCGATGATGAGCAGCTTTGCAAGGAGGCTCATGATAAATTGTTTTAAAGCTTTTTTAAAAAATATATTGGAAAAGAGATAATAGTATTTAGACAAAAAGCAAAATGTGAATATTGTTAATTTATTTGATATTTTTAATAAATATTATGATGTTTAAAGGGATTTTTGCCTGCGCCTAATTTAACTTTATAATAGAGGCAAATATGAGCAGATTGATCAGATAGTTTATCAGCTGATTGTCATTCTTTATTGTTGCTTTACAATAACTTATATCAGCACTCTTCACCAAAACGCTCATTAACCAGTTCCTCAATCGCATCAAGCACGGCATTGGCATCGTCACCTGATGCAATGACTTTAATTTTGCACCCTGGCGAAGCGGCAAGCATCATAAGTCCCATGATAGATGTGCCACCAACGCTCATGCCATCTTTTTCAACGTGTACATCAGCATTGAAAGAACCAACCAGTTTAACGAATTTAGCAGAGGCGCGCGCATGTAAGCCGCGCTTATTACAAATGCCAATATCACGTGTTAGCACCTGTTCTGCAAGGGATGGTTGTGATGATAGTTGCGTTTGTGACATTTTGCCTCCTATTCGTCTGCAAGAACCATGCTTGGTACGGTAATATAACGCCGTCCAGCATCTTGTGCGGCGCGTAGCGCCCCTTGCAAACTCTCAACATGCCTAACGCTCGCTAATTTTATCAGCATTGGTAGGTTGACGCCAGCAATAACTTCAATTTGGCCTTCTACCATAACTGATATAGCCATATTGGAGGGAGTGCCACCAAACATGTCAGTTAAAATAATGACACCATCATCTTCATCAACTGATTGAACTGCGGCCAAAATATCATCACGCCGCTGATCCAGATCATCATCTGGACCGATACAAACAGTTGCAAATTTTTCCTGTGGGCCAACCACATGCACCACTGCATGTAAGAATTCTTCAGCTAGCCTACCGTGCGTCACAAGCACGAGTCCGATCATATATATGCTCCCGTTAAAAACACATCTCGTCCAAGCTTGCTTGAGTTCTTCTTCAAGGACGAATTATCTATTGTCTCAGTCTTAACGCGGAGTGCAAGGGGAAACTTCAAATAATTACAATATTTCCGCTTCTTTAACCAATAAATGTGACTTTTTTGCCAAATTTCGCCACTTTTTCACCCAATTTGAAAAAGCGATGCAAATATTCTCTAAAAACGGCAGTTTATTTGCATATCTACTTATAACAAAGAATCGGATTGCTAGCATTACAATCCGCTTCAATGAAATAATGTACATTATTTAAAGCTTATAGGCCCGCTTGAACAAGGTGGCTTCAATAGCTTGACAAATAGTAATTGGATTAGCATTTTCAAGACTAGGCAAGCGTAAAAAAGGCAATTTAATTCCTAAAATCTCATAGCCTTCACTTGATGGGTAGCGTTCACCCTTACCTTCTAATTGGACAACAAGGTCAATGCGGGCTTTGTTTTGATGCTCAATTCTAAAAACTCCAGCACCGCGCACCTCAATTAGTCCTTTGATGGTATCAGGTGCAGTTGCAACCACCGTTTGTTCGTCGCGACTTAATAGCACATAATCATCGCTTACAAGCGCCGCACTGCGGTTGATAGATTCCGCCCATTCAATTAAGGCAAGTGCGATGGTCGATTTTCCCGAGCCTGATTGGCCTTTGATAATGACGCCATAACTGCCAAGGCGCAAAGCGCAGGCATGCATTAAATTGGGGTTATTCGTCGTCTCGTTCATGGTGTGGCTTTCCGTGATAGCCGGCAACTGGCAGCTTAATGATAAAGCGCGCGCCGAGCAGGTGGTCTTTACTGTTAGGGTCGATAATATTTTCAGCCGTAAGAGTGCCCTCATGGGCTTCGATAATTTGTCGGCTGATAGATAAGCCAAGTCCTGAATTTTGTCCAAAGGATTCTGCACCAGGTCGATCAGTATAAAAACGCTCAAAAATGCGCTCAATATTTTCCGCGCCAATGCCAGGACCATTATCTTCAACTGTCAGAATAATATTATGACCAGACATTTTCATTTTGATGCGGATAATACCATTTTCAACTGGAATAAATGAACGCGCATTTTCGATTAAATTTGATACCACCTGACCAAGGCGCAAATCATGGCCAGCAACAATATAGCGTTTATTGCCGCTTAATGGTTCAACATCAAACTCGATTTTTGCTTGCGTTTTATTTTTGCGCACTTCTCGTGCTGCTAACACAATACTATCAAGCAAAGTTTGAATATTTACCTCTTGTGATGCTTCACGTGCCAATTCTGCATCAAGTCGGGAAGCATCAGAAATGTCAGTAATTAAGCGGTCAAGACGGCGCACATCATGTTGGATAACCTCTAAGAGCCGACCGCGTGTTTCATCGGTTTTTGCCAAAGGTAAGGTTTCAACGGCACTACGCAGCGAGGTTAGCGGATTTTTTAATTCATGACTGACATCGGCGGCAAAACGCTCAATTGCTTCAATGCGCATATAAAGTGCTTCCGTCATATCGCGAATAGAGGTCGATAAATGTCCAACTTCGTCTTGGCGTGAGGAAAAATCAGGAATTTCGACCCGCTTATTGGTACCATTACGTACCCTATCAGCAGCGGCTGCTAATTTGCGCAAAGGTGTAGCTATGGTGGATGCTAAGAAGAGTGAAAGAACTAGCATGACAGCCGCAATCACCGCAAAAATCTTTAATATTCCCATGCGCTCGGCACGGACAATATTATCAATATCCGAGCCAACAGTTGATAGTAATAACACCCCAACAACCGTATGAGAACGCTGAATGGGCACAGCTACTGAAACAATTAACTCACCTTGGCGGCTGCGTCGCTGTGCGGTTGCGGGTGTTCCATCAATTGCTTTTAAAACCTCAGGATATGCCATGCCATTGCCGCCTGACATTTCACTATCTTGTGGAATATCATTACCGAAAAATATTCCTGATAGCCAATTTGAAAAACGCTCGTACCAAGTTTGGTCATTGTTAGAAATATTGGGTAGGCTGTAGCTTAAAACCTGCCCACTTGAATATAGTTGGCGTGAATCAAGCAAGAGATTTGCATCACGGTCATAAATGCGTGCTCTTGTGGTTGCTGGCGAAATAACTCGTCTTAATAGGGGTGATACACGTTCTGGATTAATTGGAAAATCCCAATTATCGCTACTGTCGCCATGGGCAAATAAACTTTCGCCTGCTTGCAACTCCATAAGTTTTTCTGGATCAATAAGGATTGAATTAGTATCCACGGTTGCAGATGCCGCAATAGCACCCGCAATAATTTTTCCTTGCGTTGTTAAACTATCAAGACGCGCATCTACCACCACATCGCGGGTTTGATTGAGTAGCATGATGCCAAACATTAACCCAACCAGAGCCGCAATGTTTAAAATCACAATTAGCATTGTAAGATTTGAAAATAGGACAAGCTCAAAAAAACGCTTTATGCGGCGCAAAAATCGCATGATTGGCGATTTTTTTGTACGCTTTGTCGTTTGGGCGGCGTTATTGCCATCGCCTATTTTTGCGTCCTCACTCATATAGCAAGAATGATCCTATTGGGTTTAAACCAGTTTATGCAGGTTGCTAACCAGTTTTTAAAATTAAATTCGGCTTAAATAGCTTTTAACACGAAGTAACCAAAGCGTAGGGTTCTAGCTATCTCGTTGGTGACATGGAAGCCATAGCCTATGGGCCTTAAAATATGATAGGCCATAGTGTCAAAATAAAAGTTTATTTTATGTTATTTGACACTATTGCCGGTTTTAATCAACCTTCGCGGAAACGATAGCCAACGCCATAAAGTGTTTCAATCATTTCAAAATTATCATCAACGCTTTTAAATTTTTTGCGCAAGCGTTTAATATGACTGTCAATGGTGCGGTCATCCACATAGACTTGATCATCATAGGCAGCATCCATCAATGCATCACGGCTTTTAACAACGCCTGGCCGTTGCGCTAGCGATTGCAAGATAAGAAATTCGGTAACCGTTAAAATAACCGGTTCGCCTTTCCACGTACAGGTGTGACGTTCCTGATCCATTACAAGCGAACCACGCTCAATCGATGAGCTTGGTTGGCCGCTTACTTTAGCAGCTTCCCTTGCGGCTGTACGACGCAAAATAGCTTTTACGCGTTCAACCAATAAGCGCTGTGAAAAAGGCTTGGTTATAAAGTCGTCAGCGCCCATCTTAAGCCCAAAAAGCTCGTCGATCTCATCATCTTTTGAAGTCAGGAACATTACAGGTAAATCAGATTTTTGACGCAAACGCCGTAAAAGTTCCATGCCGTCCATGCGCGGCATTTTAATGTCGAAAATAGCAAGATTAGGCGGGCGGGCCATCAAACCTTCAAGTGCTGAAGCGCCGTCAGTATAGGTTTCGACCTTATAACCCTCAGCTTCAAGCGCAATCGATACAGAAGTCAGAATATTGCGGTCATCATCAACAAGTGCAATAGTCTGGGTTGTGGTTGTTGCATCCTTCATAAGGCCTCGCTTTAAATTAGATACCATCTTTATTTAAATACCAAACTATCTAACCACAGTTGAATAGATTGGGATGTTTTGTATTTATTGTCATACTACCTAAATATAACTGCAAAAAACCAGTCAAATTTAAATTAGCATTATAGCGGCATTTAGGACATCTACTATAGGCTTAAAGTAGCTATCCAAATTTTACGCGATTATTATCTTGCTAATTTATTGATCCATTATGCCAAATTTAACATACATCATTTCATAAATTAGCAGCGTTAAAACCGTTCTCTGCTTTGCTCATGATTTAGGTTTATTTGAGCAAATTCTGTTTTTCCTCCGACTCACCTTAGAACAATTTGTAATTAGTTGAAGGGTAACGCATAAATTTTCGCCTTTTTTTCTATTACCCTTTTTGGGGGACAAATTAGGTACAAATTGTGGCAATGGGTAAAAATAGTTGATTTTTCAGATATATTTCACAAATTTTAGCCAAAAAATTGTTTATTAGAAAATAATAATTAATGGGATAAATAGCAATTTAAAAAATTTAAATTTCTTTTAAATCGATTAAAAGTTTGATCTATTTGATTTTTTCTGTCTTAAAGCGTTACGCCTTTTTTAAAAATGCGTTTTTAATGATGAATCATGCGGAGTTATTATGAAAGAGACTGGCATTTTCAACCCGTCCGCGTCTATCACTACAGCGGGACTTAAAGATCTTGGTAATGTTTATTACAATCTTACCCCAGCTTTGCTTTATGAAGAAGCAATTAGACGTCAAGAAGCAAAGATAACCGCTCAAGGTGCACTTGTTGCCTATACCGGTCAACACACCGGGCGTTCAGCTAAGGATAAGTTTGTTGTCCGCACCAGTGAGACAGAGTCTCATATCTGGTGGGAAAACAACAAACCAATGTCGCAAGAGCATTTTGATACGCTTCATGCTGACTTTATCGAGCACGCTAAGGGCCGTGATCTTTTTGTTGAGGATTTAATTGGTGGCGCTGATGAGCAGAACTCAATTCGCGCTCGTGTTACCAGTGAATATGCTTGGCATGCTCTTTTTATCCGCAATTTGCTTATTCGTCCTTATGAAAGCGAATTGAAAAATTTTGTGCCACAAATGACCATTATCAATCTGCCTTCTTTCCGTGCAGATCCTGTGCGCCATGGTT
The DNA here is from genome assembly GCF_026743145.1 of Bartonella sp. HY761. Classification (NCBI taxonomy): domain Bacteria; kingdom Pseudomonadati; phylum Pseudomonadota; class Alphaproteobacteria; order Hyphomicrobiales; family Bartonellaceae; genus Bartonella; species Bartonella sp. HY761. Next base: position 666,060 of record NZ_CP104887.1, read on the forward strand.
GCCGCAGTGAAACGGTTATTGCTTGTGATCTTACCCGTATGATTGTGCTTATTGGTGGTACATCTTATGCCGGTGAAATGAAAAAGTCAGTATTTACTGCCTTGAATTATCTCTTGCCAGCTAAGGGCGTTATGCCAATGCATTGCTCGGCTAATGAAGGTCCACATGGCGATACTGCTGTGTTCTTCGGTTTGTCCGGCACTGGTAAAACTACACTGTCAGCTGATCCATCACGCACCCTTATTGGTGATGATGAACATGGTTGGGGCAAGGACGGCGTCTTCAATTTTGAAGGTGGCTGCTATGCTAAAACCATTCGTCTTTCTGCCGAAGCAGAGCCTGAAATTTATGCAACAACGCAACGTTTTGGCACCGTGCTTGAAAATGTTGTGTTAAATGAGCGTCGCGAACCAGATTTCGATGATGGTTCACTGACTGAAAACACCCGTTGCGCTTATCCATTGCATTTTATTCCCAATGCAAGCCCAACTGGTCGTGGTGGTCAACCTAAAAATATCATCATGCTGACTGCGGATGCTTTTGGTGTTATGCCGCCAATTGCTAAACTTACCCCAGCACAGGCCATGTATCACTTCTTATCTGGTTATACAGCCAAGGTTGCCGGTACTGAAAAAGGTGTAACAGAGCCAGAAGCAACATTCTCAACCTGTTTTGGTGCGCCGTTTATGCCGCGCCACCCATCGGAATATGGTAATTTGCTCCGTGCTCTTATTGCTGAGCATAAGGTGGATTGCTGGTTGGTTAATACCGGTTGGACCGGTGGTGCTTATGGTACTGGTAGCCGCATGCCCATTAAGGCAACTCGTGCGCTTTTAACTGCGGCTCTTGACGGTTCGTTGAAAAATGTAACTTTCCGCCACGACGAAAATTTTGGCTTTGAAGTGCCAACAGCAGTTAATGGTGTGGATACTACTATCCTTGATCCGCGTTCTACATGGGAAGATAAATCTGCCTATGATGCACAGGCTAAAAAGCTTGCTGGCATGTTTGTTGAAAACTTTGGCAAATTTGCAAGCCACGTTGATGAAGAAGTGCGTGGTGCAGCACCCAAAGCATAAAATTTAAACGCTTTTAAAAGTAAATTTTATCAAAATAGCAATAGATCCAGTATGTCTTTTATAAAAGGCTTGCTGGATTTTTTTTGTTTTAATATAAAATGTTTTAATGTAATAGAACTGCGTAATTTTATGATTAGATAAAGGTGTTGGTTTATGAAAAAAGTGATAAACTTCGTAATATTATTAATTATTGTTGGTGTTGGGGCTGTTTACTTTACTTGGGGGCCAAATATTTTTTTTGGTGGTCCTAAAAATAGCGATATTATAGAGGTGACAAAAACAGTTATGATTGCCACATCAGGTAGTGAAGAAAAAAAGGCTCTCGTGGCAACAGCTAAAATTACGCCAAAGGGTATCTGCAATAAAATGGATAGCAAATTTGCTTGTGCCGTTAATATTAGTTTATCAGACGGGAGCAGTAAGGATTTTGTAGCTGTATTGCAAAAAAATGCTGCTGGAACTTGGGTTGCTGTAGATTAATATAATTAAAAACGATTGGTCCGTATATTTGTGGTAATCAATCGCTTATTCTATTAATTCATTAATTCTTTTGGCAAACATTTAAAGTAAAATTTAAAAGTGTTTGCCGATTGATGTTTTTTAAGCTAGGTAACATTGGTTTTATTTTTAATTTATGCTTTTGTTATTCCATGCGGAAAACATGTTGGTAGGAGTTGGCGGCAAGGCGCACCAGTTGCTCTTCTTCTGATGCGGTAATGCTAAGGCTTGGGCGGATGACAATGCCTGCTTGCGCAAATAATTCCAAAATTTGTTTTGCTTGTTGCTCAACTTCCACAAAGGCAACTTTGCTAGTTAGGTCGCCATGGTATGGCGCGGTGTCTGTTGTGCCTGCAATAAGATCAATTATCAGTAGTTCCGTTGGTGTTAGATAGTCCCCTTCTTGCCCAGCCTTGATTTCATTAATTTTATCAGCATGGGTAAAGAGGTCGAATAGGGCATTGATAAAGGGATAAATTCGCTCCTGCCGCAGATTGGCTGCCAAGCGATGCTCGATAATGGCTTGTGTTGGTTTGCCTTGTCGCCAAATGCGATAGGCTTCAATAATAATCTGTTCCCAGTAATAAAGATCGTGCACAAAGACACTCGGCATTTTTTTCTCCTATATTAAATGCGCCAACATAACGGCTTGCTTTATTTATTTGGTTTATCAATGAAGGCTTTTATTTGTTTTAAAAGAAGTAGTTTAATTATAATAATTAAAAATTTTAATTATTATAATAAAAATCTATATCATTTTATAATAAAAACCATTTGACGAAATAAAAACTATTTATATATTAAAAAATGTAAATTTTAAATAGAAAATCTTTTTAAAAGATTCTAGAAATACAAAATAGATTATTGGAATAGTTATAATTATTACATTTTGTGGTAATTATATTGATATTTATTACAATTAAAATGTATATCCATTTCACTTAATTCAAAAGATCTTACGCTTTTGAAAATTAATAATTGTGTAAAATTTGGAGGATACACTATGGCAAATCATAATACACGGCAGGAAACAGCGCATAAAGATACAGAAGTGCGCCAATTGGCGCGTTTTGTAACCCATGCCAATATTGATATGATGTCAGATACAGCCAAGGACGAATTAAAAAAGCGTATCCTTGACTCGGTTGGCGTTGCGATTGGTGCATTGGATGGTGAACCTATCCATATGATCCGTGAGCAATTGGAGGATTTTGGTGGTCGCCCCCTATCAACCTTGATTGGTGGTGGTAAAACCGCGCCGGATCGTGCAGCTTTTTATAATGGCGCACTCGTTCGCTATCTTGATTTTATGGACAGCTATCTTGCTAAGGGGGAAACCTGCCACCAGTCGGATAATCTTGGGGCGGTGCTTGCTGCGGCTGAATATAGTGATGCGAGCGGAGCAGATTTTTTAACCGCTATGGCGGTTGCCTATCAGGTGCAGGGTCGCCTTTGTGATGTGGCGCCAGTGCGTGCCAAAGGTTTTGACCACACGGTTCAAGGCGCCTATGCAGTTGCCGCAGGTGTTGCTAAAGCCTTAAAGCTTGATGATGAAAAAACCGCCAATGCCATTGCAATATCAGGCACTTGTAATAATGCCCTGCGCGTTACCCGCACTGGGGCTTTATCCCATTGGAAAGGGCTAGCCTATCCCAATACTGCCTTTATCGGCACGCATAGCGCGTTTTTAGCGATGCGCGGTATAACCGGCCCTGAAGAAGTGTTTGAGGGCAACAAAGGCTTTAAGGACGCAATTGCTGGACCTTTTACCATTGATTGGCAAAAGGAAAATCTTGAAAATGTCGTTCAGTCAATTATCAAAAAATATAATGCCGAAATACATTCGCAATCTTCCATCGAAGGTGCCCTTGAGTTGCAAGCTCGTGAAGGCTTTACCTGGGATCAAATTGACAAAATCGAAATCGACATTTTTGATGTTGCCTTTCACATTATCGGCGGCGGCGAAGAAGGCGATAAGACGATTATTAGAACCAAGGAAGAGGCAGACCATTCCTTGCAATATATGGTTGGTGTCGCCTTAATTGATGGTAATGTTTTGCCTGCCCAATATGATGATGCCCGTATTATTCGAGATGATATTCAATCCTTGTTAAAGCGCTTTGTTGTGCGACCAAGCAAAGAATATACCGATCGCTTCCCGCAAGAGGTAGCAACAACGCTTACTATTAGCTTAAAAGATGGCAAGAAATTTTCAATTGATAAAACTGATTATGAGGGCTTTCGTACCCGTCCAATGAGTTGGGAGACAGTTATTGCGAAATTTAACGGTCTTGCAACGCCATTTACATCTGAAAGGGCGCGCAAAGCAATCATTGATGCTGTGCAAAATATTGAAAAAATAAAGGTTCGTGAATTTACTGAGATTTTGGCGCATCTCAAAGTTTAAAGCATTTTTAAAAACCGCGCAGTGGTTTTCATTAAAATGCACGAACCAAAGAATCTAGAGCACGCCATTGCCCAAACGATAAGTGGGCGTGCTCTAGACAAAATTCCTAACTTAACTGCGTTGGTGGCCCATATTTAAGATTGAGTTTTATCTATCTATGGCCTGTGCGCGACTAATTTATAATTATTTTCTTTAAACAATGGAGTTTAATATGAGTGACAAGCCGCAATCTGATGTTTGGAAAAATCGTTCATTTCCGTTTGTACCAATGAATGATCGCGACCCAAAGCCGCGTAACAAGTCAATTACTGAAATTCGTGGGCCTTATTATGCCATGGTTACCCCAACCTATACTAAGGAATTATTACAAGGTATGGGGGAGCATGTCGATGGCTATAAATATGCCGGTGGTTCTTTCTCGCTCATGCCGGCAGATTATGTTCGCAAGATCAATCGCATTTGTCATGATCATGGTGTTTATGTTTCAACTGGTGGCTGGATTGAAAATGTTCTTGCCCGCGCACCAACGCAAATTGATGCCTATATTGAAGAATGCGTGCGGTTAGAATTTGATATGATTGAGCTGTCAACAGGTTTTATCCAGTTACCAACGCCCGATCTTATCCGGTTGATTGATAAGGTGAAGAAAGCGGGGTTGAAACCAAAGCCTGAAATTGGCATTCAGTTTGGGGCAGGGGGTGATACGTCTAAAGCCGAGCTAGAGGCGGAAGGCACGCGCGATCCGCAAATCTTGATTGATACTGCTAATGATTGTCTTAATGCTGGCGCTTCGATTATCATGATTGAATCGGAAGGCATTACCGAAAATGCTGATCCATGGCGCACCGATGTTGCAGCAAAAATCATGAAAAATGTTGGTATGGAAAATGTCATGTTTGAAGCTGCTGACCCTGAAGTCTTCTCATGGTACATTAAAAATTATGGTATTGATGTCAATTTGTTTATCGATCACAGCCAAATTGTGCAGCTTGAATGTTTGCGCCGTGGTATTTGGGGCACTAAGAGCACCTTTGGTCGCATTACCACATTCCGCTAATGGGCAAATGTAAATAGCTTAAATTAGCTTTTGAAAATGAAAATCCTAGGCTTGCCTTGCTTGCTTAGGATTTTTTGTTTTTTGCATGTTTTGGTTTTTATTTTCAAAAAAATGATAAAACTCTTTATAGATTATACATGTATCAAATTATGCAGTTAAACGTTGGTAATTTACCGGCGCGCTGGTAGGGCTTTTACCAACTAGCCCAAAGCGGCGTTCGCGATTGTGGAAGAAAGTCACAGCTGCAACAAGATCTTCAGGTTCAAACTCGGGCCACATTTTTTGAGTAAACCATAATTCAGCATAGGCGCTTTCCCATAGTAAAAAATCGGATAATCTTTGTTCGCCGCTGGTGCGTATGACAAGATCAACATCGCCAATTTCTCGGCTTCCGGTTAATGCTTGGTGAAAAAGGTCGCGGTCAATATCTTGGTTCTTATCAAGGGATTTTATGGCTTTTAAAATTTGGTCTCGTGATGAATAATCAATTGCTATGCGCATGTGCACACCGGTGCAATGGGCGGTTTGGCTTTCGGCATAATCAATTGCCAAAAGCAATTTTTCTGGAAGGCGCTCCCTCATGCCAATGACAGTAAGTTTGACATTATGGTTGATAAGGTTTTCTGTCTCAGCCAATAGAAACAATGTGAAAATCTCCATCATGGTTTCAACTTCTTGGGCCGGGCGCTTAAAATTATCCGTTGACATACCAAAAAGCGTTAATGTTTTGATATTAAGATATTTTGCATGGATAAATGCTTTGCGAACTGCTTCTGCTCCCTGATAATGCCCATAGGAACGCGGTAGACCTTGTCGTGATGCAAAGCGACCATTGCCATCCATGATAATTGCAACGTGGAGTGGTTTTTTGTTTTTAAAATCAATTAAGTCATGATGCATGATATTTACCTAACAATGAGTGTTTAATGATATTTTCAAAAAAAGAATATGCAAGATCTGCTCGGTGTATGAACCAAGAGATGATAATTTTAGTTATTTTATGCGGCTTATAGGAGATTAAGTGGGGGCGGGTTTTAAGCTTTTTGGAATGGTTTCACGGGCAAGGGCGGCATCGCGAATAATTTGTTCGAGTATATTGATGTAATCTAAAAAACGTTGTTGCCCTTCGCTCGTCATCTTGCAGGTGGTAACAGGGCGTAATTTATCAAAATATTTATCAATCTCAACCAGGCCTGCTTCTTGCAATACTTGTAAATGGCGGCTTAGATTGCCATCACTAAGACCACAAGAGTTCTTAAGATCGGCAAATTTCATGGCGCTATCATGGGCACTTAGAGAGGTTAGAATGGCAAGGCGCGCGCGCTCGTGAATGATTTTATCAAGATTTTCATAAGAAAACGGAGCAGATGATGAGTTAGGCATTTTTTTTACCCTTTGCTGTATAAAGTAAAAAGGCCATAAGACTTTGGGCGCAGCCAAAGGGTAAAGCCATAGCAAGTGGTGATAAATCACGCGATTGCACGGTGAAAATAAAAGTTGCAAAGCCCAAAACAACATAGGCAGCAGCACCAATGGCAAGCGATGGCGGTAAAATTCGCAATGCTGCAAAAAGGCAGCAACCAACCAACATCAACCATAATGGTGGTAACAACCAATATAGGTCTGGCGCATAAAAGGCAAAGGCTGTTAAAAGCAAGGCACCGATGATACCAGCTGGCAATAAATGGCTCATGGCGGCTAGCACCATTTCATCTGCCATGCCTTGATGGTGGCGTCTTGAGCGCGCAATCATTTCGCCGCCAACTAAAAGCGTTGCTATGATTGCTGTAACAATCCACGAGCTAAAAAAGGCAAAGGGTGTGGCCGCAAGTTGCGGAAATATATATTGCAAGCCGCCGGTGATAAAAGCCAAAATAGCAGTCAACGCCATTGTCATCGGTCCAAGCCCGCGAAATTCCTTTGTCGTTGCCATTTGTTGGCGAATAAAGGAAATATCGGCAAGTGCCTTATCAAGATCGCCCATGTTTACCCCGTCAAAAACTATTATACTAAGTTTGTCTATGCCTTATTGCAAAGCCTGTTTTTTAAAAAGTCGATGTTAGCAACTCATAAGCTATGGTAACTTTTTATTAAAGTGGACTTTGTATTACAAAGTACTTTGACTGATATTATTGGATTATGATTTAATTAAGGCGGCTCTATAAAACCTGTCGATTATTTGGTGAGGTCCATTGATGATTAGATTGGAGTACTGTTTGTAAGTCGATTCATCACAGCATAAATCCAAGGATAATTTATAAACTCACAAAGCAGTTTAGAATTATAAAAAAATACTAGACAATGTAATGTTATTACATTACTTAAGCAGTTAAATTGAATAAAAGCAAATATCCAAAGGCGATAATGGTTATGAAGCTGCCATCTTTGATGGTTGGCAACGGATGCTTTTGTACTTTTTCTTCTAATTCCGGTTTTTAAATTGTTTTGCATTGGAGTAAATAATGAACCAAGATTGCCGCTTACCAGTTACAGTTTTGTCGGGTTTTTTGGGGGCTGGTAAGACCACCTTGCTCAATCATATTTTAAATAATCAAAAAAATATGAAAGTAGCCATTATTGTTAATGATATGAGTGAGATTAATATTGACGCTGAGCTTATCCGCGCCGATTTAAGCGGCGATGAGGCAAGCAGCCTTTCACGTCTTGATGCGCAATTAGTAGAGCTTACTAATGGTTGTATTTGTTGCACCTTGCGTGAAGATTTATTAGTTGAAGTCGAGCGTTTAGCTAAGCAAAACCGTTTCGATTATTTGTTGATCGAATCGACTGGGATATCGGAGCCTATGCCGGTTGCGGCAACTTTTGATTGGCGTGATGAAGATGGTAAAAGTCTTTCCGACCTTGTACGCTTGGATACAATGGTGACAGTTGTCGATACTGCAAATTTATTGCATTATTACTCTAACAGTCAGCGTCTTGCGGATTTAGGTGAAACTGCTGGCGATAATGATGAACGTACTTTGATTGATTTATTGGTTGATCAAATCGAATTTGCAAATATTATTATTTTGAACAAAATTGATAGCGCCAGCCCAGAAAATCTTCAATTTGCTAAAACCATTATCCGCTCGTTAAATGCTGATGCTAAAATTATTGAAGCAAACTTTGGTGAAGTTGCACCAGATCAGTTATTAAATACCGGTTTATTTGATTTTGAAAAGGTAGCAGATCACCCACTTTGGGCCAAAGAGCTTTATGGCTTTAAAGATCATATTCCAGAAACCGAAGAATATGGTATTCGCTCATTTGTTTATCGTGCGCGTCGTCCATTTCATCCCCAAAAGCTACAAAATTTTCTTAATAGTTCTTGGCCAGGTGTTGTGCGTGCTAAGGGGTTTTTCTGGTTGGCAACACGGCCTGATTTTGTCGGAGAAATCAGCCAAGCCGGTGCGCAAATGCGGACCCAAAGATATGGGCGTTGGTGGTCGTCAGTGCCGAAAAATAAATGGCCCGAAAATGATCAATGGCGTGAGATGATGGCACAAAAAATGGACCCAATATGGGGAGATAGGCGGCAAGAAATTGTTTTTATCGGTTGTGATCCAATGGATGAAAAAATGTTGCGGATCTGTCTTGATGATTGTCTTATTGAAGAAGAAAGTCTTAATTTTGCACAATGGCAAAAATTAAATGACCCTTTTGCTCATTGGAGTTAATTTTTTGAGTTTTTCTTCCAAAACCGCATCACTTTTTGTTGATTTTTTTAGCCTTTGGTAACGCGACCTATAGTCTTTGCAAACTTGAATTAGGCCCTTGCAATACTTATATATTTTTAAATTATTAATAATATAAAAGGAGTGTTAAATGGCTGGTGGATGGACCGCAGATGGTGCAGTTCAAGAGCAAGTTGATGCAAGCCTTGATGATGCTTTACAGCTTGCACGACAGCGTTTGCCAAGTGGTGAAAGTGAGTATTTTTGCGTTGAGTGTGATGAACCTATTCCCGAAAAGCGCAGGCTTGCGTTAAAGGGGGTAAAGCTTTGTGTTGCCTGTCAGAGCGAACATGAAAAAACAAGCAAAATACAAAGTACTTATAACCGCCGTGGTAGCAAAGATAGTCAATTGAAATAGATCATATAAGGGCATTTTTGATAAAGGATAGTGTTCTTTTATTAAAAATGCCTTTCGTCTATTAGCATTTAGTATTCAATAAAATGGTGGCCAGTTGTTTATTATCTGTAACATTATTACAGTATTTATAAATGATGATTTCTAATATTGACATTGCCATTTTATCCATGACAAGCTGGGCATAGAAATTTGACTTTCATAGTGGAGGAAATCATGCAAGGTCCATATCCCGATACACTTCTGTTAATTGACAATACGTGGCGCGAAAGCGAAGGTAATAAGAAAATGCCGGTTATTGATCCGGCAACAGAAGAAATTATTGGCCAAGTAAGTGTCGCATCGAATAATGACCTTGAAGCTGCTGCACAATCTATCGCTAAGGGGTTCGAAATTTGGAAGAATGTTTCACCTTTTGAGCGCGCTAAAATTATGCGTAAGGCGGCGCAATTATTGCGCGAGCGCAGCCAACTTATTGCTTGGTTTATGACCCGCGAACAAGGCAAGCCTACCGCGCAAGCCAAGATGGAAGTAATGGGCGCTGCCGATACTATCGATTGGTTTGCTGAAGAAGCGCGCCGTACCTATGGACAGATTATACCTGCACGCAGCACCAATGTAACCCAAATGGTGATTAAACGCCCTGTTGGACCCGTTGCAGCTTTTACGCCTTGGAATTTTCCAATTAACCAAGTTGTACGCAAATTATCCGCCGCCTTAGCTGCAGGTTGTAGTATTGTTATTAAAGCACCAGAAGAAACGCCGGCTTCTCCTGCTGCCATGATCAATTGTTTTATTGATGCTGGTGTGCCAGCAGGTGTTATCGCACTTGTTTTTGGTGTGCCTGCGCAAATATCAGAGTTCTTTATCGCTCATCCAGCTATTGAAAAAATATCATTCACTGGTTCAACTGCGGTTGGCAAACATCTTGCAAGCCTTGCTGGGCAACATATGAAAAAAGCGACGATGGAGCTAGGTGGACATGCGCCGGTTCTTATTTTTGATGATGCTGATATTGATATTGCTGTAAGTACAATGGCGGCGTCCAAATTCCGCAATGCAGGTCAAGTATGTGCATCGCCAACTCGTTTTATCGTGCAAGATAACGTCTATGATGAATATGTTGAAAAATTCACCTTGGCTGCAAAAATGATGAATGTCGGCAACGGTTTAGAACAAGGTGTCGATATGGGACCGCTTGCCAATGACCGGCGTATTCCAGCTATGGAAAATATGTTGCAGGATGCAACTTCAAAGGGTGGTAAGGTTATTTTAGGTGGTAAGCGTATTGGTAATAAGGGCTATTTTTTCGAGCCAACGATCATTACCGATGTGCCAACTTCTGCCGAAATCATGAATGAAGAACCTTTTGGCCCGATAGCAATCATTAATCGCTATAAAACGGATGATGATATGTTTAACGAGGCCAATCGCCTGCGTTATGGGCTTGCATCTTATGCCTTTACCAAATCCGCAGCACGTGTCCATGCGCTGGGCAGTTTGGTTAATGCAGGTATGACCAGTATCAACCATAATGGCCTTGCCCTGCAAGAAGTTCCATTTGGCGGTATACGCGATTCCGGCTATGGCACAGAAGGTGGCTCGGAGGCTATAAACGCCTATCTTGATTTGAAATTTGTAACTGTTGCGGTTTAAATATTCATGAGATATTTCAGCGAGAGGTGCGAATCCCTTTCGCTGAAGCTTTCATTCTAGCTTCTTTTGAGTGAATTTTGAGGCGTTGAAGCATGTTTTTCTTTGCTACACTTAGATTTACACGCTTTCAAAACAAGTAAATATTTAATGGAATTATCCAAAATAGATATATTATAAATTATCTTATTAATTTTCCATTGTGCCTTTGTAAAAGGCTAGCTGTCTAATATATTGAAATTAAATAGTAAATTCTATTTTATTTGTTGCTATATCAGCGCGTTAACTAAAAATCCATTTTTCCTTTTAAAATACATGCATAAGTTTGATTAAGGCTGTAAACTGGTAAAACAATTTTTGAACCAGGAATGATCACTATGGCAGCTCCGCATGCTTTTTTGGATATTTTAGCAAATCCGCAAGTGCGTGATGCATATCTTGCCGGCCGCATTTCTATTATTTTATCAAGCGATTTTGAAACTATTCTTTGGGCAAATGGAGCTGGTGCTCATTTTTTAGGTTTTCGTACCGTTGCAGATTCAATTGGTGTTGATAGTGGTTTTGATAATTTAACTCGTTTGCAAATTGAAAACGGTTTAGCCACAAAACGTGGTGTAAAAATTGGTGGTATCCCTGCCGCACAGTCTTTTTTAATTAATGCAATAGACATGGAGCATTTAGGGCAAGTGGTCTTCTTGCGTTCAATCGCAGCCGTTGCCTCTGATGCAGGTTTTGTAGATTTAACCAATGGTTTGGGAGATGAATTTACTGAGGCTGCAGTTTTAGATGTTTCGGGCAATATTTTGAGTGCAACCAAAGGTTTTCGACCCGATTTTGTTGTTGATGAAGATTTGATGGCACTGCTGCATGAAGCGCAATCGGGCGGTGGTGTAAAGAAGCGTTTGCTTAAAAATTATTCAGATATGCCTGTCGGGGTATTGGAACTCAACAAACAGCCCGCAATTTTTTTACTCATTGCGGCAAAGCCCAATGGTGATAATGACAATGCTGACAAAGATGAAGTAAAACAGGAATTTGTTTTTGATGTAACGCGCTTTCCATTGCAATTTGCGTGGCAGCTTGATGAAAATAATTTTTTTATTGATGTTTCTCCGGAGTTGGAAACTGCTGTTGGTCCCCGCTTTGGAGATGTTATTGATAAATGTTTTACAAGCCTCGCCAAAGAATGGAATATGGATAGCAATGGAGCGATGCGGGCTTTATTAAAAAGCCATAAAGCCTGGTCGGAACGTAAGATATATTGGCCTGTTGAAGGCGGTGAAAGTCGGGTTGAAATTGAATTTTCAGCCTTGCCAATTTATTCGCGGGATCGTGAATTTAGTGGCTATCGTGGTTTTGGTATAATAAATGAAGCAAAAATGACAGTAAAAGAAGAAGGATTGAACCTTGCACGCAATCGTGGCCCAAAAGGTTTAACCGCGCAAGAGCATGAAGCATTTACAATAATAGCCCGTAAATTGAAGGCTGATATTCTTGCCGTTGAATTACCAAGAAATCTGCGCCAAGCCAAAAATGATGAATATTTAAAAGTATCTTCGGCTAAACCACGCTCTAGCGAAAAAGAACTGGGTGCTGATGAGGGGATTATCGCTGACGAAAATAATCAGCCCATAGTCTTCCAACCATCGCAGGCTAAACAGACGAATGCTATTATTGACAATATTCAAATTAGCAATAAGCAAGACAATAATAACGACCAGCAAGAGGTTGCTTTAATTGGTACTGACAAAGTTATAGATAATTTGCCGGTAAATATTGAAGAAAAAATTGTTGCGCCATCAAAGTTAGATGTTGATGGTCTAGAAGATAGAGAAGAAAGTGATAGCAATACACATCATGATGTTGAGGACAGTGAAATTGCCCTTGATGATCAGCCATTAAACTTGCCTGAAGCTATTGAGCAAGAAGATAAAGTTTTGCCAGCTCTTTCAACTTTGCCAACGCTTGATGAAGAGTATGGTTTTTCAAATGATGACGAGCCAGACACGCAAAACAGTGATTTGGCCATTGACGCCTTACTTAATCATTATGATAGTAATATATTATCAGGGGCTAGCTCTATACAGTTAAAAAGTACTGATGTGTTGCCAAAATTGCCTGAAAGGGTAATCAATCCGCAAAAAAACAACTCGCCCAAAACGTCTCAAATGTCTAGCGAAGATGATTTGGTGATGGCGACATTGCCCGATGATGATCTTGAAACAGCATTGGAGCAAGAATGGGCTGATGATGATTTGATTACTGAAACATCAAAAGACAGGCTTGATGTAAAAAAATTGGAAGATATAGAAGGCGATGAAGATGGGGAAATTCTGGCCGAAAAATCACCAGATGCCAAACAAACATCCGATCTTCCAGAAGCCAAAAACCTTGTAGAGCAAAAAGCTGAAATCAACGATCACGATACAAAAAGCCAAGATACAGAAAACCAAGTTACAGGACAGAAGAGCACTGACTTGGTTGATAGTGACGATGATGGTGATCTTAATGTCGTGGTTGAAGCAAAGGATCACAATGAGGAGGAATTGGGCACTATAGACGAAAGCGATGAAGAGGAAGCGCCGCAAACTATTGAGGAGGCCTTGGCAGCTTTACGTCGCTCGCTGGAAGCAAATGGTATTGAAGCAATAGAACCGCGTGAAGAGCAAGACCTTAATTTTTGGGATGACAGTGCTATTGAAGAAATCGAGCTTGATGATCAGTCGAAAAGCAATGCCTTTGTTGAAGATATTTCCCCCAATATTGATGAGCTAATGCGACAAGCAACTTTCTTAGATGAAGACAATCAATCAAATTCCTCTTCTTTACCGATATTGGGCGAAGATATTGGATTGGATGAAAGGGCAGGGGAAAGCCCATATCAATATCCAGAGCATGACAGCAGCCCATTAGCGCTTGAAACTGAAGAGAGCGATATACCAGACGGACATCGCAGCCGCTTAAATCTACGTCCTGCCGAAAAGCTCGAAATATTTGGTGCGGGTGCATTGGATGCTGGTAAGACTTCACAGTCTCCCCATGATACAGCTTTGCCTATTATACCTTCTCCGCGTATCGAATTTACATTGCTACAGCATTTACCTTTACCCATTCTTATTTATCGTGATAATCGGGTTCTATTTGCAAGTGACGAATTATTGCGCTTAACCGGTTTTCCAACCCTTGATTCATTTAGGGCACACGGGATTTTATCAGTTATCTTACGGGAATGGTTGCCGCGTAATATTCTCATTGGTAGTAATGATCAGATCTGGTCAGTACGTCCGCAAATGCGTGGTGTTACTTGGGCAGATGGCCGTGAAGCTTCAATGATTTCTTTTGGTAATCTTGAAAAACAAGATTCTATTGATCGGGAAGATTTTGAGGCTTTGCAGCGTAAAGCAGTGGAATTATCAATATTATTGAATTTAATTTCAGATGGCGTTCTTATTGTTGACGATACTGGACTTATTCATTCGGTCAATGAAGCGGCGCAACGCATGCTTGGTTTTGATGCTGATGAAATTAAAGGGCGCAATTTTGTCCAGTTCTTTAGTCCTAAAAGTGTTGATATGGTCAACCAATATTTCGATACGGTTAAGCAAAGTAATGATAAGCCCCCTTTTGGTGAGGGCTACGAGTTTGAGGCAAAGCGCAGTGATGGCGACGCCATAAGCCTATTTGTAAGTTTTGGAAAAATGGAGCTCGATGAGGGCTATTTCCTTATGCTGCGTGATTTAAGTGTTATCCATTCCGCTGCATCTGAGTTGGTGGTCGCACGCCATCAAGCAGAGGAGGAATCTTTGCGTAAATCGCGTTATCTTGCCTTGGTAAGTCATGAAATTCGCACGCCGCTTAACGCGATAATAGGTCTTTCTGAACTTATTTTGGAAGAAAAATTCGGCTCTCTTAATAATGATCGCTATCGCGGTTATTTGCGTGATATTGTCAATTCTGGTGGCCATATCATGACACTTATCAATGATTTGCTTGATGCAGCTAAAATTGCTGAAGGGCGTACCACAATTGATATTCGTAATGTTTCAATTGTGCCTATTTTAAAAGAGGTTTTGGGGCTAATGGCGCCGCAAGCCAATACGGGTCGCATCATTATGCGCTCAAATATAGCTCATGACTTGCCCGATATTGCTGCTGATAAACGTTCTGTAAAGCAGATAATTCTTAATCTCTTGTCCAATGCTATTCGGTTTACACCGCCAGGTGGTCAAATTATTATTTCAGCCTTGCGTCATGAAAATGCCGGTGTATTATTGCGCGTTCGTGATAGTGGTATTGGTATGAGTGAAAACGAAATGGAAGAAGCAATGCTGCCCTTCCATCAAATTTCACGCCCCTTACAAAATGATAGTATCGATGATAATATTGATCGTGGCACAGGCCTTGGTTTACCGCTAACTAAGGCATTAGCAGATGCTAATAATGCGCGTTTTAATCTTTATTCTGAAACTGGTAAAGGCACCGTTGCCGAAATTGTTTTTCCATTGGCGGTTAATCGCCTTGATGATGAACCAATGGATAGTTAAACTATAGGGAGCTAAAAATTAGTAGCTCCCTATATTAGTTTTGACCCTAGTCACGCAAGCGGGTAATAAGGCTTGATGTATCAAAACGGTTATTGCCGGCGCGCTGGATGTCAGCATAAAATTGATCAATCAAAGCAGTGATTGGCAAGGTTGAGCCATTATTTCTTGCTTCATTAAGACAGATGCCTAGGTCTTTGCGCATAAGATCAACCGCAAAGCCAAAATCAAATTTATTGTCGACCATGGTATTGCCACGGTTTTCCATTTGCCATGAACCAGCAGCACCCTTTGATAAGACTTCGATCACCGATTTCATGTCAAGTCCGGCATTTACGCCAAATTGTAAGCCTTCCGATAGGCCTTGTACAATGCCCGCAAGACAAATTTGGTTGACCATTTTGCACAATTGACCAGATCCGGCCGGCCCCATAAGCCGCACTGAAACCGCATAGCTGTCAATTGCCTTTTCAATCTTTTCATATATTGCTTGGTCACCGCCACACATTACAGTAAGTTTGCCATTTTCTGCGCCAGCTTGGCCACCAGAAACTGGTGCATCTATAAAGTTAAGCTCACATTTTTGCGCTTCCTCATAAAGCTTGCGCGCAACCTCTGCAGAGGCGGTGGTATGATCAACAAAAATGGCCCCTTTGTTCATTGCTTTAAAAGCCCCATTGTCACCAAGGGTAATTTCAATAAGATCCTTATCATTGCCAACGCAAGAAAAAACAATATCTTGTCCTTTGGCGGCCTCAGACGGTGTATCAGCACTCTTACCTTGATAGGTGGTGACCCAATGGTCAGCTTTGGTTTTCGTGCGATTATAAACAGTCACCTCATAACCAGCTTTTGCCAAATGCCCGGCCATAGGAAAGCCCATGACACCAAGCCCTAAAAATGCAATTTTTTTCATACCCACTCCCTATAGAACTCTTTTTCAAATTAAGGCAATATCATGCCCTATTCATTTTTATACTTCAAATAAAATAATCCTACACTATTTTCGAAAACACTTAAATTAATTCTTTGATATTACAGTAAATTCGCGCGTTGAACAATTCTATATTTATTGAGTAATACACATGTGTTTTCTAAATTATTTGTAATGTTTACTTTATTTTGAACAAATTTTGACAAAATTTCACCTTGTTTAGAGGGGTTAAAAATAACGCTATTGACATGACAATGTTTTTACTTTTGTAAAAGATGATAAATTAAATCATGTTATCTTGGCAGAGGTATTGGAAAGCTATGAAATTGAAAGCAATGTTAAGCGGAACGAGCTGTCGGCGTAGATTGGCGTCTATTTTGTCTGTTCTAACTATTTCTACTTCAGCAATCGTATTAGCAAGCCCAGCAATTGCGCAAACCACACCAGCACAAAGCCGTACCACACGCCATACCAATGCACAGCAAGTTGCCGAAACTGTAGCAACACAGGGCGAAACAACACAAACAGCAACAAGTGAAGAAGCAAGCGATGAAAATGCTTCAACGCGTTTGCAAACCGTTGTTGTAACTGCAACCGGTTTTGAGCAGACGGTTAATGATGCCCCTGCAAGCATCACGGTTATTCCGCGAGAAGAGCTTGAAAAAGGATCATTCCGCGATCTAGGTGATGCGTTGCGTAATGTTCAAGGCGTTGCCGTGACTGGGTCGGCTGCTGAGCAGGATATCTTTATCCGTGGTCTTCCAGGGGCCTATACACTCATTTTGGTTGATGGTAAAAGACAAAGCACTCGTGATGCTCGCACCAATGGTAATTCTGGTTTTGAGCAAAGCTTTGTTCCACCAGCTGGCGCTATTGAGCGGATCGAAGTCGTGCGCGGGCCTATGTCCTCGCTTTACGGCTCAGATGCCATGGGCGGCGTTATCAATATTATAACCCGTAAAGTTCCAGAAAAATGGACCGGAACAATAACGGTTGATGGTACGGCTAACCAGCATAGCGAATATGGTAATAGTGCGCAGGTAAGTTATTATGCTGCTGGTCCCTTGCAGCCTGATGTAATAGGCTTGCAATTATGGGGGCGTGGCATGGGCCGCGAGGAAGACGCAATTGTCTCTGGTACACCAAAGAAAAAAGAAATTGATATTACTGGCCGCGTCACGGTTACTCCCAATAAGGATCACGACTTAACCTTTGAAGCTGGTACAACAAAGCTGAAGCGCTTTAGCACAGTTGGCAATAATATTGAACGCTCGGTCAATAATAATCGCGCCGCTGTTGATACCTACAATCTAAATACGCGTGACCATTTATCTTTTGGTTACACTGGGCGCCTTGGTTGGACAACTGCAGAGTTTTCAGTGCTTCAAGAAACGGCTAAGCGTGAAAGCTATACTTGGAATAATAATACGCAAGATTTCGTTGCTAATTTACGTGCGCCAACTATTCGCAATACTATTATTGATGGCAAATTCACCACACCGTTCAGCCTAGCGGGTAACCATACACTTGTTACCGGCGCTCAGTACATTCGCAATGATTTAACCGATCAAAACCCAGGCTTACGCACTGCGCAAGATGAAAAATTTGACGTGACACAATGGGCATTGTTTGGTGAAGATGAATGGTGGATTAGCAATTCATTTTCAATAACCGGTGGTTTGCGTATGGATCACCATGAAATTTATGGCACCCATTGGAGTCCACGTGGTTATGCAGTTTGGCATGCAACTGATAATATTACTTTAAAGGGTGGTATCTCAACTGGTTTCCGTGCTCCTGAAATACGTCAAATTGCCCCTGGTTATGCTTATACGACAGGTGGCGGCAATTGTTTTTATGGGCAAAAGCCGCCAAGTGGCCGCGGTCGTTGCGGTGTTATTATCGGTTCAAGCGGTTTGCAACCAGAAAAGAGCACATCTTATGAATTTGCAGCCCTATATGACAATCTTGAAAACTTACAGCTTGGTGCAACTTATTTCTATACAGATTTTAAGGATAAGATAAGCAACCAACAGGTTGTTGATGCAAATGGTAATCTTGCTGAATGGTCGGTAGATCCAAATTATGTCTTGTGGGAATTTATCAATATTGACGATGCGGTTATGCAAGGTGTGGAATTAACTGGAACTTGGTCGCCAATTGAAGCTGTTTCTTTGCGTGGAAATTATACCTACACCCATTCAGAGCAAAAAACTGGTGATTATAAGGGCTTACCACTTGCTCGTACACCAGAACACATGGGTAGTATACGTGCCGATTGGCATACACCGGTTGACGGGTTAGATGCTTGGGCTGGCGGTAATTATCATGGTAAGGAAACCAATGCTGGTTTGCGTATTGGTGCAGCTGGAACGGCTGTTCTTCGTAATGGCCAAGTGGTTGCCCGTGAATATAAGGATTATTTCACCTTTGATATTGGTGGCAGTTATAAGTTTAGTGACTATGTTTCATTAAATGCAGCAGTTTATAATCTTTTTGATAAACGCGTCAGTGTTGACGAATTTAATAATGTGGTTGAAGGCCGGCGCCTTTGGGTGTCAATGACGTCCAACTTTTAAATTAAATAGCGGGTAAATTGGTAAATATACTGCAATACTTTGCTAATTTACCCGTAAATCAAAAAAATAATGAACCCTTTGTCCGTAAATGTTAAAAATATAGGTTAAACTTAATTGCGTAAAATTTTAACACTGTTTGGCTCATGCATGCTGACGACATTGGTCATGCAACCATGTTTTGCGCAAAGTGAAAAGGTAACAGCTAATCACAGCGAAGCATTGAATATGGATATTCGTCATTTTGATATAAAAATTACGCCAACCAATAATGCATCGCGTTCGATAGATACGGAAAAAGCTGATCTGGAAAGCTATCGCATCTTTGTCGCTACTCCCAAACAGTCAGCGCCGCAAGATGGTTGGCCAGTCGTTTGGTTGCTTGATGGCAATATGACGTTTGATTATGCGGTCAAAAATAAACCAGAGGCGATTATTGTTGCTATTGGTTACCCATTAGACAATAGAGACGAAATCGTAACGCGGCGCTATTATGACCTCACCGAAAAGGCAGGGCCTGAAAATTTCCCACATAGGGAGGGAAAAACTCCACCCAATACAGGTGGGCGCGCTGCATTTAGCCGTTTTATTATGGATGACTTACGTCCATTAATAAAAAAGCAATATAATATAAATGATAATCAACAAATTTTATATGGCCATTCCTTGGGTGGATTATTCGTTTTACATGAAATGCTAGATGGTCGCCAGCGTTATAATATTTATTGCGCCGCAGATCCGTCCATTTGGTGGAGTAAGCATGGCATATTAGAACGTTTTAAAGCGGAACCATTATTTGCTGATACGAATAATAATCAAAAAACTTATCTGCTTATTTCTGCTTCGGGTAAGCGTGCGCAACGAGCGCAACTATCGCCCGAGGAAGCCAAAAAACTTGCAGAAACCCGTGGTGGTCCCAATGGCAAATATGTGTTTGATTTATTGAAACAATATCCATTTATAGAAGAAAATTATCAGCTTTATGAAAATGATAGTCATGGCACCATGGTTGAGCCATCGGTTCATGATTGTTTGAAATTTGCCAAAATCAAGCTCAATAATGATTAAAGGTCGATTTTAAACTGGGTAAAAGGCTTCAGTAAAATTGCATAAGGCTTTTGAAATAAATATAAAGATGAATTTCAGTGTATAGTTTCATAGGCTGTAATTTGGGGGATCTAAGTCAGTTCAGGGAATTGAAGATTGGCTTATGAGAGATTTAGAGCAATTAGGATTTTATAAAGAAACTAAGTTTGCTTTAGGTGATTAGGTGATGCCTAATTATAAATGTAGTTTTCTAACAATGAAAGCAAGGATGATTAAATGGTAACGAAACGTAAATTCCTTATTGGTGCTGTTTTTAGCACTATTTTGGCAATGGCAGGCTTTAGCACACCATCATTTGCAGAAAATATTAAGATTACCCATGCATCAGGTGAAAGCGAAGTGCCGCTTCAACCTAAAAAAGTTGTGGTCTTTGATCTTGCAAGCCTTGATAATCTTCAGCGCCTTGGTGCGGGTGATACGGTCATTGCTTTACCAGAAATTGGTTTGCCTAAATATCTTGAAGCCTTTAGCGATGAAAAAATTACCAAAGTTGGCACACTTTTCGAGCCAAATTATGAGCTTATCGCTTCGCTTAAACCCGACCTTATTATTGCTGGCGGTCGTTCACAGCCAAAGCTTAAAGAATTAGCAGCTATTGCGCCTACAATTGATACAACTGTATCAACAGATAATTATCTTGGCGATGTTGATCGTAATGTTGAAATTTTAGGTAAGATTTTTGGCAAGGAAGCGGAAGCTAAGGCCGAAATCGAAAAGCTTGCCGCAACTCTTGCTGAAGTGAAAAAAGAAGCAGATGGCAAGGGCAATGGTCTGCTTATTTTAACAACTGGCGGTAAAATGAGTGCATTTGGCCCAGGCTCACGCTTTGGTCTACTTTATTCAGGCTTTGGCGTTTCTCCAGCTGTTGCAGATCTACCCGTTGGTCGCCATGGCCAGCCAATTTCATCTGAATATATTTTGGAAAAAAATCCTGATTGGCTTTTCGTTATTGACCGTGATGCTGCTATTGGTCGTGAAGGTCAGTCTGCCGCTCAAATGCTTGATAATCCAGTTGTTAATGAATCAAAAGTTGCACAAAAAAAGCATATTGTTTATCTTGATCCACAAAACTGGTACCTCGTTGGCGGTGGTTTAAGTGGTCTTCACGAAACAGCAGACCAATTGATGAAAGCCTTTAAAGCTGCTGATGCAAAATAAATTGTTATTGGCAGAATCTATCATTTATCGTTTTTGTTGATAGACTTTATTACAATATTCAATTTTGAGTTTTTTAAAGCGGGCACCATAAAGGCCCGCTTTTCTTTTAGATAATTGGTTAGCATGCGAATTCCTTTTTTGTGTTTATCACACGGTGCCATAAAATCCCTGTTAAAAAGACGAGTAAAACGAATAAAGGCAATTTTAAAAAGTTGATTAAAATATACTTGTTTTATATGACTAATCATTCAAACTAGATTTCACTTTATCATTTAAGAATAAGCAGTTGGGGCAAAACCTGCTTATTATATAACAACATGCTGGGAATAATTTCTTGGGAAAGCTAATTGGCGGATTATTAATTGTCTGCATTCTCGCCCTTTGCAGTATATTTGTTGGTGTTAGCGATGTTACGCCATCAAGGCTTTGGGCGCTTGACCCTTATGCTTGGAATGTTTTTTGGGCAACACGTATTCCACGAACTGCTGCGCTTATTCTTGTTGGCGTTGCCATGACTATTTCTGGCACAATCATGCAGCTTTTGTCCCGTAATCGTTTTGTTGAGCCGTCTACTGCTGGTACGGTAGATTCTGCATCCTTAGGAATTTTAACCGTTTTATTATTAGCACCTGATTTGCCTGTTATCTTAAAAGCTGCTGTCGCAGCTTTATTTGCGCTCATTGGCACATTAATCTTTATGGCAATTTTACGCCGTATACCATTGCGGTCAGCTTTATTGGTGCCATTGGTTGGTATTATGCTTGGCGGGGTTATCGGGTCAATTAGTACATTTTTTGCCTATAAACACGATAAGATCCAATCTCTGCAAGCATGGATGTCCGGCGATTTTTCAAGTGTGATGCAAGGACAGTATGAACTTTTGTGGATTGCGGCGCCACTTGTATTGCTTGCCTATATTGCCGCAGACCGTTTTACTGTTGCAGGCCTTGGTGAAGATTTTACCACTAATCTTGGGGTTAATTATCGGCGTATTGTTATGATGGGGCTTATAATTGTTGCAATGACCACAGCACTGGTTGTGGTAACTGTTGGGCAAATTCCATTTTTGGGCCTTATTGTACCCAATATTGTTGCGCTATTCATTGGTGATAATATGCGGCGCGCCGTGCCTTGGGTCGCACTTTTGGGCGCATCAGCGGTGTTATCTTGTGATATAATGAGCCGCTTAATCAATTATCCTTTTGAAATTCCAATCAGTACCATTTTGGGTGTTGTTGGTAGCGGTATTTTCCTTTTCCTCTTGCTGCGAAAGGGGAACCGTTTTGCTTAAATCTATCAATAGACCTGCTTATATTATTGCACTATTAGTCGTAATTGCTGTCGTTTTTAGCATATTTTTTATGTCGTGGAACTTGCTTGGCAATATGTCCTTTGCATTAACACTACGTGGTAAATCGCTTATTTCACTTGTCATTGTTGGCTATGCGATTGCTATTTCAACAGTGCTTTTTCAAACAGTTACCAATAATCGTATTTTGACACCGTCTATCATGGGCTTTGACCAATTATACCTTTTGGCGCAAACAGTGGTTGTTTATTCGGTTGGTGTCTCAGGGCTTGCGTTGGTAAGCAGTGTTACTGGCTTTATTATCCAAACACTTATTTTGGTTGTTTTTGCTACGACATTATTCAGGTGGCTATTTGCTGGTGAGAATAAAAGCCTGCATCTTGTTTTATTAGTAGGTATTGTACTTGGCACATTTTTCCGCAGCTTAAATGTTCTCTTGCAAAGAAAAATTGATCCAGATTCATTTGTAGGGTTACAAGAGCGTTTCTTTGCCAATTTCAATAGCGTTAACTCCGATGCGCTTTTACCAGCCTTTTGCATTATTCTGGTTGTGAGTATTTTTGTTTTTGCCAAGCGTAATTGCCTTGATACTTTGGCATTAGGGCGTGAAATCTCAATTAACCTTGGTGTTGATTATAAGAAAAATGTCACGTTCATTTTAATGCTAGTAACTATTCTTGTATCTGTCTCAACAGCACTGGTTGGGCCAGTTCTCTTTTTCGGATTATTGGTTGCAAGTCTTGCCTACCAGCTTGCAGGCAGCTATCGACATATTTTTATTTTACCAATTGCTGCGCTTTTGGCCATAATATGCTTAGTTGGCGGTCAATTCATTATGACACATGTCTTTAACCTTGGCGTGCCGCTTGCGGTAATTATAGAATTTATTGGTGGTATTGTCTTTATCTGCCTGCTTTTGAGGGGATCCTTGCGATGATTGAAATTAAAGGTGTGTCGAAAGCCTATAATGACCGCTTAGTGGTTGATGATGTCCATCTTACAATACCAGCGCAAGGCATTACCTCGATTATTGGGCCTAATGGCGCAGGTAAGTCAACATTGCTAACGATGGCAAGCCGTTTAACACCGATGGATAAAGGCGAAATTTCGGTTGGGGGTCTTGATATTTTAAAAACCCCGAGTGATGAGCTTGCTAAACGGCTTTCAATTTTGCGACAAGAAAATGTCTTAACATCACGTTTAACCGTGCGTGAATTGGTGACTTTTGGTCGCTACCCCTATAGTAAGGGGCGGCCAACCTTGGAAGATAGGCAATTTGTCGATTCCGCAATCCGTTATCTTGGCCTTGAAGATTTGCAAAATCGCTTTCTTGATCAATTATCGGGCGGCCAGCGTCAACGCGCATTTGTTGCCATGGTTATTTGTCAAGATACTGATTATGTCCTGCTAGACGAGCCACTTAACAATCTTGATATGAACCATTCTGTTTCGATGATGAAGCAATTGCGCCGCGCTGCTGATGAGCTTGGCAAAACTATTGTTATTGTTGTTCATGATATTAATTTTGCATCTTGCTATTCAGATACCATTGTCGCTATGCGTGATGGCAAACTTATTGCGAAAGGATCGCCAAGCGAAATCATTGAAACCGATTGTTTAAAAGCAATTTATGATATGGATATTAATGTGCGAGAGATAAATGGCAATCGTATTGCTATTTATTATTCCTGATAATTTTTATGATTTTGCGTTGAAAAATGTGGCAAGACTAAAAGTCAAAGCAAGTTGATGCAGCATTTCATTCTTTAACTTATTCAATAATTAGGGCATATTAGAAATATAATTCTATTTCAAATATGCCCTATTTTTTTGATGGTTAAAACTGATATTTTATTTTGATACCGCCACCACCACCATGACGTTGACCAACAAAAGCTTGGCCGTTAACATTAATGTTGAAAGCCTCATTATTGGCTATAGGCTGGAGATTGAAACCAGCTTCAAATATACCTGAATCTCCCTTTAATGATGGCTTATCAAGTTTAAATTCATAAGCAGTTGCTGCAATTGTGCCATTAAATTCATGTTCATAGGCCGCACCAATATAGGGTTTAAATTGTTCGCTATAGATATAGCTGTATCGCCCACCTAGCTGTAAGCGAGAGCTGGTCGCGCTATCAAAGTGTAACTTTTCATAGCCAATTGAAATCGTATCGCTATCCATGCGCGTCCATAAATAGCGCCCATAAACATCAAGCGCCTGCTTTTCATCAAAATTAAAAACATAACCAATAGCGGCATGACCTCCAACATATTTACCTTTGCTATCATAAGAACCGTGATAGCTAATTGATGATTCTTTAAGAGCACTTAAAGTGTTGCCGACATCAAAACTATTATTTATTTGTCCAGCGCGTATTGAAACTTCTAGATAAATACCATCGGCTTGATCAGGTGTAAAATTGACAACGCGGCCAAGACCGGTTCCCTCTAAGTCAATGCGGCCAAAAATGCCGGCACCTTTATAATTGCCATTCCCATCACCATAAACGGAAGAAAAATTGGTAAAATTGTTATAGGTGTCATAAGTGCCATGACCATATTCAAAAAATAGGCCAATGGTGGCTTTGTGGCCGGCGTTAAAATCAAAGCCAGTAGCAACGCCAACTGCCATATTAAAACCTTTAATATCAACATGGCTACCTGTATTATATATTTGTGATGAACCATTGGCGATCATAAAAGGTATAAAAGCTGGACGATTTATATTATCATCATTTGCGCGCACCATAATACGTATTTTATCAATTCCGGCTGTTGAAATAAGATCACTCCCTTGATTGAGAAATCCTAACATTGCTGCTCGACCTTCCGAATATGATTTTGATTGGGGATTTATTTGAGCTGCAGATTGATTATTGTTAGGATTAGACGGCTTAGGATTCTCTGGAGTAGGCTCTGCTGGTTGATTAGGATTCTCCGGAATAGGCTCTGTTGGTTGTTTAGGATTCTCTGGAGTAGGCTCTGCTGGTTGAGGTGTTATATCTGCTTTATTGTTAATAGTTAAAACAAGTGCTTTATTATCATCAATTAACTGTTGTTCTAAACTTGCTTGATAGATAATAAATTGGCCTTGTTGAATGACATAATTATTCAATGCAGTCCAAGTACCTTGGGTCTTTGTAATAAAAATAATTTTATCACCATTATAAAGACGATTATCACTCATCTGCATATTTGCAATTGTATGTTTGGTGTTTGTCAAATCAACAGCTTGGCCATTACTAGAAATTGTTATAAGTCTATCTTCATTTGTTACATCGCTTGGCAAAGTCCAATTATAATTTTCAAAATTATAAATTCCAGATACTGTACCGCTATAACCTATCAAATTTAGTGTATTGCCGGAAATTACTTTATTAAAAATATCTTGAGAGTTGGCATTTGAATCATTAAAACTAAGCCCAGTGTCATCTACACTTTTACCGCCCCAAATCGCGCCATATTGCATGACATCAGAAATATTGTGACCTATAACAATTTGCTTTCCTTTCAATGTTACTATATTATTTATAGCTACATTGCCAGTACTATAACCGCCAAAAATGTCGCCCCAGATGGCCGATGACCCTGAAATCGATACTTCATTATTGATAACTGCACCGCCAGAACCTTTTATGCCATCATTGCTAGTAGCGCCGCCACCGATGCTTAAGCCACCAAAGATACTCCCTCCCTCCATGCCTTCTGAGCCGCTGATGTTTGAAGAACCTCCTTCGCCGCCGATGATAGTAACATTTGTTAGTGAAACTTTGTTATCGCTTACCGTTCCTCCAGACCCCCCCGTGCCCATGTAAGCACCTCCTATGCCCCCCATACTTAAGCCACCATAAACGCCTCCACCTCCAATTCCGCCAGTGCTTGCGTTGCTTCCTATGCCACCGCTACCACCCTGAAGCGCTACATCTGTTAATATAACTGTGTTATTGTTTACATCCCCACCCAAACCACCAATTATATCATGAGCATTGTTGCCGATACTTAACCCACCATAAACACTGCCACCTCCCAAACCTCCAGTACCATAAATACTACCAGAACCACCAGCGCTACCATTACCACCCTTAAGGGCTGTGTTGGTTAATATCACCATATTATTATTTACCTGGCTGCCAGATCCGGCGTTGCTTTGATCGCCACTATTCCCGCCCATACTTAAACCACCATAAACGCTACCGCCGCCAAAGCCCCCAAAGCCCCCGGCGCTATTACTTGCAAAGCCACCCGAACCGCCATTTGCTCCTATAAGAGCTACATCTATCAAGGTAACTGTGTTATAGCTTACGAGACCACCAGAGCCTCCCGCACGCGAAAAGCCCCCTGTACCACCAATACTTAGGCCACCCAAAATACTTGCGCCACCAATGCCGCCCATACCACCGCCACCGCCCATCGATGAGCCGCCACCGCCACCATTGGCTCCTGTAAGGGTTACATCTTTTAGTGAAACTGAATTATTAGTTACTTCACCACCAAAGCCACCATTACCCCCAGAAGCGCCTGCACCGCCTATACTTAAACCACCATAAATACTTCCACCACCAAAGCCTCCTGAAACGCCGCCGTCGAAACTTTCTCTATTTGCACCTTCCACTGCATTATTCGTTACCCCACTCCAATCGTATGCGATGTGATGCATCAAAACTTTATTATTTTCGATACGATTACCGGAGATGCCATTTTGAGTGCCCGTTGTAAGGGGTGTCCCAGCATCTCCTATATTTACACCACCATAAATAATATAAGGAGCAATGATGTCGCCTATGTTAGGTTGTGTATTCCAATTTGCCTGAACTGTAGCATCAACATCACCTATCGTAATCATATTTCCAGTATAATTACTTTGTGAAAAAAGACTTTTATATTTTTCACTATTATCTGAGATAGCAGTTGGGTCTTTTTTAAAGCTGGTTGATGCGCTTGTTCCTGTATATATAATATCTTCGGCAACAGCATTTGGTATACCCATGCAGCTTAGCCCAGTTGCACTAAGCGCAATTATAATAGAAAAACGTGAAATTGAGCCTTTAAGGCAAAAATAATTATTCAAAGAACTCATGATAAGTTTTTTCCTATACAACATGATAGGATGCAAAAAACAGTAAACGTATTATGTCACGTTACGTCGTATTCAAACGGTTTGCCTAATCGAAATATTCAAATCATTGCTTTTTTACGCAATTAAAACATTAGTTTTGAATATATTATAAAAAATATAATTTACAATAAAAATTTGTTTTTTAGAAATTTTTTAAAGTCTAAAATAAAATTTTAATTAATAAAATTATAAATTAAGATTTTTTCTATTATTAAAATTAAATAGTTTTTTTGAAGATAATTATTTAATAGTTGATTTTTAAAATTTTTGCTTGTTTAGGTTCAATTAGATATAATTGCGAGTGAATTAAAAAAAAGTTTTGTATGATGTTTTAAAAAAATATTTAGCCATTTAACACAAAAATATTTAGAGTAAAAACAATGCGATCAACTAAACTCTAAGTGCATAGAAATAATACTTAATTATTGTTGTGAATAACGGCTTATTTCGTGGTATTGGGCTCTAACAAGTAAGCATGCAAAATTAAAAAAGGACTTGTTTAAATTTAAAAACGTGGTTTTCTATCATCATCGGGAGTTTTGAATATTGAAAGCCGGAGGAGTAAACTATGACTGCAAAATCTAATTCTATATCATTGGAAAGCTATTGGATGCCGTTCACGGCAAATCGCCAATTTAAGGCAAATCCTAGAATATTGGCATCCGCCAAAGGCATGTATTATAATGATATTGATGGCAATAAGATTATTGATGGTACAGCAGGTCTGTGGTGTGTCAATGCAGGCCACGGTCGGGCTGAAATAGCAAGTGCGGTTGAGCAACAATTATTAACTCTTGATTATGCCCCTGGTTTTCAGATATCGCATCCTATTGTACATGAATTTGCTAATCGCTTAATAGACATGGCCCCTGGCGGCAAAGAATCAGGTTTAAACCATGTATTTTTTACTAATTCAGGATCTGAATCGGTTGATACAGCTTTAAAAATTGCTATTGCCTATCAACGCTCTATCGGGCAGGGTACTCGCACCCATGTTATTGGTCGGGAAAAAGGCTATCATGGTGTTGGCTTTGGCGGCATTTCCGTTGGTGGCCTAGTTAATAATCGACGTGTTTTCCCCAAAATTCCCGCAAGCCATATGCGCCATACTTTGAATATTGAAAAAAATGCATTTTCGCGGGGGCTTCCAAAGCATGGGGTGGAACTGGCGGAAGATTTGGTACGCATTATCGAGCTTAATGGTGCCGAAACTATTGCAGCAGTTATTGTTGAGCCAATGTCCGGTTCAGCAGGTGTAATTTTGCCTCCTAAAGGCTATTTAGAGCGCCTACGTGAAATAACGCAAAAACATGGCATATTGCTGATTTTTGATGAGGTTATTACTGGTTTTGGGCGTTTGGGTACACCTTTTGCCGTAGATTATTTCGGCGTTGTACCAGATATGGTGACTTGCGCCAAGGGGCTAACCAATGGTGTTGTTCCAATGGGGGCTGTATTTGTGCAGCAAAAATTATATGATGGCATGATGAACGGTCCGGAAAGCCAAATTGAGCTTTTCCACGGCTATACCTATTCTGGTCACCCACTTGCTTGTGCGGCAGGGCTTGCCACATTAGACATCTATGCCAAAGACGATCTATTTGCTCGTACTGCGGGTCTTGCACAATATTGGCAAGATAGTGTTTTCTCGCTGCAAGACTTGCCCCATGTTATTGATATTCGCACAATTGGGCTTGTGGCCGGTATTGAACTTGCTAGCCGTGATGGCGCCCCATCTCAGCGTGGTTATGATGTTTTTGTCGATTGCTTTAATCATGGTGCATTGGTGCGTCAAACCGGTGATATTATTGCACTTTCGCCCCCTTTAATTGTGGAGAAAAGCGAAATTGATGAGATTATCAGTAAATTGGCTGATGCCATCAAACGGGTAAAATAAGCTAGGTAACTAACGCGTATCCAATGGCTATGACATCGGATACGCGTATATTTTGTAATGTCTAATAGAGTTTATAAAAAATGTAAATTTATTGTTTTGCTGCAGCAAGCGCTTCAAAAATGCGGGCCGCCATTTCAGCGCCGGGATCCTTTACATTTTCTAATTGATTAGCTGAAACATAGCTAGCACGACCAGCATGAGCCGTTAACATTTTTCCTGTTTCATCTGCGCCCTCACGCGCGGCCTTTGCAGCTTCTTGTAAGTTGCCACCCGCGATAAGCGCATCAAATGCCGGTTGTAAAGCATCAATCATGGTGCGATCACCAGACTTGGCACCGCCATATTCCATCATTTTTTGTAAGCCGATTTTAAGTGCTTCTGCCCAACCTTGCTGTTCATTATAATTATGGGCGGCACTGGTAAATAAAATAGCCAGCAAGACACCGCTAGAGCCGCCAGCACTGCGCATTAAACGCTCACCGATTTGCTTTAAAAATCGGGGTGGATTTCCAGTTGCAAGCTGATCTTTCATATCTCTAATGCTTTTTGCTGCAGTGCTTAAGGTTGAGCCTGTATCACCATCACCAATTTTGGCATCAATTTCATCAATCTCATCGGCATTTTTAATAATTGTGTTAATAATGGTTGCAAGTATTATAGCAATGTTTTCATCGCAGGTAATGGCCTGTGTTTCTTGTAGCGTTGGTTGAGGCAAGGAAATTAATGCGTGTTTAATGCTTGTATCGCGTACAATTGGCCAATCTGCAACACTCACAGCTTGGGTTAAAGCCGCTTCTTTATCATCATCCAATATTAAAATACTTATTGAAAAACCACGCATATCAAGCGATGTCATTAAAGGTGCAGGTCCTATAATATATTTCGCATGGCTATAAAGTGGCGTCTTGGCAAGCGAATTCATCAAAATAGATAATTCTAATGGCGATACGCCACCAAGGGAGTTGAGCATGATGGCGATTTTATCTGTACTTGATAATTTTTCGCAAAGTTTAACTGCAGTAAGGGCAACAAGATCATCGGCCGATTGCATGGGAATGATAGCAGCTCCAGGTTCGCCATGAATACCAAGCCCTAATTCGGCTTGATTATCATTAAGAGATTGTTCCGCTTGCTTGGCGCCTGGTATATTGCAATGATTAAGGGATAGACCAAGGGAATGGGTAGCTTGGGCAGCCTTTATCGCCATTTCATGAACTTTTTCAAGACTTGCACCTTGTTCGGCCAGTGCTCCTGCTAATTTATGCACAAAAAGCGTGCCAGCAATGCCGCGCGGTTGCTTATGGTCGGGTAGGGCTATGTCATCAGCAACAATCACCATTTCAACCTTATAGCCAAGGCTAATCGCTTGCTCACGCGCTAGACCAAAATTGAGGCGATCTCCCGTGTAGTTTTTAACAATAAGCAAGCAACCAGCTTGTCCGCAAACACTGGTAATTGCGGCTAAAACAGCATCAACGCTCGGGGAAGCAAAAATTTCGCCGCATATGGCAGCTGTTAGCATAGCTTTGCCAACAAAACCAGCATGGGCAGGTTCATGGCCTGAGCCGCCGCCAGAAATCACGGCAACTTTATCCTTTTGCCAATCGGCACGGATCACAACCTTTATTTCTGGAAAAGCATCAAGCCGCGTTAGATTTGTGCCTGCGGATGAAAGGAGTAAGCCATCTATTGCATCACTTACCAATGTTTGACGATCATTCATAAAAGATTTCATTGAACACCTTTTAAGTTAATGTGTAAATATTTATAAGAAAGAATAGTAATTATGGAGTGTAGCTCGCGGTTTTGTTAAGCCACTTCAGTTTTATTAAAAAGCAGTTAAGCACAGAAGTTTGAAAAATAAAAGTCAGTCGGCCTGTAAGCCGGGTTTTGTATGGCAAAGCTTAACGCTTTACGTGGCAGCCATTCATCTTGGACGCAATGTTGCCATGCGCCTCATGCAACCCACCCGGATGATTGGCTGGAGACAGGCCTGTGGTTAAACCACGCATCATCCCTATTCGGTCTTGCTCCCGGTGGGGTTTACCCTGCCATTATCATTACTGATAATGCGGTGAGCTCTTACCTCACCCTTTCACCCTTACCTATAAAATATAGGCGGTTTGCTTTCTGTGGCACTTTCCCTAAGGTCACCCTCGCCGGGCGTTACCCGGCACCGTGTCTCGCTGGAGCCCGGACTTTCCTCACTAGCCACCTTTCGGTATTGGACTAGCGCGGCTGCCCGGCCGACTGACTTTGCAGTGCAATAGCATGCTAGGGTCCAAAACGCTATAGCATTTTCTGCAAAAATTAAATCGACTTTCGCTTAGCGAATAATGCAGCAAAATAAAGGTTTTACTGCGCATCTTCCAATTTAATTTTTGGTTTTCGTACTTGTTCGCGGTAAAACACAAATAATCCACTGCCAACAACAATTGTTGCGCCGACCAATGTCCAAAAGTCTGGAAAATCATTAAATATGATGAGACCTACAAAAATCGACCAAACAAGCTGTAAATAATTGAAAGGCTGAATAATACTAACTGGAGCCATGGTGAGCGCTTTAATCATTGCAAAGTGGCCGCTTACCGACATAAGACATAGGAGAACCAACAGCCAAACATGGTGAGGATCCATATCCACCCAGAAATAATAAATGCAGCCAGTCGTGATAATAGCTCCAACAAGGCCAATATAGAAAAATGAGGTAATCGCGCTATCGCGATCGCCTACCAAACGGGTTATCGTTGCATAAAGTGCAAAACAAAAAGAGCCGCTTAAGGCAAAAATAGCGCCAACGGAAAACACACCCGAACCGGGGCGAACCATGATTAAAATGCCTAAAAAGCCGATAATCAAAGCAGTGATACGCCGCCAACCGACCGCTTCTTTCAAGATTAAAATTGCAAGGAGTGTGCCGAAAAGTGGATAGGCTTGAAAAAGCGCCGTGGTTTCAGCAAGCCCCATATGACGAAAGGCTAAGCCAATCAGTATAAGCTCCACCAATAGCAACACACCACGTAAAATTTGTAAGTAAATGTGACCGCTTTTGCTGTTTTTGCGAAAACCGCCTTTTGATTGTTTCGCCATCAGCATGCCAACCGCCAAAAATACCCAATAGCGTACCATGACAATAAAGGTAATTGGATAGTTACTTACAAGAGTTTTGGTTATGGCATCTTGAAAAGCAAAAATAAGGGTCGCTAAAATGGCAATCAAAATACCTGGCCAATAATTAGGCTTTTGGCTTTCGCTTTCATTGGACATTTATTGCCTTCCCTTTTTTAATTATTTATAGCTTTATGCTTAGTATGCAAAATCTATGCTTATAATTCTAGTAATACTGTGCATTTAAAATCTTGCAACAGCAATACTATGGGTGTTGAAAAAATAAATCGTGATGTTTCACTACCTAGATGAAAATAACCTGTAAAGCCCTATATAAAATGCTAAAAGCACATATCTATCCAATAAGATATGTGCCTTAATATGTTGTTTTTAATAAGGTTATAGATAAATATTGGCAGAGCTATTTAGCTGTTAAGCGCCAACTAGATCGAACCATGCATCCTCATCAATAACCTCAATACCAAGTTCACGTGCTTTATCAAGCTTAGAGCCAGCTTTGGGACCCGCTACGACAAGATCGGTTTTTTTAGATACTGAACCTGCCGTTTTTGCACCAAATCGCTCTGCCATGGCTTTTGCTTCATCACGCGACATGCGTTCAAGCGAGCCAGTGAAAACAATGGTCTTGCCAGCAACGGGCGAATGACTTGCAACCACCACTTCTTCGTCTAAAGGGGTAACTTCAGCCAAAAGCGCATGGACGGCTTCTTGGTTATGGGGCTCACTATAAAAATCAACCACAGCCTCGGCAACAATTTGGCCTATGCCTTCAATATTGATAAGTTCTTGCCACGTATCATTGCCCTTGTCGGCTTTGCTTTCTGGCATTTTGGCATCCTTAGCGGCTTTTTCAAAAGCAGCATAGGAAATATAAGCTCGTGCTAAGCGTTTGGCGTTAACCTCCCCAATATGGCGCATACCAAGGCCAAACAAAAAGCGGCTTAGTGCAATTTCACGTCTTGCATCAATGGCATCATAAAGCTTTGCTGCAGAACGACTGCCAAACCCTTCAATATTTTCAAGCTTGGTAAGCGAATTTTCCTGCCGTTTTTTTAAGGTAAAAATATCGGCGGGAGTTTTAATGCTCAATGATGGATCTTCAGCATGAAAGAAAAATTCAACCTGCTTTTCGCCCAAACCCTCAATATCAAAAGCGTTGCGTGAGACAAAATGGCGAATGCGTTCAACCACCTGAGCAGGGCAGATAAGGCCGCCGGTGCAACGGCGCACCGCTTCTCCTTCTTCGCGCACTGCATGGCTGCCACATACAGGGCAGATGGTAGGAAATTGATAAGGCAACGCATCACTGGGGCGTTTTTCTAAAACCACATCAACAATTTGCGGAATAACATCGCCAGCACGTTGTATGATAACTGTGTCACCAATACGAATGTCGCGGCCATCACGCAATTTGCCACCATTGGAATCAATTCCAGCAATATAATCTTCATTATGAAGGGTGGCATTGGTCACCACGACACCGCCAACGGTAATTGGCTCAAGGCGCGCAACTGGTGTTAAAGCACCAGTTCTGCCGACTTGAATATCAATTCCCTTTAACAGCGTAAAAGCACGCTCGGCTGGAAATTTGTGGGCAATAGCCCAACGCGGTGAGCGAGATACAAAACCAAGGCGGCTTTGCAAGCTCAATTCATTGACCTTATAGACTACGCCATCAATATCATAATCAAGGTTTGCTCTTTGTTCCTCAATCATATGATAATGATTAATAACATCCTTGGCGCTGGTAAACAGCTTGGTGAGGGGGTTGACGACAAAACCATATTCAGCAAAGCAATCCATCATTCCCATTTGAGTTGTTGCCGGCATTTCGCTAACTTCACCCCAAGCATAGGCAAAAAATCGCAATGGCCGCTGTGCGGTGATTGAAGGATCTAGTTGGCGAAGTGCGCCAGCCGCGGCATTACGCGGATTGGCAAGGCGCTGTTTGCCTGCTTCTTCCTGACGTTGATTTAGTTTTTGAAAATCATCACGTGCCATATAGCATTCGCCGCGCACTTCAATAATATCAGGATAGTTACCTTTAAGTTGGCGAGGAATATCTTTTAGTGTAAGAGCGTTCGCAGTAACATTTTCACCAATTGTACCATCGCCGCGCGTTGCGGCACTTACTAGTTTGCCTTGTTCATAGCGCAGCGATAATGATAATCCGTCAATCTTAGGTTCAGCACTAATGCCAAGTGGCGTTGTCGTATCAAGACGTAAAAAGCGATGTATGCGGTCGATAAAATCATTAACATCTTCGTCATTGAAAGCATTATCAAGTGACAGCATTGGAACATTATGGCGTAGCTTTTCAAACTTTTCTGAAACCTTGGCGCCCACTTTTAAGGACGGAGAATCTTCGCGAATTAAGGTTGGGAAACGTTGTTCAATCGCATGATTGCGTTGCCGCAATGCATCGTAATCAGCATCAGATAGGGCAGGATTATCTTCCAAATAATAGAGTTGATCATTATGGGCCATTTCGCTAGCAAGAGCCGCCAATTCCTTTGCAGCTTGCTCTTCGCTTAAATTTTCAACAGCAATCTGTCTTAATTCATTCTCGCTCATATGTTCCATTTCCTATTGTTTTTTCGCTTGATTTTCATAACCGACTTGATGAAGCATTGCATAAAATTATTTGAAAAATATTTAACACTAGTTGAGTAGATGATATTATTACGATAAAATAAAGATCCAAAACCTAAATTATAAGCTTGCCAGCATTGTGCAAGCTTTTAAATGAATCAACAAGGCGTGATTTGTCTCTTACAATGTCGATAGGTTAAATTGATATCTTATATATTTAATGGATCGATAATATAGGAGTTTTATGTATGAAAAAATTACTTGTGGCATTATTAATATCTTTATCAAGCCTATCAACTTACGCCTATGCGCAAGGCGATATTACGATCAGTAGTTTAGAAAAAAACACCGACACGAAAGTAGAATTTCAAAAATTAATGAAAGGTCAGAATTTACCTAAATGGATAAGTGAAGGCGGGACGGAATCTCAGGCTAAAGAAGTTATCATTGAAGGCAAAAAATATCTTGTATTGAGCGCGTGCAAACCCCATGATTGTGATGCGCAGCAAATAGCTCTGCTTTATTCAACTGAAGCTAAAAAATTAGCAGGTGTTTTCTCGTCAAACGATGATAAAGATGGTAGTCAAAAACTACAATGGCTCAATATTCCTGATGAATTGTCGATTGACGGCAAAACAATTCTATTTGCAGCATTGACGGGTAGTCTTGATAACCACCCAAATAGCTTTAATTTTAAATAAGAATTGCAATGAGTGGGGAAATATATCCCCACTTAAGCTTCATCACAAATGTAGATCTTGTATAAATTTTTTTCTATCCAAAGGATGAAAGACATTGACCAGTCGATACAGATTTGAAGTTGTTGAAATCGTAGTTCGAAACACGTCTTAAGCACCGATTGCAGAAGATCTGTTTTATAAATGCCTTATTTGTGAGGGCATGATACCATCAAGGCCTGATTATAGTATTCGTTGTCAATGTAGGAATGTTGTAATCAATGTTGATATGCATCGCTTATATATTGGAGATTATCAAAAATTTTCAGTTTTAAAACGAATGAAGGTATAAATCGATTAATATCTTTTATAGATAAATATCAATCATTTAAATCGATCTCTAATTTATCTTCTTTTAAGGTCGAGAAAAAATCAATTTTTATTAAATGATTTATTGCTTTTACAATTTCATCATAGGTTATTTCTTTTACAACAACAATATTTTTGGAATAGAAAAACCCATATCCATATCGTTCATTTTCAGCGTCTATATCTTGTTCTAAACGCATCTTGTCATAAAAAATTATATTATATGATTTTTTTTCAATAATGACATATAAATCAAAAAGATATCCTTTGCATTGCGTTTCATAACGTCTTCTATCGTCAAAGGTAGAAAGAAATGCTATGTCATAGCCGTTTTCACGAATAATATGCATAAAATTTCCTTTAAGAATACAAACAGTCAAATATATGTTTGCCCATTGCGATGCTAAAAAAACGCAAATTAGTCTTTGCTGGCTAATAGCTTTTTAGCGGCAGCACGAGCCTCGCTGGTTACTTCAGCACCAGCCAGCATACGGGCAATTTCTTCTTGTCGTTCTTTTTTATCCATCAAATGGATGCGTGAACTAACGCGATTGCTGTCGCCAGTTTCAGCCTTGGCAATAAGGAAATGTCCATCAGCACGCGCTGCCACTTGCGGTGCATGGGTGACCGATAAAACTTGCACATTTTGCGCAAGGCGTTTTAATCTTTGACCAATGGCATCCGCCACTGCACCGCCAACGCCGGTATCTATTTCGTCAAAAACGAGAGTAGGGGCAGAGCCGCGATCAGCGAGTGCGACTTTTAATGCTAGCAAAAAGCGAGATAATTCACCGCCTGAAGCAACTTTCATCATTGGGCCGGGTTTGGTACCGGGATTT
The DNA here is from genome assembly GCF_026743145.1 of Bartonella sp. HY761. Lineage (NCBI taxonomy): Bacteria > Pseudomonadati > Pseudomonadota > Alphaproteobacteria > Hyphomicrobiales > Bartonellaceae > Bartonella > Bartonella sp. HY761. The sequence continues at coordinate 703,090 of NZ_CP104887.1, forward strand.
GTTTGCACATAAAATTCTACCGTATCGATACCCTCAGCCTGCCGCTCATTCAAGTTACTGGTAAATTCAATGATAAACTTTGCACGCTCTAATTTTAAGGCAGGCAATTCTGCCATGACGGCAGCTTCAAGTTGATGAGCAGCCGCTTTGCGCTTTTGCGACAATTCTTGCGCTAAAACATCAAATGCATCACGCGCTGCCAAAGTTTCAGCTTCCATCTGCGTTAAAGTGGTTTCGCCAGCATCAAGATCGGCAAGATTTGCGTCGAGCTTGTCGCGCAGTTCGGGTAAGTTTTCTACCGCAACCGAATATTTACGTGCTGCTGCCCGCAGCGCAAACAGCCGTTCTTCCACGGTTTCTAATTCGCGCGGATCAAAATCTATAATGCGCATGGCATTTTCTACAGCATCTTGTGCAAGGCCAAGCGCATCAAGGGCTTGGTCAACTTGTTGGATGATCGGCTCTACAATGTCTTGTGCTTCGCTCATCTTGCGCTCCAGACGGCGGACAAGATTGGCTAATATTGGAATGGCTGATGTTGGGCCAGATAATATTTCACCTGCTTCGTTAATATCGCTGGCAATTTTTTCGGACTTCATCATTGTGCCACGCCGCTCGGCCAAGGATTCTTCCTCGCCAAATTGCGGATCAAGCAGCGATAATTCTTCAACTGATGCGCGTAAATAATCAGCTTCTTTAGCCGCCGCCTCAACATGGGCGCGGTGGCGAGCAAGCCCTTTTTCAAGGCTGCGCCAAATTTGATATTGTTGTTTTAATGCAGTAACTTCACTGCCAAGACCACCAAAGGCATCAAGCAAATCACGATGGGCATTAATGTCGATTAAAGCGCGGTCGGCGTGTTGACCATGAATTTCAACTAAATGGCGTCCAATATCACGTATGAGCCCAACGCTTGCAACTTGGTCATTGATAAATACGCGCGAGCGTCCATCGCTTGACTGTACGCGCCGCAATATAATATCGCCGTCATCTTCAAGACCATTTTCGCGAATTAATAAACGTGCCGGATGATTAATCGGTACATCAAAAACGGCAGTTACTTGGCCTTGTTGTGCGCCGTGGCGCACAAGCGAAGCATCGCCCCTTGCACCGAGCGCAAGGGAAAGAGAATCAAGCAAAATAGACTTACCGGCGCCTGTTTCGCCGGTAAGTACAGAAAGACCGACATCAAAATTGATGTCCAATTTTTCGATCAGAACAATGTCGCGGATCGAAAGTTGAATGAGCATGGTTTATTGTGTTCTGTTCGCTTGGTTGGCATTATTGGAAGACCCGCCCTTAAAGGCGCGGGAAATCCAAGAGCCGCTATTTTCTTGTGGTGAATGGCCAGCCTTTTGCAAAAGCTTATAGGCATCAGCATACCATTTACTATCAGGGTAATTTTGCGCCAATACTGCCGCAGCTGTTTGCGCTTCAGGAATAATACCAAGAGCAAAATTAGCTTCAACTAGGCGATAAAGTGCTTCTTCAATCTGATTAGTGTTTGAATATTCTTGCACAACAGCTTTAAAGCGATTGATAGCGGCAAGATATTGGCGGCGTTCTAGATAATAACGGCCAACTTGCATTTCCTTACCGGCAAGCTGCTCGCGCCCGAAACGAATCTTATCTTTGGCATCCGTAACATATTCAGAGTTTGGATAACGATCGACCAGTTCTTGCATAGCAGCAACTGCGCGTTTTGTATCTTTTTGATCGCGGGTTACGTCAGGAATTTGGCGGAAATAGGCAAGACCGATAATATAATAGGCGTAAGCTGCTTCTTGAGAGGTTGGATATAGCGAGATATAACGGCGCGCCATATTAACCGCTTCATCATATTTGGATTGGCGATAATTCGTAAAAGCGCCCATAACAAGAGACTTACGTGCCCATTCAGTGTAAGGGTGTTGGCGGTCAATTGCTTCAAATTTCTTAGCGGCCTCATTAAGGCGACCTGCTTCAAGATTGGCAAGGGCTTGGTTATAAAGCACGTCTGGCGACTCAATAGTGTCAACATAAGCGTTAAGATCAAGCGCTTTGTCTTTGTCTGCACAGCCTGCTATAAGTGCCGTTGTGGCAACCATGCTGGTAATCAGTAGACCTCGGGCTAAGCTAAGTGGTTTAAATCCCCGAATACTGAAATACGATTTTAACATTGTCATGCTATCTCTGGCCCTCTTGGCACGCTGGTTGAATGAAGTGGGTATCACAGAAAAACTGCGCTAAGTCCACACCCTTTTAACCAAAACTAGTCTTTTTACCAATAGTTTAGTGATATATAAATATCACATTTTCAAATTTTTGATTTGTGTCTCAATTAAAATAGCATTTTAGCTTTTAAATCAATTCACGAATTTGATTTGTCTGAATGATTCAACAAAAAATCAAAGGCAATTCAAATCTTGTTATTCTTAATAAAGCATTTTGCAAAAAATACAAAATATTTAAGCAGCTTATAAAGGCATAACTTTTTTTAATGCTTATCGTCAATCATTCTATCTAGGCTCAATTAAGGCAATTGTTGAAAACTGGTAATTTAAATCGGGTTTTTCACAAAAATGATGTGATTTTATAAGCATCAGAGGTTGATAAAAGTGTTTTTACTGCGGCACCATTTAACGCATGGCCACCGCGCAGTGATTTAAAGCGTCCAATAAAAGGCAATCCTAACAAAGCAGTGTCGCCAATCGCGTCAAGGGCTTTGTGGCGTACAAATTCATCTTCAAATAATTTGCCTTGCGGGTTTAATATTTCTTCATCATGGCCAATAACCAATGAATTATCAAGTGATGAACCAAGGGCTAAGCCTTGCTTTTGTAAAATTTCGGCATCTTTTAGAAAACCAAAAGTGCGGGCAGGGGCAATATTTTTATGAAAAAAATCTGCCTCAAGCGCAAACTCAATATGTTGTTTGCCTATTGCTGGTGAGGCAAAATCTATTGCAATATCAAATATTGTTGCTTCATCTGGCAAAAATTCTGCAAAACCATTGGCGCTTTCAACCCGCAATGGCTTAATGATTTTGATATATTGGCGTGGCTTATCTTGGGTTTTTAAGCCTATATCTTTAATTCCGTTTGCAAATATCAAAGCACTACCATCGAGAATTGGCATTTCATCATTATCAGCTTCAATAATCAGATTATCTATTGCAAAAGCACTAATTGCCGCCATCAAATGTTCAATTGTTTCAACCTTAGCACCATCCTTATGCAATGTTGTGCATAATTGTGCAGGTCCGGCAAATTGGTGGCTGGCTTTTAGGTCAATTGGCTTATTATCATTGCTACTGCGGTTAAAAATAATGCCGCTGTCAACCGGCGCGGGCTTTAATACTATATTGCTAGGCTTGGCGCTATGCACGCCAATTCCATTAAAAAAAATCGGTGCATTTATGGTTGATTGAAATGAATTCACTTAAATTGACCTATATATGTTTCAAATATTAAGACGCGTCATTTAGATAACGCAAATTAACTTATCTTTCAATTGCCAGATAATTTTCAGATAATTCTTGAGGTTTGCATGCCAATAATATTCAGCTAAAATGATAAGAGTTCATATAAAGCGGTTGAGAAAATTTAAAAAGAAAATAAAAATACTTTAATTCAACTAAATATAAAAGATATTAAAAGGTAGCTTTATGATTAAAGATTTGATTGCTTTGGCAATGGCAGTTATATTTTTTACAATTGCTTTGGCGCATTTTTATTGGGCTTTTTTTGCAAAAATAATTTCACCGAAAGTTATTCCGCATATTGATGGTAAGCCGGCATTTATACCGTCTAAAGCGATTACTGTATTTGTTGGTATCGTTTTTATTATTTTAACGGCTTTTGTCGCCATTATGTCATTACATTGGCAAAGTTCCTTATTAAATCCTTTTTATCAAATCGCCGGTAGTCTTTTAACATTTATTTTTTTACTAAGAGCAATTGGTGATTTCAAACTTGTTGGCTTTTTTAAAGAAATTAAAAATAGTGAGTTTGCTTTTTTTGATACACGCTATTGGTCGCCACTTTGTGCGATTTTGGCAATTTTTATGGCATATCTTACTTGGTTATAGTTTAAAGCCAATATCAATGCGGCATTATTAATGGTAATTGCCTATTGTAAAGAAGTATTAAGTGTATAATTGTTAATTAAACAAAGTTAAAACACCTTCTTCCATACGAGTTTCAACCCATTGGCGTTCTGCATCCCAATTATGGCGTTTCCAGCCTTCAAAGCCAAAACCTATAATATTTATTTGCCATTCAGCCGGCCAAAACCGCTTTAAAGTACGCCACATGCCAAGATATCCGGTGGAGGGAAATTGCTTGTAGAGACCTTCACCCTCAATACCAATATCGCGGCAAGCAGATAGGTAAAATTGCGGTGGCATAATTGTAATCGGTTTACCAGCTTCACCTAAAATTTTGATTGCTTCAGCCGTCCAATCAACTTTACGACCTTTTAACAATCGCGATGTGATTAATGGGCGTTTAAAATAACGGCGCATAATATTGGGGTGATAGACAAAAATAAGCTCTCTTGCTGCTTCAAAAAACGGTGAAACAATGAAAGCACTATCATAAAGCTTGGTTTGCATTGGCTTACCAGAATTTGCCAACATTAAACAATCAGTCTTTAGGCCTGCCCAACCGCCTAGCATACGTGGTTCGTTAAAGCGTAAAACATAATCAGCATTATTAATCTCGGCTGAAAAATCTCGTGATAAATCGCCATTTCCAACAATGAAACAGGTTTTACGATTTTCTATTGCTATTGACGAATGCATGGCCATCCTTCGCATTTCATGATCAATAATACAAAACAGCTGAAATATAGGATCATAATCAATACATCATTTCCAAAGCTGCAAGCTATCGTTTAAAGCATTCTTACAAAAATTGAGAGGATTACCTCCATAAAACTGTAAAAATAGCTCTATAAAATATAATTGAAGTGATTTACGGCATTAAAGATTAATATTTTTTTAAAAATAGCTTTTCATTAGCGTTAAAGCATGGTACGCACCGTTGTCAATTCATATCATTAGCCAAGCGTTAGCCGCATCTTTAAAAGAGTGCGGTATTTGTGCATTTAAAAGGGAATTGACAATGGCAAAAATCGTTGAAACCGCTACAGGGCTTTTAGCTCTTACATTTGATGACGTGCTTATTCAGCCAGGTCACTCAGAGGTTATGCCCGGTCAAGTCGATATTAGAACACGTATTGCCCGCGACATTGAGCTTAATTTACCGCTTTTATCCGCTGCTATGGACACTGTTACCGAAGCGCGTCTTGCCATTGCAATGGCACAAGCCGGCGGTATTGGTGTTATTCACCGTAATATGACACCTGATGAACAGGCTGAACAAGTACGCCAAGTTAAAAAATTCGAATCTGGCATGGTGGTTAATCCTGTAACTATCCATCCTGATGCGCCACTTTCTGAGGCGCGCCAAATCATGAAAGCTTATGGAATTTCAGGCATTCCAGTCGTGGAACATAAGGGCGAAGCCAAGGGACCAGGTCGGCTCGTCGGTATTTTGACAAATCGTGATGTGCGCTTTGCTTCAAATCCTAACCAAAAAATCTATGAATTGATGACTCGCGAAAATCTTGTAACGGTGCGTGAAAATGTCACCCAAGAGGAAGCCAAGCGTTTATTGCATCATCATCGCATTGAAAAGCTATTGGTGGTTGATGATCAGGGCCGCTGTGTTGGTCTTGTTACGGTTAAGGATATTGAAAAATCACAGTTAAATCCCCATGCATCCAAAGATGAAAATGGCAGCTTACGTGCTGCTGCTGCATCAACAGTTGGCAAGGATGGTATGGAACGCGCCGAACGTTTGATCGATGCCGGTGTTGATATTATTGTTATTGATACCGCCCATGGTCATTCACAGCGTGTCCTTGATTCCGTTGCTGAAATTCGCAAAATGGCATCCAATACCGCAATTATTGCTGGTAATGTTGCAACAGGTGACGCAACCCGTGCTTTGATTGATGCTGGTGCCGACGCAGTTAAGGTTGGCATTGGACCTGGCTCTATCTGCACAACGCGTATTGTTGCCGGTGTTGGTGTGCCACAGCTTGCAGCGATTATGGGCGCAGTCGAAGTTGCCCATAAGGCAGGTATTCCAGTTATTGCTGATGGTGGCATTAAATATTCAGGTGATTTTGCCAAGGCTATTGCAGCTGGTGCTTCTGCTGCAATGGCAGGTTCGCTGCTTGCCGGTACTGAAGAAAGCCCAGGTGAAGTTTATCTTCATCAAGGTCGCTCATTCAAGGCCTATCGTGGCATGGGTTCAGTGGGCGCGATGGCGCGTGGATCGGCAGATCGTTATTTCCAAGCTGAGGTTCGTGATGAACTCAAGCTTGTGCCAGAAGGTATCGAAGGGCAAGTTGCTTATAAGGGGCCAATTTCATCAGTTCTTCATCAGCTTGCTGGTGGTTTGCGCGCTTCTATGGGTTATGTTGGCGCCAAAACTATTCCTGAATTTCAAGAAAAAGCAACTTTTGTGCGCATTACTAATGCCGGTCTTCATGAAAGCCATACCCATAATGTGGCAATTACTCGTGAAAGCCCGAATTATCCAAGTGCAAAATAATTATTTAAAATTCGATAAAAGAGCTGGTCATGCGATCAGCTCTTTACCATTCCATTGATTTAAGTCTTATAATATTGCTTGTTAAGACTTTTTTGAGCATTCTTGGAGCTGTGTGCGCGGCAGAGAAAAGACTGCGAGGACGGTTAATGTAAAAACAATACCAGAAGCAATAAACCGTATTAAATTCCAAAACTGCCATGGTTGTGAAAAGTTTTTCCAAATTAAGTCAGCTTTTTGGATATCTTCGGGTATTATCACAGCAGCTAAAGCTACATTCATAGGCACATTTATGACGGCTGTTAGAATGAAGCAAAAGCAAATATAAATGATACTTGCAATTGCAACCATTAAGGCACTCTTTTTATGGCGCATATAGAATAATACAATTGCTGTACAACATAAAGCGATAGGTGTGCCAAAAAACGCCGGAGCAAATACAGCGTTGCGGACGGAACTATTCATAGCTTGCATTGCATTTATTGCAACCCGGGGATCTATTTTATCTAGTCCCCACATCGTCGAACAAAGCCAAGCATAAAAAAATCCAAATATGGCCGCACTCAACAGTAGAGAAACCATAACCATGAAAAATGCGAATTTGCGCATATTTATTCCTTTCAATAAGCGTAAACATTTGTACGCCTTGTATTCCGTACAAATCTTTACGCTAAATGTAAAGGGGGCTTAACCAAATGAAAGAAACGGTACGGCGTAGCCGAGAAATTTCAATATTTGAAGCTGCCTATGAGCAATTAAAGCTGTATGGTTATGGTGGTGCATCGATGCTTCGTATTGCAAATGCTGCAAAAGCCTCCAACGAAACGCTTTATCGTTGGTTTGGCGATAAGGATGGTCTGTTTAAAGCGATGGTTAAAGAGAACGCTGCACAAACTTATCACACTTTAAAAGAAGCTGTAGATCAGCATCAAGACGCTTGGCAAACTTTAGTAAATATAGCACCAATGCTATTACGTATGATCTTAAGTGAGAAAGCAATATTGTTAAACCGCGCAGCAGCTGCTGATCCTAGTGGTGCTTTGGGTCTAGCAATATCTACCAGTGGTCGCACTGAAATTAAAGTCTTATTAAATCAACTTATAAAACGCATCTGCACGGATGTAAGTCATAATGAGATTGAGGTAACAGATTGGTTTATAAGCTTACTTGTTGGAGAACTGCAAACACTGCGGATCATCAATCAACACGCGGAATTATCAGATATTGAGATTGAAATAAGATGTTTAAAAACTCTTGCAGCCTTGCGTTGCTTGTTGAGTAAATAGCGGCTTAAACAACAAACACTTAAAGAAATAAAACTATCTGATTTTGGTATTTAAAATACTATAATTGTAAAAAAAACCTATCTGACCAATCATGAAATCAGATAGGCCAAGTGTAAGCTTAAATTTAGGTGACGGGGATTTGAGAAATTCTTAATGCAAATGCTGTGGTGCAATTTTAGCAACATTGATGCGTTTGTGATTGATAGCCTTTGCTTCTGATTGTTCATGAACTTTAGTGATTGAGATGTTTAAGCTAGCAAAAGCAGTACGGCTACCTGTTGCGCCAGCACTACCAGTTGCACACCACGAGCTGCCATTGAGCGAGTATGGCTATTTGCTGCAGTCAATTGGTCTTGAAAGCTTGTTGGTTGTAACCCATCCCTTTTGGTTACCAATAGTAATATAGCACCAAGCAGAATTACAAACACCAACATTAACTTTAGTCCCCTTAGCAATTGTGCTTGTTAATGCAGCTCCTTTTGCGAGTATTTTGCAATGATAAGGCAAGGGCTGAAAGTGTGGTTGCTTGCGCTGAAGGAGCGATGCCAATTACAGCAATTGGTAAAGTTGAAGCAGTAATGATAGTTTTACAGAACGGTTCATGATCTTATTTTTTAAGTTTTGGAAAGAACCATCCAACTTGAAATTTGAGCTAAGCTTTTCTATTCAAGAATATGCCTTTACGCTATGTAGCTTCCAATTTTAAAAATTTTCCGTGGTAATGATTAACTCTTAAGCTGCTTAGCTTATTTTTCTTTGTCAGTATTCTTGTTAGGATCATGGCTTGCCTGCATAAAATTCTAACAATTTTTAAAAATATACATCTTGCCAAAACGGAATTAATAATGAGATTGAATCATAATAAATGAATAATTTCAACGTATTTTAAATAATAATTTTATAAGTATTTAATAATAGTTTTATCTACAAATTTAAATTTTTTCTTCATTTTAAATACACCAAAATGAAATAATCCTGAAATACACCAACAATAGAAAAATCGCATTAATCTTTTTACGAGGGAAAAATGCGAAAAAAATTAATTCTAAAAACATCTTACGCCATTGGTGCATTACTTATTCCAACGCTTTTTAGCACCACCGCTACACTAGCGTCAGAAATTAATAAAGATGCGTATCAGCTTAATCTATTTAATTTTAATGTCGAAAAAAAAAGCTATTCCACAGACAGTGATTTTGGGCGTTGGCTTATAGACTTTAAGCCTGATGCTTTACTGTTTCAAGAAGACACCCAAGAAATGGCCGAGTTATTTGCCCAATATTTAGTGGCGCAAAATAATCAAACAAATAATGTTGTGGGGCAAGGGCGCGGTGATCAAAGATTACGATCATTAATCGGCGGTGTTGCTCGTCTTACACCATTAATTAATTATGAACCTGCTTGGGTCCAAAGTGGCTTTTGGCCTTGGCAAGGATATTGGTCCTTAAATAAAGTACAAGGCGCAGTACCGACAGTGCGCGTAACAATGCGAGGCGACCAAGAAATAGATGTTTTGACCGCTCATTTCAAAGGGGATGATCGTTCAGTTGGTAATAATGCGCAACGTAATATTGCAGCAGATGCACGTGAAATCAATAATATGATTAATGGCATGCCAATTCCAATGGTGTTGACGGGGGATTTTAACGCTGGTGATGTGTCTGCTACAGGCTTACGTCCAAACCAGACTTATCCTTCTGCCGATAATTATCCAATAACAATGAATATTATCAAAAAAGGCGCGCAATTATTTCAATCGGAAAGTCAAAGAGAACCTTTTCGATATTTGCAAGATAGTGATGGATCTTACACATGGCCCAATGTTGGAGCTAACTGTACTGCCGCAGCTGGATGTTGGGGCTCTTCCCAGCGTTGGGATCGTGTAAGGATTGATCATTTTGTCATTAATAGGCCTTATGCTAAGTGGTTTTTTGACAATAAAAGCGAGGAGGATCTAGCCGCAGATTTAGCTTTGCGTGAAATAAATCGTGGTGGGGTTTTATCTGATCATAGCCATAGTTCGGCGAAAATGGGTTGGGTTATGCCGGTTTCTAAAGAAATTGAAAGTGGTAATTCTGCCGCCGGCATTGGTCTTACATTTGATATAAAACTCCAAGAACAATCAGCTATAGCCGGTGATAAGGCACCTTGGTATAATGGAGAAAAGAAGGAATTTTATCTATCGCGTACCAATAATCGTAGCGATGTTTATCTTGGCCAAATTTCTGATGAAAATGGTAAGCCAACTTTAACCCAAGCAGATATTACGAATGCATTAAATTTAGACGATCCAGAAATTCGTCAGCAATTAGCCCTAAAAACCGGCTTGAATTTTGATAATGATGCTAATGCCGTCTTTAAAATCCAACTTGACTGTTCTGACACTGGGCACTTATCATTAAGCGGAGCAAGTGCTTATTGTACCGATGACCATAGTCGCTTCAAAGCAATCGACATTAAAGATGGGCAAACGGTGGTTTATGATGAGGAGGCAGCCCTTGGTGATATTGATGGAGTAATCACCTTAAATGACGGTGGGCTTAGAACCAAAGGCAGTGATGATCTTTGGGCAATAAATAAGCCAGCGATTGATACAATAACGCGTGCAATAACTCTTAATGGTAATGGTTGGATCAACATAACTGATATTGATGATGTTGTTACGGCCAATGGTATCATTTCAGGAGAAGGCAATTTTATAAAACGTGGTGATGGTACCTTAGTTTTAAATGCCGCCAATGTTTATAAAGGAAACACCACTATTGAGGCGGGTATTTTAAGGGCAGGCTCAGCAAATTCCTTTGTGCAAAATCAGGCTTATTTTATCAATAATGGTACGTTAGATTTAAATGATTATGACCTTATGGTAAGCTCTTTAGCTGGCCTTGGTGGTGATGTTTTGCTTGGATCAGCGAATTTAACAATTAATCAAGATATTGATACTGAGTTTTATGGCAATATAACCGGTACAGGAGGCCTCAATAAGGCAAGTCAGGGTACTATTATTTTAAATGGTAGCAATTCTTATAAAGGTGATACCAATATTTTTGCTGGCAAAGTGCAATATGGCAATGGTTCTCATGAAAATATCAGCGATATTGGTGGAAATATCAATGTCAATGCCGCAGCAACCTTAGCAATTTTTTCCCCTAGCACTGTTCATGTTGATAAAACAATATCATTGTTTGAGAATTCAATTTTAGAAATATCAGACAGCCGTATGGGATCATCGGACTTTGGTAATTTGACAGCTCAAAACATTGTAATACAGGATAATGTTACATTTAATTTGTCTGGAATAAATGAAAATTCTGCATTTAATCGGGTATTATTTAGCGCCAATGAAGGCATTGATGGCGAATTTAAAACAATCAATATTGGTGGTTTTAATGGTGAGGTAGATTATTTAAATCTCCATGTCAAAAAATCTAATGATGGCACAAAGTACTATGCCACATATGATTTGAGTTGGTATGCTAATACTTCCTCAACCCATGGTACATTTACCCTTGCCAATAGTGAAAACCATTTTACGCTTGATACCGTTTTGAGCGATGTCATTTCCAATAATGGTAATTGGGATGGTAAAAGCTTAACTAAAATGGGGCAGGGGACACTTATTCTTAATCAGGATAATACTTATAGCGGCCAAACAATCATTAATGCTGGTACATTGCAATTGGGTAATGGTGCTAATAGTGGCTCGGTAATTGGTGAGATTATCAATAATGGCACCTTAGCAATTAATCGCAATGATGAAAATTTGATAATAAGCCAGGCAATTTCTGGTTCTGGAAATGTGAAACTCATTGGCAATGGCACAACCATATTCTCGGCAACCAATAGCTATGCAGGACCCACAGATATTAATGCCGGCAAGTTAATTTTAGGTGCAAGCAAAGAGTTTGCAAATAGTGCACAAATTGCTGGTAATGTTAATATTAGCTCTGGCGCGACACTTGCTGGACATGGTCGGGTTCTTGGTCATGTTCAGGTTCTTGATGGTGGTATTATATCACCTGGTAACTCTATCGGCACTTTAACAGTTGGTTCGATTACCTTTGATAAAGGATCAACCTATGGCGTTGAAATGAATGCATCAGGTAATAGCGATCTCATAAAGGTAATGGGACGCGCCACAATTAATGGCGGAAAAATTGAAATTTTAAGCAGTGCTTCCGATTGGGATTTTAATAAAATATACACGTTCATTGATGCAGATGGTGGTATATCAGGTAGTTTTGATACGATTGATGCCGCATCCTTGTTCCTTACTGCAAGGCTTATTTACACTGACCCACAAAAACTACAATTTGGCATTGTTCGTGATAATCAGGCATTTATAAATGTTGGTACAACCCATAACCAAAAAAATACCGGATATGGCATAGCAAAGCTTAATGATCAGCATGCTATTTTACAGGCAATGCTTAAATTTACCGATGAACATCAAGCGCGCACCGCTTATGATAATTTATCTGGTGAGATTTATAGCTCTACCCGTTCTGGGCTTATTTTAAACAATCGCTATCTGCGCGATGCATTAAATAAACGTATGCTATCTGAAAGCCGTCTCCCTTCTACAGAACCAATATGGTTCTCCATGTGGGGCCATGGTGGTAAAATAGATGGTAACCATAATGCTGCATCGATAAACAATAAGGGGTGGGGTCTCGCTTTAGGATTTGATGGCGAAGTGAATGATAATCTTTTTGCTGGTATTGCTTTAGGGTATGACCGTGGTGAATTTGATGGTGGAAGAAATTCTAAAAGTGAAGCAGATTCATTCCATGTCAGCGGTTATGGCGCAACTGAATTTAATACGATTAAATTACGAAGTGGCGTTTCTTATAGCTATATTGATGGGGAAGCAAGCCGTAATATCTGGGTTCCTGGTTTAAGAAGTGAAGCCAAAAGCGATATTAATGGTTGGCAAGTTCAATTATTTGCCGATATGTCAAAGGATTTTAAATTATCTGATAACGCAGTTTTATCCCCTTATGCCAATATTGCCCATATTTGGTTAAACCTTGATGATATAAAGGAGCGTAACAGTAACGCGGCACTTCATAGTCATGGTGATAGAGATAATATCACTTTCACAACTTTAGGTATTCGTAGTGAATTACAAATTGCTACGTTACTGCCTGTTGCTCTTTATGGTGATATTGGTTGGCAACATGCTTTTGGTGATATCGGTGGCAAGATTATCAATAATTTCCAAAATACGAGCACCAGCTTTGCAATCAAAGGCGTAGGTATAGATGAAGATATGGCCATTATATCAACTGGCTTTAATGTTAGGCTTAATGAAAATAACACTATTTCGCTTGGCTATAATGGGCAATTGGGATCAAAAACAAAGGCCCATGCTGCAACAGCTGAATGGAAGGTAAGATTTTAATTCATATTGTTTAGATGTGAGGTGGTATAATCAAAGCCTCCTCACATCTGTCTCTTCACGTCAAAATGTAAAAACTATATGTAGTCATATGTTGTGAGATGATCTGCATCTTTATTCAGCCGCAGTTGGTTGGCCAGATGTCACATCATCAGGCTGCTCTGGATCACCTGCTGCAGTTTCTAAGCCAAGGTCTGGAAAAACAACAATGCGCTTACCTGAAAAATCGGTACGTACGACCACAAGACCGCGCTCTTCAAAATAGGTAAGCAAACGGCGCGCGCGAGAATGGGAATAAGTGCCATAAATACGAGCAAGTGTTGCGTCGCCGGGGCAGGGGGCGCCTGTAACAGCGGCTTGCGCTACGGTTAAAAATACGCCTTGCACATCATCGGTCAAGGTTTTGGATAATTCAAGCGCCTGTTGCCAGCCTTCTCCTGATGCGGTCTCATCATCAATACTAGCTTGCGCAACCGCTAATTTGCGACGAAACTGTGCAAGATCAAGCGGCTCCCCGGGTACACGGTGGATGCGGCAGCGGACAAGAAAATCTTGATAAAGTACCGCAACCGAGCGGTAGGCCGCATCAGGATCATTAACAATGTCGCGCATGACACTTTCGAACTGCGCTTCTTTTTCTGCTTTACCAATTTCTGGAAAGAGGGGAGCTTCGTCCTCTGGCTCTTCTTGGCGCATCCGTACAACTTCTTCTAATATTTCAGAAGTAGGCTTTGGAGGTGGCACTGGCGCAGGCCGGCGCGGGGCTATGCGAATTTCACTTGGCAAAGGTGTAAAGATTAATTCCTGTGCATCAACAGGTGCATCAGGCAGTGGCATTAATTTAGGACTAGATGAACGAGCCGAGGTTTCCACATCCCCAATTTTAATTGGAAATGGTCGGCGCGATAGAGCAGGGCCAAGGGCAATAAAATGCCCACGCTCAAGATCTCGGAACATTTCGGCTTGTCGGCGTTCCATGCCAAGAAGATCGGCAGCGCGTGCCATATCAATATCAAGAAAGGTTCGCCCCATCAAAAAGTTGGAGGCTTCCGCCGCAACATTTTTTGCAAGTTTTGCAAGGCGCTGCGTTGCAATAACACCAGCAAGGCCGCGTTTACGGCCGCGACACATTAAATTGGTCATCGCGCCAAGTGAAACTTTACGGGCTTCATCAGACACTTCGCCGGCAGCGGCAGGGGCAAAAAGCTGCGCTTCATCCACCACCACCAACATCGGATACCAATAATCGCGTTCGGCATCAAAAAGACCGCCCAAAAAGGCAGCAGCAGCACGCATTTGTTGCTCGGCATCTAATCCTTCAAGGTTTAACACAACTGATACACGGTGTTGGCGGATACGACCCGCAATGCGGGTCAATTCATTTTCCGTGCGCGTGGCTTCCACCACCACATGGCCGAATCGATCGGCAAGAGTTACAAAATCACCTTCAGGATCAATGATACATTGTTGTACCCAATCAGCGCTTTGCTCAAGAAGACGGCGTAAAAGATGTGACTTGCCTGAGCCAGAGTTACCCTGCACCAAAAGGCGGGTTGCCAAAAGCTCTTCAAGATCAAGCGTTGCTGGTGCTGCTTTCCCCAAAGCAACATCCTTGGTCGCCACACCCATATTGATATCAACTTTCATTAAAACTCCAGACCACAGGCCTATTAACGGCTATCTAAGGGCAATCATAATGCGGCCTTAAGATCAATAGGCCGTAGTGGTAAATGATTCTGACAGACACTTAGCATTTTTTTGGCACAAATTGTGAATTTTTCAATAAAAAAACCACAACTCTTGCAAGTGAGGCAAGATTGCTTTATAGCAAGCCATCCGCGTAGACACCCTTGGAGGCAACGCGGAATGCAAGCATTACCCTCTTTTTTGAAAAATCAAATAAATAGGCATGATCTGCTGCATATTTTCAACTAATGTTGAAAATCTCCATAACACTTGAAAGGATACAGCCATGAGTAAGGGCTATACACTCAAGGCCGAGAAGCGCGATCGGGTTGGTAAGGGGTCCTCCCGCGAACTTCGCCGCAACGGTCTTATTCCTGCAGTCATCTATGGTGACAAGCAAGAACCAATTGCAATTTCCGTTCCCTATAAGGAAGTTTTCTACAAGATTCACGGTGGCGGTTTCCGTACAACTGTTGCAACTATCGATCTTGATGGTAAAAAAATTCAAGTATTGCCTAAGGATTATCAACTTAATCCAGTAAGCGACGCGCCTCTTCATGTTGATTTCTTGCGCGTTTCCGCAAAGTCAGTTGTTGAAGTAAACGTTCCTGTGCATTTCATCAATGAAGAAGCTGCCCCTGGTATTAAGCGCGGCGGCGTTCTCAATGTTGTTCGTCACGATGTTGAACTTTTGGCTCCAGCAAATGCAATTCCAGAAGCAATTACGGTTGACCTTACTGGTTATGAAATTGGTGATTCTATCCATATTTCTGCAGTTAAATTGCCTGCAAAAGTTGAAACCGTTATCCAAGATCGCGATTTCACCATTGCAACAATCGTAGCTCCTGCTGCTCTTACATCTGAAGAAGCTGCTGAAGAAGCTGCTGCAAGCGAATAATATTTTAAGGGGAGTTTACTCCCCTTTTTCTCAATCTGACATAAATTAAAGCATTTTAGGCTTAAACATTTTGTTTATGCGTAAAATGCTTTATGTTTTTTATGGCAATTGTTACCCCAATTCTTTAAATCAATATTCAAATATTTGTATTATACTGCGAGGCATCATGCTGCTTATTGCTGGTTTAGGTAATCCTGGCGCACAATATGCGCATAATCGTCATAATATCGGCTTTATGGCGGTGGATGACATTCAACAGCGCCACAATTTTTCCCCTTGGAGCAAAAAATTCCATGCCCTTATTAGTGAGGGAAAAATAAATGATCGTAAAATTCTATTGATCAAACCACAAACCTATATGAACCTATCGGGTCAATCAGTTGGTGAAGCAATGCGCTTTTATAAAGTGCCGCTAGAAAACCTTATTGTAATTCATGATGAATTGGATTTACCCGCAGGCAAAGTACGGATTAAAACAGGTGGCGGCTCTGGTGGTCACAACGGCATTAAATCAATAGATGCCCATTGTGGAGCAAACTATCGGCGGTTACGCTTAGGCATTGGCCATCCCGGGCAAAAAGAACTCGTCCATAATCATGTTCTTGGTGATTTTGCCAAGGTGGATAATGACTGGCTAGAACAATTATTGAAGAATATTTCTGATAATATTGGCGAAATCGCTGATAATAAAGATAGCCAATTTATGAATAAAATATCTGGGCAGCAAGATAACAACGCTAAAACAAAAAAGCCCAAAGTTGATAAAGCTAAAACTGATGAAGGCGCAACCGAAAAACCTAAGCAACAAAGCCACATAAGGCAAGCACGTGACGATCATCATGTGCAAAAAGCATCTGGCCCCATGGCCGATATGCTTAAAAGGCTTTTTGGCAACAAAGAAAAATAGCTGGAAATAAAGCCAAAATTAAAATTAGCATTCACGAAAAGGCGTTTTAGCAATTTGCTAAAACGCCTTTGATTTTTAAAGGTTACACTGTAATTTGCGTACCAATTTCAACAACACGGCCGGTCGGAATTTGAAAATATTCTGTTGCATCAGAGGCACCACGAGCAAGCTTGATAAATAATTTTTCTTGCCAACGCGGCATTTCAGGCTTGCTACCTGTTTTGATAGAACGACGTGATACAAAGAATGATGTTGTCATAATATCAAACTTCCAACCAAGCTTACGGCATAATGCTAAAGCGCGTGGAATATTAGGCTGCTCCATATAACCAAAGGTTAGTTCTACTAGCATGAAACGTTCGTTAAATTGCGAAACCCTTGCGCGATCAACTCGGCTAACTCGCGGCGTTGAAGCAGTTTTAACGGTAAGAATAACATTATTTTCATGCAAGACCTTATAATGCTTCAAGCTATGCATAAGCGCGGTGGGCACGGTTTTGGGATCACCGGTCAAGAAAACTGCAGTACCTGAGACTATAGTTGGCTGGCTTTTTGCAAGACTATCAATAATAACCTCAAGTTCTACTTCATTTTTGCGTGTCTTCTTCATTAAGTTGCGCGTACCACGCACCCAAGTCCACATAACCACACAAACAATCAGCGCAAGACCGATTGATACCCAGCCACCATCATGGATTTTAATAATATTAGCCGAGAAAAACAAAATATCTATTGTCAAGAAACAAGCTGTTAACGCGACACAAGCTGGCAGGCTCCATTTCCAAATACGGGTCATTACAATGAAAAGAAGGGCGGTCGTTACAAGCATGTTACCGGTAACGGCAATGCCATAGGCGGCTGCCAAATTGGTGGATTTTTGGAAACCGATAACCAATGCGATCACAACAATTGCCAAAATGAAGTTGATCCTTGGCATATAAATTTGGCCAAGGGTTTTTTCAGATGTGTGCAAAATTTCCAAACGTGGCAAAATATTTAATTGTACAGCTTGGCGCGCCATAGAAAAAGCACCAGTAATGACAGCTTGGCTAGCAATAACAGTTGCCATTGTCGCCATTAAAATCATTGGTACTAATGCCCAACTTGGTAACATTTGATAAAATGGATTGGCAGCGGCTTGCCCATGGCTTAAAATAAATGCACCTTGCCCTAAATAATTAAGGATAAGGCATGGGAAAACCACCCAGAGCCAAGCCGCAACAATTGGCTTTCTACCAAAGTGGCCAAGGTCAGCATAAAGGGCTTCCGCACCCGTTACCGCCAAAAATACCGCGCCAACCGCGGCAAAAGATGTTGCCGGATTATTAAAAATATAAGCAACACCATGCCAAGGTAATAAAGCTTGCAAAATAGATAAATCATCAACAATATGAATAAGGCCAAAGAAACCAAGGGCCAAAAACCATACAAGGGTAATAGGGCCAAAAATAACCGCAACCCGCCCCGTACCAAAACGCTGCACGGCAAAAAGTGCCAACAATACCACAACGGTCAACGGCACAATAATTGGCTCAAGATCTGGTGCGACAATTTCCATGCCTTCAATCGCTGAAAGCACCGACACTGCCGGCGTAATTACCGCATCGCCAAAAAACAATGACGCACCTATGATACCAATACCAAGCGCCCAGCCACCATGATGTTTAAATCCAGTACGCGCCAAGGCCATCAATGATAAAATACCACCTTCGCCATTATTATCAGCTCTTAAAACGAAAATAACATATTTAACCGTGACAATAAGGGCTAACGCCCAAAAAATAAGGGAGATAACCCCAAAAATATCTTCGCTGGCAATTGCCTTGCCTCCGGCGCCGGCATGGAGCGCTTCACGGAAAGCATAAATCGGACTGGTACCGATATCGCCATAAACAACACCAATTGCGCCAAGCAGCAAGAGACGAAAACTCTCTTTCGAATGGTCGTTTGTTTCTTCAGTCAAGTCATCAGAAGACACATCTGCCGTTTGCAGATCAGCCATTGCTGGATTCCTTTCAACACCTTATGAGGCATAAACGCCATTAAGGTTTACTTTGAATATAGGGGGAAATAAAATTTCACAGGCTAAGCCCATTTTTAAAAAGCCTCTTCAAGCTCTACTAGACATATTTGCCAAGCTTACTTGCATCGCCTTATCTCTTTTCCGATAGTTCTCAATATCAGGCTATGCCTAAACTACCTTTGTTGATCTTTAAAAATAGCAATCTTTTGCTAAAAAAACTAAACTCTTTTTAATTTAACAATAAATGCGGTATCTAAATTCCGCAACCATTTTTCATTTTCCAAAATTATTTTTTATTTTCCAATGTCTCGGCATCTATAAACATTTACGCCGAGGCAAAATTCGTTTGAATAATAATCACCATGCCTCAATTTATTGCTGTGACATAGCGTCAATAAAGCGCTTCACAGTCATATTCATACCATATTCTAGCGCATCTGCAATAAGGGCATGCCCAATTGATACTTCCGCAATGTAAGGTACTGCCTTTATCAATGGTGGTAAATTAGCAACGGTGAGATCATGGCCAGCATTAATTGCAAGACCATTTTGTTTAGCAGTTTCAGATGCTTGCTGTAAACGTTGCAACTCTATTTTTTGCTGTTTTTCATCGTTAAAAGTTGCACCATATGGGCCTGTGAAAAACTCGACCCGATCTGCCCCTAATTTAGCGGCTATATCGAGTCCTTTGGGTTCAGGATCGGCAAAAAGTGATATACGAATTTTATTCTTTTTGAGTCGCGCAATAATGGGTGCAAGACGATCGGCATTTGCCTCAAAGTCCCAACCGTGATCTGATGTTGATTGCTGTGGCGCATCAGGCACAAGAGTTACTTGGTCTGCACCATTTTCTTCAACTAAACCTAAAAAATGATCAGTTGGGTAGCCTTCAATATTAAATTCACGGCCTTTATAGTCATTATCCAATAATTTACGGATGTCTTTAAGGTCGCTAAATCGCACGTGACGCTCATCGGGACGCGGATGAACCGTAATGCCAACAGCGCCAGCATCTAAAACAATGCGGGCAAAGTGCAAAAGGTCTGGCCAAGGCAAATCCCGCCGATTGCGTAATAGAGCAATGGCATTAAGATTAACCGATAATTTCGTCATACTATAAAACCATATTAAAATTGTACAAAAGTTTTTTGAAAGATTATAGATTTAACCGCAAAAAACAACCAGATAAATATTTATAGCATGGTTTTTAATAGGAAATGCAATCACTTTAATGTGCCCACCTTTAAGATGGGCACTTAAATGAAGATATTAAATCTCTTTTTTAACCTTGGGGCGAATGCCGATAAGGTGGCAAATAGCATAAACAAGATCGGCACGGTTTAGTGTATAAAAATGAAAATCGGTAATACCACGCTCAACAAGGTCAACCACCTGCTCAGCGGCGACTGCGGCTGCAACAAGGCCATGAGTTTTTGGGTCATTTTCCAATCCTTCAAAGCGCTGAGCAAGCCAATCTGGCACATGAGTGCCATTGCGTGAACAAAAATTCCTCACCTGCCAAAAATTATGAATAGGTAAGATGCCGGGTAAAATTGGGATATAAATTCCAGCACGTCTCACTCTTTCAACATAGCTTTCATATAAATTATTGTCAAAAAATGCCTGCGTAATCGCGCGGGTCGCGCCATTATCGATTTTGCGTTTTAATAATTCAATATCGGTTGCAAAATCTGGACTTTCTGGATGTTTTTCTGGATAGGCAGACACCGAAATATCAAAATCTGGATCAATGGCCTTTAAACCACCAACCAAATCAGCGGCATTAAAATATCCGCCTTTGGTTGGCTCATAAGTGCCGCCAATACCATTAGCTGGATCGCCCCGCAACGCCACAAAGCGTCGAATGCCAAGGGCAGCAAATTCACGTACTACCTGATCTACCTCGTCACGCGTAGCGTCAACACAGGTTAAATGCGCCGCAGTTGTAAGACCCGTTTCGTTAATAATCCGCTCAACAGTGCGCGCCGTACGCTCACGGGTTGAACCACCTGCACCATAGGTTACTGATACAAATTCTGGCAGCAATGGGGCAAGCCGCTCAACTGTTTGCCATAGCATTTCTTCCATTTTTTCGCTTTTGGGTGGAAAAAATTCGAAAGAAACTTTGAGATTCTCGCCAATATTATTACGGCGGGACAACCCATAAGATGCCATAGCCTACTCTCCTACAATGTTAAGGCCTTTGGGCCATTTGAAATTAAAATAAATCCGCATTAAAAAATATATTTGCCTATCATGCGGTTAATGTTGAAACCGTTTCAGCCATCAAAAGTCGCGGATCCTTTGCAAGCCATAATTTAACCGTTAGGCCTTTTTGGCGATCCTTAGGCTCAAACTCTACACTATCAACAAATTCTAATCCTGCTTTGTCGATCCATGTTTTCATTTGCTCATCAGAAAATCCAAGTCTTAAATGCGCATAATCGGTGCGCAAAAATTCCAAATCATGGGCAGCAAAGTCCACAATAATTAACCGACCATTGGGGCGCATAACTCTTGCAGCTTCCCGAATTGCAGCTTGTGGATCATCCAAAAAATGTAAGACTTGATGAATGGTAACAAGATCAAAACTTTCCTTATCAACGGGTAAGGCAGCAATATCGCCTTGTCGTACTTGCGCATTCGTAATGCCCGCCAAATCAAGATTAGAACGCGCAATAGCAAGCATGTCACGATTATTATCAACACCGACACCGCGCAGGTATAAGTCAGCAAATAATTTCAACATTGATCCAGTGCCAGTACCGATATCAAGCATGGATTGAAATGTCTTGCCGCCAACTATTTCTCTCATCGCTGCTTCAACGGCATTATCCGGCACATGAAGCAGGCGCAGCTTATCCCACAGGGCAGCATTTGCAGAAAAATAAGAAGCAGCATAGGAGTTGCGTTCTTCTTTAACCTGATTTAACCGATGCTGATCGCTTTCTAACATATGATCACCATGGTTAAGATGATTGAGAATTGCATGAGTAATTGTCATGCGCATTTGATCATCAGCAAGGCGAAAATAAGCCCATGCGCCCTCTTGATAACGAATGATAAGCCCAGCTTCTTGCAACAGCTTTAAATGTCGTGATACCCGAGGCTGCGATTGACTAAGAATACGTGTCAAATCAGAAACTGTTAAATCACCTTGGCATAAAACCGCCAAAATGCGCAGGCGCGTTGCTTCAGACGCAGCTTTTAGCATTTCAACCATTGCAGCAAGATCAAGATTCGACATATTTTTATTTCCAATTAAAATGTCACCCAGTATGAGTGATAAAATAGATATAAAGATATGTTTATGTCTTGTCTAGCTTTTTAATTCATTAATAGTGTGATTTATATAGTTTGGATAAACAAAGGACGCATCATTAATGAGCTTAAATTTTTCCTAACAACGCCCTTTTAATATTGCTAAATGAGTTTCAAGCAATTTTTGTGGCGAACAATACCGGCAATATCTACAAGGCTGCTGGGGGCAAGCTCTAATCCCAATAAACGATCCGGATTAACTGGGGCTGGCATAATAACGCGCCCTTGAGGTATTTTTTTAAAGCCGAAGCGACCATAGTAAGGTTCATCACCCACCAATAGAATTGATGGAAAGTCAGCGTATCGCGCAGCATCAATTGCCAAATTCATCAAATACTTGCCAATGCCTGCACTTTTAAGACTTGGAGAAATAACAATCGGCCCTAATAAAAGGCTTAAATTTTGGCCAATATAAATAGGTGTTTGCCGTATTGTACCGACAACTTCATTATCTTTTAATGCCACGAAGGAAAGAGAATAATCATGCCCACCAGATTCGCGAATGAGATGGGCTGCACGTGTAAAACGCGAAGGACCAAAAGCTTCTGCATTCAATTGTTCGATTATATCTTGATGCGCGGCATTTTCCTGCGCATAGGTAAGCTCTGCAAATGTCATTGAAAATTCCACTGGTAAATAAAAAACGCGACAAAACCTGCCTTTAAAGGCGAACCACTGTTCTTCGTCGGTTAAGAATCATAAAACCAGTCAAAAATTTTTCCAATGCAAATAGAGTGAAAACCCAATAAAGTTATTATTAGCAAAAAAAATTCAAATAGCCATAAAAAAAGCAAGGTATAAAATATTTACAAATATTGAGGTAAAGCTAATATGTTGCAAGTAAGCAACAAGCCCCAATATCTAACGATGATAACGTTAGCTTTCCAAATAATTTGATTTCAATCAATGAACTAAGGGCGTAAAGGGTGCATTGATTAATCATGTTAATTGCACTTTTACGGAGAGAAAAATGAAAAAGTGGATTGGTGCTAGTGTTCTGGCCATAGCAGCTACAGCGGCTTTTTCTACCTCGGCATCTGCTGCCGATGTTGTAAGTCAACAACCAACACAATATGATGCAGCTCCGGTTGTGCAAGAGGCTTTAAGCCCATGGCAGATCCGCGTTCGCGCTTTGGGTGTTGTTCCACAAAACAAAGGTCACGTTAGCCAGATTGACAACTCAGGCCTTGGTTTTTCTAATACAGTAATTCCTGAACTTGACATCACTTATTACTTTACAGATAATTTTGCTGCCGAGCTTATTCTTGGTACAACATTTTCTAAAGTAGATAGCCGTCGTTCGTTAAAAGAAGCTGGTGCGGGTCGTCTTGGTAAGACATGGATTTTGCCTCCAACACTTACATTGCAATATCACTTCACCAATTTTGGCAACTTTAAGCCTTATGTTGGTGCTGGTGTAAATTACACCTTCTTCTATAAAGAAAAAGGCTATGCAAATGATGCTGGTATTGGTCTTTCTGACTTCAATGTTAAAAATACTTGGGGCGCAGCCTTGCAAGTTGGTTTCGACTATATGATCGACAAGCATTGGGGCTTCAACATGGATGTCAAAAAACTTTATTTGCGTCCTGATTGGAACGGCCGCTTAAATGCAGCAACAGCTGGCGCACTTGGTCTTGATCCACATATTAGTGGTAAAGCCAAGCTTGACCCATGGTTGATTGGCGCTGGTGTCACCTATCGCTTCTAATTATTGCTTTGCAATATTGCATTATAGCTTGATGAAATGTGGGGGCTAATCATCAAGTTAGTAATGGGAGTGTTTCTTTGAAACACTCCCTTTTGTATTTTTTAGCGTTTTTTTAACTAAAAATAATCGCACAATTTTAATCATGTCGGCTAATAAACTAAAAGCAATGATACAGTACATGAGCTAAACACTAGCGAGTATACTGTTTGTAACGCACTATTTTATAAGCTTTTTTTCCTTAAGATGGTTTAAATATATTTCGCCATCTTCGTCAAAAATATCATCGCCTTCTAACATATAAGCGCGCAGCAAATAATCGGTTGCTTCATCCTTGCGGTTTAAATCATATAGGTTCGTACCTATTGAATAAAGAATATAGGGATTTAAATAGCCCTCCGCTGACTGATAGCCGCGTTCAAAATATGATAGTGCCTCCTGATGATCGCCTTTACTTTGATAAGCGTCACCCAATGCTGCGTAAAGCCATAGGCTTGCTTCCCATTTTTGGCGCGGCTCTGGTAATAAACTCAATGCCTGCTGCCACTTTTCAATAGCTGCATCTATTTGCTTGTTATCAAATAACTCTTGCCCTTGCCCTGATAGATTTTCTACTTCTTCATAAATATCATCAGGCAACTCGTCCTCGTCCAATTCATCAACCACTTCTGGAGTTTTTGCGCTTGATGTTAAGCCGTTTTCAATAAGATAGGCTTTTATTGCATTTTTATCCAAAGTCGCTTTTTGCTTTTCACCTTCATAATAAATCATAAATTTATAGTGATTTAAATCTGCACCTCTAAAAGCACCTTTGCCGTATATTTCATATGTGCGATGAAATGCTTGGTAGGCTTTTTCATAATCTTCAAGCTTGAGATAGCCTTCACCTGCAGTACTTAAAACATATAGTTCTGTTTTTTCTGGGGAGTGATACATTTTAAAAGCAATATCAATCCACTTGGCAAATTCTTCAGAGTTACCGATATTGGCATATTTATTAGCCATATTGATTGACATTATTTGCGGATACATCATCCACGTCTCTTTAGGCTCAGGAATAAGATCCCAAGCCTTAAGGCCATATTCTATGCTTAAAGCGATATTTCCACTACGCGCCAATTCCCCAGCTTTACTTAAAAAGTCGGTAACTTGCTGTTCAATTTTGACAGGGAGTTCTTGTATCACAGTCATCATTAACTCCTTTAAAAACAATGCGGTTTTCTATCAATTATATTGTCATTAAATAATCGCCAATCGCAAGTATTTTGAATTATAAAGTGATATGCTAAAAAATATAAGGTCTATTTTTCCGCTTTTCCTTGCAGGGCAATTAATTTTTCTTTTTTGCTTTGTTCTACTTCAGCACGAACAGCATCAAGGATTTGCTTGCGCTTATGGGCTTGCAATCGCGCTTTTCGTGTGCGGCTTTTATAAAAGCGTGCAATCGTGTTTTCGGTCATTTCAATATCGTTGACGCAATTGCGCCAAGAAATAGGCACTTCACTACGGATAGAGCGATCAGGCTTTGAAAAATCGGTGTAATGTCCACCTTCGCCAGAAAATACCCGACAATTATCTGCAACAGCTCGAATAGCATCACTTAGCCATTCTGGAGGTGGCTCGGCTTGTTTGCGCAGTGCATTGACAAGAGCTTCAGAAAATAACAGCGTTACAGCATAAAGACGAATGGCCGCTTGGTCATAACGCACCGATAAAGCGGTAACTTGTTTCGATGCAATACGGCCACGCAATGTCCAGCGTGCACTATCGCGCGCTACATCAATAGCGCCAGTTAAGGCAACCAAAGCGATATGGGTGCGTGAACAGCTTTTTAAAGCGCTTACGGCTGCCGCAACATTGCCTTCATCCAGGGCATTGGCGGCTAAAGTATAATTATTGGCAAGCTCTCGAAAAAAGCGTTCAACCGAGGCGCGAAGGGCTTTAATGGGGTCGGGCGTAAAAAGCACTTGGCTAAATAATAAACCAATTCCAGTTCCAACCATCACATCAATAACGCGCGTAAAACCCGCAACTTCCGCACCCATTGCGAGCACCATAACCGAGGAAACGCCCGCTTGGATAATAATAGCGGGAACAACTGCATAGGCAGAACCAATAAGCAATCCCAAAAAGGCTACAATAGTGATGCGCAATTCAATTGCCATTGGCGGTAATAAAAGGGTCATTTCACCAACAAAAACGCCAGTTAGAACACCAATCAATACATAAATAGCTTGTTTGCCATGGTTGGTAAGCCCTGGAGCAATACAAATAAGTGCCGACATTGACGCAAAAATAGGATGAGAGTGCCCAAGCCAATGCTGTGAAATATACCAAGATATACCCGCAGCAATACCAGCAAGCGCAGCGTCTACCCAATTGGCGCGTGCCTGCGACCAAGCCAGCTTTAGACGGCGATTTAAATGTTCAAGTCCAATCATTGTAATGGCCAAACCCACATTAGCATCGGTACTGAAATCAAGAGGATTAAAAATGACAATGGTAGCCCAAGACGCGGATAATCACTAAATTTATATCCTCCTGGTGCCATAACCAGCATATTGCATTGATGACCTATGGGGGTTAAAAAATCACACCCTGCACCAATAGCAACTGCCATTAAAAAAGCCTCCGGTTTATAATGGAGTGACGTTGCAAAGCTTGATGCAATTGGTGCCATTACCATTACCGTTGCTGCATTATTCAAGAAAGGTGTCACCAACATGGCAGCAACCAAAATTAATGCAAGCGCACCAAAAGGTGGTAACGAGGCTGCAGAATAAGAAAGCCAATCACCAATCAATTTGGTGCAGCCCGTGGTTTCTAGCGCTTGGCTGACTGGAATAAGCGCGGCAAGCATTATTAATATTTGCCCATCTAAACTTTTATAAATATCGCGACCTGGAATAACCCTAAAAACAACCATGGCGGTTGCCGCGGCAAAAAAAGTGATAGCGACTGGCACAAGCTGCAAAGCTGTAACCATAATTGCCAATAGTAAGATAAGCAATGGAATAAGCCCACGGCGCAAGCTACCTATATTAATATTACGCTTGGCAAGCGGCAAAACTTTTAAATCACGTAAAAGGCCAGGTAATAGGTGTTCTCGTCCTTGCAAGACAATAACATCACCAAGGCGAAAAGATATTTCACCAAGGCGGGCACGAATACGCTCGCGCTGGCGACTTACCGCAAGAAGATTGGCATCATAGCGGTCAAATAGTGCAAGGCGCTTGGCAGAAATACCGATAAGCGGCGAGTTATCAGTAATCACCGCCTCAATAACATCGAGTTCTTGTTTTTTATCGCCTTCTGGAATAGGCCGCCCCGTAGATAATGACAGTTTGCCGGTATTAATCAAAATATCAAGGGCTTTGGGACTGCCTTCAACGATGATAATGTCACTTTCAGCTAAGACCGTATCAGGAAGTGGTGCAATATTTTTTCCGCCTCTAATGATTTGTAACAACATCAAACTGCCGGTAACGGGACGCAAAACCTCAGAAACGGTTTTACCAATATAGGGCGAGCCCGTAACAATTTCTGCTTCAGAAACATAATCACGAATTTCAATGGCTTCGCTATTTGGAACTTCGCTACGACCACGCACCGGCAAAATCCAATAAAAAAGCACAAGATAAATAAAGCCACCAAGTGCGATGGTTGCGCCAACAGGCGTAAAATCAAACATAGAAAATGACTGGCCAGTCATATTTTCACGAATACGCGAAACAACCACATTGGGCGATGTACCAATTTGCGTCATAAGGCCGCCCATCAAAGCGCCAAAAGACATTGGCATTAAAAATATTGACGGTGATACGTTTGAGCGACGCGCAAATTGGAAAGCTACCGGCAGCATAATTGCCAAAGCACCAATATTTTTAACAAAAGCTGAAAGAATGGTAACAACAATGACCAAAAAAGCCAATTGCATCCTTACAGATCCGGTATCATGCCAATAACGTTGGATGAGGTTTTCCATAATGCCCGATCGCGCAACACCAGCACTTACCAATAAAGCACTGCCGACAATAATAACAATATCGTCGCTAAACCCAGAAAAAGCACCATTTTCACCGCTGACAGGTACAATTCCAACGGCTACCGCAATAAGTAATGTGCAAACTGCCACAACATCAAAACGAAATCGGTCGAGAATGAAAAAGAACATCATCAAACCGATAATTGAAAAGGCAAAAATTTGCTGATGCGTCATGAGAGTTTATTCCTTTTGGCGTTAATCGCCATTTTGGGCATTTATAAACTATTCAATGGTATTGAGTAGCTAAGTTTTACAATTAAACGATCATAAAAATATGATTTGCACATATATTTTTTCGTTAAAAAAACATAAAAGACACCATTAAAATAAATATAAACAATAATTTAACAAGATTCGTAATGTCATTGTAAATTAAATTGCACTAGAAAGACAAAAGATGGATTTTTCACATCGTGAAATAATAACCACCATTCTTGAAAAAGGGCTTTCTCTGCACGATAAAGGTATAAATAATTGGGTTTTCACCAAAATCCAGTGCCTCACTGCGATTGAAGAGATTCAACAAAATAATATAGCCATATTGGGTGGTGATACTTATCTTAACGGTCAGATAAATCCCAATGGCGATAGTTGGTCGGTCGATCGCCAAGTTGGTGAAGGTGATCAAGAATATTTTGAGCGTAGCATAAATGCGGCGATAAAATTTGTCTCTAACCCAATTTATGCAAAATATAGCTTTCTTCTTGTACCCAAACAATAAATATCAAATAGGTTTTTAACGAAGACATGGCTCAAGCTGTCATTATTTTTTAATTTTTTAATAATATCGGTAAATTTAATATATTTCTCACATTCGGTATTTATCCATGTTTTCATTTAACAAGCCTAATCATATTTTACGCATCGAGGCATTATTTTTCTTAGTCGCAGTGATATTTATCTATTGGAAAATGCAAGGTTCATGGCTGCTTTTCGCTATTTTATTTTTTGTACCCGATATTTCGATTATTGCTTATAAAGTTTCGCGCGGGATCGGCAGTACTATCTATAACCTATTTCATACCACAATTTTTGCGGTTATATTGGTTGTCATTGGACTAGCAATAGATAATCAAAATTTATTATCCATCGGCTTAATATGGGCGGCTCATATCGAATTTGATCGTGTCCTTGGCTATGGTTTGAAATATCCAACAGGCTTTCAAGATACGCATTTGGGCAAAATTGGTGGTGTTAAACAATAGGGGATCAATAGCACGATAGCGGCCCTACTAATATTTATTCAGCTGCGTTGAACTTTAATTGATCACAGCACAGTTGAACCACATCACCTTTTTTAAAGCCTTGGGGCAAATTATCAATTTTTTGTTTGATAGTTTGCCCCAATGTTTTAACAATAACAAATCCATCTTCATCAGCAAGACTTAAAATTTCACCTATCATTTCCAGCTTGTTATGTACCTTGTTTTGGCGATAATCCTTTAAATCTTGATCCGTGACAATTTTTCCAGCTTTTAATTCCACAATGCGATCAGCCATTGAAATAATATCTTGTTTATCATGGCTAATCATAATGGTTGTCGTTTCAAATAAATCATGTAAGCGCCGTATTTCACTTTGTAAAAATAGACGCATATGTGGATCAAGCGCCGACAAAGGCTCATCAAGTAATAAGAGTTTTGGTTTGCTGGCTAAGGCACGGATAAGTGCAAGGCGTTGTTGTTGCCCACCTGATAATTGTGACGGATAGACGTGAGCCAAATTTTCCAAGCCCACTAAGGCTAGATAATCTAAGGCAATTTTCTTTTTATGCTTTTCCTTAATGGCGTAATAAAGGTTTTTTTGTACGCTCATATTGGGAAACAACGCATAGTCTTGAAAAACAAAGCCAATATGGCGATTTTGTACCCGCTTATTAATCTGCCGCTGACTTGAAAACCAAATATCATCTTGGGCGTCAATCTGGCCAATCTGCGGTTTATCCAAGCCGGCAATCAGCCGTAAAAGACTGGTTTTTCCTGCTCCTGATGGCCCACATAAAGCAACAAATTGTCGCTCAAAAATGGCAATATCCACATTAAGGTCAAATGCGCCTTCGGCACCCATCAGCGGCTTAACTAGACTAATATCAATAAATTTTTTAAAAGCGTTCATAGGTTTAACTATACAACGATATTTGACGATGTTATAGAGCTAAAATACGAATGAAGGAAATTAATATGCGTAAACTTTTGACCTCTATTATTGCAATGACCACCATCATCGGCTTTGGCAGCGCTGCGCTTGCAGATAATGCCATTATCGCTTCAGCCGGTGGCTTTCGCAAGCCAATAACTGAACTTGCAGCCCAATTTCAGCAGCAAAGCGGCATAAAATTGGACCAAGTTTATGGACATATGGGGCAGATTATTACGCAAGCATCAGAAAATAAAGATGTTGCATTGGCTTGTGGCGATGAAAGCGTATTAAAAGCCGCCAAGAATGTTGAATTTTCAAAAATGCTACCGCTTGGTGATGGTAAATTAGTTTTGGCTTTCCGCAAGGGGCTTAAAATTGAAGATACTAAGGATATTGTAGCAGCCGACATAACAAAAATTGGCGTTGCAGATCAAAAAAGTGCAATTTATGGTATGGCAGCACGAGAATTTTTACAAAACTCTATGCTAGATAAGCAAGTAGATGATAAAATCCTGCCTGTTGCTAGTGTTCCGCAAGTTACCAGCTATATTGTGAGCGGTGATGTTGATGCAGGTTTTATCAATGCTACCGATGCATTAGGCGCTGGCGATAAAATTGGCGGTTTTATCGAAGTTGACCAAAAACTTTATACACCAATCAAGATAAGCTGCGCAGTAACCAAAGACCATGCAGAAACAAAAGTAGTTAAAGAGTTCTCGTCGTTTTTAGAAACCCAAGCTGCCCAATCTATTTTAAAACGCTACGGGCTTTAAGATATTGCTAATTAATCTAATCAATGAAATTGCCGATCCAAGCGTCATTCAATCGGCAATTTTAACCTTACGCGTCGTTATAGCTACGTTTTTTTGTCACCTTATTTTAGGGGCGCTCCTTGGCTGGGCATTGGCACAAAAAAAGTGGTTTGGGCGCACTCTGCTTGATATCATCATTACGCTGCCGCTTATTTTTCCGCCTATGGCTCTTGGTTTTTTTCTTCTTTTATTGCTAGGGCGCAATGGTTATATCGGCAAATTTTTAAACAATGTATTTTCTATCAATTTGATATTTTCGATTGAGGCCGTGATCTTAGCTTCCGTCATTGCTGGTCTGCCATTGGTCGTAAAACCGGTTGAGGCTGCAATCCGAAATCTACCAAAAAGCCTATGCGAAGCATCCTACACGCTTGGACATAGCCGCTTGGCCACGTTTTTCTTCGTAATTTTACCCAATATAAAAGGTGCATTTATCGCAGGCCTCATCCTTGCAACCGCCCGCGCAATGGGTGAGGTTGGCATAACCCTCATGCTTGGCGGTAATATTTTAGGCCGTACCAATACAATATCATTAGAAATTTATAATGCCGTTTTCAATACAGACTATGATCGCGCCTTGGCATTGTCGCTTCTACTTGCAGTTATTTCCATGCTGATATTTATATTAATGCGCATTTTCACACGCAGTGATTTGCAAAAACATTAAATTTAATATTATGTTTCCCAATATTTCACAAGGCTTTATGGATTGCTACCTTCACATCTTTTGGAGGTGCATAATAAGGCTGTGAGGTTACAATAATATCTGCTCCTGCCTGCGCAAAACTTTTCGCATTTTGCGTATTTATGCCGCCTGCAGCAGATAGTAGAGGAGGGGTTTTAAAGCTTAAAAAAGCTGTTTTTAATTGGGTGATATCTTCAAGGCTTACCTTATCCATCTGGATAATATCCGCGCCAGCTTTTGCAAATTCCAACGCTTCTTCAACATTGTTGCTTTCAATAGCGATTTTACGCTCTGGTGCGGCATTGCGTAAATCAGCAATGTATTGTTCAAGGCTAATATTTGGCAGCATAAGATTGCGATGTTCTGAAAAAATAAGAACGAAATCAGAGAGTCCCAAACGGTGTGGACTTGCGCCGCCACAAATAATAGCTTTTAATGCCGCTTTCTTAACGCCCGGCATATGTTTGCGTGTACATGTCACGTGACAATCAGCATTGCCGGCTTTGGCTTCTTTAACAATATTTGCTGTTGCGCTCGCTATGCCAGATAAAATTTCCATAAAAGTTTGTGCAACCTTATATACTTCGTGAATAGCACCGGCTAGACCACTAGCCGTTAATATCACGTCACCAGCTGCTAACTCATCCCCGCTTTTATAAAACAAAGTTGTTTCAATATTTTTCAACGAAAACATACGCGCAGCTTCTTCTATGCCGCATAAGGTCATAGCATGTCGTGCTGACATAGTTATTTGTGCTTTAACATTACTTACACCTAAGCCATGGGTGGTAATATCACCATAAGGACAATCATCATTAAGTAAGGATAGCAGTGTATCATCAGTTAGGAAAATCATGCTTGTCCTCTAGTGGCCAGTTTTTTTATTGTTAAAATTCTCAATTACTTTTGCTTTTTTAAAAATAATTATTGCAAAACCTAAAATGCAGCCAATGCTTATTTTCCGTAATTAAGCTAAGTGCTTTATAATTATTTAAAACCTTACCTAGTTTATAATATAGAATTGTTATGCGGCTAGGTAAGATTTCGTTGAGATTAAAACAGCCTGATTGACGCCTCTACTGCTGATACAGACTTGGAGCCCTTCTGAAGCTTGGCTGTGGTCTTTGGTAGGTTGGTATAGGCCGTTTGTAACTTTGTGGCGGTTGATAGTTTACCGGCGGTCTTTGGTAACCCTGTGGTGGTCTTTGAACACCGGGGCGCGGTGGCGGAGGCCTATTAAACCCTGGTGGAGGCCGATGAAATCCAGGAGGTGGCCGATGGAAATTTGCAGGTGGGCGTTGATAGACTGGAGGCGGTGGTGGCCGATGATAATGATGGCGATAATAATTGCGGTGGCGATTGCGATAGTAATAATTATCATAGCCACCAATAATAAACGGCATTGCAACTGCAGGAGCCGGGCTTTGCACATAAGGTCTCACCGGTTGTCTTGCTTCCCGATAAGCAATATAACGGGCTGAAATCCAGCCACTATAGCCACCCGCATTGATCAAGCACCAATTAGCCCGACATTGACTAATATTAATTGGATAACCAGCTGGTAGCGTTGCTTGCACGCGGTAACGTGTACTTGGGCCATTGCGCAAATTCACATTTCCAGTCGTAATGGCATCAGCAGCAAGTGCAGTGCCAGCACTAAGGCAGAAAATACTTACTAATAATGAACTTAAAAACCTTTTCATGATACACCATCCTAAGCTGCAAAAGCAGCTGATAATGACCTTGATGGCCAAAAAAATTACGCCATTATGATTTGCTATTACAATATTTTATTTCACAACAGCGCGTTGATATTTGTAACAATGCTATCCTATTAGCAGATTTTAGATGAATGGTTAATGATGCTAAAGCCCCCGCGATAAACTGTCATTTAGTAAAAAAAACTAAAAATAGGATGTTCTTTTAGTCTAAGACCAAATCATAAGCGCGGCAAGCCCTAAAACACCAACAATAATGCGCCACCAGCCAAAAAGCGTAAAGCCTTTGCGTGATACATAATCAAGGAGATGGCGGACAACAAAAACGCCGGAAATAAAGGCGACAACAAAGCCAATTATAATATATAGCCCGTCATTAAATGTGAGATCGCGATAGCTTTTAAATAGCTCAAGCGCAAAAGCTCCTGCCATGGTAGGCAAGGCTAAAAAGAATGAAAATTCGGCAGCTGAGCGCTTATTGGCTCCCATTAACAGCGCGGCTACAATTGTCGAGCCAGAACGCGACACGCCCGGTATCATTGCAAGGCACTGGCAAAAGCCAATTGCAAGACACATGCCAAGGGGATATTTTGTTGCATCATCATAACGGGGCTTAAGGTCCATTTTATCAACAGCCAAAAGAATTACGCCACCAATAATCAGCGAAATACAAACCAATAAAGGCGAGGCTAAAAGATAAGTTTTAATAACGCTATGTAAAGCAAAGCCGATAAAAACAGCTGGTAAAAAGGCTAATAAAACACCAAGGACAAACCGGCGCACGCTAGCATCGCTAGTAAAATTGCGGGCAATAAATGCAAGCTTGCCAAAATAAACGGTTAAAATTGCTAAAATAGCGCCAAGTTGAATGAGAATCTCAAAGGTTTTTTGTGGAGAGTTAAATCCTAAAAAATGGCCAATTAAAATAAGGTGGCCAGTTGAAGAAACGGGAATAAATTCAGTTAATCCTTCAATAAGTCCTAGGAAAAACGAATTAAAAATTTGATAAAGATCCATAGTGAGCCTATTGGTGCAAAGGTAAAATGTTAAATGACGTTGGTTGGTAAAAGCTATATATTGGCTTTATAAGACATTAAAATAAAACAAGGCGTTAAAAAATATTTATTTAGTAACTAATTTATTATAACTGGTTTGGCTAGACGTTTTCGCTAAAAGTCATTATGCACAAGTAATGTATTTTTTTGGCAATGTATTTTTGGGTAATGTAATTTTTGCGGCAATGCCTTTGTTGGTACTGTTTGGCTTTGCTTATAAAAAACCATGTTTGGCTTGATCAATTCAAAGCCATGTTTGGCTTGGTCTATTGAAATATGTTAATGAAGTACAAAATAAAGTAAATAATATTTTATGTAATTTGCTTTATTTCCTATAATTTGAAATCAGGTTTTTGCAATTGAACGAAATGTGCCGCATATGCTGACGCTTTTTCAACATCCCATGTCTTCTGCCTCGCGCTTTATCCGCCTTATTCTTAATGAATATGGGGTTGCTACCAATTTAATTGAAGAATATGAATGGGCAAATCGCCGTGAATTCAAAGCATTAAACTTGGCTGGTACTGTACCTGTATTGCTTGCAGAAGGCGAAGTTGCTATTTGTGGTGCAACAGTCATTTGCGAATATCTTGATGAAACGCGCGGTACTTTTAATCGTGGCGCACCATTTTTTCCGCAAAATCCATTAGAACGCGCCGAAGTGCGCCGCGTCATTGACTGGTTTTTAAATAAGTTTGAAAATGAGGCCACTATCCATATTGTTCGTGAACGAGTTTATAAGGGTGAAATGACCACTGCCCAAGGTGGTGGTGCACCTGATTCGACCATTTTGCGCAACGCACGTAATAATATTCGCCCCCATATGCAATATTTGGATTGGCTTGCCGCGACGCGTGATTGGATTGGTGGCTATACGCTAACCTATGGTGATCTTGCTGCAGCTGCTTCTATATCGGTGCTTGATTATATGGGCGAAATTGATTGGAGCCATTATCCCGCCGCGCGTGATTGGTATGCTCGCTTAAAGTCTCGCCCGTCTTTCCGTCCATTGTTAAATGATCGCATTCGTGGTCTTATGCCGGTCGCTCATTATGCAGACCTTGACTTTTGATAAGGCTGTAAAGCTTAAACAATTTATTGCTAGCGAAGCAAAGGCGCATGGTTTTGACCTTTTTGCCATTGCTAATCCAAAATCGGTACTTGATGCCGGTGATCGTTTAAAGATAGCGGTTGAGCGTGGCTATCATGGCGATATGGATTGGATGAGAGAGACACTGGAACGGCGTCAATCCCCACAAAATCTTTGGCCAGAAGTGCGTTCTGTCATTATGCTGGGGGTTAATTATGGACCAGAGCATGATCCACGCTTGGATGCAAATAGCAAAGATAAGGGAAATATATCCGTTTATGCTCGCCATCGTGATTATCATGATTTGATCAAAGGACGGCTTAAACAACTAGCGTCGCGTTTCGCGTCACGCGCTGGTGGTGAGGTTAAGGTTTTTGTAGATACCGCACCAGTGATGGAAAAGCCTTTGGCTGTTGCTGCAGGACTGGGCTGGCAGGGAAAGCACACCAATCTTGTTAGCCGCGAATTTGGTGCTTGGTTGTTTTTAGGCTCTATTTTTACAACCCTTGAGCTGCCCGTTGATGAAGCCGAAATTGACCGCTGCGGCTCCTGCAAAGCCTGTCTTAATTCTTGCCCGACCAATGCTTTTCCAGCTCCCTATCAATTAGATGCACGCCGTTGCATATCTTATCTGACGATTGAGCTTAAAGAGCAAATCCCGCATGAATTTCGTAAAGCCATTGGTAACCGTATTTATGGTTGCGATGAATGTTTAGCGGCCTGCCCATGGAATAAGTTTGCCCAACACACCAATGAGATTAAATTGCAAGCACGGCCAGAACTTATGGAACCAGATTTGCGGTTTTTACTTGGTTTTGATGATGCGAATTTTCGCCAGTTTTTTTCGGGCTCACCAATAAAACGCATTGGGCGAAATAGGTTCATTCGCAATGTTTTATTGGCAGCTGGTAATAGCAATGATAGAACATTTATTGAGGATATTAAGGCGCATTTAAATGATGGTGATGTTCTTGTCCGCTCTATGGCTGTTTGGGCATTAAAGGAACTTATGTCATCAAACGAATTTGATGGCCTTCGTCAATTGCACATGCGCCAAGAAAATGATGATATGGTTAAAATTGAATGGGGAATAATGTCATGAAGTTTTTTATTTTTGGTGCAGGATTTAGCGCACGAGCTTTTGCAAAGCTAAATAAAGAAGCGGTAGCAGGTACAACGCGCAAATTTGGTAAATTCGAGCTTTTGGAAGATGCTAACGTAAAGCCCTATATTTTTGATGGCGTCAATTTAAGCGCGGAAATTATCGCAGAATTATCCGACACCACCCATCTTATCGTGTCTGCGGCGCCCAATGAAACAGGCGACCCAGTATTACAAGTTAAAGACATTGATGTGTTGTTACCAAAATTGCAATGGATTGGCTATTTATCAACCGTTGGCGTTTATGGTGACCATCAAGGCAATGTGGTTGATGAAGAAAGCAGTTGCAAGCCAACGACGGAACGCAATGAAATGCGGGTTATAGTTGAGCAAAATTGGCTTGACTTGGGCAAAAAACTTAATGCCAAGGTTGCAATTTTACGTTTGGGCGGCATTTACGGTGCTGGCCGCAATGCCTTTAATAAGCTTAAAAATGGCACAGCTAACCGGATTATTAAGCCTGGGCAAAAATTTAGCCGCATCCATAGTAATGATATTGCCGGTGTTTTACACTATTTTGCACAACATCATTTAGGCGGCATTTTTAATGTTGCAGATGATGAGCCTTCACCACCGCAAGATGTCATTACTTATGCAGCTCAAATTATGGGGGTTGAGCCGCCGGTTGAAGTACCCTTTGAAAAAGCAGATTTGTCACCCATGGCACGCTCTTTTTATGGCGATAACAAGGTTGTCTCCAATAAAAAATTAAGACAAAGTGGTTATGATTTCAAATATCCAAACTATCGCGATGCGCTTAATGGCATGTGGCGTGATAATAGTTGGGAAAGGGAATAAGCATTTGCAACAAAAGTGCGTAAGCGGTTTTGTGTTCGCAAAATGCGTTAATTAAAAATACATTTGCAACAAAAGTGCGTAAGCGGTTTTGTGTTCGCAAAATGCGCTAGGTAAAAATAGATTTGCAACAAAAAAGCGGTATAGCTTGTTGCAAATGATGCGGTTAATTAAGAAAGGCGGCAGCATGAAAAAGAGTTTTAAATTTTATCTGGCTTTATGTAGCCTAAGTCTGTTTGGTCTTTCTTATGCAGGTATTGCACAAGCTGATCAGCCTGCAAAACAAGCTTTCAGCGCCCAAAAAACGCCAACAGGCGGTGAGCCAAAGGCGATTGGGTTTTATTCCAAAGGCTGTTTATCAGGTGCAATGCAGATGCCCATTGATGGCCCCAATTGGCAAGTTATGCGTTTGTCGCGCAATCGCAATTGGGGACATCCAACGACAATTGCATTTTTGCAGCAATTATCACGTGACGCCGCCAAAGATGGTTGGCGCGGTTTATTAATTGGCGATATTTCACAGCCACGTGGTGGGCCAATGCCGCAAGGCCATGCCTCGCATCAAATTGGTATGGATGCCGATATTTGGTTGATGCCAATGCCAGCGCGTAAATTAAGCGCTAAAGAACGTGAAAATATGCAAGGCGTATCTATGCTTAAAGGTAAAAGCCTTTATGTTGACCCCAAAAAATGGACACCTGCCCATGGTTTTCTCATTCGGGATGCCGCCTCTAGCCCACTAGTCGATCGTATTTTTGTGCATCCTGGCATTAAAAAGCAGCTTTGTGAAACAGCAACGGGCGACCGTGCATGGCTTGGCAAAGTGCGCCCTTATTGGGGGCATATTTGGCATTTCCATGTTCGGTTAAAATGCCAACCTGGATCTCCTGCTTGTGTTTCGCAGCCGCCAGTACCCAAGGGTGATGGCTGTGGTTCTGCTTTAGCATGGTGGTTTACTGATGAGCCTTGGGTACCCAAAACACCTAAAAAGCCGACAGAGGAAGAAGAGCAACCAAAAGAAATGATGGTATCTGACTTACCAAAAGCTTGCGCTGCCCTGCTTAATGAATAGATAAATAACATACTGAGTGAGGTAAAATGCACGAGGAAAAATCAATTATCTTTCCTGTTTTAATTGCCGATATTGGCGGCACTAATGCGCGCTTTGCTTATCTAACAGATAGTGCAAGTGAACTTTTGTTGTTTGATAGTTTAAAAACTGCTGATTTTGATAATATAGATCAGGCGATTAAGCGTAATATTTTACCTCATCTTAAAAAATCTCCTAAAACACTCATCATTGCTTGGGCAGGGCCAATTGATGGGGTGGCACCAAAGCTCACTAATTCCACGTGGTTTATTGATAAACAAGCCTTGGCCAAAAGTTTGGATTTAAAAGCCATATGTTTGCTAAATGATTTTGAGGCACAGGCTTTAGCCACAACAGTTTTACCAGCTGCACAATTGCAGCAAATTGGCGGTAAAATACATGGAAGCAATGCATCGCGGGCAATTTTAGGTCCAGGTACAGGCCTTGGTGTTGCTGGGCTTATTTCATTTAAAGGGCAATATTTACCAATTGCTGGTGAAGGTGGGCATATCGATTTTCCTTTAAAGGGTGAAGATGAATTTGCGCTTTTTAAATATCTACCATTACTTGAAGGGCGCTTAACCGCAGAAGAAGTTTTAAGTGGGCGTGGGCTTTTAGCCATATATCATGCATTTTGCAAAAAGAATGGTGTTGTGATTGGTTTTACATCTGCCGACAAGGTCAGCCATGCAGCTTTACATGATAATAATCATTTGGCACGGCAAGCGATAGATTTGTTTTTAAAGTGGTTGGCGCGTATTGCTGGCAATATTGCACTTATTTTTAAGGCAAAGGGCGGCGTTTATATTGGCGGTGGCATTGTACCACGGCTTTTGCCTTTGCTTGATGAAAGTATATTTCGTGATGAATTTGAAAACAAAGCTCCCCATCAATGGTTGATGCAGGATATGCCAATTTTTATCATAAAGGATTCAAATTCTGCTTTAACAGGCATGGCAGGTTTGGCTAAAAATCCAAAGGATTATTTAGTGAATATTGATTATTTTTCTTAAAATAAATTTGCATGTTTTCTCTTTTGATAGTTGCGTTCTTTCTGGCTAAAGTCCATTATAGAATAGATGAGTTAAAGGAGATTTTAATGCGGCTTGCAGTTGTTGGTGCCGGTGGGCGTATGGGGCGCGAATTAATTCGCACAATTAACGAAATTGACGGCGCAGAGCTTGGCGCTGCAATTGAGCGTAGTGGTTCCGACCTTATTGGCAAAGATGCAGGGCTTCTTGCTGGACTGGAAGAAAATGGCATAAAAATAACCGATGATGCATTGGCAGCTTTTGCAGCAGTTGATGGCGTTATCGATTTTACATCACCTGTTTCTAGTCTTGTTTATGCTGGCTTTGCAGCACAAGCGCGCATTGTCCATGTTATTGGCACAACGGGATTTGAACAAAAAGACGAAGCGGCTATTTTAGCGGCTTCTCGCCATGCAAAGATTGTTAAATCCGGTAATATGAGCCTTGGGGTCAATCTTTTGGCAAGCCTTGTCAAGCAAGCAGCAAAAGCCTTAGATATAGATGACTTTGATATTGAAGTGGTGGAGATGCATCACCGTAAAAAGGTTGATGCGCCATCAGGTACCGCGCTTTTATTGGGTGATGCCGCAGCAAAAGGACGCGAGCAAAACTTAAACGAAGTAAGTGTGCGTGGCCGCGATGGTATTACTGGTGCGCGTGAAGCGGGCACAATTGGTTTTGCCGCCTTGCGTGGTGGCACAGTAATTGGTGAACATTCAGTTATATTTGCGGGTGAAAACGAACGCATTGTTTTATCGCATATTGCCGAAAATCGCTCAATTTTTGCTCGTGGGGCAATAAAAGCTGCACTTTGGGCGCAAGACAAGCCGCATGGCCTTTATTCTATGGCTGATGTGTTGGGGCTTGAAGCTTAGCACAAGTAATTAGTTTAACTATTTTATAAAATCCAATCTCGCAAAAGGAAGAAACAGATATGCAACGCACACTTGTACTTGTCCGTCATGGTCAAAGCGAATGGAATCTTAAAAATCTTTTTACTGGCTGGCGTGATCCAGGATTGACCGAGCAAGGTCATCAAGAGGCTATTAGCGCAGGCCAAAAATTAAAGGCAGAAAGACTTCAGTTTAATATTGCCTTTACTTCAGCTTTAAGCCGCGCACAGGTGACCTGCCAACATATTTTAGACGAGATTGGCGAGCCGAATTTGCAAACCATCCGCGACCAAGCTTTGAACGAGCGCGATTATGGTGATTTATCAGGTCTTAACAAAGATGATGCTCGTCAAAAATGGGGTGAAGATCAAGTTCATATTTGGCGCCGTTCCTATGATATTGCACCACCAGCAGGTGAAAGTTTACGTGATACTGGCGCGCGTGTTTGGCCTTATTATATCCATAAAATTCAACCGCATGTTTTGCGCGGTGAATCAGTGCTTGTTGCGGCCCATGGTAATTCATTACGAGCATTAATTATGGCACTTGAAGGCTTAACCCCTGATGAGGTGGTAAAGCTTGAGCTAGCGACTGGTGTGCCAATTGTTTATACCTTAAATGCTGATTCAACCATTGCGACTAAAAAAGTGCTTGGTTAAATCTATCAAAATTAAGTCATTAAGAAGCTGTGCGCCCTAAAGCGGGGCGAACAGCTTTTTATTTCGTATTTAGCAAAACTAATACTTATGCAAAAATACATTGTAAAATTGATTGAGTTATGGCTAATATCACCGCATTAACTCTTTCTAGACGGTGCAACCGAAATGAACAATTCAATACCCAATCCTGCGGGTGGCATTATGCTTGCCCAAGCGGTGCAGCCTGACAGCAAAATTGTCAAGTTTGGCCCCGATAATCCCCTTATTCTTGATAGCGGCGTGACATTGTCACCCTTTCAAATTGCCTATCAAGATTATGGCACTTTAAATGCAGATAAAAGCAATGCTATTCTTATTTGCCATGCTTTAACCGGCGATCAACATGTTGCTAATGATCATCCGGTTACCGGTAAACCAGGTTGGTGGGAATCATTGGTTGGCCCTGGCAAAATAATCGATACAAACAAATATTATGTTATTTGCTCCAATGTTATTGGTTCATGTTTAGGCTCATCTGGCCCAGCATCACTTAATCCGCAAACAGGACTTCCTTACGCACTTGATTTTCCGGTAATTACCATTGGTGATATGGTACGGGCGCAAGCCATGCTTATTGATCATATGGGTATTGATACATTATTTGCGGTTATTGGTGGCTCCATGGGAGGCATGCAAGTGTTGCAATGGGCATCAAGCTATCATAGTCGTATGTTCTCGGCGATTATTTTGGCAAGTGGCGCACGCCATTCAGCGCAAAATATTGCCTTTGATGAAATTGGCCGGCAAGCGATTATGGCTGACCCCAATTTTCATGAAGGTCGCTATTTAGAAAAAGGCACTGTGCCACGCAAAGGTTTAAGTGTCGCGCGTATGACTGCGCATGTCACCTATTTGTCAGAAGATGCCTTACATCGCAAATTTGGTCGCAATTTGCAAAATCGTAGTAATATCACCTATGGATTTGATGCGGATTTCCAGATCGAAAGCTATTTACGCCACCAAGGAAGTTCTTTTGTTGAACGTTTTGACGCCAATTCCTATCTCTATCTCACCCGCGCTATGGACTATTTTGATCTTGCTAGCGAGCATGATGGCCAATTGTCAAAAGCCTTTGCCGGCATTAAATCGCGGGTGTTTGTTGCTTCTTTTTCATCTGATTGGTTGTTTTCTACCAAAGAAAGCCGCAGTTTTGTTCACGCGCTAAATGCTGCGGGGGCAGCGGTTTCCTTTGTTGAAATTGAAACCGATAAAGGACATGACGCATTTTTACTGGATGAACCAATAATGTTTTCGGCAATTAATGGTTTTGTTGCATCGGCTGCTAAAGCAAGAGGGCTAAAAGATGAGTGACATAGCAAATCTTAGTGCCAGTCTTTCGCGTGTGGATTTTGACGTCATTGCCTCGCTAGTGCAGCCACAAACACGCGTCCTTGATGTTGGCTGCGGTAATGGCTCATTGCTTGAATTGTTGATTGAGCGAAAAAAAATTGATGGGCGCGGTGTTGAATTATCACAAGAGGGCGTCGATCTTTGCATGGCACGCGGCCTATCGGTTATTCAAGGTGATGCCGATAGTGACCTTATCTATTATCCCGATCAAGCCTTTGATTATGTGATATTATCCCAAACTTTGCAGGCAACACGCAATCCTAAAAATGTACTCGATAATCTCCTGCGTATTGGCAAACATGTCATTGTGTCGATTCCCAATTTTGGCTATTGGCGAGTGCGCGCTTCACTGTTATTTCGCGGTAGAATGCCGGTTACCAAAGAATTACCTTATAGTTGGTATGACACGCCCAATATCCATTTTTGTACGATTGAGGATTTTTTGGATACGGTGCGTGAGTTAAATGGGAACATTGAGGAAAGAGTGGTGCTTAAACGCTCTGGCGAGCGCGTGAGTTTTCGGCTGCCAGAAGCTGCCCTTAATATGTTTGGGCAACAAGCTGTGTTTCTGTTGCGCCGTTAAACCATGTTTTATACCCGTCACAGATTAGCGTTTTTAGCCGCCCTTGTTAAGGATAATATTAGGCATTGGGGCTTTCACTCCAATGCTGAAGTTGCTTTGCTTACCTATTCAGAAAATGCCACCTTCATTATTCAAGATAAGGGGCAAAAACGTGTGCTTCGTGTTTATCGACCGCATTATCATAGCAATGCAGAGATATTAAGCGAATTGCAATTCATGCAAAAGGTTGAACAACAAGGCAATATTATTTTGCCCCATATTTATAAAACCAAAGATAATCAATATTTTTTAACGATTCGTGCAGAAGGCATTGATTGGCGAATTGCCTGTTTTTCATTTATCGAAGGTATTGAGCCTAAAATATCTGATAATTTACCACAATGGTTTAATAAATTAGGC
Organism: Bartonella sp. HY761; assembly: GCF_026743145.1. Lineage (NCBI taxonomy): Bacteria > Pseudomonadati > Pseudomonadota > Alphaproteobacteria > Hyphomicrobiales > Bartonellaceae > Bartonella > Bartonella sp. HY761. The sequence goes on from NZ_CP104887.1 coordinate 746,466, forward strand.
GGATTAGCGGCGCAGTTACATAGCATAACACGAGACTGGCCATCTCAAGCTGCTAATAGTAAAAATATTTTTACCCGCAAAAGCTGGGCCTATGAAACCATGATTGGTAAAAATGCCTATTGGGGTAATTGGCGAGCAGCAAGGCTTGACGAACAAAATAAAGCCCTACTTGAAATTTGCGATGCGCAATTAAAAAATGCCTGTGAAGCGCTAACAAATAAAGGCACAAAATTTTCGCTTTTACACGCCGATTTGCGCCTTGCCAATTTGCTTATGCATGGGAATGAATTAGCGATTATTGATTTTGACGATTGCGGCTTTTCTTGGCTTGGTTTGGATTTTGCCAATGCTATCAGTTTTATCGAAAATGAGCCGATCGTGCCCTTGTTGCAAGATCAATGGTTGAGTGGCTATTCAAAGGTAAGTGAGCCCGATAAAGATATGATTGAATCCTTGCCTCATCTCATCATGATGCGGCGCATGCAGCTAACCGCTTGGTTGATGAGCCATAGTGAAACGTCTACGGCTATCACACTAAATGATCAATTTGGCTGTATAACAAGCCATCTTGCCAAAATATATTTAAACAAGCATGGTTGATTTAACTGTTAAAAAGGCAAATTAACAATCGACTTCATAAAATAATGAATTATCTATTGGATCATGGAAAAAACGCTTCAAGAACCAATCGCTGATAATATTGCTAAAATCCTTGCCGAGCGGATTATTCGCGGCGAGATGCAAGCTGATGAAAAATTGCGGCAAGACCATATCGCAATTGAGTTTTCAACCAGCCATGTGCCGGTGCGTGAAGCGTTTCGCCGTTTAGAAGCTATGGGCTTGGTGGTAAGCTTACCAAGGCGCGGCGTTAGGGTTTCTTCCTTTACTAAGGATGACATGCGCGAAGTGGCGCAAATGCGCGCATCATTAGAGGCTTTGGCTTTGCGCCATGCAGCTCCACATTTAACGCCTGCCATTTTAGAAAAGGCTGAAGAATTAACAAGTTTGGGAGAGGCGGCCCGCGATGTTGCTACTTGGGAAGATGCTAATCGGCAATTTCACCGCTCTATCCTTGCGCCTTGCAACATGCCGCGATTAATGAGCACGATTGATGAATTGCATATTGCTAGCGCACGCTTTGTTTTTTCTGGCTGGCGAGCCGAATGGGAAGCACCAAGTGACCGCGATCACCGTGCCATTTTAGATGCTTTACGCAAAAATAATATCGATTTAGCAGTAAGTGTCCTTGCTCACCATATCGACTGGAAACGTGCATAATTTTCTTTGTTAGGATTGTGTTTTTGCACTTTGCTTTTGTTTTATACGTTTTTATTTTATATAGTGGCTTTGTCATTTAAAACCCATGTATAGATTTTAAAAATAATAATATTTTATTTTTATTATAGATTTATAGCAAATTTTTCTCATAATGATGATCTGTCAAAAATATTAATCATTTATAAGTGTGGGAAAAGAGTGACAAATAATAGAACCAATAATAGCCGTGATGTTTTGCTTGTTCTGCTATTTGTTAGCTGCTTGGCATCAGGTGGTATTTTTGTGCGAATGAGTGATCTAGGGCCGATTAATACTGGCCTATGGCGCATTGTATTTAGTATTCCAATTTTACTGCCATTTTTACTTTATGAAAAATCAACAACAAGCTATAAGCCACTATCGGGCAAGGATTTTATCCTTTTGGCAATTGCCGGTGGCTTTTTGGCCGGTGATTTAGCAATTTGGAATATTTCTTTTCATTATACAACTGTTGCTAATGCCAATCTTTTAGCCAATTTTGTGCCTTTAATTATTATTCCAGTATGTTATTTTATTTATAAAGAACCAACATCGCCCAATTTCTTTTTGGGGGCGATTGTTATTCTAATTGGCGTAGTCTTGCTAGTTAGCGGTAAATCCACAATTACATCAGTTAATCTGCTTGGTGATAGTCTTGCCTTTTTAACCTCAATATTTTACGCGCTATTTTTGTTGATGGTTTATAAATTGCGTAACCGTACTAGTGCTGTGCAAATCATGTTTTATAGTGGCCTTGGTTCAATTGTGACACTATTTTTCATATGCTTGATGACTGAAGGCATTCAATTTCCCAATACATGGCATGCTTTTTTCCCAATTCTTGGACTAACGGTTTTTTCTCAAATTTTAGGGCAAGGTGGCTTAAGTTACAGTTTGGGGCGTATTTCTGCCTCTTTTGCCTCTATTCTTGTTTTAACTCAGCCGGTTATTTCGGCAATTTATGCGTTTTTGTTTTTCCATGAAAGTTTGACATGGATGGAAGTACTGGCAATGTTTATCGTTTTGGTTGGAATTTATCTCGTTAAAAGGAAATAGCCTCATGGTTGATACGTTAAAACTACATATTAATGATGCCTATCTTAAACAATGCGAGGCAAAAATTATTGATGTTTTTGATAATATCGTGGTGCTCGATCAAACAATTTTCTATGCAGAGAGTGGCGGCCAATTAAGTGATAGAGGCGAAATTGTCTTATCTAATGGAACAGTTTTTAAAGTTGAAAAAGTTATAAAATCTCATCCAATCAGCAATGAACAAGGGGTTTTTCATATTATTGCGTGCGATACGCCACTTGATCGCGGTAGCTTATTAAATTTGCCTGTTATCTGTAATATTGATTGGGCATATCGCTATAATATCATGAAGATGCATAGCGCAGCCCATCTTTTATGCGCGATTTTACCCTACCCAGTTAATGGTTGCCAAATTAGCGATACTGCTGCGCGGCTTGATTTTGTAACAACCGATGCTTTTGATAAGGATCTTATCAATGGCAAGTTAAGCCAATATATTGAATATGCTTTGGAAATAAGTCAAGATTTCATCACCAATAATGAGCTGGCGCAAAATCCTCAGCTTGTACGCACATTAAACGCGGCGCCACCGCAAAATAATGATAAGGTGCGATTGGTAAAAATTGCCGATATTGATATTCAGCCCTGTGGCGGAACCCATGTTAACAACACCAGTGAAATCGGCAAGATTGAAGTTGCAAAAACCAAAAAAGTAAGCGCCGAATGTAGGCGCTTATCTGTTGGATTTGTTGCCTAAAAAGACACGTAGAATTGTCGCTTACAGGCTTTCAGGCCTGCGATAGCAGGTTGGGCGGCCATAAAGCTTGGCAATACGCGAGATAGCCTCATTTAATGGCTCAATCCGTACATCCATGGAAGCACCATTGGCATGAATGAGGTTATCCTTATCAATCATAATAGCAACATGTCCTTGCCAAAAGACAAGATCACCACGCTCGCTTGGCAAGCCTTCTGGTATTTCATGGCCGATGGAATGTTGTTGCATATCACTATCGCGCATGACATTACGACCAGCCATTGCAAAGGATAATTGCACAAGGCCGGAGCAATCAATACCAAAGGCTGATGTGCCCCCCCATAAATAGGGCGTATGGATGAGGCTTTCTGCAATACAAACAAAATCAAGGGCACGCACATCAATTGGCTCAATATGCGCGGCAATGATTGCTTTGCCATCTTCAAGCATAGCATAGCGCGTGCCGCGTGTTTCTTCAAAACCATCAATGGTTAGTTTGGAATTCATCGAAATGGCGTCAATTGGTGGCGTTTTTAAATCTGCCATTGGGTAAATAAAACTGCGCGGTACTTTAACGCGGTGGGTGAGGGGACGTTTGTCAACGCTGATATGACTACTGGCGACATATCCGACATAGCCATCTTGCAATGAACGGATAAAGCAAAAATCATTGTGATTTTCAAAAACGAGTGCTTCATCACCAAGTAACATTTGGCTTAAAGTAGAACTAGAAAAGTTAGCGGCTTTTTTAATATCGCTTACTGGCGCAATAATACGATGTTTAACACCTTCAACGAATTTTTGTGCATTAACGCGTCCTTTTAAGGTGATATCTGCAAGGTCATCACGATAGGCATTAAGGCGAGGATCAAGTTTTTCCATTTATTTGGCCTTCTAATTTGCAAAGATTATTTACAATATAATAGCTTAATCGCAGCAAAAAGTGCTCTTATGCCTTGTGCTTCACCACCTTTTGGAAAACTTGGGCGTGCTGTTGGTGTCCAACCGTAAATATCAAAATGCGCCCAAGATTTTGCTTGTTCTACAAACTGGTTTAAAAACAAGGCTGCAGTGATTGATCCAGCAAATCCACCGCTTGTGACATTGTTTAAATCGGCAATCGGTGAATCGAGATGTTTCTTATAAGCAGGCCAAAGTGGCAATTGCCAAACTGGGTCATGTTGAGCAAGGCTTTGCGCGTTAATTGCGTTAACCAAATTTTGGTCATGGCTATAAAATGGTGGCAAATCAGGCCCTAAGGCAACACGCGCGGCGCCGGTTAATGTTGCCATGTCAATGATTAAATCGGGTGCATCTTCATCGCCATAGGCAAGCGCATCGGCGAGTACCAGTCTTCCTTCTGCGTCGGTATTGCCAATTTCAATAGTTAAGCCTTTGCGGCTGATTAAAATATCGCTTGGGCGAAATGCATTGCCAGCAATTGAGTTTTCCACTGCAGGGATGAGTAGTTTTAAGCGCACATCGAGCCTTTGCTCCATAATCATTTGGGCAAGACCAATAACATTTGCAGCGCCGCCCATGTCTTTTTTCATTAATAACATGCCGCTTGCTGGTTTAATATCAAGACCACCAGTATCAAAACAAACACCCTTACCAACAAGAGTTATTTTGGGCGCATCTTGCCGCCCCCAGTTAAGTTCAATCAAACGCGGCGCAATAGCGCTTGCACGGCCAACCGCATGAATAAGCGGAAAATTTTGTGACAGCAAATCATCACCAATAACGGCATGGACTGACGCGCCAAATTGATTGCCAAGCATGCGGACAATGTTTTCAAGCTGGTCAGGCCCCATATCATTGGTTGGGGTATTGATGAGATTGCGTACAAGTATTGTGCTTTCAGCTTGGCTTAATAGCGCTTTATTATCAATGTGGCTTGGCACAAAAAAGCGTAAAGCCTTTTCACTTGGTTGTTTCAAATAGCGATTAAATTTATAAGCACCTAAGGCAAGCCCTAAATAGTGTAAGTGCTGCAAATTTTGGTCATCATGAAAATGCCAATCACCATCGGGTAAGGCGTCTGCTAATTTTCCAGTAATAAAAGCGCCATTGTCTGGACAGTTTATGAGTACTGCGCCACAAAGATCGCCTTGTTCGTTAGGTAATAATGCAAATGCCCCTGATTTTGCTTTAAAATTTTGTGCTTTTAGCCAATTTGCGCTGAAATTTGATAGCGGCAGCGTTGCAAAATCGCGCTCATTTGTAAAAAATATGGGTAAACTTGTGGCTGCTAGATTGGTGGTGAAAGTAATATTTAAATGAATATTCATAAAGCACCTTTTAATTTCAAAAATAATCTTGCTATAATCTGTGACGTATTATTTGCTTAAACTTAAGTCGGATTAATATATGATAATCCGCCTATTTTTTGAAAAAAATCAAGTTAAAAGATAAAATTGAAAAACTAACTTTGTTCTTGTCCTTTAGATATTGATGTGAACAAGTTATATTTTTTTAAGTTTTTAAAAATGATGGCAATATCAGTATATTTTTCATCATAAATAATAAGATGGCTGCTATTTGCTAGCGCGCCCTCACCATATTGATAAAATTCATTGGAAAATAGCAAGATGCACTCATCAAGCTCATCATTAGCGCTTGTTGTGCAAAATAGATTATTATCAATTAAAATGTCATCAATGTAATCTTCAATTTTATTGGCATCGCTACCATAGATAAAGAAATTCTGATTACCATTTTTAGCAAGATTTAAAATAAGGCTTTCCGGTAATTGGTTTTGTTGTAACCCAATCAATACAACATTCTTATAGGGTAAATTTTCAATAGACATATGAGGCTTATTGATATTAATTCTGAGCCCAGTTGTAGGATGAGGTTTAAGGGAAGTAACATCTACCATAAAGTGTTTCTGCTTTGAAAATTTAATAGATCCTTTCACAAGAATAATACATGGGTTAAGATCATTATTTTAATATATATTTGATGTCATTTAAATTATTAATTGTAAATGATAATAAATCTCTATATCCAATTAGTTCAAATATATAATTTTTATCATTTTTTGTTCCGTATATATAGGAATATTTTTTGTATTTCATCAATGTATGAAAATCAATGGGAGGAACATAGTAACCATTAATTGTATTAAATATATCTTTTATATTAATAATTTGCAATCGACATATATTCTTACTCCTAAATTCGCTCAATCTTTCAGCTTGTAAGAATTCGCAAGTAGTTTGCAATTGAATGTTAAAATTCTCACTCTCAATATAAATGTCCAAATTTTGGTTTTCATATACCCATTTTTGTAGATAACATTCTGATAATTCTGCAATGAGTTGACTATTTTTTGTTGAAAAAGGAAGAAAAATCATCTCATTGACCTTTATTAATGGTTTTCAGCCTTGTCGAAATTATTATTATTAATGTGCCTTAACATTGAAATATTAAAGCCTGGGCTTTTTTGCCTGTTTTTAAGACCATCGATATTTGCCAGACTAAAGCATAAATTGTTCAATGGCGTAAGGAATGTTTTTTATCCCGTAGTAGACTAGTAAAACACATATTATCATAAATGTGAATCCTAAAATACTTGATTTATTGTCTATTTTAAGTGACATGCTCATTGCACAGGTTTTAAAAAACATGCTTTTATTTATGTGGTGTTGAAAACAAAAAACCACAAAGACCAGAGCCTTTGTGGTTAAAAAACTTTAAAATGTTTAAGTTTTAGTCATTACAATAAGGCTTATTAATATGGTGATTAATTGCACCATGTTCAATCAATATTTTGATTGTGCCAGCATTACGGTTGCGACAAGCAAATGAAAAAGAACTAAAATATATGGAATGCAAAACAATCTTGCTTTTTATTCAATTTAAAAGAATATGTCTTTACAGCTTTCTAAGCGCAACTTTTTCAACCAAATGATTTTGACCTTTGCGCAAAATGAGACTTGCTCTTGGCCTGGTGGGTAAAATATTTTCTTCTAAGTTTTTTAGGTTGATATTATCCCATAAGCCTTGTGCCATTGCACCTGCCGCATCATCACTTAGGCTTGCATAGCGATGAAAAAATGATTGAGGGTTTTGAAAAGCGGTTTCGCGTAGGCGTTTAAAACGCTCTAAATACCATTTATTAATCATGGCTGTATCAGCATCAATATAAATGGAAAAATCAAAAAAATCTGAAACAAAGGGAATAGCCCGCCCACCGCTTGGCAAGTCGCGTACTTGCAAAACATTGATACCTTCAAAAATAAGAATGTCCGGTTGGTCAATGGTGATATATTCACCCTCCAAAACGTCATAGCTTAAATGTGAATAAAGAGGAGCCGGTACCATGTGGCGGCCAGCTTTAATGTCATTTAAAAAACGTAAAATTTTACCTGTGTCGTAGCTATCTGGAAAGCCTTTGCGTTCCATGCGGTTTTCAGCGCGTAGCACGTCATTAGGATATAGAAATCCATCTGTGGTTACAAGGTCAACCTTAGGGCTCGTGGGCCAGCGCTTAAGCAGTTCTTGCAAAATACGTGCAGTGGTTGATTTGCCAACCGCAACAGATCCCGCAATGCCAATAATAAAAGGCGTTTTAGGAATATTCTGCATGCGTAAAAAATCGCTGCGTTGCCTAAAAAGCCGCTGCGAAGATTCTACATGGGCATAAAGCAAGCGCGATAGTGATAGATAAATGCGTTGCACTTCGTCAAGGTCGATTGGATCGCCAATAGAACGTAACCGCTTAACTTCATCAAATGTCAGGGTTAATGGCGTATCAGCGCGAAATTTTGCCCATTCTTCTGCCGAAAAAAGACTATAAGGAGAATATTGACCGTTTAATACATCATAGCTTAAATCAGGCATTTCGATTGCAAGGGCATTATTATTCATGGCTGACGTGCCGCCTTTTCTTGCAAGCCAGTTTGCGCCGTTCGTTTGTTTAATTCGGCCATAACATCATCAACATTAATGCCCGCAATCTCCCAAACAACAGCAAGATGATAAAGAAGGTCAGCGCTCTCGCCAATTAAATGATGCTTATCTTCGGCAAGGGCTGCAATCACCGTTTCAACTGCTTCTTCTCCAAGCTTTTTAGTGGCTTTGGTCATGCCCTTTTCAACAAGACTTGCCGTATAGGAGCTGCCATCGGTAACTTTGGCGCGCGTACCAACAATATTGGTTAAAGTCTTTAAGGTAAATTCACTCATATCATTATCTCAATTATTGTCGCCAACGGGGTCAAGTCGCATAGGCAACCCTGCTTTTGCCATATAATGTTTGGCTTCACGAATTGAATAGGTGCCAAAATGGAAGATCGAAGCCGCAAGCACCGCTGTTGCATGGCCATCACGAATGCCTTCAACCATGTGCTCTAATGTGCCAACGCCGCCAGATGCAATTACTGGTACCGATACCGCATCGGCGATCGTCCGGGTAAGTGCAATATCATAGCCTGATTTGGTACCATCACGATCCATTGAGGTTAGCAAGATTTCGCCAGCACCGCGTTTTACCATGTCTTGTGCAAAGGCGATGGCATCAATGCCGGTTGCTGTACGTCCACCATGGGTAAAAATTTCCCAGCGCGGGTTTTCGTCTTGCGGGTTTACGCATTTGGCATCGATCGCCACAACAATACATTGATTGCCAAATTTATCCGCACCTTGTGAGACAAGATCAGGATTTTGTACCGCAGCGGTGTTGATCGCGACCTTGTCGGCACCTGCCAATAATAAATTGCGCATATCTTCAACTCGTCTCACGCCGCCACCAACGGTTACAGGCATAAAGCAATGTTCTGCGGTGCGGGCGACAACATCAAATATAGTTTCGCGATTATCGGACGATGCGGTAATATCAAGAAAACATAATTCATCAGCCCCAGCCGCATCATAAGCGCGGGCAGCTTCAACTGGATCACCAGCGTCAATTAAGTCAACAAAATTGACGCCTTTGACAACGCGGCCATCTTTTACATCAAGACAAGGAATAACCCGTGCTTTCAAGCTCATTTTATGCCCTTTCAAGAATTGCTTGTCGCATTGCCATTTTTAAGCAATTGTAATGCCTCATGTGGATTAATACGCCCGTCATATAAAGCGCGACCAGAAATAGCACCGTTTAAAATCGCCGCATCGCTTTGGGTTAGGCGTTTAACATCATCAATGGAAGCAAGCCCACCCGAGGCAATGACGGGAATGGTAACCGCATTGGCAAGTCGCAAGGTTTCATCAAAATTAATACCGCTCAAAATGCCATCGCGATCAATATCAGTGTAGATGATAGCGGCAACGCCAGCGCCTTCAAATTGTTTGGCAAGGTCAATTACGTCAAGTTCTGATTCTTCCGCCCAGCCTTCAACAGCTACCTTGCCCTTGCGCGCATCAATGCCAACAGCAATATGGCCTGGAAATAATCGGCAAGCTTCCCGCACAAGGGCAGGATCACGCACAGTAACAGTGCCAAGGATAACACGGGCAAGCCCCTTGCTAAGCCAATTTTCAATATGCTCAATTGTGCGGATACCACCGCCAAGTTGCACGGGATTTTTAGTCGCTTTTAAAATTGCGTCAACCGCATCACCATTCATGGATTTACCAGCAAAAGCGCCATCTAGATCCACGACGTGCAACCATTCAAAGCCTTGTTGTTCAAAGCTTAAAGCTTGCGCGGCAGGGTCTTCATTATAAAGGGTAGCTGCATTCATATCACCTTTGACAAGACGCACGCATTGACCTTGTTTTAAATCGATAGCAGGATAAAGTATCAAGGCATCCACTCCAGAAAATTGGCAATTAATTGTAAACCGAGGCGTTGGCTTTTTTCAGGATGAAACTGCGTACCAACAATATTATCGCGACCAATCATTGCGGTGATAGGGCTACCATAATCGGTTGTGGCTATTAGCTCTTGCGGCTTTTCACATTCAAAATGATAAGAGTGAACAAAATAGGCATGGAGCCCATCACTGCCGGTTGGAATTTGCGATAATAATGGGTGATTATTATGAACGCTCAAAGTGTTCCAGCCAATTTGCGGAATTTTATAATCGCTTGATTTTGGTTTGATAGGCACAACATTGCCGCCAATCCAATCAAGTCCCGCGGTTTCGCCTTTTTCTAAGCCGCGCCGCGCCAAAAGTTGCATGCCAACGCAAATTCCAAGAAATGGTTTGCCGCCAGCAATCACTTCTTCATTAAGGGCAGTAATCATGCCGCTTAAATCTTGAAGGCCTTGTTTACAATCGCCAAAAGCGCCAACGCCAGGCAAAACAATGCGATCAGCCTGCGCTAAGTCTTCGGCCTTATCGGTTAATATTATTTCAGCCTTAATTGCGTGATCATGGGCAGCGCGCTCAAATGCTTGCTGAACCGAGCGTAAATTACCAGAACCATAATCTATAATTGCAACACGCATTTAATCTTCCTTGTTGCCTTTTATGAATGCTTTATTTCAAGCTTTTAAAGAGCTAAGAAACAGTTTTATCAACCCTGTAGTGAACCCTTGGTTGATGGGATAGCTTCGGGTTGGCGCGGATCGCTTTCCATGGCTGTACGAAGGACACGGGCAACGGCTTTAAAACAGGTTTCAGAAATATGGTGATTATTAACACCATAGTGATTGGTTACATGAAGGGTAATGCCTGCGTGTTGACTTAAGGCTTGAAAAAATTCGCGTACCAATTCAGTGTCAAAGCTACCGATTTTTGCAGCATTAAAGTTAACATTCCACACAAGAAATGGGCGGCCAGAAACATCAATGGCTGCGCGGGTTTCGGTTTCATCCATGCAAAGATCAAGTGATGCATAACGAATAATGCCCTTGCGCGTACCCAAAGCCTTATCAATGGCTTGACCAAGGGTAATGCCGCAATCTTCAACAGTATGGTGGTCATCAATATGTAAATCACCATTGGCAGTAATTTCCATATCAATCAATGAATGGCGGGATAATTGTTCAAGCATATGATCGAAAAAGCCGATGCCAGTATTGATATTAAATTGCCCTGTGCCATCAAGGTCAATTTTAACAGTAATATCAGTTTCATTGGTTTTACGGCTTAACGAGGCTTTACGTGCCATAGTCTGTTCCCTCTTATTTATCGTTGCGCCACTATAGCTTGCCAAGCCTATAGTGAAATGCTTGATTAAGTTAGCGTGACTATCTATTTTTCTCGCCACAAAATCAACATTAAAACACTTAATTTATAAGAGACGATAGCATTTTATAACAGTTTAAAGCACTTTTAAAAAAATAAAGCGGTTAAAGAACAATTTTGCTTTAACCGCTTTGTGGTGAACTATACCGAGAAAATTTTAACTTGCTGAAAAAATAATTTCAGTTGGTAAAACACGAATATCAATTTTCATATGGGCTAGTTCTGCAAGTAATAAGGTATAATAGGATTGCACGGCATGACCATCCACCGGTTCACCCGGTAAGTCGCCATTAAATAATTCAACAAAGCGCGGCGGAATTCGTAACATTTTGCCACTCACCGCAATGGTGAAAATGGTTTTATCATTGTCGCGGCTAAGATTGACTTTGATTTCGCCACCGCGCGGAATGGAGCCATTTGCAATGAGTAAAAGATTGAGCAGCAATTTTACTTCATTTTTTGGCAAAAGCATGCGTGTGCCCTGCCAAGATAATTGCGCCTTTTCATTTGCCATATATTTTTGTGCAACTGATTCAGCGTCGCCTGTATCAATTTCCATACCGGCAGAACCTGCCGCACCATAAGCAATCCGGGCAAATTGCAGGCGAGCCGATGCATTGGTTGCCGACATACGGATAAGTTCAAGGGCATCTTCCTCGGCGCCGCCTTCATCATATAATTCCATTGCATTATTAATAGCGCCAATTGGAGAAATGAGATCATGGCAAATGCGGCTTGCAAGCAGCGCGGCAAGATCTTGGGCTGATAGAGTGATGGCGAGGGGCATGGTAACTCCGCTTTTGAAAAATGCATATGGACTATTTGGCTTGGTTATAAAGCAATGAAGTGAACAGTTTCCTAATCATTTGCTTGAAACGTTGCTATATCTTTTAGTGAAGATCGTCGGCAGGATTGGTTAAAAGGGTTTCTTTGTTGTTAGAGGCCGGCAAAATGACGGTGAAAGTCGATCCTTCGCCAAGTTTTGAAGTGATTTCCAATTTGCCGCGATGTTGAGTAATGATATGCTTAACAATGGCAAGCCCAAGACCAGTCCCTTTATGCGCTCGGCTTATATCGACGCTTACACGATAAAAACGCTCAGTGAGGCGCGGTAAATGTTCTGCCTCAATGCCCATACCATAATCGCGAATGGCAATATGAATTTGTGTGCCGACAGATTTAGCTGAAACCACAATTTTTTTGCCTGAGGCCGCATATTTTAAACCATTTTCAACAAGGTTTTGAAAAAGTTGGATCAAACTGTCACGATTGGCGGCAAGGGCAGGCATATCCTCTTCAAGGTTAAGTTCAATATTAACATCATTTTTGCGGGCAAGCGGTGTTAATGTTTCGGTCACGTGGCGTAGTAATTTGGCGGTATCAAGCCGTTCAACCATTCCTGGGCCTGTTTGAGTTTCAAGGCGTGAAAGTGATAGTAAGTCATCAATTAAGCGCGACATGCGCTCTGCCTGTTCTTGCATGATGATAAGAAATCGCGCCCGAGCTTCGCTATCATTTTGCGCAGGTCCACGCAGGGTTTCAATAAAACCGCGTAGCGATGTTAGTGGCGTGCGCAATTCATGGCTAGCATTGGCAACGAAATCCGTACGCATACGCGCCAAGCGATGCATTTCTGAATGGTCACGAAAATGGCAAACAAAAAGGTCTTTGGTGATTGGAATAATTGCAAGATTAAACCATCGTCTTTCTGCGCCTTTTTCACCATATTCGATGCTACGCGCAACGCCGCTTGCTGTAACATTGCGAAAAAGGTTTGATAATTCGGGAGCGCGGAAGCGGGCAAAGAGGCTTTGGTCACGGCTGAGACCAGAAAATGTTTGATAGGCTGCATGATTAATAAAGCTGATATTGCCTGAATGGTCGAAAAATACCAAGGGATCATTAAGGGCATTAGCCAGTTTTTCTGCATCAAATTGCATTATGTTTGCGGGTCGTTTTTCCAAACTTATGCGTTCAGATAAACGGATCAAACGTTTTATCAGCAATATCAAACGGCGAAAATAAAATATTTCAAAACCTAAAACAATGATACACCAGATAAAAACTATATTGCTTGGGAAAAACCAAATGGCTGGCAAAAGGCTAAGCCCTATAAGTGTAGCAATTATTCCAAGGCTTCTCATTATTCGTTTTACTCCAATTAGTAAGTCACATAGGGCATTGGGTTGGTAAGTTAAGTCGCTTAAGTAATATATTTATCTGATGTATTGGTTTACATAAAACTAAATCAATATATTTGCAAAATGCCCCATTAAAAATCTCATGTTACTGAATTTATTTTATAAGTAATATCGAACTTGCTAATATCTTCCGCTCCTCTTTCATTTAGCTGCAAAAAAGTTAATTAAAATCGGAATCAATAATATGTCACTATGACAAGTAATATATTACATCCGTTGATAATCCCCATTTTAATTACGCTATCTTGTTTTTTAAGCTAAGGGCACTGTATCCATATGCATCAATGTCGAACGAGCAGGGCATATTGCCGCAGCTAATAATATTGTATGGAAAATATCTAAAATTGTGGCCTATTTGGTAGCCGAAAAAATACCTGAAATTTGGAACGCGAGTTTTTTTAAGATTGATTCGAATAAAGGTAAAATTTTGCTAGAATATTTAATATCTATATCGGGGGTAGTTAAATAGAATGGACAACAAAATAAGGCCAATTTTACAACTTAGCTTTTCTAGATTTTATAAATTATGGTCCTAAGAATAGTTTAAATTTAAAAGCATTAAAAATTGTGCTACATTAGACTAGGGTTGGTCATTGTAATTGCTTAAAACTTATTAGTGATAGCTGAAATCTATTTGACTTAAAAACTATTTAAATTGTGATTTTATACAGATACAATATCAAAAATAGCAAAAAGGAGCCAATCGTGAGTGAAAAGCCAAAAAAAAATGGTAAAAAGCCTAAAGTTGACGGGATCGAGCTTACTCTAAATGGCAAAAAGCGGGTATTTAATATTAGTGATCCCAAATTGCCCGATTGGATTGAAAAGCAGGCAATGACATCAGGCGGTTATCCCTATACGCAAAAGATGAACCGTGATGAATATGAAAAAATGCTTTTGGCTTTACAGATCGAGCTAGTGAAATTACAAGGTTGGCTGCAAGATCAAGGTGGTAGGGTCGTTATCTTGTTTGAAGGACGCGATGCAGCAGGAAAAGGCGGTACAATTGATGTATTACGTCAATATTTAAATCCGCGTTCTGCACGAAATGTGGCGCTACCAAAACCGGACGAAACTGAAAATGGGCAGTGGTATTTCCAACGCTATGTACAGCATTTTCCAACTCGTGGTGAATTTGTAACCTTTGACCGTTCTTGGTACAATCGTGCAGGAGTTGAATCGGTTATGGGTTTTGCAAGTCCTGCGCAAGTGGATCTATTCTTATCCGAAGTTCCTTCATTTGAGCGCTTGATTGTTTCTGATGGTATTCGTTTCTTTAAATTTTGGCTTGATATTGGGCAAGAAATGCAGTTGAAACGTTTCCATGAACGCCGCCATAGTGACCTAAAACATTGGAAATTTTCAACAATGGATGAGGCGGGCATTTCCAAGTGGGATGACTATTCCAAAGCAACAGAGCGGATGGTAACTGTTTCGCATAGTGCTATGGCGCCTTGGACGATTGTGCGCTCTAATGACAAACGTCGGGCTCGTTTGGCGGTTATTCAGAGAATTTTATTATCAATTCCCTATACAGATCGCGATATTAATGCCATTGGTGTGGAAGATGGTAATATTATTGGTCATGGTCCATCGTTCCTACGCGAAGGGGATGGATTTGAAAAGAATTTTACCTCTGATGATAAATCCTAACCAGCGTGAGATTTAAAGCTTTGATATGAGATTATGTTCGACTTATACCTTCCGTAGTCTCAGACTGCTTTTAAGCCTTATTACGATTTTGGCTTTGTTGCTACCATGGTCAAGTCACGCCCAGCAGCGTGACTTACCACATTTTTTTTACAGCAAAATAAAACCAGTAAAGCCTGACTTGAGCCAATATGAAAGGGTGCGGTTTTTAACTATAGTTGATTTTCCACCCTTTAATTATCTCAATAATGATGGTGTGCTATCGGGCTATAATGTTGATCTTATCAGAGCTATTTGCGAAGACCTTGATATTGTTGCGCGCTGTCAGGTTGAAGCTTTGCCGTTTGATGAGCTGCAAAAACGCCTTTTGGATAAGGGGGGGGAAGCTATTATTGCCGGCCTAAGTCCAACAATGGATAACCGCCAATATTTAAGATTTTCTCATGTCTATATCGCATTCCCCGCCCGTTTTATTGGTCTTGCTAGCAATATTATGTCGGAGCCACTGAGTGATAAACTTAATGGCACAAAAATTGGTGTTGTTGCAAAGACTGGCCATGAAATTATGGTGCAGAGTTACTTTCCAAAAGCTGAAATCATCCGCTTTAAGGATTATGACACGCTTTATAGTGCAGTGTTAACCGGTGATGTTGTACTTGGTTTTGGTGATGGCATGCGCTTTTCGCTTTGGCTTTCGCAACCTGATAATGGCGGTAAAGCGCAATTTGTTGGTGGTCCTTATTTGAATAAAGCATTGCTTGGCGGTGGCATGCAAATTGCTGTGCGTGAGCAGGATGAAAGTCTTGCCAAAGCCTTTGACTATTCACTTAGCCGATTGGAGCAAAGTGGTAAGTTGCAAGAATTATATTTACGTTATTTTCCAATTGGCTTTTATTGAAATTGTGAATTTTATTGAAATCGCATTTTTAAAAAACTGCCTTTAAAAAAGGGGCTTTTTGCCCCTTTTATTTTCAAGATTAATTAATAAGGGTGAGGGCGGGTTTGCCGTCAATAACCGCTTTTATATTATCAATGACACATTGTCCCATAGATTCACGGGTTTCATTGGTAGCGCTGCCTTGGTGCGGTGCCAGTACCACATTATCAAGGGTTAAAAAAGCAGGGTTAATTTTAGGCTCATTTAAAAATACATCAAGCCCTGCGCCAGCAATAAGCTTGCTTTGTAAAGCCGTGATTAAAGCATCTTCATCAATGACTGAGCCGCGAGCAATATTGATAAGCACGCCTGATGATCCAAGTGCCTCTAACACATCCTTATTAATAATTTTTTCTGTTTCGCCATTAGCGGATATTGCAACGATTAATGCATCGCTATCCTTGGCAAGTTCCACAACATTGGGATAATGCGGCCAAGTTAAATTTGCCTTTGGGCTACGATTATAATAGCGTGGCAGCATGCCAAAGGCTTGCGTGCGCTCCGCAATGTCCAAGCCAATGGCACCAAGCCCAACAATCCCAACTTTTTTGCCGCGAATAGATGTGCCTAGCGGGAATTTTTCCCCCTTCGCCCAAGTGCCAGCTCGAATGAATTCATCGCCCTTAACAATTTGGCGGGTAAGTGCCAATAAAAGCGCTAAGGCCATATCAGTTACATCTTCGGTTAAAATGCCAAGAGTGGTCGTGACATCAATATTGCGGCGGCGCGCCTCTTTAATATTAATTTTGTCAAAGCCGACACCAAAAACCGCTATGAGCTTTAAATTGGCTAGGCGATCAAACCAGCTCTCATCAAATCCCGTCATTGGCGAAACGACAGCATATTGAACGCTTTTTAGAACATCATCGCTAGGATTATCCTTGGCGAATATTGGTGTTGTAACTGCTTCGATACCAGCGATAATTTTTGCTGGCAAGCTGTTATCAAGAATTAGGCACGATGGTAGCATAAAAACTCTCCCTAAGCTAAAGGCTATAAAACAAGTATATAGCAAGTTTAACAAGGAACGGCACAAATAAATGTTATTTAAGTTTTTCTTAGTAAAGCATGTTCCATAAAACATGGTGCGCCAACTGTATTGTTTCCCCCAATGGATTTTAAATATGGATCGTGCTAGATTAGCTAGGAAAATAGATTTTTCTTATTTTTGTTAAATATTTGGCTTTAACAGCAATTAACATAAAACATGGTTTATCGCCCGTTGATTCCAATTATCTCGTTTTGTTTGGCTGATTGATAATTAAAAACCTTGCTTGCCATTATTATTGGTAATGGCGTGTTAATTTTGATTTTTACCTATGCTTTACACGATAAAATGCTACAAAATGTCATAAGCTTATAGACAAATGCTAGGTTTTTGTGCTATCGGCTCTTCACATTCTTCTTGATAGGTAATCAAGAGCAGAAGTTTTGACTTTATTTTAATAAGATCACCGGTTCTATTGTAGTGCTTATGTGCTGCTTAATTGATAGCAATCGTGTGAAAGTTTAACCAATATAAAGATTGCATGTAAGTGCATCTTTTATGGAGAAAAGCAGGATTACAAGTGCAGGTACTCGTTCGCGATAACAATGTTGACCAAGCGCTGCGCGCGCTTAAGAAAAAAATGCAGCGTGAAGGTATCTTCCGCGAAATGAAAATGCGTGGCCATTATGAAAAGCCTTCTGAAAAGCGCGCCCGTGAAAAGGCTGAAGCTGTTCGTCGCGCTCGTAAGCTCGCTCGTAAGCGCGCACAGCGTGAAGGTTTGGTTTCAGGTCGCGCTGCTCGCTAATTTCTGCGTTGCAAGAATCAAAAATACAATTATTGAGGGCAGGCGTTTACGTCTGCCTAATCTATTTTTAGACTAAATTTATTTATAGAATCAGCTTTTATCTGGCGTTTGCTTAAGTTTTATAAGCATGGTCAACACCAATATGATCTTCATTGAAATGATATGCTTTAATGGGAAATAGTGTGATTCCATTAAATATTAATGGGTCTATAATTACATTTAACCTGCTCCAAAATACACATGACCCACTATTTGCAGTGTGTGATGAGATGAAGCACTAATGGTGATTTGGCTATAGTGTAAATCATATTTAAATAAATTATGACTATATTTGCAGCCAATTATGCCATTCATAATTGTTTGTAGTGATTCTGCCTTGATCTTGCCATAATAATCATTAACGGCAATTTAAATAAGGGGTGGCACAAGTTGTAACTCTGTTTTTAGCCTGTCATTATCTAAAAATGCGACATTATTTGCATGTTATTTTATAATGGAAAAATTTTGATATGCATTTTGGTGTGGTCGGGCTTCTTTAATTCTTGGGATTTAATATGGGTAAATTTCGTTTGAGCCTATGTGCTGTTTTGTTGCTTGTAGGCTGCACTACAACAAATTTTGTTGGTACTGCTGAGGATCTTGCGCAGGGGTCCATCGAGAATATTTCTTCGCTCAGCGCGGTTATTCGCAATAATCCTAATGACGCTACTGCTTATAATGTGCGTGGTTCAGCCTATGGGCGTGCAGGTAAATATAGGGAAGCGATTAATGACTTTAATACAGCATTAAAGCTTAATCCGCAATTTGCTGCAGCTTATGCTAACCGTGCTTTGATTAATCGTCATATGAAAAACGATCAGGCAGCAGTGGCTGATTATTCGCGTGCCTTGGAGATGGATCCAGGTTATACGTCCGCGCTTGTTGGGCGGGGTAATGTTTATCGTGAAAATAACCAGCTTGATCTTGCCTATAATGATTTTTCACAGGCAATTTCACTTGGTACCACTGATGGTCGTGCTTGGTATGGCCGTGGTTTGGTTGAGCAAGCACGTGGCCAACATACACAAGCAATTGCAGATTTTGGTGCCGCAATCTCGCGTCAGCCAAGTCAACCTGCGCCCTATAATGGTCGCGGTGTTTCCTATGTCGCACTAAATGATTTGGAAAATGCGCAGGATGATTTTACGGCGGCGGTAAGGTTGGATAAGCAAAATGCTGAAAGCTGGTATAATCAAGCAACGGTATTAGAGCGTCAGGGCAATAAGCCTCAAGCCTTTCAGTCCTATCAACGCGCCTCGCTTCTTGATCCTAAATATCAAGCTGCCCGTGATGGTATGACACGCACTAGATAATATATGATCTATATTTGGTAAGCTTGCTGTTGATCAAATCAATAGATAGGTGATTACATAAATGTGGGTTTGACCTTGAGTTGCATTTATATTAAAGATCATGCTGCACATAATTGAATGAATGCCAAATTTTTGGCCAAAACCACGTTGGATTGAATTAGGGAAAATAGATGCAAAAGAAAACTTTACTTTCCTGCTTGTTTGCCTTGGGTGCATCTGTTGCCTTTGCTATGACACCGGCATCAGCAGATAGTTTAAAAGATGCATGGGCGCAGACATATAAAAATAATCCAACGCTTAACTCTGCGCGTGCTAATGCTCGTATTACCGATGAAGATGTTGCTATTGCCCGCTCAGGTATGAGACCAATTATTCAGGGAACAGGTAGCCTATCACGTTCTCGCTCGGCTCAAACGGGGTTGTACACCAATAGTGGGTCTTTGGCTATTCAAGTTAGCCAGTCATTGTTTGATGGTTTCCAGACCGCTAATAATGTACGTGCTGCACAAGCTCAGGCAGCAGCTCAGCGTGAGGCTTTGCGAAATGAAGAGCAAAATCAGCTAACCAATGCCGTATCAGCCTATGCTGATCTTTTTGCAAAGCAACAGATCGTTGGTTTGCGTCGTCAAAATCTTGCAGCCTTGGATGAGCAAGTGCGCGTTGATCAGTCGCGCCTTGATGTTGGTGAAGGTACGCAAACCAATTTGGCGCAGTCGCGCGCAGCTCGCTCGCAAGCCTTATCAGAATTAGCCCAAGCAGAAGCTGCGGTTAAATCTGCACAGGCCTATTATCGCCAAATTATCGGTGTTGAACCAGGCCAGTTGGAGCGTCCCGCGCTAGCAAAGGCGCTCGCTGCTAATTTGAATGCTGGTTATACAATTGCAGATACAGAGCATCCAGCAATTGTTGCTTCAAAATATGCACTTGATGCGCAGCAATTTAATGTTAAGTCGAAAGAAGGTGCTTTATTACCACAGGCTGACCTTTCTGCTAGCAGTTCCTATAATCATATTTATAAAGGTCTCCCTATTGGTGAAGGCCGTGCCAATAGCGCTGGCGTTTCAGTTACTGTTCCGGTCTATCAAGGTGGGCGCTTGTCGGCGCAAGTTCGTCAATCTAAAGAACAAGTCAGCCAGGCAACGGTTGAAGTGGAAGTATCACGCGATACCGTACGCAGTGCTTTAACGTCTGCTTGGTCTCAGCTTGAGGGGGCCCGTTCTGCTGTATCTGCTTATAATGATAGTGTTAAGGCAGCACGAATTGCACTAAATGGTCGCAGTGAAGAATATCAAGTTGGCCAAGCAACTACTCTTGATGTTTTAGAATCACGTTCAGTGCTGATCAATGCGCAAATTGCTCTTGCGCAATCAGAGCGTGATACGGTGATTGCGAGTTATAATGTGCAATCGGCTTTGGGGCGCATGACAGCTGATTACTTAGGGCTTGATGTGGATAAATATGACCCTATGAAACATTATGATGCAGTGCAAAAAAAGTGGATTGGTATTAATACTCCACAATAATAAAAAATCATTTAATTAGTAATATCTAATATTATATTTAGAATAAATAAAGCTTATAGTTTTATCTGTAAGATTTATTCTTAAATTGGGATTTTTTTTGTTGATTTATAAAATTTATTACATTAATTACTTTTTATATTGTTGATCGTTTAATGTATGGGAAAATTTTATGCAAAACAATTTTAATGTAAATCCTGAAGAAGCTAAAGGTTTTATGAAGAAATTACTAAGTTTAGATAGTTTCGTCACTCCCAAAATTATACATATCTTTTATATAATCTGCCTAATTGGCATTGGCTTATTATTTTTAGCTATGATAGCTAGTGCAATTTTGTTTATTTTTTCTGGAGCGATTGGCTCTGGTTTAGTTTATTTAGTTGTCGCTTTTTTTATTTTAATAATTTATACAATAATTATTCGTATAAATGTTGAGCTCACAATTTTGGCGTTTAAAAATAACGAATATTTGAAGAAAATTAGTGAAAAATAATTAAAAGTACTTTATGAACTTTTAATCAATATTAATATTATGTCGAGCCGGTAATTTTTAGCTTTAAGAAAAGCTTTTAGATTGCCGGCTTTATTATTTAGTTAATTAAATTTTGCAGATTTTTGGTGGCTTGTTAGGTATTGATTGTGTGAATATATCATTTTTATTGTAAATGCTTTAAAGTATTAAACTAAAACCATGATCACATATATATTGTTTTAAAAAGAAATTAACTGTGCTATAATGTAAAAATTGTTAAATGTGACGGGCTCTAGGAGGCATTCTGGAGGCCGTTTCTTTTTTGCATACTTTGTGTTTGCAAGTGTAAGAAAGGACAGGACATGGATAACGTCCCAATGACCAAGGCTGGTTTTCAACAGCTTAAAGAAGAATTGCGTGAGCGCCAACAAGATGGCAGGCCAAAAATTATTGAGGCAATTGCTGAGGCACGTGCTCATGGCGACCTTTCTGAAAATGCCGAATATCATGCGGCGAAAGAAGCACAAAGTTTGAACGAAGGGCGCATTCACGAGCTTGAGGATTGGATTGCGCGTGCTAATGTGATTGATATCGCAAAGCTTTCAGGCGATAAAATTGTTTTTGGTGCGACTGTAACGCTTATTGATGAAGAATCCGAAGAAGAACGCTCCTATCAGATTGTTGGCGATCAAGAAGCTGATGTGAAAAAAGGGCGCATTTCTATTTCCTCGCCCATTGCTCGCGCGCTAATTGGTAAATCTATCGGCGATACAATTGAAGTGAATGCGCCCGGTGGTGCTCGTTCTTATGAAATTATAAATGTAAGATTTATTTGATAAAGCAATGCGTATATCGTTAAGTGAAACAGAAGTTATTGCCCCGAATTTTAAAAAACGTTTATCGGGGGTAACATCAACCATTGTCCAGCTTATTCCATTGCAAAGGAAAAGCGGTATACGCATTTCGACACTTGGGCCAGGATTGCCAGAAGACCTTCCCTCATTATCATATTTTTCGCTTTTTGGGCTTTGGAAAAAGCCTAAAGATCGTCGGTTTCGTATTTGGCATGCACGCCGCAATGTTGAAATGATTGCAGGCATATTGATGCGCGATATTTTGCGTATGAAGATAAAGCTTATTTTTACCTCTGCTGCCCAACGCGATCACAAGTCTTTTACCAAATTTCTTATTCGGCGTATGGATCGGGTTATTGCTACCAGTGCGCGCTCAGGCTCCTATTTGGAAGTGCCGCATAAGGTGATCATGCATGGTGTAGACTTGGAGCGTTTTCATCCGCCACGCGATGCCGAAGATGATTTTAGCGCTAGTGGATTGCCGGGAAAATATGCAATTGGCTGTTTTGGGCGGGTGCGCCACCAAAAAGGAACAGATCTTTTTGTGGATGCTATGGTTGCGCTTTTGCCAAATTATCCTGATTGGACAGCGGTTATCACCGGACGGACCACTGCAGAGCATGCTGATTTTGAAGAAAATCTTCGCAAAAAAATTGCCGCTGCTGGCTTGGAAGACCGTATTTTTATTTTAGGCGAAGTGCCCGATGTTCGTGTTTGGTACCGCCGTGTCAGCCTTTATGTAGCGCCATCGCGCAATGAAGGATTTGGTTTAACGCCATTGGAGGCAATGGCATCGCAAACAGCTGTGGTTGCCAGTGATGCAGGTGCTTATGCAGAGTTAATTACACCACAAACAGGTAGCGTCGTTGCTGCAGGTGATGGTGAAGCATTAACGAAAGCAATTGCACCTTGGCTCGCCAATATAGAAGATACAAAGGCAGCTGGGCAGCTTGCCTTGCAGCATGTCTGTGAAGCCTTTCCTTTAAGCAGAGAAGCTAATGCTATTGCGGAAGTTTATGAAGAATTGTTTTCTCAAAGCTGAAATTCAATCTATTGGCGCATAAAGATATTATCGTTAATTATACAGACAAAAGGGTAACCTTGATTGGGTGATCTATTCATAATCACTTCTATCATTTTGCATCTAGTATAAGTAATTTAAACGCTTTACTCATAAGGTTTAAAATACACAGTGTCAGCTGCAAGAAAGTGCAGGCTTATTATTGGCAGTTGAAATGATCTAAGATGAAATTATGATGGAGGCCTCGCCCGGAATCGAACCGGGATACAAGGATTTGCAGTCCTCTGCGTAACCATTCCGCCACGAGGCCTCACAAAGAATATTTAAAATATTCTTCAAATACTAAAACTGAATCACACTTTTAAATTGAAGTGAATTAAGTCAGTAGCAGCTCATTAAGTGATCAAAATCATTCCGTCAAGTAATTCTAAGCGGCTTTACGATTTTTTTTGAACATTTTCGTGAATTCTTACCTTTTTCAGGTGTTTTTGAAAAGCGAGTAGAATGCCACCATCGCATAATGCGGACTTCTTGTTCACGGCGCCACCTTCTTATTTTAGGTGAGTCCTGCGATAGAACAAACAAGCCTACAGGAATCATCCAATATCCAAGAATTGGTAAAAAGCCTAGCATGCCTCCAACAACTAAACTATATCCCAATATTTTCCGCATAAGACGTGATTGCGGAATCGGTATTTTTTGATTGAAAATACGAATCTCATGTCTTTTGGAAGCATTTTTCAAAATTTTCTTCTTTCACTTTAAAAATTTATAAAATGTTGGTGAATTTATCCACTAATTTAGATAATTTCTGCAAAGAAACAAGTTAATATCACGATTATTAGAAAAATTTGATGAAAATGTGTTTTTCCCTCTTGGCAAATCACTTTTTCTTTTGCTATAGGGCGTTCAGCACTTATTCAATTGAGCACTGTTCCCCGGTAGCTCAGTGGTAGAGCAACCGGCTGTTAACCGGTTGGTCGCTGGTTCGAATCCGGCCCGGGGAGCCACTTTTAAAAATCCAATAAATGACTATATTTCTTACTCTTGCAATGCTTTTGTGATGACTGGGTGCTCATAGAGTTTTCAAATTTAATTCATGACTCCTGATAATCGAGCTATTCACCTTTAATTAAAGTTAGGTATCTGAAATCGCTTTGGCTTTATGAGAATTGATGGTGAAGTTATCCCCATTTTTTACTTTTTTGATCTAATTTTGCATTTTTTTAATTTTTTCTCTTGGCAAATCAGTTCTTCTTTTGTATAGGCATTCATCACCAAGTGATTGAGCACTGTTCCCCGGTAGCTCAGTGGTAGAGCAACCGGCTGTTAACCGGTTGGTCGCTGGTTCGAATCCGGCCCGGGGAGCCATTTCATAATAGTAGATGGTTATTTATCAAGCAGATATCATCTGACTTTTATTTTAGCGAAAATATAATCTAGCTGCATGTCTAAGCGCTAATATTTTTATCTTCTTAATAGTTTTTTCTAAAATATCATCATTTTCAAATCTACAGCCAGTTTTAAGGTAATGTTTGTTTTGTTGGCTTTGAAATTTAAAAAAATCTTTAGATATTAGAACTTTTTCAGATAGCATTTATTAGCATAATAAAAAATATGATAGTTTGGAATAGATCTATTTATTTATTGAATAATTTATATAATTATCGTCATTTTATTGCAATAAAATATGAAAAAAAATAAGATAATATAATGTACGAAGTCTTTTATAAATAGATAAAAGATTATCGATATATCTTGTATAAAATACAATAAATGCACTTGCGGAAATTTTAATTTTATTCAATGATGTATTTGTAAATTATTGCGAAAAGCTTTATGATAACTTTGGATTTAAAAGGGAGTTTTACATGGCTAGAGAAGGCGTTCTTGCCCGTATGGGCCGTTTGATTGCAGGTATTACAAATGCTGCAATTGACAAAGCTGAAGGAACAAATCCCGTAGCAATCGTTGAGCAAGCTATTCGGGAAATAGATGATGCAGCAGAAGAAGCCCGCCTTGTACTTGGCCAATCTAAAGCTGAAGAATATCGCATTAAAACGCGTCGTGGTGCATTGGAAACAGAACGCACTAGTCTTGATGAAAAAATTAGACTTGCTGTTAATGAAAATCGCGATGATTTAGCCAAAGCTGCCATTGCTCGGCAAATTGATCTGGAATCTCAAATTACAGCGCTTGATAAGGCATTAAGCAATATCAATGAAGATATGACAGAAGGGCAGCAAGCTCTTCAAGCAATTTTGGCGACCCGCCGTGAAGCTGAAGAAAGATTAGCAGAATTAAAACGTTCTTTTGCAGCATCTAGTAAAGGTGATGGTATTAATGGCATTAATCCCCGCGATAATGCTAGCGCGCAAGCAGACCGCGCTGCGAGTGCTGTTTCTCGTGTGACTGGCGTACCAAAGGGCGAAAAGAACCAATCTAGTGAACTTGATGAATTAGATCGTTTGCACCGTGATCATGCTATTGCCGAGAGGTTAGCCCGATTTAAAACTACCAATTGAGGTTAAAATGGCATTATTATTTGCCCCTGAATGTCGATTTTTTCTTATCGCATTGGTTGTTATGCTTTGCTTGGTAGCTATTGAAGTTATGGCATTATTTACCGGTGCTTCGCTAAGCGATATTGTTGATAATAGTTTCGATTTTTCTTCAGTTGGTGTTATCAATTGGTTTAATATTGGTGGCGTACCGCTGATTATTTTACTTATCTTAATTTTTGCTTGGTTCTCGGCATTGGGGTTTTGTATTCAAGGTGTTGCTAGTGGATTTTATCATCCGATACCGCAATCATTAGCGGTCATTGGCGCCTTGTTCTTGACTATTCCTGCGGTACGGGAAAGCAGCCGTTTGGTTGCACGTTTTGTTCCACAGGATGAGACCTATGCAGTAGAGGTTGATGATTTTATTGGTCATATCGCTAAAGTAACAGTTGGGCCTTTGGATGAAGGCTTGCCGGGTTTGGTACGGGTTAAAGACAAGCATGGCAATTACCACAAATTGCGTGCGCGAGCAGCGCCTAATGTGGGTAAAATGGTTGTTGGTGAAGAGGTTTTATTAGCAGATATGCAAAATCATATATTTATCGCAATTCCATTTTCTGCAGATGAATAGCCATTTAAGTAGAACTTTACCTATTACAGATGAGCATATTGAAAATAAGCGCAGCTGTGGCGGTGCTTAATATTTGACTTAAAAGAGGGAAAATATGGATATTTTACTACCGGTTGGAATTATTCTTATTGCCATTATTGGTGTAGGCTTTGTGTTGGGATCGCTTTATAAGCGTTCATCGCGTGACCAAGCCTATGTTCGTACCGGACTTGGCGGTCAAAAGGTTGTACTTGATGGCGGTTCTATTGTTCTGCCGATTTTCCATTCCACCGCTTTTGTTAATTTAAAAACTTTGCGCCTTGAAGTACGGCGCGGTGAAAATGATGCACTTATCACGAAAGATCGTATGCGCGTCGATATTGGTGCTGAATTTTATGTACGTGTAAAACCAGATGCATCTTCTATTGCCCTTGCGGCGCAAACCTTAGGTGATAGAACCAATAATGCTGAAGAATTGCGTCTATTGATTGAAGCAAAATTCGTCGATGGTCTTCGCTCTGTTGCCGCCACCATGAATTTGGATGAATTGCAAGAACAGCGCGCTGATTTTGTTAAAGCCGTGCAAGAAGCGGTGGGCGCCGATTTACAATCCAACGGTTTGGAGTTGGAATCCGTATCACTGACACGTCTTGATCAAACAGACATTAAGCATTTTAATGCTAATAACTTTTTTGATGCTGATGGTCTTGCCACGCTTACACGTATTACCGAGCAACGGAAAAAAGAGCGTAACGAAATTGTTCGTGATACTGAGGTTGCTATTGCACAAAAAGATCTTGATGCTCGTCAACAGCAATTAGAAATTGAACGCACCCAGCGTCAAACCGAACTTAGTCAAGAGAGAGATATTGCGAATATTGCTGCATCTACTCGCGCTGAGACCGCTCGTCAAGAGCAAGAAGCCCAACGCGCTGAGGAAGAAGCGCGCATTGGCCGCGAGCAAGCCGTGGCAGAGCGTGAGGCAACGGCGCGTCAAGCGCGTGAAACCGCTAATATTGAATCAAAATTGAATGTGCAACGGCGTGAAACCGAAGCACAACGTGATTTGCAACTGATTGCACAAGATAGCTCGATTGCGGTTGCCGATCGTAGTCGTCAAGAATCCGAGGCTAAGGCCCGTGCTGAAGAAGCCCGTGCTGATGCAATTTCAGCGGAAGAAAAAGTTGCGACTGCGCGAGCCGTTGAAATTGCAGAGCGTGATCGTCGCATCGCAGTTATTGATGCACGCCGTCAGGCAGAACAAGAGGCAACTTCGGTTCTTGTTTCTGCAGAAGCTGAACGCAATGCGGCTAATGATAAGGCAACCGCTGTATTAACGCTTGCAAAAGCTGAAGCAGATGCCGCAGCTGAACGCGCGCGTGGTATTTTGGAAATTGGCCGCGCCGAAGCTGAAGCTGAAGCTGCCCGCAATGAAGCACGCAATAAATTAAGCGCGCAGGTTATTGAGTATGAAATTACTCGTGAGCGTATTCGAATCATTCCAAACGCATTGGCTGAAATCGTTAAACCAATTGAAAAAATTTCTGATATTCGTATTTTTGATACCGGTGGTATGCTGGGGCGTGGCGGCGATGGTAAATCAAGTGGTGTTGGCATGGGGGAGGGCTTGGCTGGCCAGTTACTTTCTTATAATGCGCAAATGCCGGTGCTTAATGAGCTTTTAAAGACTGCAGGCTTTGATGACAAGGATGCGGTTGCTTCTTTGTTAAACGAAGCAGTGGGTAAAAAAGAGCAAGCTGCTGATCCAGAGCCATCGCAGCCCAAAGCACCTATTATTACTAGCCCCAACAAGAGCTAAATACATTACTATTGTTTATGCCGTTAAATCCCACATTTTAAAAATGTGGGATTTTTATTATATGTTGCTTAAATTATTGTGGCTTGAAGTTGAAAGCTTACCAAAATTAAAATTGACCTGCTGCTTTTTGATTTAATTATGGCGTATATTGGCAGACACAATCTATTTTAATAATATAAATGCGAAAAACCCCGCCAGCGCGGGGTTTTAAAGTTTTTTAATGATTCGTAGAATTATTATGCAGCAGTGTTGTTTTCAAAAATAAGTTTTTGCAACATTTGTTCAGCTTGGGCTTCGCGCTGTGAACGAGCAATGAAACCGCCACCTAAAACGCGTGAACCATTATCTTCACTTTCATAAACAACACAAGCTTGACCTGGTGCAACTCCGCTTTCACCTTCTAATAATTCCACATTAAATTCGCCATCCTCATAACGAAGAATCGCTTGGCGTGGAGGGCGTGTCGAACGTACTTTGGCGGCAACCTCAATTCCTTCCACTGGAAAATTATTAAGATCATGATCGCCAAGCCAATTGGCATTGCGTAAATAAATGCGGTGGGTATGTAAGGCTTCCCTTTGGCCGACGATAACGCGCGCGCCCTCAGCATCAAGATGCACAACATAAAGTGCTTCACCTGTTGCAATGCCAATACCGCGGCGCTGCCCAATGGTATAATTCATAATACCTTCATGACGTCCCAAAACCCGGCCATCAATATGGACAATATCACCTGGATTTGCTGCATCAGGTTTTAACTTGCTGATAACATCACTATATCGACCCTGTGGTACAAAGCAGATATCTTGACTATCATGCTTTTGCGCAACCGTAAGGCCCATTTCTTCAGCAAGTTTTCGCACATCTGCTTTTGGCAACCCACCTAACGGAAAGCGCAAATAATCAATTTGCTCCTGTGTGGTTGCAAAAAGGAAGTAGCTTTGGTCACGTTCTGCATCAATGGGCCGATAGAGTGCGCGGTGAGCACCCTTTTGTTTGCTGCGGATATAATGACCAGTAGCAAGTGCATCTGCACCTAATTCTTGGGCGGTTGCTAACAAATCAGCAAATTTTACTGTTTGGTTGCATGCAACGCATGGAATAGGTGTTTCACCATGGGCGTAACTTTCTGCAAAGGGGTTGATTACCGCTTCACGAAAGCGCTGCTCATAATCCAAAACATAATGAGGAATGCCCAAAGTTTCACAAACTCTGCGCGCATCCTCAATATCTTGACCTGCACAACAGGCACCAACGCGGTGTACGGCGGCACCATGATCATAAAGCTGTAATGTTACTCCTAAAACATCATAGCCCTCTTGCTTTAATATACCTGCCACAACGGACGAATCAACGCCCCCGGACATGGCAACTACTACCCGGGTCTCCGCAGGAGAGCGTGGTAGATCGAGACTATTTAAAGACATCAATGTCACCTTTCAGACATTATGGAAATATATACCGATCAAGGCTGGTATAAAAGCCATAGACTAAGTCCAACAAAGGAAATGTCGAATTTTGCGGCTATATCGCAAAATACAGCTCATTGTAAAATGAAAACTGGAAGATTGCACTCACAATTATAAAAAAAATTAATAGCTGTAGCGTCGTATATATGAAACTTTTAAAAAAAAATAAAGTGCTTGAAAAAATAAAATACTTTAGAAAAATGTAATATTTAATTTAATGTATTGTTTTTAAACGATAAATAGAGAAAATTGATGTTTAAATGTTAATTATTCGTTACACAGAGTTTAGTTAAATCTTAAAGCTAATAGAGTATTTTTGAGTCTGTGATTGGGTCCTTGAGAAGAGTAGAGAGTACAATGACCGATCTTGTTAGACAGAGAATAAAATATGTAATTGGTCCAGATGGAAGTCCTTTGACGATGTCTGACCTACCACCAAAAAATACAAGGCGTTGGGTTATACGACGCAAGGCGGAAGTTGTTGCAGCCGTTCGCGGCGGATTATTAAGCCTTGATGAAGCATGTCAACGTTATACACTCACAGTTGAGGAGTTTTTGTCATGGCAAACCTCAATTGACGAGCATGGCTTGGCAGGATTACGCACAACGCGTATCCAGCAATATCGCCATTAGGCAATTTCACATTTTATTTTTAAAATGGAATTACAAGACATTATGGCCGGATCTGATCCGGCCATAAATATTTTTGGATTGAGCGTTTACGCTCATAGGCATATAGCTGTCTTTATTTTTCAAAATTTGACTATATCGCTTACTTTTAAAGATCATTAATATGTGATTTGCGTATTATGGCTTTAATGGCGCAAACATATGACGAGCAATCCGATAATGGAGAATGCAATTATGGTTGATTTAGATGAGGATAAAAGGCGTTTTGGTAATGATCCAAAGAATTTATTTGCCGATAATTTAAAAGCTGTCCATAAGCGTATTGCAATTGCGGCCGCCGCAAGTGGCCGCCTAGCGAGCGATATTCGGTTACTGGTAGTCACAAAGACAGTGCCTGCCCATATTTTGCGTTTTATTCATGATCTGGGCATTGATAATTTTGGTGAGAATAAAATACAAGAAGCAAAGGAAAAGTCCGAAATCCTAGCTGATTTAAATATCCGTTGGAGTATGATTGGCCATTTGCAAAGCAATAAGGTTAAATATCTTGTGCGGTTTGCCTCTGAGTTCCATGCTCTTGATAGCCTTACACTCGCAGAAGAATTAAACCGTCGCCTCGATAATATGGGACGCGATCTTGATGTATTTGTGCAGGTCAATACATCCGGCGAAGAAAGTAAATATGGACTTCATCCTGATGACTTGCTGCCATTTTTAGAAGGCTTGAAAAAATATCCACGTTTGAAGCCTAAAGGATTGATGACTTTAGCTATTTTATCCGATGATCCTGTGCTAATACGTCCTTGCTTTAAACTTTTAAAGCAATTGCGCGATGCTGCCCGAACCAAATATCCAGAAATTGAAAAACTCTCGATGGGAATGTCTGGGGATTTTGAAATGGCGATTGAAGAGGGAGCAGATATTGTTCGCGTTGGACAAGCTATATTTGGGCCGCGTCCTACAAAAGATTCAGACTATTGGCCAGCTTTATTTCATTAAAATTTTTGTCTTTAAAAGCAGCTTTTTAAAAAGCTGCTTTTAAATTTTTAAGGTGCAAAAAACCTAACCAATAAGGCTAAAGCAATATTTTTTAAGCCGTTAGACGCTTTAATACGAGATCACGATCAAGCAGAAGCAAGAAGCTTGCAAGCTCTGGCCCTGATTGTTCACCAGTCAAAGCAACGCGCAAAGGATGAAAGAGATCTTTGCCCTTGCGGCCTGTTTTATCTTTAATCGCTACAGTCCAATTTTTCCATGTGGTTTTATCCCATGGGCTTTCTGGCAATAGTTTAGCAGCTTCGCTTAGGAATTCTTTTTCTTCTGGCTCAGCAAAGGTGAGGTCGCTATTATTGGCAATATCCCACCAATGTGTTGCATCGCAAACTTTGGTCAAATTTTCATGGACTACATTCCAAAAATCTTCAGCCTTATCGCCATTGATACCAAGTTTAGCTAAACGATCTTTAACATCATCATAGCTATATTTATGGACGATTTGCATATTCAATGCATTAAGATCAGCAGGATCAAATTTAGCTGATGATTTTGAAACTGATTGAAGGTTGAAATGGCTAGCAAGCTCATTCATATCAAAACAGGAAATGACATTTTCAGCCGTGCCAGTAAGGGTGGCAAGCGAGCTGATCGCCATTGGTTCTAAACCATCTTCGCGAAGGCTGCGTAATGATAAATCACCTTTACGCTTGGATAGGCCTTCGCCTGAAGCTGTCGTTAAGAGATTGATATGACCAAAATTTGGCACATCACCACCCAAGGCTTCAAAAATGGCAATTTGAACGCCGGTATTGGTAACGTGATCGTCACCACGAATAATGTGGCTGATCTTCATTTCAATATCATCGACAACCGATGGTAAGGTATAAAGATAAGTGCCATCTTCACGCACGAGAACGGGATCCGACATTGATGATAAGTCGATAACTTGTGGGCCGCGTACGATGTCATTCCAACGTACTTCACTGCGCTGGCGTTCAAACGGTGAGGACGCAAAATTAGGAAGCAAAAAGCGCCAATGGGGTTTGCGTCCCTCTTGCTCAAAAGCTTGCTTTTCGGCGTCAGTTAATTTTAGTGCATCGCGTTCATAAATTGGTGGCAATTTACGCGATAATAAAATTTTACGGCGGCGGTCTAATTCTTCTGCTGTTTCATAACAAGCATAAAGCAAACCTGCAGCTTTTAGTTTTTCAACTGCCGCATCATAAACATCAAAGCGTTTTGACTGGTACCAAATTTCATCGGGCGTAATGCCAAGCCAATCAAGGTCTTGTCCGATGCCATCAATATATTCTTGTTTGGACCGTTCAATATCTGTATCGTCGAAACGTAAGATATATTGCCCTTTATTGGTTAGCGAATATAACCAATTAAAAAGTGCAATACGTGCATTACCAATATGAATATAGCCCGTTGGTGAGGGCGCAAAACGAACGCGTACCATGGTTCTCACTTATCTTTATTCTTGTTGTAAGTTCTAAAGCAGTTTATGCCTTTAAGAGGTAAAATGCTTTTATTATTTCTTTTATACTGCCAATTGATAATTGTCGCGATAATTATCACAATTTTATTGAATATTAATCACCATTTACTTATCGCGGAAGCGATTGGTAATCGGATAGCGTCTATCACGACCAAAATTCTTAGGCGTAATTTTTACACCCGGTGCCGATTGGCGCCTTTTATATTCAGCAATGTAAAGAAGATTTTCAATGCGCTTTACGGTTTCACGATCAAAGCCACGCTCTACAATCTGTTCAACACCCATTTCTTGCTCAATCAAACATTCAAGAATATCGTCAAGCACGGGATAAGGAGGCAAGCTATCTTGATCTGTTTGGTTTTCCCGCAACTCTGCGGAGGGTGCTTTTTCAATAATGTTTTGCGGAATAACCATGCCTTTAGGACCTAGGGCACTTTCTGGGCGATGATGATTACGCCAGTCGGACATAGCATAGACTTGCATTTTATAAAGATCTTTAATTGGATTAAAGCCGCCATTCATATCGCCGTAAAGCGTTGCATAGCCAACCGACATTTCTGACTTATTGCCTGTGGTTACCACCATTGAACCAAATTTATTAGAAATAGCCATAAGAATTGTGCCGCGTGTACGGCTTTGTAAATTTTCTTCGGTGATGCCGCTATCCGTACCTGCAAAAACTCCATCAAGAGCAGATAAAAAGCCCTCAACAGGGGCAAAGATCGGCACAGTTTCATATTTGCAGGTCAATAATTTGGCACATTCTTCTGCATCAGAAAAAGATTCTTGCGATGTATATTTATAAGGCAACATAATTGCCCTAACGCGTTCAGCGCCGAGCGCATCAACAGCAATTGCGGCGCAAATAGCAGAATCAATGCCGCCAGATAGACCCAAAACGACATCTTTAAAGCCATTTTTATTCACATAATCGCCAAAACCAACCATACAAGCACAATAGTCCGCTGCAAGGCCTTCCAACAATTCTTCATTTGGGCCGTTTAAGAAATTCCAGCCAAATTGGTTTTCTTCCCATTCGGTTATGCTAAGATCCGATTGGAAATGTTTCATTTGAAAGGCAAGATTGCCGCCGCCATCAACACCAAAGGATCCGCCATCAAAAACCAACTCATCTTGACCGCCAAATTGGTTGACATAAATTAAAGGCAATTGACAATTTTGCGCTTGAACCGCAGCAACAAGTGGTCTGCGCGCAGGCTTGTTGCGTGTATAGGGGGAACCGTTGATGACAATCATCATTCGTGCCCCTTGGTCGGCTAGATATTTGCAAAATTCTTCATCATTCCAGATGTCTTCGCAAATGGGCAATCCAAGACTTATACCACGATATTCGATCGGCTCCGGCATTGGGCCACAGTTAAAGACACGCTTTTCATCAAATTCGCCATAATTAGGTAAATCGACCTTATAGCGCTCGCCGATGCAGGTACCGTGATCGAGAACCATGACACTATTATAGATTGCATCATCTCTATGCAGCGGTGTGCCAATGATAACGCCTGGTCCACCATCTAATGTGTCTTTGGCTAATTCCATCACGGCTTTTTCGCAAGCCTTGGTGAAAGCCGGTTTTAGCACAAGATCTTCTGGTGGGTAGCCACTGATAAAAAGCTCGGAAAAAACAATGAGATCCGCGTTTTGTGCTTTTGCTTGCAGTCGCGCATTGCGGGCTAGTTGCAAGTTTTTTTCAACGTCGCCCATAACGGGATTTAATTGTGCAATGGCAATGCGCAAAATTCGATTATGATTTTCATTGATCTCAGTTTTGGTCATCAAGTTACCTATAAATCTTTATTTTTTTACATATGTGGCAGAAGAATTAGAGCGTTTTCCAAAAAGTGTGAAGCGGTTTTCGGACAAAAAACGCGGTGTAAACAATGGATTGGAGCGCCGATCTGATCCAATCAGATCGAAATGCGCTCTAATTATTCAGATATGCTTTAATGTTTTATTAAATGGATAGAAAAAGGGCCACTTGGTAAACCAAATGGCCCTAATTTTTTAACTAGCCGCAGCCTTGCCCGCGCTTTCAGCATCGCGGTCACGCTTTAATAGCTCCGCCACCAAAAAGGCTAGTTCAAGAGCCTGGTCGGCATTAAGACGAGGATCACAATGGGTGTGATAGCGGCTTGATAAATCATCACCGGAAATAGCTTGTGCACCACCAATACATTCAGTGACGTTTTTGCCGGTCATTTCAATATGGATGCCGCCTGGATGGGTGCCTTCCGCACGATGCACATTGAAGAAAGTTTCAACCTCTTTCAATATACGATCAAATGGGCGGGTCTTATAGCCAGCAGCCGTAATGGTGTTACCATGCATAGGATCGCATGACCAAACAACCTTACGACCTTCACGCTCAACAGCACGAATAAGTTGCGGCAAATGATCTTCAACCTTATCATGACCAAAACGTGCAATAAGGGTCAAACGACCTGCTTCATTTTCTGGATTTAAAATATCAATAAGGCGCAAAAGATCATCTGGTTCTAAGGATGGACCACATTTTAAGCCGATTGGGTTTTTAATGCCACGGCAATATTCAAGGTGAGCATGGTCGGCCTGACGCGTGCGGTCGCCAATCCAAAGCATATGGCCAGAAGTTGCATACCAATCACCACTGGTGGAATCCACCCTTGTCATGGCTTCTTCATAACCAAGCAGCAAGGCCTCATGGCTGGTGAAGAATTCTGTTTCACGCAGCATGTGGTTGGTTTTGGCAGTGATGCCAATGGCGCGCATGAAATCCATTGTTTCGGATATGCGCTGGGCTAGTGCCTCATAACGTTCACCTTGTGGACTATTGGACACAAAGCCAAGCATCCATTTATGGACATTTTCAAGATTGGCATAACCGCCCTGAGCAAAAGCACGTAAAAGATTGAGAGTTGCAGCCGATTGACGATAGACCATGGCCATGCGTTGAGGATCTGGAATGCGCGACTTTTCGTCAAACTCGATGCCATTGATAATGTCACCGCGATAGGATGGTAGTTCAATACCATTAATTGTTTCAAAATCACTGGAACGTGGCTTGGCAAATTGGCCGGCAATACGCCCAATTTTAACCACTGGCTTTGAAGAACCAAAAGTTAGCACAACCGCCATTTGCAAAAACACACGGAAAAAATCGCGGATCGTATCAGCCTCATGCTCAGCAAAGCTTTCCGCGCAATCTCCGCCTTGCAGCAAAAACGCCTTACCTTCAGCAACATCAGCAAGCTCGCTTTTAAGGTCTCTTGCTTCCCCAGCAAAAACAAGCGGTGGGAAACGGCTTAAACGGCTTTCTACATCGGCCAAAGCGGCGGCATCAGGATAGGCTGGAACCTGTTTAATCGGCATTGATCTCCAGCTGTGCGGTGTCCAGTTTTTTGTCATGGCTCTTAACTCACTTACCTTAATTCAAAATCTGCGTGAGGTCTCTCCCCAGAAGATAGTGAAACTTATAAGACATATAAATAGAAACTTCTAGTCCCCAATATAATAATGGCAGCAAATGCTGCCATTTGTTTTGTTAGATTTATTTAGATTAAAGATTAACTATCAATACGCACGCCGCTTTTATAAATATAGCTTGGCTTATACATGGTGACCAATTCTTCAGCTGCGGTTGGGTGTACTGCCATAGTTGCATCAAAAATATCCTTGGTTAGTTTGCCTTTGAGGCAAATGCCAAGAACTTGAGCAAGCTCGCCAGCATCAGGTCCCATAATATGGGCGCCAATCACAATACGGCTATCGCCATCAACAATAAGTTTAGTCAACATGCGTTCGCTATTTCCCGAAATTGTATTGCGCATTGGGCGAAATAATGCGCGGTAAACCTCGACATTTGCATATTGAAGGGCTGCTTCTTCTTCTGATAGGCCTACAGTGCCAATTTCTGGCTGTGAGAATACTGCGGTTGCAATAAGATCATGATCGGGCGCCGTTGGATTACTGTTAAAAGCAGTTTGCAAGAAACACATTGCTTCATGAATAGCAACGGGGGTTAATTGCACACGGTCGGTGACATCGCCAACAGCCCAAATATGGGGATTGCTAGTGGTAAGATATTGATCCACAATAATCGCGCCACGCTTGTCGGTTTTAACGCCAGCCTTTTCAAGGCCAAGCCCTGATGTATGGGGAACACGTCCAA
Organism: Bartonella sp. HY761; assembly: GCF_026743145.1. Lineage (NCBI taxonomy): Bacteria > Pseudomonadati > Pseudomonadota > Alphaproteobacteria > Hyphomicrobiales > Bartonellaceae > Bartonella > Bartonella sp. HY761. Next base: position 783,191 of record NZ_CP104887.1, read on the forward strand.
GTGCTAGCATAACTTGCCCTGCTTCAAGCAATTCACCATTTGATAAGATAACGCTATAATCTTCGCCGGTTTTAGCGACTTGCTTGATGGAAGCATTATAAATAATTTTAATGCCTTTTTGGCTCATTGCATCATGCAATAATTGGCGCAAATCATGGTCAAAGCGGCGTAAGATTAAATCACCACGATAAACCAATGTTGTATCAACACCAAGGCCATGAAAAATATTGGCAAATTCAACGGCTATATAACCCCCACCTGCAATGACAACAGATTTTGGTAATTGCGGTAGGTCAAAGACTTCATTGGAAGATATGCAATATTCGCCACCGTTGATTTGCTCGGCCCCCTGTGGGCGGCCACCCGTGGCAACGAGAATTTTTTCGGCGGTTATTTTTTCACCGGTATTTTTAAGTATAAGGGTATGCTCATCAAGAAACTCAACGCGGCTTTCAAAAATAGTAACATTACTATTTTCAAGGCCCATACGATAAAGACCTTCAAGGCGGGTGATCTCGGTGTTTTTTTGGTCAACAAGATAGCGCCAATCAAATTTGGGCTCATTAATTGTCCAGCCAAAGCCCTTTGCATCATGAATGGTTTCGCGATAATGAGAGGCATAGACATAAAGCTTTTTAGGAACACAGCCACGAATAACGCAGGTTCCCCCCATGCGATATTCTTCCGCAAGACCAACTTTTTTACCCAAGGCGCCTGCAAGACGCGCAGCGCGCACACCGCCAGAACCACCACCAATGACAAATAAGTCAAAATCAAAAGAAGACACAATCAACTCCAAAATCTATGCACAATCGGCAATTTCTATTAAAATAATGACTATTGCATAAAACAATAATAGGCAATTGTTTTAGGCTTGTTTTCGTCATGTTTAATAAAATTATATAGGAAGTGATGAATGCGGCTTTTAGTGCTGTGCGCTTAATAAATCTGTCTTATTAAATATTGAGCCACGTGGATGAAACACATAGTGGAATTAAGGATCCTATTAAAAGCAAAAAGACCTTAGCCAGTATAGCTAAGGTCGGTATGATAAAACGAAATAAATCTCGTCAATTTTATTAATTTGCAGGCTTAGCTTCTTCAGTTGCAGGCTTTGTTTCTTCAGTTGCAGGCTTTGCTTCTTCGGTTGCAGGCTTAGCTTCTTCAGTTGCAGGCTTTGTTTCTTCAGTTGCAGGCTTTGCTTCTTCGGTTGCAGGCTTTGCTTCTTCAGTTGCAGGCTTAGCTTCTTCAGTTGCAGGCTTTGTTTCTTCGGTTGCAGGTTTAGCTTCTTCGGTTACAGGCTTTGCTTCTTCAGTTGCAGGCTTGGCTTCTTCGCTTTCTGTTTTTGGTGCATTTGGATCAACAATAACATTATTTTGAACAAATTTGGCATTTAACTCTTTGCCAACATTGGCAGCTAAGTCCTGCGCAATTGCTTGACGCCATACATCAAAAGCCTTGATTGTTTCGCCAACGGCTTCAGGTCCTTTGCTTAAAAGTTTTTTTCCTGCTTCCGAATTATAAAATGCTGCAATATCATTTAATTCTTGTTCTGAAAAATATTTCGCATAGGCATAGGCAGCTTCACGCTCAAGATCGGCACGGCGAGAAACCAAAGCTAGCGCTTGCTCATTTACAATCTCTGAAATGTCTTTTTGCAAATTGGGATCACGGCGCATTAATTCATTTTTTAACTCGCGGGCCGTGTCTGGTAAAAATGAATCAAATTGATCTGTCGCATGAATTGCAGAAATAGCTTTTCTAGCGGCCTGCAAATGGCCTTCCGTTACGGATTGCGCAAAGCTTGGCAATAGGCCAAAACCTAGGATAGCCGCCACAGATAAAGGCATGGTAATCTTGTGCGCAATACGGCGAACATTTTTTGCAATAGTCATAAACTAATTTCTCCAATTTAAACCCCTTAATAGGGGAGTAGCATTTTCTTCTGGTAAGGTTTTACCAAGCCAAATTATCATCTGTCTACATTTTTAAAACCAATGTAACGATAAAATGATATATTTTATTATATTGTCCATCTGCCAAAATTTAGGCAAGATCACTTTAAAAAGATTTTTGATAAATTGATGCTTTGTACAATAAAAAATTCTTACATTTTGACAAAAATCAGATATTTCAATCTAATTCAATATCAATTTTTTCTCTTTCCAGATAGTTTTGCCCCATGAGGCGCTAATACTGGTTAGATATTTGATCAAATTATCATTTTTTACCTGTTATTTGGATAGGGCAATATTTACCTGATGGTACAACTTTATTTTGAAAAGCATTATCGGGACGTGCTTAACGGGATAAAACCAAAATTTCACCTTGCTTATCCGCGATAATGGCAATGCCTGCAAGACCAAGAAACATGCCATGTTCAACTACGCCTGGAATGGATACCAAGCTATCGGCTAAAGCCTTAGGTTGTATGATAACGTCAAAGCTCGCGTCAAGAATAAAGTGGCCGCCGTCAGTTACATATGGTTTGTTGCCATCATGTCGTAAGCTCACTGCACCGCTTAGCCCAAGAGTAAGGGCTGCTTTTTCGATGGCGTGTTTTGTTGCCGCCAAGCCAAACTGATTTACTTCTATAGGTAAAGGAAATGCACCCAACTTTTCCACAATTTTAGAACTGTCAGCAATTACAAGCATCTGCTTTGAAGCTGCGGCAACAATTTTTTCACGGAGTAAGGCGCCGCCGCCACCTTTAATAAGGCTTAAGTTTGGGCCAATTTCGTCAGCGCCATCAATGGTTAAATCAAGTTCAGGCATTTCTTCAAGTGTTGCCAAAGGAACACCAAGTTCGCGGCATAAATCCGCACTGCGCTGTGACGTAGGCACACCGCATACACGTAAGCCATCATTTACCCTTGTTGCAAGAAGTTTGATGAATTCATTTGCTGTTGAACCAGTACCTATACCAAGACGCATGCCGTCTGATACATATTCAAGTGCTTTTGCTGCAGCGGCAATTTTTAATTGATGAGCGTCTTGCATGATGATTCTTTCCCTAAATACGTGTTTTCCATTAATATAGCATATTTGTAATTCTGTTAACCCTTCCTTGCTCTCCTAGTTTAAGTAAGATTGGAACGTTATCCACAGCTAAACCTAATTATTAAGTATATACATATCTTAATTATTTTTGGAAATAAACTTCAAAATGCGTCATTTCTCTTTACAGTTTAGACTCCCTCTAAACTAGATAAAAAAAATCCATCGCTATAACTTAAAAATTAACGCTTAAACTTGTGTTTTAATGTCATGTTTAATATATTGACAAAATTCAATGGGTCAAACTCATTGTTTCCATTATTGAAATCAGTTTGGCGTCACCTTCTGGTTGTCTTTTAATGGCTGGTCAAAATCCTGGTAAGAGAGTTGACTAACATGATTGTTTGCCAATGTAATGTCCTTAGCGATAAAGAAATTGAAGGCATTATTTGGCAATTTCTTGAAGACGATTGTTGGACCCTTGTGGTGCCCGGTCGTGTATTTAATGCTGCAAAAAAGCTTGGACGCTGTTGCGGTTGTTTCCCGAACATAGTAGAGACAATTATCAAAGTAACAGAGGCTTACCACCTCGCTCATGTTCGCGATGAAGAGAAAGTTATTGATTTTCTTGACAGAGTTCGCGCGCTGAGAACCAAGTTCGGGAGTATGGAATACCATGAAAGGCGACGCAAGAGTTATAGAGCGGCTTAATGAAGCACTCTTTTTAGAATTGGGCGCAGTAAACCAATATTGGATGCATTATCGCTTGACTGAAGATTGGGGCTTAACCAAGCTTGCCAAAAAAGAGCGCGAAGAATCCATTGAAGAAATGAACCATGCTGATAAGCTAGTTAAACGCATTATTTTCCTTGAAGGTCATCCAAACATGCAGACCCTTGCGCCATTGCGCATTGGTCAAACAGTTAAAGAAGTATTGGAATGTGATCTAGCTGGCGAATATGAAGCTCGTGAATCCTACCGTAAGTCACGTGAAATTTGCGCAGAACTTTCCGACCATGTATCAAAGCAGCTTTTTGATGAGCTTCTTGCTGATGAAGAGGGTCATATTGACTTTCTTGAAACTCAGCTCGAACTTTTGAATAAAATGGGTGAAGCTAAGTACATTCAGCTTAATGCTGGTAGTGCAGATGTAGCCGAATAATTTTATAAGTTTGTTATGCTAATATTATCATTTAATACTAGGTTATTTGGTTATTAATTGATTGCATGCAATTGAGATGCAAACGGCAGCTGCGTAAAGCAGCTGCCGTTTTTTTTATTTTTAGTGTTTCGATCTGTTTGCAGCTTTTAAGAAAGGCACTCTATCTTATTTTTGAGTTGTATGATGTCGTAGTTTTGGGGATCAAAAAGCGTCATCATTCTGTTATATTTTTATATTTTTTATAAATCATGGAAGCCAATTAAATATACTTAAATATTGAGTTTTATCATAGTCGCTAACTATACTGCTTAAAATTTATTTTTTGTATTTTGGCTGTCATACATGTTTACTCTTTAGTTTCTTAATAGCTCTCATTGTTGAAGGGGCTTTATTTAAACCCTTATGCCAAGCGTCGCGTCCAATAATTTTTTTTCTTTTGGAAGAAGCGAAGGAAAAATATATAATAGATTTGATATCAATTGAGTAGAAATTTCTTTTATTTTTCAATAATTCTAAAAATTACTGAATTGCGATTGTTTTAAGGGGATTTTAATTTTATTTAATCTGTTGCAAAAATACACATGTTATAATTAAATTTTTTTATATTATGTTTACTTGTTGCTTGGTTTTCTCGGCCACTATATGTTTGCTAAACTTTAGGGGTGAATAATTTGGGAAATATTATTCGCGAATTTTAACTGATATATTTTATAAAAACTTGTTTTTTAAAGTATTATTGGCGAGGGACTATAATGCAAAAGAAAATTTTGAAATCTGCGGTTTCGGTATTGGCTCTTTCTACTGCTGCTATTGCACTAATGCCAATGGCTGCAAGTTTTGCCGGTTCAATTGATTATGACGGAACGCCTGCAGACCAATCTCTTTTGCAAGAAGAGTTTATTCAGGATAATGATCCCAATACAACTTGGTATAGTTTGTATCCTGGAACCTTAAATGCACCAGGAAATACAGGAAATATTATTAACGTAACCAATACAACTGGTCTTGTAATTGATCATGATCCTTTAAATCCCTTGCCTGATTCAGCTTATTATAATGCCCCTCATAGTGTGTATGGTGGCTATACTGATGCAATTGGCGTTGCAATTACAGATAATAAAGTTTTTGTGTCGGGCGGACTGATTTCTAGCGATGTTCGTGCTGGCCGTGGTAAGGATGTTGTTACTGGAAATAGTGTTGATTTTAGCGGCGGTTGGGTGTTGGGCTCAATTTATGGTGGCTGGAGTGACGCTACTATTAACTCTTCTAATAATAGTGTCAGCATGACAGGTGGCCAAGTTAATGGTTCTGTTTATGGTGCCTTTGCAGCTAGCGATGGCATAGCATATGTTTCAGGCAATAAGGTATCAGTTTCAGGTGCAAGCACTGAAGCTTGGTTTGTTGTTGGTGCTGAAGGCATGGGTGAGGGTGAAGTTAATGTTTCAGGTAATAGCGTTGTAATTAATGATGGTGCTAAGACAGGCCGTGTGTTTGGTGGTGCAAATAGCACGACGGGTATCGTAACAAATAATAATGTCACGATTGCAACAGGTGCAACAGCTGAAGCTGTTTACGGTGGTGCAACTTATGGTTCAGGACTTGTATCGGGTAATTCTGTTAGCGTTAATAAAGCGAGCGTTAGCGATGAAATTTATGGCGGCTATGGTGATGATGTTGGTGCGGTCAGCAATAATCGCGTGAATGTTGAAAATGAGTCAACTGTTAATCAAGTTTTTGGTGGTTTTTCCAATGGCAGCGGAGCTGTTTCGTCCAATATTGTTACGCTTACAAATAGCACATCTTCAGATAAGGTTCATGGTGGGGTGAGTTATGGTTCTGGTCTTGTAGATAGTAACACTGTTAATATAAACAAGGCAAAAACTGAAGCGCGGGTTTATGGCGGTTATGGAGATGGTACAAGTGCCATCAGTAACAATAAGGTTATCGTTGAAAATGGATCAACGATTAATCATGTTTACGGCGGCTTTTCAAACAGCAATGGAACAGTTTCATCAAATAGTGTGGTGTTTGCTGATAGTACTTCTGTAGGTGAAATTTTCGGTGGTTGGTCTGTCGAAGGTGATGCAAACAAAAATAGTGTTTCCATTTTAAGCGGTACAATAGAAAATCACGTGGTTGGTGGTTATTCTTCTAGGCTTGGCAATGTTAATGATAATAAGGTGACAATTGCTGGGGGGGCTCAGATTACTGGTTCGGTATATGGTGCAATTAGTGAAACAGGAGGAGGCAATGCCGCAAATAACCTTGTGGACATGAGTAGCGGCACAGTCTTTGGTGAAATTCATGGAGGCGCGGCTTTTGCTGGAACTGCACGCTTAAATAGTGTCTCTATGACAGGTGGTCTGTCAAAGGGTAGTATCTATGGCGGTTCAAGTGAGAGGGGCGAAGCTAATAATAATGCCGTTAGCATTGTAAATGCAGCGGTTGAGGGGCAAATTAACGGCGGCGTGGGGCTTAGTTTAGCCGCTGAAAATAGTGTGACCTTGTCAAATGCTGTCGTAAGTAATTTAGTTATTGGCGGGCGTACTTTTGAAGCCTCTAGCAGTGCAGAAGGAAATAGCGTCATTATTTCTAATGGTACAATTGCTGCAGAAACAATTGCGGGTGGTTTTAGTCAATTTGGTAAAGTTTCAAAAAATACAGTGAATATATCTGACAGTAATATCGCGCAATCGGTGTTTGGCGGCCGTGTTGATGATGGCACACTTAATAATAGCTATGCGAATAATAATAGTGTGGTGATTACTAATAGTACTATATCGGGAAGAGTTTCTGCAGGCGAAATTACTGGCAGTAATAATACCATAATCGGTAGTGGGGATGTTATTGCAAATAAATTGACAATTACTGGAAGCAGCATTGCAAGAGATGCAGTTGGCGGTTGGGCTGATGCTGGTTTAGTACAGCTCAATAATGTAACTGTGTCGAATTCAATATTATCGAAAAGTGCTGTTGGCGGTTATGTTGGTGTAGGCGCTGGCAATGCAGAACAAAATAGTGTTACATTGACCAATAATACAATTGTCACCGAAATGGCTATCGGTGGATATACTGCTAGCGGCAATGCAACCGGAAATAGCGTTTCAGTTACAGACGCTACAATATCTCAAAATGTTTATGGTGGTTGGTCAGCCAATGGTGATGCAATTAACAATACGGTTACTTTAAACGGTACCAATGTTAATATTGCTGGTTTTGTTTATGGTGGCTTTAGTGTTGATCAATCCGGCGATCAATTTACTGGCAATACATTAAATCTCAACGGTTATCGTGGTAGCGTTGCAAGTATCTATAACGTGCAAAATTATAATTGGGTGCTGCCTAAAGATGTTGTGAATAATGATGTATTGGTTCATGTAACAGGCGATGCTGTTGACCTAAATAATACCAACCATACTGTTGCCATTGAAAATGACGGTAATAGGTTGAATGCTGGTGATCAAATTGTCATGATTGATAAGGCGACCGGCGCACCTTTAACTACGCCAACCGAAGCTCAGCAAGGACAATTTATTATTTATGAAGTAAATATGGCTGTCAATGCTGACAATAAATTTGTGTTGAGTGTAGCCAATCAGAAGGATGAAACGCCAACTGAAGGCAATGCTGATAATGGTGAAACTGGCAGCAATACTAACAATGAAACGAGTGCTAATACTGGTAATGGTGAAACTCAAGATAACAATGTAAGCACTATTATTAATGAAGCTAGTCGCCCAAGTGTTACACCCGCAGGGCGCATCAATCCGCGTACAAAGGCTTATTCTGAAGGACGTGCGGGTGCCCTTGCCTTTGTCAATCAAGGCGGTGACTTAATTGCGGGCAGTGGTATACAATCCGCTCTGACTGCAATTAACGCTGAAAGTGGCAGCGCTCAGCGCTTCACTGTTGCGCCTTTCATGATTTTAAGTGGTTCATCACAACGATTTAACACAGGTAGCCATGTCGATATTGATGGTTTCAATATGGCAATTGGCCTTGCTGGTGCAGCTCAAGTTGAGGCTGGACATAAAATTATGTTCGGGGCTTTCTATGAATACGGTCATGGCAATTATAAAACTTATAATAGCTTTGACAGGTTGGCATCTGTTCGTGGCGATGGTGATACAGATTACAATGGCGGCGGTATTTTAGGACGCATTGAATTTGCTGGAACGGGTTTAGGACGTGTTGTAAATCTTGCTAGCACCCAAACGGATGGGCTTTACCTTGACGCATCATTGCGTGGTGGTAAAACCAAGTTAGCATTTGATACTAACGATCTTTATGATGGTGACGGCTATCGCGGTCATTATAATAGTAAAGCTAGCTATATTGGTGCACATGGCACACTTGGTTATGTTTTCAACTTTGACGAAAAGCAAGCGCTTGATATTTACGGTCGTTATTTATGGACGAGAGTAAATGGCGATAATGTGGTGATTGGTAAAGATACATTGCATTTTGATCGCAGCAATAGTTCGCGTGTACAGCTTGGTGGACGTTATAACTATAGCTATAGCCAGCAATTTATACCCTATGTAGGTTTGGCCTATGAGCATGAGTTTAAAGGAACAATTTCTGCTAATGCCTATGGCCTTGCTCTTGGGGAGCCATCATTGAAGGGTGATTCAGGTATTGTTGAAGCCGGATTTATGGTTCGTCCGATTACCACAGCACCAAATTTGTCAGTTAATATTGGTGGCCAAGGTTTCTTTGGTAAGCGTGAAGGTGGTGCTGGCTCGTTAAAAGTGAAATACCAGTTTTAATATTGTTCGACTAGCTATCTTCAATCTCTAGACTAAATCATCAATGAAATGCCAAGGGCTCATAAGGCGCTTGGCATTTTTGCTTTTCTTGAGCCGCAGCTAAATTATCAATCCGATGCAGTTATTTAGAATTTTGTCAGAATAATAAAAACTTTATTGATTTTACAAATTAGGCTCCAATGTTTCCGATCATATGGGGCAAGTTACTTGGAAAATAGGTTTTTAAAATAATGATTTAAACTATTTGTCAAAATATTCATATTTGTTATAGGGTTACTATTTTTATTTACCTGCGCAATAGATAAAATAGTGACCTTGTTGCTGGTTGATTTATAAGATATTATTTTAATAAAAGAGATACAATATATTTTAGTGTCGCTGATTATACTTTGAAAGTTTGTTATGAAAAATAGCCCCGTTAACAATATTAGTATTGATGTTGAGCTTATGCAAAAGATTGAGGAAATGGCCGCAATCAAAAATTGTTCAGTTGATGAGCTTGTTTATGATGCGCTAAGTGCGTTTATTGCTCCCAATATTGAAGCAGAAGGTTCAAGAGAAAGCATCATGCGTGCTTATCAAGAAAGCCATAAAAAATATGCCAGCCTTTATGAAAGGCTTGCCCAATGACTTTATATTTACGGCCAATTGAAGCGGAAGCCATTCATAAAGACCAAATCGCACGTTATGGCGGCGGTGATGGTATTCGTGATTATGGCTTGTTTGAAGCGGCCCTTTATCGGCCGCAACAGGGGTATTATTCTAGCCTTTTACAAGAAGCGGCAGCCCTTTGGGAAAGTTTGGGGCAAAACCACCCCTTTATTGATGGTAATAAGCGTACGGCTTTTGCCGTTACCTATACATTTTTAGCTATTAATAACATTGAAATGACCGCGAATGCTGATGACATATTTGATTTTATTATTAAGCAATATGATGCAAAAGCATTTACATTTGCCAATCTTGAAAAGTGGCTTATTAATAATACCAAACAGCGCAATTAGGCCACATTTTGTGGTTTAATCCATTTAGGGTCTATACCGTTTTCACTTAAAATATACCAAAAGATGGAACAATCGGCCTAGAAGTGGTTGTGTTTTATAAAAAGGCTTCCTAAATAGACTTATAATTGCGTCGTTAATTGCTAAAGAAGGATGACGGCGGCAGATTAGGAGTTCATTATATGATAGATCACAAACCAGATACAATTTACGGCACAACCATTGTTACAGTAAGAAAAGGTGGCAAGGTGGTTATTGCTGGTGATGGTCAGGTATCGCTTGGGCAAACCATTATGAAGGGAAATGCCCGCAAGGTACGCCGTATTGGTTTAGGTGGCCATGTTATTGCCGGTTTTGCTGGTGCAACCGCTGATGCTTTTACTTTGCTTGAACGCCTTGAAGCAAAGCTTGAACAATATCCAGGTCAATTAATGCGTGCGAGTGTCGAACTTGCCAAAGATTGGCGCACTGACCGGTATTTGCGCCGTCTTGAGGCTATGATGTTGGTTGCCGATAAGAATGTAACCCTTGCTTTAACCGGCCTTGGTGATGTGCTAGAGCCTGAAGATGGTATTATGGCTATTGGATCGGGTGGTAATTACGCCCTTGCTGCAGCACGCGCCCTTGCTGATACCGATATTGATGCTGAAACCATTGCACGCAAAGCAATGAAAATTGCTAGCGATATTTGTGTTTATACCAATAGTAATTTCACCGTTGAAACATTGGACGCTGAATAGGCATCATCTTGGTAAATTCTAGTAGAAAACCATTTATCTTATTTAAATTATAAAAGCTGAAAGTATTATTAATGAGTAATAATTTTTCTCCCCGTGAAATCGTATCGGAACTTGATCGCTATATTATTGGTCAAAAGGACGCAAAGCGTGCCGTTGCTATTGCTCTTCGTAACCGTTGGCGCCGTTTGCAATTGGAAAGCCCAATGCGCGAAGAAGTTATGCCAAAAAACATCTTGATGATTGGACCGACAGGCGTTGGTAAAACCGAAATTTCTCGCCGTTTAGCGCGTCTTGCTGGTGCACCTTTTGTAAAAGTTGAAGCAACTAAATTTACTGAAATTGGTTTTGTCGGCCGTGATGTTGAACAAATTATCCGTGATCTTGTTGAAGTAGCAATTAATCTCGTACGTGAAAAAAAGCGTGAAGAAGTTCGTGCTAAAGCCGAAGTTAATGCTGAGGAACGCGTTCTTGATGCGCTGGTTGGTAAAACCGCAAGCCCTTCAACGCGCGATTCATTCCGCAAAAAGTTGCGCGAAGGTGAGCTTAATGACCGCGAGATCGAAGTTGAAGTAAGTGATAATAGCAATTCTGGTGCGCCAACTTTTGATATTCCGGGTATGCCCGGTGCCCAAATGGGCGTAATGAATATTGCTGACATTTTTGGCAAAATGGGTGGTCGTACCAAAACACGAAAAATGACGGTTGAAGAATCTTTCAAACCATTAATGACCGATGAGTCAGATAAATTATTGGATGAAGAACAAGTCATTCAAGAAGCATTGCGCCTTACCGAAAATGAAGGCATTGTGTTTATCGATGAGATCGACAAAATTGCAGTAAAGAACTCTTCGTCTACCAACACGCCGCGTGAAGGCGTGCAGCGTGATCTTCTGCCATTGATTGAAGGAACAACCGTTTCAACCAAGCATGGGCAAGTAAAAACTGATCATATTTTGTTTATTGCATCGGGTGCTTTCCATATTTCAAAGCCATCAGATCTATTGCCAGAGTTGCAAGGGCGTTTGCCTATTCGTGTTGAATTAAATGCGCTAACCCGTGAGGACTTCCGTGCAATTTTGACCGAGCCAGAGGCAAGCCTTATCAAGCAATATATTGCTTTGATGAAAACTGAAGGTGTGACGTTAGAATTTGCCGAAGATGGTATTGATGCTTTGGCTGATATTGCTGTCGATCTAAATTCTACGATCGAGAATATTGGTGCAAGGCGTTTGCAAACGGTTATGGAACGTGTTTTGGATGAAATTTCCTTTGCAGCCCCAGATCGCGCCAATACTAGTCTTACCATTGACGCTGATTATGTGAAAAAGTCAGTTGGTGACCTTGCTGCCAATACTGATTTATCGCGCTTCATTTTGTAATTTTTTATAAAAATATTCTGCCCCAACGAGATTAAACCTTGGGGCAGATTTTTTACTTAATTACTGCCATACAGGGTAGCATAATTGCCATGAAAGAAAAATTTCAGGATTTTATTGCACCCTTGGGTGTTAAAAACATTCCTTTTGGAGCTTTTTACAATTTTCCCCATGCTTTAAGATTTGAACTGGGTATTGGTGAAAATAGAATAAAGCGGATGGTATCTGCATTTGATCGCGCAAGAGCGATTTGTAATCATATTTTAGAGATGCAGATAGATGAAATCTATGCTGTTTTTCGCATTATCGATGAAAAGCGAAGATCATTCAATAAACAGCGATTTTTTGAAACTATGTTGGATTATCTAAATATTAAGGCAGACGATTTTATAAATTTAGGCATCGCTGAAATGCCTGATGGATTTAACAATGATGATGATAGTTTATGCTGCTATTGGTATGCGGTTAAATTAAAAAGTCTGGAAGATATCGATGGATTTTTATGGTTTCCTGTAAGTGCAGAAATGGGATTTAAGCCAATATTACTTGCAGATCTTTACATTTATGATCGCAAAAATGCTATTTTAATTCATCCCTATGATGATCGAGGAATGGATGTAATTGCTGCCCAAAAACAAAGTTTAGTTAGACTTTACCAAGATTTTAATGGTTGGTTGTTAGATTATGATAGAACAAAAATGGATGAAAACTTTGCTTCTTTCAGTGATTAACCCAATTATTATATTATGCAAAATAATAAACCGCTTTTAACTATTATTGGCAATTTCTGCGGCATTCATATTATCTTCTTGTTTTTTCCACGCACCAGCCGTTTGTGGTTTCACAAAAAATCGCACTATTTCAGGAATGGCTTGTTTTAGTTCAACTTCCAATCGCTCAACACAATTTTCAATTTCCGGTGCGGTCAAATGATCTTCAAATTCAAGACTTAGATTAACAAGAATCTGATGTGGTCCAAGTTGTGCTGTTAAAACGCCGTTGACTTTTTGCACGTCTTTATCTTTTGAAGCAATATTGATAATTGTTGCCTGCATTTCAGGCAAGGCCTGCTCACCCACTAAAAGCCCCTTACATTCTCGTGCTAAAAATATGGCTGTTAAAGCCAATACTAAACCGATGCCCATAGAAGCTATGCCATCATAAATAGGATTATGGGTCACAACACTTGCGGTAATTCCTATGCCCGCTATAAATAGACCTAGTAAGGCTGCGCTATCTTCAAACAACACTGAAAAAACGGTAGGATCCTTTGATTGCCTTACTGCCGCAAAGTAGCCGAGTTGCCCTTTTTGCATGCGAAAGGCGCGTAGAGCAACAAACCATGATGCCCCTTCAAAAATAATAGAAGCACCAATAACAATATAGTTCACAAAAACATCGCGTATGGGTTCAGGGTTTAAGACATGGATAATGCCTTGATAAAAGGAAACACCGGCGCCAAGCGCAAAAACCAATAGAGCTACAATGAAACTCCAAAAATATAGCTCTCTGCCATAACCAAAAGGATGGGTGCGGTCGGCAGTAAGGGCGGCGCGCTTTAAGCCATAAAGCAATAATAATTCATTGCCAGTATCGGTAAGTGAGTGTACTCCTTCGGACATCATCGCTGACGAGCCAGTAAAAAAGGCCGCAAAAAATTTGGTCATCGCTATAAAGAAATTACCAGCAAGCGCCGCATAAACTACAGTTCTTGAGCCTTTTGGTGTCGCCATTATCGGATTTCCTTACACTATGGCAGAAATGGATTGTTGCCTTTAACTAAAGAGCTTTCAATGTCTTTTGGCTTGGATAGCAATCTGCAGCTAAGCCGTTTTTTTGCTGCCATTCACCTATGGAGCGGCGTGTTTTAAATCCTGCCAAACCATCAGCCTTGCCGATGTCATAGCCTTGTTTTTGCAAATATTGTTGGATTTTTAAAACGTCTGATCGCAGCGTAACATCAACATTTTGCCATTTTGTGAAAAATTGCGGCGTGCCACCAATGCCATCAGCGACATGGCCAATATAAACGGCATAAAGATCGCTCATATTATAGCTTTTAATGACATAGAAATTGGGTGTCACCAAAAAGGCAGGCCCAAAGCGACCCGCTGGCATTAATAAAGAAGCTGGCGTTTTTAGATCCGTATTTGAAAAATTGCGCCTATCGGCACGCTTGACGCCAAGTTGCTGCCACTCAGCAAGGCTTTTTCGCTGGTCTGGCCCTTCCAATGCGCAAGAAACGCTTTGCGGCAAAATCACCTCATACCCCCAGTTAAATTTACTATCCCAACCTTCCAGCTTTAGATAATTGGCAATGGATGCAAGGCTATCAGGAACGCTTTGCCAAATATCGCGATGGCCATCACCATCAAAATCAACCGCATGTTTCAAATAGGAACTTGGCATGAATTGTGGTTGTCCTAACGCACCCGCCCAAGAGCTTTTTAATTCATTGGCATTTATATAATTTTTTTCAACAATAATGAGTGCGCTTAACAACTCACTTTGAAACATCTCTTTACGGGTTGCCATAAAGGCTTTGGTTGCTAAAACCTCAAAAGCATCGTAGGGAATTTTTACACTGCCATAGGCTGTTTCTCTTCCCCAAATTGCAAGTATAATATTTTCTGGCACGCCATAGCGTGTCTTAATTTGTGATAATAATTGCCCATATTGGCTTTTACGTTTCTTACCACCATCGACAATAATTTTAATTTTTTGCTCATCAAAATAGCGGGCAGGGGAGGAAAACTCTGCCTGAGTTTGTGGCTTTTGCGGCTTAGGTGCAGCGCCCGGTATAACAAGATCAGGCAGTTTCCAATTGATTTTGACGTTTTTCAATGCGCTGTCAAAAGTTTGACGGCTGATACCATTGACTTTGGCAATGGGCCAAAAATCGTTTTCCAGCCATTGCTGAAAGCTTTTTTCAATTTGTGGCTTGTTGACTTGTGCAAAAGCCGTTGCACTTAAGCTAAACAGACAAAGGCATATAATGATAAAATAAGATTTTATGCTCCATAGTTTCACTATAAAATTTCCTTTTAATCTGTAAAATTTGCTTTAGTTATGATCTATGGTGTTTATCAGCCAATCGGATAATTCGACCACCGATGGAAATAATAAGTCACAATTGTTTTGCAACTGCTCTTTGCTGCCCGTGCCGGATAATACGCCAATTGCAAGACCTGCATTGGCGTTGCGTGCGGCGCTTATGTCGTGATTATTGTCGCCAATCATGGCAATTTCATCAAGATTAAGTCGCGTTGTTTTGCTAAAAAGCATAATTTGATCGCCTGCCGGCTTGGCATTTTCAACTGAGTCCCAACCGATAATTTCGCTAAAATATTCTTGCCAGCCAAATTTTTCGACGCATTTTTTTGCACTTAATTCAGAATCATTCGTGGCAATGCCAAGGATATAACCTTGTTGTTTTAGTGCTTTTAAACTTTGGCTAATACCATCAATTTCGCAGACATAGAGCATAGATCTTTCTGCTCCATGATTGCGGTATTCAAGCACTTTATTATCAAGTGCTATGCCCTCAAGTTCAGGATGCCATAATTTGACAAGGTCAAGCAATGAACCAGATGCCATTGGACTGTCGCCCTTAAAACGTTCTGTTGTAAAATCATAACCACCTAATTCTAAAAGGTAGCGCGCTTTATCATCATTGCCATTGGCTGCCATTAAGGCTTGCTCATAGGCAATAGCAAACCATGTCTTTTCAAAGTCGATTAATGTACCATCCTTGTCAAATAGTAGGCCACGAATTTTTTTAGCTTTTAAAATAGGCATATCATTACCCAAATACATCCAAAATCATTTTTTTAAACACATAGCGTGTTTAATCCATTTAGGTTAATGGTGCTGCATTCCTAGGGTGCAGCACTTGTTTCCTTTAGTTTATTTATTGCGTTTGGTCTTAATATGCGCCAAAAGTCCAAGGGTAGAGCTGTCGCGATTTTCTGCTTTTTTCTCGCCGCTTACCATCGGTAATAATTCAGTTGCTAAAGCTTTGCCCAGTTCAACCCCCCATTGGTCAAAGGAATTAATATTCATTAACACGCCTTCAACAAAAACCCGATGTTCGTATAAAGCGATTAAGCGGCCAAGGGCGTAAGGGGTGAGCAAATCTTGCATCAAGGTTAGTGTGGGGCGGTTGCCGTCAAATTCCTTATGTGGGCAAAGGTTTTTCGCATCATTTTTGCTCATGCCTTGCTGTTCAAGCTCGTCACAAACGGATTTTTCATTTTTGCCAACCATTAAGGCTTCTGATTGCGCCAAGCAATTGGCAAGCAGCATATCATGCTGGCGTTGTAGTTTTGGCTCATGGCCATTCACTGCAACGATAAATTCAATCGGAATAATATCTGTGCCCTGATGTAAAAGCTGGAAAAATGCATGCTGGGCATTTGTGCCAGGTTCGCCCCAAACCAGAGGACCAGTTGGTGTGGTTACCGGCATACCGTTAAGGTCGATATGTTTGCCATTTGATTCCATGTCAAGCTGTTGCAAATAGGCTGGGAAACGCTGTAAACGCTCTTCATAGGGAATGATAGCACGTGCAGGATAATTACAAATAACACGATGCCAATAGCCAACCAAACCAAGCATCATTGGCAAATTGGTATTAAGCGGAGCATCTTTAAAATGCATATCCATGGCATGGGCACCAGCAAGGAATTTTTTAAATTGTTGGGCGCCAATTGCTAGCATTAACGAAAGGCCAATGGCCGACCAAATGGAATAGCGACCGCCAACCCAGTTCCAAAAACCAAAGGTTCGCTCATGGTCAATGCCAAATTCTGATACTTTATCAAGGGCAGTTGATACCGCAGCAAAATGCTTGGCAACCGCTTCTTCGCCAAGGGCGTTGCAAATCCATTGCCGTGCCACGCGGGCATTGGTCATAGTTTCAGCCGTGGTAAAGGTTTTGGACGATATGATGATTAATGTTGCCGCAGGATCAAGCGGTTTTAAGACATCGGCAATATTTGCGCCATCCACATTGGAGACAAAATGACATCTTGGGCCATCATGATAAGGTTTTAACGCGGCCGTTGCCATACGTGGCCCAAGGTCAGAGCCACCAATGCCGATATTGACAATATCAGTAAAAGCTTTGCCACCGGTGCCATTAATATCGCCATCGCGCACTGCTGTTGAAAATTTAGCCATATGATTTAATACGTCATGGACATCTTCAACAATATTTTTGTCGCCCAGGATAATTTCGCTGTCTTCTGGCATGCGCAGTGCGATGTGAAGGACCGCGCGCTTTTCCGTAATATTGATCTGGTCACCGCGATACATGGCATCACGTTGGCCAACAATATCTGCCGCATGGGCAAGGTCATCAAGCAGACAAAGGGCTTTTTGGCTTAATGCAGTTTTTGAATAGTCAAATAATAGGTCTTCAAAATTGAGCGAGAATTTTTCAAAACGTTGCGGATCATTTTGAAATGAGGCGCGTATATCAAAGGACGCGTCATTTTCTGCGTATGCTTTTAATGCGGTCAATGCTTTGTCAAACTGAGCTGCATCACGTGCCATATTATCCACTCCCGTTCATAGGATTTATTGTTAAAACAATT
This sequence comes from Bartonella sp. HY761, assembly GCF_026743145.1. Taxonomy (NCBI): domain Bacteria; kingdom Pseudomonadati; phylum Pseudomonadota; class Alphaproteobacteria; order Hyphomicrobiales; family Bartonellaceae; genus Bartonella; species Bartonella sp. HY761. The sequence goes on from NZ_CP104887.1 coordinate 800,833, forward strand.
AAATAAAATTTTTGTCGAAACTCTATCAGTAAATGTCGCGATAAAATAGTTTATAGTAATCGATTAAAAGATAAATGACATTTTTGTGCCAGTTTTCCGTAATAAACACAATTTTGATATTATTTAGAAAAGATTGTGGATTTGCATGGAAATACGAGGTGAAGAGCACATTGCAGCTAGCCCGGACGCGGTTTGGCGTACTTTGAATGATACAACTTTACTGATTGATTGTATTCCTGGTTGTGAAAAATTAGAGCGGATATCTGAACATTTGATCGAGGCAACGATCGTGGTTCATTTAAGCCTAATTAAATTGCGCTTTCACGGGCGGTTAATTTTGTCTAATTTAAATCCACCCTATTCTTATACAATTGCTGGCGAGGGCGAGGGGTCTGTGTCAGGTCTTGCAACTGGCAAAACTGACGTTAGCCTTGTGGCTGATGGTGATGGTACCATATTGAGCTATGTGATGTATGGGTCAGCTGAAGGGAAAATTGCCAAATTGGGTTCCGCTCTTTTGGCAGGTGTTGCACGAAAAATTGCGGATAAGTTTTTTGCAAATGTTTCAAAAGTAGCAAGTACATTGCCTAATATGAATCTTGTAAACTGAAAGATAAATATATGACCTTGAAACGCCGTGATTTATTAACATTTGGCTTGCGGGCTGGTTTGGGATTAAGTTTTGTACCATTCTTTTTATCGGGGAATAGTGCAAAGGCTAATCCACAACAAAATGAGCGGCGTGCATTAATGCTGATAGACGCGGCGCGCGCGCAAATTGGTGTTACAAGGTTTTATAGTGGAGCTTACCAAAAAATATCCTTTCCCAATGGTGATATTGACCGTAGCATAGGCGTTTGCACCGATGTGGTGATTAGGGCTTATCGTGATGCTTTTCAATATGATTTACAAAAGCATGTGCATGAAGATATGGCAGGTAATTTTGGACAATATCCTAAAATTTGGGGTTTAAAGACGACCGATCGCAATATTGACCACCGCCGTGTGCCTAATTTACAAACATTTTTTGCAAGAAAAAACGCGCGTATTCATTCAAAGCTTGATATGGCTAATTTGCAAGCAGGCGATATTGTCACTCAAATGGTCAATGAAAAGCTGCCGCATATCGTTATTATATCAAACAGAAAAAATGCTAATGGCATTCCTTTGGTCATTCATAATATCGGCCGTGGCACACAAGAGGAAGACCGCTTGTTAGAGTTTCCCCAAACGGGTCATTATCGCTTTTTTAGCTAAATTTTTGGCGATGCTAAATTTTTAGCGATGATTGTATGGCGTAATGGGTTGTGAGACTGATGCTAGCCGCGTTTTTTTAAGACTTTTTGTTTTATGCAAGCATGAAATACAAACGGATTTTATGCTTATAGTTTTATGAAGCAGGTGCCAATAGGTCGCGATCTTATTTAAATTAGCTAAATTGATACCAACAATATTCAAAGTGCAGTGCCCAAGATTTTTGCTATATTTATGGATGAATTATAACTTATCTTCATTAAATTCGTTTTTGAAGCTCTTTTAGGTTTAGCAATAATTATCATCCCATTATTGCGCTCAAATTATCAAATCCATACCTTGAGTAATAAATAACAATGAACCCCCATTTTTTACGGCGTATAGAAAATCTGTAAAAATTCATTATTGCTATTGCAAATCATTTGCAATAATGCCAAAAATAAAATGAAGCTGATTTCAAATGTTTCATTTGTGCCTTTGGGATCAAAAGCAAGCTCCTTTTATATTAATTTATGAAATGAATGGTTTGGTATCCAATGTTATATATTCCTGAAGAAATAAGAAAAGGTTTGCTCTCTCAGCAAGTCTTAACCCCGAAACAAAAACAAGCAATTGCGAACATGTTGCGGTCGGTCGATGTGCGCCCAACGCGACCAAGGCTCATCGTTGCCCATTGTCTTTTTCGCGAAAAAAATAGGCGAGTTACCCCTGATGAGCTATATCGTGAAGTGACTGATGGGCGGCTGTTTATCTCACTTGCAACCGTCTATAATTGTCTTAACTTATTTGCGAGCGTTGGTCTTTTGCGCAAATATAGCATTACCGGCGATAAGACTTATTTCGATACCAATGTTGATGGCCACCGCTTTTTTTATTGCAGTGATAGTGATGCCATTTTGCCACTTGCGGTACCTACACTTTCACTTGTTGGCCAGCCGGATATCCCCGATGGATTTTACCTAGATAAGGTGGATATCATTATTCATTTAAAACAAAAGGATTGCAAAGGGCAGAGGTAATTTCGGGAAGAAAGGCCGTTGTGATGGATAAATTATTTCTTAATTTTAATGACAATCAATTAAAGAGATGAAATTATGGGGTTCTATACTGGTAATATTAAGGAAAATTTTAAACAAGAGTGCAAAAACACGGGGTCTGACGGGCTGCGTGTAATTAATGGCGGCGACCAAAATTGGCAAAATTATACAAAATTGGCCAATGAAGCTTTTAAGCATGGCGAGATAGAGCAAGCAGTGCATTTTTATAGCCAAGCATTTGGTGAAGCAGAAATATTATTTCATGCAGCCATAGCCGGTGAGGGGCGCGATACTGCACCTATGCTTTACAATATCTCTTGTCATAATTTAGCAGCTTTAGAAATGTGGCGTAATAATCGGTTAGAAGCTGATTATTATTATTACAAAGCCTATCATCAACTTCTTGATATAGCTTCTGCGGTTGATACTTTTCCAAATTTACGGCTGGCTTGTGTTCAGCATCTAAAATTTTCATTAATAGCTTTGGTAGATCATTTGGTAAAACATCAAATCGACAAGGATCATATTATACAACTTAAGCAGGATGCGGCAAAGGTTGCGTTAAATGTTTATCATATGGCTGAGCATATGCTTAAGGCCAAGCAGGATTGTCCCCATTGCTCGCCCCATTAGGCTTGATCGTCACCTTGGTGTTATGCGTGCGCATATTGCTAAAATGTTCAAGTTTAGAAAGTTTGTTGCAGTGAGAATAGATAGATAATTTAAATATAAGGATAGGATATCCATGCTTAATGATGACATGAAAAGTTTATTGGCCAAGCAATTGCCAATTCAAGCTACAACGAGCAAATTGGGAATACCAGATATTGGTCCTAAGCGATCATTGCGTGTATTTGATGATAATACTCTAATTTATAATGAAAATACGGGCGGTCAAACATTGCAAAATTTGATCGATGGTTCAAAAATAGCGGTTGCAGTTATTGATAGGGAAGCCTTAGACGGTTATCGCTTTATAGGTAGTGCGCAAATTATTGATGATGGTGAAATATGGGAGCAAGCAAAGATCTATGCAGATGAAAGAGGAATGAAAGCACCTAAATGTGCGGTTCTTATTCATATTGAAGCGGTGTTTAGTCTTCGCTCTGGTTCAACTGCAGGACAAAAAATTATCTAGTTATAAAAGCTTATTTTACCAGTATTATATGCTTAATTATTTTAGAGGCAGGACTCATTAATTGTAATAAAAGATGACAGCTGCTGCGATGTATATCGCTGAGAAAAAGATATGAGCGCATCTGTTGTGTCTTGTAGCGATGTGTCGCCAAATTTCAAGTTTTGCAAACAAGTTCTCAATTTTATTTAGTATTGTAACCTTTGTCCGCAACGAGTTTTTGCGCATCAAGCAAAACAGATAGTAAAAGAGCAGCACCTATTTAATCACTCCTCTCACCTTCTGACAATAATAGGCATATAGGTTTTCCATCTTGATCACAGACTATGGTTATTTTGAATATCACTAGATATCAACCAAAACCCAATTAAATCCAGATTTTACCCATATCATTACAATATGTTATCTTATTGCTATAGTGAATTATGTAAAAGTTGTCATTGATGAAAGAACTGCCGATGGTGGTATTTGTGGTGATATTAAAACAAAGATATCAGATTATACTGGATAAATGGCATTTTATATCTCAAATAGCTTGAAAACAATTTAAATCTTTATGCTATTGCTAATGCTTGACGGTGATCTTCGCCCCAATTTGCCATAGCGCTTAATATGGGTTCAAGAGTTTTACCGCGTTTGGTTAAGCTATAATCAACCCGTGGCGGCACTTGCGCAAAGATTTGTCTCGTGACTATGCCTTGCTCTTCCAATTCACGTAAATTGGCTGTTAGCACTTTTTGCGAAATATCGCCAATGCTTTTGCGCAATTCGCCAAATCGTTTGGTGCCATTAAGCAAGTCGCGAATAATCAATGGTTTCCAACGATTGCCTATAATAAGCAAGGTAATTTCAACAGGACATGGTGGTAGCTTAAGCATTTTATACCCTTAATACTCGATTATTCAACATTAGTATCTTTTAGTAACCTATATAACAAAAAGGTGCCTACTTTACAATAGCGCCTATCATGTTATGGTTTGCAAAATAAGGAGTAATTATCATGAAAATAGCAATTATTGCGGCCAATGGCCGTGCAGGTCAATTAATAACTAAAGAAGCTCTCGATCGCGGCCATGATGTCACAGCGATTATCCGCAAAGGCAATGCAGCTGATCCACGTGCAAAAACTTTTATCAAGGATCTATTGGACTTGAACTACCAAGATTTGGCTGATTTTGATGTTATTATTGATGCATTTGGCGTTTTTACCCCCGATACATTAGACCAATATCAAACTTCGCTTGAAGAATATAAGCCTTTAGCGCTTTCTATGGCGACCGCGCTTGATGCGCTTAAAAAACGTCATGATGTGAATTGGACGTTTTTAAGTCCTGCTGCTGACTTCATTGCGGACGGTGTTCGCACTGGAAAATATCAAGAAGGTGGTGAAGAGTTTATCGTTGATAGTAACGGTAAAAGTGAAATCAGCTATGCCGATTATGCCATTGTAATGATTGATGAAGCAGAAAAAGGCAATCACATTAAGAAACGCTTCAGTGTTATTTCACAATAACTTCTCAGGCAAATTAATGTAAAGAAATTGGGCTTAAAATATCAGCTATGAAAAAATTTCAAGCCTATTATTATATTGGTTATGATTTTATTTTAGTGAGATGATAAGTTTGGTTTTGTGCTTTATTGAGGAATTGGCTTTAAGTGGCTGTGTCTCAAATATGAATGGCTATGATTGCTTTAGGGGCAGGATCCATTAATTTAAATGAAAAGGTACGAGGAAATTTTTGTGAGAACGCAAATATTAAATGTAAGAAGAGTTAGCCGGAAATATGAATATTTTCAAGGTTCTTTAACAAGTTAGCATTAAAATTTAACATATCCTGAAAGGATATAAAAACAGCCGTAATCTAATGTGTCGTAAAGCTCAAATGGGTATACCATCCATTTTTCGCTTTTTTCCATTTGTATTAAAAATGTAAATTTTTGCTGTTTATTGTGCCATTTCATTTTAATTAGTGGGCCCTGACCCTAATCAAAGCTTGTTTGCCATTCCAATTATATTGGCAAACATATCTACCACTTCTATTTGCAAGAATTTTACTGTAAATGTAGGTTTAATAAAAATTATTATGCCAAATTACGTTCAATGCGCTGCAATAATTCAGTTAAAATAGTAATCTCATCATTGCTAACATCATTTAATGCCGTCTTTTCTATAGCGTTAAGATGGGTTTGTAACCTATTGACGATATTTAACCCTTTTGACGTGAGGGAAACAAAGCTTTGGCGTTGATCTTCCGTTGACGTGTTTTTTTCAACAAAGCCTTGATTGGCTAGACGTAAAATTGTTTTTGTGATTGTTGGTGGGCGGACATCTAGTTCATGAGCAAGCTGTCCAAGTGTCAACTCACCTTTCAATGAAAGGGCTAGCAAAACATTGTCTTGCCCAGGGTAAAGGCCTTCCTTTTGCAGTTCTTGAGCTAAAGCGGTGCGCAAAAAACGTGATGTTGTTTGAAGTTTTTTTAAAAGACCTTGTCTGTCAGGCATTATTGGGCTCGCTAAAAAAGCACCTTATTCACAAAATTATATACCAAACATAATGCAATTAAGGTGCTCGTGTTTTAAGTGACTATTCATTGATAGTGGCAATTTTGCATTCTTAAACTTAATTATTAATACATGCAAATATAATAATAATCTATTATTCCAAACTTGGTAGATATTATCAATGTCTATTTTAGTAAATTAGGAGGTTATACTAAAATTTCAACATAAAAGGTGGATTTTTAAGCAAACTAATTGTGAACGCTTGTGCTAGAGTTTATTAATTTTATCAAAGCTGTACTAATTCAATTTTGAATATCGGCTATAATGCTTAATGTTTTCAGTTGTGCTTTTGCAATTCCATCATAGTTCTACAAGGATAACTTTGCCTGATTCTGAAGGATTAATCTTTTTGATATAGTTATTTTTATCATAAGAAAGTTTCGCTCGCTTATTTATGGTATGTTTAGTTTGCAATACCTAAGCCTTATAGCTTTGGCAATGATCGATATCATGCAATATTGTTTGGCATAATTGTCAAAATATTGAATAATATTTGACAATGAATAGATTACGATGACAGATAGGCTTATGGAAACGTTATGTAATAATATTGATCAAACATCGCGCATTGCAGTTCTGCCTCTTGGTGCCTATGAGGCTCATGGTCCCCATTTGCCTTTTGAAACCGATGCATTGATTGCGCAGGCTGTTGTTGATCATGTTGCGGCTATTTTACCTCTCCATCTTAATGTCAGTTTTTTAAATGTTGAACCAATTGGTTATTCTATTGAACATAAAAGGGTAAGTGGTACCAAGACACTTAGCTTTGATGAAGCAGTGGCACGTTGGATCAAAATTGGTGAGGAACAATTTAAAAAAGGTATTGATAAATTTGTGTTGCTGAATGCTCATGGTGGAAACTCGCCTTTAATGACTATTGTTGCGACAGAACTGCGCGCGCGCTATCCGATGCTTTGCGTTACAACCAGTTGGACGCGCTTTGGTTTGCCAATTGGACTTATGAGTGAAGGTGAAAAAGCGCTTGATATTCATGCTGGTTTTATTGAAACATCGGTCATGCTTCACATCGCTCCGCATTTGGTTGCAATGGAAAAGGCTAAGAATTTTAGCAATTTTCAAGCACGTTGTCATTGCGATTTTAGCTATTTGCGTGCTTATGGTCGCCATAGCTTTGGTTGGTTGATGCAGGATCTTAACTGTGAGGGGGCTGCAGGTGACGCAAGCCGTGCCAGTGCTGCGGTTGGAAAAGCAATTTTAGATCATGCGGCAAAAGGCTTTATTAGTTTGCTTGAAGATGTTCATCGTTTTGATACCGAGCACTTTCAAAAAATTGATGAGCTCTTTCCTCAATCGACATAGTCATTGCCGGATGATTAAAAAATCCGCAATTATGTTTGTGAGCTATCTTCTACAAAAATTACAAATGATATTTGTTATACTATTTCAATTTAAACAAAACACGCTTATATCATACCATATCTTGTCTTTTTAAAAAGAGGTTTAAGCCATGAGCGAGGCAGTAAGTGAAATCAAGAAAATTCCGGTAACCGTTTTAACCGGCTATCTTGGATCAGGAAAGACCACATTGCTCAATCGGATTTTGAGTGAAAATCATGGCAAACGCTATGCGGTGATTGTCAATGAATTTGGTGAAATCGGCATTGATAATGATCTCATTGTGGAATCAGACGAAGAAATTTATGAAATGAATAATGGCTGCATTTGCTGCACTGTTCGCGGTGATCTTATCCGCGTTGTAGAAGGCTTAATGCGGCGGCCTGGTCGTTTTGATGCTATTTTGGTTGAGACCACTGGTCTTGCTGATCCCGTTCCTGTTGCGCAAACATTTTTTATGGATGAAGATGTTCGTTCTAAAACAATGCTTGATGCGGTTGTCGCATTGGTTGATGCCAAGCACTTGCCGCTTCGCCTTAAAGATAGCCGTGAAGCTGAAGATCAAATCGCTTTTGCTGATATTGTCTTATTAAACAAGACTGATCTTGTTAATGCTGATGAGCTTGCATCGGTTGAAGCAACAATTAGGGCTATTAATCCAACTGCTGTCATTCACCGCACCGAGCGTGCCTCGATTGATCTTGCTAAGGTGCTCGACCGTGGCGCATTTGATTTAAAACGCGCCCTTGATAATGATCCTTACTTCTTAGAGCATGGTGAAGAAGGTCACATTTGCGGCCCCGATTGCGGCCATGACCACAGCCATGAGCATAATCACGATCATAGCCACAGCCATGAGCATAGCCATCAACACGATCACGGTCACCATCATGAGCATGGTGCGGCCATTCATGACGTTACCGTGCAATCGGTGTCACTGCGTAGTGGCGAATTAGATCCAGCAAAATTTTTCCCATGGTTGCAAAATGTAACGCAAGCCCAAGGGCCAAATATTTTGCGCCTTAAAGGTATCATTGCTTTTAAAGGTGATGAAGACCGTTATGTGGTGCAAGGGGTCCATATGATTATTGAAGGCGATCATCAACGGCCATGGAAAGACGGTGAGAAACGTGAAAGCCGTCTTGTCTTTATCGGTCGCCAATTGGACGCTGAAAAATTAAAATCTGGCTTTGAAGCCTGTGCGTGAGAGGTTTTATGCCGACAATAGCTCCAATTGATATTCAAAGCCATTGCCTGTTAGCTGGCTTTCTTGATGATAAGCCATTTTTTATTTCGGCTGATGGTGTTCTGCATCATTTAGGCGAAGGCGAAAAGCAAATTGAGATCGGCAATGGTATTGCTAGCGCCAAAATTGCCGAAAACGGTCGTTTTGTGCTTACTGGCGGTGAGGATGGCCGTTTATGTAAGGTGAATGCCGATTTTTCCGTTATCGAATTGGAAAAAATTGGTAATAAATGGCTTACAGCCGTGGCAATTGGTCCTGATGATGCCTTTGCTTATGGTACTGGGCGCGTCGCCTATGGTAATGTACAGGGCAAAAGCCAAGAAATGCCCCATGAGCGGAGCATCGAAGATTTGGCTTTTGCGCCAAAAGGTCTTCGTCTGGCGCTTGCTCATTATAATGGTGTTACTTTGCATTGGCTTGGTACGGAAAGCAAACCTGTGTCGCTTGAATGGAAAGGCGCCCATACAATGGTGAATTTTTCACCCGATGGGCGTTTTCTTGTCACGGCTATGCAGGAAAATGCCTTGCATGGTTGGCGGCTTGCTGACAATCAACATTTACGCATGTCTGGTTATCCTGCTAAAGTTAAAAGTTGGTCATGGAGTAGCAAGGGGCGTTATCTTGCGACGTCTGGTGCGCCTGCAGCCGTAGTTTGGCCGTTTTTAGGCAAGGATGGCCCAATGGGTAAAGCCCCATTAGAGCTTGGCACGAGAGCCAATATATTGGTGACATGTGTTGCTTGCCATCCAACTGAAGAAATGGTGGCCGTCGGCTATGAAGATGGCATGGTGCTTTTTGTGCGTTTTGCTGACCAAAAGGAAGCATTGTTACGTCGCCCAGGGCAAGGGGCTATCAGCTCATTGGCTTGGGATAAAAGGGGTGAAAGACTGGCTTTTGGTTCAGAAGCTGGTGATTGCGGTATAATTGATATAACTGGGTAATTTTCTACCAGTTGTTTAAGATTTAAAAGGCATTTTCAGTTTTTTAAAAATTGAAAATGCCTTTTGTTTATGCGATTTTTTAATTCTTAAGCCTTATCAAGAGTTGGATAGTCGGTATAGCCTTCTGCTCCTTTGCCATAAAGCTTGTCGGCTTTTAACTCATTAAATGGCCCATTTTGCTTTAATCGTTCAACAAAGTCAGGATTAGCAATGAAAGGTCGGCCAAAGGCGACGAGATCAGCATAGCCGCTATCAATGGCTTCTTCTGCCATGGCGCGATCATAGCCATTATTGGCAATCCACGCAGCTTTACCTCCTGCATCGCGATAATGTTGGCGTAAACGGTGATAGTCAAAGGGATAGGGAGCCTCTTGATAATCACGGCTTGCTCCCGTAGCACCTTCAATAATATGAATATAGGCAAGGTCATAAGCGGCTAATTCATCAATCAGTGCATCAAATAATGGTTGTGGATCATTATCATGAGCATCGTTAACTGGAGTTACCGGCGAGATGCGAATGGCGGTGCGATGGGCGCCAATTTCACTAATGATCGCTTCAACAACTTCCAAAGTTAGGCGAATGCGGTTTTCAATAGAACCACCATATTCATCATCGCGCTGATTGGAGTTTTCACGCATAAAGGAATCAAGCAAATAACCATTAGCGGCGTGGATCTCTACGCCGTCAAAGCCGCCTTCTTCTACCGCGCCTTTGGCTGCGCGCTTATAGTCTTCAATAACTCGGCTAATCTCGTCAAGACGAAGCGCGCGCGGCTCAGACGTTGACGCAAATTCCCCTTCACCCTTATCATTGCGAATATATGTGTGGGCATCGGCTTTAATCGCTGATGGGGCAACAGGTGCACCGCCATTTGGTTGTAAGCTCGTATGGGAAATACGACCAACATGCCAAATTTGAGCAAATATCTTGCTACCTTTTTCATGAACTGCATCGGTTACTTGTTTCCAGCCAGCTAATTGTTCTTTGCTGTAAAGGCCGGGAACATCAATATAACCTTGTCCTTCTTGGCTAATGGCAGTGCCTTCAGAAATGATGAGACCTGCACTAGCGCGTTGGCTATAATAAATGCGGTTTAACTCATTAGCAATGTTGTTGGGCGAGCGATTACGCGTGAGCGGCGCCATAACAATGTGGTTTTTTAAATTTAATGCATTAGATTTAAAGGGTTGAAATAATTTGCTCATTCTGCCTATCCTTAGTGACTATAATAAAGAGATAGGGCTTAATAGGCAGTTTAAAAAGAAGGGAGAGATAATTTAAATGGCTTTCTTGATCACGATTGCGCCATATTAGTAATAAAAGATATTGAGTAGGTTTTTAACAATGAACGAAAAATTCAAGTCTAATGCTTTCCTTAAGTGTTAAAAGGTATTAGAAGTTAAAAACAATTTCGAAATAAGATTTAAAAAGTGAATTAGTGTTTGATGACAATGAGTGTTTCGCAAAATAATAACCCAGCTATGAGTCAAGTATTTGATATCGCTAAAATTATTTCCACCGAAGTTAATGCCCGCCGTGAGCAAGTGGATGCTGCTATTGCATTGATTGATGAAGGAGCAACAATTCCCTTTATTGCGCGCTATCGTAAGGAAGTAACTGGTGGCCTTGATGATACGCAATTGCGTTTGCTTGGTGAGCGATTAACCTATTTGCGAGAGCTTGAAAGTCGCCGATCGACTATTTTACAAAGCATAGAGACACAAGGAAAGCTAACGGATGATTTGCGCAATAAGATTGCTGCCATCACCACTAAATCAGAGCTTGAAGATGTCTATCTGCCCTATAAGCCAAAACGCCGCACTAGGGCGCAAATTGCCCGCGAAAATGGTTTGGCGCCCCTAGTTGATGATATTTTTAATAACCGCGATAAATCACCAGAAGTTTTAGCGAAGTCCTATATTAATGATAAGGTTGCAGATATTAAATCTGCTCTTGAAGGTGCGCGCGATATTATTGCGGAAAATATGTCAGAAAATGCTGATCTATTAGGAATCTTACGCCAATATATGAAAGATCATAGTGTTCTTCATGCCCGTGTTGTTGATGGTAAGCAGAGTGACGGTGCAAAATTTGCCGATTATTTTGACCATAGTGAACGCTGGGCAACTGTGCCAGGCCACCGTGCTTTGGCAATGTTGCGCGGCCGCAATGAAGATATTCTAGCTCTTGATTTAGAACTTGATATTGATGATCTAGCACCAATAAAGCCAGCACAAAAACTAATTGCAAAAGCCTATGAAATCGGTTCAAACCTGCCGGGTGATTTATTCCTGATGGATGTTGCAGGTTGGGCTTGGCGGGTAAAACTGTCACTATCCTTAGGGCTAGATCTTATGCGCGAAATGCGTGAACGTGCAGACCAAGAAGCGATTGATGTTTTTGCCCGTAATTTAAAAGATTTGCTTTTGGCAGCTCCTGCCGGTTCGCGCACCACAATTGGGCTTGATCCGGGTATCCGTACAGGCGTTAAGGTTGCCGTTATTGACAAAACGGGCAAATTGCTTGAAACGGCAACTATTTATCCTTTCCAGCCTCGTAACGACATTAATGGTTCAAAAGCAGTGTTAGGCGCATTGATTATGCGTCATAAGGCGGAACTGATTGCCATTGGCAACGGCACTGGAAGCCGGGAAACAGAAAAGCTGGTTAATGACCTTCTTAAAGATGTACCAGAGCCTAAGCCAATTAAGGTTATTGTGTCAGAAGCTGGTGCATCGGTTTATTCCGCATCTGAACTTGCTGCGCGTGAATTTCCAGAGCTTGATGTGTCATTGCGCGGTGCAGTCTCTATCGCACGGCGTTTGCAAGACCCATTGGCAGAGCTTGTAAAAATTGAACCAAAATCCATCGGTGTTGGTCAGTATCAGCATGATGTTGACCAATTCCAATTGGCGCATTCGCTTGACGGGGTGGTTGAAGATGCGGTGAATGGTGTTGGTGTTGATCTAAATACCGCATCAGCTCCACTTCTTTCACGGGTTTCAGGTCTTGGCAAATCCTTGGCGGAAGCGGTCGTTGCCCACCGCGATCAAAACGGCCCATTTAAAAGCCGCAAAGGCTTGTTGGATGTAGCGCGCCTTGGTGCAAAAGCATTCGAACAATGCGCTGGTTTTTTGCGTATTCGTGATGGCAGTGAACCGCTTGATGCATCTAGCGTGCACCCCGAAGCCTATGATGTGGCACGTAAAATTGTAGCATCTTGTGGGCGTGATGTCCGTGATCTTATGGGCGATAGTGCAGCGTTAAAAAATATTGATCCGCGTGAATTTGTGTCAGGGCGTTTTGGTTTGCCAACTATTCGCGATATCTTGTCAGAACTAGAAAAACCGGGACGCGATCCGCGCCCAGAGTTTAAAACCGCAAGCTTTACCGATGGTATTGAAGATATCAAGGATTTAAAAGTTGGTATGGAGCTTGAAGGTACGGTTACCAATGTCGCTGCCTTTGGTGCTTTTGTTGATATTGGCGTACATCAAGATGGCCTCGTGCATATTTCTGAAATTGCCGATCGGTTTGTTAAAGACCCTCATGAAGTGGTTAAGGCTGGCGATATTGTTAAGGTCAAGGTTTTGGAAGTGGATGCACCACGCAAGCGCATTTCGCTTTCTATGCGTAAAGAAAATCCAGGTAGCGGTGCTGCGCAATCGCGTAATAATCATAGCCAAAGCAACCAAGCTGCGCCACGTCAAGCCAATGCGAATAACCAAGGCAAAGCTAAAGCAAATCGCGCTAAGCCGCAAGAAAGTGCTAGCGGCGGCGCATTTGGTGCAGCACTCCTTGATGCCATGAAACGCAAGAAATAGTCTATGCGGATATTTTACTGCCATAATCTTCGTTTTAACGACTATGGCAGTATTTTTGTGTAAAGGTTTTGCAACGATACGCAGCTAAATAAATAAGCCAAAGGCGATGCGGTTATAATTGGCATTTAACGCAATTAAAGCTCGTTTTATATGTACAAGTTGAACTTATATGCTCTATCAGGTCATGAGTGAGGCCACGATGTCAAACGATAAAACCAAATATGCCGCAGATTCCATTAAGCTTTTAAATGCCGGTGATGCTGTACGTGGACGCTCCAGCATGTATATTGGTGATATTCATGATGGTTCGGGGCTGCATCAAATGATTTACGAAGTCGTTGATAATGCAATGGAGGAAGCCTTTATTGGTTATGTTGACTTATTGACCGTGACGCTTAATGGCGATGGTTCATGCACCATTACGGATAATGGTCGTGCTATTCCTACAGATATAGATGCGGGACAAGGCGTGTCTAAAGCAGAGATTATTATGACGCAAATGCATGCAGGTCGTAGGCCGGATTACAATATACAGACCGATGGTATTGACGAGTCAGCTGGTCGTTGGCATGGTTTAAATTTTAATGTCATTAACGCGTTATCTGCCTATTTAAAACTAAGCATTAAGAGCGCTGGTAAAATTCATGAAATGACTTTCACCAATGGTGTGGCGGATGCGCCATTGGCAGTTGTTGGCGATGCTGGGGATGAAACTGGAATAACAATTCGTTTTTTGCCAAGCGCTGAAGTTTTTACCAAGGTTGATTTTGATTTTGATAGGCTTAAGCGGCACCTGCGAGAACTTGCATTATTGAATTGCGGCGTTCATATCTTGCTTGAAGATTACCGCTACGTAGATCCTCGTACTGAGGAATTCTATTTTCCAAAAAGCAAGATATAAATATTTTGCCACCCCTTTTTCTAAAGTTGGAAAGTATGGTGGGAATGTTCTTTAAAGCTTTTACCGCTCTTTGCTCGATTTCAAAATGTATAAAAAAATATTGCTCTGCTAATTTAATGTTTTTTGTTAAATTTAGGCAATATCCACGTAAAAAAAACGGCATTTATTTGGAAAATCAACGCATTTGCCTTATATATATTAGATTAGATTTTCTCGATTCGGATTTAAATATGTGATTGATTATAAATTTCAATGATTGATATTTAATCCTCAACTTTACGCGTTTGGAAAGTGTATTTATTTGCAAGGGGAAGCTCTTGCATTTTTGGTGTGCGGCAAAAATAGCAAAGGTAATTGTTTATCTTGTATTTTGTTGACAAACTTACACATTCCAATCTGCGGTTTTTAAAATGGATCAGTTCATGAGTGACGCAACAATGCCAGAGAATAACGCCGAATATGGCGCGGATTCAATCAAGGTTTTAAAAGGCCTTGATGCGGTGCGTAAACGCCCCGGCATGTATATTGGTGATACCGATGATGGTTCGGGTTTACACCATATGGTGTATGAAGTTGTTGATAATGCGATTGATGAGGCCTTGGCTGGTTATGCAGACTTGGTGACTGTAACGCTTAACGCCGATGGTTCTTGTACCGTAACCGACAATGGACGCGGTATTCCAACCGATATTCACACTGGTGAAGGTGTTTCTGCTGCTGAAGTTATTATGACGCAATTGCATGCCGGTGGTAAATTTGACCAAAATTCCTATAAGGTTTCTGGTGGTTTGCATGGTGTTGGTGTTTCCGTTGTTAATGCTTTGTCGGTTTATTTGAAGCTAAGCATTAAGCGTGCAGGTAAAATTCATGAAATGACCTTTACCCACGGCGTTGCAGATGGGCCATTGGCAATTGTAGGGGACGCGGGCGAAGCTACTGGTACGGCTGTAACTTTTTTACCAAGTACTGAAACTTTTACCAAAGTTGAGTTTGATTTTGATACGCTTGAGCGCCGGTTGCGCGAACTTGCATTTTTGAATTCAGGTGTACGTATTTTCCTTGCAGACCGCCGACACGCGGATCATCGTGAAGAGGAATTGCATTATGATGGTGGTTTGATTGAGTTTGTAAAGTATATCGATCAGACAAAAACACCTTTGATTAGCGAGCCAATTTATATTAGCAGTGAAAAAGACGGTATGACCGTGGAAGTTGCTATGTGGTGGAATAATTCTTACCACGAAAAGGTTTTGTGCTTTACCAATAATATTCCTCAGCGTGATGGTGGTACCCATTTGGCTGGTTTCCGTGGTGCTTTAACCCGTCAGGTGAATGGCTATGCCGAAAGTTCTGGCATTGCTAAACGAGAAAAAGTGCAGCTTACTGGTGATGATTGCCGCGAAGGCTTAACGGCTGTTTTGTCGGTTAAGGTACCAGATCCTAAGTTTTCATCGCAAACCAAGGATAAGTTGGTTTCGTCAGAAGTTCGTCCTGTTGTTGAAAGCCTTGTTAATGAGGCTTTGGCAAGTTGGCTTGAAGAACATCCAACCGAAGCCAAAATATTAATCGGTAAGGTGGTTGAGGCTGCGGCAGCACGTGAAGCTGCTCGTAAAGCACGTGAGCTAACCCGCCGTAAAGGTGCGCTCGATATTTCGTCATTGCCTGGTAAGCTTGCCGATTGCCAAGAACGTGATCCAGCCAAATCTGAAATCTTCATTGTTGAGGGTGACTCAGCTGGTGGTTCTGCTAAAAGCGGTCGTTCGCGTAAAAATCAGGCTATTTTACCATTGCGTGGTAAGATTTTGAACGTTGAACGCGCACGGTTTGACCGTATGTTGTCATCAGATATGATTGGAACGCTAATCACTGCCCTTGGTACGTCTATTGGTAAGGACGAATTTAACGCCGATAAATTACGCTATCACAAAATCATTATCATGACCGATGCGGACGTTGATGGTGCGCATATTCGTACTTTGTTGCTGACGTTTTTCTTCAGGCAGATGCCTGAACTTATTGAACGTGGTAATATTTATATCGCGCAGCCGCCGCTTTATAAGGTAACGCGCGGTAAATCATCACAATACATCAAAAATGAGTCAGCATTTGAAGAATTTTTGATTGATTCAGGACTCGATGAATGTTCATTGGAATTGCATTCCGGTGAAGTGCGCCGAGGCCAAGATTTGCGTCAATTGGCTGAAGAAGCCCGTCAATTGCGTCAATATTTAAATGGTTTACATACGCGCTATGACCGCTCTGTTGTTGAGCAAGCAGCCATTGCCGGGGTTCTTAATCCTGATGCGGTTGCCAATAATGAGCTTGCACAAATTGCCGCCGATAAGGTAGCAAGCCGTCTTGATCTTATTGCTGAAGATATGGAGCGCGGTTGGAGCGGCCATGTTATGGATGATGGTGGCTTGCGCTTTGAGCGTACCTTGCGCGGTGTTAAGGATGTCGCCTTTGTTGATATGGCGCTTATTGGCTCGGCTGATGCACGTCAGATTAATCGCTTTTCAACCCAATTGAATGAAGTTTATGGCGAACCAGCAAAGCTTTCGCGTAAAGATAAGGTTGAAACTGTTACGAGTGCTAATAATTTGCTTGAAAGTATTTTTGCAAGTGGTCGCAAAGGGCTTTCCTTGCAGCGCTATAAAGGACTTGGTGAAATGAATGCCGAGCAATTATGGGAAACAACCCTTGATCCTGATGCACGCACTTTATTGCAAGTTAAGGTGAGTGATGCGACTGAAGCAGATTCACTATTTTCGCGTTTGATGGGCGATGAGGTAGAACCGCGCCGCGATTTTATTCAAGAAAATGCCCTTAATGTTGCAAATCTTGATGTTTAAGATTTTACTATTTCGATAATTTTAGCGCTGGTTGAGGTTCTCGTCCGGCGCTTTTTTATGGGATGAAGTAAAGTCTTTTGTAATTGCGGTTAATTTTTTTTAAAAAATTCTATGATTTCGGTCATCATAAAGAAGGCGTTTTTATCTTTTAAAGACTAAAAGCAGGATATTAGCATTTATTTTTATATAAATGCTGATCGGTTAAGGCAGTTTTAACATAAAACCTGCACCTATAGGGAATTCATATTTTTAATTAGATGGGGCATGGCTCAATTACAATGGTTGATTCTAGGTTTAAGAGTTTTTTTGCAGCGAAGCGCTTTATCGTTCAAGCAGTATTAGTTATAGGGCTAGGTCTTGCGGCCCAAACAGCAATTGCACAAAAAAGCGAACATTTGTTTGAAACCCTTCGGTTGTCACCGCAGCAGACCGAAATTTTTGGTTTAGAGCGCAAGGTTTTTGATTTTAAAAGCCCAAAGCTCAATTTTGAAACGATTGTGCCAAAAGGTGCTCAAATAACCCTTAACCCTTACGAGGATCAAGTTGTAGAGGAGGGGCAAATCGGTCGTGTTCTTCCGCTTGGTAAGGCTATTTTTAACCTAGACGGCGTGGAAATTGAAGATAATATATTTTCCTATAAACTACGCTATGCACCTGCTGCCTTACGCACATGCCAGTGGCAGATGCAGAATGATGAGTATTTCATTTTTCACTCGGTGGCTAAGGATAAGTTAGCCGAAGCTGAACTTTTTGGTGTACAGTTTAAAGGTGAGAAAAAAGTACCAACCAAGGCAGAATTTGGTTATTGCTATGCGCGTGGCGATGTTTTAATTGCCCATTTTTTCTCGACACCGCTAGTTGGAAGTGTTCAGCAACAAAGCGCATCAATTGTTAGTTTGCGCAAGGTTGTTTCTTATTTTGCGTCAAATATCCTAATGGCTGATGGCAGGCCAAACTCTATTGACGAAGATTTAATGCAGAGTTTGGCAGTTGATCTTGATGGAGAAACCTTAGTATTGACCTACCCTAAAGGTTTTACATTGGTAGTGGATAATTCTAAGCGTAAGATATTACCTTACGAGGTACATCTTATCCAAAAATTGCAAAATGACGAGATGTTTAGCCATTTATTGCTATGGATTAATAAAGCCAGTGAACCTGAAAGCGAAGAAAGTTTTCGGCGCCAAGCGGATATTTTTGCAGAAATTTACCTCTCATCGCAATTGCGTGTAAATAAGGGGCAAATTAATAGTACAGAGCAAAATGGCGAAGCAACTTCAAATGATGCAGCAATAACACCTGCAGCCGAAGCAAATAATGTTGCAGAAAACGTAAAATATGAATTTATTGGGCGTAATTCTATTCCTGGTTTTGCTGAGGCAGGGATTATGGCGCGCTCCTATCAATATAAGATTATCGATAAAAATAATCCCGACCATCCAACATTGTTTTTTGTTTCCGTTATTGGCTACAAGGACAAAACTTATGTTCTTTATTATCATAGTTTAAGGGGTGGTATTTCAAAAGCAAGTGAGTATTTTACTGGTCTTGCTGGTGATATTGCTTATGATAGTATTCGTGAATCCATTTACAATTATCTTGTAGGGTTAAAATAATAGTCGATAAAAAAAGCGAGCTGGTTGATTAAAGTCATATCGTGGATTGTTTAGATTAATTGATATGTGTTTTGATTGTTTTTGCAATTAAATATGTCATAGTTTTTTTGTGTAACCCTTTTATCAACCGCGAGGAAAGTTTATGAAATTACATTCCATTGTAGCAATAGCTTTATTTTCTTTAACAGGAAGCGCTTTGGCTGAAAGTGTGTCAGTTACTATGCCCGGGATATCAGTATCTGTCCCTGCTGATGATGCGGCTGCAAATGTTTCAGTGGGCGCACCATCTGGTTTTGCCATTTCTGTGACTGGAAGCGATGACTTTTCGTCGGAAAAAGTAAAATATAAGTGCGGCGATCAAGATGTGGTAGCAACTTATATCAATGCGAATGATATCTCCCTTGTGCAGCTTGATTTTAGCGATAAAACGATTGTTGCTGCTAATGTCCTTGCTGCCAGTGGTGCTAAATATGCTGGGGATCAATTTATCTGGTGGGAAGATCAAGGCGAAGTGAGCCTTTATAATATCATTGATGATCCAGAGCAGAAAAAGCCAATTGCGTGCCTTGAGGATGCAAATGAAACAGGCGAGTAAATTGTTTCTAATAGGCTAATGTCTTTTATAAAACGACTTTGTTCAATTTTGAGTAAAGTCGTTTTTACATTATTTATAAGTTTGTATTTACCCCTTAAAGATTTTAGTGTTTTTCCAATTAAAGAAAGAGCTTTTTTGCTTTTAAAACAATATCTTATTTTAAGATATTTTATTAATGGTTAAAATAATGTTAAAGTAAATTATTATTTTATTAAGTTTTGGTTTCTTTTAATTGATTTTATTAGATTTTTTATTCCATCGCCACTGCCAAGGCTCTAAAAAACTTCCTGCCCATATTCCTGATTTTTTCTGTTTGGCTTTTTCTTGGGCATTGCTATAATATCCTTGTGAGTAGCGGGGCCAATCAAGCGCATGGCCATTGGAAACCATGTAGTCGCCAAGATCTCTATTGTCAGCTCTCACACATTTAGCAACAAAACGCTTATATCTATCCTTATATTGTACATTACATTGTATAGGTTGCGATTTATCAAGCCAATCAGCTAAAGCAAAGGATGCCTTTTGCCCACAACGGTAATTTTGGCCTTTATTATCTATACATAATTGCTTGCTTTCAGGGGCATCAATTCCCCATATGCGAATGCGCGTGTTGTGAATAATAATGGTGTCGCCATCAATGACAAATGCGCGTCCAGTTATAATATCATCTGCAAATGTTGGGGAACTTAACAGTAAAAATAATGAACAGAGAAAAAGACGCATAATGCAGCTCGACCTAACTGAATAATGCCGAACAATTACACTTATTGATATATATGTATATAATAAAATATTAAATTACAGAATTTTTGATTGAAAGAAATTTTTAGCCTTGTAATAAGGAAATTTAATGCCAGTTAAATTAAAAATTTTGAACTGAATCATTTAAATAGCTCTACAAAAAAGGGAGCTCTGAGGCTCCCTTTTTTGAAATAATTTTGAATGTCGGCTTTAATTTGCTTGAGGGGAAAAATTTTAAGCAACTTCGCGGTTTGGAAACTTTGTAACATTGCCCGAATAATTATCTGGCATTTCTTGTTCTATAGTCAAGCCGCCCGCACGTAGTAATTGGGTGAAGCGACCACCTTTTAGTGAAAGCTCGCGGAACGAGCCTTGTTCAATAATGCGTCCCTGATCCATGAAAAGAACAAGATCAGCATTGCGTACAGTTGATAGGCGGTGAGCAATCACAAAAGTTGTGCGGTCACGGCTAACCTGATCAATTGCATCTTTAACTTTAGCTTCGGTTTCAACGTCTAAGGCACTTGTTGCTTCATCAAGTACCAAAATAGGTGCATTCTTTAAAACAGCGCGGGCAATTGCAAGGCGTTGACGTTCACCACCTGAAAGACGTGAGCCACGCTCACCAACTTTAGCCTGATAGCCATTGCCCTTTACCAAAATAAAATCATGGGCAGCAGCGCTTTTAGCGGCATCTTCAATTTCTTTAACGCTAGCACCTTGCTTACCAATACCGATGTTTTCAAGGATTGAACGATTAAATAGCCCAGCATCTTGGAAAACAGTGGCAAGACATTTACGCAATGAATCGCGTGATATTTTACGCGTATCAGTACCATCGATAGAAATATTACCAACAGCTGGATCATATACCCGTTGTAAAAGGTTGATCAAAGTGGTTTTACCTGCCCCTGTTGGACCAACGATGGCAACGGTCTGTCCAGCTTTTGCTTCAAAGCAAACATCATAAACGCCCTGGCCTGAATTCGCAAATTCGAAGGTTACATGATCAAACTTAACGAAGCCTTTTACATTTTCCAATGCTGGCAAATTTTGTGGTTCAGCTTGTGCAATAGTTGAATCTTCCATTTCATAGAATTCATCAAGCTTAGCGCGTGAAGATACCGCAAGGTTGATAAAGGCAGTGATTTGGTCAAGACGACCAATCATCAATTGTGCAAAGCCAACAAAGGCAACAACATTGCCAACAACCATTTGGCCGCGTGATACAAGTACTGCGCCAAGTAGAAGTACAACTACCATAGAAATAGTGGACGCCATACGATTTAAGCCACTTGCTAAAGCCCACCAATTTAAAACGGGATATTGGGCGCCAAGTAAACTCTCAGTATGCTGACGCAATGCTTTAGATTCTGCTTGAATGCGGTTATAGCCCTGAACAACCGATACGTTGGAGATTGAATCTGAAACATGTTCAAATAATGTATGGTGGTGATGTTCAATAGCTTCTTGGCCATCCTTGGTCTTTTTCATAACCAAGCGCGCAATCATCACATATACAACGCCGAGCACAGCAAGCACCATAGTCAAACGCCAATCCATTGATAACGCAGTTGGTACCAACATAACTAGAACAACAATAGTTGAAAGATGTTGGCGCATAAATTCAAGCCAAATGGCAGAAAGTGAATCTGTTGCGCGAATAAGTGTATGCAAAGCGCTAGAGGTACCGCGCCCCTGATGCCAAGATAGCGGCATAGCAATGATGCGCTCATAGGATTTGGTTAAAGTATCAAGGCGTAAGCGATGAGCCAAGCGGTCGGCTCCGCGCGCAACGAGTACATAAGCAACAATATTAAAAATACCAAAGCCAACCCATAGGCTAAGATTGGTGAAAACATCACCCTTATCAGCAATAGCACCGATGATGCGGCCAAACAAAATAGGTTCGGCGATAACAATTATCGACAAAATCACATTGGCTAGACAAATCGATATAGCCGATTTTTTTTCTCCGCCAAGATAGGAAAGCGCACGCATATAAGTTTGAAATATTGACACGGTATTCGTGCTCCATAAAATATAGCTAGAAATTAAATTCTCTTTGCCTTATTTCATGCCCTAATGACTAATATGTGTCAGGGAAAGCCACTTTTGGAATCGCATTGTAACCAGTCGTGATAATTAGTTTTTTTTAAAATGTTAAAATTTATTTAAAAAAAACTATCGATCGAACAGAAAGTTCTCGAATTTTTAAAATTAGTGGGATGATGAAACTTTATCATTTTGATAACATATTGTTATTTAGTGATTTTTATTGTTTTAGTCGCGTGCTAATGTGCTTAACTAATCGATTTAAATGCAAATTTAGCTAGATGAAAAGTACGGTTTTGTTCTTGAAATCGGTAAGGCATGGATACAATTAAAAACAAAATGTGATTTATAAGTTTTCACCAAACTATCAGGATGACGGTGCTTTTTGATGGATAGGCGTTACTTTGATGATGGTGATTCTAGAAAATTTAGCTAAAAGATGCGGAAAAGCAAATATATATTGCATTTGATAGTGGTAATATTGCATTAAGGTGCAAAGAAGATACGACTGCCATTGGGCAAGGAGATAAGCGCATGACCGGACAGAAAACGGTTGAGTTAAAAACTGTTGAAAATGATGAAGCGGGCATGCGGCTTGATCGTTGGTTTAAGGTTCATTATCCTGGCTTGGGTTTTGGTGCGTTGCAAAAGCTTTTGCGTTCTGGGCAAATCCGCTTGGATGGCGGGCGGGTTAAATCTGACACCCGTCTTAATGCTGGGCAAACCATGCGTGTGCCGCCATTAAGTGTTGACGAAAAAGCCTCTGGCCCGTTAACTGGTAAAACCATACGCGGCCAAAATGATGGCGATGTTTTAGCGCAAATGCTCATTTATGAAGATCCAAAGGTTTATGTATTTAATAAACCATCTGGACTTGCAGTGCAGGGCGGCTCAGGTGTTGCACGCCATATTGATGGCATGCTTGAGGCTTGGCGCAATAAAAAGGGTGAAAAGCCACGCCTTGTTCACCGTATTGACCGTGATACCTCTGGGGTTTTGGTTGTTGCCCGTACACGTAGTGCCGCTCAAAGCTTAACGGCGGCTTTTCGTGAGCGTGAAACTAAGAAGACCTATTGGGCGATTGTGCGTGGTGTGCCACGCCGCCGCCAAGATAAAATTTCAACTTGGCTGGTGCGTGAAACAACTCCCGATGGCGACCGTATGCGGGTTTGCGAACATGGCGAGCCTGATTCCGATCACGCGGTTTCTTATTACCGAGTTATTGAAACGGTAGGCCGCGATATTTCATGGTTGGAGATGGAGCCGTTTACGGGGCGTACGCACCAATTGCGGGTGCATGCAGCTTTTATGGATAATCCGATTTTAGGCGATTCAAAATATTTTTATGCGGATCAAAATTGGGTTTTCCCAGGTGGTATTCAAAACCGGTTGCATCTTCATGCGCGCCGTATTCGTATTCCAAATCCTGCTGGTGGCATGATTGACGTTAGCGCGCCATTGCCACCCCATATGGTACAGACATTCAATCTTCTTGGGCTTGATGAAGAAGATGGTAATGAATAATGCCAAATGATTTACGCCTTGTGCTTTTTGATTGTGATGGCACTTTAATTGACAGTTTCTCAACCATCAAAAATTGCATGGTGAATGCTTTTGAGGATTTTAATTTTCCTGTACCAAGTGATGCAGCAATAAAATCGATCATTGGTCTGTCGCTGCCAATTGCTATTACAAGATTGGCGCAAGGGGTTGATTTGTCTAGTAATGTAACAGTTCCAGCCGATGAGATGACGGCTTGTTACAAACAGCATTTTAGTCGCTTGCGCGATGACAATCGGGTATATGAACCCCTATATGCAGGTATTGGTGATTTGCTAAAACAACTGTCATCAATGGATAATATTATCCTTGGCATGGTAACTGGCAAATCACGGCGCGGCGTTGATATGGTGATGGCTGAGCAAGGATTTGATTGCTTTGTTGCTAGCCGCTGCGCCGATGAATGTCCGTCAAAGCCGCATCCTGCGATGGTGCTTGAATGTTGCGATGAAACTGGTGTTACACCAGATTGCACCCTTGTTGTTGGCGATGCAATTTATGATATGCAAATGGCAAAGGCAGCAGGCGCCAAAGCTATAGGTGTTGACTGGGGCTATCACAAGGCTGAGCAATTGTTAAAGGCTGGTGCAGATTCATTGTTGAAGCAACCATTGGACTTGCTGAAATTGCTATCATAAAAATAGTACTTTTGATATAAAGTGCTTATGAGCTAGATGACCAAAATATAGGAATAAAATTATGCGTAATGTTTTCACCGACATAGAGCCTTGGGATGATGAAAAAGACCCGATGGTATCAGCTCAGGAAAAAATGAAACATAAATTACCCAAGCGTTTTTATGAAAAAGCTGAAAGCTTGGCAAGCGAAAATGGCGTTGAAATACGTCTTGACGGTCGTTCGGTGAAAACGCCCGCCCGTAAAATTTTAGAGCTTCCAAACCAAGCATTAGCAGATTTAATTGCGCAAGAATTTAATGCGCAGGTTGATGTGATCGATCCAGCAAAAATGCCAATCACTCGTCTTGCCAATACGGTTATCGATGGCATAGCCGAAGATAGTGAGCCAGTCGTTGAAGATCTATTACGTTTTGGTCTTTCTGATTTACTTTTTTACCGTGCATCTGCGCCAGTAGAATTGGTGGAGCGGCAACAAAAATTATGGGATCCTATACTTGATTGGGCTGAAACACGCTTAACAACGCGCTTTACCTTAGGCGAGGGGGTGATGTTTATTCCCCAGTCTGATAATTCAAGTTGGGCAATTCGCAGCTATTTACAAAATTATTTTGCTAAGCCTTTCGAATTGGCGGCTCTTCATATGTTAACAACCTTGTCTGGCTCGGCATTGATTGCTTTCGCGGTAAATGATGGTCATTTAACTGTCGAAGATGGTTGGAGGATTGCACATCTAGATGAAGATTGGACCAATGAGCAATGGGGTAAGGATGAAGAAGCGATGATGCGGCGCTCTAACCGAGAAGCCGAATTTTATGCTGCATCTGCAGTGCTTACGGCATTAAAATAAAATCTGACTTTAGGGACCTTTTGTATTAGAGCTTTTTTTAGAAAAGTGTGAAGCGGTTTTCGGCCAAAAACGCGGTGTAAACAATGGATTAGAGCGCCGATCTGATCTAATCAGATCGAAATGCGCTCTAATTTTAAAAGTTCAATAAGTTTTGGGGGGAGAAATTTATGAAAGCTATTTTTTATGATGCTTTTATGCAAAGGCCACAAATAGCCAATTTACCTGATCCAACACCACATGATAATAGTGTGGTTATCGCCGTTAAAGCAACGGGGGTTTGTCGCAGTGATTGGCATGGTTGGATGGGGCATGATAGCGATATTAAATTACCCCATGTGCCAGGGCATGAATTTGCTGGTGATATTGTTGCAGTTGGCAAAAATATCACTAGTTTTAAAGAGGGCGACCGTGTAACCGTGCCTTTTGTATCAGGCTGTGGTCATTGCAGTGAGTGCAATTCGGGCAATCAGCAAGTTTGCCCAAACCAGTTTCAACCCGGCTTTACCCATTGGGGCTCGTTCGCGCAATTTGTTGAAATTGATTATGCGCAAACCAATCTTGTCCATTTACCAGACTCGGTTGATTATAGCACTGCAGCTAGCCTTGGCTGCCGCTTTGCCACATCATTTCGCGCCGTTGTTGATCAGGCGCGCTTAAAGCCGGGTGAGTGGATTGCCATTCATGGTGCTGGCGGTGTTGGCCTTTCAGCTATCATGATTGCAGCAAGTTTAGGCGCGCTGCCAATTGCTATTGATATTAGCGATGATAAGCTAGAATTTGCCAAGCAATGCGGTGCCATTGCAACGATTAATAGCACCAAAGTTGCCGATGTGAGTGAAGCAGTAAAGGATATAACCAAAGGTGGTGCTCATGTGTCAATTGATGCCTTAGGCAATCCTGTAACTTGTTTTAATTCAATTAAAAATTTGCGCCGCCGTGGTCGCCACGTGCAAGTTGGCTTAATGCTTGCCGACCATTCAACCCCTAAAATCCCAATGGCTGCAGTCATTGCTCATGAGCTTGAAATTTACGGTAGCCATGGTATGCAGGCTTGGCGCTATGATGCTATGCTAGATATGATTTTGGCTGGAACGATCAAGCCACAACAACTCATTGGTCAGTTTATCACCTTGGAACAAGGTATTGATGCTTTGGTGTCGATGGATAAGTCCACCAATATTGGGATGAGTATTATCAATAGTTTTTAATAAGCCTTTAAGATTAAGATTTTTGCTTTCACTGCCGTTTAGTTTGTTTGCTTCCGCGGAAGAAGCAGACCCTTAAGCTTGTTGGAATTGACAACTCGGAATATTACAACGTACAAAGGCTTATATGTCTTTTACGATTTTTTCGGCAATACAGCTTTAAGAATAATATTTTTGATGACACCGTATATAAGGAGAATAATGCATTAAGGATTATGCATCAATTACACTTATGTTGATTTATCTATCATTAGTTATCCGTATGGAAAATAATCATATTAGAACGCAATGAGCTCATACATCGCTTAAAATAAAAATGCGAGTGTAAAAGAACTGAAAAAGAATTAAATAAAAATGTAAATTATCAAAAAAAGAAAAGTTAATCTATCAATGCCCGTTTTATCCATCTAAAAACTTGCTATAATTCTTATGAACATACATATTTATGCCATCGCTTAAAAAATCACCTAAATTTATGTATTTATCTTCATCAAATATATTTGACGCTAACCTTAACGGTAAATCAATCGCTATATCTTTTTTAAGAAAAACGATATAATAATCTTCGAGCCGCGGAGCAATTTCGTAGGAAAGACAACCCCAGATAAATTTTTCATCCACGAAAATTGAGCTTGATACATCAATAAAGCTAAAAATATCAGTAGTGCGTATATTTCCACCTGCTACCGTATAATCAAAGTCATTATTAATATCTCCTATATTTATTCCATAATACTCTTGAAATGATAAATAAATTACATCATTACAATATGATAAATTATAATTAATATAAAAATCAAGCTCACAATCCATGATATTTTTCATAAAAACATCCTTATTCAATTCACTTAAATTATTTGGATATTCTATTGTGACCGTAGCTTTAGTTCTTCTTTTTTGTTGATATTTATAAAAAGTAAATTCTACATTAAATACTTTATATTTTCTTAATGTATTTAATGTATAGTTATAATAATCTTCAATCGAAGGGTTAGATGTTTTTATATGTAAAAAGTAATCTGTTGACATTCTACACTCATTTAAAAATTAAATAATAAATATTGGTAATTATATCGTGATGAAGGCAATTCCATTATATGAACGTTATTCATGTCAATTTATGCCACTATATATTTGTGCCGATTTAACTGAAGCGCAAATAGCAGATAAACTATTTATTTTTGAGCTGATTATATTATTATCTATTTTTATCTGTAAAATATTTTATGTTTAAATAGGTTTTTGCAGATATTAATATGCAAGCAAAGTTAACTATGGCTAACCATGCTTGCATATTAATATTTTAAAGCTCTAAGAAGTCGAGGTCGAGTCTTCTTTATTTTTAAGTGCCATAATGTAGAGTACCGTAACATAAGAAAAGCCAGCACCGAACCCTAGCCCAAAAGCCAAATGAGTGGCTGCTACATAATGCATTTGATAAAATTGCACGATTAATATTGCAAGGCCAAAAAATATAATAGTCAAAACTAAAAATATTAAGACATTGATGAAGCGTTTTTTTATAAGCCGTGTGGGATGGCCATTACAAGCAAATGATATCAAAAAGCTTATAATACCAACGGGTAAAATCATTATAGCATAGCAAAGCACTAAATATCTTGGAAGTAGATATAACGCATTGATAGCGATGGTTTGTAAAAAGTCCCCATAATCGCCTTGTTTTCCAGCCAACTCCCACAAGTCGTGGCTTGAAAGAACGGGAAAAAACGCCCAAATAATTGCCATAGAAATTGGCGAAAAAAATGTATTCCACAAGGTGAACCTAATTTGTTCTGACGTTAAGTTCATCAGCGTCCTCCAGTATAAGTTAACATATCAATGCTAGATTCCATATTTTTAATGTGTTGTTTTATAAAATAGCATTACATCAATATCAATATATGGATATAATTATTATAATCTAATTATTGATTTTGTAGAAGATTAATTTATATTTTTGCTATATATTATTTAAGAAATTAAGTTTACAGATTTTATTTTGATATTTCTATTGTTTCAGATTTTTTGTATATTAAGCTTAATAAATTTTTTTTGAATATTCTAATAATTTATATTGTTTTTCTGTCTTATTTAAGAATGATGATTGGCCGACTTTTAATAGTAAGGTTGGTTGGCTTGATTAAAAGTCGCGCCTTATTGTAATATCTTTAAGCAAAAAGATGGCAAAAATTTATGCTATGAAAAGCAATAGGATTTATAAAGTCATTGAAAAAACAGTGATTTTATACCATCGGCCACTAATTGTACCGCAAGGGCTGCGAGGAGTAGTCCAAACAAGCGTGTAACGATAGAGCGACCAGCAACACCAATTAAACGGTCAATTGCTGGTGAAAGGCGCATGAAAAAATAGCAGCATAGAACTGCGATAAAAAGCACGCCAAGGGTGATTGCCTTGCCGCTCCAGCCAGGATTATTGCCAGCCATCAAAATGGTTGCTGAAATAACGCCAGGGCCAGCAATCATTGGCATAGCAAGGGGAAATGCAGCAATATTGGTAATGTGATCCTTGGTAATAATGATTGCGGCGGTTTTTTCCTTACGTTCGGTGCGTTTTTCAAAAATCATTTCAAAGGCGATGAAAAACAGCAAAATACCACCAGCTATTCTAAAAGCACCAAGCGATATACCTAAGGTTGTGATGATTTGCGTACCAACAAGGGCAAAAAATGCCAATATCACAAAGGCAATTGTTGCAGCAATGATAGCCGTTTGCTTTTGTTCCTTACCATTCATGCCGACACTAAGCGACAAAAAGATTGGAATAAGACCGGGCGGATCGATCGTTACCAATAGGGTAATTAATGTATTTAGAATCTCAATCATTGCTACTTCGCTTAAATGCTTTGTGGTTTTTGTTATGCACTAAAATGCATAATGCATCTAGTTGAAATTTTAATTATATGCACTCGCAGAAATAATTTTTACAGTTTAGCATTTTTAGAGCGTTGCGATAAAATCAAGATAAGACAAAATCCACCAATCAGCGAAGCAAAAAGCCCGGGCGGTAAATTATAAGGAAACGCTATTATGCGTGATAGCCAATCAGTAATTGCCATAATGACTGCACCTAATAAAGCTGAGGCAATCATAAAACTGCGTGTTTCATTAATACCATAATAGCGCGCAATATGCGGAGCAATTAGCCCAACAAAGCTTAATGGCCCAATCATTAAAGAGCCTATCGCTGTTAAGCTTGTGGCGGTGAGAACAATTATCGCGCGTATCAAACCATTTGGAAGGCCTAAGCTACGCATTGCAACATCACCTAGCGGCAAAATGGTTATCCAACGGGATAGGGCAAATATAATGAAAAGAGCTACAACAAGTATAACGGTGGCAAAGGCAATTCCCCAGCTAGTTGCTTGCGTCGTTGTACCACTTAACCAGCCTAACAAAGCATAACCTTGTGGTGTGCCTGTCGCAATTAATGCGGTTAAGACAGAGCTTGCCATAGCGCCAAAACCAACGCCCGCTAAAAGTAATTTTTCAGAGCCGAATTGCCCACGCATTGCCAACAGCATAATAAATAGGATTGAAATAAATGCACCAACGGCAGCACCCATCCATTGTTGGGCAAGGCTTGGGCTTGCAATAGTTAATAAAACAAGGGCAAGACCGACGCCTGCGCCAAGACCAGTTCCTAATATTTCAGGGCTGGCGAGTGGATTAGCAGTGAGACGCTGCAATAATGCACCTGCTAGCGCAAGACATGCTCCCGAAATCATCGTAAAAAGTAGCCGCTCAAAGCGCAGATCAATAAAATCATAAAAAAGCGTGCAGGTTGCCACAAATATGCCTTGTGTCCCACGCCCTAAAGTCAAAGCAATGAGGGTGACCAACATCAAAATAATTACAAGTATAGCAATAAAGCTGAAAGGATGACGGGCGCGCCTAACAATGTCGCCAGTTTGACTGTTTGGCCATTCAAACATTCTTAATTTGGGTAGCATCCATAATAAAAGTGGGCCGCCCAGTAACGCCGTGGCTGCGCCAACGGGAATATCTGTATGAGTAAGGGTTTGAATTAAATATGTTACGCTGTCGGTTGCCCATAAAAGAATTGCGCCAATGATTGGAGATGCAATCATCATTTGTTTGAGTGATCTTGCTCCCGAAAGTCGCGCCAACGCAGGTCCGACCAAGCCGACAAAGCCTAATATGCCAACTTCTGCGATAATAAAGGCGGCTATCGACACGCTAATCATAATCACAAGCAATCGAATAGCTAAAAAGGAAACGCCAAGGCTTCGCATATTAGCATCATCAACATTAAATAATGTCAAAGGGCGTAATAGAAAACTCGCAATAATAGCGCCGATTATAACCTTCACCGATAGCCAAAGAAACGGTGTCCAACTTAATTGTTCCAGTGAGCCGCCACCCCAAACAAACAGAGAAAAAACATAATCACCATTGGCAAGAATAAGCGCAGTTGAAGCAGCTGTCGCGGTTAATGAAATAATCATTCCACTTAAAATAACCGATGCAGGCTCAAGTCGTCTTTTATGGTTCAGCAATAAGACCAATAAAATAGCACTAAATGCACCAATAAGTGCTAGCCATTCGCGGCTTAACCAAGTGGCAGGAATATATAAAATACCTAGCGTCATGGCAAGCTGCGCACCTGATGCGATGCCAAGAGTAGTTGGCTCAGCAAGGGGGTTGCGCAATATTTGTTGCAAAAGCAGCCCCGATAATGCAAGGCCAGCCCCGCAAATTAAAGCCATAGCGCTGCGGGGCAAAATCATATTAAGCGCAATTATATGCTGTAGTTTTTGCATATCTATATTGCCGGTTGCGCTATTCCAGGCATTTAAAAATTGCACTAAGGTAACGATCGCTGCAAAAATACCTAATGCAGACCAAAATATTATGATTTTTCTATTTTTCACCATCGGCCTCGAACCAGTGTTTTGCTAAAAGCGAGATAAAATGTTGTGCTGTTGGCAGGGCGCCAAAATGATTAAGTGGTGGCAAAAATAGAAAATGACCTTGTTTGATCGCTGGTAATTCATTCCATAATTTATTGTCAGGCAGTGCTTGGAGGGTTTGCTCTTCCGTGGGGCCAATGATGATAATTCCAGCATCAGGCTTTTGAGCTAATTTTTCAATGCCAATATGGGCATAGGCTGAATAGCTTGTATCGCTGCCCCAAGCATTATTCAAACCAATATCCTTGAAAGCTGCACCAAAAATACTATCATTACCAAATGCACGAAAATTGCGACCATTGCCAAGATTGATAATGAAATAGTCACGCCGTAATAATTTTGCAAATTGAATGCGCTTTTGTTGAATAAATGCGTCATAGTTCTTTATAAAATGTTGTGCCTTTTCAAAACAGCCAAGGTGTTGCCCTAACTCTAAGGTTGCTTTGGTAAGGGTTGGACGGGGTGAAAGACCCTGCCCAAAGACAATAGGCGCCCAAACTGGTGCAATTTTTTCCAATGTAGGGCGCTGATATTCATAAAAATTAGATGCGATAATGAGTTTGGGGGCTAAAATACGCAGGAGCTCATAATTAGGACTGCCACGCAAACCAATATCCGCTACGCTGTCTGGCATAGGCGGTTGAATTTGCATTTTTTTATATTGGCGCAATTCCGTTGCTGCTAGAGGTATTGTGCCAATGGCTAAGGCGGTTTCAAGCATAGCCCAGTCGATTATTGCAATATCGCAAAGGCAATATTGCAATGCAGCATTTTCTGCAATGCTATGGGTCATATTAAAATGGCTCGAAAAGAAAGCCGCGCAAGACAGCGATAAAAAGTGTCGGCGGCTTAATTCCATATTGTGTTTCCATATCATCGTGTTGAGGTAAAAGCGCTTTTTTTGTAGTCAATAAAGCGCTTATATTATCTTACCATTTCGTATGCATGCGTAAAAGGGTTTTACGACCCTCGCCATAGCTGCAAACAAAAATGCCTTGGCAACCTGATACATAGCCCTTGTTGAACAAGTTGGTGACATTAATATCGACGCCCCAATTATCTTTTTCATAACCAAGTTTTAAGTCGGCAAGAGTAACTGCTGGTACTTTAAGGGTGTTTTCTTCATCGGCAAAAGTTGAGCCAACATAGCGCACACCCCCGCCTAGGGTTAGACCTTCAAGCTTGCCACTGCTAATGCGATATTCTGTAAATAAGGCTGCTTGTTGTTCTGGAATAAGGTAAGGACGGTTGCCAATCAGGCTCGGTGTTGTTTCATCGTCCTTGATTTTGATCTTGGAGGTGGTGAAATTGCCAATGAGTTTCCATGATTGCGTAATATTGGCTTGTACTTCTAATTCAAAGCCGCGTGAATTGACTTTGCCAAGCTGGGTGCGCGCAAAACTTGACCCAGTTAAGGAATTTTCCTTGGTTAGGTCGAACAATGATGCAGTGATTAAGCCATCAAAGATTTGCGGACGGTACTTCATACCGATTTCATATTGCGTTCCGGTTTCAGGCTTGGCATAGCTGTTGTCAAAAAGCGTATCAATGATTGGATTAAAAAATGTTGCAACGCTAGCATAGGGTGTTAGCCCGTTGTCAAATTCATAACCAAGACCAGCACGACCAGACCAGCGTCCCGTATTATACTCATATTCAGGTAAGCCTTTGGCTTTGGTCCAAACATGGTCATAACGGCCATTTAAGGTTAAAATCCAACCTTCGCCAAATTCCATGCGGTCTTGGGCATAAATACCAAACTGGTTGCGAGTTAATTTTTGATCAATATAAGGATCCCACATTGGGCCCTGTGCTGCGCCATAAACAGGATTATAACCGTCAATAACAGTTGCGCTACCGGTTTGTTGCATTTGGTTGATTAAAAAATACCGGTATTCAGCCCCAAATAATAAATTATGAGTAATCGCTCCAGTATTTACACTGCCTTCAAGCATATTGTCGGCAACAAAAGTGTTTACTTCCGTATCATGTTTAAAATTTATACGTGCAACATTGGGATTATTTAAACTAGGCTGTGATAAAAACCCCTCATAGCCATATGCGTAAAGGCTATGTTCTTTAACATGGGCATAGCCATAACGTACATTTTGGCGGACAGTCCAATCATTGTCAAAGCGGTGCTCAAATTCATAGCCAATACTAGCCTGCTCTCGGTCATAAGAATCGACAGAGGGCTCGGTATAGTTGATAGTCCGCGGAATTTTGCCAAATTGTGTTGGCACCACCGTGCCATAATAAGGTAAGAAGCCACCGCCATCATGGGTTAAGTCTAAATGGGTGTAATTGCCTAAAATTGTAAGCCGCGTTGCTTCATCGGGTTTAAATTCAATGCTTGGAGAAATGACACCGCGAAATTCTTCCGCATGGTCGGTGTAATTATTGCCACCTTGAATTTTGCCATTAACACGATAGCTTAAAGTATCGGTAACTTTGTCACCCATGTCAAAACCAATATAGGCGTTACCATAGCTGTTTACGCCAATTTCAGTTTCGCGGATACGGTCAAATGTCGGGCGCTTGCTAATGTAGTTGACAATGCCGCCAGGGTTTGCGCCGCCATAAAGGGCTGCTACAGGTCCTTTTAATACTTCAATGCGCTCGATATTATAACTATCAATTAAAAAGCCACCAAAACCGTAGCTAAAGTTTTGCAAACCATCAAGATAGGTTCCAGTCTGGGTTGCATCAAAACCACGGATATATATCCAATTGGTATCATTATCGACGCCAAAAGGTTGGGCAAACACCCCGGCTGTATAGCGTAGCGCCTCGTCAAGCTTTTGTGCGCCAGTCGCATCCATTTGGTCGCGGCCAACAACCGAAACTGATTGAGGAATTTTACTAATATTCACAGACGCCTTTGAGCCTGTAGCGGTTACTTGGGGCACAAAACCATCGACTGGGCTTACGGCTGTATCATCATTATTTATAACTACGGTTTCTAGAGTAGTATTGGAATTTTGTTGGGCATTTGCATAAGTGTGGCTAAGCGATGTACTTGCTGCTAAAGCAAGTAAAAATGTAAACAGACGTGATGATGCCATTGATTGAAACCCTTTAGGCTATAAAATAACAATTGTTGATTTGAGTGTATAAAGCCGATTTAGGTGCTATAACTAGTATGGTTGCAACTGATTGCTAGACCGAACTAAATGGCAATATGAGAAATATGATTTTTTAATTCATATTTTAATAAAAAGCTTGTCTGATATTTTGAATTTTTGAATGATATTGCTTAAAAAACTAAACGCAAAAATCAAATTGAATTAAAAAAAGCGTCAAAGATCATGGGAAAATGCGAATCTATAAATAAAAGGTTCGATTATTTCCCTTGTCTCAATTTCTTCATCTTTCAGTTAAATATTTTTACCCATTCCTTTGGTGTTGTACCATTTATTTTTTTAAACACGCGTGTAAAATGAGCTTGGTCAGAAAAGCCGATTGTTGTTGCTATATCAGATAAGGGACGTTGTTCGCGCTCTAATAATAGTTTAGCTTTTTTTATGCGGCGCTGCATTTGAAAACTTAATGGCGAAATACCTGTAGTCATTTTAAAGGCTGTACAAAAATAGGATTTAGAAAGACCGCAAATGTTGGCAAGTTCTTCAATCCTTATGATACGATCGTAATTATTTTCAATAAATTGAGTTACTTGTTTTAATTGGCGTTGGCTAAGGGTGCCAGAGCGCTTTAAAGGGCTATGGGTTATTTGAAAAAGTTCTGCAACGAGCGCATGGAGTAAGCCTTCACTAAATAAATTGTGCAATGGTGTTTGGGTGTTGCATTCTTGCGCTAATAGATTTGCAATTTGTGCAATGCGTGGGTTTTGAAAAAATAAATTAGGCTGATTGATGAGTTGGATATCGATGCAACCTTCAAAATGTTGCTGTAAAAGATCAATGTCGAAATGAATATCAAGATGTTTTAGAAAGCCAGATTTTGTAAGATGACTTGATACTGGGAAATTAGCAGGAATGTAACATAAATCCGAGGCAGTCAATGGTTGGTTTGGTTTATTGTCATGATGATTAAAAAAGCTAATCTCTGCACTATTTTCCAAAACAAAAAATAAACGTGGTGCTTGTGAAAGATAATGTCCTTGCATGTTAGGGCTGCATTCAACCGTCCATACATCAATAATTGCGCCTTCTAAAATGCGATATTTTAGTTTATCAATTAACTTAATGCCGTCAATTTGGCATTCCATTTGGGGATGAAAGCTCAAAAAGCTTGCTCCTTTAGTTTTAAGGCTTATTAACTTTTAACTTCGTAAAAGATATAAACTTAAGCACCACCTTGCATATGACCCTAGTTGTTCATGCTCGAAATGATATTTGCTGATGTGTTTGATTTAGGTGTAAAATAGCCATTGCAATCGCATGATCTATATCCTAAACTCTTTTAACTTGTTTATAACAGTCATGTTTACTATGCAATGTTTAATCTTTCTTTATTTAGATGAGTTTGTTTTACTAAGCCTGCAAATGGGCAATTGCAAATAACCTTTTTTGAAGGATCTTTATGACAGACTTACTATTTAAATTAGAAAAGGTGCGTTTTACAGTGCATGATCGTGATCTTTTAGCGCCGCTTGATATGGAGATAGCGGCGGGTAAAGTCACGGCGTTAATCGGTCACAATGGTTCTGGCAAGTCAACTTTGTTAAAAATTTTGGCACGTCAGCAGACCGTGACCAATGGAAATATTATTTTTTGTGGCCGCCCTCTTGATCAATGGAGTGGTCGCGATTTTGCCCGTCACCTCGCTTATTTGCCGCAACAGCCTGCAGTTGCTTCTGGCATGTTGGTGCATGAATTGGTGGCCTTGGGGCGCTATCCTTGGCATGGTGCGCTGGGGCGTTTTGGTGAGGATGATGCGAAAAAAGTAGCAAAGGCCATGGAGGCGACAGGTGTTTTACCTTTTAAAGATCGCTTGGTGGAAACCTTATCAGGCGGCGAGCGTCAGCGAGTGTGGATTGCAATGCTGATTGCACAGGATGCCCGTTGTTTGTTACTTGATGAACCAACCTCTGCCTTAGATGTTGGGCATCAAATTGAAATATTGAGTTTGGTACGAAGCTTATCGCTTGAGCATAATTTAAGCGTTTTTATGGTTTTACATGATATTAATATGGCTGCGCGCTTTTGCGATTATATTTTTGCTTTAAAGGGCGGAAAACTAATTAAGCAAGCAAGTGCTCTTGATATTATGACGCCAGAAACTTTGCAAGAAATTTATAATATACCAATGGAAATATTAAAGGATGCCCATGCGCAGCAGAAAGTAGCGGTTCCGCTTTAGTTGTATATAGGCGCGAATATTGGGGGCTCAAGTGATTTTGTTTGTTGCTTGAGGCTTGCAGGGTCTTTTAATGTTGCCAATATGGGGCGGTTAAATCGTTTCATGGTGATGTTTTAAAATGATAATAAATTTATCATCCAATGAGCAAACATATGCTCATTATTATAATTTTGCCGTATTTTAGTCTGTATTTATGTGTTTTCGATAAAATATAAGCTTTGTTTTATGCTTTATAATTATTCATCCACTGATTTTTCAGTTGATTTATTTAAGTTGCTGAATTTATAGATTTATTTATTCAAAAAAACAGGCGCCCAAATTGGCTTTTTATAACGCTTTCGGCTATAACAAATAGAATTTTGAGTCGTAATTTAACAGAATGGTTAAACACGTGAACGATCAGATATTGCCACCCGATAGCGGTGACGTACAAGGTATTGAACCAGTAAACATTATCGAGGAGATGCAGCGCTCCTATCTCGATTACGCAATGAGCGTTATCGTGTCGCGCGCTTTGCCCGATGTGCGGGATGGTTTTAAGCCTGTACATAGACGTATTCTTTACGCCATGAACGAAATGGGATTGGCTTATAATAAACCATACCGTAAATCTGCCGCTGTTATCGGTGAGGTTATGGGTAAATATCACCCTCATGGTGATGCTTCAATCTACGATGCTTTGGTGCGTATGGCGCAAGATTGGTCATTGCGCGATCCGTTGATTGATGGGCAGGGCAATTTCGGCTCGATCGATGGTGATCCACCAGCCGCTATGCGTTATACTGAGTGTCGCTTGGAAAAGCTTTCCGATACTTTGCTTGGCGATATTGATAAGGAAACTGTTGATTTTCAAGACAATTATGATGGTTCAAAGCAAGAGCCCGTTGTTCTTCCAGCACGATTTCCTAATCTATTGGTCAATGGTTCTGGTGGTATTGCTGTTGGTATGGCTACCAATATTCCACCTCATAATCTTGGTGAAGTAATTGATGGCTGTGTTGCCTTAATCGATAATCCTGCCATTACTTTGGAAGAAGTGATGGAAATTATTCCAGGCCCAGATTTTCCAACCGGCGGCATTATTTTAGGTCGTGCTGGCATTCGCTCCGCTTATGAAACTGGCCGTGGCTCGGTTGTTATGCGCGCCAAGGTAGAAATTGAGTCTATTCGCAATGATCGTGAAGCGATTATTGTGACGGAGGTTCCCTATCAGGTCAATAAAGCGACCATGATTGAAAAAATGGCCGAGTTAGTGCGTGATAAGCGCATTGAAGGCATTTCAGATTTGCGCGATGAATCTGATCGCGATGGTTATCGTGTGGTTATTGAGTTAAAACGCGATGCTGTTGCCGATGTGGTGCTAAATCAGCTTTATCGATATACACCTTTGCAGACCTCTTTTGGTTGCAATATGGTAGCACTTAATGGTGGTAAGCCTATTTTGATGGGCTTGATGGATATTTTACGTGCCTTTATTACTTTTAGAGAAGAAGTTGTAAGCAGGCGTACAAAATATTTGCTGCGCAAAGCACGCGAACGCGCCCATGTTCTCGTTGGTCTTGCTATTGCTGTTGCTAATATCGATGAAATTATTGCGCTTATTCGTAAAGCTCCAGATCCGGCGACTGCGCGTGAACAGTTAATGGAACGCCGCTGGCCAGCAGAAGATGTGACGTCATTGATTAAATTGATTGATGATCCGCGTCATATTGTGCATGATGATAATACCTATAATTTATCGGAAGAGCAGGCGCGTGCAATTCTTGAATTGCGGTTGCAGCGTTTGACTGCCCTTGGCCGCGATGAAATTGCCAATGAGCTCAATGAAATTGGCGTAGAAATTGCCGATTATCTTGATATTTTATCTTCGCGTATTCGTATTATGACCATTGTCAAGGATGAGCTTTTAGCCGTTCGTGATGAGTTTGGTAATATGGATGATAAGCTTGCCAAACGCCGCACAACTTTTGGGCTTGGTGGCTCTGATGTTGATGATGAAGATCTTATCGCCCGTGAAGATATGGTGGTGACAGTAAGTCATACCGGCTATATTAAGCGCGTTCCATTATCAACCTATCGCGCACAGCGCCGTGGTGGTAAGGGGCGTTCTGGCATGGCGACCAAAGATGAAGATTTCGTAACGCGGCTCTTTGTGGCAAATACGCATACGCCAATCTTGTTCTTCTCATCGCGCGGCATTGTTTATAAAGAAAAGGTTTGGCGGTTGCCGGCAGGTACCCCGCAATCGCGTGGTAAGGCCTTGATAAATATGCTGCCATTGCAGCCTAATGAACGTATTACCACCATTATGCCATTGCCTGAAGATGAAGCAAGCTGGGCAGAACTTGATGTAATGTTCGCAACAACCCGTGGCACGGTGCGCCGTAATAAGCTATCAGATTTTGTTCAGGTCAATCGTGGTGGTAAAATCGCCATGAAGTTGGACGAGGAACAAGACGAGATCCTTTCTGTTGCCACTTGTACCGAAAATGATGATGTCTTGCTTACCACTGCTAAAGGTCAATGTATCCGTTTTGCGGTGACTGATGTGCGTGTTTTTGCTGGCCGAAACTCGGTTGGTGTACGTGGTATTAACTTGGCTGAAGAAGATACGGTAATCTCCATGGCTATTTTAGGCCATGTTGAAGCAACACCCGCAGAACGTGCAGCCTATATCAAACGTGCCATTGCTGAGCGCCGCGCCTTAGGTAGTGATGCGGAAGATGTTATTGACAGTGATGAAGAAGTAACAGAAAACGTTGATCTTAATGATGAGCGTTATCATGAGTTGCAACGTGCTGAACAAATGGTGCTTACCGTTTCTGAATTTGGTTACGGCAAACGGGCATCTTCCTATGATTTCCGTACCTCCAATCGTGGTGGTAAGGGTATTAAGGCAACAGATACATCAAAAACCAACGAAATTGGTTCATTGGTTGCAACTTTCCCAGTTGAAAGTTCCGATCAAATTATGTTGGTGTCCGATGGTGGACAGCTTATTCGTGTGCCGATTGATGGTATCCGCATTGCTGGCCGTTCAACCAAGGGCGTTACAATTTTCAACGTTTCTGGCGGTGAAAAAGTTGTGTCGGTTGAGCGTATTTCTGACCCTGAAGACGAGGTTGGCGACGAGGGGGAAGATAATGCTTCACCTGATGCAGCCGCCACTGTAGTGGAAGCTAGCGAGCCAAACGCAGAATAAGGATTTTGCTATTTTGACGGTTTTAAAGTTTAAATAGCTAAAAAAATACAATAAAAGTCCTGCAAAAATGATAAAGGTTTTTGCAGGATTTTTTTTATGGTATATGGTTCCTAATATTATTGAAAATCATTGCGTTAGAGCACATTTCAATCTGGTTGGATCAGATTGGCGCTCTAATCCATTGTTTAACTGCGTTTTTTATTCGAAAACCGCTTTACACTTTTCGGAAAAACGCTCTAAATGAAAGTTAAGCCATGAAGCCAATTGGCATTTATGCGGGGTCGTTTG
The DNA here is from genome assembly GCF_026743145.1 of Bartonella sp. HY761. Lineage (NCBI taxonomy): Bacteria > Pseudomonadati > Pseudomonadota > Alphaproteobacteria > Hyphomicrobiales > Bartonellaceae > Bartonella > Bartonella sp. HY761. The sequence continues at coordinate 840,965 of NZ_CP104887.1, forward strand.
ATCCAATTACCAATGGTCATCTTGACGTTTTACGCGGCAGCTTGAAAATTGCCGATAGGGTGATTGTTGCTATTGGTATTCATCCAGGTAAACAGCCGCTGTTTTCCTTTGTTGAGCGTAAAGATCTTATTCATGCTGTTGCGAATGATGAATTTAAGTGCGACGCAAAACGTATCGAGGTTATTGCCTTTGATAATCTGGTTGTTGATAAAGCACGAGAATTAGACGCATCTTTGCTCATTCGTGGTTTGCGCGATGGCAGCGATCTTGATTATGAAATGCAGCTTGCCGGTATGAATGCAACTATGTCGCCCGATATACAAACGGTATTTTTACCAGCAAGTATTTCAGTTCGTGCTATTACTGCCACATTGGTGCGGCAGATTGCATCTATGGGCGGCAATGTTTCGCACTTTGTGCCAGAAATTGTCGCCCATGCTTTAAAAAACAAGTTTCAATCTTAATATGCTTTGCTTATTTCATATTATAAATTTGCATAGTATTTAAGTTTTAGCCAAGCTTCGGCTTTCCATTTGATTTTCAATAGAGAATTAAATGTAGTCAAACACTATTGGAGTTTTAATCACTATGACTTTGTTTAAAAAAATTGCAGCAATTATGCTGTTTATTGCCGCGAGTTTAGCCTTTATTGCACCTTCGTCGGCTGCAGATAACGACAATATTCTTGTTCTTACATTAAAAGATGGCGATGTTGCTATCCAATTGCGCCCTGATCTTGCACCAAAGCATGTTGAGCAAATTAAAAAGCTTGTACGCGATGGCGCCTATAATGATGTGGTTTTTCACCGTGTGATTGATGGTTTTATGGCGCAAACTGGTGATGTGCAATTTGGTAATTTGAAAAAAGGCTTTGATGCCAATTCTGCGGGTATGGGTGGCTCAAACTATCCAAATATTAATGCAGAATTTTCAAAAGAACCATTTGTGCGTGGTACTGTTGGTATGGCGCGGAGCCAAAATCCAAATTCAGCCAATTCACAATTCTTCATTTGTTTTGATTCAGCATCAAGCCTAAATGGTCAATATACTGTTGTTGGCAAGGTTATCAAAGGTATGAATGTGGTCGATAAAATTAAAAAGGGCTCAAGCAGCGATAATGGTAAAGTTGAAAATCCTGACCATATTATCAAGGCAAGCCTTGTATCTTCAGTAAAATAACCCAAATAATTTAATACGCGCTCATGACTGGGTGCTTTTTCATTTTTAAGCGGATAGCTTATTTTTAATTTTATTAAAACTCTATCTGCTTATTGACATAATTGGCCCTTTGCATAAAAAGGGAAAAAACAACAGGAGTAATGTCGAATGGCTTATAAAGATCCGGAAAATACCCTCATCCTTGAAACAACCAAGGGAAATGTAGCAATTGAGCTATTTCCTGATCTTGCTCCTGGTCACGTAGAGCGTATTAAGGAACTCGCTCGCGAGGGCGCCTATGATAATGTTGTGTTCCACCGCGTGATTGATGGTTTTATGGCGCAAACTGGCGATGTTGAATATGGTAAAACCGATTCAGCTAAGTTTAATGCAGCGCGTGCTGGCATGGGTGGCTCTTCAAAGCCAGACCTTAAGGCAGAATTCTCTAATGCTAAGCACGTTCGTGGTGCAGCTTCAATGGCGCGTAGCCAAAATCCAAATTCAGCGAATTCACAATTTTTTATCTGTTTTGAAGATGCATCATTTCTTGATCGCCAATATACCGTTTGGGGTCAAGTGATTGAAGGCATGGAAAATGTCGATAAGATCAAGCGCGGTGAGCCTGTGCGTGATCCAGATGTTATCTTGAAGGCATATGTTGCCTCTGACGCTGAGTAAATATTTGATTAGTCGAATAAAGCGGGGCATAGCAATATGCTCCGCTTTTTTATGTCATAAACTTGCATAGTAAGTTTAAAATATGACTATCAATCACGAACACAAAACCTTATGCTAAGTTTTACCCTTTTTATCCATGTTCCAATAGTTAGTTATTTCCATGAATGTAGACCTTTTTGATTTTGAATTGCCGGAAAGCCATATTGCTTTGCGCCCTTTAGTGCCGCGCGAGGCTGCAAAATTATTGGTCGTTGATGAAAGCCATATTCCAAGTGATTTCCATATTGGCGATTTACCGCAGCTTTTGCGGGCAGGGGACGCATTGGTTTTTAATGATACTAAGGTTATCCCAGCGCGGCTTGAAGGCACACGAACACGCGGTGAAGCTGTCGCCCATATTGGTGCAACCCTGCATATGCGCATGTCGCCTAATAGTTGGAAAGCTTTTGTGCGCCCAGCCAAACGGTTAAACGAGGGCGAGATTATTGTCTTTAGCAAGGCAGATCAAAGATTGGAAGCGCAGGTTAGTGAAAAGGGTGAAGCTGGAGAAATGCTGCTTACTTTTGATAAGTCTGGCGCAGAGCTTGATAGTGCAATAGCCTTTATTGGGCATATGCCTTTACCACCTTATATTGCTGCAAGGCGCGGTGAAGATGCACAGGATACCAAGGATTATCAAACGGTTTTTGCCCGTGAAGAGGGCGCTGTTGCTGCACCAACTGCGGGCTTGCATTTTACCAATAGCCTGCTTGATAGTTTGAAAGAAAAAGGGCTCGAACAGTATTTTGTAACTTTACATGTTGGTGCGGGTACATTTTTACCGGTTAAGGTGGATGATACGGTTGACCACAAAATGCACTCAGAAATCGGTCACATTACCCAAGAGGTAGCAGATCATTTAAATGCTGTGCGTGCACGCGGTGGGCGTATCGTCGCCGTTGGTACAACTGCATTGCGTTTGCTTGAAAGTGCGGCAAAAGATGATGGTAGCTTAGCAGCATGGTCTGGTGCTACCGATATTTTTATAACGCCCGGTTATCGTTTTAAAATTGTTGATCAGTTGATTACCAACTTCCATTTGCCGCGTTCAACGCTGTTTATGCTGGTTTCAGCTTTTGCTGGGTTAGATACGATGAAAAATACCTATAGGCATGCAATTGATAATGGCTATCGTTTTTATTCTTATGGCGATAGTAGCTTATTAACGCGCAATGATGATGCTTTAAAACTGCAGGATAAATAAAATGAGCGAAAATTTTACCTTTAAATTGATTGCAGAAGATAAAAAAGCACGGCGCGGCGAAATCACCATGCCACGCGGCACCGTTCGCACGCCGGCCTTTATGCCTGTTGGCACGGGCGGTACGGTAAAAGCCATGTATATGGATCAGGTTAAAGACCTTGGTGCAGATATCATTCTTGGTAACACCTATCATTTGATGCTGCGCCCGGGGGCAGAGCGGGTTGCAAAGCTTGGTGGCTTGCATGAATTTGCCCGTTGGCAAGGGCCAATTCTTACCGATTCAGGCGGTTTTCAGGTAATGTCCTTGGCGGGTTTACGTAAATTAGATGAAAAAGGTGTCACCTTCCAATCGCATATTGATGGCCGGCGCTATGAAATGTCGCCTGAACGTTCGATTGAAATTCAGGGCTTACTTGATTCAGATATCCAAATGCAGCTTGATCAATGTGTGGCATTGCCAGCGACCTTTAATGAAATGGAAAAAGCCATGGAATTATCCTTGCGTTGGGCACAGCGTTGTAAGGATGCCTTTGGGATGCAGGCTGGCAAGGCGATGTTCGGTATTGTGCAGGGCGGCGATAATGTGCCTTTGCGTGAACGCTCTGCAGAAGCATTAAAGGAACTGGATCTTAAAGGTTATGCCGTTGGCGGCCTTGCTGTTGGTGAACCGCAACAAGTGATGATGGATATGCTGGATGTTACTTGTCCAATTTTACCGCGTGAAAAGCCACGCTATTTGATGGGGGTTGGCACGCCTGACGACATTATTAAAGCTGTTGCACGCGGTATTGATATGTTTGATTGCGTGATGCCCACGCGCGCTGGGCGCCATGGTTTGGCTTTCACGCGTTTTGGTAAGGTCAATCTACGCAATGCCCGACATAATGAAGACCACCGCCCACTAGACCCTCAATCTTCTTGCCCTGCCGCGCGTGATTATAGCCGCGCATATTTACATCATTTGATAAAATCCAATGAGGCTTTAGGTTCAATGTTGTTAACGTGGAATAATCTTAGCTATTATCAAGACTTAATGGCAGGCATAAGGGCAGCGATTGAAGCTGGCCGATATGATGATTTTTGTGGTGAAACCAGCGAAGCTTGGGCCAAAGGTGATATGGCACCGCTTTAGGTGCAAGGGATAAACAATCAAAGCATTATTGTTTCTTGAAAGCGAGAAACGGTAATGTCATAGTAGTATCGTACTAAAAGTGACAATTTAAAAATATCATTTGCAGTTTACTGCATATAATCGATTACCCTTAAAAAGGATAGCTATTATGAAACGCATATTGATGATTTTATCTCTTGGTCTTTTGCCTAGTTTTGCTTTTGCACAAGATTTGCCAACAGCACCCTATTTACCATTAAGCCTTGCGGGAAAGGCGGCTCATGCTGCCCTTGATGCATGTGCGGCTAAGGGGCATAATGTCAGCGTTGCCATTGTCTCAAGAGACGGTTCAACCAAAGTGTTGTTAAAAGCTGATCAGTCTGGTCCTCATACGGCAGGTAGCGCGCAAGGCAAGGCATTTACATCGGCTGCTATGGGACGCGATAGCGCTAGTCTTGCGGAATTTATTGCCAAAAATCCAGAAAATGCAGGCCTTCGTGATATGGATGCGCGTTTTGTTATCCAAGGCGGTGGTTTGCCAATTAAAATTGGCGATGCATTGGTTGGTGGTATTGGTGTTGGTGGCGCGCCAAGCGGTGCTATTGATGCCGAATGCGCCCAAGCTGGTATTGATGCTATTGTCAAAAAATAATTAAGGATTAGGATATCTAGCAGTTTTTCAATATTTGCTAGATATCCTATTAAAGTAAAAATTAAATAGATAGTGATTGTTTAACTGATTGTTTTATATAAGGTTTGTATAAATATCACAAAGCTCGTCTTCGTTGTTTTTGCGTGGTTTTTATTTGTTTTTACCAAGCAATTTTACCAAATCATCGCGAAAATCTTTGCAGTCACTTTCGCCTTTGCTAATCCCTAGATCATACCAAGCAATAATTTTGGTGTATTCCTCTTGATAATCTTGTGGTTTTTGTAGCATTTTGGGTGCCAAATCAGGATAAAGATAACTATGTCCAAGTAAGCATATTGACTTTTTGTTGCCCGCAATTGCGGCAGCAAGATAGTTGGCTTGGGCATCCTGTTTCTTTTTATAAAATTCTTTATCACCTAGTGCTTTTAAATGATCGCCACTGATGCGGATGCCATTTTGCAAAAGTGCCGCTTCATGTACTTCTTGGGCGGACTGATCGTCACCTAAAAGCCGATATAACTGTGTTAAATAGATAGGGCTACGTAAATTAAATTCAAAAATCTTAGCGTTTTTTACACAAAGATTTAATGCATTATTGAGTTTTTCTACATCTTCGGTTTGTTTGCTGGTTTGCATGAGAATGGTGGGTGAAATGCTAAATACCGCTTCATCGCATTCATTCCAGCCCAATTGTTCTTCAATTTGCATTGTTGCATAAAGCAGTTGTTTTTCACCTTTTGCCGTTTGGACAAGGAATTTTGTATTCTTAATGACCATATCAAGTTCCTCGATATTAGATACTTGACCATCGGTTTGTTTTTTGAATCGTTTGTAATAATCATTACCGATTAGATAATTAGGTGTAAGGATGCCTTCTACCCCAGCAATATATGCTGTGCCCGCAATTTCAATCGCATCTAAATCGTTGTTTTGTGCTGTCTCTAACACTTTTAGCAATAGGGCTTTATCTTTTAGACAAGTCAAAATATCGTCAAACTTGCTAATTTCTTTTAACTGTAAAACGGTTTTATAGGCCTGCTCAGTGTCAGCGGGACAACGTTCGTTTGTATTTTGTGCTACCGCAAGATGACTAGCAAAAATTAAAAATACAAAAATAATAAAAGCAATAATATTTTTCATGACACCCCAAATCTAATTTAAAACTTTACAATATTCTGAACATTTTGGCGACGTTTACAACTTTAATTTAGCTTAAAATACTATTTTCCAACAATATAAATCACTGTAAATCATTGTAAGGCTATTTTTTCATTAGTTTTATTTCACATGTAAAAGCTTTAGGGGCAGCACCCATTAATTTGAACGAAATGGTATGAGGAAATTTTTGTGTGAACCCAAAGATTAAATACTAGAAGAGTTGCCGAGAAGTATGAATGTTTTCAAAGCTATTCGACAAAGTTATCACGAAAATTTAACATATCCTGAAAGGAAACAAAAACAGCAGTAATCTACAGCGTTGTAAAGCTCAAATGGGTATACCACCCACTTTTCGCTTTCCTTCTTGTATATTTTCACTCTTGAATTTGTGCCCTCGCAAACCCAAATAACTTATAAATTAAGTTGAACCACCAATGGCGCGTTGACGCGTGAAAAGATAGGGCAAATGAAATTTTCCGTTCTTGATTTATCCAATGTTCCTGAAGGGAGCGCGCCTAAAGATGCTTTGCGCAATTCTATAGACCTTGCACGCCATGTCGAGAACCTTGGTTTTAAGCGTATTTGGTATGCTGAACACCATAATATGACAGGTATTGCCAGTGCCGCCACTGCGGTTTTAATTGGTCAAGTAGCGGCAGTCACCAATAAAATTATTTTAGGATCAGGTGGCATTATGCTGCCTAACCATTCCCCTTTGGTCATTGCAGAGCAATTTGGAACGCTATCGGCGCTTTATCCAGGGCGTATCGAATTAGGTTTAGGACGCGCTCCTGGCACGGACCAGCTCACAGCGCGCGCTTTGCGCCATCGCCACGATCTTGATGCCAATTCTTTTCCCCAAGATGTGGTGGAACTGCTTGGTTATTTTAAAGAGGCATCGCAAGGACAGCAAGTTCGTGCAGTTCCAGGAGCTGGAGAAAATGTGCCAATTTGGATTTTAGGCTCCAGCCTTTTTGGCGCGCAATTGGCTGCAATTTTGGGGCTTCCTTATGCTTTTGCTTCGCATTTTGCGCCAGCTGAGCTTGACAATGCGTTAAAAATCTATCGGGAACGGTTTGAGCCTTCAGAGACTTTAGCAAAACCACATGCAATGGTGGCGCTTAATGCCATTGTTGCCGATAGTGATGAAGAAGCCCAATATCTCTTTACTTCGTTGCAACAATCCTTTGTTAATTTGCGCACTGGCCGCGCAGGCCCATTACCGCGCCCGCAGGATAGTTTTGCTAAAACTTTGCCAGAGCAATTCCAGATGATCCTTGAGCAAACGCTTTCATGCTCGGTTATTGGTTCACCGCAAACTGTACGCGAAGGCCTTACTAAATTATTGGCGCGCACTAAGGCTGACGAGCTGATTGTTACAACAACGGTTCATGATCATGAGGCGCGCAAAAAATCGTTCACGTTGTTAAGTGAGATTATGGAAACGTTGTAGATCGAATTATTTTCTATTCTTTTGTTAGTTAGAAAATGTATGAGTGTTGGTATCACATGAAGCCATTTAATTGATTAAATTAAAGCCTATCAGAGAAAATCTTCTGATAGGCTTAAATTTTCACTTATGCGGATGGATATAGGGCTTCTAAAATAAAGGTCGCATTAAAACGTGGACTCATCATGCCATAAGTCGAGCGCCATTGCCCACCTAATCGGCTTTCAACAAAGGCGTTGGCTACCATGTCAATATCTAGGCGGCTTAAAGCGGCAGCAGCAGCAGTATAGGCAAATTGTTCCATCAGCAAAAAGGCCGATCCGCTATCATTAACGGCCATTTTAGCCGCCACTTGCAAGACTTCGGCAGTTCTTGGCCCGGCGGATCCAATATTGCCAGCAAGACCAATAATAATATTTTCAAAATGATCGGGGTATTTTTTTACAGCTTTTATAAAATCTTGAATATGATCATTGGGCGTTTTTTCAAAACTGCGATTGCGCGCAAAAAAACGTAAGCCGCGATGGGTACGTTCACCCTTTTGAAGTGGGAAATTAGTTCGGGTTGTGATGGCGCAATCGGTAATTTGGCGGGCGAGTTGTTCACTCCAATAGGCAACAACCGGGCGTAGAAGCTCTGCCCAAACTGCCTGAACTTCATTTTGTGCAGCAATGTCGATGGATTGGCCAAGCCGCAGGGTCAAAACTGTTAAAGCGGCGCAGTCGAGTGCGGCATCGGCCAACATGCGGCCATAAAATATATTTTCTTTGCCGTTTTCTTTTTCCATGCGCAATAAGTCAACTGCAACCCGCATGGCACTGCGAGCTATGCTGGCACTTATCACGGCATTATCATTGCCAAGATTGTCAAATACTTCGTTGATGATTGTTGTAAACTGATCTTCCTTGGCAACAAGCCAACCGGCACTCTGCTCAAAGATCATACTGGCAAAAGGTGCAGTAAGGATTGATGCATCTTGAATGGCAGGGCGCAAACTAATGCCATTTAATTGACCAGAACCAAGCAAACGTGGAACAAGGAAAAGGCATGGCTTGTCCTTAATGACAGCGCTTACCAAAAAACCATCTGCAACTGGATTTATAACCCTTATTTTTTCGCCGCTGATGCGAAAAACGCTATCTGCGCCTTCGCCGTCTTCATACATGGCTTCAGCTTTTGCTGTGCAAGCTGATATGGTGCTTTTGCCTGATGCTAATTCTTGGATAGCAAGGGAAATACTTGCCCCCTCCTTGCGTGGAAAGGCAATACGGGCAGGGTCATGCATCGGACTTGCAAGTTGTGGCTGCCATTGTTCATAAAGCTCTTCGCAATGGCGAAGTGCGCCAAGGCCAGCACTTGATATGCATAATTCTTGTAAATGGCCAGTTTCCAAGCCGCCAAGCAAAAACAACCTCATCATACGTGTTTGGGCACGTTTTCCTTCTTCTTCAGGATTTTCCTCATAAAGCGAACCTGCAATGCCCGCCGCGCGAGACCTCGTTAATAGGCTATGATAGGCTGGGTGGATATCAACATCTTCAAGCAGTTCGCCCCATTGATTATAAAGGTTAAGCATTGGCAAGTGACGATGGGCGAGGCGCGCTCGCTCATCGGCCTCTATGCTTGCGGTATAATCGCCAAGATCAGAAAAGGATGGTAGCAGTGAAATATCAAGCTGTGACGCTGTTTGAAACAGGATAGGATCACTGAAGAAATAATTGTCACTGGTTTTTAATTTGCTGTTTTCTGCTTGCAACCGAATATTCCTTGAAAATTAAAGAGCCAATTAATCCAACTGATTGATAATTGCACGATATATAGTTTAAATGCACCATGCCATAGAAATTTTGATTATCAAGAGATAATCTTAGAAGTTGAAGATTTAACTTTTGGCAGTAAAGTGAAGATAAATCTTATCATAGATATAATTGAAAATTATGGAATAGGGGAGAAAGAATAGTAAAAGCCCTATATCTAGGACAAATGCATGCCAAAGACTTATATTGAGATAGAATGCAATACATGGCAATGTAAAGAGCAATAAACCGCCTTCAAAGCCCAATGCATGTAAAAAGCGAACCATTTTGCTGCGTGAAAAGCGATATTTTTTTTGTAATTGGTCGAATGCAAAATTAAAAATACCATTCCAAGCTGTTGCTATAAGTGAAATGATTATTGATAATACGCCCATACTTACCAAGCTTTTTCCTTCTACAAATACAAGAAAAAGTGCAGTAAGAATAATGGCGATGACTTCAAAAATTGTGGCATGTAAAATGCGCGCTAAAAGACCACGCTTTATCAGCCTGTCATCATGATTATGTTCTACTATATCATTTGATGCCTGCTGTTGCAATTTTTGCTCCCAAGTAAAAATAACTTAACTATAATTTATTGTAATGGGTAGTCAATATTTTCTATTTTTAAGCTATGCATAAATTTGCACAACAGATAAGGAAAAATGCTTGTTCCTTAAACGGTGTAAAGGCATTATTGTGCATTAACGACATTTTTAGTGGAGGAAAAACATGCGAAATATTGGGCATTTTATTGGTGGTAAAAATGTGGCAGGTAAAAGCGGCCAAGAGGCTGATGTATTCCAACCGTTTGATGGCTCAGTCATTGGCAAGGTTGCCTTAGCAAATAGTGCTGAAATAAATGAGGCGGTAGAAAACGCAAAGCAAGCTCAGCCAGCATGGGCAGCTGTAAATCCACAGCGGCGCGCGCGCGTGATGCGTAAGTTTTTATCTCTTATTGAAGAAGAAATTGACAGCCTTGCAGAATTATTGGCAAAAGAGCACGGCAAGACAATTGCTGATGCTATTGGTGATATTCAGCGCGGCTTGGAAGTGGTTGAGGTAAGCCTTGGCGTTCCCCATATGCAAAAAGGTGAATACACAGATGGGGCAGGACCTAGCATTGATACATATTCCATGCGCCAAGCCTTGGGAGTTGTGGCAGGTATTACGCCATTTAATTTTCCGGCAATGATTCCGCTTTGGATGTGCGGACCCGCTATTGCTTGCGGCAATGCGTTTATTTTAAAGCCATCAGAGCGTGATCCTGGTGTTCCTATGCGCCTTGCTGAATTATTTATAGAGGCAGGTGGTCCAAAAGGAATTTTTAATGTTGTAAATGGTGGAAAAGAAGCAGTAGATGCCTTGCTAGATGCACCGGATATTAAAGCGATAAGCTTTGTTGGCTCAACTGCTATTGCACAATATATTTATGGCCGCGCCGCCGCAAATGGTAAACGGGTTCAAGCTTTTGGTGGTGCCAAAAACCACATGCTCATCATGCCAGATGCTGATATGGATCAAGTAGTTGATGCTTTGATTGGTGCGGGCTTTGGTTCTGCCGGTGAGCGTTGCATGGCCATTTCTGTGGCTGTGCCAATTGGCGAAGAAACAGCTGAACGTTTGCTTGAAAAGCTTATCCCACGCATTAAAGCGCTTAAAGTTGGCTCGTCACTTGACAAGCAGGCCGATTACGGCCCGGTGGTTACCAAAGAGGCCAAGGCTCGCATTTTGGATTATGTCGATATTGGCGTTAAGGAAGGTGCAAATCTTGTAATTGATGGTCGTGGTTTTAATCTGCAAGGCTATGAAAACGGTTATTATGTTGGCCCATGTCTCTTTGATAATGTGACGCGCGATATGCGCATTTATAAGGAAGAAATTTTCGGCCCAGTTTTATCAATTGTGCGTGCTGCTAATTATGAAGAAGCACTTAGCTTGCCTAATGACCATCTTTATGGCAATGGCGTTGCAATATTTACCCGCGATGGCGATACGGCTCGTGATTTTGCCGCCCGCGTTGAAGTTGGCATGATTGGCATAAATGTGCCTATTCCAACACCGGTTGCTTATTATACATTTGGCGGCTGGAAAGCCTCGGTATTTGGTGATCTTAATCAGCATGGGCCTGATGCATTCCGCTTTTATACACGCACAAAAACTATTACATCACGTTGGCCTTCCGGCATTCGTGAAGGGGCAGAATTTTCTATTCCGACTATGGAATAAGCATGTTATAAGTTAATTTTTAAGGCGGGCTATAAGTCCGCCTTTTTTATTGGTATTTTTGTGCTAGATATTAAAACATGCGTTAAAGATTAATATCGCATTTATAGTTATTATAATATTGGAGTTATTTTATGGGATTGCGGCTGACATCTGATTTTTATGTGGCGCAATTGATACGCAAGATTAATGGTGCTAATGGCTTTGCTTATCTTGTGCGACGCGGCGCAATAGAGGCTGGTACAATTTTTATCATGCAGCGTCTTAAAAATAACCAAGTTGACTTATTTGGACCGGCACCCCAAAGCTTTTACGAAGAAGCAGAAAATGACGGTGGTAGGTTGTTTATAAAAATTTTAACTGATGCAGAAGAAGTAAATGCGGTTGAAAAGCTAGAAAAAGAGCTTCGTTTTGATCCTGATATTTGGCTTGTTGAAGTTGAAAATATTGATGATTTGACAACTTATATAAATATTGTGTGATTAATTTGCGATTGTTAGCTTGGGTCACAACCCCAATATAGCTATAAACTTATGTCTATTTTCAGCTTGATTAAAAATTTTGCTCTTTTATTCATTTTTAAATTTCGCCAATAGAGTTTAGTTGGCTGCTTATATTAAAGAGATTTGATAAAATATTGAATGCAAAACTAAGTCTATTTAAAAGGAAATTAACCAATGGCGCTAACGGCTGAGCAAAAAAAACTTATTTGGATGGCGGTAATATTTACACCATTATTGGTGGCAATTGGCCTAACAATCTCGCCGTTTTTGTTTATTAATGAAATGTGGCAATTTACAAATGAAAGGTTGAAGGAGTTAAGCGAAATCTACGCTAAAGCTGATATGGAGGTGCCAACAAATTTAAGTACACTCACATATGACAAGTTTTTTTGGCGAACGATAACTGACGCTTATATGCAACTTCCTATTCGGCTTGTCATAAGTTACATTTTGGTCGCTATTCCTATTGCAGTTTTTTCTGCCCTTTATTCCTTTATATATCAAAAAAATAAGTCAATTATTTTGATGGTCATTATTTGGGGTATTGCTGCTGCATGTCTTTCTTATGTGCTAAATAAGTTCTTTTTCACCGATACTTTATTAATGATGGATCACTTTATTGGGCGTATTATTGCTGTAACTTTAATTTTTGCTATGACAGTTTCTGCCCTTATTATTGGTATTCTTATGCACAAATCTTCGAAAAAAAGTGCAGGGTAAGGATTATCTTTGGTGTTGTAAAAGCGTTTTAATTTTACTTTAAAGCCTAAAAGTGTTTTAAACAATTTAAAAAGCTGTAACTCCGTTTCATGAATGCCGACAATGCCACTATCACTTGATAATACTGACGAAACGATTGACGTTTTTCATCGTGGTCGTTTTGCTCTTGTGCAGCCCCGTAATTTTGGGCATCGCTCCGGCATGGATGCCATGATGCTTGCGGCTTTAGTACCAACGGATTTTAGCGGCCAATTGGTTGATCTTGGTGCCGGTGCAGGCGCGGCAGGTCTTGCTGTTGCCTCGCGCTGCGATAATGCCAGAATAACTTTGGTGGAGCGCTCACGCCTTATGGCGCAATACGCAAAAAAGACATTGCATTTATCAGAAAATATTAAATTTAAATCCCGGACATCATTGCTAAATGCTGATGTAACATTGCGTGGAAAGGCTCGTTTAGAAGCAGGGCTTATTGATAATAGCTTTGATTTTGCAATTATGAACCCACCATTTAATGAACAATCTGATCGTGCAACGCCAGATAAGGAAAAGGCCGTTGCGCATGTGATGACAGAAGGCATGTTTGATGCTTGGCTTCGCACTGCCGCCGCACTTTTGCGCCCGAGTGGTTTTGTAGGGTTAATTGCGCGCCCAACTTCGCTTGAAGATTTATTGTCTGCCTTGCAGGGGCGCTTTGGTGGTGTGGTTATTATTCCTATTTATCCACGCCCCGACCAAGCAGCAATTCGTATTTTGGTTTATGCAAAAAAGGGTAGCCGCGCTGCATTGTCTTTTGCTAGCCCAATATTATTGCATAATGCTAATGATAATAAATTTTCACCGCGAGCCGATGCAATTTGCAACGGAATATTGAGTGTTTGGGATAATTATGATGAATAGTCGCAGAATAATTGCGTCGCTACTTGCGAGAGCCTATCCAAAAACCTATTAAATAAGTCAATATAATTTTGAAAATGGAGATGTAGCTTGGCTAACTGGATTAAAAAACTAATTCCTCGTAAATTTCGTTCTGAAGGCGTAACTATTCCAGTTGTGCGGTTACAAGGTGTCATTAGTTCTTCATCATCGGCACTTAAAAGCAATTTGTCGCTTGCAAATTGTGCAGAGCAGCTTGAGCGCGCTTTCAATATGAAAGAAGCACCTGCCGTTGCTATTGTTATTAATTCGCCCGGTGGTTCGCCAGTGCAGTCGCGGCTTATTTATAAGCGTATTCGTGACCTTGCTAGCGAAAAAAACAAGCGTGTGCTTGTCTTTGTTGAAGATGTGGCGGCATCAGGCGGTTATATGATTGCTTGTGCAGGCGATGAAATCTTTGCTGATCCTTCATCAGTGGTTGGCTCGATAGGCGTTGTTTCTTCCTCATTTGGTTTTCCTGAATTAATGAAGAAAATTGGAGTTGAGCGCCGTGTTTATACTGCAGGTAAGAATAAGGCGACTTTGGATCCTTTTTCTCCAGAAAAAGAAAGTGATATTAATCATTTAAAAGAGTTGCAGTTGGAAATTCATGAAACTTTTATTAATTTGGTAAAAAATAGTCGTAAAACCAAATTGAGCGACAATGAAGATCTGTTCACCGGTATGTTCTGGACTGGTATTAAAGGTAAAGAATTAGGCTTAGTTGATGGGCTTAATGATATTCAAAGCGTGTTAAAAGACCGCTATGGCAGCAAAATGCAAATGCGGTTAATCAATGCATCAAAAGGCTTGCTTGGACGTAAATCGCCATCGGGAATTTATGCTGATATTGCTGGTCAAGCAATTGGCAATATTGTTGATGTTGCTGAAGAGCGTGCCTTATGGTCACGCTATGGGCTTTAAACCTATTACATAAAAGGGCGGCAGCAATGCCGCCTTTTTTTTTACTGCCAATTCTTAAATGACACAATATAATGCTATTATTAATGGTTAGGCAAATAACAGGTCAAAATTTATGTAGCCCAATCTATTAACATTTTTTTAAGTCAAGCTGTGCGTTACCATACCCAAAATTGAAAACGCCATGCATATATTTTTGTTGCTTAGGTTGTAATATTCCATTTGTATTGGGTGCTGCTGAGGGTAGATTTTCCTCGCCGAAATAATCAATTGGTGATTTCTTTAACTAGCAAAGCGAGGGCATTTTCGTTGGCTAGCACTGGTAATGTGCGTATGGGGGCCATTGAATTCTTCTTCGGTAAGCCAAAAAAGAGAGTATTGGCAACCCAAAAATTCTATATTAAACCAGTTTTCATCAGTAACTGGCAAACTATCCAATCCAAAGAAAGGCAGTGCCTCATTAAACATATCATCAACAAAAAAGTTTATGGCAACGAGTTCTAGCCCTTGCTTGCGGTATTGCTCTGGTAGTTATAGCGGAAAGGCGTGGCTCAACTGTTTTCCATAGAGGGTACTGATCGGCATCTATAGTTGGTGGTAGTCCATAACACCCCCCATTTTATAAGGTCGCTCTGGGTATACAGCATTTGCGTCCGCAAGAGTTATGTTTGGGATCTGATTATCCTTAATTCCAACTGTAAATTGCAAGCCCTTTTCGGGTCCGTTTTTAATTATTGCGTGTTTAAAACGCCACTTATAATCATTACACGTATCAGAAATACTTATTGAGTTGGTATAGCTTTATCGAAAGATAATGCGGGGGAGTTTCGCGTAATGACAGCTATAGAGATATTGGGAAGGATTGTTAAAAGGTGATTTAGCCCATTTTACCATCAAATATTATGCAGGCAGCAATATTATCACCACATAAATGCCCTTCAGCGTGGCAATCAGGCTCTTCCCATCAGATAACCAATCCTCTTTAACCCTTAGTTTCATGCTAAAATATAACAAGGTTTTTAGTTCTATATTGTTTTGCTCGATTTTTTAAATTGGGACGATTGCTATTAAAAATATTAAATATTATTTATTTTGTAAATAAATGGCACTATGCCCTATTTTCGTTTCGATTTAATTCTATATTATAATATATAAGGCACAAATTCCGCTCGGAAATGCGCTAATTTCACTTTTTTTATGGTATGGCGCTGTTATTTAGGGATAAGTGTTCTATTGTGGAAGTCGGCGAACTTGTTTGCTAATGTAATTTGAATGCTGCGAAGAAAAGGGTTTTAAATATGTCTCGTTTTATCTTTTTGGCAATTGTTGTGGCTGGTCTTGTATATTTTTACAAGGTTTTAAAGCGTGAATCTAATCGCGTTGCTGTGCGGGTAAAAAGAGCTGAGCAAGAGCGCAAGAATGGCTCCAAAGGCACTTTGGTTCAAGATCCTAAGACTGGTGAATATCGGGTAGAAACTAATCAATTTTGATTTATTCCCTTGATCGCAAATGTTGGTTGCTTTCTGGCTGTCTCAGCCTTATAGCCAGTAGATGCTTTAAAAAGCAGATTATGTACTTTCTGTGTAAATCTAATGTATCGATTGGTTATGGCTCCATATTCTTTAAATGAAAATTTGGCTTTAAAAGACAGTTTAGTGAGTGAGCAACCTCACGAGATTATAGAAGAGATTGCGCCGGCAAAACTTAATTTGTCGCTACATGTCATTGGACAGCGCAGTGATAATTATCATTTGTTGCAAAGCCTTGTTGTCTTCATGAATAATGGCGACATGATAAAGGTACAAGCGGCAGATAGCGATAGTTTTGCTATTTCTGGCCGTTTTGGTGGCGGTGAAGATTTTGGCGCAGATAATCTGGTTGTTAAAGCGCGCAATTTTTTACGTGATCTTATTGGGCAAGAGCGCTGTCCGCCAGTTGCCATTCATTTGGAAAAAAACTTGCCAATTGCATCGGGGATAGGTGGCGGTTCTTCTGATGCAGCAGCTACATTGGTGGCATTAATCCGACATTGGAATTTAATACCCGATGCCGATGATCGAGAAGCTGAATTGCAATTATTAACCAATAAGGTGCAAAGCCTTGGCGCAGATGTGCCAATGTGTTTGCATGGGGTGCTCTATCGCTCACCCCTGATCGCTACCGGTATAGGCGAAATATTAAAGCCGCTTGATGAATTCATTCCTTTGGATATTTTATTAATCAATTCAGGCGTGGCAGTTTCAACCCCGCAAATATTTGCCAAGTTAGAGAACAAAAATAATCTAGAATTTAGCTGGACTGATGGTGCAGGGGCGCAATATAAGGGGTTGATTGAAAAATTGAAGACCATGCGTAATGATCTTTATCAGCCTGCATTACATCAATATCCAGCATTGAAAACCATATTGCATACATTACAAGACCTTGGCGCCGATTTTGCTGCAATGTCAGGTTCTGGCGCGACATGTTTTGGTATATTTCCCAATGGCCAAGCGTTGCAGCAGGCCTATTTGGAAGCGCAGAAAATCTACCCCAATTATTTTCTCATGGCTGGAAAAAGCTACGGCGTCTAATGCACATATCTGATAAATATGCTTTGTTAGCATATTGCGTTGCTGACTATTATTTATAGCTTTTTGGGCTTTTTTCAACGAGTTCTACGATACCATTTATGATGTAGATTTAAAAAATTATTCAAATATTTTTTGATATTCCATTTTAGCAAATGGATTTTTACCATAGCGATTTGAATCAGGTGATCCTTCTTTGCAAAGTAGATAAATATAATAAAGCCACGGAGCTTCACCAACATACGGCATTTGTAACGCAATTAAAACAAACCAAAAGTGCCAACCAGCCATGCCGATATCGTGAAAACGGCGTATGGATACACTTGCAAAAGGAATAAAGAAGATAACAAAAGGGATAAGCAATAATGGCAGGCTTAACCAATAAATTGGCTTTTGCGGATCCATTGGCTCTATAAAATATGTTAATGTCAGAAAGAGAATTAAATATATTATATTGAAGACAAGTGCAAACCACCAATATTCTGAGCGTGATGCTCTGCCAGTGGTAGATGCATATTTATGCGTAAAACATGTATGGAGTGAAGTTTTGAAATTCATTTTTGTGTCTTTATTTGTTTCTATTTTTATTTAACGAAATAAAATCTATTTTTCTAGATTAAAGTTGTGTACTTAATGGTTTTTATCTAAAAAAAGGCTACAGTATTTTTAAAAATATTGGAGATATTATGCAAATTGAGTTTTTAAACAATACATGCTGGCGTAATATTGGTAAAAGCTTTTTGCTATGCTTTAGTTTAGCCATGACTTGCGAAATAACTTTGGCTAATGATAGTAGTGCAGGATTAGCTGCAGGTGGGCTTGTTCTTCAAAAGTTAGAAGATATAGCAATGGTATCAGAAGAGTTATATATTTCAGTTGATAAAATTGAAGTGAATTATATATTTGAAAATCGCAGTAATAAAGATATTACGACTATTGTTGCTTTTCCAATGCCTCCTTTTGAATTTGATGCAAACGGTGAACCTTTTGACGATCAATATAATAGGCCCCACATCGATGATGAGCAACTCGATAATTATTTAGATTTTCATAGTTTTGTTGACGGTAAAGCTGTCGCAACAAAAAGCACCCGTAAAGTGGTGAGGGATAGCGGAGATTTCCCATCTGAAGCTACACTTTATGTCACGTTTTATTGGCAACAAACTTTTCCTGCGGGAAAAAAAATTAAGGTTCGCCATTCTTACACGCCGAGTACAACTACTGGCATTCCACAATCGGTAAATTGGATAAAAGAAAATTATTTAAATAACGACACTTATTGCCCAGATAAAAACTTCATAGCAGCATTAAACAAATATGAAAAAGCTAATTACGATAGTGGTTATCATGGGATTGACTATATTTTAACTTCCGGAGCCAATTGGGCAGGCGGTGTTATTGAAGATTTTCGTCTTATTATTGATAAAGGAAAACCGGATGCATTAATAACATTTTGCGGTGATGGTGTTCAAAAAATAAGCCCAACCGAATTTGAAATGCGCAAAAAAAATTATGTTCCTAAAAAAGATCTTTCAATTTTTATTTTAAGTGAATTTAGCAAGCCTAATAAATAGGTAATTTGAAAAATTGACTGTTATATAACAGGGAAGCGACTATTTAAACATCTTATAGTTTCTAAATTTTGCTTTTTGCTATTAGAAGTTTTATTCTATCAGAAAATTAAATGCGTTTATTATATTTATCTTGCTATGCTTTAATGACAGGATTATGTTGGTAAAATTAGGCTAGATTGCCAATGGGGTTATTCAGATATTGATTGCCGCAAATATATGGCTAGTTAGTCGCTAAAATAATAGCAATATTAAAACTTAATTTACGGAGTTTACCATGCTCAAGGGAGCCATTACCGCACTTATTACGCCATTTTCTGAAACTGGAGAGGTTGATGAAAAAGCGTTGCGTGACCTTGTGGAGTGGCAAATTACCGAAGGTATACATGGGCTTGTGCCAGTTGGCACTACAGGTGAATCGCCCACTTTAACCCATGAAGAGCATAAGCGTGTTGTTGAATTAACAATTGAGCAAACGAAGGGGCGTGTGCCTGTTATTGCTGGTGCTGGTTCAAATAGTACGGCTGAAGCCATTGAGCTCGTTCAATTTGCTGAGACTGCGGGTGCAGATGCTGCGCTTGTTGTGACACCATATTATAACAAGCCAAATCAACGTGGTCTTTATGCGCATTTTGCCGCTATTGCCAAAGCAACGATTTTGCCAATTGTTATTTATAATATTCCCGGTCGCTCGGTTATTGATATGACATCAGAAACCATGGGACGTCTTGCCAATGATTTTGATAATATTATTGGTGTAAAGGATGCAACTGGCAAAGTAGAGCGCGTATCAGAGCAACGCATGACTTGTGGTGATGGTTTTATCCAATTATCGGGTGAAGATGCAACTGCCCTTGGTTTTAATGCGCAAGGTGGTGTTGGTTGTATTTCGGTTACATCCAATATTGCGCCACGCCTTTCATCTCTCTTTCAAGAAGCTTGC
The DNA here is from genome assembly GCF_026743145.1 of Bartonella sp. HY761. Lineage (NCBI taxonomy): Bacteria > Pseudomonadati > Pseudomonadota > Alphaproteobacteria > Hyphomicrobiales > Bartonellaceae > Bartonella > Bartonella sp. HY761. Next base: position 860,577 of record NZ_CP104887.1, read on the forward strand.
CAGACAGGTAATTATCAAAAGGCAAGAGAAATTCATGAAAAGTTAATGCCATTGCATAAGACTTTATTTCTTGAGCCAAATCCAACTGGTGTTAAATATGCGGCACAGCAATTAGGGCTTTGTGAGGCGCATTTGCGTTTGCCTTTGGTTGCAATCGAAGCTGAGACTGCCCATAAAATTGATGCGGCAATTGCCCATGCAGGGCTTGTAAAACGCTAAAAATATAGTATTTAAGATTTATGACAAAAAAAGATAAGCCAGAGCGTAAGATTATTGCCGAAAATCGCAAGGCACGCTTTAATTTTGAGATATTGGATACATTAGAGGCGGGTTTAGTGCTTAGCGGCACTGAAGTAAAATCTTTGCGCGCTAATCATGCCAATATTGCGGAAAGCTATGCTAGCTTTGAAAATGGTGAATTTTGGCTTATTAATTCTTATATTCCTGAATATAAGCAGGGTAATCGCTTTAATCACGAGCCGAGGCGTTTGCGCAAACTGCTTGTCAGTAAACGTGAAATGTCCAAGCTTTTTCAGGCTGTATCGCGTGATGGTATGACAGTTGTGCCATTGCGACTTTACTTCAACTTACGTGGTCGCGTTAAAATAGAGATTGCTGTGGCACGTGGTAAGAAGAACCATGATAAGCGTGAAACTGAAAAGAAGCGCGATTGGAACCGCGAAAAATCAAGATTGTTGCGTGATCGCGGTTAGGTTTTATAGTTTTTTAATTTATAGAATAATCAAAGGCTTGGATCTCTTGAATGGATTCAAGCCTTTTTATTAGCTTGTTGTGAAAGTTTTTTATCACCTGATTTGATAGTGATTTATGTAGTTAGTCTATATAGAAATTTCACGAAAAAACATCCGTATCAACGTCTTTACTAAGCGGGTTGGGTCCATATTGATTCAAGCCATCTGTGCCTTTGAATAAAAATGGAATGTGTAAAAGAAGCTGCAAAATGATATTAAGTCCCAGTAAGATATACATGTCATCGTTGTAAATAATCCTATTTATGACTAAAAAAATTAGAAAATAAGGAATTAACATTGTTATGATGAAGGGGCTTGCCCATATTGATGATATATTGCGATCATGGAGGCGACGAGACGCTGCAGCTAAAAATGGAGTAAATAGTATTATCTCAATAATAAAAGCTATAATGATACTAAGAGCAATGCGGTTTTGCGAACCAGTAAATGATGATGAACTTGTAAAATGCAGTATAAAAGCTTTTGAAGCTTGAGTGGCGATATAATATGCGATTAAATTTGCCAGTCTAAACCACCAAAATTCTGATCGGCAAGCGCGCCCGCTAAATGTTGCATATTTCGTGATGAATGCACTGCGAACTGCTTCAACAAATCCCATCGGACACCCTTTATAATTAAATCTTTTCAATAATTAATTCTATTACTTACTTTGTTTCAAATTTGTAATGATTAAGTCGATTTAGTCAATGAATATGTGGCAATAGATTATCGTAATTTAACTTATCCGGCAAATAATGTCGCTTAATTGGTGCGCAATATTGAGCGGGTTTTAGATTGTGGAATAGTTTTAAATAATTCTCGTTCGCTGTTGTTATTCTTGTGCTTCCATTGCAAGACTGTGCTTCGCAAATGGCAATGGGGCATTATTGATAGAATATCAATGGCATGGGAGTGAGGAAATAAATGGTGAGTGATAAAAGCTTACAGGTACAATTGAGCCGTAGCAAACAGGTTGATATTGGTGAAATTCTTGATAATGGATCCTTTACACCATTGCAGGTTTTTATTGTGGTTATTATTGCTCTTGCAATTATTCTTGATGGTTTTGATAGTCAGCTACTTGCCTATGCCATCCCAACAATGATGAAAGATTGGGGGTATAGCGAGCGCAGTGTGTTTACTTTTGCTGTTGTTGCAAGCTCGGTTGGCATGGTTATAGGTAGTCTTGTTGCTGGCTATTTAGCCGATAAAATTGGTCGCCGCCGCCTTATTTTGATAACATTAACACTATGTGGTCTTTCCACTATGCTTATAGGTCTAGCAGGCAATGTTCATCATGTGATGATATTTCGCTTTTTTGCTGGTATTGGCATTGGTGGTGCTCTACCTGTTTGTACAACTTTGTCGGCTGAGTTTTCGCCACTGCGTTATCGTACGATGATTATTACCGCTTCTATAGTTTGTGTGCCGCTTGGCGGTATGCTTGCAGGTTTTTATTCGAAGATGGTTCTTGTTGAAATGGGCTGGCAAAAGACCTTTTTTATTGGTGGCTTCTTGCCGCTTGTCTTATTGATTCTTCTTTGGTTTACGTTGCCAGAGTCACCTAAATATATGGCTCGCCATAAAGTGCGTTGGCAAGAGCTTCAAAAACTCTTATTAAGATTAAAGCGGCCAACAGTTTACGATGTCGAATTTGTTGAAAAAAATGACGCTGGTTCACCATTAGCAAAAACCAGTTTTGGTGCTTTATTATCACATGGGTTTGCGCGTAATACAGTTGCTATCTGGTTTGCGTTTTTCTTCTGTATGAGTGCGGTATATTCGGTTTTTGGTTGGTTACCAGCTATTCTCGCCTCTCATAATATAGATGCAAGCATAGCAGGTGATGGTCTCACTGCTTATAATATTGGCGGTATTATCGGATCGCTGCTTTGCGCTTTTGCTATTTCCCGTTTCGGATCATTCAAGGCGCTTGGAACCTGCGCTATTGGTGGCGCGCTGTCGATACTTGCCCTTTTGTTGTTTAATGTTAGCGAGCATATCAGCTTATTGTTAATTTTATTAACTGTTCATGGCTTTTTTGTTAATGCTGTTCAGTCACCACTTTATGCTTTGGCAGCATTTTTATATCCAACTCAAATGCGTGCCACCGGAACTGCAACCGCTGCTGCTTTTGGGCGTTGTGGCGCTATTTTAGCAGGTATTTGTGGTGGATTTATTGCTGGGCTTACGAGTTATATCTGGCTGCTAGGATTTGCGATGTTTGGCGTATTTATCGCACTTATTTCCCTCAAAAACCATATTCCTGCAGTTAGAGGAACAAAAAGCAAGTTAACCACTATTGTTTAAAATAATTGTGCTGCCTCGCCATAAGAGAGACAGCAACTGGTGGGGGTTATAGATAAAACAGGAGAAAAAGCTTTAATTATAGGCGCTTATATATCTTAAAACGATAGCTAATTTAAAATTTAGAAGATTTGTTTTTAGGGGATAGTATTTCAGATGCAATTCTTGCTTTAATAAAATGCAGGTATTTATATTCAGGTGGTTGATGTGCAATTGGCTAGTGTTCAATTGATTTATGTGTTGTCACGATTAAATTAATTATGTTTTGACCTCATTGCAAAAAATATTGCACTGCGTCATTCACTATATTTAATTATCTGGTTCGTTTAATTGCGTAATTCATTGCCAAGATCGGCATCGATAATTAATTTACGAGCTTCTTGCACCTGATCTGATTCCACCAATATGCGTTTTTGGAGAAAGCCAAGCGATCCTTCCAACACGCTCATATGGGTGTCTGTAACCATGTAATAAATACCAGCTTCTTTTAATAAAACTTCGATAACCGATATAATAACTGCATCATTGGTGCGTATAATTTCTATCATGGCAAATAATTACATGAAATTTACGTCTTGCAAAGGAAAATGGCGAAATTTATCTGCTTTTTTTCAAAAAAATAATTTAATAAATGCAGAAATAGCTATTTCGCGCTTGAGCAAGTCCAAAGCCTCCCTTATGGTGGCGCAAAATATGCTTGGCTAAAGTGCCAATTGGCGTCAACCGGGAAAAATAACATGCAAGCTTCTATTCAGCCGCTTATCGACCTTACTCGCTCCGATATGGAAGCAGTTAATCAGCTTATTCTATCGAAAGCTGGTTCAGATGTTGAAATGATTCCCGAAGTTGCTAATCATTTGATTTCTTCAGGTGGTAAAAGATTGCGGCCTATGATTACCTTGGCAAGTGCTCGTATGTTTGGTTATGAAGGTAACCATCATGTGGCTTTGGCAACCGCAGTTGAATTTATGCACACGGCAACACTTCTTCATGATGATGTGGTTGATGAAAGTGATTTGCGCCGTGGTAAATCTACAGCTCGAATGATTTGGGGCAATCAGGCAAGTGTGCTTGTTGGTGATTTTCTTTTAGGACAAGCTTTTAAGATGATGGTTGATGTTGGTTCATTGCCGGCATTGGATGTTCTTGCGCAAGCCGCTGCTGTCATTGCAGAAGGTGAAGTCATGCAGCTTGCGGCGGCAAAGCATATTGGTACCACGGAAAATGAATATCTTGCGGTTATCAATGCCAAGACTGCAGCGCTTTTTTCTGCAGCTGCCGAAGTGGGGCCGATTATTGCTGGCCAAGACGATAATTGCCGCAGAGTGCTTGCCTCTTATGGTACTAATCTAGGTCTTGCTTTCCAATTGATTGATGATGCGCTGGATTATGGTGGCAACTCTAAAGATCTTGGGAAAAATGTTGGTGATGATTTCCGTGAAGGAAAAATTACTTTGCCTGTCATTTTAAGCTATGCTCGTGGTGATGCGGAAGAAAAGCAATTTTGGAAAACTGCAATGGAAGAGGGCGCAAATGATGATAAATCCCTTGAAAAAGCAATCCTACTCATGAAAAAGCATGACAGTTTGCACGATACTATCGTTAAAGCCCGCGAATTGGGTGAAAAAGCAAGGCAGGATCTTGAAACCATAGCTGAAAATAGCGAACGTCAAGCTTTGATTGAAGTGATCGATTTTTGTATATCGCGGGTTAATTAATATTTGCCGTTAAAAGGGCTTAATCATTACTTAATGATAGCTTATATGATTTTGATATGGTTAATGGAACTTGGTCTTTATTATTGATTAAATTGTTCGCGTATTCGATTTTAAACGTAAATGAAAAGGCGAACAGCAATATTTGTGAATTTTGGGATTTTATTTCGTAAATTCAACCCATTTTAGTTAGCCTTGATGAAATTGATTTGAATAAAATAGTTCAAAATGCCAAATTTAATTATCTTTTTGATAAGTTTTTATTTGCATAGTTGAATATTTGAGTTTGTATATTTTGCAGCAGTTTAAAAATTGATAAAGCTTTAATTATCAATATTGGGAAACAGGGAAAATTCTATGCGGCGCAACATCCTTTCTCGCTCCTACAAGGCGGTTTTAGTTAGTGCATTCTTGTCTAGCCTTTCACTTCCTGCTTTGGCAGCAACGCGGCTCCCCCCTGCAAGATCTTTTTCTGGTGCTTATTTGGCCGGACGCATTGCAATAAGTGATCGTCAGCCGGATATTGCCATTAGCTACCTAAATCAAGCGCTTGATTTTGATCGTAATAGTGTAATGGTGCAACGCGATTTATTTCTCACCTTGATGGCAAATGGTAAATTTAATGAAGCTGTTCCTATTGCTATTTTATTGCGCAATAATAAAGAATTAGAACGTTTTACAAAGCCAGTTATTGCGGCTGATGCTATGAACCGCAAACATTTTAAGCAAGCAATTAGTGTGATGAAATATTCAAATCCTGATTCGCTTGATACCATTACTTGTGGCACTTTTGTTGCTTGGGCAAAATTTGGTCAAGGTCAGCGCCGCGCTGCAATTAATGATATTGTTGGGTTTCAAGGACAAGAATGGTTTCCTTTTTTCAAGAATTACCATTTGGCTTTAATGTATAGTTTAAACGGGCAAAAGGCTGAAGCTGAAAAGGCATTTGCTGCTGCATTAAAAGATCAGGAAAGTGGTGCTGCCTTTCCAGATACTTATGAGCGGGTTATTATTGCCTATGCAAATTTTCAATGGCGCAATAAAAATATACGAGGTGCGATTGAAACCTTATCTAATGGTGAAAAGCTATTATCTGGCCGTGATACTCTTACTAATATGCGTATAGCGGCGCAAAATGGTCAGCAGCCCACAGTTATTGTTCAGTCTGCTAATGATGGTGCAAGTGAAATTATTTATAATATTGGCACTGCTCTTAACCGCGCTAATGCTGAAAATGTTGCAGCTCTTTACTTGCAAATTTCGCTCGCTATGCGTCCTAATAGTGAAGCAACATTATTTCAACTTGGTGACTTATCTGCGAAGACCGAGGATCATAAAAAGGCCATTGAATATTATGGACAGATCAAGCAAGGCTCACCTTATTATCGCGATAGCCAATTACGCTTGGCGTTAAATCTTGCCGATTCAGGACAGGAAGATAAAGCTGTTGAGCTTTTAAATAGTTTGGTCAAACAGTTTGGGGCAGATGAACGGGTCTATACTGGTCTTGCTAGTATTTATATGCAAAAGCAAGATTTTGCCAATACTGTGCAAATATTGGATCGATATTTAAATCAGCTCACCACAACACGCCCTGAAAACTGGCCATTATTTTATCAACGTGCTATTGCCTATGAACGTTTAAAGCTTTGGGATAAGGCCGAACTGGATTTTAATAAAGCATTGGAATTGCAACCCAATCAGCCACAAGTCTTAAACTATCTTGGCTATTCGCTTGTTGATCGTGATATGAAGCTTGATGAAGCTTTAAAAATGCTCAAAAAAGCAGCTGAGTTGCGCCCGCAAGACGGTGCAATTATTGATTCTCTTGGCTGGGCTTATTATAAGCTTGGTCGCTTTGATGATGCTGTGCGTGAGTTAGAACGGGCAGTAAAATTGCGTCCGGAAGATTCAGCAATTAATGACCATTTGGGGGATGCCTATTGGATGGCTGGGCGCAAGCTTGAGGCTACCTTCCAATGGCATCATGCGGCCGATAATAGTAAGATTGAGCCAGATGAGCTAAAAAAAGTTGAACAAAAATTAAAGCACGGCTTAAAGGCTGATGGTAGCATTAATGAAAAGCCAGATGAAGAACATGCGTCCAGCGATAAGCCGAAAGACGAGCCTGCAGATGCAACCTCAACGCAAGGTACCGCGCCGGCTCAAAGCCAAGGCGAAGATGCGCCTTCACAAGAGCCTTCTAAACCTGATGCAGGTGAATAATTGCCGGCAAATTTGCTTTTGTTCAATTTGATAGATTGAGACGGGCAAAGGAAATTATTACAGAATATAAAGCCTCTTATTTTCAAAATAAGGGGCTTTTTTGTTTCGTAATCGCTCTTTTTTGAAATATCTAAAGTCCCATTTGTCTTTGATATTGTATTGCTTCTATAATTGCATTATGCCAAAAACATTAATGCGAATTTTATAGCAGTTTTTAAAAGGGGTTTTGTTGTGAGCCTGCCCAAAAGTCTTGAACCAAGTCATCAGGATCAAAATTATCTTGATCCAAGCCGGTCCTTTCAGGGACTTATCTTAACGCTCCAAAACTATTGGGCAAAATATGGTTGTGCGATTATGCAACCCTACGACATGGAAGTAGGTGCTGGTACATTTCATCCCGCAACAACTTTGCGCTCTTTGGGGCCGCGCCCTTGGAAAGCTGCTTATGTGCAACCATCACGCCGTCCAACCGATGGGCGCTATGGCGAAAATCCCAACCGCTTACAGCATTATTATCAATTTCAGGTTTTGTTAAAGCCATCACCACCAGATTTGCAAGAGCTATATCTTGGTTCCCTAAATGCTATTGGTCTTAACACCAATTTGCATGATGTGCGCTTTGCCGAGGATGATTGGGAAAGCCCAACGCTTGGCGCATGGGGACTTGGTTGGGAATGCTGGTGCGATGGTATGGAAGTATCGCAATTTACTTACTTTCAGCAAGTATGTGGCGTTGAGTGTTCGCCGGTTTCAGGTGAGCTCACCTATGGTTTGGAGCGTCTTGCTATGTATCTGCAAGGGGTTGAAAATGTTTATGACCTTAATTTTAATGGTCGTGAAGGCGATGAGAAAATCACTTATGGTGATGTATTCTTGCAATCGGAAAGAGAGTTTTCAAAGTTTAATTTTGAAATAGCCGATACTGAAATATTGCATCGCCATTTTATTGATGCCGAAAAGGAATGCGCGGCTATTCTTGACGCCAGTAAGCCTTTGGAAGAGGGCGGTTTACATCGTTGTGTTTTCCCAGCCTATGATCAATGTATCAAAGCCAGCCATATTTTTAATCTCTTACAGGCGCGCGGAGTCATTTCTGTAACCGAGCGACAAAGCTATATTTTGCGTGTACGTGATCTTGCTCGCCGGTGTGGCGAAGCATTTTTGCAAACCGAAGCTGGTGGCGCCAATTATAATCGTGGAGATCTATAATGCCCGACTTATTAATTGAATTATTTTCTGAAGAAATTCCTGCGCGCATGCAAAAAAAAGCAGCAGCAGATTTGAAAAAAATGGTGACTGACCGTTTGGTTGATGCGGGTCTTACCTATGAAGCCGCGCGTGAATATTATACGCCGCGCCGCCTTGCTTTGGATTTGCGCGGCCTTACTGCAAAATCACGAGATATTGCTGAAGAGCGTAAAGGCCCATCGGTTAAAGCACCAGAGGCCGCCATTGCTGGCTTTTTACGCTCAAGTGGTCTTGATGATATTTCACAAGCTGAAATTGTTAATGATCCTAAAAAAGGCGACTTTTATGTAGCCAAAATAAACAAGCCTGGCCGTAAAGCTGAGGATATTATTGCTGAAATAATGCCTGATATTATTCGCAATTTTCCTTGGCCCAAATCTATGCGTTGGGGTAATGGCAATTTGCGTTGGGTGCGGCCTTTACATTCGATTATTTGTTTGTTTGGCCCTGAAATTGGCGAAACAGAAATAGTCGATTTTGAAGTTGATGGTATTACAAGTAGCAACTTCACCTATGGCCACCGTTTCTTAAGTAACGGTGAACCCATTACCGTGCGCCGCTTTGAAGATTACGTCACCAAGCTTGAAAACGCTAAGGTTATTCTTGATGCCGAGCGCCGCCGCGAAATTGTTTTGGCAGATGCTCGTAATCTTTGCTTTGCTAAGGGGCTTGAGCTAGTTGAAGATGAGCAACTTGCTGATGAGGTTGCAGGTCTTGTTGAGTGGCCAGTTGTTTTGATGAGTGAGTTTGAGCCTGAATTTTTGGCTATTCCGCCAGAGATTGTTCGGCTTACTATCCGTACCAATCAAAAATGCTTTGTGACCCGTCCACGCGGCGAAACCGAAGCTTTGTCTAACCATTTTATTCTTGTGTCCAATATTGAAGCGACTGATAATGGCCAAGAAATCGTTAAGGGTAATGCACGTGTTGTGCGCGCTCGCCTTTCCGATGCGCTTTATTTCTGGCACACGGATCAAGCTGATTTGCCAGATTTAAATAAGCTTAGCTTATCAGCCAACCGCTTAGGGCTCGACCTTCAAAAGCCGCTAGATCAAAGAATGGCGCGTCTTGACCATTTACATGTGACTTTCCATGCAAAACTTGGCACGCAAGGCAACCGTGTTACGCGCATTGCCGCGCTTGCACAGGAAATTGCACCATTATTGTCGGCTGATCCGCAAACCGCTCGCCGGGCTGCTTTGCTAGCGAAAGCAGATTTGCAAACCGAAGCCGTTGGCGAATTTCCAGAATTACAAGGCGTTATGGGGCGTAAATATGCAACCTTGCAAGGTGAGAGCGAAGAAGTTGCCCGCGCTATTGAAGAACATTATAAGCCTATTGGTCCAACAGATAGCGTTCCCCACTCGCTTATATCTATTGCGGTAGCGCTTGCTGACAAAATTGACACGCTTTGCGGCTTTTGGTTCATTGATGAAAAGCCAACAGGCTCAAAAGATCCATATTCATTGCGTCGTGCAGCAATTGGTGTGATCCGTTTAGTTTTAGCTAAAGAAAAGCAAATCAATCTGTTACCTTTGCTACGCTTTGCTTTTAACCTGCATATGCGCTCCCATATTGAAAATGCTCTTTTTGCCTATGAAGCCAATTTGCGCGGCGAAAAATCTGGTGAGGTTGATGGTAACCAAGACTTTGACAATGCGTTGCGAATGGAAGAAGATCGCATCACCCAAGATTTAAATGCCAAAATTGAGCCAATCATTGTTGATCTACTTAGCTTCATGCATGAGCGTTTTAAAGTCCACATCAAGGATGAAGGCGCACGGTATGATGCAATTGATGCCGTGTTAACTCCGCTTGCTGATGACTTATTACAGGTTGCACGCCGTATTGAGTCATTGATTGTATTTATTAATACTGATGACGGTGGCAATTTGCTAGCAGGTACCAAGCGTGCAGTTAATATTCTTGAAGCTGAAAAGAAAAAGAATACTCAAATTGCTGATCATGTGGACCCAAGCTTGTTGATTGAGAGCCAAGAAAAGGCACTTTATCAAGCGGTGCAAAAATGTGAACAAGAGGTTGCCCGCTTCATGAGTGAGAATAACTATGTCATGTCTTTGGCAAGTCTTGCTCAACTCCGTGCGCCAGTTGATGCGTTCTTTGACGATGTTTTGGTCAATGATGAAAACATTGCCATTCGCGCTAATCGCCTTGCCTTGCTTGAGTGCATTCAAAAATTAACCGCTCAACTTGCTGATTTTAGCAAATTGGTTGTTGCTTAATAAATGCTGTAATGCAGAAAATAGTAAAATATAAACTGGAATAGTTGTAAATTATTAAATCCAGTTTAAAATAAAAAAAGTAGTTTTGTTAATACATCAATAATATTGTAATGTAATTAGCCTATCTATTGCATCATATAAAATAAGCTATTAAAAATCTCTCAAGCTTTAAACTTGAGGGATTTTTTTATGAAAATTATAAAAAAAATATTTTCTATAATCTTGGTAATTTGTGCTGCCATTTATGGTGCTGCTTATGGGCAAAAAATAGCTCATGGCGATTACTCATTGCCAACACGCGATGAAATACCATTTTTAAACCAAGCGCTGGATTATGTAACCCAGATTGTCTCGGCAGATCATTTGTCTTATAAATTATCGCCAGTTAGTTTGCGTGATGCTCATAAGAATTATCCTGCAACAACTTATAAAAAAGTGTTTCAACCAGAAGATACTGGAACACCTCCAGCAGATATTTTTAATCTAATTAATTACCCTGCCAAAGATGGTAATCTTGCCGCTTTTCTTAGTCCTGATCCTAAGGATGGTAAAAAACATCCCGCAGCTATTTGGTTGCATGGTGGCTATGGTGGTATTGGTGATTTTTTCTGGGAAGATATTGAAGCAAGCAATGATCAAAGTGGTAAAGGCTTGCGCGATGCTGGGATTATTATGATGGTACCATCATTTCGCGGCGAAAATCATAATCCTGGAAAATTTGAAATGTTCATGGGTGAATTGGATGATCTGCAATCAGCGCTTGATTATTTAAAAAGCCAACCCTATGTCGATACAGATCGTATTTATCTTATCGGCCACAGTACTGGCGGTACAAATACTTTGCTTGGTAGCGAATATATTGATGGTTTTCGTGCAGCATTCTCATTGGGCGGCATTCCAGACTTGAAACTTCGTTTACAATATGGCCGCATCAGTGTTGGCTTGCCATTTGTTAAAACAGATGAAGCCTTGGCCATTCGCTCGCCGCGTCTGTTTATAAATGATATAAAGTCACCAACTTTTTATTTTGAAGGCAGCGAAGGCTGGTGGGAAGAATTTGAAGAAGTGGCGCGTTATGCCCAAAACAAACAAATTCCATTCTTCATTAATAAAGTTCCCAATGCTGATCATTTTAATTATCTACAGCCAGCCGTTGCATTAATTGCACAAAAAATTAATGCCGATACAGGTGAAGTCAGCAATATTTCATTTTCTGAAGCTGAATTAAATGAAATTTCAAAAAATATTGTGCGGGAATAAATAGACCTATTATGAAAAAACGCGCCGAATGGATTTTTCCATTGGCGCGTTTTTACAAGGTGATAAAAGCAAAAATTATTAATGCTTATGATCGTGAGCTTGTTCAGTCTGATCGTTATTTGGGGTAGGGTGATCGTGGTTCATGCTTTTCGTGTCCATTGCTTCCACTTTAAAATCGACTTCCACTTCACCAGCTTTTTCAAAATAGAGTTTGCCTTTAAATTTTTCGCCCTCTTTCAAACCATTTTTTAAATCCATGAACATGATATGATAGCTGCCAGGCTTAAACTCAATATCGCCGCCAATTGGGATATCAATTCCATCGGTTAAATGGCGCATTTTCATAACGCCATCTACCATAGCCATTTCATGAATTTGCACATCATCAGATAGGTCGGCGGTTACTTTAACTAGCTTATCTGCAACATCACCCTTATTGATAATTTTAAAATAACCACCTGCAACCTTGGCCGTTGGTACTGTAGCGCGTGACCATGGATGGATTATTTCAAGATTACCAGCTTTGTATTCATGTGCTTGCGCCGATACAATTGTAAAAAGGCCTAAAATAATTGCAGCAATGCTACTAAATAGCGTGGTTTTGTTGGCGCTAGCCTTACATAAAAATGTCATTATATTCTCCATAAATAGTTTATTTAATTTAAGTGCTTATATTTATGAAGACGGGCGGTGCACGGGCTTGATTGCTGGCATAATGTACTTCTACGCTATTTGCTGTAATAGGCAGCCATGTAATGAGATGGCCATCAAGACTGTCATGGGCGCAACTGCCTTTGACATTTTGATAGCTTAGGCAAAATGCACATAAAAAGCAGCCCTGCAAACAATGATCAGATTGACTTTGCTGTTTATGACTTTGTGGCGAATGAATATGCGTTGCTGTATTTTGGTCTATATCTTGGCTGCAAATGCTGGTTGCCAAAAATTCTAGGCGATCAAGTTGGCTTCTATGACCAAGTGCTCCGTAGGCCATAAAAATAGCTTGCAATAAAACCGACAGCACTAGCACCATAGATAGCAAAAAATGGTGCTGCTGTTTCATATTAAATCTCGGCTTTGGTGTGCTGTTAGTAGGCAGCCTTTTATTCCTCGCAAGCTTTTGCCATAATAAAAATGGCAAGTCTTAAAATTCAACTTAAATCAAGCTTGTCAGCCCTATCTCTCTTTAAGCGAAATAAACACACTTAAGCAATGCGACAAAAAAACACGCTATAGGGTGAGGATATGTTGATCAATGAGGCGCACTGATCCGAAACGAACGGTTAGCAACAAAACAGCTGCACCAGTCACATTCCCTTCAACATCACTTAACGATTCGCAATCGCGTAAATCAATCGCTTCAATGATACCACGTGGTTCTCTTTGCAATATCTCACGGGTTATTTCTTTAAGCTTTTGGGCACTACGCTCGCCATTTTTAAAGGCCATATCAGCCGCTTGCCAAGATTGTGGGATGATAGCTGCGGCAATACGGTCTTCTGGGGTTAATAATGTATTGCGTGACGAACTTGCCACCATATCGCTATCACGCAAGGTAGGAACGCCGATAATTTTAACTGGAAAAGCAAGATCTCGCACCATGCGTTTGATGATGGTGATTTGTTGATAATCCTTTTCACCAAAATAAGCATAATCGGGTTGGATAATGTTAAATAATTTAGCAACTACAGTGGTTACACCGCGAAAATGCAAAGGGCGCAAAGCTCCCATAAGCATATCAGATAATCCTTCCACCTCCACATGGCTGCAATTGCCACTTGGCCACATTTCCTCAACACTTGGTGCAAAGCAATAATCAACGCCTTCTGCCTCGAGTAAAGTTGCGTCCTTGGCCAAATCACGAGGATAGGCATCAAAATCTTCTTCCGGCCCAAACTGTTTGGGATTAACAAAAATTGACACAACAGTTTTATCGCATTGTGCGAGCGATTGCCGCGCAAGGGTTAGGTGGCCAATATGCAGTGCACCCATTGTTGGCACTAAGCCGATAGTTTCAAATGCATTGCGATTTTGTTGTAAGATTTCGCGTAATTGCATGATTGTTGTAATAATTTGCATATTTGTACTTTGTTCTAGAAATTAAAATTATGGCGCATTTAGTACTGTATTCATCAGTTAAATGCGTTCAAGCCTTGGTAATACTTTATTTTTCGAAAAAACGGTGCAAATGGGTTTGGAATTTTTCGCGCACAATTGGCGGTGCTATGCTGCGTGGTTCCCAAACATGACGGGTTAAAAAAAAGCCAGTTAAAGCAAAACCACTTTTGAAATCGGCTAATTGTGAAGGACGCTTTTGCAAGGAGCATAAAAAATCTGGTAAAAGCAGCAGTTTATCATGCCATGGTAAGCCTGCCTCGCGGCAAACAGCACGCGCAGATTTGGGGGATACATAAATGAGATCTTCTTTTTGTCCGGTAGCTGCACAGGATAAAAGATCGAGCCCGAAGCCAACATCTTCAAGTAAGCGCAACTCAAAACGCAATAATATTTCAGCGAGCATTAAGGGATCATCAGCATAGGATAATAGAAGTTGCAAGGCTTCATAAAGACCGGCATGGGGATCGCGTTCGGGCAAAAGCCGTAAATGTGAAGACACAGTTTGTAAGCCATAAAGGGCAAGCGGCAAATCAATTAAACGAGCAGCGGAAAAATCCAATGTTTCTATCCGAAAACTACCCATATGCTCATTAAGGCGCGCCCACCATTGCACACGTACTTTATTGCCCGGTTGTAGCATTGGCTGCATACGTTTGGAGCGGCCGCCTTTAACTACGCCCAAATGGCGACCATGATGCGGTGTCATGACTTCAACAATGGCGCTGGTTTCACCATGTTGACGCAAGCCCAAAATAATTGCTTCGTCATGCCATTCCATTGGTCATTTAACTTTCGTCATTGCGACTTTGATCTTGCTAATCTTGAAGCTTTTAAAAAATATCAAGCTAGATTTTATATAAAAAAGGCGTAATTAACATCACGCCCCTTTATTCCATTATATAAAGATTTGAAAATGATTTTCCAACTAACGAGCCTTTATTATTTTGAAAAATCAAGACCCATTTCACGGTAACGTTCAGGATCATCACCCCAATTTTCACGCACCTTAACAAAAAGGAAAAGATGGACATTTTGTTCTAAAATTTGTCCAATTTCCTTGCGTGCCGACTGGCCGATGGATTTGATGGTTTCCCCCTTTGCGCCAAGCACAATTTTCTTTTGGCTTTCACGCTCAACAAAGATAACCTGCTCGATTTTTACCGAGCCATCTTTCCGCTCTTCCCAGCGTTCAGTTTCAACGGTGGAAGAATAAGGGATCTCGTCATGTAGGCGCAAATATAGCTTTTCGCGGGTAATTTCAGCCGCAAGTTGACGCATTGGCATATCAGAAATTTGATCTTCAGGATAATACCAAGGACCCTCGGGCAAAGATTCTGCTAAATAATTCAAAATATCCTTACAGCCATAGCCTTTAAGCGCTGAAATCATAAAAGTACGTTCAAATTTTACTCGCTCATTAATTTGTGCGGTTAGCTCCAACAATCTTGGCGGCGGTACACAATCAACTTTATTGAGAATAAGAATTTTTGGGCGATGAAAATTTGCAAGACTATCAATCAAAGCTTCATTATTTTCATTAAGGCCCGCTTGCGCGTCAATTAAAACAAAGGTCATGTCAGCGTCTTTGGCGCCGCCCCAAGCGGTGGTGACCATTGCGCGATCTAAGCGTTTTTTTGGTTTAAAAATACCTGGCGTATCAATAAAAACAATTTGTGCATTATTATGGATAACAATGCCGCGCACCATAGCACGGGTTGTTTGCACCTTATGGGTAACAATTGAAACCTTTGTTCCGACAAGCTGGTTTAAAAGTGTCGATTTTCCTGCATTCGGCGCACCAACTAAGGCGATAAACCCCGAACGTGTCACGCCCTTATCCATATTATCCATTTTTTACTCTATTCTTCATCGTTTTTATTGGTCCACACGCCTTCACGGCATAATAAGCTTTCAGCTGCTGCTCGTTCCGCTAATCGTTTCGAGCCACCCTTGCCACTTGCTGGTGCAAAGCCTGATATACGTACTTCTACCTCAAATATAGGATCGTGGTCAGGCCCTTTACGCTTTAATACACGGTAAAGGGGTTGCGCACCATTTTGTTGGTGCGCCCATTCTTGCAATTCGGTTTTGGCATCGCGTCTTTGCGTTTCGCTTTGGCGCATGCGCTCACCCCAATAACGGTCAACGAAAATCCGTACGCTGTCAAGACCACCATCAAGATAAATACTTGCAATCAAAGCTTCTACCACATCGGCATACATATTGGTAAGGCGGCGACCCTCAAGCACTTTCATCTCTGCCCCCATATGGATAATATCGGGTAGGTTAAGCTCAAAGGCAATTTCACAGCAGGTTTCGGCGTTAACCAGCGAGTTTAACCGCACTGACAATTCTCCCTCGACTGCTTTGGGAAAAGTTTGACAGAGCATTTCTGCAATAACAAGTCCTAAAACGCGATCGCCCAAAAATTCTAAGCGCTCGTAATTGCCAATTTCACTGCTTTGTACACTGGAATGGGTGAGCGCCTTGGTTAAGCGCTCCATATCA
This sequence comes from Bartonella sp. HY761, assembly GCF_026743145.1. NCBI lineage: Bacteria > Pseudomonadati > Pseudomonadota > Alphaproteobacteria > Hyphomicrobiales > Bartonellaceae > Bartonella > Bartonella sp. HY761. The sequence continues at coordinate 876,954 of NZ_CP104887.1, forward strand.
GTAAATTTATGTCCAGTAGCTGCCTCTAGGGCAGCAATTTCTTTTTTATTCATTTTGGTTATCCGAAAATGTACCTATTTTTGACCCGTAGGCACATTCTTTATTGTTTGAACAAAGCTAAACATTCGGCTCCAGCGCACATCAAATGGCCAATTCCAAATTTGCCATGCTGATGCACCATTACCAATAGAGAAGAAGATAATATTTGCCCGCCCTACAAGATTTTCATATGGCACTTGTCCTACTGAAAAGCGGCTATCTTCTGAGTTATTACGATTATCACCCATCATAAAATAATGTCCAGGTTGGATGGTAAATACTCTATCCGTATCGCGCCAATAAGGAGAGCCCAGATCAAATGTATTATATTGAACACCATTGTCCATTTTCTCGCGATAAACGCTTACTGGTAGATCCGAGTTAGGGTCGTATAAATGACTTTCTTTAAAAGCCGTGTTAGGCATATCACCAATCACATCAACATCGGTTGTTTCACCAATTTTTGTGCGCTCGACTGGTTTTCCATTGATAATTAGTTGGCCATTTAACACTTGAATGCGGTCGCCGGGTAAACCAACAACGCGCTTGATATAATCATATGATGTATTGCTAGGAAGACGAAATACCAATACGTCACCGCGCTTTGGTTCACTACCCCAAATACGCCCAGAAAAAAGATTGGGGGAAAATGGCAGTGAATATTTGGAATATCCATAGGAATATTTAGAAACAAAGAGATAGTCCCCAACAAGCAGTGTTGGGCGCATGGAGCCAGATGGAATGGTAAATGGTTGAAACAAGAATGTTCTGATGACAAGAGCTATTAGAACAGCTTGCACCACAATACTTAAAATTTCAAAAAAGCCGCCAGATGCTTTTTCATCTGGATTTACCGGCACTTGTTTTTGCGTCATATCTCGCCTATCCGCTCTTGTTTATACCAATAAAGCATTTCATATACCTTGAAAAAGTCGAATGCTTAGCTGTCAATCACACATGATTTTTAATAAAATAATTTTATTTTCAACTAATGTTATTTTTGTTGGTTTAGCATGTAATGCAGAGTAAATTAAGTTAAAAAAGTTATAAATTTTTTTAACTTTTTATATTGCTATCAGTCAAAGGAACCGCCTCAATTATTACAAATGCTTGAGCCCAAGGGAAGTCGTCGGTTATAGTAAGGTGTATCACCGCTTCATGGCCTGCTGGTAGAAGTTTTTGTAAAAAATTTGTTGCATTTCCAGTTAAGTTAATTGTTGGCTTACCAGATGGCAGGTTAATAACACACATGTCTTTCCACCACACTCCGCGTGATATGCCAGTACCAAGGGCTTTGGCGCAGGCTTCCTTGGCGGCAAAGCGCTTGGCATATGATGCAATGCGTTGTTTACGCCCTTCAGATTTTTTCTGCTCAATATCGGTGAAAACACGGTTTATAAAACGCTGTCCATGGCGTTCTAAAACTTTTTCCACCCGTCTTATGTCAATAATATCATTCCCGATACCGATAATCATGGCAAGTAATCCTCTGGAAACGCCTTTATCTCATCAAAGCCTGTCATTTGCTTTGCACGTATTTTATCAGCACGGCGCTCTGCTTGTCTTTTACGGAAACGAAATGTTAGCCAATAAACCGCAGTATAACTTAATGTTGCACAAATAGCACCAATTAATGCCGAGCCTACCAAAAGCTGGATAAAAACATCCCATAATTCGATGAAATTCCATGTTCTTAAATGGTGTGAAAATTCTTCAAAAGACAGTGCAACATCATTGCCGCTTGCTTGCATTACCATGCGTCCTACAGCATAGGTTGACGCAAAAAAAGCAGGAATAAAAGGTGTTGCAAAGGCTGTACCAATAGCTGCGGCTGGAATATTCGCTTTTAATATCCATGCAAAAATTATAGCAATAAAAATATGCAAGCCGATAAATGGTGTGCATGAGGAGTAAATACCGATTGCAAATCCCAATGCAATTGCGTGGGGTGAACCTGAGAAACGCAAAATGCGTTTGCCAAAATAACGAAAAGAACGGTTAAATGAGCGGCGCGGCCAAACGGATAGGCGCACTCGTTCACGAAGATTTGCTGGATAACGACGGCGAAACAGCATCTTCTTTATTCTTCACCAAATTTGTGGTTTGAAATTATAAACAATTTAAATCCAATTTTTCAATTTTTAAAACAATGAAGTGCGACATTTTTAAATAACCTTTTATACCAAAATTAACCTTTAATACGAATTGTCAATTTTGTAGCCAATAGACAAAGTTAGCTCAAATTATTGGTAGCAAGGCGGTTATGCGAGTCGAACATATTGTAAGTAATGCTTCACTAGCATAAAGTTTGGTCTTTTATAAGAGGTTTTATAATAGCTCGATTTTTCAGTTCTATGAACACATTTATAATGCCCTTTGAATATATAGATTATAAGATTAAAATTACAATTGGTAGAAATCTTAAGCTTAAGGCGCGATAGATGGATAGATGATGAGAATGTGTCATTTAGACATTTTATGAAAGAACTGCTATTTAAGCGATATTTATATGTGTTGTTAAATTTTAGAAAGCCTCATCATGAGTACTTGGATAGATGAAACCTTAAGCTTTACGCCCCTTACTATTGCAGTCCTCACTATTTCTGATACACGCAAACCGTTAGATGACCGCTCTGGTGATATCTTAGTGGAAAATTTGCAAAAATCTGGTCATGTTTTGGCAGAGCGGGCAATTGTTCGCGATGAAATTGATGATATTAGAGCGCAGGTTACAAAATGGGCGATGGATGATTCCATTCAAATCATCATCACAACTGGCGGTACAGGTTTTACAGGCCGTGATATAACACCAGAAGCAATCGAGCCTTTATTCGATAAGCGAATGGATGGTTTTTCAACCCTTTTTCATATGGTTTCTTTTGGTACTATTGGCAGTGTTACCGTGCAGTCACGAGCTGTTGCTGGTTTAATTAATGCAACTTTTGTTTTTTGTTTGCCCGGCTCACCCGGTGCTTGTAAAGATGCGTGGAAAGGCATATTGCAAGGCCAGCTTGATAGCCGCCAAAAGCCAAGTAATTTTGTGGATTTGATGCCAAGGTTGAAAGAGCATCTCTAAAACGTCAATATGGCCTAATTCGACTACATGGTCATTGAAGCTAAATAGTCAAGCTGATATTAATATGGCCTTATTTAACATAGATATTTGCTCCTTACGCCATATGTCATCATGCGAACAATGATTTATATCTTAGCAATAGCATAATGATGGCTTTTTAATGCTATTTTATAGCTGCCATACAGTGTGTTTCATTGTAGGATCTTATTCATTTGTATTGTTAAAAAATAGCGCCTTTTTATAACTCTTTAAAACTAATAGTAAAATTAAGTTGAAACGAGATATTTTTAATGACGCGATAATAAAAAACTGTCATATTCCTTGCGAATGGCAGATGCCGCGATTTGCGGCATTCATGCTGATGATCAATATTTTCCACCAGAAAAGGAGATTTTTATGAAAAAAGCATGGGCAAAGCCAACTATGTGCCAAGTTGCAGCCGGTATGGAAATTTCGCGTTATTTACCTGCACAGGTAGCAACAAAGCGCTAATTGCTTTGTATTTTATAGTGATATGGATGTTGGCGCTTTCTCTTAAATTTTGTGGACGCGCCAACATTTTTTTTAATAGTTTATACGTTATTTATGTTTAATTGGATTTTTTAATGTTTTTTAAAATTATTGGCTCGGCTGCTGGCGGCGGTTTTCCGCAATGGAATTGTAATTATCCATTAAGCCGCAATGCTCGCACAAAAAATGCCAATTATTTGCCGCGTACTCAATCAAGCCTTATCGCATCTAGTGATCAAAAGCGGTGGGTGCTGTTTAATGCTTCCCCAGATTTGCGCCAACAAATTAATCAAACACCAGAATTACATCCCCATGCTGATGGTGAATTACGCAATTCGCCTATTGCTGCGGTTGTTTTAACCAATGCCGATGTTGATCATATTGCTGGCTTGTTAACCTTGCGTGAACGCCAGCCTTTTGTGCTTTATGCGACAAAACGGGTTATGACTGTTTTAAACGAAAACCCGATCTTTAATGTGCTGGATCGTGATATTGTACAGAGAAAAGTTTTACCCAATAGTGGTCTAGTTACGTTGCATGATTGTGAGGGAAAATCCCTTAACGTAGAAATTGAAATATTTTCGGTTCCTGGAAAAGTAGCACTGTTTATGGAAGACCCAATGCAGCTCAATTTTGGCTCGCAAGAGGGTGATACGGTTGCTTTGAAAATCTATGAGAAGGACAGTGATAACAGTCTTTTATATATTCCAGGGGCGGCAAGTGTCACCAATCTTATGAAGATGAAGGCTGGTAAAGCTGATATTTTACTGTTTGATGGCACGCTTTATCAAGATGATGAAATGGTAAAGGCAGGGCTTGGGCCTAAAACAGGTGCAAGAATGGGTCATATTTCTATGAGTGGTGAATTGGGCTCTATTGCTGTGTGGCAGGATGTTGCAATAAAGCGCAAAATTTTTGTTCATATTAATAATAGTAATCCGGTGCTAGATGCATCATCGCCTGAGCGTGCTTTGGTAGAAAAGGCCGGTTGGGAAATTGCTTTTGACGGAATGGAGTTAGCCCTATGACTGATTATCATGATATTGCACAAAACGGCCTTAGCGAGAGTGAATTAGAAGCGGTTTTACGCCAAATTGGCCATGAGCGTTATCACATTAATCACCCACATCACCATTATATGATGGCGGGAAATATGTCTAAACTTGAATTGCAAGCTTGGGCCTTAAATCGCTATTGCTATCAGGCCGCTATTCCGCGCAAAGATGCAGCTATTTTAATGCGTTCTAATGATCCTGAGTTTCGTGCCGAATGGCGTAGTCGCATTGAAGATCACGATGGTACGAATGGTAAAGATGGTGGCATATCACGCTGGTTAAAATTAGCAACTGGTCTTGGTCTTGACGAAGAGGTGGTTAAAAGCCAAAGGCAGGCTTTAGCTGCCACGAAATTTGCCGTTGGTGCATATATTGAGTTTTGCCGTGATAAAACCCTGCTTGAAGCGGTAGCGTCTTCCTTAACCGAGCTTTTCTCGCCATTGATTATATCAGAGCGCGTTCCTGGCATGCTCGCCAAATATTCTTTCATCAGTGAAGAAACCTTGGCCTATTTTAAGCCGCGTTTGACACAAGCGCCAAAAGATTCTGATTTTGCTTTAGCTTATGTAAAAAAGCATGCCAATACGCCAGAAAAACAGCAGCAAGTAATTGACGCATTGTTGTTTAAAACTGATATCCTATGGGCGATGTTAGATGCATTACAACATGCCTATGGTGAAAAAGGCCATATTCCGCCCGGTGCTTTTACAGGTGTGTTTACTGGGGAACTTTAGGCATATAAATGTTACATGTTCTAGCGGAAGTTAAAAAGTCAAGGCAAGTTGTAAATGCAATGAGTAAGCCGCAATTAATGGCACATGTTCGCATGCGCTATGATCCCGTAAGGGAGGCGCTGGCCTTGTTGTCACCAGAAAAAATCCTTTGGCCTGATGAAATTGCTTTAGAAATTTTAAATCTGTGCAATGGTAAAAATACCGTGTCTGACATTACAACCAAATTGGCAAATCAATATGAAGCGCCATTGGATGAAGTAATAGCCGATGTCATAGAATTTTTACAAAGCTGGTCGGATCAGTTATTATTGAAATTATGAATCAGACAATTTTACCACCGATCAGCATGTTGGCGGAGTTGACCTATCGTTGTCCGCTACAATGCCCTTATTGTTCCAACCCTTTAGAATTGATGAAAGCTGATCGTGAATGCGATACAGATCGTTGGACTGCGTTATTTAATGAAGCAGCCGATATGGGGTTATTACAAGTGCATCTTTCTGGTGGTGAGCCAACCTTGCGTAAGGATTTACCGCAATTGGTGGCAGCACTCAAAGCTCGCGATATTTATAGCAATTTGATAACTGCTGGGGTAGGCGGTGCAGAAAAGCAATTGCCAGCCTTAGTTGAAGCTGGGCTTGACCATGTTCAGCTTTCGGTACAAGGCACCGATAGCGCAACCACCGAGCTCATCGGCCATTTAAAAGGTGGTTTTGAGCAAAAAATGAAAACGGCACAAAAAGTGCGCAAATTGCAATTGCCTTTAACTATCAATGCTCCCATTCATCGCCATAATATCGATCAATTAGATGATTATGTAAAACTTGCTTTAAGACTTGGTGCGGAACGGCTGGAAATTGCCAATGTACAATATTCCGGTTGGGCGCTGCTTAATCGTGGTGCATTAATGCCAAAACGCGAAGATTTTGAACGACAAATGGATATGGTCGCTCATTTACGTGAGGCTTTGCGTGGTATTTTAAATATAGATTATGTTATTCCTGATTATTTTGCCGATTATCCCAAGCCCTGCATGGGCGGTTGGGCAAGAGATGCTTTTGTGGCAACGCCTGATTGTACTATTTTGCCTTGCCATGCGGCAATGACGATTAAGACCTTGCAATTTGATCAATTTGGCGAAAAGTCTTTAAACGATATTTGGCTTCATTCATCCGCTTTTAATGCTTATCGCGGCGATGATTGGATGAGCGAGCCTTGCCGCTCTTGCGAACGCAAAGAGTTAGATTATGGCGGCTGTCGCTGCCAAGCCCTTGCCCTTGCTGGTAATGCTAATGAGATTGATCCAGCCTGTATTCGCTCGCCTTTACATCAACAAATGGTAGAGTTGGGTCTAAAAGCATCGCAAAGCAATGACGAATTACAATATCGCCGCATTGGTGTTTTTTAGCCAAAATAGCTGCGCATGGTGATGGTTTAAATCTTATTCATCAAACCATTCTTTTGCCTTTGCATGGATTGATATATTGGTAAGACTTATTGCGCGTAAGGCAAGGTCATTAACAATATCATCAATGGTTTGTGGCTTGTGGTAAAAAGCTGGTACTGGTGGCATGACAATTCCACCCATTTCAGTCACTTGCACCATATTGCGCAAATGACCAAGATGAAGCGGCGTTTCGCGCGCCAATAAGATGAGCCGCCGCCGTTCTTTTAAATGAACATCTGCCGCCCGAATAATGAGATTGTCTGCGAGACCATTGGCGATAGCCGCTAGGCTGTGCATCGAGCAGGGAGCAATGATCATTGCGGCAGTTTTAAATGAGCCGCTAGCGATGCTTGCCCCAATATTGTGGTACTCATGAAAAATTATATTGCTCTTACAATTGGTTTGTAATTGCTTATATTTTTGCAAATTTTCTTTTGAAACTTCGGTTTTTATTGTTCTTTGTGCAGATGGAGAAACAACGACGTGCAAATCAATATGCTTTTCGGCATGAAGATAATCAATAATTTTTAAACCAATAGCGGCACCTGATGCACCAGTGATTGCAACGACAATGCGGATGTTTTGAGGTTCATTCATCATAGACCAAGATCTTTCCAATAGGCATCAACTTTTGACTTTACCTCATCGGGCATTTTTAAAACTTTGCCCCATTCGCGGGTGGTTTCGCCTTTAACCTTATTGGTGGCATCTAAGGCCATTTTGCCGCCAAGCCCTTCCATTGGTGACGCAAAGTCCAAATAATCAATCGGCATATTGTCTAAAATAGTGGTATCACGGCTTGGATCAAATCGGGTGGATAAAGCCCAAATTACATCATCCCAATTGCGAATATCAATATCAGGATCAACGGCAATCATCAGCTTGGTGTAATTAAATTGCGGCAACATGCCCCAAAGCCCAAGCATTACACGTTTGGCTTGGCCTGCATAACGTTTATCAATGGCAACAATAATTGCGCGATAGGAGCAGGCTTCTGGTGGTAGCCAAATATCGGTAATTTCAGGAAATTGCTTTTTTACCAATGGAACGAATAATTGGTTGAGGGCTTCACCTATGCGCGAGGGTTCATCGGGCGGTCTGCCTGTATAGGTGGAAAGGTAAATGGGGCTTTCGCGCATGGTAATGGCGGTAATTTCCATAATAGGAAAAGGTTCAACTGCATTATAGTAACCAGTATGATCGCCATAAGGCCCTTCATTTGCGGTATTCTTATGCGATACATAACCTTCAATAATAATCTCAGCTTGCGCTGGTACCATTAAGGGTACAGTTTTAGCTTGCACAAGATCCGTTGGGCTTTTGCGTAAAAGTCCGGAAAATGCAACCTCACTCATGGTTTCAGGTAAGGGCATAACCGCAGATAAAATAAGCGCAGGGTCAGCGCCAATGATAATGGCAACCGGCATATCGCGTTGTCGCTTTTGCCATTTGTGATGGTGCTTGGCGCCGCCGCGATGCGCAAGCCAACGCATGATAAGATGGCTATTGTCGAGTTTTTGTAGGCGATAAACTCCAAGATTAACATCATTGCGATTATCAGGATCAACAGTCATTACCAAAGGCCAAGTTACCAAAGGGGCGGGCTCATCTGGCCAGCAGGTCTGAATTGGCAAAACTCCCAAATTAACATCATCACCAGTTAATATAATTTCTTGGCAGGGAGCACTTCGCTTGGTTTTGGTGCGCATGGAAAGGACAGAACGCGCCATTGGCAATTTTTTCCAAAGATCGGAAAGTGAAGAAATACCACTAGGCTCGCGCAAATCCGATAGGCTTTGACCAAGATCAGGTAGGGATTTTTCTTCAATGCCAAGGCCTAGTGCCACGCGCTCTACCGTGCCAAATAGGTTGGTGAGGACTGGGATTTTTGAAATGACACCATGTTCATTTATTGGTTTTTCAAACAATAGAGCAGGGCCATGCTTTTCCAAAACACGTTTATGGATTTCGGTCATTTCATGTCGAATTGAAACTGGACGCTTGATGCGTTTTAACAAATTGCGCGACTCAAGAAGCTTTATAAAGGCGTTTAAGTCATGCACGGGCTTTTTCCTGATGGGGCAAAATTAGCTGCATAAACATAAACGGCACCAATATAGGCATTAGAAAAATAATTCGCTTAAGTTGCTGCTTTAGAAAAACTTTTAAATTTGAAACGGTTTTCATCAAAAAAAATCCACTTCTTGCACTGGCGCTTGAGATATATTCATGGTATCTGCGACATAATGACGCAATTTTGTGCGACACTATGTCGCGAAGCGCCACATGTCAAATGATTTGCGAAAAGAGGTTTGCTATGCAGCTTGCACCACCACTTAAAAATGCCATTTCACATCTGCCATTACCGCTTTTAAGCCTGCCAGCGCGTTTAGCTTTTTCGCAAATTTTGCTTGTCCACCCCAAATTATTTGATCGCCTTGGCGAACATGCCAGCAAAAATTTTGCTTTCATTTTAACCGATATGCCTTTGGTGTTTGTGGTCAACCCGCAACAAAAATCGATTAAACTTTTCAAAGACCGCAAAGATATTAAGGCCGACGCTGAAGTTGAGGGGCCGCTTGGCCTGTTGCTTGCTTTGGCCGAAGGGCGGCTTGATGCTGACGCGTTGTTTTTTTCGCGCGATGTAATGATTACTGGCGATATGGAAGCAATGCTTGCTTTGCGTAATGCCCTTGATGACAATGAAATAGATTTACCGCATGATTTGTCACTATTAAGTGGCCCTTTGGCCCCAATTACCGAAAAAGTGGCTAAGCATTTACGCCGCCATTTTTTAAAAGAGGAGCCAAAGCAATGGAATTAATATGTCCTGCAGGTACGCCATCTGCCTTTATTGAAGCGGTAGATGCGGGTGCCGATTGCGTTTATTGTGGCTTTCGCGATGAAACTAATGCCCGTAATTTTCCGGGTTTAAATTTTTCTCGTGAAGAATTATCTGATGCAATCGCTTATGCACGTAAGAAAAATGTTCAAACATTTGTGGCTTTAAACACTTTTATGCGTGCTGGCAGCGAAGATATTTGGTTTAGCGGCGTTGATGATGCAGTAGAAATTGGTGCTAATGCATTAATATTAGCTGATATTGGCCTGCTTGATTATGCAACACGTGAGCATCCACAACAACGCCTCCATGTTTCGGTGCAGGCTTCCGCCTCCAATGTTGATGCTATTGCTTTCCTTGTTTCATCATTTAACGCTAAGCGTGTTGTTTTGCCACGCACCTTGACAATTAGCGATATTGCCAAACTTGCTAAACAAATTGATTGCGAAATTGAAGTTTTTGCCTTTGGCGGTCTTTGCGTGATGGCGGAAGGACGTTGTTCATTGTCATCTTACGCCGCAGGAAAATCACCCAATATGAATGGTGTTTGTTCACCTGCAAGTCATGTGCGTTATGAGCGAGATGGTGATGCAATGCTATCTATTTTAGGGGACTACACAATAAACCGTTTTGAACGTGGCGAAGCTGCTGGCTACCCAACGCTTTGCAAAGGGCGTTTCGCCATTGCCAATGAACCAGGCTATGCCTTTGAAGACCCGATTTCATTAGATGTGATGGATCATCTTGACGCTTTGCGCGATGCTGGCGTCAGTGCGTTAAAAATTGAAGGACGCCAACGCGGCAAAGCCTATGTGGCGCAAGTCGTTGCTACATTAAAAGCCGCATTGCAAACCGATAGCGATAGTCGTGGTCAATATTTATCAAAATTACGTGCATTAAGTGAGGGGCAACAAACCACCTCAGGTGCTTATGAAAAACGGTGGAGATAAATGATGAAAAATAGACAAATATCATTATCCATGGGACCAGTTTATTATTTATGGGATGCTGATAAATGGTGCGATTTTTATTATCGTATCGCCGATGAAGCGCCAATCACTTCGGTGAGTATTGGCGAAAGCATTTGTTCTAAACGTTTGCATTTTACCGATAAGCTTATTGATAAAGTCGCTGATCGGCTTCAAAAAGCTGGAAAAAAAGTGATTTACAGCACCCTTGCTATGGTAACGCTTGAGCGTGAACGCAAAGACGTTAAAAAAGTGCTTGCTCGTAATGATTGTGTTTTTGAAGTCAATGACCTTGGAACGGTTAATTTATTAAATGATCATCAGCATATTATTAGCCCATTGCTTAATGTTTATAATGCGCCCACAGCTCGCTTTTTAGCAAGCCGCGGAGCAAAACGCATTTGTTTGCCGCCAGAATTGCCCTTTCAATCAATAAAAACGATTGTTGAAAAAACCAAAGATGTCACTGATATTGAAGTTTTTGCTTTTGGCCGGCTTCCTTTGGCTATCTCTGCCCGTTGCGCTCATGCCCGCTCGAAAGGTCATATTAAGGACAATTGTCAATTTGTCTGCGGTGAAGATCCCAATGGATTGCCAATCCGCACCCTTGATGGCAAAGATTTTTTAAGCCTTAATGGTATTCAAACCATGTCACATAATTGCCAAGCTTTAACTTATGAAATGCAATCGCTTATTGATATTGGCGTTCGTCATTTTCGCTTGTCGCCACAAGATTGTGATATGGTTGCAATCGCGCATTTGTTTAATGATCTCATTGCTGGGCAATTATCGGCTGAGGAAGCAACACAAAAAATTGCAGATCACTGTGGTGATATGCCTTTGGCTAATGGCTTTATTCATGGTTTGGAAGGTGCGCGATTTGTTGAGCGCGCTATTGTTTTATAACAATATTAGTTAAGATTTAAAGATTAAAACTGGTTATCAGCATAGCTATTGAAGCGGTGCTGATAGCTTTATGACAAATCTTTTGGGATGAAGGTTTTATGAAAAAATCCTTTGCCTACCAGCCTTTTTTTACCTTTGGCGTACTTTGGGGAGCGTTGCATTTTCTGTTCTGGCTACCATTTCTTGGCAGTGAAGTGGATTTAACTGGCAGTTATACTCCTTTTTTTTGGCATGCCCATGAAATGCTTTTTGGATTTGGCGCCGCTATTCTAGCTGGTTTTTTGCTAACGGTTGTTCCCAATTGGACCGGTGAATTGCCTTTTTCGTCAAGGCTTATAAGATTGCTATTTACCCTTTGGTTGCTAGGGCGCGTTGCTATGATTTTGGCAAGTGTTTTACCTGCATTTTTGGTCAGTCTATTAGATAGTATATTTTTACCAAGCGTTGCTATGTGCTTAACAATTCCAGTTATTAAAGCAAAAAAGTGGCGAGATTTCAAAGTCCTTATCGGGCTATTTATAATTATGATTGCCAATATTACCTTTCATTATCAAATAATAAAAAATGGTGATGTTCTCGTTTTTTGCAAGCTTGCTGTGGCAGCTTTTACGGTGTTGATTATTATTGTGGGTGGTCGCATGATCCCTGCTTATATGCGTCTTGCATTTCAAGGCTGCGGCAGGGGCGAGGGGCCACCCAAACATGGTTTAATCGATAGTGCCACCATTTTTGTAAGCGTAATAGCTCTAGGGCTTTGGGTCAGTGATTATTGCTTTTTAGCGCAATTTTATTTTGGTTTGGCTGCTGCTATGCTTAATATTATACGCCTCGTGCGGTGGCAAATTTTAAGACCACCTTACCCAATTTTAGTCTTCTTATTAGTGCTTGGTTACGCATTTATAATCATTGCATTTTTGTCTATAACATTGGCGGGATTTGCAATTTTACCATCACTCTTTCCAATTCACATTATCACTATAGGCGCTATGGCAATATCGATGCTAGCGGTGATGATACGCCTTTGCTTGCGATACCAGTTTAAAAAAGCATCAGTCAATCGACTGGTTTTTGCGCCATTTATTTTGCTTACCTTTGCGGTTTTTTTGCGCGCATTGGCTGATATTTATAGCGAGCAAGCAATGACGCTTTATTATGCTTCAGCTATTTTGTTTTGTTGTGGGTTATTATTTTATTGCCTTAAAAATTTTGTTTTTCAAAAAAGAATAATAATTCTGCATGACTAAAGTTTTAAAGCATGGATTATGCACAAATCAGTTACCAATGGCCTTTTCTGCATTGATAAGAAAAACAATGGTCGATGCAGTCATATGTAATATGTAGCTTGCAATATAATCTGGAATTTCAATTGGATTTGCACCTTGACCATGGCCTGCTAATTTATTGCGGCCAGTTGGTACGCTACTTTCTAATAATCCTTGTAAGTGGCTCATACTATTTTGCCAAAAATTAGGGATCAGTCCATTTTTAAACAAATATCGATAAGCTGTCTGGAAGCATCATTTTTATCAAATGACCATTGGTGTTTGGTGCAAATTATCTTCATGGTGCTTTCAAATGCTTTTAAACATTCAATTAAAGTTGCGGAATATTCGTTATTTTTATAATGTTCAAAGGCTGCAAGAAATTCATTGTTTGCACCGCTATAATCTGTGTCACTTAAAAGGTTTAAAGCAGGTTTGACTGCTTCTTGATGTAATAATTCAGAGTCTACGCGAATTATACGACCATTTATAAATTGATAACCGACGCTGTTTTCTTTGAAGCGATGGTTTAGCTCAACGATGAGATCTTTAAAATTGGATTCTAGGATTTGCTCATGCCAGCCAAATTCTTTATTATCAAAACATTTTGTAAAAAAGCCAAACACCAGCTCAATGGCATCAAGGCATTTTTCTATATCTTTTTCAGTGCTAATAAATTTAATTAGCGTATCATCATTATCATTGTGATAGATGCCACCAACAAGCTGTGTAAGCCCATATTCACGGCTAAGCTGTTTGACGATCAATATAAAAATTTGTTTCGCTTCATATTTGTATCGAGAATTCACATTGCTCAAAGACAAAAGATCATTTAAGATATGGCAAATTTGCACTCGCATTTTTTCAGGCAGTTCATCATATTGATAAACATCACTAACCTCGCCTCTTAAAGCTTTTTGCCTTTTTGAAAATAAGTTGAAAATTGCCATTTTAAATGTTCCCCATGCAATAATTTTATTAAATTATTGCATGGGGTTTTAAAAGTAAATAATTTCTATTTTTACTATATTGTAAATAAAAAAAAAGGCCGCGTTAGCAGCCTTTCATTGTTAAGTATTTGCTATAAACTTAGTCTTTTAGCTTATAGGCAATGACATAATCGCCGCGTTTGGCATTTTGGCGAGCGCCACCAGCAGTAATAACAATATATTGCTTACCTGTTTTAGGCGAAACATAAGTCATTGGCCCACCTTGGCTACCAACTGGCAAACGATCTTTCCATACCTCTTTACCGGTGCGGCTATCAAAGGCGCGCAAATAGAAATCTTGGGTGCCAGCAAAGAAAACAAGGCCAGATTGGGTTGATAATGATGGCCCAAGGGTCGGCATACCAATTGGTACGGGAACACCAAGTGCCATATTCATTGGGCCGGTGTCTTGCACTGTGCCAACTGGAACTTGCCAAACGATTTTGCGGGTTTTCAAGTCAACGGCAGACATTGTTCCAAAAGGTGGCTTTTGGCATGGAACACCTAAGGGTGACAAGAAGCGCATGCGCATTGCACCAAAAGGTGTGCCGTCCATTGGCACAATACCCATTTCAATGCCTGAAGCATTGGCTGGAATGTCTTTGCGCTCAACAAGGTAATTAGCAAGTCCTAGGCGCATATCATTGATAAACACATAGCCAAGGGTTGGGTCGTAAGAAACTGATCCCCAATTCATGCCACCCAAAGAGCCTGGCATTTGCAAGGATAAATCAAGACCAGGTGGTGTGAATACACCTTCATGGCGCAATGATTTAAATTTGATGCGGCAAAGTACCTTATCAAATGGGGTTGCACCCCACATGTCGGCTTCGGTTAGTGTATCATTACCAAAAGCCGGCATGCCGACAGAATAGGGCTGTGTTGGCGAATAGCGTTCACCCTTAACCACGCCTTGTGGTACAGGCTTTTCTTCAACCTTTGAAATTGGCTCGCCAGTCTCGCGGTTAAGTAAGAAAATCATGCCTTGCTTGGTTACTTGAAATAGGGCAGGGACAATATTGCCTTTATCATCAGGTGCATCAAGCAATACGGGCTGGGCTGGCGTATCAAAATCCCAAATGTCGTGATGCACAAATTGATAATGCCAACGCACTTTACCGGTTTTTACGTCAAGTGCTACAACTGAAGATGAGTATTTATCATCAAGCTCATTACGATATCCTGCCCAAAAGTCAGGAGTTGAATTGCCGGTTGGCAAATAAACAAGGCCAAGCTTTGGATCATAGGACATTGCTGCCCACACATTTGGCGTACCGCGTGTATAGGTTTGACCTTCTGGTGGCACTGTAGTGATTTCAGGATTACCTGGATCCCAAGCCCAAACAAGCTTGCCATCATGTACAGAATAAGCACGAACAACCCCTGGTGGTTCGTCAGTTGAGAAGTTATCAGCAACGCGGCCACCAACAATAACAAGATCGCCGGCTAGAAGTGGGGTTGATGTTTGCTGATAATAGCCAGGCTTTACCTCGCCCATGCCAATTTTTAAATCAACAATACCTTTGTCGCCAAATGGTTCGCAGGCTTTACCTGTGTCGGCATTAATGCCGATAAGACGCGCGTCACCAGTTGGTAAAAATAGGCGGCGTAAACATTTATCGCCATTTTCATCTGCTGCCACTATATTGGCATCGGTTTCTTCAAAATAGGCAAGACCACGGCACCGTTGCCATGTCGGCGCGGAACCTTTGGGGTCAAACGTCCATTTTTCTTTACCTGTATCAATGTCAAAAGCTAAAACCTTACCATAAGGTGTGCAAACATAAAGGTTTACACCAATTTGTAATGGTGTGTTCTGGTCTTCTGCGCCAGCACCGGTGCTTATGGCAATGTCACCAGTATGGGCTGTCCATGCAACTTCTAAACGGTTAACATTTTCCGGAGTGATTTGGTCAAGCGCAGCAAAGCGGCTACCATAATCATCATTACCCCAATGTTTCCAATCCTTTTGCTGGTTTTCTGCTGTAACAGGTACAGGGGCAGGCGCAACTTGGGTATTATAAATAACATTTTTAGGGCTGAAAGATGCATAAATTGTTGCACTTAGGCCAAGAAGCGTTAGCAAGGCAAAGAAATAAGAACCTTTACTTGCAACACGACCCTGCGCGCGCATGAGCGGGCGATAGGCCAGCAATACAAGAAATAAAGCAACACCAAGCGGGAATAGGTCTGGAAAATTCTGCCAATAATTAAGGCCTGATTCTAAATAAGACCAGATGGCGGTTGCAATAAAGATAAGGACAAATATCCAAACGCTAAGGGGGCGAAGCTTTATCATTAATAGCCCGCTTACTAAAAGCGCAATGCCAAGAGCAAGATAATAACCAGTGGTGCTTCCTAAAAAAAGAAGGTAACTACCGGCTATGGTGAAGTAAATACCAGCCAACAATACCAGAATACTGAGACAATAAATCAGTATTCTGGGTAATGTGCCCAGTGTTTTATAATTATGAAGCATTAAAATCTCACCGTTAAAATTTTAAGGGATTGGACCAATATGAGGTCATCTATCTAAAATAAAGTGTCAATTAATTCAAAACACATATATTTGTGTTGATGATTTTTATGGTAAAGGATTTACAAGCTTTAAGGAAATATATTATTTTGTTTTTATGTGTAACACACAGAAAATATTGAATTTTATTATTATTCTATTCTGTAATAAATCTAAATTATAGTGCATGAACAATGTCATTATTAGAATGGAAATAAGGTAACTATGAATGAATCCCTTTGCTGCAATTAAAACGGTTTTGGTTACAAAGCTTTTTAATTATTCTGGTCGTGCGTCGCGTGCAGAATTTTGGTGGTATATCCTGTTTGTTTTACTCATTGTTTGGCTATATAAAAAAATCGATCGATCTATGTTCTCTTCACCAATTAGGGGGGGAGCCATTGGCGCGCGCAGATTGGTTAAAACCAGAGCTTAGCCTTAACGATCTTAGCGGTTTTATTTTAGGAGTGATGTTAATAATCCCCTTTTTGTCGGTAACAGTGCGGCGTTTACATGATAGAAATATGACTGGTTGGTGGGGTTTATTATTTGTTGCTGTTTATTTACGCCTTAACATTCCTTTTTTTTCTGCATTTCTGCCTTCTTTATATTTACCAGAAGACCACTGGATTTCTGCAGTGAATGTTATAATGTTTTCTATTAGTGCTTACCTATTATTTAATACTTTAGCTAAAAATGGGACCAAAGGACCTAATCGGTTTGGATCTGATCCTGCGCCGCTTAAAATAGATACCGAAGTATTTTCTTGAAAATAAATATAAATTTAAAAATGAATATATTCGATAAAAATATAAGTAACAGGATCATAAAATGAAAATTGAAAAATTTTACGGTGTCAGATTAAAGCAATGTGGTGTTCCTGTTGATGATAGTGATATTTTTAACGAAATAAATTGCACATTTAATGGATCAGATTTGTTTTATGAATTTTATAAAACTTATAACGGAGGATATGCAAATAAACAGACTATTTACGTAGATTTTCCGATAACTCTAAGGTATTTTTTTTATGTTAAAAAACCTTTTGATAAATTACACTTCACTATTCAAACAAAAACAAATTTTTTTAAGAGTGATGCTATAGGTCAACAGTTTTTAGTAAATGCCATTATTATTTCTCAAGATAGTGGAGGAAATCCAATTTACATTGATTCAAATACAGGACAGGTATTTTATACTCCAACAGATGTTGGTGAGGACATTGAAGATTTTGAAAAATATTTTTTGGCTGAAAATTTTGGTAATTTTTTAAAAAAACTTGATTACCAATCCAACTTCGCGATTAAAGAGGGGCTGCCAAATATTGACTATTATAAAAAATATGAAAACTGGTGGGATGAGTTGCTGTAAAAAAAGGGGGGGCTAATGGGGTTTTGGCAAGCCGTGAGGACAGCAATTTTTAAAAAATATCTAAAATTTTCTGGGCGTGCATCACGGTCTGAATTTTGGTGGTTCATGTTGTTTTATGTACTATGCTATATTTTTATTTTTGCCTTACAATGCTTAGCTTCATGGTTGGAATTCGCTCATAGCGATTTCATTGGTTTAGGTTGGTTTATAGTAAATAATGTATTTTTGCTTGTGTTATTTTTCCCCCGTATTGGAATAACTGTACGGCGTTTGCACGATCTTAATTTTTCTGGTTGGTGGAGCCTTATATTAGTTGGACTAGCTATAACCATATGGATGCGGTTTTTGACCGAGCTATTCACTCCAGATTTTTTAGATTTGTATAGAGTAACCGATTTTATAAATATCTATAAAGTTGCTTTTAGTATATTGACCTTTATTCTGCTTATTGTTTTAATTAAAAAAGGGGACAGTGGTCCTAATAAATATGGAGAAAATCCTGTTCGCGTAAAGGTCGATCTAAGTGTATTCTCATGATAATGATAGAAAATGTAGGATTAATATATTTATATATGTGAATAAATAAGTTTTTTCTATGGATATAGGCTGTTTTACGATAATAAATGCGCTATGGAATAAGTGTTTTAGTTGTAATATTTGGTAATAATGTCAATAGTATAGAATTAATATTATTTAATCCAATTGGCTTCCTATAAATAGCTGTCATTTAAATGTAAGGGATATAAATGGGGGGGAGCAATAAAGGCGGTGTTGTTTGAAAGATATGCCAATTTTTCTAGTCGCTCATATCTATCAGAATTTTGGTGGTGATATTATTTTATAATATTGTTTCATTTGTTTTTAACGCATTGAAGAAATATTATCACTTGTAAATACAAGTGCTGCGGGTCTTATTTTTCTTATTGTTTTGTTTGGCATGCTTATTTTGAAGGGGACCAAAAGTGTCAATAATTATGGTGAATATCCAACTGGACCATATAATTTACAAGACATATAAGTGTGATTATTAATGATAAAGACTGAAAAGGCATTAGGTTTTCTTATTTTGTGTGTTTTGGTAATTGGTATCACAATTGCCAAAGGACAGAATGTTGCCCGTTCACATACTTCTTCTAATCCATCGCAAGGCATAAGTACTGAAAATCAAGTTAATCAACGTCAATATATTGAAGAGTGTGAAAAATATAAATTTGATTGCAAAATAAGTTATGGACATGATGAGATAAAGCCCGAAGAACAGCAGACACAATCGCAACCGGAGCAAAAAAGTCGAACAGTAAGCAACCGTTCGTCAACGCCAATTTTAATCGGTCCAACTTCAGTTTTTACTGTTTTGGTGATTATTGTTGTTGTTATTCTGCTTTGGCTACGCTTTGGCGGCTCCGGTGTTTTGTTGAATAATTCCCCTAAAGATATAAAGCCGCAAGGCGAGATACCTGAAAGTTGGGGAAATGCAAGCAATATTGTTTCAAGCGCGCCTAATGATATTCTATCAGGAATTTTAGCTATTGATGACAAACGCGTAGCGATGATAGAATTATTGCGGATGTGCCTTTTGCATGGAGCTGGTCTTAGTTCTACACGGCTTGCACGCTCTGACACTGAGCGGACCATCTTTCGCCGTCTTCCCCAATTATTGCCGCAACGTGATGAGTTGGAGCTTTTGTTGAAAACAACGGAACTTGTGCATTATGGTGGGCAAGAAATAACGTCAGACCAATTTGACGAGTTGATCAGCAAAGCCAGAATTTTTTTAAATATAAGGAAGATGGCTAATGCGTAAAATTTTCGTTGTAGTCATTCTCATTGCTTTATTTTTATTGGCTTTATTTTTGTTTACATCACAATGGCGCAATAAGCCTTATGAGCTTTCAGCTTTAGGAAATAAAGGGCTTGAGCTTGTGTTAAAAGCAAAGGATATCCAAACAACAAGCTTTGATAAATATAAAACCTATTTGGACACGCAATTTGATTTTCGTATTCTTTCAACTGATGCAATCATATTTCCATATTTAAATGGTCATTATCAGCTTCCATATTTTACTGATGCGCGCCGTAAGCTAGCGCAAACCTTAAAAAACAAGGTTATTGAATTAGATACAATGGTTGTGTTGCCTAAATGGGATAAAAGAGTAAGCGAAAACCTTAAAGCTGATAATAATTTTTTACTGTTGTTACCCAATGTCAAGTGGGTCATGGACACGCTTGATTATGGTGGTATTCAATTGGATCGTTCTTTGAATAGCTTTACGCGCGAAAATATTAAAACCATCAGCGGCCAAATGCGAAAAGTTGAGCTTTATGATGCGCAGTTTTTTTTCCGCGGTACTCTTCCTGATGAATGTGAGGAATTGCTTGGCATAAAGGCTGGCGCATTATTAATTTATTGTTCTGGTGATTATTCCACTTACTTCCTATCAGATCCTGATTTATTCAATAATCATGGGCTTGCACTTGGTAATAATAGAGACATAGCTGTTGATATGATCAATGATATGTTGGCTGAATTAGATGCAAAGTCCGTTTTTCTCGATGTAAATGAAAGACTATTTTCCAACCAAGCCCATGAAGAGGTTAAGCCTCAGCCATACAAACGCGATGCTAGCGATTTTGCTCGCCTTTTTGAATATCCCTTGTCGACTATTTGGGCTGCAATTTTAATGATTACCATCATTTGCCTATGGCGCGGCGCTTTTCGTTTTGGCCCGCCATTAAAAGATGCAAATGACAATATTGAAATATCAAAAACAGCAGCAGTAAGTGCTATGGCAAGATTGCTGCGCCTCTCGGGCAATGATGGACAAATGGTCGCACAATTTGTGCAAAATAGTTTGTTGGATAGGGCGGTACAAGCTTTTGGCGAAAGTGGTGGTAATCAAGCGGGGATTGATCGTTTCATACAACGGCTCGCTCAAAAGGATAAAATTTTGGCAGAAAAATTTGCTTCCTTGGCTCGTTCTTTAATGCTGCTTGGACCAATAATGAGGCATCACGAGTTACACAAAAATTTAGAAGATTTTCGCGAATTACTAAGGAGAGTAGACCTTGAATCTCGATGAACTCCATAATTTGGTTGCGTCTATACGCGATGAAATCAACAAATATGTGCAGGGGCAAGATGCGCTGATTGATCTTGTGTTGACGGCAATTTTTGCACGGGGGCACTGCCTTGTTGAAGGGCCTCCTGGGACAGCTAAAACCTTGCTTGCGCGTTGTGTTTCAAGTGTTATGGATATGCAATATAGACGTATTCAATTTACGCCAGATTTGATGCCAAGCGATGTGCTTGGTATTAATTTGTTTAATTTTGAAACCAATAAGTTTCATTTGACCAAGGGACCTATTTTTACAGATATTCTTTTGGCTGATGAAATTAACCGTGCACCGCCAAAGACACAGTCAGCATTATTGCAAGCTATGAACGAACGTGTGGTAACCATTGATGGTAGCGATTATTCCCTTGGTGATAATTTCTTTGTGCTAGCTACCCAAAATCCTATTGAGCAACATGGAACATATCCCCTGCCAGAAGCGCAGCTTGACCGCTTTCTTTTCAAGTTGGTTGTTGATTTTCCAGATCGTGAAACAGAAATTGCCATTTTAACCGCTCATAGCTCTAAAGCTATACATGAAGATACCAATAAACCACAATTAAAACAAATTCTTACTGCCGATCTTATAAAAAGCGCTTATGCCCTTCTTGATAATATTCGGTTGGATGAGACCATTCTTGTTTATATTGTTGACCTTGTTCGTGCTACGCGCTCGGATGGTGATATATTATATGGTGCGTCAACCCGTGCCGCCGATGCTATTGCGTCGGCTGTTCGTGTCCGTGCCGCATTTGAAGGACGCAATTATGCAATTCCAGATGATGTACAAGCTTTGTTTATTCCAGCGCTTCGCCATCGTATTGTGCTTTCACCTGCGGCAGAAATTGACGGGAAAGCAGCCGAAGATGTTCTAACTAATATTATTAACCGTGTGGATGCCCCCCGATAGATGCGCCCTTCAATTCACCTCATCACCCTTGTTTTAGGTCTTACTGTTGCAACTATTATCGTTGCCTTTTGGTTTTCAAGTCTTAGCTGGCTTTTACCGTTTTTCTGGGCAGTCTTAATGGGTGTTTTGGTTATAGATGCGTTGGTATCGCTACCACCAAAGCGTATTGGTTTAATTGCGGATTTACCTAAACAGGGATTTGTTGGGCAAGATATTGAGCTTGTTGCGCAAATTTTTGTGCAAAAAGATGTGTTGCCCAAGGATCTGGTTATGCGCCTTGATCTGCCATTGGTGCTGGTTGGTAAGCCAGAATTTAACCTTGCTTATGAACAAGGAGCAAAGGAAACGGCATCGCGCGCCAAGCTTTTGCCTACCAAACGTGGCGAGTTTAAAATACCTGCTCTTTGGTTGAAGTGGTCGTCAAAATTGTCTTTGCTGGAGTTTCTTATTTCCTTTCCAATCAATAAGACAATAGATATTGTTCCTGATATTTCTCCTGTTTTGTCAGGGGCAATCTATACCCAAATCTATCCTTTAGCCGGGGGACAAAAGGATATGAAAACACGTGGTGATGGTAGTGAATTTCACCAGTTGCGTGAATTTAGTGCGGGCATGGATCCTCGTAGTATTGATTGGAAACGTTCGGCACGAACGAGAAGTCTCATTGTACGCGAAACGCGGATTGAACGAAATCATCAGATCGTCTTATGCATTGATAGTGGGCGCTTAATGGCCGAGCAATTGGCAACTGTTTCCAAACTTGATTGTGCTATAAACTCAGCTTTGGCGATGTGTTGGGCATCGGGCATTGCGGGGGATAATGTTGGATTTTATAGTTTTGATAGCAGACCGCGTATTTTTATTCCGCCAACTCCTGGGCGCAATGCCTTCAGTCGCATTCAAAAAACATGTGCTCAAATGCAATATGAAACACAGGAAACTAATCATACCCTTGGTCTCACACAATTGGCAACAAAGTTAAAAAAGCGCTCATTAGTAATTATTTTTTCCGATTTTGTTGATACGATAACTGCTGAATTAATGATTGAAAATATGCAGGTTTTGACCCGTCAGCATCTGGTTGTTTATGTAGCAATGAAGGACCCAATTCTTGATAAAATGACGAAGCCAGAGGTTTTAGGATTAGAGCCGATTGCGCGAGCAGTGTCGGCTCATAATATTATTGAAGAACGGCGCGCAGTTTTGGAAAAGTTAAATAGGATGGGGGTGTTGTGTCTTGATAGTGCGCCTGAATTGCTGACCACTAACTTGATATCACGCTATATCGATATTAAATTGCGGGGAATGATATGAGTGGGGCTAATTACGGTCATGAATTCACTTTTTCAAGCAATGTTAACCGCGATGATGCAATTATTGTCACGGAGCAGGGTAATTTGCGTTCATCGCGCTTTCGCTTGGAGCGTGAAAAATATTGGCTGCGGCTTGATGAATTGATAAAGCGTGCTGAAAAAAATGGTATTTCAAGCTTTAGCTATCAAGAAACCAATGAACTTACCGACACCTATCGCCAAGCTGTTAATTCTTTAAGTGTTGCGCGTGACATTTCTCTTGATTTAGCTTTGATTGAGTATTTGGAAAGTCTTTGTTCTCGTGCCTACCTTGTGGTCTATGCACCGCAAGAAAGCTTGCGAGGTGTTATCAGTCGGCTTTTTGTTTCTGGTATTCCCCAAGCCGTAAGGCGTTCAGCCTTGCCTTTATTTGTTGGCTTTTTGGCGCTTATATTGGGAGCTGTGGTTGGTTTCCAGCTTTTTAATCAAGACACATCTTGGTTTTATAGCTTGGTTCCATCCAGCGTCTTTGACGATAGAACGCCAGAAGCTAGTGCAGAGCAGCTTCTTAAATCTATTTATAGCGATAAAGAAAATTTTGTTGATAAGTTAACCGATTTTGCTGCAGATTTGTTCTCTCATAATACTCAAATTGCAATATTCATATTTGCATTGGGTATTTTTTTAGCTGTTCCAAGTTTTTTGCTGACATTTTATAATGGTTTAATCCTTGGTGCGTTTTTTGGCATGCATGTGCAAAAGGGAGTAGGCTATGATATTTTTGCTTGGCTTTCTATTCACGGCGTTACGGAACTTGCTGCGATAGCAATTGCTTGTGCTGGTGGTGCGCGCTTGGGATTAGCAGTTTTATTACCGGGATTGCGTACGCGCAAAGATGCATTAAAGCATCAATCACGTGATGCGGTAAAGTTAGTTATTCTTGCAGCTATCATGCTCATAGTTGCTGCCTTTTTAGAAGGATTTATGCGTCAGACGGTCCAGTCTGCGGAAATTCGATTATTAATTGGTTGGGGAATGGGCGGCTTTTGGTTTACTTGGTTATTATTGAGCGGGCGTGAAAAGCCTATAAAAGGCGGTAGTAGGAGATGAGTAAAAAAGAGCGAATTAATCCTCGTCTTTGGAAATTTGTACCACCTGAGGGCGTACCCATCCATTTTACTGTTGCAACAATTGGTAGCCGTTTTGGCGCTCAAGCTATTGATTTATTATTGACGTATGTTTTAATCTTTATCATGTTTCGGGTTTTAATGCTAACCGATGTTATTGGTTGGACGGCAGCTTCTACTTTGATAACCTTGACATTTTTTTTAATACGAACACCCTATTATATTTTTTCTGAACTTATTTGGAATGGTCGAACTTTAGGTAAAAGATTTTTAAAAATTAGGGTTATCAATATCAATGGACGACGTTTAACACCGCACCAAATCACCGCTCGAAATCTCATGAAAGAAGTCGAGATTTTTACGCCAGTAATATTAATGCTTAATATTGGGCATTTACCAGTCTGGGGCAAAATTCTCACATTAGTTTGGACTGCTATTATTGTTATTGTGCCATTGTCTAATCGCCGCCGTCAAAGATTAGGGGATATTATTGCAGGAACATTGGTCGTTGAAAATCCGACGTCGGTTTTAATGCCTGATCTTGTCGTAAGCAGTGGTGGTTTAAAAAGTAAAAGCTCTATATTTAGCTTTTTACCCGAGCAATTAGACATTTATGGTCGCCATGAATTGCAAACATTAGAAGCAATTTTGCGCGATGGTAATTTATCGCAAATGGATAGTCAGATAAAATTAGTAGCAAAGACCATTATGCAAAAAATTAATTTTCAAGAAATATTGCAACCCGGGCAAGAACGTCTGTTTCTTACAGAGTTTTATAAAGTGCAACGGGAGCATCTTGAAAAATTGCGTCTATTTGGCACATTACGTGAAAACAAGTTTCATACTACTGAAACCAAGAATTAAAGCCTTTTGTTTTTTTCCTAGAGCGCATTTCGGTCTGATTAGATCAGATCGGCGCTCTAATTCATTGTTTACACCGCGTTTTTTGTCCGAAAACCGCTTCACACTTTTCGGAAAACGCTTTAATAAAAATGCCCATTTAAATCTTAAGACTTAAATGGGCATATGATATTTGTACGTTATATGTTGAAGCTATGCGATGCGGTTTGCAGCGGCTAAAATGGCTGCTAGTGAGGCACTTGTAATATTGTCATCAATGGCAACACCAAAGACATGACCATCAGGATAGGCAATCTCCATATAGCAAATGGCGGTTGCATCAGAGCCTTGCTGCATGGAATGCTCAGAATAATCAATAACCGAAAGCTTCTTACCAATATAGTTGGATAGCGCATTGATAAAGCCATCAACAACACCATTGCCTTTGCCTTCAATGCTTTTTACAACGCCATTATCGGTTATATCGGCCGTTACAATGCGGCGGTTGCGATCAACCGGATCTGGGCGGCTTTCATGGTCAATATATCCAAAGCGCGCATTTTCACCTGAGGTATAGGTCTTAATAAACTCATCATAAATACGCTGCGATTGAAGCTCTTTACCCTCAATATCCGTAATTCTTTGAATAACATCACGGAATTCCACCTGCAATTTGCGTGGCAAGTTTAAACCGTAATCTTGATTTAGAATATAAGCAATACCACCTTTGCCCGATTGTGAGTTGATACGTATAATTGCTTCATAAGAGCGGCCAACGTCTTGCGGATCAATTGGCAAATAAGGCACTTCCCAGATTGGCGAGTTGGCTGATTTTATTATTTTCATGCCTTTATTGATGGCATCTTGATGCGAACCGGAAAAGGCGGTGTAAACCAATTCACCAACATAAGGGTGGCGTTCAGGAATACGCAATTGGTTGGAATATTCGTAAACTTCCTTCATGCGCTCAATGTTAGAGCAGTCAAGCATTGGGTCAACGCCTTGAGTAAACATATTTAAGGCAAGGGTAACAATATCAACATTGCCAGTACGTTCACCATTACCAAACAAAGTACCTTCAACGCGGTCTGCGCCAGCCATCAAGCCAAGTTCTGCAGCTGCAATACCGCAACCGCGATCATTATGGGGATGCAATGAAATAATGACACTGTCGCGGCGATCGATATTGCGGCACATCCATTCAATCTGGTCGGCGTAAATATTGGGCGAAGACATCTCAACCGTTGATGGTAAGTTCAAAATCATTTTCTTCTCAGGTGTCGGATTAATGATTTCAATAACAGCATTGGATATTTCTAGTGCAACTTCAAGCTCTGTGCCAGTAAAGCTTTCTGGCGAATATTGAAATTGGAAGTCATTGCCAGCTTTTGCTGCCATGTCGCTAATCATTTTTGCAGCATCGGTCGCAATTTGCTTGATGCCAGCAACATCTTTGCCAAAAACAACGCGGCGTTGCAACTCGCTGGTTGAATTATAAAAATGGACAATCGGATGATTGGCGCCTTCCAAGGCTTCAAAGGTACGGGTGATTAATTCTGGTCGGCATTGCACTAATACTTGCATGCTGAGATAGTCTGGCATGTTGCCGTGCTCAATACACCAGCGGGCAAACTCAAAATCAGTTTGCGAGGCTGATGGAAAACCTACTTCAATTTCAGTAAACCCCATATCAACGAGCAAACGGAACATACGTTCTTTGCGATCTTGCCCCATTGGGTCAATCAAAGCCTGATTGCCATCGCGCAAATCAACCGAACACCAGATAGGAGCATGTTCAATTGTTTTATCAGGCCAAGTACGGTCCTTTAAACCAACTTGTGGATATGCTTGATATTTTTGGTCAGCATTGACCATGCCTTTTTTTGCAGCAGTATAAGTCATAATATCACTCTTCATTACGAACTAATGTTAAAACAGAAAATAATGGAAAAAGAGGCATTTTGCCGTTTTGGCATAAATCGGCTGCCGGGCGCCTCTCAGCGAACCCGACAACCGCTAATAAGGCCGAGTAGAAGTGCATTTGTAATGCTTACTAAAGAAAAGCTGCTGAAATATGCAGTCGCGCAAAACCCTTGCTTGGCAGCAAAGCTTTTATTTCTGAAAATGGCGCGATCAATTGTTTTCATCTGTTCGATACTACATATTTTATTCAAGCCCGCAAGAGAAAAAGCGACTAACAAAACTTTTGTTTACATAAATTCAAAAGTAGGATTGTTTTTAGATCGATAATTTCTTCATTTTCAACCATGGTTAAAGCTTTTTCTAATGGCATTTCTACCACTTCAATGTCTTCGCCTTCACTATAAAGGCCGCCGCCTGCACCGATGCGGTCGCCTGCATCATAGGTGGCGATAAAAAGATATAATTCTTCTGATGAGTAGCCTGGGCTAGAAAAGCCACGTCCAATTCGGGTGAGTTGATGGAAACGATAGCCTAGTTCTTCTTCGCCTTCACGCATAATGGCTATTTCCGGCGTTTCCCCTTCATCAATAATGCCAGCGCAAGCTTCCAACATCATTGGGTTTTCGCCATTCAAAAAGGCAGGAAAACGCAGCTGACGGGTCAATAGAACAGTTTGTCTGATAGGATCATAGGGGACAATGGCACTCGCGGGACCACGGCAATAAACCTCACGTTTTTGTTCGCTCCATTCACCGCTGCGGCGCTGGAACTCAAAATCAAAGCAGGATAATCTGGTCCATCCGGCTGATAGAATTTTTTCTGCAATATTGCGGATTCTATTAAATTCCATGACAGGCACTCCAGTTACAACGCATCTCATTTAGTTTCGCACATCAAGCGACTATATGCTAGTTAAATTAATTTAAAAAAACTTATCTCTATCGGTTAACCCACTGAATATTTGTCTTTTTTATGAGGGCAATAAAAAAGGTGGCCTTGTGAAAACCATTTTAAATTTTGACAGTCCATATTTATATTAAATGTTGCGCAGACACCAATAAAAAAACCTGCTAGATGCACAGCACATAGCAGGTTTAAAAATATAGCAAAATTTAGAGACTTATTTTTGGCTGCTGCTAGGAGCTGCCCCAAGATCTGCCCCAAGATCTGACATTGTGCTGATGGCGCGCGAAACAATACCATATTCCATGGCTTCCTCGACGGTCATCCAATGGTCGCGGTCAATATCAGCGCGCACCCGTTCAACTGGTTGTCCGGTTTCGCGTGAGATGATTTTAGCCAAACGCTCGCGCATACGTAAAATTTCTCGGGCTTGAATCTCTACATCGGTTGCTGAGCCGCCAATGCCGCCTGATGGTTCATGTATAAGAAAACGCGTATTTTCAAGGCACAAACGGCGTTCTTTTGGAACAGCTAAGAAAATATGGGTACCGGCACTTGCAACCCAGCCTGAGCCAATCATGGTAACTGGGGCAGGAATAAATTTAACCATATCATGAATAAGATCGCCAGATTCTACATGACCACCTGGTGAGGACACAACGACATAGATAGGATCTGAAGATTCCTGCGCAAGCCCGATAAGCTGCGCCACAACATTCTTGGCCATTTTGTCATCAATTCCGCCGATGATGAAAACGAAGCGTGAGCGAAATAGATTTTCTTCCATACGTCCTGCAAGCGGCTTAGCTGCATTTTCGTCTTTTGTTTCTTTTGTCTTTTCATCGCTCATAAGCGGGTTCCTTATACTATAACAAGCATTTCAAGGTTAAATTGAAATGCGTAATCTTTATTGCAATTTGAACTCTTTCACAATGTGGCAAAAAGTTTTTATTGATTCGATGTTATATTATCGTTTTGTAACGATTATGGCGAGGCATCCAATGCGAAAACTTATTTGTTAGCTTTCATAAAATTATGTTACGCAAATATATCAGCATTCGTATTTGGTCTTAATGGATCTGGACCATATTTATTGCTACCCATAGTGCCTCTAAACATCAATATAACGTGTAAAATAATCATTGCTATGGCAAATAATCCTTTTAACATTTTGTATGTAAGTGGATCTGGTTCCGCAAATAGTTCGTAATAGGGTAAGCTTGCTTGGATGATAATAATGATCGACCATAATCCAGACATATTTCTATCGTGCAAGCGGCGAGATGTTACTGCCAAGAATGGTATAACAAGTATGAGATCAAGAGTAATACAGAAGGCATAAAAACGTATCAGGGTGGAAAATAACACTGGTCCTAAACTTGTTTCTACTAGTTTTGGTATTCCCCATATTAATATCCTTGAGAGTATCAAATAACTAAGACGAAACCACCAAAATTCAGCCCGTGAAGCACGACCAGAAAAATTGGCATATTTTTTGATGAATGTTATATAATTTGCTTCTAAAAATCCCATGAGCTTACCGTTATTCTTGAGTTTTTAAAGTATCTCAAAGTCTATTGCGCGTCAAAATAATGTTGAATAGTCGCATATGTGGCACCTGCGCCTATCAAGCATGCAAGTGCAATGCGCGATTTAACACCTGATAAAGAGCCTGAAAAAATCGCACCGGCTTTAGCGAGTGAGACGCCACCACTATCTCCGCCGTAAATGGGCATTGTGCGCCCTTCAATACAACGAGAGGATATGATAACCGGAATTTTTTTGTCGGTTAAGACCTTGATTGCTGCCGCAAATCCATCAGGCGCATTGCCAAGACCAAAGGCTTCAAGTACAAAACCTTTTACACCTTGGCTTGCTGAAAAGGTTAGGTAATCTGGGCTGACACCCATGGCTAATTTCATAAAACCAATATTATCTTCAATTCTCGTTGTTGCGATAGGGCGGCGCATCAGGGGTTTACGCCATATGCTCACCTTGCCAAATTCAATAGAGCCGATTTTACCAAAGCTGCTTGAGCGAAAACTGTCAACGCGATAGGTATGGGTTTTGCTCACTTCGCGTGCGGCATGCAAATCATGCTCAAAGGCGATTAATGTCCCAAGATTTTGTGTTTCATCACTTTGAGCCGCAATAAGCGCTTCGACAATATTACGTGGTCCATCACTATCACTTTCGCTAGCATTGCGCTGTGCACCAGTAAAAATAACTGGCTTATTTGACTGTACAATAAGATCGCTTAAAAAAGCGCTTTCTTCCATTGTGTCGGTGCCATGAGTTACAACAACTCCGTCACAATCAGCCTGTTGCAAGGTTTCGTTAATTTGCTTGGCTAGCGAGAAGGCGAGGGGCAAAGTGAATGCCGCACTATCCAATGTACAAAAATCGTCAACTGTTAGTCGGATATTTGGTAATCGGTCTTTAATCGTTGCAATAAGATTATTGCCTTTTATTTCAGCAACGACACCATCAGAATTTTTATTTTTGGTGGACGCAATCGTGCCGCCGGTGGTTATAATTTTGATATGTTTCATTGCATTGCCCTATTTTATTTTTTGGCTGTTAGCAGAATTAATTATTCAAAACTGTGTATATCTGTAGAAAACACAATTGTCATTTTATCATTCCTGATCTTACCGATAATTTTCATTTGTTGGGGTTTATAAGGCAATATTAATTAAACTTATATGAGGTTGTTTTTTCATTTTTTAAAAGCTTTGGTTTCACTTCTATTGAAAAGACAAGTGATATGGATTGAAAGAGCAATTAACTTATCAATTTATACAATGATGTTAATTTTAAACTTTATTGTTATTGCTTAATCTAGGCTCAGGACTCATTAATTAAGATAGAATATTACGGTTGCGGCGATGCATATAGCCGAGAAGAAGGTGTGTGCACATCGGTCATAGCGTGTCGCGATGCGCCGCCAGTCTTTTAGCTTGGCAAAGAGGTTTTCGATTATGTGACGCAACCGATAAGTTTGCCTGTCATAAACTATCTCGGTGGTTCTGCCCTTTCTGGGCGGAATGCAAGCCTTTATTTTTTTGTCAAGCAATGCCTGCCGGAACCAGTCAGCATCGTACCCCCGGTCTGCAATGAGTTCCTTGGCATCTGGCAGATGCGCTAGCAAAAGAGCGGCTCCTTTGTAGTCACTCATCTGCCCTTCAGTTAGTAGCAGACATATTGGCTTTCCATCTTGATCGCAGACCGTGTGCAGCTTTGAATTCAAGCCGCCTTTCGTGCGCCCGATACGGCGGGGAATATCCCCTTTTTTAACAGGCTGGCAGCCGTGCGATGCGCCTTGAGGTGTGTGGCGTCAATCATGATGCGTTGAGGTTTTGGGCCCTGTCCGGCCAGCATTGCGAAGATGCGGTCAAATACACCCAACCTGCTCCAGCGGATAAAGCGATTATAGAGCGTTTTATGCGGACCATAACCGAGGGGCGCATCTTTCCATTGCAGACCATGTTTGATGACATAGACAATGCCGCTGATAAAGCGCCTGTCATCGACACGAGCAACCCCATGAGACAGTGGAAAACAGGGCGATATTCGCGCCATCTGCTCTTCGCTCAATAAAAACAAATCACTCATTAGTTTCACCTCCACAAAACCAATGAATCACAAATCAACAAAAAAAGGAATCCAAAAAATTAATAGGTCCTGACCCTAGAATTGTTTTATAATTTTGAAAATTACAGTAATTTTAATTGAAATACCGCAATTTTTCTTTATATGCTATTGTAATATAATATTTTTCAATAAAATAGCTGCAATGATAGACCACCCAAAAGAATCAGGAGACTATGCCCATGATGCGTCAATATGAGCTTGTTGAGCGCGTACAGCGGTACAAGCCGGACGTCAACGAGGCATTGCTAAATAAAGCCTATATTTACGCCATGCAAAAGCATGGAGCACAAAAACGTGCAACAGGTGAAGCCTATTTTTCTCATCCTTTAGAAGTTGCTGCAATTTTAACTGATATGCGCCTTGATGAGGCAACTATTGCCGTTGCGCTTCTTCATGACACTATTGAAGATACAACTGCGACACGCGCAGAAATAGATCAACTTTTTGGGCCAGAAATTGGCAAATTGGTTGAAGGGCTTACCAAGCTAAAAAAGCTTGATCTTGTTTCTAAAAAAGCTATTCAAGCGGAAAATTTGCGCAAATTATTGATTGCAATTTCTGAAGATGTGCGGGTGCTGTTGGTAAAGCTTGCAGATCGTTTGCATAACATGCGCACCTTGGATGTTATGCGCGATGATAAACGCCGCCGTATCGCAGAAGAAACCATGGATATTTATGCGCCGCTTGCTGGCCGCATGGGTATGCAAGATATGCGTGAAGAGCTTGAAGAGCTCGCTTTTCGCTATATTAATCCTGAAGGTTGGCGCGCGGTCAAAGATCGTTTGGCAGAGTTGCAAGAACGTAATGCCGATATTTTAACCACCATTGAAGATGAGTTGTCTTTCCTCTTTGCTGAAAATGGTATTGATGCCAAAGTAAAAAGTCGGCAGAAAAAAGCCTATTCGGTTTTTAAAAAAATGGAAACCAAGGCTTTATCTTTTGAGCAATTATCAGATATTTACGGCTTCCGTGTTATGGTGCATAAGGTGGCAGATTGCTATCGCTCCTTAGGTGTTATCCATACTACATGGCCAATGGTGCCGGGGCGGTTTAAAGATTATATTTCTATTCCAAAACAAAATGATTACCGTTCAATCCATACCACGATTGTTGGGCCATCGCGCCAGCGTGTAGAGTTGCAAATTCGCACCTATGAGATGGATGAAATCGCTGAATTTGGTGTTGCTGCGCACTCTATATATAAAGATCGTGGTTCAGCCAATAGTCCACAAAATTTGACTGGCGAAACCAATGCCTATGCATGGTTACGCCAAACTATTCAATCTCTGTCGGAAGGCGATAATCCAGAAGAATTTTTGGAACATACCAAGCTTGAACTTTTTCAAGATCAGGTTTTCTGTTTCACGCCAAAAGGGCGGCTTATCGCTTTACCACGCGGCGCAACGCCGATTGATTTTGCTTATGCCGTGCATACCAATGTTGGCGATTCTTGCGTGGGCGTTAAGATTAACGGTCGTATCATGCCATTGATGACCGTTTTAAAAAATGGTGATGAAGTAGAAATTATTCGCTCTAAAGCGCAAGTGCCGCCAGCTGCTTGGGAATCTATGGTGGTGACTGGTAAAGCGCGTGCGGCTATTCGCCGTGCAACTCGGGTTGCTGTACGTAAACAATATTCAGGATTGGGTACGCGCATATTAGAACGTAGCTTTGAGCGCGCAGGCAAAAAATTTAATAAGGATGAGTTAAAGCCAGTGCTTTCGCGCCTTGCTCGCAAGGACATTGATGATGTTTTGGCCTCGGTTGGCCGTGGTGAATTACCATCAAGCGATGTTATCAAGGCGGTTTATCCTGATTATCAAGATAGCCGTGCAACAACAAAAAGCAAAGCAAAGCCGGGCGAAGAAGGTTGGTTTAACATTCAAAATGCATCCGGTATGATTTTCAAAGTAC
The DNA here is from genome assembly GCF_026743145.1 of Bartonella sp. HY761. NCBI lineage: Bacteria > Pseudomonadati > Pseudomonadota > Alphaproteobacteria > Hyphomicrobiales > Bartonellaceae > Bartonella > Bartonella sp. HY761. Next base: position 910,344 of record NZ_CP104887.1, read on the forward strand.
CGGGAAGCGAAAAGACTGCTGGCGATTCAGATGATCGAGAGGGGGATGAACTTCAGCGGCCGCCATTGCCTATTCGTGGTATTCATGGTGACGTGCCGGTGCGGTTTTCGCCAGAGGGCGCAGTGCCCGGTGATCGGATTGTTGGTATTTTACAGCCGGGCGCAGGCATTGTTATCTATCCGATCCAATCGCCAGCGCTTACTGCCTATGATGATCAGCCTGAGCGTTGGATTGATGTGCGCTGGGATATTGATGCAGCAATGACTGAGCGTTTTCCTGCTCGTGTTAGTGTTTTAGCAATTAATTCGCCAGGCTCCTTAGCAGAAGTGGCGCAAGTTGTGGCTAAAAATGATGCTAATATTCAAAACTTATCAATGGTGCGCACTGCGCCAGATTTTACCGAGATTATTATTGATCTTGAAGTTTGGGATTTAAAACATTTGACCAAGATTATTTCGCAATTGAAGGAAGAAAATATGGTTAGCGGTGCAAAACGGGTTAATGCGTGATGCAAGGTCAATGTGGTGCTTGAATATATATTAGCATGACGTTAATAACGCTATTAAATATGGTTCATAATGGGCTTATCGATTGTTGCGGCTAATCGGTTTTGTTTTTGCATTTTGATGTTGTCCGTTAGCAAAGATGTTAAAATGTAATGGTTTAAAGAAATGCGTTTCACTATTCATTTTTTGCATGGTATCTGAAATTTGATATCAGTTTGTAAAAGTTAAGAGAACGCGCGAATAGAATGAAGGAATTTTTTATGACAACTGATGATGTGCTTGATATTTTTCGCGAAGCAGGCGCCATTCTTGAAGGGCATTTTATTTTAACATCAGGACGGCGCAGTGGCACCTATATGCAAAAAGCCCATGTTTTTATGCATGCTAACTTGACTGAAAAATTATGCCGTGGTCTTGCTGAAAAAATTCGCAAAAATGTTGATGGAAAAATTGATTATGTTGTAGGGCCAGCTATTGGTGGTCTTATCCCTGCTTATGAAACATCGCGTCATTTAAATGTGCCAGCCATTTGGGTTGAGCGTGAAAATGGTGAGTTCAAGCTACGCCGTTTTGATGTTGAAAAAGGCGCACGCGTTGTGATTGTTGAAGATATTGTAACCACCGGTCTTTCTATTCGTGAGACTGTCGATTGCATGCGCAAGGCGGGGGCTGATGTTGTTGCCGCCGCTTGTATCGTGGATCGTTCCGCTGGCAAGGTAGATGTAGGTGTGCCACTTATTGCTTTGGCTGAATATGAAGTGCCTTCATATGACGCAGATAATTTACCTGAAGAACTTGCAAAAATTCCTGCAATTAAGCCGGGAAGCCGCAATATTTAACAATGAACTAAAATTATTGATTTTCAACAAAAGCAAAAATTGCTTTTGTTGGAAATTTTTGAAAACTAATAAGGGAAGTTACGATCTGTTGGTTTATTTCTGCGGGTAATGAATCATTTTTTCAATAAAATGACCGAACTGAAGCTCCCGATTGTCTTTTGTCGTTGTTTGCCATTCTTCATTTTGATTTGTACGAGTTTTCAAAACTGCATTTACATAGCAGCGTATTGAGTTTTTTGCATTCGCTAATGCGTCCGCAGTTTTTTTGTATAAAAACATCAGTTAAATAAGCGCTTTTTGCGGTAAACTTTCTTGTAGTAAAGAAAAAATTTCTTTTTCATCCGGTTCTTTTAGCTCGCAGCCGGTTAACGCAAAAATAACAATTGCAGATAGTGCTCGTATTTCAAACCGAAAATTCATTATAAGTCGATATGTTATCATTGAAAAACGTGGTTTTGTTACTCGTCAAGCAGGCTTTTTGACGCCCGGACAATAGGTTGATAAATTTGGAGTGCCTAAAGGCAGGTTTTTAGTATAGCTTGGATATAGTCCAAGTCAACGCGGAATGGTTCCGCGCTCTGAGAATTAAAATATATACGCGTTACCTTGTGCAAAAACCTATTTCTACGGTGCATGGGAGAGCTTCAGCTGTTCCAGAGTTTAATGCAGCAAGTGATGTGCCTAAGTGTTATACTGGAGAAAAATTTATTCAACAGTTACTTGATGGTGGATTTTTACCCCTGATGCAGGATTATTAAAATGAACAATAACTATATTTTTGAAATTATCAAAGTTGGTGTTTTAAATAATTCAGAAGCCTCCATTGATAACGATATATTTTATAAATGCCTTATCTGTGAAGGTATTATACCGTCTTGTCCGAAAGAAGACGTAGGATGTCAATGTGGTAATATCGCTATTGATATAGTGTTGCATAGGTTGTTTATTGGAAACAAAGAAAAGTTTTCTATACTTAAAAGGAAAAAATATTCTAACAATAATATTTAAAATATAATTGTTTTTATTAAGTTAGATAACTTTATAATTTTATTGATAAAAATATATATTAAATTTATAGATGGCATTTGTTGTTACATTTTTACAGATAAATACGATAAATCTGTTTATATAATAACTATTTATTTGTAAATTCTTATTAGGGGAGGCTAGTAAGGGCAGGTATGTTATGGAAAATCCTGAAGGATTCATGGCGGTCATAAAGGCGGCAGAACTTTTTTTAGCCAATGTAGAGCTTTTTACAAAGCAGCATTGGCTTGCAAGTTATGGTGAGTTACAATTGCAATATAATGAATTGCCTTTGTGGATTTTAATTTCAGCAGAAGCATCTGTATGTGAAGCTCATCACCAATTGTTGAAGCTTTATGAGCCCTTTCAAATTGCTCTTTCATCAGTACAGTTAAATATTTATTTTTATCGAAAACAAGCAGATAGTAGGTATTGTCAATTTTTCATTTTCCCAAATACGAAAGATTTTTTAAATGCTCAAATTGATGGTGAGATTTTAACAGAAGAAACTTATGATAGGTTAGAAAAATATAAACCAAAAATTTTCAATAAAAATCATTGATTTTTATATCCGCTTTTTCACCAAATATCATTTCATACGAAAAATGGTGTAATTTATAATGTTAAACGGAACTATTTTACATGCTAAGCGTTAAGTAGTATGATTACTGTGCGTTTTAGACGCAGGGCGCTCAATAATAATATGCTTTAAAAACATTATAAGCTTATAAAATATGAATGACTTGATGTGTGGTTAAAGCCAACATCATTGCTGTGATAAATCTGCGCTTTTACCATTAGATCATTTGTTTTTATGCTTAAAATGTGCTAAGGAAATAATTGTTATTTATCTTTAGTATTGTGCTAATTCAATATAAAATATGGACAATTTTTTGGGTGTCTTTCGAGTGCAGTCCAGTTGGTTTGATGCTGACTTAGATTGTGGTTCTTAAATGGATAGAATATTTTATATCTATGTTTTTTATAGTCATTTAGACTTGGGTTTGATATTTGCATGTATAATCAAGCCGATTTATTGTAGTTGAAATGCTCTCATTTGAAGCTATCGTTTGATGAGCGTTAATTCTTATTTGATTAATATGTAAACGTTTAGATTAAAAAATGATTAGGTTATGTGTAGGGAAAGCAATTGTTGGACAGATTGAAAAAAACGACGCTCCAATCGGGCATGCTGTTTCAGCCTAATGACAGTTTAAGTTGTGAAAGCATGAAGGGAACTTTATGCGAAAATTGTCAAGTGCATGGCATTGCCATATGTGCATCACTTGATGAGACGATGTTACGTGAGCTTGACAGTATTACTTCTGACAAAAAACTTGATACAAATCAGGAGCTTGTTCAAGAAGGTGACATCAAGAAATATGTATTCACTTTGCGCAGTGGTATGTTGCGGCTTGTTTCAACATTGTTTGATGGTCGCAGGCAGATCTCAGGCTTTATTATGCCCGGTGAGTTTATCGGGTTGATTGCGGAAGATTATTATACCCAAACGATCGAGGCAGTAATACCATCAACCCTTTGCGTATTTCCACGCCACGAGCTTGATCAAATGATGGAGCTTTATCCGCAAATGCGTGAGCGTTTGTTTGAGATGACGAGAAAATCATTATCGAGATCGCGTGAAAATCAGCTCTTATTGGGGCGATTAACGCCCATTGAAAAAATGGCCAATTTTTTGTTGATGTCGTCAAAGCGTGCGACTGAAAGTGGTCTAATCGATAATCCTGTTAATCTGGTAATGAATCGCAGCGATATAGCTGATCATTTAGGCCTTACTATTGAAACCGTGAGCCGTTGTTTTTCAAAGTTGAAGACTCAAGGGGTAATAAGATTAATTGATACCCATACGGTGCAATTATTAGATAGGGCAACCTTGCAACATCTTTCTGGCATGCGCGATAAGCCTGCCTAAATAAATTATGCTAGGCGAAAGCTATGAAAAGCTAATAAATTACGTTATGCTAAAACAAACGTATTTATTAAAGATGCGGCGATATGCCTTAATTGTGATGGGTAGAATTACTTTAAAGATACATCATTTGCATGTAATGGTGTAATGATAGAGATAGATAAAGATCTGGAAAGTTAAATTGGCGATGAATAAGGAAACTTTGCTGCATTATGCAATCCAAGCGGTACCTCGCTATACCTCCTATCCAACAGCGGCAGATTTTGTTGCTGTCGGCGATAGCGAGCGAAAGCAGTGGCTTGGTGAAATTGCCAATGGCGAAGCTGTTTCTGTTTATATCCATGTTCCATATTGTACTGAGTTATGCCACTATTGTGGTTGCTTTACCAAGGCAATTCGCCGTGAAAATATTATTCAGGATTATGCGGATACCTTAGTAAAGGATATCCATTTACAAGCAGGTTATTTAAAAGGTCGGCCAAAGCTTGTTCATTTGCATTGGGGCGGCGGCACTCCTTCAATTCTATCAGCTGCAAGTTTTAAAAAAGTTATGGCAGCATTAAGACAAGTTTTTGACTTTGATAAAGATGCCGAGCATGCGATAGAGCTTGATCCACGTACTGTCACGCCGCAATTGGCAAGTCTTATGGCCTCTATTGGCGTTAATCGCGCTAGCCTTGGGGTACAAGATATTAATCCTGATGTGCAAAAGTTAATTGGCCGTATTCAGCCAGTTGAAGATGTTGAAAACGCGGTTAAAAACTTGCGTAATGTTGGCATTATGCGGATTAATTTTGATTTGATTTATGGTTTGCCATTACAAACCAAAGCGTCGTTGGAAGAAACCTGCCGCGTGGTGGGGGCGCTTGAGCCTAACCGTATTGCCTGTTATGGTTATGCTCATTTACCGAAAAGGCGTGCTAATCAACGGCTTATTGATGCAGCAACATTGCCGGGTGCTTTTGAGCGTTTTGAGCAGGCAGAAGTTGTAGCAAATACCTTGGATAGTCTTGGCTATGTAGCAATCGGTATAGATCATTACGCTAAGCCTGATGATCCGATGACAATTGCCATGATGGAAGATCGCTTACACCGCAACTTCCAAGGCTACACCGATGATAATTGTCCAACACTCATTGGTTTTGGCGTTTCATCGATTTCAGAGTTCCATAATGGCTACGCTCAAACCATTGCTGATATTGGCCAATATCGCCGCGCAATCGATGAAGGCACGATGGCAACCAAGCGTGGTATTGGTCTTGATGATGAGGATCGTTTACGTGCCAATTTGATCCGTGAAATCATGTGCCGTTTCAAAATCGATCTTGCCGATTATGGTGGCATCGAACATTTCCAGCGTGAAATAAATAATATGGCATCACTCGTTAAAGATAATATTGTAACCATTGATGGTTCAATCATTTCCATCACCGAGGAAGGATTGCCATTTGTACGCACACTTGCGGCTTTGTTTGATACATATCGCTCGTATGGGCAGGGGCAATTTTCAGCTGCTGTTTAAATTTTAAAAATTTTGAGAGATTATAACGCGCTAAGCAATGTGCTTAGCGCGTTTTTTATTATAGATTGGTTAAATGAAACGCTTTTCGATATTGTTAGTCTTTATATCAATCAGTGTTACTTGGTCTATCTAAATTTATATTTTCTATATGATTGTAAAAGTCTTCGTCTATATCACCTATTTTTAAAAGTCGGTGTGGCTTTAATTTTGTCCATTTTATTTTGGTTGTTACCTTATCGGTGGCTTCATCAAGAATAGGGTCAATAATTAGCGTTTCGATTGTTGTCTTTTTTTTATTTGTAATAAAATTATAGCTTTCTTCGGTTGTTGTTCCGGTAGTTCTTTGGGTGGAGGAATAATCATAACCAACGAGATTAAAATCACCATTTTGCCAACGAAATCTATATACGTAGAAACCCATTTGACTGCCAAAAAAGCCAATGCGAATATTTAATGTACCATTTTTTGCTGTAACACCACCATAAACAATGCCATGAAATGGATCAACGACTTCGTCATTAATTATAACCGATTGCGGTATGAAATCTGTATCTTGCTTGACAAGACGCCAAAATTTTCCTTGCTTGAAAAGCACGATTAGCATTCTAGGATTTTCAACTTCAAATCTACCTGACATTTTTTCGTCTCTGGCTTGCCCAATGCTACGTAAAACCAAAACCGTATCAAGTTCACCGTCATTATTGAGATCGTCTTGTTGAAGAAATTCAACAATCCAAGAATTGGGTATAAAATCTTGTAATTTTTCACCTTTGGTTGGTAATTGGGGAAATTCAAAATAATCGTCAGTGTTATCTGTTTGTGCATTTGCTGCAAAAATGTTGAAAAAAATTGTAAATATGATGCTTAGGGTCAGGACCTATTAATTTTTTGGATTCCTTTTTTGTTGATTTGTGATTTATTGGTTTTGTGGAGGTGAAACTAATGAGTGATTTGTTTTTATTGAGCGAAGAGCAGATGGCGCGAATATCGCCCTGTTTTCCACTGTCTCATGGGGTTGCTCGTGTCGATGACAGGCGCGTTATCAGCGGCATTGTCTATGTCATCAAACATGGTCTGCAATGGAAAGATGCGCCCCTCGGTTATGGTCCGCATAAAACGCTCTATAATCGCTTTATCCGCTGGAGCAGGTTGGGTGTATTTGACCGCATCTTCGCAATGTTGGCCGGACAGGGCCCAAAACCTCAACGCATCATGATTGACGCCACACACCTCAAGGCGCATCGCACGGCTGCTAGCCTGTTAAAAAAGGGGATATTCCCCGCCGTATCGGGCGCACGAAAGGCGGCTTGAATTCAAAGCTGCACACGGTCTGCGATCAAGATGGAAAGCCAATATGTCTGCTACTAACTGAAGGGCAGATGAGTGACTACAAAGGAGCCGCTCTTTTGCTAGCGCATCTGCCAGATGCCAAGGAACTCATTGCAGACCGGGGGTACGATGCTGACTGGTTCCGGCAGGCATTGCTTGACAAAAAAATAAAGGCTTGCATTCCGCCCAGAAAGGGCAGAACCACCGAGATAGCTTATGACAGGCAAACTTATCGGTTGCGTCACATAATCGAAAACCTCTTTGCCAAGCTAAAAGACTGGCGGCGCATCGCGACACGCTATGACCGATGTGCACACACCTTCTTCTTGGCTATATGCATCGCCGCAACCGTAATATTCTATCTTAATTAATGAGTCCTGAGCCTAATTTAAGTGGGTATTTAAAAGCTCTTTTCAACATAATATATCCGCTCCGTCTTGATCTATTATTGAATATCCAATGTAAGCTCAAAGGCATATAGTATATTTGTAAGGTCATGTAAGTTTAGCTGGAAAATTACTGAGCTATTGCTTTAAGATAATCATCAATATCACCGCTCATAATCTCGTCAAGTTTTAGCAATTTATGCGGCTTTAACTGTTGCCAATCTGAGTTAGTCTCAATGCTATCATCATCTAATGGTGTTTCGGTTTTGGTGTTTCGGCGGTTGGTTAAAAAATTGTAGCTGCTGGTTGTCTCAATCCCAGACGCTCGTCCACGTGAATAACTATCATAACCAATGAGATAAAAATCATTGTTTTGCCAGCGAAACGTATAGATTTTATAGATTAATTCGCTGCTAAAATAACCTAAGCGGATTGAGATAATACCTTTTGACGTTGTTACTCCGCCAGAAACGATACCGTTGAATGGATCTTGAATATAGCCATTATCATTTTCGGTTTTAGGGATGAAAGTGGTATTTTGTTTAATCAGCCGCCATTCTTTGCCTTGGCGGAACAAAATAATCAATATTCTAGGATTAGTATCTATTAGGGGTGAAGTATCATCACCAATATGGTTGATATTTTGGATATCTTGATTGCGGAGCACCATAACAGTATCTAGCTCGCCATCGCCATTTAGGTCTTCTTGTTGAAGAAATTCAACAATCCAGAAATCTGGAATGAAATCTTGTAATTTTTCACCCTTCAAAGGTAATTGGGGAAGTTCTATTGTGCTTGCATCTTGATTAGCCTTTTGCTCGGCAAAAGCGCATTGGCATGTTGCTGTAAAAAACACCAATAGGCAAAGAAATTTCAACAATAATCTTTGCCAATATTGATGTTTCACAGCTACCTCAATTGATGAGTTGAAAACAATTGACAAATATGATTACCGCACATAAAGCCCAACCGACATTGCAACGCATAAGACAGCTAAGACAATGAGACCAAGATAAATTTTGGGGCGATCAAACAATATAGCAAAAGCTGAAAACCAACCAACAATACCACCGCCAAGCGCGAAAAGAAAGCCTGCTTTACTGCCAACGGCAATATGTACAGCCATTAGGCCGCCAATGATTAACGCGCCAAATAGAATTAATAATGCGGTGGCGACTTTTTCATAATCATCCATGGTATTTCCTCTTTATCATGCCGCTTGCAAGGTCATATAGGTCTATTACAATAGTTCTACTCTATATCAATGCCGAACGAAAGATTTAAAATAGAGTGCTAACCTAATTTTCCTCGCATAAAAATATGCGGCAAATATGTCTTATCGATTTATGTTAAAAATAAATAGATTTAACTTGGTCGTAAAAATTTAACTAAGGCGTTCAAGCCGTTGGAGCAGGCGGTGTAATGTATCAATGGTGGAGGCATCCGCTACACCGTCAACAAGTGCTGGCCTAAAATGACGCTGGAATGCTTCGGTTACAATTTTAGTATTTTCATCAAAACTTCCAGTGATTTCTATAGGATAGCCATAAAGTGCCAGCATGGATTGAAATGCTTCAACTGGCCGACCGCTTTCACCAAGGCTCATAAACCTACCGCCGCCAAGTGGGCTTGGCGAGACAAATTGGCCAATGCCATTGTCAGCAAGGTCTTTCCATGGAAATTTTTCGCCAGGGTCAATTTTGCGCTCTGGTGCAATGTCGCTATGGGCTAACACATAGCGTGCGCCAATATTATGGCGATTTATGATGGATTGGCAAAGTTCAACAACTGCTTTGATTTGAAGCGAAGGAAAATCTGGAAAATTTCCAAGTGGTCCTTGATTGACAATTTCAATACCAATGGATTTTGAGTTAATATCATCTTGCCCTTGCCACATGCTTTTTCCAGCGTGCCAAGCACGCTTTGATTCGGCAACCATTTGCACAATAGTACCATCTTCACGCACCACATAATGACAGGATACTTGTGAGGCAGGATCTTGTAACAGACTTTCGGCAGCTTCAGCATCATTCATGCCAGTATAATGCAAAATCAGAATATGCGGCTTAATATTATCAGATCTTTCATTGAAATTAGGCGATGGGCGTAGAATTGCGCCTTCAAAATCAGGTCTATCCAAAACTTCAGTCATGTTAATATCAATTCTTTTTTAATCGAAGCCCAAGCATTGTTAATGCGGGCAAGTCGTTCATTAGCAATTGCAGAAAATTCAGGTGGCATGCCACGTGCAGCCAGCTTATCGGGGTGATGCTCTTGCACAAGTTTATGGTAATGCTTACGAGCTTCAGCAAAGGGCATCTTGCGGTTAATACCTAAAACTGTCCACGGATCTTGCGTGCCATTTACGGAATGATAAGCGGTGATCGTTTCAAAACGGCTTGCAGTAATGCCAAATATTTCACTTACTTGGCGTAGAAAGTTCATTTCATCTTGATGAATGTAACCATCGGCTTTCGCAATATGGAATAGCCCATCAATAACATCTTCTAAAAGGCAGGATTCGCATTCGCTATCTTTGCAAAGAAAAACAATGCGCTTGGCGTAATAATCAAAGCCAGCAATATCGCCTTTTGCCAACGAGAAAAGACGTGCCACGTGGTTTAAGTCTTTTTCTTCCACGCTGAAAATTTCGTAAAACGCCTTAACTTCATTATCGGTAACGATACCATCGGCTTTAGCCATTTTGGCTGAGAGAGCAATCATCGCTACCGAAAACGCTACTTGTCGGCGTTTTTCAGCATCCCCTTCAAAATAAGTGCGCACACTTTCAATCACCGTTGATAAAGCGTCGCTTGCATGTTGTAAAATGCTACCAAGCAATGACCAAATAGTGTTGGAATTATTATCGCTCACCCGCCAAGGCCTCCAGTGGTTTGTGCTGGATAAAAAGCTTTGCGTGCGCTTGTTGCTGCTGCCTCACCAGCCTTTTGTGCATTGTCATCGCTTTGGCCGGTGGCTTTGGCAGCTGCAACTGCGTCTTGGCGTGCTTGCTCAATTGCCGATTCGCGCTCTGCATCACTCATGGTTGCAGGGGTTTTCGGCGGCTCTGGCAAATTTATCGGTGAGCCATCAGGTAAAGTTTCCCCTTGGGTTGGGATAAGGGGGGAGCCACCTAAAAATATTTTTTGCCCGATATAGGCACCAATACCCAATATCATAAACAAAATAAGGACAAGAATAACTCTTCCCCACCGGATTCTTTTCATTCCATCACCGCTATAAAAAAATATTTGTTAATATATGCCATTCTTTTACCTTTTTATGCAATGCTTAAAGGCACTTGTTCCAAATAGGAAAGAATTCAAGTGGTCAAAACGAACAATTATTTTAAATTTACCAATTTGTTTACTTCAAAAGCACAGTCTATGACTAAAGCAAAATTATCTAATTGTGAAGCTGCTGCAAATCATGATTGTGCTAGAAGTAAAGTTTTTAGATGGAAAACATGGCTAAAACACGATTTTAAGCCTTTATCTATTTTTACTAAGATCATGGCTTGCGGTGTTTTGCTTTTGCCGAGCGCTTGCGGCTCGATGTTTTCCGATCTTGGTGACTTGAAATCACAAAGCCAATTTAAAGGCGAGCGTAGTGGAGCAGGCCCGCGTTTTGACGATAGTAACCCCCATGAATGGGCAGCACGTAAGCCATGGCATTATCCTATCCATGGTACTGATATTTCAAAATATCAGCGCGAAATCGATTGGAATGCGGTTAAGCGCGCTAATATTTCCTTTGTCTTTATTAAGGCAACTGAGGGCGGTGATAGGATTGACGATAATTTTGCGATGAATTGGCAGCGTGCTAAAAATGTAGGTATGCCACGCGGTGCTTACCATTTTTATTATTTCTGCCGTCCAGCAAAAGACCAAGCACGTTGGTTTATTGCAAATGTTCCCAAGGATAAAAGCGCACTTCCACCAGTTCTTGATATGGAATGGAATGATAAATCACCGACCTGTAAACTGCGCCCTGACCCTGAAACCGTGCGCCGTGAAATGAAGGTGTTTCTTGATATTGTTGAGCGCCATTATGGTAAGCGTCCAGTTATCTATACAACGGTTGATTTTTTTGACGAAAATAATCTACGATTGTTTAAAGCCTATCCCTTCTGGCTGCGTTCAGTTGCTGGCCATCCCGATGAGAAATACAGCGCCCATCCTTTCACTTTCTGGCAATATACCGGCACGGGTGTCATTCCTGGGATTGAAGGCAATGTCGATATTAACGTCTTTGCTGGCAATCGTGAGCAATGGGCAAAATGGATTAAATAAGTCAATGCAATAATTTTGATAAAGCGTTTTTGAAAGGAAATAGTAATGCCGCGTCCAACAGATAAAGCTAGTTTACAGCACCTTGCTGAACAAAACTATCAAAAGCTATACCATATGATAGATAGCCTATCGGCCGAGCAGCAATTAGGGCTATTTCCTTTTGATGATCGCGATAAAAATATTCGCGATGTGCTCATTCATTTATATGAGTGGCATCAATTATTGATACATTGGGTTGAAAATAATTTAGCGGGGCATGATGTCGCTTTCTTACCAGCGCCTTTTAATTGGAAAACTTATCCGCAAATGAATGTTGAATTTTGGCAAAAACATCAATCAACTCCACTTGAGACAGCGAGAGCTGATTTTAAAAAAAGCCATCATAAAGCAATGCAGCTTATTGAGCCGCTTAATGATGAGCAGTTATTTACCAAGAAATTTTACAAATTTACCGGATCAACCAATTTGGCTAGTTATGTGATTTCCGCGACAAGTTCGCATTATGATTGGGCATTAAAGAAAATTAGTAAATATTGTAAAATGTTAAATGTAAAATAAATGCTTTTACATAGCTTGTGTTTTAAGGGAAGGTAATAAATTTTTATATTTAAGCCACAGGCAATGTTCATAATGATTTTGTTTTGATTATTCTTGCTTGTCAATTTAACAGTTTGTTTTATTAGAATTATTACAAACATTATGGTGCGCAAAAATAGATCACTGGGGATAACTAAAGCTTGTGCAGATTCTAGCACTAAAATTAGCAAGTTCCTATTTAAGGGGCTTGCTAATTATCAAATATTTTTTATTTCCTTAGATAAAGTTCTATTTTATTTTGGCTATGATTAGGCTAAATAGTTTAAGTACTGTTTTGAAAAAATTATTATAATTACCAACATTCGTGCAATGTTTGATAAGGCTTGGTAAAAGAGCCAATAGGATGAAAATGCTTTTTAATAAGATATCTTTGATTGCTTTATCAGCTATGATGGGCTTTAGTTTCATTCAAAATGCAAATGCTCAAAATACTCCTGAGCAAGCTGCAAATGCGGCACAAAGTTCAACCTGTGGCAGTAATTTAAAAGACTGGCTCGATGGTGTTGCTAAAGAGGCTAAGGCACAAGGGGTGAGTGATCATTCTATCCAAGAATTATATGATGCACAAATTGATGAAAAAGTATTGGGGCGCGATCGCTCACAAGCTATTTTCAATCTTACCTTTGCAGATTTTTCCAAGCGGGTTATTTCTGATAATCGCCTACAAAAAGGGCGCGAAAACCTTGTAAAATATAAAGCAATTTTTGATAAGGCGGAAGAAACTTATGGTGTTCCCGGTCCAGTAATTGCAGCGTTTTGGGGGTTGGAAACCGATTTTGGTGCGGTGCAGGGCAATTTTAATACTTTAAATTCCTTAGTGACATTGGCTCATGATTGCCGTCGTCCTGATTTATTCCGTCCACAAGTTATTGCTTTACTTAAGCTTTTTGATACCGGAGTTGTCGATTCAAAAACTCAAGGTGCTTGGGCAGGTGAAATCGGCCAGATGCAACTTTTGCCGAAAGATTATCTTGAGCGCGGTGTTGATGGTGATGGCGATGGTAAGGTAGATTTACGAAACAGCACTGCTGACGCTATTATGACTGCAGCGCGAATGATTAGTGAACTTGGTTGGAAACGTGGTCAGCCTTGGCTTGAAGAGGTGCGGGTTACTGGACAAAATGTGCCTTGGCAAGAAGCAACCCGCCAAAATCGCAAACCCCATTCGCAATGGGCAGATTGGGGTATTTCTGGTTTAAAAGGACCTCTCGGTGCAGATGATGGTGATGCATCATTGGTGTTGCCAATGGGGCGCAAAGGACCAGCCTTCCTTTCCTATGATAATTTTGATGTTTTTGTTGAATGGAATAAATCCATCGTCTATGCCACAACAGTCGCTTATTTTGCTGCACGATTGAACGGTGCGCCAAGTTTCGATCTTGGCAATCCCGATGCGGGCCTATCAACGGATGATATGAAGGCATTGCAAGAAAAATTATTGGCACGTGGCCATGAAATTGGCAAGATTGATGGTGTTTACGGTGCTTTAACTCGTGATGCTGTAAGAGCCGAGCAATTGCGCCTAAATATGCCAGCTGATGCTTGGCCAACCCAAGATTTGTTAGAAAAATTATAGTCGTTTAAGATAAAAACATCATGCGCCTTTTGGTGGCGCGTGATGTTTGTTGTTCCTTGCACTACTATTTAATTAAGATAATTCGTAAATCATTGACATTGGTACCAGTTGGGCCGGGGACAAATAAATTGTCAATTGCGTTAAATGCTGACCATGCATTATGCTGTGCAAGGAATTTTGCACCATCAATGCCAGCTTTTTGCATGGCTGCAATGGTGTTAAAATCACAAAAAGCACCAGCATTATTTTCTGAGCCATCAATACCATCAGTATCTGCTGCAAAACCATAAATTCCCTCAATGTCTTTTATGGTTAAAGCAAGTGACAGCAAAAATTCGCTATTGCGGCCGCCTTTTGCACCTGCCTCAATATCACTTTGGCTAATGGTTACAGTTGTTTCACCGCCAGATAATAATATTGCCGGCTTTTGAAACGGTTGATTGAATAGAGCGATTTCTTTAGCGATGGCGCCATGCATTTTGGCAATTTCGCGCGCTTCTCCTTCAATCGCATCTGATAGGATATAGCTGCTAAAACCAGCATTTTCACAAAATTGCTTGGCAGCAAGCAGTGATTGACGCGCCGAGGCAATAACATGGACTTCATTGCGTTGAAATGCAGGATCATTGGGGAGGGGCGCGTCTTCATCATCATTGGCAAAATAGGCGATGATATGGTCTGGCAATGCTATTTTATATTGAGAAATATAGGCGCGTGCCTGCTCTTTGCTAATATGATTTGCGACAGTTGGCCCTGATGAAACAAAAGACGGTTCATCTCCTGGAATATCTGAAACAATTAGCGAAACCACCTTGGCAGGAGAGGCAGCTTTGGCAAGCCGTCCGCCCTTAATCTGGGAAAAATGTTTGCGTATGGCATTCATGACGTCAATCGGTGCGCCGCTTGCCAGTAAAGCTTTGTTGAGTAAAATATCATCATTAAGTGACATGCCTAGCGGCGGTAAGGGTAGCAGAGCTGAACCCCCACCACAAATAAGGGCAATGACAAGATCATCTTCACTTAGATTGTTGACGCTTTCTAGCAGTTTTTGGGCGGCAATAAGACCATTTTCGTCCGGCACGGGGTGTGATGATTCAACTACGGTAATATTGTTGCATGGGGTCGCATAACCATAGCGGGTAACAACTAAACCCTCAACTTCGCCATTGCCGGCTTCGTGCCAAAGTTTTTCAAGAGCGGCAGCCATTTGCGCAACGCCTTTACCAGCGCCAATAATAATTGTTCTGCCTTGTGGTTTTTTAGGCAAATATTTTTTTAAAGCAAGATATGGATCTGCTGCAGCAACGGCTATGTTAAAAATGTCTTGAAAAAACTTTTTATGCATGACTCACCCCTCTATATATAAAAAGCCAGATAACCAATTAATATCTGCTATCTGGCCATTATAACGTGAAAGACGAATAATACGAATAATTTATTATATGTGAGGATTATTGAAGTTTTTGTTCGGCAGCGATTGCTTCAATTACCGCTGGACGTTGGCCAATACGCTGATGAAATGCTTGGATTGCAGGGAAAACCGATAGATCTAGCCCCAAATGTGGTGCCCAATTTAAAACGACAAAAAGATAAATATCAGCAAGAGAAAAAGTATTATTGGCTAAATATGGTGCTTTTTCTAACTCGATTTCAACGGTTTTTAAACGAGTTTGAATTTTTTCAAATGATTGCTTTTTGTATTCTTCTGGCGTAGCTGGGTAAAAAAGTGGGCCAAAGCCTTTATGCAATTCCGTGCCGATGAAGTTGAGCCATTCTTGCACTTTTGCACGCTCAAATGTTCCACATGCAGGGGCAAGGTTTTTAGCTTGGCTATTATCATTTAAATATTGAGTAATCGCTGGGCCTTCAGTAATAATGCGCCCATCATCCAATTCCAATGCTGGCACATAACCTTTGGGATTGATGTCGATGTAATTGCGACCATCGGAAGTTGCTTTGCTTGCTAAATCAACTTTGACCAAATCAAGCTTAATACCCAATTCACTGGCTACAATATGGGGAGATAGGGAACAAGCGAACGGGGAAAAATATAGTTTCATGATCATATTCCTTGATGTTGGTTTAGTTGAACTTTTAACAGTTATGAATATAGATGAAAGTAATTAAGCCAGAAGATAGCTTAATATCGACAAATTGTTGCATTTTTATTGACAATGTCAAGATGCTAAACTTTTACCCATTGATAATCAATTCACTACATTTTTATCAACTAATCCGAACCCTATATCGTACTAAAATTCGTAAAATTGATTTTTAAATTATGATTATAGCGATCAAAAGCTTGGGCTTAGTATTTGCACTATTGGCTTTTTTGTTGAAAGTTTTATGTGGCTTTGCACAGAAAATCGGCATGTTGTATGGTGTTATTAGAGCATATTTAATTTAATTGAGGTGATTTTTTGCCTCTTTATTGATCTTTTGAAAAAAATGGTTAAAACTTAGGCTTGTAAAAATTAGGAGCTTGCTAGTGTCGCTACTAAATACCCCTTTCACTGTTGGTGATGTGACCATTCGCAATCGTGTTTTGGTTGCGCCGATGTCGGGTGTGTCTGATTTACCTTTTCGGTTGCGGGCTTGGCAAGCGGGCGCGGGTCTAGTTGTATCTGAAATGGTTGCAAGTGGTGAATTGGTTAGCGCACGCAAAGAAAGTCATTTGCGGTTATCATCAGATGGTATTGATCAACATGTTGTGCAATTAGCCGGCCGTGATCCTTATCTCATGGCAGAGGCTGCTCGCATTGCCCAAAATGAAGGCGCCGACATTATTGATATTAATTTTGGCTGTCCTGCTAAAAAAGTGACAGGTGGCTATTGCGGCTCAGCTTTAATGCGAGAACCTGATTTTGCCTTGCAGCTTGTTGAGGCGGTTATTAGTGCGGTTGATGTACCGGTGACGGTTAAAATGCGCCTTGGTTGGGATGATGATAGTATTAATGCGCCCGAAATTGCCCAACGCTGCGAAAATGTGGGCGTTGCAATGGTGAGCGTTCATGGGCGCACCAGAATGCAATTTTATAAAGGTAATGCCGATTGGCAGGCAATTAAAAAAGTGCGTGAGCGCATAAAGATCCCACTGGTTGCTAATGGTGATGTTACGTGCGCAGAAGATGCGTTGAAACTGATGGAGATTTCAGGGGCTGACGCTATCATGGTGGGGCGTGCTTGTTATGGGCAGCCTTGGCTTGCTGGACTTATGGTTGATGGTTTTATGCCTGATGATATTGCTGCTTATGCAATCAGCCATTATGAAGATATGCTATCCTATTATGGAGTTTTTGCAGGTAAACGTCATGCCCGTAAACATCTTGATTGGTATATATCGCGCCATAGTGCAGGGCTTTATAGTGCCGATGAGCGTATGGCGTTAGTCACCGAGCTTGAGCCAGAAAAAGCAACTATTCTACTTGCGGATATTTTAGGACGTGCTCATATAGATAGAAATGACAATAAGCAAAGGGTGGCGTGATGGATAATTCAAATTATGGGGCGCAAAATTTTCTCCAAAAAGATAATCTTGCTGCTTTGGTCTTGGATGCCGTTTCTCATCCTGTAGTAATGGTCGCCAGTGACGGTTTGATTTGCTATGCCAATAACGATGCAGAGCAGTTTTTAAAAACAAGTGCAAGCACTTTAGCTAAAAGTCGTTTGGCGCAATTCTTACCTTTTGGTAGTCCACTTTTAACCTTGGTTGATCAAGTGCGGCAAACTAAAATTCCAATTACTGAATATCGGGTTGATATTTCTTCGCCCAAGCTTGGGCGCGATAAATTGGTTGACGTATTTGTGCATCCTGTATTTGAGCCGCAAGGGGCTGTGGTTATTCTATTTCAAGAAAAATCGCGAGCAGAAAAACTTGATAAGCAAATGACCCATCGCGGCGCTGCGCGTTCTGTCACCAGTCTTGCATCAATGCTTGCTCATGAAATTAAAAATCCATTATCAGGTATTCGTGGGGCAGCTCAATTGCTAGAAGCGGTGGTGGGCGATGAGGATCGCTCGCTCGCCCGTTTGATCCAAGACGAAACAGACCGTATTGTCGCGCTGGTTGATCGTATGGAGGTATTTTCTGATGATCGCCCCATTGAGCGTTTTCCGGTCAATATTCATCTTGTTTTAAGTCATGTAAAAGCCATTGCTAAAAGTGGCTTTGCGCGCAATATCCAAATTGTTGAGCATTATGACCCATCCTTGCCGCCGGTCTTTGCTAATCGTGATCAACTTATCCAGATTTTTTTAAATTTGGTCAAAAATGCTGCGGAAGCATTGCAAGGACGTGAAGATGGCGTAATTACACTTTCCACAGCCTATCGTACTGGTATTCGTTTAAAAGTGCAGGGACATAAGGTTGCTTTACCGATGGAATTTTGTGTGGAAGATAATGGTTCTGGTGTATCTGAAGATATTATGCCGCATCTTTTTGATCCTTTTATTACCAGTAAGGTGAATGGCTCCGGCCTTGGTCTTGCTCTGGTTGCTAAGGTGGTTAATGATCATGGCGGGGTAATTGAATGTGATTCAGAAGTTGGGCGCACGGTGTTTCGCATTTTAATGCCAATGTGGCGACCGCAAGACGCGCAAATTCAAGATGTAGAGGTTGAAGATGCGCAAGGTGTTAAGCAGGAGATTGGGATATGAGTAAGGGAACAATTCTAGTCGCTGATGATGATGCAGCTATTCGTACCGTATTAAATCAGGCCTTATCACGTGCTGGATATGATGTAAAAGTAAGCCCCAATGCTGCAACCCTTTGGCGGTGGATTGCTGCAGGAGAGGGCGATCTTGTTGTCACTGATGTTGTTATGCCTGATGAAAATGCCTTTGATTTTTTACCGCGTATCAAAAAAATCCGCCCCGATATGCCAATTATTGTTATGAGTGCCCAAAATACCTTTATGACGGCTATAAAAGCATCAGAAGCAGGGGCTTATGATTATCTACCCAAGCCTTTTGACTTAAGCGAACTTATTGCAATTGTTGGCCGCGCTATGGCAGAGCCAAAAAAACAAGCTGATGCTGCAAAAAATGATGATGTGGGCGATACTATGCCATTGGTTGGGCGTTCACCAGCCATGCAAGATATTTATCGCATTCTTGCGCGTATGATGCAGACAGATCTTACCATTATGATTACTGGTGAATCTGGCACCGGTAAAGAATTAGTTGCGCGTGCTTTGCACGAATATGGTCGCCGCAAAAAAGGTCCATTTGTTGCAATCAATATGGCGGCAATTCCAAAAGATCTGATTGAATCTGAACTTTTTGGCCATGAGAAAGGCGCATTTACGGGTGCGCAAACCCGTTCAAGCGGTCGGTTTGAGCAAGCTGATGGCGGAACGCTTTTTTTGGACGAAATTGGTGATATGCCAATGGATGCGCAAACTCGTCTTTTGCGTGTTTTACAGCAAGGCGAATATATGACAGTTGGTGGTCGTACGCCAATTAAAACCGATGTGCGTATTGTCGCTGCCACCAATAAGGATTTGCGTTTGTTAATTAATCAAGGGCTATTTCGCGAAGATCTTTATTATCGCTTGAATGTTGTTCCCTTGCGTTTGCCTGCCCTTCGTGAGCGGGCGGAAGATATTCCCGATCTTGTGCGGCATTTTTTCAAAAATGCTGCTGAAGATGGTTTGCCGGTTAAGTATATCACCAGCGAGGGATTGGACCTTATGCGCAGTTATAGCTGGCCGGGCAATGTAAGAGAGCTTGAAAATTTAGTGCGCCGTTTAGCCGCTTTATACCCCCAAGAAGCTATCAATGCCGATGTGATCGAGGCTGAGATTAAACCTGATCGCCAAAAAGATGCTATGGTTGGCGCAGATAGCGCTGTGCTTGAAACAATATCAATTGCGCAAGCTGTCGAATTTAATATGCAACGCTATTTTGCCTCTTTTGGTAATGATTTGCCACCGGAAGGTGTTTACCACCGCGTATTGGCCGAAATGGAATATCCATTAATTTTGGCTTGCCTCACTGCAACGCGCGGTAATCAGATTAAAGCAGCTGAATTATTGGGGCTTAACCGCAATACTTTGCGCAAGAAAATACGGGATCTTGGTGTGAATATTTATCGCGGCATGAATGGCAATTAAAATAATCTAAATTTCTGCTAAATTAGTACAAATTGCATATTACGGGGGTAGTCTGTTTAAGTTTATGTTTTAATTAACTTTTTTGCGGTGGTGCAATTGTAGGTAGGTTTCTAATTCATTTTAGCGCAAATATGTTGAAGTAAAGCGAGCTATAGGACTTAAGATTTTTTCTTGTCAATTGAAAATTAATATGTATATAGGTTGGCATTATTGGTGGACTTACGTGCTTTGGCAGGATAAATCCATCATAGTTCAATCGCTTTTACCCTTTAGGTTAAGCTATTGAATAATCAGATGGCCGAACTTATATCAAGGTTTGGTAGTGTTTGAAAGTTCACCCACTAGTGGGTGCTAACGAGATTGAGAGATCGACGGCGATGGCTAAGAGCAAATTTGAACGTAATAAGCCGCATGTTAATATCGGCACAATTGGTCACGTTGACCATGGTAAAACCAGTTTGACAGCTGCGATCACCAAGTATTTTGGTGAGTTTCGCGCTTATGACCAGATTGATGCTGCACCTGAAGAAAAGGCACGCGGTATCACCATTTCAACTGCACACGTAGAGTATGAGACAGAAAACCGTCACTATGCTCACGTTGACTGCCCAGGCCACGCTGACTATGTTAAGAACATGATCACCGGTGCGGCTCAGATGGATGGTGCTATTCTTGTTGTTTCTGCAGCAGATGGTCCAATGCCACAGACCCGCGAGCACATTCTTCTTGCTCGTCAGGTTGGTGTTCCTGCAATCGTGGTTTTCCTTAATAAGGTTGATCAGGTTGATGATGAAGAGCTTCTTGAGCTTGTTGAATTGGAAGTTCGTGAGCTTCTTTCAAAATATGATTTCCCAGGCGATGAAATTCCTATCGTTAAGGGTTCAGCTCTTGCAGCACTTGAAGACAGCAACAAGACGATTGGTGAAGACGCAATCCGTCTTCTCATGAGCGAAGTTGATGCTTATATTCCAACTCCAGAGCGTCCAATTGATCAGCCTTTCTTGATGCCAATTGAAGACGTGTTCTCAATTTCAGGTCGTGGTACTGTTGTAACTGGCCGTGTTGAGCGTGGTATTGTTAAGGTTGGTGAAGAAGTTGAAATCATTGGTATTCGTCCAACTTCAAAAACCACTGTTACTGGCGTTGAAATGTTCCGCAAGCTTCTTGATCAAGGTTTGGCTGGCGATAACATTGGTGCGTTGCTTCGCGGTGTTGATCGTGAAGGTATCGAGCGTGGTCAGATCTTGGCAAAGCCAGGTTCAGTAACACCTCATACAAAATTCCAAGCTGAGGCTTACATCTTGACCAAGGAAGAAGGCGGTCGCCATACTCCATTCTTCACAAATTATCGTCCTCAGTTCTATTTCCGTACAACAGACGTGACAGGTATTGTTACGCTTCCTGAAGGTACAGAAATGGTTATGCCTGGTGATAATATTTCTGTGAATGTAGCTTTGATCGTTCCAATCGCAATGGAAGAGAAGCTCCGCTTCGCTATTCGTGAAGGTGGTCGTACCGTTGGTGCGGGCGTTGTAGCGAAAATCATTGAATAATTAAAAAAACATTTGCTATGTGGAGAGAATCAAGCTATTGACCTCCACACAGTTTACAGGTTGGATCATTTAGTGATCGTAGGGGTATAGCTCAGTTGGTAGAGCGACGGTCTCCAAAACCGTAGGCCGCGGGTTCGAATCCTGCTGCCCCTGCCAGATAAGCCCAGACATTTTGTCTGGGCTTTTTTTATCTAATTTGCAGTCTCTTCTTTGAGGTTAATCTCTAAGGTGTTGCTAATAGTTTTTTCCGCTTAGATATTTATTAATTGCCTGCATGTCTTTATTTTAGTTTAGCTGTAATTGCGGTATCAAAAACGTAAAAATAGGTTTGGGGCTTATCGTTATTGTTTACTTTAGTTAGCGATAGCAGTTTTGTAACGCTTATAGTTTAGGCTTGTTGCTTTAGAGTTTGGTTGGTTTAGTGATAGTTGGAGCTAGATTTATTGTCTTCACTATGTTTTGGAGCTGTAACAATGTTTCAATGGCATCGATATTAAATAACTTGATTTATCTAGTATTGAAGATTAATGGCGATAAAATTTATAATTTGCGCTGATAAAATGGTGTCTACGTTGTGTTGTCTGCATGGAGAAAAATTAATGCAATTGTGCTTAGTTTCGATAAATTACGTTTTTTTCTTGCAATTTCTGAAGTTTTAATTATTATATCGCCAATGTTCGGGCGCGTAAGGCTGTTTGGCTTTTCGCGTCTTAAATCTATATAGCATATATTTTTTGAATGTGCTGTTAGGTTTACCGATTCGTATTTAATTTGGTTTTTTCTAAGTCTCTTTTATTGAGTAGGGCTATAAATGGCATCTAAGACAAACCCTATCACTTTTTTTAAGCAAGTTCGGGCTGAAATTGCTAAAGTGACCTGGCCAAGTCGTCGTGAGACAGTTATTTCTACCGTCATGGTTTTGGTGATGGTTGTTGTGGCTTCACTGTTCTTTTTGTTGGCTGATTTTCTAATGTCAAATGGTGTAAGTCTAGGTGTGCGCTTCATTAGTGATTTGATTAAGTCTTTTATGGGTTGATGGTGAGGTTCTATGGCTGTTGCAGCGCGTTGGTATATTGTTCAGGCTTATTCAAATTTTGAGAAAAAAGTCGCCGAAGCAATTCAAAAAGAGGCGGAGCTTAAAGGCTTAACGCATCTTGTGGAGAATATTACTGTTCCCGCAGAAAAGATTGTTGAAATTCGTCGTGGGCGCAAAGTTGAGTCAGAACGCAAATTTTTTCCTGGTTATGTTCTTATACGTGCACATTTGACTGATGATCTTTTTCATTTGATTAAAAATACGCCTCGAGTAACTGGGTTTTTAGGGTCGGATTCACGGCCTGTTCCGATTTCAGATCGTGAAGCTGATCAAATTTTGATGCAGGTTCAAGAACGGGTTGAAAAGCCGAAGTCAGCCTTGCGCTTTGAAGTGGGTGAGCAGGTTCGCGTTTCTGATGGTCCTTTCGCCTCGTTTAATGGTATTGTTCAAGAAGTTGAGGAAGAGCGTTCACGCTTAAAGGTTGAAGTGTCGATTTTTGGTCGTGCAACCCCTGTCGAGCTTGAATATGATCAGGTTGAAAAGCTTTAAGTTTTAGTAAAGCTATTGAAGAATCGCTCGAAAGGGTGGTAAAGCGCGTGAGCGTTTTAAATTAACGCAATTTTGCGTTTTGGGCGGAAGAAAGAAAATGCTTTAGCCGGCATTTTGTTTTGTACCGCCAACTGCGTGCCGAATGGTTTCGGTTTTGGTTCCGTTAGATACGGATAATTTTATATAAAGGCAGATGTAGTATGGCTAAAAAAGTAGCAGGCCAGCTCAAGTTGCAGGTGCCAGCAGGCTCGGCGAATCCTTCGCCGCCAATCGGTCCAGCTCTTGGTCAGCGTGGTATTAATATTATGGAATTCTGTAAGGCGTTTAACGCGTCTACACAGGATATGGAAAAGGGTTCACCTATTCCTGTTTTGATTACCTATTATCAAGATAAGTCTTTCACATTCGTATTGAAAACTCCTCCAGTTAGCTATTTCATCAAGAAAGAAGCTAATTTGAAGTCTGGTTCAAAAGAGCCAGGTAAGATTTCTGCAGGTACGATTAGTCGCGATAAGGTTCGTGTTATTGCTGAGGCCAAAATGAAAGACCTCAATGCAAATGATATCGAAGCAGCGATGCGTATGGTTGAAGGTTCCGCCCGTTCAATGGGTATTGAAGTGGTGGGTTCATAAGATGGCCAAGATTTCAAAAAGAATGAAAAAAATCCGTGAGGGTTTAAATACAGATAAGCTTTTTGCGCTTAACGAAGCTATTGCTCTTGTTCGCGAACGTGCTGTTGCTAAATTCGACGAAACAATTGAAGTTTCGATGAATCTTGGTGTTGATCCTCGCCATGCTGACCAAATGGTTCGCGGTGTGGTTAACTTGCCAAATGGTACTGGCCGTACAGTTCGCGTTGCTGTATTTGCTCGTGGCGATAAGGCTGAAGAAGCAAAAGCTGCTGGTGCAGATATTGTTGGTGCAGAAGATCTTTATGAAGCAATTAATGCTGGTAATATTGATTTTGACCGTTGTATCGCAACTCCTGACATGATGCCACTCGTTGGCCGTCTTGGTAAGGTGCTTGGACCACGCGGTATGATGCCAAATCCAAAGGTTGGTACGGTTACTCCAGATGTTGCTGGTGCAGTTAAAGCATCAAAGGGCGGCGCTGTTGAATTCCGTGTTGAAAAAGCTGGTATTGTTCATGCTGGTATTGGTAAAGCATCTTTTGGTGATCAAAAAATCGCTGAAAACATTCTTGCTTTTGCTGATGCGGTTATTAAAGCAAAGCCTGCAGGTTCTAAGGGTGAATATGTGAAGCGCGTTGCTGTTTCATCAACCATGGGCGTTGGTGTAAAGGTAGATCCAGCTTCGGTTCGTCCAGCTCAATAATATTTATGTTATATAAAAAATGCACTCGGGGACTTAATTGTTCCCGGGTGCTTTTTTATAGAATTTTTTTCCCTTTGCAAAATCCCAAGCTTGAAATTTTCTCGGTGTGACATAGGTCATATTTATAAGCATGTCTTTTTTTAACTGAAGGCGTTATGTAGTTTGCATCGGGTGTCGATATTGGTTGACTGTAATTATTTTAATGAATTTATAACCTTATGCTTGCAATTTAGTTGTGAAAGTTATACATGCGAAATGTTGATCGCCTGATTTTTAGAATCAGGAGGTCTTTTTTGCTAGAAGCAAAATACCGGAAATCTTCCGGAACATCCTGTCCGAGATTGCGGGTGGTGTAAGATTTTTCTTATATCTTAATCTGTGAAGCCTGCATGAGACTGGGTTAGTAGAGCTTTTTGATGGATTTTTCTAATTGGAAAGTTTGAACCAGAGTTGCCTTTGATTGTGTATGCATGAAGAAGGGGACAGGATCCTCGATAGTCACGTGATTATCATGTGGCAAAGGCAACCCGATGGATTTGCAAAGGTGCAAGTCCGTTAATTGGAGAGAGACAGTGGAAAAAGCGGAAAAACGCGAATTTGTCACATGGCTCAATGGGACCTTTAATGAGTCCGGTTCTGTCGTTGTGGCCCACTATTCCGGTCTCACTGTTGCGCAGATTAATGATCTTCGTACGAAGATGCGCGCAGCAGGTGGTTCCGTTAAAGTCGCGAAAAACCGCCTTGCCAAAATCGCTCTTCAGGGCACTGAATCAGAAGCTATTGCTAGTTTGTTCACCGGACAAACTGTTATTGCTTATGCTGCTGATCCAATTACAGCACCTAAAGTTGCTGTAGATTTTGCTAAAACGAATGCCAAATTGGTTATTCTTGGTGGTGCAATGGGTGCGACTGCCCTCGATGCTGATGGTGTGAAGTCTTTGGCTTCCTTGCCTTCACTCGACGAGCTTCGTGGCAAGTTGGTTGGTATGATTTCAACCCCAGCTACACGTATCGCATTGGTCACTCAGGCGCCTGCAGGTCAACTTGCTCGCGTTGTTGGTGCATATGCTCGGAAGAACGAGGCGGCTTAAGGCCGTTTCTCGCTGTCAATAGTTCAAATCTTTTAATTAGTTAGGAATATAATATGGCTGATCTCGCAAAGATCGTTGAAGAACTTTCAGCATTAACTGTTATGGAAGCTGCTGAGCTTTCAAAGATGCTTGAAGAAAAGTGGGGCGTTTCTGCTGCTGCTCCTGTAGCTGTAGCTGCTGCTGCTGGTCCTGCAGCTGCTGCTGAAGAAGAAAAGACAGAATTCGACGTAATTCTTGTTGATGGTGGCGCACAGAAAATTAACGTTATTAAAGAAGTTCGCGGTCTTACCGGTCTTGGTCTTAAAGAAGCGAAAGACCTCGTTGACGGTGCTCCTAAGCCTGTTAAAGAAGGTGTTTCTAAAGACGAAGCTGAAAAAGTTAAAGCTACTCTTGAAGCAGCTGGCGCTAAGGTTGAGCTTAAGTAATATATTTATTCCGGCGGGGAAACTCGCCGGTTTAATTTAAGTTGGAACGAACCCTTTTCCTGACAGTTCGGTGGCTGTCAGGAAACGGGTTTAACCCGTTAAAGGATCCAAATCAATTGGGCGGTAGTATTGCTTAAATTTGGATTTATATTCTGGGCATATTTTACCGGTTGAATGGGTGAAAATGCCGATCGGTATAGCACTACAATCTTGGTGATGTGGTGCAATGGAAGCAGCTCCAAAGGTGTGGCCGCCAATGGAGCAAAGATCGAGGAGCGACGATGGCTCAGACCCTATCATTCAACGGTCGTAAGCGCGTACGCAAATTTTTTGGTAGAATCCCAGAAGTAGCTGAGATGCCGAACCTTATTGAGGTTCAAAAGTCATCATATGATCAGTTCCTTATGGTTGATGAGCCAAAAGGTGGGCGTCCGGATGAAGGCTTGCAGGCGGTATTCAAATCAGTATTTCCAATGACGGATTTTGCGGGCGCTTCAATGCTCGAATTCGTTCGTTATGAATTTGAAGCCCCCAAGTTCGATGTTGAAGAATGTCGTCAACGTGATTTGACTTACGCTGCGCCACTTAAAGTGACGTTGCGTTTAATCGTGTTTGATATTGATGAAGATACTGGCTCTAAATCCATTAAGGATATTAAAGAGCAAGATGTATATATGGGCGATATGCCGCTTATGACTGATAACGGTACATTTATCGTTAATGGTACAGAACGCGTTATTGTATCGCAGATGCACCGTTCCCCCGGTGTGTTTTTTGACCATGATAAAGGTAAATCCCATTCATCTGGCAAATTATTATTTGCCGCGCGTGTGATTCCTTATCGTGGTTCATGGCTCGATATTGAATTTGATGCCAAAGATGTGATTTACACTCGTATAGATCGTCGTCGTAAATTGCCAGTCACTAGCTTGCTAATGGCTTTGGGTATGGATGGGCAGGAAATCCTTTCTACCTATTATAATACGATACATTATGTTCGTGATGGCGAAGAATGGCGTATTCCGTTTTCGGTTGATCGCTTTAAAGGCGTCAAGCTTGTTGCAGATTTGATTGATGCTGACACCGGTGAGGTTGTTGCTGAAGCTGGTCGCAAGCTTACAACACGTGCTGCGAAGCAATTGGTTGAAAATGGACTTAAAGCCGTTAAAGCAACCAATGACGATCTTTTAGGTTCTTATCTTGCGGAAGATATTGTTAATTATTCAACTGGTGAGATCTTCCTTGAAGCCGGCGATGAACTGGACGAAAAATCGTTAAAGATTCTTCTCGATACCGGTGAAGACGAAATCAATATTCTCGATATTGATCACGTTAATGTTGGCGCCTATATTCGCAATACTTTGGCTGCAGATAAAAATGAAAGCCGTCAAGAAGCATTGTTTGATATTTATCGTGTGATGCGTCCTGGTGAGCCGCCAACATTAGATACTGCCGAAGCAATGTTTGAATCATTGTTCTTTGATGCAGAGCGTTATGATTTATCGGCTGTTGGTCGCGTCAAGATGAATATGCGTCTTGAGCTTGACTGTCCTGATACTATTCGCGTTTTGCGTAAAGAAGATATTGTTGCAGTATTGAAGATGTTGGTCGAATTGCGCGATGGTCGCGGTGAGATTGATGATATCGACAATCTCGGAAATAGACGTGTTCGCTCCGTCGGCGAGTTGATGGAAAATCAATATCGCGTCGGCTTGCTCCGTATGGAGCGCGCTATTAAAGAGCGTATGTCTTCGGTTGAAATCGATACGGTTATGCCGCAAGATTTGATCAATGCGAAGCCAGCTGCCGCTGCGGTACGTGAATTCTTTGGTTCTTCTCAGCTTTCACAGTTTATGGATCAGACCAATCCCTTGTCTGAAATTACACATAAGCGTCGTATGTCAGCATTGGGACCTGGTGGTTTAACACGTGAACGTGCTGGCTTTGAAGTACGCGACGTGCATCCAACCCATTATGGTCGTATTTGCCCGATTGAAACACCTGAAGGTCCAAATATTGGTCTTATCAATTCGCTTGCAACTTTTGCCCGCGTTAATAAATATGGCTTTATCGAAAGCCCATATCGTAAAATTATCGACGGTAAGGTAACAAGTGATGTTATCTATCTTTCAGCAATGGAAGAGTCTAAGCATTATATCGCTCAGGCTAATTCGCTTTTGGATGGTGAAGGTCGCTTTACCGAAGAATTTGTTGTTTGTCGTCACGCTAACGAAGTTCTCATGGCCCCTAAAGACCATGTTGATTTGATGGACGTTTCGCCAAAGCAGCTTGTTTCTGTTGCTGCGGCGCTTATTCCATTCTTGGAAAACGACGATGCGAACCGAGCTTTGATGGGGTCCAACATGCAACGTCAGGCCGTGCCTTTGGTACGTTCTGAAGCACCTTTTGTTGGTACTGGTATGGAAGCCGTGGTTGCTCGTGATTCTGGTGCGGCTATTGTTGCAAAACGTACAGGTATTGTTGACCAAGTAGATGCTACTCGTGTGGTTATCCGCGCGATGGAAGACTTGGATCCAACCAAATCTGGCGTTGATATTTATCGCTTGCAAAAGTTCCAGCGTTCCAACCAATCGACCTGTATCAATCAGCGTCCATTGGTAACCGTTGGTGATCGCATTGAAAAAGGCGATATCATTGCCGATGGTCCATCGACTGATCTTGGTGACTTGGCTCTTGGTCGTAACGTGCTGGTCGCGTTTATGCCTTGGAATGGCTATAATTACGAAGATTCGATTTTGTTGTCAGAGCGTATTGTTGCCGATGACGTCTTTACTTCAATCCATATTGAAGAATTCGAAGTCGCTGCTCGTGATACCAAGCTTGGACCTGAAGAAATTACTCGCGATATTCCAAATGTTTCGGAAGAAGCGCTTAAGAATCTCGATGAAGCCGGTATTGTTTATATCGGTGCCGAAGTTCAGCCAGGTGATATTCTTGTTGGTAAGATTACGCCTAAGGGTGAAAGTCCGATGACACCGGAAGAAAAATTGCTTCGCGCGATTTTCGGTGAAAAAGCTTCAGACGTTCGTGATACTTCAATGCGTATGTCGCCAGGGACTTTTGGTACTGTTGTGGAAGTACGCGTTTTCAACCGCCATGGCGTTGAAAAAGATGAACGTGCAATGGCCATTGAACGAGAAGAAATTGAAAGTCTAGCAAAAGACCGTGATGACGAACAATCAATTCTTGATCGTAGCGTTTATGCGCGTCTTATTGATCTATTAACCGGTCGTGTTGCTATCGCTGGTCCTAAGAGCTTCAAAAAGGGTACCACCCTTGATGCCAACATCATGAACGAGTATCCGCGTTCGCAATGGTGGCAATTTGCTGTTGAAGATGAAAAACTTCAAAGCGAACTTGAAGCTATGCGCACTCAATATGACGAATCTAAAAAGCGTCTTGAACAGCGCTTCATGGATAAGGTTGAGAAGGTACAGCGCGGCGATGAAATGCTGCCTGGTGTCATGAAAATGGTTAAGGTTTTTGTGGCTGTTAAGCGCAAAATCCAACCAGGTGATAAGATGGCTGGTCGTCACGGTAATAAGGGTGTGGTATCACGCATTCTTCCCGTTGAAGATATGCCATTCTTGGAAGATGGTACCCACGTAGATATCGTGCTTAACCCACTTGGCGTACCAAGTCGTATGAATGTTGGACAGATTCTAGAAACCCACCTTGGTTGGGCTTGTGCCGGTATGGGCAAGCAGATTGGTGAAATGCTAGAACTCTATAAGCAATCAGGCGATGTAACGCCATTGCGTCATCGTATTGAGGCAATCATTCCGGATAATGACCGTAATGAGCCAGTGCGTCATTATGATGAAGACAGCGTTGTGCGTCTTGCAGATCAAATGAAGCATGGTGTTTGCATTGCAACACCGGTCTTTGATGGTGCTCACGAGCCAGACATCAATGATGCGCTTGAGCAAGCAGGTCTTTCGACCTCTGGTCAGGTTACGCTTTATGATGGTCGTACGGGTGAATCTTTTGATCGTCAGGTAACAGTTGGCTATATTTATATGCTTAAACTGCACCACTTGGTTGATGATAAGATCCATGCTCGTTCTATCGGACCTTACTCGCTTGTTACCCAGCAACCGCTTGGTGGTAAAGCTCAGTTTGGTGGTCAGCGTTTCGGTGAAATGGAGGTCTGGGCTTTGGAAGCTTATGGTGCCGCCTATACCTTGCAGGAAATGCTCACCGTTAAGTCCGATGACGTTGCTGGGCGTACCAAGGTTTATGAAGCGATTGTCCGTGGTGATGATACGTTTGAAGCCGGTATTCCTGAAAGCTTTAACGTGCTTGTTAAGGAAATGCGTTCACTCGGCCTTGATGTAGAGCTTGATAATACCAGTGAGTTGATTGCTGCGCAAAATGCTCTGCCGGATGCGGCCGAATAAAATGCCGAAAATAAAGATCATGCCAGATTTCTGGCGTGATCTTTGCCTGTCTTATCTAGCTGTTGCAGCTTAAAACGGGCAAAGCAGGATTTTTCTGATCTAAATTATTCCTGTTTAAAACCGATTTTTATTGAGATGACGGATCGCTCATCACAGCAGACTCGATTTTGAAGAGTCTTAAGGAGAACGGCATGAACCAAGAGGTCATGAATCTTTTCAATCCTCAGACGACAGCTCAGACATTCGATTCTATTCGAATTTCGATTGCTAGTCCTGAGAAGATTCTGTCCTGGTCTTATGGCGAGATCAAGAAGCCAGAGACCATTAATTACCGTACGTTTAAACCAGAACGTGACGGTCTTTTCTGCGCCCGTATTTTTGGCCCGATCAAGGACTATGAATGTCTTTGCGGCAAATATAAGCGTATGAAATATAAGGGCATTATTTGTGAAAAATGCGGTGTTGAAGTAACGCTTTCACGCGTTCGTCGTGAACGTATGGGCCATATTGAGCTTGCAGCACCTGTAGCTCATATTTGGTTCTTAAAGTCACTGCCAAGTCGTATTGGTACTTTGCTTGATATGCCATTAAAGGATATTGAGCGCGTACTTTATTTTGAAAACTACATCGTAACCGAAACCGGTCTTACTTCATTGAAGCAACATCAATTGCTTTCTGAAGAAGAATATATGATGGCAGTTGATGAATTTGGTGAAGACCAATTTACAGCTTTAATTGGTGCGGAAGCTATCTATGAGCTTTTGGCTTCAATGGAGCTTGAAAAAATTGCTGGTGATTTACGGGCTGAGTTTGCCGAAACAACTTCTGAGTTAAAACAAAAGAAATTGTTGAAGCGCTCGAAAATCGTTGAAAACTTCCTTGAATCTGGTAATCGTCCTGAATGGATGATTATGAAAATCGTACCGGTTATTCCGCCTGATTTGCGCCCATTGGTGCCACTTGATGGTGGTCGTTTTGCGACTTCAGATTTGAATGATCTTTATCGCCGCGTTATCAATCGTAACAATCGCTTAAAGCGTTTGATCGAATTGCGCGCGCCTGGTATCATTATTCGCAACGAAAAGCGTATGCTTCAAGAAGCGGTTGATGCCTTGTTTGATAATGGTCGTCGTGGCCGCGTTATCACCGGTGCTAATAAGCGTCCGTTGAAATCTCTTTCTGATATGCTTAAGGGTAAGCAAGGTCGTTTCCGTCAAAACTTGCTCGGTAAACGCGTTGACTATTCAGGTCGTTCAGTTATCGTGACCGGTCCAGAACTTAAATTGCATCAATGTGGCTTGCCTAAAAAAATGGCGCTTGAACTGTTCAAGCCATTTATTTATGCGCGTCTTGATGCCAAGGGTTACTCCTCTACTGTGAAACAGGCCAAGAAATTGGTGGAAAAAGAACGTCCAGAAGTTTGGGACATTCTTGACGAAGTTATTCGTGAGCATCCAGTGTTGCTTAACCGCGCGCCAACTCTTCACCGTCTTGGTATTCAAGCATTCGAACCAGTTTTGATTGAAGGTAAGGCTATCCATCTTCATCCGCTTGTTTGTACAGCATTTAATGCTGACTTTGATGGCGATCAGATGGCTGTTCACGTACCATTATCGCTTGAAGCTCAGCTTGAAGCTCGCGTCTTGATGATGTCGACCAATAATATCTTGCACCCTGCAAATGGTGCGCCAATTATTGTGCCATCACAGGATATGATTCTTGGTCTTTATTATCTTTCGATTAAAGCCGAGCGCGAGCCAGGTGAAGGCATGATTTTTGCTGACCAAGGTGAGTTAAGTCATGCTTTGGAAACCAAAGCTGTGACGCTACACACCAAGATCAAGGGTCGCTACAAGAATCTTGATGAAAATGGCAATTGGGTATCAAAAGTTTATGATACGACACCAGGTCGTCTTATTGTTGGTGAATTGCTGCCCAAAAATCCAAATGTCCAATTTGATATTGTCAACCAAGAATTGACCAAGAAAAATATCTCAAAGATGATTGACCACGTCTATCGTCATTGTGGACAGAAGGAAACAGTGATTTTCTGTGACCGTATCATGCAGCTTGGTTTTGCTCATGCTTGTCGCGCCGGTATTTCGTTTGGTAAAGATGACATGGTCATTCCTGATAGCAAGGCTCGCCTTGTTGCTGAAACGGAAGCATTGGCAAAAGAATATGAGCAACAATATAATGACGGTTTGATTACTCAAGGCGAAAAATACAACAAAGTTGTTGACGCTTGGGGTAAATGTACCGACCGTGTTGCTGAAGAAATGATGAAGCGCATTCAAGCTGTTGAGTTTGATCCAGAAACGGGTCGTCAAAAACAGATGAATTCGATTTATATGATGTCGCATTCAGGTGCTCGTGGTTCTGCAAACCAAATGAAGCAGCTTGGTGGTATGCGCGGTCTTATGGCTAAGCCTTCTGGCGAAATTATCGAAACTCCGATTATTTCAAACTTTAAAGAAGGCCTAACCGTGAATGAGTACTTCAACTCAACCCACGGTGCACGTAAAGGTCTTGCTGATACGGCGCTTAAAACTGCTAACTCTGGTTACTTGACACGTCGTCTTGTGGATGTTGCACAAGATGCAATCATTTCGCAAGTGGATTGCGGCACGGTTAAGGGTCTCACCATGCAGCCAATTGTCGATGCGGGTCAGATCGTTGCATCAATCGGTCAGCGCGTGCTTGGTCGTACAGCCTTGCTTGACATTCTTCATCCAATTTCGGGTGAAATCATTGTTGAAGCTGGTCGCATGATTGAAGAGGCTGACGTTGCAAAGATTGAAGAAGCTGGTATTCAAACGGTTCAGATTCGCTCGGCTCTTACCTGTGAAACACGTTATGGTGTTTGCGCTAAGTGTTACGGTCGCGATCTTGCACGTGGTACGCCAGTTAACCAAGGTGAAGCTGTTGGTGTTATCGCTGCGCAGTCGATTGGTGAACCAGGTACTCAGCTAACCATGCGTACCTTCCACTTGGGTGGTACAGCGCAGGTTGTGGATTCTTCTTATCTTGAAGCTTCTTACGAAGGCCATGTTGAGTTGCGTAACCGCAACGTTGTTCGTAACTCTGAAGGTAATTTAGTGGTTATGGGCCGTAATATGGCAATCCTTATTAAGGATGCAACAGGTAAAGAACGTGCTTCACATCGTGTGTCTTACGGTTCTCATCTGTTTGTCGATGATGGCGATGTGGTAAAACGCGGTCAACGTTTGGCCGAGTGGGATCCATATACCCGCCCAATCTTAACTGAAGTTGAAGGTTATATTGCTTTTGAAGACATGATCGATGGTCTTTCTGTGACAGAAACCGCCGATGAGTCTACAGGTATTACCAAGCGTCAGGTTATTGATTGGCGTGCAAATCCACGCGGTGCAGAGTTGAAGCCTGCTATTATCCTTACCGATAAGAAAGGCAAAATTGCAAAGCTTGCTCGTGGTGGTGAAGCTCGTTACATGGTGTCTATGGCAACTATTTTATCAGTTGAACCTGGTGCCCACGTACAAGCAGGTGATGTTATTGCCCGTCTGCCAATGGAAAGCACCAAGACTAAGGATATTACCGGTGGTCTTCCACGCGTTGCTGAATTGTTTGAAGCACGTCGTCCAAAGGACCATGCGGTTATCGCTGAAATCAGTGGTACTATCCGTTTTGCACGCGACTACAAAAACAAACGCCGTATCCTTATTGAGCCAGATGATAATACAGAAGAGCCAGCAGAATATTTGATCCCTAAAGGCAAGCCTTTCCACTTCCAGGATGGTGATCAGATTGAAAAAGGCGATTATGTACTTGATGGTAATCCAGCACCGCATGATATCCTTGCTATTAAGGGTGTTGAGGCTTTGGCTTCTTATCTCGTTAATGAGGTTCAGGAAGTTTATCGCTTACAAGGCGTGTTGATCAATGATAAGCATATTGAAGTTATTGTACGTCAAATGTTGCAGAAGGTTGAAATTACTCAATCTGGTGAATCTGGCTACATCGTTGGTGATCATATTGACCGTATCGAACTTGAAGAAGTTAATGAACGCTTGATCGAAGAAGGTAAAGCACCTGCACTTGGTAATCCAGTACTTCTTGGTATTACTAAGGCATCCTTGCAAACACCTTCGTTTATCTCGGCTGCTTCCTTCCAGGAAACAACCCGTGTTCTTACTGAGGCTTCAGTTGCAGGTAAGATTGATACATTGCAAGGATTGAAGGAAAACATCATTGTTGGCCGCCTTATTCCTGCAGGTACTGGTGGTAGTATGGCACAAATCCGCCGCATTGCTACAACTCGTGATGATCTTATCGTTGACGAGCGTCGTAAATCAACTGGCGCGGAAACAGCAAGTGCAATGCTTACAGATATGACTGAAAACGCATCTGCTGCGGAATAAGTTTTATTGATTTAAAAAAATGAAGCCCGCTTTTGTTCAGCAAAAGCGGGCTTTTGTTTTATTAGGGTGTTTTTTTATGTATGCGGAATTATTGGTTGATATTGGTATTTTGATAAGTGAATTACAGAAAAATAGCCGCTTTGAAACAGTTCAATATTTTCAAAGTCAATACGACAAGATCAGTCTTCAGGACGAGCGGGCTGTTGCAGCTGTAAAGGAATTAACGTCGATAGCAGCATTGACGCAATATGGCAATTTTTCCTTTCAGGAGGAAGCTTTGCTAACGTCGGTAATAGAGCGCGCTATTGTCATAAAGCATTTAATCCGGTGAAAATCCTAATATATCGTTAGCTTCAAGCAGGTGGGCTCAATGATGATCAGGTATAGCTTGTCAATAGTTGTAAGTTTTTCTTTTATGTGTCGTTAAAAGGAAAATTTGTTAAGTTTAGTAGTGCGGCGGCTACGCAATTTTGCCTGTGCAACTTTCAGTTTACGAAAATGCTGATCGCTGCAAAATTTTCTTCAAAAAATTGCGAACAACTTAACCTTATTTAGGAAAAAATATTAGCTGGTTGTAATCTTGGGATACGGATTTATCTTCATCAATTGCATTTGATCTGCGGTAAAAGGACGCGAGCAGTGTTAAGATAGTAGGTGGAGATATGATGCTTGAGCAAAACTATTTAAGTTATTGGATGTTTGACTATTTCAAGCTTTATAAGTGTGCTCATAAAACGACTGTAAATCCAATTTTTATCAAAATTAAAAAACTAACTTACGAAGATGATGCTTCAAATATATGTGTTGATGGCCTTTAATTAAGCGCTATTTTGCAGTACACAAATTTTATGAAGCAAGCACCACGTGGTAAGGCATAAAGAAATAGAGAAATAATGTTTTAGCTCTATTTTTTCACTACTATTATTGCGGCTCAATTTTATCAATTAGCGGGTCGGGTCGGGCGAAAAGTTCAAGCTTATGCATGTCAACAAAGACAACGCGAGAGCCATCAACTTTAATACCATGTTTGGCGAGTTGCGAAAATGAGCGGGAAAGGTTTTCGGCTGTCATGCCAAGGTAGCGTGCAATTAACCTCTTTTCACATGGTAAATCGATGAAATGGGTTTGATTTTGCTGTTTGGCAAATTTAATAAGAAAATTGGCCAACCGTTCAGATGATGAACGTAATTTTTGGTTTTTGAGTTCTTTAACCGTATGACGATAACGTTTTGCCAATTCGCGGACAACGGCACGCATGAAGGTTATATCTTCTTCAATCGCTTGGCGAACTTGTTCTGCTGGTATCATTAGCACTGTTGCGTTGCTTAAAGTCCGCGCTGATTGCAAGCATACATCGTCATTTAAAACTGCCGCTAGAATGAAAAGGCCTACTGGCTCAACAATATCAAGGATGGTTTGCTTTTCCTCTGTATAGGAAAACATCTCAATATTGCCTTCAATTAAAATATATAAAAAATCTGCTCGTTGGTTTTGATGGATTAAAACAACGCCTTCTGGAAAATTTTGTAAAAAGCCCCCATTGATCAATGATTGAAAGGTTTCTTCTTTCACATTGGCAAATAATTCTAATTGCCGGACGGCTGCAATATCCTCGGGCCTCATCATTCATCCTTTTACATTGTAATTTATGTGATAATTACAATATTGGTTTACCTAGAGCGCATATTCTTTTTTATGTTTACAATATCACAATCATATTTAAAAGTGTTTTTGTTCTATGGTGGTAAACAAAAATATACTTTCACTTATTTATTGTGGTGGCATTTTAAAATAAATTTTAAATATTTATATAGTATTTTATTATAATATTTTATTATAAGTTTGAAGAATTTTTTAATTTTATTGTTTTATGAGAAAAAAACTTTCACGATATAGGGGCCGGCTCCCCAAACAAGTGTCCAAGCTGCAGATCCGATAATATTAGCAATAAAAAACTTATGGAATGCCATACCGCCTGATCCTGCAATGATGCCATTCAATTGTCGTGCAATTACAATAAATCTTGCGGTTGCAACAAAGAAAAAACCTTTTTGGTTCAGTTGGTTTTCAAATTTATCTAGCCGTTCGGGTGTTAGTTTAATCAAATAGCCGTAGCGCAGCAAAAGCTTTTTACCTCCAAAATGACCGATTGCATATCCGGTACAATCGCCAAGGACACTTCCCAAAAAACAGGCTACTAATAAGCCAGGTAAGCTTAGCTTGCCAGCGGCGGCGAGCAATGATCCAACCACTAATCCGCTTTCGCCAGGTAAAGGTAACCCCAAGGATTCAAAATACAGAATAAAGAAATAGGCGAATATTCCATAGTGTTGAATACAGGCTTCTAGCCAAATTTCAATTGCGTGCATTGTTTACTCTATCAAGTTGTCATTGGTTTATTGGCAAAATTGATGGGTATTAGTTAACTCAACAATCTCATGGTGTTTTAAGCGCATCCATTTAGTGAAAAAGTGGTTGCGCGCCTTAATTTTTCGGTTTTAGTACATGGTCGATAAGTAGAGGTTGATTTAGGTTTTTGCCCTTATTGCTCCAAAAATGCCTTTACACTATTGATAACTATATTGATTGGTCTTTTATCATATTAAAAAAAAATGCAGCATTTGTTCAATATTCTTTTTTAATAGAGCGCTAACATGGATTTTGAAATGCACTTATTTGTGAGTTTTAGTTATTGAAACCTTTAAAAATGTTTGCAGCGCTATATTTTTTATTTTGTTGTCTTTGCTTTTTTAATTTTAGATGTGTTTGCAAAACATATTTTCAAATATCCGTTAGGATCATTTATCGCATATGATATTTTTGAAAAGAAAAAACTATTATCGCTTAAGTGACTGGTTATTAATGGTATTTATACGTTATGAATAAAAGTTAAGCTAAAGTTAAGAAAATGCTGGACATAGCGAATCAGTTTTGATTCATTGCAGCTATTCAAGTGCTGTATATGCGAATCAGTTGCAGTGATTTCTAATCTTTGGAAGAGGGGCCGCCTATGGCAAGAATGGACGCGTTGGACGCGGCCAAAGGAGCATTTGCTGACAAAAAAAAGCCGGTAAAGCATCGGTTGGATATGTCTGCGCATGTAAACCTTATTTCAGGTCCAGCTTATAAAAGAATGTTGAGGATTGAGCCTTGGATGCGGCGCTCTATCCCTTTGCTTATAGCTTTTTTCCTTATTATTTTGGCACTGGTTCGCGGTCTTTCTCTTTATGAGTGGCGTGTGGGTATTGAAAGCAGTTCGCGTGCGGCGTTGACGCTTTCAACCGGCCATATAGCTTCAGCAATTGATCGTGTTGCGGCAGTTAATGACGGGTCGAAAGGTAGATTGTCTAATGCAGCCCTGCAGGATATTTTGTTGCGCTTTCGTAGTGCAAGTTTAGTAAATCCTGCCGCCGTTATTGCTATTGTCGATGCTAATGGCGTTGTTGTTGCAGCATCTGGTTTTGAACCGCTGATTGGAAAGCTGCTTTCTGATCAGGTAAGTGACACACCCGCTTTATTTGTTATGGGGGCAGGTGCAGGTATTATGAACGTTCTGATTAATAATGATCCTGCCTATGCGGCTATGAGCGAAACTGCTGGTTACCGTATCTTTGTTGCATTGTCTCAGCAAAAAATGCTCGCTGATTGGCGTAAAACCTTATCGCTCAATATTACGCTTTTTGCTGGTACTGTTGGGGTAATGTTGGCCATTCTCTATGCCTATTTCAGTCAAGCAACAAGAGCGCGCGATGCCGATGCTATCGCCGATCGCATACAGCAACGTATTGATACGGCTATGGTGCGTGGTCGTTGCGGCTTATGGGACTGGGATATGGCCCGTGGTCGTATCTATTGGTCGCGTTCTATGTATGAGATGTTGGGCTATCGTCCTTATGATGCGTTGCTTTCAGTATCTGAGGTTGCCGCTGTCGTAGATCCGAAAGATTTTGATCTTTATGATGTTGCGCGCCGTGCGATGAACGGTGAAGTTGATCATATTGATATTAATGTGCCGATGCGTCATAGCGATGGCCATAATGTTTGGATGCGTATTCGCGCTGAGGTTGCAGGTAGTGATGAGCCGCATCTTGTTGGTATTTCTTTCGATGTTAGCGAACAGCATCAATTTGCAGAACAAACCGCTAAAGCTGACCGACGTATTCGCGATGCTATTGAAAATATTTCAGAAGCATTTGTGCTTTGGGATGCTGATGGACGTCTTGTTATGTCAAATAGCAAGTATAGAGAACATGCAGCCTTATCAGCCAATCTATTGGTGCCCGGCGCTTCTCGTACCTATGTTGAGGCACAAGCGCGTGCTCCGCTTCTTGAAACCGTGCTTGAGGGGGACGAAGAAGGTAATACTACTTATGAGCGTAAACTTCTTGATGGAAAATGGCTAAAAGTAAATGAGCGGCGCACTGAGGATGGTGGTTTTGTTTCGGTGGGTACGGACATTTCTGCCCTTAAAGAGGCTGCGCAAAAAGCGATAGATGTGCAAAAACGTTTGTATAATTTCGTGACTGAGTTGCGTACATCGCGCACGGCACAAAAACAAAAGACTGAGCAGGTTTCACTTCTTAATGAACAGTTGAAGGAAGAAAAAGACCGTGCTGAAAGTGCAAACCGCGCCAAATCTGAATTTTTGGCTAATATGTCTCATGAATTGCGTACGCCACTTAATGCAATTATCGGTTTTTCACAGATGATGAGCGCAGGAACTTTTGGACCGCTTGGCAATGAGCGCTATAATGAATATATGGAAGATATTACTAAATCGGGTACGCATTTATTGACATTGATTAATGATATTCTTGATATGTCAAAAATCGAAGCTGGTCGTTTTTCCATTGATCGTGAACAGCTCGATGCTGCAACCGTAATGAGCGATACTTTGCGTATTATGGCAATTACCGCACAAGAAAAACATGTGGCACTGGCAGCCAAAGTTGCTCAAACCATGCCCATGTATGCCGATAGTCGCGCTTTGAAGCAAATTTTCTTAAATTTAGTATCCAATGCGGTAAAGTTTACGCCAGCTGGTGGTCATGTATCCGTTCATAGTTCCATTAAAAACAAAATGTTGTTTGTAACGATAGCTGATAGTGGCGTGGGTATTCCAAAGACGGCTTTAAACAAATTAGGGCAGCCATTTGAGCAGGTGGAAAATCAATTTACCAAAACCCATACCGGCTCTGGTCTTGGCCTTGCTATTTCGCGTTCATTGATTGAGTTGCATGGGGGTACATTGCGTATTTTCTCACGGGAGGGCAAGGGGACCATTGTGAGCTTACGCATGCCGGTGAAGTAAACTTCTTTTTATTGGTCTTTATTAAAGCTATTCTAATTGGTTGTGTGTTGAGTGTGTATAGGTGCTAACAGGCCTATCAAATGCGCCGCCCACTTGCATAAATTGGAGAAAAGCCAATAGACAATGTTTGATAATGATAGACAGCATCAATAATATCGCTTATGATTTTAATATTATGTGGGTGGTGCTATGAAGAAAAAACTATTTCTATCATTTTTCGGTTTGACAGCTTTATTGGCTTCTTGTGGGACAATGTCTCATACGGCATTATTTAAGCCAGGTGCAACGCTTGCACAAAAGCAAGGCGACCTTGATCGCTGTAAGATAGCATCATTCAAGCAAGTACCTGCAGAGTTAAGCACAACTGTCAATGGTGGGTTTTATGACCCAGGTTATGTGAGTTGTGTTGGTACTGGCGGCGGCGGTGCTTTTTGTCGTAGGGTTGGCGGTGTTTATATTCCACCAACCTATTCAACAGTTGATCGCAATGAAAATCTGCGTTGGCGTTATGTACAAGGCTGTTTGAAGCAAAAAGGCTATGATGTTATTACCAATTTGCGTCCATGTGCAAATGACGCACAAAAGAGGCAGGCCTTAGCTGCCAAAAGCATCAGTGATCTTGTTTGTAATCCTGATTCTAGTCTTGATTATTAAGTGATTGAATTAGCGTTATGTAAGGATTTTTAAATAAGCTTAGCTACTTGATCAAAGCTCGCATTTGGTCTGTTAGCATAGTTTTATTTACCCTTTATCAAAGCTATTTTGATGCCTTTGGGGTAATAAAAGTTCTTGTACTGCGTTTAAGCAAGGTTAAACACATCGTCTTGATGTGGATTTCTACAAATGTGGTAGGATATTACGATTAAGACAATTGCATTTTTTGCCGAAATTCATTATCTGCTATGCATGAGCACAAAACATCCTGACAGTATCCTTATTATCGATTTTGGCAGCCAAGTAACGCAGCTTATTGCAAGACGTGTGCGTGAAGCTGGCGTTTATTCTGAAGTCGTTCCTTTTCAATCGGCAGTCGAAGGCTTTCATCGCATAAAGCCAAAAGCCGTTATCCTATCGGGTAGCCCGCATTCTACCACAGATATTGGTAGCCCGCGTGCACCACAAGAAATATTTGAAGCTGGTATTCCAGTTCTTGGCATTTGCTATGGTGAGCAAACCATGTGCGAGCAATTGGGTGGCAAGGTCGAGGCTGGCCATGAACGCGAATTTGGTCGTGCTTTTTTGCAAGTTGACCAAGATAGCCCATTATTTGACGGCGTTTGGGAAAAAGGCTCGCGTCATCAAGTGTGGATGAGCCACGGCGATCGTGTGGTTGCCTTGCCAGAAGGCTTTAAGGTCATTGGAACATCGCAAGGCGCACCTTTTGCCGCCATTGCTGATGAGAAGCGTCATTTTTATGCCGTACAATTTCATCCAGAAGTTGTCCATACACCTGATGGCCATTTGCTAATCCAAAATTTCGTTCATAAAATTGCCGGTCTTAAAGGCGATTGGACAATGGCCGCCTATCGTGAGCAAGCCATTGCGGCAATTCGTCAACAAGTTGGTGGCGCAAAAGTTATTTGTGGACTATCCGGCGGTGTTGATTCTTCTGTTGCTGCCGTTCTTATTCATGAAGCAATTGGCGATCAGCTTACTTGTATTTTTGTCGATCACGGCTTGTTGCGCAAAAATGAAGCCGCGGAAGTTGTTTCAATGTTTCGTGAGACCTATAATATTCCGCTTGTGCATGTTGACGCATCCGATATGTTTATTGATGCCCTCGAAGGGATGAGTGATCCGGAAGAAAAGCGCAAAACCATTGGTCGCTTGTTTATTGAAGTA
Source organism: Bartonella sp. HY761 (assembly GCF_026743145.1). NCBI lineage: Bacteria > Pseudomonadati > Pseudomonadota > Alphaproteobacteria > Hyphomicrobiales > Bartonellaceae > Bartonella > Bartonella sp. HY761. Next base: position 952,423 of record NZ_CP104887.1, read on the forward strand.
TTTGAAGCGGAAGCCAAAAAAATCGGCGGTGCAGAATTTTTGGCGCAAGGTACACTCTACCCAGACGTTATTGAAAGCGTTTCCTTTACTGGCGGACCTTCGGTTACCATTAAAAGCCATCATAATGTAGGCGGCTTGCCTGAGCGCATGAATATGAAATTGCTTGAACCTTTGCGTGAATTGTTCAAAGATGAAGTGCGTGCGCTTGGTCGCGAGCTTGGTTTGCCTGCTAACTTTATCGGACGCCATCCTTTCCCTGGTCCTGGTCTTGCTATTCGGTGTCCAGGTGGCATTACCCGTGAAAAACTTAATATTTTGCGTGAAGCCGATGCAATCTATCTGGATGAAATTCGCAAAGCCGGCCTTTATGATGTGATTTGGCAAGCTTTTGCTGTATTGCTTCCTGTGCAAACTGTTGGTGTTATGGGTGATGGTCGCACTTATGAATTTGTTTGTGCTTTGCGTGCCGTAACTTCGGTTGATGGTATGACAGCTGATTTCTATCATTATGATATGGATTTCCTAGGCCGTGCTGCAACCCGCATTATCAATGAAGTGCGCGGCATTAATCGCGTTGTCTATGATGTGACATCAAAGCCACCTGGTACGATTGAGTGGGAATAATTGCATCCACACATGTGAAGACTGCAATTAAAGAGAGAGGATTAAGCGCTGCTATTAAAAATAGCGGCGCTTTTTTATTCATTTGAAAGCTAATATTTTGAATTTTGTTAAACTTATTAATGATAGTCTAAGATTTTTATTAGAATTATTAATAATCGCGTCTCTATGCTATTGCGGCTTTAGTCGATTTGATCAAGCCATTTTTAAATTTGGTAGTGGTTTGATTTTGCCAATAATGATTATTGTTTTTTGGGCAACTTATATAGCGCCAAAAGCACCTAACCGCTTGGCCTTTTTACCGCGAATTATGGCCGAAATGGTAGTTTTCTTAACTTGTTTAACTCTCATTTATTTCAGTGGTTTAGAATTTTATGCGATATCGCTTGCTATTGTTGTGGTGATAAATTCTATTATTATTAGTTTATTTAGTATTTAAATTTTAGCAAATATAATTAAGTTGAAATTTATATAATTATAAATTATTTTTTATATTTATTATTAAAATATAAATCAATCTTTAGTTGTATTTTTTTTGTATTTATGCAATTTAATGTTTATTATTATTTAAAGTTTTTATAAAAAATTAAGTTATATTTAATTTGTTCATTAAATGTTCTAAAGTTTAATATAGTATTAACTTTTAATATTTGTTATTCTATACCCAGCATAAGCTAGGTATTTTTCTTATGCTTTTATGTTGCGGGGCGTTATTATGCCTATGCTTCAACTGCAAGTTGAAGAGAGGGACTTATGGCATTTAATCACAATTTGATCGTTTGTAATGTTTTACAATCTTTCCAGCGTAAGGCCAATTCTGGTTGTGCTATGCTTGCACTTGTTGCAACTGGCATTGTATCTCTGGCGCTAATCGATGGTGGTTACAGTATTGCTTTTTCGGCTGACGCAAATGAAACGGCTATTGCTCCGAGTAATTTTGCAAACTTTGTTAATAGCAATGGCGATGGCAATTATTTTTTAAAAATACCAAGCGAAGCTAATACAAGCTATGTTTTGTATGATCATGGAGAAAGCGCATCTTATCCGACTTTAAATAGGCTAAACACCAATCATCCTGATATTGCATTGCACTTAAATGGGCAAAATAACAACACTGGACGTAGCGATAATTTTAAGGTTAATCAATTTGTAATTGAAGATGGCACTTTAATAGTTGATGCGGGTCCTGGACTTTCTTTCGAAGTTGGTAGGTTTTTGCAGCAAGGTGGGCATACTGAGATTTCTTCACAAGTTAACGGTCAAGTTGGTTTGAAAGCCAATAATGTCGTTGTCGATATGCTAACTGGTCGGCTTAGTGCCTCGGCCACAGCTGGCACTGCAGTAAAGGGCGATTTAACCTTAGAAAATGGCGCAGTGACGATTGAGACTAGCGTTGGGCAAAGCGCAAAAAATGCATTACCAATTGGCTGGCAAGGTAGTGTGCGTCAAGCAGGAGGACATCTCAATATTTTTAACAGAGGTGGTGTTGGTGTTAGTGGAAGTGAATATATTTTAAATGGTGGTACTCTTAGTATTACGGCGTTAAACCCTCAAAATGCACGTCAATCAACGGGTGCAGTAGTAAGTGGGCGTTTTTCACAAAGTGCCGGTAGTAATATAATTTTGGCTGATGGATTGGGCTCAACAGGTGTTCTTCTTGAAAAAGATGCCCGCTATGTTTTATTCGGTGATGATAGTCAAATTCGGATCAATGCGCAAAAAAATGGTGTTGGGTTAAGAAGTGTTTCGAAGGCAAGTGGTGCGGAAAATGATTTTGGTGAAGCTTTCACGCAAAATGGTGGTGATTTAGCTATTCTCGCAAAAACAGGCGGTAAAGGTCTATATCTTGAGCAAGGCGGGGTTAAGCTCATTAAAGGCAATCTTTCTATTGATGTAAGTGAGGCAGGTACAGGCATCGAAATTGCGAATAGCAATGACTCAACATCGGGTTTTACGCTTGATGATGGTAGCGTTAAAATTGTTGCTAGGGGTGACAATAGTATTGGTCTTAAAAGTGAAAGGGTTACCATAAATGGTGGTAGCCTTGATCTTCTAGCTAGCGATAATGGCAGGGCGATTGATATAGGTTCGGGCCAGTTCAATATGCAGGCAGGCAATCTTTATTTACGCCAAAATTCTGAAGCCGCTCAAGGTTGGGCTGTATATGGTGATGACAATAGTTCGGCTTTTTTTGGTAAGGATGCGGTTGTTGAAACTATTATTGATCTTGATGCGGCGAAGCAAAAATCTGGTTTAATGAGTTTTGGTACTGTTACTATTGAGGATGGAGCCAAGCTTCAGCTTGGTTTTGCCAATACTGCTACAGTTTTGTCATCTAATTATGGAATGGGACGAAGTGCCGCAACGTCCTCAATCAATTCTCCTTTTTTAGAAAGTAGAAGCAATCCAATAGCAGGGCAGTTTGATGTCGCACCAGAAAATGTTGCCGGTGAAACCCTTTTTTATAATTATCAGCTTGTATTAAGTGAAGGTAACCAAGATTATCGCTTGGTGATGACACCGAAAAGTACAGGAAATACCGGTGGTGGTGATAACAGCGACGAAAATGAAAATGGTAGCTCAACCGGTGGTAATGGTAGCAGTGAAAATCCAACTGAAACTGGTGGTAATGGCAGTGAAAGCGATAGTGGCGGTTCAGCTGGTGGAAATAGCAGTAATGAAAATCAAAGCGGCGGTTCAACCGGTGGTAATGGCAGTAATGAAAGTGGTGGCAATGGTAGCCATGAAAGCGAAAGCAGTGGCTCGACGGCTGGTAATAGCGAGCCTGGAAATAATACCAATATTAATGATAACGACAATAGTTGGGTAAATAGTGGTGGTAATCAACCAAACGATAATGGTTCAAATGGATCCAATGATACGGGCGGTGATTTGCTTTTGCCTTCACATTTATTATCTGGCGCCAATAAAAATGCTAGTTTTTCACTAGAAAATATTTTGCGGCTTGATAGTAAAAATGCTTCACATGCAAATTTAAACCGTGCATTTGATAAATTATATAATAGCCGTAACGAAAAAGAGTTAGAGCAGCATGCGCGTAGCTTAACCGCCCATGATACGACACGATTACCAAGCCTAACCATGGCAATGCATGACCGTATGACCTTAAGCTTACAAAGCGAAATTGATAAAGCTGCACAGCAGACAGAAGTACCCGTTTTGCAAGCTCCGCTTGCCTATGTTGAACCGCAAGCATCATCATCACAAGATTCAACACCGTTTTTGCAAGCTCTGCCAAAAACGCGTGATCGGTTGGTGAATGGAAATACTAAAAATGGTCTTTCACAAATGACCTATTGGGCAAGGCCAATGGGAGCTGCGGATAGATATCGTGCCGTAGATACATCTCATTCTAAACTTGATGCAAATTATGGTGGTATATCTGCGGGTTTTACCCACCGGCTTGACACAATCATTTTGGGTGCAAGTGTTGGTTATCTTCATGGTGATTTATCGGGCGCCGATGGTTATGACGCAAAGAGCAATAGCTTTTTATTAACTGCTGGACTTAAAACCGATAATATTGCTTTGACAGAAAATTTTACCCCAAGTTTCAACTTGATTGGTGCTTATGGCTTTAGTCGATATGATCAAAACCGCAGTGATACTTTGGGTGGCCGCAATCAGGCTGATCTTGATGTTAATAGTGGTCGTTTAACCGCCCAAATGGTGCTTAGCTATGATATTGGGGTAAATGCGCGTCTTCTACCCAAAGTTGGTTTGGATTATAGCCTTGTGCGTCTTGGTAGCTATAAAGAGCATGGCGGCGCAATTCCGCTTAGTGTTGATGCAAAAAATGTTAATTCCATGCGGCCCCATATCGGAGCAGATATTATGGTTGTCACTAGCGGCAATATTGAACTCAATGCTTATGGGCTTTATCGTTATGAAGTTTTGGATAATAAAGTTGGTTTGCGTTCAAGTTTCAGTGATGCAAGCAATATGAGCTTTATCAGTGAAGGAGAAAATGCGGGTCGTTCATCAGCAAATATCGGTATTAATGCAAAGGTCAAAGTGAATGATATGATATCGGTTGCGGGTGGTTATGATCTAATGGCGGCACGCAAATTTATCGGTCATCAATTTTATTTACAAGGTGATGCCAAATTTTAAAATTTGGGAAAAATGTAACGATTTTTCATTTAGATAATAAAATCAATCTGCTAATATAAGTTTTTTATTGAGCTGATGTTTAAATAATCAACTTAGTGATATGATTGTTTGCATTTTGTTAGGTTTATTTAAGCGAATTTGTGCTATTGCTTATCAGATTCAGGAGTATGAATATGGTAGAGCAGGGCAAAATTTTTCTTGGTGCTTATGATGGCGCGGATCAAAACCAAAAAAATGGTGAATATCTTTGGCTAAAATATGCCAATCGCCATGGTCTTGTGACGGGAGCAACAGGAACGGGTAAAACCATTACGTTGCAAGTATTGGCTGAATCATTTTCGGCGCAGGGCGTACCGGTTTTTTGTGCCGATGTGAAAGGTGATCTATCGGGTATTGCAAAAGCTGGCACAAAGTCGGAAAAAATCACGCAACGCGCTAACGATGTTGGTCTCGATGATATGGTAATGCAAGCAAGCCCGGTTGTGTTTTGGGATATATTTGGCGAGTTAGGCCACCCGATCCGCGCAACAATTAGTGAAATGGGTGCGCTATTATTGTCGCGCTTGCTAAATCTTACCGCCGCACAAGAAGGCGCACTTAATATTGCTTTCAAAATTGCCGATGATGAAGGGCTTGTTTTAAAAGATTTGAGTGATTTACGGGCCATGCTAAATTACCTGTCGCAGGAAAGTAAAGACGTTTCTGCGCGTTATGGCAATGTTTCCAAGGCGTCCCTTGGTGCAATCCAACGTGAATTGCTGGTGCTTGAAACCCAAGGCGGCGAGTTGTTTTTTGGCGAACCTGCTTTGCGTCTTGCCGATATTATGCGCAGTCAAATTGATGGACGTGGCTTTGTCAATGTGTTGGCTGCTGAAAAATTGATGAATAATCCGCGTCTTTATTCAACATTTTTGCTTTGGTTGATGTCGGAATTATTTAAAAAATTGCCAGAAATCGGCGATCCGGAAAAGCCGCGCCTTGTATTTTTCTTTGATGAAGCGCATTTACTGTTTGATAATGCACCCAAAGCGCTGGTTGATCGCATTGAGCAAGTGGTGCGGCTTATCCGTTCCAAGGGCGTTGGCATTTATTTCATCTCACAAAGTCCGGCAGATATTCCTGAAAGTGTTTTGGCGCAGCTTGGCAATCGCATTCAACATGCCCTGCGTGCTTATACGCCTAATGAAATGAAAGCGGTAAAAATAGCGGCGCAATCTTTTAGACCAAATCCGCGCTTTGACACGTTTAACGTCATTTCCAATCTTGCAACTGGTGAAGCTCTTGTTTCAACCTTGGAAGAAAAAGGCGTGCCTTCTATGGTGGAGCGGGTTGTAATGCGTCCTCCAGTTTCGCAAATTGGACCAATAAGCCTTCAAGAACGGCAAAATTTAATCTCGCAAAGTCCTGTCTATGGGCAATATGAACAAGAAAGCCACGATGAAACAACAAGGCGCAGGTTGGATCAAATGATGCAAGCTGGCGAGCAGCAACAACAACAGCAATCGCGTCAAACACAGCGGGCACCGCGTGCAAGCAATCGGCAAAGCGTTGGCGAAGCTGCAATTAAGTCAGCAACGCGATCTGCGGCTAATGCACTTGGCCGCACGATTGTGCGTGCTGCAACACAATATTTGAAGCGATTTTTTAAATGATATGTAGTTAATATAGTTGATTAGGCTCAGTAAAATTTAAAAAATAAAAGGTCGTAAGCATGAAGAAAAAATGGCTTTTAATACCACTTGGCATCCTTGTTTTTATAGGTGCCGCCTTGTGGGGAGGTGACAAATACCTCTATTCCCTTGCTTATGATCAATTTGTTGAAATTGCAGTTGAAAAAACAGGCTGTGAAGGCAGCGAATGTGATGAGCATATTGCAAATGCTATTGCAATGATACAAGAACAACGCCTTGTTTCAGAAGATCAAGTCATGCGCTGCCTAGGTGCCCATATTATTGAGGAAAAGGATTTTGCGGTTTTAAACAGCGCTAAAAATCAATTGGTTAGTTGGATAATGAAAACCTGCGACAGCGATGAAGTAACCCTTGATGACGCTACAATTGAGTTTTATGATGGCCCAAGCTCACATGGTGAGTAGTGCTCTATAATTTTAATAAAACGGGTGCTTAAAGCCCGTTTTTTTAGCTATAAAGGTGCTTGTACAGGCAAAAACAAAAAAAAGCGATATACCTTAAGTTTTGATATTTTTTTATTTGTTTAGAATGATAATAATATTTACTGTAAAGCGTTAAAAGAAATCCACCCAAAAATAGTATTAGTATAACTCCATTAAAAAGTCACAAATTATAATTAATAAATTTCTATAATCTTTCGATTGAACAACTTATTAGCAGATTGTGTCTTTTAAGATCATTTATTCTCTTAGTTTCTGTATCAGAAATCGATTGTATTGATCATAATTTTTTATACTTGTAAAACAATGCAAATAGCGGTGGGTCAATGTTAAATTTTATCAAACAAAAGTTAGTCATTTTATTTGCTCTGTGCTTAATGCCAAGCTTCGCCTTAAGCGAAGTGATCGTGCAAGAGGTTGATGAGCCAACGATAGTGCAAATTGGCAAGCAGCGCGTTGGTGTCAATCAAGATGGATTTTGTTTAACTCCACCTGCCAAAGGCTATACGCAGCAAGATTGGCAAAATCTTGGTAAATTAACCCGTGTTTCTTGCTTTTGTATCCATGGTGAAGGATTAAATTCACTTGTAGGTTTTCCAACTTTGCCTGAACTTTATCAAATAAGTTTTGATGGTTCCACATTTACCGATATTTCGCCTTTGAAAAACGCGCCAAAACTCACAATTTTATATTTAAAAAATGTAAAAAACACAGAAATTTTAGGTTTTGAAGAATTAGCTAATTTAGAGTTTTTGTCCATTCATCATACCAAATTGCAAGATTATAGCTTTTTATCAAAATTAACTAAACTTGAATTCTTAAGCTTATCCGATAGCAACTTTTCCGACCTCAGTCTTTTAGAGAACCTTGACAATCTTATTGAGCTTAATATTTCTAATAGCAAGGTGACTGATTTTAGCACCCTTGAAAAATTGCCTAATCTTAAAACCTTAAAACTGAATGGCTTAACACTTGATAAAGATACGATTAAATCCCTTGTATCATTAAACAAACTTAGCACTTTGGACCTATCGAATAGTAATATTTCAGATTTATCGTTTTTAGAAGATTTAAAAGATATCAGGGAGCTGTTTCTTGACAAAACCTATGTCACAAATCTTGAGCCATTAAAAAACTTAAAAACACTTAATACTTTATCGCTTGCCGGTCTTACCCTTGATGAAAATAGCTCAGCAATCATTGCTCGTTTTACTGAGCTTGATGATTTAAATCTTGCCAATAGCAATATTACTGACCTAAAATTTTTAACGTCCCTTGAAAATTTGTCAAAACTTAATTTAACCGGTAGCAAGGCCACCGATTACAGCTCACTTTCTAAGCTCAAGATGCTTTATTCCCTTATTTTAACTGGTGCATCAATTCCTGACCTTGAACCAATTCGCGGACTGGAAAACTTGAGCGAGATTTCGCTTAATGAAACGAAAATTCAAAATATTGAGCCTCTTCGTGAAACCGCCTCACTTGGTGAAATTGATTTACGCGGCACCAATATTTCTGATGTTTCTTCTTTGGCTCAAAAAGGTTACATTTACCAACTTCTTTTATCCAATACTAAAGTAAAAGATCTTTCTATGCTGCCGGGCGTGCGTGAGTTAGATATTCGTGGGCTTAATGAAAAAATATTTTTAAAACTTCCAAATAAGGTATCCAAATTATTACTTGGTGAAGGACCGAGCGATAATAGAGTGGATCGTAAGGATCTTTTCAATAAGCGGAATCTAGCAAAAGAGACCTACCTGTTAGATGAAGCCCAAATTGAAAGTCTTGTTCGGAAATTACGCGGGGAAAAACAAGTTGAATTTTTAGGGCAGGAAATTTGGCCCAATATATATGGTCTTACCATTTGTTATAAGCCATCAACATTGGATAAAGAAACACAAAAATTATGCGTAAATCAAACCCATAAGGATCTAGGTATTTCTATTGATGAGCCTCTTAATAGTGGTGACATTGCAAAATTGGCAAAATTCACCAATTTACAAAAGCTACAATTGATAAATTTTGAAAAGGTAAATGCTTCTGATCTTCCACCATTGCCGCAATTGGTTTTTCTTAACCTTACCAATGCGAAATTTGTCCAAAATAGTGTTTTTAATAAGCAGCCAAAGCTTAAACTCTTAATGTTGGATAATAGTAATTTTGATGATTTAAATATGATTAAAAACTTTGAAGGGCTTGAAGTTCTTTCTTTGCGAAATACCCCATTAAAAGATATTTCAGCGCTTAAGGATCTTAGATCTCTCTTTGGGCTTGATCTTGCATCAACACCAGTGGAAAATTTTGATATTTTAAGTAGCTTAAGCAATTTGGAAAGCTTAAATTTAAACAATACTAAATTTCAAAATTTATCTATTCTGGCCAAGATTGAAACATTGAAAAATCTAGATCTTCAGAATATTGCTATTTTAAATTTTGCTGGTTTTAGCAATAAAAATACTTCTTTTCTCGTTGGAGAAAATACAAAAACACCTGAAATGCTGCCCTATTTTAAGTTTTTTGGACGCTTAAAAGATCCGGTTTCTGATATTTATAAGCGCGATAATACGTTTTATAGGAGACAATTTTAGGGCGCGGCAATTAATCATTATATGCTTGGGCACTTTACTTCAAAATCAATGGATTGAAGTGCCCTCATTGCATGTTTTTACAGCTATGTTTTTTTATGAGTAGTATTTTGAATTAGATTGGGGTATCGCCTAATTTTTGGGCAATAACTTATCAGATTTTTACAAAAAGTTTAATCAAGTTTGGCGTTTCAATAATATGCTAAAATAAGGCGTTTAGAACAGCCTACCGCTTCAATAATAACCTGCACCACTTCTTGTGATAAAGTGAACAGGGTTTTAAAATTAGCAAAGTATGTTGATACTGTAATAAATACAGTATTAATTTCAATTATTTTCAATTATTTTTAATTATTAACTTTTTTAAGCATGTAATATTCCTTTGGATTTTAATAGCTTCTATATCATCAAAAATCTGGACATCATGAAATAAACGCAGATGGTCAAAACCAGTTATAATAAAACAAAAGCTATGTTGATATAAATAAAATAGATTTTAAATGTGTCTACTTATAAAATTAAGATTTTTAGTGAGGTATTACCGTTCTATATATCTTGAATTTTTTGGCTAAAAATGTGGTGCCTAATGACAGAAATAAAAGATAACACTTTACCTATAGAAATCCCAGTTAAAAGAGTTCGTCTTACCTATAGAGCTAATTGGGGCATTGTATTAGTATTGTCTTTTTGGACACTTTTTTTTGCGTTATTTTTTTCAGGTCTTGTGCTCTACGCAAGTTACTATCCAATAAAGCGTTTATGGAATGATTGGGTGATTTCCAAAAATTATGAAGTTATTCCAAATGCATATGCAGGATATGGCTGTAACAAATATGAGGGTATTTTAGATTATGTTAATTGTGGTGTTACATTTAATGCCGGCGATCGTTATAAAGAAGAAGATTTAAGAGATGGTTTTGAGAATTATCCTTATAGTTGGCAAGTTTTTCTAGCGCCAGAAAACTTGACGATGAAAGGCACATCTCCAATGGTTCGCAGTGTTGATAATCCAAGTAGAACTAGTTTTTTATTTGGTATTGAAACAATTAAAATACGTTTTTTAAGTCTGTTGATAACAAAAGCGTTTCAACTTTTAATTGTTTCAGTGTGGTTTTACGGCCTATATCTATGGTGGAAAGTTTATTATTGGCGGCGTTTTCCTAATGATGTTTGTTTAAAAGCTATAAAAATTGCTAGTATTTATGATGCAAAACGGCGCGGCAAAGTTTATTATCATTATGGTTTAAGCAAATCTATAGCCGCTAGCGGATTGCGCTATTTGCCTTCTCCAAATTATATCGTTATGCCAAACCCTATGCGTAATATGATGGCATATACTTGGCTACGCAAAGGGCAAGAACCTATATTTTTAGATAAAGAGCAAACAATTGGTGTTGCTATTGAAGCTAAGCAAGCAGGTGGTGGCTATTTGTTGGATTATAATCTGACACGCTGTGTTTTATCTAAGCAAGATAAGGAAAAACTTATCGCCAATATTAAAGCCTATCAAGCATGGATTGCAAAACATCCTAAAAAATTGCAAGAATTGAAGGCGGCTTTAGAGCGTCAACCAAAAACCGGTTTAATAGCATAAACGCCAAAAAAAGCCCCAAAAAAACCATGCAAATGGTTTAAATATTTGCATGGCATTTTTTAAGTTTTGTCAAAAATTTTAACGGCGCGGTAGTAGCTTTTGTACTTCGGCTGCGGCATCATCGCGGGCTGTATCAGCTTCAGCTGTGCCACCAACGATGCGGGCAATATTATCAACAATAGTTTGGGTAATGCGCACGCCATTGCTGCCAGGGAATGCATACCATGGTGTCATTAATGGCATTTGTTCAAGTGAAGGCTTGAAAAGCGGATTTTCTTCATAAAATGTGCCAAGATATTCAGGTGATGTGGCTGCAAGTTCATTATTGGGCACATAGCCAGTTCCTGGAACAACGACTGAGGCACCATAAGGACCTGCGGCAAATTTAGCAAATTCCCAAGCAGCTTTTTGCTTTTCAGGATCCGTTGTTAAAATAATAATCGCATTACCACCAGTTGGCAGTTTGGCTTTTTCAGGGTTAAGAACTGGTATTTTTGCGGTTCTTAATTCAAACTTGTCACCAACGCTATTGATTGTGTTGCGTAATGCGGCGCTGCTATAAAACTGAAAGCCAACTTTACCTGCGGCAAAGGCTTGCAATCCCGCGTCTGCGGTAAATTCTGGCATGCCGCCTTCTTTTACCAAGCGCTCAATAAGGTGAAATGCTGCGGTGCCTTCTGGACCATTAAAGGCAACAGTTTTTTCGTCTTGCGATAGCATGGTGCCGCCAGCACCAAATAACAGCGCGGAATACATCCAATCATTTCCCTGCCATTGTAAGTGAATACTTGATACACCATTGCCTAGCGCTTTAATTTTTGCGCCAATACGAATAACATCATCCCAACTTTGTGGTGGATTATCGGGGTTTTCACCAACGGCGCGCATAAGGTCTGCATTATAATACATAATTGGGTTAGATGTTGCAAAAGCAAGACCTACTTGCTTGTCGCCAATTTTTGCAAGATTAAGGATATTTTCGCTAAAGCCTTGCTTGGCAAGCGTATCCTTTTCGGCCTTTAAATAAGGGGTAAGGTCAACGCCAACATTGCGCTCACTTAGCATTCTTAAACGGTTAAGGGCAACAAAGGTTACATCTGGTTGTTCAGCCGTATTAGCTTGGCGCAAAATCGTCTGGATGCCTTGCTCATAATTATCTGACGGATTAACAAAGCTAATCACAACATTTGGATTTTCTTCCATATATTTTTGTGAGATTTTTGCCATCACGTCTTTAAAAAAGCCCGGCATAGGATAATGGACTTTTAACGTCGTTTGCGAAAAAGCAGCACCGCTAAGTGCAACCGATATGCCAATAGCGGCACATATGGATTTTAAGACTTTTTTCATAAGTACTCTCCGTTATGGTTTTAACCTTTAAGGCCGGTTAGGGTTATTCCCTCAATGAAGCGGCGTTGCGCAAAAAGGAATGCAAGAACAAGGGGAAGGGTGATGATTAATGTTGCTGCCATCAAGACACCGTAATCGCTGCCCGATTCAGCGGCGCGAAAATAAAGTAAGCCCAATGGGGGTGTTGCTTTATTTATGTCGGTTATAACGATTAATGGCCAAAAAAGGTCATTCCAATGAGCAACAACAGAAAAGATTGAAAATGCAGTTATTGCAGGCCAAGCATTAGGGACAACAACCCGCGCTATGATGCCAAGTTCTGACATGCCATCAAGTCGCGCGGCGTGTAAGAGGTCGTCAGGCAGAGCTTTAAAAAATTGCGTAAAAAGAAAAATGCCAAATACAGAAATGAAGAACGGTAGCCCCATTGCTGTATAGCTATTTAAAATACTTAAATTGCTAAAAGCGACATAAAGGGGCAGGGCAGTGGCGTGAATAGGAACTAATAATCCCAGCATAACCAGTGCGATCATAAAACGCGCACCGCGAAATTTAAGTTTAGCCATCGCATAGGCACAAGGAATAGCCACGACCACTTGTACCACCAAAATAAGCAGACAAATAAAAATGCCATTTAGCATTATTTGTGCCATAGGAACGCGGGTTAAGGCCTTGCCAATATTATCAAATAATGCCCAGTTTTTCGGGATAAGCGACAGAGTAGAAGTAAATATTTCGTCTTGTGGCTTTGCAGCAGTGCTCAACATCCAAATATAGGGCAACAGAAAGATAAATGTGCCAAGTGCGAGAAAACCATTACGAGATATGCGAAAAATTGACATTATTTTACCTAAGGTCGAAAGGGGAAGAATGGGCGATTGCATTTGTGAATAGTTTTTATCACTGGTAATGAACACGTTTTTCAACAAAGCGATGTTGCAACAACATCATGACGAGTAAAATAGCGATAAATACCATTGTCATGGCAGATGCATAACCAACGCGTAAATAGATGAACCCCTCTTGATATATGGTCCATAATAAAACCTCAGTCGATTTATTGGGGCCGCCTTCTGTAAGGGTTTTTACGGTTTCAAAAACTTTAACCGAGTTAATGATGGAAATGGTTAGAACAAAAATCGTCGTGGGGCCAAGTAATGGCCATGTTACTAAACGGAATTTGTCAAAGCGTGAGCGCACGCCATCAATTTCCGCCGCATCATAAAGATCTTTAGGAATAGCGGTAAGTCCAGCAAGAAACAAAACCATATTAAAGCCAATGGTTTGCCAAATGCCAATAATTGCAAGGCTGCCAAGGGCACTATTGGCTGAACCAAGCCAATTGGGGCCTGCAATGCCAAATATTGCTAGAAAACCGTTGATTGGGCCGACTGTTGGGTGAAATAGATATTGCCAAACGGTTGCCATTGCAACAATGAGCGAGGCAACAGGCAAAAAATACACAGTCCTAAAAAAAGCTTTGCCCTTATTAAGGCTGTTAATTGCCAAAGCACTTAATAGGCCAAGAATAAGCGATGCTGGGGTAACAATTAAAACATATTTTATTGTATTTTGAAGGGAGATACGAAAATTTTTGTCATTAAATAATTCAATATAATTGTTAAAGCCAGTGAAGGCAAAATTTGGATAGCCAAGTTCAAAATCCGTGAAGCTTAAAATCGCGATAGCTAATACCGGTAATATAATCAGTAATAGTGCCAAAATAAGTGCAGGTGCCATCAAAGCAAAAGCTAATTTTTCTTCGCGCTTGGCTCGTAATTTGGCAATATTAGGCATTGTCGGCGTGTAAGGCGCTGAAATGCTGGTCTCAGACATTGGATCTTCCCCGGTTCGCTTTGTGTTTAGGCTTAAATAAAACGCGATGATTTATCTTATCCGCAATCCGTCGGAATCAAAAAACAGCAATTTTTCATCGTCAAAATCAAGATGAATTGGCATGCCGACTTTTAGCGACATCGCTTCCTCTGGCGTGAAACGGGCAATTAATTCATCGCTTTCATTGGGTAGGTTGATTGCGGCTAAAACTTCATTGCCGATAAATTCAACACGGGCAATATTGCCTTTTATTGGTGAAGTTTCATCACTTATGCGGATATGTTCGGGACGGATACCAATTTGCACTTTTTGCCCAATGGTAAGACTTGCATTGGGCTTAATGATTTTTCCAGCAATATTGAGCTTCTCATCATCATTATAAAAGGCAGTTATAATATTAATGCGCGGCGATCCGATGAAACGCGCCACCTCTATATGGCTTGGATTATTATAGACCTCTGTTGGTGCTGCTATCTGCAATAAATTGCCATGCATCATAACGGCAACGCGGTCTGCCATGCTCAAAGCTTCTGTTTGGTCATGGGTAACATATAATGTCGGCACGCCAGCCTTTCGGTGTAAATCCACAATTTCAGCACGCGTATGCACGCGCAAATTGGCATCAAGATTGGATAGAGGCTCATCCATCAAAAAGGTTTTCGGCCGGCGTACCAATGCACGGGCCAAGGCAACACGCTGCCTTTGCCCGCCCGACATTTGCCCCGGCTTTCTATTTAAAAATGGGCCAATTTTTAGGCTTTCAGCCGTTTCTGCTACGGCGCGATCAATTTTTTGGCGAGTTGCACGATAGCCAGGCATAAAACTGCCAATAATGGGCAAGCGCTGGGTATCGGTTAAATCGCGCATAGCTAAAGGAACGGCTATATTTTGCCCTGCGGTTAAATGCGGGTATAGCGCATAGGATTGAAAGACCATGGCAATATTACGCTCGCTTGGTCGCGCATGGGTCATATCATGCTTTCCAACAATGATTTTGCCACTATCAGCATGTTCAAGACCTGCTGCTATGCGTAATAATGTGCTTTTACCGCAGCCCGATGGGCCGACAAGCGCAATAAATTCGTTTTCGCTTGCCTCGATGGAAACATTTTTTAAAATAACATTATCGCCAAAAGATTTGGATATATTATGTAAAGCAAAAGCGCTCATTATTTTTTATCCCCACTTGTTGAATGCATGGGATAGATTTCACCGATAATGTCATCAATGATGAATTTTTGTAGCCCGGGAATAGATATTGGCGTGCTTGTTACATTGTCTTTTGTAAACTCATGCATAATAGCGCCAAGGCAATTTACACCAGGAAGGGCGGTTTCGTTAAATTCAACGATATAGGATGTTGGTGCCGTCCAAATAAAATCAATACCGTTATGATGGGCTTTATGGCTTTTATGGATGTGGCCACTTGCATGAAGCTTAACCCGATACTGCGCAAATAAATCCAATAGCTCTTGGCGCTTTTTGGGTTCTATTCCCCAATATCCTGTTTCCCCCTCAAAAGGGCTATCCATGAAAAGTGGCTTATGGGCAAAAATTGCAATATTTTTATCTTTGCTGGCCTCAAGCGTTTCTTTAAGCCAGTTTTGCTGCGCATTATCACGCGCATCATTAAGTCCGATAAATAGGCTGTTTAAGCCAATAAGCCGCCAGTTATCTATATCATGAAACCAATGGTCAGGACCTATAATATTTTGCCAGCGCGCAATACGAATATCATCAACCGGTTGAAACGCGCCATTAAGGTGGCCAACGTCATGATTGCCGGGTATGATTGCAAAAGGAATATTAAGCGAGCGCATGCGTTCAATACCAAATTGCAAATCCTCATCCTTATCAGCGCCGTCAATGCCAAGGTCGCCAGTATGAATGATCATATCAGGTTTGATGTCTAAAATATAATCTTTGACGGGTTGCCAATTGGCATTAAAATGCGGTTTTGTTGGACTCATATGAGTGTCGCTAATTTGCAATATGCGCATAGTTTGCTTCCCTAGATAAAAGGAAATATCCTTTAGATGTAAAAGTCAAAAAAAGGCGCAATGCTTTGCAAATTGCTTAAGACCAAAGCCCGCTTACCCTTTTGTCAAATCAATTTAATTCGAAGCTTGGTATGCGGTGTTGATGACAGCAACATTGTATTTTTATTACAATTTGATGAAGCAATGCCTATACATTACTTTTTGCTTATAAAATGCGATTGTTGAAATCTAAAAATTGAATGGCGTATTTGATTGATAATTTATCAGGTTTATTACCCAAAAGGCTAATTTATGAAAATAGATGACGGGTTTATAGCCACCGCAGTTCTTTACCGGTTTTTATATCTATTAGATAAATAACTGGAAATATTTCATCTATACATCAGGGCATCATAGGCTAATTAACTTTTACTCTAAGCTTTTAATCCCCGATTTAATTTATAGCTTCTATAAAAATGTTTGCAAATTTTTGCACCTAGTCGCAATATAGCCACATTTCGAGGAGCCGGACAGATTCTGTCCTTATTGGAGGGTTACCTATGTTATATAGAGCCAAGCCTTTAAGCGCTACGCACAAACTTATTCTTAGTTTGCTGGCAATTATTGGCGCATTTTCTTTAGGCTATATTGCTTTAAATCGTGGCGAAGCGATCAATGCGGTTTGGATTGTTGTTGCGGCAGTTTGTGTTTATCTTATTGCTTATCGCCTTTATGGCATGTTTATTTTGAATAAAGTTTTACAGGCTGATCCCACCCGTATGACGCCAGCTGTGCGCCATAATGATGGGCTTGATTATGTGCCAACTGACAAGAATATATTGTATGGCCACCATTTTGCTGCGATCGCTGGTGCTGGGCCATTGGTTGGGCCAGTTCTTGCCGCGCAAATGGGTTATTTACCTGGCATGCTTTGGATCTTGGCAGGCTGTGTGCTTGCTGGTGCTGTGCAAGACTTTATGGTTCTTTTCATTTCAACTCGCCGCGATGGTCGTTCACTGGGAGAGCTTGTGCGTGAAGAAATGGGTACAATACCCGGCGTCATCGCTCTTGTTGGCTGTTTTATGATTATGCTTATCATTCTCGGCGTTTTGGCTATGGTGGTGGTTAATGCTCTTGATGGTAGTCCTTGGGGTACCTATACGGTTGGCTTTACCATTCCTTTAGCACTGTTTATGGGTGTTTATTTGCGCTATATTCGCCCAGGTCGGGTGGGTGAAGTTTCCATCATTGGCATCGCTTTCCTGATATTTGCTATTATTTCAGGTGGTTGGTTCGCAGATAGTAGTATCGGGCATTATTTAAGTTTCAATAAGCCAACACTTGCCAGTATCATTATTTTTTACGGCTTTATCGCTGCGGTTTTACCGGTTTGGCTTTTGCTCGCACCGCGTGATTATCTTTCGACCTTTTTAAAAATTGGTACCATTATTGGTCTTGCTATTGGTATCGTTATTTTACGACCAACGCTTGAAATGCCAGCATTGACAGATTTTGCGGCAAAAGGTGGGCCTGTATGGGCTGGGCAGCTTTTCCCATTCTTGTTCATTACCATTGCCTGCGGTGCAGTGTCGGGCTTCCACGCGCTTATTTCATCAGGTACTACGCCCAAGATGCTCGCCAATGAATCACAGGCTTGCTACATTGGCTATGGTGGCATGTTGATGGAATCTTTTGTGGCTATTATGGCTTTGGTGGCTGCTTGTGTCATTAATCCTGGTGTTTATTTTGCTATGAATACCCCCTTAGGCACGTTGGTTCCCAATGGAACAGTTGATGCTTTACAATCTGCATCCCAAATTATTTCAAGCTGGGGCTTTCATGTTACGCCAGAACTTTTGCAGCAAATCGCAAAAGATGTTGGTGAACCAAGTATTCTTGGCCGTGCTGGCGGTGCGCCAACATTGGCTGTTGGTATGGCGCATATTTTGCATAATGCTATGTCTGGCTGGCTTGGTATGTCGTTTTGGTACCATTTTGCGATTTTGTTCGAAGCCTTGTTCATATTAACTGCGGTTGATGCAGGCACCCGCTCTGCTCGCTTTATGCTGCAAGATCTTCTTGGTCTTGTGCATCCAGACTTGCGTAAAACCGATAGCCTGCCAGCAAATCTTTTAGCGACATTTATTGTTGTCTTGCTTTGGGGCTATTTTGTTATGGTCGGTGCCCTCGATGAAACAGGTAAAGGCGGCATTTATACGTTATGGCCATTATTTGGTATTGCAAACCAGATGCTTGCTGCAATTGCTTTGATGTTGTGCGCTGTGGTCTTGTTTAAGATGAAGCGTCAACGTTTTGCTTGGGTTGCCATTATTCCTGCATGTTGGTTGCTTATTTGCACTATGACTGCTGGCTGGATTAAAATATTTGATGCAAAATTGAGCTTTTTTGTTGCTGCATCAAATGCCGCAAATATGCAGGGCAAAATTAGCAATACAGTGAACGGCGTTTTAACTGCATTCTTTATGTTGGTTGTTATTTCTCTCGCAATCTATTCAATCAAAACAGCAATGGCTGCGCTTAAAAACGATAAGCCTACATCTGCCGAATTACCTTATGAAAGATTGCCAGACCAATATATTCCTGAAGAATATAGAGATGCTAAGACGGCATAAGACTATGTGCTGAAACGAATATGGTCTGCTCATTTTAAAAATTGGCAGACCATATTAACAATTTAAAAATCTATGCCAAACGTTTAATGATACTAAGCGTTCAATATTGGTGGAGGAAATGCCATGTTTAACAAAATTGCTAAGGCCGGCAAATATATGGGGCAGGCGGCTAAATTAATGATTGGCGTGCCTGACTATGATAATTATGTTCAACATATGCGATTGACCCATCCAGACCAAACACCCATGACTTATCCTGAATTTTTTAAAGATAGGCAAGATGCTCGTTTTGGTGGCAAAGGTGGTTTTAAGTGCTGCTAGATTAGGGCGATGATATTTTGGCTCTACATAGATTTCTAAGAGCTTTGTTAAATTTTTCCCAAATGTAGTTCTTACGGCATTTTATTCAATTCTTTAATTTGTATTTTCTTTTATAATCAGTGTGTTGTGTTGATTAATTAACTTGTGGTTAAAACTTTATTTAAAGTTATGGTTAAAAAAGCGTTAATTTTTCTAACAAGTTTATATTAAGGTTTTGATTTTAAATTATTAAAGGGTTTTCTTATGGTTGTTCCTGTTACCGTTTTATCGGGTTTTTTGGGTTCTGGTAAAACAACCTTAATCAATCATTTATTACGCAACGATCAATGGACACCATTTGCAATCATTGAAAATGAATTTGGTGAAACAGGCATTGATGGCATATTACTTGAAAAGCGCGATAAGCTTGAAATTGTAGAAATGAGCAATGGCTGCGTGTGCTGTAGTGTTCGGGGTGAATTTGCAACTAGCATTAATCAATTGCTTGAAAAGCGCGACAAGGGATTAGTTGATTTTGAACGCATCATAATTGAAACCACTGGACTTGCTGACCCTTCGCCTGTCGTGCAAACTTTTTTTGTTGATGATAATCTGCGCGAAAAAACCATGCTTGATGCCTGCATTGTCCTTGCTGATAGCGAGCATATTGAGCGCCAATTGGATGAGCATAATGTGGCGGTAGCGCAAATTGCCTTTGCCGATCGTATTTTTTTAACCAAAACTGATCGTATTGACAGCGAAAAAAAACAATCAATCTTAAAAAGATTAAGTAAAATCAATTGTAAAGCTGACTTTTTTGAAGTGGTTAATGGTGCTTGCCCACAGGAACTTTGGCTTAATGTCAATGCTTTTGAATTAAGTGATGAACTGCAAATAACTAAGGGAAGTTTTGGCTTTGATGAAGCGCAAAAGCCGCGCTTTAGTGCTTTTTCAGCGCAGGGCGTGCAGCAGCAATCTTGGGGGGATACTATCCAATCGCTCTATTTTGAAATGGCGCTTTTTGATATTGACCGATTGGGCAGCTTTATGGAAAAATTGATTGAAGATTTTGGCAATGATATGCTGCGCTATAAGGGCGTTTTTGCCATTGCTGATGAAGAAAAGCGGCTTATTTTGCAAGGAGTGCATAAGGTAGCGGCTTTTGATTATGGCTCACCTTGGAATGAAGAAAAGGCACTATCAAAATTTATTATTATTGGCCGCGGGCTTGATCAAGATTGGTTGCATGAGCAATTAACGCAATGTCTTGCGTGATTATATAAGAGATTATTTTTTTTGAGTTTTCAATAATCTCTTATATTTAAATAGGTTATGCTAATTTATTGATGTTTAAAAAGCCCAATCTTCATCCTGCGTGGCAACGGCTTTACCAATAACATAAGATGAGCCAGAGCCTGAGAAAAAGTCATGATTTTCATTAGCTGCGGGTGATAGGGCTGATAAAATAGCTGGATTAACGGCACAAATTTCGGCTGGAAAAAGCGCATCAAAGCCCAAATTCATGAGCGCCTTATTTGCATTATAATGCAAAAACATTTTCACATCCTCACTTAAGCCAACCGCGTCATAAAGGTCCTCGGTATATTTGCTTTCTACTTCATAAAGGTCGAGCAAAAATGCAATGGTGAAATCTTTAATTTCTTGCTGTTTTTCACTGCTGCATTTTTTAAAGGCTTTTTGGAATTTATAGCCGATATAATAACCATGCACTGCTTCATCACGAATGATAAGGCGGATAAGGTCAGCAGTATTGGTAAGCTTAGCACGGCTTGACCAATACATCGGCAGATAAAAACCAGAATAGAACAAAAAGCTTTCAAGAAAGACCGAGGCGATTTTTTTCTTCAATAGATCATCAGCTTGATAACGCTCAATCACCAGCTTTGCTTTTTCTTGCAAATAGCGATTTTCTTCCGCCCAACGAAATGCTTCATCAACATCAACGGTAAGACAAAGGGTAGAAAAAATCGAAGAATAGGAGCGTGCATGTACCGCTTCCATAAAGGCAATATTGGTAAGCACTGCTTCTTCATGTTGGTTTTCAGCGTCTTCTAAAAGTGAAATCGCGCCAACGGAATTTTGAACGGTATCAAGTAAAGTAAGACCAGTGAAAACGCGTATGGTTAAAATTTGCTCTTCACGGGTAAGGCTTGCCCAAGAGCCAATATCATTAGAAAGAGGTACTTTTTCTGGCAGCCAAAAATTAACCGTCAAGCGGTTCCAAACCTCAAGGTCTTTTTCATCTTCAACGCGGTTCCAATTAATAGCGCGTACGGGTTTTGCTTTTAAATGGTTCATTTGATGTGCTCCTTAAAGACTGCATGATACGCAGCCTTCAACCTCGGTGCCGCTTAGGGCATCTTGGCGAATTCGGACATAATAAATAGTTTTAATGCCTTTTTTCCAAGCATAGATTTGCGCGCGATTAATGTCGCGTGTTGTTGCAGTGTCAGGAAAAAATAGCGTTAGCGATAGACCTTGATCGACATGGCGGGTGGCCTCAGCATAAGTGTCGATGATTTTTTCAGGGCCAATTTTATAGGCGTCTTCAAAATATTGAAGGTTGTCATTGGTCATATAAGGTGCCGGATAATAGACGCGGCCAATTTTGCCTTCTTTACGAATTTCGATTTTTGACACAATTGGATGAATGGACGAGGTGGCATGATT
Source organism: Bartonella sp. HY761 (assembly GCF_026743145.1). Lineage (NCBI taxonomy): Bacteria > Pseudomonadati > Pseudomonadota > Alphaproteobacteria > Hyphomicrobiales > Bartonellaceae > Bartonella > Bartonella sp. HY761. Next base: position 974,277 of record NZ_CP104887.1, read on the forward strand.
AATATAGGAAATAGAGCCGGTTGGGGGCACAGCCTGTAAATAGCTGTTATAAAGTCCATATTCGGCAACTCTATCGGCTAATTCACGCCAATCATCTTTTGTGGGGATAGCAATTGCATTTTTTGCAAAGAGCTCAATCACTTTAGGAGTTTTTGGCTGCCATTCTTCATTTATATATTTGGCAAAATAGCTCTTATCAGCATAGGCGGAGTTTTCAAATCCTAAAAAGTGACTTCCATGTTCCTTCGCCAATTTGTTCGAGGCACAAAGAGCATGATAGGTGATGGTGTAAAAATAGATATTGGTAAAATCAAGCGCTTCAGGTGAGCCATAATAAATATGTTCGCGAGCAAGAAAACCATGAAGGTTCATTTGCCCAAGACCAATGGCATGGCTTTCACGATTGCCTTTAGCAATTGAAGGAACACATTCCATATTGCTCATTTGTGAAACAGCGGTAAGGGCGCGAATAGCTGTTTCAACCGTATTGCCAAAATTAGGAGAATCCATCGTTTTAGCAATATTCAGTGAGCCAAGATTGCAGGAAATATCATTACCAATCGTTTTATAAGAAAGATCAGCATTAAATTCACTGGCGCTATTTACTTGCAAAATTTCAGAGCAAAGATTGCTCATTGAAATGCGGCCAGCAAGCGGATTAAGTCTATTGGCGGTATCTTCAAATAAAATATAAGGATAGCCTGATTCAAACTGAATTTCTGCAAGGCGTTGAAAAAAATTGCGGGCATTAATACGGGTTTTGCGAATATCAGGATTATCAACAAAGTCTCGATAATGCTTACTTATTTCAATATCACTCATGCATTTGCCGGTGACACGCTCAATATCATAAGGAGAAAATAGATACATTTCCTCATTTTGGCGGGCAAGCTCAAACGTAATATCAGGAATAATTACCCCTAAGGATAAGGTTTTGATGCGGATTTTTTCGTCTGCATTTTCGCGCTTGGTATCAAGAAAAGTTAAAATATCTGGGTGATGGGCATGTAAATACACCGCACCAGCCCCTTGGCGCGCACCAAGTTGGTTGGCATAGGAAAACGCATCTTCAAGCATTTTCATCACTGGTACAATGCCTGATGACTGGTTTTCAATATGCTTAATCGGTGCGCCTGCTTCACGCAAATTGGTAAGGCTAAGGGCAACGCCGCCACCACGCTTTGATAATTGTAGGGCAGAATTGATTGAACGGCCGATTGATTCCATATTGTCTTCAAGGCGCAATAAAAAGCATGAAACAAGTTCGCCGCGCTGCTGTTTACCAGCATTTAAAAAAGTTGGTGTAGCAGGCTGGAAGCGACCGGTGATAATTTCATCAACTAATTTTATTGCAAGTTCTTGATTGCCGCGTGCAAGGCTTAATGCAACCATGACAATGCGATCTTCATAGCGTTCTAAATAACGCGTGCCATCACGTGTTTTTAATGTGTAAGCGGTATAATATTTAAATGCACCAAGAAAAGTTGGAAAGCGAAATCTATAACCATAAGCGCGTTGGAAAAGGCTTTTTATAAAATCGCTATCATAGGCATCTAACACGCTTTTTTCATAAAAACCTTCTTCGACAAGGTAATCGAGTTTTTCTTCTAAATTATGAAAGAAAACGGTGTTTTGGTTGACATGCTGCAAAAAATACTGCCGCGCTGCCATTTTATCCATTTCAAATTGGATTGCACCATTTTCATCGTAAATATTAAGCATGGCATTTAGGGCATGAAAATCAAGCTGTGGCTCGCTGCGCGCTGATTTTGCTATTTGCGATTTATCCAATTGCGGCTGGTCTAGCATTGGTTTTTTCCAAGATTTTTAAATTTTTTTAAGATTTTATGAACATTGTCAGCATCTTCTTGCGTGCCACGCAGTTCAAAGCGATAAAGGCAAGGCACATTACATTTTTGTGCAATAATATCACCAGCAAGGGCATAGGTATTGCCAAAATTACGATTGCCACCAGCAATGACACCGCGAATGCGGTGGCGATTTTCTTCTTCATTTAAAAAATGGATAATGGCTTTGGGTACAGCGCCATTTCCTTCGCCATCAGCATAGGTTGGCAACACCAAAATATAGTCATCACTTATATGTTTGGCAGGTTCTTTGCGATCAATGCGAAAGGCCGGCAATTGCAAGCGCTCGACAAAAGCATGAGTATTGCCAGTCGAGCTTGAGTAATAGGCAAGCAAAAGCATATTATGCAATCTTCGCAATCATGTCAGGGCGAAACCCAGCCCAATGATGATCACCTGCAACGACAACAGGAACTTGACGATAGCCCAACGATTGAACCCGCGAAAAACCATCTTCATTCTCAGTAATATCAATAATATTGTAAGCAATACCCTTGGTATCAAGAACGCGGTAAGTAGCAGTGCATTGAGCGCATTGGGGCTTTGAATAGATGGTAACTTGCATGAGATTAATTCCTTTTGAGGATAACTGGCTTTGGTACTTTATAGAGTTTTGGTTAAGCATAAACGCCGAGCAATAAGGGCTTAGCCTTATGCTGCGTTAAATCCGTGCTTTGTCATGGAGGATGGCGCTGTCAGAAGTATTAAAGCAGCAAAGCTCAATGCTGCTTATTGTAGCTCGACGGCGCTATAGCTTTAGTTAATGCTGCAATGGTGGTGCGTTGATGTAATTAACATCAAAAATTTTTAGATAAAGCATTATAAACTTCCTTCCCGAAGCCTAAAGAGGCATTTGCACGGGTGGGTTTAAAGCATTGGCACAGGCAATAGACCTAAACCAAAAGGGCGCAAAGATACGCCGATTAAACCTCGCCAGTGCAGACACCCCGTCTGTTGACACTTATTCAAGGCAGGTCTCCTGGCTCACAGCTCAACACAATTAACGACCTTCCCAAGCATTATTTCAATTTCATCTTAGCAATGATGCTACTTATGATTTTAAAAATTTTGCTCAGTGGTTAAACCGTTATTGCTCCTTGTTCACAGTTGCGGGGGCAGCTTTGGAATAATATCAATAATCAAATGTAAGGCATTGATTATTAAGCTATCTACCAAATTCCCTTTAAATTTGAACAGAATCAAATAACCTTGAATACTAGATATAGTAGTCTATTTGAATTTTTGGTCAATATATATGGTTAGATTATAAACAGACAAAATTGAATTTAGTTAACTCAGCTTTTTACAGAAAAGCAGCGCGATTGGTTTCGATAGATTGGGATATAAAGTTTGCTACTTCATGAATACGGCGAATGCCTTTTAAATTCTCATGATAGGATAACCAGTAGGAGCGGATAATTGCTTTTTCTGGCAGCACTACCACCAAATCAGGATAAGTTCTAGCGATATAACTATGCAAAATACCAATACCGCCACCTGCTAAAATGGCTTCCAATTGCCCTAACGTGCTAGATACTTGAAAATTGGAATGCCAATCTTCACTTATCTCATGGCTATAAGCAAGAGCAGGGGTGGAGATGAGATCGTCAACATAATCAATCTTGCGATGATGTGCTAATATATCATGAATATCTAATGGGTGGCCATGGCGCTTTAAATAATCCTTATGGGCATAAAGGCGCAATTTATAATCGGTCAGCTTTTTGGCAATAAGCCGCCCTTGCGCGGGGCGCTCAACGGTTATCGCAATATCGGCTTCGCGTTGGGACAGCGAAAAATTGCGTGAGACCGGTACCAATTGCAGGGTTAAATCTGGAAACTTTTCTGACAATTGCGGTAAATGCTTGGCAAGGAAAGAAACACCAAAGCCATCAGGTGCAGCAATACGAATAGTGCCGCTTAGCTGCACATCTTCGCCACCAATTTGCGCTTGTGCTTGCAACATTTGCGCTTCAACTTGTTCTGCATGGTGTAAAAGGCGTTCACCTGCATCGGTGAGCTGCGTTCCAGTGGTGCTGCGCGTCACTAATTTGGTGTTTAATTGGTGTTCAAGCGCAGTTAGACGCCGCGAAATAGTTGTATGATTAACTCCAAGCTGTTTGGCAGCTTTAAGCAACTGACTATTGCGCGCAACGCTTAAAAATATTCTTAAATCATCCCAATTCATACGCTTAAATTTGCATATGTTTGGCGATTATTCAATGCCATAAAACGCTTCTATAGGCTTATGCGCTTATTGTGTAAAAAATAGTTTTAATGAAATCTTGTTTGGCTCATCTAATTGAATTAGACCTATAAATGCAAAAAAAACCGCCAACTGTTACAGTGGCGGTTTTATATAAAGTCGATTAATAATGATTAATTCAATAGTTTAGAATCAGTAATCATCATTCTTTTCAGGGGCAACCAAGCCCTCAATACCAGCAAGAAGATCGTCTTCAGACATTTGATCAAAGACTATAGGTTGATCTGCAACGTCATCATTAAATAACGAATCACCCAAACCTGCATCATCATGAGTAAGAAGTGCTGGTGCAATTTCAGGCTCATCAACTTCAACATGCTTTTGCATGGAATGGATAAGATCTTCTTTCAAATCGGCTGGTGACAAGGTCTCATCAGCAATCTCACGCAAGGCAACAACAGGATTCTTATCATTGTCGCGGTCAATAGTGATTTGCGCACCTTGAGAAATCTGACGGGCGCGGTGGCTAGCCAGAAGAATAAGCTCAAAGCGGTTGTTAACCTTATCAATGCAATCTTCAACAGTAACGCGGGCCATAGATGCCCCTTTCATTATATGCGGTTTAATGGATTTGAGGCTTACATAACCAGTTTTTATAAAAAAAACAAGAAAAACCAACCAAAGAGTTAAAATTCCTAAAGTTCTGTCTTGGCATCACTGCACAACTACATTAAGTTAGGTGTATTGTTCCAGTTATTTTAGCTCTGCATTCAATTAGTAATGCATATTATAAAAAGATGGTTTTAAATATGTTTGACCCAAGAGAGAAAATTGCTCTTTTTATTGACGGCGCAAATTTATATGCCGCCTCCAAAACATTAGGTTTTGATATCGACTATCAAAAACTTTTAAAAGCTTTTCAAAAGCGCGGTTATCTTTTACGCGCTTATTATTACACTGCTTTGGTTGAAGATCAAGAATACTCCTCGATTCGTCCACTTATTGACTGGCTAGATTATAATGGATATCGTGTCATTACTAAGGCAGCCAAAGAATTTACTGATGCGGCAGGTCGCCGAAAGGTAAAAGGCAATATGGATATTGAGCTTACCATTGATGCAATGGAGCTTTCGGAAACAGTTGATCATTTTGTTATTTTTTCTGGCGATGGTGATTTTAGATCTTTGGTGGAAGCCTTGCAACGCAAGGGTCGTAAGGTCAGTGTTGTTAGCACTCTTTCAACGCAACCAGCAATGATTTCGGATGATTTGCGCCGCCAAGCGGATCATTTCATTGATCTTGTTTCGCTAAAAAATGAAGTGGGTAGAGCACCAAGCGATAAGCCGAGTGACTCGCCAGCTTTTTATGAAGAAGACGAAGAAGACGAATATTGATTTTTTTTAAATGAAGTGGCGATATATATCGCCACTTTATGGTCTTTTTTGATGTTGCCGCGGCTTTTAGCCGTTTTATTATTTTATTTAAGGGCATAGTTTGCATTGTTGTCAGTCATGAATTTTTCTGTAGCGCAATCATGTCCGGATCCCAGCTATGACTGCCCTTTATGCCCCCGCCTCCACGAATTTTTAAGTGAATGGCGGCAAATCGAGCCTAATTGGTATAATGGTCCAGTAAAGCCTTTTTGGCCAAAAGATGGTGCGCAAAGTGTTAAGCTGTTAATTATTGGCCTTGCACCGGGTTTACGAGGGGCGAATCGCACAGGCCGACCATTTACAGGCGATTATGCCGGCGATTTGCTTTATTCTACATTGAAGCTGTTTGGCTTTGCGCAAGGGCAATTTGAAGCACGTATTGATGATAGTTTACAATTAGTTGATTGCGCAATTGCTAATGCTGTGCGCTGTGTTCCGCCGCAAAATAAACCAGTGGGCGCAGAAATAAATATGTGTCGACAATTCTTATCACCATTATTTAACAATCTTCCAAATTTGAAAATTATCATAACCCTTGGTGCTATTGCCCATCAATCAACCATCCGTGCGCTTAAAAAGCCGGTAAGTCGTTATCCGTTTAAGCATGGACTTATGAGTGATGTTGATGGCTTGAAAGTTTTATCAAGCTATCATTGCTCACGTTATAACACCAATACAGGTGTTTTGACCGATGCAATGTTTCATGACGTTTTTGAAAAAGCGCGCGCTTATCTTGATAATCAATAAAACGCTGGTCTAATTTATAAACCAGCGTCTTTTTGTGGATTGAAAAGCGTAGTTAAGTCTAGCGTTTGAGTGTTTTAACTTCACCAGTTTTTAATTTTGGCAAAAATATTGCGACAAGTCCCAAGAATGGCAAAAACGAGCAAACATCAAATAGGGTTTGGATGCCATAAATATCAGCAACTTTGCCTAACACTGCCGCAGATATAGCGCCAATGCCAAAAGAAAGTCCAAAGCAAAGACCTGCCACTGTACCGACGCGGCCGGGCAATAATTCTTGCACAAAAACTACAATTGCTGGAAATGCCGATGCTAAGATCATACCAATAATAACTGATAAAATAGCCATAATTGGCAAATTAACATGCGGCATTAATAGAGTAAAAGGTAATACGCCAAGAATGGATACCCAGATAACTGAGCGTGCGCCAATGCGATCACCAATGCGACCACCAAAAATTGTGCCAACAGCTATACCGCCGAGATAAAGAAATAGTAAAATTTGCGCTGTATGGGTGGTAACGCCAAATTTGTCGATAGCATAAAACATATAAAAATTGCTCATACTGGCAAGATATATGTATTTAGCTAACATCAATAAAAGCAATACAAATAAAGTACCAGCGATTTGTTTTTTAGATAAAAGCTGGGTTTGCACAACTGCTTTTTTCTTTGCGGTAAATTTTAATTGGGCAGCATACCAACGGCTAACCCAAATCAACAATAAAAAGCCAATAAAGGCAATAATTGCGAAATATCCAATGCGGCTTTGCTGCGAGATAAACAATGCCGCTAATAACGGGCCAAGCGCTGCGCCAGTATTGCCGCCAACTTGAAAAATAGCTTGGGCAAAACCATGGCGACCGCCCGATGCAAGTCGCGTAACCCGTGAGGCTTCAGGATGGAATATGGCCGAGCCAAACCCAACACTCGCAGCGCCAATGAGCAACACATAATAATGATGTGCATTCGCAAGCAATAGTAAGCCCACCATGGTAAATAGGGAGGCAAAGGGTAGCGAGTAGGGGAGCGGACGTTTATCGGTATAAAAGCCGATAAGAGGCTGTAAAACTGAACCAGTTATTTGATAGGTTGCGGTGATAATGCCAATTTGTAAAAATGTAAGGCCATAATTATCACTTAATATAGGATAAATAGCAGGCAACATCGATTGCATGACGTCATTAAATAAATGACTAAGACTAATTGCAAGAAGAATGGCAATGACCGTATCTTCTGTTTTTACTGCTGGGTCTTTTATCATAGCCACTGCTCCTCCCTATTGCCTATGCATGATGTCGCTGTTCCTTAACGGGTCATTAGGGACATCATCACGTGGCTATTTAAAAATTTAAGCTTTGTCGCGTTTATAGCAATTATAAAATATTTTGGCAGGGGCAAATATGATTATAAAATAGGTTCGTGGTAACAAAATTGTGCGCCAAATCATAAATTAAAAAGCTAATCACAAAAGCTAAAGGTGTTTGCCTTGGTTTTAACGATTTTTCATATTATTGAAGTTTTATGCTGTTAACTATAGCTTTAGTTTTTTAACCCTTTTTTAACTACTATTCGTAACTACCCTGAAAATTAAGAGACGATTCACCATTAGCCTTTATGACTTTTGAAGATTAAATTTAAGATGTCAAAGCACTATGACGGGAAGCACATGATGAAATCTGGTTTATATCTTGGCCGAGTAGCATTAGTGAGTGGGCTATCTTTAAGTGCAATTGTTCAATCTTTTGCGCAAACGCCAAAACTGCCATCTGATGGCCCTGTGCCATTGGCGCGGCCCTTTGCTTCAGCGCCGCAAGCGGGAAGCGGTGTAGTTGCTGCAGATAATATTATCACTTCAGGTATTCCTAAATTGCCAACTGGTAAGATGGTTGGCAAATTAAAAGATGGGCTTGATGCGCTTTATAAAAAAAATGACGCAAATCGTGCTATCGCTATTCGAAATGGATTGGCGGTTAATTCCATTGATAGACAAATTTTGACATGGAGCCTAGCGACCTCTGGTGCGCCAGAAATGTCCAGCAATTCTATCGTATCGGCGATGCATGAGGTGGCAGATTGGCCAGGCCAGTCAATTATGCAGCGCAATTTTGAACGGGCAATTTCGCGCGAAAATTTAAGCGCAGCAAATGTCATTAGTCTTTTTTCTAATCGCCGTCCTGAAACAGCACAAGGCATGGTAACGCTTGCCAATGCTTTAGCCGCATCGGGCAAAACTGCGCAAGCGCGGGCGGTTATTGCGCCATGGTGGCATCGCGAAAAGCTAAACCCAGCAGAAGAAAAATATGTTCTTGAAAAGCAAAAGGGTGTTTTAACCTCTGACGACCATCTTATCCGCATGAAAGCCATGTTGCTTGCCTATCGTATTGATGCAGCTGAGCGCGTTTCGGGGCCGGCCAAGGCACGCTCGTTCTATCTTGCTTTTGAAGCGGTGGCGCGCAATAGAAAAGATGCAGGGCAAAGACTTGCTAATGTTGATCCATCTTGGCGTAAGGACCCTGTTTATAGTTATGCGCGTATTCAATATTTAAGGCGGGCTGGAAAATATACTGATGCTGCAAATGTGCTTTTAAAAACACCAAAAGATGCAGCCTCATTAATTGATCCAGATGCGTGGTGGAATGAACGGCGTGTTTTATCGCGTGAAATGCTCGATCTTAATAATCCGAAACTTGCTTATCAATTGGCAGCGGCACATGCTGCAGAAAGTCCAACAGCCGCAGCAGATGCTGAATTCCATGCCGGTTGGTATGCGTTGCGTTTTTTGAATGATCCCAAAACTGCAATGCGCCATTTTAGCCAGATAGCAAAACTTTCATCAGGGCCAATTTCATTGTCGCGCGCTTATTATTGGATGGGTAGGGCAAGCGAAGCGCAAAAAAATCCTGCGCAAGCAACAGGTTATTATCAACAATCCGCCCGTTTTGGGACGACATTTTACGGGCAATTAGCTGCGGCGCGCCTTGGCGCATCAAAGCTTGAATTGCCTTATCCAAAACCAAGCAATGACGAAAAACAACGTTTTGAAAAACGCGGTGCTGTTCGCGCCATATTAAGGTTAGAGGCGGCAGGCTATAGTGATAAAGCAGGTTTACTTTATCGCGAATTAAGCCGTGAATTAAAAAGCCCCGGCGAACTTGCCTTGCTAGCGGTAATGGCAGAGCGCAAAAGCAACCATGTTATGAGTTTGCGCATTGGAAAAACGGCGGTTTTGCGTGGCATTAATGTGGGTGCGCTTTCGCATCCTTTGGGTGCTATCCCATCATCGGCCAATATTTCACCATCAGGTAAAGCGCTTGCTTATGCTATTGCGCGCCAAGAAAGTGAATTTAATCCAGCTGCAGTTTCAAGCGCTGGTGCACGCGGAATGCTGCAATTAATGCCAGCAACTGCAAAATCGGTAGCGGCAAAACGTGGCATTGCTTATAATGTGCAACGCTTGACGACTGATCCTGCCTATAATGCTACTTTGGGCGCACATTTTCTAGGTGATCAGCTAGAGCGTTTTGATGGCTCTTATGTTTTGACCTTTGTTGGTTATAATGCTGGTCCAACTCGTGCTAATGAATGGATTAATCGCTATGGAGATCCGCGCGGCCGTGATTTGGATACAATTGTTGATTGGATTGAGCGCATTCCTTACACAGAAACACGCAATTATGTGCAGCGCGTGATGGAAAATTATCAGGTCTATAAAGCGCGGTTGACGGGTTCATTTACAATTAAAAATGACCTTATCGCAGGACGCACAATGAAAAATTAGTAAAAATGAAAAACTAGCAAAAGAACCCAAAGTTGTATTTGCTTTGGGGCATTTCTTTTGCCGCGTTTACGCTTGTAAGAACGCCATTATTTTTTATCTTCAAAGGGTTGGGATTTTGCCGCTGCAATAATAGCCCGCTCATGGGCGTTGCCACGATAAAACAACTTGCGCACAAAATAACCGCTTAAAGCGCCTAACAGCGAAGATAGAGCAATTAATAAAATAATCTCAAAAGCAAGATGAAGCATGATTTACTTTTCCCCTTCATTGCGTTTGCTCACTGTCCAGCCGATAAAAAAGCTAACAATTGCTGCAATAAGCATCCATGGCCAAAGAAATGATATGAGAAAAGTCATAATTAAGGTCCTATAAGGTTAAATGCATGTCGCAATTATGTGGTTGATAGCTGAAATATTTTATTCGCTTTTGAGTGTGAGGCTTTGCAATTTTAACCCATTTGGTATGCTGAGATCCTTTATTGCCTTTTCAGCATCGCCATTTTTGGCAATGCCATTAATTGTAATGACATCATCACTAAGGATAATCTCGCCACTTTTTAACTGCTGAATCTGTGCTGCCGCATAATGAAGCCACTCAGCAAATTTTTCATCCGCACCTCGCGCATTGCCAGCTTGATCGACAACAACACCATCCATATTATCTAAAATAGCGAAACGATCAAACTCGACTGGGAAATCGCCTTTGATGGTGATGGTATCATCATTTTTTTCTAAAATAAATTCAAAAGGCGCTTTTAGCGGCGGAACGATAACCTCATCAGTAACCGATGCTATGCCCCATATGGCCGCAGCTTTGGCTAATACATCGCTTTCAATATTTTCGGTTGCGGCAATACCGCGTATAGTAAGATCGCGGCCATCAAGATCATAAGTCGCCCAAATCTTATCAGTAAGGAGATTTTCAACTTCATTGGTAAGTTGCGTCGTCATTGCACCCAAGCAAAACCATAATGCCATCACTGAAAAGAAAATAATGGTTGTAAGCAAGGGCCAAAATAGTCGGCGCATAGGATTTCCTTTTAAAATGCTACTTTTGCAGCATATTTATTAAAATTGCTAATTTGCGATAAATATTGAAGAATTTTAATGAAAGCAATATAATTTATAGCAAAGATTGCTTTTGCTTTAAAAATGGAAATAAAAATAGGCTTTTAAAAAAGGGAAGGGGAGTTTGTAAAAACAAAAATATTTACAGGAAAACGAGTTGGGCTAGATTAAAGCACAACCCTCACGCATTCATTATCGAATAATGAATTGACTTGCTAAGGTCATTGCCTTCAAATCCTAACCAGTTACTCCCATTGAGAAAATCATAAGCGCAACGCCAACATTCAATGAAAGGATCATAGCTGAATAGGTTATGGCCGTTTTGACGATATCATTCATTTGATCACCTATAAGTTTGTAATTTAACTTCACATTACGTTACAACACGAAACATAACAAATTGTTACAATTGCGGCAATGGTAAAAAAACTTATTCCTTTTTATTTTTTTCTTGTTAAAACATTCATATCAACCCAATTTAAATGGAGGAATGAGCATGTCTGATATAAAGCGTATCGAGCCTGGTAAACGCATGAGCAATGCAGTTGTGCATAATGGTGTTGTCTATCTTGCTGGTCAAGTCGGCGAACCAGGTGCTAGCGCAAGCGATCAAACCAAGCAAATTTTGGCTGAAGTGGATCGTTTGTTAGCTCTTGCAGGTTCAGATAAGACACGTATTTTGAAAGCAATGATCTGGCTTTCGGATATGAAATATTTTGCCGATATGAATGCCGTTTGGGATGAATGGGTTGCACCAAATGCAGCTCCTGCCCGCGCAACCGGTGAAGCAAAGCTTGCAGCCCCTGAATATTTGGTTGAGATTGTTATTACTGCTGCTGTTTAAGAAATTTTGTTTCATAAATTATGGCATATGTCATGGCTATCTATGGCATATGCTTTTAATTTTAAATTGTATATTTAAAACTCAATTAAGGTTTTTAATGTTTCGCCTTATTCATATTTCTGATGTTCATTTAACGCCAATGCCTGAGCCAAAGCTTTTTCAGCTATTGAATAAGCGCATTACTGGCTGGGTTAATTGGAAGATGAACAGAAAAGGCGAAATCGGCAATGAAACCTTGCAGTGCATTATCAATGATATTAAAAATCAACCCCATGATCATATAGCGATTAGCGGTGATTTGGTTAATTTAGCATTGCCGATTGAGTTTCAAAATGCCCGTATTTGGTTAGAGCAATTGGGAAATGCGCAGGATGTATCTGTTGTTTTTGGTAATCATGATGCCTATGTACCTACTGCATTAAAAACCGCTATAAAAACATTTGCGCCATGGATTAGCAGTGACGTGGCTGTCAACGCACCTTTTCCCTATATGCGGATAAGAAAAGATGTTGCAATCATTGGTTGCTCGTCGGCTATTGCAACCATGCCTTTTCGGGCCACAGGTAAATTTGGTAAGCGCCAAGCAGACAGCCTTAAAAAATTATTGCACATAGCTGCAGAAAAACAACTTTTTCGCGTGGTGATGATCCATCATCCGCCTATTCATAATGCGACGCATCGCCACAAAATCTTAAAAGATATTGATTGCTTTCAAACAGTTATCGCCGAGTGTGGTGCAGATTTGGTTTTGCATGGCCATACTCATTTACCAACACTTTATAGCATGAAGGGTAGAGATGGCGACATCCCTGTCGTGGGGGTTGCATCAGCTTCGCAGGGTTTTGGCGGCAAAAAACCACCGGCCAATTATAATGTGTTTGAAATTGAAAAGCAAAATGGCAAATGGCAAAATAGATTATCACGCCACACAATTTTAAATGCTGAAAATGATATTAGCTGTAGCGAAACCATTTTATTATAATTAGACAAAAAAATGTGAAATCACCAAATAATCGATAATTGCTCAATAAGGATAAGGGTTGCGGCTGCAATGGAAAGGCACGTAATACAGATTATAAATCCATATTCAACAATGCTCATAATCACATTATGACTGCTGCGTAGAGGCGAGACTTCAAGAGGAACTTGCTTAGTCATTAGAGCACTTTCAACGAATATTATTTGAATTGACCTAATGGTTTTTACAGCGATTCTGTTTCAATGGGTTTAAAACTTTTGGTAAATTATGGGTAAATGATGGATGAACTGTCAAATTACCGTGGCTAGGTTTTTATATGCGCTTTGTCATTATGAGAGTTATTTGCAATGCCACAAAATCTTAAGGCTAGATTGTCATCTTTGGTTTAGATTTTCATATTAGTGTCAATATTTTTTTGACAGTGCGTTGCACTAAAAACACTTACCTATATTGATGTTTTGGAATAATCTCATAGTTAAATAATTGCATGTTTTGTGGTGATTATTCGATTATGGGTCTGCTAAATCTTGGTTTTTGAGTTTGTTAGATTTCACATTAAAATGATGGATAAAATCATAAAACTGTCAATTAATGGCATTACTTTTAAACAATAAACCATATATTGCCATTAAGTTTAATTTTTCTGCGATGGTTATCTTGAAACATGGCAGAATGGACGACAAATCTTCAAGACGTTTAAACAGGTGTAAAATGTCAAAAGTATATAATATCGGTGTTTTCGTTGGTTCATTACGCAATGCTTCTTATAGCCGTAAATTAGCTAATACATTTAAGAAGATTGCTCCAGCAGGTCTTAATCTTGAAATTATTGAGATTGGCGATATGCCCATGTATAATGAAGATCTTGAAACCGACGTACCACCAGCTTCATGGTCAACGTTCCGTCATGCCGTAAAGCATGTTGACGGCTTCTTGTTTATTACACCTGAATATAACCGTTCTGTACCAGCTGTACTTAAAAACGCTATTGACGTTGGTTCGCGCCCCTATGGACAAAGTGTTTGGAATGGTAAGCCAGGCGCGGTTGTATCGCTTTCTCAGGGAATTATTGGCGGTTTTGGTGCCAATCATCATTTGCGTCAATGTTTGGTATTTAATGATGTACAAACTATGCAGCAGCCTGAAGCCTATTTATCACATATTCAAAATATCATTACTGATAGTGCAGAACCTGCTAATGAATCTTCTCATGCATTCTTAGCTAGTATTCTTACTGCGTTTGAAGCTTTGGTTAAAAAGTTTGACTAAGCATTGCCCGCAAAAGCGCAAAGCAGTTTTGCGTTAAGGACAATGCGTTGAATTACACATTGCCCGCAAAAGTGCAAAGCGGTTTTGCGTTAAGGACAATGCATTAAATTATATGTTGCCCGCAACTATCTAAATTTAAAGTCTTTAATAAGGCTGCCTTATTGATATAAGCGTTAATAAAAGCATTTCCACTGCCGATTATTTTCGCTTTATTGGCCGCTAGCATGTTTCATGTTAGCGGCTAGTTTTTTGTGGCGTACCTATTTAAATGTCTCTCTATTGATGATCATCAAAGCCTTGATGCTATCTTGAAAAAAAACTAGCTTCGATATAAATAGGCAGCACATATTATTAAAATTTGCTGCTTAGAGTGCGTCTATTTGTTGGCGCTAACAAGCTCTAAGTTTTTTATTGAGGCGCATTGTTGACAAGAGAAAGTTAAATCAACTTTTTTTCAAAAAATGCTTAAACGGGCAAAGCATGAGTATTGACCAAAAAAAAGAACATCAAAAAAAGCGCTTGGCAAAACAGTTGCGCACCAACTTAATGCGCCGTAAAGCACAAGCACGACAAAGAACCGAAGATGGTGCTGAGGATGAGGTGCTTGATGGTGATGCTATCGAAAGCGGTGATAAAGATAAATAGCGGTTTAATTGCAATTAGCGCAATAATTTTTGGCTAGATATCATTAAGAAATTTTAATATTTGCCATAATTTGGTAGTTAAATATTTTTATCAATTTTTGTTCGCCATTAAAACACTTTTAAAGCGTTGCAACTTATTATAGAGCTGTGAACTCTAAATGACATAGTTGTAAAAGCATTTATTTAACCAAGGCTTTGTCATTTACACGATATTGCGACAATCGACTATCAGCATTTAGGAAGGCAATTAGAATGGATCGTATAAGAATTATCGGCGGTAACCGGCTTAATGGGGTTATTCCGATTTCTGGCGCAAAAAATGCTGCTTTGCCTTTAATGATCGCTTCTTTGCTAACCGATGATATGTTGACCTTAGAAAATGTGCCCCATCTTGCAGATGTAGAACATTTGATTCGTATTTTAGGCAATCATGGTGTTGATTATTCGGTAAATGGCCGCCGTGAACATCAAAATGGCAGCTATTCGCGCACTGTGCATTTTAATGCCCGTCATATCGTTAATACCACTGCGCCCTATGATCTTGTTTCGACAATGCGTGCGAGTTTTTGGGTAATTGGGCCGCTGCTTGCCCGTATGGGTGAAGCCATTGTTTCACTGCCTGGTGGTTGCGCCATTGGTACGCGCCCGGTGGATTATATCTTGGATTGCCTTAAGGCGCTTGGCGCAAATATTCATATCGAAAATGGTTATGTCCATGCCAATGTCGGCGATGGCTTAGTTGGTGCTGAATATACATTCCCTAAAGTAACTGTTGGGGGCACCCATGTCATGCTAATGGCGGCAAGTCTAGCTAAGGGTGATACTATTATTCATAATGCTGCAGCTGAACCAGAAGTTGCTAATCTTGCTGATTGTTTAAACCAGATGGGGGCAAAAATCTCTGGTGCTGGTACATCAACCATTAAAATTTCGGGCGTTTCTGGCCTTTCTGGCGCGCGTGTGCGGATTATTCCAGACCGTATTGAAACTGGAACCTATGCAATGGCTGTTGCGATGACGGGCGGCGATGTGGTGCTTGATGGCGCCGATCCGCGCCAATTAACATCAGTTCTTGAAACATTGCGTCAAACGGGTATTGAAATTGAAGAAAGTGCCAACCAAATCCGTATTCGCCGCAATGGCCATGCGATTGAGCCGGTTGATATTGAAACACAACCTTTCCCCGGTTTTCCAACCGACTTACAGGCACAATTTATGGGGCTTATGACCCGGGCGAATGGCACATCTCATATTACTGAAACTATTTTTGAAAATCGTTTCATGCATGTGCAAGAATTGGCACGGCTCGGCGCAAAAATTTCGCTTTCTGGGCAAACCGCAACGGTCGAGGGTGTCGAAAATTTGCAAGGGGCGCAAGTCATGGCAACCGATTTGCGGGCATCAGTTTCTTTGGTAATCGCAGGTCTTGCAGCACAAGGTGAAACGATGATTAGTCGTGTTTATCACCTTGATCGCGGTTTTGAGCGCCTTGAAGAAAAATTATCTCATTGTGGCGCCGTTGTTGAACGTATCCGTGGGTGAGTAGTGCATCATGGCCTTGTTAAAATTATTAGCCCTTGATAGTGAAGATTTAGCAATTATATCCGCTCACGCGCAAGATGCTGTTTTAAAAGTAAAAGATATTGATTGGCAGCCCAAGGATAAGCGTTTGGTGATTGCCATTAACCGTTTTGCTTGGGAAATTGAAAAGCCACGCGGATTTTTTAAGCGGCGTAATATTCCAGAACGGCATTTTGCGGTTTTGCGATTTGATCGGGTTGAAAAAATTCAAGCTCGCAATATTAGTAGTGATAAAGCCGAAGAGGTTTTATCATTATTAGCTATTCAATTTGAAGAAGGCGATAATCCGCAAGGCACAATTCAATTGCAGTTTTCAGGTGATTGCGCTTTGCGTTTGAGCGTTGAATGTATTGAATGCCAATTGGGAGATCTTGGCCCTGTTTGGCAAGCAAAAAACCGTCCCAACCATGATTAATCATGGTTAGGACTAAAGCTTTTTAAAAATCTGCTTAAAAATCTGCTTGTTGCGGTTTACCAGCTTGTTGAAATTCATAAATCGCAACAATAAGACAGCAAATAACCCAAAAGACCAAATATTCGTCGCCGCCTTGGTTCCATGTCCAAGCAAAATAGCCACGATTGATATTTAACGCGGTCAAGGCGCTTAAAAGAATAGTCATTGCGCCAAGAGCCGCATAGCGTGAGCAAATACCCAATATTAAAGCTAATCCGCAGGTAACCTCGCCAAGCGCGGCAAAATAAACCCAAAATTCAGCTGGATAAAATCCAACCTTGGCAAAAAAGCCAACAGTATCAGGATTAAGGGTTGGAAAGTGGCTAAACTTGCCATAGGCTTCTGGCAAAAGAAATAAGCCACAAATGATACGCAATAGGTGTTCGGTATTTCTAAAATTAAAATTGCTTGCTTTTAGCTTGAAATCATCCAAATAAAATAGCTTCATGATCTGAGCCTTTTGTAATGTCGATTATAGTTATTTTAGGTTGAGGCGCCGAGGTAGTTTGCATTATTTATTGTGTTGGGTTTTAGGTAAAATGCTTCGCAATGCGCATGACGCGATACATATGATATGAAGCGCACCGCTTATTCTGTATTGCTGTTAAATTTATTAAACATATCTTTTATTGGTGCTAAAAGTTACTATATATAGTTCAACATATATAGCGAGTGTAAAATGGCCGAAAATAAAAGCTCAAAAAAAGTTGATCAAAGTAATCACATTAAAGACGGTCAAAATGATGAAGGTATAGCAAGCATAGCATCTTGGGCGAATGAATTGAGTGATGCGGCTGAAAAAGATGTTGTTGAGGTGAAAGCTAAAACGGTAAAAGCCAAAGCAACCAGTGCAGCTAAAAAATCAGTCAAAAAAAACGCTAAAGATGAAAAGCCGATGAAAACATCGCGCGGCACGTTGCTTGGTGGTAAAGCTTCCGCTAAAGAGCGCAGCCGTGCTGGTCTTAATCCCGTTTCAGGCTTGGATATTTCGCTAGAAGATGCTGATAATTTACCTCAAAGCGGTGCAACAGCAACGGTTGAAGCATTATCTGCGCTTATTTCATCGGGCAATCCACTTTTTAAAAATGGTGAACTTTGGACACCGCATCGACCCGATCGGCCACATAAGTCCGAAGGTGGTATTCCGTTTAAAATGCATACACCGTTTTTACCATCAGGTGATCAGCCAACGGCTATCAAGGATTTGGTGGAAGGTCTTAACAGCGATGATCGCACACAGGTTCTCTTAGGTGTGACGGGGTCAGGCAAAACCTTTACGATGGCTAAAGTGATTGAGGAAACTCAAAGGCCGGCGCTTATCCTTGCACCGAATAAAACCCTTGCTGCGCAGCTTTATGGCGAGTTTAAATCATTCTTTCCTGATAATGCGGTTGAATATTTTGTTTCCTATTATGATTATTATCAACCAGAAGCCTATGTTGCGCGGTCCGATACTTACATTGAAAAGGAATCATCGGTTAATGAGCAGATAGACCGCATGCGCCATGCTGCCACCCGTGCGGTGCTTGAGCGTGATGATGTTATTATTGTTGCATCTGTTTCTTGTATTTATGGTATTGGGTCGGTTGAAACTTATACCGCAATGACCTTTGAGATGAAGGTTGGCGATAGGTTAGATCAGCGACAATTATTGTCCGATCTTGTTGCGCAGCAATATAAGCGGCAAGAGTTTAATTTCGTGCGCGGCTCTTTCCGTGTGCGCGGCGATACAATTGAAATTTTTCCAGCCCACTTAGAAGATAGGGCATGGCGCATTTCATTGTTTGGTGATGAGATTGATACAATTACTGAGTTTGACCCGTTAACTGGTAAGAAAACTGGCGATTTAAAATCGGTTAAAATCTATGCAAATTCGCACTATGTGACACCGCGGCCTACTTTAAATCAGGCGATAAAAAGCATCAAAACTGAGTTGCGTAACCGCCTTGTCGAACTTAATGATGCGGGGCGCTTATTAGAAGCGCAAAGAATTGAACAACGCACTAAATTTGATCTTGAAATGTTGGAAGCAACAGGTTCTTGCCCAGGTATTGAAAATTATTCACGTTATCTCACGGGACGTAAACCGGGGGAACCACCACCAACCATGTTTGAATATATTCCGGACAATGCTTTGGTCTTTCTTGATGAAAGCCATGTTACCATTCCGCAAATTGGCGCTATGTATCGTGGTGACTTTCGACGTAAAGCAACCTTGGCAGAATATGGTTTTCGCTTGCCATCTTGTATGGATAACCGTCCCTTGCGTTTCGAGGAATGGGATGCAATGCGCCCGCAAACCATAGCCGTTTCTGCAACGCCTGCCCAATGGGAAATGAATGAAGCAGGCGGCGTCTTTGCCGAGCAAGTTATTCGTCCAACAGGTCTTATCGATCCGCCCGTTGAAATTAGGCCAGCAAAAACGCAGGTTGATGACGTGATGGGCGAAATATTAGCCACCAGTAAACAAGGCTATCGCTCGTTGGTGACGGTACTTACCAAACGCATGGCGGAAGATTTAACTGAATATTTGCACGAGCAAGGCATTAAGGTGCGCTATATGCACTCAGATATTGATACGCTTGAACGCATTGAAATTATTCGCGACTTGCGTCTTGGTACATTTGACGTTTTGGTGGGTATCAACCTTTTGCGTGAAGGTTTGGATATTCCTGAATGTAGTTTTGTTGCCATTCTTGATGCGGATAAGGAAGGCTTTTTGCGGTCTGAAACATCACTTGTTCAGACCATTGGTCGTGCGGCGAGAAATGTTAATGGTCACGTTATTCTTTACGCCGATAAGATGACGGGTTCGATGGAGCGCGCAATTAACGAAACCAATCGCCGGCGCGAAAAACAGGTTGCTTATAATCTTGAGCATAATATCACGCCAGCAAGTGTCAGCAAGAATATATCCGATATTCTCGGTTCTGTTTATGAGCGAGATCATGTTCGCGCCGATATTTCGCAATTTATCGATGAAGGTGCGATGATAGGTAATAATCTTGCCACACATATCGCGCATCTTGAAAAACGTATGCAGGAGGCTGCCGCCGATCTTGACTTTGAGGAAGCCGCACGCTTGCGCGATGAAGTAAAGCGTTTGCGCCAAACCGAACTTGCTATCGCCGATGATCCATTAACCCGTGAAACAATACGAACAATTGAGGGAACTGCCAAAAAGGTTAGTAAAAGCCTTTTTGCCAAGCCAGATTTGGATCATATGGGACCAACAATGGATACAGGACTACCTATGCCAGATTCGTCCGTTAATGATGAGTTGGCGCCGGTTAAACGAGGACGTATTGGTGTTGGGTCTTATGAGGAACCTGAAAAATCTAATAGTCGAAAAGGCAGGGCGCGAAAAACGGGTCGGCCAGGAAAATAAGTTTTAAAGCTGTTTATCAAACGTCCCTTTCAATTGCATGATAGGGGCGTTTTTATTTGCAGGCTTGAGCTTTACGAATGATGATATAATTTGCAGCTTTAGTCAGATCGATTTTTTAAATGATCAATAATTTATCAATTATGGCTTTTTTTGTTTTTAAATTGCACAATTTGATATAGTCTTTGGCAAATAATATCTCGACAATTGGGCAGCATCAGCACTTATCAATGATGAGGCAGTCTTTCGCTTCATTCAATATTCGTCTTTATGCTAATTTTTTTACTAAGTTGAAAGTGAGAAAAACGTGGAACAAGCAGAAATTGGATTGATTGGTCTTGCCGTAATGGGGGCAAATCTTGCCCTTAACATTGCGGAAAAAGGTTATCGCGTCGCCGTTTATAACCGTACTTATGCCAAGACAGAAGAATTTTATAAAAATGCTGGCGATCTGCAGGATAAAATCATTCCATGTAAAACATTGGAAGAATTTGCGGCTGCCATTCGCCCACCGCGTCCAATTATTATCATGATTAAAGCTGGTGAACCAGTTGACGAACAATTACAAGAATTAGCACCACATCTATCAGACAATGATATTATGATTGATGCAGGTAATGCCAATTTCCGCGATACAATCCGCCGCTTTAATACCTATAAAGACACAGGCTTGACCTTTATGGGCATTGGCGTTTCAGGCGGTGAAGAAGGTGCGCGTCACGGTCCATCAATTATGGTTGGTGGTACAGAAACCTCATGGAAGCGGGTTGAACCTATCTTAACTGCAATTGCTGCGCGCTATGATGGCGAACCTTGTGTTGCACGCATGGGCAATGACGGTGCTGGCCATTTTGTTAAAACCATTCATAATGGTATTGAATATGCTGACATGCAGATGATTGCCGAAATTTATGGCATTTTCCGCGATGGTCTTAAAAAGGACGCGCACGATATTTCCAATATTTTTGGTGAATGGAATAAAGGCCGCCTTAACTCCTATCTTATCGAAATTACTGCAACCGTTCTAGGAGCAAAAGACCGAATATCTGGTATGCCCATGGTTGACATGATTGTCGATAAAGCTGGACAAAAAGGCACAGGCAAATGGTCTGTGATTGAAGCGCAAAATATGAATGTGCCAGCAACCTCGATTGAGGCAGCGGTTGCTGCTCGTTGTATCTCGGCTCTTAAGGATCAACGTCAAGCTGCAGCTAAATTATTTGGTGCGCAAAATACCGATTTTTCAATTTCGTATGATGATGCGCTTAATCATGATTTGGCACAAGCATTGCTTGCCGCTAAAATTGCCGCCTATGCGCAGGGCTTTGTTGTTATGGCCGAAGCATCACGCGACTATAATTGGTCGTTGCCAATGCCTGAAATTGCAAAAATTTGGCGTGCTGGTTGCATTATCCGTTCGCAATTTTTGGATGATATTGCTAAAGCCTTTGTTGATGCACCAGATGCAGTTAATCTTATTGTAACGCCAACATTTGCTGCCATGGTTAAAGAGGCATTGCCATCTTTACGCCGTATCACTTGCGCCGCCTTGCAAGCAGGTTTGCCTGTTCCAGCTTTGTCAGCAGCCCTTAATTATTTTGATAGTTATAAACAAGAACGCGGTACTGCCAATTTAATTCAGGCGCAACGCGATTTCTTTGGCGCGCATGGTTTTGATCGTATCGATGGCAAGGATATTCACCACGGCCCTTGGGGATCTGGTTTAGCTGATTTTAAATAAGCAGTTAAATGTAGTTAATGTGGTTGCAACCATTTACCGCTTACCCAATATCAATCTTATTCATTGTTTTAAGTCGCATGAATTATGAAAAATGATAATCTTTGATTGATTTTGGGGGAGGGATTGAAGCATAATCTGCTAATTGGAATGAAATGGTCTGAGAAATTTTTTTGTAAAAATCCAAGGATTTAATTGAGAAAAAACGCTAAAAAGTATGAATATTCTTAAGCTTCCTCGACAAAGTTAGCACAAAAATTTCCTCATACCATTTCGTTCAAATTAATGGGTTCTGACCCTTGGGTGTTGGAGAGCTAAAGATGGGACTATACTTATCTTTAGCTCTCTTGACCGTATATTCTTGAGCCGCATTATCTTTGCAAAGAGCAATGATTCATGACGCTGCTATTTTTAATTATATCATATTGAAAAACTTAAATATTGCTGCTTGCAATGGCATCTAACATTGCATCGGTTACCTCTTTTGTTGTCGCATTGCCACCAATATCTGGCGTTTTAATATTTTTACCACCAACAATTTCAATAGCATTCATAATTCGGTTAGCACCGCCAGTTTCACCTAAATGGTCAAGCATTTGCGCCGCTGTCCAAAAGGCTGCAATAGGGTTGGCTATTCCTTTACCGGTAATGTCAAAAGCTGAACCATGAATAGGTTCAAACATTGAAGGGAAACGGCGCTGCGGATCAATATTGGCCGTTGGGGCAACACCAAGGCTACCTGCCAATGCCCCCGCAAGATCAGATAAGATATCGGCATGAAGATTGGTGGCAACAATTGTATCTAAGCTTTCTGGTTTCAACACCATCCGCACAGTCATTGCATCAACCAACATTTTATCCCAAGTCACATCTGGAAATTCCTTTGATACTTCCTCAGCTATTTCATCCCACATCACCATACCAAAGCGTTGTGCATTAGATTTCGTCACCACTGTTAACAGTTTTCGTGGTCGCGATTGAGCTAGTGCAAAGGCATAGCGCATAATGCGAGCAACTCCAGTACGGGTAAAAATAGATACTTCAGTCCCAACTTCCTCTGGCAAGCCTTTATGGGTACGCCCACCATTTCCTGAATATTCCCCTTCAGAGTTTTCACGCACAATAACCCAATCAAGAGTACCTACGCCGCAATTGCGCAAAGGCGGTACAATACCGGTTAATATTTTTGTTGGACGAACATTGGCATATTGGTCGAACCCCTGACATATGGGCAAGCGCAAGCCCCATAAAGTGATATGGTCAGGAATATCTGGCGCGCCTACAGCACCAAAATAGATCGCATCATATGGCTTTAATTGCTCTAACCCGTCTTTGGGCATCATTTCACCATTTTTACGGTAATAATCCGACCCCCAATCAAATGTGGTAAAGTCAAATTCTACGCCATTTAGCCGCTTTTCAACTGCTTTGATAACCCTAATGCCAGCTTCGATAACCTCAGGACCAATACCATCGGCTGGAATAGCTGCTATTTTATATTTATGCATAATAAACCTCTTTTATCCTTAAATATATTATATCAAACTGTCTTCTATTTTACTGGCTTGGTTGCCGACGCTAAAATAATGGTTAAAACACTTGAAACAACAAGCAAACCCGCTACAAAATATAAACCGCCGGAAAAACTACCGCTTTGATCTTTTATCCAACCAATCATTGTTGGGCCCAAAAAACCACCTAGATTTCCGATTGAATTGATAGTTGCAATGCCGGCTGCGGCGGCAGAACCTGATAGGAAAATAGTTGGCATGCTCCACATTGGTGGCTTTGAACAAGATATGCCAATATTAACGATGGTAAGGGTAAAAATTATACCTATGACGGACGAGACCATCGCAGCTAGCACAAGACCACAAGCGGCAACTAAACATGCAATCACTACATGCCAAGTACGCTCATTGGATTTATCTGAATGACGCGCCCAAAGGAACATAGCAACCACCGCAAATATAGCAGGAATTGCATTAGCAAAGCCAATCTCCAAAGAATTAAGCCCTGTTGTTTTAATGATTTGTGGCGCCCAAATCCCAAGCGTATATAGCCCAGCAGATGTGCCCAAATATATGATAGCAAGCGCTAAGACGCGAATATCAGCAAGCCCTGCTAATATGCTATGCTTGGCAGTACCATGTTTATTGCGCTGCTCATTCGCCATTGTTTCAGTAAGCCAATTACGCTCATCTTTACTTAACCAGTTTGCCTTTTCGGGTTTGTCTGTCATATAGAATAATACAACCACACCCAATATAATGGCGGGTATTGCCTCTAGAATAAACATCCATTGCCAGCCGGCATAGCCCATTAAACCATGCATCTGCATTAACGCACCAGATATTGGTGAGCCAAATGCCGTCGATAGCGGGGCAGCAGCCATAAATAATGCAGTGACACCTGCGCGCGAACGCATTGGAAACCAAAAACTCAAATAAAGAATGATGCCAGGGAAAAACCCCGCTTCGGCTGCACCAAGTAAAAAACGCAAAACATAAAAACTAACTGGCCCTTGCACAAAAGCCATTGCACCTGAAACCACCCCCCATGTGATCATCACCCGCGCAATCCAAATTCTTGCGCCAACCTTATTTAAAATAAGGTTAGAGGGTACTTCAAAGAGAAAATAGCCAAGAAAAAAAATGCCTGCACCTAACCCATAAACCGTATTGGAAAGGCCGATATCCTTATTCATTTCAAGCGAGGCAAAACCAATATTGACCCGATCAAGAAAGGCGATGAAGTATAAAACCATAATAAATGGCACTATGCGCCAAGTAACCTTTTTTATGACCGCGTTACCATAGGCCATATGATCAGCTTTAACCTCTTGCTGCATGTCTTCCTCCCATCATGCAATAACTCCCACACCATAAAAGCGCTCGCGAGGTTGGAAAAACAATGTTAAATTGATTATATAAAAAAATGGAATAATAGGGGAAATTTAATGGATCTTGCCCATATTGAGTATTTTTTGCTACTTTGCAAAGAAATGCATTTTGGCCGCACTGCAAAAAAATTGAATATTGCCCCCGCTAGTCTCTCACGGCATATTCGAATGCTTGAGCAATCTTTCAATGTTCGACTCTTTATTCGTACAACTAGAAATATTGTCCTTACCAAAGAAGGCGAATATCTTTTTAAACATGGTCCAGAATTATTAACACTTGCACAAACAATTACGCAGAATATCGCTTTAATGGAAAAAACTGAGAAAAATGAATTGCAAATTGGTGCAATGGATAGTGCTGCGTCTGGTCTATTACCAATGCTTATGCGTGATTTTTATCAAGAAAATCAAAATATCAAACTTTTCATGCACGAAGATAAAACAATTAATCTCATTCCGAAAATTCTTACCGGTCGGCTCGATATTGCGTTTATCCGCCCACCAGAACAAAAAAATCCATTATTGCAAATAATCAACCTTTTTGATGAACATATGGTTATTGCGCTGCCTAGCAGCCATCCACTGGCCACAGCAGAAAAAATAACTATAGATGATCTTAAAGACCAACCAATGATATTACCGGAGCGGCGCTATCGCCCCCATAGCCATGATCTTGTCATCAATATTTTCAAAAGCAAAGGCTATAATATCAATATTGCGCAAATGGCCAGCGAAAAAAATACCATCATTAATCTTGTTGCTATGAATATAGGACTTGCGATTGTTCCAATTTGGACAACAAAATTAACCCAGCAAGGGGTTAGTTTTGTTGAACTGCACCTTACAGACAATGCAAACTTAATGCGGCTGCCCCTTGCAGTAGCATTTTTAAAAAACACCAGAGACGCAGCCCGCGAAAAGTTGTTTGAAATATTGCAAAAAAATATCAAAACCTATGCCGATGAACTTTAGTTTATTTTTGCCACAAACTGGCATAGTTTTCCTTTGCGAAGAGACATATTAGCAACTTTAAGCTATTACCATCTTACGTTATCTTCCACATCGGGATATTCAATAGCTAAAGTTTATTATTTTTTTGCCTGCTTGATAATCTCTACAACCATTTCAGAAGCTTTTTTTAAGGAGTTAACTGGCAAATATTCAAAAATAGAATGAAAATTATGGGCCCCGCAAAAAAGATTAGGGCATGGTACACCTTTTTCAGTTAAAATAGTACCATCAAAGCCACCACGCATCGGTTTTTTATCGATATTGAGCCCCATTAACGCCATAACATTTAAAGCAAGATCGGCCGCATAAGCGTTTTTGCCAGTTAAGCCTTCAGCAACATTTCGGTAAACTTCTTCATAGCGCATTCTTACGCATTCTTCACCAAATAGGGCTTTGAAACTATCGACTAAATCATTGACAAAAAGCCGGCGTTTTTCAAAATTATTGGCATCGAAATCACGTATATCCAAAACCAAACTAGTTTTGGCGACATTGCCATTAATATTTTTAACCCAATAATATCCTTCGCGCCCTTGCGTATATTCCGGTCTTTCTCCAGCCGGCAACATGGCAATAAATTGGTGGGCAAAAAGCAGTGAATTGCGTAATTTTCCCTTAGCTGACATAGGGTGAGCTGCCTGCCCATAAAAATCAATATGAAACTCACCGGCATTCCAATTTTCAAGCACGATTTCGCCAATAGCACAACAGTCAAGCGTGTAGGCAAAATCTACATCAAGAGCATTAACATCAAGTGCTTTTGCACCAAGCAAACCAATTTCTTCGTCTGGAACAAAAACAAGTTTTACGACGCCATGTTCAATGTCAGGGTTTTCAACAAGAAACTGCACAGCATCCATAACTTCGGCAATTGCAGATTTATTATCGGCACCTAGCAAACTTGTGCCATCGGTTACGATAATTTGGTCTCCAATATAATTTGCAATTTCAGGAAAATCATTTTGTTTTAAAACAATATTTTTTTGCTGATTTAAAACAATGTCGCCCCCCTTATAATCAACCACCTGCGCCTTAGTATCACCAACATATTCAGAACTAGTATCCATGTGGCAAACAAAGGCAATGCTAGGCTTAACAGTGCTACTATTGGCTTTTAAAGTACCAATCGTAATTGCATGGTCTTGCTCTTCAACGTCTAGCCCAAATGCACGCATTTCTTTAGCCAATAATTCTGCCAACTGCCATTGGTTTTGGCTTGACGGTAATGTGCTTGCATCAGGAATAGCTGTTGTATTGATTTTGGTATATTGAATAAATCGATCAACAATGTCCATAATTGTACCTATTCTTCAATATCAACATTAAGAAAAGCATGAGAGCCGAAAGGATCTATTTTATAGTTTTTAACCTTGCTACTAATAGGCTGCTCAATAATTTGATGAGCAATAGGCAGCCATGGATTTTCTTGTGCGAAAATATCTTGTGCTTTGCCATAAAGCTCATTACGCTTTGCTTGGTCGGCGGTTATGCGAGCTTCTTTAATAAGCGTATCAAATTCTTCATTGCACCAATTTGCTCGATTAACTGCGCCAATAGCATCACAACCAAGCAAAGTACCTAAATAACTATCTGGATCTGCAATGCTTGGTGTCCAGCCAATAATCACCATTCCATCACGATCTTTGGCCAATGATAACTTCATATATTCAGCCCATTCATAGCTAATAATATCAGCAGTAATGCCAACTTTAGCTAAATCAACTTGCATTAACTCTGCCGCACGTCTTGCATTGGGCATATAGGGGCGAGAAACAGGCATTGCCCAAATCTTCATGTGCAAATCTTTAACCCCAGCCTCGTCAAGCATAGCTTTTGCCTTTACTGGATCATAAGCATCAACGGGCAGATCCTTATAACCTGGAATTGAAGGCGGCATCGCATTAATAGCAGGAAAAGCCGATCCTAAAAATACTGCATCAATAATAGCCCTTTTGTCTATAGCCATATTAATAGCACGGCGCACCCGCTTATCATCAAAAGGTGGTTGCAAGGTGTTATAAGCACCATAACCAACATTTAAGCCATCACGCTTTAAAATAGTTATATCCTTATTGCTGCGCATTTTTTCAATGTCAGCAGGGTTTGGATAAGCAATTACATGGCAATCACCGGTTAGTAATTTTTGATATCGAACCGATGCATCTGGTGTGATTGAAAAAATAAGATTATCAATCTTTTGCTTGCCACCCCAGTAATCGGGATGAGCTTTATAACGAATAACAGTATCGCGCTGATAAGCAACAAATTGAAAAGCACCTGTACCAATTGGCTGTTGGATTAAGCCATCTAACTTTCCTTCTCGCACCAGTTGATCAGCATATTCTTTTGATTGAATTGCTGTAAAGGTCAAAGAAAGCGACTGAATAAAAATTGCGTTTGGTTCATTTAAAATAAATTTAACTGTATGGTCATCAATCTTTTCTATTTTCCGCAATAATTTATCAAAGCCATAAGATGTATATTGTGGCCAAAGTCCATCACCATAAAGCGGGTTTTCCTTATTGCTTTGACGGTCTAGTGTAAAAATCACATCATCAGCATTGAAATCGCGCGTAGGTTTAAAATAATTGGTCGTATGAAATTTCACGCCTTGGCGCAAATGAAAAACATATTCCTTACCATCATCTGAAACCTCCCAACTTGTTGCTAGGCCAGGCTTAGTGTTTGTTGTTCCAATTTCAACATTGATAAGTTTGTCAAAAATATTCCACGCGGAAGCGTCATAACTGGGTCCAGAAAAATTGCGTGCAGCATCAAAACCATCGGGCGATGCTTCAGAGCAATAAACTAATGTTTTTGCCTCAGCAGCCCCTAGATTGGAAGTGCAGAGCGTAGCTGTAGCCAGCAAAGCTGAAGAAAATAGTCTTTTAAGCTTGATTTTTTTATGCATCATGTCCCCTACCATTTTATGCCGTAGCTCATTTTAAAGCAAAAAAGCCACATTTTCCCAATTGTTTGATTTATGACAGTAAAATCATTCATCTGTCAATAATACAATAATTACTTATTAATATGGGCTAAAATAGTACTTAAAATTACGGTGACCAATATTTATGTTTCTACATTGACATAAATCCATAAATGCTGACTTATATAAAATTAAATATTTAAATAAAACCAGAATTAAATAGTTTTATATTATAAATTAGGAATATTTATGAAATATATTTTTCTAATAGCAAGTATTTTAACAATTTTTATTGCGTTTCAAACTCATAGCTTTGCAAATGGTGGCCCAGTTGAAAGAGCCGATCCAGTGCCAGAATTAAGTCCTGAGTTACAAAAAATAATCGATCATCATTATGATTATCCTTATTCTAAAAATTATACTTACCCCGATGAGATTTATGAGCGCAGAAAACGAGTAGAAGACGATATTTACAGCCAATATATCAATATACGCAGGCCTTCACGGGTGTATAGAACTGCAGAACATTATAAAGAAGACCTGCAAATGCATGAAATGGCGTTAAAGATTGGTCTTTGTCAAAAAATAACTGATGCGGAGATGGAGGCCATTAAAGATCGTATCAATAAGCGATATAATGGGCGAGTGATACTTGAATTAGCCGTTGATCAACGAAACTTAGAGGCCATTGATTTGCTTTTTAAATATGGCGCTGATCCTTTTATGTCTTATGCGGGAGATTTTCCGCGTGGTAAGCCGCCTTTTATTAATTTTGCCTATGAGATGCGCGATACGTTTAACCCCGGCTTTAGTGTTGATGCTATTAGGCTTTTTACAAAAAATGGGTTTGATCCTAATCATGTTATGGATTTAAAATTGGACGGTGTAACTTTTGTAGAAAATGGCATGACATTTCTAGCCGGCATGGTTTTGGTTAAAAATGAATTAGCTTGGGTTTCATTGATGGAGGGTGGGGGTAATCCTTGGGCAAAATTTAAGATAGGTGGTAGAATAATGAATATTGCAGCTTACGCTGCATCAAGCGAGAATATTGCTTTTTTAGATTACGTAATTGAAAACGGCTATTTAAAAACTGCTAATAAAGAAGATATTGAAGATCTTATCGCCAGAATAATGGAAATGCCATTATATGCTGATTATGCGGGCACAGAAAGTAGGCAACGTATTTTACAATCAATAATTGAACAAACTGATATTGTTCCAACGAAAGAAATGCTTGATTATATTAATTGGCGTGGTGATAGCAAAACAGAAAGCATAGACTACATCCTTAGAAAGAAATATTGAAGCTGCACCAGATAACTGAGAAAGTTTACTGCTAGAAAATGCTCCATCAATCGATCTTGTTTAACTTTCGCTGATTGATACTTTCTCATGCTTATACCAGTAAACTTTCCCTTTTATCTAGCACAGCGCTTTATTCTCTATAAAGTTAACTTCTTATATTTCTTTGTGATCTAAAACTTTTACAACTTGCATTAAATCGAGTGCAAAATATTTTGGATGTAATCCTTTTACATGTGGCTATCAAAGGCTTCCTTATCCTTGAATACCTCCCATAGAATAAATCGATCAGCTATTTCCCTTCTTTGGAATAGTTTAAAAATTAAGCAGCC
Organism: Bartonella sp. HY761; assembly: GCF_026743145.1. NCBI lineage: Bacteria > Pseudomonadati > Pseudomonadota > Alphaproteobacteria > Hyphomicrobiales > Bartonellaceae > Bartonella > Bartonella sp. HY761. Next base: position 1,004,749 of record NZ_CP104887.1, read on the forward strand.
TAGTTCTTTTACTGTTTCATCCATTAATTCATTAATGCTTTGCTTTGTATTTTTGTAATTATTAGAATTTGCTTAAAAAAATTTTGGCAATGGGCAACAACGTAACAAGACCTTTGGTTGATTGTTGAACTGCTTATCGGCGCAAAATATTGCCTCAAAAACATCTTGTAAAAGTAGATTTTACATAAGTTTTATCGGTTGGGTCTCTGCGCGATAAAATATAAAATGCTTCTACAAGATGTTTTGATGGAAACTTCGTTTTAACTATCTATTTCATGGCTTGAATAGTCAGGATAACGGGCGCCTTGGGCAGGAGGCAGAATTGCGCTAATTTCTTGCCAAATGGTTGAGTCAAGTTGAATATCCAAGGCGTGTAAGTTTTCATTAAGCCGTTCTGGTTTGGTTGTGCCGAAAATTGGTACAATGTGGTCGCCTTGGGCTAAAACCCAAGCAAGTGCCAATTGCGCCGGAGTAATGCCTAGCTTAATTGCATATTCTTTAAGTTTTTCAACCACAAGTAAGTTTTTGTTAAAATTTTCCCCTTGGAAACGGGGAGAATGTTTACGATAGTCATTTTCAGCAAAGTCAGCTGGTGTTTTAATACTACCGGTTAAAAAACCACGTCCTAAAGGTGCATAAGGCACGATACCAATACCAAGTTCTTTGCACATATCCATAACCCCATTGGTTTCAATATCGCGCGTCCAAAGCGAATATTCGCTTTGCAGTGCGGTTAATGGGTGAACTTTATGGGCGCGGCGAAGCGTGGCTGCCGATACTTCAGAAAGGCCGATATGGCGGACCTTCCCTTCATCGACTAAGTCTTTCATTGCGCCGACAGTGTCTTCAATAGGGACATCGCGATCAAGGCGGTGCATATAATATAAATCAATATAATCGGTTTTTAGGCGTTTTAGTGATGCTTCGCAGGCCGATTTTACATAATTAGGACTGCCATTCACGGTCTTATTGCCATTATTATTATCAAGTCCTCTAACAAGACCGAACTTGGTGGCAATGATTAGCTTGTCGCGCTTCCCGCCAATTGCTTCAGCCACCAACTCCTCATTGGTATAAGGACCATAAACATCGGCAGTATCAAAAAAATTAATGCCCTTTTCTATGGCGCTATGAATGGTGTTGATACCTTGTTGGCGATCTACAACGCCATAGGCCCAAGTTAGCCCCATGCAACCAAGCCCCAAGGCACTTACTTGCAAGGCGGTATTGATTTCAGCTTTTGAATTACCAAGATCTCTCTTTTGCATGATTTTTCTTCCATTAGTTACGCTCAGTGTTTCTTGTGAAGCACCGGAAGATCAGGATTTTGCAAGTTGTCTAAAGCGGCTCTCCAAATTTGTATTGGTTGTGCCTTGTTCTATTTCTTGCTCAATGGTTTGGTAAGCGATGATTTTTTTATCAAGCAATTGAAGATTTTCTTGTAATTGTTTGATATCTTGCGCAACTTTTTTGCGATGCTGTTCTAATTTTTGCCGTCGCTCGGTAATGCTAGCATCGCCTTTATCGCGTAAAGTCGCATATTCAAGCATTTGCGCTAGCGGCATACCAGTTGCTTTTAAATTTTTTAAAAAACAAACCCAAGTTAAAATAGCCTTATCATAGTCACGCTGGCCACCGCCATCACGGTCTGCATGAGGCAATAGCCCAATGCGTTCATAATAGCGGATAGTATGACAGGAAAGACCACTGCGTTGTGCAAGTTCACCGATTTTCATTGCATATCCTTTCAACGCATATAGATTTACGGCTTAGAGTATACTCTAAGTCAAGCGTAAAATAGAAAAAATACATATTTATTTTAACGCTGCTTTTAAGTGAAAAGTGATAGATAATCATCAATAATGGTTCAAAAACGATCACTTGACATCATTTAGTGAGGGTACCCAGTTGATATAATCAAGTATTTCTTGACTAGGTATAATACCGCGCTTCTCAACGATACTACGCAATTGGCGTTGTCTATTTTGTGTATATAAATCTGATCTGAGTGCTAAAGTTGTCATGACATCAATCAATTCATCAATGTCTTCTTTACTCGCAGTTTCTAAATAGCCATTTTCTATGATATAATCTAAAAATGGTAGATTAAGGCCCATTACTGAATAACTAACAATACTTTTGGGTTCACCTGCTATTTCCCATTGCAACCATGGATTGCCACCGCCTTCCATCAATGACACCCAAGCTAATTCATTGTGAACCAAAACCATATAGGCAAGAAACGTCATGTCATGGTTTTTAGAAGTTGCATGGTCTATTTTTCGATTGTTTACGTGATTGGGATTAAGCTTATATTTTACAAAAAGACGAATAACATCTACACTAAAACCTGGGTTAAAAGTATCGCTCATTTTATCCATAAAAGCTAAATCTGATCCGTCGACATATATATTTCCTTCCTCATAAGATATGAAAGGATCAGCGCCATATTTAAAAAGTAAATCAATAGCTTCCAAATTCATTTGAGCAACAGCTAATTCTAATAAGGTATCTCCACTATACTTCTTATTAATGCGATCTTTGATTGCTTCAACCTCTGCATCTGTTATTTTTTGACAAAGACCAATCTTTAATGCCAATTCATATATTTGACTATCTTCCTGAAAATGCTTAGCAATTCCAGATCCGCTTTCTGGTATGCGTTCCCGAATATAATTGCTGTAAATATCATTTTCGATACGTTTTCTGCGCTCATAAATTTGATCAGGATAAGTATAATTTTTTGAATAGGGATAATCATAATGATGATCGATTATTTTTTGCAACTCAGGACTTAATTGCGGCACTGGAGCCACTCTTTCAACTGGGCCACCATTTGCAAAGCTATAAGTTTGCAATGCAACAAAACTTGTTAAAATACTTGCTATTAGAAAAATATATTTCATATAATTCCCTTCAATATTGCTTAAAAATAATATTATACATTTACATTGTCACGCAAATTTAATTTATTATAATGTTATTTATTTATATTAATTAAAAATATCGCTTTTAATAAACTGGGTGAATAGCCATTTTTTTATCATTATGTTTATATTTTATTGTGCTTATATTAATTGATGAACTATCATAGCTTAAAAACAACGCGCTTATAAGCTCAAAACATTACAAAAGTAGAAATTTGCAGTGTTTAATATTCATGGTCATATATAATTATATTGAGGCGTGAAAAAAGTAGGCATGATTACCAGCGGCAATATTGAATCAATCTTTGGTATATTGGGCATAACAAGGATGCTAGGCTCATCAAAAGTGGTAAGTTGAGTGTAGGCAATGTTTATCTATATTTGGCTTATGCGTTTTGTTGGGGCAAGAAGCCGTAAAAACGTCTTATCAAACTATGCGGCTCTTTTTATTTTGAAAGCATCGGGCAGGGCAGTTGCGATAATTTTTTTCATCACCGTTGGAAGAGCTTCATCATGCAAATCATCAATTGCAACCCACCAACCGTTTTTGAAATTTTGTTCATCAATATCATTGGCAAGATAAACCGACATTTCAAGACGGAAATGGGTAAATATATGGGTTGCTTCACCACTATAATGCCAATTGGCTTTGCTTGGTGCTTGGTTAAGATCGTGTTTTTCTTCTAATGAACCAAAATAATTTGGCACTTCGCTCATTTGCGCAAGCAAGCCTTTTTCATGCCGCTTTTGCAAAAAGACATTACCTTCTTTGGACAATAAGATAAAGGCCGCTCCTTGCCGTAAAGGCTTATCTTTTTTAGGAGCTTTAATCGGATAAGTTTCGGGATCACTTTGGGTCAAAGCTTGGCAATGGGAGTTGATAGGACACAAAAAACAGCTTGGCCGCTTCGGGCTGCATAGGCTTGCACCAAGATCCATCATCGCTTGAGCAAAATCCCCCGGCCTATCATTGGGTGAAATAAGCGCCATTTTTTCACGGATTAATGGTTTAGCAGCAGGAAGCGGTGTTGATATGCAAAAAAGGCGGCTGATAATACGCTCAATATTGCCATCAACCACAGCTTCATTTTGATTAAAGGCAATGGCGGCTATGGCAGCGCTGGTATAATCGCCAATGCCGGGTAGCTTTTTCAAATCAGTTATAGTGCTGGGAAATATGCCATTATAATCCTTAACAACCATATCGGCGCAAGCTTTTAAATTACGCGCACGAGAATAATAGCCAAGGCCTGCCCAAGCTTTTAAAACATCATCAAGTGATGCGGCTGCCAAATTTTCAACCCTTGGCCATTTTTGTATAAATTTGATAAAATATGCTTTTACCGCTTCAACGGTTGTTTGTTGCAGCATCACTTCCGATAGCCAAATCTTATAAGGATCAGGCTTTAAACCATTTTGTGCGTCTTTGGGGCTAATACGCCAAGGCAGCACGCGATGGTGCCTATCATACCAATCCAATAATTGCTTTGCATATATTTCCATAGCATCGATATAGGTGAGATTAGAACTAATTGAAAGATGCCAGCTGCTTTTGTCAGCTGCGCATCTTTATTAAATAGCGATGGTTTGACCATTATTTATGGGTAGCCTTGCCTATTAAATGTCAAGACTTTCTGTATCAGCAAAGGCAGCATTTTCTTGAATGAAGCGAAAACGCGCTTCTGGCTTAGTGCCCATAAGGTCACTTACGGTTTCTTTGGTTGCTTCAACACTTTCATCATCAATTAAAACCCGCAAAAGTGTGCGTTTTGCTGGATTCATGGTTGTTTCTTTAAGCTGCTCGGCACGCATTTCACCAAGACCTTTAAATCGACCTATTTCAATTTTGCCACGGCCAGTAAACTGAGTTTTCATAAGTTCATCCTTATGAGCATCATTGCGTGCATAGGCAACATTGCCGCCTTGGCTAATACGGTAAAGGGGCGGCACCGCAAGATAGAGATGGCCGCCAGTTACAAGGGCGGGCATTTCTTGATAGAAAAATGTCATAAGCAGAGAAGCAATATGGGCGCCATCAACGTCAGCATCGGTCATAATAATGATGCGTTCATAGCGCAAATCTTCTTCGCGATATTTAGAGCGCGTACCGCAGCCAAGTGCTTGTATCAAATCTGCAATAAGCTGGTTAGCTGTTAATTTATCACGGCCGGCACTTGCGACATTCAAGATTTTTCCGCGTAATGGTAAAATTGCCTGATTGGCGCGGTTGCGTGCTTGCTTAGCAGAACCGCCAGCCGAATCCCCTTCAACTAGGAATAGTTCAGCGCCAAGGGCAGAATTTTGGGTGCAGTCGGCAAGTTTGCCGGGTAGTCGTAATTTGCGCACTGCGGTTTTGCGATTGATTTCACGTTCTTGGCGGCGGCGCAAGCGTTCATCGGCACGTTCAATCACCCATTCAAGCAATTTGGTCGCTTCTTGTGGGGAGCTTGCAAGCCAATGGTCGAAAGGATCGCGTATGGCATTTTCAACGATGCGCTGGGCTTCCGTGGTTGCTAGGCGATCTTTGGTTTGTCCTACAAATTCTGGCTCGCGAATAAAGACGGAAAGCATGGCTGCTGCTGAAATCATCACATCTTCAGTGGTGATGATTGAAGCACGTTTATTGCCAATGAGTTCCCCATAGCCTTTTAAGCCGCGCAAAAGGGCAATTCGTAAGCCTGCTTCATGGGTGCCGCCTTCGCCTGTTGGAATAGTATTACAATAAGAATGGACATAGGCGTCCCCGCCATACCAAGCCACTGCCCATTCAACCGAGCCATGGCCACCGCGTTGATCGGTTTTTCCTGAAAATATTTCTTGGGTTACTTTAAAATCTTTACCAAGCGAGTTACCAAGAAAATCTTTTAAACCGCCGGGAAAATGAAATACTGCTTTTTCAGGTATTTCCTTATTCGGATCCAAAAGGCTTGCATCGCAATTCCACCGAATTTCCACACCGCCAAAAAGATAGGCTTTCGAGCGTGCCATGCGATAAAGGCGCTCTGGTTCAAAATGAGCCTTGGGGCCAAAAATATCAGCGTCGGGGTGAAATCTGACGCGCGTACCACGGCGGTTATGAACTTCACCAAGGTCTTCCAAGCCACCAAGGGGAAGCCCACGCGAAAAACGCTGGCGATAAAGGCGGCGACCACGAGCAACTTCAACCTCGCAATCATCGGAAAGTGCATTAACAACCGAAATACCAACGCCATGCAAACCGCCTGATGTTTCATAGGCTTTGCCGTCAAACTTACCGCCAGCATGAAGTTTGGTCATAATAACTTCAAGGGTTGATTTACCTGGTACTTGTGGGTGATTTTCAATTGGAATACCGCGACCATTATCAGTAACTGACAAATAGCCATTGGCATCAAGGGTTACATCGATAAAATTAGCGTGCCCAGCAACCGCTTCATCCATCGCATTATCAATAACTTCAGCAAAAAGATGATGGAGGGCTTTGGAATCTGTACCACCAATATACATGCCGGGCCGCAGGCGCACAGGCTCCAAACCTTCAAGCACACGAATGGCTGACGCATCATAGGCTTGTTCTGCTTTGGTATCATTGGTGTTAGAAAGCGGTAAACTACTCATAGATGTTTCCAATTTGGATGGTTCAGATTTATCTGTCGCAGAAATAACTGATTTTGATGTTGTCGGTTCGCTGGTTGCAACAAGTGTATCGTTTTCTCTATGTTCTTGTAAAGTTCTTATATTGTTTTTACTCAAATCTTGCGAGAAAGTAGCGAAAAGGTCATCGTCTTTTTTATCGGTCATATTCTTTCTGCTTCTTCTGTCATGCTGAATAGCTCAATTCTCTTAGCAATTTTAAAACAAAATTACGATAGCTTTGGCGTTTATTGTTTATCAATATCACCAAATATCTCGGCAAAAGTTTTTGCAAGGGCATTATCAACATCATCCATGGTGACAGGTAAGCCTAAATCCACAAGGCTGGTTACACCATGATTGGCAATGCCGCAGGGGACAATGCCTGAATAATGGGTGAGATCAGGTTCTACATTAATGGCAAGGCCATGAAAACTTACCCATTTTTTTAATCTGATGCCAATCGCGGCAATTTTATCTTCCGCAGGCTCCCCTATAATTGTTGATGGGCGCTCCGGCCGCACAACCCAAACGCCAACGCGATCTTCACGTCTTTCGCCCTTAATATTAAATTGTACTAACGTGTCTATAATCCATTGCTCAATCGCTGCAACAAAAGCTCGAATATCCTCGCGGCGCTTTTTCAAATCAAGCATAATATAGACAATACGTTGTCCGGGGCCATGATACGTATATTCACCGCCGCGCCCTGCATCATAAACAGGGAAACGATCAGGTGCAATCAAGTCGTTAATATTGGCGCTGGTGCCGGCTGTATAAAGCGGTGGATGCTCCACTAGCCAGATCAATTCTCTTGCATTATCGCTGCGAATAGCTTCTGCACGTTTTTGCATGAAGTCTAAGGCGAATTGATAATCCGTCAAGCCGCTTTCAATGCGCCATTCAACCGGCGAATTGTCAATTTGTGGCTTAAAGCTGTATTTAATATCGTTACGAAAACTGGGGCGTATATTTTGCGTCATGGCTCTTATTTATGATGTTCCTGTTAAGAATGCCAGTGTAAATATCAGTTACGCTTGCTTTTTAGGGAAAAAATTGGCTAATCTTATGGCATTTCCAGCAAAGATTGATTCAAGTTTTGCGTTTGGACAATGCGCCAAAATTTTGCGTTGGGAAAATGCGCCAAAATAAAGAATTTAGAGCACAATATTGCTTTAACAAAAAATAAATGTGCTCTAACAAAAAGAAAAGGCAAAAAATGACATTACCTCAAGATACAGCAACCAAAGTTGATAAAGCAATTAAACGCCGTGGTTTAATGCTGGTATTATCATCGCCATCAGGTGCGGGTAAATCAACCATTACGCGTCTCTTGCGCGAAGACCCTGAAATGAATTTGGCACTATCTGTCAGTGTTACAACGCGTCAACGCCGCCCAAGCGAAGCTGATGGTATTCATTATCATTTTATTAGTGTAAAAGATTTTGAGCGCCGCCGTGATAATAATGAGCTTGCCGAATGGGCAGAAGTGCATGGCAATTATTATGGCACATTACGCGATAGTGTTGAACAGGTATTGTCGCAAGGTAATGACATGCTTTTTGATATTGATTATCAAGGAGCAGCGCAATTACAAGAAAAAATGCTTGATGATGTTGTTTCAATTTTCATTTTGCCACCATCAATGAAAGAATTAATGGCGCGTTTGCATCGGCGCGCTGAAGATAGTGAAGATGTTATCACTATGCGGCTTGAAAATGCTCGCAAGGAGATAGCTCATTGGAACTCATATGATTATATCATCGTCAATGAAGATCTTAACATTTCGCTTACTGCAGTAAAGTCAATTATTGTTGCTGAACGATTAAAGCGCGCGCGCCGTCCTGGTATGCAAAATTTTATTGATTCACTCATAACAGAAGAAATTTAAATAATCATAATAAATATAAAACCGCGCTATACTTGTAATAAACAAGAATAAACGCGGTTTTCATATACTCAACAAGCTTTCATGATACGCAAACACTTATGAAAGCAATAAACTCCGGTACGCAGTACCAAATCCGGAGTGTGAAAGCAGCTTTAAGCAACCTTCGATTAGGATAAATAAAGCAATTGTGTTAATTCGAAGTTATCAATTGCTTAAATATTTATGAATTTTGCATTTTATTGCATGGGAAATGCACTTTTTTGCCATATTTCATAGGTGAAAAGTTTTTTTGTGGTTTTTCAAATTGATAATAGGAATGACATTTGACACGCGCAATCATGTTACAAGGCACCGGATCAGATGTGGGGAAAACTGTTCTGGTTGCCGGTCTTTGCCGTGCACTTTACTTGCGTGGTATTAAAGTTGCGCCTTTTAAGCCGCAAAATATGTCAAATAATGCCGCTGTTGCTAATGATGGTGGTGAAATTGGCCGTGGGCAGTGGTTGCAAGCCATAGCCGCAGGTCTTGAGCCGTCAATTCATATGAATCCGGTATTATTAAAGCCGCAAAGCGAAACTGGTTCGCAGGTTATAGTGCAAGGCAAGTTAACTACAACTGCACAAGGGCGTGATTATCAGGCTTTAAAAAAACAATTAATGCATGCGGTTTTAGATTCTTATCAAAAATTGCAAAAGACCGCTGATTTTATCATTGTTGAAGGGGCAGGATCACCAGCGGAAATTAATTTGCGCCAAAATGATATCGCTAATATGGGCTTTGCCGCTGCTGCTAATGTACCGGTGATTCTGGTTGGTGATATTGATCGCGGCGGGGTTATTGCTTCCATTGTTGGAACCCATACAATATTAGACCCAAAAGACCGCAATTTAATTGCTGGTTTTTTAATCAATAAATTCCGTGGTGATTTGAGCCTTTTTGATAAGGGCATTGCAGCAATTCAAAATTTTACTGGCTGGCAATCCTTTGGGGTTGTACCTTGGTTGAAGGCTGTTGCCAATCTTCCAGCTGAAGATTCCGTCATTTTAGATCGGGATTTTCACCAAGCAAGTGCTGCTAAATCTCATGCAAAAATAAAACATACAAAAATAAAAATTGTGGTACCTATTGGCCGCCATATTGCCAATTTTGATGATCTTGATCCCTTAAAGTCAGAGGATGGGGTTGATCTTATTTTGCTTAAAAACGGTGCGCCAATACCAAGTGAAGCTGATATTATTTTGCTGTTAGGATCCAAGGCAACACTTGCCGATATGCGATTTTTTCATGAAATCGGCTGGGCTAAATCTATACAAGATCACGCAGCAAGGGGCGGTCATGTCATTGGTATTTGTGGTGGCTTGCAAATGCTTGGCCAAATTATTGAAGACGCAGATGGCGTGGAAGGTAAAGCAGATAAAATTGCGGGTTTAAAATTATTGGATATTGCCACTAAAATGACCAAAACCAAAAAAACACGCAATGTTAGCGGCATTCATAGCACCTATAATTGCTCGGTTCAAGGCTATGAAATTCATCTTGGTGAGACTTTAGGCAATGATTGCTTGAATAGTTCTATTTATCTTGATGGACAACAAGATGGCGCCGCAAGTCGTGATGGAAAGATCTGGGGTACTTATTTGCATGGAATATTTAATCAAGGTGTTTTTCGCTCAAAATTTTTAAGCGGTTTTGGTGCGCTGTCTCAAGGCGTATCGCAACAAAGCATTATTGATGATGCCTTAAATGATATTGCCGCAGAGCTTGAAAGGGCCGTTAATATTGACCAATTATTGGCTATTGCACGTTAAAATTTTACATATTTTTGAAAATGTCCAATGGCATATTAGGTTTTAAATGGCCAATGACGTCAAATATTGCCAAGAATTTGTGCTTTTATTGGCGATAAACAATGACAAATATTGCACTTATTGCCATAGGCATGTATAGGATCTAATAAATTTATCTTTATCAATTTAGTGAAGAATACCAGAATATCAGGAGATATGGCATGTCGGTCGATTTGTCGACAGTGAAACGGGTAGCCAATTTGGCACGTATCGCTTTAAGTGAAGACGAAGCTCAAGCAATGAGTGAAGGTCTAAATTCCATTCTGGGATTTGTTGAACAATTAAATGAAGTGGATGTAAGTGGTGTTGAACCGATGACATCGGTCGCACCAATGGCACTTGTTATGCGTGAAGATGTTGTAACCGATGGTAATAAGGCGAGCGATATTGTTGCCAATGCTCCACTTACCGAGGATAATTTTTTCCTTGTTCCTAAAGTTGTTGAATAAAGACATCAACGCCGGATTTTTTCTAACTGATCAATCTGATTTTATATGATGTAAAACGATTGTATCCCTTATAGTTAGACCTCGAAAAGAGAGATTTACTATGACTGATTTAACCGCTCTAACCATTGCAGAAGCACGCGACCGTATGAAGGCGGGTGATTTTTTGCCAAGCGAGCTGACAAAGGCTTATATTAGCAATATTGAAGCCGCAAATGAAACATTTAATGCCTATGTTACCGTTACGGCTGATAAAGCGCTTAATATGGCAAAGGCAAGTGACGAACGCTTGCAAAAAGGCGAGGGACGTGCGCTAGAGGGTATTCCTCTTGGTATTAAGGACCTATTTGCCACTTATGATATTCATACACAAGCGTGTTCCAACATTCTTAAAGATTTTAAACCGCGTTATGAATCAACGGTCACCAGCAATCTTTGGAATGATGGCGCGGTAATGCTTGGCAAACTTAATATGGACGAGTTTGCGATGGGTTCGTCAAATGAAACATCCTTTTATGGCCCAGCAATTAATCCATGGCGTAAAAATGGCTCAACTGATGCTTTAGCGCCGGGCGGTTCATCGGGTGGTTCTGCTACCGGTGTTGCTGCTCAATTATGCGCTGGTGCAACTGCAACCGATACGGGCGGCTCTATTCGTCAGCCTGCTGCCTTTACCGGTACCGTTGGCATTAAGCCAACCTATGGTCGTTGCTCGCGCTTTGGTGTGGTTGCTTATGCTTCGTCACTTGATCAGGCAGGCCCAATTGCAAAAGATGTGCGTGATGCCGCTATTTTGCTAAAATCCATGGCATCTTATGATCTTAAGGATTCAACATCGGTTAATATTGCAGTGCCAGATTATGAGGCCGCGCTTGGCCGTTCAGTCAAAGGTATGCGAATTGGTATTCCAAAAGAATATTATGTTGATGGCATGTCGCCTGAAATTGTTGAGTTGTGGAATAAGGGCAAGGAATGGCTTAAAGCTGCTGGTGCAGAAATTGTTGACATTTCTCTACCCCATACCAAATATGCCTTGCCAGCCTATTATATTGTAGCACCAGCGGAGGCATCTTCCAATCTTGCTCGTTATGATGGTGTGCGTTATGGTTTGCGCGTGCCAGGCAAAGATATTCAGGAAATGTATGAAAATAGCCGTTCTGCTGGCTTTGGTACTGAAGTAAAGCGCCGTATCCTTATCGGCACTTATGTGCTTTCATCGGGCTATTATGATGCTTATTATCTTAAAGCTCAAAAAGTACGTAGCCTTATCAAAAAAGATTTTGATGATTCATTTGCTGCAGGCATTGATGCAATCCTTGCACCTGCAACACCAACTGCAGCCTTTGCCATTGGTGATGAAAAATTGAAGGCTGATCCGGTTGCTATGTATCTAAATGATATTTTCACCGTAACGGTTAACATGGCCGGTCTACCAGCTATTACTGTACCTGCTGGGCTTTCTAATGATGGTTTGCCATTATCATTGCAATTGATTGGTCGCCCTTTTGGTGAAGAAACCTTGTTCCAGCTTTCGCATGTGATTGAACAGGCAACGGGCCATTTTCTACCAACCAAGTGGTGGTAATAAAGAGATTAAAAAAGGCCTTAAGTTTTTAAGGCCTTTTTCTTTATAAGGTACAAGCTTTATCCTGCAATAATCTTCACCAAGTGCCAGTGTTTTTCATCGAAAGCCAAGGCTCCATGGGTTCTAGGCTCTTACCCTTTTGCAATATTTCAATTGAAATATTATCAGGGGATTTAACAAAGGCCATGTGGCCATCACGTGGTGGGCGGTTAATCGTTATGCCATTATCCATTAGGTTTTGACAAAATTGATAAATATCGTCAACTTCATAAGCTAAGTGGCCAAAATTGCGTCCGCTATCATATTCTTGATCATCCCAATTATAGGTAAGCTCCAATTCTGGCGAATTATCAGCCATAGCATCTTCACGATCATCTAATGCGGCAAGAAACACTAGCGTAAAACGACCTTCTTGGTTTTCTTTTCTATGGGTTTCAGATAAGCCGAATAATTTTTTATAAAAATGCAAAGATTGTTCTAAATCGCGCACGCGCACCATTGTATGAAGATAACGCATAATCGGCTCCTTTAATAGATCACATTGTTGGTTTATCCAAAATGGATGAAAGTTGACATCCACTATTCATCTTTTTTAAAAAATCAGAGTTAAATAGCGCCAACCCTATAAAGGTTGTGATCTAAATGGGAAAATACAAGGGGAGGTCTTGCTTGAATGGTTAACATAGATGTTATCTTAATATAAGAGAATCAAAACGCATCGAGCCATATTTTCTTGAATTGATTTTTCATGAAGCGATCTCGGGCAGGAAATGACGCGATGAAAGAAAAGCAACATTCTGATGACTTAAAGCAATTGCTAGATAAGATTGAGCCTATCTCAAACGAGATGGGGGAAATGGCTACTGCGCAAGTTACTGGGAAAATCAAATGGTTTGATATTTCTAAAGGATATGGGTTTATTACGCCTGATATTGATGGAATATCAGATATTTTATTGCATGTTAATGTTTTACGCGAAGGTGGCTTTCAAACAGCGCTTGAGGGAGCGCTTGTTCAATGTACAGTAAAACAAGGCGAGCGTGGGTTGCAATGTGTAGCCATTATTTCTATTGATATGACGACGGCCGTTCATCCTGCAGAATTACCACAAAGAACGCGAGAAATTGTTATTCCAACCAGTGGCTTGGAGCGCGCTATCGTTAAGTGGTTTAATCGCAATAAAGGCTTTGGCTTTTTATCACGCGGCGAGGGGACCGAGGATATTTTTATCCACATGGAAACATTGCGCCGCTATGGCTTGGCTGAATTGCGTCCAGGGCAAGTGGTGCTAGTGCGCTTTGGCAATGGTAGCCATGGTTTGATGGCGGTGGAAATCCACCCTGATAATCCAGTGACGTTTCAAGCCCATTAATAGGCCCATTAATTATGCATTATTGTCTTTGTTATCATTAAATAACAGGGACAATGATCAGGGGATGATTTTTTAGGACGGGGGTCCACATGTATAAAAGCATTCTTATGCTTGCTGGGGTTTTGATGCTTACGGGTTGTTTAACCCTAAGTGGAAATTATCATATTATCGAAATTGATGCCAAGGGCAATGAAGTTCCTTCTAAGTTGCATCTTTTTGCGCAGGGAAGAGGAATTTATACTATTCGTAATGCCTATTGCGCTACAAAGCCCAATGCTATTTTGCGCATTATCAATGACGATACTGGGCAGGAATTGAAGAGTGAAAGTCCCTATCGCTGCGGTAAACGTATTTTTAATTAATAAAAAAGGCATAGCTTTTATTTAATTTAAAAAAAGAAAAACTGGTCTAATAAGTGGCAAGGAATTTTTCTCGCCTATTATTGGTTGAAATTGCACATAGGGCTGCAACCTCCCCTGTGACTGCAATGGGCCTAAAAGCCGCCGCCACCATTATTATTACAAAATTTATATGGAATGTATAATTTCCATTGCAATCATTATTACAAGAAAGTTTGTTAATTTACTGTAATTTTAATATTTCCTCTTGTTATTCTGAAAATAAGCCATAACCTTAATTATATGGCAAACATTAATCTTGATCCTCATTCACATAATTACCTTAACGGTAAACTTATCGTTGCTATGCCCCATATGGCCGATGAACGGTTTGCACGCGCCGTTATTTATATCTGCGCCCATTCACGAGAAGGCGCAATGGGTATTATTTTAAATCAGGCGCAAAATTATACTTTTCCAAGCCTTCTGATACAGCTTCGCCTGATTGATGAGGCGGCAGCTAGTCTTTTGCCGAAATATTTATGGGATTTACCAATTCGCCAAGGTGGCCCCGTTGATAGAGGGCATGGCTTTGTTTTGCATTCTGATGATTATTGTAGTGATAGTACTATGCCGGTCTCTGAAGATGTTGGCTTGACTGCAACGGTTGATATTTTAAATGCTATTGCTCAAGGTCGCGGTCCTAAAAAATCCTTGGTGGCACTTGGCTATGCAGGTTGGAAAGAAGGGCAATTGGAAGATGAGATTATTGATAATAGCTGGTTGATTGCGCCATGCTCTCAGTCATTGATTTTTGATGGTGCACTTGATGGGCAATATCATCGTATTCTTGCATCAATTGGTGTTAATCCTATGCATTTGGTAGGGCAGGTGGGAAATAGTTAACCTTTCATACTGCTCGTTCAATGCGCTATAATCTGTTGATTTTTAAAATTAAACTTTGCTGCCGAGTGCATATCTTAATTCATCTTTGACTATATCTATTTAGATATCGGGTTGATAATGGCAAAAAGATGATTAAAAACAGATTTAGATATTTTGATGAAAAGGTTTCGCCGTATGGTGCAAGTCGCTAGCTTGTAGAGATTATCATTGCAAAAAATGCTATTGATATAAATGCTTATTATCTTTTACGGGCTTCTTTGTATTAATGTTATCAAGACGGTGTAGTGCTTATCTTTTGAAATACTATAAAGATAAAATTGACGGTAATCATAAGTTGAAATAGGGTTTTTGCTATTCTTATGTTTTGAAATGACACTGCTTGATAGTGTATCTGTACTTGGCATGGCAAAAAATAGGAGGGGATAATAATTTTATATTTTATCAAATATTCTAAAATGATTTTGCCCAAGGAGGGCGGCACTTTAGATTAAGCTATGCAATTCGTTTAATTAATCAATTAATTTAAAAAGCAAAATAGATAAACAGAATTAAGGGTGCAACACTGCACCCAAATGTTATTAAAGCTGTATTAGGCTAATGGGATCACCAGACTTATGATCTTTAAGCTCTGATTTTTATAAACTCAATGGGTCCAAGGCGCTTTTCTGTCTGACTTAAAATTATCAGAATAAGAAACATTCGCTCTATTTGGCTTATGAGCAGGTTCCACCCGATAAGCAATTCCTTCAGCCTTTGCATAAGCAATAGCATCTTCTAACGTGTCAAATTGCACACGCAATTGGCTTTTCATGTCGGCAGATGAAGTATATCCCATTAAAGGATCTATCATCTTGGCCTGTTCTGGCTCATACTGCAAAATCCAATAACCTGTTTTAGCTTGGCCCGACTGCATTGCATTTTTTGCAGGACTATAGATACGCGCAACCATATTCACTTACCCTTCAATTTCAATTCAATTATTGAAAGCATATTATATAGAACACTATGCCAAAAAAAGAATAAAATAACCATCAAGATTATTTTATAACTTCCATTGCTAAGAATTTTGATTCTTAATCACGGCCATGGCATTCTTATCAACTTTAGTTAAGCGATACAGCCCACAATCAATTATTGCAATTAAAATAATTCTAACATGGGTTGGAAATGAAACATTTACGCTTTAGCCCCATAGATAATCAAATAGGGAATAATAAAAAATTATTTTGGGGATTAATAAAAATAGGAGAATTTTTTGGACACAATATCCAGCATCTAATAAGAATTGTTTTTTTGAAGATATATTTTTTTGATATTTAATTTAATCAAATTACTATTTAAAGTAATGGTCGGAGCGATAGGATTCGAACCTACGACCCTCTGGTCCCAAACCAGATGCGCTACCAGACTGCGCTACGCTCCGACTTTTGTTTGAGAGTTGGTGTGTCTCTCAAGCGTGTTTGCTGTCTAAAAGGTTTGCTTTGAAAGTGCAAGTCCTTTTTTTAGTTTTTTTAAAAAAAATGTTTTTTTTTTTATTTTTTTTTGAATTCTGCCGTGGCTGTGGAAAAAAGTTGGCAAAAAAACTAAAAATTAAAATCTATTATGCGCTTGTTTGAAAATTATCGGCCAAATTTTAAAATATGCCCTGCAATTTTAACTTGGCAATTGACTATTTTCCTATGAGCGAAAACCGCCTTAATAAAATATCGACAACTATTTATAATAGTTGCTGCATTATATCGGGCTTTAAATATCATGATTCTTGCAGCGACTTTATGAATTGAGGATTTAGAAAATGACAGATATTAATAAAATAATTGCAGCCTATAGTGAGCAATTAAAAAATCCGCAAATTAAAGCCGCATATCAATATCTAATAAAGTTTATGATGCGCCTTAAAGGACTTTTTATAAGGGCCGAAGGTAAAAATTTTACGTTTGGTAATGTGTCACCTGGCTATATGGACTATAGCTATTTTCCTTTTTACAACGCCTTGGTAAAGCAGCATGGCTTGCGCTTTGGCATTGTGCTCAATCATCAAAATATGGCCTTTGAGCTATGGCTGATGGGGCAAAATATGATGATACAAAAGAAGTTTTGGCGCCTTTTTAAAACCAGCCCATGGATGCAAAATTATAGCACGATGCCACGCTATAGCGCTTTGGAAGTCCAGCTTTTGAATCAGCCTGATTTCAACCATGAAAAAGAGTTGATGGAGACTATCTTACAAAATGCTTTGCAGTATATAGGTGAGATTCTGGTTTTCATTGAATCTAATACCCAAACGTAAAAAGCCCTTACCTCTTATAGGAGGTAAGGGCTTTTATATGCAGCAATCAAATCTTAAAATTTAAGCGGTTTCACGCAAGATTTCACCATTAGGTTCACGCAAAACATAACCGCGCCCCCAAACAGTTTCAATATAATTTTGGCCACCAGAAACAGCATCAAGTTTTTTGCGCAATTTACAAATGAAAACGTCAATAATTTTTAATTCTGGCTCATCCATACCACCATAAAGATGATTCAAGAACATTTCCTTGGTAAGGGTAGTGCCTTTACGCAAAGACAAAAGCTCAAGCATTTGATATTCTTTACCGGTTAAGTGAACGGGAAGACCAGAAATTTCAACTGTTTTTGCATCAAGGTTAACAATAAGGTCGCCTGTTGCAATCACAGATTGTGCGTGGCCTTTAGAACGGCGTACGATTGCATGAATGCGTGCAATAAGCTCATCCTTATGGAAAGGTTTGGTCATGTAATCATCTGCACCAAAGCCAAGACCACGAACCTTATCTTCAATGCCGCCCATGCCAGAAAGGATAAGAATTGGTGTCTTAACTTTTGATAAGCGCAATGTGCGCAATACTTCATAACCCGACATATCTGGCAAATTCAAATCAAGCAAAATAATATCGTAATCATATAATTTGCCGAGATCAACGCCCTCTTCGCCCAGATCGGTAGTATAGATATTGAAGCTTTCTGACTTCAACATTAACTCGATGCTATGGGCTGTTGCATTGTCATCTTCAATCAACAATACGCGCATAATAATTTCCCTTTTCCGCAACCACGAATCGGCCGCCTCGAACAAAACATTGGGTCAATTTTTAAAATGACCCCTCAATTGAAAAAATTAACCATAAAATACAAGCAACTATTGCCCTTATTTTATCTACTTTTGGCAGCACGCGGAACTGTCGTTGCCTTGTTTGTTAATTTGCCGAAAAATGGTTAACAAATTGTTATCCAGTAATGCAAGTCCTTAAAAAAAATTATCTGCGATTAACTTTCCTTAAAAAAACATAAATAAAAAAAATCATATATTTCAATAAATTAAAGTGACAACTAATAAATCACTCCTAAAGTGACATTTACTAAGTAATTAATATCTTTATTAAAAAACAATGAATTATAGTAAATACTATTTTGATAATAAAATTTTGCATTGTCCCTTTAAATGTCGATTATATCGCAATTCTAAATGGGGTTTCATTAATGACATGTCAGCCCGTTCATTCGTCAATAACACCACTCCTATATAATTTCACAACATTGCCACATTTTTTTTGGTTGTTTACCTCCCTTTAAGTCTCGCCTTTTATATTCATCACAATCAAATATTTTGCAAAAACTTTTGCTGTAAGGCTTAGCTTTTTATTTGAGCATTTTTATTTTGAGGGTATTTCACATGATGAAGTTTCATAGGCTTCTTCATGATAGAGGGAGTTTATGTATGAAGCCGCGTGAAACGATTGTTAGGCTAAAACTATTCCAAGTGCGTGAAAAGCGTCGACAAATCACCCAACTTGAAACCATGGCATTTGAGTTTCAACGCATGGCTAATGAGCTTGAAACGCAAATCGCCAATGAAGAACGCAAAGCGGGCATAACCGACCATAACCATTTTGCCTATCCAACTTTTGCGGCAGCAGCGCGGCAAAGGCGTGAAAACCTATTAAACTCGGCTAATGATTTGAACATACAAAAAGCAGCAGCACTTATTGCTTTGCAAGAAGCAGAGGCAGAACTTGCTAAGGCGCAAGCGATTGAGGTGCGTGATGGTAGTTCTACTCTTGAGGAAACAATTAGCTTTGTTCAACGACGTTCGATGATTGGTTAATATTCGACCATCATAGGTTCTATAATTAAAATTCCATTGATTGCAAATCATTTGCGGATTGCTATTCGCAAATGATTTGTTGGTAAAATCATGCGATTAATGCTGATAAACTTGAAGTTTTAGATGTAAATAAAATTAAGATGGATAAAGCTGGGGGAACAAGGCGTAAGGTGTCATTTTCCTGTCATATAACTTGCCTATGCAGCAGTAAGTGAGCATTTATCAAAGTAAAAATAACATTTTCACTAAAGATAGATATGCAATGAAGTTTTATTGCTTCAATTTAATTGAATGCTCAAAACTATGCTTTAGCTTTTTGCTTTGCAATTGACCAATAGGTGATTAATGAGATTTGCTGAAACTTTTTCACTCTTACCATTTCTTGACACCGCTGTTTGCCTGTTAGCAGCTTTTGTACTTGGTACATTAATTGGTGCAGAGCGCCAATATAGGCAAAGAACTGCAGGTTTACGCACCAATGTGCTTGTTGCAGTAGGGGCAGCCGCTTTTGTTGATCTTGGCCATCGTTTGGCAGGCAATGCTGAAGCCGTAAGGGTCATTTCCTATGTTGTTTCTGGTATCGGCTTTTTGGGTGCTGGTGTCATCATGAAAGAAGGCATGAATGTACGCGGGTTAAATACCGCTGCAACTCTTTGGTGTTCGGCGGCTGTTGGTTCTTGTGCGGGCGGTGATATGCTTGCAGAAGCAACATTGCTGACCTTTTTTGTGATATTCGGCAATACAGTATTAAGGCGGCTTGTTAATCTTATCAATCGTATTCCACTAAATGAGGAAACAGGCGAAGCAACCTATGAAATTCGCTTAACGGTTAATCGCGATGCAGCACCAGAGCTGCGTGAAAAAATGGTAGACCTGTTGGAAAAGGCACAATATCCAGTAAGTGACGTTGAAATTTATGATCTATCTGGCGATAGGGTAGAGCTGATTGCAACTCTGGTAAGCACCGCCATTGATAAGGATGAAATTGAAGCGGTGGTTAACTTGCTTGAAAAAGAACGCAATGTACACCATGCCAATTGGGAAAGCAGTACCCGCGAATAAAGACCAAGAACTGCGACAAGCCAACAACGCCAGTAGAAATGAAAAAAAGCGCAATACCAATATTGATATTGCGCTTTTTAAATATAGATTGGTTTAAAATAAATATATTAAGTAAGAGACTTAACGGCTTCTTCTAAAAGCACAAACATTTTTTCACGCAATTCATCTTCGCTGACAGCAACATTTGCGGCTTTAAAATCTGCCATAACTTTTTCAACAACATCATTATCGCCTGGCTCTTTCAAATCAGAAATAACAACTTCTTTAGCATAAGCATCTGCATCTGCACCGGCTTTACCAAGCTTTTCAGCTGCCCATAAGCCAAGCTGACGATTGCGGCGTGCTTCAGCTTTGAATCGCAAATCAGCATCATGAAAAAATTTATTCTCTAACGCTTCACCGCGTTCACTCATACCACTCATTGCACCCTCCGAATTCATGGCAACAAAGAAACTTCTTTAACTACTTGCCGTATAAAAGCGTAACAATCAAGGCGCAATTGTTAAAAACTGTTGTCAATGTTGTTTTTTCTACAATCTAGGGCTGCGCATGATTGAGATTCTTTGCGATTTGCTATAGTGAGCTTAAATAGTTTATTTCAATATAGTGAAGAGAGTTGCCATGAACCGTCGTCGTCGCATTTATGAAGGTAAGGCCAAAATTCTTTATGAAGGGCCAGAACCAGGTACGCTCATCCAGTTTTTCAAAGATGATGCAACAGCATTTAATGCTAAAAAGCATGAAGTGATTGATGGTAAAGGCGTTCTTAATAATCGTATTTCTGAACGTATATTTACACTGCTAGAAGAAATAGGTATTCCTACCCATTTCATCAAAAGTATTAATATGCGTGAACAGCTCATTCACGCGGTTGAAATAATTCCCCTTGAAGTTGTTGTTCGCAATATTGCCGCGGGTTCTATTTCTAAGCGTTTAGGCATTGAGGAAGGCACACCATTACCAAGCCCAATTATTGAGTTTTATTTCAAAAAAGATGAACTTGATGATCCAATGGTTTCAGCAGAACATATTTTTGCTCTTGGCTGGGCAAGCCCTTCTGAGCTCGAAGAAATTATGGCGATTGCAAGCCGTATCAATGATTTCCTTAGCGGACTTTTCATTGGCATAGGCATTCGTCTTGTTGATTTTAAAATGGAATTTGGTCGCCTTTGGGAAGGCGATATGATGCGCATTGTCCTTGCTGACGAAATTTCCCCTGATTCTTCGCGTCTTTGGGATGTTAATACCAATGACAAACTGGATAAGGATCGTTTCCGCCGCGACATGGGTGGCCTCGTTGAGGCTTATCAAGAAGTTGCTCGTCGTCTTGGCATCATTAACGAAAATGAAGCACCGCGCCCTAAAGGTCCGGTATTGGTGAAATAGCTCACCAGCTCTTACTGACATGAATTTATAGGCTTTTATTTTCACTTAATTGAGCCATTTATTTGCCTTTATATGGCATTTGTTGCACCTTTAGTGAAAATATAGCCTATAAATGCTATTCTTATAATTCCATTCTAATAATTCCATTGGTTATTAAATCTCTTATGTGCGTCAACAAGCCATAAATCAGCCAAGTAGAAAGATTACAAGTTATGAAAGCCCGTGTCACCGTTACCCTTAAAAACGCTGTTCTTGACCCACAGGGGAAAGCCATTGTTGGTGCCTTGGAAGCACTTGATTTTAGTGGTGTTAACTCTGTTCGCCAAGGCAAAGTCTTTGATATTGAACTTGCAACCAATGACAAAGCCGTTGCCCAAAGCGAATTGCAAGCCATGTGCGAAAAACTATTAGCCAATACTGTTATTGAAAATTTCTCCATCGAGATTTTATAATTTCAAAGCAAATTGCCTATAATGCAAGCTGCTTAGACCGCCAGTTTATTATATTATAGGCAATTTTAAGATCATAATTTGTGCTGCACTTTAGCTTAAAATCCGCTTATACCAGAAAAGTGCTCTTGGTTATCTTCAAGGATTTGCAAATGAAAACGGCTGTTATCCAGTTACCAGGCTTAAATCGCGATCGTGATATGATCACCGCTTTGAGCGATATTTCAGGCACCAAACCAATCACTGTTTGGCAAACAGAAACAACCATTCCTGATGTTGATTTAATCGTTATTCCGGGCGGTTTTTCTTATGGTGACTATTTGCGCTGTGGTGCAATTGCTGCACGCATGCCGGTTATGCAAGCAATTAAGGAAAAAGCCGCTAAAGGCGTTAAAGTTCTCGGCGTATGCAATGGTTTTCAAATTTTGCTTGAGGCGGGTCTTTTACCGGGTGCTTTAATGCGCAATACATCGCTTAAATTTGTTTGTCGCGAAGTAAAGCTTGAAATCGCCAATGCAAATACAGCTTTTACAACCGGCTACCAACAAGGGCAAATTATTCGCTGTCCCGTTGCCCATCATGACGGCAATTACTTTACCGATAGTGAAAGCCTAAAGCAGCTTGAAGATAATGGTCAGGTAGTTTTACGCTATGCACAAAACACTAATCCTAATGGTTCACTCAACGATATTGCTGGGATCATCAATAAGCAAGGTAATGTGCTTGGTATGATGCCGCATCCTGAAAATCTTATTGAAAAGGCCCATGGCGGCGATGATGGACGCGCCTTTTTTGCTGGCGCTTTAGGTATTGCAGCATGAAATTCATAAAGGAAACCATAGTACTTGGAGTGTGTTTGCTAGGTGTTTCAGCCTGTTATAGGGTTACTCTACCTGTTGAGCCACCGGTTTTTAACAGCCAACATGCAGCTTTACCAACCATGGAGCACATTGCTTTAACCGCTAATCGCTGCTGGTTTAAATCAGGGGATAATGCATTCAAGGCCTATCGCCTTGCACCTGAATTGCAATCCTATAGTGGCAAGCCTCGTATTTTGCTTGTTGCATATAACAGACCAACTGATCGGCCACTTTTGGTGGTGGAAGCCATGGGCAGCCCTGCACAAGTTGCGCATTATGGTCCGCTAATGGACAGTAGTTTAAGCAGCAGAATAACAGATAATATCAAACGCTGGACTGCTGGCGACAATAAATGTTGAACGAATAAAACGAATGTTGAACGAATAAAATCAACCAAGCCTTATAAAAATAAAATGGGTTTGGTTGAAATAGATCAAGAGCCAACAGATTATATGAAATACCCTTTAAAGGGTAAAATATAGCAAGCTGTTGTAAGGACAAACATTAATAGATATTTTGATTGGCTAGACTAACAATTATTTATTATCACTTAGGGAATACGGAGCCCAAACCTGATGAGCCTTGGCAATGATGTTGCAATAACCCCTGAACTTATCGCAGCGCATGGATTGCAGCCTAATGAATATGCCCGTATTATCGAGCTTATCGGCCGTGAACCAAGCTTTACTGAACTTGGCATTTTTTCCGCTATGTGGAATGAGCATTGCTCATATAAATCATCAAAAAAATGGCTGCGTACCCTGCCTATTGATGGTGATTGCGTCATCCAAGGGCCGGGTGAAAATGCTGGCGTTGTCGACATTGGCGAGGGCGATTGTGTGGTTTTCAAAATGGAAAGCCATAATCACCCATCCTATATTGAGCCATATCAGGGCGCAGCAACCGGCGTTGGTGGTATTTTACGTGATGTTTTCACCATGGGGGCGCGTCCAGTAGCTGCCATGAATGCACTGCGTTTTGGTGAGCCAAGCCATCCGCGCACCAAACACCTCGTTTCTGGCGTTGTTTCAGGTGTTGGTGGCTATGGTAATGCCTTTGGCGTTCCAACCGTTGGCGGCGAAGTGAATTTTGATAAAAGATATAATGGCAATATTTTGGTCAATGCTTTTGCAGCCGGTATTGCTAAAACCAATGCGATTTTTTATTCCAAAGCTGAAGGCGTTGGGCTACCTGTTGTATATCTTGGTGCCAAAACTGGTCGTGATGGCGTTGGCGGCGCCACTATGGCATCTGCTGAATTTGACGATTCGATTGAAGAAAAGCGACCAACAGTACAAGTTGGCGATCCATTTACTGAAAAATGCTTGCTTGAAGCCTGCCTTGAATTAATGGCAACAGGCGCAGTGATTGCTATTCAAGATATGGGTGCGGCGGGCCTTACCTGCTCGGCAGTTGAGATGGGCGCTAAGGGCGATCTTGGTATTGAGCTTAATCTTGACCTTGTGCCAGCACGCGAAGCAAATATGACCGCCTATGAAATGATGCTATCAGAAAGCCAAGAGCGTATGCTCATGGTGCTGCTGCCTGAAAAAGAAGCTGAAGCTGAAGCAATTTTCAAAAAATGGGGTCTTGATTTTGCAATTTGTGGTAAAACCACGGATGATTTGCGTTTCCGCGTTCTTCATCAAGGTGTTGAAGTTGCCAATTTGCCAATTAAAGAGCTTGGTGATGAAGCGCCGGAATATGATCGCCCTTGGGTTGAACCAAAGCTTCCTGTTGCGCTAAATGATAGCGAAATTGCTGACCAAGGCGATTTGGGCAGTGATCTTTTAAAATTGTTAGGCTCACCTGATTTATCGTCACGGCGCTGGGTTTATGAACAATATGACACCTTAATCCAAGGCAATAGCCTTGTTTGCCCTGGCGGCGATGCCGGCGTCATTCGTGTTGACAGCAATGATAAACGCGCACTTGCATTTTCATCTGATGTCACCCCACGCTATTGTGAAGCCTCTCCCTATGAAGGGGGCAAGCAAGCCGTTGCTGAATGCTGGCGCAATATTACTGCAACAGGAGCAACGCCCCTTGCTTCAACCGATAATTTGAATTTTGGCAATCCTGAAAAGCCTGAAATTATGGGGCAGTTGGTTTTTGCCATTAAAGGCATTGGTGAAGCTTGTAAGGCACTTAATTTCCCAATCGTTTCGGGTAATGTGTCGCTTTACAATGAAACCAATGGTGAGGCTATTTTGCCAACACCAACCATGGCGGGCGTCGGCATTATTGCTGACTGGGGGCATATGGCTACTATTGGCGGCATGCAAGAGGGTGATATATTATTGCTCATTGGCGGTGATGGTCGCCATCTTGGCCAATCGATTTATTTGCGCGATATTTTAGGGCGCACGGAAGGCTTACCGCCTAAGGTTGATCTTTCTGTAGAAAAGCGAAATGGCGATTTTGTTCGCTCGCTTATAGAAAAAAGCTTGGTCACAGCATGCCACGATATATCCGATGGCGGCTTGGCAATTAGCCTTGCTGAAATGTGCATCAAATCTGAAAAAGGTGCAAAGGTAACGCTAGGCAATGGCACGCGGGTTAGTGAGTTATTTGGTGAGGATCAAGCGCGCTACGTAATAGCAATTAACCCTGAAAATCTTGATGATATTACCAACCGCGCTTATTTAAACGGCATTGAACTGCGCCAACTTGGCCAAGTTGAAGGATCGATGCTTGATATTGCTAATTGCTTCAGCCTGTCGGTTGAACAATTAAACAATTGCTTTGAAGGTTGGTTCCCTGACTTTATGGGACAAGAATAAGCCATTTTGAAGCCTCAATTGAATTAGATATTCATTTGAGGCTTTATTTTTTAAGATAGCTTTTTAAAACAAGCAATGTTGTTGGTACTGCCATAGTGATTTGACATTTAACTAACAGCCATTATATTATTGTAACAATTCAAAATAGGAGAATTTCTCATGGCAATGGACGCGCATGCGATTGAAAAGCTCATTCGCGAGGGCATACCTGATGCCAAAGTAACTATTCGCGATCTTGCTGGCGATGGTGAACATTATGCTGCTGAAGTTATTGCGGAAAGCTTTCGCGGCAAAAGCCGTGTTGCGCAGCATAAAATGGTATATGATGCATTGCAAGGCAATATGGGTGGTGTATTGCATGCCCTTGCATTGCAAACCAGTGTGCCAGAATAATTTGCGTTATTATTAAGTTAAATCGCATATTTTTTAAAAATGACTATGGTTAAGTAAAAGAAACTTACCATATAAAAAGTTAAATATTAAATCACGCAAGGTTGCTTTTTAATGGTAAAGCACTTGAAATAATGCAGCTATTAGCCCCAAAGCTGCGCAGGAAGGATTATAGAATGACCGGCATGAATGATTTCATTGATAATGAAGTTAAGAGCAATGATATTGTACTTTTCATGAAAGGTACGCCCGGCTTTCCACAATGTGGTTTTTCAGGCCAAGTCGTTCAAATTCTCGATTATCTTGGTGTTGCCTATAAGGGCGTAAATATTCTCACATCTGACGAATTGCGCCAAGGCATTAAGGAATATTCCAATTGGCCAACAATTCCTCAGCTTTATGTTAAGGGCGAATTTGTTGGCGGTGCAGACATTGTGCGTGAAATGTTCCAACAGGGTGAACTTAAAACATTGTTGGAAGATAAAGGCATTAGCGTACAAAACGCTTAAATTTTTTTATATTGAAAAAAATGGGAACCATTCCTTGAGATTGGTTCCCCTTTTTAATTGTTTATATATTATTGAATTAGAACTTAACTAGCCATATGCGTTAAGATCTATGAGTACCTCTCACGGCCGTGTCTTTTTTGGGGCGGCTATTGGGTTGAATAAAGCACTATATGATAGTTCATTTTGATATTCTGGATGCAGACCCAAAAAAATAGCATTCTTATTATTGGTGTCATATCCACCAAAGTTCTAGGCTCGCTTAAAGGTGTAGGTTAGGCATGAATCAAACAAGGCTTGATTGAAAATATAGGATTTTATTAAGCTGTTGTTTGTTTTTCTGCCGCGTTTTCACTTTATTGGTTCTACCACCCTAAGACTACTATTTTAAAAATTTTGGTTTTAAGCATGAAAAACCTTGGCCGGGTTGCATAGCTTCATGCATGAAAAGCGTACGCAAGGGCGAAAACTGTCGCAAAAGCTCAAGGCCACCACTGCGCACCATTTGCACGGGTAGGAAATCTGATAATAAAGCACGGTTAAGCAAGTGCACAAAGCCAGTACGCGCCCAAATGTCGGGCTTGCGGTGGCGGTTATAATCGCTGATTGCATTGTCCGAGCCGGGATCTTCGAGGTTTTTTGCTGCGGCATTTGTCAAATCAACAACATCGCGAATTCCAAGGTTTAAACCTTGTGCGCCGATAGGCGGGAATACGTGTGCAGCCTCACCAATAAGGATTGTTCTATTACGGGCAAAATATTTAGGCACTGCGCCGCCCATTGGCCATGCTTGCACGGGTGTTTCAATGGTTACTTTACCAAGCATTGAGCCCATTTTTTCTTCAATTTCTTTGGCTAAAGCCTCTGGCCCAAGGCCTAATAGTCTATTAGCTTTTTCGGGCTTTTGCACCCAAACGAGGCTCGACTTATTGCCAGGTAATGGCACTTGCGTAAATGGCCCTTCACTGGTGTGAAATTCGGTTGAGGTGTTTAGGTGTGGTAATGGGTGTGAAAAGCTTAAAATGACGGCAGTTTGTGGATAGGCCCATTGCCGTGTTTCAATGCTGGCAGCTTCTCTTGCTGCTGAGTTTCTTCCATCTGCTGCAACTAGCAATTGGGTGGTAATCACATCACCATTATCAAGGGTAACCTGCACACCATTATCTAAATGTTCATAGTGGGTGACATGGTTTGGTAATTGTTTTATTTTTTCGCACTGCTCCACCGCAGTTTTTAAAGCAGCATTCAGTGAAATATTAGGAATGTTAAAGCCAAAAGCTTGCTCGTTAATTTCACTTGCACGGAATGTTACACAGGGCGAGCGAATGAGCCGCTTGGTGCCATCAATGATCCGCATGGTAGCAAGGGGCGCAGCTTTGCTTGCCAAATCTTGCCAAATGCCAATTTCATCAAGCTGTTTGATGGCTGGCATCATAAGTGCGGTGGTGCGCATGTCATTTTGGTCGGTGCTTGGACCAATGAGTAAAATATTATCAAAATGTCCCGCCAATTTAAGTGCCGCAAACATTCCAGCAGGTCCCGCGCCAACAATGGCGATTTTGCTTTTGGTGTTGGGAGAAATATCGGCATCTTGCATGACAGCATCCTTTTCATTTCATTATTTTGGCAATCTATCATTTATTTTTTGCAATAAAAAGCAAAGATTGACGGAGCTTTTGTCCAATAGGCATATTTTATATAGATATTTTGTGCCACATTTATCATAAACACCTATATTAGCGCGCTAATGCCGTAATCACACCATTTGAGACTAATTTGATTTGATTGTGTTATAAAACCTTAGTTATGCACTTGATAAGCTGTTATACAAGGTGGTGCCTTTGATGAAAAAATGAATATTGGTTGCTTTATTACAATTCTTTGTTGTAGCTCTTTCACTTTAATACTATTAAAAGTGCAAGATCCGCTTTTGCGGATGGATTAAACAGGGATGATGCTCGCGTGAAAAATAGTTTTTCTGAAAAGATAAAAGATGGCAAAGAACGCCTATTGGCAAAAAAGGTAACTATGCCACAGGCGCGAGCCTTTTCGGTACATCTTTTAACTGCATCGGGATCATTTTTAGCTTTCTTATCGCTTGTTGCAGCGTCTGAAAAACAGTGGACAGCCATGTTTTGCTGGTTGGGACTTGCTTTATTTGTTGATGGAATTGATGGCCCGATAGCAAGAAAACTTGATGTAAAATATGTTTTGCCGACTTGGTCTGGCGAATTATTGGATAATATTATTGATTACGTCACTTATGTGCTTATTCCTGCCTTTGCGCTTTATCAACGCGGATTCATGGGTGAGGGGCTATCATTTTTATCAGGTGCGATCATTGTGATTAGCAGTGCAATCTATTACGCCGATACCGCAATGAAAACCAAAGAAAATTTCTTCAAAGGCTTTCCAGTTGTTTGGAATATGGTGGTTTTCACGCTTTTTGTGCTGTCGCCCGGTGAGTGGGTGGCTTTTGGTGTTGTTGTGTTTGCGGCGGTTCTATCCTTTGTGCCGATATATTTTCTCCACCCAGTTCGGGTTGTGCGCCTGCGACCGTTAAATTTAAGCGTCTTTTTAGCCTGGTGTGGCTTTGGTGTTGTTGCATTGTTTTATAACCTTGAAGCGCCTTATTGGACAAAGTTAGGTCTGATGATTACCAGTATTTATATTTTTGGTATTGGTTTTATTTTGCAGCTTTTCCCAAAATTTGGACTTAGGTCAAAATCATAAGCATTTTTGCGCAGGATGAAGTTTTAGAGCGTTTTTTGAAAAGTGTGAAGCGGTTTTCGGACAAAAAACGCGAAGTAAACAATGCTTTAGAGCGCGGATCTGATCTAATCAGATCGAAATGCGCTCTAAAGTAATGGCAGCCATATAGAATAATATTGACTTTGAATTGCACCTAGTTTTGTAAAATATCAATAAAACTGATTTGTTACATTGCGTGATCAACTATATGATTCATTTAGGTGATTTTAAAAAATACTCGTATTCGTGGGTAAATTTTGGCAATTTATTCAACTTTTTTAAATTATATGATAACATTTTAGCTTAAGGCTCCAAAGGGATAAATATTAACTATAATTTAAAGCAAAAATAGAGTTTTTTAGCTGATTTGTCTTAAAAATCAATTGCTTATATTGGGATTTTAAAGGTATCAGTCAAAGCATTGTTGATAAGCGTGAAAGCGTGCTTGCTACCACTAATCGCAATATGTTACCAAATTGTAACATTATTTGATTTAAACAATTTGTGTCTATGCGGCTAGTTTCTGGTTGGTCGTCAACAAAACCTCATCGCTAGGGTTTGCGATTTGGTTGCGGTTTCATTACAGAGCGGACGAAACATGAAGCAAAAATTACGAAAATTATCTCAAAGCTCCGCATCAACAGCGGTTAAGCTTACAGGGTTTGTTGTGTTGGTAGCTGGTTTGACAGCTTGTAATTCTACAGGTCCGCTATTTCCAAGCGAGAAAGAATTAGTACGTACAACGCCCGTTAAAGATGTTGAATATGGTGCACCGCTACCTGGTGTAAAAATTTTTCAAAATGCCGAAGCCCAAATTGCTCGTAAGGCAGGGCGCGTTTTTGTTGGAAAACCTTACAAAGTTAATGGTCAATGGTTTTACCCTAAAGCTGAAATTGGTTATAGCAAAGTAGGGCGCGCTTCTTGGTATGGCGCGGGATTTCATGGCCGTAAAACCGCAAATGGCGAAATCTTTGACATGAACCATTTGACTGCCGCTCATCCCACTATGCCTTTGCCAAGCTATGCAAGGGTTACCAATTTAAAAAATGGTGCATCTGTCGTTGTACGGGTTAATGATCGTGGGCCCTTTGCTCATAATCGTTTGATTGATCTTTCTAAAAAAGCAGCTGAGACTTTGCATTTTGCAGATCGCGGTGTTGCTGATGTTAAGGTTGATTATATCGGGCCAGCACCTGCGCAACCCCGTAAAGACGGTTATTTATTGGCTTCCTATCGTGGGCCAAATCAAAACGCAAACTCTGCGGCTGCCTTTGTTGCTATTGAAGATAACCACAAGAATAACGAAGCTGAAAAAGCCGTTAAAGCTGTGGTAAAAGATAGTTTTGATTTGTCAGAAGCAAAGCCTGCTCTTAATTTAGCGCCGCGTTTAACCTCTGCCTATGTTGAAGAATATATTGCATCAGGACGCAACAGTGATATTTTTGCGCAAATTTTGCGTGATGAAGGTGCATATTCACACGCTAAACAAGAATTTATTACTTTGGGCAATTTTGCCAATAAAAACGATGTTAATGAAATTGCTCAAAAGCTCAAATCTTTTGGTGATGTTAAGTTTGTTGAAGATAAAGACCAAAATGGCAATGTAATTTACTCTGCTAATCTCATGGTAAAAAACAATCTTGATGAAGCACTTGATGCTGCATGGTCAGCCGGTGCAAATGATGCGTTTATCGTGAGAGATCATTAGGTTTTTGTAATACCAAACTTGGTTTTATGTTAAGTAATTACTAAAATTATTTAAGGCTGCGCGTCTAAAGACGCGCAGCCTTTATTATTGTATGAATTTAAAAAATATTAATAATGCCTCGTTAAGAATGGTGAAATATCGACTTTAAGATAAAATTATACGACATGATTGGGACTATTGGGGTATGAAATTAATAAGCAAAAATTTTACCAATCATTTATATCAGCGATTTTTCTTCGCCATTTCGCTATTTTTGGTTTGCTTTTGGCTTATTTTTTTAAGCATGCCAGCTTTTTCAGCTATAGCGGACAAAGATTTTGAAACAAGTGCGGCGCAGGCATTATTGGTAGATAAAGAAACTGGAAGTGTTTTATTTGAAAAACAAGCCAATAGTCGCATAGCGCCTGCTTCACTTGCCAAATTGATGAGTGCAGAAGTTATTTTACATGCACTTAAGCATAATAAAATTTCATTAGATGATGAATATATCATTTCCGAAGATACGTGGCGGCGCGGCGGTGCACCATCACGTACAACCACAATGTTTGCGGCGGTAAAAAGCAAGGTAAGTGTTAATAATTTGTTGCAGGGCTTAATTGTCCTACAAGCCAATGACGCGGCCCTTGCATTGGCTGAAGGGGCATTTGGTAGTGAAGAAGCTTTTGTTAATAAAATGAATGAGAGAGCGGCGGAGATTGGTCTTAAAAATAGCCATTTTGTCAATGCAACTGGCCTACCGCAAGACGGGCAATATACCACACTTAAAGATTTGGCCTTGCTTGCTGCTTATTTAGAAAAAGAATATCCTGATCAGATAACGCTTTATAGCCAACCAGCATTTGAGTGGAACAAAATATTTCAGCGTAACCGCAATCCGTTAGTGGCGGCCAATATTGGCGTTATTGGTATGGCTAATGGCTTTACGCAGGGGCAGGGCTATTCGATTTTCTTATCAGTTGAAAAAAATGACCGTAAGTTATTTCTTGCACTTGCTGGTGTGCCCAAAGAAAAAGAGCGCAATGAAGAGGCAATACGTATTATCACTTGGGCAATGAATGAATTTGTAAGTAGTCTCGTTTTTGATAAGGGAGAAAACATTGGGCAAGCCAAACTATTTGGCGGCGACAATACCACCATTGCTCTAAAGGTTAATGAAGTCGTTGCTGTCTTGATACCAAAAACCAAGATAAAACAAGTAGAGGCTAAAATTAGCTATGAAGGGCCAATTACCGCACCGGTGGAAGCCAATAAACGTGTTGGTTTGGTTAAAATTTTGCTTAATGGCGATAGTATTCTTGAACGGCCAGTATTTACGGGGGAAACTGCGACAGAGGCAAGCCTAACCCAAAAGGCAAAAAATTCGCTTTATGAGCTTTCCATTGGTTGGATTAGGGCTTATTGGAATTAATTGGTTCTTACGCTTTTATATTTTAAGTTTAATCCATCATAAGTCTTTAAGGAAATGAAGGAATAGTATTTTGCAGCAAGGTTTTTTTATTTCTTTTGAAGGTGGCGAAGGTGCAGGTAAATCAACGCAAATAAAACGCCTTGCAAAAGCACTTGAACAAAAGGGCTATGATTTGGTCATGACCCGTGAGCCAGGTGGCACAGCAGGGGCAGAGGCGGTGCGCTACGTATTGTTAAGTGGTTATGGCGAAAAATATGGTGCTTCGCTTGAGGCAGCCTTGTTTGCTGCTGCAAGAGCTGACCATATTGATGTTTTGATCGAGCCAGCATTAAAATCTGGTAAAATTGTGCTATGTGACCGCTTTATTGATTCAACCCGTGTTTATCAGGGTGCCGCTTCACCGCAACTTGCCACAACGGTTGATGCACTTGAACAGGCCGCAATAAAAAACATACGGCCCAATATTACTTTTATTCTTGATTTGCCGGCAGAAGTGGGCTTAGCACGGGCAAATTTGCGCCGAAGTGCAGATAGTGCGGTTGATCGGTTTGAAAAAGATGATGTTTTAATTCATGAAAATCGGCGTCAGGCATTTCTTGATATTGCACAAAAAGAGCCAGATCGCTGCGTGATTATTGATGCAGAGGGCGATATAGACCAAATTGCAAATGAAATTTTGTCTTGTGTAGAACAAAAATTACATCAAACACAATGATTAAAATAGGCTTTTTGCTTCATAAAAGTATAAAGCTATTATAGTGAGCGTTGAAGGCATTTTCGCCGCGTGACATTTGAGGTTAAGATGAACGACATTGTTAGTATTCCACAATATGATGATATTGATGGAATCATCAGTCCTGCACAAAATACTTTCTTTGTCGGCCATGAGGCGCAGCGTGCGTTTCTTGCGCAAATGCTTGACGAAAACCGCTTGCATCACGCGCTATTAATCGAAGGCGCAAGGGGCATTGGTAAGGCAAGTCTTGCCTATCGCCTTGGCTATATTTTATTGTCAAAAGACATTGCTGCTAATAGTATGATGGCGCAAGATATTCGTGATATTATCAATGATGATGCTGCAATAAATTTTGAAAATGAAAATATTTGGCGCAAAATTGCCCAAGGTGCTCACCCTAATCTTTTGCATATATCACGGGCGTTTGACCCTAAAACACAAAAATTTCGTGGGGCAATCACTATTGATGATATTCGTAAAATTACCCATTTTTTACAGCAAACCTCATCTAATAATGATTGGCGCATCGTCATTATCGACTCTGCGGATGATATGAATAGAAATGGCGCTAATGCGCTGTTAAAAACCTTGGAGGAACCACCAAAGCGCACTATTTTTATGCTTATTTCCCATAATGCTGGGCGACTTTTGCCCACCATTCGTTCGCGTTGTCAGGCAATAATGTTTAAGCCATTGGATTATAATGATTTACAAATGGCATTAGGTCATGCTGCAGGTTTTGATAATGGATCTGCCCAAATGCAAGATAATGACGAGTTAATTGCCAATTCTGAGGGAAGTGTTCGTAAGGCAGCGTTAATGCTAGCATATGGCGGGCTTGATATTATCCATGCGGTTGAAGATATTTTAAATAATAAGGCATTTTCAGTTGATGGTGCTTTTAAGCTTACCAGCGTGTTATCTGCCAAAGATGCCGAAGTGCAATTTTCGTTTTTTATTGATTATGTGCTTGATCGTGTGGCGCAATTGTCGCGTGATAAAGCCATTGGTGGCGATCTACCAACGGGTGAAAAACTATCACAATTCTGGAATGAGATTGAGCAACAAATACGTGATGCCACTGCCTATAATCTCGATAAAAGGCAATCTATCCTTGTTCTCTTGCAAAAACTACATCAAAATTTGAACGATTGTTTGGGTTAGGGGCAGGACTCATTATTTTAAATGGAATGGCTCAATAAACAGCAAAAATATACAAGAAGGAAAGCGATAAATGGGTGGTATACCCATTTGAGCTTTTAGACGCAGTAGATTATAGCTGTTTTTGAGTCCTTTTAGGATAGAAGGTAATTTTCGCGATAACTTTGTTGAAGATCCTTGTAAATATTCATATTTCTCGGCAGATCTTCTCGCATTAAATCCTTGGGTTCTCACAAAATTTCCTTATACCATTTCGTTCAAATTGATGGGTCCTGACCCTAATCAAAGAATTATATTATCTTTTTAGGTGACAAAGGCAAAATCTAGCATTATGTCTTTAAAGAAAAGGCGATAATGTTTCTAATCTTGTCTCGTCAGATAATCATGATAAAACCATCTCTGACCTTAGTTGAAAAACTATTCAATATTGATTGAAAAGATTATGCCAAGGGTTGCAAAAACAATAGGAAGATAACAGCAATAAGGCTTGTTCACCCAATTTTTGTAACCATTTTTTAATATTGCAACCATTCGGGCCGCTATTTGAGCGTGCGCCGTAAGATAATGAAGACTGAAGTTAAATGCGTGAAAAATATTATATAACGACACCAATCTATTATCCTAATGGCGAGCCACATATTGGCCATGCATATAATGCTATTGCAACCGATAGTATGGCGCGGTTTCAGCGCCTTGACGGCAAGGATGTTTTTTTTCTGTCGGGCACGGATGAGCATGGTTTGAAAATGCAGCAGACAGCGGAAAAGTTGGGCATTACTCCGCAGGAATTGGCCGATAAAAACTCAGCCGTTTTCCAAGAAATGCTAGCATCATTAAATATTTCTAATGATGATTTTATCCGCACCACCCAAAAACGTCATTATGACGCTTGTCAGACCTTATGGAAAATTTTGGAAGATAATGGTGATATTTATCTTGATACCTATGCTGGCTGGTACTCGGTTCGTCAAGAAGCCTATTATGATGAAAAAGATACGATCGTTGGTGAAGATGGTATTCGCCGCGAAACTGAAGTTGGTTCACCAGTTGAATGGAACGAGGAAGAAAGCTATTTCTTCCGCTTGTCAAAATATCAAGACAAATTGCTAGATTATTATGAAAAGCACCCTGAATTTGTTGGGCCAAATGAGCGGCGCAATGAAATTATGAGCTTTGTGCGCTCTGGTTTACGTGATTTATCAGTTTCGCGGACCAATTTTTCTTGGGGTGTTCCAGTACCGGGTAATTCTAAACATATCATGTATGTTTGGCTTGATGCGCTTACCAATTATTTAACCGCAACAGGCTATCCAGATCCAAATGCGCCGCGTTCTGGGTTTTGGCCAGCCAATGCACATATTATCGGCAAGGATATTGTTCGCTTCCATGCTATTTATTGGCCAGCTTTTTTAATGTCTGCTGGTATTGAATTGCCGAAGCGGGTTTTTGCCCATGGCTTTTTGCTCATGCGCGGTGAAAAAATTTCAAAAACGGTGGGTAATGTCATTGATCCTTTTGCAATTACTGCGCAATATGGCGTTGATTCCATTCGTTATTTCCTCCTGCGTGAGATATCTTTTGGGCAAGATGGCGTTATTAACAATACCGCAATTATCAACCGCATTAATGCAGATCTTGCCAATGACCTTGGCAATCTTGCCCAGCGCTCTTTATCAATGATTGCTAAAAATTGCGATGGAAAAGTGCCAAATAAGGGTGAGTTATTGGCGCAAGATAATGAGATTTTGGATAAGGCTATTGAAGTGGTTAACACTGCACGTGACGCAATGGCAAAGCAGGCGCCGCATTTGGCGTTAACGGCTATTTTTGCGGTCATTTCTGATGCTAATCGCTATTTTGCGGGTGAAGAGCCTTGGGCTTTGCGCAAAACGGATCCAGCACGTGCTGATACTGTCCTTTATGTAACCGCTGAAATATTGCGCCGTGTGGCAATTCCTTTGCAGGCCTTTATGCCCGCATCAATCGACAAATTGCTTGAACTTTTAAATATTGGCGAAGATCAGCGTATGTTAAGCGATGTTGCAAGCCAGTGGATTGCGCCGGGAACTGTATTGCCAAGTCCAAGCGGTATTTTCCCACGTTATAAGCTTGAAGAGCTTGAGGGTTAAGTTATGTTGATTGATAGCCATTGTCATCTCGATTTTGATGATTTTGTTCCCGAGCTTGATGAGGTAGTAGAACGCGCTCATCAAGCTGGTGTTAAACGCATGGTGACAATTTCAACCCATGTGCGCCAGTTTGATCGTATTATTCGCATTGCCGAAAAATATGAGCATGTTTTTTGCTCAGTAGGGACGCATCCCAATAGCGCCCATGAAGAACCCGATATTACCGCAGAAGACCTATTGGCATTAACCAGCCATGAAAAGGTGGTGGCGATTGGTGAAGCTGGTCTTGATTATCATTATGACTATGCAACACCGCAGCAACAAAGAACGAGCTTTCTTCATCATATTGATGCAGCGCGACGCAGTGAATTACCATTGGTCATTCATTCCCGTAATGCCGATGAAGATATGGAAGAGATTTTGCGTGAAGAAATGGCAAAGGGAAAATTTAAATTTATTTTGCATTGCTATTCTTCTGGTATGCAATTGGCAAAGGCAGGCATTGAGCTTGGCGGCTATTTATCTTTTTCAGGAATATTGACCTTTAAGGGCGCACCAGAAATTCGCGAGGTCGCAAAAATTGTGCCGTTGCAGCAATTATTGGTAGAGACCGATGCGCCCTATCTTGCACCAGTTCCTTATCGTGGCAAGCGCAATGAGCCTTCTTATGTGGTGAAAACGGCGGAAGTTTTGGCAGAGCTGCGCTCTCTTAGCTATGAAGATTTGGCTAAAATTACAACTGATAATGCATTTCGACTTTTTTCAAAAATGCAGTGATTGGTTAAACAAAATAGGATGATTGAAATATCTGTAAAAGATAAATTGCGATTTACCATTTTAGGCTGCGGTTCCTCGCCAGGGGTGCCGCGACCAAATGGTGATTGGGGTTCTTGCGATCCCTTAGAGCCTAAAAACCTTCGCTATCGTACCTCGCTATTGGTTGAGCGTGTTAGCGCAATGGGCAAAACCAGCGTTGTCATTGATACAGGGGCTGATTTTCGCTCCCAAGCCATTGATGCTGGCATCACCAATCTTGATGGAGTGGTTTATACCCATCCCCATGCAGATCATATTCATGGCATAGATGATTTACGCACTTTTGGCATTGGACAAAATAAGCTAATTGATATTTATAGCGATGCTGCCACGTTAAATCGCTTGCATGAAGCCTTTGGCTATTGTTTTAAAACACCCACGGGGTCAAACTATCCGCCCATATTACGCGCCCATCAAATTGGCCCCTATGACCATTTTAAAATTAATGGGGCAGGGGGTGAATTAGAGTTTCAAACCCATTTGCAAACCCATGGCGATATTCACTCGCTTGGTTTCCGCATGGGGAATGTCGCTTATTGTACCGATGTGAGTGCCTTTCCTGAAGAAAGTTTAAGTAAGCTATTTGATCTTGATGTGCTTATTATAGGTGCTTTGCAATATCAACCACATCCAAGCCATTTTTCACTTTCGCAAGCTTTGGATTGGATTGATTATTTGCGGCCAAAACGTGCCATATTAACCCATATGCATATTTATCTTGATTATCGCACTGTTTTGCGCGAAACGCCAGATTATGTCGAGCCAGCTTATAATGGATTACAATTTGAGGTTGATTGCTAAGTCCAACCTCTTAGCTTTGGCAAAAGCTGTATCATGTTGGCTTTATGCGCTTTGTAGCTTTAGAGCGCATTTCGATCTGATTGGATTAGATCGCGCGCTAATGCATTGTTTACCTTCGTTTTTTGTCCGAAAACCGCTTTACACTTTTCAAAAAACGCTCTAATAAAGACAGTTTGATTGTTTCATAACTGTAATCAGCAGCATTTTATAGAATTAAAGATTTATTTAAGACATAAAAAAACACGGCTAAAAGCCGTGTTTTTAAACATAATTTATAAAAATTACTTGATCTTTGTTTCGCGAAACTCAACGTGTTTTCTTACGATTGGATCATATTTGCGCTTTGTCATCTTATCGGTCATTGTACGGCTGTTCTTAGTTGTTACATAGAAAAAGCCGGTTTCTGCCGTCGACAAAAGCTTGATTTTGATTGTATTAGCTTTAGCCATAATAGAGAATCCTGTCTATTTGAATCACCACACCGCCTGAATGACCCGTGGCCTAAGACGATTTTGTCGCGACAATAAGCATTCAGGATAAAAAGTCAAGAGCGTGTTAACCTTACAACCAATCTTATTACAACTAAAGCGACATAAAGACCGAAAAAAAGTGCCATTGCCATGGAAAAACCGGTTACGGGAAAGATTTCCATAGCTTGTCCAATGATCGATGGGCCAATTAACATGCCAATACCATAGCAAAAAATGAAAGCTGCATTGGCGGCCGCAAGATCGCTGCCTTTGAGTCTTGCCCCCAATTGGGCAAGGCCAATGGTATAAAGGCCAGCTGATACACCACCTAACACAAATAAAACCGCCCCAAGTAAATAATAATGCTGCGTGATGAATGGCACGAGTAAAGTGCCAATAAGGCCAATGATTGCGCAACCAGCTAAGGCATAGCGGCGGTCGGGCAACCGATCGCTAATCATGCCAATTGGTACCAAAAGCAGCACATTGCCCAAAGCAAGCAAGGTTAAAAAATGTCCAGCCTGCGCTTCGCTATAGCCCAAATTTAATGAAAATGGCGCGATTAGGGTAACCGCACCCAGCTGAACAGCGCCGTAAACCAGCACCGCCATGGTTGATGTTGGCACTTTGAAAATAAATGGCAAAAATGGCACGTGTTCGCTGTCTTTGAAATTAGGGCTTAATTTCCATGCTGACATAATGGGAATGCTGGCAAGGGCAATAAGCACGCACCCAATACCAAATGGTAAAAAGCCTTTGCTGCCAACATAGGAAAACAAAATTGGCCCCAGTGAAAAACCAAAACCAAAAGTCGCCGCGTAAATGGCAAGAATCGCCCCACGCCTTGCTGGCGGTGCTGAACTATTGACCCAAAATTCTGATAGAATGAACATAATCGTCATAGCAAAGTGCAAGGTAAAACGTAAGACAAACCAAACCCATAGGCCTTGAAAGCAATAAAACCCTAAAAAGCTTAAAGCGCCAACAATAAGCATGACTAAAATCGGTTTGATAACGCCAAACTTTAGCGCGATTCTTGACGTACAAGCTGCAGCAATAATGGTGGCCAGACCGCCAATCGTGCCGCTATAACCAATAATACTTTCAGAAATACCATGATCCAACATCATTGCTGAAATAAGGGGCGTTCCAAGGCCAATTGCTATACCTACCGCAGCAATTGTCGCTATCGCCGCAATGATTGCCCGCATGGCATGGTTTTCGCTTTGGCTATCCGTTTCAAAAGTCATCAGCTAAATCGAACCTTTCTATAATGTCTTCCCCTCGCGCTATAATATAGCGTAACTGGATGACATTGCTTTAACGCCATGTTGGGCGTTATGCAATCTTTTGTATCTTCCATGATTTGTTTTGTGATGTCATGAATTTTGATGTTTGGCGGTGAAAACAAATCAACCCATTGTAAATCGGATAATTCGCTTGATGGCTGCATTTCATCAATATTGTTGATATTTTCTGCAAAGGTGAGAAAAAAACGTGTGTCAAACCGCCTAATATGCCCAGTTGGGGTAATTGCCCTTGCAAAATAATGTAACGCAGGTGGGTTAGGCTGAAGTTGTTGATTTTGAAAAATGCGCCAAGCAGAATTTATGCTTTTTCTTAACGGAGCCTTGGATTTTACGCCAATAAGAAGCCCTGTTTCTTCTTGTGTTTCCCGAATGGCACATAATGCCAAAGCATTTGCGTGTTTTTCTGTAAAATGTTTTTTCTCACTGCGCATCAATTTTATTTCACGCTCCTGAAGTGAAGTGGAGTAAAAATGGCTAAAATCTGCACGATCCATTTTACCGCCGGGAAAGACATAAAAATCTGGCATAAATTTATGCGCCTCATGGCGTTTACCCATCAATACAAATGGCTTGCCATCTATAGCTTTTACTATCAATAATGTTGCCGCGCATTTGGGTTTTAAAATATGTTTTGTCACTATTACTTCACTTGAAAAGACACAAAATAGTTATGCTAGTATAGCTAAGTTTAACACTATCAAGCATTGTTAATAGTAAACTTTTTTTAATATACAACTTCCCTTTATGCCTATATCGTTTACTTTAAACAAAAGACGAGTTCGTAAAATTTAATCAAAAGCATATTTTATGTCATCTGTAACACTAATAAAGTGAAAAATAATTATGCCTAAATTATTAAAATTTTTTCAGACTTTTTCTATTATTGCTCTTGTTCTTGGTGGAACTATGACAAGCAATGCACAAGAACAATGCGAGATCCGCTATTGGGATAAATCCAAACCATTTGATTTTAACCATATAAAAATTATAAGTTTTAATGATTCCATGCAGGCAGAGTTTCATTTTGATCTATTAGGGTTAAGTGCTCAATATTTTTCCCATGTTTCAGAAGACGTTAAAAGAAGCGGACTGTTGGAAATAGACCGCGAGCTCTTATCGGATAGTGATGGCCTTCAAGATCTTTTCTGGCTTTTTGCCCTTGCAGAATATCCAGATACTAAAGATCTTTTTTCCAGCCAGTTTTCTGATTTTGCCCCCTATATAGTAAGGGCGTTAAAACGCCAAAATATGGATAAAATGGCCCATCAACTTTCAACTGCTATGGCAGCTTATGGTACGCGCTATCAAGGCTTTGATCCAGAGGAAAAGTCAATAAAAGCCTTTTCAATTCCTATTAGTGAACAAGAAGCTGACAATGATTGGGGCCCCGCACACCGTGCTTTGCTACAATATAAAAAGGCGCTAGCGGTGGATATGGATGATACATCTTTTGAACGGGAACATAAGCGAGAATATGAGATGCTTTATGCCCTGACCCCAAAAACAATAGCTGCACAAAAATTAATGACTGAATTTCCAAGCCAAAGCGAAATCTACAGCGCGATTTATGCGCGAATTTGTCAAAATCCAAATTTAAAAAATTGGTACTATCAAGAGTTTAATGCCATACCTCAAGACCAGCTCTTATCGCGCGTTGCATTGACACTAAGTTCTAATAGAAAAGCATTTGGACCTTATGAAAATTGGCCAATTTATTATCAAGATATTGATTCATTGACTGTATTCCAAGTTGAGATGATGGATATGGGAATATTTAGCTACTTTTATAGTGCCTCGCCAGAAGATATTGATCGCTTATTGAAAGCGTTAAAAAATTCAAATCTCGATGACGTTTTACAAATTGCCAAGGAGACGAAAGCCTTTCATGAAAAGCTGCAGTCTTTAAACGATAAATTTGATTTGTCATCGCCTAACGGCTTTGAACAAGCCGAAGAATATCTTAATGTGTCGGTCGAGCAATTTGAAGCTAAAATTGATATTTATGACATAAATGACAAAATTGATCGCGCCATTTTAAAGCTTGGCTTAGATAATAAAATTATTTCATACTAAGAGGTAAGCGTTTAATGCTTGATATATGCCGCAAATGCAAGGTTCAAACCAAGTTGCATCTTGTCATGCTTACATTAGTTTTTTTGATTTTAGGAGGAATGATGCCAATTCATGCGCAAGAAAAATGCGAAATTTATTATGCACCTCGCGAAAAAGGCGTTACTTTCGATGATTTGAAGCATTTGAATTTTGATGAAACTTTCGAAATCTTTTTTAAAGACAAAAGCGATGAGTTTTTATTAGCATATGGAATAATTCAAGACGTTGAAAAACCACGCAAAGATCTTTTAGACGAATACCAAAAAATAAGCGGCGATATTTTACAATGGCCAGCTAATGAGCAGGATTTATTTTGGTTATATTCTTTAGCGCAGTCTGATGGTGTTATTGCTTTTTTTCGTCGTCGAGATGCGGATTTTGCGCCCTTTATACATCAAGCTCTAATGCGCCAAGATATGGCTGAAGCTGCTGATGTTTTTAAAAATATTATGGATATTTTTGGTAATCGCTATAGTGAGTTTGACCCCAAAAGTGGAAAAATCATCGGCTTTCCTTTAGAAAAATCAAATGTTTCCCACTTCTTTAATGATAAGGATAATGGGCAGTATTTGATTAAAGCTGGTATACAAAAGTCTATTGCGCCTGACGCCTTGCGGGCATTTCCACGTCCTCAACAACTCTATCAGACATTGCGCGATAATATATGTGAAAATGAAGCGTTAAAAAATTGGTATGAAAAGCGTATTAAAGCTATACCGGATCAGCAACGCGCCCTTATACTCGTTGCCAATCTATTTGATTTTGAAGAGGATTTAGGCGATTGGCAGGATTGGACAGAACCATATCGCTATCTTTTTTTGGTAGAAATGTTAAATGGTGAATTTTTAAATGGTGGCCTTGGACAATATTTCTTTAATCAAAGTAATGAAGATATATTGGCTATGTATGATGCGTTGGAAAAATCTGGGCTAGTAGACTTAAAGGCTTATATTGGTGCGGCAGATGAGTTTTATGAACAATCACGTCAAAAAATAAGAAATTTTGATGTAAGGCGTGGCAATGATACTTTATCGCTTTATAGCGAGTTAATGAAGACGCCACCATTTTCTAATTTTGATGAAGACATGGATTTTGAAGGCTTTGTGAATAGGCTTAAAGATGCGATGACAGTCATTGCCCGTAACCATAATATTCTTCCACATTGACAATATCTTTGCTTTTTGGTTGGGGGCGGTTGGTATTGCGTGAAAATTTGAAAATTCCGTGTAAGGACGAAAGAGGTTCACATTGAAAATTTTAAAAATATTAACAAGTTTGCTTGCTGGCGCAGTCATTACTAGTGGCGGCAATTCCACTGCAATAGCCAAAGAATGCACCGTTTATTTTGATCCCAAAGGCGATGCCATTACCTTTGATGATTTAAAATATATTAGCCTTGATGAGGTGTTAAATTCTAAGTTCCTCATTTTAACCTGGGACATGCATGGCTATCATGTAAATCCTAGCTTTTACGATAGCAAATCCTCGCCGGTTGATAAAATATTGGCTTATCCTGACGATGTACAAGATCTTTATTGGTTGTTTGTTTTCTTGCGTTATCAAACCGTGGTCAATTATTTTCAAAGTAATGATTCAGATTTTGCCCCCTATATTGGGCGCGCATTACAGCGGCAAAATATGGAGGATGCAGCACGCCAATTCCAGTCTGCTATGGACGCTTTTGGCAGCCGTTATCAAAAATTTGACCCATCAGAAAAAACCATTAAGCATTTTATTATTCCGGCAACACAGGCTGAACTTGATCAGGCCTTTTTAAAAAAAATAGATGCTATGATGGGTGAGGAAGCCCCAGATGGTTATAAAAAAATGCATTTAGACCAACGTAAGCAAGACAGAAAATTATTAGGTGGTGGCCCTGAAAAAGATACATTAGGCTATGCAGCGCTTTATGCAACGCATCCTGATGTCTTACAAGCAAAAGATAAGTTAAGGGATTTTCCAAAGCCTATCGCTATTTATAAGGCATTGCGCGATGATATTTGTCAAAATGACCAGCTTCACGATTGGTACAAAAACATTGTTCAATCGATGACAGAAAAGGATCGCATGAATATTTTGGCTGAAAATTTATTTCTTCTTCAAGATCGATTTGGCACAAGAGAAAATTGGCCAAGCGTTTATCGTGATATTTTTGCACTCAATTTATTTTCGGCACAATTTTCAAATGGTGGATTTTACCAATATTTTGATCATAATCCAAATGAAGTTTCTGCATTGCTAGAAGCGTTTAAAAGGTCAAATTTACAAAATCTTGAAGCTGAGTTGCAAAAAGCAAAATCCTTATTTGAAACGGTAAACAAACTTTCTCCTAACGAGTTAGAAAATGGTAATCCTTTAGATGATTTTGAGGATAAGCTCGATTTTACTAAAATTCTTGACGAAGTTGATGGTGCGATGCTGAAGCTAGCAAAAGAGAATAACATTCTACCTCAATAATTCTATCGCTTATCAGCGTTTTAATTATTGGGCGATTTTACGGTTTTCATTTGCAACTTTAGCCAATTGGTTGATTGCTTGTTCTAAACTGAGTACATTGGTGTAACCAATAATTAAGCCATATTTATCTGGTTCACCTTTATACCAATGAGATAGGGGAGATACCTTTAACTCGTGTTGCTGCCATAATTGTGCTAGCTCTTGATCTTTGCTGCCTCGTTTAAGGTAAGCAATTATGTGCATGCCACCATCGGTTAATTCTATATTCAATATATCACCTAAAACTTGCTTTAATGCAGCCTCCATAATAACGCGGCGTTGTTGATAAAGCGTACGCATTTTTTTAATATGGCGATAAAAATGGCCTTCACTCATAAATAAAGAAAGTGCTTTTTGGGTAAAAAGCGGCATACCACTTTCATAGATGTTACCAATTTGCATAAATAGCTACATTGTTTCTTTCGGCATAACGATATAACCAGCTCGCAAGGCAGGCATTATGGTTTTGCTAAAGGAACCAGTATAAATAACTCTATCATGGGCATCGATACTCTTTAATGCGCTAATTACTTTTCGTTTAAAGTGAAATTCGCCATCATAGTCATCTTCAATAATCCAACTTT
This sequence comes from Bartonella sp. HY761, assembly GCF_026743145.1. NCBI lineage: Bacteria > Pseudomonadati > Pseudomonadota > Alphaproteobacteria > Hyphomicrobiales > Bartonellaceae > Bartonella > Bartonella sp. HY761. The sequence goes on from NZ_CP104887.1 coordinate 1,049,717, forward strand.
TATTATTAGAAGCCCATTCTAATAGTCGCTGTTTTCGTGGTAAAGACATTGAAACAGTTGTTGGGCTTTGATGGGTCGGTGTAACAATAGCAAATTTTGCATCACTATGATGTTTTAACAGGTAGTCTGTGTTTAGCCCCTTATCATCTATTGGAATATAATGAAGTTTTGGGATAATAAGTTCGAGGAATTGAGCCGCAATAAAATATCCCGGATTTTCAAAAAGAACCGTATCATTAGGTGTGGATAGTACCGCAAAAATAAGCCGCAAGCTGGCGCGGTAACCACTTGTTATAAAAATTTGCTCGGGCGAGCAGTTAAGCCCGCGAGAGATATTAAGATAGCTGGCAATATTCTCTCTTAATGGCTGATAGCCCATAAAAGGTGGCATGATAAGATCATTTTCATCCATATTACGGGCAGCTTTTTTCAAAGTTAAAAGCCATTTTTTATAAGGAAAGCTTTCAAGGGCTGGAATACCAAGGCGCAAATGCTTGGGCTGTAAGTTGCTTTTTTGTGCAAATTCACTCTTTGCGCCATTAGTGTTGCTATTTAAAGCAACTTCAATGTTAAGTTCTGGGTTCACAAAGGTGCCTTTAGCGCCTTGGCTTACCAAATAGCCTTCCCCAACAAGTATTTCATAAGCTGATGCTACAGTTTTACGCGCGACATTCAATTCACTTGCTAAAACTCTAATCGATGGTACGCGATCGCCCGCTTTAAGATTGCCAATACTGATTTCATTTCGGTACCGCTCATAAATGCTTTTGTAGCCCACAATCATGTCCTACCTTTTTTTGTTTATTTTGGCTCTTTCTAATATGACTTAGCAGTTTAAATTGTGCAACTCAATTTAGCTTAAACCGGAGAAATTATGGAAATAACGCATTACAGCACACCACGCGAAATATTGCAGTGCTTTGATCTAATGGCGATGTTGCGTCCAAAACTATTAAGCAAAGAAGCTTTTATAGTACAGGTGCAACGTCAACAGCAGCAAGGCTATGCATTGCTGGGAGTTACTAACGCTACCATGCCGCTCGCATTAGCTGGATATCGTTGTATGGAAAATTTTATCCATGGTCGATTTTGTTATGTCGATGATCTTATCACCTATCCAACTGTACGAGGGCAGGGATATGCAAAAAATCTACTCGATTATTTGGGTAAACTGGCCTTTGAAAAAGGGTGTCAGCGCATGGTGCTTGATACTGGATTGACAAATAAAACAGCGCAAAAATTTTACCAACAGGTGGGCTATACAACCACTGGTTATCATTTATATCGCGATTTATATTAAAGGAAAAATTATGAGATTACTTCATATTAAGGTGAGCCAAGATTTAGAAGGATCTTCATCTCGCAAAGCATCAGCGTATTTGGTGGATAAACTAAAGGCTTTACACCCCGATATTTCGGAAACAATTATTGATTTAGCCCAAAATCCACTGCCGCACTTAGATAGTGCAATGATAACTGCCATTTTTACCAAACCTGAACTGCGTAACGAGGCGCAGTGGGAGCTGCTAAAAAAATCAGATGAATTGGTTGATCAGCTATTTAGCCATGAGATTTTGGTTATTTCCTCGCCAATCTATAATCTTGGATTACCATCGGTGTTAAAGGCATGGTTTGATCATGTAACACGGGCGGGTCGCACTTTTGCATTTAAATCGGATGGTACCAAAACAGGGTTGGTTCATAACTTAAAAGCCTTTTACGTTCTTTCAACTGGAAGTATTTTTTCAGCCGGCCCCTTTGTAAATGATGACCAGTTTACGCCATATGTGCGGGTTGCCTTGGAGTATATAGGCATTACAGATTTAACGAATTTTCGTATTGAGGGTACTCAAGACGCAAAAACACGTGACACGGCTTTAGCCAATGGCTTGAAGCAAATTGATCATTTTTTTGAGGTGTAACTATGTCAAATCGAGTAAATTTATTCAAAACCCAGCCAGCATTAGCAAAAGCAATGACTGAGCTCTCCAATAAAACAAGTAGTTCAAGCATTGATAATACATTGAAGCATCTTGTTTACATCTATAGTTCCCAGCTCAATCATTGTGCATTCTGTCTCGATATGCATGTAAAAGAGGCTAAAATAGATGGCGAGCGTGAATTGCGTTTGTTGCATATTCCAATTTGGCGTGAATCTACACTGTTTTCAGAGCGGGAAAAGATAGCCTTAGAGTTGACTGAGCAACTCACTAGGCTTGGTAAAAATGGTATTGAAGACGAATTATATTCAAAAATGCAATTGCACTTTAATGACGATGAAATAGGCCAGTTGATCTTTGTAATAGCTGTGATTAATAGTTGGAACCGACTTATGATTGCGTCCAAAATGACGCCGGGTTCCTTAGACCACTTATATGGTTTGGATAAGGCAAATTTAAAATAAAAATAAAGCCAGTAAGAAATTGCTGGCTTTTTTTACACGCTATTTTTTGCTGTATTCAATATGCCTTAGTCATTAAAAACAGATAATATTGTTATACAAATATCCAACTTTAATGCTGGGTTTAATCGGTAAGCTATAATTCAGCGCAACATTGAATAAACCAATCACAAATTAACTGCTTAAAAAAAGCCCGGTAAAACCGGGCTTTTTATTATTCGCTTTTAGGAGCTGCTTTTTTAGCAGGAGCCTTGCGAGGAGCTTTTGCTTTTTCAGCTTTTTCTCCATCAGCTTCTTCGCTTTTAGCAGCTTTCTTTGCTGCTGGCTTTGCATCTGCGTCAGCGTCTTTTTTCTTTGCTGCAGCTTTCTTTTTTGGCTTAGCTGCGGCTTTTTCTTCTTCTTCTTCAGCCGATGCAACCAATTCCTCAGGAGAAACTTTTTTGTCGGTCACATTGATCTGACTTAAAAGATGATCAATAACTTTTTCTTCAAAAATAGGCGCACGCAAATTAGCAACTGCATCAGGGGTACGACGGAAGAATTCCATGATCTCTTTTTCTTGACCTGGATATTGTTGCAATTGTGCATAGACAGCACGCTGCAATTCTTCTTCAGATACCTTAACTTCAGCTTTTTCACCAATTGCTGAAAGTACAAGACCCAAACGCACGCGACGTTCAGCAAGCTTGCTATATTCAGCGCGGGCTTCTTCTTCTGTTGTTTCTTCATCTTCAAAACTACGGCCAGCTTGCTGTAATTCTGTTGTGATTTGGTACCAAATATTGTTGAATTCTGCTTCAACCAAAGTTGAAGGTGTTTCAACCTTATAATCACCATCCAAGGCATCAAGAATCTGACGCTTTACTTTTTGGCGGGTAATTTCACCATATTGGCCTTCAAGCTGTTCGCGTACGATTTCACGTAAACGATCAAGTGATTCAATGCCCAGCTTTTTTGCAGCTTCGTCATCAATAACAAGCGCATCAGGTGCAGCAACTTCTTTTGCTTTAATATCAAAAGTTGCAACTTTACCGGCAAGGTGAGCTGCATTGTAGTCTTCTGGGAAAGTTACAGAAATAACTTTTTCTTCACCAGCTTTAATACCGATTAATTGTTCTTCAAAACCAGGAATGAAGCTTTTTGAACCAAGAACAAGCTGAGTATCTTCAGCCGCGCCACCATCAAATGCAACACCATCAATTTTACCTAGAAAATCGATAGTTACACGATCGCCATCTTCAGCAGCGCCGTCTTTTGTTGCAAAATTGCGGGTTGAAGAAAGAATGCGTTCAATTTGCTGTTCAACTTCTTCAGCTGGAATTTCAACAACATCACGAGTGATTGAAATGCCAGAAAAATCTTTAACATCAATTGTTGGTAGAATTTCATAATTGATGGTGAATTCGAAATCAGCTTTACCAGAAAGAACGTTTTCTGCGTCCTTTTCATCTTCACTCATCGTGACCTTAGGCTGAGTTGCTGAACGCTCATTGCGCTCTGCCAAGATGTTTTGTGGTGTTTGATTGAGAATTTCATTTACAACTTCTGCCATAAATGAACGACCATACATTTTACGAATATGCTCTGCAGGCACTTTGCCTGGACGAAAACCCTTTAACTGAACCTTGTCCTTGGCGTCTAAAAGACGTTCTTCAAGCTTCGCTTTCAAATCCTTGGCTGGAACCACGACTTTAACTTCGCGCTTCAGTCCCTCATTAAGCGTCTCGGTAACCTGCATTACACAACCTTCACTTCTTTTAGAACATGCTTTAATTGCTGTTCATTTCAATCAAAATTCTGCATTAATGTAGATATTTTGCATCCAATGAAAACTATTTGCAATGAAATCTAAGTGAAATCTTTGCTATGGAATGCAATTTGTATCAATAAATGCATCGTACCTGTAAATACAAAACTGCGGTACCCAACAAGTTGGAATACCGCAAAATTCTTTTTGTGGTCTTTTAAAATGGTGCGGATGGAGGGACTCGAACCCCCACGGTCTCCCGCCAGAACCTAAATCTGGTGCGTCTACCAATTTCGCCACATCCGCACATGCTTTAATCTACATGACCACAGCGCACGTTCCTATAGCACTCTATTTTTAACTAGCAAAGGGCAAAACGAACTTTTTTTTGAAAAAAAATCAAAAAAAATAAAAAGTAAAATAAAAACAGTAAGTTGTATCTGTATAAAAATCGTGGAATTTGCTTTAGTTTGTTTGCTTTTTGATGCTTTAAGGTAAAAAAACGCGTTTTATGCCTTTTAAAGCGCTATTTTTGTGAATCGCTTAATTAATAATTGCTCATTTATGAATCGTTTGAGAGCCGTTACCGATCATTATTACAATCGCTAACGGCCCCCAGTTGCAAGTATTAGATATCTCTAGCATCAAAATTATAAAGCCAATCAAGGTCAGTTAAGAATTTTTCTTGCGGGCGCATTTTCATAAATAGGTTGCGTGCCAGCGCAATTGGTCCGCTAGCATGATAAACAAAGCGATTAAAATCACCGCGTTTGGCAACCTTTGTTAATCTTTCATTGCGGGCTGTCTCATAAGTTGTAATAGCGCTCTCAAAATCCTTGTGTTTTAGAAGTGCGCTTGCAAGGGTTGCAGCATCTTCAATAGCCATGGCCGCACCTTGCGCGGCAAATGGCGTAACGGCATGGGAGGAATCGCCAACAAATATTTCATTGTTAAGGCCACGAAAACGCAGGCTTGGCATTTTGAACAAAGGCCAATAGGTCCAATCATCAGCCTGTTGCATAATATCTTTGATATTTTTATGCCAGTTAGAAAAATGGTTTAAAAGCTTGGCCTTGTCGCCAGTTTTGCTCCAGCTTTCGCCCGGATTCTCCCCAGCGGTAATGGCAACAAAATTATACACTTCATTTGGCCTTGCTGGATAGGTAATGAAATGACCATCGCCATGCATATAAACGCCAATGGTAGGCTTTTTATTTGCAGCCATAAAATCAGCGGGTACTTGGTCAAAGGGCAGGGTTGCACGCCAAGAAATATAACCAGAAAATTGTGATTTTTCTTTTAAATGCTTTTGGCGTAACTGCGACCAGACACCATCGCTTATGACCAAAAGATCACCATTGACCGTTGTTGTTGTCTCGCCTTGTTTTAGTGTGACATTATAGCCTTGATCGAGTGAGCCGCTATAATCGACAATTTCATGATCTAAATAGATGTCTATAAGAGGATTTTTTAAAAGGGCGTCATAGAGGATTTTTTGCAAATTGGCGCGGTGGATGGTGACGTAAGGCGCTTTCCACCGGTTTAACGATACTTCTTTAACTGGCAGCATGCTAAGAAGATCATCTTTGCGGCCATCTCTCATCATGATGGTGTCGGGTTCAACGCCAGATTTTTGAATGTCGTCCAAAATATCGAAGTCACGCAATAGTCTTGTGGCATTGGGTGCAAGCTGTAATCCTGCGCCAACTTCTGCAAGTTTGGCAACTTTTTCATAAATTGCTATTTTATATCCGTTTTTTGCCAATGCGAGTGCGCTTGCCATGCCAGCTACACCTGCGCCTGAAATGATAATTTTGGCTTTGTCGGACATAATTTTACCTATCTTTATTATTGTTACATATCTGCGCCAAATTTTAGATAGCCAATTATTACTCCTATTTGGATGTTCAATCCAAAATAGAAATTTTAAATAATATATATTTTGATTGGCATGGTTTTGGCGTCACATATAAAGGACATGTGTGTTTGCAACTAGATTACTTAAATGTAATGAGACAAACACCGTCTAAATATTAAAGTCTAATATGTTGAAAATCCTCAATAACCATCAAGATTATTGAGGATTGATCATTTTAAACTGCTGTTGCCAATGGTTGGTAAAAACAGTTTTCAGGCTTTGATTGGGTTGGGCCAAGGGCTGGGTTATAGCGATATAGGGTTGAGCAATAAGGGCAAATTTTTTCAACATCGCCACCCATATCAAGGAAAATATGCGGATGATCATATGGCGGATTGGCGCCAATGCACATAAATTCCTTAGCTCCAATTTCAATCATTTTATACCCGCCATCGTTTTGGAAATGTGGTATATGATGATCAGCCATTTAAATGCTCCATTAATTGCTGTTACGATCCTATCATAGATCTGTTGATAGCGTGGCAAAAACTGTAATACCATCACTTATCTGTAATAAAAGAGATGATAATGCAAAAAAGTTATTTGTTGCTGTTATCAGAAAATATCAGCAAATAATATAATTAACTGCCAAATGCTGCAAGCTTTTTGCTATAGGCGCTCAAAAATAAAAAAGATACAAGCTTATGGTGATATATTCGTGGCGCTTTTGGAATTTTGGAGTAAAAATATTATTGCAAGGTCGAATCGTTGAGATATACTTTAAAAGTAAAAATAATTTTGTGTAAATTTGTTTGCGATCCATTACGACTATCATCGCGGAAGGGGCTTTTATGAATACCGTAAAAAATACTGACAATAATAAGGTTGATAGTGTAAAAACTGGTGATGGAGCAATTACTTTTGATAGTGTGGAACGTTTTGTAAACCGAGAATTTTCATGGTTACAATTTAATAACCGTGTGTTGATGGAAAGTGCCAATGCGCAACATCCATTATTGGAGCGTGTGCGTTTTCTTTCTATTTCTGCAGCTAATCTTGATGAGTTTTTTATGGTGCGTATCGCAGGACTTGCTGGGCAAGTTCGTGCAGGTATCCAAACTCGCAGCGCAGATGGGCGCACCCCGCAAGAACAGCTTGATTTCATTTTGCCAGAAGTCGATAGATTGCAAAAAAATCAACAAATGCAACTGCGTTTGCTGCGCACTGCCCTTGTTAAAGAAAAAATTGAAATTGTCCGTCCTGATAAATTAAGCAAAACGGAAAGGACATGGCTTGAAGATCATTTTAGCCAACGTATTTTCCCAGTTTTAACACCGCTTTCAATCGATCCTGCCCATCCATTTCCATTCATTCCTAATTTGGGCTTTTCCATCGCATTACAATTGTCGCGCCGAGCCGACAAATATCCGATGACTGCCTTGCTGCGTTTACCAACAGCGCTAGAGCGGTTTATTCTATTGCCGGATGAGGATCGCGGTTCGCGTTTTATCACGCTTGAGGATACGGTTGGGCTATTTATTGGCCATTTATTCCCCGGCTATGAAGTTAGTGGTGCTGGTACTTTCCGTATTATTCGTGATAGCGATATTGAAGTTGAAGAAGAAGCTGAAGATCTTGTACGGCTTTTTGAAAGCGCGTTAAAACGTCGCCGCCGCGGTCAGGTTATCCGTATTGAATTTGATGCAGAAATGCCGGAAGATTTACGGATTTTTGTTGCAAGTGAATTGGAAGTACCAGAAAATCGCATTAGTGTGCTTGATGGTTTGCTGGCTTTAACCATGATTTCTGAGGTTGTAGATCTTCCACGTCCTGATTTGAAATTTGTGCCTTATAATCCGCGCTTTCCTGAGCGTATCCGTGAGCATGGCGGCGATTGTTTTGCGGCAATTCGCGAAAAGGACATTGTTGTTCACCACCCTTATGAATCTTTTGATGTGGTTGTACAGTTTTTGCGTCAAGCCGCAACTGACCCTGATGTGGTGGCAATTAAGCAAACACTATATCGCACATCAAATAATAGTCCGATTGTTCGCGCTTTGGTTGATGCGGCAGAGGCTGGCAAGTCGGTGACGGCGCTGGTGGAATTGAAAGCGCGCTTTGATGAAGAAGCCAATATTCGTTGGGCGCGTGACTTAGAGCGGGCTGGCGTACAAGTGGTATTTGGATTTATCGAACTTAAAACCCACGCTAAAATGTCATTGGTGGTGCGCCGCGAAGACCAGCGCCTTCGCACTTATGTGCATTTGGGAACTGGTAATTATCACCCAATCACCGCTAAAATTTATACAGATTTATCGTTCTTTACTACTGATCCAGATATTGGCCATGATGTTGGTGGCATTTTCAACTTTATTACAGGCTATGCACGGCCTGATGAAGATATGAAAATTGCCTTTTCGCCACTAACATTGCGATCGCGCATGTTGCACCATATTGAAAATGAAATGCAAAATGCCCGTCAGGGCAAAAAAGCTGCCATTTGGATGAAAATGAATTCGCTGGTGGATCCGCAAATTATTGATGCGCTTTATCGGGCAGGGCAGGCTGGCGTTAAAATTGATTTGATTGTTCGTGGTATTTGCTGCTTGCGTCCTGGGCTTCCAGGTTTTTCAGAAAATATTCGCGCCAAATCTATTGTCGGGCGGTTTTTGGAACATAGTCGTATTTTCTGTTTTGGTAATGGCAATGATTTGCCAAATGAAGATGCGATTATTTATTTCAGCTCGGCTGATATGATGCCGCGTAATCTTGACCGAAGAGTTGAGACATTGGTGCCAGTTTTCAATAAAACCGTGCATCAACAAGTTCTTTCACAAATAATGCTTGCTAATATCATTGATAATCAGCAAAGCTTTGAAATCCTTAATGATGGCACATCGACGAAAATTCAGCGTCTTGCTGAAGAGGAAGCGTTTAACGCCCAAGAATACTTTATGACCAATCCTAGCCTTTCAGGGCGTGGTAAGTCATTACGGTCTTCAGCGCCTAAACTTATAGCTCGTCGTAGCCGTGAACGCTAAGAAAAACAACAAGATTGATTGATTATGACACGTGCAAATGCTCAAGGTCGTCTCAAAGGGCGTAAACCAATTGCGGTTATTGATATTGGCTCAAACTCGGTAAGACTTGTGGTCTATGAAGGGTTGGTACGCTCGCCCACGGTTTTGTTTAATGAAAAAATCCTCTGCGGTCTTGGCAAGGGGTTGGCAAAAACAGGGCGATTGGAAGACGAGTCGGTAAAAATTGCACTGGCGACCTTGCGGCGTTTTAAAGCACTTTGTAAGCAGATTGATGTTGATAATATTCATGTGCTTGCAACAGCCGCCGCACGCGAAGCGGAAAATGGCCCACAATTTATTGAAGAAGCGGGCGAAATTTTAGGCTGTGAAATTCATGTTTTAACAGGCAAAGAAGAAGCAACCTATTCTGCTTATGGTATTTTATCGGCTTTTTACCAGCCTTCTGGTATTGTTGGTGATATGGGCGGCGGCAGTGTTGAATTGGTTGATGTTCATAAAAACAAAATTGGTGATGGCGTAACAACACCTTTGGGCGGATTGCGCCTTATGGATATGTCGGATAATAATCTTAGCGAAGCGGTAAAAATAGCGCGGCGTTATGTGCGAAAAGCCACATTATTAACCAAAGCGCGTGGGCGTAATTTTTATGCAGTTGGCGGTACATGGCGTAACCTTGCCAAGCTCTATATGAGCTTTAAGGGCTATCCTTTGCCGGTTATGCATGCCTATGAACTTATTCCAGATGAGATTGATTATTTTCTTCATCGCATAGCCAAAGGCGATATTGAAACCATCAAGGGGATTGAAACAATTTCAAAAAACCGTCGCCAATTATTGCCTTATGGTGCGGCGGTGCTTCTTGAAATTATCCATGTGATGAAGCCAGCAAAAATTATTTTCTCCGGTTCTGGTGTGCGTGAGGGCTTCCTCTTTTCCTTGCTAAACAAAACAGTTCGCAATTACGATCCATTATTATCAGCAACGGAAGAAATGGCGGTTTTGCGCGCTCGTTCGCCGCGTCATGCCAAGGAATTAATGGTTTGGACTTCGCAAGCCTTTGAAACTTTGCAACTAACTGAAAGCGAAGATGAAAAGCGTTACCGCGAGGCCATTTGCTATCTTGCTGATATTGCTTGGCGTATTCACCCCGATTATCGCGGCATGCAAGCGGCCAACCAAATTGCCTATGGTGTTTATTCCGGTATCGACCATCCAGGGCGAGTTTTTGCCGCTTTAACGGTTTTTTACCGCAATGAAGGCTTGGTGGGTGATAAAAACGCCCCAGAAATTATTAGCCTTGCAACGCCGGATATTATTTACCGTGCCAAGGTTTTGGGTGCTTTTATGCGCATTAGTAATTTATTTTGTGCATCCAATAGTGGTATTTTACCTGAAACCTTCTGGTCTATGGAAGATGGCTGCCTTTCGCTCAATATCCCACAAAAATATCAAGATTTGGTGTCTGATCGCCCAATTGGTCGTTTGCAGCAATTGTCTAAATTGGTCAATATTCCGGCGCAATATTGTATCATTAATGATTAGGGTTAGGACCTATTAATTTGAACGAAATGGTATGAGAAAATTTTTGTGAGAACAAGGAGAATATCCGCAGGAAATATGAATATTTTCAAGGATGTTCGACAAAGTTATCGCGAAAATTTACTTGTATCCTGAAAGGACACAAAAACAGCTGTAATCTACAGCGTCGTAAAGCTCAAATGGGTATACCACCCACTTTTCGCTTTCCTCCTTGTATATTTTTGCTGTTTATTGTGCCATTTCATTTAAATTATTAGGTCCTGACCCTAAGTCTTGATGCGATATTGATTTGTGCGCAATGGTGCTAAAAAATTATTATACATTTATTTCGTTTTATCGCGTAGTTTTATAAAACTGCGCGATATTTCCATGAAATGACAACAGTTTTATTGCTTTGAAAAAAAATTGTTAAATTTTGCTTATTTTACAAATTGTAATATGGTCTTGCTGTCTTTAAAATAAGGATTCAAGATTTAAAAAGAATGGGTATTGTTATGAAGCCGTTAATTGATCAATTTGATGTTTCACAAGAGGCGGTGGAGCAGGTTGTAAAAAACACCTTGGAAAATGCCGATGACGGCGAGCTTTATATGGAGTATCGCGAAAGTGAAGCCTTAGTTTTTGACAATGGCCGGTTAAAAACTGGCTCTTTTAATCAAGATCGCGGTTTTGGTTTGCGGGCTGTCGCTGGCGAAGCAACGGGTTATGCTCACTCAGGCGAATTTTCGTTAGCGGCATTAAAACGGGCAGGTGATGCGGCCAAAGCAGTATCAGCCAATCATAGCGGTACTATTGCTAGCGCGCCGCGCGGTACTAACCATCATCTTTATGGTGATGAAAGTCCGCTTGGCGCACCAAGCTTTGAAGAAAAAGTTGCTCTGCTTGAAAAAATTGATTCTTATTTGCGTCATAAAAACGGTGATGTTAGGCAGGTTACAGTATCCCTTGCTGGCTCTATCCAACAGGTGGAAATTTTGCGTGCAGATGGGCAATTGCTACGCGATACACGTCCGCTTGTTCGCCTTGGTATTGGTGTTGTTGCAGCACATGGCGATAGGCTTGAGAGTGGCTTTTATGGTTGCGGTGGCCGAAAGGCTTTTGAAAGCTTTATTACCGAACATAATTGGAAAATGGCGGCTGATGAAGCCTTGCGCCAAGCCTTAATTAATCTTGAAGCGGAAGATGCACCAGCTGGAACCTATGATGTGGTTTTGGCAAATGGTTGGCCTGGTGTTATGCTGCATGAAGCGGTGGGGCATGGCCTTGAGGGTGATTTTAACCGCAAGAAAACCTCTGCCTTTTCAGGGCTTTTAGGTCAGCAAGTGGCTGCAAAAGGGGTAACTGTCGTTGATGATGGTACAATTCCAGATCGGCGCGGTTCCTTAAGTATTGATGATGAGGGAACGCCATCTGGTCGCAATATATTAATCGATGATGGTAAGCTTGTTGGCTATATGCAAGATAGGCTAAACGCTCGTTTAATGAATATGCAGCCAACCGGTAATGGCCGGCGCGAATCCTATGCTTATGCACCAATGCCACGTATGACCAACACTATGATGCTTGGCGGCGATGCAACGCCTGAAGATATTATAGCTTCGGTCAAAGATGGTATTTATTGTGTTTCTTTTGGCGGCGGTCAAGTGGACATCACATCGGGTAAATTTGTGTTTGAATGTACCGAAGCCTATCGCATCCATAATGGTGTTGTTGGTGCGCCCATAAAGGGTGCAACACTTATCGGTAATGGACCTGATGCGATGCACCGTATTTCGATGATTGGCAATGATCCAAAGCTCGATAATGGCATTGGTATGTGCGGAAAAGCAGGGCAAAGTGTGCCGGTTGGTGTAGGGCAACCACATTTGCGCATGAATGGCATGACAATTGGTGGTACGAAAGCCTAATTAAGAGATGAAGAGTAGTTTAACTCATTTTTAGAGGTGAACTGCTCTTATTCTTTAAAAAAGGTGGTGAGATAAGTCTGGTTATCTATAGGTTTGAGTAGGGGGAAATGAAATTAATTCAATAGTTAAGTATTTAAAGCAAGCCTTTGTTAGCTTTTGTGGAACTAATGAAAAAAAGATAAGCCCAACCCAATTTGAAATGCGCGCAAAAAACTTTAAACCAAGCCAAGAGCTTTACTTTCTTTTTGTTGATAAAGACCACTTTACTTCAATTGGAAAATAAGTTTGGGAGTAGCTATGGGAAATGCCAAAAGCTGGTTTATTGTTAAATATAATTGGGATGATGATTGCACGTGCGAGCATCATTTTCAGCACCGCTATCTTGGTATTGGCGGTGATCTATGGCCGCAAGGAAATGCGGATAATCATACCGCCTATTATTCGATTTTCAAAAAAATAAGTGAAAATTGGCAATATATCAATATAGGCAATTATTATATAAATGTTTGCACATCGCTTATTGACGCAAAAAACTATAGCCAATTTTTAGAGACAAAATATAAAAAGCCAATCCTTATTGAAGTGTCATTAGATGATTTAGAAAAGGCTGCAGGCTATGATTTTGGCCAGCCCCACGGCGGCTATTCGTTAATAGAGACGGAGATTTTTGGCTGCCGTCGTTTTGAAGCAGCAAAAAAATATCTTAATCATCACAGTCTATTTAAAGCGCGTGGTAATATAAATCAGTTTATTAGCCAATTAGATTTAACCAAAGTGGAAGATCTTAATAATTATCTTGCTGTTTCGATTAGAGAAGTTTTGTTTTAAAATTGATTATCAAAAGGCGCTTAAAGCAAAAAGGCGTTATTAAAAAATAACGCCTTTGAAAAAATGCTTTTATAAAACTATAATTTTAAGTTTTTAACCGTGTTGAGGTTAGCATAAAGGCTGGAATATCATCGCCAAAACCAATAATTGGGGCGTTATCATGCTTTTTGCGGTTGTGGTCGGAATGATTATTTTTTGAATGGGGTGACTTTGTTGCTGGCATATTTTCTTTAACTTTTGCCGCTTCAATTACGGGCTCTTTGCTTGGACCATTTGGAGCTTTGCTTTGATTATTTAGCGCTTTGCTTGGCGCATCTTTGCCTACGGTCTCATCAATTGAGGCTAATGTATCATTGGTTAAAATTGGATCTTTTGCTTTTTTATTGGTATTCTTTTTATTGCGGCCAGCTTTACCCTTATGCTCGGTTTCTTCAGTTTTTTGTGGGGCAAGTGTTGAAAGATCGCCATCAAGCCAAGCAATTTCTTCCTTGTTCATTTTTTCAATAGCATCAACATATTTCATGTCGGCTTTGGTAACAATGGTAAAGGCACTGCCTTTGCGGCCGGCTCTGCCTGTGCGTCCAATGCGATGCACATAGTCTTCAGGATGAGTAGGCACGTCAAAGTTAAAAACATGGCTGACATCAGGAATATCAAGCCCGCGTGCCGCAACGTCGGATGCAACCAAAAGTTGCAATTTACCCTCTTTGAAATTGGCAAGCATCGTCATGCGCGAGCGTTGATCCATGTCGCCATGCAAAGCACCAACGCTAAAATTATGGCGGGTTAGCGAACGGAAAAGCTCTGCCACATCTTTTTTGCGGTTACAAAATATAATCGCGTTTTTAAGCTCATCACCCTGTGCTTTAATAAGGTCGCGCAATACGGCGCGTTTATCCCAAGATTTTGGCGGCGATTTTACTAAATATTGGGTGATTGTGCGTGCGGTTGATGATTCTTTGGCAACTTCCACGCGCTCTGGTGCATGTAAAAACTGCTCGGTCAATGTGGTGATTTCTGGCGCCATAGTTGCCGAGAAAAACAAAGTTTGCCGCGTAAACGGAATAAGCTTACAAATGCGCTCAATATCAGGAATGAAACCCATATCAAGCATGCGGTCGGCTTCATCAATCACCAAAATTTCAACGCCAGTTAAAAGAAGTTTTCCGCGTTCAAAATGGTCGAGCATACGCCCTGGTGTTGCAATTAATACATCTGCGCCACGCTCTAATTTGCGGTCTTGATCTTCAAAAGATGTACCGCCAATCAGTAAAGCGACATTTAGGCGATGATTAATGCCATATTTTTCAAAATTTTCAGCTACTTGCGCTGCAAGTTCGCGGGTAGGCTCAAGGATCAAAGTGCGCGGCATTCTTGCGCGTGCACGTCCTTTTTCAAGCAAGGTCAACATTGGCAGTACGAAAGAAGCCGTTTTACCTGTGCCAGTTTGTGCGATACCTAAAACATCTCGCCGTTGCAGAATAAATGGTATTGCACCAGCCTGAATTGCGGTTGGAGTTGTATAGCCAGCTGCATCAACTGCGGCCGTTACTTTTTGGGATAAACCAAGTTCTGCAAAAGATGTTAAGGAGGACATATTTTCTTCAATTTTTAAGGACAAATTTTAATCTTTGTTTAAATGCGTCAAATGATCGCTAATTAATTAGCTATATAATGCAAATTAGAAAAAATAAAAGCATTATATAATTTTATTCAATCTTATCAAACTTACTTGATAAAGCCAAACGGTATTTCCATAGCTGTCTATCAAGCTTGTCATAATAATTTTTGTAATCTAGTTATTTTATGCAGTCTATCTAGATGATTTTTTTATAATCTATCTGTGTGATGTAAAAATAAGCAAGATGTTTATTTTTCATCAAATAAGATTTAAAGCTATAAATATTACACCATCAAGACATAAATATTTAAGAATAGTTAAGCTTCTCAGATATAAAAGTCAACGAAATAATTTAATCGATTTTATAAAAGTATTTAATGTTTTTATCAAAGTTAAACACTTGCGCTTAGCAAATTGGAGAAAATATAGAAATATAATTTTATATTTAAAATCAATTTGATATATATTTTTAATAAAGTGATTATAGGTACAAAAATTTAATTTTTTCAGTAAAGAATGTTTGTAAATTAGTGAATAATGCAATGATTCATTGTGATAGAGTAACGTCGTTAAGCACTTTGCATTGACATTATTTTTATATACCATCGGCCTATCTACTAAATTTTGCCATCGCTTGAATTGTTGCATGTCACTTATAAAGTGGATAACTAACCGCTTTTTTGCATAGTTTCCATAAAGGGGCTGTTTTTATCTTAATAATTTTATCTACATAATTTATAGTGTTTGCAATAAATAGAATATTGGTCTGGAGTTATCATGTCACTTCCTGAAAAAGCATTTCCCGTCAGCTGGGATCAATTTCATCGCGATGCACGCGCACTTGCTTGGCGTATTGCAGGGCAGGGCACTGAGTGGAAAGCCATTGTTGCTATTACACGCGGTGGCTTGGTGCCGGCCGCCATTATTTGCCGCGAATTAAATATCCGCCTTATTGAAACCGTTTGTATTGCCTCTTATCACGATTATAGTAAGCAGGGTGAAATGGCGGTATTAAAAGGTATCAGCGAAAACCTGTTAGAAAATGGTGGCGAAGGCGTATTGGTGGTTGATGATTTGACCGATACCGGCAAAACAGCTGGTCTTATCCGCAATATGATCCCAAAGGCGCATTTTGCAACGGTTTACGCAAAGCCGCAGGGCCGCCCGCTGGTTGATACTTTTGTAACCGAAGTTAGTCAGGACACTTGGATTTATTTCCCTTGGGATATGGGGCTTGCTTATCAAGAACCTATAGCAAAAGGCGGCGCCTAATTCATATTTTTGGCAAGGTATCCACTCGATTAGGCGTAGTTTCCTTGCCAGTATTCTAATAATGAGTGAAAATAATTTCCTTAAATGCAGCGTTTTTTATAGCTTATAGGTGTTGTATACTATAAGGCTTGGCATAATGCTATTTTTATGCTATCATTTGCGCCGGCTTTTGAGAATGTGCTAAATTTCAGATATTAACCTTGTTTTTAAAAAAGTAATAAAATAGTTGACAGTGTTTTTTTAAGGAACTGTTTTAGGTTTTTATTCTTTGACATTTTTATATCAATCAAATTATTAAGCAATTAAAAACCAAATTATCGAAAAAACAAATTATCGAAAAATATGTGCTGAGCAATTGAACCAAACGGATTTTGATTCATTATATTAATATCAACTCTTACCGGTCGCATCATCATCATAAATCGACGACCCAAAAAAAATAACAAGAAGAGGATATAGTAATGTCGGCCGTAGCAAAATCAAAAATTGTATTATTAAATGATGGCCATCTATTACAGGTAGCAGCCCTTGTTTATCGCTATCAGGGCAAAAATTTAGAAGTTTTATTAATAACCAGCCGTGGCACCGGCCGTTGGATTTTTCCAAAAGGTTGGCCAATGCCAGGACGCAGCTCGGCACAGGCTGCCTTGCGTGAAGCCTATGAAGAGGCAGGTGTGCGCGGCACTGCTGAAGCTCATGCAATTGGTTCTTATGAATATAAGAAATATGACTTGCCAGAGGGACAAAACTTGTTCACAGTTGACGTTTTTCCAATTCTATTTTCTCATCAAGAGAAAAAATGGCCAGAAAAACAACAGCGTCAATATGAGTGGGTAAGCCCACAAGAAGCTGCAAAGCGAGTGGATGAGCAGGAATTAAAACAACTCCTATTAAATTTTCAGCCACTAGCCCAAGCGGCAATAGCTTAATCTTACTTTAATATTAAGGGGCTAACACCTAAAATAGCAATAAGCTATCAAATGGGCTACGACTTGATTTAAACTGTAGCCCATGGTTTTTTAAAATAATTAATTGGCCTTGTAACCTTTCATCAGTTCAAGC
Organism: Bartonella sp. HY761; assembly: GCF_026743145.1. NCBI lineage: Bacteria > Pseudomonadati > Pseudomonadota > Alphaproteobacteria > Hyphomicrobiales > Bartonellaceae > Bartonella > Bartonella sp. HY761. The sequence goes on from NZ_CP104887.1 coordinate 1,066,993, forward strand.
ACCTCATCTTCAGTTAAATAACGGATAAAATCAAGCCGTGTCGTTTGCCCAACATGGATTTGATCCGTCATATTTTCCCAGCTGCGCTTAATCATGGATTGATCTTCAACCGCAACCAAAACCACTTTTCCTTGCCATTTGGGCCATATATCTACCGCTGGTTCGCCCAAAATAATCGGAAATATTTGCGGCCCTTCATCTTGCCAGTTAGACCAAGGAATCCAAGAATATATGGATTTTTGCACGGCTTCATCCACCAATATAGCTGGATTGGCCTTGCCAATTTTTAAATGTTCTTAGCGCTCTGCAATAAAGGGTTGCAACAACTCAATGGCATGAAAACCGTTTCTTATGTGGTGACCACGAACAATAAAACCAGTTTTACTGGAATGTAGTAGCACAACCATGTCAGGATTGCTCATTGACGTCATTTGGGTAAGAAAATAAAGATGGCTAATATCAATGAGATCGCTATAATAAATTTCGTAAATTTTTTCGATAAATTGTTGGTTGGCTTTAAAAGCCTCTAAATAGTCATCATGATGAATGATGCATGCCATGATGGGAAGAATGAGCCAATTAATCGTCTCCGTAAGATCTGCTAATCGCGCTTTTTCATCACTTTCAAGGTTTTCAAACTTTTCTTTAACCTGATGCCAATTTTTTAAATTTTGCTCAAATGCGGCTTTATTTTCATTATATCGACTGTGACTCTCATTAGGTTCATTGCCAATAAAAGGCTCAAACTCTGCTAAATAGTGCAATAACAGTGCGCAGGCATTGTCAAAAAATTGCGCTGGTTACACCCCTTGTTCGATAAGGCCGCCACACGCCAAAGCAAGGGTGGCAGCATTTTCGGGCAAAACAAAATGCCCTAATTGCTCGCCTACTTGTTTAATCCATAGGGAGGGATCATCAATTTTCTTGACAGCTTGTTGAAAATTTACCCAAATAGGCAGCATCTCTGGCGAGCGCACGGATTTATCAGCTTTGACCATATCCGCCAACAAGGCATCAATTCTACCTATATTCTGCATGAAACACCCCATTATTGCTAGAATTAACCTATTAGAGCGCATTTCGATCTGATTGGATCAGATCGGCGCTCTAATCCATTGTTTACCTTCGTTTTTTATCCGAAAACCGCTTCACATTTTTTTTGAAAACGGTCTAAATAATCGTTACTTTTGCCCAATTATACCATTTCAACATCCACAACACCTTGGATCGCTTTCATTGCCGCGGCAATTTGCGGGCTTAAGCGATAACGGCGCGGTAATAAAATTTCAATCTCGCGTTCGCCATCATCTTTTAATAAAATAAGGCTAACTTCACCATCACCAATAGTGGTTAATTGTGTTTTGATATGTTCCACCACATCGGCAGAACGCACAAATAAACGCAGCATTTTACGAAGGCGCGCCGCCTCATCTTCTAAAGAATTAACGCTTTGGATGCGCAGGCTCACCCCTTCTGGGCGGTTTTCCGCAGCAACAGTAATCACCACCGATTGCCCTGGTTCCAGCATGTCACCAAATTGGGCAAGACCTTCAGAAAAGAGAATGGCTTCATATTGACCGGTTGAATCTGAAAATTGGATAATACCCATTTTGTTGCCAGTACGGGTTTTGCGAATTTGCTTTGTGGCGACCGTTCCAGCAAGGCGGCCGGCACTGGCCCCTTTGCGTACTGCATTGGAAAATACCGCCCAATCTTGTACGCGCATTTTTTCGAGGTAGGTTTTATATTCATCGAGCGGATGAGCCGATAAATAAAATCCAACCGCTTGAAATTCGCGGTGCAGTTTTTGCGCGCTAAGCCAAGGGGTTGCTTGTGGTAACATGAGCTTTTCAGCTGGGGTATCAGCAAGGCCAAAAATATCAATTTGACCGCTATTGCGATCTTCAAGCACGCGATGCGAACGGGCTAGGATAGTATCAATGCCCGCCACCAAAACTTCGCGGCCAATGCCAAAACAATCAAGGGCGCCTGCACTAATCAAGCTTTCAAGGGCGCGGCGATTAACAATATGGGTATCGACACGCTCGCAAAAATCTTCCAAGGAAGAAAATGGCTTATTGCCGCGTACTTCAACAATATGATCAACTGCCTGCTCACCTACGCCTTTAATGGCGGAAAGCGAATAATAAATGCAATTATCACCTACTTCAAAAATACGATAAGACGTTTGGATCGACGGCTGCACCACCTTGATGCCCAAACGCTCGGCTTCACGGCGAAAATCGTTAAGCTTATCGGTATTATTCATATCATAAGTCATTGACGCGGCGATAAATTCAACCGGATAATGCGCCTTCATATAGGCGGTTTGATAAGAAACAATAGCATAGGCGGCAGCGTGGGATTTATTGAAACCATAATCGGCAAATTTTGCCAAAAGATCAAAAATCGTATTGGCTTGTTGTTTAGATACGCCATTTTCAATCGCGCCATCGACAAAGCGCGATCTTTGCTTATCCATTTCCTCGCGGATTTTTTTACCCATAGCGCGGCGGAGCAAATCGGCTTCACCAAGGGAGTAGCCAGATAAAACCTGCGCAATCTGCATCACCTGTTCTTGGTAAACAATAACGCCTTGCGTTTCCTTGACAAGATAATCAATTTGCGGATGGATCGATGCAATTTCTTCTTCGCCATGTTTGCGGGCATTATAGGTTGGAATATTTTCCATTGGCCCCGGGCGATAGAGCGCAACAAGGGCAATAATATCCTCAATTCTATCCGGCTTCATGCCTAGCAAGGCTTTTCGCATGCCGGCACTTTCCACCTGAAAAACGCCAACAGTTTCACCGCGCGCCATCATTTCATAGGTTAGCGCATCATCAAGGGGAATGTGAGAAAGATCTATTTTTATGTTTTTTCGCGCAACAAATTTAACCGCAGTTTGTAAAACTGTAAGAGTTTTTAACCCCAAAAAGTCAAATTTCACCAATCCTGCTTGTTCAACATATTTCATGTTAAATTGAGTGACTGGCATATCCGAACGCGGATCACGATACATCGGCACCAATTGCCACAAGGGGCGGTCACCAATAACAATACCGGCGGCATGGGTGGAGGCGTGGCGATAAAGCCCTTCGAGCTTTTGCGCCACATCAAGCAAGCGGCCAACAACTGGCTCCTTTTGCACTTCTTCTGCAAATTTTGGCTCATCTTGAATAGCTTTTGACAGCGAAACAGGATTAGCTGGATTTGATGGAACAAGCTTACTTAAGCGGTCAACCTGCCCATAGGGTATTTCAAGCACACGCCCCACATCGCGCAATACGGCGCGCGCTTGCAGCGTTCCAAAAGTGATAATCTGCGCAACTTGTTCGCGGCCATATTTACCTTGCACATAACGAATGACTTCTTCGCGCCGATCCTGACAAAAATCGATATCAAAGTCTGGCATTGATACGCGGTCGGGATTCAAAAAACGCTCAAACAGCAGCGAAAAGCGCAAAGGATCAACATCGGTAATGGTAAGCGCATAAGCAACCAGCGAGCCAGCACCAGAACCACGCCCTGGTCCTACGGGAATATCCTTACTCTTTGCCCATTTGATAAAGTCAGCAACGATCAAAAAATAGCCAGGAAACTGCATGCGTTCAATAATGCCAATTTCATATTCCAACCGCTTTTCATAGTCTTCAACATTATAGCCATCAGCAAGCCCTGCGGTTTCAAGTCGCCATTTCAAACCTTCTCGCGCTTGGCGGCTAAGTTCTGCAGCTTCTGCGGCAAGGGCTGCATCAGGGTCATCCGACTGGCCAGTAAATCGCGGCAAGATCGGCTTTCTAGTTGGGGTAAAACTGTGGCAGCGTAATGCGATTTCAACGGTATTTTCAATGGCTTCGGGAAGATCTTTAAAAAGCGCTACCATTTCATCTTGCGTTTTCATATAATGATCTGGCGTTATGCGGCGGCGATCATCATTAGACACCACTTGGCCAGCGGCAATAGCCAGCAATGCATCGTGGGCTTCATAATCTTCACGCTTTAAGAAAAAGCCTTCATTGGTTGCAACAAGGGGCAATTCGCGTGCATAAGCAAGTTCCACCAGCTTTGCCTCAAGAGCACGATCATAATCGCCTTGCCGTTCAAGTTCAACATAAAGCCGATCTTTAATTGCCTTTTGCAAAAACTCAATGCGGCTCAAAGCCTTGTCAGGGCGATCTTCTTTAAAGGCAGCAGCAATAGGCCCATTTAAACCACCAGTTAAAACAATAATACCATCACCAATTTCATTAAGGTATTGCGCTCTAATATGGGGTGGATCTGTATCTAATTTATCAAGATAGGCACGGCTTACAAGGTCAACAAGATTATTATAACCTGTATCATTGGCAGCAAGAAATACCATTGATTGAAAATCTGCAGCGGTGCGCATTTTAACTATGCGGCTATCACGCGCATCATCTTCAAAATCTACAGCTAATTGACAACCAATAATGGGTTGAATACCCACCTTAAAACATTTTTGGGTAAATTCCAATGCGCCAAATAGATTATTGGTATCAGTAATAGCAATTGCCGCTTCGTGGTCGCTTGCTGCATGAGCAACGATTTTGTCGGTTTTAAGCGCTCCTTCAAGCAATGAAAAAGCAGAATGGACGCGCAAATGGACAAACTTAGGATAAGAAAGTGATTTAGGCGTTTGTGTTGTTGTTTCACTCACCAGTATGAATCCTATTTTGCTTCAGGTTTTATGAATGTGGTGCTGAATATAGCTTGAATATATGGCATTTATATCAACACATATGATAGGTGATATAAAGATAATATTTACAACTTTAAAGCCCTCTTTGCCGAAAATATGCTTCAATTAGCAGATTGTTCGTGAGCTCGACTAAAGAAGCTAAGCTTTGCTTCAAGGCTTTATTAAATAGCTACATAATAAATTTTGTGAAACGCCAGTTAATGGCAGAGCTGTTTAAGAAAATATATAGATTTTTAATATTTCGAGAAAAATATTTAATTTAAAATGTATTTGAAACAAGCAATTGTACGATGAGTTCAAATTTTTGATAGATCAATAAAAGGTAGCGAAATTAGTTTAAATAGAAATGTTTTATATTGTATTGTTTGGTAAAATAAATGGTGCCAAATAAATTTATAAAAAGACAAAAATAAAATGGCGATGTTTATAGAGTAAATATACTCAGTTAAACATTAACGCCATTTTTTCACATGAAGTGTAAAGACTATGTGTCACCTTGTGGGTGGTAGAATTTATATTTTAATTATCAAATTATTAAAGATAACTTAACTCCCCCGCAGGTGTTAAAGTTATATTATTGCTTGGCTGCCCGCTTTTTACGTTTGCGGCCTAGTCCCATTTCTTTTGCGAGTTCAGAACGCGCCATGGCATAATTAGGAGCAACCATTGGATAATTGGGATCTAGATCCCATTTTTCACGGTATTGTTCTGGGGTTAAGCCGTAATGGGTCATCAGATGGCGTTTTAATGATTTAAACTTTTTACCATCTTCAAGGCAAATAATGTAATCTTCACCAACAGAGCGCTTTGGATTAACTGCAGGCTTGGGTTTTTCAGTAACGACTTCAACAGTATTAGTTGCATCGATACTGGATAGCGCACCATGTACATTGGTGATTATTGTTGGTAATTCAGCTGCTTGGCAATCATTATTGCTTACATATGCAGCAACGATATCAGCGGTCAATGCGATCAACATTGCCCGGTCAGTTTCATTATTATCAGAGCTTTCCATAAGTTCTTCCTTTTGGTCTTGTTTTATCAAGTCAAAATACAAAAATATGGCTTAATAAAAAGCCTATATAAATCTATCTGACAAGGATTTAGCTATTTGTGTTGCTAATATCATTACATATAAAATTGTCAATCGATGTGATATCTAAATTCTATTAATTTTTATATAGGCAACGATATCGGTCTTTCAATTATATTACAATATATTTTATATAATAAAGAAGCAGATATTTTTTATTAAAAAAATGTAAGGTTATATCGCAAATATGTGATTTTAAAAAAACTGCAAATGAAATTTATATAGTTCTCCACTTGTATTGTAGTAGAGCTACTCTATTTTAAAATTAAAATTTCGACAATGGGTATTAAAAGTGAATAGATTAAATAATACACACTTAAAAGTTATTAAAACTGATGAAGAGTGGCAAGAACAGCTTACCCCTATTCAATATCAGATTACGCGGCAGCATGGTACCGAGCGAGCGTTTTCCAGTCCAGATTTTGATACGTCTCATCCGGGCATATTCCGTTGTATTTGCTGTGGCAATGCTCTGTATGATTCATCTGATAAATATGAATCTGGTACTGGTTGGCCAAGCTTTAGCCAACCTATTAAAGAAGATGCAGTTATTTGTGTTGATGATCATTCCTATGGAATGGAGCGTACTGAAATTCGTTGTGCTGATTGTGACGCACATCTTGGCCATGTTTTTCCTGATGGCCCTCCACCTACTGGCCTTAGATTTTGTATGAATGGTCACGCGTTAAGCTATGATCAACAAAGTATTAATTCTTATTGATAGTGTTTCTTAATGCTTAAATATTAACAATGTTTCTTTATTTAAGTGTGTGTTAGCATTTTTAAAGGATAAAAAGGTGGTTGATTATTTTTATCAGTCACCTTTTTAATAAATATAAACCTAATAATTTATTTTAATAAATATTATTGTTTGGATAGCCTAATTTATATAATCCATATAAGTTTTATACATTGTTAAAACAAAGCTACTCATCTTCTTCATCTAGGCTTAAAACACCACCGGTTTGACGTGACCAAAGTTTTGCGTAGATGCCATTTTGTGCTAAAAGCTCCTCATGGGTTCCATCTTCTACGATTATACCTTTTTCCATGATAATTAGGCGGTCCATAGCGGCAATGGTTGAAAGACGATGGGCAATTGCAAGTACAGTTTTGCCTTCCATCAATCTCATCAAATTTTCTTGAATAGCAAACTCTGCTTCGGAATCGAGAGCCGATGTTGCTTCATCAAGAATGAGAATCGGTGCATCTTTGAGCATAACCCTTGCAATGGCGATACGTTGGCGTTGGCCACCAGAAAGTCTGGCACCGCGCTCGCCAACTTGCGCATCAAAACCTGTATTGCCGGAGTGATCGCGTAATTGGTCGATAAAATCAGCAGCTTCTGCATCACTTACTGCAGCTATCACGTCATCATGGCTAGCATCAGGACGACCATATATGATGTTTTCGCGCAATGAGCGGTGCAGCAATGCAGTATCTTGCGTTACCATCCCTATATTAGCTCTAAGTGATTCTTGGCTGACATTGGCGATATTTTGCCCGTCAATTAGGATGCGACCGGTCTCAACGTCAAAAAAGCGTAAAAGCAAATTAACAAGGGTTGATTTACCCGCACCAGAACGGCCAACAATACCAACTTTTTGCCCTGGCAAAATATTCAAGTTCAAGTTACTGATAACACCTTTACCTTTGCCATAATGAAAACCAATATTTTCAAAACGAATATCACCTTTGGTGACAATAAGCGGCTTGGCATCAGGCTTATCTTCAATAAGGCGTGGGCGCGCAATAGAATTAATGCCATCTGCAACAACGCCGATATTTTCAAACAATGCCGACATTTCCCACATAATCCATTGTGCCATGCCGTTAAGACGCAATACAAGACCAATGGCGACAGCAACGGCACCAACCATTACTGCGCCGTTAACCCAAAGATACAGTCCTAATGCGCCAACAACAAAAAGAAGTAGGCAATTACTTGCATAAACGCCAAAGGAAACCAACGAAATAAGTCGCATCTGTTTATGAACAGTTGTTTGGAAGCCAATAAATGCATCACGCGCATGAGTTTCTTCGCGTTGATCATGGGAAAAAAGTTTGACTGTGGCTATATTGGTATAGGTATCAACAACGCGCCCCGTCATCAGCGAACGCGCGTCCGCCTGTGCTTCTGAAGCACGGCGCAATTTTGGAATGAAAAAACTAAGAATTGCGGTATAGGTTAATAACCAACCAATAAAAGGCAGCATTAACCGCCAATCGGCGCTTGCGGCAAGAATTAACGTACCGATAAAATAAACAATGACATAATTTAATACATCAAATAGTTTCATGATGGTTTCACGCACTGATAATGCAGTTTGCATAACCTTTGCGGAAATCCGTCCAGAAAATTCATTTTGGAAATAACTAATTGATTGGCCTAATAAATAGCGATGAATAAGCCAACGAATACGCATCGGATAATTGCCAAGCAAAGTCTGATGCATAATTAAGGAATGGATACCAACCGTTACCGGCAATAGCACTAATACAATAAAAGCAATAAAACCTAGCTTGCCCGATTGGTTGGCAAGAAATGTTTGAGGGCTTTCCGATGACAACCAATTAACAATATTGCCTAAAAATCCAAATAGTGAAACTTCCATTATAGCTATAAGCGCGGTAAACACCGCCATTAAAGCAAGCCATCCCCAAACGCCCTTTGTATAATGAATGCAAAATGCAACAAGGCCGCGTGGTGGCATTGTTGGTGGATCGGCAGGAAAAGCATCAAGCCTGCGCTCAAACCATCCAAACATGTATTATCTCCTTTTAACGGGTCACAAATTACCGTTATAAATAGTGGTTTTGCACTGTTTTTATTTATAGGTGCTAAGGATATAGGGAATTACAATTGCCATTAAAGGCTAAATTCCATCAATATAATAATTAATTGAAATGATTATATCGTAAGCAGTTTATTACAACAAGCCGAGTTTTAAAAACTTAACAACATGGCCTTTAGGCGTTTAAAGCTGAATATAGATAGTTTGGGTAATGGGATGCATGCAAAAAGTAAATTATGTTGAACTTTTTGTCTAAATCCGTTTAATGCCTTATATCATATTCTCATTTTCTATGGTTTTTTATTCAATGACGTTACAGCTCGCTTTATACCAACCCGATATCCCTGGTAATACTGGCACTATCATTCGCCTTGGTGCATGTCTTGATATAGGTATCAATATTATTGAACCTGCGGGGTTTGATATTTCTGACCGTAATTTAAAAAGAGCGGGCATGGATTATGTGGAGTTAGCCCATTTACGCCGCCATCAAGATTGGCAAGAATTTACGAGATTGATGGCTGAAGAAGAGCGTCGCATCATTTTATTCACCACTCATTCTGATAAAGCCTATTATGATTTTTCGTTTAAAGCTAATGATTGCTTGCTTTTTGGACGTGAATCCGCAGGCGTTCCTGAATATGTCCATAATTTTGCATTTGAAAGAGTTACGATTCCAATGAGCCCACATGCGCGCTCGCTTAATTTGGCTTTGAGCGTTGCTATGGCCGCAGGCGAAGCTAAGCGCCAAATATTGTTAACAGATTAAGCATTGAATTAGATATTATTGGCAGATTTTATGTTTTATGAAATTTCGTTGTTGATAGGAAAACGTAATATAAGTTAATAAGTTTCTAGCTTACTAAGGTAATCTGCATATAAAGCTGTGTAAAGCTTACATAGAGCATTGCAGTTCGCGGTTAGACATAGAACAATTGCTAAGCACCATCAATTTAACCAATTGTTAAGAGAACGCTTATGAAAATGCCATTGATTCCAAGTGATATACCGGCAGATATTGACGAGAAAAAAACTCAGGTTTCAAAATGGTTTGAAGATTTGCGCGACCGTATTTGCCTAAGTTTTGAACAAATTGAGCGTGATCTTGAAGGGCCGTTAAGTGAATATTTGCCTGCAAAATTTGAGCGTATCCCTTGGCAAAAGCAAGGTGGTTTGCAAGGTGGTGGTGTAAGATCTGTTCTTCATGGCCGCGTTTTTGAAAAAGCGGCGATTATGACCTCGACAGTATTTGGCGAGATTGAACCAGAATTGCGCAAGGCAATACCCGGCGCCGAGGAAGATCCGCGTTATTGGTCTTCTGCTATTTCTTTAATCGCCCATCCTCAAAGCCCTCATGTACCAACTGTTCATATGAATACGCGGCTTATTGTAACAACGCGCCAGTGGTTTGGTGGTGGTGCAGATTTAACCCCAATGCTTAGTGAGCGGCGCACCCAGCAAGATAGCGACAGCGTTGCATTTCATAAAGCATTTCGCTTTGTTTGTGATAAGCACAAGGATGTTGCTGATTATGACAAGCTTAAAAAATGGTGCGATGATTATTTTTATTTAAAACATCGCCAAGAACCGCGTGGTATTGGCGGTGTTTTTTATGATTGGCTGCACTCTAGTGAAGAGCAGGGCGGCTTTGATGCCGATTTGGATTTTACTCGTGATATTGGTCGCGCTTTTGCAGTTGTATATCCCTATATTGTAAGGCAAAATTTTAACAAACCATGGACAGAGGAACAGCGCGAAGAGCAGCTTATTCAACGTGGTCGTTATGCCGAATTTAATCTACTTTATGATCGCGGAACGCTTTTTGGTTTAAAAACCGGTGGCAATGTTGATGCTATTCTTTCCTCTTTACCGCCTGCCGTGCGCTGGCCTTAAGGTTTTTATAGTTTATCAAAAATTAGATGCGCTGCCCAAATTACAATATTTGGGTGGTGTTTTTATTTGGTGATAAGGTTTTAACTATTTCGCTGTGTGCATTTTGGGTCTATCGTCTATAGATCGAAAGGGGGCTTTCAATGAAAAAAATCCTTGGTCTGCTCGTCACATTTTTTGTTGCGCATTATTGTTTGATTGGTTGGTTATCCGCTCAAAATTTGGTTGAGGCTGGCGCAAGGGACACCCCGTCCTCCTATAGTTATTTTGATAAGGCTCCAAGAAGTGTTTTTACGCTTGCCGAAAAAATTGAACGCAAACAAGATATTACCCTTGCAGAAGTAAAAGCATTACCAGAAGGTGCGCTTAACGCGCGTTATGACGCTGAGATCACTTTGTTATTTTTTGCCGCTCGGCACTATAATTTACAAGCTATTGATATTTTACTGCAAGCGGGCGCTGATCCCTATATGGTTGATAGACCATCTCAAAAATCGGTGCATGATTTTACATTCTATATCACCGATATGAACACGCCCGGCAGCTATGAAGATACCATGAAATTTCGCACCGAACTTATGCGGATATATTTAAAAAATGGCGGTGATCCAAACCATGAATTACCATCGACCTCAAAAACGCATTTATTGGTAAGTGCAATATTAATGCGTAATATTAAAGGTGCACGCATGCTAATCGAGGCTGGAGCCGACCGTTTAAAAATGGAAGGGACAGGACTTAGTGGGCCAACAATGTTGGCAATTCGTCGAGATGATGAAAGTAATCAGTTACTCAAAGATATTATCTGCAATGGTGCATATGATCATGCAACAGAAGAGCAGATCCGAAAAATTATTACTTATTTGAAGCCATTGGGTGCGACTGATTTAGAGCGCGAAGAAAATCAAAGAAAATTAGCGATGTTTATATTAAAAAGACATCCTAATTTTAAGGATAATGTTTCAACAAAATATATATTTAACGGTCCGATTCCATGGAAGACCATTGGTAAAACAAGTGATGAGGTGTTATGTAAATGATAGCTTTTTAGCTAATCAGCCCAAATTAATGAATAATTTTAGGCTGATTATTTTAATAAAGACGGATTACGTATTAATCATGTGTTGAATGGTGGTTATTATTTTTTGTTTTCAACAGTGATACAACAACACCAATTGTTAAAATACCAAAAGTAATAATTAACGACCAAATCGCGGGGAATTTATCCCAATTCATGAGGTCCGCAATAAACATTTTACTGCCAATGAAAATAAGCAATACTGAAAGTGCATATTTCAAATAGGCAAAGCGGTGTAACACAGCGGCCAACGCAAAAAACAACGCACGAAGACCTAATATCGCAAAAATATTCGACGTATAAACAATAAATGGGTCAGTTGTAATGGTAAATACTGCTGGTACTGAATCTACTGCAAAAATAATATCGGTAAATTCTACCATTATGAGTGCAAGGAAAAGCGGTGTTGCAAAACGCAATAATTTGCCGTTTTGTTGCTTTTTAACAAAAAACTTATTGCCATGAAGATCATCCGTAACGCGCAAATATTTGCGAGCAAAGCGAAATACCGGATTACGGCTCATATCAGGCTCAGCTTCATCTTTGGAAAAAAGCATTTTAATACCCGTAAAGATAAGAAATGCTGCAAAAAGATAAAGAACGAAATGATAATTGGCTACGATAGCGGAGCCAAAGCCGATCATTAAACCGCGCAATATGATAACGCCTAAAACACCCCAGAATAAAACGCGGTGTTGATATTGGCGAGGAATAGCCAGCATGGAGAAAATAAGCGCAATGACAAAAATATTGTCAAGCGACAGGGTTTTTTCAACGACAAAGGCGGTTAAATATTGCGCTGTTTCGGTAGCGCCCATTTGCCAATAAACAATACCAGAAAAGGCAACGCCAAGACTTATATAAAAGGCGGATAATTTTAAACTTTTACCGATTTCAATTTCATGGTCACCACGGTTAAACAGACCAAGATCTAGCACAAGAAGAAATAAAACAATGACAAGGAAAAATAGCCAAAGCCAAATTGGGGTGCCTAGAAAAGGCATAAAAAACATGTCCATAAAGACCTCAATTAATTGGAAGAGATCCACAGACAATAGCGGGCGGACCTCAAGATAACTCGAAGTGGTCCGACATCGCAGTTTTTCAAATTAAACTACCAGAGGGGCCCGGCCCATTCAAACAAGATAGGGCCGCCTTTTACTTAATTCAAGGGCGAGGCTCAAAAAAATTAAACCATATCAGCTTGAGGTAGAATGAATGGCACATGGGCTGGGGGCAGGGCATTGACTGGTAGATAGCAATTATAAATATTTTGTAGATTTTCCGCGGTGATAACCTCTTGCGGTATGCCTTTGGCAGCAATCTTACCTTTTTGCATTAAAATAAGATGATCAGCATAGCGGGCTGCAAGGTTCAAGTCATGCAAAATAGCAATGACCCCACCGCCTTGTTTCACAAAATCTTTGGCGATATTCATAACCGTTAATTGATGTTCTATATCAAGGGCGGCAACTGGTTCATCAAGCATTAGCCAGCAAGGCTTGCCTTCATATTCTGGCTGCCAAATTTGGCATAAAACACGGGCAAGCTGAACGCGTGCTTGTTCACCACCTGAAAGCTCTTGGTAAAATTTTGCATGGTAATCAACTAAGTCCACTTTACTTAAAGCGGCATAAATTAATTCGTCATCACTAGCTAATAAGCGGCCATTGCCTGCTGATAGGCCAATTGCCACCACTTCACGAACTAAAAACGGAAAAGACATGGTACTGGCTTGAGGCAAAACAGCGCGTCGGCAAGCAAGTTGCCATGCTTTTATATGACGTGTATTTTGTCCATTGATGTAAATATCACCGCTATATTGTAATTCTCCGCAAAGTGCGCTGAGTAAAGTTGTTTTGCCAGAACCATTTGGACCGATAATAACAGTTAATTCACCCGCTTTAATATTAATAGCTAAGTCTTCAATGATGGTTTTTTTGCCGCGATTGACGCTAAGGTTTTCAACTTTTATCATCATAACATCATCCCGCGTTGGCGCAGCAAAATCCAAAGAAAGAAGGGAGCACCAAGAAGCGCTGTTATTATGCCAATGGGCAATTCGGCCGGATAAACCACTATGCGGGCAATATAATCGGCAAAGATAACAAGGCAAGCGCCAAGAAGTGCGGAGCATGGAATAAGATAGCGATGGTTGGGGCCGATAATTAGCCGTAATATATGAGGTATAACAATACCAACAAAACCAATGCCACCACTTACCGCGACTGCCGCGCCACACATTAAGGCCACCAAAACAATTGAAATGTTTTTAAGTCTTTGTACTGGAAACCCTAAATGGCCTGCCACTGCCTCACCAAGTGCCAAGGCATTTAAGCCATTAGCTAAAAATGGCGCTATGCATAGGCCAAGAACAATAAATGGTGCTGCAATGATTACTTTTTGCATGGTTGTACCTACCAGAGAGCCTAGGCTCCAAAAGGTAATGTCACGCAATTGTTGATCACTTGCTTTAAAGACCAATACGCCAATAATTGCACCAATAAGCGCAGCAATGGCAATGCCTGCCAAAAGCATGGTTGCAATAGATGTCTTTCCATTGTGCGTGGCGATTGAATAAAGTAATAAGGTTATAACCAAACTACATAGAAAAGCACTAAAAACAATGCCAAACGAGCCTATAATTGGGCTGATACTTATTGGAATAATGTGACCTAATACGATGAATATCACCGCACCAAAGCCAGCACCTGCTGATACGCCAACAATGCCAGGGTCTGCCAACGGGTTGCGAAATAAGCCTTGCATTAAAACGCCGCAAACAGCAAGGGCACTACCAACAAATACGCCAAGAATAACCCTTGGTAAGCGAATATCGATCAGTACCAGATAATCTTGTGTTGCTTGCACTTGTTCAAAATTTTCGGCACTAAAATAATGGCTAATCAACCTTAGCAATGAAACATCTGTTTGCCCTAATAAAAGGCCGCAAAGCACGCTAGCAATGAAAATTGGAACAAGGGCAATTAATACTAATTGACCACGAAGACTTCTGTCACCTTTTCGCATTGCCGCAAGAGTTTCGCTCTTTGGCACAGGCGCAGTGTGGCTCGACAAAGACATTATTTTTCCTATTTCGATTGATTTTGGCCATAAAGCAATTCTGCAACATCACGTGCTGCTGCGGCCGTACGTGGGCCAAAGCCAAGCAAATAAAGCCCATCCATGTCTTTAATCATATTATTTTTAGCTGCAGGGGTTGCAAGAACGGCAGGCAAATCGGTAAGTTGGGTGGTAACAGGGCGGCCTGGAAATGGTGACATCGACAAGATCATATCAGGTTTTGCAGCTAGCAATGCTTCATCGTTTAAGAGTTTATAGCCATCAAATCCAGTGATTGCGTTTTCTGCACCTGCAAGCTTAATGATGCCATCAGCAGCGGTATTGCCACCAGCCGCCATAACGCGACCATTTTGTACGGAAAGTACAAAAAGAATTTTTTTCTTTTCTGTAACCTTATTCGTCAACTCATCGGTTTTATTAAAATCTTCATTAAGTTTGGTAATAAGCTCATCGGCTTTGTCTTCAAGCATTAGGGCTTTACCAACACTGTGCACTTTGGTGATAACACCATCTCGACTAAAGCTTTCTGGCACAACAACCATTGGCACCGACGCTTTTTCTAAAATATCAATTGTAGGCTTTGGGCCGCTACCTTCAACCAGCAAAATACCCTTTGGTGCCAGCGATAAAATGCTTTCAGCTGAAAGGGCGCGCATATAGCCAATATCTGGTAAAGCTTTGGCGGCTTCGGGATAGATGCTGGTCATATCGCGGCCAATGATCCTATCTTGTGCGTCAAGTGCATAAACAATCTCAGTTAATGCGCCGCCAATGACAATAATTTTGGAGTCTTTAGGTAAAACTTCGGTTTCCGCGCTTTGTGCGGTATGGCTAACCGAAAATAAGCACAGAATAAGAGTTGTTTGGATAAGTATCTTTTGCCAAAGAGAAAATGGCTTTTTGATAGTTTTATAAAACATCGTGTTATCCTGTGATTAATGTTGATGATATTTTTGATAGTTAAATTTGGTTCAGCTGCATGATGAAGGGCAATAATATTCGCTATACAAACTGATTTTACTTAGAGGAAAATTTATAGGTAATTTTCCTCTAAACCGTATTATGTATGTTTAGGCAACTGCGCTTTGCTCTAAGCGTGGTAGGGATGCCATCAGGTCGCTCCATGCGCTTAGTTCTTTTTCGCCTTCTTGACGTTTGCCAAAGAATTGAATGATAAGATTATTATCCTTATCAAACACTTCCATAGAGGTGATTTCGCCGTCTTTGGTTGGCTTTTTTACAGCCCAAATTTTTTCAACATTAGGTTCCAATAAATGGAGGTGGAATTGCTCATCCATAATATTGGTCCATTCACCATAAGGTTTGACTGGGCCAATTTTACCGGTGAAGATTTGAATGCAACCACGATTACCAACAAAGCACATAATTGGTAAATCTTGTTCATGAGATTTATCAAGCATAGTTTTGATCGCACTTTTATCCAATTCGTAAGCAAAACGATCGCCAACAATATGGTTTGCTTCATGGCGCTCAACTTGCATATCTTTTAAAATATTATGCAATTGATGCACATCTTTCATTTCACTCCAGCGGCGACGGAATTCTTCAATATCAACATCGCCTTCACGCTTTGCTGCTTCTTTCGTAAAAGGCTCAACGCTAATCATGTCGGTTGGTGTGCCAAGTGAATTCTGGTCAGCAAAAGCTTTCCATGCTTCATGATCGGTGCCTTCATGTTCATAAATCTTAAATACAGCAGTACCAAACTTGTCAAAATATTGGATGCTATTATATTTTTTGCCCATGATCTCGACTTGCTTTTCAAACGCAAAAGCCCAGTTTTTATTGAAAATGCGCAAGTCAATTTCGCCTAATGTGAGCGATGCCCCCTCACCATAAAAGGTTTTTTCAAAATGTCCGCGCATTTCATGTACGGCTGAATCATTGCGTACGATGCATAAGACTTTACCAAAAGTTTTAGCCTTTTCTAAAAGATCAGCAATATCTACCTTTAATTGGCGGGCTTCACTATTACAGGCATAGGCGCAAATAAGTTCAGCTTCAGTGATGCCGATAGACTTCACAAAATCGCGTTCGCGCAGTTTCACGCCACTTTCAGCGACTGCGGCTTTATGTTTGGTGATGATGTCTTGTGCTTTTGCGTTCAACATGGAAAATTCCTATTTGTTTAATATTAGCTTGCCAAAGCGCGTTTTCTTTAAGCGATAGGTGGTATTTTCGTGAATGATAATAACTTCACGACTATTTTTAAAAAGTTGAGCGCTATCGATGATTGGCGGTGTAAGCAATGTCGCAGTAGACAGATCTGCATCATCTGCTAACTTATTTTTTACCGCATCTCCCATGATCATTCCCATTTTATTTCTCCGTTTTTTAAGAGCCGCGCTATAAAAGGGAAAAGCGCATTAAGGGTTGGTATTTGTTGCTTTGTTAAACTTAGTTAGACAAGATAAATTGTAATAGTCTAGAAGACGCAATAAACGAATTTTTTGATAACTATCAATTACTTAATACGCCAAATTAACAAAGTTGTATAAAGAGGTAGGATAGACCTACCTCTTTATATTGATTTAAAATTTTTGAATGAATGATAGTTTGAAACTACGGCCTGGTTCGCTAAAAAATTCTTTAGGATAGGATGTTGAAGAACGTAGGTTCAAAGCATTCCAATAGGTTTTATCAAAAAGATTATAAACACCTGCTTGTAAGCGTGGACCTTTTTCACCCATTGGTTCCCACCAACCAGTTAAATCAACAACAGCATAACCAGGTGCGCGTGCATAATCTGAATTTTTAGCTACCTTATTACGTTTGCCAGCGGCTGTTAAATTGACATCTGCACCCCAAATTTCTTGTGCATAGCCTAAACCAACCATGCCCTTTAAAGGTGGAACAGAGTTTAGATATTCATCCTTATCGGTGTCGCGTCCTTCAGCATAGGCAAGGGCAAAATTTGTGTGCCAACCATTACCAATTTGCCAATGACCTTTTGCTTCAACGCCAGAAATAGTAACGCGTGCACGGTTAATATTTTCAAAGCGACCAAGTGGGAATTCTCTATTGCCGGCTAAGCTAACTTGGTCGATGAAATTCTTGTAACGGTTGCTAAACACACTGATTGAGCCACCTAAATCTTTGTCGCCAAGTTGAACACCAATATCAAAACCATTGCTTGTTTCTGGTTTTAAATCTGGATTGCCGCGGGTGTAATAGAACCCTGGGTTAGTGTAGTTGAAATAAAGTTCAGAGGCAGTTGGAGCGCGAAATGCCTGAGCCCATTGTGCGTAAAGTGTGACCTTATTGGCAACATCCCATTCACCACGTAACTTAGGTGAAAAGCGTGAATCGCTTTGCGAATCTGGATAGCCAGTAAAGCCAGAATTTTGTTCATAGCGTGCACTGTGTTTTGGATCACGCTCATACCAGTCAAACCGGCCACCTGGTGTAATTCTTACGCGGCCATCATAAAATGCAATTTCGTCTTCAAAAGCAAAACCAAAATTCTTACTTTCTGTTGTAGGTGAATCTGCTTGATTGACGTGCATGAATTGGCAGGTCATGAAAGGGCGTGTGTAGGGTGGAGGTGGGCAGCTATCTTCACCACCAGCATATTGCTGATATTTTGAAAACGAAGTGTCAATTGCAACACGAACGGTGTGGGTTGTTGCCCCCAATTGCAATGTTTTAAAACCATTGACATTGAAGCCATATACACGTTCTTCCGTCTGCGCGTCGCGTAAGTAAAAGCCTGTTGGTACAGGAATACGATTACCATATTGGCTAGTTTCTAGGCGTTGGCGCTGCCAGTAAATATTAGCATGTGCTTCATCTAGCCAGCCATCACCATTACCCATGTAATCATAAGATGCAGAAAAACGTTCACGTTTTTTCGTTTGATCTTCATAGAATGTACCTGGCGTATAAGTGCGTACGGCTTGATTTAAGCCATGTGTGGTGCCGTCAAAATAAAATCGTTCAGCCGTGAAGCCAAAGCGATGCTCTTTACCGACATGCTGATAAACTTTGAAAAGCAAATTATTATTATCAAAGTCTGCTGGATTAGCGATTGAGCGATCAACGCCATAACCACTAACAGAGCCATTATTTTCGCGCTGTTTGCCGCCAACATAACCGCCTTGCAATAAGAAATAAGTATCGTTGGCGCGGACAGCAAACGCTTCATCAATATGCCAGCTGCGATTAGATGAATCGTAGCTTCCTTTAGTAAGGGAGGCCCAGTTTTTGTCACCAGTCAAAAGGTCTTCTGGGTCAAGAGTACGGAGCATAACAACACCGCCAAGTGCACCTGAACCATAAAGGCTAGAATCTGAACCGCGCACAATATCAAGACTTGAAAGCGAAGAGATGTTAAATGAGGAAATGCCCCCTGTTAAATTTCGGCTTGATGGATCAGGGAACCAAGTAATAGGTACGCCATCAATTGTCGTTAAAACACGGTTTTGATCAAGTCCGCGGATGGTAAAACTATCGGAGCCCCGGCTATAAGAAATAGCAGGATCAAGCCGTGAGATATCATTAATATCATCAACCTGTTTTTTGGCAATTGTCTCGCCTGAAATACTATCTGTTAATACTGTAGCTTTACGGTCAAGTCTTTCTTTTTTACCTTCAACCACGACAGTATCTAGCGTTTGAGAATCAGAAGTTGCATTTGTAGTCTGATTCGTTGTTTGTGCTGATGCAGGGCTTGCTGCGCAAATGGCAATAACGCCAAATGCTGCGTAATGTTTTAAACGCTTTAATTGTAACCAATACATTAAGATACCATCCTTCTCAATTCTTTTGAAAAGCTTTGGCTTGCCACATTAGATTGGCTGGCTACGCTTCATATCATGAATAGTCACTATTAAACATGATACTAACAGTCAAGAAAAAAGTTGATTTTTATCATTTGGACTGGTTTAATAACAGGGGTGATGATCCGTTATATATTTAAGGATAATAAGTTATGTATATCGCAATGAACCGTTTCAAAGTCAATAAAGGTAATGAAGCCGAGTTTGAAACTATCTGGAGAGAGCGTGAAAGCCGTTTAAAAGAATTACCGGGCTTTGTAGAGTTTCATTTACTTAAATGCGACACTGATAAGGATGAAAATACCAGCCTCTATTCTTCACATGCTATTTGGAAAGATCGTGAAGATTTTATCAGTTGGACAAAGTCAGAGCAATTCCGCGATGCCCATAAGGGTGCTGGTGAACGCCGCCATGTTTTTGCAGGCCCTCCACATTTTGAAGGTTTTGAAGTTATTTTGTCTGAAAAGGCTTGATCTCTGAATAATCGGCTGCTTTGCCTTTGTTTGTTTTAAAAAATAGTACAAAGCAGCCATTTTAAAAAAATACAGTTAAGTGAGCTCTAGTTACTTATTTGAAGCGTCCATTTTTTATTGTTTTTGATAAGTTTTTGGTTGAATAATGTTTTGATTTCATCTTGATGCGTGATGCAGACAACTATTGTATCGGGACAATGCTTTTTCAATAAAGACATGGATTGAAATGCGTTATTGTGATCAAGTTGATTGGTTGCTTCATCAAGAAAAAGAATATCTGGTTGGTAAAGTATAGCGCGGGCTATAGAGAGGCGCTGCTGTTCTCCACCTGATAATATTTGTTGCCAATTGTCATTATGGTCTATTTTGTCGCCTAAGCTTAGGCTTAGCAATTTCAGTGTATCCTTTATTATTTCATCATCGTAGTTATTCTTTTCTGGGTAGCTAATGACAGTGCGTAGCGAGCCTTTAAACAAATAAGGCGTTTGTGGTAAAAAGAGCATGCGTCCGTGAAGCGTACGATCTCCCTGGCAAAACGGCCAGAGTCCAGCTAAATAGCGTAAAAATGTTGTTTTTCCTGCACCGCTTTTACCATCAACCAAAAGCCAATCGCTTTTTTCAAGTTTAATATCAGGAAAATAGCCCAATGGTGTCTTATCTGGATAAAAAAGTTGAACATTTTTGAAGGAAAGAAATGCGCTTTTCTGGTTACCTTGTTGCTTGGATCGATCATTGTCGCTTTGAGTGTTTTTTGTGGCTATAGGGCAAATATTTAACGCTGTATCAAATTCGGCCAAGCGTTTGATGAATGATGACCATTCAATCAAACGCTTATAATAAGTGGCTATCCAGCCAAAGCCATCAGCAACAATGGCAAAGGCACTTTGTATTTGCATCACGTCGCCAAAGGTTATGGTTTTATTTAAAAAAAATGGTAACACCGCAATAATTGGAATAAAGTTAGTTAAGCGAAATTGGAATGCAGTTATAGATTCTAATTTTATCTCAGCTTTGATAATTTGAAACCAATTATCGCCAATGGCGTCAAATAGTTGCTTTTGCTGTTTATTTTCGGATGCTTCACCATTGTAAAATGCAACTTCTTCACTTTTTTCAGTCAGTCGGATGAGTTTGGCCCTATAATCAGCTTCCCTGTGTTGGCGATCTATATTGAGAGAAAGTAATATTTTGCCGATCCAATGGATGATTAATGTTGATATAACGCCATAGGCTAGGGCTATCCAAAATACATAGCCATGCAATGTATATTGTGCATCCTTTAAGGTGATATCAACGAGCGGTGAAAGATTCCACAAAATGACAATAAAGGTTAGCAATCGCGTTGCATGGGTTAGTAGCGATTTGAATAAAAAAACGCTTTCAGCCGTGAATAATCTTATGTCTTCGGCTATACGTTGATCTGGATTATCAGGATATTTATTGAACCGCAACATATAATGGCGATGGTCATCTAGCCATTTGTCACTAAAATAATTGTTCAGTTCTCGTCGCCATAAAAACACTAAAATTTTGCCGAATGCACTGCCAACAACAATGCTTAAAACAACAATTGATAAATAAAATATATAAATAAAAATTAAGTGAAATGCCGCTTCACTATCAAATTGCTGAAGCGCATCGTAAAACAGCTTTTGCCATTCATTGATAAAAACACTCATATATACAAACAAGAATTGGCAGCTTATGGTTAGGATAAGCGAAGCCCAGATTTGCCAGTTAAATGTTTTAAGGCTGAAAGGTGCCAAAAATAGTTTGAAATAATAGGAATATTTCATCTCAGCCTTATTAATAAATTGGTAAATTGCTAATCCAAGTTTTATAGCTTTGATTTTTTTTAAGGTAAGCTATTTTATATTGGCTGAAATATCTCAGCCAATAAAATCTTTTGGTGGGCAAAAACTAAAATGTCGCGTTAAAGGTAACCAAGATACTTCTTGGATCAGCAAAGTAATTGTTGAAGGTTTTGTCACGTACGCGATTATTTTCATAATAACGCTCATCAAAAATATTATTAGCATTAATTTGCAAATAAATATTCTCTTTGAAATTATATTGTAGGCTCAAATCCCAAACTGCATAGGCTTTTTGTTCAATATTATAGACGCTTTTAGTCTTGCTTTGCGCACGAACACCGCCGCCGATTTTCCATTTGTCATTATCAACGGGTAAGACATAAGTGGTGTTTAGGCGAAACATATGTTGAGGTGTTGCAGGACTGTAATTGTCTCCCGCTATAATTGAAGTCGATTCTGATTCAAGATATTTACTGCGATTATAGGTATAGCCTGTAAATACATTCCAACCTTTCGTAATCTCGCCACTAAGTTCTATGTCAAAGCCGCGGCTTTGCACTTTTCCATCAGCATAATAATATCTTTCAATATTATTATAGATTGCGCGGTTTGCTTGAATAATTTCAAATAATGCAAAGGAAGCATCAACGCGTCCGTCAAAGAAAGTGCTTTTTATGCCAATTTCTTTGTTGGTGCCAGTGACTGGAGGCAGAAAATTATCATTCTTATCAAGCGCTGATTGCGGCCGAAATATTTCTGTGTAGCTAGCGTAAAGTGTAGCATTATCATTAAGATTATAGTTTAGCCCATAATAGGGAATGAATTTTGTTTTTTCATAATGGTCGCGTATAATATCATCATCTGGCCGTCCCATAAAGCGGAAATAGGTAGATGTACTATCAAATTGGTAATTGGTGACGCGGGTACCAATAATTGCATATAAATTGTCAATAAAGTTGAAGCGACCACCAAGGCGCCCCGACGTTTCCTTAAATTTAGTATTAATTTCAACATCGGTATAAAGGATGCTGTTATTAGACCAATTGGGCTCAATAATTTCGTTACCTGAAAAATTATCAATATTATAAGATGTTTGATTACGTACTACGCGCATATGTGAATCATAATCATTGTAGGAATAATCAATACCACTAAAAATTTCCTGTTTGCGATTTAAAAACTCGAAATCACCATTGAGTTTAACCTGCGCGCTAAATTGTTGCCCGTCATTATCATAGCGAACAGCATTATTAACGCTGGCGAGACGGTCAATTCCTAAACCATTTCTAGCGATAAGAGCTGCAAATGCATTATGTGAGTTAAATTGGTTGTAATTAACTGATGCATTCAACTTCCAATTACTGGAAAATTCATGATCAATTTCAAAAAATCCATTGGCTTTTTGTTTTTCTAAACGGTTCCATTTAGCACCAAGATAGGTCGAACGTGATAGTCCAGCATCTTTGCCATCGCGTGTCATGGGGACACCGTAAAAATCGGGTACTTCATTGCGTTTTTGGAAAAGACCGCCTAATTGCCAAGTGGTTTTATCGCCAATGTTGCCCTCAATAACACCAAAAATCATACCATTTTTGCTGTCGACATTATCTTTAAAGGAATTAGCCTTATCAAAATTGCTAACAAAGCGGCCACGTAGGCTCTTGTCAGCATTGAGTGGGCCGGTTATATCTATAGTTTCTTGGATTTTGCTCCAAGTGCCAACAGAAAATGTATTGGTTGCTGAAAACTCATCTTTTGCACGTTTGCGAACCAGATTTATCGTACCGCCAGGCTCTCCCGTTCCTTGCATAAGGCCAGTTGGTCCACGTAAAACTTCAATGTGATCATAGATTGCAAGATCGCTATAATCACCAGCATCTCTATAGGCATTTATTCGGGCGCCTGGCGCGTAGGAATTAACACCATCCTCTTGAATTTGATCCATATAAAAACCACGCGATTGGAAGCGATACATGCCAGATTCGCGTAACACATTGATGCCAGTGGTATTTTTTAAGGCGTCGGCAATATTGCTTGATGCTTGGTCTTTTAGTTTTTGATTGCTTACAATTGACACGCTTTGCGGTGTTTCACGCGCAGTAAGTGTTAAGCCTGTGGCAGAACTTATATCATCAATAATATAGCTGCCTGTCCCTTCCGTTAAACTGCGAAAATTTGCTCGATTAACGATGACTGTATCTAAGGTTTCATCATCGGTCTCATTGCTATTGCTCTGCGCATAAATATAATTGATGCTGCATGGTTGAAGCGCTAAAAACAATATAGCAAGTTTCCAATTTTTACGCATTGATGTTTCCTTAACAGCAAGATTTTAAGAAAGCCATTTGTGCTAAAAATGACTTTAAACAAATTCAAAAATGTGAATTTGACAACAAAGGTTCATTCGTTGGGGAATAATGTCAGCGCCATAATATATTTTTTTAAATTTTACTAGCGATGTATAAAGCAATTTTAATTATACATGTTTTTATTTATTTTTTATTTTTAATTAGAATAATTAATATTACTGTATTATATTAGATGTTTAATGTGTTGATGGGCTTTAAAGTAAAATCGTTTTATTACCACCAATTTAAATTAGATATAGATTAAATACACCGTCAAACTGCTATATGTCTGTTCTTTTTTTTAGGGTGTGGATCAAGTGTGGATGAATTTATTTAATCTTGTTTTTTGGTTAATATTATTGCTTGCGCTTGATGATCGGCGTATTTGATGAGCTTAGACAAATTCAGGTGATTCATTATGGCAGAAGCGACAATCCATTCAATCAATAAAGCCAAGGGCCAAGGTGATAGTTATCGTCAAGCTCCCCATAATCTTGAAGCTGAGCAGGCATTGCTTGGCGCATTGTTGATTAATAATGATGCTTTCGATCGCGTATCGGATTTTTTAAAACCTATACATTTTTACGAGCCGTTGCACGCCAAGCTTTTTGAAGTTATCTCCAGTCTTGTTGGTATGGGTAAAACTGCAAATCCAGTAACGGTAAAGCCTTTTATTCCAGCGGATGAAAAACTTGGCGATATGACGGTATTTAACTATGTTATACGCTTGGTAACTGAAGCAGTGACTGTTATTAATGCTACCGATTATGGTCGTTCTATCTATGATCTATATATTCGCCGTGCCTTGATCAGCGTTGGCGAGGATGTGGTTAATAATGCTTATGATGCACCAGTTGACCATGCGCCAGGTAAACAAATTGAAGAAGCTGAGCAACGCCTTTTCCAATTGGCTGAAACAGGCCGCTATGGTGGCGGTTTTGAAAATTTTGGTGAAGCATTAACCAAGGCCGTTGAGCTTGCTGCAGCTGCTCATAAACGTACATCAAAATTATCAGGTATTCCAACACAAATCCATACACTTGATGAGCGTATGGGTGGCTTGCAACGCTCCGATCTTATCATTTTGGCTGGTCGTCCGGGTATGGGTAAAACCTCGCTTGCAACAAATATTGCGTTTAATGTTGCTGCTGCATATAATGCGGAAAAAGCCAAGGAAAATAATGGCACCAATGAAGGTGGTGTGGTTGGCTTTTTCTCGCTGGAAATGTCGTCAGAACAGCTCGCTACCCGTATTATTGCTGAACAGGCAGAAATTTCGTCATCAAAAATTAGACGCGGTGATATTTCAGAAGAAGAATATACAAGATTACTTCGCGCGACCAAGACCATGCAGCAAGTACCACTTTATATCGATCAGACCGGTGGTATTTCCATTGCTCAGCTTGCTGCACGCTCACGCCGCTTAAAGCGCCAGCGCGGCCTTGATGTTTTGGTCGTAGACTATGTGCAGCTGATGTCTGGCTCATCCAAGCGCTCATCAGAAAATCGCGTGCAGGAAATTACCGAAATCACCACCGGCTTAAAGTCATTGGGCAAAGAGTTGAATGTGCCGATTATCGCACTTTCCCAGCTTTCTCGTCAGGTGGAATCGCGTGAAGATAAACGTCCACAGCTTTCAGATCTTCGTGAATCTGGTTCGATTGAGCAGGATGCGGACGTTGTATTGTTCGTTTTCCGTGAAGAATATTATATTAAAAACCGTGAGCCAAAACTTGGTACGGAAGAGCATATGAAATGGCAAACCGACATGGAAGAAGCCTTCGGTAAGGCTGAAGTTATTGTTGCAAAACAGCGTCACGGTCCAACAGGTACGGTGAAGCTTGCTTTCCAATCAGAATTTACCCGCTTTTCTGACCTTGCAGAAGAAGATCGTTTGCCAGAACGTTTTGAATAAAGTGGTAATTGATATGCGGTAATCGCGTGCACTAAATGAGGGAAAGTTGGTAAGACTTTCCCTTTTTGATTTATCTTGAAAATATGAGATGAAAGTTCCTATATAGTGCTAATTATCAGGCTATCGGTAAAATATATTCATGATTTTGCTCTTTATTAGGCTATATTAAAAAGGATTTTAGTAAAGATTTATGGCGCGTTCAAAGGTTCAGTTCATTTGTCAAAATTGCGGTACAGTCTATTCGCGCTGGTCAGGTAAGTGTGATGCTTGCGGTGAGTGGAATACATTGGTCGAAGAGGGGACCAATGGTGGTATCGGTTCTGGCCCTGCAAAGGCAAGCGCGCGTAAGGGGCGCGCTGTACAGCTAACTGATCTTTCTGGTGAAATTGAAGATGCGCCGCGTATTTGCTCGGGCATTGCTGAGCTTGATCGCGTTACCGGTGGCGGTTTTGTTCGTGGTTCGGCTCTTTTGGTGGGCGGCGATCCGGGTATTGGCAAATCAACACTTTTAACTCAAGCTGCCGCTGCTTTGTCACGCCAAGGCCATAATATTGTTTATGTGTCGGGTGAAGAAGCGATTGCTCAAATAAGGTTGCGTGCGCAGCGGCTGGGTGTTGCCGATTCAGCTGTGCAATTGGCAGCTGAAACCAATGTTGAAGATATTCTGGCAACCCTTAGTACGGCGCGTAGGCCTGATTTGGTTATCATAGATTCTATACAGACACTTTGGTCGGATGGCGCAGATTCGTCCCCTGGTACGGTGACTCAAGTGCGCATAGGCGCACAAAGCATGATACGTTATGCAAAACAAACGGGGGCTGCGGTTGTTTTAGTTGGACATGTCACCAAAGATGGTCAGATTGCCGGTCCGCGTGTTGTAGAACATATGGTTGATGGCGTACTTTATTTTGAAGGTGAGGGCGGCCATCATTATCGTATTTTGCGCACGGTTAAAAATCGTTTTGGTGCAACGGATGAAATTGGCGTGTTTGAGATGTCAGATAAAGGCTTGCGGGAAGTTGCTAATCCATCTGAATTATTCTTGGGCGAGCGTAACGAAAAAGCACCTGGTGCAGTTGTGTTCGCTGGTATGGAGGGAACGCGACCCGTTCTTGTAGAAATTCAAGCGCTTGTTGCACCATCTTCGCTGGGTACACCGCGCCGCGCCGTCGTTGGTTGGGATAGTAGCCGCTTGGCTATGATTTTAGCCGTTCTTGAAGCGCATTGCGGTGTACGTTTTGGTAGTCATGATGTCTACTTAAATGTTGCAGGTGGCTATCGTATCAGCGAGCCTGCTGCAGATTTAGCTGTTGCCGCCGCTCTTGTTTCGTCAATTGCCGGTGTCGCATTGCCAGCTGATTGCGTTTATTTTGGTGAAATTAGTCTTTCTGGCGCAATTCGCCCTGTTGCACATGCCTTGCAACGCTTGAAGGAAGCTGAAAAACTTGGCTTTAAACGTGCAACTTTGCCGAAGGCTGGTAAGGAAAAAATGAACCAAAATGATTTTGCTATACGTGAACTTGATAATCTTCCTGACCTTGTTGCGCGCATCGCTTTGGCAAAAAATAAGGCAGGCCGTGATAATCAATAACCTGTTTGTTATGGCATATCTAACATAGGCATAAAGGCGTTCAATATAATTTATTAGGGGCTGTCCTAGATAACGTAAATTATCTAAGGTTAGCCCATGAGAAAAAGTCGTTTAAGTTGGTATAAGCAATGCAAGCTTATAGAATTAGGGGCTGACACCTAAGATTGTGATTTAAGGATGATTTTAAGATCATCTAGCAACTGTTTAGGTGTACCGATATTAAAGCGCCATTCACATTCTTTCAAGAAAAGATTGAAATGCTCTTTTGGAACTCCGTTAAACTTTCTCATATGTCGTTTGGCTTGGTTCCAAAAATTTTCAATGCCATTAATATGGTTCTTTTCATTCGCAAATAAGATTGAATGATTAATGCGGAAATGTTTAAATTCTGAAACATCAAGCGCATTATATCCTCGCCAACAATCTGTATAAACAATGCTGTCAGGTACGATTTTCTGGCGGATTATAGGCATAAGCGTATCTGTTTTAGCATCCAAGATGATTTGTGTATAAACTTGACCACCTCGCTTAAGAATACCAAAGACAGCAACTTTACTTGGCTAGCTCCTCGACCGCGCATGCCTTTGCTATGACCTCCAAAATAACTTTCATCTAATTCGATTTCACCCGCAAATTGTTCCGCACGTTCCTGTTGTTTTACGGCAATTGAACATCGCAATTTATGAAAAAAGCGTACAGCTGTATTGCGATGAATACCAGCCAAATCAGCAGCTGTTCTAGCGGTTGAACCCTCAATGAAGTATTTCATAAGCTCTAACTGCTTATTTCTTGTTAGTTTACAATGCTTTACATACATAAAGAGACCCTAACTTATATAAAGTCAGGTGTCAGCCCCTAGAATTATTTATAGCTGGCTCAACAGCGAGAACAGCAGCTGCCTTAGTTGGTGTTAACAAAACAACAGCTGCTTATTATTTTCATCGCCTTCGTTGTCTGATTTATCTTCATAGTGATCATTTGGAAATGTTTGAAGGTGAAGTTGAGGCTGACGAATCTTATTTTGGAGGAAGGCGCAAGGGGAAGCGTGGATGAGGAGCTTTGGGAAAAGTACCAGTATTTGGGCTTTTAAAGCGTGATGGTAAGGTTTATACGGTTCTAGTTCCCAATACTCGAGCCGTCAACTTAGTTCCTATTATTAAGGAACATGTCAAACCTGATAGCATAGTTTATACCGATACTTATTGCAGTTATGATGTTCTTGACGTTAGTGAGTTTACTCATTATGATATTAATCATAGCAAATTATTTGCAGTTAAGCACAATCATATCAATGGAATTGAGAATTTTGGGAACCAAGCCAAGCGCCATTTACGTAAATTTAATGGCATTCCTCGAGAGCATTTTTATCTATTTTTGAAAGAATGTGAATGGCGTTTTAACAACAGCGACCCAAAATTTCAATTTTTCCTTTTAAAACAATTAGTAAGAGATAGTTTATAACAATTATCTAGGACAGCCCCATTTATTATCCAAAAAAATGTGGCATATTTGCTTTTTACAGCAAAGTTAAAGATTTTTTTAATTTGCCTATGCCATTGATGAATCTTATTCCATTTAAGAAATTGTTCCTTCTCGTTGGAATGATTGACGGACTGCTTATCCTAAAGGATAACTAAAAGCGATTACAAATTGTAATATTATTTTTGTTTTTATATTTTTTGAAAGCCAATAGGGTTTTAGGAAAGTAGTTAAACAATAGCAATCCTATGACTGAAAATGTTATAGGTGTGGTTATAAATAAGTTAAATTTAAAATTAGGAAAAATTAATGCCCGTTACTTTGCTTGACATTATTGTTGTTGTCGTTGTTTTGTTGTCGGCATTTCTTGCCACCATACGTGGGTTCTCACGCGAAATTTTGTCCTTACTATCATGGGTGTTAGCAGCTGCCGCAACATTCTTTCTTTATGAATATGCACTTGAATTTACGTCTCCATATTTCTCAAATAAAACGGTAGCAATTGCGGTAACTATTGTTGTGCTGTTTTTAGTGTTCCTTTTTATCATTTCAATATTTACCATGAAAATTGCCGATGTGATTGTTGATAGCCGGATAGGCGCACTTGATCGCACGCTAGGTTTTATTTTTGGGCTCGCTCGTGGCGTTCTTATCTTGGCTGTTGCAATGATCTTTTTAAACAGTTTAGTGAAACCTGCCGATCAGGTTGATTGGATCAGGGATGCTAAAACCAAGCCAGCTATTGATTCTGTTGCCAATAAATTGCGTGATACATTGGAAGAGGCCTCGACTAAAATATGGGGTATGGCTGATCGCATTAAGCCATCACAACAACCAGAACCAAATGATTTGTTGAATAATGGCGAAGCAGGTCAGCCAGTTGAGTAATTTTTTTACATCGCATATTTAAGAATGATGCTTAGCATGCTATATATCTGTTTTGGAAATAGCTGCGAAGGCACATTGGCGAATGAAAACCTCTTTCAATGACTTTTCTCAATACACCACATCTCAAAATAATACTTCCCCAAATAAAGTTGATTTAGACCAATTTCAATTGGAGGTTGACGGAGATACCCTTCATGAAGAATGTGGTGTTTTTGGTATTTTAGGGCATGAAGATGCAGCAACCCTGACAGCTTTAGGGTTACATGCTTTGCAACATCGCGGCCAAGAAGCGGCAGGCATTGTTTCATATGATGGCGCGGCTTTTTATTCTGAAAAGCAGATGGGGCTTGTTGGTGATCATTATACTGATCCAGCAATGTTAGCACGCTTGCCCGGTAATATGGCTATTGGCCATGTGCGTTATTCCACAACCGGCGAAACTGTATTGCGCAATGTTCAGCCGCTATTTGCTGAATTGGAAGTAGGCGGCATTGCTATTGCCCATAATGGTAATTTTACCAATGGTCTTACACTGCGCCGTAAACTGATTGCATCAGGTGCAATTTGCCAATCAACATCCGATACCGAAGTTGTTTTGCATTTGATTGCGCGTTCACAACAAGCGTCTTCATCCGACCGTTTCGTTGATGCTATTCGGCAGGTTGAGGGTGGTTATGCTATTCTAGCATTAACGCGTACTAAACTTATTGCAGCACGTGACCCTTTGGGTATTCGTCCCCTCGTTATGGGTGAGCTTGATGGCAAGCCGATTTTCTGTTCGGAAACCTGCGCTCTTGATATTATTGGGGCTAAATTCATTCGTGATGTCAAAAATGGTGAAGTCATTATTTGCGAGGTGCAAAAGGATGGCACTATTTCAACAACGGTGATTGCGCCAGAAAATCCAAAGCCAGAGCGCTTATGCCTATTTGAGTATGTCTATTTTGCTCGCCCTGATTCTGTTGTTGGTGGACGCAATGTTTATTCTACGCGCAAAAATATGGGAGTTAATCTTGCCAAAGAAGCGCCTTGCGATGGCGATGTTGTAGTCCCTGTACCCGATGGCGGAACTCCTGCAGCTATTGGCTATGCACAAGCAAGTGGCATACCGTTTGAGCTTGGCATTATTCGTAACCATTATGTTGGTCGTACCTTTATTGAGCCTACTCAGCAGATCCGCGCTTTTGGCGTTAAATTGAAACATTCAGCCAATCGCGCTGTTATTGAAGGCAAGCGGGTTATCTTAGTTGACGATTCTATTGTGCGCGGTACAACCTCGATTAAAATTGTACAAATGCTGCGCGATGCAGGCGCGAGTGAAGTGCATATTCGTGTTGCTAGCCCAATGATTTTTTATCCCGATTTTTATGGTATAGATACCCCAGAAGCATCCAAGCTTCTCGCCAATCAATATCCTGATTTAAAATCCATGAGTGATTATATTGGTGTTGACTCGTTAGAGTTTTTGTCAATTGATGGTCTTTACCGTGCGGTAGGCGGCGAGCCACGCAATAACGCCAATCCACAATTTACTGATCATTATTTTACCGGTGATTATCCAACCTATTTGGCCGATGAGCATAGCAGTGACAATGTCCATAAATTATCTGTGTTGCGAACCAGCCGATAATTTTATTTGCCAAAAAGGGAGAATAGTGTGCAAGATTTTTCACTTGGTGGCAAGGTAGCATTGGTAACCGGTGCATCACGCGGTATTGGCAAAGCTTTTTGCCTCGAGCTTGCTAAACGGCAATGTCATATTATTGCCGTAGCAAGAACCGTTGGCGGTTTGGAAGAGCTTGACGACGAGGTTCAGGCATTAGGCGGTACAACAACACTTGTACCGCTTGATCTTAGCGATATGGATGGTATTGATCGGCTTGGTGCATCGATTTTTGAACGATGGGGTTATCTTGATATATTACTGGCAAATGCTGGCATATTAGGACCGATTTCACCGGTTGCCCATATTGAAGCGAGTGAGTTTGATAAGATCATGGCCATCAATGTCACCAGTCAATGGCGGCTTATTCGTTCCACAGAGCCTTTGTTAAGAGAAGCTATGGCTGGTAGAGCAATTTTAATGTCGTCAGGTGCCGCTCATCGGGTTCGTGCTTTTTGGGGAGCCTATGGTGCTAGTAAGGCGGCGCTTGAAGTACTTGGCCGTGCTTGGGCCGATGAAATGCGTCAAACAAATTTACGTATAAACCTTGTTAATCCTGGCGCAACCCGAACCGATATGCGTGCTAAAGCAATGCCGGGGGAGGATCCGTTAACATTGCCAACCGCCGCTGAGGTTGCAAGCTCAATGATACCGCTTGTTGCACCAGATTTAAATGATCACGGCCGGCTATTCGATGTGCGGCGTAATCGGTTTGTTGATTATCATCTACCCGATTAAATCAATATTACGCAGGCGGTTTTCCTCTTTTGCAATATAATCACGGGTAATTGGTACAGCATCTTGCCTATGGGCAAGCTGAATATGGAAAACCATCATGTTTTGCCAACGAAAAGCCGATTCTGATGCTGCAAGATAGAATTCCCACATGCGGCAAAAGCGTTCATCATATAAAGCTTTGGCTTTATCACGCTCGCTTAAAAATCGCTCGCGCCATGCTTTTAAAGTATCAGCATAATGCAAGCGCAATATTTCAATATCGGTAATAACCAGTCCGCTCTTTTCAATAATGGGAATGACTTCAGAAAGGGCAGGGATGTAACCGCCAGGAAAAATATATTTGCGAATAAATGGATTTGTTGTTCCCGGAATACCGTTGCGACCAATAGAATGAAGAACAAAAACACCATCAGGCTTTAGTATGCGTTTTACATGAGAAAAATATTCTTTATAATGGCCAATGCCAACATGCTCGAACATTCCAACTGATACTATTTTATCAAATTGTTCTTTAATTAAGCGATAGTCTTGTAGAAGAAACCGGCATTGTTGTTCAAGCCCTTGATCTTTGGCGCGTTGGGTCGCAACTAAATGTTGTTCATGGGAAAGTGTAACACCTGTTACATCTGCCTTTAAAAAACGTGCCATATAAAGGCTAAGACCGCCCCAACCGCAACCTATATCCAAAAGGCGTTCACCTTCTTTAATTGATAGTTTAGCTGCAAGATGGCGCTTTTTGGCAAGTTGGGCTTCCTCAAGAGTAGAATCTGGAGTTTCAAAATAGGCGCAGGAATATTGCTTATCTGAATCTAAGAATAAATCATAAAGCTGGCCTGATAAGTCATAATGCTGGCGTATATTGCCGCTAGAGCGCTTCAGATTATTCATTTGCATTAAGCGTTTAGTACTGGTGCGCACAGCGTTTAAAATCCGCATCCAAGGTTCGTTTTCTGCGCTTGCTCCTGCATTGCTAAATATAAGTTCTAATAGCCCATAAATATCGCCTTCTAGAAAATCAAAGCCGCTATTCATATAAGCTTCACCAAATTTTAATGCTGGGTCAAAGGCAATTTCTTTTTCCCATTTTGTGTGATTTATGCGCACATGAATAAGGGGGCCATGCTGATCACCAAAGTGAAAAACCTTACCGCTTGCGTCGGTTACAAGAAAATTCCCTTTTTTAATAAGGTGTTTAAGAACAGTTGTTAAAAGCCCAAACATTATTTTCACCTACCTAAAGCACTGCTAAGAATAGTTATGGCATGGAATATCGTCGCATAAATACTATCAGTTCATAGATGCCCATGGGAACCTATTGGGTAGTCATATTTTGGTAGGTAGATTTATTAAACTGCAACATGAGTTGAAAACATAATAAAACCTACTACGCGGCTATCTTAATCATCAAACAGCTTTATGCCTTTCTATTATTATATATTTAGTGAAATTTTTAAGAATTAAAATAAAAAACACCCAGCTTTACAGCCGGGTGTGATCATTTTTTGTTTATCACGCTATATTATAAGCTATAAGCGTGCATTACATTTATTAGAAGTAATAAATGTAACTATTTATAAAAGCTTATTAAGCTTGATCTTCATCTTCGTCAGTGAAGTCAGCATCGTCTTCATCTTCTTCAACTGGTGGAAGTTTGTATTCATCGCGATCAATTGCAGAAAGATCTTCACCCTTAGCTTGACGCTCTGCTTCATCAGCTGAACGAGCAACATTAACTGTTACAGTTGTAGTAACTTCAGGATGCAAGGCTAAGGTTACAGTATGAAGGCCGATGGTCTTGATTGGGTGTGCAAGCTCAACCTGTGTACGAACAATAGTGAAGCCATCAGCTGTGATTGCTTCAGCGATATCACGAGTTGATACTGAACCATAAAGTTGGCCTGTTTCACTAGCTTGACGAATAGCGATGAAGCTTTTGCCTTCAAGCTTAGCTGCAATTTGATCAGCTTCGCTTTTACGCTCAAGGTTATGAGCTTCAAGCTGTGCACGCTTGCTATCAAAATATGATTGGTTAGCATCATTAGCGCGAAGTGCTTTGCCTTTTGGCAAAAGGAAGTTACGCGCAAAACCGTCTTTAACGGTAACAATATCACCCATTTGACCAAGGCGGGCGATGCGTTCTAGAAGAATTACTTTCATAATAATATCCTTAAGGTTGGAATTGAAGTTTTAATTTGATGGATTTTTGGGTTGTTGGTATAAATTATCTCTGGCTTGCGTAACTGATGACGCAAGACCAAGAAAAACGAGAATAATAAAAATGAGTGCCGTAAAAACACCACTAAATAAAAGAAAATAGGTCGGCACAAGAACGGCAAACCGCCATAATTTTCCTAATGTAATTTGGTGAATAAAGGCAATGCCGCTAGCAACAAAACCTAACGTAAATGCAAAACAAATCGAGATTGCGCACATAAAGGCAGTATAGTTTGAGCCAACAAGACTTGTTGAAATAATGGCAATAAACCAAAGCGGTATTGCCATTGCTGGCATAGTTAAGTCCTTTGGCCAAAATGATAGAGGCCTTGGACTTAAATGCTGTGCTGTTACAATATTTGTAGAAATATAGATACAAAGCAATATTGTAATAAATACGCTAGTAATTGTTTCTGATGCAACAGTAAAAATCGCCAACTTATTGAAGTTTAGGTTGTAAAATTCTAGCATCTGATTTCGTGTTACTTCATCTACAAAAATTTGGGAAAATAGTGATTTAATATTTTCATCCATTAGTTTTTTAGTTGAAGCAAATGATTCTGGTGAAAACAGCTGTATTGAAGTGGTAGAGTTTACATAAATAGCGAATAAAATGACAGTTATTACACTGATGACGCAAAGATTAAATAAAATTGATGAAAGTGGCAGCCATCTTGCCTCAGTCGTTTCTTTATCAACGGTCACAATATTCAAAATAGTGCCGATTAAGAATGCAGGAAAAATAGTTACAATACTAAAATATAGCGCGGCTTCAACAGGTTGGATAATGCATGAAAACACTATGGCAAGCACAGCGCTTAAAAAGGCGCCTCGTATTCCAAGTGCAAGTGAAACACTGGCAATGGATGTTGCTGCTAAAACCTTAAAAATAAATGGGAGAAAAGACAGATTAGCTAAATAAAATGACAACACATTAGACCCACCTGCAATGATGGCACCTAAAATTATAAATTTATGAAAAGATATATTGCGTTGCATTTCTTGCTGTCCTGCTTTTTATAAAATCTTGCATTATTTATATTTTGCAAGATTATGGCAGTTAGAGGCATTACCCCAACCAACTATTTTCACTTTTATAGTTTATAAAAAACTTTAAAAAGCTATCATAGTTAAAAATAAAGTGTTTATTGTTAATTTTGAAAGGCAGAAGTAGCTCCTGCCTTTCAAAAAATCTACTTACTTTACAACGTAAGGAAGAAGGCCAAGGAAACGAGCACGCTTAATAGCGCGAGCAAGTTCACGTTGCTTCTTCTGGCTTACAGCGGTGATACGTGAAGGAACGATTTTACCACGTTCTGAAATATAACGCTGCAAAAGCTTAATGTCCTTATAGTCAATCTTTGGAGCATTGGCACCTAAGAAAGGGCATGTCTTACGACGACGATGGAAAGGACGACGGCTAGGGATCTGATTAATATCAACCATTATTCTTCTCCTTCACCAAAGTTTTCATCATTGTCGCGTGGACGACGGCCGCGACGTGGACGCTCATCATCGCGATCACGGCGAGACAACATTGCTGATTGCCCTTCTTCGTGTGCTTCAACGCGAATAGTCATGAAGCGCAAAATGTCTTCATTGATACGCATTTGACGCTCCATTTCAGCAATAGCTGCTGCAGGTGCATCAATGTTGATGCATGCAAAATATGCACGGCGATTCTTGCGAATGCGATAGGTTAGGGGACGGATACCCCAATTTTCGATACGCCCGACTTTGCCACCATTTGCTTCAATCACGCCTTTGTAGGTTTCTACAAGCTGATCTACTTGCTGTGGAGCAACATCCTGTCGGGCAAGGAACACATGTTCATAAAGAGCCATTTGCTTTGCCTTTCTTCGATTAATACCCGATATACTGGCGCAAAGCCTCTGCGACTTCTCTATTCTTTTGAAAGATGAAGAAAGGACGCACGGTGAGACGTTCGAGAGCGGAGACACGGGAGGATTTAAAAATATTTTTTAAAGCTAAAGGTAAAACCTGTTAGCCCTCCGTTCAGCCCCCAGCCAATAGCCTCGGGTAGACGAGGCTGTGCTTAAATGTTTTTTAGTCAAAAAGCAAGAGTATAAAGCATATTTATCCAATTTAAACAGTTTGCAAAGTGCATAAAACTTATTTTAACCTATTGGCTAGGCTAACACTTAAATGGTAATCGCCATTTCAGGTTGCAGTAACCAGCGTAAGGCTTGAGGCAATGTGTCAATGAGATCTTCTGCTATGAGTCCTGGTCCAAAAATGGATGCTGCCTCACTATGAAGATATGTGGCGGCACAGGCAGCTTCAAAAGCTGGCATACCTTGAGCCACAAAGCCGCCGCATAGGCCAGCAAGGACATCGCCCGATCCTGCGGTTGCAAGATAGGCTGGTGCGTTGGTGTTAATGGCTGCGCGGCCATCAGGCGCGGCAATCACGCTATCGGCGCCTTTGAAAAGAATTACCGCTTTTGATTGCTCTGCAGCCATTTGTGCTTTTTCTAGGCGTGACAAGAATTTATTGCGCGCAATTTCGGGGAAGAGCTTTTTAAATTCGCCTTCATGGGGAGTTAATATGACTTTTGTTGTCGAGCGCTCAATAGAGCTAAATAATCGCTGTGATATTTCGGTAAAGGCTGTAATACCGTCAGCATCAAGTACAAGCGCATCAAGGCTCTGGGTTATAATAAGCTCAAGTGCAATATCTCTTGCACGCATTCGATCGCCGAAGCCCGGTCCAAGCACCGCCGCTTTTACCTTGCGGTCATGCATAAATTCAATGATATCTTCAATTCTATCATAAATATGCAGCATCACTGATGTGAGCTGTACAGCATTTACTAAAAGTGCGCTTGATTGCGAAAGTAAGGTAACAGCACCTGCGCCCGCTCTTGCGCTAGCATGGGCGGCTAGGCGTCCTGCGCCAGTACTGGTTGAGGGGCCAGAAAAAACGGCACAGTGGCCGCGGCTATATTTATGACTATTATGGTCGGGGATGGGAAGCTTATCTTTCCAAATGAATGGAATATTAACCATGGTTTTGGGTTTTATCTCATCTAATACTTTGTAATTTATGCCTATATCGGCGCAAATCACCTTGCCTGCCAAAGATTTGCCTGGATAGAGCAGGTGGCCCGGCTTCATGCGAAAAAAAGTCACAGTTAACTGTGCTTTAATTGCAACCCCCAGTATGTCGCCCCTAAGTCCAGAAATCCCCGATGGCAAATCCACCGCAACAATTGGCTTGCCGCTATTATTGGCAAGGTTAATAAGATCCGCGTCATTGCCGCTGATGGGGCGGTCAAGTCCTGCGCCATAAAGACCGTCTACAATAACATCGAATTCATCAGGATTAAATTCAGCTATTGGCTTGATTGATCCTTGAAAATTACTGGCAGCCGTTTGCGCATCGCTTTGTGGGCGCGGCTCCGTATCTGTAAAACAAGTCGCTTCCAATCCGCGTCGCTTTATCACTGCAGCAGCAACATAGCCATCTCCGCCATTATTGCCTGGTCCACAAAGGATCGCCACTTTTTTGGTATCAGGAAACTGTTTTAATAATGTATCTGCAACTGCAAGGCCAGCGTTAAGCATTAATTGGTAGCCAGATAGGCCACCATTCTTAATGGTCAAGCTATCTGCCTGTGCCATTTCTTGCGGATTCAACAAAAAACTATCCGTTATGTTGTGGTCCTTCATATGCTAGTGCCTCTTTTTTGTAGGTTGTGCCTAAAATTTAAGCGATGTGCTGCTTTACAGTATAGACTCATTTTCAAGGTTTGAATTTAGCTTATAGTGTTATAAAGTGCTATTTTAACGCGATTTCAACAAAAATATAAATTTTTTATGTTGAATTTGCAATTGGCATGGTTCATGCATGAATAGAATATCAGAAACCCTAGGGTGGATTTTTAAATGGAGGCCTTTCAAATATGAAAAAGATTGAAGCAATTATTAAGCCATTTAAGCTTGAT
This sequence comes from Bartonella sp. HY761, assembly GCF_026743145.1. NCBI lineage: Bacteria > Pseudomonadati > Pseudomonadota > Alphaproteobacteria > Hyphomicrobiales > Bartonellaceae > Bartonella > Bartonella sp. HY761. Next base: position 1,105,545 of record NZ_CP104887.1, read on the forward strand.
GAGGTCAAGGAAGCCCTACAGGAAGTTGGCTTGCAGGGAATAACTGTCATCGAAGCTAAGGGTTTTGGCCGTCAAAAAGGGCATACAGAGCTTTATCGCGGTGCTGAATATGTTGTCGATTTTTTGCCAAAGGTGAAAGTTGAAGTTATTGTTGCTGATGAAACTGTTGAACCAGCAATTGAAGCAATCCGTAAGGCGGCTCAAACAGGCCGTATCGGTGATGGTAAGATTTTTGTCTCGTCCATCGAAGAGGTGATCCGCATCCGCACTGGTGAATCAGGCGTTGATGCTATTTAAATTTTATTTTCTAAAGCTACCCGAGCAGAAAATATTTTGTTAGGATGGCTTATGGTTAGCAGATTTCCAAATTGGGATTTGTCGTTTTTATAAGGGAAGTTAATATGACAACTGCAAATGATATTCTAAAGCAGATTAAAGATCATGATATTCGCTTTGTTGATCTTCGTTTTACTGATCCAAAAGGTAAAATGCACCATGTAACCATGGATATTTCACAGGTTGATGAAGATATGTTCGCTGACGGTGTGATGTTTGATGGTTCATCAATTGCCGGTTGGAAGGCAATCAATGAATCAGACATGGTATTGATGCCAGATCCTGAAACTGCCCATATGGATCCGTTCTTTGCGCAGTCAACCTTAGTTATCATGTGCGATATTTTAGATCCAATTTCTGGTGAAGCTTATAATCGCGATCCACGCTCTATCGCTAAAAAGGCGGAAGCCTATTTGAAGTCGCTTGGTATTGGCGATACAATTTTTGTAGGTCCCGAAGCTGAATTTTTCATCTTTGATGATGTGCGTTTTAAGGCTGATCCATATAATACTGGTTTCCGTTTGGATTCTAATGAATTGCCATCAAATGATGATTCAGAATTTGAAACTGGCAATCTTGCTCATCGCCCGCGCGTTAAAGGTGGCTATTTCCCCGTGCCGCCAATTGATTCATGTCAAGATATGCGTTCAGAAATGTTGAGTGTTTTGACCGATATGGGCGTTGTTGTTGAAAAACATCACCATGAAGTTGCAGCTGCACAGCATGAACTTGGCATTAAATTTGACACTTTGGTGCGCGAAGCTGATAAAATGCAAATGTTCAAATATGTTGTCCATCAGGTAGCTAATGCCTATGGCAAAACAGCAACCTTTATGCCAAAGCCAATTTTTGGTGATAATGGTTCAGGTATGCATGTGCATTTATCAATCTGGAAAGATGGCAAGCCAACTTTTGCTGGTAACGAATATGCTGGTCTTTCTGAAAGCTGCCTATTCTTTATCGGTGGTGTAATCAAGCACGCCAAGGCAGTTAATGCCTTTACAAATCCATCAACCAATTCTTATAAGCGTTTGGTTCCGGGCTATGAAGCTCCTGTATTGCTTGCTTATTCAGCACGCAACCGTTCTGCTTCTTGCCGTATTCCTTTTGGTTCTTCACCTGCTTCCAAGCGTGTTGAAGTTCGTTTCCCTGATCCAACAGCAAATCCATATCTTGCTTTTGCAGCTCTCGTCATGGCTGGGCTTGATGGTATCAAAAACAAAATCCATCCAGGTCAAGCGATGGATAAGGATCTTTATGATCTACCTCCTGCAGAACTTAAAGAAATTCCAACGGTTTGCGGTAGTCTTCGTGAAGCGCTTGAATCACTTGATAAGGACCGCGCATTCCTTAAGGCTGGCGATGTATTTGATGATGAAATGATCAATTCATTTATCGCTCTTAAGATGCAAGAAAATATGCGTTATGAAATGACTCCGCATCCAGTTGAGTTTGATATGTATTATTCTGTCTAATTGATCTTGGTTTGTTGGATTTTTAATTAATATAAACAATGGATTAGATTTTAAACTTTAACCATTGTTTGATCTAAAAAGTTTGAAAATATAACTTCAACTGTAACATTTCTTTAAAATTTGTTGCAAACTGTTTAGGCATATTGAATATAACTATTCAATATGCCTTTTTTTTGATTTATTCGTTTTATATCAATCAATATCGGGTTAATAATTGGTCAAAAGAAGATATGCATGCTTTGTTATTGGTAAAGTTAAAATGCAAAAATGATAAATGCATTAAAACTGTGCCAATAAAAATTTGCAAGAGAATATGGCAGGAAAAAATGAAATTTAAGAAACTAGTAGCTGCAAGCTTTCTTGCAAGTATTGTTTTAACCAATATTGCGTCCGCCCGCGAGGCAACTCAGAGTGAGTTAAAGTCTTTAAATGAGGTTGCTGCAAATTACCGTCAGGCGACAATGAATAAAAATGTCGATGACCTAATTGCCGGTATTCCCCCTCGTGTGATTAAAATTTTGACAGAAATTTCTAAACCCATTGATGGTGTTGCGCTTGATGAAGCTAAAGTGAAGGAAAATATCAAGCGTGATATTACTTCTTTTACGGAAATAGCAAAAGTTATAAGTTGGGATGTTGATCTCAAAAATAAAAAAGCTGGAACACTTGATGTTACAGCTAGGGAAAAACAAGAGAAAAAAGATGGAGAGCCTTTTTTCATCATACCTTCAACAACTGTAGTTGAGTTGAAAGTTAAAAAGCAAAGCGCATCTATATCAGATACAAATGCATATGAGCTAAAGCGACAAAAAATAACCTCAGATGTTATTGCAGTTCTTGACGAAGGCAAATGGTATATTTTATCAGCCGATAATCCAATGCAATTACTCGTTTATCAACGCGCATTTCCTGGTATAGAAAAAGCTCAATTACGTAAGCCCGTAATTGTTGACGCTAAATAATTAACTTATTTATTTTGTGTTCCAATTGTTAATATGGCTTTAAAAATAATGCATTAGGGTAATGTCTTAATGCATTAATTTATTTGCTGTTTAATCTTTATTTTAAATCATATATAAAATGAATTGGTTGCAATCACTGCCTTGTTTAAGCAAAATAAATGTAGCTGCAGTCATTGCGTTTCATTACTTAGAGCGTAGATTAAGTGCAATTGATAGCTTGGCAACAGCAAGATAATAGTGCCAAATCATAGTTTCAAATTATAATGCTGATTTAAATTGTATGATTTTATGCGGGATTTGAAATGCAAAAACGGGGGCGATGGATTTACCTTGACTAAGAAACACAAGAAAATTCGCTTTTCTAAGCGAAGTATCAAAAAATTACATCACTTTCCTTCGTCTATGCAATCAGATGGTATTAAAATCCGCGAGAGGCGGATTGTGCCTTTTTGTTTTCTATTAGCTAAGCGTTGTTTGATTTATAGCTTTATTTTACTTGTGCTTTTTAGCATATTGCTTGCCATCTTACTTAAGGTTGGTATCAGCGGCAATATGCTGGCGCAAAAAATGGAAGCGGCGTTGCAAGGTAAATTAATAAATGTTGCCGAGACTAAGATAGATGATGCCTCGCTTTCCTTTGATGAAAGCTATCATTTGGCACTTGAGGCACATAATGTTGGGTTAACCAATGTTAAAGGTGGTGTAGAGATTGATAAAATTGGTATTTTACGCCTTGGTCTTGCGACTGCACCGCTTTTAAAAGGTAATATAAAGGTAGCGCAATTTGAAATTGCTGATAGCAGCATCCACATGCCAGCATCCAAGGATGGTAATTTTTTAGATAAATTACCGCAGGATACATCGGGGAATATAGATTTTGATACTATTTCTTTTGCTTTATTTAAGGCATTCGATGGGGTTTTTTCAGCTTTAAAGAGCCAAGAAACCCATTTGGTGGTTATTCGCAATGTGTCCGTGCATTTTGGTAGCGATGCGGTGCAAAAGACGTTTTACATAGATGAATTATCGCTACAATATGAGAATAATTATATTTTAGCAACAGGAAGTCTAACGTGGAAAGATCAAAAAATAGCGCTAGAAGCAACGGTTAATACTTCTGCTTCTGGTGCTGCTGATAGCTTTGTGATTTCTATGAAAGATTTTCCTTTCCATCTTGGCGCCGATGATAATGTTGCTCGTATATTTGCGGATGGACGACCAAATAATAATTATTTTCGTAGCCGAGGAAAAGTCAACCTTGCTTTGCAAGGCGCCTTAACAACTAATAATACTACACAATTGGGATTGACTTTGAGCTTAGGTGAAACTGGAACCGATATTGCTCAAGACAATGATATTGCAACAAGTGGTGAAATAAATCTGGCGTATAAAAGCGGTGATGGACAGATTGCTATTTTGCCTTCAGAGTTAATTCTTGGTTCGCTCTACTTGCCATTAAAAGGTGGTGTGCAATCGATCTCGATGAGTGGTGAACAAGGTGTATACGCATTTAACCTTGTTATGAATGATGGTGCAGTCAAACCAGACGATGTAAAGGCAGCACGCCTTGATTTTAACGGAGAGATTAAAGGTCGCTTTTTCGCAAAACGTGCCTTTGTTGATTTTTCCCAACTATTACTTGAAACCAAGAATGGTAAAATCGACGGGCGCGGAAGTTTGCAATTTGGTGTCGGATCACCACAAACGCTGCTTGAGTTTTCTATGCCGCAAATGCCGAGCGATGAAATAAAGCAGATATGGCCAATTAATTTGTCGCCCGGCGCGCGTCGATGGGTAGTAAGTCACGTTGCAGGTGGCGAGGTCAAAAATGCCAATTTAAAAATTAATTTTCCGCAAGGCATATTTGTACCCGGTGGTGTGCCACCAGTGTTAAGCGAGAAAGAACTTATTCTTGAGGGGGATTTTGAAAGAGTATCAACTTTATTAGTTGGTGATTTGCCGCCCTTGCGCCAAGGCGCAGGACGTGTTGTTATTAAAGGTACTACGACAGAAATATTTATGGATAGTGCAATATCTTATATAGATAATAAAGAAAACCAGATTGTGTTAAGTGAAGGTTATTTTGTCATTCCATGGCGGCCTAATATTAAGGTTTTTGCAGATGCTTCAGCGCGTTTTAAAGGTAAGGTTAGCGATGTTGTAAGATTGGTTAGCCTGGATCCAATAAATGCTAAGGATAAGGTTCCATTTAAGGCTGAAGAGGTTAGCGGTGACGTTTCTGGATTGTTGAAAATTCGTTTTCCATTAATGCCGCGCCCTGATAAATCTCTCATTGATTGGTCAAGTGAGTTATTATTTGACAAATTATCGCTTTTAAGTCCGCTTGATGGAAATATTCTTATTACGCAGGCTAAAGGCACGGCAAAACTCAATAAAAGTGACATCACCATCATTGCCGATGCCAATCTAAATGGAATTCCAGCTAATATAAACTTGTACCGCCCTATGGGGCCTTCTGATATCATACCCAGTGAAACTATTCGTATTCAATTGACAGACGATATTCGAAAAAAGCTGATGCCAGGTCTGAATTCCATTGTCTCAGGAACTGTTGCATTAGAAATCGGGGCGCCCGTAGAGGGCGCTCGTCCGGTAAAAGCTGATGTTTCTAATGCCGAAATTCGTTTGCCATGGGTCAGTTGGACCAAGGGTAAAGGGATTGCTGGCGAAGTGCAATTTTCATTCAAGAATGGTGGTGGCAATGTTAAAACTATTGAACTTCATAATTTTAGCTTGAAGGGTAATAGTTTTATGATTGCCGGCAATATACTCATTCAAAATGGTGCATTGCAGTCTGCGGATCTATCAAGAGCCAATCTCAATCGTGGTGACAGTTTGGGGTTGACTTTACGCAAAACGAATAATGGTTATCGTATCGTGGCAAATGGCAAAAAACTTGATGCGCGTGCCTTAGTAAAAATGGTTAGCGGAAGTCAAAACCAAGGGCAAGCTAAGTCTAATGATAGTCTTGATCTTGTTGCCGATATTGATAGTCTTAGTGGTTTTTATGACGAAACTTTGAGTAATGTAAAACTTAAAATGGTTCGGCGTGGCTCATCCAGTGAAGATGTCATTTTTAATGCTTTGACTGGTGATAATAAATCAATTACCGCTAAAATTACGCGTAATAATAATAGCCGTGACATTGCTGTTAATGCAGCTAATGCCGGAGGGCTTTTACGTTTCATGGATTTTTATGATAAGGTTCGCGGCGGTATTTTGCAATTATCGTTAAAATCTGGCACCGATGGAACTTTAAAAGGGCCTGTTAACGTGCAAGATTTTCAAATTGTTAATGAGCCACGTCTTGCATCTTTAGTGTCTTCAACACCGCATAGTGGCGGTAAGAGCCTTAATCAAGCCGTGGATGGTAAGCTTGATGTTTCTGTGGCTGTTATTGAGACGGCTTCGGCGCAAATTGGCAAGGGGGATAGTTTTTTGGTGATTGATGGCGGCGTTATCCGTGGTCAAACAATTGGCGCGACCTTTCAAGGTATTGTCTATGACGCATCAGGTAATATGTCTATGACAGGTACCTTTATGCCAGCCTATGGTATTAACCGTGTTTTCGGCGATGTGCCGGTTCTAGGCACAATCTTGGGCAATGGCCGCGATCGTGGGCTTATTGGTATTACCTTTAAAATTGATGGTAAGGCGCGCGAACCCAAAGTAACTGTGAATCCAATTTCGGCCATTGCGCCGGGTATTTTTAGGCAGATATTTGAATATAAACAGCAATAACATTTTTATAAAATAAAAACTTTGTTCAGATACAGTAGATCGCTTTGCAATAAAGCATTCCTTAAAAATCTATCTTATAAAAATGATGCGCCTGCACTGCGTTAACTGCTTATTTAATTAGGCTTTCCTCTGTTGCCTTAAAGGCTAATTTAAAACCTTAAAAATTTAGCGAAATTCGTGGGTAACTTCAATTTTTCCAATAATTGCAGCATTGAATGCATCAAGCTCTTCAGCAGGAATCCAATATTCTTGATGGGCATTGCCGCCAGCAACTTGAATATCATATTGATCAAGAAAAGCCTTATCAACCTCCATGCGGGTTACAAAGCCTGAGCCGCTGCGCGCAACATTCCAATCACGTGCAATTTTAATTGCATAATCTTCGCTCAAAACTGGGTAGAATATCGGTTGGTCAGGCAAACGTGCTGGAAAGGCGGTCATATCTGTTTGCTCAATAAGTTTTAATTCTTCTGGGCCAACTGGACGCCAAAGAGTAACTGTTTCAACTGTCATAATGTGATCCCTTATAAAAATACCCGCCATATATTTATATATATGGCGGGCAATAAACTATAAAAAGGTTTTTAGGTCAATGCCAATTGGTCAATCAAGCTATTTGGTCATTACTCTAGCGTTCAAAAGAAGCCTTTTTTCTGCCACCAACCGCCTCGCTTCGGCTTGTCGCCATCTTGCGATGAGGAAACGGTTATTTCTGTTTCTTTTGCTGTTGCAGTTTCATTATTTTCGATAATCTCAGTATTATGACTGCTAATATCATCAGCTTTGCGTTTACGGCGTGTGCGTGGCTTTGCTGTGTCGGCTTTAACTTCGCTGTCTTTGGTGTCAGGCACAACAACATCACTTATCGAAGCTGCTTCACTCACTGTTGCTTCCACCGCAGTATCTGTTTTGGTAGCTTTAGAGCGTCGTGGTGTGGCGGTTTTTGGCTTTGCCGGTGCTTTTCGTTTAGCTTTTACCGCTAGTTTTTCAGCCACAACTTGAGTGGTTGTTTCCACCTTAGTGAAGGGGCCAACCGGTTCTGCATTAGGGATAATTTTGTTTTGCGCAGCATTTTCGTTCGATACTACAGCTAAATTATTGGTTGCAGCCTCAACTGCTTGGTTCTTGTTCCTTGCTGTTTGGCGCCCACGTCCCCGACCACGGCTATTTGGCTTTTGTTCGCCATTGTTTTTTGCTTGCGAAGTGGTTTGTGGTGTCGTAATGGCAATTTTTTGGATACCATTTTGCTTAGCATTTACGTTGCCATTTGCGGCAGCCGCTTTAGGGAAAAAGCCAACGGGCTCAGCTGCAGGAAGGAAGCGGTTGCGACGGCTTTGACGTATTTCAGCAAGAGCTGCTTGTGCAAATGGCCCTACTGGTTCAGCAAAAGGCAAGCGCTTACGATCATTATCATAATGGTCACGGTTACGGCGTCCACCACGGCGACCACGACGTCTGCGCCGGCGGTTGCGCTCTTCTTCGCTTAGATCGCTTGTTACGCTATCACCATTAGCCTCTTGTCTGCGGTCATTATTGCCACGCTTTTTCTTATTTTTGCGTCGTTTATTGTCGTTTTGTGGCTCGTTAACCGTTACAACCTCTTCTTCCTCTTCGACTTCAGGGATATCTTCATAGATTTCCTCTTCTTCGAAGATTGGAGTTATTGGCATGATAACGGCTGGTGTGCCTTCTGCAGGCGTACCTTTATCAATTGCTAAATGCTGGGCACCAACGGTTTCATCTGCTTCAATACTAATTGTTAAGCCAAAACGCAATTCAAGATCAGAAAGTAGTTTGCGTTTATGGTTTAACACATAAAGTGCGGTGCTAACTGGAGTGCGAACGATGATATTATTTTGACCATTACGCAATAAATATTCTTCGATTGAGCGCATAACATGTAAGGCCACCGATGATTGCGAGCGCACATAGCCAGTTCCAGCGCAGTGCGGACAAACCTGCATGGTGCTTTCAAGCACTGATGCACGAATACGCTGGCGGCTCATTTCCATAAGACCAAAATGTGAAATGCGACCCACTTGAATACGGGCGCGGTCGTCTTTTAGGCAATCCTTAAGCTTTTTTTCAACTGAACGGATGTTGCGCTTGTCTTCCATATCGATAAAATCGATGACAACAAGACCAGCCAAGTCGCGCAGACGTAATTGACGGGCAATTTCTTCGGCAGCTTCAAGATTGGTTTGAACGGCGGTTTCTTCAACCGAATGTTCTTTGGTCGAGCGGCCAGAATTCACGTCAATTGCAACCAAAGCTTCGGTTTGGTTTAAAACGAGATAACCGCCAGATTTTAATGTTACCTCTGGTTGCAACATACGGTCAAGTTGGGTTTCAATGCCGTTTCGCGCAAAAATCGGGGTTAATTCGCGATAGGGTTGAACTGCTTTGGCATGGCTTGGCATAAGCATACGCATGAAGTCTTTTGCTTCACGATAACCGCGTTCGCCTGCAACCTGAATTTCTTCGATATCTTTATTGTAAAGATCACGAATTGACCGTTTAATAAGGCTACCTTCTTCATAAACAAGGGCAGGGGCAATTGAAGTTAGTGTAAGTGTACGAACATTTTCCCAAAGACGCATAAGATATTCATAATCGCGTTTAACTTCAACCTTGGTACGATTAGCTCCTGCTGTACGCAAGATAATACCCATGCCTTTTGGTACATCGAGTTCTTTGACGATGTCTTTGAGGCGTTTGCGATCATTAATATTTGTAATTTTGCGTGAGATGCCACCACCACGCGCTGTATTAGGCATTAAAACAGAATAGCGACCAGCAAGAGAAAGATAGGTGGTTAAAGCAGCTCCTTTATTGCCGCGCTCTTCTTTGACGACCTGTACAAGCAGGATTTGGCGTCTTTTAATGACTTCTTGTATTTTATAATCGCGTTTATAGGCCTTTTGCAGTGTTGGAAGCTCTTCTAATGCATCCTCTGCGCCGACAGATTCAATAATGTCCTCATTATTATCGCTATCATCGCTTTCAAGCTCTTGGTCATCATTGTTATCTGTTTCAATATTTATGTCATTTTCATCATTATCTTCTGCGATAATGTCGCTATCTGCTGCCGCCGATTGAGTTTTGCGGTTGTTGCGAGTGTTTTTGCCATTGCGATTATTGGCCTTAGCTGCCTCTTCTGCGTCTTGCTCTTGTTTGGCGGCAAGTTCTTCAGCTTCAAGCAAAGCTTGGCGGTCAGCTTCGGGAATTTGGTAATAATCAGGATGGATTTCTGAAAACGCTAAAAAGCCATGGCGATTGCCACCATATTCGACAAAGGCAGCTTGCAAGGACGGCTCAACGCGCGTCACTCGGGCAAGATAAATATTGCCTTTCAGTTGCTTTTTATGGTCCGATTCAAAATCGAATTCTTCAATCCGGTTACCGCGTGTGACGACAACCCGTGTTTCCTCCGGGTGGGAGGCATCTATAAGCATTTTGTTGTTTGACATATTGCAAATTCCAACAAACCAAATTTCTAACCTGCGCGATCAGCAGAAAAATGCTGCGCGTTACGGTCACTTCATATTGGCTTGCAAATTCAGGTTTTACCGGACCGGAGCAATGACGTGCGACATAGAGTTGCCCTAAGGCAAGTCTATCGGTCATTTTCTCTTTTCTCATCCGTTCTGAATGAACCATAACGGCTCCTGGCAAAACGATTATACTATAATCCGAATATCGGATCAGCGAAACTTTATTATAGTTCATTTTTACAAAAGCTCTTCAGCTTAAGCGGTAAAAATGTATAAACTGATTTATGGGATTAATTTAGCCTGTCACACTAACGCACCCAAATAAATAATTAAATCTAGGTTGAAACAAAAACTCAAATCTTACATGTCAAGATTGACAAAGCCGGTTGAGTTTGTAGTTCATCCTCATGCTAATATTCTGCTTATTACGGGCATTTGGCAATATATCCATCGCATGGATGCCTGTTGATACCTCATATCACAAAATTCAGCATTTTTGTTCTATTGCTTAGAAAGCAATCTTGCAAGCAAAATCCGTCAATTGAAACAAGATTTATATCTTTTAGAATATTATGAATTAATTAAATTATTTGTTTCCTTACTTTGAAATCTAACCTTATTGGGGGATACATAGCCCATGAAATTTGACTAAAACCCCTTGCAATCTTACGGTAAAAAAAATATGAAAACATATCATACAGGTCTTAATCTAGCGATATTTTAATTGAAAATATTTAATTGCGATTTTTTGCCAGCCCGCCTTATGGTCGGTAAGCATAATATGTCATGCTCAAAGTTATTGGTTACAGAATAATGATTTTATCAAAAAATTGGTTTTCAAAAAGCTTAATCTTTATTTTTCTGCAATTGGCAATATTTTGTGTCGTCATTAATCATAGTTTAGCAGCAGCGAGTGAGGTCGATGGTAGCAATTCTGCGTCATTTAAAGTTTTAAGCACGCGGCTTACTGGTGACAATAATCGATTAAGAATTGTTACTGTTTTAAATGAGAAACCTAATTACCGCCTTATGCTCTTAGATAAACAGCCAAGATTAGTTGTTGATTTACCCAAAGCTGATTTTTTGATGCCGCTTAAAGCAGTAGACATACGCGGTATGGTAAAAGAATTGCGCTATGGTGCAATAAACCCAACGCAGTCGCGCATGGTTTTTGCCATGAAAACGGCCTTTGCTATTGAGCGAGTTGATGTTGAATCGTTAAATGAAAATATTTGGCAACTTATCATTGATATAAAAGCCGTGCCTGACCAGGATTTTGATAAGTCAATAGAACACACGCGAAAATTTGAGCAATTGCGGCGTACAAACCCTGAAAATCTTGATCACAATAAGCCTGATAAAATGGCTATAAACGTAAAGAATGATGAGTTTACAATTGTTATTGATGCGGGGCATGGTGGTTTTGATACTGGTGCAATTGGTGTTAGTGGTATTGAAGAAAAAAGTGTGACTTTGGCCTTTGCTAAGGCACTGAAAGATGTTCTTGAAAAAAAACAATTTAAAGTGGTTCTAACCCGTGATGATGACACGTTTTTACGCCTTGGCGAGCGTGTCCAATTGGCACGTAGCAATGCAGCTAATCTTTTCATATCGATCCATGCCGATTCTATCCATTTGCCTGATATTCGGGGGGCAACAGTTTATACTTTATCTGATAATGCTTCAGATTCCTTGGCTAAAGCCGTGGCTGAGAATGAAAATAAAGCCGACTTATTAGGTGAATTGCCACCCGATGAGCCGCCGGAAGTTGCCGATATATTGATTGATTTGACACGGCGCGAAACTGATGGCTTTTCATCAAAATTTGCTGATCGGGTTATTTCATCCCTTAATGAAGGGCAAATACGTGTTATTAATAATCCACACCGATATGCAGGCTTTATGGTGCTAAAAGCGCCTGATATACCTTCAGTGTTAATTGAACTTGGTTATCTTTCAAATGCTGATGATGAGAAGCTTATCTCTGATCCTGTTTGGCGCAATAATATGGCGCATATTATTAGTAATGCGATTGAAAAATATGCTCAAATGCGAATGCAAAAGGCATTGCCATAATATTTTCGTTTTGGAGTGAAAAGCGACTTCCTATTGTATCGATAAGTATTTTTATTGGAATTGTTAATTTGTTAAAGTCATGTAAAATAATAGTAGTTTGATTTAACATGCTTTTATTACTAAAAACAGGTAGATAATATCTTTCTTGCTGCCAAAAATAAAACGCGGTGTTTAGATTAATTGTATATAATGGGTATATTTCTTGGTTGAGCGTTTGCAGTAAGCAGAGTTTAAGGGGGATAATTAATTCGTTTCGCAAGATTCTTTTATTTTTGCCAGTTCTTTTGTTCGTACAAAAAAATACGTGTATCAACAGAATTAGTGATAAAATTAACGAATTTCGTAAAAATGGCATAAGAATTTTAAAATATTTTAATTTTTCTTGTCATTTTCCTTGTCTTTGACGTATTTGAATGCAAATGCAATGGGATTAATTGCTTTTCTCAATTTATAATGGTCTGAAAATAGTGTCACGTAAGTTTCGAAAAATTCTGGGATATACAGTTACTTCAACATTGACCCTTGCAATTCTGGGGCTTGGCTGCGCAACCGCTTATGTCAACGAAGTATCAGAAGAACTTCCAAATTATGAAGTTTTGGAAAAATATGAACCACCAGTAATGACGCGCGTTCACGCAGCAGATGGTGGTCTTATGGCCGAGTTTTCCAATCAAAGACGGCTATATTTGCCAATTCAAGCGGTTCCAGACCGCCTAAAAGCGGCTTTTATTTCAGCTGAAGACAAAAATTTCTATAGTCATTTTGGTCTTGATCCTGAAGGTTTAGCGCGGGCTGTTGTCAATAATTTAAAAAATATGGGGTCGGGCCGTCGTCCCGAGGGTGCGTCGACCATAACGCAGCAGGTAGCAAAAAACTTTCTTTTGAGTTCAGATGCTACAATGCAAAGAAAAGTACGTGAAGCTATTCTTTCCATGCGTATCGAAAAAGCTTATTCTAAAGACCATATTTTAGAGCTTTATTTAAACGAGATTTATCTTGGTAAAGGAGCATATGGTATTGCAGCTGCCGCGCTAACCTATTTTGATAAGTCAATTAATGAGCTTAGTTTAGAACAGATAGCCTATCTTGCAGCGCTCCCTAAGGGTCCTTCGAATTATGATCCTTTTACCCATACTGAGCGCGCATTGGAGCGCCGTAATTGGGTCATCGATCGCATGGTCGAAAATGGTTATGTTGATGCTGCCGATGGAGAGGCTGCCAAGCAAAAGCCGCTCGGTGTCACGTTGCGCAGCAAGGATAACTATGTCTTTGGTGCTGATTATTTTACTGAAGAAGTGCGCCGTCAGCTTATGGCACGCTATGGTTCAAATACACTTTATGAAGGTGGTCTTTCGGTTCGTGCTACGTTAAATCCACAATTGCAAGTCTATGCGCGTAAAGCGTTGCAAGATGGTCTTATTAAATTTGATCAAAATTTTGGTTGGCGCGGTGCTTATAAAAAGATATCACTTGCCGGAGATTGGGGCGTTGCTCTAGGTGAAATACCCGCTTTTAGCGATGTACCTGAATGGCAGCTAGCAGTTGTCCTTTCCGCCGATAGCAATAGTGCCCAAATTGGTTTGCAGCCAGAGCGCGAACTTTCCAATGCTTTATCTTCACAGCGTGTAAAAGCAACAATTGCTGCTAGCGATATGAAATGGGCATATCGTTTGGTGGATGCAAATGGGCGCCGTAGCACAGCGAAAAATCCTGCTGGTGTTTTAGAGCCCGGCGATGTGGTGTTTGTTGAAAAGAAAAAGGGCACGGACAATGCTTATCAATTGCGTCAACCACCTCGCGTGCAAGGCGCGTTAGTTGCTATGGAGCCTGTGACTGGCCGCGTTTTAGCAATGGTTGGTGGTTTTTCTTATTCGCAATCAGAATTTAACCGCGCGACGCAAGCTTATCGCCAACCAGGCTCATCATTTAAACCTTTTGTCTATGCTGCTGCACTTGATAATGGTTACACGCCTGCATCGGTTGTGCTTGATGGTCCTGTTGTTATTGACCAAGGATCTGGCAATATTTGGCGGCCTAAAAACTATGGTGGTACATTTGCAGGTCCATCGACCCTACGCTATGGTATTGAACGTTCGCGTAACCTTATGACTGTGCGTCTTGCTAACGATCTTGGCATGCCGGTGGTGGCAGAATATGCCGAGCGTTTTGGTATTTATGACAAAATGCAGCCGGTGCTTTCAATGTCGCTTGGCGCAGGTGAAACCACTGTGCTTCGTATGGTAACGGCTTACTCGGTTCTTGCAAATGGTGGACGCGCTATTGAACCATCTATGATTGACCGTATTCAAGATCGCTATGGTAAAACTATCTATCGCCACGATAAGCGTATTTGTAAAGATTGTAATGTGAGCGTTTGGGATAACCAGCCCGAGCCGGAATTGGTTGATGAGCGTGATCAGGTGCTTGATCCAATGACCGCTTACCAGATCACTTCCATGATGCAGGGTGTGGTTCAACGTGGTACTGCAGCTCGTCTTAATTACTTAAACCGGCCTATCGCTGGTAAAACGGGTACTACTAATGATTCCAAGGATGCTTGGTTCGTTGGTTTTACACCTGATATTGTGGTTGGCGTTTTTGTTGGCTATGATAATCCACGTTCATTAGGCTTTGGTGGTACAGGTAGTGCTTTGGCAGCTCCAATTTTTGGTAACTTTATGGAGCCAGCCATGAAGGGTAAGCCGAAAATTGATTTCAAAGTGCCACAAGGTATGAGCCTCATTGCAATCGACCGTAAAACTGGTATGCAAGCCCATGCCGGTGATCCCAATGTCATGGTGGAAGCGTTTAAACCCGGTACTGGTCCAGCTGATGTCTATCAAGTTATTGGTGGCGCTGAATCTTTCAAGGAGGGGGTACGCGTACCTCTTATGTCACCCACCGTCAATGACGCGATTGGCCGTGGCTCAAGTGGACTTTACTAGATTTAAAATTTAACCATGTTGAAATTGAAGCGCATATTTGCAAATAGCGAATATGCGCTTTTGATATTGAAGTCGGTTTGACTTTACGTTAGCAAACAGGCAAAAGACAAAGAAATGCATTTATTTTTGCAGTTTAAAATCATGAGTTGATAAGTGTAAAATGAATGTAAGCTTATAAGTTAAGAGGTTGTGGCGTAATTATGCGTGCAGAAATTGAAACATTGGTAGATGAAATCAAGCAGGCCATAAGTCTGCTGAGGAGGCATCTTTGACTGGGATCAGTCATTAAAACGCCTTGAATATTTAAATCAGCAAGCAGAAGATCCTTCGCTTTGGAATGATCCGCAAAAGGCGCAAGACTTGATGCGTGAGCGCCAACGGCTTGAGGAATCAATTGCTGGTATAAGGCTATTAAGCCAAACCCTTGATGATAGTGTTGAACTTATCGCTATGGGCGAGGAAGAGGGCGATGCGAGTATTATCAAAGATGCAGAAGAAGCTATTAAAGGCTTAAAGCAAGAAATTGATAAGCGGCAAATTGATATGTTGCTCTCTGGCGAAGCTGATGCCAATGATACCTATTTGGAGGTTCATGCTGGGGCAGGTGGTACTGAAAGTCAGGACTGGGCCAATATGCTGCTGCGTATGTATACGCGTTGGGCAGACCAGCATGGTATGAAAGTCGATATCATGGAAGTTCATGATGGCGATGAAGCTGGTATTAAGTCCGCCACTATTCTTGTTAAAGGCCATAATGCTTATGGCATGCTTAAAACAGAATCAGGCGTGCATCGTTTGGTGCGCATTTCGCCTTACGATTCTAATGCACGCCGCCATACGTCTTTTGCAAGTATTTGGGTCTTTCCTGTTGTTGATGATAATATCGAGGTTGAAGTTTCCGAATCGGATGTGCGCATTGATACTTATCGCGCATCGGGTGCTGGTGGTCAGCATATTAACACCACCGATTCTGCTGTGCGTATTACGCATATTGCAACGGGAATTGTGGTCCAGTGTCAGGCTGAGCGTTCACAACACAAAAACCGCGCTGCTGCATGGTCAATGTTGCGGGCTCGACTTTATGAAGAAGAGCTGAAAAAGCGCGAAGAAGTTGCCAATGCAACCGAGGCTAGCAAAACTGATATTGGTTGGGGGCATCAAATCCGTTCTTATGTTTTACAGCCGTATCAATTGGTCAAAGATCTACGGACAGGTGTCGAAAGTACCGATCCGCAAGATGTTTTAAATGGTAACCTTGATGCCTTTATGGAAGCTGCACTTGCGCAACGAGTGCATGGTGGTGGTGAAGACGTCCAAGATATTGATTAGGTTTAACGTCTCGTAGTAATTAATTTAAAAATATTAAGCTAATTTATTGGCGCATTTATTCGCTTTTTGCGTTATAAATGCGCCATATTTTTTGGTGAAATAATGAGATTATATTTCATGCTTATTTAAGTCTCTTTAATGGTTCTACTTAATCTATTGAAAATAAATGTATTTTTACGCGTTTTATGTCTTCATGTTTTAGTTTAATATCAAAGGTGTTTTTGCAATGCGGCTATTCTTTTACGGCTTTTTTGTCATTGTTATTTTGGCACTGATTATAAGTTCCATGTGGCTTTTCAACAAAAGCAGCAATAATGACTTTCGGCAAAATAGTGTTGAACAGACTATCAAGGCTAAGGATAGTGATCCAATAGTTGGTTTGTTGCCGCAGCCAGAAATGGCCAGGCAACCAAGTAAGCCGCAAGGTGAAGAAACCTCAAAAAATGATATGACACCGCCAGTTGCCACAATGGATGATAATTTGAAAAAGCAATTTTGCACCACGGATAGCTTTGAAAATAAATCCTATGTTGTTTGTCGTGCCAATCCTAGCCTTGATCGGATTGAACTATTTTTAAATGGCAGTGATGATAAGCCTTATAAGCGGTTTTATCGTTTGGAAGACGCCCTTAACGCTGACGGCAAAACAATTGCTTTTGCGATGAATGCTGGCATGTATCATGCTGATTACACCGCTGTGGGGCTTTATATTGAAAATGGCAAAGAACTGCATTCCATTTCCACCAAAGATGGCCCAGGTAATTTTCATATGAAACCCAATGGTGTCTTTTTTATCAATGATGGTAAAGCTGGTGTATTGGATACAGATAGCTTTATTGCTCGTGGTTTAAAACCACAACTTGCTACCCAATCGGGCCCTATGTTGGTTATCAATAATGAAATTCACCAGCGCTTTATTCCGCAATCTCCCTATCTTGAATATCGCAATGGCGTTGGTGTTACGAATGATGGTGAAGTAATTTTTATTATTTCTGAACAAAAGGTCAATTTCGACGAAATGGCGCGTTTTTTCCGCGATAAGCTCAAAACACCGAATGCATTATTTTTTGATGGCTCTATTTCTAGCCTTTATGCACCAGAACTTTTGCGTAAAGACTGGTGGCATGGTTTAGGGCCGATTATTGCCGTAACCTTTGACAAGAATGATTGATCTGGCTTTGTTGGTGAAGTTGATTTAATAACGGACATGATTTAGACAAGAAAATAAGCTTGTTGACGGTTCAGGGCTTGGATTATTGTATAGACTTTTAAGCTCGTATTTATTTTGTAAGATTAATTTTGAAGATAGATAGGTTAACGATGGAAGTATCATTTTTGGGGGCGTTTTTTGGGGGTATTTTATCCTTTTTGTCTCCTTGTGTTTTGCCGTTGGTTCCCCCTTACCTCTGCTATATGGCGGGCGTGAGTTACGAAGAATTACGAAACAAAGATAAAAAAGTAGGCTTTGCTATTGATAAGCAAATTCTTATTCCTGCAATTGCGTTTGTTTTGGGTTTTACGCTTATTTTTATGTTTTTAGGAGCAGGTGCATCTTTTATCGGCCGCTTTTTGCTAAGTTGGCAACCCGAAATAGCTATCGGTGCAGGTATTATTATTATTATTATGGGCTTGCATTTTTTAGGCGTTTTTCGCATTCCGTTGTTGTTGCGTGAAGCAAGGTTTCAAACAAAAAAAACGAAATCAGGCCCAGTTGGTGCATTTATTATGGGTTTAGCTTTTGCTTTTGGTTGGACACCTTGTATCGGGCCCATTTTAACTCCAATTATGAAATTTGCAGGTGAATCGGAAACGGTAGCAGGCGGTGTCATGTTGCTTGCAGTTTATTCTTTGGGGTTAGGTGTGCCGTTTTTATTGGCAGCAGTATTTTCCAGTGCTTTTATATCTCGTTTAGCCTCTTGGCGTGTTCATTTAGGGGTCGTTGAAAAGATAATTGGTGTTTTGTTGGTTTTCGCAGGAGTTGTTTTTCTTACGGGGCAACTGCAAGTTATTTCTTCATGGTTTATGGGAGCATTTCCGTTTCTGCAAAAATTAGGTTGAATTTGAGAATTTTACGTTCTTTTTATTGTATCGCTTTTTTATAGAGGATTTCATGTCACGTTCTTGCTTATCGGTTGTTCTCGGCGCGGGTGAGGGTACCCGCATGAAATCCAGCCTACCAAAAGTGTTGCATAAAATTGCAGGCCTGCCACTTATTGGCCACGTGGTTCAAGCGATGGAAAAAGCTGGCTTTGATCAGCTTGCTGTTGTGGTCGGACGTGGCGCTCAAGATGTGCAGGATTTTGTATCTACTTTAACCCCAAATGCTGCTTTCTTTGAACAAAAGGAGCGCCTTGGCACAGCCCATGCCGCACTGGCTGCGCGTGAATTATTGGCTAAAAATTATGATGATGTTTTGATTGTATTTGGTGATACGCCACTTATTGAAGCAGAAGCTTTAAGCCATGCGCGTCAAGAGCTTAAGGCAGGTGCGGATATTGTGGTGATGGGCTTTTATAGTGATACACCTCATGGTTATGGTCGTTTAATTATTGAAAATGGCAAATTACAAGCCATTGTTGAAGAAAAAGAAGCAACCAATGAGCAAAAGAAAATAAAGTTTTGCAATGGTGGTTTAATGGCCATTAATGGTAAACACGCTTTGTCACTATTGGAAAAAATAGAAAATAATAATGCCAAAGGCGAATATTATCTAACTGATATTGTTGCGCTTGGAGCCACGTTTGGACTTGATGTCCGCGCGATTGAAATTCCGTTTGATAATGTCATTGGTATCAATAATCGCTTGGAACTAAGCCAAGCTGAGCATATTTGGCAACAAAGGTGCCGCAAAGCTATGATGCTTGACGGTGTTACCATGCAAGCACCTGAAAGCGTATATTTTTCTTTTGATACAAAAATTGCCGCTGATGTTGAAATTGAGCCAAATGTAGTCTTTGGTCCTAAAGTTGAAGTGTCATCGGGCGCTATTATTCATAGTTTTTCTCATATCGAGGGGGCATTTATTGGTGAAAATGCTTCAATTGGCCCATTTGCGCGCCTTCGACCGGGGGCAAAACTTGGCGCAAAGTCGCGGGTTGGCAATTTTTGCGAAATTAAAAATGCGCAAATTGGAATCGAAGCTAAAGTTAATCATCTTAGCTATATTGGTGACGCCGAAATCGGTGAACGCGCCAATATTGGCGCCGGTACAATTACTTGCAATTATGATGGCTTTAATAAATGGCAAACAAAAATTGGCGATGACGCATTTATCGGTTCGAACAGCGCTTTGATAGCGCCTGTTACTATTGGTAATGGTGCCTATGTTGGCTCAGGTAGTGTTGTAAGCGATAATGTACCTGCTGATGCTTTGGCTTTGGCGCGTGCGCGGCAGGTTAATAAGGAAGATAAGGCGAAATCATTGCGTGCCTATTTTTCATCACTTAAAACTCCAAAATAAGTGTTCAAATGATATGAGGATGTGATTATGAGTCTTGGTTGCCTTTTTCCTGAAATAGAACCTTTTCATCAAGAGATGCTAAAGGTTTCTGATATTCATGACCTTTATGTCGAGCAATGCGGTAATCCTAATGGTAAGCCAGTGATTATGCTGCATGGTGGACCGGGGACTGGAATTTCAATGACCATGCGACGTTTGCATGATCCGCAAAAATATCGCATTATTTTATTTGATCAACGTGGTTGCGGAAAATCAACCCCCTATGCCGAGTTGCGTGAAAACACCACTTGGGATTTGGTTGGTGATATGGAAAAAATCCGTAGCCATTTAGGTATTGATAAGTGGCAGGTTTTTGGTGGTTCATGGGGATCAACTCTTGCCCTTGCTTATGCGCAAACTCATCCAGATTATGTAAGTGAGCTTATTTTACGGGGCATATTCATGTTGCGCCGTTTTGAGGTGGAGTGGTTTTATCAAGAAGGCGCAAGTCTTATTTTTCCAGATCGGTTTGCCGCTTATCGTGATCATATTCCGCTCGACGAGCGGGGCGATATGATTGGCGCCTATTATCGGCGCTTAACCAGTGATAATAAAGAAGTTCAACTTGCTGCAGCAAGGCTATGGGGGCAGTGGGAGGGATCTGCGATTAATCTATTGCCTAATCCTGAGCAAGTTGCAGCCTTTAGTAATGACGATTTTGTTATAGCTTTCGCTCGTATTGAAAGCCATTATTTTCAAAATCGTGGTTTTTGGGAAGATGATGACCACTTGTTAAGAAATGTTGATAAAATTAGACACATTCCGGCGATTATTATCCATGGTCGTTATGATATGTGTACGCCTTTTATTAATGCATGGCAGTTAAAGGAAAAGTGGCCAGAGGCTGAATTGAAAATTATTGAAGATGCTGGACATGCCGTTAATGAGCCTCCTATTGCAAAGGCACTCATTCAGGCAACAAATCATTTTGCTTAATTAATCGACGGGGCGTTTTATAAAACGCCCCGTTGGTTTTTAGTCTTGTGGGTCAAGTGGCTCAACACCATCTGCTTCATTGTTTTTGTTAAGGCGAATTTTCTCAACCTTGTTTTCTGCTGTTTTTAGCAAAGTGTCGCAATGCTTTTTCAGTGCTTCGCCGCGTTCGTAAATAAGGATCGATTGTTCAAGCGGTACATCGCCACGCTCGAGATTTTCAACAATATGCTCAAGTTCACTCAAAGCTTTTTCAAAACTCATGGTTGAAACATCGGCATTATCTTGATTATTTGTTGGTTGTTCTGACATCATATTTACCTAAAAATATTTAAATTTCTCAATTCCATTAATTAAAACAAAGAATTATTGGATTTCTGTACGGGTAATGTGGATTCCAAAGCCTTCAAGACCGACATAATGGCGCTCTTTTGAAGCATAAAGCACAATAGAATTGATACCCAAATCCTTTAAAATTTGCGCACCAAGACCAATTTGCCGCCATTCATCCTCACGGGTTACTGCTTCGCTATGGGCTTCATGCCCTTCAAGAATAAGCTCACGGCTACGCATATCATGGGCATCAGTGCCAACGCCGACGGAACCTTCACGTAGATAAACCAAAACACCGCGTTTTTCATTGGCCATCATCTTTTTCAAGATGGTTGCTATTTCATCTTTAGTGCCAAATACGTCGCTTAAAACATTTTCGCGGTGAAGACGTACGGGAACATTTTCACCGTCACGTATATCGCCAAGGACAATGGCAACATGTTGCATGGGTTCCCAAGGCAATTGATAGGTATGGGCAATAGCAGGGCCGGCTGCTGTTACAACAGCTATTTCATCGACGTGTTCAACAAGCTTTTCCTGTCTTTGACGATAAGCGATTAAGTCCGCAACAGTTACCTCATGAAGGTTATGCTCTTTGGCAAAACTGGATACTTGAGGGCCGCGCATAACGGTGCCATCATCATTGACGAGTTCGCACAAAACACCAACTGGTGCTAATCCAGCAAGACGGCATAGATCAACCGCTGCTTCAGTATGGCCAGAGCGCATCAAAACCCCACCCTCGCGGGCAATTAAGGGAAATACATGGCCGGGGCGGACAAAATCAACTGCGCCACAATTGGGATTTGCAAGATTACGTACAGTTAATGTACGGTCATTGGCAGAAATACCGGTTGTTGTACCATGACGATAATCAACCGTCACGGTAAATGCAGTGGAATGGGGAGAATCATTTTCCGCGACCATTGGTGCCAAGTTTAACCGCTTAGCTTCACTATGTGGCATTGGTGCACAAACAATTCCAGACGTGTGGCGTACAATAAATGCCATTTGCTCCGGCGTGCAAAGACTTGCCGCTACAATAATATCACCTTCATTTTCGCGACCATCATCATCCATGACAACGACCATTTCTCCGCGTTCAAAAGCGCGAATGGCATCGACAACATGTTTTTGTTTTTGATTCATTTGAAGGACTTTCTATAAATCGACAATTTAAATCTCAGTTTAATCTTTGATCGTTTAAATTCGGCCAGTTTGACCACGATGAAGAAGGAAGTGATCGGCAAGGGCACAAGCCATCATTGCTTCACCTACCGGAACAGCACGAATTCCTACACATGGATCGTGACGGCCTTTGGTTATAACGTCTACCTCATTGCCATCTTTATCAATTGATTTAGTTGGGGTTAGCATTGAAGAGGTAGGCTTAACGGCAAAACGGGCAATTATTGGCTGTCCGTTTGAGATGCCGCCCAAAATACCGCCGGCATGATTGGCTAAAAATAGTGGTTTGCCATCAGCGCTAATACGCATTTCATCAGCATTTTCCTCACCACGCAGTGCTGCAGAGGCAAAGCCATCGCCAATTTCAACACCTTTAACCGCGTTTATTGACATCATGTAGGAGGCAATATCTTGATCCAATTTTGCGTAAATTGGGGCGCCAAGACCGGCGGGTACATTTTCAGCAATTATTTCTACAACTGCACCAATGGATGAGCCGCTTTTACGAATCTCATCAAGATATTGAGTAAAGGGTTCCACCATCATTGGATCGGGACAAAAAAATGGATTATTATCAATCTCTTCAAAGTTCCAGCGGCTTTTATCAATGGATAGATTGCCAATTTGAACAATAGCTCCACGAATGTTGACTTCTGGTATGATTTTACGTGCTAAAGCGCCTGCTGCTACTCGCATTGCTGTTTCGCGGGCTGATGAACGGCCACCACCACGATAATCACGAATACCATATTTGACATCATAGGTGTAGTCAGCGTGGCCAGGGCGATAATTATTCGCTATATCGCCGTAATCTTTTGAGCGTTGATCAGTATTTTCAATAACCATTGAAATGGGGGTTCCAGTGGTAATCAATTGGTCGCCATTTGGTAAAACGCCAGACAATACTTTTACTGCATCATCTTCGCGGCGCTGTGTGGTAAACCGTGATTGTCCTGGCTTTCGGCGGTCGAGTTCTTTTTGAATGTCATTAAGAGAAAAAACAATTCCAGGTGGGCAACCATCAATGACGCAACCAATCGCGGTGCCATGGCTTTCTCCCCAAGTCGTGACTCTAAACATATGACCAAATGTATTGAATGACATGATAATTGCTCAACTATTTTAAAACTCTGTTAGGCTTGTTTTATTGTTGTTTTGGTGTGCGGTCAAATATGATAACGACATATAATCAAAATTTGATGATTTTTTACAATCTTTTGTCACATTCACCTGCTTTATATAAATTCATTCAGTATTAATGTTGAATTTCTTATAATTACAAGCGGTAGGGGGTTGGATTTTGTTTTTTCCAATTTTTACTATTAGCAATTTTTATAGAGATTGGTGCTATTTTGGGCGAGATTGATACTGTCAATTGAAGAATTCATGTTAGCGGGGCAATGTATTTTGAGTTTAACTTGAATATTTTGGCTGGGGATTTTAATTACTAGAGTTATGGGCCATGTTCCCATATAAGGAATTTTTATGCGCAAACTTTTATTTTTAGGTGCATTCGCTGCAGTTGTTTTTCCATTATCTGCATTTGCTGATAGTGCTCAGGGAACAATTACAGCAATTGATCCAAACGCAAACACTATGCAATTAACAGATGGTAAGAGTTATGCATTACCGGGTGAGTTTGATTTTAGTGTCATTCAACCGGGAATGAAAGTGACGGTATTTTATGATGTTGATGGATCCAACCGTTATGTCACGGATATTGAGCCTGAAGGAGAAAACACTCATATCGAACTTCCTGATGGGCAGACACAGTCTAATTAATTGAGATTTTAATAGTCAGTCCATTAACTAAAAATTTAAGCTAGCACGGGGGTCGCTTAGCTGATTGATTTAAAGGCAAAGCATAGTGTTTTAAGCACTACGCTTTGCCTTTTTTATATAGTGAGTCATTATTACGAATTTTATGACTAAAAATTGAATGATTTAATTGCATTGCCAACAGTTTTAACCCTTGTAAGAGTTTCCATTGGATGAAAGACTATTATTCTTCTATATAGTGCTATAGGAAAGGGCATTTGTTTTCATAAAACCAAATGAAAATAACAAATTTGGGCAGAAAAATAATACTCAGAAAATTTGGCTGTTAGAGTGAACTGAGTATAACATTAAATAGCATTCCAATTTAAATGATATGGGTATGGCAATTATGCAATCTTCAAATATACGCGGTCTTTTAGCGGCTTTCGGCGCCTATGGTCTTTGGGGGCTTTTACCGCTTTATATGAAGGCTGTTGCCCATATTGATGTTTTGGAAGTCGTTGCTAACCGTATTATATGGGCAGTTCCGGTTACAGCGCTCATTCTTTATTATTTGGGTAGATTTACCGATTTACTTAATGCTTTCAAGAAACCAAAAGTTCTTGCTATGGCTTGTGTGACTTCGGCGCTTATAACCTGCAATTGGAGTGTTTATATCTGGGCAATTGGCAATAATCATGCTGTCGATGCTGCCCTTGGTTATTATATTAATCCGCTATTAAATGTATTATTGGGCTTTGTTTTTTTAAAGGAACGCTTAACTCCGTTTCAGTGGCTAGCTGTTGTTTTAGCTGCATGTGCTGTTGCAATTCTAGCAATAAATAAAGGCGGCTTGCCTTGGGTGTCGCTGGTTTTGCCTATAACATTTGGCCTGTATGCTTTGCTACGCAAATCGCTTCCCATCGGTCCAGCGCAGGGATTTATGCTAGAAGCCCTTATTTTGTTTATACCTGCTTTAGTATTGCAAGGCTATTTCATCTATAGCGGTAAAGATTACTTTGTTCACGGCACGACCCTTGATGCCCTATTGCTTATTGGCGCTGGCCCTTTAACGGCAATTCCACTCATTTTATTTGCAGCAGGTGCAAAAGCTTTGAATTTGATGACACTTGGCCTTATGCAATATATGACACCAACGATCCTATTTCTATTTGCTGTTTTTGTTTTTCATGAGCCTTTCAGCCAGATTGAACTTGTTGCATTTTCGTTAATCTGGCTAGCACTTATAATTTATACTGTTTCATCTATTATGAATTATCGAGCATCAATCGCAAAAGAAAAAATACTATAAATGCATTTTAAATTTATGTTTAGATCAAGGAGGTCTTAAGTTTTAAGGTCTTCATCCTCACGTAAGGTTAAAACTTCAACACCTTTTTGTGTAACAAGTACAGTGTGCTCAAACTGAGCTGAAAGCCTATTGTCAAGGGTTATAACGGTCCAGCCATCTTTTAATGTTTTAACTTCATTGCTACCCTGATTGATCATTGGTTCAATTGTAAAGGTCATGCCAGGCTCTAATATTAGTCCTTTTCCTTTGCTCCCATAGTGAAGTACAGTGGGTTCTTCATGCATTTTACGGCCAATACCGTGCCCACAAAAATCTCTCACCACCGAATATCCATTTTTCTCGGCGTGATGTTGAATGCATGCGCCAATATCGCCCAAAGTAGCGCCAGGCTTTACCAGTCTAATTGCTTTATATAGGCACTCTTGGGTGGTTTTAACGAGATGCTTAGCTTTTTCATCCGTGTCGCCAACAATAAAGGTAACACTGCTATCACCGTAAAACCCATCCTTTTTTACTGTTACGTCAATATTGATAATATCACCATTTACAAGCTGCCTATCACTTGGCCAACCATGGCAAACAACCTCATTAATAGATGTATTGACGGTGTGTGGATAGCCATATTGACCAAGGCTACCTGGAATGGCATGGAGATTATTTATAATGTAATCATGACAAAATTTATCAATTTGCAGAGTTGTTGTCCCAGCTTTTATTAAGGGGCGTATGGCGGTTAATACTTTGCTAGTTAATGTGCCAGCAACGCGCATATTTGCTATGTCTTTATCATTTTTTATTGGAACTTTTTTTCTTTTTAGCATCTATATTATCCAATTGCAGAAATCTCATATGTCAATATTTGAGTCGTTTCAATATGTCATGCTCATTCATTGCCAAGGCAATATTTAATTGTAAAGAGTATAAACTACTGAAAACAATCAAATGAAATTAATATAGGATTATTATGATTAAGACCGAATAGCGCAACATCAAACGTTTTTAAAAAGAAGTTTGCCTGCGAGCGAGTGGCGCAAAACGCCTTTCTTCACCATAAAAGTTGATGGCATATCATTTGATTAAGGTTCGTAAACTTTAAAAAAGGGATTACCGTAATCGTTTAAAGGTAAAGTAATATATTAACTAAATAAAAGGATTGGGTGATGAATACAGCCCAGCAAAGGGATGAACTTGTCTTATCTATTGAAATTTGGGGAATGTAAAAGCCCCGCTTAACCAATAAATGCGGCTATATAAGAGCAACCGATCAATATTTTATAAAGCAATAATATCATGAAAATACTTTGCGTGACGCAATTATCCTAAAGCGTAAAGCTTGCAGGATAAAAGGTAAGGTGCAATTTTGCTATGTTCATATGGATAAGTAGGAATAATTTTAACTCACATTTTTGATTGCATATTTTTTAAAGTGGTTCAATTCTTTATAAGTATTTATAGATTAATCATCACAGTGCGTATCTAATGCTGGGCTTCTATTTATTGTCGTATCTGGCATTTGATTTGAAAGACAAGGAACAAATACTAGTAGATATGCCTCCTGGAATGTTGTTACATTATGCCAAAGGCTTGAATATGACCGAAGAAAAATTTACATCTTTCATGTTTATTGTCATGGATGAAAATTGGTCAAAGATATCATCAACGACATTAGATTATGATAAAGATAAGTTTATTTATCGCGAATTACCTAACGGAGAGCTGTATACTCTTATTTTGTACAAAACGCATACCCTTATGAAAGATGGTAGCGAACAAAATTCTAAAAATCTTGGGTTAGGTTTCAATGTCGATGGGCGCTGGTATTTTGCAATTGTTGATGATGAAAAATCGTTTAAAAAATTTTTAGAAGTTTACCCGCAATTTAAAAATGCAGATTTGACAATTCCTAATTAATAACGTTTTATTTGCTTTAAATATGTCGCAAAAGGAGCCGAAGGCGCAAGTTTTGGCGTTTTCGTCATCCATGTCATAATTTGTGCAAATGTGGTAAAGCGTGAATGTTTCTGTTTACATTTAACAAATAAAAAAGGCCAGACAATCTGTCTGACCTCTCGGCGTTATCTTATTTTAACAATGCCAGTACATCCGTGGTCATTGCAAAATAGATAGCAATCTTTAAGCTGCAGCTAGATTGCAAGCAGACATTTTACCTGAACGCTTGTCTTGCTGCATGTCGTAGCTTACAGCTTGACCTTCATCAAGTCCGCGCATGCCAGATTGTTCTACTGCGCTAATATGTACAAATACATCTGCGCCACCATTATCTGGTTGAATGAAGCCGAAGCCCTTGGTTGAATTGAACCATTTAACTGTGCCTGTGGTCATAATAAACCCTTTCATAGCAATAAGAGATCAATGCAGGAACTGCATCTAAGTACCGATTTTTGAGAAGAGGGGAAAATTAGGACGCTAAAAGCGTATAAAGTAACAACTCGAAAAAAAATATCGTTTTTAACGTTTACATTAAAATATTTCATACGTCAATTGAAATTTTTAATAAGTATTATAGGGCTAAAATGAAAGTTATTCAAAATAAATATCATTACAAAATTTAAATAAAATTGGGTAACGTTATTTTTTCGTAAAAAAACAATTATAAAAAGCGGTAATATTAACCCTGCCCGTGATTTAAATTAAGTCCCTGCCTTTAGTTTTTTTGCTAACGCCATCACGCTCTGGTGTATTTTCAAGGTCGAAGCCAATATCATAGCGATGTTGTGCTTTGGATGCCCCCATATTTTGTGGGGTAAAATGCCGATCTCATTCATGCATTGTTTGGGCTAAAAATTGCGTCAAGCGGTAGTGTAGGTCAAGGCCATAGTGATTATATACATCAAGCAAATACGGGATATTATGTGTTTTTGTGCTTATGCAGTAATCTGACGCAGTATTTTTGCGGTTAGCTTCGGGGAGTATCCTGTTACAATAGGGCAATAAAAAAGGCAGCTAAAAGCTGCCTTGGTGGTAATGCTGTTTAAAGACCATTATTGCTTTTATTGGGACCTTGTGAGGGAGGCGTTGACATTTTTTCTTCAGCCATTTTAACCAAATCTTCTGGTGTAATTTTGAAATCCCAAGTGGAGATTACCTTTGCAGCGTTTTTTATGCTCTCTCTTTCATCAAGTTTGATTTGTCCATTATCATACTCCTGAAAATGGCGAGATTTTATATTTTCACTTCTTGATGCTTGATTGTGCTGTGCATCAAAACCTAGGCTCAGGACTCATTAATTAAGATAGAATATTACGGTTGCGGCGATGCATATAGCCGAGAAGAAGGTGTGTGCACATCGGTCATAGCGTGTCGCGATGCGCCGCCAGTCTTTTAGCTTGGCAAAGAGGTTTTCGATTATGTGACGCAACCGATAAGTTTGCCTGTCATAAACTATCTCGGTGGTTCTGCCCTTTCTGGGCGGAATGCAAGCCTTTATTTTTTTGTCAAGCAATGCCTGCCGGAACCAGTCAGCATCGTACACCCAACCTGCTCCAGCGGATAAAGCGATTATAGAGCGTTTTATGCGGACCATAACCGAGGGGCGCATCTTTCCATTGCAGACCATGTTTGATGACATAGACAATGCCGCTGATAACGCGCCTGTCATCGACACGAGCAACCCCATGAGACAGTGGAAAACAGGGCGATATTCGCGCCATCTGCTCTTCGCTCAATAAAAACAAATCACTCATTAGTTTCACCTCCACAAAACCAATGAATCACAAATCAACAAAAAAAGGAATCCAAAAAATTAATAGGTCCTGACCCTAGGGCGGCTTGGAGAACTAAGCTATCAAGTACAAGTACAATGGCAAATTTACGCGATTTTTTTAAAAATAATAAAAATATACCACCGAAAAAAGCTATAAAAGCAATAATCCATAATAAAAAAATAACTATGCCCATACGTTTCTCTTTTTTAGTGCTATATACATTATTATTTTTAATGAAGATCACTTCAATCTGAGACTATCACACCGCTGTAAGCAATTTAATTATATTTAAAAAATGGAGTTAATTAAAGCGTAGTATCTGGTATTTTTTGATAGCTAGATAATATTATCCCGCAGCCAATTAATGAAATAACCATAGTTGCTGCAACAAGTATACCACCTAAAGCAATTCCACATAAGGATGAAATGATTATCAAAATTACAAGTGATTTGCTTTTTACGCCTAATGTTATGCCAGCAAGAAAAATGCATAGACATGAACACCAAGTGCCATAAAATGTATAACCATTTACTTCGTGGTTTGGGAGTGAGGCGCCACCAATCCCACCCAATGCGCTAGCATAGGCTTGCATGAAAACTGCCGCTAATCCTAAAACACCTGCAATAATTATGATGATTGCGCCAATTATTCGCATGATTTTTCCTAAATCAAAGAAATCAAAATCTAAGAGTTTTACTTGGTTTAGTCAAGTAATATGAAAAATGATTTACTCGTAATCAAGGTCGCTCCAATCAAGATCATGCATTGGGGCGCGCGCATTATTCCTTTTAATCTGATTATCCTTTTGGAGATTTAAGTCGTTATCAATGCTTGCGGTATTGCTAGATTTTGAAAGCCGTGGTTGGCTGTTTCAACATAAAAGGCTTGAATTAGCTTCTAATACGGTTTCAAGATAACTGCTTTCATCGCCATAGATTTTTCGGTAATTATGGTCAAGCATTTCGCCTTGAATGGTTTTATAATGGTCTATAATTTATCAAATCTACTTTATCTAAACAACGTTTCAACAATTGACACGCACACCGATGGTTGCCAATAGGCAAAGTTAGGGCGATTGAATCAACATTCATGCAGGCAAATCCATGGCGAGTCTGGTAGAATTGGACTTCTTTCACCGCTTTAATAAGAACCTTATTGGTTTGGTCATCCGACTATTATGCCACCTTAAGTCCGCCAACCAAGTCTAGTTTGTCCATGCAGTGCTTGGCTTTGGTTTAAGCATTGGATAGCTAATTATTTTGATAATACTTATCAGTGAAATAGCAAAGTGCCGAGCATTAAAGCTGCCTATAAAACATTGTTTGCTGTTTCATCAATATCACGTTTGGTGTGAGTTATGATAAGGTGACTTGGACGGAGAGCAATTTGAATGCTTCGGTTGTAATTATCTAAATTGACAATGGCTTTGGGCGCTCATCTTTTATCGGCATAATTGCAATTTTTGCTATGAGTTAATGATCTTGATTCGCAAATCTGGAACTCACAATAACACGCTTTTTGAACAAAGTTGTGTGACATCTTGTATGTCATATTGTGTTGCAAATCAGAGGAAATATCAAAGCAGGGGGTAATAATAAAACACAATTAAATCAACTGTTTATGACTTTATCATGGAGCGGGTAGCGGGAATCGAACCCGCATATTCAGCTTGGAAGGCTGCTGCTCTACCACTGAGCTATACCCGCAAGCTAATATGTCAGCTAAAGAAAAATGGTGGAGCGGGTTGGATTTGAACCAACGTAGCTTACGCAACGGATTTACAGTCCGTCCCCTTTAACCCCTCGGGCACCACTCCACTTTTCAAGCTAGCTGAACCAGCTTTTAACTTTGCAATCTGTAGAACCTTAATTCGTTGCAGCTTGCGGAGTGGGTTATGGCGATAAGTTGAGCAGAAGTCAACAGCCTATTTCAAAAAAAATGAAAAAAAATATAAAAATGTGAAAAATTAGTTCTATCCGTGGATAGTAAATGCGCATATAACTGGCGCATGAACTCAAAAACTCCTAAAGATTCCCATTATGCCCGTTTGCGCCGTCAATATAGAGACAGCCAAAATAGCGGCCCCAAATCAAATCGTCCGGCACTTTCACCTGAAAATGTGCCTGATGGACTCGTTCGCCTCTATGGTTTGCATACTGTGCGGGCAGCGTTGGCTAATCCTCGCCGTAAGCTTAAGCGTCTTTTGCTAACCCAAAATGCTTTTGCACGGCTGGAAATTGCACAAGAGGATTTGCCGATTGAGCCAGAATTCGTTGAACCACGGGCGATAGATCGGTTGCTAGGATCTGATGCCGTGCATCAAGGTGCCATGCTTGAAGCTTTGCCATTACGTCCGCGTGCACTTTCTGCACTAGGTGATAGTGAGCTTGTCGTTGTATTAGATCAAGTGACTGATCCCCATAATGTCGGTGCAATTATGCGTTCGGCAGTGGCATTTAATGGCGGCGCGTTAATAACGACGGCACGTCATTCGCCAATAGAATCAGGCGTTTTAGCCAAGTCGGCATCTGGTGCCTTAGAGCTTATTGATCATATTTGTATAGGTAATCTTGCCACTGCAATTGAGCAATTGCATAAGGCTGGTTTTACGACCTTTGGGCTTGATTCTGAGGGGCCGCTTTCGTTGGAAGAAACCTTTACAGGTAAAAAAATCGCCTTGGTCTTAGGTGCGGAAGGGAAGGGGTTGCGGCAAAAAACGCGCGAAACTGTATCTTATCTTGCGCGTCTTGATATGCCTGGCGAAATAAAATCGCTGAATGTTTCTAACGCGAGTGCTATTGCGCTTTATGCAGCACGTAATTTTTTAAAGGCTAAATAGTTTTTAAAACCCCGCATTGCTGACAATTCCGATTTGTAACACTTAAAACCACAAGTAAGCGATTACTTGTGGTTTTGTTTTTAAGGTTTTTGCAAATCTATGCGAATCAAAAAATTAATATTTGAATTGCTCAGATAGGATTCGTTCATCCCATGAGTGGTTGGGGTCAAATAATATACGCGCAGTGATGTCTTTAGCCGAATAAATGGTTACGCTAGTAACGGTTTTAACTTCAATATTATCAGCTGCGGCATTAACTGGTCTTTTATCTTGCTCAAGCATATCAAAGCGTATGGTTGCTGTGTTCGGCAAAAGTGCACCATGCCAACGGCGTGGGCGAAATGGGCTAACCGGGGTCAATGCAATAAGTGGCGCCAAAAGTGGTAAAATAGGTCCCTGAGCTGACAGATTATAGGCGGTGGAACCGGCGGGTGTTGCTGCCATAATGCCATCGCAAATCAATTCTTCCATTCTGATCTGATTATCAATGCTGATTTTAATTTTTGCTGCCTGATAGGACTGGCGAAACAATGACACTTCATTGATAGCAAGAGCTTTGACGCTTCCTTCAAGTTTTGATTCTGCAATCATCTCTAAAGGATGAATTTCTTCCATATGGGCAACAGAAATGCGCTCAGGAAGGTTTTTTATTTCGTATTCATTCATTAAAAAACCAATGGAGCCGCGATTCATACCATAAATTGGTTTTTGACTATTCATAAAATCACGCACGACCTGGAGCATGGTGCCGTCACCACCAAGGACTATGATAGTTGTTGCTTCTTCCGCGCTATTTTGCCCATAGTGTTTGATAAGAGCTTGAGCTGCTTTTGTAGCATTGGGTGTTTCTGCGGCAATAAAATGAAATTTTGGCATGGAATGTGAACTTTTTTAATTTACAAATCGACTATTAATAGGAAAAAAATATTAAATTTTGTAATCAGCCGGTAATCAGTAATATGCTTCAATTCGGTGTGATAAGCAAATTTAAAAATATGATAGCTTCTGGATTAAGATACTTAGCCGGGAAATAATTTATCCATTATCGATGAAAGCATTTTTGATGTTTCTTAAAAAAAATCAAAAAAAGGATTTACCTAAAGGCGAATATGCCATTTTTATTCCAGAGGGCTCTATCGGTCGGCCTTGTGATGAAGTCTATGAGTTGCGAGAAACAATTATTGATGAGCAATATGAGATCATATTTATTGGCGGTATAAGGTTTTTATTTGATACACAAAATCAATTCCATATTTATAAAAATAGTCTTTTTGTTGTCGTTCAAGAACCATCGCTTTTGATCTTGGGTATTGAAACAGTTTTAAACCGTAATATAAAAGTTAAAAAGCTTGAACAAGGCATCGTATCTTTTATAAATGTCTGTGATAGCAGATTTATAAATGAGCTTTTTGAGTTTAAGAAAACATTGGAGCGCTGATGTTTGCGGTTTAACAGCCGTGACAATCAATGTCTTTGAAGAAGCAGTTTATTATCTAATAAGTTGAGCTGAGTTTTTGCGTTTAAAATAACTTTTTTCAATTAAATGAAAAAAAATATGGCTTATGCTATCAAAAGGTCTTAAAGATTTTTTAAATGGTCAGTCAAATTTAAGACATGTGCTTTTTGCACAAAACGGTTATGGAGCACGTAATGGAAGAGCCAGTCATGCACAAAAATCCTTGCGCTTTAGTGATTGGTGTTGGCGTGGGGACTGGTTATCAGGCGGTGAAGCGTTTTGCTGCTGGCGGCTATGATGTTGCTATGATTGCGCGAAATCACGGCAGACTTGAAAAATATGAAGCTGAAATCGAAGGCGCTTTTGGATATCCAGTTGATATTACCAATATTGAAGCTTTTGATCGTCAGCTCAATGAAATTATTGCAAATCATGGTTTGCCGCAAGTTGTTGTGTTTAATGCTTTCCAAGGGGTTTTTGGTGATTTTTTGGAAATAGACCCAATGCAACTCGCCATGAATTTTAACACTAACGTTATGGCGTTTTTGCATGTGACACGCAAATTATCGCCTTTAATGCTTGAGCTTGGCCATGGTGTTTTCATTGTAACAGGTAATGCTGCAGCTATTCGCGGTAAAAGTAATTTTGCGGGCATTGCTCCTACAAAAGCTGCGCAACGAATTTTAGCAGAATCAATTGCTCGCTCGCTTGGTCCAAAAGGTATTCATGTTGCCTATGTGGTTATTGATGCGGTAATTGATGTGCAATGGTCGATGAACCGAAGCAATAATGATGATTATTTTATTCAACCCAATGATATTGCTGAGGAATTATGGCATATCGCGCACCAGCCGCGCGGGGCTTGGTCGTTTAATGTTGAATTGCGCCCCTATAAAGAAATATGGTAAAGGTTACAAAGATTAGCATTTTATTAAATGCTTTCACTGCCTTATGCTTTGTAGTTTAATGCATTTACAAAAATACTCACTAATAACCGCTTTATAAGGTTGTCCAATCAAAAAAGTCTAAGCAGTTAATGAAATCGAATTTATTTTTTGATTTTGAGTAGACATCTACTTTGCTTGGCGATAAATAGGG
Organism: Bartonella sp. HY761; assembly: GCF_026743145.1. NCBI lineage: Bacteria > Pseudomonadati > Pseudomonadota > Alphaproteobacteria > Hyphomicrobiales > Bartonellaceae > Bartonella > Bartonella sp. HY761. The sequence continues at coordinate 1,140,066 of NZ_CP104887.1, forward strand.
GCAGGTTGCTGCCTTGATGGAAAAATGCCGGAAGGATTTCTTATGAATATAGATTATGCTGAACTTCGCCGCAAAATGGTTGATAATCAGGTTCGCACTGTAGATGTTACCCGTCTTTCTGTATTGGCCGCTCTTCTTGCTGTTCCGCGCGAAGCATTTGTTTTAGATGATTTTAAGAAGTTTTCCTATGTCGATGAAGATGTGGAAGTGAAAGCTGCTGAAAATGGGGAGCCAGCTCGTTTTATTATGGAGGCAGCTCCATTTGCCAAGCTATTGCAACTTGCCGATGTTTCAAAAAAAGATATCATTCTTGATATTGGCTGTACGACTGGTTACAGTGCTGCTGTTCTTTCAGAGCTTGGCAGTTCGGTTATTGCACTTGAAAGTGATGAGGCATTAGCACAAGCTGCAAAAAATAATCTTGACAATAATGGTTATGATAATGTTGTTGTGATTAATGGAGTATTGCAGGACGGTTATAAAAATGAGGCGCCCTTTGATGTTATAGTTATTGAAGGTTCGGTAGATTTTGTACCGGAAAATTTATTTTCCCAATTGCGTGAAGGTGGACGCCTCGTTGTGGTTGTTGGTCACGGTAATGCTGGAGTTGCGCAGTTATTCATTAAAGAAGACGGCGTTATTTCTGTGAGACGTGGCTTTAATCTTGCAGTAAAACCTCTTGCTGGATTTTTAAATAAGCCGAAATTTGTATTTTAATATTATATAAATGCCTTTTTGCTATGTTTGCTTAAATCTTGCCTTGGTTGAAAATAAAGCGGTTTTGCAAGAGAAAGTTTTATTCTAGTTGTTTTCCTGCAACGCTTGCCGATTTTATGAGTAATAGTTTTTTTATTGCCTTAAAAATTGCAAGCTATGTGTTGCGAATTTATTAGCTAGGCTATAGCAATAGATAAAGTGGTAATTGAGATTGGTTTGGATTGTGAAAAATATGAAAAAAGCACTGTTGGCAGCTCTGCTGGTTTCAGGCACGATTCTTTCAAGTGTCCCATCAAAAGCTGAAAATTTGATGGGTGCGCTTTCAAAGGCTTATAATAATAATAGCCGTCTCAATTCAGATCGCGCCTCTGTTCGTGTTAGTGATGAGAATGTTGCAATTGCACGATCCGGCATCCGTCCGTCTATAGCTGCATTTGCTAGCTATACTCGCGGTAATAATGCTGGAAATCCATATTATTCAACTGTTGGCTCGGTCGGTATTCAGCTTGACCAAGTTATTTTTGACGGTTTTTCAACAAAAAATAATATTAGTGCTGCTGAATTACAGTCTGCTGCGCAACGCGAATTTTTGCGCAACAGTGAACAAAATCAGCTTTATGCGGCGATTGAAGCTTATGCAGATGTTTACATGGCGCGGCGTATCGCTATTTTACGTCAACAAAATGTTGCTGCATTAGATGAACAAGTTCGAGCTGATCGGGCTAAACTTGAGGTTGGTGAGGGTACTCGAACCGATCTTGCGCAATCTGAGGCACAGCGGGCCCTAGCTATTTCGCAATTGCATTTAGCCAAAGCTGACGTAAAGTCAAAAGAGGCGATTTATCGCCAGGTGATTGGCGTGGAGGCAGAGAAGTTGGATGCGCCAGTATCAGCAACCGGTCTTCCTCGTAATGCAAAATCGGGTTTTGAAATTGCAAGAGTAGAACATCCTGCAATTCTGTCTGCTCGTTACGCTGTCGATGCGGCTTCCTATCGGGTTAAGGCTAATGAAGGCGCATTACTTCCACAAGTGAACTTTAGGGTCGCAAGCTCTTATAATGAGGTTTATGATGGCCCAGGGATGAGTGGCAGAGCCAACTCGATTGGTCTTGCTTTAACCGTGCCATTTTATCAAGGTGGTCGCACATCTGCGCAAATTCGTCAATCCAAAGAGCAGTTGGGTCAGGCGGTGATTCAGGTTGATGTTTATGTTGATCAGGTTCGCCAAGAGCTATCCGCCGCGCTTTCTCAATTAGATGGCGCTAGGGCATCTGTTGCAGCCTATCGTGATAGTGTTGCTGCGAATAAAATTGCTTTGAATGGACGTATTGAGGAAAATCGGGTCGGGCAAGCAACTACCCTTGATGTTTTAAATTCTCGAGGTATGCTCATTGATTCTCAGGTAAGTCTAGTATCTGCCGAACGTGATGCAGTTGTAGCCAGTTACGGGCTAGTGGTCGCGATTGGGCGTATGAGTGCTCAACAGTTAAATTTGCAAGTTGTTCACTATGATCCCAAAATTCATTTTGATGCTGTACGATTTAAATGGTTTGGTTTGAAAACGCCATTTTCTCGTTAGATCATATAATATATAGTTATAATAGGTGCTGGATTTTAAAGCATCCGATATAACCTTTGGTGTGAAAAAAAATACATTATTTGGTATTAAATCTTTAATTATATTCCCCCATGTTTTTTGCTGATTTGATTGAAATAATTCCCTTTTTCTAAATTGAAAACTAATATTTTGTTCTTTTTTAATATTAAATCAAATCGAATCATCGTTATTTTAGAATGTTATCGATAGCGCATTTGTCGCCATAAAATTGGAATTGGCTCTTATTATAGTTTTTTATCGATTCCTAAGGCTGATCTGGAGTTTTATTAGCAAAAAAAATGTTAAGTTCGATGAAAAAAGTCTTTTGGGACTGGAATGTAATTATTAAAAAAAATATACTAATGTTGGTTTTATTTTTAAATTTAACAAATATTGTTACAAAATATGAAGGGCTGTCTGTTTACGCTGGATTATCTCATGGTTACGAGTAAATAAGAGATATCATATATTGAAATATTATGTTCGGCAGTTACTGAGAGTTAGGTGGGATTGATGGCACAAAATCCAAATGCAATGCAAGAGCCAAGCATGGATGAGCTTCTCGCATCTATTCGTGAGATCATCGAAGAAAATACGGGACCTTCACCGAATAGAAATCCAAATAGGCAAGATGTAAATGCGCATGAGCCTGCTATTCCAGTACAGCGTAACGCTGTTGGTGAAAGCCAAACGCAAGTAAATCCAAATCCAGCATCTCCTTCTACAATGCCACGTAACTTGCAAGGTGATGACCGTGCTTTAAGGCTTGATATTCAACAATATGGTGATGTCGGGCAGGTTAATTCTGAAGCGCCACCTGTACAAGATGCCATGAATGCATTAGCTGCACGTATTGGTTTGCGCCATAATGAGGATGGAGATGGGGCAGCTAATGACGGAATTGCACGTGATGATAGGCCGCATCTTCCACCACCGCCGGCAGCGATGGTTGTTAAATCCGCCCCTAGCGAAAGAGCCCCGCAAGCACAAGTTCCAAATCCTGCGCTTACACAAGCTCGTACCATGAACACAAGCCAGAATGCAGGCAATGTTAACAGTTCTCCAGCACATATTAATAATGCGCAAAACGTTATTAATAAGCCTATAAGCGCAGTTCAGGCACGGCATCCCAATCCAGTTGATCAAACAGCACAATTTCAAGGGCAACCAATGCAACAGCGTGCTGCTCCCATTCATGCACAAAATCAAGCTGCGCCTCAAACGCATTTAGCTCCGCAAACGCAAGTCGATCCGCTGCGTCAACGTGAAATGCCGCAAGTAAGACCTCTACCACAACAAAGGGAGGCACCCCAACAAAATGAAAGTGCTATACGTAATCAACAAATGCAGGTAAATGCTGCTGCGCAGCAAAATGGCAATCGTCAGATGCCTCCTCAGCCGCGTGTTGCAAATCCAAATATACGCCCTAATCAGGTTGCTCCGCAAAATAATGTTACGCAAAATATAGGTGGTGAAAGACGTACGCCGATTCAGCAACCCAATTTTAATGCAGAACCACATATTGATGAAAGGCGGGATTTGCGAGCAAGTTCGCAGCCATTGCCTCAAGAGGTGCATGCATCCAATGATCTAAATCCTAATCGTCGTCCTGTGTCGGCTAGTGTTAATCAGCCAAATATTGATGCTGTGCAAGATGAAAGGCAAATACTTGCGCAAGGACAATCCAGTAATTTAGCTGTACCTCAAGGCCAGTTAGATGTGCCTGATGCCCCCCATAACGTACCGTTTCCACGTTCTGCGCCATCAAAGCCTCATTTTTTAAGTCAAGCTTTGCGATCAGCATTTATGAGTATTCCTGCAAAGGATTCAGCTTTTCAAACGGCCTCATCTTTGCCGCAGGCGCCGCTTCGCCCACAAAGCGTATCGTCCAGAAGTACACAGCCAACGCGAGTTGAGCAAAAAGCTGCTGAAATGATAGAAGCAGAGGTAAAGCGTGAAATGGATAATATTGATAGGGCATTGGAAGCTGATTTTGAAAAATCAGCTGAAAACTTGTTACGGCCCTATATTGCTAAATGGCTTGATGAGCACTTTAGTGAACTTTTTGAAAAAGTTTTGCGCGAAGAAATAAAGCGCGTTATCCAGGCACAGCTGCGTTAAGGCAATCAAATAAGATTACATATTTAGCCATGTATTTAGTTAATACATGGCTTTTTATTTGTATTGTAATAATTTTATTGTGGTGCCACTAATGTGACCTGATATTTTAATATTAAGCCTTGCTAGTTGCAAGACAGATATTTTTTCAGCAGATGAAATGTATAGATTTTATATTTGTCACAGCAAAAAAAACACTCGATTTGTAATTTTTTTCTGTCAGCTATTTGAAATAGTATCCATATTATTAATTAGGAAAATGTCCTATTCTCCATTCATAATAATTTTTAGCCGCAACTATAAAAATCTCTTTTATGTGCTCGTTTTTAACTTTACAAGTTAAATTCGAAATAGCATCCCATAATTCAATGGCTAATTTTTTATCATCACCATTTAATTTAAAATATTTATTGTCTGAATTAATATTTAAAAAGGCATCAAGTAACTCATCATCATCATCGTTAATGCTTTCTAAATAATTAGGCGCATCAATGGTTTCATTACATAAATAGTTCAAAGGATTTTGGATATACCATCCAATATACTTTTTATTTTTAATTATAAATCCAAATTCCTTAGTAAATAAAACAATATTTGCATTGGATAATCCACGAGTTTCATTGAAACAGATCAAATATCTTTTTTGTTTATTCAAATATCGGAATTTTACTCGTGGGAAACAATTTATTTTGCCGCACATACTAAGAAAACCATGGTTTATAATGCCAGGTATTTTTACTTTTTTTATACGATTAGGTGCAATGGACCGAATAGATGCCAAGCTATTGTCTTCAGCAAAGCATATTGTGTCATAAAAATCATCTAATCCGTCAATTGTACATATGTATGGTCTTTTAGAAGAAATAAAATCAACAAACACTCCTGTTTCATCTAAGAAAAATCTTAATTTAGCATGCGGAATAATTAAATTACTGGTTGTTGTAATTTTTATTCCGTCAACTATTTGAAACGTATCAATATTATTCATTTTTGGCCTTGTCGCTAATATTATTTGTAATCTGTATTAACGTAAAAATATAAAATTTTGAAATGATGCTTGCTTATTTTAGGAAGGCATAGATGCTAGAAAGATAAAAGAATAAATTATTTCAGCATATAAGGGGGGATTGGGCAAGCGATGATTTTAAAGGGCGCCACTTTGATACAATCATCATTATTCTAGCTATCAACTAATATCTTAGCTACTGCTTAAGCCATCGGATATTGAGGAGCTGTTATTAGGCGTGGCATCAAGGTTGATCATAGCACATTCAACCGTTCGATTTTTAATGTCTTTTAACCGACTTAACTTTGCTATAACGAGCACTATGGCCAATGCAAAACCATAAAGTGGTCAAGCGCATCTACTGAGGCCAGTATGGATCATCTACAGAGCGAGTAGACTTTAAAGTGGTAAATCCCATCCATTATGAGTTGATCGAAGCCTGTGCGCTTTATGACCGGTAAGATGTCTACTTGGCAAGGCATTTTTAGCGTGCCCTATTTATATATATTGGTACAGTCAAAGGAGGCTTGATATAAGTTCTTTCATAATGTTTAAAGCTATGGTTACTGAAAGTTTTAAGCGGCAAAGAGAACGTTTGTCTTATGATAATCATCAATGGCTATGAATATTTCTACATCTATTATTATTATTTACAAAATAGGCTGATAAGAAAGGCTTGCTACAGAAAATATAGACAAGCTAAGCCGCTATAAGAATTAGCATTCTTAGCCCAAATAGTTCTACAACTTGACCAATTGTTTTATAAAAACAGATTATTTCAATAAGTAATGAGGAGGATTTAATCAAATGGTGGGCGTGACAGGGATTGAACCTGTGACCCCTACAATGTCAATGTAGTGCTCTCCCGCTGAGCTACACGCCCATTTGATGTCGCGTCATAGACCATATTAGTGTCTTGCAGTCAATGGTATTTTTAGCAAAATTAGTTTATTTTTAAAATATTTTGTAATTGTGGATAAAGTTGCCCAGTGTTTAGATTATTGGTGTTTAAGTTCTTGGGGCTGAGGTTCTAGGCTTCTGTTTTTTAGGAAATTGCGCAAGAGTAATATCGGGGTGGGACAATGTATATAAAAAAGAACGGCAAATATTCATTCGCATTCTTTTTAGATTATTATGATGTATTTGATGTTTATAATGGCTTTGCCAAAACGGATAATTTTGAAATCGTTGGACTGATAAATATTAAAAATAAACAGCAAACCAAAAATATTTGCTTTTTCTATGAAGAAGGCGAGGTGGATTTTCGTTGTGAAAACCAAGATGACCAATTTTCCATCTTTTATAGCGATATTGAGGCTGAGAATTACCTAAGGTTCATTGATAATATAAAACAGCATGAAGATGGATTATTTTTAGGCTTTGAGTTCAACTCTATTGTTTATAAGGGAAAACAATATTCGTGTAGTATGTATCCTAAGGTTATCTTATTATGAGAAAATGCTATTTAAATGTTTAGAACGGATAAAAAGCCATGCAAGGTTTTGCATAGCTTAATATTTTGCATATTTAATATCTTAAAATGGCTATTTTTACGCCGCGATTAGCATTTTTTGCACTTCGCTTACCAATTCACGCAAGTGAAAGGGTTTGGACAAAATACGCGCATCACTTGGTGCTTGCGAATCTGCATTAAGCGCGACTGCGGCAAAGCCAGTAATAAACATTACTTTAAGATCTGGATCAATCTCTGTTGCACGGCGTGCAAGTTCAATACCATCCATTTCGGGCATGACAATATCGGTTAAAAGTAGCTCAAACGGCTCTTCCTGTAAACGCTCATAAGCGCTAACACCATTATCAAAATCGGTTACTTCATAACCTGCCCGTTCTAGCGCTTTGGCTAAAAAGCGGCGCATATCATTATCGTCTTCAGCAAGAAGAATACGTTTCATCGACCTATCCAAATTTTAATTAAAGCCGTTATTTAAGGTGTGACCCTATTTGAGAATCGATAATAGCAAGTCTTGGTAAAAAGGAAATAAAGAGATTTAATCCTCTTCATTCTTGGTTAATACCAACAGGCTGTTATTTTAACCAGGCGTGTTTTGCTTGCTTTTTTAGCAGCATTCTAATAAGGGCAAGATTTGTCATAGTTGGATAAATATCGGCTTCTTTTTCCTTGTAAATCTTATAAGCCTATCATAAAATTATATCCATCAGTTTTTTTAATAATGAAAAAATAGCTGTTGAAAAATCCTTTTTATTTCAATCTATTGGTTTTATTTGTTAAAGTAATTTTACGAAAGGTGCAGCTAATATCAATGCATGTTTGAGAAAGTAACGTGTGATTGATTTGCTCCTTCAAGCTTGATGATAAAAGATATTGCTTAGGTAGTGCCTGATGTCATTGCATATAAATATTGAAAATTATAATGTTAATTAATGGCACTTAATCTCGTAATTTAAATTGGGTAATGTGGGATAGCAGATAAATGGCTGCAAATATTGATTTTGGCGGGCAACTTCCCTTTCGGATTATGCGTCCGCATAACCAAACTGTTCCATTTTTTTTCAATTCACCTCATTCGGGGCGGCAATATCCCGCGTCATTTTTGCAAATGAGCCGTCTTAATGATTTTGATATCCGGTTATCTGAAGATCGTTATGTTGATTTAATTTTTGGTTCTGTGCCGCAATTTGGTGCGCCACTTATGCTTGCAGATTTTCCGCGTGCCTATCTTGATGTGAATAGAGAACCTTTTGAGCTTGATCATCAAATGTTTGAAGAAGCATTGCCAAATTTTGTACCAAAAGCTTCTCCGCGTGTTTTAGCCGGGCTTGGTAGTGTTCCTAAAATTGTAGCTCAGGGTAAAAATATCTATGCTGGACGTATTTCAGTCAAAACTGCTTTAAATCGTATTGAGCATGTTTATCAGCCCTATCACACTTGTCTTGATTTTGAATTGCAACAGATAAAAGCGCAGTTTGGCTATGCCGTTTTGATAGATTGCCATTCCATGCCTGGGCAATTGAAATTTTTTCAAGGAACACGCCAGCCCGATTTTGTTCTTGGTGATGTTTATGGCCGTTCCTGCGCTTCACAGCTTAGTCGCCTTGCAGCGCAGCTATTAAGCGAAATGGGCTATTACGTCCAATGTAATCAGCCTTATGCTGGAGGCTTTATAACCATGAATTATGGGCGGCCTTTGCATATGTTCCACGCTTTACAAATTGAAATCAATCGCGATCTTTATCTTGAACCAGAGACTTTGGAGCCTGATAGTGGTTTTGATGCTTTAAAGAAAAATATGTCATTTTTTGTAGAGCAATTGGTACAATTGTCACATAGTGCTTTTATCTTGCAGCAAGATGCAGCAGAATAGTATTTTTTCTTTTTAATTTTAGGCTAGTTAATTAAAAAATATTTTGAATAATGGATGGCTATAAAATAAAAGGACCGCATACTTAAAAAGTATGCGGCCAAATTTATCTAGGTAGCAATGAAACATTGCTTAACCAAGAATTAAAATAATTTGGCCGTAAGGTCAATGCAATTTGACCAAAAAAATGACATAAAATACTAATCGATTAAAAAATATTCTATTTTTATGTAAATAAGGCGTGTAAGGGGACTAATTATGTCGGCATTTTATGATGAAACATTTTTCTGTAAGTTAAATGAGATAGCTGCGAGTCAGTCCTTACCGCTTTTTCGACAAGCCTTGACTGTAAATAATAAAGAAGTTGATGGTTTTGATCCAGTCACAATGGCAGATCAGCAGACTGAAGCCGCATTGCGAGCATTTTTACAACAAAATAGACCACAAGATGGTATTTTCGGTGAAGAGGGTGGCATTGAAGGTGGGGAGCGTGAATTTGTTTGGGTGATTGATCCTATTGATGGCACAAGGGCTTTTATTTCAGGTTTGCCGGTTTGGGGTACGCTTGTTGGATTATTGTATAAGGGGGATGCTATCGCTGGCATGATGGCCCAACCATTCACGGGTGAGTTGTTCTTTGCCAATGATGAGGGAAGTTTTTTACGTCATAATGGCTCAACCCAGATGATAAAATGTCGTGATACTACTCATATTGAAGATGCAACGCTTTTTTCAACCGCGCCGCAATTATTGAAAGGTAAGGAGGGGGAGGCTTTTGCAGGTTTAGAGGAAAAGGCTCAATTGACCCGGTTTGGTACCGATTGTTATGCTTTTGCGATGTTAGCTGCTGGCTTTGTTGACCTTGTGGTAGAGGTTGGATTAAAACCTTATGATATTGTTGCGCTTATTCCGATTATTGAAAAAGCCGGTGGTGTGATTAGTCGTTGGGATGGCGGAAGGGCAGAGGAAGCAGGTAACATAGTTGCGGCGGCCACGCCTCAATTGCATGAAAAAGCAATGGAAATTTTAGCCAAAGCCATTTAATTTCGAAAATGGTTTGCTCACCAATATAGCTTATTGTGCCGTAATTTTTAGCATTGTGTCACCACTATCAATCGAATTGGTAGCGGCAATGCTATTGTACGATTCATTCTTTTGCTTAAAATTGGGCATAAAGGATGAACCTGTTATAAATGCTGAAAATCCTTGCCAGAATTGCCTTGTAAACTTTTCTTCACTTGCCAAAATATCATGGGGCGCGCCGCGCAAATCAATCAATTGTGCCATTCGTAATCTAGAAACAAATTCGCGGTTTTTGGGCGAACTGCTAAAATTATCTTGATTAGGCTGATAGACGAGGGTTGGAATGGTCATATTGTCGATATAATGGCTTGAACCAATATAGCCTATGGCATCAAGCATAGTCGAATACCAGCCAAGGCTTGGGTAAGCGCGTCTATTGTTATGTATAATAGCAGTACTATCTTCGCTATCTGGAGCTTCTGGTAGTTCTTTGGTTGATAATAAAGGTCGTGTTATTCTAATACGCCCCAATCCGCTATCGCTTAATATGCGGCAAAATTTATGAAAAAAACTATTATTGCTGTGATTGCTAGGTGTTAATGGTGGAGAAACAAGAATTTGTCGTCTGATTTTGCCAGCAAATAAATCATGAGCCGTAAGCGCAATGATTGCTCCCATATCATCACCTAGAATATAGTAGGGGGCCGGCAAGCTTTCTAAAATAATTTTGGTAAATAATATATCAAGGTCGTCAATAAATCTGCGATAATCCTTGACATGACCGCCCCATTTGTCGCCACGCAATTTATCTGATTTTCCTTGGCCGATAAAATCAGGGCAGATAGTAAAAAAGCCACGCACTGCCAATTTGTGAATAGATGATTGATAGTCTTCAACCTGTTTGCCATAGCCCTGCAAAAGCAAGATCGTTCCATTTGGTGCGCTGCTTTGTGGCTTGGAAATGATATAACGCATTGATAGGTTTTTGCGCACCATTATGTAGTCTGTTTTACTATCAATTGCCGATATTGTTTCAATCATTATCAATCACATTGCTTAAGGTTTTAATAAGTAACCAAGGCGGTTATGGCATTAAAATTTTTCATTAATAGACTAAACTGCTTTGGCTATTAAATGGTTAAAATAATTTTATTTATAAATCTTGAAAACCAGTATTTCTCTACCCACATGGTAAATGTAACCGCCACTATTGGGGTTACGTGCAAATAAAAATCGCCCATTGTGGGATTTTAGTCTTGCAAATTCATGTTGCTCTAAAGGAGGGCATAATTATGCGTCAAGTAGATTTTACACCATTATATCGGTCAACTGTTGGTTTTGATCGTTTATTTAATATGTTTGATACACTTTCTCAGCCAGAAGGTGCACAAAGCTATCCGCCTTATAATATTGAACGTTTAGGCGAAAGTTCCTATCGTATTTCGATGGCGGTGGCTGGCTTTTCGGTAGATGAATTAGAAATTGAAGCCCATCGAAATCAATTGACTATAAAAGCTAATAAATCATCTCAACAAAATGATGATAATCAAAGCGAATTTCTCTATCGTGGCATAGCTACACGGGCTTTTGAGCGCCGCTTCCAGCTTGCCGATCATGTAGAAGTAGTCGGTGCAGAATTAAAGAACGGCCTATTGCATATTGAGCTAAAGCGCGAAGTGCCTGAAGAAATGAAGCCACGCCGCATCAACGTCAATGTTGCAAACAATAATGCCACTAGTGTTGAAACATCATCAAAAGTGATTGAAGTTGAAGCGGCTGAATAATATTGGCTTCAATTAAAGTTGGTTTACAATAGCAAAATAATGAAAAGGTTGCAGATGTTTGTCTGCAACCTTTTTGATTTGAAAATAAATATCACGCTGCATATAAAAGCAGACTTATTTCATTCTAGAGCGTTTTCCGAAAAGTGTGAAGCGGTTTTTGGACAAAAAACGCGGTGTAAACAATGGATTAGAGCGCCGATCTGATCCAATCAGATCGAAATGCGCTCTAAGTCTGCCTCTATAGTTTTTGCGTCCTAAATTATTCTACTGTTACTGCCTTTGCAAGGTTGCGTGGCTGGTCAACATCAGTGCCCAATAATAAGGCGGTATGATATGCAATGAGCTGGATTGGTACCGCATAGACCAGTGGAGCAATTAAATCTGGTACTTCAGGCATAACCAAGGTTGCCAAAGTTTTCATATTGGCGGCTTCTTTACCCTTTTGATCGGTTATGAGAATAATTCGACCACCACGTGCTGCAACTTCCTGCATGTTGGAAACTGTTTTTTCAAACCAGCGATCATAAGGCGCAACAACGATTACTGGCATGGTTTCATCAATCAAGGCGATTGGCCCATGTTTTAATTCACCAGCAGCATAGCCTTCAGCATGAATATAAGATAATTCCTTAAGCTTTAATGCGCCTTCTAAGGCTATAGGATATGACGTGCCACGCCCAAGATAAAGCACGTGCTTAACGCTCATCAATTCAGTGCAAATGGCTTCAACTGATTTTTCAAGCTTCAAAGCTTGGTTGATAAAACGCGGAGTTTCCGCCAATATTTTTACTAACTCTTCTTCTTTTTTTGCATCAATGAAACCGCGCTCAACGCCAGCATTAATCGCTAATGCAGCAAGGGCTGCCAATTGACATGTAAAGGCTTTAGTCGATGCAACACCAATTTCCGCGCCGGCAAGGGTTGGAAAAACTTTATCTGCTTCGCGTGCCATAGTTGAATGGGCAACATTTACCACTGCACCCGTTGCTATATTTTGCTGCCGGCAATAGCGAAGGCAAGCCAGAGTATCCGCTGTTTCCCCCGATTGAGAAACAAAAAGCGCCAAAGTATTTGGATCAAGCGGCGGTTCGCGATAGCGAAATTCTGATGCAATATCGTTGTCTATTGGAAGACGCGCTAGATTTTCAAACCAATATTTAGCAACAAGGGTTGAATAAAATGCGGTGCCGCAGCTTGCGAAAGATAAGCGGCTAATTTTTTTCCAGTCAATACCTTCAAGCGCGCGTATTTTGCCTTTTGCTAGGTCAAGATAATTGGCAAGCGTATGGGAAATGACCTCTGGTTGCTCGAACATTTCTTTGCGCATGAAATGGCGATGATTGCCTTTTGAAACAAGGAATGAAGCACCTGTTGCACGGGTTTCTGTGCGTTCTACCTCATCGCCTTCGCCATCATAAATCTTAACACTATCATGGGTAAGAACAGCCCAATCGCCATCCTCCAAATAGCTAATGCGATCGGTAAATGGCGCAAGGGCGATAGCATCTGATCCAACATACATCTCGCCATCGCCATAACCAATGGCAAGAGGGGGGCCTTGGCGCGCAGCAATCATTAAATTGTCTTCACCTTTAAAAATGAAGGCAAGTGCAAATGCACCGCTAAGGCGCTTTAATGCCTTTTCAACTGCATCTTTGGGAGTGTTGCCGGCTATAAGCAATTCTTCTACAAGATAGGCGACAGTTTCAGTATCGGTTTCAGTTTTAAATTCATACCCTTTTGCTGAGAGTTCTGCCTTTAATTCCGAAAAATTTTCAATAATGCCATTATGAACAACGGCAACTTGTTCTGTCATATGCGGATGAGCATTTTTTTCAACTGGCATGCCATGGGTAGCCCATCTTGTATGGCCAATGCCTGTCGTGCCAGCAAGCGGATGCGATTTTGACTTTTCTTCAAGATTGACGAGCTTACCTTCGGCGCGCATGCGTTTCAAAATGCCGTTTTCAAGGGTTGCAACGCCAGCCGAGTCATATCCCCGGTATTCAAGCCGCTTTAAACCATCAATTAATAATGGTGCAACCGGTCTTGTTCCAAGAATACCAATAATGCCGCACATAAATAGCTCCGTTAATTTAAAAATCTGTTCTATATGTATTAGAACAATTGTCCAATACAATAGTTAATAAACCAAGAATAATCATTAAAAAATGTGATTTCAATTTTTGTGGTGACTGAACTTGGCTTTAATCATGCAAAATTCGTTGCAATCATGCAAATGGTACTGCTGTTGTGCCGGGGGGAAGTTTTGCTTCTTCCTCTGGCTCTACATGGATGACAACTTTGCTGTTTTGAATTTCAAGATGTAAAGCATCTTCAATACGATCACAAATTTTGTGAGATTCTCCAACCGTCATAGCCGCAGGTACAACCAAATGAAACTCGATAAATGTCAATTGGCCAGCAAGGCGGGTGCGTAAATCATGGGCTTCAATTGCACCATCGGCATTTGCAGATACAATGTCGCGTATGCGCATGGTTTCTTCGAGTTCCACACCAACATCCATCAATCCTTGTACCGAATTATTGATAACTTTCCAACCTTGCCAAAGAATATTTATTGCAACGATAATGGCCAATAATGGATCGAGAATATGCCAACCTGTAATAATAGCTGCAAAAAGACCAATTAAAACACCAACAGAGGTATAAACATCGGTCATTAAATGGTGTCCATCAGCAAGAAGTGCCGGTGAGCGTAGACGATTGCCAACCCGTATCAATAATACCGCCCACACGCAATTAATAACACTGGCAACAAAATTAACAGCAAGACCCAAGGTTGGAGTTTCAATAGCAGGTGGTTCTCTGAGTGCCCCACAAGCCTCGTTGATAATCAATAATGCGGCAATAATAATTAACACACCTTCAAGCACTGCAGAAAAATATTCGGCCTTATGGTGCCCAAATGGATGATTATGATCTGCTGGTTTGTGGCTAATGCGTATAGCAAACCAAGCGACGAGAGCTGCAATAACATTAACGATTGATTCAATGGCATCGGAATAGAGCGCGACGGAGCCAGTTACATAATAAGCAAGATATTTAAGCCCTAATACAGCAAGTGATACAGGGATGGACATGATAGCCATCCGATTAATAAGTTTCATATTGCCAGCCATTTGAATTGCATCCTGCTTTTAATTAAGATCTGTTCAACCCAATATCACCCGTTTATTACCAAATTTTAAAATGGTATCTAACCACTCTTTATTTGTTTAAAACTTGGGTTATATCAATAAAAGCTATTTTACATAAGACAATGTAAAATAGCTTTTATTTAAGGGTGTTGTATTATTTCTAGCCAAAGTTTTATTTAGCTATATGTTCATATTTCTTTAAAGAATTTTGCGTTTTTTAGGAAGTTGGGCAATGACGTTTTCAATCATTCGTAAACCTGCGTCCCCCCCTAAAGACATAATCGATTCAGGATGAAATTGTACTGCAGCGATTGGTTCGCTTTTGTGCTCAATTCCCATGATAATCCCATCATTTGTTTCTGCTGTGATTATAAAGTCGGTTGGTAATGTGGCTTTATCCGCATAAAGCGAATGATAGCGACCTATGGTGATTTCTTCCGGTAGGCCAGCAAAAACAGTTCCTGCCTCAAGAATTTTAATGCGCGATGGTTTGCCATGAACAGGTATAGGTAATTGCTTCAAACTGCCGCCATAGGCTTCAGTAATCGCTTGTAGCCCAAGGCAAACACCAAAAATTGGCAAATTACGGTTGCGTGCGCGGCGAATTGTTGCAGCGCAATCGAAATCTTTTGGATTGCCAGGGCCAGGTGATAAAACCACAAGATCAGGAGATAGTTGTTCAAGCATTTCACTGCTAATTGGGCTACGCAATGTTGTAACATGCGCACCCGTTTGGCGAAAATAATTAGCAAGCGTATGCACAAATGAATCTTCGTGATCGACAAGTAAAACCGAAACACCTTCACCGATTTTTTGGGCGCGATGGGCAACATTATCATTATGGCTTTGGGTTGCGCCGCGAATAGCTGCTATCATTGCCGAAGCTTTAAGCTCTGTTTCTGCTTCTTCTTCTTCAGGATTTGAATCAAAAAGCAAAGTTGCACCGGCGCGAACTGCGGCAATTCCATCTTTAATCCGCACTGTGCGCAGGGTAAGGCCAGTATTCATGTTACCATTAAAATGCACCATGCCAATGGCACCGCCATACCAAACACGCGAACTCATTTCGTGTTCTTCAATAAAACGCATCGCCCATAATTTGGGGGCGCCTGTTACTGTTACTGCCCATGCATGAGAAAGAAAAGCGTCAAAGGCATCCATATCATCACGCAAACGCCCTTCAATATGGTCAACCGTATGGATAAGGCGTGAATACATCTCAATCTGACGGCGGCCAATAACCCGAACGGAACCAGGCTCGCAAACGCGACTTTTATCATTGCGATCCACATCAGAACACATGGTAAGCTCTGACTCATCTTTTTTAGAATTGAGTAGTTTTAATATTTGTTCTGAATCGTCAATTGCATCTTCACCGCGCTTGATAGTGCCTGATATAGGGCATGTTTCAACGCGGCGGGCATTAACCCGCACAAACATTTCAGGCGAAGCGCCAACAAGATATTCTTGCTCGCCCAAATTGATAAAGAATGAATAGGGGGAGGGATTGGTCTTTTTTAAGCGCCGTGAAATTGCAGATGGCGAATCCTTGCAAGGCTCATAAAAAGTTTGTCCTGGCACAACTTCAAATAAATCACCACAGGCAAAGCTTTTCTTTGCTTCACGCACAAGATCAGCATAAGCGCCGCGATTATGATCGCTGCGCGGTGGAATAGTGGTGGAAACTTTAAAATCTTGACCTTGGCTATCATTTTCAACGCCAACAGTAGATAGGGAAGCTACTGAAAAATCATAGCGGTCAATCCAAGCTTTTGCGGCATGGTGATCAACGATTAAAATGCTGTCAGGCAAATAAAGCACAAGATCGCGCTGATCTTTCTCACGCTCTATCTTGAAATCAATAGCCTCGAATTGAAATGCAAGGTCATAACCAAATGCACCAAATAAGCCCAAATTTTCATCAGCATCAGAATGAAAAATTTTTACAATCTCACGCAAAACTGTAAATACCGAAGGTTGTCTCGACCGTTCTTCTTCCGTATAGCGTCGTGTTGGTTGTTTTATATATATGCTTAGTTTTTCCGCACTAATTGATGTGATTTCAATATCGCTTAGTGCTTCAATATTAGCTCGGATCATTGCTAAGATAATGACACCGCGACTATTGAGCGCCGCAATCGACAAATTTCTTCCTGATGATGTGACGCTTAATGGCGGATCAATAATGCCAGTATCCCAGCGGGTGTAACGCCCTGGATATTCATAGTTTGAGGAAAATAAAGCACCAAGACGGCTATCAAGAGCATCAACCATTTTATCGGTTGCACCTTCATAGGCGATAAAATCACGATGACGCATAATATCGATGCCACCATCTGTGGTATATTTAAAAGATGTATTTTCCAAAATTAATCCGTCCTTCATCATTGGACATTCTCCCGTTGTGTCATAAGAATAGACCAAACGGAAAATTAAAAAGGCCGCTCGGTTATCCGTTGCGGCCTCGCACCTAAAAAATGCACATGCAAAAAACGACCGCTATAAGCAGGTCCACCACCAAATATTAAAAATGCGTGTTTGTTTTTGACATGTTTTCATGGAAATCTATTTAACCGCAAAATTAAAATTATGCAATGAGATTTTCATTTAATCTGTAGCGTCACCTATTTTGCGATATTTAGTGGTTTAGATTACAAATTTCGTTTTCTTTTATAGTAAAATAAAAAAACGCTGCAGGGGATGCAGCGTTATAATTTTTAAAAAATTTAAGTTATTCAAATAGTGTCTCGCCTCATATTGTTATTATCAAGGCGAGCTAAAATGAGGTCATTTGATAAAATACTTAAGGCACATTGCAGAAATGATCTCGGCCATCATAACCACGGAAAGTACCTGTTTGTGAGTTAAATGTACGGTATTTTCGTGAACAATAATCATACCAGCCGGGTGTCCATGGATCTAATCCTCGATAAACAGGCTGTGGCTGATAAATAGGGCGCGGCTGTTGATAAACGGGCTGGGGCTGCGCTGGATAATAAGCTGGCGGCGGTGGTGGTGCTTGATAAACCACATTTGGTCGCGCTGGTTGCGATAAAGCTCCGCCGATAATTGCGCCAGCAGCCAAACCGATAACACCTGCGGCAATGGCATCGCTATGGTCACGGCGCTTAGAGTGATGGCGATAAGGCGGAGGAGGAGGCGGCGGCGGTGCATAATAGCCATCACCACCGTAGTAAGGGCCGGGACCAGGACCAGGTCCATAAGGACCACGAGCAAAGGCTTGCGACATTGGGGCTGAAGCGGACGCGATAGCTGCAAAGGATAAAATAGCCATTTTTAAAAATTTATTCATAATACACTCCATCATCTGGAATCATTGACCTTAATAATGAGGTCATTTCCAGTTTTAATTGGTTTGGAGTTTATGACTCTAACCAAGGTTTGTCTGGAAACGCTTTCATGTTCGATTATTGATGATGGCATCTGAATGGATTATGAACAATTTACTAACAATGTTGGAGGATAATCGATAAATGTATTTTTTCTTTGCAGAAATTAGTTTAATTGATTGTATTTTATGGTTATTTTTTTGTAAATTTTAGGTTTTGTGCAAAGTGTCACATAATGTTTCAATGCTAAATATTTTGATGCTAAAAATAAAGTTGTTTGGTTTCTAAGTATGCGGTGGTGAGCTTTATCTATCGCGAAAATGAAATAAACCATATATTAAGAATAATAAAAAACCCGGCAACCAAAAAGGAGACCGGGCCTTCATTCAATTATGGCTATAAAATTAACCGGTAACAGAAATATTTACGGCCTTAGGACCTTTGCCGCGACGATCAGGTTCAGTGTCATAGGACACTTTCTGTGCATCGTTCAAGCCGGGCAGACCTGAATCTTGAACCGCTGAAATATGAACAAAAATATCTGGACCGCCGTCATCTGGCTTAATAAATCCAAAACCTTTTTCATTATTAAAAAACTTAACTTCACCCGTCTGAGCCATAATTCTCAATTTCCTTTGTATAATATCTGGCTTTTATTAAAAAGCTTTATAACTAGACCGCCTGACTGCTGAAAAGTCAAGCAGCGTTCAAAGGCAGTTTTTGTAATATGGAAAGAGATGCTATAACGGGTTTCCATAAAACCATGACAGATTAAGCGCTTTTGGCCTAAAATGCCTCATTACTATCTTTCTATGTCCGTAAATTGCCCCGAACAAAAAAGAGATTGCGATATTACAAAGCATTTGGCAAGTGTTTTCTGGTATTCATAGGATATTCATTTACCTAGTTTTATGTTGGTTCTAATCAAGGAGCGACTCATGCGTATAATTTCACTTGTTTCAATAGTTTTTGCAACCGTTGGGGTGCTATCAGCTTGTAATTCTTCTAAAGACGAAAGTGATGCTAGTGCTAAGCCTTGCCCATTAAATTATTTACCCGTTTGTGGTGAAAAAAATGGCGAGCAAAAGGACTTTTCTAACCGTTGTATGGCGGAAGCTGCAGAGTTTAAAATTATTAAAGAAGGCACGTGTTTGCCGCAAGACCAAGTTCCTGCGGATTCAACCCCAAAGCCTCTTGAAAATAGTAGCTCAGAACAGCGGCCTTTAAAATTTGCCTGTACCCGCGAATATAAACCCGTTTGCGGCGTGAAAGATGGCAAAGCAGAAACCTTTGGCAATCGTTGCATGGCTGAAGCACAAGATTTTGTGGTAAAGTCAAACGGTCCTTGCCCTGCAAATTAAGTTCATTATAAATTTTTTCAAATAGCCAACTTTAAAAAAACTTATAAAAATAGGCATGAATGGTTTCATTCATGCCTATTATTTTTTGTTTAGATCTTATCACTCAGCGTTCAAAAATAAACCGTCCGCCAACCATTGTTTTTACAACGCGACCTTGGAAGCGGGCATTTTCAAAAGGTGTGTTTTTGGATCGTGAATGTAACTCATCCAACTTTACCACCCATGGTTCCTCAAGATCAATAATAGCAAGGTCAGCTTTTGCACCTGCCTTTAATGTACCAACATCAAGGCCAAAAAGCTGGGCTGGTTTGGTTGATAGGGCATCGATCAAACGCATCAGCGGTACTGATCCATCATGATAAAGTCTTAGCGCTGCGGCAAGTAGGGTTTCTAAACCAATTGCCCCTGGTTCAGCATCTGAAAACGGCAATCTTTTAGTATCAGCATCCTGCGGATCATGGGAAGATACAATAATATCTATAACACCATCGCGCAGGGCTTCAACCATAGCCAAGCGGTCTTCTTCATGGCGTAGCGGTGGTGAGAGACGGAAGAAAGTGCGATATTCACCAATGTCATTTTCATTAAGGCAAAGATGGTTGATTGAAATACCGGCAGAAATAGTATTGCAACGGTCTTTAGCAAGTTTAACTGCGTCTGAAGACATGGCACAAGAAATTTGTGCAGCGTGATAGCGCGCTTTGGTCAATTGGGCGAGGCGTAAATCACGCTCCAATGCAATGAGTTCCGCTTCGCGGACAATGCCTGAAAGGCCAAGCCAGCTTGCAAGAATTCCTGAGTTCATAACGCCAGAACCAGTTAAATCGCGATCTTGTGTTTCATGAATAATTGGCACATCAAAATCACGTGCATAGGTCATGGCGCGGCGTAAAATATTGGCATTGGCAATGGTTTTCTTGCCTTCGGTAAAGGCAACAGCTCCCGCTGCTTTTAATAGCCCAATCTCGGCCATTTCTGTGCCTTCCATACCCTTGGTGATCGAGCCGGTAGGGAAAACGCGTACCAATCCATTGTCGCGTGCGGTTTTTAAAATAAAGTCAACCAAAGATACGTCATCAATAACCGGTGTCGTGTCGGGCATCATGAAAAAAGAAGTAACCCCACCAGAAGCGGCAGCAAGGCTTGCCGAGCGAATAGTTTCACGATATTCTTGCCCAGGTTCACCGACAAAAACTCGAGTGTCTACAAGGCCGGGTATAATGGTTTTACCATCAAGATCGTGGATTTCAGCACCTTCAGGCGCACCTTGATTTTGTACGCTTTTGCCTATGGCAGAAATTTTACCATCTTCGATAATAATTGTGCCAGTTTCATCAATATTTTGAGATGGATCGACGATATGTGCATTCTTTAAAACATGTGTTTTCATGCTACATCTCCGCGAAATTTTAAGTTGCGTTGGTCCAGCAATGCCTCAATCACTGCCATGCGAGCGGCAACGCCCATTTCCACTTGTGTCTGGATCATGCTGTGCGGGCCATCGGCAACATTGGAGGAAATTTCAACACCGCGATTCATTGGGCCTGGATGCATGACAATGCAGTCAGGCTTAGCAAGTTTTAACTTTTCGCGGTCAAGACCAAAAAAATGGAAATATTCGCGTACCGATGGAATTAATGCGCCTTGCATGCGTTCGCGTTGTAAGCGGAGCATCATGATAACATCGGCATCTTTAATGCCTGTTGCCATATCGCGGTGAACTTCAACGCTCATATCTTCAATAGCGGTCGGTAAAAGTGTTGAAGGCGCAACAACACGCACTTTAGCCCCCAATTGATTGAGACTAATAATGTTAGAGCGCGCTACGCGTGAATGTAAAACATCGCCGCAAATGGCTATAGTCAAGCCTTCAATTGTGCCCTTGGCACGCCTAATTGTTAATGCGTCTAGCAGGGCTTGGGTTGGGTGCTCATGGGCACCGTCACCGGCATTTATAACCGAGCAAGATACTTTTTGCGCGAGTAATGCAACCGCGCCAGCCGATGCATGGCGCACAACCAAAACATCAGGTTGCATTGCGTTAAGGGTCATGGCTGTATCAATCAGCGTTTCGCCTTTTTTAAGCGATGAATTGGCAACCGCCATATTCATCACATCAAGCCCAAGTCGCTTACCAGCAAGTTCAAACGATGATTGGGTGCGGGTTGATGCTTCGAAAAACAGGTTGATTTGCGTGCGACCGCTTAAAATAGATTTCTTTTTGACAGCGCGGCGCGAAATTGCAACATTTTCGTCAGCGCGGTCGAGTAAAATATTAAGATCTGGGCGTGAAAGCCCTTTTATGCCAAGAAAATGGCGATGGGGAAAAATCGGATGATCATTTTGATGTGTCATGGCGAGTGCCTTTTTAAAACCGTAGCCTTTTATAGAATAAGGCAATAGCAAGATGCAAATAGCTTTTTGCATTAGTTAAATAGATTTTAAACTTGATGCTAATTAATTTTGCGTAGATAGTTTAAAAACATCAAACGGCTTTTTAGTAAAAATCTATAAAAACAAAATGTTAATAAAGTAGTAAGGATCGCTAAGGTTGAGCTTTCTGGGTTTATCAAAAAAATAAAAAAAATAAAAAAGACTAAGGTGTAAAAGCAAAAAACGCCCGTGATTAAAATCAGGGCGTTTTGTAAAAATCAAACTATGGCATAAACAGCAATCAGGCTTTTTTAAAAAAGCGATTCCTTTGCGAAATGTTAGTCGAATTTATCAGTTTTTTGATGGCGTGCTTTAATGTTACGTATGGTGCCGGTATGGGAGCGCATAACAATAGTATCTGTTTCGATGTAGTGGCGAGCAAATCTAACACCTGAAAGCATATTGCCATCAGTGACACCAGTTGCCGCAAACAGCACATCACCTTTGGCCATCTCGCTCATATCATAAACTTTTTTCGGATCTAAGACACCCATTTTAGCCGCGCGCGCAATCTTTTCATCGGTATTTAATTGCAGACGTCCTTGCATTTGGCCGCCAATGCAGCGAAGTGCTGCCGCTGCCAAAACGCCTTCTGGTGCACCGCCAATGCCGAGATAAATATCAATGCCTGTTTCATCAGGGTCTGTTGTATGAATAATGCCGGCAACGTCACCATCACCGATAAGGCGAATCGAAGCACCAGTACTGCGGATCTCTTCAATGAGTTTAGCGTGGCGTGGACGATCCATAACGCAGGCAGTAATATGCTCGATTGCGACACCTTTTGCTTTAGCAAGTGCATGGATATTATCGGTTGCGGATGCATCAATATCAACAACGCCTTTTGGATAACCAGGGCCAACGGCTATCTTTTCCATGTAAACATCTGGTGCGTAAAGAAGATTGCCTTTTTCTGCAATTGCAATAACCGCAATTGAGTTAGGTTGGTTTTTGGCACAAATTGTCGTGCCTTCTAGTGGGTCAAGCGCAATATCAACAGCCGGCCCGTGCTTGGTACCAACTTCTTCGCCAATATAAAGCATAGGGGCTTCATCGCGCTCACCCTCGCCAATCACCACCGTACCATTAATTGGCAAGCGGTTAAGCTCTTGGCGCATCGCGTCAACAGCTGCTTGGTCGGCAGCCATTTCGTCACCGCGTCCGCGTAAACGCGCAGCTGCTACCGCAGCACGCTCCGTTACGCGCACAAGCTCAAGGGTTAAAATACGATCAAGTCCATTTACATTATGGTCAGTGGAGTTAGCCATCACAAATATCCTACCGGATTTGGGTTGCACACCTTATGCCGAACCAAATCGGCAAGTCTTCGATAATGTCTTTTGTCAAAGACGAGCCGTTGACGCAAGAGGCTGACCGTTCAACTTACGTTATAATTGATTATATTTAGAAATTTAAATCGATTTTATTATGCGGGTCTTTCAATTCGGATCATTTGTGGCTTGTCAACTAGGTTGCCATCCTTAGTAATTGCTTCCAAAGCAGTGCGAACAAAAGACTCGGTCGTTTCATGGGTAATAAGAATAATTGTCTTTGTTCCTGGGTGTAATTCTTCGGACATCGGGCGTTGAACAATTGATTCCAATGAAATATTGTTTTGCGCCATACGTTTTGCAACTGCTGCAAAGACACCTGTCTTATCATGGACGGAAAGACGGATAAAATAACCACCAGCATGAGAGCGCATTTTAGCTTTTTTATAGGGCGTAAGATCACGGGCAGGGGTACCAAATACCGGCCCATATTGGAAGCCCGGAGTGGATTTTGCAATATCGGTAATATCGGCAATAACAGCAGAAGCAGTTGCCGCACCGCCTGCACCAGGACCCGATAGGATAATTTCTCCCAATAGATCCGTTTGAATGGAAACGGCATTGGTTACATTTTGAACCTGCGCAATAACCGAGGATATTGGTACCATTGTTGGGTGGACACGCTGTTCAATGCCTGATTCTGTTTTAACCGCAACGCCAAGCAATTTAATGCGATAGCCAAGTTCTTTAGCAGCATGGATATCAGCTAAGGAAATATTGCTTATACCTTCAAGGTAAATATTATTGACTGAAGTAACGCAGCCAAAAGCAAGGCGAGTTAGAAGCGATAATTTATGCGCTGTGTCATTGCCTTCAATATCAAATGTTGGATCAGCCTCAGCATAGCCTAGAGCTTGTGCATTGGCGAGGCATTGCGAAAACGAAATGCCCTCATTTTCCATTTTGGTAAGGATATAATTGCAAGTGCCATTTAATATGCCATAAACGCGGGTAATTTTATTTGCGCTTAGCGCTTCGCGCATGACTTTAATGACAGGAATACCGCCGGCAACAGCGGCTTCATAATTCAGTAAGGCGCCTTTGCTTTCAGCAATTTGCGCAAGTTCAATACCATGGCGAGCTAGCAAGGCTTTATTTGCGGTTACAACGTGATGGCCTTTTTTAAGGGCTGCTTCAACACTGTGACGGGCTG
This sequence comes from Bartonella sp. HY761, assembly GCF_026743145.1. Lineage (NCBI taxonomy): Bacteria > Pseudomonadati > Pseudomonadota > Alphaproteobacteria > Hyphomicrobiales > Bartonellaceae > Bartonella > Bartonella sp. HY761. The sequence goes on from NZ_CP104887.1 coordinate 1,164,441, forward strand.
AACCTTCTTCGCCGCCCATTAGCTCGACGTAAACATCGATTTTATCGGATGCAGCAAGTTCAACCGGACTATCAAACCATTCTATTGCACTCAAATCAATGCCACGATCGCGCGTACGATTACGAGCTGATACGCCGACGACTTCAATTTTGCGGCCGCATTCGCGGCTTAATTCTTCCTGCTTTTGTTGAAGAATATTGATAACAGCACTACCGACAGTTCCTAATCCTGCAATACCGACTTTTAAAACTTCGCTCATGGTTTGACCTGTTGTAGTTAAATAGAATGTGGTTTCTAATTTTGTTTGTAACAACTTCTGCAATAAAATATCAAGCTATTGCAAAGACGTTTCAAGTTTTTATTATTTAATTATCTATAATAAAAAACGTTATTCTTCTAGCAAATGCAAATAGCCGTTTTATATCAAATATGGTTTTATCCACCGCTTATACAGATATGCCGCGTAACGAAAATGATTAGGCCGATTATTAACCAGTAACCAACGCTCTGTCTATCATTCTATTTTATAATTGTTTTAATGATTTTTGGCTGTGCGGAGGAAAAATTTGCTCAATGTAATATGGTGGAGCTGTTGAATTTTATCGTTGATATCTGGTGATCTAATAAGTTTATTTATAAGTCGAAGCACTGGTATTTAAAATCGTTTTCACGGTTAGTAATAGTGCTAACCGTGAAAACATAATGTGAATTATATCACGCATCATCGCCAGAGAAAAAGCGCTTCAAGTTGCGTGCTGCTTGGCGTAAGCGATGTTCATTCTCAACCAATGCAATGCGTACATGGTCATCTCCATGTTCACCAAAGCCAACACCGGGTGAAACTGCAACATCCGCCTTTTCAATAAGTAGCTTGGAGAATTCCAGCGATCCTAAATGGGCGTATTTAGGCGGAATAGGTGCCCAAGCAAACATAGTTGCAGCTGGCGGCGGAACATCCCACCCAGCACGTGAAAAAGTTTCAACCATGGTATCGCGGCGTTTTTTGTATATGGAGCGTACTTGAGCAATATCCGAGCCATCACCATTTAATGCTGCTGTTGCCGCAACTTGAATGGGTGTGAATGCACCGTAATCGAGATAGGATTTAACTCGCGTCAAAGCACCAATTAATCGTTCATTGCCAACAGCAAAACCCATACGCCAACCCGGCATTGAAAAGGTTTTTGACATGGAGGTAAATTCAACGGTTACATCAATAGCACCTGGTATTTCTAGCACTGATGGCGGTGGATTATCATCAAAATAGATTTCCGCATAGGCAAGGTCTGATAGCAGAATCAAATCATTTTTCTTGGCAAAATCGACAACCTCTTTATAAAAATCAAGGTCAGCAACATAAGCGGTTGGATTAGATGGATAATTTAAAATAACCGCAATCGGTTTTGGGATGGAGTGTCGCACAGCGCGATCAAGCGCGCGCATAAATTCTTCACCCGGTGCTGCCGGCATAGAGCGTAAAACGCCGCCCGACATAAGAAAGCCAAAAGAGTGGATTGGATATGTGGGGTCTGGGCACAAAATTACATCGCCAGGTGCCGTGATTGCTTGTGCCATATTGGCAAAGCCTTCTTTGGATCCCAAAGTTGCAACAACCTGTGTATCTGGATTAAGCTTTACACCAAAGCGGCGCTCATAATAGGCGGCTTGCGCACGGCGTAAGCCTGGAATACCTTTTGATGCTGAATAACGATGGGCGCGCGGATCTTGGACAGCTTCGCAAAGTTTTTGCACAATTGCCTTAGGGGTTGGCAAATCTGGATTGCCCATGCCAAGGTCAATAATATCTGCACCGGAGGCTCGCGCGGCTGCCTTTAGGCGATTTACCTGTTCAAAGACGTAAGGCGGGAGGCGACGAATTTTATGAAATTCTTCCGACATGGCAAGACCATTCTATTAGTTGATTAAAGTTAATATTTTAAAGTACGAAGGCACCATGATTATAATAATGTCGCTATGTCAACGATCAATTATTCAATCAAAAGTGTAGGGCATAATTGTGAGGCATATATGTTAAGCACATGCCTTTCGATAAATGCATTATTAGCGATATGTTTAATTTATATCAGCCTAGGAAAGCTTTTTATTGACCGGCTTGTTCAATCTGGCGCAAGGTTTCTTCCGCAGATTTTGCGGCTGCTTGCTTTTGTCGTGCAATATCTTGCTCCGTTGGAACAGCCTCGGTGGCCGCTCGCTCAAGATTGCTTCGATTTTGAGTTAATTGGTTAGCGAGCTGATCGCGCTCAGCTTTGGTAAATTGCGCAGTTTCTCCTTGTGGCATTTGTGAAAAACGCGGAAATACACCAGTTCTATTGGCGCCTTTTTGTGGTACTGTTTCAAATTCTTTGCCGCCTGCGCATCCAGTAAGCGCGCCAACAAGCGCCATTATAATGACTGTAAAAAGAATTTTAGGGTTTTTATATTTTTCTACGGTCATTTTAAATCCATTTTTTCAAGCAGAAGGAGTAGCATTAAAGCAAAATACTAATGACATGGCTTTATTATGCTTGTACCTTTTCTATTATTGCATTTTTATCGTCAAGGCTTCAACAAAAACATAATCAAAAAGCAATAAAAAAGGTTAAATTTTATATCTTTTTAAAAAGGGATAAAAAATTTAACTAGTTCTTGGTGCTGGTTGTTGCCACGCTAACTCATTTGTAAAGAGTGAACCGATTCCCTCATCTGCGGCTATTTTATTAGTAAATCAACTAATTTACAGATTAATCATCATCAATCTTTACCATTTCATGTTGTTTTTTGTTAAAATCTCGCAATAATAATTGACTGGAACACAATCGCCACAGCATTATGATAGTGTGATGTTTTGCCATGCTTTAGTTGTTAACTAATGCAGGTGAAAATTTAAAGCGCTTGGTCTATTGCCAATTAATACTAGCCTTGCTGAATTTTTATTCAACTAAGCATAATGGCGTTTTATTAATAAATTTTTATTGTTGGTTTAAATTGGTAACAAATTGGAGATTTTGTTTGAAACTGTTTTGTCACGACAAAAGTGCTTTTCCATCCATTTCACTTTTAAAAGTAGTTGGGGCACTTTTTGTTCTTTTTCCATTTGTTAGCAGCTGCACATCACTAACTGATCAATTTGCTGATACTGCCTCTATCGCTAAGACTGTTGACGGAGAAGACGCTAAAAATAACAAAAAGCGTAAATCTGGCGGCGTTAATGATGTGATCCCCGTTCCAGATGAAGATGGCGTTCAAGCAAGTTTGGGCAATCAACCAAGTTTAGAGAAGAAGGTTGTTGATGGTACGCAAGGACAGGCGGCCAATGAAGATGATGCTTCCGATAACCAACCTAAAACTTTGTTATCGATGTTTTCCAACAAGAAAAATCGAGATGATGGTGATGCAACAGCGGTAGTAACTAGTGAACCAAGTGATTCTAAAAACAGCAATGTTTCGAAACAAGAAAAGGCGCAGGTAAAAGTCAATCCAGCTAATAGCGGGATTTCCACACAATCAAATGATAAAATTGAAAAAGAACAGCCTAAGTCGTTATTCTCGATGTTTTCCAATAAAAAGAATGATGAACAGCAGGTGAGCGATGCAAGCGATAAGAATGGTAATCTTGACAATGGAACTGCTAGTGCAACGATCAATAATAAAAATTTGGCTGTTGATAAGAGTTTGCTAGGGCGAGCCGATAGCCAAGATAAGGGCGCGCGTCTGCGATTATTTTCAGGAAATAGTGATTCTTCATTAAATGGTGGTGAAACTGGAGCTACCAATAAGCTTGCCTCAATAAAGCCTGATAGAGTTGATCGCAGCCAATATTCTGTCGAATTGCCAGGGGTGCGCCCCAATGGCGGTATTGAAATTAAGCACCGTACCAGCCTTTATGATGATACCGATATTGACGCAAATGAGGTAGAGGCATTTCCATCGATTCAAATGGCCTCAGTTGGTGGCTTGGGACGGAATTTGCCAAACGGCTTACGACTTGCGCATAAAGCCGTTGACGCGCGTTGTTTAAAGCCACAATTAATTAACCTCTTAAAAACGATTGAACGAAATTATAATCGCCCAGTCTATATTACATCCGGTTATCGCAATCCAATTTATAATCGAAAGGTTAATGGTGCTAATCGCTCGCTCCATATGTCATGCGCAGCTGCTGATATTATTGTGCCTGGTGTTCACAAATACGAAATTGCTAAATTTGTACGTAGTCTGCCGGGGCGCGGCGGCGTTGGCACTTATTGTCACCAAGCGATCCATGTCGATATTGGTCCACGAAGGGACTGGAATTGGTCTTGTTCTGGAAAAAAATAGAATTATTTCAAAAAAATCTAAAATGGGGCTTGCGGATTTAAATTTTTGTGTTTATAAGCCCATTCACTGCTTGGGCGCCCATCGTCTAGCGGTTAGGACGCCGCCCTTTCACGGCGGAAACAGGGGTTCGATTCCCCTTGGGCGTACCACTTTACTTTTGAGGTTTAGCAGTAAATCCTTAGCTGATTTGCATTTTTGAATATAGTTTATTGCATTTTAAATATTTTAAGCTTTTAATTCAGGTCATTTATTTCTTCTTTGTTCATGACCCTAAAGGGCAAGTCCAAATCAGTCTCATATAATTGCTCTTTTTGACCATATATCATATTAATAAAATGTAGAATGACGAGAAAATTATATACAGAAGGCAGTTTTTCAAATGTGTCATTTGGTTAAATTGGTTTATTCAGCTTGTTTTATAACTCTATTTTTTCTCAGTCAGTCTTTTGCTGATGAAACCGTTGCCAAAAAAATAATTAGCCACATTAGCGAAGACATAGAATGCAATTCTAATTCGCGCGATAAAATATTTGCAGTCGGCGAAGTAAATACAAAATCATATTTTTGGGGAGTAAATGGCGATGGCGGTTCGTTTGAAAAAAGCTGCATATGTCATTAATGAAGATAAAATTATGATATATTCGGCTTATAAAGATTATTATTGCGTTGGTTTTATGAAAGATTATAATTTTTATAAAATCTATCATGGTTTGATTGCGAAAGAAAATATTATATTCGATAATTACATGGCAGATTTAAGTAAGTATATTGGAAAATGGGAGTAGAATGATGGATCTTTATTTAAAATTTTTGAATTAAAAGAAATTAATAATAAATTATTTATAGATATGGACGTGAATATTGTTGATAGTATTGCACAGTTTTATGCCAATGTGGATATATTAATTTTGACCTAAAAACGCAAAAATTTAAAGCTGGGGTAATTGAGCAAGGTAGTGATCAGCTTACTAATTGTTATTATCGTTTTTATAAATATCATGATTATTTGGTGGTTGTCGATTATAACCAAAAAAGTAATAAATGCGTTACAACTACAGCTTTTAATATGTCTGGAGTTTATAAGATAAGCTATAATAATAATTAGTGTTGGCAGCAATTTAAAGCGCCAGGTTAAATCATTTCATTGCATATTTTTTGAAACCGAGAATTTTCGTTTTTCATTTTCTTTTTGCATTAATGGCTGCTTTTCCTTTTAGCAAAAATGTTTTAACTGTTATTGATAGTTTTTAGCAGTCAGATTTAAGGATTGGCCTTTATGCTTTTTGATGAATTGTCAGCAATTCCAGCTTTGTGGATCATCGCCGCAGCTATTCTAGGTTATTTATTGGGGTCAATTCCTTTTGGTCTTCTTTTTACCAAGGCTGCAGGTCTAGGAGATGTTCGCAATATTGGTTCAGGTAATATTGGGGCGACCAATGTGTTACGTACCGGAAATAAAAAACTAGCAGCCGCTACGCTTTTGTGTGACGCTTTAAAAGGAGCTGTTGCAGCTATTTTGTTTAATGTGCTTTTTCCTGGAGCAGGGTTGATTGCAGGTTTTTTTGCGTTCTTGGGGCATCTTTATCCAGTTTGGCTGCAGTTTAAGGGAGGGAAAGGCGTTGCTACCTATATTGGTGTGGTTTTTGCAATTTTTTGGCAAGGTGGATTTATCTTTCTTGGCGTGTGGCTGATTACTGCTTTTATAACACGTTATTCCTCGCTTTCTGCACTTGTTGCGATTATCGTTGTGCCGCTTGCAGCCTATTTTCTTACCTCTCCACTTATAACCGCAATATTAGTCTTGATGGGGCTTTTGATTATTGTTAAACATAGGGGTAATATTAGTCGGCTAATGTGTGGAAATGAGAGTAAAATAGGCGCGAAAGGGAAATAAAAGGGGATTGTGATTAGAACGCGGGGGATAAAATTAAGTGAAAAGCAAAGGCTTTCATGGTTACAGCTTATTCGTAGTGAAAATGTTGGGCCTCAAACTTTTCGTCAGTTGATTGAGCGCTTTGGTTCGGCAGAGCAGGCTTTGTTAGCTTTGCCAGAATTGGTGGCGCATGGGGGTGGGCGCAAGATTCGCATTGCAAAGGCAAGCGATGCAGAGCGTGAGCTTGATTTTGCCCAGCGTAATAATATCCATTTTATCGGTATTGGTGAGCCAGACTATCCGCCTTTATTGCGCGCTATTGATAATCCGCCACCACTAATATCTGCTAAGGGTAATTTAAAGTTATTGCAAAATACGGCTATTGGCATAGTTGGTTCGCGTAACGCTTCTGCTGCGGGGCAAAAATTAGCAAGTCAGTTTGCTGCAAGCTTAGGGGAAGCTGGACTTATTAGCCTATCGGGTTTTGCACGCGGCATTGATGGGGCTGCCCATCAGGCTAGCCTAAATACTGGAACGATTGCTGTTATGGCAGGGGGGCTTGATCATATTTATCCGCCTGAACATGGTGACCTTTATCAGCATTTATTAAAAAGGGGTAGTCTTGTTATAAGTGAAATGCCAATTGGCTGGCAGCCAAGGGCGCAAGATTTTCCGCGCCGAAATCGATTGATTGCAGGTATTGGTTTAGGATTGTTGGTCGTTGAGGCCGCAAAGCGTTCTGGTTCATTAATTACAGCACGATTAGCTGCTGATTATGGGCGCTTGGTTTTTGCAATACCAGGTTCGCCACTTGATCCGCGTGCAGTTGGCACCAATGGTTTGATTAAGGAGGGCGCCAGTCTTGTTGATTGTGCAAAGGATATTATTGAAAGCCTCACACCTCTTTGCCCTGAAATGACATTATTTGATAAGATGCTGCCGTTTGAACTTCCAGAAGCTATAGATCAGCATTTGCTTGAAGTTAATGATACTTCTATGGAAAACATTATATCAATGACAAGCCCGCAAATATCCCAGAGCTTTTCTCTTAATAATTTAAATCACTGTGACATTAATAATAGCAATTTGGATGATGACCTTAGCAAAAAGGAAAGGCAAGTTCTTTTGGGGCATTTATCAGTAACACCGATTGATATGGAGACTTTGGCTCTGTATTGTGATTTGTCTTTGCCAAAGGTCTATCTTGCCATTTTGGAGCTTGACCTTGCAGGCAAGGTGCTGCGTCATTCGGGAGGTTTGGTGTCACTGGCGCCAGGTTTTTGATTTAACATCTCATTATAATTTTGAAATTTCAGTAAACTTTCTTTCTCTACAACTTCAAGCAAGAAAAAAAGCAGTGGCTCGTTAACCTTAGCTGCCATTAATTTTAGCGAAAGTGCCATTTCATATATATAGTTAATTGTGCCGAGTTTATCAATTTCGTTAGCCGATTTAATGTTTTGATTCTCTTGGTCGGTCATGTAACCTCGGCTCTCTTAGTCGTTTATCTAATGCGATGGTTTGCCTAACACAATAATTTATCACATTAATTTTGACTTATTATATTGGGCGATTTGTGTTTCATTGCATAATTGAATGAATGATTAAAAATATCTGTATGATAAGATATTTCAAGGGTAAGCCAATACTAGTGCGATATTTTTGCCAAAAAACATCTTATTTATGGTTAATTTTAAATCAGGACTTGACGTTATCTCATTGACTGTTCATTTGAATGCTGAGAATTTTTTTCGCGATTATTGAATTTTGATGCGATTTAACACAAGGGATGACTTATTTAACCAATAGGTTCGTTCCAAAATGGGAATTGAAGATGAAAGTAGTTGTTGTCGAATCACCAGCAAAAGCAAAAACAATTAATAAATATCTGGGAAGCGACTATAAGGTATTTGCCTCATTTGGTCATGTGCGTGATCTGCCAGCCAAAGATGGTTCTGTTTTGCCTGATGAAGATTTTGCCATGAAATGGGATACAGACAGCGCGTCGGCAAAGCGCTTGTCTGAAATTGCTAAAGCGGTCAAGGATGCTGACCAATTGATACTCGCAACCGATCCGGATCGTGAAGGGGAGGCAATTTCGTGGCATGTGCTTGATGTGCTAAACGCGAAGCGCGTTTTAAAAGACAAGCCAGTAAGCCGCGTTGTTTTTAATGCTATCACTAAAAGCTCCGTGCTTGACGCTATGGCGCATCCTCGCCAAATTGATGATGCGTTGGTAAATGCTTATCTTGCTCGTCGCGCATTAGATTATCTCTTTGGCTTTAATTTGTCGCCAGTATTATGGCGCAAGTTGCCGGGTGCGCGCTCTGCTGGGCGTGTACAGTCGGTAGCGCTGCGTTTGATTTGTGATCGTGAGGCAGAAATTGAGCGGTTTATTCGTGAAGAATACTGGACGATTGCAGCTGAACTTAATACGCCGCGTCAGGAAAAATTTATTGCGCGTCTTACCGATTTTGAAGGTAAGAAGCTTGGCAAGCTTGATATTAAGAATGGCGAGCAGGCAGAAAAAATTCGCAAAATGTTAGTTGGTGCGAGTTTCAAAATTGAAACAATGGAAGCAAAGCCAACAAAGCGCAATCCTGGTCCTCCTTTTACAACATCTACCTTGCAGCAAGCGGCGTCATCGCGCTTAAGCTTTTCTGCATCACGCACTATGCAAGTTGCGCAGCGCCTTTATGAAGGTGTTGATCTTGGCGGGGAAACAACTGGTCTCATAACCTATATGCGTACTGATGGTGTGCAAATGGCGCCAGAAGGTATTGATGGTGCGCGTAAATCGATTGCTAAAACTTTCGGCAATAATTATGTGCCGGAAAAGCCACGCTTTTATTCAGCAAAAGCTAAAAATGCGCAAGAAGCGCATGAGGCGATTAGACCAACTGATTTTTCACGCACGCCGCAATCCATGAAGGCATTTTTGGATGCCGACCAATATCGCCTTTATGATCTTATTTGGAAGCGTGCAATAGCCAGTCAAATGTTACCGGCCGATATTGAACGAACTACGGTTGATATAGCTGCAAGAAATGGCGAGTCTATTGCCGATCTACGTGCAACGGGTTCGGTTATTCGTTTTGATGGCTTTTTGGCAGCCTATATGGATGTTCGTGAGGAAGATGCAGGAGATGATGAGGGCAGCGCACGTTTGCCATTTATGGAAAAGAATGAGGTGCTCACCCAATCTCGCATTGACGCTGACCAGCATAGCACCGAGCCGCCGCCACGTTATTCAGAAGCAAGCTTGATTAAAAAGCTTGAAGAATTAGGAATTGGAAGGCCGTCCACCTATGCGTCCACTCTTGCGACATTGCAGGACCGTGATTACATCAATATCGATAAGCGCAAGCTTATTCCTGAAGCCAAGGGACGGGTGGTTACTGCTTTCCTTGAAAACTTTTTCAACCGCTATGTTGAATATGACTTTACCGCTAGCCTTGAAGACAAGCTTGATCTTATTTCAGATGGTAAGTTGGTTTGGAAAGATGTTTTGCGCGATTTTTGGCAGCAATTCTCGTCTTCTATTGCCGACATTGCTGATTTGCGAGTAACAGCTGTTCTTGATGTTTTGAATGAGGTACTTGCACCAATTGCTTTCCCTGCGCGTGAAGATGGATCAGATCCGCGCTCTTGCCCATTATGTAAGCAAGGGCAGTTATCGTTAAAACTTGGCCGCTATGGTGCATTTGTTGGTTGCTCTAACTATCCTGAATGTAAATTTACGCGTCAGCTTGGTAGTGAGGGTGAAGGTGATGGTAAAGCACTAGGTGATGAACCTGCAGTGTTAGGGCAGGATCCTGAAACTGGCGAGGATATCACTTTGCGCACTGGACGTTTTGGTCCTTATGTACAACGTGGTGATGGTAAAGATGCTAAACGTGCCGGCTTACCAAAAGGTTGGCAAATGGCCGATATTGATTTTGAAAAGGCACAAGCTTTGTTGGCTTTGCCGCGTGATATTGGTTTGCATCCTGAAACTGGCACGATGATTACAGCAAGCATTGGGCGCTACGGCCCTTATATTGCCAATGATGGAAAATATGCTAACCTAGAAAATGCTGATGAAGTGTTTAGCATTGGTATTAACCGTGCAGTGAGCGTGCTTGCTGACAAGGCTAATAAAAGCGGTGGTCGTGCAAGCGCTGCAAGTGCAAAACCTATAGCTAATTTAGGTGCGCATCCTGATGGTGGCGAAATTACCGTGCGTGATGGGCGTTATGGCCCCTATGTTAATTGGGGTAAAATAAATGCTACCATAACTAAGGGTATGGATCCTGCAAGCTTAACGCTTGAAGAAGCAATTGCCTTGCTAGCCGCAAAGGCAGCTAAAACGCCTACAAAAAAAGCTGCAGCCAAAAAAGCGCCAGCTAAAAAGGCCGCAACTAAAAAAACGGCAGCCAAAAAAGCAGTAACAAAGAAGGTGGCGGGTGAGAATAGCGATGAAAAGCCCAAAGCTGCTAAAAAAGCCGCTCCTAAAAAAGCTGCTGTGACGAAAAAGACTGCAGCCCCTAAAAAGGCTAGTGTAAAGAAAGCAGAGTAATCTTGGCTAAAAAACCAAAGAAAAGCAACAGCAAATCTAGTCCTAATAAGGCAATGGTTCATCTACCAAGCCGCGAAGATGTGGTGCAATTTATTTCTGATAATCCAGGAAGTAACGGTAAGCGTGAAATTGCCAAAGCCTTTGGTTTAAAAAGCGAAGGCCGCATTTGGCTGAAAAATCTTTTACGCAGTTTGGCTGATGATGGGGTTATTGAAAAGCGGCGTAAAACTATTCATTCTAAGGGTAGTTTACCGCCGGTTGCAGTGCTGGATATTTTTGGTCGCGATAAAGATGGTTCATTACTTGGTCGACCTGTCGATTGGCATGATGATGAGCCGCCGATTGTTTTATTGCGCGCCGGTAAAGTCGCCGGTGGTCCTGCTATTGGTGTTGGTGATCGTATCACCGCTAAAGTTTTTCCATCTAAAGAAAAAGGCCCTGCTTATACAGGGCGCCTTATTCGTAAAGTGGACAAGAAAAATAGTACTGTTCTTGGTGTGTTGCGCGAGATAAAAGGCGAATGGCGGTTGGAGCCGGTTGATCGCAAGCAAGATCCTATTCTTATTGATCCGCAATCATTAGAAAATGCCAAGGAAAATGATCTTGTTGAAGTGACACTTGGTCGTGATAGCCGCTATGGTTTAAAACGTGGCATGGTGCGGCAAGTGGTGGGTAGTATTGAAAGTGAAAAAGCACTTTCAATGATTGCAATCTACGCTCATTCCATACCGCATATTTTTCCTGAAGAGGTTTTGCAGGAATCTGAAAATGTTAAGCCAGTAGTCATGGCTGATTGTAAAGATGGAGCAGGGCGCGAAGATTGGCGCGATATTCCGTTTGTAACGATTGATCCCCATGATGCTAAAGATCATGATGATGCAGTTTATGCTGAGCCAGACAGCAATGAGGCCAATGCACATGGTCACATTGTTATGGTAGCTATTGCTGATGTTTCTGCTTATATCCGTCCTAATTCGGCAATGGATAGGGAGGCATTAAAACGCGGCAATTCCGTTTATTTTCCCGATCGCGTTGTGCCTATGCTGCCAGAGCGGATTTCTAATAATCTTTGCTCGCTGCGTGAGGGTGAAGAGCGCCCAGCTATGGGCGTGCGTATGGTCTATAATAAGGATGGTCACAAGCTAAGCCACAGTTTCCATCGAGTAATGATTCGCTCCCATGCCAAGTTAAGCTATCAACAAGCGGAAAAAGCAATTGACGGGGTGTTGGATGAAAAAACCGCACCGATTATTGATACAATCTTGAAGCCGCTTTGGAAGGCCTATGATAGCCTTAAAAAAGCGCGTGACAAGCGTGAGCCTTTGGACCTTGATTTACCTGAAAAGAAGCTGCTTCTTGATGAAGAAGGGCGCGTTAAGGATGTTTATATTCCATTGCGTCTTGATGCGCATCGCTTAATTGAAGAATGTATGATTGCTGCCAATGTCGCTGCTGCAGAAACCTTGAAAAGCAAAGGTCAATCATTAATTTTCCGAATTCATGACCAGCCATCGCTTGCTAAGCAAGAAAGCTTGCGTGAATTTTTGGCAACAATTGGCTTACCGCTTGCCCGCGGTGCTGACCTTACGCCATCTAAGTTTAATGCCATTTTGAGTAAGGTAAAGGGCAGCGAACAGCAGGATTTGGTTAATCAGGTCGTCTTGCGTTCGCAAGCTCAAGCTGAATATAGTCCAGATAATATTGGTCATTTTGGTTTAACTCTGCATAATTATGCGCATTTTACCTCACCTATTCGCCGCTATGCGGATTTAATTGTGCATCGCGCGCTTATCAAGGCGTTAAAGCTAGGCAATGATGGTTTGACTGATCGTGAGGAAGAGCAGCTTGGCGAAATCTCGGCACAAATTTCGCAAACAGAACGCCGTGCTATGGCAGCAGAACGTGAAACAACCGACCGCTTAATAGCGCATTATTTTGCCGATAAAATAAATGCTGAATTTTCAGGCCGTATCACCGGTGTGACTAAGTCAGGTTTATTTGTCCAGCTTGATCCTTATGGTGCTGATGGCTTTATACCAATATCAACGCTTGGCGCTGAATATTACCTTTATGATGAAGCCCGTCATGCTTTGGTTGGAGAGCGCAGCCAAAAAGGTTTCCAAATGGGTGACGTTGTATCTGTGCGTTTGGTTGAAGCCTTGCCGGTTGCGGGTGCTTTACGCTTTGAGATGTTGACTAAGCCGCAAGAATTACCATTCTCAATGCTTTCTCATCATAAAACAGGCAAAAGAAACCGTAACATGGCGCAAAAGCCGCAACGGGGCCGCCGCCGTAGGTGATAAAAATGCTTTTGGGCTTCTGTTCCAATTGTAACAAGAAAAGCCCATCGTTTTACTGGTTAAAATCTCGATATTGATTATTTCATCATAAATATTAAAAAAGCCGCAACAATATTACATTGTTGCGGCTTTTTTTAATTATTTTAGCAATTTCAGTAAGATTTTTGTTTAAAATATAGCAAAAATAACTAGAGCTTTTTTTGAAATTAAATAGCTCTAGCTAATATAACTGCAGCTATTCATGGCCAAATTGCGCTCATTTAGTGGATACCATGTCCTTGCAAATAGCCTTTTTTGCGAGCATCAGGCATGAGCAGTGCGGCGATAAATGCAACGACCATCATGATTGTTACATAAATATAGAAATAGTTTTCATGTCCAAGTTGCTTCATTCCAAGTGCAACGGTTTCAGCCGAACCACCAAAAATTGCATTTGCAATCGCATAAGACAGACCAACCCCCAACGCCCGAGCTGAAGCGGGGAACATTTCAGCTTTAACAATACCACTAATTGAGGTGTATAGGCTAGTAATGGCGAGCATGACCACAATGGTAAAAAAAACGACATAGGGCGATGTTGCGCTGCCAATGATTTTTAACGCGGGAATTGTGCAGATGATCGATAATACCGTCCAAATAAGCAGTGATTTTCTGGTTCCGATACGATCTGCAAGCATACCAAAAAATGGTTGTATTATCATGAAAACAAAAAGAGCTGCGGTCATCAAAGTTGTTGCAGCATGTTTCTCAAAACCTGCAGTTGTTACTAAGAATTTTTGCATATAGGTAGTGTAGGTATAAAAAGTTAAAGAACCGCCAGCTGTAAAACCAAGTACCAATAAAAATGCTTTGCCATGATTGCGCAACAAAGCGACAATGCTACCTGCTTCTTTACTTGTGCGTGTTTCTTCTGTTGAAGTTTCATGAAGGTTTGAACGCAAGTAAAGCGCCACAATTGCTGCTAAACCACCAATGAAAAATGGAACGCGCCAACCCCAGCTTTTCAAAGCCTCATCATCCAGATAGCTAGCAAGAATAAACACCACCAGTGAGGCCAATAATTGACCACCAATGAGAGTTACATATTGGAATGAGCTGAAAAATCCGCGACGACCTTTAAGTGCTACTTCACTCATATAAGTTGCCGTCGTACCATATTCGCCGCCAACGGAAAGTCCCTGTAACATACGCAAAAGCAAAAGAAAAATTGGTGCTAATATGCCAATTGTTTCATAAGTCGGCAAAAGCGCAATTAAAAATGAACCGGCGCACATCATCAAAACGGAAATAAGCAATGAGCGTTTGCGCCCATATTTATCGGCGATGCGACCAAATAACCAGCCACCAATGGGGCGCATAAGAAAGCCAACAAAGAAAACGCCTGCTGCCTTCAATAGCTCTTGGGTTGTGTCGCCGTTTGATGGAAAAAATAACGCAGCAAAATAAATTGATGTGAATGCATATACGTAAAAATCATACCATTCAACTAGGTTGCCAGAGGCGCTCGATACAATTGCATAAATTCTTTTACGTGTATCATGCGGGTCTGGCTGATGTGAATCAGCTTCATGTGAGTGCATATCTGTGTCCTCCTAAGAATTATTCTATATTTTTATTATTGATCGCCTGCCATATTGCAATAATAGAATAGCCATATTTGCGCCATATTTAACAATATTTGCGAAATTAATCATTATCAACATGCTAAAGTACAAATATAAGTTATAAGCTTATAACATTTTTCCCGGGTTCATAATGCCATTTGGATCAAAGGCTGATTTAATTTTTCGCATTAAATCGATAGCGACTGGGGATTTAAAGGCAATAAGTTCTTGTCTTTTGAGTTGGCCAATACCATGTTCTGCAGAAAAGGCACCACCATAGCGCATAACAAGCGTGTGAACATGATGATTAACATTAGCCCATTTGGACAAAAATTCTTGCCGATCCATGTCAATTGGTTGAGTGATATTATAGTGAAGATTGCCATCACCCATATGGCCAAAGCAGACGATGCGAGCCGCAGGAATAAGGCTTTCAACCAATTCGCCCGCTTCAGCAATAAAATCTGGAATTGAAGCTACAGGAACGGAGATGTCATGCTTAATCGAGCCACCTTGTTTTTTTTGAGCCGGTGACATCTCTTCACGCATAGTCCAGAATTCGTTCTCTTGTGTTTTATTGCTAGCAATAACCGCATCTAGAATAATATTTTTTTCAAAGGTTTCACTTAAAATATCTTCAATGAATTGGCGTGCTTCACTATCTGAGTGGGGAGAGGAAATATCAATCAACACATACCAAGGGTAAGGCGCAGAGAATGGATCGCGACTTTTAGCGTTGTAATCGATCGTAAATTCTAGTCCTATGCGCGGCATTAATTCAAACCCCGTAAGCATAGTACTCGCCTTATCATGGGCAATAGTAAAAAGCTTAAGCGCTTCAAAAGGCGATTTTACGCCAACATATGCTACAGCTTTGCCGCGTGGCTTTGGATATAGTTTTAGCACTGCCGCTGTAATAATACCTAGCGTACCTTCGGCACCAATAAAAAGATCTTTTAAATCATATCCGCTATTATCTTTTTTAACTTGGCGTAAATCATCCAATATGCGGCCATCAGGCAATACAACTTCAACACCGAGACATAATTCCCGGCTATTGCCATAAGATAGCACGGCAGTACCACCAGCATTCGACGACAAGTTGCCGCCAATTTGGCATGAACCTTCAGAACCAAGTGAAAGCGGAAAAAGTCGATTGGCATCATCGGCAGCTTCTTGTAGATTTTTTAAAATAACGCCTGCTTCTGCCAATATAAGATTCCCCTCCACATCTATAGAGCGAATTTTATTGAGCCGCGCTAATGAAATAATGATTTGGTTGCCACTTATATCAGGCTGTTGGGCGCCGACGAGACCAGTATTGCCTCCTTGCGGAACAATGGCGGTTTTTGTTTCATTGGCAAGCTGCATTAGTTTTGAGACTTCTTGAGTAGATTGCGGGCGTAATAAAAGCGGCGTCTTGCCGTGATAAAGCCCACGCTGCTCAATTAAATAAGAGCTTAAAATATCGGGATCCGTAATTGCGTTATTACTACCAACAATAGCAACAAAGCGCTCGATTAAATCTGGTGTCATGTTTTACCTCTTAAATCAAAAAAGTTGCTAATATTGGCATAGGTGCCAGCGTTTAAAGTAGTCATGGTAAAGCTATATGAAAAGCGTTGACTTTAACAGTAATTAAAAATCTTTAAAAATTTTTTCATTCACTCCTAACCAGTTTTGCCGTTAGACGTGCATTCAGCATTTATGTGAAAAAGACTAAAAGGTTAAAACATCCATTGAGAATTATTCGTCATACGAAAAGTCAGGTAGATTTGGCTTTTTACGAGGCTTAGCCAAGTTATCTATAATATCCAACTGTTTTAAATTTCGATACAACTTGTAACTCATGGCTTGTTGTGGATGTTATTTTTAGGAAGGGCGTTTTATAAATAAAGTTAATAAAATCAAAAAAGCCGCCCACTGGGCGGCTTTTTATTTTCAAAAAATAAACTTAATTAAGTTTTGTTTTAACTTGCTCTAGCGAATTATGAAACAATTTATCTGATTTATTGCTGTCTAATTCTTCGCTAATTATTTTTCCGGCAGCTGCGATTGCAATATCAACAGCTTTGGAACGTACTGCAGCAATTGCATCGGCTTCAGCAAGAGAAATTTTTTGCTCGGCCAAACGATTGCGGCGCTCTACATATTCTTCGGTCTTGCGACGTGCATCTTCTGTTAGTGCAACTGCTTCGCGTTGCGCAACTGCAATAATGTCAGCGGCTTCCTTTTCCGCTTCAGAACGCTTGCGTTGATATTCAGCTAAAAGCTGTTGTGCATCTTCACGTAAGCGGCGAGCATCTTCCAATTCTTCAGATATGCGTAACGAGCGTGCATCTAAGGCTTTGCCAATCCAACTTGGAACTTTTAAATAGGCTAAAATCGCCAAAAATAGTACAAGCGCAATAAGGGCCCAAAAAGTATCGGTCATTATGTTCTCCTCTTATTCGCTTACTGATTTAACGGCTTTAGTTAAAGAATCAGCAGTTGCCTCGCTGCCAATAAAATCTTGAACAATTTGTTTCGCTGTATCAGCTGCTATTTGGCCAACATCTTGCATTGCACGGTCTTTAATATCACCAATGCGCTTTTCTGCAGCAGCTAATTTTTCTTCTAATTCAGCTTCTACGGTTTTACGTTCCCGTTCAGCCTTTGCTTTTGCTTCATCATTAGCAGCTTGTGCAATAACAAGGCCTCTTGCGCGTGCTTCCGAAAGTTCTTTTTCATAAGCGCTAACAGCAGCATCTGCATCTTGTTTCATACGGGCGGCTTGATCTAGATCAGATGCGATACGATCGCGTCTATTTTCAATGACAGAACCTATGCGTGGAACAGCAATTCTTGCAATAAAAATATAAAAAAGACCAAAACAAATGATCAACCAAAAAAGATGGGATGCAAAATAGGTCGAATCAAAGGGAGGGAAACTGCTGCCACCATGCCCAGCTGAGGCATGCTCTGCAGTGGATTCAACGCCTTGTGCAAAAGCTGAGGACACGAACATCCAATTCATCCTTCATAGAAGCAATAAACCTTAATCGGTTTATCGAAGTGTAATCTGATATAATCTGGAATTATAGCTTGAAAGATGTGCCCGAGTTAAAGGGCACATCTTTAAAATGTGATTATGCGAACAGAAGGATAAGAGCAACGAGCAATGAGAAAATGCCCAAAGCTTCTGTCACAGCAAAACCAAATACAAGACGGCCGAACTGGCTGTCAGCAGCTGATGGGTTGCGCAATGCGCCTGAAAGATAGCTACCGAAAATGTTGCCAAGACCAAGAGCTGTTCCTGCCATACCAAAACAGGCTAGACCGGCGCCGATGTATTTTGCTGCTTCCGCTTCCATAAAATTCTCCTTTGAATAAAGCGCTTTTGATGGTTTATGCGCATATTGGAATGTGGCGGTTGACCGCCGGTTGGTTAGTGACCAGGATGCACTGCATCGTTGAGATACATACAGGTCAATACTGTGAACACATATGCTTGCAAGAATGCAACCAAAAATTCAAGTGCTGTAATAGCGACATTCATTGCCAAAGGCAAGATAGCGCCGCCAAAACCAATTGGCCCCATTGCAGCTAAGCCAACGCAAAAACCTGCAAACACTTTCAACGTAATATGGCCTGCCAACATATTGGCGAACAAACGAACTGAAAGGCTGATGGGACGTGATAAAAACGAAATAACTTCAATGATTGTTACAATTGGTACAATGACCGCTGGTACACCTTTAGGAACGAAAAGTTTGAAAAAGCCAACGCCATGCTTAAATACACCGTAAAATACAACGGTCAATATAACGAGCATCGCCAAACCAAAAGTGATCATAATTTGAGTTGTAACAGTGTAGAAGTAAGGGAAAAGACCAATGAAGTTGGCAACCAATACGAACATAAACAAGGAAAATACGAGCGGGAAAAACCGCATGCCTTGTGTTCCAGCAGATTCGCGCAAGGTATTTGCCACAAATTCATAAGCCATTTCTGAGACCGACTGTCCACGTGTTGGCACAAGACCACGGCTTGAAGAGGTCAAAAGCAAAAATGCTGCTGAGGCGACAATAGTTATAACCATAAAAAGGGATACATTGGTAAATGATAAATTCCAACTACCGATATTAATATGGATCAGATCTATTATTTGAAACTGATGAATAGGATCCAACGTTGCCTCCTTAATAAGCAGTCAAATCGGCCTTTTGGCCTAATTATCTTTATTGTTCTTCTGTTTGCCAATAGAGCTTTGCTCTATCATGCCTACAGAACGTAAAACATTCATAACGCCAGCGGCAAATCCAAGAAAGAGAAAAACAATTAATCCCCAAGGATTTGTACCAATTAATTGATCAAAGCCAAGACCCAAAACGACACCAACAACTATTGCTGCTAAAAATTCGCTTGAAAGCTTTATAGCATAGCTTGAGCTAGGCGGTGTTTTCTCTGGTTCAGGTTGTTTAAACGCTCCCTTTTTAATCAAAGCCTCTTCTAGGCGATGTTTGCGTTCGTCCAAATCCGTCATGTTTGAGTGTTGATGCTCATTAATGGTATCACTATGTGGCTTTTCAGGCTGATTCCCTTTGGCCATGAATGTCCCCTATCAATGAGTGGCAACGTACTAGCTTTAACCTTTTAGGTTGCGCGCAACATATTGTTACTGGAGCAATTCGTCAAGGCTTGAAAGTAGCTCTAACACAGAGAATAGCATAGTTTTTTAGCAGTAATTTGAGAAACAGCGGGAAAAAATTTTTGAATGCAGTAAATTGGCTTCATTATCTAGCCCGAAATATAGACATATAATATTTTTTGTTTTCTTTTTTGTGTGATTGTTTCTCATCTATGGATTGGGTGTTGGGAGGTAGAATAATATTAAAATGATTCCTTGGCATCAAAAATCTTGAAAAAATGTGCAATACATACCTTTAATCAAATATTTTAAAATGTTTGATTAAAGGCATCTTTGACACGTTCTGCGATGTTTGAGGGAAATCAACCCCATCCGCCATTTTTTGTTCGGTAAAATATGTGTAATCCAATTTTTTCCATTTTATACATAGAACTTGCCCAGTTTGGGCGTACGTAAACGGCGTGATAATGGGTCGAAGAGCCAACCTCAGGCAACCAGATTTGTCCTGCTGAAACGGCCTTAGCAATGTCTTGTGCAATGCGCCAATGGCGCTTTTCTGTGACGAGATGCTTTTTCCCATCACATGCAAAAGAAAATTGGCATCGATTGCGCCAGTTAACATTTTGATAAACAACGCCGCAAACAGTATTTGGATAAGAGGGATTTCTAACCCGATTAAGGACAACTTGTGCGACCGCAGCTTGCCCCTTTAATGTCTCGCCTCGTGCTTCAAAATAAACAGCTTCAGCGAGGCATTTTTGTTCTTTGGCGGTAAATGAAGATGCAGGTAAAGGTGTGGCAGCCCACGCATGGTCTTTAGGACCAATTGGTGGAATAAAACGTCCTGCAGTTTTTTCTGCATCAGTCAAGATGGAATCAAAAGGAGATTCTTTAGCTGTCCCAGCATTGGCTGGCGCGTAGCCAAGAGCAAGAATGTCAGGCTTATCGTTAGTAACCAATGAAGCTAGCATGTCAGGAACTGCGAGTTTGGGAAGTTCTTTGCGTTTAGGCACTGGAATTATCCCAAGTGCAATTTGGAATTGATCCTTAGCTTTCTCGGGCGGAACAAGACGAGCAATATGCTGTTGTTCTAGCTGAGAGATTGTTGGCAGCTTTATACTGCGATCCAATTGAGTGTCAGCTAAAACAAGACGTAAATCATTGCTTTTTCGCGGCATAAAAGCTTGTTTTGCGGCGCTATTAATTCGTTGATCGCTTGAAAGCTCCCCTGACTGCATGCTGTAGGGTTGAGCAAATGCAGTGTCGGTAAAGGTGGCTGATATTCGCACTTGTTCATTAAAGCGCTGCCGACTAGCCTTTAGTTCAGCGACATTATCTGACTGTAAGACGCGATCTGCTTTTTTATTTTTCGTAACGGTGGGAGTGCTGATAAAAAGCGTTGTATTAGCTGCAACAAGCGGCGCAGTCATTTGTTTTTGCAGTGTCGACATTCCAATAATTGAAATGCCAGCGCCTAGGATTAGTGGAAAAAGGTAGCGAGTAGGTGAGCGCTTTTCAGGTAGCATCAAAGGTGCTTCATAATAGCGTCCCTCTGGCATATGATAACTTGCAGGTGCAGTGAGACGGTATTCAACGTGATTCTTAGGCGATTGATGGCCAAAAAAGTTTTGAAAAATACTCACCGCATAAACTCCAGCGCAATAGACAAAATAAGTTGGGGATAGAATCACAATGTTTCCACCCTTATGATTTGGGTAGAATGCAATAGTAAAATTTATTTAAGGTTAACAATGTGTGTTCGAGCGAACAAAAGGTTAATAACATTGGTTAACGGGTTCGTATATAATTAATTTCGAAAAAAATAAATTTTTTGTATGTGATTGTTAAAGTGCGGGGAATAGAGGGATTTGTTGAAAATTTAGCGAGTGTTTTTTTATTAGATTTTGCTGCATGACGTCTTAATTAAGTAAAAAGTTCAAAAGAATGCTGCGCCTTATTAAATTTAATTATTGATATCGTGTTTTTAATTAAAAAAAATAATTATGGATATTAACTATAAATATTGAGGTCACTTAAGAGATAAGTAAATTAATTTATCTAATTTCAATAAAATATTGAAAGTCGCCATTGCATTTTTTCTTCGGCTAACTGTTCGGCAAATCAAAAAAGCGCCAATGCTTTTTCAGCAATGGCGCTTTTTATCTAGGCTATAGAAGTTTGCTTAATGCTTTTTCTTAGCGCGTCCTGCAAAAGGATTATCCGGCTTGCGCATTGATAGCCTTATCGGAACGCCGGGCATCTTAAAAGTTTCACGTAGGCTATTGATAAGATAACGTAAATAGGATTGTGGCATTGCATCAGGACGCGAGCAAGATATAACAAAGCCTGGTGGTCTTGTCTTAATCTGCGTCATATATTTAATTTTTAACCGGCGGCCGGATACTGCAGGCGGTGGATGGTGGGTAATAATCCCACCAAGCCAACGATTAAGTTTTGCTGTAGAAATGCGCCGGTTCCATATACGGTGAACCATTTCAACATTTTCCATCATCTTATCAATGCCTTGGCCGCGTTCACCCGAAATAGGAATAGCCCGTAAACCGCGAACTTGTGGCAGAAGCCTACTACATTTTTCTAGTAATTCGGTTAAGGTTTCCTGCCGGTTTTCGATTAAGTCCCATTTATTAAAAGCAATAATTGGTGCGCGACCTTCACGTATAATAAGGTCAACAATCTGTAAGTCCTGCTTTTCAAAAGGAATTGTTGCATCAAAAAGAACAATGACCACTTCGGCAAAGCGAACGGCTCTTAAAGTATCGGCAACCGAAAGCTTTTCCAACTTTTCTTGCACGCGAGATTTACGCCGTAAACCTGCTGTGTCATGAAGTTTGATTTTTCTACCGCGCCATTCCCAATCCACTGAGATAGAATCGCGGGTGATGCCAGCTTCAGGCCCGGTCAACAAACGGTCTTCCTCAAGCATGGTATTAATCAATGTCGATTTGCCAGCATTTGGGCGGCCAACAATGGCGATACGCAACGGTTTTGTATCGTCATATTCTGGCTCTTCAGCATCTGGATCTTCAATGTCGTCACCAATGGAAGCAGATTCGATTTTGAGGCGTTCTTCTTCTTTTTCTTTTTCAAATGCCTTTTCTGAGCCAACCGCTTCAACTATGGCATCACGCAAGTCTGACATGCCAAGACCATGCTCGGCAGAAATAGGACATGGTTCACCAAAGCCTAATTTCCAAGCATCATAAAAATTGCCATTTGCATCTTTTGCTTCGGATTTATTGGCAATAAGAATAATTGGCTTACCTGATTTGCGTACAAGCGACGCAAATGTTGTGTCGGCTGGCGTAAGGCCAGCTTTTGCATCCAATACAAAAAGAATAAGATCTGCTTCTTCAATAGCCGCGCGTGTTTGCGCCCGCATTCTGCCTTCAAGCGTGTCATTGGCAGCTTCTTCAAGCCCGGCGGTATCAATAATGTCAAAACGTAAATCTTGTAAACGCGCGGCGTGATGCCGGCGGTCGCGAGTGACGCCTGGTGTATCATCGACAATTGCTAGCTTTTGACCAACAAGACGATTAAATAAAGTGGATTTCCCAACATTGGGTCTTCCAATAATAGCGATTGTAAGCGCCATAAATTAGCCTTTTGCACTTTCTGTGCGGCTATTGATCAAGCTCAACATAAGTTGAGCTCGGGCTGCTACGCCGCTGCCAGCACTCTCACTGTCATTAATAATTTGTTCAAAATAGTTTTTAGCTTCAGCTAAATTGCCAACTTTCCATGCCGAAAGTCCTAAAATTTCGCGCGCTGATAGCCGCATAGGATTATTATCAGATGCAAAAACAGTAACACGTTGGCTTAATTCATTAAAATCCGCTGTATCAACTAATATATAAGCTGCGCGAATACTAGCAATATCTTTTAATGCGCTTGGTGTATCACTATTTTGAGCGATTTTATCGAACATAGCAACAGCTGCTTGTTTGTTGCCTTGTTCCAAGGTTAGCCCCGCTTCACGCATTTGGGCAAGTGAAGGATAGCCGCCAAAATCAGAGGATTCAATCTGCTTTAATGCTGCAATTGCTTCATCAACTTTACCGCCTTTGACAAAGCTTTCGGCTGTTAACATAGCATCGCCGATAGTTCCGGCCTTTTTATTTTGCCAATAGCTATAACCTTGCCAAACAGCAGTGCCAAGCACAAGGGCGACAGCCGCGCCAATTATCATTGGACCAAATTTGCCCCATAAAGCACGTGCTTTTTCTTGACGAATTTCTTCGTTAACTTCGCGAATAAAGCTGTCGTCTTCTGCCATTACAAAACTCTCTATGGTAATTTATCTCATTAAAGATAGCTTTTAAGCATAAATGCGGCAATAGCAAAGCTATTTTTTGCAATTGAATTATTTTTCATCGAACTTTGCTCATTCCACCGCTTCATCAAAGCTTTTTTCTAAGGATAGCTTGTTAAAATTGCGATAAATTTGAAAAATCTTCTTTTCGAGCATTGGCTTTTGGTAATGAATTGGATTTTAAATGCATCATGCTAATTTTGCTCTTGCTTGATATAACCTAAATATAAAAAACCATAAAATAGTCCAATAATTGCTGATAGTCCTGAACCCAATAAGACTCCAATTTTAGCGCTTGCTAATTGTTCAGGGTTGCTAAACGCTAACATGGCAACAAAAATAGCCATGGTAAAGCCGATGCCAGCCAGTAGACCAACTAATATCATGGCGCGCCAGTCAACTTGTGGGGGCAGGCGGCAAGCACCCAATTTAACTGCGATAAAACTGGTTAAAATAATGCCGAGCGGCTTGCCAATTATAAGGCCTGCCATGACTCCCATAGTTATCCCGAATGTGCCATTAGCGGAAAGATTGATATCGCCAAGGTAAATTCCTGCATTGGCAAGCGCAAAAACCGGCATAATGAAAAACGCAACCCAAGGATGAAGATGCTTTTCAACAATCGCGAGCGGATTTATCAAGGCTTTGTAGGGCTTATTGTCTTTACCAAGCTGTAAAGGTTGGTAAATAATTGGCGTTAAAAGACCAAGAATAACACCCGCGAGAGAGGGGTGTATACCGGTTTTCCAGAGGCCAAACCAAAGCACACTTGCTGGCAATGCGTAAGCAAAAGCTGATGAAATACCAAAGAAATGAAAAATATAGATAAGACCAATAGCTGCAACAGCAATTAGCAGTGCTGAAGCGTCAATGCCATTGGAATAGAAAACTGCAATAATAAGTACGGCGATAATATCATCAATAATCGCCAGTGAAAGCAGAACTACGCGAATATTGCTCGGCAAGGAACGCCCTAGGAGTGCTAGAATACCAACAGCAAAGGCGATATCTGTAGCGGTTGGAACTGCCCAACCGTGATGGCTAATTGGATCTGTGTTAAACAGCATATAGATGAGAGCTGGTACTAAAACACCGCCAAGGGCTGCAATAATCGGCAATGTTGCCTGTTTAATGCTTGAAAGTGCGCCATTATGAATTTCTTTTCTGATTTCAAGACCAGCAATAAGAAAGAAAAATGTCATCAAGACATCATTGACCCAAAAATGTAGATCCCAATTTAAAGAAAACTTGCCTAATGAAATACCAAGCTTTGTATGCCAAAAACCAACATAGGTTGTATAAAAAGATGAATTGGCCCAAAATAGCGCAATAGCTGCGGCGGCAATTAAAAGGACACCTGCAAAAGCTTCCAAGTGCATAAGCTTTTTTATTTGAATTAAAATGCAAAAATAAATTTTGGCAATGAAATGGGGTGTTGTCACAGATTTCAATGGTTGGTCTTGGTGGTCCATAAGTAAAGCTCCGCTCTCTCAGCGGCCCGACCAAGAAAATTCCTGCCAATAGATTATTCTAATTGACACCCTTGCATTAATTATAAGATGTTTTTTCGTTTATTCAACCGTTTCTCATAGGAGAAAATAAATTGAATTCTATCATTTCAACCATGGGAAAGAACTTCTTCCCATGGCTAGTTTAAAGTCTAATGCGTTCGGCTAGGCTTTTGAGCTAGATTTGTTGCGCGACTTGTTGGTGATCTGTAGTGCGAGGAATAACGACAACTTTACTACCCACGGTAACGCGGTTGTAAAGATCGATGATATCTTGAAATAGAAAACGGATGCAGCCAGAAGATACGTTTTTACCAATACTCCATTCTTCCGTGGTTCCATGCAAGCGGAACAAAGTATCACGACCATTACGGTAAAGATAAAGCGCCCGAGGGCCTAATGGATTTTGTGGGCCAGGTGCCATGCCGCCGCCAAGATGTCCATAACGCTCCGGCAATCTTCTCATCATGCTAGGGGTTGGTGTCCAAGATGGCCACATTGCTTTACGACCGATAATCGCATCTCCGCTAAAGTTTAGGGTATTATTTTCTGCAATGCCGACCCCATAACGGATAGCTTGATCGTCTTCCATGACAAAATAGCAAAAATAATTATTAAGATCGACCACTAAAGTGCCTGGCGTATAAGAACTTGGATAAGCAACAATTTGTCGCCAATAGATTGGGTCTATTTTACTGATATCTGAAGCTTTGACAGGGTAAGGTTCACTGTCGATTGCACCGTACATTTCAAGATAATAGGGATTAATTTTTTTTGCTGGCACTGGGGTTGCATCAGCAATGCGGCGTCCTGTTGCACTACATGCACCTAATGCAAGCGGTGCAGAAAGCATAAATATTCTTCGGCTCAATTTACCTGACATTACTTCGACCTTGATTCGGATAGAAATTGTTTTGCATAATTGTGAATTTGGCTAATTTAAGAATTTGTCATTAACTTGTTGGCGATTACCTTTATAGATAATTATGAAAAAAATTCTTAATCATTTGAAATAAACGTGTATGATCACAAAAAGTTTCACGTTATTATGCTTATTTATTGGTAATAGCTTGGTTATCATCAAAATATTGCTTGTGATTTATAAGTCCTAAGTTATCAATTTTGTCGGTTTTAAGAGAGGCAATTTTCA
The DNA here is from genome assembly GCF_026743145.1 of Bartonella sp. HY761. NCBI lineage: Bacteria > Pseudomonadati > Pseudomonadota > Alphaproteobacteria > Hyphomicrobiales > Bartonellaceae > Bartonella > Bartonella sp. HY761. The sequence continues at coordinate 1,190,711 of NZ_CP104887.1, forward strand.
AATGAATTTGCGTATAGGACATTCGGCATGTCCTCATGATTGCCCCTCGACATGCGCCTTAGATATAGAATTATTGGCAGATAATCGTATTGGTCGGGTAAGAGGATCGAAAGATAATAGTTATACTGCCGGGGTGGTTTGTGCCAAGGTTGCCCGTTATGCTGAGCGTGTCCATCATAGCGAGCGGTTATTAACACCTTTAAAACGTGTCGGTAAAAAAGGTGCGGGGCAATGGCAAGCTATTGGGTGGGATGAAGCGCTAGATAGTATTGCAGAAAAAATAACTGAGCAAGTTGAACTATTGGGGTCGCAAACGGTTTGGCCTTATTATTTTGCTGGCACAATGGGCTTGGTGCAGCGTGATTCGATTAATCGGTTGCGGTTTGCAGGAAATTTTTCCAAGCAGTTTTCTACTTTTTGTACCAACACTGCGGTGACCGGTTATTTTGCTGGGGTAGGGCGTATTGCAGGTGTTGATCCGCGTGAAATGGAAAAATCCGATTGTATTGTTATTTGGGGCACCAATGCTGCAGCTACGCAAGTTAATGTGATGACCCATGCAGTACGCGCGCGTAAAGAGCGTGGAGCAAAGATTGTTGCGATTGATGTTTTTGAAACAGCAACGGTAAAACAAGCTGATATTGGGCTTATCTTAAAGCCTGGAACCGATGCGGCACTTGCTTGTGCGGTGATGCATGTGCTTTTTCGTGATGGTTATGCAGATCACGCCTATATGAAAGCCTATACGGATGACCCTTTTGGACTTGCGGCTCACGTTGTTAATAAGGATCCATTATGGGCTGCCAAAATTACTGGTTTGAGTGTTGCGGAAATTGAAGAATTTGCCAAGCTGATTGGTGTGACCAAGCGCTGTTTCTTTCGCCTTGGTTTTGGCTTCACCCGTCAACGCAATGGCGCTGTTGCTATGCATGCGGCGCTCTCTATTCCTGCTGTACTTGGCTCTTGGCAATATGAAGGAGGAGGGGCATTTTTTTCAAACTCTGATATTTATGTGTTAAATCGTGATGAGATTACTGGAAAAAAATTGGCTGACCCTACTATTCGCAGCCTCGATCAATCAAAAATCGGTCGCATCCTTTGTGGGGATAAAGATACGCTTTATGGTGGCCCTCCAGTCAACGTGCTCTTTATTCAAAATACCAATCCGGTTAATGTCGCTCCTGAACAACGCCTTATTCGGCAAGGTTTTATGCGAGATGATCTTTTTACTGTTGTGCATGAACAATTTATGACGGATACGGCAAAGCTTGCTGATATTGTTCTACCTGCAACTATGTTTGTCGAGCATGATGATATTTATTGTGGTGGTGGTCATCAACATATCATTCTTGGACCAAAATTGATTGAGCCACCTTTAGGGCCAAAACCTAATTTGTTTGTCATTAACCAACTTGCACAGCGCCTTGGTTTTAAAGGGTTTGATTTTGACGAAAAAACATTGATTGATGATTTATTGGTTAAAAGTGGTTTTGTTGGTTTTGAGGAGTTGAAGGAAAAACGCTGGTATGATGTGCAGCCATCTTTTGATGAAGCGCATTTTATCAATGGCTTTGGTTGGGATGATAAACGCTTTCACTTTAAAGTAAATTGGCTTGATGAGCATTTTCCTAACCGTCCGCCAGCTTCAATGGGGTATCAGGGAAATTGGCAAGAAATGCCGCAATTTCCAGATCAATGGGATAACCTTGAGCGCATCAGTGAAGATTGCCCATTTCGGTTGGCAACATCGCCCGCGCATAATTTTTTAAATTCTACTTTTGCTGAAACGCCAACATCATTACAAAAAGAGAGGCGGCCGGAACTCTATATTCATCCAGATGATGCCAAAGCGCTAGATATTGAAGATGGAGATATTGTTGCAATCGGTAATGCACGTGGGGACGTGCGGCTGCATGCTAAGATTTTTGCTGGGGTGCAACGCGGAGTGCTTATATCTCCTGGTATTTTTCCTAATAGTGCATTTATTGATGGCGAGGGCATAAATACTTTAACAGGCGCACAGTCACCTGCACCTAATGGTGGTTTAGCGGTTCATGATATTAGTGTGTGGGTTAAAAAATGAGCAAATTAAAATTGTTGGATTAATAGAATCTCAATCAACATAACGGCATTTATGCAGTTTTAATGAATCAGCATTGGGCTTGTGCCAAAGGAATATTAGATGGAAAATTGTAAAGCATTTATCACCGGCGTTGCAGGTCTGTCATTAAATGATCAAGAGCGTGCCTTTATTAAAGAGCATAAGCCATGGGGATTTATTCTATTTGCACGCAATATTGACAATAGCGATCAATTATCTGCACTTACTGATGATATAAGACTTACATCTAATAATGAAAATGCTTTGATTTTTATAGATCAAGAAGGCGGAAGAGTTCAGCGTTTACGTCCACCACTCGCCCCTAATTATCCAACGGCAGCAGCTCTTGGTGATATTTACAATAAAGATCAAGATCAGGGCTTACGCGCAGCTTGGCTAATGTCGCGGCTTCATGCTTTTGATTTAAAAAAATATGGGATTAATGCTGATTGTTTGCCGCTTTTAGATGTGCCGGTTGCTGGCAGTCATGATGTTATTGGTTCGCGTGCTTATGGCCATAAGCCTGAAATTGTCACTGCAATGGGTAAAGCTGCAGCGCAAGGGCTTATTGATGGTGGTATTTTACCGGTTATGAAGCATATACCTGGCCATGGTCGCGCCATGTGTGATACGCATTTGGCTTTAGCGCGGGTAGAAGCCGATATTGATGAATTAAACCAATCAGATTTTATCCCATTTAAGCAATTAGCGCATTTGCCGACGGCAATGACAGCCCATGTTGTCTATGAGGCAATTGATCAAGAGCAAACGGCCACCCTATCATCAAAAGTTATTTCTGATATTATTCGCGGCGATATAGGCTTTGATGGCTTGTTAATGACCGATGATTTATCCATGAAAGCACTATCTGGAACGATAGGTGATTTAGCTCAGCAAGCATTTATAGCTGGGTGTGATGTGGCTTTGCATTGTAATGGTAATTTTAGCGAAATGTTGGAAGTTGCTGAAAATAGTCCATATTTACAGGGAAAAGTCGCGCAAAGAGCTGCTTTTGCCGAAAGTTTTGTTGTAAATACGATAGCAGCGGATGAAAAAGAGCTACGGCAAGAATTTGCCAAATTTTTTCCAGAAACGCTAAATTTTTAATTATTTTATCTCGTTTAATCAATAGGCTATAAGGAATATTTGTTATTTGGCTTTAGCTGGAAAAACACCGCAATCTGATGCACCTCCCATGAGCGAATGGTGGGATGATGAAACGCGCGGTGTGAGTGAACCGGCATTGGTGGTGGATGTCCAAGGCTTTGAGGGGCCGATGGATCTTCTCTTGCATCTTTCGCGCACGCAAAAAGTTGATTTAACCCGTATTTCAATTGTCGCGTTGGTTGATCAATATTTACAGTTTATCAAACAAGCGCAACAAGTAAGATTGGAGTTGGCGGCTGATTATCTGGTTATGGCTGCTTGGCTTGCTTATTTAAAGTCACGGCTATTGGTTCCTAAAAAACAAGGGGAGCAAGAAGCAAGTGGTGAAGAAATGGCGGAAATGTTGCAATTTCGCTTGCGGCGGTTGGAAGCCATGCGCGATGCTGCTGGTAAATTGATTAATCGCAATCGTTTGGGGCGTGATGTTTTTAAACGTGGCGCGCCAGAAATGGTTGTGGTTGAGCGAAAAAATCGTTTCAATACGACACTGTATGAGTTGTTAACGGCCTATACCGGAATAAGGCAGCGACAAGCGGTCAGTCACGTTGAAGTTGGCAACCGTAAGGTTTGGCCACTTAAATATGCTCGGCAAATTTTAAGCCGTATGGTGGGTGATCTTTCACATGATTGGTTGGCGCTTGATCAATATTTGCTTCGTTTTATCAGTGATGACAAAGAGCGCAAGACAGCAATTGCCAGTGCTTTTGCAGCAAGTCTTGAAATGGTGCGTGAAGGGCAGGTAGAGCTGCGGCAAAGTGGGGCTTTTTTACCGCTTTATATGCGTGTTAAACAAGACGATAGAGATGAATATAGGGAACAGCTTAGCAATGGTTGAAAAGCCCAAATTTGACAATTCGCCTTTGCTGTTACGGATGGTGGAGGCAATTCTTTTTGCATCATCCGAGCCCGTCTCGCGCAATGCTTTGGCGGAGCGATTACCAAAAAATAGCAATATTGATTCTATAATTAACGAGCTAACTGAAATCTATAGTGGTCGCGGTGTTAATTTGTGCCTTGTTGGCAATGCATTTGCTTTTCGTACTGCTCCTGATTTAAGCTTTTTGTTATCTAAGGAAGAACAAACAGCGCGAAAGCTGTCACGTGCAGCCTTAGAAGTGTTGGCAATTATCGCTTATCATCAGCCGGTAACGCGTGCGGAACTTGAGGATATACGCGGCGTTGAAACCTCAAAAGGAACACTTGATGTTTTGATGGAGACCGGCTGGATAAAAATTCGTGGTCGAAGACGAACACCCGGTAGACCCGTCACTTATGGTACAACCCAAGATTTTCTCGATCACTTCACTTTGCCCGATATTGGCGATTTGCCGGGTATGGAGGAGTTGAAAGGGGCGGGGTTATTATCCTCGCGTTTGCCTGAAAACTTCACGATACCGATTCCATCCGTTCATGAAGATGAATTGAGTCTTGAAGAGGACCCTTACGAGGATATTGACTTGGAGCAGCTTGGGCTTTTACCGCCTAAAGATATGGAATAAGCTTTTTAGATCAATTACTATTGATATAGGCTAATAAAATTAACAAATTTGAATAGTAGCGTTTGAAACTTGGATAAAAAGCTTCTAAAGTGTTAAAGTTGAATTGTTGAAATAAGGAAATTGACGCAAATGGGTTTCGGTTCTATTTGGCATTGGATTGTTGTTTTAGTAATTGTGCTGTTATTGTTTGGCAGTGCTAAAATTCCTAATTTGATGGGTGATGTGGCAAAAGGTATTAAAAATTTCAAGTCCGGTATGAAGGATGATGAAGATGAGAAGCAAGCTGCTACAAAAACGATTGATGCTAAAACTGGTGAGACGGTAGATACCAATAAATCTTCGGTTGATGATAAAGTATCATAATATTAAAAATTTGCAGCTTTTGGGCTTGTGATTCATGCTGCATGTAATGTTGCTCGGTTGGAATATTTGGTCATCTTTACTATTTAGTTGTATTCACTAATATAAGTAATTTTATTAAGTGGTTATAGCTGAACAATATTTATTGCTGCATGAGGGTTGTTGATGTTTGGAATTGGTTGGTCTGAATTTTTAGTTATTGCTATTGTGGCAATAATTGTAATTGGACCAAAAGATTTGCCAAAGGTGATGCGTTCTTTTGGGAAAGCAACTGCAAAAATGCGTAGTACTGCAGCAGAGTTTCGTCAACAATTTGATGATGCAATGAAAGAAGCAGAGCTTGATGATGTAAAATCAGCGCTTGATGAGGTTCGCAATCTTGATCCAAGACGTAGTCTTACGCAGGTATTTGATCCATTTCGTGATGCTGCCAAAGATGTGAAACAATCACTAAGCCAAACGAGTGATGCATTAAAAGGTATTGCGTCTCCCTCCCTTGAAGATCAAGCAATTTTGGATAGTCGCAATTTATTGCCGCCGGAAAATTACCAAGGTGACGATAATTATCTGATGAGCGATAAGCCACAAAGTGTAAATCAGCAAGATCATTACGCATTTGATGCTTCATCGCGACGTAAAGGCAAGGCTGTAAAACATCATGCGAGCTTTGAAATGAAGCGTCCGTTGCGTAAGCATCGTTTGAAGCATAATAGCGGGCGTTTTTCACGCAATAGTCATGGAAAAAAAGCCGCCTATTATGTCGAGCGATCCGTAAAATCGGTGCCATTGGGTCAAATAATCAATAATAAGAATGGGGCGCAAAGTTCCGATGAGTGAGAGTAAAAAAATAGCAGCAGATAAAACAGAAGATATGGATGATAGTGCTGCACCCTTAATGGATCACTTGAATGAGCTGCGTTCAAGACTGATTTGGTGCATCGCAGCCTTCATGGTTGCTTTTGTTTTATGTTTTGCTTTTGCTGTCGATATTTTTAATTTTATTGTCCGCCCGATGCAATGGGCGATGGTTTGGCATGGTGATGACCCTGCTAACTTGACCTTGATATATACTGATTTATTTGAATTTGTTTTTGCAAAGATTAAAATTGCCGCTTTTGGTGGTGTGGTTATTGCCTTTCCTGTCATTGCTATACAGCTTTATCGTTTTATTGCGCCTGGTCTTTATAAAAATGAGCGCAATGCATTTTTACCATTTTTAATAGCTGGTCCCTTATTGTTTTTGGTCGGCGCAGCGGTCGCTTATTATCTTGCAACGCCGATGGTAAGTTGGCTTGCACTGTCTATGCAGCAAGTAGCGCCGGCGGGCGGTGATTTGCATGGTGCCGCTAAGATTGTTTTGTTGAACAAGGTATCAGAATATCTGCGACGGGTGATTTCTTTTGTGTTGGTTTTTGGTTTAATATTCCAAATGCCAATTGTCACAAGTCTACTGGTGAAAGTTGGTATATTATCAGCGCAAGGGCTTGCCAGTAAGCGCCGTTATGCAATCGTTGCTATGTTCGTTGTTGCGGCTATTGTCGCTCCGCCCGATGTATTGAGTCATATTACACTTGCACTTCCAATGGTGCTCCTTTACGAAATATCGATTATTATTGCACGCATGATTGAACGAGGACGAAAAGCAGACAACGATAGTAGTGCTTAATTGAATATTTGCTCTATCAACTAAGACCTGATGTTTCTCTTCAAATAAATAGCTTTATTATATGGTGAAAATTTATGCTTGATATTAAATGGATCAGAGAAAATCCGCAAAGCCTCGATGAGGCACTTCTAAAACGCGGCGCACTTGCGCAATCTGCAGAAATTATAGCTCTTGATGCCCAGCGTCGTGCCCATGTCTTTAACTTGCAAGAAATGCAAGAGCGCCGCAATGCTGCATCAAAAGAAATTGGTCAAGCTATGGCTAGTGGCGATAAAGAACGTGCAGAAAAGCTAAAGGAAGAAGTTTCAGCTTTAAAGTCGGCCTTTAGTGAAGCCGAACAAGAAGAGCGCCGTTTAAATCAGGCGCTTGAAGATGTTTTATCTCGTACACCTAATATCCCGCTTGATGATGTGCCAGTTGGTCCTGATGAAAGTGCCAATGTTGAAGTGCGTAAATATGGCACGCCGCGCGAATTTTCTTTTGCACCAAAAGAGCATTTTGATATTGGTGAAGCATTAGGCGGTATGGATTTTGAACGGGCAGGGCGCATGTCTGGTGCGCGTTTTACCATTTTATCTGGTATGTTGGCACGTCTTGAGCGAGCGCTTGGCCAATTCATGCTTGATATTCATACCAATGAACATGGCTACCGTGAAGTGTCAGCACCTATTCTTGTCCGTGATGATGCGCTTTATGGTACGTCGCAATTACCAAAATTTTCGGAAGATCTTTTTCAAACCACTGATGGTCGCTGGCTTATTCCTACAGCGGAAGTGCCGCTTACTAATTTGGTGCGTGAAGAGATTTTGGACGAAAGCATATTACCTTTACGATTTACCGCGTTAACACCTTGTTTTCGCTCAGAAGCGGGTTCTGCTGGTCGTGATACCCGCGGTATGCTGCGTCAGCACCAGTTCTGGAAAGTTGAAATGGTGGCAGTAACTGATCGTGATTCTTCATTGCTTGAATTAGAGCGTATGACGGAATGTGCAGAAGAAGTGCTAAAGCGTTTAGATCTTCCATTCCGTACGGTTGTGTTATGTACGGGCGATATGGGTTTTGGTTCTAAAAAGACCTATGATATTGAGGTTTGGTTGCCTGGTCAAAATGCTTATCGTGAGATTTCTAGTTGTTCGGTTTGTGGTGACTTTCAAGCGCGTCGTATGAATAGCCGTTATCGGGTAGAAGGTGAAAAGACCTTGCAATTTGTCCACACGTTAAATGGTTCGGGAACGGCTGTGGGACGTTGCCTTATTGCCGTACTTGAAAATTATCAGCAAGAAGATGGTAGCGTCATTATTCCTGATGCACTTATTCCTTATATGGGCGGTGTCACGCGTATTGCTGCCCTTTAATATCATCATGCTGTCATAAGTTGGCAGCATGTTTAATAAAGCATTATGCTGCTAAATAGCTTGTCTATTTTAAAAATGAAGCCAACACTATTGTAATATATCAGTTTATTCAATCTGTTGGCTTTATTCTAAAGTTGCATGACCATTATAATTCTATTCAACTTAGATTTTTAAGAAATTCAAGGAGTTTCACATGCGGATTTTAATTACCAATGATGATGGTATCCATGCCGAAGGTTTAGCCGTCCTTGAGGATATTGCAAGATCTTTAAGTGATGATGTGTGGGTTGTTGCTCCTGAAAAAGACCAAAGTGGTTTATCGCATTCTTTAACCCTTTCCGATCCCTTGCGCATGAGACAGATTGACGATCGTCATTTTTCTGTCCGTGGAACGCCAACCGATTGTGTCATTATGGCTATCAAGCATATTATGCCACAAGCCCCTGATATTGTTTTATCTGGAGTGAATTCAGGCGGTAATCTTGCTGATGATGTTACTTATTCTGGTACTATTGCAGCTGCTATGGAAGGGACTTTATTGGGCGTGCGCTCCTTTGCTCTTTCGCAAGAATATGTAAGTGAGAATAATAATCGGATTATTCCATGGGATACAGCAAGGCAGCATGCGCCTGCTATTTTACAAAAATTGATCTCATTACCCTATAAGCAGGGTGTTTTGACTAATCTTAATTTTCCAGCTTGCGGGTCTAATGAGGTTACGGGTGTCGAAGTTACCCATCAAGGGCATATTGCTCATGATATTTATATTGATGAGCGCCATGATGGGCGTGGTTTTCCATATTTTTGGTTAAAGTTTTCGCGCAATAGACATTTATGTGCAATTGGTAGCGATGCTTACGCGGTGGATAAGAAAAAGATTTCTATTACGCCTTTGCATCTTGATCTTACGGCGCAAGATGAAATTGCCGTTTTACAGAAAGCATTTTCTTAATCTTTTTTTATTGTTAAGTGCATTTTATATGTTTGAGCCAAAAGCACCGTTGATGCTTTTGGTTGTTGAAGTTGAAGAGTTAATAAGACTATGGCTGCTGAAAATAAGGTATTGTCGGAATATGAAGCTCTAGCAGGTTTAGCTTTGCGCATGCGTGCAAAGGGAATTGACCTTTCTGAGCTATTATTGGCATTGGAACAGACGCCGAGACGTAATTTTATGGATTCGGCTTTTAGTGATATTGCCTATAGTAATAGCGTTATACCCATTGAATGCGGCGAATATATTGAACGTCTTGATGAGCAATTGATTTTGATTAATACTTTGCAGCTTGAAAAAAAACATCGTGTTTTAGAAGTAGGTACGGGATCAGGTTTTACTGCAGCTTTGATGGCGCGCCTTGCTGGGCGTGTTACTACAATTGAACGTTATAAAACTTTATGTGACGAAGCACGCATACGATTTCAAAATCTAATGCTTGATAACATTATTTTACGGCAAACCGATGCCATGCGCGGCATTCCGGGTAATGGTCCATTCGACCGTATTATTATTTGGCCAGCAATGGTGAAGGAGCCTTTAGCCTTCATGGAAATGTTAGCAGGTAATGGTATTTTGCTCGTTCCACTTGGAGTGGATGATGGGGTACAAACCATCATGCGTTATTCCAAAACGGGTACCAGATTTGAGCGCTCAGATATGTTTAGAGTACGTTATCAACCATTTATTGAGGGTGTCGCTGAAATTTTATGATTATTTTATGGCAAAATATAAGAAAAATTGCATTTTTTTGACATTTTTTTTCCAATCTTAACTCTCAAGTAAGATTAACCCTATTTAATGGCCTTGTCATTGATTATCGGGTACAGGCAAATCAGATGCATTTAAAAATAATTGATAAGGTTTCACGCCGCTATATTCAGGGGGCGGCACTCATAGTAATTACTGGTTTAGTTGCTGGTTGTAGTTCTGATACTATGCGGTTTACCGATGGTCTCTTTACAAATTCGACACCATCACAGCAAGCTGCAGTAAATCGTCCTATTCCGCAACAGCAGGCACAGCCGCAACAATTGCCGCCGCCAGTGCAAAGCGGAACTATCCAAAGCAATGCTTTGCCACCAGCGCAGCCACAATATCAAGCGTCGCAGCAACCACAATATCAGGCTCCGCAACAGCCACAATATCAGACGCCGGCGCAGCAATACCCACAGCAGCCAACACACCAATTGGCGCCAGGGCAGGTTGCCGGTACTGGCGAGCCACCGCGTAATCTTGGTACATTGCCGGCAAATGCTGTGCAAGGCGGTCACGCTTCATCAAGCGTTAATAATCGCAGTTATATCGTTCAAAGTGGTGATACTTTGACGCGTGTGGCTAATCGTAATGGTGTTAGCGTTAATGATATTAAAAATGCCAACGGGCTTTCAAGTGGTGCGATTCGTGTAGGTCAAAATTTAATTATTCCAGGTCGTGGTACAGGTAATCAAGGTACTGCTGTAGCGTCAGCTAATGCAGCTGTAACCCCAGTGAGTGTACCTCGTACGCAAGCTGGAAATCAACAAGTAGCTGCTGTGCGGCCAAATGCGCCTGCTGCGCAAGCCTCAACGTCTAATCAAAATACGGCTCCAGCTAGCAATCAAAGTAATGTGATTGACACGGTTGCTGTTCGTATGGATCAGCCAACCACTGCTCCTCAGCCAATTGCGCCAACACAACAACAAAATGCGACGAACGGTCAAGCCCAACAGCCACCGCAAGCCCAAAATGCTGTTGCTTCAAAAAATGATTCTATTGCTCAAGCTGAGCAAGTTGCGGCTGTTGCACCGCAAGCAACAGGTATTTCGCAAATGCGTTGGCCGGCACGTGGACGTATTTTGAGCAGCTTTGGCCAAAGGGAAGGTACTGTTACCAATGATGGTCTAGATATCTTGGTTCCTGAAGGTACATCAGTACGCGCAGCAGAAAATGGCGTTGTTATTTATGCTGGTGATGGCTTGAAGGAATTTGGTAATACTGTACTTATCCGCCACGAAAATAATATTGTGACTGTATATGGGCATAATAGTAAAATTCTTGTAAAGCGTAACCAGCAAGTACGTCGCGGCGATGAAATTGCAAAGTCAGGTATGTCTGGCAATGCAGCCACACCTAAGCTACATTTTGAAGTTCGTAAAAATTCAGTGCCCGTAAATCCTGCGAAGTTTTTAGAAAACTAATGCAATGCGAGTATGATATTAGTGCATATAAGTTCATCGAAATAAGGTTGCAGATTACTTTGTTTACTACCCGATAATTATAAATAAAGTAGTTTAAAGCCTATATTTCGTATATTAGCTTTTTGTTTAAAACGGTCTGATAGATTATCAGGCCGTTTTTTTGTTTAAACTAGGGGATTTGCTTTCCATTTAAATTTTCTGTCATTTTACAAGGTCATTAAGACATGCTACTAGAGTGTAAGGCTTTTAAAAATGTTGGATTACGGCACCGCGCATGAAAAATAATGCTCTTTCTTTTCCTAATATACTGACTTATGCACGCATTATTGCTGTGCCGTTGGTGGTGTTGTGTTTTTTTCCTGAAGGTGAATTCAAATCATCAGATACCGCACATTGGGCGGCTTTCATTATTTTTGTAGTCGCTAGCATTACTGATTTTTTTGATGGCTATCTTGCACGCATGTGGAAGCAAACATCTAATATAGGCCGTATGCTTGATCCTATTGCTGATAAATTATTGGTATCGACTTGTCTTTTGCTGTTAGCTGCAAATGGAACGATTGCAGGCTGGTCGCTTTGGGCCGCAATTATCATTCTTTGTCGTGAAATTTTGGTGTCGGGTTTGCGGGAATATTTGGCTGAATTGAAGGTCGGAGTTCCGGTATCGCGCCTTGCTAAATGGAAAACAACAGTTCAAATGATAGCGCTGATGATCTTGCTCATAGGGCAGGCAGGCGAGCCCTACTTCATTTACACAACACAACTTGGTCTTGTTTTATTGTGGATTGCAGCCATATTAACATTAATTACTGGATGGGATTATTTTAGAGCTGGACTTAAACACATTATTTGACAACTAATTTGAATTTAGCATTTATTTTAGAGTAATGTATTCTTAAAAAGCGTTCATTGCCTATTTATATTAATTGCAGAAAACACCGTTAAGGAAAATTGTTATGAAACTCGTTTATTTTGCTTGGGTCAGAGAGAAAATTGGCACAGCAGAAGAAAAAATTGAATTGCCCGAAACGGTAACAAATGTCAGCGAGCTTTTTGAGTTTTTAAAAAACAGTGATGAAAAATATGCCTCCGCTTTCGCAAATGAAGCTATTATAAATGTTGCAATTGATCATGAGCAAGTATTGCATGATGCAGCAATTGTTGGGGCGCAAGAAATAGCTTTTTTCCCTCCAATGACGGGAGGATGATTATGATTGATAGTAAAGCTGTTGATATTTATGTCAGCATTCAAGACAAAGATTTTGATGTTAATTCTGAGATTGAACGGCTGACCGGTAAGAATAAGAATATTGGGGCGGTTGTTAGTTTTCTTGGTCTTTGCCGAGATGAAGCTGGTACATTAAAAGCGCTGGAACTTGAACATTATCCTAATATGGCTGACAAGCAAATTGCAAAAATGGCAAATAATGCTGCCCAATATTGGGAACTTGATGCTGTTACAGTCATTCATCGTTATGGATTGATTGGGGTGGGGGAAAATATTGTTCTGGTTATAACAACCTCTAAACATCGCACTGCTGCATTTCAAGCGGCAAATTTTATTATGGATTACTTAAAAACCGATGCCCCTTTTTGGAAGAAGGAGCATAAGAAAGATGGTAGTACTGGTAGTTGGGTTGAGGCAAAGCAGGATGATCGGTTAAAACGCGATCATTGGCAAAACGGTTGATTTCAATTTTATCGTAAAATAGTATATTAAAGCTATTTTTATCTTATGTGATATTATGTAAAAATCGTCTTTCCCTTTGCTTGGAAATGATTTAATGAAATCATGTTTTATAATGTTCTGTGATGTTCATTTAAAAATAGAGGCAACCAACCACCAAGAAATAATGTATTAAACATTTTTCTAACAATATAGTAAGGTTTTTTATATATCCTTTTTGGATTATTTAAGACTAATTAATGATTGAGTATGGTTACATGTTATGTGTTTTAAATTTGTAAGAGCACATAAAATAAATATTTGTATTGGTGTTAATTTTTTAACATCATTTTACGCAATAATTGTTGCGTGATTCGAGCAGGAGTTCTTATGTCAGCTTTTGGAAATTTTTTTAAATCCGTGAATAAAGCAATTTGTGCTATCTCTATGACTGGATTGCTTGTTTCCCTGGGTATGGCACCTGTGATAGCTTTTGCACAGCCTGCTAGTCAACAAGACGTACCACAAAACCAAAATTTTGGCTCTTGGACAAAAGTATGTAGTCAACCATCTGGCACACCTAATATCCAATGCGAAATTACGCAAAGTGCTCGCGCTAAGGATCGTCCAGACATTTCTTTTCGTGTTTCGTTCATAAAAAGGCCAGCAAAGGATCAAGGTACTTTACTGCGTGTTATTGTTCCTATTCGCGTAGAGCTACAACTCGGTATTGGTATTATGATTGATGGCACAACCGATATGGGACATATGCCGTATCGCCGTTGTTTGGGTGATAGTTGTGTTGCTGAGGTATTGCTCAATAATACCGAACTTGCTTCATTCCTCAACGGTAAGAATGCAACCTTTTATGTCTTTACAACCCCGCAAGATGGTGTTGGCGGTATCATTAACCTTGATGGTGTAAAAGCGGGTTATAACGCATTACCTTAGAAGCGTTTTAGCAATTTTTTATGGCTGTTTAATTTAAATAGTACGGATAGAAGAGCGTTTTATACATTAAATTGTGTTAAAATGCTCTTTTGTGTTTTAGTTGGGCATGTAATTATTTTTATTATATAAACTTTGCTGCTCAGCAATTTTTATATAAGATGAAGTCTCTCCGTGCTTGCGTAGTGATGTAGTATTTTTTACATTCTTGTCAAAAATTCTTTTGATTGTGTTTTATATCTTTTGCCTTGTTTCTTTTCTTGTATTAAAACAAATCTAAGAGCGCTTAACATTCGTTAATCCGGATTTATTTAATTCCATTAGATTGAAATGCAAGTAATGGTATTTTTACCGTCTTATGCGGTTATAGGAAATAGTCATGTCCACTGAAATAATTATTGCTCCTTCTATTCTAGCATCTGACTTTTCAAAGCTTGGTCAAGAGGTAAAAGATGTTGTATCCGCTGGGGCGGATTGGATACATATTGATGTAATGGATGGACATTTTGTTCCAAATATTACTTTTGGTCCTGATGTGGTGAAAGCCATTCGTCCTTTAACTGATGCTGTTTTTGACACTCATTTGATGATTGCTCCATGCGATCAATATATTGAGGCTTTTGCCAAAGCGGGTTGTGATATTATAACTATCCATGCTGAAGCAGGTCCACATTTGCATCGCTCACTGCAAGCTATTCGCAGTTTGGGAAAAAAGGCTGGCGTAGCGCTTAATCCGGCTACACCTGAAAGCGTTCTTGAATATATCCTTGATGATGTTGATCTTGTTTTGGTCATGAGCGTAAATCCCGGCTTTGGTGGTCAAAGTTTTATCCCCTCAAGCTTAGACAAAATTTCTCGTGTAAAAGCACTAATTGGCAATCGTCCTATTGATATTGAAGTGGATGGTGGAGTGTGTCCACAAAATGCTGAAACTATTGCGCATGCAGGTGCCAATGCTCTCGTTGCAGGATCCGCTATCTATAAAGGAGGGGATGCTACAACCTATGGTCCGCGTATCAGTGATATTCGTGATGCTGCAAAAAGCGGAATTTCAAAGTGGCGTTCATAGACTGTGAGACGTCGGAATTTTCAATATTACGAACTATTTTAGTGCAAGTTAAAATTATTCCCCTTGTAAAACAGGAAAGAAAAAAATGATCCCTCGTTACTCCCGCCCCGATATGGTTGCTATCTGGTCTCCAGAAACGAAATATCGTATTTGGTTTGAAATTGAGGCTTACGCATGTAATGCTTTGGCTGAAATTGGTGTTATTCCAAAAGAATCTGCCAAAGTTATTTGGGAAAAGGGATCGGCTGCTGTTTTTGATGTTGCTCGTATCGATGAAATTGAAGCAATCACCAAGCATGATGTGATTGCGTTTTTGACCCATCTTGCTGAGTTCGTTGGTCCTGATGCTCGCTTTATCCACCAAGGTATGACGTCTTCGGATGTTCTTGATACGACTTTAAATGTTCAATTGATGCGTGCGAGCGACATTTTATTGGATGATTTAGATAAACTTCTCGCTGCATTAAAAAAACGTGCTTTTGAACATAAGAATAGTGTCACTATTGGTCGTAGCCATGGTATCCATGCCGAACCCACAACATTTGGTGTGAAATTGGCGCAAGCCTATGCGGAGTTTAGCCGTTGCCGAGATCGTCTTGCCGCAGCAAAAGAGGAAATCGCAACTTGCGCAATTTCTGGCGCAGTTGGCACTTTTGCGAATATTGATCCACGCGTTGAGGAATATGTTGCTAAAGCGCTTGGTATGCGCCCTGAGCCGGTTTCAACTCAGGTTGTTCCACGTGATCGTCATGCAATGTTCTTTGCAACTCTTGGTGTTATTGCTTCATCGGTTGAGCGTCTATCAATTGAAATTCGCCATTTGCAGCGTACCGAAGTGCTGGAAGTGGAAGAGTATTTTTCTCCTGGACAAAAGGGCTCTTCGGCAATGCCACACAAACGTAATCCAGTATTAACCGAAAATCTTACTGGTCTTGCGCGTATGGTGCGTTCTTATGCCATGCCAGCTATGGAAAATGTTGCCCTTTGGCATGAGCGTGATATTTCCCACTCATCGGTTGAGCGTTATATTGGTCCAGATGCAACCATTACTCTCGATTTTGGATTGGCTCGCCTTACCGGTGTTATTGAAAAGCTTCTGGTCTATCCAGAAAATATGATGAAGAATTTAAACAAATTCCGTGGTCTCGTTCATTCGCAGCGTGTTCTTCTAGCCTTAACCCAAGCAGGTGTTAGTCGTGAAGATTCCTATCGCCTTGTTCAACGTAATGCCATGCGCGTTTGGGAAGAGGGCAAAGATTTCTTAGAAGAACTGCTTCAGGATGAAGATGTTCGCAATGCATTGTCAGAAGAAGAAATTCGTGAAAAGTTTGATCTTGGTTATCATACTAAGCAAGTTGATACCATTTTTGATCGTGTTTTTGGTGAACATTAATTCATTCTAGGTGACGATAAATATTTAAGTGAAGTGATTCTTATGGGCGTATCTAGCATTTTATAAAATGTTAGATACGCTTTTTGCATTCAAGGTGAAGTGCATAATTAAGGGGAATATTAAAATTCATTTGGTTCTTTGCATATTTCTTCTGAAAAGTAGTTAATCTATTAATTTTATTGAATAAATTTATCATTAAAATGATTTTACATTATTTTTTATGAGCTCAATATTGTCTCTTGTATCACTATGGCGTTAGTCAGAAAAAATCATTTCACATGGTTTTTCAATTTGAAAAAATATTTCATTATTAAATCGGGTGAATGTCAGGCTTTTGCCTTGATTTAGTGCTTAATTAACTCTGTTCTCTTATACTTGAGAAATTCTGGCTGTATTTTTGTGATGAATATGCCGTTTTGGATCAAGTAAATGGAATAAAGGTTTTGCTATTATTTGTACAAGCTACCTTTATAGTTTTGTTTGGTTTTAAGCCATTTTTATTCGTTAGGGTTAAGAGGTATTTTGAATAATTTTAATAAGATATCGTGGTATCTTTTAGGTTTTTCTTAATGGAAAAATTATCTTAATAAATTGATAATAAGCCAAGCAGTTGTTAATTGTATAGGGACGAGCTGCATTATATGAAGCGTAGATTGATCACTTTTGTTTCTTTTGGTGTTGTTTTAACTGCATTTTTGCAGTTGAGTAAAGACCATCTATCTGATGGCTACACTCAAATGAGTGGTGTTAGCCATGCACATGCAGCTATTGCAGAAAAACAAATTTTCGGACAAGTTCATTATGAACAAGCCAGTAGCTTGCCTAGTCAAGCTAGCTTGCTTGTTCAACTCGTTGACCAAACTGTAGCGGGTTCTCAAAAAGTGGTGAGTGAAACACGTTCCCCTGCAAGTAGTTCTGGGAAAACTGAATTCAAACTACCTATTGACCTTAATGACTTAGATAATGCCCATAAATATAGTTTGAAGGCGCGTATTTCTGTGGGGGATTCACTTATTTATGTGAGTGAAACGCCTACAATGGTAGATCACAAGCAGGCTGGGTATATCATGCGCCTTGCTTCTATTGGCCAACCAATGCCTATTGTAAATAAGCAAAAGGGAATAGTTGGTTCTGAATGGATAGCCCGCGAAATAAATGACATACAAATATCGCAGGGAACAAATGTAAGTTTGACAGTTAATAGTTCCGTCCAGGCACCGGCGTTAGGGCTAGATAATAGCGCAGCAGTTTCTAGTCGTTTTAGTGTGAATGGTTCGGGTGGCTGCAATCGCTTTTTTTCGGTAGCGCTTATAAATGAAAACAGTAATTCTTTAACCTTTGATCCGCTTGGAATGACATTCATAAGTTGCCCTGAAGTTGTTACTGATCAGGAAAATCGCTTTGTTAATATGATGTCCAAAGTAAGAAGCTATGAAGTAGACAAAGACAATACGCTTAATCTTAAAGACCAGCACAATCGCGTTATTGCTCGTTTTGTTACCAATAACTCTATTTAAAGCACTGTTGTAGTTACAGGTTATTTTATTTACATATATAGCCAAAAACTCGATTGCGTGGCCTCACAATGTTGTTTTTTAAAATTTGGAACTTGCATCAAATATATTGATATAAAAAAGCCTGATTTTTCAATCAGGCTTTTCATGTATTATTGCAGCTTAACGCTGTGATAATTATCCAACTACTTCAGTTTGTGAGAACCAATAAGCGATTTCTTCACTTGCAGTTTCAACAGCATCTGAACCGTGAACTGAATTTTCGCCAATTGACAAAGCATGTGCTTTGCGAATCGTACCTTCTTCTGCATTTGCAGGATTAGTGGCACCCATCAATTCGCGATATTTTGCAATTGCGTTTTCACCTTCAAGAACCTGCACAACTGTTGGTCCAGAAGACATAAATTCAGTCAATTCTTGAAAGAAAGGACGCTCTTTATGCACTGCATAAAAGCCTTCTGCTTCGCGCAAGCTCATCCATACGCGCTTAGAAGCAACAACTTTCAATCCAGCTTCTTCAATCATAGCTACGATAGCGCCAGTAATATTGCGGCGGGTTGCATCAGGTTTAATCATCGAAAATGTGCGTTCAATAGCCATTTTTTCGCCCTTTATAAGTTAAAATCAATATCATCTGTGGTATAGCGATCTTCGTTATGCTTGCCAAGAGAAGCTAGAAGACTTATATCACTTTCAACATTGTTTTTATACTGCAAAGCTTTAAAATGTGAAGCTAAGTGTGATTTAAACCCCTATCACAGATAAAATGTACCAGTTTAGCTTTTATGTGGAAGCTTATGGACATTTTCAGTTCTATAACCAGACGAATAGTAAAAGGCCGGCTTGAAATGTTAATTTTAGATGATGTTACCCTGCGAATGGCTGGCAAATTGTTGATTGATCATAGTAGCGCAATCTTGCCTGAAGGCTCAAAAACCGGTTTTGTCGGACATAATGGCACTGGAAAGTCTACTTTGTTTAAAGCAATCGTTGGCGAACTTAGTACTGAAACTGGGAAAATAGTATTGCCGAAAGGTGCTAAAATCGGACAAGTTGCGCAAGAAGCACCTGCTACTGAACAATCGCTAATCGATATTGTATTGGAAGCGGATAAAGAGCGTAGTGCTTTGATGCAGGAAGCTGAAACCGCAACAGATCCAATGCGCATTGCTGAAATACATATCAGGCTTGCTGATATTGATGCCCATTCAGCAGAAGCGCGTGCTTCGACCATTTTGTCCGGCCTTGGTTTTGATAATGAGGCGCAATTACGCCCAGCATCATCTTTTTCTGGTGGTTGGCGTATGCGTGTTGCGCTTGCGGCTGTTTTATTTGCCGAACCTGATATTTTGCTATTGGACGAACCTACTAATTACCTCGATCTTGAAGGGATAATGTGGCTTGTAGATTACATTAAGAAATATCCCCATACTGTTGTTATTATTAGCCATGATAGAGATCTTTTGAATAGTGCTGCCACATCCATCTTACATCTAGAAAACCAAAAACTCACCTTTTGGCGGGGTAATTATGACCAGTTTGAACGCCAGCGTGCTGAAACAATGGAACTTCAGCAAAAGCAAGCAGTAAAGCAAGAAGCGAAAAAAAGCCATATGGAAGCCTTTGTTGCGCGATTTCGTGCCAAGGCTACCAAGGCGAAGCAAGCGCAATCACGCTTAAAGGCTCTTGAAAAATTAAAGCCCATTACTGTTTGGAAAAGCGAAGGTGTGGAGCCATTTAGTTTCCCCGATGCTGAAAAAGTTGCTGCTTCTCCCATTATTGCGCTTTCAAATGTCAATGTAGGGTATGAACCACACAAACCGATATTAAAAAATCTCGATTTACGAATCGATAATGATGACCGTATTGCCCTTTTGGGTTCGAACGGCAACGGTAAATCAACTTTTGCTAAGCTTATTGCAGGTCGATTAAAGGGGGAGAGTGGAACCATCACACTGTCGCCAAATTTAAAAGTGGCCTTTTTTGCACAACATCAATTAGATGATCTATATCCAGAAGAAAATGCTATTGAGCATGTGCGCCGGTTGATGCCACAAGAGCCAGAAGCTAAAATTCGCTCTCGTGTGGCGCGAATGGGGCTTTCAACTGCTAAAATGATGACCAAGGCAAAAGAATTATCAGGTGGTGAAAAAGCGCGACTTTTAATGGGGCTAGCAACTTTTGATGGTCCTAATCTTTTAATTCTCGATGAGCCGACTAACCATTTGGATATTGATAGTCGAGCTGAACTCGTTGAGGCATTAAACGAATTTAATGGTGCAGTTATTCTTATTGCCCATGATCGTCATTTGATTGACGCAACAATGGATCGCCTTTGGATTGTTCGTGATGGCGGCGTTGGTGTATATGAAGGTGATATGGACGCCTATAGGGCAGAGGTTTTAAACTCAAATAAATCTTCTAACTCTAAAAAAAAAGTAAGCGCAGAAACGGATAAGCCAAAAACCGATCAACGAAAAATTAATGCGGATAAGAGGCAGGCTCTTGCGCCGTTACGAAAAGAAATTCAAAAATTTGAAGCAGATATAGAAAAGTTACAACGAAAAATATCTAAATTAGACATCGAATTGGGTGAAGGTGATCTTTATCTTTCATCGCCTGATCAAGCGACAAAAAAAACGATAGAGCGAGCTAGTTATATTAATCAGTTAGAAGAAGCCGAAAATAAATGGTTATTGCTGACTGAAGAATATGAAGCCGCTATTGCTGAGTGATGTGCAAGATCAAAAGTATATATTTAAACGGCGGTTAAATATCGTTTTTCAATATGCCATTGCAATCATTAGAAATGGTTATCGGGGCTGCACCAGATGAATGAGAAAGTTTACTGGTATAGGTATAAGAAAGCGTCGCTTATTTATTTGATTTCAATTTCAAGGAATTTACCTATTACTATCAAAGACTTCGTGTGCTGATTGCCTATCAAAAACAGCAAGAAGTGGGTGAAGTTTTTGACGGTGAGATTGAGGTTGATGAGGATTATTTGGGTGGTGAACGCAAGAGTAATCGTGGACGTGGAGCAGGTGGCAAACTTCCTGTTTTTAGTTTTCTCAAGCTCGGCGGATGTGTGTATACGAAGATTATTCTTGATGTATCAAATGCCAGTTTATTGCCCATCATTAAATGCAAAGTTGTACCCGATAGTATTATCTATAGCAACTATTGGCAAGGATATAATGGCTTGGATATGTCAGAGTTTAAACATTATTGCATCAACCATTTAAAACTGTTTGTAGACAAAAGCAATCACATCAACGGCATTGAGAATTTTTGGAACCAAGCCAAACGACATATGCGTAAATTTAATGGTTTACTAAGAAAAAATTTTGGACCTTTTTCAAAGGAATATGAGTGGCGATTTAACAGCCTATTGCCGAAAGCGAAATTAAAACTGATTAAACAATGGGTTAAACAATTTATGGGTTGATTAAATGATATGGCCGCGATCATAACTTGGTCGATGCGTGTTGGGTGAGTGATTAATTGGTTTGATGTGGCTATTGGTGAGACAGAGGAAATATTGCAAAACGATATCATGTCAAAACTGCTATTTTGACAATAAGAGCTTTTTAAATGCTTAGGTTATATTCATAGTTCCTATAAATTAGAGGCTACTTTACTGTTGATCAAGTTCGATGGTGATGATCTTGGTATTGCATGAATTGATCTATAAAGATGTATCAATCTTACCAGTGTGAATCTTTGCACAAAAAGGCAAAATGTTAGACAATATACAGACGCCGCTAGAAATAAGAAGCTTGCTAAAAAACCTTAACTTTACTGACATGAGCTTCCAATTATGGTATATTGATATAACCATTTTATGTGCTTTAGCTTTTAAGTATTGTTTCTAAGTATTGATAAAATTAGGGGAGCAAATTGGTTAAGTGTGTTGATAAGGATGTTGTAAAGTTTTTTGATGATGACGTGCTGCTTGATGCGGAAGTGATCGCACATTTTAAATATAAATCGCGCATATCTGTAATGCCATTGGATAAGCCGGCATTGTCTTATTATCTTAAATTAAGCGGTGCAGAGAAAATTTGTGAGATTATTGGCTTTTTTTCAAAAAATGAAAGTCAAAATTTTTCTATTGATCGCATAGATGATTATGACGAGATATTTGGCGATCTAGTTTATCAAAATGCATTGTTTAAATATCAAGGTGTCTCTCTATTTATTTGGAAGCAAGATGAAAACAAGTTTTATGTAGTTTTTGGTGATGCCGAAATCATTGATAAAATTGATAATCAGTATGTAAGTAATGATGATTTTATGGAAATTTTAAATGAGGATGTCGGCTTATCACTTAAAGGGCGCAACTATATGCTTGATGCCTTACGCAAATATGGATAACTTGTTTTGTCGTACACAAAAACTTAAAGCCATTATTATTGTTGTAAAATAAGGCGTTATATTGAGTATCTAAAGCTGCATAGTTGCAATAAATAACATGCAGCTTTACGATGTTTAATACCAGCCAACTGCAACTTGTGCTTCTTCAGACATGCGGTCAGGTGACCATGGCGGATCAAATGTCATCGTGACTTCCACGAAAGGAATACCTTCAACCGCACTAACTGCGTTTTCAACCCATCCAGGCATTTCGCCGGCAACAGGGCAGCCAGGGGCAGTTAATGTCATTTCAATTTTAACCGAGCGATCATCTTCGATATCAATCCGATAAATAAGACCAAGCTCATAAATATCTGCAGGAATTTCAGGGTCAAAGACAGTTTTCAATGCTGCGATAATATCATCTGTCAGCCGATCCAGTTCGTCAGCAGGAATAGCTGATACAGCAGCTTCTGGGGATGTTTCCAAATCGATAGCAGACTTATCCGTCTTTTGTTCTTCAGTATTTTCGGTCATCTGAAAAAAGTCCTCGCTTTTTCAAGAGCGTTAGCCAATTGGTCAATTTCTTCTTTGGTGTTATACATAGCAAGCGATGCGCGACAGGTTGATGTGACACCAAAACGCGTCAGCAATGGCTGTGCACAATGGGTGCCAGCGCGTAACGCAACACCTTGGCGGTCGGCAAACATCGAAATATCATGGGCATGAATTCCCTGTATTTCAAATGAAATAATACCACCCTTATTGGGCGCATTGCCAATAATACGCAATCCTTCAATTTCGTTTAGACGTTCATGGGCATAAAGGGTGAGCCGATGCTCATATTCCATTATTGCTTTGCGACCAATTTTTTGCACATAATCAAGTGCAACGCCAAGGCCTATTGCTTGCACAATCGGCGGTGTCCCTGCTTCAAAACGATGAGGAGGATGGTTGTAGGAAATGTAATCTTCCCGTACTTCCTCAATCATTTCACCGCCACCTTGAAATGGTCGCATCTTTTCTAAAATAGATTTTTTACCGTAAAGCGCACCGATGCCGGATGGTCCATATAATTTATGACCGGTAATAACATAAAAATCACAATCTAAAGCCTGTACATCAACATCCAAATGCACTGCACCTTGTGCACCATCAATGAGTACAGGAATATTGTGCTGATGAGCGAGATTGATGATTTTTTTAACTGGTGGAACAGTACCCAAAACATTGGACATATGGGTAAGAGCTACAAATTTTGTTCGTGGTGACAGCGCTTTTTCAAAACTTTCAAAGTGAAGAACACCGGCGTCATCTACGGGCAGAAAAACGAGCTTTACACCTTGTCTTTCACGCAAAAAATGCCAAGGAACAATATTGGAATGATGTTCCATCACGCTAATGATAATTTCATCACCGTCATTTAGGTTAGGCATTGCATAGCCATAGGCTACTGTATTAATTGCCTCAGTGGCATTTTTGGTAAAAATAATCTCATCGCTTGATGATGCATTAAGGTAGCTACGAACGCTTTCACGTGCTTGCTCATAAAGGTCTGTTGCTGCGTTAGATAAAAAATGCAAACCGCGATGCACATTGGCATAAGAGCCACTATAAGCATTGGTGATAGCATCAATGACGCATTGTGGTTTTTGCGCGGATGCACCATTATCAAGATAGGCAAGGGGCTTATTGTAAACCTCGAGCGAGAGGATAGGAAAATCCTTGCGAATGCGATTAACGTCAAAAATCTCGCTTGCTTTTTCCAAGGTCATTATAAGTCCCTTACTTTATATTTTACATTATAAGTGGTCGATAAGCCATTGATCTATTGTGGATTTTAACGCATCTTCAAGGGGTTCGTCCTCAAGCTCTTCAATTAACTCTTGAACAAAAGCTTTCACTAGCAACCCTCTAGCTAATGCCGCTGGTACACCGCGTGCCATCAAATAAAATAAATGGTCGTGGTTAATCTCGGTGACAGTTGCGCCATGGCCGCAAGCAACGTCATCAGCAAAAATTTCTAGTTCTGGTTTTGCGTCAAATTCTGCTTGATCGGAAAGGATAAGACTATTGCATGCCATGCGAGCATCGGTCTTTTGTGCTTCACGCGAAACGCGGATCATACCTTGGAAAACACCACGTGCTTTATCCATTGCAACATTGCGTACAATTTCGGTTGAAGTAGTATTTTCAACCAAATGGCGAACGGTCATTGTTGTGTCGGTATGACTTTGTCCGTTAAGCAAATTGACACCGCGTAATTGGAAGTCAGAGCCTTCGCCGCAAAGATCTACATTAATTTCTTGGCGTAATAGTTTAACGCCAGCATTGATAATATAGAGCTTCAATTTGGCGTTATTTTGTAAAACAGCGTTAAACTGATTAAACTCCACTGCGTGCTGGTTACGCTCACGAATAATTATCCAAAGCACTTCAGCGTCATCTTCAACCGCTAAGCGATTAATCGCGCTAGAAAAACTAGGGCTATCATCGCCTAGTTGACGCTCAATAATGATTGCCTTTTTACCCGCTGCCACACTTACTGGTGATGTGGTATGGGCTTGACCATCCGTGACAATATTTTGAATCTCGATAAGATTAATATCATTGTCATTATCGCCAATATTAATCGACCAGCCATCGCTTACATAAGCGGTGTTGATTTGGCTGATCACATCATCGCTAGCAAAATGCTTTGGCAAAGAAATTGTGCCTGATGAAAGTTCTCTTGCTACTGGTTTAGCATTTGCAAGTGCATCACTATTTATGCATTTACCATTTATCAATGGCAAAACTGTACTACCTGCCAAAATTGGCTCTAGCACTGCGGGTTCACCATCACTTGCAAAGGCTTTATCCGTTACAAAATCGGGGATATCACGCAACAAGGTGCGTAAATCTGTATAATGCCAAGCTTCGATTTTGCGTGATGGTAAGCCTTTTTCCGCAAAGGTTTCAACTGCTTTTTGGCGTAACAAAACATTGCCAACATCACCAGGAAGTTGGGCAGCAACGGTCTCTAACCCTTCAATGAGGGCTTTTTCAGCTGATGTATGTTCAGCCTTTGTCATAATAGACATTAACAAGCTCCCTTATGCGCCTTCGCCAATGATTTCTGCATAGCCATTATTTTCAAGATAAAGTGCCAAGGATTTATCACCACTTTTAATTATGCGGCCTTTATAAAGAACATGGACGGTATCTGGGACAATATAGTCAAGAAGACGCTGGTAATGGGTAATAACAAGGAATGAGCGATCTGGACCGCGCAATTTGTTGACACCATCAGCAACGATTTTCAAAGCATCAATATCAAGGCCACTGTCGGTTTCATCCAAAACGCAAAGCTTTGGTTCCAATAAATCCATTTGAAGAATTTCCGCACGCTTCTTTTCACCGCCGGAAAAGCCAACATTTAATGGACGCTTTAGCATAGCCATATCCATCTGCAAATCTTCTGCGGCATCCTTGACACGTTTAATGAATTCAGGGATTTTTAATTCTGGTTCACCGCGTGCGCGGCGCTGTGCATTCATTGCAACTTTTAAAAATTCCATGGTTGCAACACCTGGAATTTCCATAGGATATTGGAATGCAAGAAATACACCAAGAGCTGCACGCTCTGCGGGATCAAGTTCTAAAATATTTTCGCCATTATAGATAATCTCGCCTTCAGTGACTTCATAATCATCACGTCCAGCAAGAATATAAGAAAGGGTTGATTTACCTGAACCATTTGGACCCATAATGGCAGCAACTTCACCATCTTGAACAGTAAGGTCTAACCCACGAATAATTTCTGTACCGCTTTCAGCAATACGAGCATGAAGATTTTTAATTTCTAACATATTTTTAATCCTTTATACAGCGGCGCTAAAACAAAGCTGCCAGCCGAAAAAATATTTAACCAACGCTGCCTTCAAGGCTAATATTGATGAGCTTTTGTGCTTCTACTGCAAATTCCATCGGTAGCTTTTGAATAACTTCCTTAACAAAACCATTGACGATAAGAGCAATAGCTTCCTCTTCAGGAATACCACGTTGCATTACGTAAAATAATTGGTCGTCGGAAATTTTGGAAGTAGTTGCCTCATGCTCAAATTGAGCCGTTGCATTTTTTGCTTCTATATATGGCACTGTATGGGCACCGCAATCATTGCCAATAAGCAAGCTATCACATTGGGTGAAGTTACGCGCGTTGGCAGCATTTCTTTGGGCAGTGACTAGGCCGCGATAGGTATTGTTGGAAAAACCAGCCGATATACCCTTGGAAATGATGCGACTTGAAGTGTTTTTTCCCAAGTGGATCATTTTAGTGCCGGAATCAATTTGCTGATAACCATTAGATACGGCGATTGAATAAAATTCGCCGCGCGAATTATCACCACGTAGGATACAGGATGGATATTTCCAAGTAATGGCCGAGCCAGTTTCTACCTGTGTCCAAGAAATTTTGGAGTTATCACCACGGCAGTCACCACGCTTGGTTACAAAGTTGTAAATGCCGCCTTTTCCTTCCTTGTCACCTGGATACCAATTTTGGACGGTTGAATACTTAATTTCAGCATCTTTTAAGGCAATCAGCTCAACCACAGCTGCATGAAGCTGATTTTCATCGCGTTGTGGCGCGGTACAACCTTCAAGATAGGAGACGTAACCACCTTCTTCAACTATGATTAATGTACGCTCAAACTGACCGGTATTGCGCTCATTAATGCGGAAATAGGTTGATAATTCCATAGGGCAGCGTACACCCTTTGGCACATAGACAAAGGAACCATCAGTAAACACAGCAGAATTAAGTGCTGTATAATAATTGTCTGCAACTGGAACTACGGATGCGAGATATTTTTGCACAAGCTCAGAATATTCGCGAATGGCTTCTGAAATTGAACAGAAGATAACGCCAGCGCTAGCTAGTTCTTTTTTAAATGTTGTTACAACTGATACGGAATCGAATACAGCATCAACAGCAACACGCCCACTTGCATAGATATTATCTTCAAGCTCGGAACGCTCATCTTGTTTTCGAACGCCAGCAAGAATTTCCTGCTCTTTAAGCGGAATACCAAGCTTTTCATAGGTTGCCAATAATTCAGGGTCAACCTCATCTAAAGATTTGGGACCAACTTGGTTCTTTGGTGCTGCATAATAATACAGGTCTTGGAAATCAACTTTGGGATATTCAAGGCGTGCCCAATGAGGCTCGCTCATATTTAGCCAACGTTGAAAAGCCTGAAGACGCCATTCAAGCATCCATTCAGGTTCACTTTTTTTCGCAGAAATGAAACGAATGATTTCTTCGTTCAAGCCTTTGGGGGCCTTATCTGTTTCAATCTCGGTTTCAAAACCATATTTATATTGGTCAACGTCAATTTCGCTAACCTGTCTTATTGTTTCCTGCACTGCAGGCATAGGCTTATCTCCATCCTGGCCGGGTCAAAGTCCAGCAGTTATTGAAAAAAGCAAAAAATGATATTATAGTTGCTTTATAGAATTTATATAATTGATTAGAATCAAAATTCAATAAACATGACAATAGCACTCAAGCTTTATTTGTTTTTAAAACTATTCTAAAAAAATTCAAGGCTTTTGCGTGATTTTTTTGCTTCTGCTGACAATTTTTTGTGTTTCAGCTAAAAAAGTGTCAATATCATGTAATTCTGTGGTCCAGCCTGTGGAAACTCTTATGGCACCATTGTCATTATGATAATTCATCGCTTTTAGGATAGGGCTACTTGATACTTTTCCTGAGGAGCAAGCAGAACCTGCTGAAACTGCAATTCCAGCAAGGTCATAGGCAATTTGCAATGTTTCAGCTTTCATCTGCGGAATGGAAAAAAATGTTGTATTCGGTAATCGCTCCGTTGCTTTCCCATGAATGATACAATCGGGCGAAATTTCCATTAATCCCCGTTCAAGGTGATCGCGTAGAATTTTTAGGCGATTATTTTCGTTGTCGTGTCGTTTGATGTCTTCTACTGCTGCACCAAAAGCACTAATCATACCAACGGCTTGTGTGCCACTGCGGTGACCATGTTCTTGACCGCCGCCAGTGAGTAAGGCTTTAGGCATTAAAACGCTGCCCATTGCGATTAACGCGCCAATACCCTTGGGGGCGCCCAATTTATGACCGCTTACAAAGACGAAATCTGCGCCAAGCTCCGCAAGGTCAAGCGGCGTTTTGCCATAGGCTTGCACAATATCGGCAATAAAAACACCGCCAGCTTGTTTTACAATATCTGCAATTTGACCAATTGGTTGCAAGACGCCAGTTTCATGATTGGCATATTGAATGCTGACAAGTGGTAACCCAGCAGATTTATCGTGGTTTGCAAGTTCATTTTCCAAAATATTACAATGAATTAAACCATTTTCATCAACTGGAATAGTAATTATATCTGCTTTATCAAAACGTCCACCGGCTAAAACACAAGGATGTTCAGTTGCACCAATATAAAGCTTAGAAAATAAAACAGGGCTGCGTCCCATCATATACTGAGGAGTGAGGGCAAGTGCCGCACTTTCAGTTGCTCCCGATGTAAATACAATATTATCAATGTTTGCATTAAGGCTTTCCGCTATATGCCGTCGTGCGCTTTGGATGAGCGCTTTAGCTGTTCTTCCCTCGTTGTGAACCGAGGAGGCATTACCAAAATGCTCAAAAGACTGCATTAAAGCAGTTTTAGCAGAATCGCTTAGCGGAGTTGTGGCATTGAAATCGAGATAAATGCGGCTTTTGGCCATTAATTCAATCCATTTATATATAATTTATGCTTTTTATCGGTTTTACTGCGTAATTTTCTTGAAAAATACATAGCATAACGCCTATTTAACAAATAGCGATATGTTTACCAGTTATCAAACATGATTTTTTTAAGAAAAGTGGATTTTTCCAACAATCTTTAAGTTATTTAAAGTGTGAGTGAGTAAGCGTTAATATTGAGCTGAATAACACCATGCTAATTTAAGATTTGGCGAATTATTGGAGTAATGGATGCCTGAAATTATTTTTAACGGCCCTGCAGGGCGTCTTGAAGGACGCTATCAACCTTCATCAGAAAAAAATGCCCCTATTGCGATTATCTTGCATCCTCATCCACAATTTGGTGGCACAATGAATAATAAGATCATCTATGATCTGTTTTATATGTTTCAAGAGCGCGATTTTACCACACTACGCTTTAACTTTCGCGGTATTGGTCGTAGCCAAGGTGAGTTTGACCATGGAGCAGGTGAATTATCTGATGCTGCTGCTGCGTTGGATTGGGTTCAATCGCTGCATCCAGATTCACGCAATTGCTGGGTAGCGGGCTATTCTTTCGGCTCTTGGATCGGTATGCAATTATTAATGCGCCGCCCTGAGATCGAAGGTTTTATTTCAGTTGCGCCGCAGCCTAATACTTATGATTTTTCCTTTTTAGCGCCATGCCCATCATCAGGGCTTATCATTCATGGTGATGCGGATAAGGTTGCACCGCCAAAAGATGTGCAGTCTTTGGTAGATAAATTAAAAACTCAAAAGGGTATTACAATCACACAAAAGACCTTGGAAGGTGCAAACCATTTCTTTACCGGTCGTGTTGAAGAATTAATTGATGATTGTTCTGAATATCTTGATCGCCGTCTTGCTGGTGAACTTTCAGAGCCAAGAATGAAGCGTTTGCGCTAAGTTTTGTAGCCAACCATCTTATAGGTTTATGGGATGGTTGCATTTAAAGCTAAAATTTTTCTGGTTGCATCTATGCTTTTTTCAGCGTGAAGAAACGAGGCATAGGCGAAGTTAAATTTGTAGTTTACCTTTCTGCATAGCTATGAGCTGTTCGCAGATGATGTCGATATTGAATTAATGAGTAAAACTAAATATGCAGCATTTTAAATGATGGATTTTAATAATGCTGACAAAAGGGAGCAATAAATGGCCGTTCAAGATGGCACTGAGCTTGTCTTTTTACCACTTGGTGGTGTAGGCGAGATTGGTATGAACCTTGCGCTATATGGTTATGGCGCTGAAGATGACCGCGAGTGGTTGTTGGTGGATATGGGGGTAAGTTTCGCAGGGCCAGACCTGCCTGGGGCAGATTTAATTTTGCCGGACATCAGATTTTTAGAAAGTGAGCGCCATAATATACGTGGGTTAATTATCACCCATGCTCATGAAGATCATTATGGTGCTGTGCTTGATTTATGGCCAAGGTTAAAAATACCAGTTTATTGCACTGCATTTACCGCCGGCATGTTGGAAACCAAACGGCAATCAGATTACCAATCCTATGAAGTACCGCTGACCCTATTCAAAGCTGGCGAGCGTTTTCAAGTTGGTCCTTTTGAGGTTGAGGCTGTTGCAGTTAACCACTCCATTCCTGAACCTGTCTCTTTAGTGTTGCGTACCCCACTTGGTAATGTAGTCCATACAGGCGACTGGAAGATTGATCCAGAACCAACGCTAGGCAATACTACCGATGAAGCTAGGTTTCGCCAAGTTGGTGATGAAGGTGTTCTTGCGCTTATTTGTGATTCAACCAATGCTATGGTTGAGGGTACTTCGCCAACCGAAACAGCAGTTAGCGAAAGCTTGGCAACTATCATTGGCAATGCTAAGGGAAGAGTTGCGATTACAACATTTGCATCAAATGTGGGTCGTATTAAATCTATTGCGGTTGCGGCTCAGCACGCAGAGCGTAAGGTGCTTTTACTTGGACGCTCAATGAAGCGCAGTGTTTTAGTTGCGCAAGAACTTGGAATGATGGAAGGACTTGATCCATTTTTATCGGAAGAGGATTATCCTTATATCCCGCGTGATAAGATCGTTATAATCCTTACAGGATCCCAAGGCGAACAACGGGCAGCATTAGCTAAGATTGCGCGTGATGAAATGCGCGATATTGAACTTGGCGCTGGCGATATGGTGATTTATTCATCACGCTCTATTCCGGGTAACGAAAAAGCCATTATAGAAACGCAAAATCTATTAATTGATCGCGGCGTTGAAGTGGTAACTGAACGTAATGGCCTTGTTCATGTATCTGGGCACCCACGCCGTGATGAATTGCGGCAAATGTACAAATGGGTGCGTCCAGAAGTTCTTGTTCCAGTTCACGGCGAGGCAGCGCATTTGACAGCCCATGCAGCTTTGGGTGCACAAGAGGGCATTAAGAAAGTTGCGTCAATTCGCAATGGCGATATGCTTTTATTGGCTCCCGGTGAAGTGCGTATTATTGATGAAGTGCCTGTGGGGCGTATTTATAAAGATGGATATCTCCTTGGTGACGAGGATGAGCTTGGTATTCGCGAGCGCCGCAAATTAAGCTATGTCGGTCATGTTGCTGTATCTTTGCTAATGGATAAAAATTTTGATTTAGCAAGTGCGCCTGATCTTGTGGCTTATGGTGTACCAGAAACTGACGGTCGTGGTGAGTTGATGGAAGATCTATTAATGGATCGGGTTGAAGATGCAATTGGCTCTATTCCAAAACAACGTCGCCGCGATAGCGAAGTTGTTCGTGAGTCTGCGCGCAGAGCAGTGCGTTCAGCCGTCAATGAAATTTGGGGTAAAAAGCCTGTGGTAACGGTATTTTTGCATCGTAAATAAAATATCTAACACTATGTACAAATAAAAAGCCCTTTTCGTTGATGAAAAGGGCTTTTTAATTTTTGCAATTTTTTAGGCTTATTTGCCTTCTAGCTGTTGCAAGCGATAGTTAAGCAGCCGTGAAAAACGTTTTTCAAAGTTAAGGGTTTCAACGCGCTCAAAATAAGCTTGCGCACGGTCTTGTTTGCGCATGATGCGATTGACAACCTTATTGATGTCTGCTTGTAATTCTTTACAGTCTTTACGATAATAAAGAGAGCGAATAGCATGCTCCATTTCGCTGGCATGGGCGCGAGCGATAATAATGTGGCTTTCTTCATGGCGACGAATATCGCGGTATAAAACATCCCAAATAATGGCAAGTTCAGCTGATCGTGTTGAGTTGCGCTGTTTCCAGCGTGGAAGCAATACGTTAGCCTGAATATCAATGTCAGCTCTTGCAACTTTACAATAGCGTCCATCCTTTACAAGTTTAATATTAGGCACAAATTTTAAGCGCGTGGCACCGGGATGACGACTACCTGTCGTTTTTAAAAATGGACCTCTCCCTGACATTGAGCGATCAAGTTCAGCCGCAGTATTTCCGGAAATTGTATAAAAACTATCTTTACGATAAATTTTTGATGCAGATGCGGATTGCGCCAAGCAGACAACAGAGAAGGCTGCTAAAATTATTGTGGGAAGCATGCGCATTAACCGATACTCCTGAAATGCGGGATATGAGTAGTTGAGGACAAGTGTAAAACTATTATATAGAAGTGTAATTATTATTGATAAAACAGAATCTCTTAAAAAAAGTAAATTCTATGAATAAAATTTGGAAATGTGCACATAATCGAGAAATTATTTTAGGACCTAAGTCCATATTAATGGGAATTTTAAACGTAACCCCAGATTCTTTTTCTGATGGTGGCCGCTTTAATCAACCAGATATTGCTGTTCAAAAAGCCAAAGCAATGATTGAAGCAGGTGCAGATATCATTGATATTGGTGCTGAGACTACAAAACCAGGTGCAGAACCGATAGATGTGGAAACTGAGTTAGATAGGCTTATACCCGTTGTAAAGGCTTTGGTAAAGGAAACAAACTGCGTTATTTCGATTGATACCTATCATGCGCAAACTGCGTTTGAATGTGTTGCATTAGGGGCACATATTATCAATGATGTTTGGGGGCTACAAAAGGATGCCGATATGGCTGATATTGTTGCAAAAACCGGGGCAGGGGTTGTTATAATGCACACCGGGCGCGAACGGGTGCGCGACAAGGATGTTATCAAAGATCAAATCCATTTTTTAACAGAATCACTTAAGCTTGCAAAAAATGCTGGTATTGGTGATGAGGCAATCGTGCTTGACCCAGGCTTTGGTTTTGCAAAAACTGTTGATGAAAACATGACTCTGATGAAACGGGCAAATGAATTACATGTCTTAGGCTATCCTTTATTGGCTGGTACATCACGCAAACGTTTTATAGGCAGCGTTGCCCAAATAGATATTGCCGATCAACGCGATGTTGCAACAGCAGCCACGTCAGTATTAATGCGCAATCTAGGTTTTGATGTTTTCCGTGTTCATAATATTGAAGTGAATAAGGATGCGCTTTTAATTGCGGATGCTTTTGTAAGGGCTGGCGCATAATGAATGTTGAAGCAGAAAATCCCTATAAAAAGGTTTGGCTTGGCCTCGGTGGTAATATTGGCGATGTGCCGAATAATATGGCAGTGGCATTGCGAAAGCTGATTGAAACACCAGATAATAAGCTATTAGATATATCATCTCTATATAAAACACCGCCATGGGGAAATGTTGACCAGCCATGGTTTTATAATAGTTGCGCTTTAATTCATACTCGTCTTGATCCGCAGAGTTTTTTGGACCAATGTTTGAAAGTTGAGTTAAGCCTTAAAAGAGAGCGTCTTGAGCGGTGGGGACCAAGAACGATTGATCTCGATATATTGAGTTTTGAAGGGGTTGAATATTTTAAATCAGATAGTTTAACGCTTCCTCATCCACGTATTAGTGAGCGATGTTTTGTATTGTTACCGCTTGTTGAAATTGCCCCTGATTTAAAGATAGGCGTGCACAAAGTGTGTGATCTTATAAAAAAATGTGCAAATGAAGATATTGAAAAAGTTAGCAATGGCAAAGAATGGATCAATTTTTAACTTCAAATGTCTGAATATTGCAAGAATTTAGTTTTTTAATCATTAATGCCTAGAGCTACTCTAGAAGCTTTACGATAATCATTCCATGGGCGTTGAGGAGATCCCGACGCCCATTTAATAATAAACTCTCCATTTTCATTATAAATTTCAGCCGTACCATTAAGTGCAATATCGCGCTTTGTAATCAGTAATGCATTTGCTTTACAACTTTCATTGCTGAGTTTTGGATAGCTCGTGCTGACATAGTTCAAAAATATAATATCTGCTTTGTTGCAGTTTTCCTTTAAAAAATTTGGATTATCGATGATTGTTAGCTGTTTGTTGCTTTCTAAACTTAGTTGGCAAATAAATTCTGTGCAGGTAAAACCAAAGGGGGCTTGGCTGTTTACTGGTATGATATCTCCAGGTTTTAACTTCAAACTGCTAAGCCAGTTATTCACAAGGTAACTTGGCGGCCTTTCTTGATTGACTGCAAATTTATGATCTTTAGTAAAAGACGCAACCAGACGGCCATCTTCAGAAATCAATATGCTTGGAATTGGTGAGCTAAAAGTGAGCAACATACCAACACAAAGGGGAATAAGTCCAAGTAGCCTTAATCGCGTTTGTAAGAAAAAAAGTATAATTAGACCCAAAGTTAAAAATATTAAATCATGTTCATTAATTATGTTGGTATTAAAGTCTGGTGAAATAGAGGAAACCCAAAATGCAATTTTTTTTACGATATCGACGCCAGCTCCCATAATTTGTAATGGTAGCCATTCAAGATGAAGTGGCATTAAAACTGCTGCCATAAGTGCAAAAGGCATCACCAATATAGACATGATAGGAAAGGCAAGCCCATTGCCCAAAATTCCAAGTGGCGCAGTATTGTTGAAATGATAGGCTGCAAAAATTCCACTAGCAAAGCCTGCGACTAAAGAGGCTACTGCGGTTGAAACAATTGGCACCAAAACAAATTTATATAGAAATTTCTTTTTAACTATTTTTCCATTTTGTTTTTTCTCTCGATTGCTCCACCAGCCAAAAACCGCAATTAGTGCCGCTGTTGCAGCAAAGGACATCTGGAAGCTAGGTCCAAGAATTTCATGGGGAGAAATAATAATTGTAATCAGTGCAGCAATGGCAATATTTCGCATGGTAAGGGCGGAGCGATCAAATACGATTGCAATCATCATAACGGCAACCATCACATAAGAGCGCTGGGCGGCAACATCTGCCCCAGATAAAATAAGGTAAAATGTTGCAGCAAATAGCGCAATGATGGCTGCTAGCTTTTTAGCTGGATAACGCATAGCAAAAGATGGAAAGCAGGATAGAATAAGGCGAGCCACTACCAAAATCATACCAGTTACCATTGCCATATGTAGGCCGGAAATAGAAAGAATATGGGAGAGCCCAGAAACCCGCAGCGCTTCATTGGTATCATCACTAATGCCTCCCCTTTGTCCGGTGATCAATGCAGCGGCCACCGCACCAGCCTCGCCACCAATTGCGTTAGTAATACGTTCGGTCATGTTGCTACGTAGGGTGGCAATCGCTAAAAAAAGCCGCTGGGTTATATTGGTTGGCGCTGAAACGGAAATTATTTGTGGTTCGCCCATAAAAAAACCTTGGGCGCTAATACCTGAATAATAGTTATGGAACGAAAAGTTATAACTGCCGATGCGTGACGGGCCGCTAGGAGGGCGCAAGCGAACAAGCCCATAAAGTCCATCGCCTATGAGTATATTAGCGGGTAAGCTTCGTGCAGTTAAACGTATCTTATCAGGGGCAAAGGGAAGCGTGGGGTTTTCACTTGCTAAAACTTGAAGATCTAAACGGTAGTCGCCTTTAACGCCTTTATCAAGTGATAATACTCGACCTGTAATCGTGGTTGTTGAGGTATTAGCAATGATAGGTGTATTTTTTCGAATAGTTTCCACCTTGCCTGCAATGGCGCCAGCATTAAAAATGACGAAGGTAAGTGCAAATAAACGCAACGATCGGCTATGACGAAAAAGCGCAAAGATTAGAAGACTTAACAGCAATAATATAAGGAGATAAATTAATGATGGTTCATAGTCTAGATTGAAATACCAAATGGAACCACTGCCAGCAATAACCGGTAGAAATAAAAATATACTGCCAAGAGCACCTTCAAAATTATATAAATTGCAAAGTCTGCTGTAAAGCTTAATGAGGCGATCAAACAGCCAGTTTTTATTTTTTGGCGGAAGGTAAGCAATATCGTCCGGAGTATCTATTATCCGTGGATGACTTTGGTTGGAGGGTGTCTTAACATTTTTAGCCAAATGCTGAAGATCCTCCCTTGTTATAGTAAAATTAAATTATTCCTTATTGTCTAATTGAAATGAGATATTACTCTTTTATATTTATATTGCACAGTAATATTTGCCTTAATAAAAATATATTTTAATTTATATTAGAATCTATATTTATTATAATATTTTTGATAGTATAATAATTTAGAGATTTTTGAGATTTTTGTAAGCTGATGGTGCAAAAAACGTAAATTAGGATAGGGGCTTATGCTTTATTAATGCTTATTAGGCATTAACCTTTGAAGCTTTAACCAATGAAATTGTGCCTGATTTCTTTAGAGTGCCATAGATGGTAAGCATATTGAAGAACGTTTTTCAGTGAACCAAATTTGAATTCAAATTGAATTTTTTACATTTTTAGTCTTATAAACCATTCTTGAATTTTATTTATTTGTAATTAATTTTGACTTGACCGTTGATAAAAAACGATCGGATAATTCGCCGTTGGTTGCCCTTGCTAAAAGTAGCGCCCCTACCATTACCGACAAATCATAGATTGCGTCGTCTTTAGCTGTATCACTGTCTTCTAACGTGGTAAGAATAGCTAAAAGTTGTTCTATTCCCTGCTTAAAAGAATTTTTAATCATTTCGCTGGTGTCATTACGCGAAATATCCATGGCGAGACATGATATAGGACAACCTTCAGCAACATTGTTTTTGTTTTCTTGTGACAAGTAGCCTTCTATTATCGCTTGCCGCGCCGCTGCTTGCGAAGGTGCGTCTTTTACTCTTTTTTGCCATTTTTCGTTTGAAGCGTTAAACACGAGCGAACAAATCTTGGTCAATAATTCATCTTTTGAGCTGTAATGCTTATAGAAACCACCATGGGTTAAACCAGATGCATTCATAAGATCCGCGATACTAACTTTTAGCCCCTTTTCTTTGATGAGCTTCGCGGTTGTTTTTTCTATTCTTGCGCGATTTTGGATCATTTTGTCCTTTGAAACTCTTGGCATAAAGGCTCCAAATATTAAATCAAAAAATAAATAAAAACGATAATTTACCCGTAAAATGCATCTAAAAATAGAAATTGCATTAAAATAGATTTCATTTATAATCTATTTAAACAGCCTATACAATTTTAAAAACCAAGATTAATCACAGCTGACTTTCCCCTGTTAAATGGATTTGAGAAGAATAAGGTCTAATATGTCGACAGAAAAGTTTTAGCCAAATTTTATGTACATCATCATCGGCAGCGCCATTATTTTAGCTTTGTCTTTGGGAATTCGTCATGGATTTGGCCTATATCTTGTGCCTATGAGCCATGAATTTGGTTGGGGCCATAATGTTTTCAGCTTAGCTATTGCGATGCAAAATCTTCTTTGGGGAATAGTGCAACCTTTTACCGGGGCGTTTTCTGACAAATATGGCGCCAAAAGAACCGTCCTTATTGGCGGTGTTCTCTATAGTTTGGGCTTAATGTTAATGGCCATCAGCTCATCTGGGATAATGTTGAACTTAAGCCTTGGTGTTATTTTAGGGGTGGCGCTATCGGCAACGTCTTTTTCTGTATTGCTTTCTGCCGTTGGGCGTGCGGCACCCGTGCAAAAACGCGGCTTAGCGATGGGCATGGCTAGTGCTGCGGGGTCTTTGGGACAATTTATTATGCTGCCTTCGACATTGCTTTTAATACAAAACTATGGATGGTCGACATCCTTGCTTATCAGTGCTGTATTAAGTGCATTAATTATACCATTGGCATTTTTATTAAAAAATCCTCAGTCGTCTAAAGGCGCTGCTTCTTTAGCGAAAAATAAACAGCAAGCCTCATTAAAAGAAGTAATTGGTATCGCTATCAAATATAAGCCATTTTTGTTTTTATCTTTAGGTTTTTTTGTTTGCGGTTTCCAAGTTGTTTTCATCGGTATTCATATGCCAGGCTATTTAATTGATAATGGTTTTGATAATACGACGGGCACAATATTTTTGGCGCTTGTTGGTCTATTTAATATCGTTGGAACTTATTTAGCTGGCTGGCTTGGTGATAAATATTCAAAGCCGCATTTGTTAATGGCACTATACGGTCTGCGTGGAGTGGCTATAATTATTTTTCTAACTATGCCCTTAACCACTTATTCGGTATATTTATTTGGCGCGGTGATGGGCATCCTTTGGCTCTCGACCGTGCCGCTAACTAATAATATTGTTGCCAACATCTTTGGAGTGCGTTATTTAACCACCCTTGTTGGTCTTGTCTTTTTTACCCATCAAGTAGGATCATTTTTCGGAGGTTGGTTAGGTGGTGTCAACCATGACCTGACTGGAAATTATACAAATATATGGATTTTTGCAATTTTTCTAAGTCTAGTTGGTGTAGCAGTGCATTTCTTTGTTAATGAAAAGGCTATTATTCATGAATAAATCTCTTAAGCTTTTCAAGTTTAATGCAGCACTTATCGCTCTTGGCTTAGTCATGTTTGCAGTTTATTTGTGGACAAAAACCCCTGATTTATTTGCAAATTTCAATCATGCTTTTTGTCCCCATTAATAAGATAATGAATACGGCTACGCTGAAAGCGTTATCAATCTATGATTACAGTTGAAATGACCACATAAAAGAGTAATTTATTTTGCAGCTATTACAAAATTTGCTTATTTTTCTTTTCTTAACCATATGATCTATGCCGTTATTTTTATTAGCAGACCGAATGATTTTACATCATATGCATTTGTCAGTTAATCGAGCGGCTAAGAAAACAGTATTCATGAGGTTAATAATACCAAATAATAATAATTGCGTGAGAGATGAGCGAGTTTTAAGGTGTCTCTTGAACCCGTTTTGAAATTATATTTATGCTTCTTCTAAGGGCGGAGGGGAGCTAATAAAAAATGCCGCAATAAACATGCGGCATTTTGTAGTTCCAATAATTTACTATTGATAAAATTAGCGTTCGCGTAAAGCTTCGCCAGCTCTGTTGAGAGGCTTTAACAAATAAGCAATTATGGTCTTTTGTCCTGTACTAATTTCTGTTGTGGCTACCATACCTGGAAAAATTGAATATTTATGATCCTTTTCAGGATGGTTTTTATCTTTTACATCAATATAGCTTTGATCTGTCTGTACGTGGACACGATAATAGCGCACGCGTTTATCTGCTTCATCTTCAATAGTATCTGGTGAAATATAAATAACTTTGCCTTTCATAGATCCATATACGCCAGAGTCATAAGCAGAAATTTTTACATTAGCACTTTGTCCATCATGGATAAAAGCAATGTCACGAGGGGTGATCTTGGCTTCAATTACCAATTGATCGTCCTGCGGTACAATTTCCATCAAGATTCCGCCAGGTGCTATAACACCACCAATAGTAGAAACATTGACATTTTTAACAATGCCTTCTGTTGGGGATGTAATAACTCTGCGGCTAAGTTGGTCTTTTAAGCCTCCGAGGCTTTTGATTAGCGGCTCCAATTCGCTCATGGTTTTGGTATAATCATCTCGTAACGCTACAAGATATTGATTTTGACTAGCGCCAAGACTGGTAGTGAGCTCAGCAACGATTTGTTGGAGACGTAGCAATTCGGTCTTGCTTGCCGCGCCACTTTGCATGAGAGGCTGAGCTATTTTAATTTGTTCCTCAGCAAGATTTAACTGGTTTTGGATATTTGAAATGTTTTCTTTAAACGCACGCCTATTAACCGTGAATAGGTTTGTTTCACGTTGCGTTACCTCTTTAAATTTTAACACATCTGCTGGAAAATCAATCTTATCCGCATCGTTAATTTCCGCTTCAATACGCGCAGCTCTAGCTTGCAGCGTGATAATTTTTGATGAGGTTTCATCAAATTTAGCTTGAGACAATTTCATGTCAAGAGTGGCTAATACATCACCTTTTTTAACCGTATCGCCTTCTTTTACTGTAAGATTTTCAATAATTCCGCCTTCAAGGTTCTGAACGATCTGTCCTTTCATTGAAGGAATAACTCGACCTTCGCCTACTGCAACCTCTTGAAGCTCAAAAAGACAAGCCCACACTAAAAAAGCAGCAAGGGCAGTCATCATTATCCAAAGCATTATACGGGCCTTATTCGTTACACCGTATATTTTGAACATTCCATCACTAAACATGTTTTCCCCGCCTTATTTTCTAAATGGGTTTTCTGATGCCTTGGCTGGCTTGATTGACAGCACACCAGAACCCGATTTAGCATATGGGTTGGGCGTTTTTGTGGCTTCGGTAGTTGGTGTTGGCTGCACAGCTTGCTGGCCAGCGCTCATTGCTTTTAATATTTCATCCTTAGGTCCATCCCTAATGATGCGACCATTATCTACAATTAATATCCGGTCAACGAGTGATAACACTGGATATCTATGGGTAGCAACGATTAGCGTGCGATTGGTTAGCCATTGTTGGAGATTGCGTAAAACTTCAACTTCCGTCCCTTCATCAAGTGATGCAGTGGGTTCGTCAAGGATTACGACGTTAGGTGAACGTAAATAAAGACGGCTCAGCATAAGCGCTTGTTTTTGTCCACCTGAAAGTCCGATACCACTTTCGCGAAGTTTTAAATCTAAACCATGGGGCTGATTTAGTAGTAATTTGTCGGCGCATGCTAGTCGCATTGCTTTTAAAATATCTTCATCGCTAGCTAATGGGCTACCAATGAGAAGGTTATCACGCAATGTCCCGTAAAAAAGGCTTGATTCTTGTAGCATTGCACCAACGTCGCGGCGGATATCTGCAATATCAATAATTTTCATTGGTGTGCCATCAAGCGTAATTTGACCTTGAACAGGTGCAGAAAGTCCAGCAATCATACGCAATAGTGTAGATTTCCCAGCGCCAACACGCCCCAACACAGCAATCCGCTCACCGGCTGTGATAGTCAAGCGAGGTATAACTAAGGCGGGTTTTTCCATAGGCCCATAGGCATAGGCAACATTTGTAAAGTCGAAGTTACCTAAGATGACAGGCTTGTGGTAATAATCATTTTTGCTGTCATGATCGACCGGTAAAGTAAGCAAACCATCAAGTGCTTTTTTACCAACGCGGGCATTTTGCAAACGACCCAAAATACCTGGAATTTGCGCTAATGGAGCAATTGTACGACTAGTCAGGATTGAGCAGGCAAGCACAGCACCAAATGACATGACATTATTCAAAATACCATATACACCCGCAACAATTACGCCGACATAGGCAAGCTGTTGTATCATTTGTGAAAAATGCATTAATAGAGCAGCCCATTTGCGCTGTTTCAAGCTGATGTCACCGCTTGTCTTGTTGACGTTATCCCAGACGTTACGGAAGCGTGGCTCTGCTTGTAGTAATTTAATGTCTTCTGCGCGGTAGATAGATTCCATTAAAACTGCGTTACGCAGCGCCGCTTCGTCAAGGCCAGCATTTGCTAATTTGGCGAGTGGAATTTGGGCAATGATACCAGGTAAAATAATCAACGGAATAGCAAGAATTGGAATCCAAACTAATGGACCACCAAGCGCCCATATAATTGCCAAGAACACTGTAACAAAAGGTAAATCAATTAATACACCAAGCGTACTAGAGGTAAGCAATTCGCGAATTTGGTCAAGGTCACGTAGCTGCGAAACCAAGGTGCCAGGTGAACGTGGTCGTGCATCATTGCGAATATTTAATGTGCGCGAGAAAAACATACCAGACAATTTTAAGTCAGCAAGTTTTCCAAAATAGTCCGTAACTGAGACCCGTGACATACGCATCAAGAATTCCATAACCATTGCAATTGCAACGCCGGTAAAAAGAACCCATAGCGTTGAGAGTGATTGAGATGGAACAACGCGATCCCAAACTTGCATCGCAAAAAGTGAAGTACCGATAGCAAGAAGGTTACCAAAAAGAGAGCCAAGCCCTAATTGCACCATAAGAGGCCAATTGCTGGTAAAGATACCCCTCAACCACGATTGCGGCTTTTCTTCAAGATATTTGTCAAGACGGTCATCGCGTACAGCTTCATGACGGTCAAGCAATAAGATTTGGCGTTTTCCAGCCTTAAAAAGCTGATCAAGCGCCACGCGACGTTCAAAAGACTTTCCATTTACTACAAAATGGATCAAAGCCTGCTTTTCGTCAAAGGCAGTTAGCAAACCTAGTTCTTTGCCAATTTCAATGACGCATGGCAACATAGTATTAGAAAGATTGCTTTCGTCTATGCTTAAATAGGTTGCATTAAGGCCGCACGCCAAAGCAATATCTATTGTAGATTGTTTGGGATCCCCGCCTTTTGTCCAAGCTGCTGCATTGCGCACCAATTCAGGTGAAGATTTTATACTGAGCTGACGCGCAGCTAGAAGTAAAACATCAGTCCATTTTGTTGCATCAAAGGCAGGTTGTATACTGCTAATATTTTCAATTTTATCGGTCATTATGACACCCCGCCAATTATCGTCCGCCTCTTAAACGCTCCACTAGTTCACCAACCGCAGTGTAAGCTTTAATACGTGCGGTCATATAGTCGGCCATTGCTGTAACATATTCACTTTCAGCAATAAAAGTTTCGCGTTCGGCATTTACCACATCCGTTAAAGGACGTTTATTTAATGTATATTGTTGCCAATAAAGATCGCGTGATGTCAAAGATAGTGACATCAGTTGTTTTGAATTATCCATTCTGGCGGTAGCACCATCAGCTTCTGTTTTGGCAGAGCTGACAGTGGTTCGTGCAACGAGCCGCTCATTTTCACTTGCCTGCTTGGCTGCATTTACCTCCGCCTGTGCTGAAGCAATTTGGTGTTTTTCCCTAAAGCCTGAATTTAATGAACCGCTCAATTGCAAGCCAACAAATGAATTATCATTGGTGATATTACGCTGTCCTGTGGATTTTTGTTGGCTTGCAGCTACACTTACCGATGGGTAAAGTTGTGCTTTTGCAAGCCTAACACGTTCGAGCGAAGCTTTAACTTCTGCATCCGCGGCCAAAACATTGGGCGTATTTTCAATTGTATTGCGTCCACGGCCAAGAGAATCAAGGAATTTTG
This sequence comes from Bartonella sp. HY761, assembly GCF_026743145.1. NCBI lineage: Bacteria > Pseudomonadati > Pseudomonadota > Alphaproteobacteria > Hyphomicrobiales > Bartonellaceae > Bartonella > Bartonella sp. HY761. Next base: position 1,234,023 of record NZ_CP104887.1, read on the forward strand.
AGGTTGTTTCCATATTCGCCACTTTTGTAGGGCGGATACCAGTTATTTCAGCAAAACGTCCAGCAGCTATATCAAATCTGTTTTGAGCAGATAAAAGATCCGAGCGAGCACGTTGAATCGCCAAGTCTGCTTGATTAAGGTCAACTGCGTCTGAAAGACCGCTTTCAACACGTTCGGCAATTTTTTCACGTGTGCGCCGCATCGCTCCATATTCGCGTTCCGCAGCAGCAATTAATTCTTGAGAGGCGGATAATTCAACAAAAACCACAGACATATTGGTTGCAACATCTTCAACAGCTTTAGATAAAAGGTAGCTGTCTTTTTCGTAAGTCGCTTTGGCTACACCAATTCGACTTGAAGTGCGACCAAAATCATAGACTAATTGGGTTACACCTACTGAACCGCGCACGCTTGATCCAGTTCGGTCACTATTACTTGCGGCATAATACCGGTTATAGCCTGGATCTACACCATATTGAAATGTTGGATACCAAGCCGACTTTTCAATGGAAATTTGTGCATTGCTCTGGACAACAACAGCTGATGCGCGGCCAATATCTGGGTGGCGCGCGATTGCAATACCCACGGCATCAGTAATATTGAGGTTATCAGTATTGATTGTATGGAGCGGATTGTTACTCGCATTGCTAACATCATTCGCCCTTGCTAATGAAAGAGTAGATTGGGGCGGATTTGCTAATGCTTGCACATTCTGATTTCGTTTTAACTTTAATCCTTGGCAACCTGATAAAGTTAGAACGCATGCCATTGATAGCACGCCGATAAATACTTTGCCAGACGAATTGGATAAAGATTTCACTGCAGCTTTTTCACCCCGTTTTGCACTCTGCGATGTCATCATTATTCCTTTTAAAATAAATGTTTTATTCAAATAAAATTTCTTTAATAATTGCCAAACAATTTAGAGTAAGGCAAATATCTTATCCACCATATTCAATATTTGAGGCTATTTATTATTGCAATCCAATAAGATTGTGCAATTTTAGAATAAATTGATAAAAAATCCACTCATGAAATTAGCAATTACAATCATGATGCATTAACCCAGCCCGCTATTTTAAAAACCTACTTATAGTATAATTGCTCATAGAACAAGAGAAACAAAAATAGTTTTTTGGTTTTTATTACAGTCTTAGCAATTTACTGGCCAATAGCTTTATTAATCGAAAATGTTCGAGGATTTTTCTATGTTGTGAAATATCTTGCCGGCAGTGTTGCTTGATCAGCTAACTTTATAATGGATGAATGGTTGAATGGTTCCATTTATATTAAAAAATTCTCGCATCCAAAAAAACATAGGCATGCGGTAATTTATGGTTTGGTAAGCTAAATGGGGATGTTGCCAATGTTTGTTTATCTTTTTGTATGTATTGGTGGTTTGTTGGACTTTTCTCTTTGGCGTGATGTGTCACGCCCCTAGCGCTAGACACCTTAGCTGTTACTTCTTTAATTCCGCGACTTATATTGATCTCTAACCGTTTTGTTTGCAGGGGTTCTAATTTGGTTAGACGTCGTCGGATTCCATTTTATTGTATAACAAAGTGAAATGAAAAACGTTGGCAGTGCAGCAATCTTCGATCTTGTTTTGGAAGATGTTGCTCCTGATAATGGTTAATTGTCTTTAGAACATTGCAAGCTTTGTAGGCATCTCTTTTGTGAGTTGAAGGGATTAAAGTTTAGTGCTGTAACAAGGCAAGGTACAAAGTGGAATTTTACCTGTTTTTTTGTACGTGTTATAATTACAACTTCGAAATAGGGTGCTAGTTGCCGGTTACTTTGAAAGAATTAGTAAAATATATTCCTGAAACGTAATATATTTTTTTAGTTAGGTTGATTTTTTATTTTATTTGAAATTTAATCAATTATTATAGTAATATTTTCGAATTTTATTTTTTTATAAATTAGTTTTAATTTATTTATATTTGTTTTTTTCATTTTAATAAAAATATATTGATATTATATGTATTTTTATAGTATGGATATTTTGATTTTTGTTTATATCGATCATGAGAAATTTGAATTCTTATTTTTGTTCTACGGGGTGTTTGGGGTAGAGATAAGGATATGACGATTTTTCTAAGATAAGTTATCAAAATTTGTTTGGCTGCTGGTTTTGGTTACATTTTGTTACCATCTGGCTTACTAGTTTGTTGAAGGCGGGGAAATATGGCTTCTATATCATTTGTTGGGACTAGTGGTTCTGATCATCAGATCCATTTTGGGTTTGATTCAAATAAAGAAAAGAAAGTTTTGTGGTTTGACATTGTTGATTATGCGCCAGGTTCTCAGGTGCGTTTAATATCAACAAATAATCCAAACGATGTGTATTTTGGGCAATATGACTCTGTTACCGGTTATTGGATGGTTGATCTAACCAGTGGGCCTGCTTTTGATGCAGGTTATTTACCTTTTACCATAAGCGTTATTGGGCAAGACCCCGTCGATAGTGCTAATTTGTTTTTTAGGGTTCACGTTCTGCCCCCAATTACAACTGTGCCAATTATCGAAACTTTTACTGATAATGTTGGGCTTCTGCCGGATGGTCAAGGTGAGTTTCCTTCAGGAACCCAAACAGATGATCGCACCATTACGCTTAATGGCAAGGTCGATAGTGAATATTTAAATAATCCTGAAAAAAGCTTTTATAAATTAGTAATTTATCAAAATGGTGTACGCCTTGGTACGGCGAATGTCGATGCAAATGGTAATTGGTCTTATGTGGTAGATGATGTTCTTGAGCATCATACTAAGTATAATTATGAGGCTCGCTTTGAGGATGATGGGGGAAACGTAGGCGATTATTCATCTAAGTTTGTTGTTGATGTTGAGTTGTCTATATCTATAGATTCTTTAACTACCGCAGATTTTACTCCACTGCTAACTGGACATATAGGTTTTGAACTTTTACAAGATGAATACGTAACAATAAGCGTAAACGGAAAAACTTATAGTTCTTCTAATGGTCAGGTTGTCGTTGATCAAGAAAAAATGACTTGGTCATTACAAATTCCAGATAGTGATGCTTTAAAAGCAGGAACTTATGAAGTTGTTGCCGCATTGCATAAATCTACAGGGGAAATAATTGTACAGGACAATACTGCAAATGAGTTGCGCATTCTCGATCCGGTGATTCCACCTGTTGTTGAAGGGAATGATGACGAAAAAGCAACCGCGATGACGCTCAGCGAAAATGGGCAGTGGAAAATTTATACTAACGGAACAGTACTCGACCAAAAAGCGACTGATGAAAAAACGTTTGGTACGTTTGATCAGACCCATTTAAAGGGTAAAGATGTATATGGTCCAATTAATAAACCTACTGCTGGAACGCAAAATGGTACATGGTTGGATATAAATCGTGACGGTTACATGGATTTTGTCTCCAACGATGGTAATGCCGAAACCGGTCAGCAGATGTATTATAATATTGGTAATAATACCTATCTATCATATCAAATAGGTAGCCAATATCGAAATGGGCCAGATTACAATCCTAAAGCTAATGTTATGGCTCAATATGCTGGCGTTATTGGTTTTGACAAAAATGGGGATGGTTTTGCAGATATTGCCTATGGTAATATTGCTCCAGGGCGGTCTGGTTTTGTGACGGCCCCAGGAAGCGGTTATACATCTAATCGCACTTGGGATAGTCAGATTGTCAGTAATATTAACGGTAATGTTCAATCTATGGTTAAAGATAAGAATTTTACTGATTCGCGACTTGGTCCGTCTAATTTTGATTATTCGCCAAATGCTTATAATGCTCAGCCAGGGCCAGAAATTTCCGGTGTTGATCTTAATAATGATGGCATTGTGGACCTCGTTTATCATGGTGTTAGCGGTTATAGTAAACTTGGTAACGAAAGACCTGATGTTCGCCGCATGAGTAATGATCAGCAACGGCTCGTTGTTGTGTCAAGTGATGGTAAAGATGGTTATTCGACAAGTCAGATTATTGAAGGGGTTTTCCAAAATACCGGTAAGGCAAATTCCACGACAAGTAATGCTATTTCCATGACTTGGGCTGATTTTAACGGCGATGGTTTCATGGATTTGTTTATTGGCCGTGGCAAGGCTCAAGATGGCCATTCTGAGTATGAAAGCCGTATCCTTTACAATGATGGTAACGGAAATCTTGGTTCAACTGCTCCAAATGCCATAGGGACGGCTAATAATATTCATTGGCTAGGCGATAATTTGGAAGGTGGTCCATCAATTGCTGTCGATTGGAATGGCGATGGAAAAATGGATATTATCGAACTACCAGCTTATTCCGCTGGTAACGGTGTATCTGCAAATGGTACCACTGGTACAGTCAATCTTTACACTAATAACTCAACGTCCTCTGGTAATAGTTTTTCGACTTCCAATCTGTTAGGCGGTACTAATACAATAGGTGTAAACGGTACAGTAAATGCGCATAAAAGTCCTGGTAAAAATGATCCTGTAACAGGCGCTGTTGTTGCTGATATTAATTGGGATGGTGCTCAAGATTTGTTGATTTTCACACAACAAGGAAATACAGAAATCGTCCGCAATCAAACAACAATTGCTAAGGGAACAGCATTGCATTTCCGAATTCTTGATCAAGAGGGTATTAATTCATTTTTAGGAAATACCGTTCAACTATACGATTCCAAAGGAAACCTTGTTGCTTCTCAAATTATAAATCCTCAGTCTGGTAACCAAACTAGCGATACGTCAGGTATTGTCAATTTTTACGGACTAGATCCAAATGAGACCTATTCACTTAAATTATTGCGTAATGTGAAAGGTGTGAGTTCGAATATAGATTCAACTGTTAATGAAGCTTGGGGTGGTTTTGTTGCTGGCGAAGCATATGAAGCACATGTATTGACCGCTGAGAGTGGAGATAGCTCAAAAAATGCCAATTTGGGTACCGGTATTGTTGGTACGGGTTACAATGACACATTTTATGCGACTAAAGGTACCGATAAATATGACGGCGCTGGCGGTTGGTCCATAGTGAATGGGCATAAAGAGTGGAGCGATACGGGTGGTCTCGATATTATAGACTTTAAGTTGGCTGGTAATACCGCAGTTAATGTTGATTTAAGTAAGACAACTTACCAAAATACTGGCTTTAATACAGTGCTATTGAAGAATATCGAAGGTGTTGCTGGTGGTAATGGTAACGATACCTTTACAGGTAATAGTCAAGATAATTACTTTAATGGTCGTGGCGGTGATGATACCTTTAATCTTCATAATGGTGGCCATCATACATTAATATATGAGCGTATTGATGTAAATGACGCAACCGGTGGTAATGGTCATGATATTGCAAATGGTTTTACCATTGGTGATTTTAATACAAATGCCAATGCGGATCGTATCGATCTTTCGGGATTGTTGATTGGTTATCAGGATGGCGTCAGTAATATTGCCGATTATATTTCTGTGGTACATCAAGGTAATAATACTATAATTTCAGTTGATATTGACGGTACAAATTCGCAGTTTTCTAGTTCCGCGATACTAACATTGAATAACGTTCTTACAGATTTGGATACTTTGGTGAATAATCACCAGATTGTTGTTTAATTTAGTTGGAGCTCTAACTGAAAATTTGAATTGCTTCCTGCGCTTGTTGGTGCGGGAAGCTTTTTGTTTGGGTGGCCTTAATCTCTTAGAATTGGTTAAGGCTGTTTCGATTTTGGTATACTGAATGCCTATGGGGAAAGGTTTTTAAATAGAATGCATATTAGTTATTTTAGTAATCAGACGTTAAGCATATTTTGCTATATTTGAGGTCGTCTAGTAATCTTCTTTAACCTAAATATGCGTAATTTAATGATTTAAATGTAAGCGAGCTAAGCTGAAAGGCCTGTTGCGGTCTGTCAAGATTGTAAGCATATTAAAATCATTTTGTGATTCCGAAGCTAAGGGCAGCATTAGTAAATGTGGACAAAACAAAAACGTAAAACCAATCGTAGTCGCTTTATTTTGCCAATCATTACCGTGGCTGTATTGTCTTATTTTGGTTATCATATTTACCATGGCGAATATGGTCTATATTCACGCGAAAATGTTGATGAGCATATCATGGTACTTAATTCAGAGCTTCATAAGCTTGAGACCCAACGCCAGACCATGGAATTGAAAGTTTCATTGTTGCGCGATGGCGAAATTGAGAAGGATATGCTGGATGAGTGGGCGCGAAGGAATCTTAGTGTTTCTAACCCAAATGAATTGACAATAATTACCTCTCAAGGTGATAAATCAAATTAACCAAAATTAGGTTATTTTTAAAAGTCACGTAAAAACAGATACTTATCACTATTGTTAACTGATTTAAAAGACTTGTAACTTTCTTTCTGACAGCGTATTTTAAGTAATACCTATCACAGGGAGTTAAAAATGGTCGCAAAAGCAAAAAAGGCGCCTACCAAGCTTGTAGAAAGCGCTTTGTCTAATGCCATGCCGACACCAAGTCCGGCAGAATTTACCAAAGAAGAAGAGCTAAACGCTTATCGCGAAATGCTGTTGATTCGCCGCTTTGAAGAAAAGGCAGGCCAATTATATGGTATGGGGTTGATTGGCGGTTTTTGCCATCTCTATATCGGGCAAGAAGCTGTCGTTGTTGGCATGCTTAAGGTTTCCAAAGAAGGTGACCAGATTATCACCTCTTACCGTGATCACGGTCACATGTTAGCTGCTGGCATGAGCGCGCGCGGTGTGATGGCCGAGTTAACTGGGCGTCAAGGTGGCTTTTCCAAAGGGAAAGGCGGCTCAATGCATATGTTCTCCAAAGAAAAGAATTTTTATGGTGGTCATGGTATCGTTGGTGCACAAGTGCCGATCGGCACAGGTCTTGCCTTTGCTAATCGCTATCTAGGTAATGACAATGTATCATTAACTTTCTTTGGCGATGGTGCGGCCAATCAGGGGCAGGTATATGAGAGTTTTAACATGGCTTCTTTATGGAAGCTGCCGGTTATTTATGTAATCGAAAATAATCATTATGCTATGGGCACTTCTGTTTCACGCGCTTCTGCGGAGACGGATTTTTCAAAGCGCGGCCTTTCTTTTGAAATTCCTGGTATCGTTGTTGATGGTATGGATGTACGCGCAGTAGCTGCTGCGGCTGAAGAAGCTATGGCTTGGGCGCGCGGTGGTAATGGGCCGATTATTCTCGATATGCAAACCTATCGTTATCGCGGCCACTCTATGTCTGACCCTGCAAAATATCGCAGTAAGGAAGAAGTGCAAAAAATGCGCTCTGAGCATGATCCAATTGATCAGGTGAAAAAACGCCTTATGGATAATGGTTGGGCAAGTGAAGAAGAATTAAAAGTAATTGATAAAGATGTCAGAGCAATTGTAGCTGATGCAGCTGAATTTGCTGAGAATGATCCTGAGCCAGATGTTTCTGAACTCTGGACGGATATTCTGGTTTAAGGAGGTTTGCTAACATGTCTATTGATATTCTTATGCCTGCATTGTCACCAACAATGGAAGAGGGCAAAATTTCTAAATGGTTGAAAAAAGAAGGCGATAAGGTTGAGTCCGGCGATACTATTGCTGAAATTGAAACCGATAAAGCCACAATGGAAGTAGAATCTGCGGATGAAGGTATTATTGGCAAGATTCTTGTACCTGAAGGCAGTGAAGGTGTTAAAGTTAATACGCCAATAGCTATTTTGCTTGAAGATGGTGAAACTGAGGCTGATTTAGGAAAAGCTGTTAATCCTGCAGATAAAAATAAGGCTTCAGCAGCAGATCAAGTTGCTGCTCAAAGTGACGCTGCAGTGCAACCGGCAAAGGTTGCTGCAAGTCCAATTGCTGTTGAAGTTGAAAACGATCCTGAAATTCCTGCTGGTACGCAAATGGTTATGACCACCGTGCGCGATGCTTTACGCGATGCTATGGCTGAAGAAATGCGCCGCGATGATAGGGTTTTCCTTATCGGTGAGGAAGTTGCCGAATATCAAGGCGCTTATAAGGTTAGCCAAGGCTTGCTCGAAGAATTTGGTGCAAAGCGTGTTGTTGACACCCCAATTACCGAACAAGGTTTTGCCGGTCTTGGCGTTGGTGCAGCCTTTGCCGGCTTGCGGCCAATTGTCGAATTTATGACGTTTAATTTTGCGATGCAGGCGATTGACCAGATCATTAATTCAGCGGCAAAAACCCGTTATATGTCTGGTGGACAAATGTCAGCTCCGATGGTGTTTCGTGGTCCAAATGGAGCGGCGGCCCGTGTTGGTGCGCAGCATTCACAAGATTATGCTGCTTGGTATAGTCAAATCCCTGGTTTGAAAGTGGTTATGCCTTATACTGCGGCCGATGCTAAAGGGCTTTTAAAGGCTGCAATTCGTGACGAAAATCCAGTTATTTTCCTTGAAAATGAATTGGTTTATGGCCAGCAATTTGAAGTTCCCGATATGGAAGATTTTGTCTTGCCAATCGGTAAGGCTCGCATTCATAAAAAAGGTAATGATGTAACGATCGTATCTTTCGGTGCTGGTATGAAACACTCAATCCTTGCGGTTGATGAATTGGCCAAACAAGGCATTGATGCAGAATTAATTGATTTGCGTACTATCCGCCCAATGGATTTACCAACCATTATCCAGTCGGTCATCAAAACTGGACGTTTGGTAACTGTTGAGGAAGGTTTCCCGCAATCATCTGTTGGTACGGAAATTGCAACACGGGTGATGCAACAAGCCTTTGACTATCTTGATGCGCCAATCATGACGGTTGCCGGTAAAGATGTGCCAATGCCTTATGCGGCCAATCTTGAAAAGCTTGCCTTACCAACCATGGAAGACGTGATTGAAGCTGTAAAAGCTGTCACATATAGCAATTGATGGAGATTGTAATATGCCAATAAAAATTACAATGCCGGCGCTTTCACCAACTATGGAAGAGGGTACCCTATCAAAATGGTTGGTTAAAGAAGGTGATAATGTTACTTCGGGTGATGTTATCGCCGAGATTGAAACCGATAAGGCTACAATGGAAGTTGAAGCCGTGGACGAAGGCGTGGTTGCTAAAATTTTAGTGCCAGCTGGTAGTGCAGGCGTAAAAGTAAACTCTGTCATTGCTATTTTAGCCGCTGATGGTGAAGATGTTGCAGCCGCAGCAAAGGCAGCTGATGCTTCTACATCAAGTGAAGTGGTAAAAGATGTGGCTGTTGCAAGTGATAATCAAGCACCGATACAGCAATCAACACCGCAGACTGCAGACGCACAAGGTTCTGCTACACAAGAAATTACTGCGAAAGGCAATCGGGTATTTTCTTCACCTTTGGCACGGCGCTTAGCAAAAGATGGTGCACTTGATATTGCAACCGTTGTTGGTACTGGTCCCCATGGCCGTGTCATTAAGCGCGATGTTGCAGCTGCATTGCAATCAGGTACCGCCAAAGTTGCTACAAACGCTGCTGCTAATGCTGCTGCACAAACGTCAGCAAGCGCTGCGCCAACCATTAGCGCTCCATCAGATGATGCTGTGCTTAAGCTATTTAAAGAAGACGAGTATGAGGTTGTGCCGCATGATACGATGCGTAAGACAATCGCGCGCCGTCTTGTTGAATCAAAGCTCACCGTGCCACATTTTTATGTGACGGTTGATTGTGAGCTTGATGTATTGTTAAAGCTACGTGCTGAACTTAATAGTGCTGCGCCAATGGTTAAAAATGATGCAGGCACCGCACCAGCCTATAAGCTATCAGTTAATGATATGGTGATTAAGGCTGTAGCTATGGCATTAAAGGCGCAGCCTGATGCTAATGTTTCATGGCTTGATTCAGGGATGATCCGCCATAAGCATGCCGATATTGGCGTAGCCGTATCTATACCCAATGGTTTAATTACGCCGATTGTTCGTCATGCTGATGAAAAATCTCTTTCTGCCATTTCAAATGAAATGAAAGATTTGGCCAAACGTGCGCGTGAACGCAAGCTAAAACCAGAAGAATATCAAGGTGGTTCTAGCTCAGTTTCCAATATGGGGATGTTTGGTGTTAAATCATTCTCGGCAATTGTTAACCCGCCACAAGCAACCATATTCGCAATTGGCGCAGGTATTCAGCGTGCGGTAGTGAAAGATGGTGCTTTAGCGATTGCAAGTGTCATGTCGGTAACAATTTCTACCGATCACCGTGCGGTTGATGGTGCTTTGGCTGCACAATTGGCACAAACATTTAAAGGGTTGATTGAAAACCCAATGAGTATGCTGGTTTAAAATCTTAGGCGTGAGTGGGCTCCACTCACGCCTTATTTAATCAAAAGCATTCCGGCTAATTTTTTTGATGGAGTAGAAGCGTGTCAGCAAGTTATGATGTTATTGTTATCGGCTCTGGCCCAGGTGGTTATGTTACAGCTATCCGCGCTGCGCAATTAGGCTTAAAGACCGCAATTGTTGAGCGTGAGCATCTAGGTGGAATTTGTCTTAATTGGGGTTGTATTCCAACCAAGGCACTTTTGCGTTCGGCTGAAGTCAAACATTTAAGCGAGCACGCTAAAGATTACGGTCTTACTCTTAATGGTACAATTAGTGCTGATATTGATGCCGTTGTAAAACGTTCCCGCGGTGTTTCAGCTCGATTAACTGCTGGTGTCGGATTCTTGATGAAAAAGAATAAAATCGACATCATTTGGGGTGAGGCTAAGCTTACCAAAGGTGCAAAAGGACAAGAACTTGCTGAAATTATTGTTGGCAAGCCCTCAAAACCGGCCCATCAGCCACAAAATGCTGCGCCTAAAAATATTTTGGGTGAGGGTACCTATAAGGCTAAGCATATTATTGTGGCAACGGGTGCACGTCCGCGTGCATTGCCAGGAATTGAACCTGATGGCAAATTGATTTGGACCTATTTTGAAGCAATGGTGCCAAGTAGCATGCCTAAATCCATCGTTGTTATGGGATCTGGTGCGATTGGTATTGAATTTGCATCTTTCTATCGTGATATGGGGGCGGAGGTTACCGTTGTAGAATTAATGCCGCAGATCATGCCCGTGGAAGATCAAGAAATTTCAACCATTGCTCGTAAGCAGCTCGAAAAACGCGGTATCCGAATTATTACTGAGGCTAAAGTTACTAAGGTTGATAAAAGCGCAAATTCAATTACGGCGCATGTTGAAGCCAATGGTAAAATCGAAACTATTACAGCAGACCGGTTAATTTCAGCTGTTGGCGTACAAGGCAATATTGAAAATATCGGCTTAGAAACTGTGGGTGTTAAAACTGATCGTGGTTGTATTGCTATTGATCAATGGAGCCGCACTAATATTGAAGGTATTTACGCTATTGGCGATGTTGCGGGTCCGCCAATGCTTGCCCATAAAGCAGAAGAAGAGGGCGTTATCTGCGTTGAAAAAATTGCGGGTCTCAAAAATGTTCATCCGCTTGATAAGGGTAAAATCCCTGGTTGTACCTATTGTAACCCTCAGGTTGCATCGGTTGGTTTAACCGAGGCAAAAGCAAAAGCGGCTGGGTTAGATATTCGGGTTGGGCGCTTTAGTTTTTCTGCTAATGGTAAAGCCATTGCTCTTGGTGAAGATCAAGGCATGGTCAAAACAATTTTTGATAAAAAGACTGGCGAATTATTGGGTGCCCATTTAGTGGGGCCAGAAGTCACAGAACTCGTTCAAGGTTTTGTTATTGCAATGAATCTTGAAACAACGGAAGAAGAACTTATCCATACGGTATTCCCACATCCAACCCTTTCTGAAGCAATGAAGGAAAGTGTTTTGGACGCTTACGGTATGGTTTTAAATGCTTAAAGTTATATAGATCATATCAAGACCAAAGCGGTGATATTAACATTGCTTTGGTCTTGGCATTCAATAAAACGTGGGATATATGCACAACTACTTGTTGTTGACAGAGATTATATCTATTTAAAGTGATAAAATGAATTCGCTTTAATTTCGCATAATGCTTTGGTAAATTGGCTCAAGCAATTGCCGGAAGAGGAATAAAAATGGTTACGGTGCTCAATACTGTTGCTCAAAAACGAGCAAGGCATCCTGAAAAAGCGCATAAGCCGGATAATGAGGTTTTAAAAAAGCCAGATTGGATTCGGGTAAAAGCACCAACCTCGAAGATTTATGCAGAAACTCGTGATATCGTTCGCACCAATAAGCTGGTTACCGTTTGTGAAGAAGCGGGTTGCCCTAATATGGGTGAGTGTTGGCATCAACGTCATGCTAGTTTCATGATTATGGGGGAAATTTGTACCCGCGCTTGTGCATTTTGTAATGTAACCACTGGTATTCCTTTGCCGCTTGATGATGGTGAGCCGCAACGTGTTGCTGATGCAATTCAACAAATGGGTTTAAAGCATGTGGTGATTACCTCTGTGGATCGTGACGATCTTGCTGATGGTGGTGCTATGCATTTTGCTAAAGTCATTACTGCAATTCGTTCAACCAATCCACAAACCACCATTGAGGTGCTAACCCCAGATTTTCGTCATAAGGATGGCGCACTAGAAATCGTGGTAGCTGCCAAGCCTGACGTGTTTAACCATAATTTGGAAACTGTTCCATCGAAATATCTCAAGGTGCGCCCTGGTGCGCGTTACTTCCAATCTATTCGTTTACTGCAAAAGGTAAAAGAGCTTGATCCGTCTATCTTTACCAAGTCTGGCATTATGGTTGGCTTTGGCGAAGAGCGTAATGAAATATTGCAATTGATGGATGATTTACGTTCCGCCGATGTTGATTTTATGACTATCGGCCAATATTTGCAGCCAACGCGCAAGCATCATCCGGTTATTCGGTTTATAACGCCGGAAGAATTTAAGTCCTACGCTACAATTGGTAAAACCAAAGGCTTTTTGCATATGGCATCAAGCCCATTAACGCGTTCATCACACCATGCTGGTGATGATTTCGAAATGTTAAAAGCAGCCAGAGCTGCTCAACTTGCAGCCAAACGCTAATGCCTAGAATCTCAACTAAAATGATTGTCGCACATAGGCCAGATCAGATGTTTGATCTGGTTGCTGATGTAGAAAAATATCCTGAATTCGTACCGATGTGCGAAGCGCTGATTATTAGACAAAAGCGCGAAAAAGACGATAAGGTATTGTTAGTTGCCGATATGACAGCTGGTTATAAGCTCATCCGTGAGACTTTTACTAGCCAAGTTTTACTTGACCGCAATCAAGGTATCATTGATGTAAAGTATATTGACGGGCCCTTTAAACATCTTGAAAATCGGTGGACTTTTTCACCACAAGAGAGTGGGGAAGGGTGCGATGTTGATTTTTATATGGATTATGAATTCAAAAACCGCATGCTAACAATTTTGGTTGGATCGGTTTTTGATATGGCTTTTCAAAAAATGACATCGGCATTTGAAAAACGCGCCGATGAGATTTATGGCAACTTTTAATTGCCGATAATGGTACTAATTCTAACAAGAAATATAATAAAAGCTCGGAATATTTTGGGTGTTAATATAGGGGTCTGAGCCTAGTGAAGATCAAAAAAGAGTAGCGCGGATCTTTAGATCCAAAACTATATTTTGACCTAAATCATATCATTTTGCTTATTGTATCACTCCTTTGGTTTGCTAACGCATAACATTCTTAATTGTTCATTTTAATTTATTTAAATCAATGTGCTAACTTAGGGCTCTTTTATTCTAATTCATATTAAAAATGTGAGAATTGGGCTTTTTGATAAAATAAAAAGCCAGGCAAATATCAAAATTTGCCTGGCTTTTATTCATTCAGCAAGAATGTTACTTATTCATTGCTTTTTGCAGATTTTCGTCAACTTTATCGAGGAAGCCTGTCGTGGATAGCCATTTTTGATCTGGGCCTACTAATAAAGCAAGATCCTTAGTCATGAAACCTGATTCAACTGTATCAACGCAAACTTTTTCAAGAGTTAATGCAAAGTCTTTAAGTGCTTGATTATTGTCTAACTTTGCACGATGAGCAAGACCGCGCGTCCACGCAAAAATAGAAGCGATAGAGTTTGTTGAAGTCTCTTCGCCTTTTTGATATTGGCGATAATGGCGGGTAACTGTACCGTGAGCCGCTTCCGCTTCAACTGTATTACCGTCGGGTGTCATGAGAACTGAAGTCATGAGTCCAAGTGAGCCGAAACCTTGGGCAACAATATCAGACTGCACATCACCATCATAGTTTTTACATGCCCAAACATAGCCACCAGACCATTTAAGAGCAGAAGCAACCATGTCATCGATAAGGCGGTGCTCATACCATAATTTGCGTTTTTCAAATTCTCCCTTAAATTCTGCATCATAAACCTCTTGGAATATATCCTTGAAGCGACCGTCATAAGCTTTCAAAATAGTGTTTTTGGTTGAAAGGTAGACAGGGAAATTGCGTTGCAAGCCATAATTTAATGATGCACGGGCAAAGTCACGAATGGAATCATCGAGGTTATACATAGCCATTGCCACACCAGAACTTGGTGCATCATAGACATCATGTTCAATAACTTCACCATCTTCGCCAACAAACTTGATTGTTAGCTTTCCTTTACCAGGGAAACGGAAATCTGTTGCGCGGTATTGATCGCCAAATGCATGACGACCAACAACAATTGGTTGAGTCCAACCTGGAACAAGACGCGGAACATTTTCACAAATAATTGGTTCACGGAAAATTACGCCACCTAAAATATTACGAATAGTGCCGTTTGGCGACTTCCACATTTTCTTTAGCTTAAATTCTTCTACGCGTGCTTCATCCGGTGTTATAGTCGCACATTTGATGCCAACGCCATATTTTTTGATAGCATTTGCAGAATCAATTGTTACCTGATCATCGGTTGCGTCACGATTTTCAATTGAAAGGTCATAATATTTCAAATCAACATCAAGATAAGGGTGAATCAACTTGTCTTTAATGAGTTGCCAAATAATCCGTGTCATTTCATCGCCGTCTAGCTCAACAACAGGATTTTCAACTTTGATCTTTGCCATTAAATGTTCCTCTTCGTTAATGTGATTAATTTCTATAGCATTGGAAAATGGTTAGTAAAAGTACAAAGCGTATTATAACGGACCTTTGAATACAAAATAAGCACCAAGGCAGATGAATGAGAAGCCGACCAAATGGTTAAGTGTGAGTTTTTCACCTAAAAATGCTACTGAGAAAAATGCAAATACAATCAAGGTAATGACTTCTTGTATTGTTTTTAATTGCGCTGCTGAATAAACGTTATGCCCCATACGATTTGCGGGAACTGCAAGGCAATATTCGAAAAATGCGATGAGCCAACTTATAAATATAATCAGCATTAATGGGCGATTTGGGAATTTTAAATGGCCATACCAAGCAAAAGTCATAAATACATTTGAAGCTAATAGCAAAAGAATGGGCGCAATATATGGCAATGCTGGCATAGTGATTCCGATCTAATTTATTTTGCGCCAAGGATCGCAGATGTGCTTATGGTTGCAAATCAATTTTTCGAAATCTATTTGAAGTTATGATAATCACCAGCCTCCATGATGTAAAATACATGTAAAATATTGGGGCTAGTGTAGATAGTTTAAAGCAGCTATTGGTATCCAATGAATAAGTCACTGCGTAAAATTTACCTTTTCTAAGTAAAAAGAATAGTTCATTAAGTATTTCTTTTAAGGATTAAAGTCTCGTTCTACAACAGTTTTAACAAGGGTAAACAGAAACACAGCTACGCCTTATTTTCGCAAGCTGTGAGAGGAGATAGCTTCCCGCCTTGAAGAATAAGCGTTTTAACTTATAGGCGGTGAAATTGAACTTGATGAGAGTTATTTGGTTGGTGTGGCTAAAGGTACAAGAATATAGATCTTGTGGTAAAACACTCATATTCAAATTGTCAAAATGCAATCGAAAAAATAATGCTTTTGCGTTTCCCTAATGCCCGTGCCAAACGTTTTTATCGATTATTAAGCAATCGATAAAACCAAATTTCATCGTTTATACAACAATTTCCAGCCTGTGATGATCTTGATGTGTCTGAATTTCTCCGTGAGCGGATCATGCATTTGAAACCTTCGGGCAAAAACCTTTGTGGATGAGCACATTCATGTCAATGGAGTAGAGCTATTCTAAAGCCTAGCCAAACGACATATGCGTCGTTTTAATGGTATTCCAAAAGAGTATTTATACCTTTACTTAAAGAAGTGTGAGTGGCGCTTTAACTGCCCAGTAATCCGGAAATTGAAATAAGTATCGTTAAGTTTGATAGAATAATTAAAAGTAAATATTATCTCTGTTATTCCATTTTTTTATTCAATTTAATAAATATATTGTTTCTAAAATTTGTATTTACAAATTTATAGATTGTTAGGTTTGTTGTAATTATTATATGTATTTTTATTGGTGTAATTGTATATTTATGTAATTTGTAAAGTATCTAATTAAAATTTACTAATATTATTATATGATATTTAAGATATTTAAATATTAATAATGTTTAAAATGTTGTATTTGTGCATTATATGATTTTTTTACTAAAACTATATTGATTTAAGATGTTTTGAATGGTAGATAAATGTTAAGCGTTAAAGTCGGGGGCGATTTTATTTATTGAGTTGAAGTAAATTATTTATTTCTATTAATAATTGAAGTTAAATTTTTGTTATTTGTTTTGTCCAAGTAAATATTAATTCATTTGAACATTCAATTATAACCCATTCGGGGTGTCTGGGTTGTTTCAACAAAAATCCTTTGATTTTCGTGAAGTGTTTTTAATTTGCCAGTGATTTATCAGTGGCAAATTAAAGTTCTGCATTGGGTGTGCAGAATTTCTTAAACTGTGCTTAGAATTAGGAGTTATCAAATGAAACGTATTATTTTAAAAACTTTGGCTACAGTCAGTGTTTTGGCAATGGGTGCGGGCTTGGCTCAGGCTCAGTCAACTAGTCCAGCAACTGCTGACTTGCAGGTTGAAGTTAGTATTACTACTGGTTGTACTGTAAATTTCCCTAATAATTCAGGTAACGTGAATTTCGGCACTTATTCACGCATTTCAACAAATTTAGTTGAAACACGTGAGGTTGTTGTGGATTGTAATGGTGGCAACGCGGCTAATGCTGGTGATTATAGCTTGAGCCTCAGTGAAGGTAGTAATTCTGCAGCGTCTGGTGGTTTGCCTGTAGGTCGTAAACTTAGCAGTGGTACTGGTGTAATTGCTTATGATGTTTATAAAGCAGTTAACCTTTCATCGCGTGCTTGTGGTGGTGAGCGTTGGGATGCAACCCGTCCATTTACTGGCAATATTGACAATAGTACTGGTACTATGAATGGTTCGGCTTCACATTATTTTGCCATCTGTATTCCAGCTATTCCAGCAACTCAAACGCAGCCAGCGGTTGGTACTTACACTGACGCATTGGTTGCAACTCTTACCTACTAATAAATATTGCTTCCATTTGGAAGCTTTGGGGTGGGAGTGTTCTCCTACCCCATTTTAAATTTCTTTTTAAGTTTGGTGGATAAATAGATGCGGATATTGGCTTTTATCATAGTTTATTTGGCTTTGGCGACAGGGGCGGTGCAATCGCAGGAACTGGCTAATGGTGTGAGTTTAACTGTTATGCCTTTGGTTTTGGATGTGAAACCACCTAAAGTTGCAGATAATATTATGGTTCGAAATACAAGTCGTATGCCAGTTCGTCTGCAGGTTCGTGTTTTTCGTTGGCAGCAAAAAGGCGGTAAAGATTATTATGCGCCAACAAATGATGTTGTGATTACGCCACCATTTGTTTCTGTTAAGCCTGGTGGCGTCGCTACGGTAAGAGTGTCACGCGTTGCTAAGGGACCAGTATTGGGTCAAGAGGCTTATCGGGTCTTTGTAGATCAGATTCCACCTTCTGCCTTGCGGACCAATAATGCCGGTGAATCATCTGCTGGTGTAAGTATGGTGTTACGTCAAGTTGTACCCGTATTTTTTTCTCCTGGTACGGGTGGTGTAGCTGCTTCTCAAGCTAGTATCTCATTTTTTGCTCAACCGGCTTCTGGTGGTTTTAACATCACTGCAACCAATAGAGGAAGTAATCGTATTCGTATGGCCGACGTTTTCCTTCTTGCTGGAGGGCAAGTGATTGGAGCTAAGTCGAAGCTCGTCGGATATGCTTTGCCCGGATCTGATTTTCGATTTTTTGTTGCCACTAGGGGTGGCGGTAAGCCTGATAGAATAAGGTTTACATCTGATGTGGGGCAAATTGAGTATCCTTTGCAATAAGGAGCGCGATGTTTATTTGATTTAATTTCGTTCAAATTTGTTCGGGGCAAGTTGGATCGGATGACATTTTCGGAATATCTAAAATTTGAATTCCTATTGGGGGCATATAGGATGAAATGTGAATATAGCAAAAAGGCGGGACGTAAACTGCTTTATAGTTCTAGTCGTATGGCTCTTTTATTGGCAAGTGGTGCCTTTTTGGGGTGTTTTACTTCATATGGCTTTGCTCAGCAGATAAATGATGATGTGCAGTGGATGACTTCTGATGAAGTAGCTTCCTCTAATTATACCAGTGCAACTAATGTCCGTAGCGGATCTGTTGATGAGTTAGAGGCTCTTAGTTATCAGGAGGGGGAGTCTGTCGGCGCTGCTGTAGACGGTTTATCTAGTCAGCAAGCTGATGCCTTTGTTGACGTTACTGTTAATGGTGAGACCCGTCCTAATTTGATCGCAGTTCGACAGTTAGCCGACGGTTCATTCATTATGAATGCCGATGTACTTCGTGGGATCGGTATATTGCCTCAACGATCTGCCACAAACAACGATGGGTGGGTTAGCTTATCTGCGCTAAAGAATGTACAATTTACATTTGATCCCCGCACTGAAACATTAGCATTTATTACTACTGATCCTGATGCCTTGGCTCCTTATGCCTTAAGTCTAAATCCATTAGCTGCTGCTGCTCGCTCTGGCGGTTCAGAAGGTGAAATAAAGCCACAGTCAGATTTGGCAGCTGTTTTGAACTATAATATTTACGCCGATTCTGGGCATGAAAATTTTAAAAATATTTGGGATTTTCAAGGCGTTTCCGCCACAATAGATGGGCGTGTCTCGGGTAAGTTTGGTACATTTTATACATCTGAATTATTACGCTATTCATCTCAAGGCTTTGGTCGTGATAGAAGCGATGCTATTCGCCTTGATAGTTATTGGACGTATTCTGATGAAAAGCGTATGATGACTTATCAAGTTGGCGATTTGATAACAAGAAGTGTTTCATGGTCGCGCTCTACGCGGTTAGGCGGTGTTCAACTGCGTAGAAATTTTGATCTCCGCGACAATCTTGTTACAATGGCATTGCCTGAGCTTTCCGGATCTGCAGCGGTCCCATCAGCTGTTGATCTTTATATAAACAATGCTCAGCGCGCGGTTTCAGATGTTCCAACCGGACCTTTCTCTTTGACAGATATTCCTGTTGTTACTGGTGCTAATTCTGCGCGACTTGTCGTTCGTGATGCCATGGGGCAAGAGTCTGTAAAAGAAATTTCATTTTACGCTTCAAGTGATTTATTAGCTAAAGGTTTATGGGATTTCGCCGTTGAGGCAGGTGTCCCACGTACTAATTATGGTAGTAAGTCTGGTAGTTATTCCAGTGATTTCTTTGTCTCAGGTACTACTCGTTATGGCTTCACAAATAGCTTGACTGGTGAAGCACATGCAGAAGCTGGTAGTGATTTCTTTAATGGCGGTTTGGGTGCTGTTTTCACTATTGGAGACCTAGGTCGTCTTTCTGTTGCCGGTAGTGCTAGTAGTTATAAGAGTGAAACAGGGCAACAACTATATGCAAATTTACAGTTGGAGCGTTGGGGTTTTTATTTTAATGCTATGACGCAGAGGACTTATAGCAACTACAATGATACGGCCTCAATTGTCGATCGTAAGAATCGCGATATTACTGAAGATATTGATTGGGAAAATATTGATTTTTCTAATGATAGTTATCGTGCTCTTAGCCGAAGCTCTGCTAGGCCTGCCAAAGCTGTTAATCAGTTGTCTTTAAGTACCAATCTACGGTTCGATCCTGCTACGATTACACTAAGTTATACTGAGGTGGATTACTGGGATCAAAAGGATTCTAAATATTTAAGTGTATCCAGTAGTCGCAGTTTTGGGCATGGAATTTATGGTTACGCAACCGGATTTGTTAATCTGAAAGATTCTGACGCCTATAGCGTTTTTGCGGGGCTTTCGTTTACCTTTGATAAAGGATATAGCGCTTCCACAAATGTTACTACAGACCATGAAGGATCTCGTTTTACGTCACAAGTGGCTAAAAGCCTAGGTGGCAATGTTGGTGATTATGGTTGGGCAATTCGTGATACTGAAGGTAAACGCACACAACGTGGAGCCGATGGACAGTACCGTACGTCTGTCGCCTTGTTAGGTGCATCCATTGATCAGTATGAAGATACTTGGCGTGCAACAGCAAGTGCGGCTGGTGGGGTGGTCTATGCCGATGGTGCTTTAATGCCTACGACACGTATTGAAGATTCATTTGCCGTTGTGAACGTTGGTGTGCCTGATGTTGGTGTTAAAGTTAATAATCAAAAATATGGTACTACATGGCGCAATGGCAGATTGGTAGTTCCAGATCTTCTTTCATATACGACGTCTAATATCTCGCTAGATATGAATAGTTTACCTCCGGATGCTATTGTGGATAAAACTGATGAAGACGTCCGTCCAGCAGCGCAAAGTGGTGTTGTAGTGCACTTCGGCGGAGCGACAGGTGATCAATACTTATATGTTTCTTTAAAAGGAACTGATGGTAATACAATTGAGGTTGGATCTTATGCGCAAGTAGCGGGATCTGACGTTGGTTTCGATATCGGTTATGACGGACTTGCTGTTATACAGCTTAATCAGATTAGCTTACCCGCAACACTTCATGTCTTGGAAAAAAATGGCAATACGTGTGAAGCTGTTATTGAAGCGTCAGTTAATCCTGGGTTGCAGTCAGGTAGCCAAACTATTGTCTGTCGCCCAATGGGGCGCGCAAATCAAAGATAAGTTTCATGTTGTTTAGCACATAACGTTTATAGATTTAAATGGAATTGATGGTTGGTAAGAAGTGAGACAAAATTGGTATTTCTTATAGTGGTTGGTTTGTAATGAGTTACGTCACTCGGCAAATATTATTTTAAAATTTAGCAATTCTATTTGATTACAGATTATTATGAGAGGAATGTTGGAATTATGAATTCAAATGGGGCTACACTAAAAAAGAAAGCTTCTTGTTATGGTTTAGTGGCTACTTTATTTTCTTCTATGTTAGTTTTCTATATTCATAATGATGCTTATGCGCAAAATGCGTGGCAATCTGGTAGGATGGTGTGTAAACTGAATGGATCTTCAGTTATTGATTTTGGTGATATTAGCGGCTTATTAATTAAACAGGGTAGAGCTGATAGTGATCTTAAACCCACCTGTTCTAGTGATTTTTATCAAATGGCTAATAATTCATGGTTTGCTTCCGGTTCGGTTTGTGTCGGGATTGAATCGCTAGAAAGCGGACAGAGTGCTGATCCTAGGTATCTTTATCTTGATGGCAATCCTGCGTCAGAACATAAACTTATGTATAATTATTATTTAAATAATCTAGACGATGGCGCTAGAGTAGGTGACGGCGTTCAGGTGCCAGGAGTTTCCTTATCTACTCAAGAACCATGGCGGGGGACGGGGACTCCGTCAGGGCCTATGAATGTTAATTTGTGGTTTAATTTATTCGCAGTTTTTAATTTTAATCAACCTAATCTACCTGCCGGAAAGTATTCCAATCAATATAAAGTTACGCTGCGTTCAGGTGCTGGTGGTGGAAGCGTGGGTGGAAGAACTTCATGTGCAAATTTTCCCGATATATCGGAACCCGTTACAATTAGTGTTACTGCTCAGGTATTACCGTCATGTCAATTTAGAATTAAACGCCACATTAACTTTGGTATGCATACGCGATTAAACGCGAACATCGTTGCTTATGGTGAATTGGGGGTAGTGTGTAATCTAAATGCATCCTATGAGATAAAGTTGGATGGTGGGCGAAACAAAAGTACTACCGATCGTCGCATGTCTAAATTTTCAACGGGAGCTGTTTTTGATGACACAAAGACAATTGCCTATGATTTATATTTACCTAATACACAAATGATTTGGGGAAATACTGAGGGTGTTGATACCTATAAGGGGACCGCGACCGGGGCTGAACAGACAATAAGAATTGATGGTAAGATAAATCCAAAAGGAAATTTTTCGCCTGAAGTTGGGAATTATCGTGATAATGTTGTTGCAACAATTGTCTATTAGATACGTTTCATGTGGTAATGTATTGCTTAGCTGTGTTGATATTTAGAATTCCTAAATGATTTAAACTGTGTTTCTATCATCTTTTAAGGATGAATATCATAGTTTGACTAGTTCTAACAGATCAACGATGTTTACTCATCGAGTAACTGTACTTAGCCAAAAAGAGCCATCACTATCGCAGTGGCAATGACAACCGTTTATATTTTTTGATGCTGTCTTATAAAAAGCAGTAGCAACATACTTAGGTGGGATTTGCCTACAATCTTTGCTAGCTAGTACGCAGTCTTTGAGCGTTTTGATGGTTGGTCATGCTAGAATGTATTTGAGCCGATATTTGAATCTACATCAGATGAGCTTGATTATGAATATATGATGGTTGATACCATGATTATCCCCGTTCATCGTTACAGATGCGGCAAAAAAAGGCTCAAAGTCAAGCCATTGGTAAATTAAAGAATTGATGGACAATTATAACCGTTCCTTTAATAGACGCTTTGGACAATGTGGTGCGGTTTACCTTCTACTGAGGGAATCGTTTGATACGATTTGTCTTCCATGATTGATTAAATATAGGGGCTAACACCTAAGATTGTGATTTAAGGATGATGTTGAGATCATCTAGCAGTTGTTTAAGTGTTGCCTCTATTTAAAAATCCTGCCCTAAGCTGCTCTAAAAACTACTTTCAAATTGTGCTAGCCCTCGATGTTTAAAAACAAGTAATTGAGAACAAGATTTTTTTAGCGGCAAGGCATCTAAAATGGGTAGTATTAATTCTACATATAACTCTTTTCGGTATCAATCTCTAGCTCTACTAACTTTCGATAGAGAGTAGATCTACCAATTTTTAAACGGCGTGCTACTTCGCTAATACGTCCTTGATAGCGTGTCATAGCCGTTTTTATTACTATGCGTTCAAGTGCATCGAGAGAGCAAATATGACCAGTTTTATCAAAGAAAAAATCATCAGAACCGGAGCTTTTGGTTTGCTCTTTGGTTTCGGGTTCAGAAACTTCACCTTTCACAAGTTGCGGGAAATCAGTAATGGATAAAAGGGGCCCAGAGCTTAGAAGTACGGCGCGAAACAATATTCTATCTAACTCGAGAATATTATCGGGCCAATCATATTGCGATAGAAAATTGATAGCCGAATTTGATAGTCCAGAAACATGCGAATAGCCTGTCTCTGTTATAATATGAATTAAAAGGTTTTTTGCAATATCGGTTATATCTTCTCGCCGATTTCTAAGTGGAGGTATGGACAATTGTCTTTGCGCGAATAGTTTATATAGTTTCTTGTGAAATTGCCCCTCTGCTAATATTTCATTTATTTCAGGGGTTGTCGTCGCAATCAATCGTATATGGTGATTATTTTCGACGCCGAGTTTAATTAACCGATCATAAAGAAAATCTTGCGCCTTTTGTGTAAGGCTTTCAATGTTGAGGACAAGTAGTGTCCCGTTTGAAAAATTATCGAGTGCTCTTTCAACGTTGCGTTTCCAATCCTCTGCATATTCTTCATGGTTTAAAGAGTAGCGGCATTGAATATTACGCAAAGTTGCACTTTCATGCCCGCTTTCCCTATGCATTATAGTTGCAATACTATTTCTGCCTGTCCCTTGTTCTCCGGTTATTATGACATTGTGTTCATGTTCGACAATGTCTTTTGCCACCATGACTGTGGTCTGCATAGCAAGGCTGTTCACCACCAGATCCGAAAAGTGCAGATTGCCTTCAAAGCATCTGTGCATGCTTTTAATCTCGCGCTCTATAGCAGCACGTTGCATAGTATTTTTTATCGTCACCATAAGGCGTATATCAGAAAACGGATCAATGATAAAATCATTTGCACCAGACTCGATCGCACGTGCTAAGTCTCTACTTTCATCCTTGTAGGACACAATAATGATCGGTGAGCGGATTCCAGCCGTCCTTAGTGTATCAATGAAATCTAATCCATTAATATCGGACATCTGCAAATCTAATAGTGCTAAAATAATATTGGGACGTCTTCGAAGCAAGTCTAATGTATGATAACCACTACTCGCTTCGATTATGCGGTACCCCTGATTAATCAGCAACTTGGAAATACGTTGCCTACGACCTAAGTCTTCCATGGCAACTAAAATTGTACTAACCATTATATTTAATACTCCTAGTTACCAGTATAACGGTTTGTAGATAAATTAGTTGCATGTGAAGCCATATCAATTCTTTATATTTTAAACTACGTATTTCGTCACTGAGGCGATTGCGTATCTTAAACGCTTCTGTTCATCGCATGAGATCGTGGTTATCCATTATCTGCTGCCGATAACATAGTTTTGGAAGCGTTAATTTTAAGTGGAGGATAGGGATGGTCCTCAAATGGATGAAATTTATCAAAATTATATAGCTTGATTATATATTTTGTTTAACTAAAATATTCAAATCTATGATCGGATACGCATATTCTTTCCTATTGATGAATAAATGCAACAGTTGGCACTTTTTTAATGAAATATTTAAAGTTTCCATTGCTTTGAAAAAAAACAGAATTATTTAATAATGTATTGTTACTTTTATAACGATGATAAACAGTAAAATAAACGCTCTAAAAAAATATGACAAAAATTGCACCAAAAAGTTGAAACATTGTTTAGAATGTTCCTATGAAAGAATGCAATCCATTATTTTAGCCCAATATTGGGAATAGTTGTTTTATCCATTATAATTGCCCAAATGGGTTTGGAGTAAAAAATGAAGTTTTTAATATCCCTTGTCTCTACTGCAATAGTTGGTTTTGCGCTCAGTGGTTGTATAGCACCAGATATGAATGGGCCAATAAACCCTGTTGTACAGCCGCAGGTTAGTCGTGGCATTGAAGGACAATGGATTGATTCAGAAGGTGTTGCTTTTTCTTCTTTCCGTAATGGGATTTTTGAAACACGATCGATTGATACACAAGAAAAATTATCAGAAGGCAATTATGCAATGACGTCTCCGGAGATAGTTTCTCTTGAGATGAGGTCGTTGGTACGTGGTACGGTGTCACGCGTAAACTGCGCTTTATCAGGGTATAGTAGATTGTTATGCACGACCGAATCTGGTTCTCACTTTACTTTAACAAGGCAATAAGCCATCTTAGATGGTATCAAATTGCATTTTATTTTACCCGTATTATCCTATTGAGCTAGGCATTGGAGTGTCTAAATGTAAGGCTTTTATAATTTTGACAAATTTTCAGATATCTCTTAAAACTTGATAAAAATTACCTATTTAAAGAAATGTAATATTCACTAGTTTTATAAAATAATGAAAGTTTCAATATTATGCAGCCAGCGCGTAAGTCAAAAATTGGTGTCCTTCTTGTTAATCTTGGGACACCAAATGGAACAGACTATTGGAATATGCGTAAATATCTATCGCAATTTTTATCAGATAAACGTGTTATTGAATGGCCAAGTTTCGTTTGGCAGCCGATCTTACAAGCCATTGTTTTAAGCGTTCGCCCTAAAAAATCTGGCGCAGCTTATGATCGTGTTTGGTTTAAGGAAACCAATGAATCGCCATTACGTCACTATACGCGCTTGCAAGCAGAAAGACTGGCAGAGCAATTACAAGATCTTAACAATGATGACACTATAACCGTCGATTGGGCGATGCGTTACGGACAACCATCGATCGACCAGGTGACAAGCAGATTATTGCAGCAAGGCTGCAACAAGATTATATTATTTCCGCTTTATCCGCAATATTCCGCAACAACCACGGCAACGGTGAATGATGCGTTTTTTGACGCTTTAAAAACCCATCGGGTGCAGCCAGCTATTCGTACGGTGCCGCCTTACCCTGATCATCCTGTTTATATTGATGCTTTAGCACAATCTATTGATAATCATTTGGCAACGCTCGATTTTACACCAGATGTTCTGGTCGCTTCCTATCATGGTATTCCACAAAGTTACGCAAAACGCGGTGATATTTATCCGCAAGATTGCGCAAAAACTACCAATGCTTTACGGCAAAAAATGGGCTTAGGGGAAGATAAGCTGCTAATGACCTTTCAATCACGTTTTGGTCCTGAAGAATGGTTGCGGCCCTATAGTGATAAAACAATTGATGAATTGCCTACAAAGGGGATAAAATCCATTGCGGTGTTTAATCCAGGCTTTGTGTCTGATTGTCTTGAAACCGTTGATGAAATTGGGCACGAAGCAGCCGAAAGCTTTCATGAAAATGGTGGGATTAATTTTTCACATATTCCATGTCTTAATGCGAGTGATTTGGGTATAAAAATTATTGAAACACTCGTGCGTCAAGAATTATCTGGCTGGGTGAAATAGGAAAAACATAAATCAAAGCTTAGGGGTAGCTCCCCCTAAAATATTTAAAAAAGCAGTTTTATCTTTTCATCGCTATAAACTAAAAACCCCGTAACTTTTGTTATGGGGTTTGTTTTAAATTGCAACTCTTGATCTAGTTAATGCTTTCAACTTCAAAAAATCCATTTTGATAAGATTTTATTCGCACAGTGGTGCCTTGAGGCAGATCAGGCCCAATAATATTCCATAATGAATCGCCGATTCTCAAACGGCCTTTGCCATTGATGATTGGTTCTTCAAGGGTGGAGACGTAGCCAATTAATTCTTCAGTGCGATTATTTAAAAATGGTGCATCAGTCATTTTGCTTTTTTGGTTAAGCTTGACACCGATTAATACGGTGATGACTGAAAAAATAATGAATATAAAAAGCTGTGTTTGCCACATTGCAAAAATTGGAAAATGACCTTCTAACAACCAAACAACAATTGCTGTTGCAATGGCTGCTAAGCCAAACCACATAAGATAGACACCAGCAACAAACAGCTCTAAGACTAGCAATATAAAGCCTGCAATAAGCCAGCACCAATAACCAAGTATTTCAAAAAAATCTAACATTCAGCCTATCCATTTGCATATTTTAAGACATCTAAAAGGCGATGAAATAAAATAACGTTGTAAATTGCTTTTTATCTTAAATTGGCGGTGTTAAGAAAAATTGCAATATCAGTACAAAATTAATTATATATATTAGCGTTAAAGATAATATAAATGTTAAATTTTATACTCCGTGAAATAATCTAAAAATATCTCACAATTTAAAAGCGAATAAGGTGAAAATATGGTTATATAACATCTCACCTTAGTCTTTGTAAGTACATCTGATTTTTGTAAAAAACGTATGTTAAATACCTTTGATTGAAGAAATTATATACTCTGCAAATTGTAAAATAAAAATCAACAGAGTATAATCATCAAAAACTAGTTAGTATTTATTCGTTGTCAAAGCCAGCGCGTCTTTGTACTGGTTTGGTTGATGGTTTTGAATCGCCGCCAAATACTTCCTTCGCGATGGCACCAATGCCACCAAGAGAGCCAATGAGCGATGATGCTTCAAATGGCATTAACACAATCTTATTATTATTGGCTGAACCGATTTTGCCTAAAGCTTCGGTATATTTTTGCGCTACGAAATAATTGATAGCCTGTACATCGCCTTCGGCAATTGCCCGAGAGACTGCCTCGGTTGCCTTTGCTTCCGCTTCAGCCAAACGTTCACGCGCTTCAGCTTCGCGGTAAGCAGCTTCTCTTTTACCTTCAGCTTCCAAAATTTGCGCTTGCTTCAAGCCTTCTGCGCGCAAAATATTTGCGTTTCTGTCACCTTCAGCTTCAAGTACTTGTGCACGCTTATCGCGTTCTGCCTTCATTTGGCGATTCATCGCTTCGGTCAAATCGCGTGGCGGTTGGATATCCTTGATTTCCACACGCGTCATTTTTAGGCCCCATGGATGAGCGGCAACATCAACCACTTGCAGTAGGCGGTCATTAATGATGTTACGGTTAGACAAGAGTTCATCAAGATCCATAGAACCAACAACGGTACGAATATTCGTCATGGTTAGGTTGATGATTGCGTATTCAAGATCAGATACCTGATAGGCAGCTTGTGCAGCGTTAAGCACTTGATAAAAGGCAATAGCATCAACTGACACAGATGCATTATCTTTGGTGATAACTTCTTGGGTTGGGATATCAAGAACCTGTTCCATGATCGAAATTTTCGCCCCGACGCTGTCGATGAATGGGACGATGAGATTAAGGCCTGGTGCCATTGTTCGTGTGTAACGACCAAAGCGCTCGACCGTATAATTATAGCCCTGCGGTACCGTTTTAATACCTTTAAATAAGGTAAGAATGATAAGGGCAGCTAAGATAATAAGGGCGATGCCCATTCCTTGTAACGCCATAATACATTTCTTTCTAAGTTAATTCGTTCATGCTTATAATGCTGTTTATAAAATCATTATCGTGCATTGTTATAAGTGCACTTATAAATTCATATTTTTACAATATAAAAAAGCAGAAAATAAACATTTTACTCTCTATTAACTATTTTTTTGTTTGAAAAGTGATTGTGTGGCTATGAAACCCTCTTAATACTTACAATTATGTCAATTGAGGTGATTAAAATTGCAACGTCCGCCATTTAAATGCTCCATATTTTTACCGCGGCTGATTTGCTTATTAGATCAAAATATGGTTTGGCATAAATATCAATTCGCATTTTAAGTCATTATTGTATAAAGGGCTCCATTATGAGCAACCCCATCACTATTCGCCGCAAAACCGCCCCACAAATTCAAGCACAAAAGGGACAAACACCGATTGTATCCTTGACGGCCTATCACGTTTTTATGGCACAGATTGCTGATCAATATTGTGATTTTCTGCTGGTTGGTGATAGTGTTGGAATGGTTGTTCATGGTTTATCTTCAACAATTCCCGTTACACTTGAGATGATGATCACTCATGGCCAAGCGGTCATGCGTGGCACGCAAAGGGCTATGGTTATTATTGATATGCCATTCGGCTCTTATGAAGAATCGCCTGAACAAGCCTTTCGCAATGCGGCGCGTATTATCCAAGAAACAGGTTGCGGCGGGGTTAAGCTTGAAGGAGGCATGAAACAGGCTGCAACCGTGAAATTTTTAACCGAGCGGGGCATTCCTGTCATGGGGCATATTGGATTAACTCCGCAATCTTTTAACACCTTTGGCGGCTTTAAGACGCAAGGGCGTAACGAAGAAAGCTGGCAAGAAATTGAAAAAGATGCAAAGGCCATTGAAGAAGCAGGGGCTTTTGCGGTAGTTATTGAAGGTGTGGTCGAGCCGTTAGCTAAAAAAATAACCCAGATGGTTACAATTCCAACAATTGGTATTGGCGCATCTAATGCCTGTGATGGTCAAGTATTAGTTATGGAAGATATGCTCGGTATGAGCAATCATAAAGCTAAATTTGTGCGCCAATATGCTCATTTTGAACATGCGATGGACAAAGCTTTTGCCCAATATGCTGAAGATGTTAAAAATCGTACCTTTCCTAGCGAAGATGAGGTTTACCGCTAGATTTTACTCGGTTGACAAACATATGTGTAAAAGGGCAAACGTCCTTTTACATCATTTAAAAAGAAGAGTGTGCGGAGCTAAATACACAGTTTCTCCAAAGCTTATAATGTTAAGTGCATAATGAATTTTAAATGAATTGTAATATTTCTGATTAGAAAATTTGAGATGATATTTGCTAATCTTTGATTGAATTAAGTGCCTAATTGCATAATGAACAGTGCGGCATCGCAATGCCAATATCGTACCTAAATCCTATTGTTTTTTAAAGCTAGCTCGTGAAGCTCTGAATCTATTATTTAGCATCTGTAAATTATATGGATAGGTTCAAAAGAAATGTGTCAACCTGTTCAAAAACCACGTTAAAAGCGATCAAAGGCGGCCGAGTAGATCATACCTCTATAGCCAGTTCAGATTAATTTTACGCCTATAATAGCTAGGCTGACTCTAATCGGCGACATTTTTGTATTGACCATTTGAAATATGAATTGGCATGAAGACAAGTCTTTATTAATGGCATTAAAGAATTCGTCAAATTCTTGCTTAACTAATTAAAAGATATTCCCAAAAAGGCGTTCTATTGGACTGAAAAATGCGAATGAAAATATTATAGCCATTCTTCCGTTACTCATGCAAAAATCTAGTTAAAACTACTAAGAGAAAATTTTCTGAAATATGCAACCTTAGTGTTAGACACATCTTGTTTTTAGCGTAAAAAATAACGAAACACAGCCACATAAACATAGAACCATAATATTCATAAGGTATAACCTAAGTGAAAAATAGCCTTTATCAAAAACAAAAAGGGAGATAGCTGAACTGACTAACTCCCTTTAATATCATACATCAATTAAATACTATCCGGCTGCGCTTTCATCATCTGCTTCAGGACCAGTATTTTCTAAGAATTTTTCGGCGATAAGTCCCGCATTTTGACGTAATGCGGCTTCAATTTCATGAGCTGCTTCAGGGTGTTCCCGCAAAAATTGTTTGGCATTTTCGCGACCTTGACCAAGACGCTGAGAATTATAGGAAAACCATGCACCTGATTTTTCAACAATACCAGCTTTGACGCCAAGATCAACAAGTTCACCAACTTTTGAAATACCTTCACCGTAAAGAATATCAAACTCAACTTGTTTGAATGGGGGAGCTAATTTGTTTTTAACCACTTTAACACGGGTTTGATTGCCTACAACTTCATCACGATCTTTTAATGCGCCAATACGACGAATATCCAAACGAACAGATGCATAAAACTTTAGTGCATTACCCCCTGTAGTTGTTTCAGGTGAACCAAACATAACGCCAATCTTATGGCGAATCTGATTGATAAAGATAACCATACAATTAGAGCGTGAAATTGAAGCGGTTAACTTACGCAATGCCTGGCTCATTAAACGAGCTTGCAAGCCAGGGAGGCTGTCACCCATTTCGCCTTCTATTTCAGCTTTTGGTGTTAGAGCGGCAACAGAATCAACAACCAATACATCAACAGCACCAGAGCGCACCAAAGTATCGGTAATTTCCAATGCCTGCTCGCCAGTGTCTGGTTGAGAAATCAAAAGATTTTCAAGGTCAACACCAAGCTTGCGAGCATAAACTGGATCAAGCGCGTGTTCTGCATCAACAAATGCGCAAATGCCGCCTAGCTTTTGGGCTTCGGCTATGGTGTGCAATGCCATCGTAGTTTTACCAGAACTTTCTGGTCCATAAATTTCAACAATACGCCCCTTAGGCAAGCCACCTACACCCAGAGCAATATCAAGGGATAAAGAGCCAGTGGGAATGGTTTCGATTTCTACAACTGTATCATTTTGCCCAAGACGCATGATTGAGCCTTTGCCAAATGCTCGCTCAATTTGGGACAGGGCAGCATCTAATGCTTTTGTTTTATCCACGGTATTATCCTCAACAAGTCGTAATGTTTTCTGAGACATCTTACACCACCTTTTCAGGATTTTTAAACCCTGGATTGATTATTCACATGAATCATTTGTACATGATTTGTTCTTTTTTTGCAAGGGGTTTAACTAATTGAAAATATTGTATTTTAAAATTTTGTTCTATTGATGTTCTTTTTGTGAGAGTGTAAATAGATTAGTGATTGAAGCCATATCTCTTTGAAGTTTTCATGAAGATTTTGTTTTTGCTTGCAATAATATGGATAAGACAGAATCAATAATCTATTTGTTTGGTATTTTTAATGAATAAGATTGCCTTTTAAGTTTAAGCATTTGGGTGTTTAATTGGCGTGAATTGATGGTTTCAATTGCTTAATTAGGCTTTCGGGATTGATTTTTCCGGCAAGTGCTAACATCACCAGTGATGTACGCCCCATGGGTTTTAACTCAAATTGCAATGTTTTAGGGTTATTTATAAAAATAATTATTTGATTTTTAGCTTGTTCAAAAAAACTTGTTTTTTTGGCAAACGATAGCCATCCAGGCAGACCATTTGCCCATTCTTCTTTTAATTGAAGAGGTATTTTATTTTCTCGTTTTGCTTGTGCATTGATTATTTTATTGGTTAAACCATAATCTTTAAAAACAAATGATCCGTTATAGAAATTATATCTTTGAACTTGCCCCAGCATACCTAGCGCCATGCGCGACTTATCAATTTTTCCATGATCATTTTCACGCTGCAGGGTTAGTACAGTTAGGAGCGAGTCTATGGTTATGCCATCCATCTTTAATTGTGCATCTAGCTTTCCACCCTTATTGAGGGTTAGATTGAGTTGATCGAGCTGTAATAAGGCATTTTTGCCACCATATGCACCATTCAGGATAAGACTACCACTGGCGCGACTGTATCCCATATTAATAAGATCTGTTCGCGATGTACCGACTGGAAAATTTTTGACTTCAACATTAATGTTGGCAATTTTAATTTTAAACTTTACTGGATTGTCGCGTATCGAGCGCGTTAGTCTAATTTCACCATTTTGAAGCGATCCGAGTGGGTTATTCTTTTCATCGAGCAATTGAATCGATTTAAAGGTTCCTCTGTCATAGCTAAAGCCGATATTTTGGTTATATATCCCTTCATTAGGCGGCAGGGCTGCGCCATTAAGCAATATTGTATCGGCGATTAACGTACTTTTTTCGTATCGATAAAGTACTTTATCGATGATTACATTGGAAATTAAAAATCCGCCATGGGGAATAGCTCTTACATTTGTAAATGTTATAGTTTTAAATCTTGTGTCAGGTGTTAAAACATCACCGCTAATAATAACATCTTTTAAGGTTATATTTTGCTTGTCTACTGCTATACTTGTAACGGTTACGACAGTTTTGCGGCCAAAACTTTTTTTAAAACGATCTAAAAAAGCCTCTTTATTGAAAGGCAGGTTTGATGCAGTGGCCGTTGATTGCTTGTTTAGGTTTTGTGCGTAACTTAATGTTATGTTAAGAAAAGTTATTACTAAAAATGCCTGTATTATTACATTAAAAACTTTTTTCATGAAATTAACCCGCATGCATTGGAATTGCAGTTTAGCTTTTTATCTTTCGACAACAATTCAAATGGTATTGCTGCAGACATAAATATAAAGCAAAAGTAATGTTTTTATTAAGCATAGAAGTAAAACTTTGCAAACACACATTATTTAACATCCATATTATAAATGTGTGTTTAGGGGCAAAGCTTTTGACAATATTAAAGAATAAGTATTTTGACTGTATCGCCGATTTTTAAAGCAGGCGCATCAATTTCATTAACAATAAGACAATTTGATTGTGCCATAATCTTCATAAGCGATGAATCTGCAGATGCCGCTGGCGTCACATGCAAAATACCGTGTTCATCGCTTTTCATTGTAGCACGTATATAGTGACGACGAGGACCATTTGCTTTAAGTTCTTTAGTTAATTTGGCATTGATTATGTGTTGAGTGGTCTGATTGCCGCGCATTTTGTCCATCATCGGCAATAAAAAAAGAGTTGCTGTGACTAGGGCAGAAACCGGATTGCCTGGTAGCCCTAAAACGAGCATTTCATTTTCGTTATTATTGATACTGCCAAACATTAAAGGCTTGCCTGGGCGAAGCGCAATTTTCCAAAAATCGAGTTCCATTCCAGCTTTTTTCATGACTTCTTGCACAAGGTCATAGTCACCAACCGAAACCCCACCACTTGTAATGAGTATGTCGGCTCTTTGTTGTTTTGCGGCAATAATAGCGGAATGGATTTCAGCGCGATCATCGGCGACGATACCAAGATCAATAACCTCACCACCGTTATCCATCACAAGTTGTGCCAAGGCATAGCCATTCGAAGCAATAATTTGACCTTCACCCGGTGTTGTACCAGCTGGTACCAATTCATCGCCAGTGGATAAAATAGCAATACGAGGTGATCTGATAACGGACAAAGTGTCATAACCACTCGCTGCCGCAAGGCCTATAGCTGACGGTGTTAGTTTTGTGCCGATTGGTAAAATAACATCGCCTTTTGCAAAATCGCCACCCGCAGGACGAATATTGGCGTGAAGTGCTGCATTTTGGGTTAATTCAATAGTTTGATTGTCAAGTTTTGTAATGTTTTCTTGAATGATAACAGTGTTGACTGAATCTGGAACAGGGGCACCGGTAAAAATTCGGATCGCTTCACCAGCATTAATCTCACCATGGAACATGTGCCCTGCTGCGGCTTCACCAACGATTTTAAATTTTGTTCCAGCAGCGATTTCTTTATTAGCCATGACTGCATAGCCATCCATTGCCGATGAATTAAACGGCGGTTGTGTGAGTTTGGCTATAAGTGGTTCACTTAAAAAACGCCCACCCGCAAAGCTGATATCAATGGTTTCACTTTCTAAAAGAGTTGCCTTGTTGGTTAACCTGTCAAGGGCTTCATCAACTGTCATAAGTGCCATTGTCTATCCTATCTCATCATATGATTAAAATAATCAGTTACAACTTTATTGGAGAACACGACTATTTCATCTAAAGGCTATTTAAAAAACAACAATTCAAGCTAACATCTAATTTAATGACCGGAAAGCCTTAGCAAAATAAACAATTAATTAATCTTGCTGGCGTAGCCAATTGCCTGATTTACCGCCAGTTTTCTCACTAAGTTCGATATTAGTGATCGTCATCGACTTATCAATTGCTTTAGCCATGTCATAAATTGTAAGGCAGGCAATTGATACGGCTGTCAATGCTTCCATTTCAACACCAGTTTTGCCTGTTAGAGCAGCAGTTGCTTTAACCCTTATGCCTGGAAGAGATGCGTCTGGCAACAAATCAACACTTAGCTTTGTTAGCATAAGTGGATGACAAAGAGGAATGAAATCAGATGTCTTTTTAGCCGCCATAATACCTGCGATGCGGGCTGCAGCTAGCACATCACCCTTAGCAATACGGTCTTCAGTAATAGCGATAAGTGTTTCATTCGCCATGATAACACAACCTTCGGCAACGGCCTTACGTTCTGTTTCATGCTTTTGGCCAACATCAACCATGTGGGCAGCGCCATGCTCGTCAATATGAGTTAGCTTATTTGACATATTAAATTCCTATCGCTTATTTTAAGCTTTAAATGTCAAGTAGTTGACGGGTCGCTAATGCAACATTATCTTGCCGCATAAGGCTTTCACCGATCAGGAAATTTTTGACATTGCTTTTGGTTAATCTCAAGCAATCTTCATGGGTAAAGATACCACTTTCACCAATTAGAAGTTTGTCTTCAGGCACCATTGGAGCAAGTCGCTCGGTCACTGCGAGATCAACATAAAAATCACGTAAATTACGATTATTAATCCCTATCATTTCCGATTTTAGTTTTAATGCACGTTCCATTTCCACTTCATTATGCGTTTCAATAAGAACATCCATCCCCAGTTCAAAGGCTGTGTCTTCTAATGCTTTTGCACAATCATCATCTATCGCAGCAAGAATGATTAAAATGCAATCTGAACCCAAAGCCCGTGCTTCATATACTTGATAGGTATCAAATAAAAAGTCTTTCCGCAATGTTGGTAAATGGGTTGCATTGCGTGCTTGATTTAAAAATTCTGGCCTACCTTGAAATGATGGAAAATCAGTGAGTATAGACAAGCAAGCAGCACCGCCTTCTTCATAGGCACGAGCGAGAAGTGTTGGATTGAAATCCTCACGAATAAGCCCTTTTGAAGGACTTGCTTTTTTGATTTCAGCAATTAAACCAAAAAGGCCCGTAGCATTTTTCGCCTTTAATGCATTAACAAAACCACGGGGGGCTTCAACATCTATAATTTGTGCCTTTAAATCATCAAGTGAAGTACAGGCTTTTGCTTGAGCAATTTCCTCAAGCTTATAGGCTTCAATTTTTTTTAAAATATCACTCATAATCAAGATTCTTGTCTATTAGAAACAGAAATAAGATGTTCAAGTTTGCCAAGCGCTTGCCCCGTATCAATGCTTTCTTTTGCAAGCTCCACGCCATCGGACAAGTTGGCTACCCTGTCGGCGATAATAAAGCTTGCAGCTGCATTTAATAGAACTATATCGCGATAAGCACCTTTTTCTCCTTCTAAAACGCGTTTTAAAGCGGCAGCATTGTATTCAGGGTCACCGCCCTTAAGATCGTCTTTGCTAACTCTTTTCAGTCCTACTTCTTCAGGAGTTACGATAAAGCGAGAAAAAGCACCATCTTTTATAGCAACAACTTCTGTTTCTCCAGATGTTGTTAATTCATCCATCCCATCACCGTGAACAACCCATAATGATTTGGAACCCGACGCTTGTAACGTGCGGGCAACAGGCTCAAGCCAATAAGGTGAAAATACCCCAATTAATTGGCGTGTCGCGCCAGCTGGATTTGAAAGGGGGCCTAAAATATTAAAAATAGTTCGTGTTCCTAATTCTACACGGGCAGGGCCTACATGGCGCATAGCAGAATGATGTGTTGGTGCAAACATGAAACCAATGCCAGCCTCTGCAATACAAGTTGCAATTTGATCCGCTGTAATATCAATATCAATGCCCAGTGCTTTCAAGGCATCTGCTGCACCTGATTTTGATGATAATGCACGATTGCCATGTTTGCCAACCGGAATTCCTGCCCCTGCTACCACGAAAGCTGTTGCTGTTGAAACATTGTAAGAGCCAGATTGATCGCCGCCAGTCCCAACAATATCAATAATATTTTCGGGGGCTTTAACGGGTAACATTTTCGCCCGCATTGCTTTAACTGCGCCGGTGATCTCGTCAATAGTTTCGCCACGCACCCTCAATGCCATTAAGAATGCGCCAATTTGAGACGGTGTGGCTTGGCCCGACATCATAATTGTAAAAGCCTGCTCCGCTTCATCTTGAGTTAACGGCGCAGCCGTTGCAACTTTATTGATAAAAGGCTTTAGATCGGCCATGTTTCTTGTCCACCTATGGGTTTAGAATACGCTGGATGATTGAATTATTTGCTTGAACCGGATGCTCTTTCTCAATTGCAAAGAGATATTGAGACAGCACATCTTGCCTTAAAGATAAGCTAAGCTGCTGCTTCATGGCTGGATCAAGAGCATCAGGGCTAGTACTTGCCGGTTCAGTAGTGCTTGTAACTTTAAAAACAAGCTTTGTTTGTTCATTTTCGCCCGGAGCTATGCCGGTTGAGTTTGTAGGACCACTAAAAATAGCAATGAGTGCTTCTTTACTAAGATTTAATCCTGCACCTGTTCGACTTAAAGCCTCAGCTTTCTCAACTTGAATGTTATTTTCATTGGCAATTTGTGCAAGGCTTTTACCTTTAGCAAGCTCGGCATTGAAGCTATCTGCTTTTTGCAAAACAAGACGGTTCATTTCTTGTTCTTTCCAAGCGGAGATTGCAGACTGCCTTACCTCATCAAGTGTGCGCTCACGGCTATTTATAATTTCGTCTGCTTGATACCATTGGACACCTTCATCGCTGATAAGTGGATCTGAATCAATACCAATAGTTGCATTAAAAATGCCACCAATTAGGTTCTCCTTGTTAGGAAGATTCTCAACAGCTTTCCCTTCGATATCGTTGCCCTCAGCATCAATAATTACGCTTGTTATTGGTAAATTATGCTTTTGCGCAATTTCATTTAAAGAAAGACCTTCAAACTGTTCATCAGCAATGGTTTTTACCAAAGCAGATAAATCTTGACGAGCTTTTTGGTCTGCCAATTGTTGACGGATTTGTTCGGCAACGGCTTCAAGTGGTGCAACTGCGCTAGGTGTAATCTTAATTACGCGAACAATTACGGGGCCTTGTAAATCATTTATGACGGGAGAGATACCACCTTCTTGCAATGGAAAAACCTCAGCTGATACCAATGATGGTAAGTCGGAACGGGTGAGGGGACCTTTTCTAATGGCATCTATGCTTAGATTGAGCGAGCTTACCAATTCATCAAAGCTCATACCACTTTGTAATTTTTGTGCAGCCGCATCGGCTTGCTGACGATTATCGAAGCGTAATTCATCAATAATGCGTGTTTCTGGAGATAAAAACCTAGAGGATTCCTTTTGATAAAAATCCTTGATCTCGTCCTCTGTGATCGCTGTCGGATTAGCAAAATGTTGCGCTGTTAAAGTAACATATGTTGCTTTCCTATATTCAGGAGCGCGAAAATTTGCTTTTTGAGTTTCATACCAAGCAGCAAGTACATCTTGAATGGGCTCTGGCACCTCACCAATTAGTTTTGGTGTTACTGCAACATAATCTATATTTCGTAGTTCGCGATTATTAAGTACAAGTGCGGAGTAAAAGACATCAGGCATAACAATATTTTGGCTCACCGCTTCAATAATTTGGTTGCGTATGCCAGTTTTTGCCAATTGCTCAAAATAGGTTTTTTGTGAAATACCTGCTTGATTGATAAATTGGGCAAACGCTTCTTTGCTGAATTGACCATTCATACCATGAAAAATTTGCTCTGAACCAAGAACGCGTAATGCTCCATCTTGCCCAATGTTGGTTTTCATTAGCCTTGCTTCTTCATCGATCAACGCGTAGCCTTTAAGAGTTTGCAAAAGCTGGTTGGCAATGCCTAATTGAGCAAACTGATCAGGAGAGATATATTGCCTAGTCGAAAAGAAATATTGTGTAGCCTGATTTTGAGCCATGAATTGGTAGTCTGCAAGAGTTGCTTCAGATTTGCCCGACTGATAAATGGCATCGCTTCCCTGTCCATTAAATGCTTGTGGGATTCCCCATAAGGCAAAACTTAACAATAATAATCCAAGTAATGCTTTTGCCACCAAGGTGTTGGCTGCTGCGCGCATATGATCTAGCATAAGATATTTCCATGTTTTAACTATCAGTCGGAATATTTAGGCATTTGTTTGCCCTAATAAAATGGCAGATGCAAGATGTTGCCTGCATTTTTTTGGTTTTAATTACGATAACAAGTGATAATTGCCCAATATTCTTATTTCTGAAGTGGGTTTTTATCAGCAAGGTGATGTTATTTATAAAATGTACTAAATTTAATTTATTTTGTATATTCAAATTTATAGTAAGTTAAAATGGTGTTTTCTTAGAGTCTTTAATTGAGGTTATAGCTTTAATATCACTAATTTATTTTTAAGTTTATATAGTTTTCAGTTGTCTATTTAACCGGTTTTATCGGGTTAATAAATAAAAAAAATAATAGTATCAAATATTTAATTTTTAATCTTAGTTATAGAAAAAAGTCATTTTTATATTTATATTTTATTGTAATTATCCGTGGGCAATATTGGTTATTTTATTGACAAGGTGGCCTATTTTCTGGATGATGAATAACCTATTATTAAGGCGCTTCTGGCATGCTAATCATATAGTGTGGCTCAGTGTGCATTGTATTCTGCTTTGGTTTAATGAGTTTTCTTGAGTTTTAAGTTTTCTTGGGTTTTAAGTTTTCTTGGGTTTTAAGTTTTCTTGGGTTTAATGAATTGTTATGGCTAAAAAATCATCTTATAAATCGGTTTGCCTTTTGGTTGGTGTTGCATTTTTAGCATCCCTTTCTACAAAATCAGCAAATAGTGCTAATATCTTTGATTATTTTGGTCAAAAAAAGCAAGAGCGTTTACAGCGTGAGCAGGCCTTGCGGCAACAACAGTTTATGCAGCAGCAAGTTCAGCCAAGGCAAGTTACGCCGGTTGATCCTACACCTCAGCCAATTAAGCGTGTTGTGGTAGAACCTCCCAAAATATTTGATTATCGTCCTGATAAATTGATTGATTTAGATTTTTCAAAAGTTAAGTTCCAGTCATCTAGCCGTGCTGACGATATTGATCGATTGCTTGATACCCAACTTGTGGACGAGGAATTTAATACCATTAATGGTGGTACAGTTAGCAATGATAGTAGTGAGGTGGGGCAATCTGAAATTGGTGCGCTTAGTGTTGAAGAAGCAAAATTTGCAGAACTTGCCCGTACATTGCCAGCAATTAAAGTTGAAAAGCAAGTTGGTGAAGCCTTAACAAAATATTATGCGGCTCACCCCCAATTGATATGGTCAGCCAATAATGTTCTCACTGAGAAAGGCAAGGCCGTTCAAGAGTTTTTAAAAAAATCCGCTGAAGATGGTCTGAACCCGGATGAATATCTGGTTGATTTTCCTGAAATTTCTGGAAATGTTGAAGATGCTCAAGCTGTTATGGTTTTTGATATAAAATTAACCGCTCGCATTTTGCGTTATAGTTTGGATGCAGGAGCAGGGCGTGTAACCGCAGATCGTTTATCTGCATTTCATGATTTGCCGCGACGCAAAATTGACCTTGATACTATTTTGCAAGAATTGGTAAAAAATACTCATCCTGAGCAAGTCCTTGCGAGTTTAGAACCACGCTCGCTTTGGTATAAGAGTCTTAAAGCCGAACTTGCGGTTTTAAATACACAACAAAGTGCCCCTCGGATAGAAATAGCCGATAATACGGTGATAAAGCCAGGTAAGGCCAATGATGAATTGGTTAAAGTTATTAGGTTGATTCTTGATAAGGCGCCACCATCTTATTTGGAAAGCCATAGGCAAGTGCTTGAGGAAAACCTGCAAAATACGATTTATGGTGAGGAATTGGTTATTGCCGTAAAAGATTTGCAAAAGGTTTTGGGTAAGGCAAGTGATGGCGTTATAGGACCGGCAACTATTCGAGCTTTGCAAGGTGACAATATCGTTGATAAAAAGCAAAAAATTATCACCTCGCTCGAAAGATTGCGGTGGTTGCCGCATGAGTTTTCGGATCGTTATGTGTTTATTAATCAACCAGCCTATCAAGCACAATATTTTGAAAATGGCAAAGAGGTTATTGCCATGAAGGTTGTTGTTGGTTCGCAACGTCACCAAACATATTTTTTCTATGACAATATAAGTCTTGTTACATTTAATCCGACCTGGGGCGTACCGCGTTCTATTGTCATGAATGAAATGATGCCACGCATATTAAAAGATCCAGCCTATCTTTCTCGTAATGGCTACGAAGTGTTTAATGCATCGGGTAAAAAAGTAGATGCTTCTTCGGTTAATTGGGCGAATGTCGCGACTAAAGGCTATGGTGTCAATATTCGCCAAAAGCCGGGAACAAGTAATGCATTGGGTGAACTTAAAATTTTGTTTCCTAATAAACATGATATCTATCTTCATGATACGCCATCAAAAGCTGCTTTTCAACGTGATATGCGTGCAATTAGCCATGGTTGCGTGCGGTTAGCTGATCCTCGTGCTATGGCCGCTGCAGTCATGGGACTAGAAAAAGATGGTTTGAAGCGTTATTTTGGCAAGGATGAAAAAACGGTAAAGTTAGATGTAACTGTTCCTGTTTATCTAACCTATTTTACTGCTTGGCCAGATGCTGATAATCATATTATCCATTATTATGATGATGTTTATAACCGTGATAGTGCACAGCAAACTGCAAGCAAAAAAATTGAAAAAATGCGGCTTGAAAATATGTAGATATAATGTCAATGCACAGTTAAATATGTTTTAAATATTCAAGTACTGCATCGATAGAGTGGACGGTGATCGTAGTTGGTAGCGAAGTACGTTCAATCATGATGATTGGTATTGATAATTCTCTTGCGGCTTTTACTTTGCCGTAAGATGAATTGCCGCCTGAATTACGGCATATAATCATGTCAATTTTTTTATCGATCAATAGTTTTTTTTCGCTAGCGCTATCGGTTGGATAGCCTATAATAAATTCAAGATTGGTAAGCTCATCAATATTATCTGGATAGTCGATCATCCGCGCCCAAAATTTTGAATCTTTAAAATTAGCAAATGGTGCAATGTGCTGGCGACCAATAGCTAGTAATATGTTTTTACCTTTGGGGATTACGGTCAATGCCTCGCTAATATTGGGGACGCTATGCCAAGTATCTCCGTCTTGTTTTTTCCAAAGTGGTCGCTCTAGTCTTAAAAGAGGTATTTTGGTTATTCTTGATGCTTCATAGGCATGATCAGTCATTTGACGGGCAAATGGGTGCGTGGCATCAATTATAAGGTTAGTTTTTTCCTTCAAAAGATAGGTGATCAAGCCTTCGACGCCTCCAAAGCCACCAATGCGCCAATTGCCTTTTGGAATGCGTGGTGAATTAGTACGTCCGGCAAGAGATGTTGTAATTTTGATTGGTTGGCTTTCCAATATCTCCGCAAGTTGATATGCCTCGGTTGTTCCTCCTAATATAAGAACCGATAGAGGCTTCGATACTGGCTTTTCCAACATGTTGGAATCAAAATTATGATCTTGCAATGATTGCGCCCTTTCGATCGGTTATGATTACTTCCACCTCGACAGGTGCGCCATTTAGCACTTTAAGTGCAGTACTCTTAGCTAGCTTGGCGATTGAGGGTGCTGGATTTATGCTTTTTTCTAGTGCAATATCAAGTATTTCTTTTGCGGTGTTGGCATTTATTATAGTTGCTTCAAAAGATTTGTCTAAGCCCAAGTCACGAACAATTTGCCATAAAAATTGCCGATTGATCTGTGATCGTGAAGAGTGGAGATCTGTTTCACCTTGTGCAAGTTTGGTCATTTTTGCAAAACCACCAGCAATTGTAAGTTTTGGGATTGGATGATTGCGCAAATATTTCAATACTGCGCCAGCAAAGTCCCCCATGTCAAGCAAAGCATAATCGGGTAAATTATAAAGCGCTTGCGCTGCATCTTCTGATGTTGAGCCTGTTGCTGCTAATACGTGTTGTGCATTTTGCGCCCGTGAAACGTCAATGCCGCGATGAATAGAATGGATCCATGCTGAACAAGAAAACGGATGAACGACACCGGTAGTACCAAGAATAGAAATACCGCCAACAATACCAAGTCGGCCATTCCAGGTATTTTTGGCAATTTCCTCACCATTGGGCACGGAAATGGTAATAACAACATCAGCAGGCAGTCCATAAGAACCGCAGATTTCTTCAACAACATCACGCATCATTTGTCGAGGTACTGGATTAATTGCGGCTTCTCCTGGCTCTATTGGTAGACCTTTGCGTGTTACTGTGCCGACCCCATCACCCGCTACAAACATTATACCCGTTCCTTCCGGAGCGGGAAAAACAGTTGAAATAATCATTGCGCCATGAGTAACATCGGGATCATCGCCCGCATCTTTTATTATACCAGCACTTGCATAATCTTCGCCAAGACTTTCCATTGCTAATTGAAAATATGGAACTTCTCCTTTAGGTAGGATAATACCAACCGGATCTGGAAATTCGCCAGTTATGAGAGCTATTAATGCAGCCTTTGTAGCCGCTGTAGCACAGGCTCCGGTTGTCCAACCTGATCTCAGTGGACTTTTGTTTAAAAAGAGATCGTCATTCTCATTCATCGTCATAGCTGTCTTTTATTTTTGTTGCAGTTTGTGGCAAACCAAGTTTGATGTTTTACCTGCTAGCTAGCTCCATTATTGTTGTGTATTACTATAATATTTTTTTTAAATTTCAAAAAGACTATTTAATGATAATTAAATTTCTAATCGTTAATTTTGCATTTTTTGTGGTTGAAAGCCAAAATTTAAGAATCTTTTTAAATGGTTTTTCTCAGAAATAAAAGATATTGAGATTAGAGTCATTAGACCTCAGCTTGCCGATTTAGAGTTTTATCTAAAAGTGAGCTTTAAAATCGGAAAACTAAGAAAAACAACAAATGAGGCATTGAATTAGTTTTAACCTTGTTGAATATAAATTGATCGATTGTTACTATCAACAATATAGTAATATAATCTAACGATTAGAAAGAATAAGATGCAACCGAATAATATCCACCCATTTCGTAATCGAGAGCCAATGTTGAATATACCAACCGTAGTGGTTGTATTTGTTGTCATTAATATCGCAGTATTTATCTGGCAGGATTATATTTTGGATTGGAATG
Source organism: Bartonella sp. HY761 (assembly GCF_026743145.1). Classification (NCBI taxonomy): domain Bacteria; kingdom Pseudomonadati; phylum Pseudomonadota; class Alphaproteobacteria; order Hyphomicrobiales; family Bartonellaceae; genus Bartonella; species Bartonella sp. HY761. The sequence goes on from NZ_CP104887.1 coordinate 1,278,054, forward strand.
AGCAAAATTATTTCATTGTTCGCTTCGCATTTATTCCATTAGTCTTTGGTAGTGAACAGACATTAGAGGTTTTATTAACTCCGGTTACTTCTTCTTTTCTACATGCAAGCTGGAGCCATCTTGGCATGAATATGTTATTTATGGTGGTTTTTGGCTCGCCGCTTGCGCGGCGCATGGGGGTAGGCGGATTTATAGTGTTTTGGATATTTACATCCGCGGCAGGTGCGCTTTTTTACTACGTATTAAATACGGATAGCCCAATTCCTGTTGTGGGAGCATCGGGTGTGGTATCAGCTATGCTTGGCGCTATTGCGCGATTTGGTTACGGTCGTTCTTTCTTTCATCCATCACTTTATGGGGATGTACTGCCAATACGTATTGCTATACGTTCACGCGATATTGTCACAATTATGGGGTTTTGGTTAGCAAGCAATTTACTTTATGGTGTCACTGCAAGTTGGGGTGGTGGTGCTATTGCTTGGCAGGCTCACATTGGTGGACTTCTTGCCGGTTTTTTAGCTATCGGTCTTTTTATTCCACCAAGGAAAAAATAGTCAAAAGTAAATAGTGTTCGAAATAACTGAAGTCTATTGAGGTATTTTAATTGTTACCAATGGTGCCTTAAAAAGTTGTTGGCTTTAACTCAATCTATCTAGTTTAACGATTCACCTTTGCATGTCTGAGGTTGTGAATTTGAATAAAATCGCACGAAAGCAGCTTTTAATATGTTGTTGTTAAGTTGGTCGGTGATGTTGGCAGTGTTGCAAAAATGCAAATATTAAAAATAGAGTATTTCTAAATGCTGTTATATCATGAATTTCTATACATGCGTATATTTACACAACTTCACTAGACAGTTATATGAATAAAATATGACAAGCATACTCCGTATTAATTTTTAACAAGATTAGCATTTCTGTAATGTGAGAAATTGATGCAAATATTAGATCATTGGGTTAATTTTAAGAGTGGGGCTTGATTAACATTGTGGTATTAAATTTGTATTTAATACAGTGTTGCTAGGCAATCAGAGTATTAGTTTGTAGTCTGCGTACATAATAATCGGTTTTTAAAAGTAGGGATCAACCATGAAAACTTCAAAGTTCTTTTTAGCGCTTTTAGCTGCTGGGGCAAGCTTGGGATTTACACAATATAATGCGTCTGCAGCAGATGCGGTAACTTTAGAAGCAGAGCCAGTTGAGTATGTGCGAGTTTGTGATACTTATGGTCAGGGTTATTTCTATATCCCCGGTACTGAAACCTGCATGAGCATTGGTGGTATGGTATTTGGTACTGTCTATGGTGGCGCAGATGTATATACTCGTACTTTGAATGACCGTGATCCTAAAAAGTGGCGTTATTCAACTCGTGCAGAACTTGATTTTTCTACAGCTACTGATACTGAGTTAGGTACTTTGCGCACCTTTATCCGTTTGCGTGGTGAGTGGGCCGATGGCGAGCAGGTTGAAGCTGGTAGTTTACGCTTTGGCTACATTGATCTTGGTGGTTTGCGTGTAGGTCTTGATGAATCTGCAATTAATACTTTCTTTGGTTATTATGGCGATTTCATCAATGATGATGTGGTGCTTGGCGGCGGATATAGAACTAATCTTATCAGCTATACCTATGCAGCTGATAATGGTTTCTCAGCTTTAATTTCTCTTGAACAGGGAAATACTGAGGATAATGACTATAATGGTCAAATTACTGATTATACACCTCATGTTGTTCTTGCAGCTAAATATGAGCAGGCTTGGGGCTCATTAACTGGTGCCGCTGCTTATGATTCTGTTAATGAAACTTGGATTGGTAAGGCCAAAATTAGCGTCAATATTACTGATAAATTTAACATTTGGGGTATGGCCGCTTATAAGGATTTAAAAGATACTTATTTTGGTGATATTGATGATGAAAATTCAATCATCACCGATCGTAATATTCGCGGTGTTCGCGCCGTTGATAGCTTCTATGCTACTTGGGGCGGTAAATGGGTTGGCTGGGTAGGTGCATCCTACGGGTTTACTGAAAAAGCAACAGGAAATCTTCAGCTTGCTTATGAGGGAGCTGGTAATTTTTACGGTGCTGCTAACGTTAATTATGAACTCGTATCAGGTTTAACGCTTATTCCTGAAGTTAATTATCGCAAATGGAATGATAGCAAGTCAGAGTTGAAGGGTAAGGATGCGTTTGGCGGTGCCTTACGTTTACAGCGTGATTTTTAATCCGTTTATTCTTTAAATGTATTAAAGGCTCAGCTTTGCTGGGCCTTTTTTTTGATCATTTAATCTGTCTACTCAAAGCTAGCTGAATGTTATATTTTAAACATTATAAAACCTTAAAAATGTTAGTTTTTGATTTTATAAAGGCCATATTTGTTTGAGTTTATATTGTATTCTATTTGAGTGCTTCAAGGTGTCGAGTTTTATGAAAAAAATAATCGTATTTCTATCCATTCTTCTCATAGTCCCGTTAATTGCGTCATTGGTAATAGTCATAATAGGTTTGCGTGATCACAAGGGAAAGGCTGATATAGGCGTAGTCCTTGGTACTGCAATTTTTGCTGATGGCACCTTGTCTTCTTATCTAAAAGGTCGCCTTGATGAGACTGTAAAGCTGTATCAACAAGAATATTTTCCGTTAATTGTTGTCAGCGGTGGTGAAAATGAGTTTGGATTGTCTGAGACAAAAATTATGAAAGACTATCTTATTGAACAAGGTATTCCAACCAATGCCATTATCGAAGACGCTGAAGGTATTAATACTGCAGCCACAGCAAAAAATATGGTGGAGATAATGCAAAAGAGTTCAGCCCAAAGTGCATTTATTATTACCCAATTTTTTCATGTTCCTCGTACTCGTTTGGCTTTTGCCTGCAATGGTATTTCCCCCGTTTATTATGCGCCAAGTCCGCAATGGAATATGAGGGATCTCTATTCTGTTTTGCGTGAAGTGCCTGCGAATGTCACTTATTGGTGGAATTGTTCAAAACATTCCAACAAAGGTTAACTCGGTTCTATTGTCCTGCTAGGTCGCAAGCATTACTTGTTTTTTATCATTTCTATATCTAATAGATCGGATATTTCTAAGGCCACTGTGTAATTATGCCACATCGGAAAATCTTGTGTCTTATTCTAAATATGGTAAAAGGACAAAACTTTATAAGTTTTCCAAATTACATTCTAAATTGTGCCGCAATTGGTTGAAAATTCATGCGGTCATGATCTTAGATAATAATGGTTAGCTTGATGATGAAATATGCAGCTTAAATGCTGGTAATGCGAGAAATAGAGTCTTATGAAAACCATTTTTTCTTGTAATCATAAACAGATCGGTACCAATTATCTGGTTTTTGCCATTATTGCTGGTATTATCGGTGTTTTGCTCTCCGTTGTTATGCGATTGGAGCTCAATGAGCCAGGGATTCAGTATTTTCATGGTCTAGCTAGCTTATTATATGGTTATGAGGGAATCTCAGCTGTTGAGAAAGGGCGTGAAATGTTTACGCTTTTTTCATCTGCTCATGCCCTTATCATGATTTTTTTCATGGTTGTGCCAGCTTTATTTGGTGGTTTTGCTAATTGGCTGCTGCCAATGATGATTGGTTGCGAAAATATGCTATTTCCGCGCTTGAACCGCTTTGCGTTCTTATTATTATTTCCTGCAATGGCTTTGTTGGTTGGTAGCTTATTGTGGGTTTCTTCTGCGCAGACTGCATGTCTATTAATGATAGCAATGATTCATCTTGCTGCGCTTTCCGCAATATTGACTGCTGCTAATTTTATCGCAACTATATTGGTGGCGCGCGCCCCTGGTATGGGGTTTAAATATTTACCAATTTTTGTCTGGTCAGTTTTGGTTTCATCTTTTTTAATGATTATTTGCATGCCGACTATGACTGCTGCATTAAGTTCTTTACTTTATCATTTTGGTTTTGATAATTTTAGCATGCATGCGGTTGATGGTAAAAATCTACAGGTTATGTTGTGGTTCTATTCGCATCCTGAAATTTTTGTACTGATTTTACCTGCGTTCGGCATTATTAGTGAAGTTGTTGCTACTTTCGCAAATCGCCCACTTGTTGGACGTTCTTATGTTGTCTCGGCCATGGTCTTTATCGGTGCGGCGGGTTTCTTAATTTGGGCGCAAAATCTTTTTTCTGCAGCCAATCTTGGCGACATGAAGGGGTATTTTTTTGTAGCTTTACCAATTATAGCTATTCCTGCGTTTGTAATAATCGGTTCTTGGCTTGCAACAATTGCAAGTGGGCACATTCAATATAAAACGCCTATGCTTTGGGCTTTGGGTTTTATTTTAATGTTTGTTATTGGTAGTTTTTCAGCTATTCACTTGGCACTAAACAGCCCTGTGAGTAACGGCAATCCAGCATTCGTCAGCCATTTCCATTATATTTTGTCACTTGGTGCAGTCTTTGCAATTTTCGCAGCATGGTATTTTTGGTTTCCCAAAATTTCGGGTTATGAGTTGCGCGAACTTACCGGTAAACTACATTTTTCAATTATGTTTATTGCGGTTAATATGATTTTTCTTCCGCAACATTTTCAAGGTTTTGAATATGTTAATGGTAGCGTTGCATTTTGGATTGAAAATAATATTGGTTGGAATAAGATTATAACGTTAGGTGCAATGATAGGCGCTATTTCACTTGTTGTTTTTTTATATGGCATTTGTGAAGCGTTTTGGCGTAAAAAAGCCGTAGCAAGCAATCCTTGGGGTGAGGGGGCAACGACACTAGAATGGTCCTTGCCTTCGCCTGCTCCAATTGTTCAATGGCAAGCTATCCCTGTTTTTGATAGAAAATAAGCTGCAAGTTTTTAAGGGTGGCCTTTAATTTACGTGAAGGTCATCCCATTATGTATTTAACTATATAATTTATAGTTTTTGATAAATAAGCTACAATTAATCGTTAAATTGCCTGCAAAAGATATTTAATGGTTTTTACTGTCTAAATTACTATAAAATATTTTGTAATTCTGATTTATGATTAATGTGATGCAAATTGTCGATAATTATGAGATGATATGGTATCAATTTTCAATCTACTGCTGCAAAGTTTAACTAATTTGAGCAAATGCTCGATGGGTACGTTAATGTCAATACCTAATCAAATCAATCAAACACCTGAAATGGCTTATGTTTCCATGGCGGAAAGCCGCGATTATATCACGTTGTTAAAACTTCGCGTTATGTCCTTGGTAGTTTTTACTGCCTTTGTAGGCCTTGTGGTTGCACCTGGAACAATTAACCCTATTTTGGGGTTTCTTGCTATTTTATGCATTGCTGTCGGTGGTGGTGCGTCAGGTGCATTAAATATGTGGTACGATTCTGATATTGATGCTGTGATGAAACGTACTCAATCTAGACCTATTCCATCGGGTAAAATAAGCCGCAACCAAGTATTAATATTTGGTTTGGTTTTGGCTGCTTTTTCTGTTGGCGTGATGGGTGTTTTTATTAATTGGTTTTCAGCGCTATTTTTGGCCTTTACAATTTTTTTCTATGCGGTCATTTATACAATTTGGCTAAAGCGTTCAACTCCGCAAAATATCGTTATAGGTGGAGCATCTGGTGCTTTTCCCCCAATGATTGGTTGGGCTGCGGTTACAGGTACAATTAGTCTTGATAGCATTGTTTTATTTTTAATTATTTTTATGTGGACACCACCGCATTTTTGGGCTCTTTCCTTGTTTAGCACAACTGATTATGAAGCTGCGCATATTCCGATGATGCCAAATGTTAAGGGCGAGCGTTCGACAAAAAACCAAATTTTGGTATATGCAATTTTAATGGCATTAATCGGCGTTTTGCCTTATGTTTTAGGCTTTGCGGGAATTGTATTTGGCAGTATTTCTACTGTTTTGGGTGTTATTTTTATTATTCGTGCCATCCAGTTATGGAAGACGAGTACACGAGATGAAACTATCCCTGCTGCAAAACGACTATTTTTCTTTTCACTATTTTATTTAACCGGTGTTTTTGCTGTTCTTTTGCTTGAAAATCTTGCCATTAAAGCACTTGCAATTTGGGGATATAACTAATGGTTAAGTCATCTGATAAACAAGCTTACTTAACCCTTACAAAAGAACAAAAAGCTGCAAGAAAAAGCCGTGCTTTAGGTATCATGGTGGGGGTTTTGCTATTAGCTTTATTAATTTACATTGCGACTTATGCAAAATTTGGTGGGTAAATTTAGGCTTTCTTTTTTAAGTGTTGTTTAAACGCTTGGTCAAAAAATATTTTCGCTATAATTTTCTGGCTAGATTATATAAGAGTTAGCCGCTATATATGATATTGATATTTTAAAAGCGATGGATCTGCTAGTTTCAAATATTACTTTGATTGCCGATGTGTTTTAAGGTTCTGAATAACCTATGCATTTTATTTCTTTGACAGAGGAACAGAATTTTATGGCCACCAAATCCCCCCTAACTATACGCCTGTGCGGACCGCGTGGATTTTGTGCAGGCGTTGATAGAGCTATTCAGATTGTGGTTGCAGCCTTAAAAAAATATGGCGCGCCTGTGTTTGTACGTCATGAAATCGTTCATAATGGTTACGTAGTTGAAGGTTTAATTGCTCGCGGTGCGGTGTTTATTGAAGAGCTAGATGAAATTCCAGCAGATCTTCGTGATCGGCCTGTCGTTTTCTCGGCGCATGGAGTACCAAAGTCAGTACCGGCAGATGCAACGGCTAAAAATCTTTTTTACCTTGATGCTACCTGTCCCTTGGTATCAAAAGTGCATAAGCAGGCGATTAGACATCGCAAGCACGGACGACATGTAATTTTGATTGGACATGCTGGGCATCCAGAAGTAATTGGCACCATGGGCCAATTAGATGAAGGGGCGGTAAGCCTTATTGAAACTATTGAGGATGCGCAAACTTACCAGCCGCTTGATCCTGAAAATCTTGGCTTTGTTACGCAAACGACCTTATCGGTTGAAGATACAGCTGGCATTATTGAGGTGCTCTACCAACGTTTTCCACAAATGCAGGCAGCGGCAGCTGAATCTATTTGCTATGCAACAACCAATCGACAGGACGCAGTTAAAGCAGCTGCACCAGGTAGCGATTTGTTCTTGATTGTTGGAGCTCCCAACTCATCAAATTCACGTCGCCTTGTCGAGGTTGCAGAAAGAGCAGGGGCTAAAAAATCTATTTTGGTACAACGTGCTTCTGAAATTGATTGGTTGAATTTGGGTTCTTTAGGGGTGGTTAGTTTATCTGCGGGAGCTTCTGCACCTGAAATCATTGTTTCAGAAATTATAGAAGCTTTTCGTGAACGCTATGAGATGAGTATTGAGCTTGCTGAAACAACGCAAGAGCTTGAAAATTTCTTAGTAAATCGCGAATTGCGTGATGTTATTCTAACCAATGATGATATGGCTTTTGTGAATGGCGTAGAAAGTGATTCCGCGCTTAATGAATTAGCCTAACAAGAAAGGTAATCGGCAATGGCTGTTTATACCGATATTAGTGAAGAGCAGCTTGCAGGCTTTTTAAACGAATATGACGTTGGAACGCTTCTTTCATATAAGGGCATTGCTGAAGGCGTTGAAAATTCTAATTTCTTGTTACGCACAAAAGTTGGTAACTTTATTCTTACTATTTATGAAAAGCGCGTAGATGAGCGTGATTTGCCGTTTTTTCTTGGGCTAACACAACATCTTGCTCAAAAAGGCATTCTTTGCCCGCAACCTATCCTTCGTAAAGATGGCGAGATGGTAAGTCGATTAGCTGGAAAACCAGCCGCGCTTATTAGTTTTCTTGAGGGGATGTGGGTTAGGAAGCCTACAGCTTTTCATTGTGGTAAAGTGGGAGCTGCTCTTGCTAGTTTACATGTTGCGGGCTCTGATTTTCCCATTAAACGAAAAAATAGCCTTTCAATCGATGGTTGGCGTCAATTGTGGAGTGATGTGCGTTATCGCGCAAATGATATGGCTCCAGATCTTGAAAAAGAAATAGATAATGAATTAGTTTTTCTTGAAAAAAATTGGCCTAGTGATTTGCCATCTGGCGTGATTCACGCTGATTTATTTAATGATAATGTGTTTTTCCTTGATGGTGATTTATCCGGCATAATTGATTTTTATTTTGCTTGTAATGATGCCTTTGCCTATGATTTGGCGATTTGCTTAAATGCATGGTGCTTTGAAGCGGATTTATCGTATAATTTGACCAAGGGGAGTGCCCTTCTATCTCATTATGCTACGCAGCGTCAGCTTTCTGATCGTGAGCGAGATTTATTGCCTATTTTAGCACGCGGTGCCGCATTGCGCTTCTTTTTAACTCGCGCCTATGATTGGTTCTTTATTGATGATAGCGGGTTTGTAGTTAAAAAAAATCCAATCGAATATTTGCGTAAACTACGCTTTTTTAGACAGATAGCGCGTAGTAGCGAGCTTGGTCTACCCAACTGTTGATAGCTGACAATAGTAGATGATGAAACAGATAGTAATTTATACTGATGGTGCATGTTCAGGTAATCCCGGCCCTGGTGGTTGGGGTGCGCTTTTGCAATATAATGGTCATGAGCGCGAATTATTTGGCGGTGAAAAAGATACCACTAATAATCGTATGGAAATTATGGCAGCTGTTGAAGCGTTAAATGCGCTGAAAGAACCATGTAAAGTCGATCTGTATACTGATTCAGTTTATGTACGTGATGGCATTTCAAAATGGATTGAAGGTTGGAAGCGTAATGGTTGGCAAACGGCAGCCAAAAAGCCGGTTAAAAATATGGATCTTTGGCAAGCACTTGACGTGGCTCGTAAACGCCATGATGTTGTTTGGCATTGGGTTAAAGGGCATGCTGGACATACAGAAAATGAGCGTGTTGATAGTTTAGCGCGTAAGGGCGTTGCCGAAATTAAAGCTGGATAGTGTTAATGAAATAGGCAATTTGGGTTTTAGAGCAATATTATTAAGGGAGATGTTGCTTTTTAAACTGCCTATCCATTATAGATTATGCTTTTTTAGGGCGCCATTTTATCAATTTGTTTTCTACAATGTCGAGAAGCATATCGATAACAAGAACGAAAACACCAAGAATAATAATTCCAGCAAATACACCTACCGCATCAAAATTGCCTTCAGATTGAGCGATTAAATAGCCTAATCCTGCCGATGATCCTAGGTATTCACCAATGATTGCACCAACAACCGCAAAGCCTACCGAAGTGCGAAGAGATGAAAGAATCCAACTCGCCGCAGCTGGAAAATAGACGTGGCGCAATAACTCTAAACGGTTTGCTCCTAATATTTTTGCATTTGCCAATACAATATTATTTACTTCGCGTACACCTTGCATCGCGTTAAAAAAGGTTATAAAAAACACCAAGGTAACGGCAAGCGCAACTTTTGACCATAGACCCAAGCCGAGCCATAAAACAAAAATAGGTGCTAATACAACGCGGGGTATTGCATTCAATGCTTTAATAAATGGGTCTAAAATGCGTGCGGCATTATTGCTTAATCCAAGCCAAACACCTGCAGCAACACCTAACCCTGTACCGATTAAATAGCCCAAAACTGTTTCGGTTAAAGTGATTGAAACATGTTTATAAAAATCTGTATCAGTTAACCAATTGACTATTTGTTTTAAAACATCTTGAGGGGCAGGGAAAAAGAAAATATCTATAAAGCCTAACGCTATACCTAGCTCCCATCCACCAATGATGACAATGATAATGGTTAACTGAATAAGTCGTTCAGTCATGACGTTCATAACTTTTCTCCACTTCGTTGCGCAAGGATAGCCAAATTTTTCTATATAATTCCATAAAACGCGAATCGAGTTTTACTTCTGAAACATTTCGCGGCCGATCTAAGTCAATGTCGAAACTATTAATGATATTGCTTCTTGGGCCTGCTGATAAAATAACAACTCTATCACCTAGCGCTATAGCTTCCTCTAGGTCATGGGTTATCAAAATCACTGCACGTTGTTTTTCTTGCCAAAGTCTTAAAAGCTCATTCTGCATTAGATGGCGGGTATGAATGTCTAAGGCAGAGAATGGCTCATCCATTAGAATAACTTTGGGATCAGTGATCAAGACTTGTGCCATTTGAACACGTTTGCGTTGCCCTCCTGATAATTGGTGCGGATAACGATGTTCAAATCCTTTAAGGCCTACCTTAGCTAGCCATTGCATAGTCTTGTCATGCCGCTCATTCTTCGGGACTTTACGAAAAAGTAGGCCGAGCTCAGTGTTTTCATAAGCGGTTTTCCAAGGTAAAAGTGCATCTTGCTGGAAAAGGTAACCAATTTCATTCTGTACCCCTTTAACCTCTTTATTATCAATGTGTACCGATCCTTTAGCAGCTTTTAGCAGGCCTGCAATAGCATTTAGGATTGTACTCTTTCCGCAACCAGTTGGCCCAACAATTGCGAGAAATTCACCGTCTTTAACACATAAGTTGACATTTTGAACCGCAACAAAATCTCCAAAGGCCATAGTTACTTCATTTATATCCACCATTGTATTTGTGGGTATTGTTTGCGATAACTCGGTTGCGGAATTCATTTTTTACTCCTTTCTAATGCCTTAATCACGAATTCATCGGTATAGGTTTTAGAAAGATCTATGTTGATTTGTGAGACACGTGGGTTAAATGTTTTTAAAACATCTAATGGTATTTTAATATCTGTTGGATTTATTAAACCGTCGGTCGAAAAAATTGGCCGAGCATTTTCAATAGCTTTAATAAAAGTGTCTCTGTCTCCAGCAACGAAGTCCTTAGGCATTGCATCAACGATTTCACTTGCTGTGTGATCATGCATCCAAGCCAAGGCTTCAACTGTTGCATCCGTTACTTTTTGGATGGTTTGAGGATTTTTTGTGATATAATCCTGTAATGCATAAAGGACCGATGTTGGATAAATTCCCCCATAGATGTCAATTGCGCCTTGATCTTGCCTACCATCAATAACAATGCGCCCAACTCCCTTGGCAATTAAAAAGGTTGCAGCAGGATCGTAATTGACAAGAATATCGATTTTTTCTTGCTCCAATGCAGCAACGGCAGCTGATCCTGAGCCAACACCAATAATTGAAACATCCTTATCGCTGAGCCCATGGCGTTTTAGATAAAAACGAATGAAAAAGTCAGATGATGATCCTGGCGCGGTAATGCCAACTTTTGAACCTTTAATGGTTGAAGGGTCTTGCGGATCAAACTTTGAGTTGTTTCCTGCTGCCATTACTAGCCCAGAATTTCGTGCCAATTGAACAAAGGCCACAACATGCTTATTTTGTGCTTGCATTTGGATCGTATGATCATAAAATCCAACTGCAATATCTGTAGAACCTGCTACCAATGCTTGTAAGGTTTTTGATCCGCCAGAGGCAAAATTTTCAACCGTTACATCTAGACCGTGTTTTTCATATAGGCCCAATCCAACCGCCACAGGGAAGGGTAAGTTATTAAGATTGAAGGATCCTACACTTATCCTTACTTTTTCTGCAGCTGCTATATTTATAAATAGTAACGTAAAAACAGTGATTAATATCTTTTTAAGCATCTTTGTCCTCCAACTATATCATTGCTCAAAATTTGTTATTTTGTATTTTTATCACTTTGCTACTTTAATAAAGCAGCACCTTGAAAAATCCTGCGTGTGGTTCTTAAAAGACTGACTATATTTCTTCCATCTCTATTTCTAATTGTTAAGGAAAGACTTCCTGAGGGATGATCGATGATAATATCAGTAGGTGTGTTTTGCTTTCCAGAAAGCTGGCTTGCCAATGTGTTTTCGATTGTGGTTGCTACTGCAATGCCAACAGCGCCGGTTGTAGCTAGGCTTGGGTGGCATTCGTCTGGCATGAAATAGCGGGCATTAATCGTAGATTTTTTTTTGCTAGTACTCAATAAAACAGGTTTGGGAATTACTTTATTTCGTACATCTCCTAGCCCCATTTTTAGACCTGCTTCTTGTCTGATTGCAGCAATCTGATCTATTAAATGCTTATTCGCGTTTAACTCTTGAGCGGTTTCATGCGCTGTAACGTTTAAGGGGGCTGGATCGATAAGCACAAGTGGTATGGCACTATTAATGCATGTAACAGCGATGCCATTAATTACTTCTATTGTCTTTTCAGTTGGAAATAGGCTTGTAAAATCGCCATTAGCAGAGTTTAGAAAGTTAAGGTAAATACCTGCCCCTGTTCCTGGTACTCCATCTATCGCGCTTGTACCATTATAACAAACAGCATTGCCAACAACCGGTACTTCTGCTTCAATGATTTCACCTGTATTAATATTATGGATCTTTACGAAAGTTATAGGCTCTGTTGGGTAAACTAGCCCTGCTTCAATTGCAAAAGGACCAACAGCAGATAACATATTTCCGCAATTAGGGCTTGTGTCGACAATGCCTTCTAGATTACGTATTTGGGCAAATAAGTAATCGACATCTGCATTAGGCACTGTTGCTGGGCCTACTATAGCAACCTTATTGGTAACTGGGTTTCCACCGCCAATACCATCAATTTGCAACGGATGTCCTGCTCCCATAATTGATAATAAGATATTATCGCGTTGGCTAACTTGTTTTGGAAGGTCTGACGCTAGAAAGAATGGTCCGCGTGATGTACCACCACGCATAATAACACAAGGTATATATTTAAGATCATTCATGAATCGCTCCCACAACATAAATGAAGTCAGCATTGCCCAGAGATAAGCCCCTAAAAATTCGACGGACAGATAAACTCCCAATTAAATTGGGAACTCCTCAAGTTATGAATTAGTCGTATAATCAACTTACCTTTCCAGATATGTTTATCTTGCATTAATTCTAACTATTAATTTATAATACACATTTCGATTGATTTGAAAAATGCAATTTTATGGGGTAATTAATAATCAATGAGCATAAATTGCGAAATCTTAGATCTTAGAGCGTTTTTAACAATTGTCGAGCTTACCAGCTTTAACCGTGCGGCGGAGGTTTTGCATATATCGCAACCAGCACTAAGCCGACGTATGCAAAAACTTGAGGAAATAATTGGTGCACCGCTATTAGAGCGGACAACGCGCCATGTTGGTCCGACCGCATTGGGCAATGAATTATTACCCTTGGTCCGCCGCTTAATTGAGGAGTTCGATGGTTCTTTATTCGCTGCTCGCGATAAAGGGGTAAAAGCTACTGGCTTAGTAACAATTGCCTGCTTGCCAACTGCTGCATTTTATTTTTTACCGCGTATAATTAGCCGCTTTAGTTTGCAATATCCTGAAATACGTTTTCGTATCCTTGATTTGACAGCAACTGATGGCCTTCAAGCGGTGAATCGAGGGGAGGTTGAGTTTGGTATTAATATTATAAGTGGGATAGATAGCGAATTAGCATTTGAGCCGCTCATGGAAGATAAATTTGTGCTTGCGGTAAAGCGCGATCATCCTTTAGCCAAAAAGGAGGTTGTTTTGTGGGAAGATTTAAAACCTTATTCGCTGATAACCGTTCATAATTCAAGCGCAAATCGCATTTTGCTAGACGCAGCGTTGGCCAAAGAAAATATAAAAATTAACTGGCGCTATGAAGTTACACATCTATCTACTTCACTTGGCTTCGTGGAAGCTGGTCTTGGCATATCAGTGCTACCGCAAATGGCAACACCGCAAGGGGAACACCCTTTTTTAGTAACACGGCCGATAGTTAATCCTACAGTATCAAGAATGATTGGTGTAGTGAAAAGACGAGGATCAATTTTATCACCTGCCGCCCAACATTTCTACGATATGCTTATAAATGAATGGAAATAGAATTCTCGTATGTTGCGATCAAAAATCTATAAGTGATTATAAATTTAATGGTCAGCAATATTGACTGAGCCGGAGATTGTTCCATTTCCATCATTTGCAATAAAGTGGACTTTTTGCCCTTTATCAAGCTTGCCAGATAATATTGGGGCGGAAAAGATAATTTTATTTGGCTCTTGCTGAATGAGTTTTGCAATGCCCAATTGTGCCTTATCTGAGGCTAAAAATAATTCAGCAATTTTACTTTGATGGGGTAGGTGTAAGACAACTTCGATATATTTGTCATGCAGCTTTGGCTCTTCTACATAAAATGTGTCACTAGCTTGTTGCGGTAACGCATTTAACGCAGTCTGAATTTTTAACTTGCTAACAAAATTATTAGTCGGTTTACTATTAAGTATAAAAGGAACATCAACCGGTACGCAAATAGTATTACAAATTCCAATTAATAAATTTCCTTTTAAATTAAAGCTTGCAATATCGCTGGCAGCGATACGGAAAAGAATTTGCGCATGGTCTTTGTAGATATATGCCCAATCTTTTCCTTCTTGTAATAAATGAGGAGCTGTAAATAATAACGTATTTTTAATACCGTTTTCTATTTGTAAATTGGGTGACAAACCAGAGTTACCAGAATTTTCCCAGTAAGTTTTCCAGTCAGGCTGTAGCTTTACATCAATAAGCCCATAACGCCATTGGGGCTCATTATTTAGTACTTCATTGTTAAATATAATGGAAATATCGGCGCCTTCCATCTTGGTGTGATTAACGGATTGGGCCTGTGAAATTGTTAATGAAAAAAAATAACAGATTGCTGTAATAATTTGTAATGCAATAGCTTTTTTGTAATAGCAAAATTTACCCATTTCAAAGCCTTTTAAATATATTTAAAGTGTATTGGCGCTGTTATTTACTACTTTTTTATTTTGTTAAATAGAATGCTAACTACAAAAATAGGGCGAATTTACGAAAAATACTCTGTTGAGCATAGATTTTGGTTGATAAATATATTTACCAATGTGCCAATAAAATAAGCGGAACAAGTAGTAAACTTATTCCGCTTAATTAGTTTATTCAGTTAAAACCGGTTGCTAAAGCTAATTAGCTTTTTGCAACTGCAGCAACTTCAGCTGCAAAGTCAGTTTCTTCTTTTTCAATGCCATCACCAAGAGCAAAGCGAACATAGCTTACAAGCTTGACTGGTGCGCCAATTTCTTTTTCTGCTTCTTTTAATGCTGCTTCAACGGTGATGTCAGGATTGATAACAAAAGCTTGTGAAAGAAGAACAACTTCTTCAAAGAATTTGCGCATACGGCCTTCAACCATCTTTTCGATGATGTTTTCTGGCTTGCCTGATTGACGAGCTTGCTCAGAAAATACTGATTTTTCGCGCTCAATAGCACCGGCATCAACTTCGTCCGAAGTCAAAGCAAGTGGATTGGTTGCAGCAATATGCATAGCAATCTGACGGCCAACTGCTTGTGCCTTGGTTGCATCGCCATCAGTTTCAATAGCAACGAGAACACCCAATTTGCCAAGACCATCAGCAACAGCGTTATGGATATAGGTGGCAACAACACCCTTATCAACCGAAAGCTTAGCAGCGCGGCGCAAATTCATGTTTTCGCCAATGGTTGCGATTGAATCCTTAATAGTGTCAGCAACAGTTTTGCTTGAGCCAGGATAGGTTGAATCGGCAACAGCTTCAACTGAACCATCAGTTGAAAGGGCTGCTTGCGCTACACCATTTACAAGTGCTTGGAATGCATCATTACGTGCAACGAAATCGGTTTCAGAATTTACTTCAACCAAAACAGCAGTATTGCCATTTGATGCAATACCAATCAAACCTTCAGCTGCAGTACGACCAGCCTTCTTGTCTGCCTTAGCAATACCCTTAGCACGAAGCCAATCAACTGCTGCTTCCATGTCGCCATCTGTTGCAGCAAGAGCGGCTTTACAATCCATCATGCCGGCGCCGGTTAATTCGCGAAGTTCTTTAACTTGAGATGCGGAAATGCTCATTTTAGCCTCTTTGTTAAAAATAACGAAGCGTGCTTGATGACCTTTCGGCTCACGCACGCCCGCTAATAATTTAAATTTCAAATATTAGCCTAAATTGGCTGACATTTGTTGTCTTAGTTAGAAGCTACAGCTTCTTCAACATTTGTGTCGATTGGTGCTTCAACTTGTGCACCAATGTCAATGCCGTTTGCGCCATGTTGACGCGCAATGCCATCAAGGGCTGCACGAGCAACAAGATCAGAATAAAGCGAAATTGCGCGAGCTGCGTCATCGTTACCTGGAATTGGATAGTCGATATTGTCTGGATCACAATTGGTATCAACAACAGCGATAACTGGAATACCAAGACGCTTTGCTTCTTGAATAGCAATTGCTTCTTTATTGGTGTCAATAATGAACATTAAGTCAGGAACCGAACCCATATCCTTAATACCACCAAGGGCGCGATCCAATTTTTCACGCTCACGTTCAAGGTTCAGGCGTTCCTTCTTGGTGAAGCCTTGGCCTTCATTGGTCAAAATTTCATCTAATTTACGAAGACGCTGAATTGAATTAGAAATAGTTTTCCAGTTGGTGAGCATGCCGCCGAGCCAACGAGCATTAACATAATACTGAGCAGAACGATCAGCAGCATCAGCAATAATTTCTGAGGCTTGGCGCTTTGTACCAACGAAAAGAACGCGACCACCACGAGCAACTGTATCTGAAATCACCTGCAAAGCGCGGTGCAACATAGGTACAGTCTGTGAAAGATCGATAATATGAACATTATTACGCTCGCCATAGATATAGGGAGCCATCTTTGGGTTCCAACGATGTGTTTGGTGACCAAAGTGAACACCAGCTTCAAGTAGTTGGCGCATTGAAAAATCAGGCACTGACATTTTAATTTCCTTAATTTCCGGTTATACCTTCACGAAATGAGGCAAATCTGCCACCGGCGGACCTGCTAGTAATCTTAGCTTGGCCCATATCTCGTGTGTGGAATAGCTTGCCTTTATAGGACTAAAGACAAAAATGCAAGCTACCATTAGTAATTTGTTGTCGAATTTCATATTTTTCATGAAATAGACTATTAAGATGTAACTTATATGACGTATCGAAGCGATAATAATTTTCCTACTTTGCGCTACAGTCAATATCGCCCTTATCAAGCAATTCGATTTTAATGAGCTTCCCTTTGATGGAAAAATCGCCATAATCCATGATGAGGTCGCGCGTTACGCCATTCTTATATAATAAAAAACTAGTGCGGTAAGTTGGAAGACCATCTTGACTACTACTATCATCAAAATATGAGATATTGATGGGCCAAGTTGGCTCTTCTCCCAATTTACCCATAATTTTGGTCTCTTCATTTGGTTGGGCGGCGATCTCTTTGCCAATCACCACATTAGTAGGTGTTATTTTATCGGCATCTTCTGAGCCATCGAAGATATTGGTATTAAAAATGTAATTTTTATTCAAAGCATGATTAATAATTTCGACAGTATGTTCAGTTGGGAAGATTGCCTTTTTCAATTGATGATTTGCAACTTCTGGTTTTGTAATGTCAACTTTCAAGCCGTCCTCTTCAAGCTCAGCGCTGCCATCTACTTCCTTGGTTAGCTCTTGGTCGGTAAAGCTCTTGCTTTTAAAACTAAATTTTTTGCCATCACCGCTTTCGATGGTAGTTACTTGTTGATCACTCATACGCTGTGGCAACTCACTTAAGTCCACTTTGCTGACAAAGCGAAATTTAGTTGTAAAGCCTTTGCATTTGTTGCCGGTAAATTCATAGACCATACGTCCGGAAAACCCAGTAATTCCAGATTTGTCACTGGCATTATCTAGCTGTAATTCATATACGCCACGATAGGGAGCAAGTTCATCTATAGTGGTTGCGAAACTGTATGAGGGGTGGACCAATGAGTATAAGCCGATTGTTAAAAGTATTGGTCTGATAAAGCGGTACATAGGCCTACTCCTAATTAGAAAATATCTGCATTTACCCATATAATATCTAACCGATAAGTGGTGATATAATTATCTTGACACTATCCCTAAAAGGTAAATGAATTCCGATGTTGTAGAATTTTGTTATAAATTAGAAAAACCGTACATTGATAAACCCTTTATAGCGTTTTCAATATACGGTTTTATAATTTTTTGCCTAAAATAAAGATGTTTAATAACTATTTTCAGGCCGTTGCATTTTCTTTTTCTACCTTGCGGTCTGCATAAATATAAAGTGGTCGAGCTTCACCAGTTACGACGTCACCAGAAATAACGACTTCGCGCACACCTTCCAGTGTGGGTAATTCGAACATAGTATCAAGTAGAATTTTTTCCATAATCGAGCGCAAGCCGCGAGCACCAGTTTTACGTTCAATCGCCTTATTAGCAATAGCCCGCAATGCATCATCGTGAAAAGTCAATTCAACGTCTTCCATTTCAAAAAGGCGTTTATATTGTTTAACAAGCGCATTTTTAGGCTCTGATAGGATGCGAACTAAAGCATCGATATCAAGATCTTCCAAAGTTGCAATTACAGGAAGACGACCGATAAATTCAGGAATTAAGCCAAATTTTAGCAAATCTTCTGGCTCAAGTTCGTGGAAAATTTCACCAAGCCGGCGATCATCAGGCCCTGAAACATTGGCTGCAAAACCGATAGATGTTTTTGCGCCGCGTTCAGAAATGATCTTGTCAAGACCCGCAAAAGCACCGCCACAAATGAATAGAATATTGGTTGTATCCACCTGCAAAAACTCTTGTTGTGGGTGTTTGCGTCCGCCTTGCGGTGGGACAGATGCAACAGTACCTTCCATAATTTTTAGGAGTGCTTGCTGTACGCCTTCACCAGAAACATCGCGGGTGATTGAAGGATTATCGGCCTTGCGGCTAATTTTATCCACTTCATCAATATAGACAATACCGCGTTGAGCGCGCTCGACATTGTAATCTGCCGATTGCAATAATTTTAGAATAATATTTTCAACGTCTTCACCAACATAACCAGCCTCAGTCAAAGTTGTCGCATCTGCCATTGTAAAAGGCACATCAATAATGCGAGCAAGAGTTTGGGCAAGATAGGTTTTACCGCAACCAGTTGGCCCAACAAGCATAATATTAGATTTTGCAAGCTCAATATCCGAGTTCTTGGATTGGTGAGCAAGGCGCTTATAGTGGTTGTGCACTGCTACTGCTAAGACGCGTTTTGCATAGGATTGACCAATGACATATTCATCAAGAACGACCATTATTTCTTGAGGGGTTGGAACGCCATCAGTTGCGCGCACAGAGGAAGATTTATTCTCCTCGCGAATAATATCCATGCACAATTCAACGCATTCATCACAGATAAATACGGTTGGCCCAGCAATTAATTTGCGAACTTCGTGCTGGCTTTTTCCGCAAAATGAGCAATAAAGCGTATTCTTGGATTCGCCGCCGGTGTTTCCAACTTTGCTCATCACTGTTTCCTTTCATACAGATATTATACGGGTTTATAATATCTGTTATTTAATTCTGCCTAAGCAAGATATCTAAGTCCAATAAGGCTAGATATCTTTTTCCCCTTTGAGTCATATTTCCAGTTTTGGATGCAAATATTTATTAAGCAAATATTATACACCTAAAAAGCATTTTTAAAAATCTTTAATTGATAATCAGATCGGATCTCGTTAAGGATTTGATTATTCAGCTTCATTAATGACGCGTTTTTCAATAACATCATCAATAAGGCCAAAGTCTTTTGCTTCTTGTGCTGTCATAAAATGGTCACGATCAAGCGTCTTTTCAACCATTTCATAATTTTGCCCAGTATGTTTTACGTAAATTTCGTTAAGGCGACGTTTTGCCTTAATAAGATCTTCCGCATGACGTTGAATGTCAGAGGCCGCACCTTGGAAACCACCAGAAGGCTGATGCACCATAATGCGTGCATTTGGCAGCGCAAAACGAGAACCGGTTGCGCCCGCTGTCAAGAGTAGCGATCCCATAGAAGCAGCTTGCCCCATGCAAAGGGTAGAAACATTGGGGCGAATAAATTGCATTGTATCATAAATTGCCATGCCTGCACTGACCAATCCACCTGGTGAATTGATATAAAGGTGAATATCCTTTTTAGGATTTTCAGCCTCAAGGAACAAAAGCTGCGCACAAACAGTAAGTGCCATATAATCTTCAACAGGGCCATTTATAAAAATAATACGCTCTTTTAAAAGACGCGAAAAAATATCATAAGCTCGTTCGCCACGATTGGTTTGCTCGACCACCATAGGAACAAGGCTCATTGCAGTTTCAATCGATTCACTCATTATATGGCTTTCATTTAATTAATTTTAATCTACAAAAAATAGACCAAATTTTAGTAAAATCTCGAATCACTGACTAATAGCGATAAGTTTAATAAAATAGATAGGGTACTAGTCACCCCTTTCGCAATAGTGAAAAAAGATAAGTTTTGCGTTAACGTGTTTTTTTATCAACAAATAAGTGATTGTTGTCGGCAATCGGTTATCTTTTTTATAGACTTATGAAAGTAAAGTTCTTTTAATTGCCCAATCAAAAAAACTACCTTCAATTGGTGGTTGTTCTGTTTTAGCTTTTTTGTGAATGTGAAAGCCAATAAAATCCTTATTCAGAGTTGGCTCAATGCCAAATGCAGGATCAAATATTTTTTCTGCGTCTCGTCCAGACCAATAATAAAAACTTTCTCTAGGTTTTGCCTTATCAAAAAAATGATATTTTTTTGCAAGCCTTGATATACCATCATTGCCAAAAATAGTGATACCTAAATGGTTTGGCTGGACTGGCTCATTTTTTAGTTTAAGCAAAAATGGCAGCCAAACCCGTTTTTTAAAGCCTAGCCATGAGGGGACAAGGTTAGTTCCATTAATATAGTTCTCAAATTCTGCGATAATCGGATTATCGGGCGGAAGATAAAGCGCAGAAACACCAACACGTCGCGCATTATCGCTAGCAAGCCAAACTTCGTTTGGATTTGGATGAAATTGCTTTACTAAATATATATCTGTATCAAGCCAAACACCTTTTTGATATTTCATCAACATGACACGGAAAATATCAGAAAACTGCACGATAGAGCGTGATGGCTTAAAGCTTGGAAAGCTGGGGTCAAGCTTATAAAGCAGCGAAAGCGGCAAAATCGGTTCAGCATCACATAGCTCAACGCCTTCAGGCACGCCTTCAACGTGGTTATGTGCATATAATTTCACATGTTGGCCGGTTTGCACCATAGATGCAAGGCAAAGCTGGTCAATATAGCGGAGCTTTTCTCCATACCAGAAGGTACAAATATCCATAAAAATTTCCTGATGAAAGTAGTATTTCACCACTTTAGAGTATTTTAAAAGCACATGAAACTAGCAATTGAATGTTTTTGTGCCCGACTACTTTATAAATTTGTCAAACATTATATTGAAAAATTTAAAATACGATCCCAACGAATAAATAGTTAAACAAATGATTATTGTTAGAAAAATTCAAAACTTACCCTAAACA
Organism: Bartonella sp. HY761; assembly: GCF_026743145.1. Taxonomy (NCBI): domain Bacteria; kingdom Pseudomonadati; phylum Pseudomonadota; class Alphaproteobacteria; order Hyphomicrobiales; family Bartonellaceae; genus Bartonella; species Bartonella sp. HY761. The sequence goes on from NZ_CP104887.1 coordinate 1,299,366, forward strand.
TTTGCTCCACTTCTTTTACAGCTTCAGCTAAGGCAAAAATTACAATACGGTCTTTGGGCTGAAGCCGCAAGTCACCGGTAGGTCTAATAATCTCGTCTTTGCGATAGATTGCACCAATTCGCAAACGATTTGATAGGGTTAATTCCTTAATGGTTTTACCCACAAGTGGAGATGTTTCTACAGCCTCCACTTCCAATAATTCCGCTTTACCATCTGAAATGGAGTGTACTGCTCGGATGCGCCCACGCCGAACGTGCTGTAAAACTTTTGATATGGTGGCATTGCGCGGATTTATATGGGCATCAATGCCATCAGTTCGCGTAAATTCTTCATAAACAGGATCATTAATAAGTACCATATTAGCTGATGTACCAAGACGTTTTGCCATCATCGCGCTTAATATATTGACCTGATCCTGATTGGTTAAAGTTACAATAAGATCTGCCGTTTCAGCTCCGGCTTCTTGTAATACTTCTTGATCTAATGCGCTTCCATGTAAGACCGGAGTTTTTTTCAATCTGTCGGTGATGTAAAGAGCGCGTTCTTTATCAAACTCAATTATTTTGACTTTAGCAGGATGATTTTGCTTTTCAATTTCTTGCGCGACATATAGACCAATATGCCCACCACCTGCAATAATTATGCGACGAGCTTCTTGTTCCTCATGGCCAAAAAGTGCCATGGTGCGGCGTACTTGTTTTTCTAATACCGTTATGTAAACAATATCACCGGCATTTAATTCATCATCTGCTTGAGGAATAAATAATTTACCATTGCGTTTTATGCCAACTGCTGTCGCCTGAAGATCGGGGAATAGGCTGCTTAATTGCCTCAAAGGCGTGTTTATGAGCGGGCAGTCTTCACTGCAGCTAATGGCAAGAAAAAGAACTTTGCCATCGCAAATGCTCAAAACATCAAGAGCACCAGGTTCAGCAAGGCGTCTTAAAATAAGCCTTCCAACTTCAATTTCGGGTGAAATAACCACATCTATGGGTAGGTTTTCTCGCGAAAAAAGATCTTGATAGCGTGGATCAAGATAGGCTTGCGAGCGAACGCGTGCAAATTTGGTTGGTACGGCAAATAGCGAATGGGCTACTTGGCATGCTACCATGTTAATTTCATCATGAAGGGTAACAGCAATCAGCATGTCAGCTTCATCGGCACCAGCGGCGGCAAGCATATCGGGATGAGAGCCATGGCCAACAAGTCCGCGCACGTCTAACTCGTCTCTTATTGTAAAAATAAGATCGGGCGAAATATCAATGACTGTTACATCGTTTTGCTCTGCTGCCAAGCGCTCGGCAATACCATAGCCTACTTGTCCTGCACCACAAATAATAACGCGCATATTTTAATATACCCCTAGAGACTTCAATTTTCGATGCAGGGCTGAGCGTTCCATGCCGACAAATTCTGCCGTGCGCGAAATATTACCACCAAAACGATTGATTTGAGCAACAAGATATTGTTTTTCGAACAATTCGCGCGCTTCGCGCAAAGGAAGAGCCATAATGTGCTGGTCATTATCGGTTGGAACACGCGGCAAAGAATCGCCAATTTCGGCAGGTAGATGTTCAGCCGTGATTGGTTCTTCACTATTGTCATCGCGGGTTAAAATGAGAAGGCGCTCAACATTGTTTCGCAATTGCCTTACATTCCCGGGCCAACTATGCGCTTGTAAAACGGCCATAGCATCATCGCTAATAATGCGTGGACGAATTCCTGTTTGGCTAGCAATTTGTTTGACGAAGAAGTCAACAAGGGTGGGAATATCTTCTCTGTGGCGCGATAATGCCGGTACCGATAGTGGCACGACAGCAAGGCGATGGAAAAGATCTTCGCGAAATAAACCTTCCGCAATTAGTCCTTCAAGATTTTGTGCTGTTGAAGAAATAATACGGACATCAACTTTGACGCGTTTATTGCCGCCTACGCGCTCAAACTTTTGCTCGGTTAGTACACGCAAAATTTTGTTTTGCGTTTCGCGCGGCATATCGGCAACTTCATCAAGATATAAAATACCACCATGGGCTTCTTCTAGTGCACCAATTTTCCGCTCCCCCCCGTCCATTTCGGTGCCAAAAAGCTCAATTTCCATACGTTCGGGCGTAATTGTTGCAGCATTTAAGGTAACAAAGGGACCATTGGCACGGGTTGATAGCGCATGGATCATCCGTGCGGCCATTTCTTTGCCAGAGCCCGAAGGACCGGTTATCATGATACGACTATTGGTTGGAGCAATTTTTTCGATGGTTTGTCGCAATTGGTTGATAATTAAGGAATTTCCAAGTAATTCTGGCGTATCTGTTACCTTTTTGCGTAGTTCTGTGACCTCACGCTTCAATTTTGAGGTTTCAAGCGCTCTTTCTGCAACGAGCACGAGGCGATCTGCCTTGAATGGCTTTTCAATAAAATCATAAGCGCCGCGTTTTATAGCAGAAACTGCGGTTTCAATATTTCCATGACCAGAAATCATAACAATGGGAAGGTTTGGATATTGCTTTTTAATCTCATCAAGCAAAGATAGGCCGTCAAGCCGGCTTCCTTGCAGCCATATATCAAGAAAAATAAGGCGGGGGACGCGTTCATTGATAGCAGCCAAAGCCTGATCAGCATCGCCTGCCATACGTGTCTCATGCCCTTCATCTTCTAAAATGCCAGCAACGAGTTCCCGAATATCCATTTCATCGTCGATTACAAGAATATCAGATGCCATTATTTTAAACCTTCTTCTTTAGAAGACATGTCTATGTCTTTATTATTATGGTTATTTTCAATTTGTGGAAAAATAAAACGGATCATAGCCCCAATACCACCATAAAAATCACTTGGAGCATCATGTAATTCCATATAACCGCCATGTTCTTCGACGATTTTGCGTACAATTGCAAGGCCAAGGCCAGTGCCTTTTTCACGTGTTGTCATATAAGGTTCAAGTAATTTTTGCCTGTCATCTTTTGGCAATCCTTTACCATTATCAATAATATCAACAAAAATAGAACCATCTTTATTATAAGATTTCACGAATATATGACCATGAAAACCTTCACGGCCTGAAACTGCATCAATCGCTTCGCTGGCATTTTTGATAACATTGCCAAAAGCCTGCCCTATGAGGCGATTGTCGAAGCTTCCCATCAATGGGGTTGCGCCAAAATCGCGTTCAAATTTGATTTCATGCCGTGAAACTTCAACGAGAAAGCTAGCCTCACGCAAAGCATTGCGTAGATCAGTTGTTGCCATTACTGGTTTCGGCATGCGCGCAAAAGAGGCAAATTCATCAACCATGCGTCCAATATCGCCAACTTGTCGTATAATTGTATCAACACATTGATCGAAAACTTCGCGGTCACTCGTGATGACTTTTCCATAACGGCGGCGAATTCGCTCTGCTGAAAGTTGGATTGGTGTTAGTGGGTTTTTGATCTCATGAGCGATGCGGCGGGCAACATCTGCCCATGCTGACGAACGTTGGGCATCAATAAGGTCGGTAATATCATCAATTGTAACTACCCATGAATGCGCTTCTTTTTCTGATTCTTCCATTGTAGTTTGCACATTAAATACGCGTGCTCTACCATGATGGGTAATAGATATTTGCTCACGATGAATTTTTTTAGCTGATGCACGCGCGACCTCAAAAACCCGACCAATTTCGCTGTGAACGGAAATCAAGCTGCGCCCAATAACCTCTTCAGGCTTGAATTCAACCATAGTCTCTGCAGATTTATTAATAATGGTAATGTCAGCATGATCGTCAACTCCGATAACAGCTGCACTTACCCCTGATAAAACTGTTTCTGAAAATCGTCGCCGCTCATCAATTTGGTCTCTGGCTGAAATGAGCAAGTTTTGCTGGTTTTTAAGTTCAGAGACCATGTAATTGAACGTTTTGGATAAATGTCCAACATCGCCATCACGGGCGCGTACTGGTACAAGAACATTCATATTGCCCGCAGCAACATCATCTGCTGCCCCAATTAAGAGGCGGATAGGAAGAACAAGCTTGTCAGCCACAGCAATTGCTGTCCAAATCGCCGATAACAGCATGATGAGGAAAAGGCAGAAATAGAGAACCGCAAAAGCAATTTGCATAGTGACACGATTTGCCTCCATGTCACGATAACGGTTAGTATTATTTTCGGTTAAACGTAGCGCATCCAATACGTTCGGATCTACTTGTCCAGCAATATACAGCCATGCATTATCAATATTTTGCATTTTTAAGATAACGCCGAAATAATCATGTTCACCCGGTTGAAAAGCAACAGGCTCATCGGTGCTTGCCTTTAATATCCATTCTTCTGGTGGGATTGGTAAATTGGTACCTTCAGTTTGCTCACTTGCAGTAATAATATTACCCTTACTTCCCAATAAAAAGGCACCACTTAAATTGCGGCCAGTTACTTGCAATGACATTTGGCGTTTATATTCAACAGGATTTAAGTTTAACAATTGTCGATTATCTAATTGCTGTGCCATTGTATAGGATGCAGCTTGTAATGAGTTTAATGTTGCACTCGCGTAGGCATTGGCAAAACCTACCGATGAATCAACAATCTGGCGAGTGTTCACATCAAACCAACGATCTAAGCCTAAATTGAGTGTAACAAGGGCGATGATCGCAATAACTAAAGCTGGAAGGGCAGCAACCAATGAAAAAAGTGCAATTATCCGCACATGTAATTTGGAAGCTGCCCGCCGTGCCCGCCATGCTTTAATAATTGGATAAAGCTCATGAATAATAACCGCAATTAAGCAAAAAATCATTGCGACATTGGTAAAGATTAACACAATTGTGACCGGACGGTCTGGCGAGATAGGCGTTAATCCAATCAGAACGAGAAATGATACTGCAGCTGTTAATAAGGCAAGCACTATTATTGCTATGCCGATAGCCGCGCGTCGCTTTTTTAGTGCTTTTCCTTGGATGCGCTCTTCTTCCGTTAATTTAGGTATTTGAAAGCCTTTCATTGGATGGCCTTGCTTTTATTATTTTCAACCAATGAATTGGTCATGATCTACCTTTTTAAATATAAGGATCTAATGATACTTAAATATTTGTATTTATATGTTATTTCCAATTGAGCTCAGCTAATAAAAAAGAATAAAGTCGCATAATGTTTGTGTTAAAAACGTCTTTTTAAGTTTGGCTTACCCCAAAAAAATAATCGAGAATCCTCATAATATAAAGCTTACAAAATTTCAGTGGTAATATTGCAACATTTTGTGTCGAAATTGCAACAAAGATGCATAAATGTGATAAAAATATGAAAAAAAATTAATCTGACTTTTTACAGTCATGTTCTCAACACATAGAAAGCGAAATTTAGATCGTAAAGTTGTTTTTAGGAAATATATCTGATTTTGTAATATTGTAAGCTTGATTTGCGCCAAAGTAGACTTACTTAGTCGAAATATGCAATATGGCTGATGATGGCTAGCTAATTATTGTCGTGAACGGTGAAAAATGCATTGGTCTTGAATAAAAGTATGGCAAGATGTGTTTAAATGCCACATTGATAATTTAGTTCTTTTTGCTTATATCTCAAATAGATAATCTAGAATTATGATGCTTGTTGAGTGGGTAGTTTGTATTTTGGTTTATTTTAGAATTGGTTTTTAGTGTGATTTTTTGTTTTAACAATATAAAATTTTAATATTAAAAAACACTTTCTTTTTTTTAGAATAGTTATAAACTGGCGCGCGTCAGTCAAGGCATTTGCCTTATGGAAATGGTCGTTAAATCGACCAATATGGAAGGAACTATTATGCGGCTTACAAAACAAACCAATTATGCAATTCGAATGCTTATGTATTGTGCCGCCAATGAAGGTGAGCTTAGTAAAGTACCAGAAATTGCTAAGGCCTATTCAGTTTCTGAATTATTTTTATTTAAAATTTTGCACCCTCTTGTTGAGGCAGGTTTAATGCAGACTGTACGAGGTCGCAATGGCGGGGTTAAGCTCGCTAAGCCTGCAGTTGAGATTAGTGTTGCGGATGTGGTCAGAGTAACTGAAGAAAATTTTGCTATGGCGGAATGCTTCGAAAATGATGCTGTTGAATGTCCACTCGTCAATGCGTGTGGTTTGAATGCAACTTTGTCAAAGGCATTAAAAGCTTTTTTCGATGTTTTGTCAGCCACAACCATTGCAGATTTGCAGCGTCCACAGTTTAGAAGTCGGTTAGGCATTGAACAAAATGAAGAAAGCTGCAAAATGGCAGGCTGATATTCTCAAAAAGAGATGAGGCTTTATTATTTCAATGTCAAAAAAGGTTGCAGCAATTATTCTTGCTGCTGGTCGCGGTGAACGTGCTGGCAGTATAGGTCCTAAACAATATGAAGATTTGCAAGGCGAAGCAGTTATATGTCAAACCGTGCAAAAGTTTGTTGATTGTGCTGACATTGGGCAAATTATTATTGTTGTTCATGAGGATGATATAGACCTTGCAAAAGCTGCACTTCAGCGCTTTGCACAGCGTATAGAGTTGGTTATTGGTGGTGCCACACGGCAAATATCTACTCTAGCTGGACTTGAATATTTATCGTCATCTTCACCGGACTTTGTACATATTCATGATGCTGCCCGTCCTTTTGTTACAGTGCAGATTCTTGATAATATTCATCAAAATCTTTCCCTTAAAAATGGGACTATCATTGCAATTCCCGTTTCAGATACGTTGAAGCAGGTGGATAGCAATAATAATATTATTGCGACAATTAAGCGAGATGGTCTATTTAGTGCACAGACACCGCAGACTTTTCCTTTTTCCTTGATCTTTGATGCCCATAAGAAAGCTCATGAAAATGGGCAAGATCATTTTACCGATGACTCTGCTCTTGCTGAGGCGTATGATATTCCAGTTAAAGTATTGTTAGGCTCGGCTGATAATATAAAAATAACATGGCCAGAAGATTTTAGTCGCGCTCGACAAATATTTGCAAAGCAACAAGGGCAAAGCCAACAGAAAGTTGATAATATGTATCCCGATATACGTACTGGAAATGGTTATGATGTCCATTGTTTTGAAGCGGGGGATCATGTTACGCTCTGCGGTGTGGATATTCCTTTTGATAAAAAGCTCTCTGGGCACTCAGATGCTGATGTTGCATTGCATGCTTTGACGGATGCTTTATTAGCAACAAGGGGGGCTGGGGATATTGGTACGCATTTTCCACCTTCTGATCCGCAATGGCGCGGGGCTGCATCCCATATTTTTGTTCGCCATGCGGTGTCAATTGTTAAGCAATTTGGGGGGCGTATTGCCAATGTTGACATTACTTTAATTGCGGAAGCGCCAAAAGTTGGACCACATCGTGATGCTATGGTTGTCGCATTGAGCGACATGCTAGGCATTACCAAGGATAGAATATCGGTCAAAGCAACGACAAATGAGAAGCTGGGTTTTATTGGCCGAGGTGAAGGTATTGCTGCAATTGCTACTGCCAATGTTATTTACCCAGGCGAGGTGCCTTTATGATTGATGCTAAGATTATTGATGAGCTTGCCCGCGAAGTATTAAATATTTGCCGGCAGCAAAAGCTTTTATTGGCAACAGTGGAATCTTGCACTGGTGGAATGATTGCTGCTGCACTTACTGATATTGCCGGTTCATCAGATGTGGTGGAATGCGGTTTTGTCACCTATTCAAATGAAGCAAAAATGAGCATGGTCGGTGTAGATCAATGTTTATTGGAAAAATATGGGGCAGTTTCAGAGCCGGTTGCGATTGCAATGGCAAAGGGCGCTTTGCAGCATAGCAGGGCTGATATTAGTATTGCAGTCACTGGTATTGCTGGCCCCGCTGGCGGAGGAAGTGAAAAGCCAGTTGGTCTTGTCCATTTAGCTGTTGCCTTCAAGCATTTTGAGCCTTTGCATTTTAAGGCGCATTTTGGTGATATCGGGCGTCGCAATGTGCGGCAAGCGACAGTTGTCAAGGCTTTGGAACTTATCATTGCGAATATCAGACACAACACAGAAGCTTGAAGATTATCAACTTAAATTTTAAAGTTTACTAGCCAAGTATTTTTGGTCTGTGTCATTGTTACAAAATTTTTGTTCTATTGGAAAATGTGCGGGCGTATTTTCATTCGCTTCTTTAAGGCGTAGGTGAAATATAAGGTATGAATTACACTTTTATTTACTAGGCTTAACTTTCTCTAGCGATTTGATAAGAAATAATGATATGTTTCAATAACAAATTGCTTTAATGTTGGATTTTAAGCCTGCAAAAAATATAAAGATTATGGTCTTTGTAATTTTATTTAACAAAAAAACGTGGGCTATTTTTCTTTTAAAGTAAAAAAATATTTTGCATTTAATATGGTGCTATATATTATAGGTAATAAATGGGATATCACTAATTAAGATTGATAGTATTTTATTATGACGTATGATGCTTTAAAGTTTGGCTTTCGTTACTATTAATTTATTAAATTGAATAATATATTCCCTTACCTTTTTATTTGTTTTATTGCTTTATTTAGAGGAAAAATAGATGGCTTTGTTCAATTTTCTAGGTGGTAAGCCCAATCCCGCAAAAATTTCTAAACAGGCCCTTGCCGAAACAAACAAGGTAGATCCTCGAGTTGCGCAGTTTTGGCAAGAGTTTTCAAAGTTATATGCAAATTGGGATGGTGAGCCTAGTATCGATAAAATGGAAGCTGCTAATAATTTGCTGCATGTTAATTTTCCGCAAGTCATATGTGAAGTTTCCCAAAGAATAGTGAATGGTAATGCAAAAACCGAGTTGGTTCTAACCTCTGATGGGAATGCAGCAGTACTTGATGATATCTTCGCTTTAGCTAAAGGTGCTCCACGTGATATTCCAATTTCATTATTTCGTGGCGCCATTCTTTCAAGTAATGATATTATTTTGAATGATGATCAAGGCAATGAGGTAACGGTTGAAAATGTTACGGCACGTATCGTTTCAGATCAGAGTCGGCTAAGCTTAATTCTTTCTTATAAAGGTTTTTCTGAAAAAGATTTGTCGGATAGCCGGAAGATGTTAATGTTAATGTTAGCTGTTCATACGCTTGGTGAATTAAGGTTTATGACCTCGTTTTTCACTTGGGGTTTTACCTTTGATGGTGACAATAGCGAACAAGAGATAGCTTTACACAATGTTGGCAAGAAGCTCGATGAAATTTGGCAGGAACGCGGACGGGATGGACATTTTTCTACAACTGATGAAAGCAAATTTACTGTTTTGCGTGGTGCTGATAGCGATGATAATCCAATGATGGTCACGTTAAATGTTGATGCTGATCGATTGGTTGGGGTATCTGAATATTATAATACTCTTATTGTTGAAAATTCATTTTCTACAAAAGATGGTCTTACCATCGCCAGTGATTTTGCTGATTTGCTTGCTTCTTGTCTTGAAGTTGACCAGACGGGTCTCTTGACCCATATTGTATTTCTTCCTGAAGCCGGTGAAAGACATTGTTATTTCAAAATTAAAAATGCAGACGCTGCCAGTCTTATGGTTGATTTGTGTCGCGCTAAATTTAAAGCAATTGGTGAAATGCGCCAAACTATCGAGGCTGATCCGTCCTGGGCGCATTATCTTCTATTTGCATAAATTATCAATGTCGTCAGATAATTGATCAATTGCTGCTAAGTGCGTTTATATCAAATTTTTAAAATAATTAAATGTGAATTAAGATTTTGAATTTTAATGATAATATTTGTCGTTTGAATTAAATATTTCAAATATTGCATGTTAGTGGTGATGAAAAATAGATGCTGAATACAAATATGGATTTTAATATATAATACTAACATTTTTTGGGGGACTTAAAGCCTACCTTTAAAATACTGATATTGCTTGCGGGCCTTAGGGTCTGCTATCTATAGTGTGGAACCTATATTATTTCCTATTTTTTCATTATTGGTTTTTTTCACGATAAATCAGATAGATATGCAGAGATGTAAATATATCGCAATAAATGTAACTACCGAAGAAGAACGGAATGTATTTTGAGTATCACTATTTTATAGTTTTATTTTAAAAATATTATCAATCGGCTTTTTTGCCTATTTTCTATAGGCGCGGCCGCACTTTTAAAAATATGAATTGCTTTATTTATTAAAGGGTGATGTTTATTAAAGGTGGGTTTTTATTGTATTTATCCAAGCGATTTTTAAAAAGACAAGTTGGGAGAGATCTCAAGAATTATTCTTGAAACTTAGGAATTAAAATGGTGATTCGAGCAATTGCTACAGATCTAATTCTAGAAGAGCCGGTTCTTTTAATTGAGGATGACCCTATGGTTTATCGCAGATTAAAGGTTCTATTATTGGCTATGGGGTATGGGGAAAATGGCATTATCCATGCTACTACTTTGAATGAGGCACGCCAGTATGTAGCCAGTTTACCCAAGATAGCGCTTGCCCTTGTTGATCTTGGGCTTCCTGATGGAAATGGAATTGATTTGATCCGCGAATTGCGTGCTGGTGATAGCGATTTAGGAGTTCTCGTTATATCTGCTTGGAGTACGCAAGACATAATTTTTGCAGCTTTGCATGCTGGCGCAACAGGTTATATTGTCAAAGAGCGTGATGATTTGGAACTTGCACTGGCTTTGCGAAGTGTCATACGCGGAGGGGCTCCTATTGATCCATTTATAGCTCGTAAAATTATTGAAGAGTTGCCGCCAGCCAAAGTTGGTGACGATGATATGGCTGAATTAGAGAGGTTAAGTCCGCGTGAGCATGAGATCTTAATTTTGGTAGCACAAGGATTGGGCAATCAAGAGATAGCCGATCAACTTTCGCTATCGCGCTATACCATTGAATCTCATATTAAACATATTTATAGGAAATTGTCCGTTTCATCTAGAACCAAAGCTATCCATACAGCACGTAGATGGGGTCTTATTTGTTAAGGTTCTGTGTATTTTTTTTGATTTTTTTTATTGGGCAAGTATGTGCATGGGCAAAAGAAAATGGTGATATATGTTCCGTCCAGATTTTATCGGTAAAAACTGCTCGGGCTTTGCATAATGGTAGTAAACCGCTTTTGAGTGAGTATTGGGTTAAAACAACTTTGCCAGATAATTGGAATTTTAAGCGTTCTAATAGTGAAAAAAAAGTCTGGTATCGTATTGATTGGCAGCAGTTATGTGAAGATGGTATCGCTACTCCAGTTACAGTTGTTTTACAATCTATTCAAATGGCCGGCGAAGTATATGTTAATGACCAGCAAATATGGCGTGACCAAAACGTTACCGAGCCTTTATCGCGTAGTTGGAATAGACCGCGATACTTCCAGCTACCTAGGAGTTATTTGCGTGAGGGGATCAATACATTATGGATTAAAGCAATTAGCGTGCCAGGCCAGCCATTAGGTTTGGGGCGCTTTTATCTGGGTGATCCTAACAAAATGCAAATGCTTTATGATAAGCTTATTTGGAACAGTCGAACAGTTATATTGATTAATATAATTTTAGCTGTTGCCTTAGCTATAATGCTGTTTTTTGTTTGGATCGTAGATAGGAGACAGACTGCTTATGGTTGGTATGCCATATCTATTGTTTTTTGGTTGATTTTTATAAGCAATTTTTTAGCTACCAGTGCTTGGCCATTTTCGAATAGCTATGTTATTGCCCGTGTCAATACAATTGCCCTACTTCTTACAACGATGAGTTTTAGTCTGTTTATTCTTCGTTTTGCTAAGCAGCGATTGTTTTATGTTGAGTGCATATTTTGGTTGGTGATTGAATTTTTAGTGGTTTTAACCTGGTTTATTGCCGATATCAATCTTTGCATAGCGCAAGTATTAAGTTTAATTATAGGAACGTTTATTTTTTTATTTGCTTGCATACAACCTCTTTGTTTTGGTTTACGACAACGCCAAAAAGAGATTGTTTTTTTTGCATTAGGTTGGTTGCTCGTTCTTGGTGCGTATATCTATGATTTATTACTTTTGTTAAACCTTGTGTTTAACCCAATTGCTCTAACATCCTATGTAAGTATTTTTGTTACCCTTTACATAATATGTATAATTGGGTGGCGTCATGCGCATTATATTAAACAGATTGCATCGTTTAATGATGAGTTAAGTATAAGTGTTACAAGGGCTAAACGGGAGTTATCAGTTGTCTTGGAGCAAGAATATGCGCTTAGTATGGAAAATACGAGATTACAAGATCGCTTGCAGATTGCCAATGATTTACATGATGGATTGGGTGGTTCTTTAGTACATCTGATGGCGTCTGTTGAGATGGCTAAGCCATTTTATAGTTCTAAAGAGGTTATAGCTATGCTAAGCCTTATTCGTAATGACTTACGACAGGCAATAGATAGTAGTTCAAGCCAAAGTGTTAAGGTTCCTGAAACTCCTCATGAATGGCTTGCTCAAGTACGACATCGCTATTCAACTCTCTTCGAGGAGCTTGGACTTGAATTTAAATGGTGCATTGAAAGATCGTGGAAAACTGTGCCTACAGCAATTCAGTGCCTTGCTTTAACACGCTTAATTGAAGAAGCTTTAACTAATGTTATTAAGCATAGCCATGCACATTTTGTTGAAATTAGCTTAAAACTACCAAAGAATGATGTGCTTATTCTTACTATTGAAGATAATGGCTTAGGTTTTGATGTAGAAGCTGTAGCTCAATCAGGGATGAGCATTGGTATGCGCAGTATGAAAATGCGCATTAGTCGTGTGGGGGGGCATTTAGAAGTTTTGTCAAGACCAGGGAAAACAACTTTGATAGCGACTTTAAATCTATGATACAATCAAAATGAATTTGAATGATCAGTGGCACGAACAATTAAAACTAAAACAATCATGTCTCTTATATTGCATAACTGCTTTAGTTTTTTTAATTAATTGGGAGCTGTGCTACCTGAACGCTCGACCTCACGCCATTTTCGGACATTTTGGTTATGCTCATCTAATGTTTTGGCAAAGGCATGTCCACCAGTACCGTCAGCAACAAAATAAAGATCTTCAGTTTTTGGTGGATTGGCAACGGCCATTAAAGCATCCTTGCCCGGAATTGCAATTGGTGTTGGTGGCAAGCCATTAATCCTGTAGGTATTATAAGGTGTTTCCTTATCTATGTCTGAACGATAGATTGGGCGTCCAGATGGCTTACCTGCACCACCAAACAATCCATAGATAATGGTTGGGTCTGATTGCAAACGCATATTTTTACGCAGCCGATTAACAAATACAGCTGCAACTTGTGGGCGTTCCGACGCAATGCCCGTTTCTTTTTCAACAATTGATGCAAGTGTTACAAATTCATTAATGTTTTTAATCGGTAAATCTGCAGCTCTTGTAGCCCAAATGTCTTTTACCAATTTGTCTTGCTTTTGTTGTAAGCGGCGCACAATATCAGCACGAGTTGTGCCGCGTAAAAATGTCACTGTGTCAGCCATTAAACCGCCTTCAGGAGGCATTTTTTCGTTTGCTAAATCGCCAGTTAATATTTCATTACTGCCAATGCGATTTAGCGCTTGGGTTACAGTCCAGCCTTCTGGTATTGTTATGCTATGCTCAATAGAGCGACCTAGAACCAAGATATTCATAACATCACGCATAGAGGCGTGGGCAGGTATTTCATATTCACCTGCCTTTAGCGCCTTAGTTTTTTGCTCCCATCCAATGCCATAGACAAAGATTTGATCATTGGAAATGATATTACTGCTAGCAAGCATTGTTGAAATTTCTTTTATACCTGTCCCAGGTTTGATCCAAATGACTTCAGCCTGTTGCAATGGGCCTTGATCATTAAATGTCTTTTTTAAATAATAAATACCAAATCCTGCCCCTAATGCGGCAAGTATAAGGAGTGAAAAAACAAGGTTTGCTAAAATAACTAAAGGGTTACGCGCAGCTTTTGAACGCCGTCTTTTTTTGGTTTTAACGCTTTTAACCGCATTGTTGGGCTCTGGATCAACCTTGTTTGGTTCTATATTATTTTGCTCGTTTGGGGCAGGAGATGTCATTGTAGCTTCTTTATGTTTGGTTTGGACATTATCCAATTCAATTTCTAAATGGCTTTCAAACCAAGAATATTTTCAAGACCTTGTTGCGTCAAGATAAATTTAAATGTCGCAGTTTAATTAGATTTTGCTGCTATTTGGTTAAAATAACAAAGGCATTTGTCTTTTAGATGGCATAAGGTGTCTTTTCTAGGGCTTTGAAAAAAGATAATGTGCTACAATCTGTTGCTAAGGGTGGTACTTGTGATGATTGTCCACCTACATCCATCAATTTGTTCCTTTATTGTTTAGGGATAACTCCTCTTTCCTTGTCCATTCTGTCAAAGATGAATTGTATTTTATTTAAAATGCGCTAGGCGTTTTTTTTGAACTGTGTATAATTCTACTTATTTTATGGAAAGGAATGTCATGTCAGATTTAATTAGCCAAAGACTAAGTGATTTGGGAATTACTATACCGCAAGCCGCGGTTCCTGTTGCCAATTATGTTACTTATGCGCAAAGCGGAAACCAGTTATTTATTTCAGGGCAATTGCCGCTCAAAGATGGAAAATTATTAGCCACAGGTAAAGTGGGGCAAGATGTTACTATCGAAGACGCCAAAAAAGCGGCTGAAGCCTGTGCGATAAATGTTTTGGCGCAAGCACAAGCAGCACTTGGTGATCTTAATAAAATTAAGCGTGTGGTCAAAATTGTTGTATTTGTTGCAAGTGCGCCTGATTTCTATGATATTCCGCAAGCAGCAAATGGTGCATCTGACCTATTTGTAAATGTGTTGGGTGAAACGGGTAAACATGCGCGCTCTGCAGTTGGTGCTGCTAGCTTGCCATTAAATGCCACAGTGGAAGTTGAAGCTATCCTTGAAATTTAAGCTTTAACCGCGAAACGTCCCTTTTTGAATGAAGGCATGTTTCGCGGTTTAACTAAAAATCTATTCAAAAGTAATTAATAGGTCTTTGGCATCTATTTGGTCGCCTGGCTTAACAAAGACCTCAGCAATTATACCATCTTTTTCCGCATGAAGTGCTGTTTCCATCTTCATAGCTTCAATAGATAGCAATACATCACCGGCTTGAACCTTATCGCCGGTTTTTACTGCAACTTCTGAAACAACACCGGGCATTGGCGCACCAATCTGATTTATATTGCCAAGCTCGACCTTTGTTCTGGTTTTAACTGCGCCTGCATGTAGACGATCGGGCACTTTAACGCGCCGTGGCTGGCCGTTAAGCTCAAAAAATACCGTGATCATGCCATTTTCATCGCTTTCGCCAATTGCAAGATTGCGGATGACCAATGATTTGCCCTGTTCAATTTCAACCAATATTTCATCGCCATGGTTGAGGCCATAGAAATAAATTGGTGTTGGCAGCGTGGCAACTGGGCCATAAAGATTGGCAGCTGCGATAAAATCAGAAAAAACTTTTGGATACATCAAATAAGAAGCAAATTCACGGTCGCTAATTTTACGATTAGCTTTTTCTTCTATTTGCTGGCGCTCATTATTAAGATCAGCGTCTTCCAATAATGCGCCGGGGCGTACTGTAAAAGCTTGTACGCCTTTTAATATTTTTTTCTGGAGTTGTTTTGGCCAACCACCTTCCGGCTGTCCTAAATCACCGCGCATCATTGATACGACCGATTCTGGAAAAGCGATGTCCTTATTAGGATTTTCAACATCTTCAACACTTAGATCTTGCGATACCATCATCAAAGCCATGTCGCCGACAACTTTTGATGAAGGAGTAACCTTAACAATATCGCCGAACATTTGATTTACATCGGCATAGGCTTGGGCAACCTCGTGCCAGCGCGTTTCAAGCCCTAAGGATCTTGCTTGTTCTTTTAAATTGGTGAACTGGCCTCCGGGCATTTCATGTAGATAAACTTCGGATGCTGGGCCTTTTAAGTCGCTTTCAAAAGCCGCATATTGTTGGCGTACCGCTTCCCAATAAAATGATACACGCCGAATAAGATTAGTATCTAAACCGGTATCATGATCACTTCCCTTCAACGCTTCTACAATCGAGCCAAGGCAGGGTTGCGATGTATTGCCTGATAATGCATCCATCGCGCCATCAACAATATCTGCACCACTTTCAATCGCCGCCAAAACAGTCGCGGCGGCAATGCCCGATGTGTCGTGGGTATGGAAATGAAGTGGCAGGGAGGTTGTCTCACGCAGTGCTTTAAATAATATGCGTGCCGCGTTTGGCTTCATCAGTCCAGCCATATCTTTGATTGCAATAATATGGGCGCCAGCTGCTTCCACTTCACGGGCGAGTTTTAAATAATAGCCAAGATCATATTTAGGTCGAGCAGAGTTTAAAATATCGCCTGTATAACAAATAGCTGCTTCACATATTTTATTTTCTTCTAAAACGGCATCCATCGAAAGACGCATATTTTCAACCCAGTTAAGGCTGTCAAAAACACGGAAAACATCAATGCCATTTTGTGCAGCTTGGCGAACAAAATATTTTACCACATTGTCGGGATAGCTTTTATAACCAACGCCATTGGCGCCGCGTAAAAGCATTTGCAATAAAATATTGGGTGCGGCTTCTCGTATTTTATTCAAACGCTCCCACGGATCTTCAGTTAAAAAACGCATGGCAACATCAAAAGTTGCTCCACCCCAACATTCAAGCGAAAACAACTCTGATAAGCCTTTCGCGTAGGTTGGAGCGATATTGATAATATCATGGCTGCGCATGCGGGTCGCTAATAAGGATTGATGACCATCACGCATTGTCGTATCGGTAATGAGGGCGCGTTTTTGCTCTCGTACCCATGCTGCAAATTGTTTGGGTCCCAATTCATCAAATCTTTGCTTGGTACCAGCTTTAATCTCGTGGCTTTTGGTTTGCGGAATAACCGGTGAAGCGGCATTGGCTGCCGGTTTTGCGCGCCCTTTTGTTTCAGGATGACCATTTACGGTTACATCAGCAATATAGGTCAATAATTTACTGGCGCGATCTTGCCTTTTTACCGATTGAAAAAGCTCTGGTGTGGTGTCGATAAAGCGCGTTGTATATTTATTGGAAGCAAAATTGGGGTGGGAAATAATTGCTTCCAAAAAGGTAAGATTGGTGGCAACACCGCGAATACGAAACTCGCGTAAGGCTCGGTCCATTCGCGCAATAACTTCATCAGAAGTTGGTGCCCAAGCCGTTACTTTTTCGAGCAATGGATCATAGAAACGCGTGATGACAGCACCACTATAGGCGGTGCCGCCATCTAAGCGAATGCCAAAGCCAGTTGCACCGCGATAAGCGATAATCCGGCCATAATCAGGGATGAAATTTTGCTCAGGATCCTCGGTGGTAATACGGCATTGCAAGGCATGGCCATTTAGCTGAATTTGTGCCTGCGGTGGAACGCCAGATTTTGCTGTACCAATAGTTTCGCCTTCAAGTAGCTTGATTTGTGCCTTAACAATATCAATACCAGTAACTTCTTCGGTCACTGTATGTTCAACTTGGATGCGCGGATTAACCTCAATGAAATAGAATTTTTCTTCATCGGCATCCATTAAAAATTCAACTGTGCCAGCGCCAATATAATTGGTGGCATGGGCAATTTTTAAGGCGTAAGCAGCAATTTCTTGACGCTGTGTATCATTGAGATAAGGGGCTGGTGCGCGTTCAACTACCTTTTGGTTGCGCCGTTGGATAGAGCAATCACGCTCATATAAATGCACAGCATTGCCATGGGTATCGCCTAAAATTTGCACTTCAACGTGGCGAGCGCGCTCAACTAGCTTTTCAAGATAAACTTCATCCTTACCAAAAGCAGCTTTGGCTTCACGTTTAGCTTCTAATACTTCGCGGGCTAAATCTTCTTCCTTACGGATAACGCGCATGCCACGGCCACCACCACCCCATGAGGCTTTAAGCATGAGTGGAAAGCCAACGCTTTTTGCAAGTTTGGTTATCTCATCAATATTGTCGGGCAGGGGCTCTGTTGCTGGTACAACGGGAACGCCAATATCAATAGCCAGGTTTCTTGCTGCAACCTTATTGCCTAATTGGCGCATGGTTTGTGGTTTAGGGCCAATAAACAGAATATCATTTTGCGCACAAGCTTCTGCAAATTCGGGACTTTCTGACAACAGACCATAGCCCGGGTGAATAGCATCAGCATTAGAAAGCCTGGCAACACGGATGATTTCTTCAATTGATAAGTAGCTTTCAATCGGCCCTAATTCACGCCCTAATTGTGGATCGCGGCCAATTTGATAGCTTTCATCAGCCTTGAAGCGGTGAAGTGCTAATTTGTCTTCCTCCGCCCAAATAGCAACGGTTTTAATGCCCAGTTCATTGGCTGCACGAAATACGCGGATAGCAATTTCTGACCGGTTTGCCACAAGTAGCTTTTTAATGCGCATTATTAAGTTCCTCCCAAGCATATATGCTTATATTTAAATAATATAGTTGCCGATAAAGCAAGAGAAACAAAATAGAAAATATAACATTTATTTGTATTGTGCTGTTTTATATGTATATATTTATTTTTTGGTTGGTTTATATTTGCGAATGTTTAAATAAGAGTGCGAGACTTTTTATAAGCTGTTTTAGTTGCGCCAATTTTTTTTTAACTTGTTCGGTACAGTATGCTAATAAGAAAAGACTGGAATATGCTTATAAAAAGCTCTAAATGGGCGATTTAAGAGATAGTCTTGTAAGGTTTTGGAGTTGTGATGAGTCGTTTTATTTTAACTGTTTCTTGCCAATCTATGCGTGGTGTTGTTGCAGCCATTTCAGGATATCTTGCTGATAAGGGGTGTAATATTATTGACTCTTCGCAGTTTGATGATCTTGAAACGGGTAAGTTCTTTATGCGGGTAAGTTTCGTATCAGAACTTGGAGCGAGTTTGAGCGAGCTTGAGGAAGGCTTTGCAGATATTGCGCAAAAATTTACCATGGATACGCATTTTTACGATTCAAAAGAACGTATGAAGGTTGTCATCATGGTTTCAAGCTTTGGTCATTGCCTGAATGATCTTTTATATCGCTGGCGCATAGGTGCTTTGCCGATTGATATTGTTGCAGTGGTATCCAATCATTTTGATTATCAAAAGATCGTTGCTAATCATGATATTCCTTTTTATCGCATTAAAGTAACTAAGGAAAACAAGAAGCAAGCTGAACAAGAACTTATGGATGTTGTGCGCCAAAGCGGTGCGGAACTGATTGTGCTTGCCCGCTATATGCAAATTTTGTCTGACCAGTTATGCAAAGAAATGTCGGGGCGCATTATCAACATCCATCATTCCTTTTTGCCATCTTTTAAAGGTGCTAATCCTTATAAGCAGGCCTATCAACGTGGCGTTAAGCTTATTGGCGCCACTGCCCATTATGTAACGGCAGATTTAGACGAGGGGCCAATTATCGAACAAGCGGTAGAGCGTATTACCCACGCACAAAATGCCGAGGATTTTGTCACCATTGGCCGTGATGTTGAAGCACAAGTTTTGGCTCGCGCTGTTCATGCACATATCCAACATCGCAATTTTATCAATGGTAGCCGCGTTGTTGTCTTCCCAGCAAGCCCTGGAAGTTACGCGTCTGAGCGTATGGGATAGTTAATGCAATTTTTTAAAATAGCCTGCTATCATTATCTGATCGCAGGCTATTTTTATTTTAAGCGCTTTGTTGATTTAATAGATTTTCATCTTGTACAGTGCGGTTTTTTACCAACTTATAGACAACAGAATCGAGCAGCGCTTGGAATGAAGCATCAATAATATTATCGGATACCCCAACGGTGCGCCAACGCATGCCAGATTTATCTTGGCTTTCAATCAATACGCGGGTGATAGCTTCTGTACCACCATTTAAAATCCGCACTTTAAAGTCAATCAGTGACATATCTGCAATTTCACTTTGATACTTACCAAGGTCTTTACGCAGCGCAATATCAAGAGCATTGACGGGGCCATGCCCTTCGGCAACCGACATATGAATTTCATCATCAATACGTAATTTTACAACCGCTTCTGACATTAAAGCAATGCAGCCATTGCCTTGGTGTCTTCTTTCGACACTACAGCGAAAAGATTGGATATGGAAAAAATCAGGTAAAGTGCCAAGGTGTTTGCGTGCTAAAAGCTCAAAACTTGCATCTGCTCCTTCATAAGCATAACCAGATGCCTCACGTTCCTTGACAATATTAATAAGGCTATCAAGTCGTGGATCACTTTTTTCAACCATAATATTGCGCTGATGGAGCTCGGCAATAAAATTGGCTTTGCCCCCTTGGTCGGAAACCATGACGCGGCGGCTATTGCCGACTAATTGTGGTGGAATATGCTCATAGGTTTCAGGCTCTTTTAAAAGAGCTGACGCGTGAATACCTGCCTTGGTTGCAAAAGCTGATGAACCAACAAAGGCGGCTTGCTCATTGCTGTTGCGGTTTAATATATCATCAAAGCTGCGGGAGATTTGTGTTAATTTTCTTAATTTTTCAGGTGCAATTCCTGTCTTAAATCGTTCTGACCAAAAGGGTTTTAAGCCAAGGGTTGCCATTAATGTAATAAGATTGGCATTACCGCAACGCTCACCTATACCATTTAATGTACCTTGCACTTGCCGCACACCTGCTTCAATGGCGGCTAATGAATTAGCAACGGCTTGGCCTGTATCATCATGGGTGTGGATGCCAAGATGATCGCCTGGCACCACTTTGGTTACTGCTTCGATGATCTTGGTAATTTCACTTGGCTGAGTGCCGCCATTGGTATCGCATAAAACCACCCAACGTGCGCCATTATCATAGGCTGCTTTGGCGCAGGCAAGCGCATATTGCGGATTTGCTTTATAGCCATCAAAGAAATGCTCGCAATCGACCATTGCTTCTTTACCTGCGTTTTGGACAAATTTTACCGATTCTGCAATCGATTGTAGGTTTTCGTCATTGCTACAATTGAGTGCGACACGCACGTGGTAATCCCATGTTTTAGCAACCAAGCAAATGGTATCTGATTTTGCTTGCGCTAACATGCTAAGGCCTGGATCATTAGAAGCAGAAATGCCAGCCCTTTTTGTCATGCCAAAAGCGACAAATTTAGCTTTTTGGGTCGGCTTTTGGGTAAAAAAAGCCGTGTCAGTTGGGTTCGCGCCTGGATAACCGCCTTCAATATAATCAAGGCCAAAATCGTCAAGCATTTTGGCGATTGTCTGCTTATCTGCAAGCGAAAAATCAACACCGGGTGTCTGTTGTCCATCACGCAGGGTTGTGTCATAAAGGGTTATATAATCACGCATTATTTTTTTACTTCCCAGCTGGTTACACGTTCTCCGGTTTCAGGATTTTTTCCATCCTTTAACAAGATATTTTGCTTGGCAAGATTATCTCTAATTTCATCACCCTTTGCCCAGTCCTTAGCGGCTATAGCTTCAAGTCTTAAAGCAATTTGTTGATGAATTTCATCGTCTGATAGTTCCGCTTTGCGGTAAAATAGCAGGTTTTCTTGGTCTTCAATCAAATCTTGGCGGAGGAGCCCAAGCAAAGCCATGCCTTCGCCCAATGCTCGTGCATCGCGTTCTTTGTAAAAACGCCTTAAGGTGGTGATTGCATTCCATGTATTAAGATCGTCGGATAATGCCTCTACCACCTCATTATCCGCACTTGTATCAATGCTGCCATCAAACTTAATGTCTCGTAATAGCTCATACCAGCGATAAAGTTCTTCTGCACCTTCGGTTAAGCGTTGTTTTGTCCAATTAATTGGTTCGCGGTAATGGGTTTGTAACATGGAAAAACGTGCCGAGAGACCCGCCCAAATGCTGCGTAATTCCTCGCCTACCTCATCAGTAAATTGTGGTAAATCTTCATTTAAGACTTCACGAATGGTAATGAAATTGCCAAGGCTTTTGGACATTTTTTGACCTTCAACTTGTAAAAAGCCATTATGCAACCAATAATTTGCCATACGCTCATTGCCAAAAGCCGAGCAGCTTTGGGCTATTTCATTTTCATGGTGGGGAAAAATAAGGTCGATACCGCCGGCATGAATATCAAAAATATTGGCCAAAGGATCATCACATTGTAGGCCACCACCAAAAGGCTGCAATAATTTTGCCATTGACATTGCCGAGCATTCAATATGCCAGCCAGGGCGACCATTAACGGTTATTCCAGCAGGTGAGGGCCAGCCAGGTTCGCCATTGAGCGATGGTTTCCATAAAACAAAATCCATTTCGTCACGTTTATAGGCCGCAACATCTACACGCGCACCTGCAATCATATCGTCAAGTGAGCGGCGCGATAGGGCACCATAGCGGGGGTTAGTGCCCATGCTAGCTACGGAAAACAACACATGGTCTTCTGCCACATAGGCGTGACCGGTTTCTATAAGGCGTTCAATCAAGGCGCGCATTTCGCCAAGGTGGTCGGTGGCGCGTGGCTGTTCATCAGGCGGTAAGCAGCCCAATGCTTTCACATCTGCTTGAAACTGGTTATTCGTTTCCTCGGTGAGTTTTCTAATTGCATCATTAAGGGGCAAATCTGGATAATCGCGTACGGCACGCGCATTAATCTTATCATCCACGTCGGTAATGTTACGGGCAAAAAGCACATGGTCTTGGCCATAAATGTGGCGCAATAGACGATATAACACATCAAAAACAATGACAGGGCGCGCATTGCCTATATGGGCATAATCATAAACTGTTGGTCCACAAACATAAAGGCGCACATTGTTTTTATTAATTGGATGAAAATCATCTTTTTGTCGTGTGAGGGAATTATAAAACTTCAACACTGCCATGGCTGCAACCTTTATGTGCGTGATTTCTTGCCGCTGATCTGGGCGCTAATCTCTGCTTAAAGGGATAACAGTGATGAAAACAACCAGACCAGCAATGAGCTAGTCAATAATAATTGTAAAAATACAAATTGTGGTTTCAAATGTTTTCATGAAGCACATTTAGCGCGCTTTACCAATCTGCGTCAAGTGTTGTTAGAAAAATTCAAACAAAGAATTTACATGCCTTTATATCATCTTAAATTTAAGTGAGTTCCGTGCATTGGAGTGGCTTGACTCAATGGAGATTTCTTTGTGGCTGTTATTTCAAGATTTAATTCTGTTGCTTCAATTTTTGTCTTACTGTTAATAAATTTTATTAAATATTAAATATTAAATATTAAATATTAAATATTAAATATTAAATTTAAATTGATAAAATTCCTAGAACGTCAGACCTATTTTAATAATAATTTATGATAAAACTAAGCGGCAGGAAATTAGTTATTAATTATCAAAACTGATATTTATCAAAAACGTTATGTAGTTAGATTTGGTAATGAAAGGGTTAAAGGAACTTCACGTATTGCAGGACAAGCTTTTGAATGGGATGTTCAATTAGGCAGTCAAGGAAAATCACAGCTTGGGTGTGCCACCCGTGATGGTTCCCATCTGAATGTTTCACTTGATGGAAGGATAACACATAAATGAAACACGTAAAATTAGATTTTTATTCAGAAGTAATCGTCAATGACAATGTTAAAAATAATATCAAAAAATCGGAATATCATAACTTGAAAGGAGTAGTCTTGGGAATTAGTGAGGAAGATGATGGGGGATTTGGCTATGGAGTTTTTTTATATAAATATAATCTTTGCTTTGATTTTAATTCTGATGAATTAACGGCTACTGGAAAAAAATTTAAACGTGAAGATTTTTATTAGAGGTTGAATTGCCTTGTCGCAAAGTTAGAGTTTGACGCATTTATGTATTGAACGCCCAGTCTTTAGCTATTATTAACCATCTTAATTCCAAATATATCGTGTAGCAATTGGTTTTGCTCTTTGATTGTCTATGCACCTTTTCACCCAAATCCCTTTTTAAGCCGAAAATGAATAATTATAAAAAAGTATGATTTTTAATTAATTTTATTATTAAGGGTTGGGGCTTCGATGATTGCAAAATGGTTGACTCATTTTCTACAAATCATTCTTCACTGCAGCTCATTCATAAATTGTGGTAAATGATGTTGTAATATGAAAATAAAATATTGTTACTTGATTTTTAAAAGCGTATGAGATTAAATGTTATATTATAACGTTGCATGTGGTGGATTGTTAGATTTGTGCGGGGCTATATTTGCGGTCTGCTAGCGTTTCAGCTTTCACCTTATATGTTGGTTAGATTTGATATTTTAAATTTTATCCGTCAATAACGCTCTTAAAGGATGCAAAATGACAAATTTGGTTAAAAGCTTTCGCAAGTTGCTTGCCGCTTCTGTTTTTGTTTCAGTTTCTGTTTTTTCAGCAAGTGCTTTTGCTGAAGTTCCTAAAGTTACCGCTTCAATTAAGCCGATCCATTCTTGGGTTGCAACGGTTATGGAAGGTGTCGGTACGCCTGAATTGATTGTAAAGGGGACAGGATCAGAGCATGGCTATTCTTTGCGCCCAAGTGACGCCGATAATCTAGCCAAAGCTGATATTGTCTTTTGGGCCGGCCCAAGCATGGAGACATTTTTAATAAAGCCGCTTGATAACCTTGCGGAAAAAGCAGACAAGGTTGCTCTTTCTGAAATCCCGGGCATAAAGCTTATTGATATGCGTGAAGGAGGTATGTTCGAAGCCCATAGTCATGACCACGACCATGATCATGAGCACGAACATGGGGAGGCTGACCACGACCATGATAAGGCAGAAAAGGCCGATGCACATGACCACGATCATGCACATGACCACGATCATGCTCATGAGCATGCCAATGAGCATGAAAGCGCAGAAGCTGATCACGACCATGATCATCATAAGGATTTGCATTTCTGGCTAGATCCTGAAAACGCCAAAGTAGCAGTTAAAGATATTGCTGAAGTTTTGGCAAAAAAAGACCCAGAACATGCCGATCGTTATCGGCAAAATGCAACCGCCTATGTGGCAAAGCTTGATACATTGATTAAGCAAGTAAATAGTGAGCTTGCACCGGTGCGTGGTAAACCATTTATTGTTTTCCATGACGGATATCATTATTTTGAAAAACGCTTTGATATTCCAGCTGCGGGTTCTATTACAGTAAATCCTGAGCAAGCACCTGGTGCACAGCGTATTTCCGAAATTAAGGAAAAAGTAAAAGACTTAAAGTCTGCGTGTATTTTTTCAGAACCACAATTTGAGCCGCGTGTTGTTAAAACTATTCAAGAAGGCACAGGCGTCAAAACAGGTGAGCTTGATCCACTTGGTTACGATATTCCAGAAGGACCAATGCAATACGAGCTTATGATTGAAAAAATTGCTCATTCATTGAAACATTGTCTTTCCGAATAATTGAAATTTTTTGGCCCGCTTATTTTAAAAGCGGGCCATTTATAAGTGGCTTTAATTAAATTTGTGATTGGTAAATTATAATTTACTAAAATATTCTTTATCAAGAATTAGCTATTTGAAATTCTATCTAACTGATATTTAACGTAATTTTTTTCTTTTTTTGAAAATATGGCTCAGTGCACAAATTTAGCTATATTTTTATTGCAACCATTAATGCTTGTCTCCGTTTAACTTTAACAACCCAAACGGAGTACGTATTATGAAAATTCCTCCACAATCTCAAGATCACATGCCTGGTGTAGAATCTAAACTTGTTCCACCAGCGCAACACATACGCGATAGCTATAAAGGTTCAAGCAAACTAGCTGGTAAAAAGGCACTTATTACGGGTGGAGATAGTGGTATTGGTAGGGCCGCGGCATTGCATTTTGCTCGTGAAGGTGCTGACGTTGCCATTATTTACCTTCCAGAAGAAGCTGACGATGGCCAAGACGCAAAGAAACTCATTGAGGCAGAGGGTGTGCGAGCTTTAGCGATTGAAGCGGATTTACGAAAAGTGGAAAATTGTAATAGTGTCGTTAAAACTGTTATTGAGCAATTTGGTGGATTAGATATTGTCGTAAATAATGCAGGTATTCAAAAGGTTGCTAAAGACCTTGGTGAAATTTCTGATGATGATTGGCATTGGCATTTTGATATTAATGTGCATGCAATGTTTTATTTAACTAGGGCGGCGTTACCGCATTTACATAAAGGTGCATCAATTATAAACACAACTTCGGTCAATGCTTTTGCTGGAAATGATATGCTCGTTGCCTATTCAACTACTAAAGCAGCGCAAGCAGGTTTTACGCGTGCTTTGGCATTACAACTAGCAGATAAAGGTATAAGGGTGAATGAAGTTGCGCCCGGTCCTATATGGACGCCAATTCAGCCTGCTGGATTTGGACCTATCGATCCTCAGATTGTGGCCGATATGGGAAAAAGTGTTCCTTTGGCGCGCATTGGTCAGCCAAGTGAGGTAGGTCCGGCCTATGTTTATCTTGCTAGCGAAGATTCATCATTTATCACTGGGCAAACCATTCATGTTAACGGTGGCATGATTATCAATGGTTGACACATTAGCATCTGTTTCGCCATCAGAACAAACATGGTTACATAGCCAGCGACATCATCGCTGGCTAGAGCAGCAAGGACAAAGGCTGTTAGACTTTTCGAAAGAGTCTCGCGTTAAAAACGGTTTTACCGCTCTTAATGATCAAGGTAATCTTCCTGACAACGCGGTTGCTCAAACAATCATAACCGCCCGTATGACCCACGCATACGCTTTGGGTTCTATATTAGGTTTACCCGGTTGCGCGCCGCTTGTAAAACATGGTATTAAGGCTCTTCTTGGGCCATTGCATGATGATAAGCATGGTGGTTGGAAACAGGCAGAAGATCAACCACAAGCAAGAAAAATTGCCTACCTTCATGCTTTCGTTGGCTTGGCTGCGTCATCAGCAGTTGTAGCGAAAACCGAAGGAGCTGAACTTCTTCTTAAGCAAGCTGTTGATATACTTGAAGAATATTTTTGGTCTGAAAATGAAGGAGCTATGCGCGAAAGTTTTGCGGCAGATTGGTCTAATGAGGAAAACTATCGCGGTGCAAACAGTAATATGCATTCTGTAGAAATGTGTATGGCGCTTGCTGACGTGTTAAATTCTTCTATTTGGCGGCAAAGAGCTTTGCGGATTGCGCATCGTATTATCCATACCAATGCGCGTGAACATAATTATCGAGTTCCGGAGCATTTTGATAAAAATTGGCTGTTAATGCGCGATTTCAATAAGGATAAACCTTATGATGATATGCGGCCATTTGGCATGACACCAGGTCATTTTTTGGAGTGGAGCCACTTGCTGCTAAAGCTTGAAGCGGCTTTACTTCTAAATGGTGAAGAAGCGCCAACATGGTTATTTGAAGATGCAAGCAAATTATTCGACGCAGGTGTTAATACTGGATGGGCTGCAAACGGCAAGCCGGGTATTGTTTATACAATTGATTGGCAGGATAATCCTAATGTAAGTAATCGCGCTCATTGGGTGCAAGCCGAGGCTATAACTGCCGCCGCTGCGCTTTTAAAACGTACTGGCAATATTAAATACGAAGTTTGGTATCGGCGATTTTGGGATTTTCTCGATTTACACATGATTGATCGGCGAGGTGGTAGCTGGCATAATGAAGTTGATGGCGACAACAATCCCTCAAGTAAAATTTATGTAGGAAAGCCAGACCTTTATCATGCTTATCAATCAACCTTAACGCCGATATTGCCTCTAGCTCCCTCGCTCGCAACAATGCTTGCTCAACGTATGCAAATAAATCAATAATTGCTGATTTATAGCATTATGGATTTAAACTATTAAACTTGGTTATTGTCTGTTTGTGAATTAACTGTTTAGCTTAAAACATCATACCGTTATTAGCGGTTTGATGTTTTTTTTAATAATTATTTTACAAATCAGTCTACGATAGAAATAAAGCAAAAAAGATTTCAAGATTGTGATCGTAAATGTGGCTGATGATAGATCAATACCTGTTCGGGCTGGGAAAATTGTTTTAAAATTTGAATGATAAATGTGCGAACAATCGTCGAAGTTCTCGACAAACATTCATATAATTGATTTTTCAAACAGGGTAAGTTTAAAATTTAAAAAAAGTCTGATGAAATAACTTCAGATGATGTTATTACAAAAACTGGAAAACCTGTCGGATTTTAGTTTGATAATACAAAATAATAAAGGCGCCCTTCCGATAGGGTGAGCGCCTTCTTATTTTGAATAATTAAAATTTAAACAATCTTGATTTGTACTTCCACATTGCCACGTGTGGCATGGGAATAGGGGCAAATTTCATTATGGGCAGTAAGCGCTGCCATTTCAGCTTGTTGCTTATCAAGGCCATCAAGATGAACGTTAAGCGTTACAACTAATTGGAAGCCACCCTCCTTACGAGGGCCAATACCAACATCGGCTTTAACCCAGCTATCTTCACCAATTTTCATACCCTTTTGGGCAGCCGCAAAGCGCGTTGCTGATTCAAAGCAGGCTGCATAGCCAGCTGCAAAAAGAGTTTCAGGATTTGCGCCGACTTTGCCATTGCCGCCCATTTCTTTTGGTTTGATCAAGTCTAGGTTGATGGCACCGTCTTGCGATGTAACATGACCTTCACGGCCACCTTTAGCTGTTGCACTTGTTGTATAAATAACTTTTTCTAACATGTTTGCTCCTAAAATAATCAAGTGAATATTGCCCAATTGGGGGGAGTTAAGTTGTATGCTACTTAAGCTAATCTAGAGCACATCCGCTAAGTATTGGCTTATCATTGTGCTCTAATATTTTGTTTATGTATTTTCCATCGCAAAACTGCTTTTACACTTTTATGGAAAATGTCCAGCCACATCAGCAGCTTTATTCGTTCTAAAATTGATATTGAACATGAATTTCTATTCCCAATAATTCATTAAAATGCCGAAAATTTTAGGCATTTTAATGAAAATTCTATATTCAATATTAGTTAGTATATAGCGTCTTGTTCTTATTGAACAAGATTATAAGTGGTCTTATAATCACTTATTTTTATGTTTCTTTTTATCCTTATCATCACCAAGTAACCTTGCAATGATATCACTAACATCATTGGACAAATTATTTGTCTTGGCAATATGCTTTAGAGCATGTTCAAGCTTATTGCGGCGGTTTTGCTCTAAAGATCGCCAAGAGCGTAAAGTTGTTAACAGACGGGATGCAAGTTGCGGATTCTTACCATCAATATCAATGATAATCTTTGCAAGATAATCATAGCTAGCGCCATCTTTACGGTTAAATGCAACAGGGTTGCCGCCCGCAAATGCCCCAATCAATGCACGCACACGGTTTGGATTGTCAAAGGAAAAGTGCTTGTGTTTGGTAAGCTCTTGCACTTTTTCAAGGGTGTCCAATCTTGCACTACGAGCTTGCACACCAAACCATTTGTCAATTGTTAGAACATCTTTGTCAAAGCGTTTTTCAAAGTCGCTAAGCGCTGATTGTGCTTCTTTAGATCGGGCAAAATTTTGCACCAAAATATTAAGGGCAGCAAGGCGATCGGTCATATTATCTGCTTGGTCATATAAGCCGCCGACCCTTTTAGGCGAATTTTCAGCTATGGCAATATAATAAAGTAATGTGTTTGCCAAAGCGCGCTTGCCTGCATTGATTGCATCGGGGGTGAATGGCTTTGCAGGGTTTATTGCTTTATAAAGTGTGTTAAAGCTTGCTTGGTTTTCTTTAGCAACAATTTCAACCAATATTTGTCTTGCAGCATGGATATAATCGGGATTGATATCTTTTGCGACAATCCTTGCAATTTCTGCTTCGCTAGGCAAGGTCAAAGCAATCGCGCGAAAAGCTGGTTCTAAACGCTCATCATTGGCAACATTATCGACGAGCTTGGCAAGTTTTACGCATTGCTTATGGCGCAGTTTTCCCTCATGCTTATGGGCGTGTACCAATTCATCCATCAAAAGATCATTGAGTACCTGCCACCGGTTAACTGGATCCTGATCAAATGCAGCAAGGAAAAAACGCTCCTTTTTGCTTAAATCTGTTTTAAGGATGACTGGGGCAGAAAAATCACGCAATAGTGACACCACAGGCCGATGCTTTATCCCTTTGAAGTGGAAGCTTTGCTTGGCCTCGTTAAGCACTAAAAGATTAGCTTCGCTATTGCTATTTGTTTTCACATTAATTTCGTTACCCTCTTCATCTAAAAGAGCAAAGCGAATAGGTATGACCATTGGCTTCTTTTTCTTCTGCCCTGGTGTTGGGTAGATTTTTTGCTCTAGCTTAATGGTAAGGGTTTCATGCTTTTCGTTATAGTCAAATTTGGCTTTTACATGTGGTGTGCCTGCTTGTTCATACCAAAGCATAAATTGAGAAAAATCTTGTTTTGAAACCTTCGCAAAGCATGCAATGAAGTCTTCAATCGTACAAGCCTCGCCATCATGGCGGTCAAAATATAGATCCATACCTTTGCTAAATAATTCATCACCGAGCAAGGTGTGAACCATGCGGACAACTTCGGCACCTTTTTCATAGATAGTGGTTGTATAAAAATTATTAATTTCGCTATATTGCGTAGGTCGTACGGGGTGGGCAAGGGGGCCGGCATCTTCTGGAAATTGCGCGATTTTTAATAAACGAACTTGGTCTATACGTTGCACTGGACGCGAGCGTTGGCTTGATGAGAACTCTTGATCTCGATAAACCGTAAGCCCTTCTTTTAAGCATAATTGGAACCAGTCACGGCAAGTGATACGGTCGCCCGTCCAATTGTGGAAATATTCATGGGCAACTACACGTTCAACATTGGCAAAGTCCGCATCGGTTTCGGTTTCGGCTGCGGCAAGAATATATCGATCATTAAATATATTCAGTCCCTTATTTTCCATTGCACCCATATTAAAATCAGAAACTGCAACAATATTAAATATATCAAGGTCATATTCGCGACCAAAAGCTTTTTCGTCCCACGCAAGAGATCGTTTAAGCGAATCCATTGCATAAAGCGCGCGCTCAGTCTTACCTTTCTCGACATAAATGCCAAGATCCACAATTTTACCGCTCATTGTCTTGAAGCTATCGCGGGTTACTTCGAGATTGCCAGCAACCAAAGCAAATAAATAGGATGGCTTGGGAAAGGGGTCATGCCATGTTGCAAAGTGCCGATCTCTGCCTATATTTCCAGTTTCAACGCAATTACCATTGGATAATAAAATGGGGGATTGTTTTTTGTTTGCTTCAATCCGAACAGTATAAACGGAAAGAACATCAGGACGATCATAAAAATATGTGATCCTGCGAAAGCCTTCTGCTTCGCATTGGGTGCAAAAAACACCATTAGATTGGTAAAGACCCATTAATTGGCGGTTAGCCTTGGGATTGATTTTCGTTGTAATTTCTAAGGTAAAAGGATCACAAGGAGGATTGTCAATTTTTAATTGGCTGGGGGTTATGGTAAATGCTTTTGGCTCTAGTTCAATATTATCAATGGCAACACGTACCAGCTCCAATTCATCACCAATAAGAATAAGTGGTGCGCCTTTTTTAGTGCCTTGCCGTCTTTCTAGCGACAATCTTGTGGTCACAACTGTATTTTCAGCTTCAAGAATGAAGTCCATATGCGTTGTTTTTATTTCATATGGTGTTGGCTTATAGTCTTTTAAGCGAAAAACTGGACGCTTTACCGTGTTCATAACCTTAAATCCCATTTGTTAATTTATTTTAAGGTAGGAATAAATTTAAAAGGCTGCAATAGATTTTTTAAAAATATCTCCAATCGTTGCTTTATTGTTAGTTACTTTTTTAAAAACAAGATATTTAAAAAAAACTATGATAATCGATTATTTATTATATCGTGACAAATAGGTTTTAAATGTACGCAAAATATTTAACTTAAATCTTTTAGGCTGAATAAGTAGTAAGAGTGCGATGTGCCTAATTTTGTATCACTATCGCTGCAATGTGGTTTAATGCTTTGATGTTTTAGGTGAAAGTATCGGCTTTATTATGGGTTCTATAGATAAAATGCCTGTTATTTCAGGAAATGTAATGGTTGGAATCTGGATGAAGGTTACGGCTGTTGCGCTCTTTGTCGGTATGTCAACTTTACTCAAAGCAGCGGTTGGAATTCCAGCTGGTGAGCTTAGCTTTTTTCGTTCATTTTTCGGATTGCTACCAGTTTTTATCTGGCTATTTATGCGTGGTGAGTTGCGTAAAGCTTTTTATACAAGCAATATTGTCGGGCATATTTGGCGTGGATTGTTTGGCATTTTGGCTATGATGTGTAATTTTTATGCTTTAACCTTATTGCCTTTACCTGAATCTATTGCAATTAGTTATGGTGCGCCGCTCATTTTAGTAATTTTAAGCGTTATTTTTTTAAAGGAAAAAGTACGTTTATATCGTTGGAGTGCAGTTTTTGCTGGGCTTGTCGGTGTGTTGATTGTTATTTGGCCTCGTATGACGATATTTTCTGCGCAGGAACTAGATACGTCGATTGCTTATGGCGCTATAGCTGCCCTTGCTAGCGCCGTGCTTACAGCTATTGCACTTTTATTGGTGCGTCGCTTAGTTTTTACCGAGCGTACAACAACAATTGTGCTCTATTTCATGATTTCTGCAAGCTTATTTTCTTTGCTATCTTGGCCTATTGGCTATTTTTTAAATCATATAGGCATAAAAACTGCATTGCTTGATGTCTGGGTTTGGCCAGATTGGCATATAGCCTGTCTATTAATCGGTGCAGGTCTTTTTGGCGGTGTAGCGCAGATATTTATGACAGAAGCATATCGCCATGCTGAACCATCAACTGTTGCACCCTTTGAATATGTCTCTTTGGTGCTCGGGCTTATTATTGGTTATGTGGTTTTTGGTGATGTGCCAACAACGCAAATGCTCATTGGAAGTTTGATTGTCGTTGGCTCTGGAATATTTATTATTTATCGTGAAAGCCGCTTGAATTTATTAAAGCCACAAGAGCGTGCAGCAAATTCCAAATAGAATAATTTGTATGAAATATGCATGAAAGATAATCAACTTATGGGTGAGTTAATGGGATAACTCACGCATTTTCATTTTTACAGTAAGCAAATCTTGCCACGTAAATTTTTTATGAAGGGGATTTTTCAATAAATAACGCGGATGGAATGTTGGCATAACATCAATAGTTTTTCCACCTGCGGTTACAAATTTTAGCCAATTACCGCGCATACGCAAAATACCTTCATTAGCACCGGTAAGCCATGTTGTTGTTGTGCCGCCGAACGCTAATATCATATCAGGATTTGCCAGTTCAATTTGCCTGTAAATGAAAGGTTTACATAATTCAACTTCATGCTGTGTGGGTTCGCGATTGCCCGGTGGACGCCATGCGATAACATTGGCAATATAAACATCTTGACGATTATACCCTATTGCTCCAAGCATTTTGTTGAGTAGCTCACCTGCGGGACCAACAAAAGGCACACCTTGCAAGTCTTCCTCACGCTCTGGCACATCGCCGATAATCATTAGCTTGCTCTTGTTTGTACCATCAGCAAAGCAGGTGTTTTTAGCGGTAATTTTTAAAGGACAGCCCTCAAAATCGGTTAAATTTTGACATAGTTCTTCAAGACTATTTGCATGCATCGCAACTTCACGTGCAAGCTTTATCTGGTCATCAAGGGGAACATAATTGGTTTTACGCGTGGCACTTGCAGTTCTTGTTGGTGCCTTTTTGCTGTCAGTCGCCTTTGTTGCGGTCGAGACTGGTTCTTGATTAACCGCGATCTTGGTTTCAGATTGAATATTTGAAGGTGCAGGCGCTACCTGAAGCCGATTAATAGGTTCATCCAAGATTGCTATATCAACGCCAGAATCCTGATAGAAACGTAAAAGCTCTTCAAATGTAAAGGCTTTTTTCTGTCCAATAAGGTTTTCGCTCACGCTTCGTATTCCTGTTTGTAGCAGTTAATTTCTTGGAAAATAATGAAGGTTTAATAATCATATTTGTTAGCACATACAAGTTGCTAAAGCTTTTATTTTTACACAATTCAAATGGCAAATTAATTTATGCGTTTATATAAATGATTAACGCGTTAATTTATTTTAAATTTAACTCATAATCGAGGTCAAAGTGAGGGAAAGACCAGTGAGGAAGATGAAAATTGCGGCACACCATTCTAATGCAGATTTGAAAAAGTTAAAATGGCTTGGTCGATTTGAAATCTTGAGGGCTAATGATTTTGCATAGACAGCAAGCGCAGCTAGAAGCGATACGGTTATAAAGGTGCCAAGAGACATAGCCAAAACCGATAACACACCAATGACCCATAAATCATTGAGCATGACAAAGCTCATGACAAATATAGCACCGGAACATGGGCGAAGGCCGACAGAAAAAACAGCCATAAGGGCAGGGCGCAACTGCAGTGGTTCTTTGACAATGTCAGGGCTAATCATATGGGCTTGGCCGCAATCATTACAAATCTCACCTGCGCCATTAAATACATGGTCAACGCCGCCTTTTTCATAATTTAAGCGCGGTTTGTTGTTTAATGCGCTTTTGGGGGATAGGCTTGATTGAAAGCTGCTTTGTTGGTTAAAGTCACTGGCTGGTGCACTGTCAAATATAGTTGTTTTAATGCTTTTTTTGTGAAAATAGGGTTTGATTTTTCGCCAGATCATAACCATCCCCAAAATCATAACCAGAATAAAGCTGCCTGTTGTTAAAAATGTAGCTGCTTGTGTGAGACTGCCAGGAATTAGAAAAAATACTAATAAAATAATAAAAATTGCGCTTAACGCCTGCAAAATTGATGAAAGGAACGATAAGAAAATACCGCGTTTTAAACTTGCATCATTGGCAACAAGATAAGATGCAATTACTGCTTTACCATGTCCTGGACCTGCAGCGTGCAAAATGCCATAAAGAAAAGAAAGACCAATAAGCCAAATTGCATTATGTGGATTTTCTTTCATACCAATGAGGTATCCGCCAATTGTGCGTTCAAAGACCTGTTGCCAACCAAGAATATAAACATAAATTTCTGAAAAAATGGATGAATTATTGACGGGCTGCTCAGGCGCACCGATACCAAGTGGAGATCTAGCAAAGGCGTTAGTTAGCATGCTATAATATATTACAGCAATTAAAGGCATAAATTTTATTTGTCGCATATCACTTCCAATTTGGGCGCAAGACGTTGGGCTAGGTCAAAACTTGCATCGGGATTTGCAAAAAAATCTTCGGTTTCATTGGCAAGACTTTTGGATAATATTTTATCGCCATCAGGACGAACCATGTAGCCCTTACAAAACGAAGGTAATCCCGAAAATGAAATATCAATATCGCGTTTAAAGTTTACAGCAACATAAAAAGTTGGGTCATAGAGTGAAAAGCTGTAATGGCCACCACGTTTAATATATAATGGCTCTTTGGGCTTATTTTCAATATGAAGCGTGAGCTGATTATTTTTCATATCAGCAATAAGCTTATCGGGATTCGCAAGCTTAACTGATTTACCATCTACTGTTACAGATTGGAAATAGTCAAACTCAGCTAAGGATTCGCGGATAGTTTTGCTTATTTCGGCAAGTTCTGATGGATCAAGAAAACGGTCACCATTCTTGTCAAAATCTAAAATAACCCCAGCCGAAAACAAAGCATCAAACAACCAATCTTGCGAGAGTTTTTCAACCTTGCCATCTTTATCTAGTTGAATTTGAACTTTTGCATCGACAAAAATATGTGGATGAGCTTGCACAATAGCAGTCATCGGCACAATGAATAAAATACTAAAAAAAAACTTAAATAGAGTTTTGATCATTTAATTTTAAAAAACCTTACATGCATTAGTTTGTTGTTTGATCTATGCATGACGAGCTGCTTTTAGCATATCGAGTGATAGGTAAAAGCGGCGACAAACTATGCAAGCGGATCAAAAAATGCTTAAATTGATTCATTTGAGGAAAATATGCTTTAATTATGACAAAAAGAAAACACCTGCCAAATAGTAAATAAAAAATTTAAATATTAAGAAAAATTGGGCCTATTTAGCATCGCCTTAGTGGGCTGTCATCTAAGGTGCACCATAAATACGCAGGTAATAGGTAATATTAAGCATTGCTGGGTTCTTCTGCACATTTTTCGCAAAGACCACGAATTTCTAATGTTGTTGCATGGGGGCGAAAGTGGATCTTATGCATATGGTCATGCACTTCATGTTCAATAACGTGATTGTTAAATTCGTGAACCTTGCCACAGTTTTTACAAATAGCAAAAGCAACAAGATGATGGTCATCGCAGTCAGGGTGGGCGCAGGCGATATAGGCATTTAAGCTTTCAAGCTTATGCACTGCACCGATTGCAATCAACTTATCTAAAGCGCGATAAATTTGTAACGGAGCGCGAAACCCCTCATCGCGCAATTGATCAAGGATAGTGTAAGCGCTTAATGGTGCCCGCTCTTTCTTGAGGACATCAAGAACGAACTTTTGGTTTTTTGTAAGATCACCAATTGGGGGCATCATCTATCACTCTTTTCATAAGTCATACTCAAATATATTAGCCGATAATTGCTTTTAATCTAGCTAAGTTTTGTTTTTTAACAAGCTGAATGGCAAAAGGCAAATAACAAAAAGGACAAAGGCGGCAACAACAATTGAGGGACCAGAAGGCGTGTTAAAGATTTTTGACATTTGCAATCCTGTTGTTGAAGAGATAATGCCGATGACACTAGAAAGCAAGGCCATGATTTCAGGGGTTGATGACAACCGTCTTGCTGTGGCAGCAGGTAGTATCAAAAGCGCGGTAATCAGCAATATTCCGATGATTTTCATAGCCACAGCGATAATAAGCGCGAGCATAAGCATAAAAATAATTTGAGCAACTTCAGGATAAAGCCCTTCTGCTTTAGCAAGGTCGGCATTGACTGTTCCAGCGATAAGTGGCCGCCAGATGATATAAATAATCGCTATAGCAAAAATACCGCCCAACCAGATCATTAAAAGATCAAGCCGAGAAACCGATAATATGTCGCCAAATAAGTAGACTGAAAGGTCCTGTCGTACCCAAGGTAAAAAACTTAAAATAATTAAGCTGATAGCAAGGCTTGAATGAGAGAGTACGCCAAGTAAAGAGTCGTTTGAAAGTGTATGACGGCGTTGTAAAAGTAAAAGGATAATGGCCAGCATTGTTGTAACGATGAAAACACAAATGGTCATGTTAATGTTGGATATGAAGGCAAGAGCAACGCCAAGCAAAGCTGAATGGGCCATTGTGTCACCAAAATAAGCCATGCGGCGCCAAACGACGATGCAGCCTAAAGGCCCGGCTGCCAAGGCAATGCCGATACAACCAACCATAGCGCGTACAAAAAAATCATCAAACATTCGTATTATCCTGTGGTTTATTATCTGGTTTTGTTAAATGATTATGTTTGCTGTTATCGCGACATTGATCGCCTTGGCAAATCGTACCATCTGGATGATGGTTGTGGTCATGTTGATGCCGGTAAAGTGCGGCGGAATTTTTACCATTCCTTGAAAATAAGGCATTATATTCTGGGCTCATTGCCACCTCTTCTGGCTTACCGCTACAGCAAATATGCCCATTGAGGCAAATCACGCGGTCGGATGCTGCCATAACGACGTGTAAGTCGTGAGAAATAAGTAAAATTCCGCAATTTAACCGCTGCTTATATTGAGAAATCAGATCATAAAGTTCTGCTTCGCCGCTAAAATCCACGCCCTGCAATGGCTCATCTAAAACAAGAATATCAGGTTTGGTTGCAGCAGCACGTGCCAACATGACCCTTTGCAATTCCCCTCCTGATAAATTGAGAACTTGCGCGCCACGTAAATGCAATGCCCCAACTTCTGCAAGGGCTGCATCGGCATCTTCCATTTTCAATTTATGGGTAAGCTCCATAAAGCGACCGACACTCATCGGCATGCTACGGTCGAAATTAAGCTTTTGTGGCACATAGCCAACCCGCAAGTTTGGTGCTTGCCAAACATTGCCCTCATTAGGTTTTAATATTTTAAGAGCCATTTTTGCGGTGGTGCTTTTACCTGAACCATTAGGGCCAATAAGCGTTATAATTTCGCCGCGTGATAATTCCATGTCAATGTTACGTACCAGCCAGCGATTATTGCGAAAAATCCCAGCGTTTATAAGCTTTATCAATGAGGACGACACGAAGAATAAACTTTCTATTCAAATACCTAAATTATTGGTTGTAATCATATATAAATAAGTTTGATGTGTTTTCTTTATGCACATAAATGACTTAGCCTCGATAAAAATCAAAGGTTTTAACCATCAATGCTTGGCCTAAAGACACATAATTCATTATCGTTATAACATAACACTTAAAAAACGCAATTTTAAAACATAGCTCATGCATTTTTTAAAAGAGTGACAGTTGGTCAGGGTGGCTTTTGGATGCGCTGGGTGTTTCTAATTCCTGTATTTCGTCCAAAAGATCTTCGCTGCGATAATTGGCATCATTAACCTTGGTAGATATTTTTCTAGCAATGAATTTTTCCGTGTCAGGTGTGGTTAACATGCGCAAGACATCTTCGCCGCGATAGTTGCGTATATCTAACCACGCTTGATAATTTTCTTTTGAAATGATGAGTGGCATGCGTTGATGTATCATTTTTATATCATTATTTGCGGCTGTGGTTATTATGCCTGCAGTGTCAATTTCAGTGCCGTCTGCGCCACTCCATGTTTCAGCAAGCCCAGCAAAGCCGATAATTGGACTATTTTGAGACGTAATGTAATAAGGCTGGCTTTGTTTGCCAGTTGTTTTTTTCCATTCAAAAAAACCGCTCGCAGGAATGATAATTCGGCGGTGGTTAAGAGCATTTCTAAATGATTTTTTTAAATGTACCGTTTCTGCTCTAATATTAATTGTTAGTGGCCATTTATCAGGTTCTTTGACGAAAGCGGGAACAAATCCCCAACGCATTAATGAAACATCATGTGGGGGGAGGTTGCTATTGTCTGGCCTTGTTGCTTCTGGGTACTTTACAATAAGGATTGGCTGTGTTGGAGATATATTATAAAGGTGTGGTATTGCAATTGGAACAATGGCGCCAAATTGCTCTTCAATTTTTGTAATATCTGTTAATAGAGTGAAACGACCACACATTTAATTTCCAGTTTTAAATTAATTGACTTTTATAAGTTTAACTAAGCGAATTAATAAATACAAATACAACAAAATTGTAAATATGTATCGAATTGCGAAAAATTTAATCTTATTTAATAAGTTTTTGACAATTTGAAATTGTGTTGCAGCATGAAGTTGGGGTGACTTTTATCGTGATAAAACGTTTTTTTTCCATTGTTTTTATTCTAACTATTTTGCTACCCGCATCCCATGCTTTTGGGCAAAATGTTAGCTATGATAAAAAAATGATACGTTTATCAGAAGTTTTGGGTTCTCTTCATTATCTTTATAATTTATGCGGCGAAGATACAGCTATTTGGCGTGACAAAATGGATTTATTGTTAAATGCTGAACAAGCTGACGGCGCAAGAAAGACTAAATTAACAGCTGCCTTTAATAGCGGTTTTCGTGCTTTTTCTGAAAATTACTACCAATGTACGCTTGCTGCGTTAAGCGCGATAGAGCTTTATAATGATGAGGGTAAGAAACTTTCCCAAGAATTAATTGACCGCTTTGGTAATTAATTGGTTTTTACATAGATATTCAAAATATGGGATAATTAAAATTATTTCATACACCCTGTCATTGAATACTGCCATTAAAAGATAAATTAACCTTTTTTTCAGTTATCTTACAAGGCCCTAAAGAAATATGCTAGTCTAGGATAAGATTATAGTGTTAACGCTCTTTGCGTACAAATAAAGAGATGACAGGAAATGAAAAATAGTCAATCCGACTTAGCATTAATTATTGCGCAGGAAAAAAAACTTGTTGCAAGTGAAACACAGGCAGAAGCTTGGGCTAATGGTATGTCTAATGGTATTGAACCTGAAATTTTAGCTGAGGTAGCTTTCGTTACTGCACTTGAGCATTTTTTGCTGTTTAAAAAGGAAGAAGAAGCCTTAAATCTTGTGGATGTTATTCGGGAACGGATAATTATGGGAGATTTTCTTAACCATAAGACAGTACAATAACTCAATCATCTTCTATTTACCGCATTGGTTGAACATTTAGCGGATTTAAATAGATTATTTACAGTGCTTATTATCTATAAAATTTGGTAAAAATGTTAAAAAACATCAATAAATTGGTCTTGGTAGTAGGTCTTGCTTTAATTCTAGCAAATGTACCACTGCAAAATGCGTTTTCCAAAACCGATCAGCCAGATTTTCGTGGGATTTTGGATAATAATATACCTGATCCTGAAAGTGCCTTTGGTCCTTTTAATGGTGATGACACCAACAAAAATAGCTTAATCGGCCATTCTTTACCAATTGTTTTATATGATGAAACTGCTTTGCCCGCTAAAGTTCGTGATATGCGTTTAAACATTATTAAAGCGGCTAAGACAGGCGAAATCGAAGCATTAAGACCCTTGCTTGGCACTGGGATTAACGAAACCCAATTAAGGTTGACAGACGAAGAAGGCGATCCAATAGAGTTCTTAAAAGAGATTTCTGGCGATGGAGAGGGACTCGAAATTCTGTCAATTATCATTGACTTACTTAATTCAGGTTACGTCCATCTTGATCAAGGCACTGAACAAGAAATCTATGTTTGGCCGTATCTATTTGCCTATCCAATAGATAAATTAACCAAAGCTCAAATGGTTGAAACTTTCCAGATTATGACTGCAGGTGACTTTGAGGCGATGAAAGACATTGGTGCTTATTCTTTTTTTCGCATCGGTATAACACCAGATGGCAAATGGCAATTTTTTGTTAGCGGTGATTAGGGGCTGAAAGATTATTTTATCACACCGTAAGCCACTCTTGCTCCACCACCAAGTGGTTTGGGATGGCTGTAAAATTTACCTAATTTAGGTGCAAATACCAGAAAATTGGCGTTGCATCACTATCGACCAAATATCGGGGGAAGTTACCAAGATGCCCGTTGTCATCCCAAGGAGTTGAAAGTTTTTTGTTCTTTGGAAGGGGTTAAGTGACTGCTTGCTAAACCGGTGGAATTATCTTTTCGCCATTTAATCTGGATTGCTATGAACATGAAGCCCATGAATGACAGGTGCTAGATATTTTAGATGTGGTATAAATACCAAGTCATAAT
Organism: Bartonella sp. HY761; assembly: GCF_026743145.1. Lineage (NCBI taxonomy): Bacteria > Pseudomonadati > Pseudomonadota > Alphaproteobacteria > Hyphomicrobiales > Bartonellaceae > Bartonella > Bartonella sp. HY761. Next base: position 1,340,420 of record NZ_CP104887.1, read on the forward strand.
AAGATAGTTCAACACTAATAGTGCCGAGTTCTTTTCCTGGGCTTTTATTGGTCGCTTCAAAAAAATCTATGTTAATGCTATTTACACAATCATTTTGTTTGTGCTTGTGGAGCTTGTTGTAATGTAAATGCACTAAGCAGCAATGCTATTGTTAAATATTTTTCATTTAATCCCCCTTTTAAATTTAAGTATGCCGATGGTGAGACTTCGCCACGCAATTATTTTTTGACGAAAGCATATTTCATATTTATTGCGTTAATTTATGCGGGTGGAATTTTATATGCGGTAAGTTGATTTTTGTTAATCAAATTTCTACTTGCAAAATAGACCATGGTTTTGCATGGTGAAAGTTATTTCACCGTGGGGATTTATTAATGAAAACGATATTTGCAGCTATAGTTTCTTTTTTGATGCTTTCGACGAATGCTATGGCACAAGAGGCAATGCGCATTCCTGTAGATTCTGCGCCTATCAGTTTTTTAACTGCTAGTGGGGCGCATAATTACTCTGTTGAAGTTGCTCAAAAACCTCAGGAGTTGGAAGCAGGTCTAATGTTCCGCAAGGATTTACCTCATGATAGAGCTATGCTTTTTGTTTTTGCAGTCCAGCGCGATGTTATGATGTGGATGAAAAATACTCCTTTACCACTTGATATGGTTTTCGTTGATAATAATGGCAAAGTTGTTTCACTTGCTTATAATACAACACCAGAATCAACTATTCTTATTTCTTCAGGTTTTCCAACTCGCTATGTTGTTGAATTGAATGCTGGTGAGATTAATAAGATGAATTTAAAGCAAGGTGATTGTGTTGTTCACCCTGCAATAGCAGTAAAATGTGTCAGGTAATAATTTATGCTAAAAGATGATGTGAATTTTTTTGAAAGTGATGGTTACACTCTTGCCTATCGCGATAAAGGAAATGGGCAACCTATTTTACTCATTCATGGTTTTGCATCATCTTCATGGGTTAATTGGGTTGCACCCGGGTGGTTTCGTACGTTGAATGATGCTGGTTATCGGGTAATTGCCATTGATAATCGCGGCCATGGATTTTCACAAAAAATTCACGATGAAAAAGCCTATACACCTGAAGCAATGGCCGATGATGCGGTTCGTCTTCTTGATCATCTTGGTATAGAAAATGCGCATATCATGGGTTATTCCATGGGCGCAAGAATTACAGCATTTGCTTGTTTACGACATGCAGCACGAGTGCAAAGTGCTATTTTTGGCGGTCTTGGCATTGGTATGGTAACAGGTGCTGGACGATGGGAGCCTGTTGCTGAAGCTTTGTTGGCTGACGATATTGCAAGTATTAGCAGCGAACGAGGTTTGATGTTTAGAAAATTTGCAGATCAAACCCAAAGTGATCGCTTAGCTTTAGCTGCTTGTGTTATTACGTCAAAAAAGGAACTCACCGCAGCTGAAGTTTTTCAAATAAAACAACCCGTGCTTGTGGCTGTTGGCAGTACTGATGAAATTGGCGGCGATCCCGTTGCTCTAGCAGCTTTATTACCTAATGGTGAACCCTTGGTAATTGAAGGGCGAGATCACATGTTGGCAGTAGGTGATAAAATATATAAAAAAGGTGTTTTGGAATTTCTCGCTCGTCATCCTATTGGTCGCAGATAGATTTTGTCTGATAGGTGCCGTTAAATTAGCTTTATAGTGACGATTGGAAAGATGAGCTAGATGAATTCTTCTGCCACTCTTATTTCTTTTGATAGAAAATATGACATTGATGATTTATGGAGCCTCATTTATTCAGAGGCAGAAGCGGCTGTAGTCAATGACCACACCATGTCGGGGTTTCTATATCCCTCTGTTTTAAATCATCAAAGTTTACGTACGGCAGTGATTAATCGGCTTGTTGATCGACTTTATCATTACGATCTTGATCAGGACGTGTTACGGCAAACTTTAACCGAGGCTGCCGCAACGATTGAAAATTTTGATGAAATGTTAAGTGAAGATATTGCTGCAGTTTTTGATTTGGATCCAGCCTGTCATCGTTTAATGGACGCCTTATTATATTTTAAAGGCTTTCATGCCTTGCAAACCTATCGACTTGCCAATGCTTTATGGCAGGCCGGGCGCATAGATTTTTCCTATTATTTGCAAAGCCGATCCTCTTCAGTTTTTCAAACAGATATTCATCCTGCTGCAACCATTGGTAAGGGTATTTTTCTTGATCATGCCACGGGTTTAGTTATTGGTGAGACTGCTGTTGTTGAAGATCATGTTTCTATCCTTCATAGTGTAACATTAGGTGGTACTGGCAAGGCTGGCGGTGATCGCCATCCTAAAATTCGGCATGGTGTTTTGATTGGTGCAGGTGCAAAAATTTTAGGCAATATTGAAGTTGGTCATTGTTCAAAAATTGCTTCAGGTTCTGTTGTTTTAAAAGATGTACCTGCAGGTGTTACCGTTGCCGGCGTGCCAGCGCGCATCATCGGTGAGGCGGGTTGTACTGAGCCTGCACGCAATATGGACCAAACCTTAATTGCGGGAGATGGCATTTAAGTATACTTATTCATGATTTGATTATCAATCATTGCTAAGTTGTTCTAAATAATCTTTTAAAACAACCGCATTATTATGTTCGCTGTCATGAGCTGCAAAGAGTAAGCTTACGATGTTGTGTGTCTTTATACTGTCTATAAAGGCTTGTATTTTTATATTATTTTGATCAAGTTCTTTCTTATATTTTTCAGTAAATTCGGGCCATTTTTCAAGGTCATGATTAAACCATTTACGTAAATCTGCACTTGGTGCGATATCTTTGCACCAATCATCTAGTTTGGCTTTGTCTTTTGTTAGACCCCTTGGCCACATGCGATCTACAAGAACTCTCCAACCATCGTCATTTGTTGGCGTTTCATAGATATGTTTAATGTGTAATTTCAAAACTATGCCTTTTAGATTAATCAATGCGAAAATAATCAATAATAGTCAATGTCTTTATGTCTGAAAAAATATAAGAGCGTTTTAGCTATTATCTCAATTAATGGGGCTTAAGGCTAAGTGACAACAAAGCTAAAAAATCTGTAAATAGATTTTTAATGGTGCGGTCGAGAAGACTCGAACTTCCACGGGTTGCCCCACAGCGACCTCAACGCTGCGCGTCTACCAATTCCGCCACGACCGCACGTGGTAGAAGCTAAAATAAATCAGCTAGCGGCATGTAACAAATGTGTAACTTTATGACAAGCACTTTTTTTTAAATATAACAATTTTTTTAGATCTTTGTAATCTTAACGCTTAAAAGAAGCAATATGTTTCCTAAAAGGTAAGGCAAGTGCGTTTAACGAGTAAAATTTAAAGCAAAGATGCCCAATTATCTCATTAAGCCATTATTCATTGAACCTTTAACAATAGTGGTTTGCCGTTTTTATCTTGAATGCTTCGATAAAAACAACTTTGTCTGCCCGTATGGCATGTTGGTCCGTGCCCCTCTACTTCAACTTTAAGCAAAAGTGCATCTTGATCACAATCGACAAGAATTTCTTTTATGTGTTGCATATTGCCTGAAGTTTCGCCTTTCTTCCAAAGTGACTGGCGAGAGCGTGACCAATAATGAGCAATGCCAGTGCTTAAAGTAAGCTCCAACGATTCTTTGTTCATATATGCTAGCATCAAAACTTCATTGGTTACATGGTCGCAAGCAATGGCTGTAATTAAGCCATTTTGGTCAAAGCGCGGCGCAAACATATCGCCTTCTTCCTGCTTTTCCTTATCAATAAAAGGCGAAGAAAATTTTTCAGATTTCATCGAAATCCCCTTATCATATTCATGAATTGCGCTTGTTCTTGCGGATTATTTTCATAATGACCACGAAATGCAACCGTTATTGTTGTTGAACCCTGCTTTTTTACCCCGCGCATTGCCATGCATAAATGTTCCGCTTCAACTAAAACAGCGACACCGCGCGGCTTTAAATTATTGTTGATTGCATCGGCTACTTGGGCGGTCATTGTTTCTTGCGTTTGCAGTCGGCGGGCAAAAACATCAACGACTCTTGGCAGTTTTGATAGGCCAACCACGCAATTATCAGGAAGATAAGCAATATGGGCTTTGCCAATGATCGGCACCATATGATGTTCGCAATGGGAAAAAAATTCAATGTCACGAACAAGTACTGGATCATTATAGCCAGCGACTTCTTCAAATACTGTTCCTAATATATCTTCTACCGATTGCTCATAACCGCCAAATAATTCACCATAGGCTTTGGTAACGCGTGCAGGAGTCTTAACCAAGCCTTCACGATCGGGATTTTCGCCTGCCCATAATAGCAATGTGCGAACGGCTTGTTCAGCCTCTTCACGACTTGGGCGTTTTTCAATAGATAATGGTTTTTTACTAACGGGATTCTGCACGAAAACATCCATTCTAAATTTCAAACTTTTGCTTAATTTTACTCGTTAGCTTTATAAAATAATCATAAAGCTAACAGTCAACACTTAATCACTTACGGCCCTATTTAGTTCCCTTTATTCTTTACTAAATAACATAAATTAGAAAATATCTAAGAGTGGCAGTAAGCTCATATGGTCTATTAATTTGAATCGGTTATAATTGATATGACTTCATATTGGAGAATATATAGTTTACCTTTATATGGCATTAAAGGAATTTCAATCCTATATAATGGTTTATTCGTGGAACGAAAGTCCCAATCACTGGATTTAGATGGATTTGGTATCAATAAATTATGATTGATGACATTTATAATAGCAAAATATTATCAGCGGCAGCTCATATTAGCCTAACTGGTCGCCTTAGTGATGCTGATGCGTCATCGCGCCAGCACTCCAAAATTTGTGGGTCGATTATTACTGTCGATATTAAAATAACTAATGGCATTGTTATAGAATTTGCCCAAGAGGTGCGCGCTTGTGCATTAGGGCAAGCCTCAGCATCGTTGCTAGCCAATCATGTTATTGGTGCAAGTACTCAAGAGTTGATGGAGCTCAGAGATGTTATGTATGCCATGCTTAAGGAAGATGGTCAGCCGCCAATAGGCAAGTTTGAAGAACTCGGTTGTCTGCAGCCGGTAAAGGACTTTAAAGCCCGTCACGCATCAACTCTGTTAGTGTTTGACGCAGTTGTTGATTGTATTCAGCAAATTGAAATCACAACTTAGAAACCAAGGGCAATGATAGATCAAAAACGCTATAATCGCAATTATGATGGTCCATGGCGCAAAACACCAGGGCGCATTATAGGCATTGTGTTTATTCGCTTTTATCAGCTCACGCTTTCATCATTGATTGGCAATCAATGTCGCCATCTACCCACATGTTCTGAATATACTTATGAAGCAATAGCGCGTTTTGGACTGTGGAACGGCGGTTTTATGGGGTTATTTCGTATTATGCGTTGTGGCCCGTTTGGAACCCATGGAATTGACCCTGTGCCGGTTGTCTTGGATGATTATTATAGATGGTATTTACCATGGCGCTTTTGGAAAATTGCAAAGCAAAAAAAAGATTCGAAAAAATGCAATTGCAAGGATAAGGTTGAGTGATTATTTATTTAAAGCAATTGGTTAAGTTTGAATTTCAATCTTGTTTATGAATGTTTTTAGCCTGATTTTTCTAATTGAAAAAGGCTTCATTAAAGAATGAAACCTTCTTATCATTTTATAAATTTTATATATCTTATTGCAAGCACTTTTTATTGTTTAAGCAATTTCACCAAGGCAGACATATTTAATTTCAACAAAGTCATCAATGCCAAAATGTGATCCTTCGCGGCCAAGTCCAGATGATTTGATGCCTCCAAATGGCGCTTCCGCTGTGGAAATAAGCCCAGTATTAACGCCAACCATGCCATATTCCAAAGCTTCACTAACGCGGAATACGCGGGCTAAATCCTTAGCATAGAAGTAGGATGCAAGACCAAATTCGGTATCATTTGCCTGTTGGATAACGTCATCCTCATTAAAAAAGCGGAAAAGAGGTGCAACAGGGCCAAAAGTTTCTTCACTGGCAACCAACATATCCTTGGTTACATCAGCAATAACAGTTGGTTCAAAGAAAGTGCCACCAAGGGCAGATGGCTTACCACCGGTTAATACACGTGCACCTTTGCTGACCGCGTCTTTAACATGCTGCTCGACCTTTTTAAGGGCAGGCTCATCAATCAGCGGCCCAAGAATAACGTCTTTTTCCATACCATTGCCAACTTTTAATTTAGCAATTGCATCGGTTAATTTTTTAGCAAATATGTCATAAACACCATCTTGCACGTAAATACGATTTGCGCATACGCATGTTTGACCATTATTGCGGAATTTAGCAATAATACTACCAGCAACAGCTGCATCAATATCGGCATCATCAAAAACAATAAAGGGCGCGTTGCCACCAAGTTCTAGACCGAGTTTTTTAATTGTCGGTGCGCATTGTGCATAAAGCATTGCACCAACCTCGGTAGATCCAGTAAAGGTCAGTTTGCGTATAATTGGGCTGTCAGTCATAACTTTGCCAATTTCTCTCGCGCTACCAGTCACCACAGAAAAAAGACCGGCAGGAATACCTGCACGCTCGCCAAGTATAGCAAGGGCAATGGCTGAAAACGGAGTTTGAGACGCAGGTTTTAACACCATGGCGCAACCAGAAGCTAAAGCAGGGCCGGCTTTTCTGGTAATCATTGCATTTGGAAAGTTCCACGGTGTAATAGCGGCTACTACACCAATTGGCTGCTTCATCACTAGGAGACGTTTGTCCCGCTGATGACCGGGGATGATTTCACCATTAATGCGGCGTGCTTCTTCAGCAAACCAGTCAATAAAGCTTGCACCATAGTCAATTTCGCCAATAGCTTCATTAAGTGGTTTACCTTGTTCAAGGGTGAGAATTTTGCCAAGATCTTCTCGGTTCTCTACCATAAGATTGAACCATTTACGCAAAATAAGCGAGCGTTCCTTAGCCGTGCGTTTTGCCCATTCTTTTTGAGCTGTTTCAGCAGCTTTAATCGCTTCCAGAGTCATTTCCTGTGTACAGTTAGGAATATAGCCTAAAATTTCGCCCGTTGCAGGGTTAGTAACTTCTGTGCCATTATCTTTGCTGCCTGCAATCCATTTGCCAGCGATATAGGCGGCCTGTTTAAAAAGTGTATTGTCTTTCAACATAATATCAATCCTATCCCATTGCTTCTTATTCAATATTTTTGGCTTTACGGGAAAGCCAATCTGCTTAATTACAGCGAGGAAACTAGAGCACCTAGTTGTTGTAACTTAAATAATTGTGCTCTAGTGTCTTTTGTATTTAATGCTAGGTATTGAAAAAGCGCAAATTAACTTGCCGCTTTAACTTCGCGGATTGATTGCTCTAAAATATCAAGAGCTTCATTAAAAATCTTATCTTCAACCGTGATTGGCGCCAAAAAGCGGATAACATTGCTATAGACACCACAGGTAAGCAAGATAAGCCCTTTTTCGAGAGCCTTAAGACGGATTTTATTCGCAAAGTCAGCTGATGGCTTGCCATTTTTGTCAAAAAATTCAACTGCTGTCATGAAGCCTGGACCACGGATATCCTTGATTTCTGGCACATCATCCTGAATTGAAGCCAAACGTTGGCGCAAGCGCGAGCCAAGCTGGTTTGCTCTTTCACAAAGCCCTTCTTCCTTAATTACATCAAGCACAGCTAGAGCTGCTGCAATGGCTAATGGATTACCGCCATAGGTGCCACCAAGGCCGCCCACGCCTGGGGCATCCATGATTTCAGCCTTGCCAGTAACTGCTGATAGTGGGAAACCGCCAGCTAAGCTTTTTGCCATAGTGATAAGGTCTGGGGCTACGTCATAATGATCCATGGCGAAAAGTTTGCCTGTTCTTGCAAAGCCTGTCTGTACTTCATCAGCTATCATAACAATGCCGTGTTCATCACAGATTTCGCGAACGCGATTCATTAATTCTGCTGGTGCTTGATAAAAACCACCTTCACCCTGAACAGGTTCTAGAATAATGGCTGCAATGCGCTTTGGATCAATATCTGCTTTAAGCAGCGTATTTAACGCGTTTATACTATCTTCAACGGTTACATCATGTACTGAATAAGGGTAGGGAATATGGTAAATATCACCAGGCATTGCGCCAAAGCCAACTTTATAAGGGACGACCTTACCAGTTAAAGCCATGCCCATAAATGTACGGCCATGAAAACCACCGGAGAACGCAATAACGCCATCACGCCCTGTATAAGCGCGAGCAATTTTAATCGCATTTTCAACCGCTTCAGCGCCGGTAGTTACAAAAACAGTTTTTTTCTTAAAATTACCAGGTGTTGCTGCATTGAGTTTTTCAGCAAGCTCCACATAATTCTCATAAGGCACAACCTGATGGCAAGTATGGGTAAAGCGATCAAGCTGCTTTTTTACCGCTTCAATAACTTTTGGGTGGCGGTGGCCAGTGTTAAGCACTGCAATACCCGATGCAAAATCAATAAAGCGGCGGCCTTCTGCATCCCAAAGTTCAGTATTTTCTGCTTTATCTGCAAAAATTGGCGTAGTTACACCAACGCCGCGCGCAACGGCATCTGAGCGGCGCTTTGAAAGTTCTGCATTTCCCATGATTAAAATCCTCCATATTTGCTTAAAAACTGTATGATTGGATCAAAAGATAATTAGGTTGGAATTATTATAGATCATCCTAGCACTTATCATTTTGACACTGTTGAGGATAGAATAATCTATTTTTTCTCAAAAAATATAGACAATCTGTATAATTATATTTTATTATTTATACGTTTGGGATATTGGTTAGCTCTTTTATTATTGAAATTACACGGAAAATATTTTGGCAATTTTTAAAGCGAGCCATATTTTATTGCGGTTATCAGCATTTTGGATATCAAGACCGGTAAGGTCATTAAAGCGTTCCATGCGGTTGCGAATAGTGTGGCGGTGGACATTAAGCTTTTGTGCCGTTTCATGGAGGTTAAATCCACTATCCAACAACATCTCGATGGTCGTAAGTAATTCAGCAGATAGGTCTTTGTGAAGTATGGCGTTTTTGAAAGCTTTGGCTGAGATGGGGTCCAATGAACCAAGCATGGTTTCAATTGCCATATCATCGCTATCATAAAGGCCTGCTGTTGAGTTTTGCGCCAACATTTGTGCTTGCCGTAAGCCCGTATGCAGTTGATCTGCTTTAACTGGTTTACTAACCCCTATGCTACAATTGGGACAAATAGTCAGCAATGGTGCTAAAAGCTGTTTAGGAGATAATCGTGATGAAATTGCAAAAAAAACAATAACTTCATTGTTGTAAATCTGAATTATCGAGCCTTTTGGTAAGTTCGTGGCAATTAAATCTGCTGTCTTTTTCAAATGACCATTAAGGGGTAGTATAACACTAAGTCCGAAATTGCTATCAGGGTCAAAGCCAAGTGAAAAAAGCTTGTGCCTTATTTCTTGTAAAGGTAAAAATGATTGCATCAGCATGGAAAATATATCAATTTTTAAACGGCTTTCAGCCCGGTTTACCGCATTGGTGCGATTGATAATAATTCTTGCTGCCAAAATCATTTCATGGATAAATGCCTTATCGGTTAATGAAAAATCTTGCGATTTGCGTTTAATGCGCAATTCAATTGTATTGGTGCAGGAAAAGCTGGTAAAATCATTATGTTGGTTTATTGCTTCCTTTGCTTTGGCGCCCTTACTGCGTACGGCCTCGGCTAAGATATTTTTATCCTGCTCAATGATTTGGCAGTCTGCCAATAAGCTATTGGCTAGCCGCATAGTAATATCGGAAAGCTGTAATTTTTCATCAATGGCATCGTCAAGAATTTGGCTGTAATAGGATGTATTGCCAAGTTGGCTTGGCTTATCGACAAGCTGTTCTGCTGCAATTTGTGTTATATGGGCAAAACTTAATTCATAAGGCACTTCGCATAAGGGAAGTTTAAGAGCATTTGCTCTTTCAATCATGATGGCTGGAATTTTACTAAATTTAAGCCCTATACCAAACCCAATGCCAGCAACTCCACTTGAATAGAGTTGATCCATGTAGCGGATCATTGCCGCATCATCATTAAGGTTCCAACCTGATATGAGATTAAACTCACCACCTCTTAACCAACGGCGTGGTTCGGGATTATCGGAAGCAATTACCCAGTTAATACGGTTTTTAAGCCCCTCAAGACCTGCAATGGGAATGAGAGCAGGTTTAGTCATGCTACAAAGGCGTTCAACGGTTAGGGGCATAATTTATAATCTTTAAGTTTTGCTTTTAGTTATTTACAATTAAATGAACTATAAATTTTTACATCATTTCAGCATATTCATTTATAGTATTTGCTCTAAAAATGTTTTTGTTCGGGCATTTTGCGGATTGGTAAAAAGATTTGTTGGAGTATTTATTTCCATAATTTGTCCCTCATCCATGAAGATAATGCGATCTGCTATTTCGCGAGCAAAAGCCATCTCATGGGTAACACAAATCATTGTCATACCAGTTTTGGCAAGTTCCTCGATTGTATCTAAAACTTCTTTTATCATTTCAGGATCAAGCGCCGAGGTCGGTTCATCAAAAAGCATAATTTTAGGGCTCATACACAAAGAACGAGCAATTGCTGCACGCTGCTGTTGTCCACCCGATAATTGTCCGGGATATTTATTGGCTTGATCCTTGATGCGGACCTTATCCAAATAATCCAGTGCTAAATCATTCGCAGTGCTGCGGTTCATATGGCGAACCCAAATTGGGGCTAAAGTGCAGTTTTCTAAAATGGTCAAATGGGGGAAAAGATTGAATTGCTGAAAAACCATACCAACTTCACTGCGAACCTTATCAATATGGCGGCTATTGGAATCAAGCTGGATACCCTCAACCGTGATTTGTCCGCTCTGATAGGATTCCAATGCATTTATGCAACGGATCATGGTTGATTTACCTGATCCTGAGGGACCGATAACCACTATTTTTTCACCCACCGTGACAGATAGATTAATATCACGCAAAACATGGTTGTCACCAAACCATTTATTGACCGTTTTCATTTCAACGGCAAGTGGACTGTCATTTGTTTGGTCAATCATGATGTTATTCATTTCATTAGTTTTGTAATTTTCTTGAGGCATTGAGATGGCGCTCGATAAAATGGGCATAGCGTGACATGGCAAAGCAAAATAGCCAAAAGATAAAGCCGGCAAAAATATAGGCGGTTGCAGGTGTTACCGGACTTATCCAATTGGGTTGTAGGGTGGCATTTTGGGCGGCACCAAGCAAATCTTGCATATTAATCGTATAGATCAAACTGGTATCTTTAAACATGCCAATTAAAATATTGATGACGCCGGGGATAACAAGGCGAAAAGCTTGTGGCACAATGATAAAGCTAATCATTTGCCAATAATGCAGCCCAAGCGACCATGCGGCTTCATATTGTGCCTTAGGCACTGCTTGCAAACCGCCACGAATAACTTCTGCAATATAGACTGAGGTAAAGAGCGCGACCGCAATGAGTGCTCGTAAAAAATTATCAAAATTTAAATCTTGCGGAAAAAATAATGGCAACATGACATTGGCAACAAAAAGCACTGCCACCAAGGGTACACCACGCAAGGTTTCGATAAAAATTACACATAAAAAGTGAATGATTGGCTTTTTCGATTGCCGCCCAAGTGCCAGTAAAGTGCCAAGCGGTAACGAAACGATTATGCTGGAATAGGCAATGATTAAAGTTGCAAGTAAACCACCCCAACGCGCAGTTGGCACGCTCGTTAATCCAAACGCACCACCATAAAGCATGATATAGCAAAAGATTGGTACAAAAATAAACGATAATATGGCGTTGATGACTTTGAACCTTGCTCTTGGTATTAATAGTGGAATATTGACTATAATCACCAATAGCAATGCGCAATGAACCCGCCATAATTCGCTTTGTGGGTAAATACCATATAAAAATGAACTCATATTAGCGCGGACAAATGCCCAACATGCGCCTGACCAACCATTGGGTTGAACGCCGCCTTGTATGATAGTTGCGCAAGCTGCACGATCATTGCCTATCCAGCTAGCGTCAATAAACAACCAACGCAAAGTTGGAATGGCGGTGTAGATCAAGGCAATTAACAAAAATATGGTTATTATGCCATCAAGTGGATTTGCAAATAGTCGGCGTTTTAACCAATGGAAAATACCGCTTTGGCGTTTGGGCGGCGGTAGGGCAGGTAGCAACTGCTTACGAGAAAAGGCGCTAATTTTTTCCATTTTTAGCGTCCTTTCAAACTGGTTTTATAATTAAACCAATTCATCATCAGTGAAATAAGCAAGCTAAGGCTTAAGTAAACGATTATCCAAATAACGGTTACTTGAATGGGCTGCCCTGTTTGATTGTAGATGGTGTTACCAATGCGCATAATCTCGGTATAACCAATAGCTGTTGCAAGTGAAGTGTTTTTCATCAAGCTCATATATTGGCTAGAGAGTGGTGGAATAATGATGCGCAAGGCAAGCGGCAAAACAATAAGCCTTGTGATAAGGCGAGGCTTTAAACCAAGTGAAGCTCCAGCTTCCTTGTAGCCATAATCGACACCTTGGAGGCCACTGCGCACAATTTCTGCAATTAAAGCCGATGTGTAAATGGAAAGAGCTAAAAATAATGCGGTAAATTCTGGGGTTATACTTGTGCCGCCGCTGATGTTAAATCGCCCTGCTTGCGGTATATTAAAGCCTGAAAATTGTAAAATTGGCATAAGAAGTAAAAAAGTGGCAATAATAACTAAAATATAAAATGGCCATAAAATCTGGGCTTTACCGCTTTGCTCAAAGCGTTTTTTGCTCCAATGACGCAAAGAGATACATAAAAGAAGGCTAATAATAACTGCTACTGCAAAACTCAGCATAATCAGCCAACCACTTTGGCCAAATATCGGCTGCGGCAAAAAGATACCACGTTGATTGATAAAAACATTAAACGGTAGTGCAATACTGTCACGCACCGATGGTAGCAAAGCTTGAATTATTGCAAAATACCAAAAAAATATCACCAGAAGTGGAGGAATATTACGAAAAGTTTCAATGTAAAACAGGCAAATTTTTGAAACTAACCAATTATTAGATAGCCGACCAATGCCAATTAAAAGCCCCAATAGGCTCGATGCTATGATGCATAGAACGGCCATCACTATTGTATTGACAAAGCCAGCAGCTAGCGCTGTGAGATAGTTGGAATCTTCGCTATAGGGAATAAGACTATTGGGAATAGAAACACCCGCGCGCTGTAATAGAAAGCCAAAGCCCGCAGTCATATTATTGGCTTGCATATTGGTAATCGTATTGGTGATAATCCACTGTGCCGTTAGTCCAATAAAAACAATTACTAGCAATTGAATAAGAAAACTAACACTCAATATGGAACGCAAAAAGGTGCGAAACGCACCTTTTTTTATCGGGGAGGGCCGTGGTTGAATAGGTACCAAGAGTACAATGCCTCATAAAATTATATTGGTAAGTAAAACAAATTTTAAAACAAAACGGGTGCGCAATACCCGATTTATTTACAAGGTTTTAACGAATAGGCACGCCATATTGTAAACCACCCTTGGTCCATAAGGCATTGATACCACGTGAAATTTTAAGCGGCGTATTTTGGCCTATGTTGCGCTCAAAAACTTCTCCATAATTACCAACATTTTTAATGATTTTGATAACCCAATCCTGATCAAGTCCTAAGTCCTTACCAATATCGTTACCTTGCTCTGCACCAAGCATGCGCTTAATGTCGGGATTATCAGATTTTGCCATATCATCAACATTAGAACTGGTGATACCAAATTCTTCGGCGTTAACCATTGCATAATGAGTCCAACGAACAATATTTGCCCATTGCGCATCGCCTTGGCGTACAGCAGGACCAAAAGGTTCTTTTGAAATGATTTGCGGTAAAACAACATTTTTATCAGGATTTGCTAATTGCAAGCGAGTTGCATAAAGCGATGATTGATCTGTCGTATAAGCGTCACAACGGCCAGCATCATAAGCCGCATTGACTTCAGTGAATTTTTCAAAAACCACTGGTTCATATTGCATTTTATGGTTGCGGAAATAATCTGCTAAAGTCAATTCAGTTGATGTACCAGATTGAACACATATGGACGCACCAGAAAGTTGCAAAGCAGAAGTTACGTCTTTTAACCGGTCAGAATTAATCATAAAGCCTTGGCCGTCATAATAATTAATTCCAGTAAACTCGATACCAAGTGACGTATCGCGGCTCATCGTCCAAGTTGTATTGCGGATTAGCACATCAATCTGCCCCGATTGAAGCGCAAGAAAACGCTCTTTGGCGGAAAGAGGCACAAATTCTACTTTGGATTTATCTCCAAAGATAGCCGAAGCAACTGCGCGGCAATAATCTGCATCAAAACCTGTCCAATTGCCTTTTCCATCTCTGATCGCAAAGCCAGTTAATCCTGTATTGACACCGCATACCAAATGACCACGGGTTTTTACTGCACGCAAGGTCGCACCAGCATTTTCAAGCTTAGGGTCGCCCAATGTTACCTTCATTTCGCTAGTAACAACAGTGCCTTTAACTGGTGCTTGAGCTGCTTCAGTTTGTGCATTTGCCAATTGACTTTGAAAGCCGCTTATCGTTGTTATCGCCAATAAAGCTGTCAGAAATTTGGTATTTATTGCCATAATCACCCTCTTAGATTTAGTTTGCAGTTACAATATCCATTTGGAACGAAGTTTGATTGCAAGTTCAAGCAATTTTTTCCATTGTTTTCTTGCAAGTTAGCATAAAAATAATCTAATCTAAACATCAAATTTGGTTCCATAGGTCGTAGAGCCTAAAAAGAGGATAATAAGGCAATGGCAAAAACTAAAGATATGGATAATTGGGGTGTTAATACAAAACTCGCTCATGGTGGATATAATCCCCATGATTATCACGGTTTTGTTAATCCACCAGTGGTCCGTGCCTCAACCGTTCTTTTTCCTGATGCCAATACAATGGCTTTGGAGAACCAAGCCTATACTTATGGTACCCATGGTACAACAACCACCGATGCGCTTTGCCATGCAGTTGATCTTCTTGAAGGCTCAGCGGTTACCGTGTTAACGCCATCCGGTCTTGCAGCCATTACTATGCCGCTGCTTGGTGCGCTAAGCAGCGGTGATCACCTACTTATTACGGACTCCGTCTATTTTCCGACGCGTCGTTTCGCTGATACGATTTTAACGCGCATGGGAGTTGAGGTTGAATATTATGATCCTTTAATTGGTGCCGGTATAGAAAAGCTCTTTAAAGACAATACACGAATTGTCTTTACCGAGTCGCCTGCATCCAATACCTTTGAAATGCAGGATATTCCTGCAATTGCCGCAGCTGCCCACAAAATTGGCGCTATCGTTATGATGGATAACACATGGGCAACGCCGCTTTTATTTAAAGCGTTAGATTATGGGGTTGATATTTCGATTAATGCCGCGACCAAATATCCTGCAGGTCATGCGGATGTGCTGATGGGAATGGTATCCGCCAATCAAAAATATGCTGAACTTATCAAAGATGCCCACAAAATTACTGGCATGAGTGTATCAGGTGACGATGCTTATCTCGTTTTGCGTAGTATGCGCACCATGAATATACGCCTTGCTCATCAAAGTAAAACAACAATTGCTCTTGCTTCATGGCTAGAAACTTTGCCGCAAGTTGCTGAAGTCTTGCATCCGGAATTGCCAAGCAATAAGGGACACGCAATTTGGTGTCGTGATTTTAAAGGTTCAGCCACTATTTTTTCCATTGTTTTGAAAAATGGGGGTATTGAAGAAGCAAGTCGTTTCCTTGATAGCTTGCAGCTTTTTGGGCTAGGCTATTCATGGGGCGGTTATGAAAGCCTTGCAGTTCATGTTAACTTAAAAGACCGTGTAGTCGCCAAAAAAGATTATGCAGGGCCTGTTTTGCGCTTGCAAATAGGTATTGAAAATTTTGAAGATTTGCAAAAAGACTTACAAAATGCAATCAATGCAACTGGCTTATAAATAACTCCATTTTTTAATTAATACCCAATGAAGCTATAAGACAATGTCTACTGATTCATTGGGTATTTAATGGATGGGAAGTCGATGAAGATGTGCAAAAACTGTCCCTTTACAACTGGCTTTCCTTGCTGTGATATCTATGTCGGCAAGCCTAGTTGCTAATGCATGTATTCGTTTTGTATATCATGGTGCAGATGATAAAGTTATTTTTGCTTGTTTTATATTCTATGTGAATGCAATACCAAAAAGTGAAAGTCCAATTGAAGCCATTGCAAGTGTTTTCAGTGTTCTTTGCAATATATTTGTTCCTTACGGATTTACGACACCAAATGAGCCTAATATATCGTCAACGCGCTGGCGCCCAGTGCCGCATCATAAACGTAAGCTCTATTTTTTAAAGCAACCACTACTCCCAATATATTCTGAGCAGATTTGACAAAGGTAGATTTTACTAAGGCTACCGGTAAGGTTATGAAACTTGATTTGGGGTTCCACCATACGCATATCTATTCAGGCATGGCCAATAAAAAAATTTAAGGAAGCTGCTTTATTCAAGTTTTTTGGACTATAATTTTTTAGGCTATAAATTAAATTGATTTGCACCCTGTTAAATTACAAAGCTATATCGAATAATTACATAAAATGGCTTTCGATCTTGATAATAAGCTAAGTGTGATAACCAACTTTATTGTGGCCGATGATAATGACAATATAATGATTGAACTGATATCATTATTTAAAATGGGGGCAGGTTGAAATGACAAAGCTGGCGAAAGTTGAAGATGTTGTTAATTCATCAGAGTTAAAAAAGCGGCTTTATGAAGTCATTGGCGATGAAAAATCGAATTGCACCGATGTACAAAAACGCGAAGCTATAAGACGCGAATTAAAACAAGCTCTTGTTGCTGGACAAAAGGGCTGTGAAATTCAACTTTTGCTTGATGGTCACGGCCGTTTATGTGCCAAGCGTCTTAGCTTGTTAATTGATATTATTATTGATGCACTTTATGATGTGGTGATAAAAAAAATATTCAAATTGCAAAATCCGTCAAATGGTGAGCGTATAGCTTTAATCGCTGTTGGTGGTTATGGTCGCGGTACGCTTGCCCCTAGTTCCGATATCGATCTTTTGTTTTTGCTTCCCTATAAGCAAACGCCATGGGGCGAACAAGTCATGGAATTTATCCTTTATATGCTTTGGGATATTGGCTTGAAAGTTGGACATGCAACGCGCAATATTGATGAAACGATACGTATGGCGCGTGAAGATATGACCGTTCGCACTGCACTTTTAGAAATGCGTTTTTTAAACGGCAATCAACCACTCTTTCAACAATTATCTGATCGGTTTAACGCAGAAATAGTGAAAGACACAGCACCACAATTTATCCGCGCTAAATTGATTGAGCGTGATGAGCGACATAAAAAAGCAGGACAAACACGCTATTTGGTTGAACCCAATGTTAAGGAAAGTAAGGGTGGCCAGCGCGATTTGCAAACTCTCTATTGGATAACGCGATATTTTTATGGTGTCAAAACCCCAGAGCAATTGGTTAAAATCGGAATTTTATCGCGTCAAGAATCCAATATCTTTAAAAAGGCCGATGATTTTTTATGGGCTGTGCGTTGCCATATGCATTTTTTAGCCGGCAAAGCCAATGAACGTCTGTCTTTCGATATTCAGCGTGATATCGCACATCGACTTGGCTATACTGCCCATCCAGGCCAAGAAGACGTCGAACGCTTTATGAAGCATTATTTTCTGGTGGCTAAACAAGTTGGCGATCTAACCCGCATTATTTCAGCAGCGCTTGAGGAAGATCATGCTAAAGCAGTGCCAGGCATAAACCAAATATTTTTAACTTTTTCCAAGCGAAAGAAGAAAATTAAAGGTAGTGATGATTTTATCATTGATAATCAGCGTATTAATATTGCCAATGCCGATGTTTTTTCAACAGACCCAGTTAATTTGATCCGTATTTTCCAAATCGCCGATCAACATGGTTTTGAATTGCATCCCCATGCTATGCAACAAATGACGCGATCTTTGAAGTTAATTACCAACGAAGTGCGTGAAAATAAAATTGCCAATGGTCTATTTTTAGATGTTTTAACCTCGCCACGCAATCCTTCCCTTATGCTGCGCCGGATGAATGAATCGGGTGTTTTAGGTAAATTTATACCCGATTTTGGTAAAATTGTTGCTATGATGCAGTTTAGTATGTATCATCATTATACTGTGGATGAACATTTGTTGCTATGTGTTTATTATTTAAGTGAAATTGATAAAGGGAATAACCTTGTAGAACACCCTTTAGCAACTGGTCTAATCCCCCAATTAAAAAATGAACGGCGGCTTTTATATATTGCTGTATTCCTGCATGATATTGCAAAAGGGCGACCAGAAGATCATTCTATTGCTGGCGAAAAAATTGCCCGAAAACTATGCAAAAGATTTGGTCTATCATCCACAGATTGTGAAACGGTTGCATGGCTTATTCGCGAGCATTTGACCATGAGTATTGTAGCGCAATCACGTGATTTAAATGATCGCAAAACCATCAATGATTTTGCCGATGTTGTTCAAACAATGGATCGTCTTAAACTACTGCTAATCTTGACAATTTGCGATATTAAAGGGGTAGGGCCAGGCGTTTGGAATGGCTGGAAAGGGCAGTTGTTACGGACACTTTATTATGAAACAGAAATTGTTTTAACCGGTGGTTTTTCAAAAGAAACACGCTTTGAGCGAATTTTGGAGGCTAAGGCTGAATTAGCTGTAGCTCTGCAGAATTGGCAAGAAGAAAAACTTAATGCCTATATTGAGCTTTTATATCCCAATTATTGGCTCACAGTATCATTGGACGATAAAATACGCCACGCTAATTTTATTACCCATGCTGATGAAAATGAAAAGACCTTTGCTTTTATGGCAAAATTGCATAATTTTGAAGCGGTAACTGAACTAACGATTCTTGCGCCAGATCATCCAAGGCTTTTATCAGTTATTACCGTTGCTTGTGCAGCAGCCGGAGCCAATATTGTCGATGCCCAAATTTTTACAACTTCTGACGGGCGTGCTCTTGATACGATTTTGCTTAGCCGTGAATTTGAACTGGCTAGTGATGAAGAGCGTCGCGCGCAAAAGATCGCTGATGCCATTTCATCACTGTTAAGAGGAGAGGCGCGACTAACTGAGTTTATAGCAGCGCGCGCAAAGCCAAAAAAAATGGCAAAAGCTTTTTCTGTTGCCCCGCGCATTGAGATTAATAATACGCTGTCTGATAAGTTCAGCGTTATAGAGGTAAAAGGCTTAGATAGACCGGGTTTATTATCAGAGTTAACTGGGACAATTTCTAATTTGTCACTAGATATTGCATCTGCCCATATTACTACTTTTGGCGAAAAAATTATGGATACATTTTATGTGACTGATTTAGTCGGGCATAAAATTGATAATATAGCAAGACAAAGGACAATAAAGCGAAGATTAAATCAATTATTTGGTGATGAAGGTTAGTTATTAAAAAGCGGCAATTTAAAAATGACAAATTTATTAGTAGTATTATATAAATGTCAATTAAACCAAAATATTAAATTATTTTAATGAATAAAAATTAAGTGTTAAAATATATCAAATCAAAGTGAATAATAAATTTTGCAGTTTTTTAGCCATAAATGATTTATAATTCTACGAATTCTAAAGATATAAACAAGCTGGTAAGATCAGGAGCCAGGATATGATAAAAAAATATTTAGCCTCTTCTATTGTACTTTTAGCGTTTTTTTCGGGCAGCTTTAGCGCCAACGCGCAAGATGCCCAAAGACAAGTTCCGCAAAGTCCAATGGAAATGCAGCTTTCCTTTGCACCCTTGGTTAAAAAAGCTATGCCGGCAGTGGTTAATGTTTATGCGGCAAGACAAGTTCGGCGGCAAGCAACGCCTTTTGATGGAGATCCATTTTTTGAGCAGTTTTTTGGCGGCCGCTTTCAAAACCAGCCTCCCCGTGTTCAATCTTCACTAGGATCTGGTGTTATTGTTGATCAAAGCGGTTTGATTGTTACAAATTATCACGTGATCCGTGGTGCTGATGAAGTAAAGGTTGCATTGTCAGATGGGCGCGAGTTTGAAAGCAAGGTTTTATTGAAAGATGAGGCAACAGATATTGCCGTCTTAAAAATAGATCCGCATGGTTTGCAATTTCCGGTTTTAGCGCTTGCAGATTCTGACAAGGTTGAAGTTGGCGATTTGGTTTTAGCTATTGGTAACCCTTTTGGCGTTGGGCAGACTGTAACAAGTGGTATTGTGTCGGCACAAGCGCGAACTAAGGTTGGAATTTCTGATTTTGACTTTTTCATTCAGACCGATGCTGCAATTAATCCAGGTAATTCTGGTGGCGCACTTATCGGTATGGATGGAAATCTGATTGGGATTAATACTGCAATTTATTCACGCACTGGCGGTTCTATTGGTATTGGGTTTGCTATCCCTTCCAATCTTGTGCGATCGGTCGTTGAAACAGTAAAGCGTGGTGGCAGTAATTTTGAGCAGCCTTATCTTGGCGCATCATTTCAAGGATTAGACACAGCATTGGCTGAAAGTCTGGGTATGGAGCAGCCTTATGGCGCATTAGTAACTGATGTGCAAGCCAATAGTCCTGCAGCTAAGGCTGGTTTATCGGTTGGCGACATTATTTTAACCGCTCAAGGGCAAAAAATTGAAAATCCCGATGCACTCGGTTATCGTCTGTTAACCACTGGAATTGGTAAAAGCATTGATTTTGATATTATGCGCAATAGCAAGGTGGCCAAAATAACAGTTGTGCTTACAGCTATGCCAAATGATGCTTCAGGTTCTGCCGAAGTACTTACTGGCAATTCACCCTTTACAGGCACTGAAGTGTCCAATTTGACGCCAATGAATGCTCGGCGCTTTAATCAACCACAAAATGCTAAGGGTGTGGTGATAAGTAATGTTGATGATAATTCACGCGCAGCAAATATTTTTGCTAAAGGTGATGTGATAAGGGCGGTAAATGGCCAGCTTATTAATACAGTTAATGATTTGAAACAAGTTTTAAATGCGGGTCAGCCGCAAATTTGGCGACTAGAATTTGTACGTAATGGAGTTTTAATCCGACAATTCTATCGCTAGACTTAAATTCTAAGCATTTTAATTGAAAAAAAAGCGTATTTAAACTCAATTAAATACGCTTTTTATATTTATCAATGATGAAATACTAATTAACCAATCATTAGGTTTAGATTTTGTACTGCAGCACCAGAGGCTCCTTTGCCAAGATTATCAAGAACTGCAACGACATTTACAAGACTATCATTACCTGTGATATAAATTTTCAAACGATCAGTATTCACCAATTCCTCTGCATCTATACGGCTCATGGTTGCAGTTTGTTCCAAGGGATCAATCTCAACAATATCTTGGCCGCTATAATGTTGGCAAAAAAGCTCATACAACGCCTTTTTATCTATCTTAGCATTAAGGCGATTGAGATAAAGTGGCACATTAACAATCATACCTTGCGCAAAACGCCCGACACTTGGAGTGAAAATAGGACTATGCCCCAAAAGCCCGTGCATGGTTATTTCGGGAACGTGCTTATGTTTTAAATTTAGTCCATAAAGAAAATCATTGGCATGAATTGCGTCTTCACGTGTTAGATCTTCCATTTGTGCGATGAGTTGCTTGCCTCCGCCAGTATAGCCAGAAACAGCATTAATAGTGACTGGATAATCCTCTGGAAGAACGAGAGCTTCGCGCAATGGACGCAAAATCGATATTGCGCCAGTTGGATAACAACCCGGATTTGCAACATATTGCGCATTGGCAATGCGCTCGCTTTGCCCTTTGCTCATTTCAGCAAAACCGTAGGTCCAATTTGGGTCGATTCTAAAAGCAGTTGAACTATCAATAATGCGGGTAGGGCAGCCCTGTAGCATCTTTACTGCTTCTTTTGAAGCATCATCAGGCAAGCATAAAATTACAATATCGGCATTACGCAAATAATCAGCACGAATTTCTACATTGCGGCGATCTGCTTGAGGGATTGACAAAAGTTCAATATCATTGCGCATTTCAAGCCGCTTTGCAATTTGCAAGCCTGTAGTGCCGTGTTCACCATCAATAAAAACTTTTGCCATTTTAGTCTCCAAAAAACCTATTTAATGATTATATACATAGACTAGTCTATTTAAAATAGTAATTTTGAACGGGTTTGATAAAAAATGTAATGTGTTTTTGCTAAAAATGTAGAACGAAGATAGATAAGATTTTTGTAGTCATTATAAAAAAAGTATGCCCAATCGACCACAGTCGATGCTTCCTTTTAAAATCGTTTAAAAAACATATCGGTAATAGCCTATTGGCTTCATTTGTGTTATTGGCAAATGAGTTGCTGTTATAATAGAGGAAACCGCTCATGGTACAGTCCGCAAGCATGTCTTTAGATCGTTTTTTCAATGGTAATTTGGAATCAGTTGATTCTGATGTTTTTAATGCAATTCGTGGTGAGCTCGGTCGTCAGCGTCATGAAGTTGAGCTGATTGCTTCAGAAAATATTGTATCTCGCGCTGTGTTAGAAGCGCAAGGCTCGGTTTTTACCAACAAATATGCTGAAGGCTATCCAGGTAAGCGTTATTATGGCGGTTGCCAATATGCCGATGTCGTAGAAGAACTAGCTATTGAACGTGCCAAAAAATTGTTTAATTGTGGTTTTGCTAATGTGCAGCCTAATTCTGGTAGTCAGATGAATCAGGCGGTTTTTCTAGCATTGCTACAACCAGGTGATACCTTTATGGGGCTTGATCTAAATTCTGGTGGTCACTTAACCCATGGTTCACCAGTCAATATGTCAGGTAAATGGTTTAACGTTGTTTCATATGGCGTTCGCCGTGATGACCAATTATTAGACATGGAAGAAATTGCCAATCTTGCTCGCCAACACAAGCCTAAGCTTATCCTTGCAGGTGGTACTGCCTATTCTCGTATTTGGGATTGGGAACGTTTCCGTGAAATCGCCGATGAAATTGGCGCTTATCTCATGGTTGACATGGCTCACATTGCAGGCCTTGTGGCTGGTGGTCAGCATCCTTCCCCATTACCTTATGCCCATGTGGTCACCACAACAACCCACAAATCTTTACGCGGTCCTCGTGGCGGCATGATTTTGACCAATCATGAAGATATCGCCAAGAAAATTAATTCTGCAGTTTTCCCTGGGCTTCAGGGTGGTCCTTTAATGCATGTCATTGCTGCAAAAGCCGTTGCCTTTGGTGAAGCATTGCAACCAGAGTTTAAAACTTACGCACAAAATGTAGTTGAAAATGCCAAGGTTCTTGCAAAAACCTTGCAGTCTAGTGGTCTTGATATTGTTTCAGGTGGTACTGATAATCACTTAATGTTAGTTGATTTACGCCCTAAAAATGCAACAGGCAAGCGTGCTGAGGCAGCTCTTGGTCGCGCTAATATTACATGTAATAAAAATGGTATTCCATTCGACCCTGAAAAGCCATTTGTAACATCCGGTGTTCGTCTTGGTACGCCTGCCGGTACTGCCCGTGGTTTTATGGCTGGTGAATTTACCGAAATTGGTAATTTAATTGCTGAAGTTCTTGATGGTCTAAAGGCCGCGAATTCTGATGATGGTAATGCAGCAGTTGAGGAACATGTTCGCAAGAAAATTATCACTCTTACCGAGCGCTTCCCGCTTTATTCTTATTTAGGATAAGCTAAAATATTTTTGATCCTTGCTCCGGTTCAATATTTACTGCAAAAAGTTTATATGCTTTATGCTTTTAAATATTAGACCGGAGTTTTTAAATAATTGCTTTGTTCCATTAAAAATAAAATATAATAATATGCTCTTTAGTTTGAGTGCATATGCTGACTATTTATAGTCTTTTAATATCAACGGTTAATCACTAACTTTAAAAAAAGACTGAATGTAACTGATTTTATGTTTTTAATTTTTCCTGACACTATTAAAAGATTTTGGATTTTAGACTAGAATAAAGAGAGTGACCACAATATGCGCTGCCCCTTTTGTCAATGTGAAGATACACAGGTTAAGGATTCGCGTCCAACAGAAGATGGGTCGGTCATTCGCCGGCGCCGTATTTGCTCGGTATGCGGCGGGCGCTTTACCACCTTTGAGCGCGTGCAACTTCGTGAATTAATGGTGATTAAAAAAAGTGGTCGCCATATGCCTTTTGACCGTGAAAAATTAATGCGCTCCATCGATGTTGCGCTGCGCAAGCGCGAAATAGATAAAGAAAAAATTGATCGAGCAGTTTCCGGCATTGTGCGTCAGCTTGAAAGCTCTGGTGAAGTTGAAGTAACCTCCGAGGAGATTGGTCGTTTGGTGATGGAAGCATTAAAGCGCATTGATGATATTGCGTATATTCGATTTGCATCGGTTTATCGCAATTTTAGTTCGGCGCAAGATTTCCATAATATTATCGATGAGGTAAAAATTTCCCCGATCGACGAGGTTAAGGAATGACATTAGACGAACAGCAGTTGCATCAACGGTTTATGGAAGTTGCTATTCGTTTGGGCCGACAAAATCTTGGGTGTACGGCAGAAAATCCAAGTGTTGGCGCGGTAATTGTTAAGGAAATGAACGGCAAACCAATTATCATCGGTATTGGTGTTACAGCCGTTGGTGGCCGCCCCCACGCAGAGCCACAAGCCTTGCAGCAAGCTGGGGCTAGCGCAAAGGGTGCAACTGCTTATGTAACTTTAGAGCCGTGTTCTCATCATGGAAAAACACCACCTTGTGTTGATGCATTAATTGCGGCAGGAGTAAAAAGGGTAGTGATAGCTTTAGATGATCCCGATCCGCGTGTGAGCGGACGAGGGATAGCGCGGCTTAAAGCTGCTGGTATTGATGTTGTTCAAGATATTGCAAGTCGAAAGGCTTTTGAAGGTTTAGCAGGCTTTTTAACTAGAATTACAAAAAAACGCCCTTTTATAACCCAAAAGCTTGCTTTGTCTCAAGATGGTTATATTGGTAGAATTAGCGAGGCAAATACCCCGATAACTGGAATTTTATCAAAAGCACGCACCCATATTTTAAGGGCTGAAAGCGATGCCATTTTAGTAGGTATTGGCACGATAAAAATAGACGATCCAATGTTGGATTGTCGCTTGCCGGGCCTCGAAAAGCGTTCGCCAATTCGTATCGTGCTTGATAGTGATTTAAGTATTTCAGTTGAAAGTCGTATTGTGCTTTCGGCAAAGAAAACTCCACTTTGGATTATTTGCAATGAAAAGAGTGATAAAAATAAGCAAAAATTACTCGAGGCATTAGGCTGCCGTATTATTCCATTTGGTGAAAATATTCATAATAATTTAAATGAGCTTATGGAATTTTTTGGGGGCGAGGGTATTAATAATTTGCTTGTTGAAGGTGGTCGTAAAGTCGCACAATCTTTTTATGATAGCGGTTTAATTGATAGACTTATATTATTAAAATCAAATCAAAAAATTGAAACTAATGGCTACGCCGCACCACAATTTTTAAATTTGCAAAAAGACTATCGGCAAAGCAGTCAAAAAAGCTATGACAATGATATTTGGTGCATATGGGAAAGGATTTAGTTATGTTTACGGGTATTGTTACTGATATAGGTCGCATTGAACAAATAACTCCGCTTGATGAAGGTTTACGCTTTCGCATTGCAACGACATATGATCCCTCAACCATTGATATTGGCGCGTCTATCGCATGTAGTGGCATTTGCTTGACCGTTGTTGCCCTGCCTGAAGAAACAAGCGCGGAATCATGGTTTGAAGTGGAAGCTTGGGAAGAGGCTTTGCGACTTACAACCATTGGATCGTGGCAGATTGATAAACAAATCAATCTCGAGCGTTCGTTAAAACTTGGTGATGAAATGGGCGGCCATTTGGTTTCAGGCCATGTCGATGGTACGGCAGAAATCATAAAAAAAGATGGCGAGGGAGAGGCAATAAGATTTACCATTAAGGTAGATGAAAAATTAGCGCGCTTTATTGCACAAAAGGGTTCTGTTTGCCTTGATGGAACATCGTTAACGGTTAACAAGGTGGAGCGAACTACTTTTGACGTGCTGATTATTCGTCATACGCTCGAGGTTACAACTTGGGGACAGCGCGAAGTTGGTGATATTCTTAATATAGAAATTGACCAATTGGCTCGTTATGCCGCCCGCTTAGCAGTATTTTCTTAATAGTAATTATCTCAAGCTCGAAAAAGGGCGGATATTAAGCTTATAATTCGTTGATGCAATTATCATTTAACTCGCTTAATAATGCCAAAAATGGAGAGTTTTTCTTTTCATTTTGCCACATTGGGAGTATTGATAGTTAAAACACTTTTTGGAGATGGCAATGAATTCGAAAAAAGAACGCCCTTTGCATTTATTGATTGTAGAAGCTCGTTTTTATGATCATTTGGCTGATAGTTTGCTTGAGGGCGCTAAAAAACACCTTGATGGGGTAGGTGCAACCTATGATGTTGTAACCGTGCCAGGTGCATTGGAAATTCCAGGTGTTATTGCCAATGCTTATAAAAGCTATGATGTACATTATGATGGTTATATTGCGCTTGGCTGTGTTATTCGTGGCGAAACCTACCATTTCGAAATTGTTGCTAATGAGTCATGTCGTGGCATCATGGAATTGACAATGCGCAAGCGTCTTGCTATCGGCAATGGTATTCTAACAGTTGAAAATGAAGAACAGGCTATCGCGCGCGCCAGTGTCCTAGATAAGGACAAGGGTGGTTTTGCTGCAGATGCCGCATTAAAAATGATTGCATTAAAAAAGCAATTTGGAGTAAGTGAGTGAGCGAAGAGAATAAAAAGCCATCTGTGCGGCCGGCAAATAAACGAGGTGCAGCGCGTCTTGCGGCCGTGCAGGCGCTTTATCAAATGGATATTGCCGGAAGTGGTGTGATGGAAACAGTGACCGAATATGAGAGTTTTCGGTTAGGTAAAGATATTGATGGTGATCAATATCTGGAAGCTGATGCGCAGTGGTTCCGCTCAATCATTGCAGGCGTTGTTGCCGAACAACGCGAAATAGATCCACTCATTCATGATTTTTTGCCTGAAGGTTGGCCTTTATCGCGTATTGATACAACCTTACGTGCGATTTTACGCGCGGGTATTTGGGAATTAAAGAATCGTCCAGAAGTACCGCTTCCAGTGATTGTATCTGAATATGTTGATATTGCAAAAGCATTTTTTGGCAAGGAAGAGCCAAAGCTTGTTAATGCCTTGCTAGATAATTCAGCTAAGCAATTGCGAAAAAGCTAAATTATATATTTTAAATTATAATGAAAGGTACTGTTTCGTTTCGGGAACAGTGCTTTTTATTTTGTGTATTATATGTTGGATGAAAGTTCATCTATATTTACTAAATTATAGCTATTGGTTTAAATCTACGTTACTGCTTTAACAGTTTATTGATATGATTTAAAATTTCCATTGCATCAATATCGACCATACCTGTCTTACTTTTTTTGTCATTATTGCGGCTGTATAAATCGATAAGTTGATAACCAATGCTATATCCTGCCCAGCGTGGCAAATCACCCGTGCCGAAAAACCATTCATAATGGTTGTAATTTTCATTCTTTAGCTGACTTTTTGCAAGCTTGATTATTTGATTTGTTATTTCAACTTTGCACCAAGGCGGTACAGGCATCGAAGTAATAAACGTTGAAAAATAGTCGGCGAGACCTTCGGAAATGATTGCTTCGCCAAGCGTTTCTCCATAGCCATGTCGTGCCTATCGCATCGCATGATGCAATTCATGTGCAATGGCTTGGGCAAAATGACCTTCCGCAAGTTTAGCTGAAAAATTTTCGTTTTGTGAATCAATGCTAATGGAAATAAGTTCAGCTTTATAGCAGCTACCGCCCACGCCAATTTCGGGAATAATATTAGTGGGATCATTGCCGATTAAAACATCAGTGGCAATATTATGATCCTTAGCAGGTACAATTTTTTCAATCTTTAAGCGTAGTGCTTCGATCTGAGTTCGAATAATATCTTTCCAAGAAGATAAATCGCCTGCTGCCTCAAGAAAATGCAATCGTAAATCCATTATTAAATTCCATTGTTAATATTCAATTTACGTAAAATTTATGTAAAAATGCAACTATTTTGTCAATTGTTTTTATTGTATATCAGTACGTTATGGCAAAATTATATTTTTTTGATGTGGGCATTTTTTTAGTATTTTTCTTCATACTGTCATTTAAGCATGAGACAATAGGCGATAAATTAATAAAGTACGAGCTTCCTTTTTGCATGATTTAAATATTGATTTGGCTAATTAATTGATTTTTATAAAAAACTAATTTCTTTCCAAAATTAGTTTTCCTAACGAATTGAAGTGTTGGCGATAAATAAATTTTAAAAAAAGTACTTTGTTTTGACCTATTTCGAGGCGGGGCTTTTATGGAAAGAAATTTTGATGTCTTTATTATCGGTGGCGGTATCAATGGTTGTGGCTTGGCTCGTGATGCTGCGGGACGAGGTTTTAAAGTTTGTTTAGCCGAGATGAATGATATTGCATCGGGTGCGTCTTCGGCATCAACAAAGCTTATTCATGGTGGTTTGCGTTATCTTGAGCAGGGTGCCTTTAGCTTGGTGCGCGAGAGCTTAAAAGAACGGGAAACTATTTGGAAAATTGCGCCCCATATTGTGCAACCATTGCAGTTTTTACTGCCGCATCATAAGGACATTAGACCTAAATGGTTTTTAAATATGGGAATGTTTATTTATAGCCGTTTGGGTGCGAGAACGGTACTTCCCCACTCGAGAGCGGTTGATTTTTCAAAAGCAGTTAGTAATCCGCTGAAACAAAATTATAATAAGGGTTTTGAATATTATGATACGCGTGTTGATGATGCGCGTCTTGCCATTCTTAATGCGCGCCACGCTCAACAATTGGGGGCTGATATTCGTGTGCGTAGCAAAGTTATTTCAGTAAAGATTATCAATGATCGATGGCATATCACCGTGCAGCGTGAAGGACATAGGCAGGAAACTCATTACACAGCTAGTTTTTTAGTAAATATGGCAGGCGCTTGGATGGATAATATCTTGGGCGATGTAGCAAGTTTAAAGGTTCATTCGCCGATAAGATTGGTGCAGGGCTCTCATATTATTGTGCCGCGTCTTTATAAGCATGAGCATGCTTATATGTTTCAAAATGCCGATCGAAGGGTTCTTTTTGCTATACCATTTCAACAAGACTATACACTGATTGGCACTACGGATATTGATTATCAGGGTGATCTTGGCAAAGTGAAAATCACCACTGAAGAGATAGATTATTTATGTGCCGCTTCAAATGAATATTTTACCCAACAAATTAGCCCTGAAAAGGTAGTTTGGTCTTTTTCAGGCATTAGGGCTCTATATGATAACGGTGAGAAAAACGCTCAGGAAACCAGCCGCGATTATCTTTTAAAGCTTGCCGATACAAAATTGCCTCTTTTAACCCTATATGGCGGAAAAATGACAACTTTTCGTAAGCTTGCTGAAGATGCAATGGGTTTTGTTGAAAAATATTTAGGAAAACGCAAAGGGAAATGGACTGCAAATGTTTGCCTGCCCGGTGGTGATTTCCCTCATGGAGATTTTGAAGGTTTAGAAAAAAGCGTTGCTAAGATGTTACCAATGCTAGATCGCTTTACGGTTAACCGTTTAACAAGCTGTTATGGAACAGATGTATTCTATATTTTTAATAGGGATAATAGAGATTTTGGCATTGATTTTGGGCACGGGCTATTTGAGGTGGAGGTTGATTGGCTTATTAAAAGAGAATGGGCGCAAACCGCCAATGATATTTTGTGGCGTCGTACCAAGTTGGGGCTAAAATTTGATGATGATCAGCGTGAAGTATTAGAAAACTACTTATCCGATCGTTTGATCCAACCATAGTTAATTGCTGAAAAATTTGCATATATATTAAGATGTTTCTTATAAAAAGCCTCCTACAATATTATTTGTAAGAGGCTTAATTTTAGATCAGATAATTTAATTAAATTTAGCGCTTATCAACTGGAACGTAATCGCGTTCGGCAGCGCCTGTGTAAAGCTGACGAGGGCGGCCAATTTTTTGTGCAGGATCTTCAATCATTTCCATCCATTGTGCAACCCAGCCAACACTGCGAGCTAAGGCAAATAGAACAGTAAACATATTGGTTGGGAAGCCAAGAGCCTTCAAGGTAATGCCTGAATAGAAGTCAACATTGGGATAAAGCTTCTTTTCAACAAAATATGGATCATGCAGCGCAATTTTTTCAAGTTCCATAGCAATGTCAAGAAGTGGATCATCTTTAATGCCAAGTTCAGTAAGTACTTCGTGGCATGTTTGCTGCATGATACGCGCACGAGGATCATAATTTTTATAAACACGATGACCAAAGCCCATAAGGCGGAACGGATCATCCTTATCTTTAGCGCGCGCAATAAATTCGGGGATACGATCTACAGAGCCAATTTCTTCAAGCATTTTTAAGCAAGCTTCATTGGCACCACCATGTGCAGGGCCCCAAAGACAGGCAACGCCGGCAGCGATACATGCAAAAGGATTGGCACCAGATGAACCAGCTAAACGCACCGTTGATGTTGAAGCATTTTGTTCATGATCCGCATGGAGCGTAAAGATTCGATCCATCGCGCGGCCAAGTATTGGGTTAACAACATATTCCTCACAAGGCACGGCAAAACACATATGCAAGAAATTTGACGCATAATCAAGCGAGTTGCGTGGATATACGAAAGGCTGGCCGATCGAATATTTATATGCCATTGCAGCAAGGGTTGGTACTTTCGCAACAAGGCGGATTGAAGCAACCATGCGCTGATGCGGATCAGTAATATCAATTGAATCGTGATAGAAAGCCGACATAGCGCCAAGACAGGCAACCATGACTGCCATTGGGTGAGAATCGCGGCGAAAGCCTTGGAAGAAGCGAGCAAATTGTTCGTGCATCATATTGTGGTGTTGAACACGATAGTCAAAATCTGCCTTTTGTGCAGCTGTTGGTAGTTCTCCATAAAGAAGAAGATAGCAAGTTTCTAAAAAGTCGCCTTTTTCTGCCAATTGTTCAATTGGATAACCGCGGTAAAGAAGAACACCTGCATCACCATCAATATAAGTGATTTTTGATTCGCATGATGCGGTGGATGTGAAGCCTGGATCATAGGTAAAAGTACCCGTTTCCTTATAAAGAGGGGCAATTTCAATAACATCAGGTCCCAAGGTGCCTTTTCGCACTGGTAATTCGATCGATTTACCCTCGACCATAATATGAGCGCTATTATCCGACATAATTTTCCCTTTCAAATCCTCATCCCATTGGAATAGAGTATGCAATTTCATTGCTAATAAAAATCATTTTATTCATTGAGTATTCTTGTTAGCCTACTCAAAATCATTTCAGTTGCAACGTCAAATTTGTATTATTTTAGTGTTATGTGTCACAGCTCCGTGATAAATTTTGTTAAATCCTAATAGATCTAATTACTGCTTACATTAAAATGAAAATTTTGTGATCAAAATTGCTGCTTAACGTGAGTTTAGTTGTTTTGACCATCCAACCTACCGAATTAATGTTAGTTAATATCTATTTTAACAACGAAGATTTATCCCCTAGGTAATGCATATTAAATTATAAGGGGATTTAATTACATAACAAAACATTGCATGTTTATAAAACTCCTCCCAGTTTTACAATAACAGCTTCAACGCATATTTAAAGCACTTTGAATAAAATATTTGCTTACTTTCCAAATACTCTAAATGTGCTAAGCAAGATTATATATTCCGCGATATCAAAATTTTAGTTTGCGGAACATATAATCTTACACAGCGGTGGTTTAGTTGCAATTAATTTATGATAATTGCTCCCTTACGCGGGCAATAGATTCGTCTCTTCCAAGTACAGCTAACACGTCAAATACACCTGGCGATACAGCTCTACCAGTTAATGCTGCGCGTAAAGGCTGGGCTATTTTACCTAGTTTTACGCCACTTGCTTCGCTATGAGCGTTAATTGCAGCATGTAGTGCGTCATCACTCCATTCAATGCAATTTTCTAAAACAGGTAAAGTGTTAGCAAGAATGGCTTTGCCGTCGTTGTCAAGAAGGGACGCCGCTTTTTCGTCAAGCTTTAACGGGCGCTCTGCAAAAATAAATGCAGCACCGTCAATTAATTCAACCAGTGTTTTGGCTCTTGCTTTTAATCCTGGCATAGCAGCAAGAAATTGCGCTCGCTTTTCATCGGTAAGTTTTGCAAGAATATCAGCTCCACCTTCAATTTCAGGCAAGATGTCAATTGCGCTTTCAAGTAAGAACAAATCATCACTTGCTCGAATATACTGGCCATTAATCGCTTCAAGCTTTTTGAAATCAAACCGCGAAGCCCCTTTATTGATGTCATCAATATCAAACCACGAGATCATTTCATCCATGCTCATAATTTCATCATCGCCATGGCTCCAACCCAAACGGACGAGATAATTACGTAAAGCTACTGGTAAATAACCCATAGCGCGATAGGCTTCAACACCAAGAGCTCCGTGACGTTTAGACAGTTTTGCCCCATCAGCACCATGAATAAGTGGAATATGCGCCATTTGTGGAATATTCCATTCCATTGCTTGATAAATAATGGTTTGGCGGGCTGAATTGGTTAAATGGTCGTCACCACGAATGATATGACTAACTCCCATATCGTGGTCATCGACAACAACCGCATGCATGTAGGTAGGTGTGCCATCTGAACGTAAAATAATAAAATCATCAAGATCTTTATTAGGAAAGCGCACTTCACCCTGTACATGATCATGCACAATAGTTTCGCCAACCGTTGGTGCTTTAATGCGAATTACTGGTTTAATGCCTTGAGGTGCTTCAGATGCATCACGATCTCTCCACCGCCCATCATAGCGCGGTGGTTTACCTTCTGCGCGTGCAGTTTCACGCATTTGGGTTAGTTCATCTGGGCTTGCATAGCAGTAATAGGCTCTACCCTTGGCAACCAGCTCCTCTGCAACTTCACGGTGCCGCTCAACACGGCTAAGTTGTGATATAGCATCGCCATCCCAGTCAAGGCCAAGCCAAGTTAGGCCATCTAAAATCGCATTTACGGCAGCATCAGTGGAGCGCTCGCGATCGGTATCTTCAATGCGCAGTAGCATTTTGCCGTCAGAATGCTTGGCATATAACCAATTAAATAAAGCAGTCCTTGCACCACCAATATGCAAAAAACCTGTTGGTGAAGGGGCAAAGCGTGTGACCACCGGTGCAGACATATAATACTCCGAATTTCTTACCCATTTATCATGGGTCAATTTTTATAAGCTTAAAGCGACTCTTTGATATTTAATGCTTATCATTTTAATTGTGCTATTCCAACGAATAGGGAAAAAATTTTTTAATTCCTAATAAAGTGCATAACCAGTATAAATTTGCGTTATAAAATACAAGGAAACTTGCTTTTCAAGGCTTGCATTCATTTCAAGATTTCGCTATTGGAGTTTTGCTTAATAGCTAGCTCTTGCTAAAGAGCAAGATAGGCCGCAGTAGCTCAGTCGGTAGAGCACATCATTCGTAATGATGGGGTCGTAGGTTCGATTCCTATCTGCGGCACCAAAAGGTCAATAAAATCAATGTATTGATATTTATCGAGATGTGGCCTTTAGGTTTATTGAATTTGTTGAGAACTCATAAAGCCTAGTTTCAAGTGCATTATTAGCTTTTCTTAAATGGTCTGGTTAAAACTGTACATAGACTTTTTCTGTTACCGATATATTAGAATACTTTTAATAAGGTGTAATTTCACTTATACTGATTCCAGCTTTTGCCATCCATACAGCAGCAGAGTGTAGCGCGCCAAGATTTTTGAGACAAAATTACAAAATTTTTGAGACAGCATCATCTAGCTACATAACTTTAGAATCATCAAAAATGTGTTGTTCTGAACACCAGTGCATAACCTCTCAAATTAGTTGATACGCTTTCGTACCCAAGCAATGTTTGGTCTTAAGAAAACCACCGATTTGAGGGTAAAGGCCATGAGCAAGTTATTTTGGAAAGCCGTAATTAATGATGTTCAAAACACAGCATGTGCGCCTTATGAAGTCGAGGCTTTGTTAGATAGTTTTGAATATACAATGAAAACAATGGCAACAACACTGGCACGCAAAGCTTGGTATGATCTTGCCGATTATGGCACTGCAAAGCAAAGCGGTATTGATGGTTTTACCTTGATGTTAGAGCGCATAAAGGTTTTGGATACTTATCAATGGGTGGGGAATTTTGAGAACGGCAATAAAAAATTAGAAGTCATTGGCATGCTCGAAAAAGATTGATTAGCAATATTATAGTTAAATCAAAAGCCATTTGACGTTACTTCAAATGGCTTTTTTATTGTTCTTAAACGTTGGTGATTATAAGCTCTTTCGCTTTATGGCCGTTATCCGAACCGCACGTATAATTAACATCAACTTCGGTTATGTTAAATCCCGCAAACATTTCCTTTATTTCTGGCACATTATTGATCGACATAATGAATTTGCCCTTAAGTTTACCAAAGCGTTCGGCCATCAAAGCAAATTGATCACGATTGAATAGGTTTTTACCGTAATAATCTTCGGTTCCCCAATAAGGTGGATCACAATAAAATAAGGTACCAGCACGGTCATAGCGGTTTATTAACTCAAGCCAATCCATATTTTCAATAATTACACCGGTTAAGCGTTCATGAATATCTTCAAGCATTGGAGCCAGTTTTAAAAGGTTAAAACGCCCTCCACGATCATAGTCGATGCCAAAACTTTGACTCATTACTTTGCCGCCAAAGGATAGCCTTTGAAGATATAGGAAACGTGCGGCGCGTTCTAAGTCAGTTAATGTTGATGGTAGGCAAGATTTTAAACGTTCAAACTCACGTCGGCTTGTAATTTGAAATTTTAAAGTGTCCATAAATTGCGGATAATGGCGTTGCAAAATTCTAAAGAAATTAGCAATTTCACCTGAGCGATCATTAATAACCTCAGCTTTTGGTGCATTGGATCTGCGGAAAAATACGCCGCCCATACCCACAAATGGCTCAGCATAGAGCTTATGAGGTATTTCAGAAATTGCTTCGCAAAGAATTGCTGAAAGGTTACGTTTCCCGCCGATATAACCGGCAGCAGGAGTGATTGGCTGTACATTCATCATTTGTTAAAACATTTCATTCATAAGCGCGCCATCATCGTCTTTAGCTAGGTGGTGATAAGCGGCTGCGATGTTATGTTTATGTTGCATCGGGTGGGGATGGTGTCCAATCAAGCCCCATTGGCTGGCATTAGCCAGCCCGGCCTTTAGTTAAGGCCAATTGACTGTATCAAAGATGCCTTGCGCTTCTTCTACCGTTGTTGCAGCATCAATATTGGCCTTTGTTTGCAGCCGTATAGTTTCAATAGCCGCGCCCACTTGTTCCCAAAGTGCATAAGCCCAAGTAATATTTTCAGCGACTTCCGCCAAAGTTTCACCATCAATGCCAAGGCTAGATTTTAACAGCAAATATTCATTTTCATTGGGAGCTTTGTTGTTATCTGGATCTTTTAAATGGGCGGCTAAAGCTTTGGAATAGTTTGCGGCTTGATTGACCTTTTCTTGATAGGTCATAGATTGACCAACGCCTGGTGTTATATATTTTAGCCTTGCTATTTCTGCATCGTGATCAATAGAAGACTTTAAAGCGTTTTTCACTTCCAACAAGGTTGGCGCAACCAATGGTTTTAAAATGGGGTGACCGCTTTTATCAGAAATAATTTCTTGCCCTTTACTTTGCCCTTCTAATAATTCTTGATGCTGCTTATCACTAATCTCTACACAGTCATCTATTTCGGCACTTGCAAAAAATCCGCGTTCTTTTGCTGAATAATAAACCATTTTATTCTCCTATTGCGATGTAAGAACAAACAACTGGCGTAGTAACATTTTTGGTGCCATTGGTATCAATGACAACATCAAATTGAGATCGACTGACGACCTTAGCGTAAGGAATGCCAGCCCAGCCTTCGGGGTTTACGACATTATTGGGAGTAATCGTAATACCTGTGCATCTAGTAGGAAAGGCTATATCAAAAGTCACTCTGCTTGCCGCAAAAGTTATACCGGTTGCTGGTACCGTGATTGCGCCTAAACGCATAAGCTTGGGTACGCGAGAAATAATTTGGTTATCCACCCAATTTTTTATAGCGTTTGAATTTGTGCAAATGAAGTTGGCGCCATCATATATTAGAATTGCAATTAACCCTGCAGGTAATTCACCAGCTTTTAACAGTTGAAGTTCAAAGTTTAATACAGGCTTAGCACCAAAGCCATTGAGATTAAGCGTTGTCGCCCCTATATTTGTAATTGCTATTTTTAATTGAATAACCATACCAGTAGTTAAAGCCAATGGCTTTGGCTCGAGTGTTGCAGTTAATGCGTTTGCTGTTCCGCCCGCCTCTGCATAATTCCATTTGCCGCTTTGGCTATCAATGGCGATTTTTTCAATATATTGCCCGCCAACCTTGGTAAAAACACGCCCGTCAGGTAGGCCAATACCGTGGCCGTCTTGGGTTTGCCAAAAACTCCATGCCTTGCCATTCCACTCCGCAAGTTGGCCTGTTTGACCAAGCCATGCACTATTTGCGTTAGAAGGCACAACATAAGTGTCGCCTTGATTGTTGCTATTTGGTGGTGTGGTTAAACTTATCGATTTAACCGGCAGCCAAGGCGTATTCATAAATTGCGTAGTGCTTATTCGACGCGTTTCAACATAATCGCGCGTTGCCCAAAGAATGGTAGGATCTACCAAAACAACCACTTGCGCTTGTTCACCAAGCACCAATTGAAATTCATAAAATACGTCTTCAAGTTGGCCTTCAGCACTTGTGGCTTTATAATAAGGTGCAGGCTTAACAACGGCCAGCATATCGCCATCAACATCAAATAGACCAAATTCGCGCATCCACCAACCACCAACATTATGGGGAATAATCGCGTTAATAATAACGGCTGCAGGGTTTTTAGGATCTATTTCAACCGAGTCCAATTGTGTGCGCCACACCTCATGCACAAGCCCTGTTTGACTGGGCAATGGATTAACCTCTTGGCCGCCGCCATCACCAATGGCGAAATGGGAAAATTTAACCTCTCCCTTATCAGCTGTGGCCTTGGCGATTTTAAATTTACCCTTATCGGTTAAAAGCGTAAAATAACGTTGGTTATCAGCCATAGATGCCTCCTTTCGCGGTTATGCGTACGTGTTTGAAAACGTAAGCGCCACCGCCTGCATAGGTTGGAATAGAATAATCTTGATTAGTAAGCTGTGGCCCGTTCACGCGGATGCGGCTTGATCTTTGCGAGGTTAAAACCGGATGAATGGTATTAAGGTTTGATAACCCAATAAATAATTCAACGTCTTGGCTTTTGCGTTTATAATTTTCAATTGCGCGGCGGGCGATTTGCTGCATGCGTGGATCCAGCAAAACATCCTGCGCGTCAAAAATTGCCTCTTTAGGAAAGACAATGG
Source organism: Bartonella sp. HY761 (assembly GCF_026743145.1). NCBI lineage: Bacteria > Pseudomonadati > Pseudomonadota > Alphaproteobacteria > Hyphomicrobiales > Bartonellaceae > Bartonella > Bartonella sp. HY761. The sequence continues at coordinate 1,378,028 of NZ_CP104887.1, forward strand.
CGCGATGCGTACCCGGCTTACCCTTTGGTTTCTTTTCATACCATTGCGTCCATTGGGTTTGCATACCTAAAAGCGATAATGCAAGGCGCACACCATAAAGCGTGCCTTTAGCCTCATGTAGCTCATACCAACGCTTTAATAAGCGTCTTTGTACCGCTTCAGAAAGACCCGGCTCAATAATATCTTCCAAGCTTAATTCGCGCGTTAAAGCTGGCAAGCTCACACTTGGCGCTGTATCAATAAACTCAGCCAAAACCAGCTTAAAATCCACATCATCAAGTAAAGCGCTTGCAGCCTCCATTAATGCGCGATTAAAGCTGTCATGCACAGCAGGCGGCAATGTTTTTGGGTCAAGGCGCGGTTTATGCTGCATTGACCACCACCATTTCAATGGTTACATTAGCTTTATCCATAAATTGCCAAGGCTTTAACTGCTGGAATAACAGCCCTTGCACGTCAACATCGATAACGCCTGCAATATGTTTTATCGGCTCAGCCAAATCACTTGGTGCAATAACACCGCCTAACTTTTCGCGCCATAAAGCTTGCTGTTTGGTAATTAAGGTTTTGGCTTCTGCCTCAATAATTCCTGCACCAAAGCGGCAACGAATAATGATATGCAGTGCGCATTCTAAACCCTCACAGTTTTTTATAGTGACCTCATCACCAAGTGGACGCACAGTTTCAGGGTCAAGTGCTGCCAAGACTTGGGTCTTTAAGGCAGCCTTAGCATCCCCCTCAAGGGTTAAAACATAAATATTAATATAACACGGCTCTGGCCGCACAATAGCGCAATCAACAATAGCACTTGAAACACCCATAACTGTTTCGCGATATGCGTCTGCTGGGCCTGCGCGGCTTATACGCTTAGGCGCATTAGCAATACGCAAACGCCAGGCGTCAAGTGGTTCAATATCTGCGCCACCATCAGGCGCAACCGTATTAGACACACTCAACCCGGCAATTGGGTCAAGAAATGTTGTGATGCTAGTTGCGGTTAAATTATTCGCATTTACTCCAGCCTCACTTGCCAAAGCCAAGACTTCGATGCTTGTTTTACCAGCCTCAATGATTGCATCATTTTGCGTTAGAAAGATAACATTGCCGCTACCTGCGCTAACGCGTGTGTCTGCCGGTATAAGCGTATTTTGATTGCGCTTTTGGTTTAAAGTAAAGGTTAAAATAACGCTTGCCTTGGCTGCCGGCAATCTTGGTGTCCAACGGTTTGTGGCAAGCTGCGATAGGCCGCTAACACTTGCAAAGGGCACGAGGTAATCAAGCGCTTGGCGCTGCGCCTCTTCAGCAGCTAAAGACAGACCATAGGCCCAAGTTTCAATAAGATACATTTCAACTTGACCATGATAAAGCTTGCGCCCTGTTGCCTGTTCAAACTGTGTAATCATGCGATCCCGAATTTTCAAAGGATCGGTTTCATAAATTTGCGGTAAAGGCGTTTTTAGTAATGCCTCTAAACTGTAAGGGCCTTCACGATCACGACGCATAAATTTGCCCTTTAGTTGCAGTTAAATTATAGGTATAATTGGTAAAATCTGCGCTGACATCATCACGTACCCGCACCGGTATAATAACGCTCCAGTGATACGGCTCTATAGCCTCAGTCGTTACGCTACCAACTTCAATCCGTGTCACCCACGCATTAACTGCATCCCAAATAATTTGACTGATAAGGGGTGTTGCTTCCAAGGCAGGCAAATCAATTATCGACATCAAATTACAACCCTTTAATGGGTTGGTTGGTACTGAGCCAATTTGTGTCATAAGAATTATTCTTATTTCTTGAAAAATATCATCATAATCATGAACAATATTCCCTGACAGCATGTCGTCATTTGCCGACACAAGCTTTTTTTGCCAATGAACAAAGGGAATATTGTCGCGCTCAATCATTACACTTGCGTCTCGCTTTCTCGGCTTACGGTTCAATCAAATATTAAATTTAAGACTGAACGGAGCCTAACGCGCGCGCGCGGATAATGGCACGGGCATTGCGCCCGTGATGCTTAATTTATGATATTAAAGGATTAAGGCAGTGGTGTGCTGCTGGTACCGCCACCTGGTTCAACACCCGAATGAGTATGGTCTGAGCCTACATTTTTATCATTGTGGCGTAAAGAGCCACCTTCAAACTTGGCATTGCCTTTGTGAGAAAAATCACCGGTTGATTGCACTGTGCCACCAGAGCCTATCACAATGCCAGTTCCGCCAACGGTTAGGCTTATTTGATCACTGGTAATTTCAACACGCGCGATACCTATTTCAATCACATAGGGCGCGGTTTGTTTCACTGTATATTCGCCGCTATCCTTGTCGTAAGTCTCCTCACGGCCGCCGCGCATATTATTGACTATTTGGTTTGGGTTATCTGTTGGTGGCGTGTCAATATCAGAATAAAATGAGCCAAGAATAACGCCTTCTTCACCGCGCTCATCCGTTAGCACATTTACCTGCGCGCCGACCTCTGGCATCGAGTATGATTTGCTCGCACTTGCCACTTGTTGATTAACATTAAGCCACCAACTCACAACACCATCTTGATCTTGCAATTCAACCCGCGCTAAGCCTTTTGCACCATTGACCTCTGTTACAATGCCTTTGCGATATTGTGGGGTCATCCGCGTACGCTCCCATCACCTTGCACTGTGCCCAAAAAGTCAACGCCGCTAGTGCTACTATTAGATGCGCTTGCACTATTGCCAGATTTTTTAGTCTTAGCACTGTTTTTGACTTTTTTACCATCTTCAATGTTTTTACCCGTTGCCCGCTCAATATCAGCTGACATCTCATAGCCTGACCGGCTTGAATTATGCTCCGATTGCACAACGAGATAACGACCATCAAACACGCCAAAGTTTTTAAGCTCAATTACTGCACCTGCAACGATTGTCGGCACGCCAACCATATTTAAAGTTCCGGTAATTTTTTGCGCGTTCTTTGCGTCAAGCCGGCTTTTGGCAACGCGCTTTGCCTGTTCTTCATTTTCAACGCGCACATCAATTTTCATCACATCGCCCGATGATGTCACAACGCCTAAATCGTCAACGCTTGATGCTTCTTGCCCAACAAGTGCCTTTCGTTGCGGGTGGCTATATTTTACTTCTGCTTTTTGGGCGGCCTTATGATCTGAAAAGCTCAAATCATAGCTTTTAAGCATTTGTGCCGCCTCTGCTAGGCGGTCAACCACATAGATGGGGTCTCTTGCCCTTAAACCATCTCGGCTAGTAAACACCAAAATATTGCCCTTCACGGTAAAATAATGACCATAATCATCAGCAAGGCGTTTTAAAAATTCAAGATCACGTTCGCCATGCTGTGTAACACGCTCAAGCTTAATATCTTCAATTTCACCTTCAACTTTTAAACCATGAGCCTTGGCTATTTTTTGCACAATATCGGAAAGGCTTTGTGTTTCAAAAGCCTTGGTGTTTTTAGTGCGCAGGCTTTGTGTTTTAGGGGCGCTCAAGCCCTTTATTTCAATGGTGTCGCCGCCACTATCACCACTTACTGACCATTCATCAATGGTAAATTTGCCCGCATAAACAAGCTCATCACTATAGCCATACCAAACTTCCATCGTGTCGCCATCTTGTGGCGCATATTCACCAAGCCATTTACCGTCTGCATTTTGCATCTTTAACGAGCATTCATCGCTTTCGCCGTGGCGTTTATCTGTATAGGTAATGCTTGTTGTATATCCGCCAAATTCAGCGCTCACATCCATGCCTTGATATTTCACAACAAATGAAGGCTCCCGCACGCTTTTCATAGATTTACTCCCTGTTTCCAAGGCGGTAATAGTCTGTCATTAACCGCGACACTTTTTTCGCGCAGTGGTATTTTAAGCGTTAGACCAGCAGGCAGTATTGCAGGAATTTGATGGTGGGTAAAAAGCGCAATATTGGCATCAATTAAAACATTTTGCAGGCGCACATCTTCATAATAATAAAAAGCCAAAGCATCAAAGCGCTCACCATCTTTTGTAAAATGCTCAATATAGCCAAATGTTTGATTGCTCATTTATCTATCCCTCACTTTTTTGCATTAGGCATTTTATCAGCTGTTCCGGTGGCTGCCCCACCGCTTTTAGAGCCGCGCATTGCCCCCATTAAAGCATCAAGTGGATTAATCATTGGTGCTTCAATCAAGGTCATAGAACATTCCATCCGCACAACTTTACCGCCGCGTTTGGTGGTTTTTAAATTGTTGCAATCAAGCGTTTCAACAACATAGCGCATGCCTGCAAAACCAGCTTGAGAAATAAACGGCATTGGCGTTTTCATCAGATAAGCTGCCATAAGCCGCGCCCATTGCACGCTAGGATTGCAAAAGGTTTCATCAAAGAAAAATTCAAATACGCGCTCATCAAGCTCACGGCCAATCGCTTGCAAAACCGGTTTGCCACGAATAACATCATGGCGCGCCCATGAGTTTTGAAATGTCTGCTTATCGCTGGTTGGCCCAGTCATATAGTCATTTGGCCCAAAGCTGCCTAAAACAATACTACCCAAATAAGAAAGCAACATATTAATAAGCCTTTCTTTCCTTTGCCGCCGCAGCCTTATCCAGCAATTTAGGCAGTTTACCTTCAAGCTCGCGCATGACTTGTGCCATAACGTCTTTAAGCGTCTTTTCGTCAGCACTGCCTGCAACATTGATAATAGGCGCAAAATTAACCGATAATGCGCCGCCGCCACTTGAATTACCACTGGGTAAACCGCTTGATAAGGCACCGCTTGTTGGCGCGCTTAATGCGCTTGATACGCCGCCAATCATATTGCCATCAAGTGTGCCACGCACGCTCTTAGCAATGCGCTCCGCGGCTTTTATTGCAGGTTCTGGTCGCATGGCGGTTGCCAAGGTTTCAGAAAAGCGCACGCGGTCAAGATCAGATAGTGGGCCAACCTTTGCAGGACTATGGGGCAAATAATCGCGAATTTGTCCAACAACATCGCGCGTTGCTTGAATGGCGCTATTAGCACCATTTTTAATGCCTTGCGCAAATGTGCGCATTAAGGCCGCGCCATGGCTTTCAAAATTAGCGCGTGATAGGCTTGATCCGGCATTTTTTAACGCCGATTCAAAAGCATTGGCAATATTACCAGCTTTGGCAATAGTTTCTGCCGTTTTGCTTTGCAATTGGTTAAGGCCTGCATTAACGCCGCCAAATTCAATCGCAGACAAGGCTTGCAGTTTTTGTGATAATTTATCAACTTCCGCTGTAGCAGCTGCAATAGCAGCAGGATCTTGCGCTACAACATTGACGGCCGCCGCGTCCTCACCACCTGAAAACAGGCCTTTTACAAAGCCCCATGCCTTACCAACCGTGTCAAAGACACTTTTGATTTTCCCCTTAGCTCCTTCAAAAATGCCTACTATTTTATCCATACCTGTTTGGATAGTGTCGGATTGTAAAATCCCACTCCAATCGACCGTGGGTATCCAATCCCCCCAATTTAAAGGATTTAAATATGCAAGCCAGTCAAGTGCGCTTAAAACATTATCCCATGAGAACCATGAAATAACCGTATCCCAACCGGGGAAGCCAGGAATAAATTTAATCCAACGCAATGGCGAAAGATAAGAAAGCCAATTAAGTGCCTTTAAAACACTATCCCATGAAAACCATGAAATAACCGTATCCCAACCGGGAAAGCCGGGGATAAACTCAATCCAGCGTATTGGGCTTAAATAGCTAAACCAGTTAATGGCTGTAAAAATATTATCCCAAGTAAATAGGCTTTTTACCCAATTCCAAAATTCAGCAAATATCTGTTTTGTTTTGGTCCATATTTTTTTAAACCATGGGCCAATCTTATCCCAATTGCGATAGATAAGATAAGCACCGGCAGCAATAGCTGCAATTGCCGCCACAACCCAGCCCAAGGGCGTTGTCATAAAAGCAATACCCATTGAAATAAAACCTTTGGTAACAAGCCCAATGGGAATAAGTACCATCCGTAAGACTGCGCCCAATTTGGATACGCCGTTTAATTTGCTAAACAAGCCAACAGCGGTGCCACCAAAGCGCACCATGCCAACAATGCCTTGCCCAACTTGGAAAAAACCAAGCGACATGCGCATTAAGGCTGGAGCTAATGGCAAGGTAATCAATACCATTGCCAAATTTTCCCAGCCGCCAACATAGCCAGCAATATTGTCTAATACGCCAAAAATTTTATTGCCTGCTGCCCATAGGCGTTCAATAACCGCCCAAGCAATCGTCATCATATTTATCATATTATCGGATATTTTTTGGCACCATTCATCCAATGTGCCATCAGCTGCCCATTTATCAATCAGGCTTACTATCAAATCAAGCTTTTGTGTCAAAAAATCAAAGACACCGGCATTCATGATTTTAAGAGTGACTCTATCCCATGTATTGGAAATTTTCCAAAGCATGCCATCCCATGTTTTGCCAAAGGCTGCACTTTGTCCACCAAAACGCGCCTCCATAATTTTTTGCAAGGCAGCGGCATTGGCTGCTTTATTGCCATCCTTAGCCTTATACATCTTCATGCGGCCGTCTTTGCCAGCAAACATATATTCGATGTATTTACCGTTTTTTTGTGCTGTAATGCCGAATTCTTTTAAACCGCCAAGCTCACCGCGCATTGCATCGGTATAGGCTTTGGTTGCTTGCTCCAATGGTTTATTGGTTGCAACCGCCATATCGGCCATATTTTGTAATGCGCCTTTAGTGGGATCAATTCCCGAATTTTTCATTAAAATAAAAGAAGCGGCAAGGTCTTTAATGCCATGGGGTGGCATTTGTGCCTTTTCAACCCATTGCATGGCCTTTGCAGCTTCTTCAGCTGATGCGGTCACACCGCGCATTTGATTGGTAAGTTGCTGATATTCACGTGCTTGCTTGCTACCCTTAATGGCTGCGCCCAAAGCCATACCACCACCAGCAAGTGCGGCACCGCCAAGCACTGCACCATATTTAGCAGCGCCCATTGCCCCTTTGCTAATATTGCCAAGCCCCGTACCAATTTGCACGCCAGCCCGCCCAACTTTATTGGCCTGTAAGCGTATCCAGCGTTCGGTTACTTTATTGAGTTTTGTAAGTGCATCTGCTTCAGCTCGCCAACCTTTGGTACGTTGCCCGATTAAGCGTTCGGTCTGGGCTGATGCAGCAGCTTGTGCCTTTTCAGACTTTGTTGCAGCTTGCGTGGCCTTGGCAGCCTTGTTAGCCGCCTCGGCATTTTTGCCTTGTGCTTTGGCTGTTTTTTCTAACGCCTTGGCGCTTTTTTCAGCACCTTTTGCCGTTTCGCTATTGATGCCTTTTTGAGCCTTGGCAATGGCGTCAAAAGTCTTGCTCGCCTTATCAATGGCCTCAAAAACAAGGGAAAACTTCATAAGTCATCTCCCCAATCGGCCATTAATAATTTATTTTCCAAAAGTCCCTGTTTTAAAGCTGTTCGCTTTAAAGGGCTTTTGGTTGCCTCAAAAACAAGGGAAAATTTCATTTTTTTAGATCCTTTCCCTTATTTGTTAAGATCCACTTTTCATTGCGGCTTGCTCTTCTTTTGCTGCCTCAACTGCGGTTTTAAGCCAATAATAAAAATCTTGGCTGCGCATATCCATTAAAGTTTCAAAATCCCAACCGCGCGTTACCATCCAGTCAATATCTTGCGCATTGGGGATTAATCGTTTCCCTCGTTCTCTTCGTCATCGCTGTAAAACTCACCGAGCAATTGCATGAAGTCCTTGCCTTTTATTTTTTCTTCAATATCCGTCAAGGTCCAACGCTCACCATTAAATAGGCAAACACGTTGCATAAGCAAAAGCTGCATGCGGCTGCCGTCGCCTTTAGACGCACGTTGCGCGGCTTGGGCGTCGCTTATGTGCCAATCTTCAGGAATGGTGACCGTAATTTTACTGCGCTCTAATGTGATGTCGCGTGTTGGAAATTCAGGCTTTACCTTGATATTGTTTGGTTTTGCTGTCGCTTCACTCATGTCATATATTCCTATTTTAAAATTATAATTTATAAAAAAACGGCCGGACGACTGGGGATTTATGGGCAATGCCGTCCGGCCTTACCCGATAGAATGGGGAGGAGACAACCTATCGAATAATGATTATTATTGCGGCCAGACGTTTTTTCCTTGGATGCGATGCACGCCATTGAAAAGATCAAACTCAAAAAGCGGCGTGCTTTCACGGCTAAATTTTTGCACCATGGCAATCACTGACAATTCATAAGTATTGGCTGTTGCTTCACCTAGTTTAAAACTGGTTTCGCCTTTTTTGGCTGGCAATGTGGTAACAGTGGTAATTAGCCGCCCACTTGCTTCCTCGTCCAAGCCTTCACCGCCAAACAAATCAAGATAGGAATGCACCATAAAGCGGCACGCTTTGACGGGGTTTTTTAACCGCGCATCAAGTTCCAGCTCTGGATATTGCAATTCTAGAGTTGCCTTAAGCGGATCCATGGCGCGGCTTGGTAATTCAGCAACCGCAATTTGACCAAGCGTTTCATGGCTTACCATTTTATATGATATTTCACCCACCTTAAATTCCTTAACGCGGCCAGTGAGCCGATTGTCTTCAAGGTAAACATCAGAATTGGTGATATGCCCAAGTTGAATAGGTTTCATGGAATTAATCCCCTTTACGATGTAAGCCCAAGGGCATTTTTAATGAGTGACATATCAAGATAGCTTTCAACCGTTAGCCACTCCATGGGAGCCACTGGCGCAAGATCTAGCTTGTAATAAAAGTGACCATTGGCAACATCACGCGATGTGGTTTTTTCGCGGTCAAAAGCAAAGCGTCCACCATAAAGAACGTCTTCACCTTCTTTTTTGCGCAAGAATGCATTGACATCTTCTTCCACCTGTTCAATCCCTGCGCGGCTTGCCAAGCTATCAATGCGCTGTTGCATATAATAGGTGGCAGACTCGTGGATCATGTCGATGATGCGGCGCGTTTGAATGAAATTGCGCTGTGTTATATCTGATGGAAAAGCGGCAGAACGGTTGCCATAAGCGCGGTAGCCATTGCCATACATATTCATGATGGTGACAATGCCAACCTCATTAAGCGCATTGGTTTCGCTGGATAAATCACCAGGGTGATAATAAATATCGCGCTCCATGCCAACCACATCGGTCATGGTTTTATTGGATGGTGAATAATGGTAGCCCTGTGCCAAATCAGTGGCAACAATAACACCGGCATAATGTTGGCTATAGGGTTGGTTTACCACATCATCTGCCACCGGATCATAGGCTTTAACCTGCGGATAGGTTAGAATAGAACGGTCGCTTGCAGTGTTATATTCTCCACCAACACCGCGCGAGGCAATGGCTTGCTGAATAGTTAAACCAGCTGGCAAATCAGAAATATCCATGGCATGAATTTTATTTGAAATAACATTCATGCCTGTTCGCACACCAACATGGGTGGAAAAGCGCGGCGCAATCAATATTTTAGGGAAATAGCCAAGCTCGCCAAATGTGCCTTGTGCAAGTTGAAATCCGCTTGCGCGCCCTGCAGCATCAATGGAGCCAACAATATCAGCCGCTGTTACTTTTGTTGGGTCAGGATTGCCGTTTTCATCCTTATGCTTATCAGGATCAAAAACATTAACCGCAATGATTGTGCCGCCGCCTTGGCCATCCTGCACTTTATTGAAAATGGCGTTGATCGCTTCAGGCATTGACCAGCCACCGGCAATTTGCGGGCCAATTAAGGCAGCTGCATCTTTAGCTGAGCGGATGACAATGCGCTTATTGATTGCGTCTTTACGCTTTTCTGCCGTGTCATAAATTTCATGAATGGGGGCAGTGCCGACAATCATGGTGACGGCGCTTTTTACATCGCGGATAATGCCCGCGCCTTCGCGCCGCTCAATAACCTCTGGGCCGTGATGAAAGTTTGTGGACATTATTTAGCTTCCCTTTTGGTTTTAGGTTCAGTTTGTTGGGCAGGCTCTTGCGCAATCAACAAACCGCCGACAATCAGCGCTTCAATTTCAGGGTGATTTTCCGGCAAATCATAGATTTTGCCTGGCACCAAATTGCCATCAAAAATTATTTTGCTACCATCCTTGATGCTGCGTGCCTGAAATGGCCCTTGATATAAAAACTGCTTCATTTAAATCTCCTATCGCTTAAGCGTCATTAGCAGGGCCAAATGCTGGTTCGTTAAAGGCGGGCTGTTGGGCAATACCAAAGCGCAAATCGGCCATTGCTGGTATGTGATGGTTAAACTCAATCAGCCAACGCCAGCCATTATCAATGCGAGCATCAAGCTTTTCTGAAATGGGTAAAAGGGGCGTTGCTCCAACAAGGCTTTGCCCTTGCAGCGCAAGTCTTACCGCCTCAATTGCTTTATTGGATGAAATGCTGCCCTCACGCGCATTGCGCAGTGAGCGCACCAAAATATAAATTTGCCAGCGTATTGTGCGGCGCGGCGCATAAGCGCTTGTTGGTGCATCATCATTAGGGCTATAGGTTGAGCCACCAAATATTGTAAACACCGCCGCATCATGGCCGCTTAAAAACTCATAATTTTCGGCACTCTCGTCAAAAGGCTCAATCAAATTGAATATGTCGCCCGTTTGCTCTTTAAGGGTTAAAATCATTTTGTCTTCAATGCGGGTTAGCATATCCGGCTTTTTATCAATTTTTATCAATGGTAGCCCTCCAATGCTTTTTTCATGCGGCTTTCTGGCATGTATGAATTGACTGTTTCGGCATAAGTGCCGTTTTCAGGCTGGTTGCCATCCCCATCGCCATCAAGGGTAATGCGGCCCAAAGCAATGTCTTTTAAAACGCCAACCGCCTTGTCATAACGATCCTTAACAAGATCAGACATTGATGATGATTGATCACCCGTTGAGCGCAAGGAATAACGCGCCAAGTCATGAGCAACATTTTTTAAAAGGTTTGGTATTTTAACAAATGGCCTTGGGTAACGCGCCCTTACATAGCCATCAATCATATCATCTGCCGCCAATAACTCAGTTGTGGCGCGGTTTAAATCAAGCACCCGTTCATTATGCGGCCCAGTCCCCAAAAGCCCATCAGCCTCACGGTTACCTAAACGCATTACAAATTCGTCAGCTGATAGGTATTTGGGGGGCATTGCTATTGCTCCTTTAACTAGACCGGCTTAATGGTGCCACTTGCCACAAGGTTGGTGATTTGCGCCGCATCCAAATCAAATTCCACAATCGTGCCAACTGCTAGTCGTTCACCGCCGCATTTTAACGGCGATAAAACCTTATAGCTTTGCAGTTTAATGCCTGCCGTCTCATCAGTTGGCTGGCTTTCATCGCTCACCGCATCATTAGGATTTATGTCGTTTGGCGATATAATATCGGCTTCACCGCTTTCAACGTCACTTTCTAACTCTGGTTCAAGTTCTTGTTCATTAGTAAGCGCGTTCAAAGCCGCTTCATCCAAGGCTTTATCATCGGCTTCTTTAACGGTTTTTGCATTCCTCGCCATGGGTGGCTCCTTAACTTCGTGATAAGTTTAAAACGGCTATTGATGGGGCTAGCTTTTACGCGGCGGCTTTAAACAAAAAGCCGGCTTCTTGCCCAGTGACATAGGCTTTAAATTCTTCCGTCACTGGATAAATCCAGCTTTTGCGTGAATTTTCAAAATAAGGTGCTTCAACAATTGGATAACCAGTTAAGCGATAGGTATAACCAAAGGCTGGCACCATGAAATTTGAGCCATTGGGCACATATGCAAGGATGGCATCATTGCCCCAAACATCTTGCGCCATTTCATCATCACCTGCGGTTTCAGGCAGGCCAACGGCTTTACCAACCACCACTTTATCAATGTCAAAATAAGCAGCGAGCATTTCAGTGGTGAGCGAGTCTGAATTGGTATATTTAAACTGGTCTTTAATCCGCTCATGGCGTTTTAAGGCTTTAAATACTGATGGGCCAATCACAAGCGTATTGGGATAACGACCGATAGAGCGGCGCACATTATCCTTAGCTTCATCAATATCGTCAGATGGGTTAGAGCTTTGCGCGCTCCACTTATCATTGCCGGTTAAGGTTAGCTTATGATTATTATCATAAAGGCTGTCATCGCGAACCATATTAGCAATATCAACCTCGCGGCCAAGGCCAATAATATCCTGCACCAATTCAATGGAAACAGCCGCCAAATCAATGCCAGGTACGCTTTGCGCATCTTGCTGGGTTTCAATAGGCACTAAAGCTTCCAAGCTTTCTTGGGCGAGGGCAACTGTGTCCGCAGCATAGCCAAAAGTAATACGCTTGGTTTCAGCCCCTGGTGCGCGGCGCGTATCAACATAACGGCGAAAGGCTTCCTTGCCAAATTTAATCACCTTCATCGAGCGGTTTGGAATATCGGCAACCGGTAAAAGATGGTGGCTAATAAGTTCAGCATTGGTATAACCGCGCGCTTGCGTGGTTAGGATAGGATCAATAACTTGTGCGCGGCGAGTGTTCATCTGTGCCATAAGTGTTTACCTTTTTAAATAAGCTTAAATGTTAATGGATTGAGCAGCTTTTGCGTTTAGCGGATTAAAATGCTAACGCGCTCACCAATACCGGCCTTGCGAGTGGCAATACCAAAGACGCTTGCACCTGCTGCTGTTGGTATTGGTAAGCCTTCAGCATTGGAGCTAAGCTCATCACCCACCTCAATGGCAGCTCCTGCCTCCATATCGACAAGGCCAATGGTGACAATGCGCACCGAGTCGCCCGTTGCTTCACCATCATTGGCGGCAACACCAAAAACCTTTTTGCCAGCAGTTGCTGGTTTATTGTCAAAGCCAACCAATTGGCCAGCTTGTATTGGAGCGCTAGCAATAATGGTAATTGTCATTGTTTCAATTGAGCCGCGAAAATAAGGGGTCGTCATAATCTTTTATCCTTGATTGTTGGTTTTACAATTTAAGACCAATTGGGCAAGTTCAGCCCTTAATTAAAGCGTGCCTTCAACCGCCTGCACGGCGCTAGCAAAATCAACATCGGGGTGGGAAAGCTGATAGGCTTTGGCTTTTTCATAAAGCTCTAAACGCTCAGGGTCGGTTTCAAAATTATCGGGCGCATTAAAGCTTGCCGCTTCCTTTTTTTCTTCTGGTGGCACAGTTTCGCCAAAAGACACAGTGCGCGGCAACTCACGCAAAATATCCTTAAGCGCGGTGGCTGCATTCTTTTTTCTGCCATCGCTAAAACTAATATTGCTTGGGCTTTGCGCTACACTATCAAGCACGCGCGCAATATCCTCGCGCTGCTTTGGTAAAATCTTACCAGCCTTAACCAAGCCTTCCGCAAAGCTTAAATTGCCTTGATGCACCAATGTTAGAGCCTGTGCTTTAACCGCGTTTTCACGCTTTGCCAGGGCCGCCTCGCGCTGCCTTAAGCTTGAAAATGAGGCTTCATTTTTCTTCTCATCTTCATCCTCAGCGTTTGGATTATCTGCTATCGCCTCAGCCTTTGGCTCTTCAACAGCAGGTGCGGCGGTAACATCGGCTAATGCTTCTTGCGCCTTGTCCGCCTCATCTTCAGCGATTAATTTTTCAAAATCATCATCATTGAAAATGTCATTGCTTTGCTCAGGCCCAATCTTATTGGCAATAAAATCCTTTAGGCGGTCCAATAGGCTCATCTTATTCTCCGAAAAATTAAGTGTGATTATGCGATTTTTCGCACCAGCAAATTGCACGGATTTGAGCCCATGTACTGCTGGTGCGGCTGCACCTAAAAACCCAACATGACGCAAATAAAGGTGACCGGGTTTAGGGTTGGCAGGGGCATCAGGCGCAAAAAAGGACGCCGATATTTTTTTAAATTTTTGTGCTTTTACCGCGCGCTTAAAATCCTCATCCGTAATGTCAACATCGGCAACAAGCCGCTTTTTGCTTTCATCAAAGGTTAAGCCTTTTACCCAGCCATAGGCAGGCATATCATTTTCAGGGTGGCCAATAACAATGGGCGCATCAAAGCTTGCATCATAACGGCTAGCAATATTTTGCAAGTCGCTATTCGTTATGACCACATCTTCCCCCTCCATAGAATGGAAGGTGCCGGGTCTGAAAATTTCTATTTGGGTAAGGTCGGGTTTCGTGCTCATGGCTCATTGATAGCAGGCACAACAACGCATCGGCACGGGCATCGCGCCCGTGGTATATATATCGCTTAAATTATTTTTTGGAGGGATAATATTGGCTGCTTTATGCAGCTTTTAACTTGGCTTTGTCAAGTGATGGGCGGCAATGATTAATAACATCAAATCTAACGCCCATCTAACGCGCATAGAAGCGTTTTATTGTAAAGCATGACCATTTATCATCTACTGCAACAAAACGCATCTGTCACTATTCAAATTTATCAGCATTTTTTTCTAGAAACATATCTATTGTTTCTTCAACTGTGTGTGCTTTCATCACAATCCCTAAATCTATCATTTGATTAATTATTGCCTTATGAACTACACTGGTTGGAGCTGGGACGACAATAATATCTCCTGCATCGACCCGTTGGTAGACTTTCGCAATCACTCCTAAAAATAGCAATCTTGATCCTACAACTAAACCATCCCTGGAAACATATGAATTTGCATTGGCAATAAAAACAGGGCTACCACTTGATCCTGGAAATACTGATGCATCTATTAAAAAATGGGGTTTTCCATTAAAATCCTTTGATAATACACTTGCCGATGTGCCAGTTCTTATTATTGGTAAGTGGTTGACTTCATCCCATTGACCATTGGGATAGCCTACAAAAACTATACTTTCAAAGCTAAAAAGTTTTTCTAATTGTTTTAAATTAGGTATTAAATTGCTGTCCAATGCTTTAAAATATAAATTATTAATACCATTGTTGGCATACGGAGATAATATTACATTCATAAAAATTATTTGGATGTCAACATCATCCGATATGTGTTTATCGCTAAATATTGCAAGTTGTTCACCTGAAATATTAATCTCCTGTAAATTATCATAATCTGCTACGTCATATCCATTACCATCTTTTTTACTAGTAAACATTGATATATTGACATTTTGGGCATTTTCTAAAACATGCTTATTGGTAACTAAAAAAATTGAAACATAGTTGTTTTTTAAGAGTTTATGATAAAAGAAACCAGTGCCACATGAGCGTGAACCATCAGTTTCTAAAACATTTAAACGCACTGTTGTTTCAATAAGAAAATCTGTTACATTCGGTTGCGTCATTCTATATCCTCCACATCGAGCCAATCTAAAAGCGCGTCTTCAGCAGCTTGCTGATCCTTTTCACCAAAACCAATATAAGGCCTTGCAGGAATAACGGCTTTCTTAAAAAACATACCACCCTGTTTTATCGGAATGCGCAAGGCTTTTTTATCTTTTGGCACAATTGTTGCCCCAAATTGATGCACCGCCGCATCTATTGTATTGGGGCCAATGCGTAAAATATTGCCACTTACTTCATAATTGATTGATGTTTTAAGTCGCCCCGTCCGTGTTAATATTGGGCTTGCTGAGCCGCGCAGCCGTTTGGTAAGGTTTGATAGGGGGTGCCACTTTTTGCCCCGTGGGTCGGTTTGGCTGTCAAAGCGGTCATAGGTTGTTTGCAGTAAAGCTTCACCAATATTTTTTAATGCGCCTTCAATATTATGGGCTTGTGTACAAAGCCGCTCCATAAGCGCGTCAATTCTTGCTTGCTCATCCTCATTAACTACTATTTTAAGCCCGGCGCTCATTTTATGCTGCTTTTATAGAGGGATTGTTTGGGCAGCCTATTTAAATCCTTTGGCTCAAGTTGATAGGCTGCCCAGCCATCGCTTGCCCATTCAAGCACGGGGGTGTTTCCTTGGTCGTCAATTTTGCCAATATAAAACCTGCATAGGATTTGAATATTTTGCGCCCGTTTTGCAAAACCAAGGCGTATGTCTTGCGGTGCAGCTAAGGCGGCAAAAGCGCTTTTCAATATGGTGGCGCGCTCCTTGGCTATTTGTGGTTTAAACATTTGCCGTGATAGCGCAAGGGCAAAGCCGGTTGCATCTTTAACCAATATGCTTTCATTTTTATCAGCGCCAAACATTGACATAATGGCTTTGATCACTTCCGCGCTGTCGATCCTATCTTGGGGCTTATCAGCTGCGCTAAAATTGCTTGTTGCGCCGCGCTCATTAGGGCTTAATCCTTGCGCCCAATCTTGTCCTGGTGCATGGTCCCAGCCAACGCCAATCCCCTCTGGCACATCCACCATTTTGCCCGTGCGCGGGTCTTTTACTTTGCGGTAATTTAATTGCGGTGAATCATTGACGCTTTTGCCCATGCGTTCCAATTGCCGTTTGGATAATGGCACTACGCCGCAAGTGCAGCCCCAGTCATTGGGTGGGTAAATCTTATTCCAAGCTGGGTCATCATGGAGCAAGATTAAACCATCAAGCGCAAGGTGGTTTGCGCGTGGGCGTTTGGGGCGGCGCACAAAACCATGCTTATATTGCCAATAAGGGCGCACTTTTACCATATCAGGGTCGGTCATTTGCTTATAGCGGCCTGCCGCTTGTGCTGTGCGCAAATTGGTTTCATAAATTGTGCGTGCGCGCCATGCGCGTCCCGCTTCGCTATTTTCGCCCTTCCAGCCGCGCCAGCCATGCTTTTTGACGATGCTTTCAAAGTCTTGTCTAAAGTCTTCCAAGCGCTTGCCGTTTTTTAATGCGTCAATCACTGCATTATGCATATCGGTTAAAAGCGCGTCTTTCATCGCCCCAGCAATCACAAATGAGCGGTCATGGGCGCGCCCTTCAATCTCGCGCGATGTGGCGGTGGCAAGGTTAGTTTTTTGGCTTAAATAATCAATTGCATCTTTAAAGGGCTGTAAAAAACCACCCATCACTGATTTGCTCATTGAATTGCCTTTTCAAGATTTGCCACATCATCCTCTAAATCAGCACGGCCAGTTAATTCAGCCACTGCTTGCCCATAGCCAAGCAAGTCAATTAAAGGCGTTGTTTCAAGCTCTGGATAAAGAATTAATAACTTATCTGCCACATCATCAAGGCTATCACCATTTTGGGCGGCATCCTTTAGCATGTCACTGATAAGGTTAAGCCAACCATCAATCACTGGTTGTGCCATATCTTCAATCTGATCAACAATTGCGTTTATGCCATGATCATGTGATTGATCGTGAGATTGATCTTTATGCTCAATGCTTGAAAAGCTGCCACCATAAGGTGAGGTCTGAAATGGGGTGCTTTGAAAGGGCGTGCTTTGTCCGGCCGCAATTAAATCTTGATAAATTATCTTATCTTGTGGTGAAAGCACCACCATTTCCTTATCAAATATTTCAGATAAATGCGCCTCCAAACCCTCATCAGGTTTAAAGCCCATGGCAACGCTTGTTTTCGTGTTTTCAAGTTCTTGGGCAATGCGCGCAGCGCGTTTGGTTTTTAAATCTTCTAACGCGCTTTCATTTTTGGTGCGCGGTCGCCAAATGGTTGGCACGGGCGCATCTGGCATATTAAAATCAACAATCCATTGTACCAATGTTTGGTTAAGCGTTGCTGATAATAAATCCGCATCGGCATCGGCAATGCCGTCTGATACTTCCAAATGGGTTTCAGTTGCCGCGCGTGATCCATCACCGCTAAGGCTGGTCGATAGGTTTTCACCTAGTACCGCAATACTGGTTTGCTCATCCCAAAAGCTGCACCATTCGCCATAGGTTGCTTTGCCATCGCGCGCGCTTCCTAAAAAGCTCACTTCAGAACCAAGGGGCAAAACCAAGGCGCCCGATTGCACCATGGCAACAAGATTATCCAATAGTTTGTTTTGTTCAACGGGCGGTGTGCCAAGTGGATATTTGCCAATTGGCGTTGGGCTTGCAAATTTTTCCAAAAAATACGCCCAAAAGCCAACGCCCTCGCGCTTAAATAAAATATGCCAAAAAAGCACCTTACCAAGACCACGGCCATAAGGGTCTGATCCATCTTCATCATGGCGGTGTACAATAAATTTTCGCGCCGGTAAGGCTTCACCTTCACTTGGGTTTAGAGGTGTTAT
Source organism: Bartonella sp. HY761 (assembly GCF_026743145.1). Taxonomy (NCBI): domain Bacteria; kingdom Pseudomonadati; phylum Pseudomonadota; class Alphaproteobacteria; order Hyphomicrobiales; family Bartonellaceae; genus Bartonella; species Bartonella sp. HY761. Next base: position 1,396,058 of record NZ_CP104887.1, read on the forward strand.
CAAACGCGGATTGCCATAACCATCAAAAGCAAAGCGGGCTTGGCTGTGGCGCGCAATCTTTTTGGGTAAAATATGATTCCCCACCAGCTCCCATTGTATTTCTGCCACCGCATAGCCATAAAGCACTGCGTCCAGCAAGGCATTGCAGGTGCTATCAAAAGATATGCGCTTTAAAGCTTTTTCAACAAGCTCGGCGGCTGCTTGCGCACGCTCGTCATTATCTTCAGCAGCGCGCACTTCCCATTCGCGTGCGGTTACTTTCATCTTGCGTTTTTCAAGCACGGCATAGGCATGGCCGTCTTGGCGCACTTCGTCATAAAGCCTTATGCCCTTTGCGCCACCTTTAAGCATTAAGGTTTCATCAGTTGGACGCAATACCTTGCTATAATTGGCAACATTTATATCATTTTTAAAATTTGCCAACATCCGAAATAAATCGGGGTTTATTTCTGGATTTACTGTTTTATTAACATTACTCATAAATTATAGCCTCTAAAGCGATTGCTAAAATGAGACGCGGCCATGCGAATATTGCCAAAATTTGTCGCTGCATTGGCTCCATATTGGATGCTATGGGTCCATAACATTTCCAAAGCATCAGGGCCGTCATCATGGTCGGCAAAGGGCCATTGCGTCAATTGTTGGATTAATGTGGTTTGGGAAGAATGAAAGCGGATAGCGCCGCTCGCAATTGCTGGTTGTAAGCGCTCAATGCGCAAACGCTTATCCGTTATATTATTGACGGCTATGGCAGGCAGTGCCAAGCCTTGCCGCAATGCGCGCGCCATTAATTCGGTGCGCAAAAACTCTTGAAATTGCACGCTTTCAACAAACCATAATTGGCACATATATTCGCGCTGTAAGGCAATAACATCTTCAATAATTAAATCAGGTAAGCGCTTGCGAATAAGCGCTTCAACCACATTTAAAACGGGATAGTCACTATTGCGGTCAATCGCCCCAACCAAAATAGCTGAAGGATCGCGGCTTTTGCCTGCCTTGCCAAGGCTTGGATCAACCGCGCCAAAATAAAGCCAATCGGTTTTTGGCTGCACCCAAAATTGCAAATTCTGAAAAGGCGCGCCTTCAGCGACTGGCTCGCCTTGTTGTTCACTCGCAAAGGCCGAAGGGCTTTCAGCCCGTTGCAACATCAAGCCTTCAAGGCTTTGCATGGCAGGCCAGTTTAACTCTGCCCCCTCGCTCATGGCTTTTTTGTTTTTTGAATAAAACTCGTGCGCTGCGTCTTCACTTTCATTGCGCAGTAATTCTTCCCATTGCTCCCAAAATGGCATATGATCGGGCATTTGCATAAGCGCTTTAAAGCGTTTTGTTTTAAAGCCAGGCTTATTAGAAAACCGCACCAACACCGCATCATGGTGCAACACGGTGCCAACATAAAATAAATTCATTGAGTCATCAGCAGGCCCAAGCTTTAAAACTGCTTTTAATATCCAGCTTTCAAGCTTATCGCGCTGTTCGGGCGAGCGGACATTTTCATCATTTTCAATATCATCAAGCATGATGAGATCTGGGCGGTGCGGTCCATGGCGGCGGCCGCGCAGTTTCATGCCTGCGCCAACGCCTTCCATGCGTGCCCCATTTTTTAAAACAATCTCACCCCCGCGCCAAAGCCTGCCTTTACCTGCAAATTTTGGAAAATCCATCGCTAAACGTGGGTTAGATAAAAGCTCGGCCTTAATCGCTTCTAACGCAAGGGCTGCTTGCGCATAAGCATCCATAATGAGTATTGCATAATGGCTATAGCCGCGCAAGGCTGCCCAAATTGGAAAAATTAGCGATACCAATGTTGACTTTGCCGCACCACGCGGCGCAATTAAAGTCTCGCGTGCGCCTTTTTCTTCCAGCACTATTTGCGGCAGTCGTTTGAATAAATATTCGTGTAATAGGCTTGGTGCTTTGGTTAAATAATGGGGGAAATAGGTCTCAGCAAAAAAGCGAAAGCCATTAATGGGATCACTGGCTTTTTTAATACGCTCAAGCCGTGCAGCACTATCAGGGGCAAAGCCATCAACACTTGCCTCAATTTGATCGCGCATTTCATCCGCAAGCTTGGCAAGCTCTTCCTTAAAGTTTTTAACGCTTAGTTTGCGCGTGCTGCTTGGTAGTAAATGAGCATTCATTATTGCCCTCCATCATAAACCTGCGCAATATGGTCACCAAATGGCCCAAGCATTTCAAGAATGCTATCAGCTTTATCGGTGTAATTAAGTGCCACAAATTCTGAAAAGCGTTTTAAAACATCATAGGCAACGCCAAGCTCTGATAATTTAGGCGCGGTGCGGCTTGCTGCAGCAACGGTTTTATTAAAGGCATCCGATAAAGTTCCCATTAATTTAACCCGCTCACCGGCACTTAGAGTGGTGTCACTCTTAAGCTCTTCCATCGTGCTTTGAAATTGCAGGGCAAATTCTTCCAACGCTGCCGCAATTAATACCGCATAGCCTTCACCCGTCACCAATGCGCTTGATCGCGCTCTATCCCAATCGTCCCCTGCAAGCTTTGCCTCGCGCTTCCAGCGATTAATGGTGGGTAATGACACATTGGTTAAAACCGCAATATTGGTTAGCGCAATGCGTTTATGCACAAAAAGGCTACAGGCTTCACGCTTGGTGGCATCATCATGGGCCATGCTTTAAACCTTTAAATTTCTGGACGCGGCTTTTTTACGCCCTCAAGAAATGCTTTACGATCCGTGTGGTCAATTCCGGCACGGGTAATGCTTACAATCCTAATCGGTTTGCTATCATCCATGATGACGCCGCCAACTTCATTAAGATAGCTTATTTGTTGGCGCACCCAAGCGCGGGGACGGTTATGGCCAAACTCTTGCAATGTGTCATCGATGATTGTTTCGTTTAACTCGCCGCCCGGTGCCATGAGCAATGCGCGTAAAATAATTAACCGCGCGTCTTCATCCACCTTCTTGGCTAGCTTTGAAAAATCAAGGCTCATGGCTTTCCTTTCGCATTCTCAATCAGCAACTCATTAATGTGCGTGGCAAGCCCCTTTAATGGCTCCATACTGGTACTGATAACTCGCATGTCGCCGCGCAATTCTGCTAGCGACAATTGGATGTTATGGAGTGCAGTCACATCAGGCAAGGTTTTGACCGTGCTTTCCAAAGTGTCAATTCGCTTGGTTTGCTCGGCGTTTAACTCAATCAATTGCTGTATTTGCTTTTCATTTTTGCGGCTGCCAGCAGTGATTAAATTCCATACCGCCGTGCCGATGGTTATCAGCATAGCGCATATGGAAACAATCACTTGAATATCTGCGCTATTCATAGCTAACGCCCATCAATGTTTTTGAATTTTTCAAACAAACCTTGTTGCTCAAGTTTTGCCGCTATCATATCGGCAATATCAACCGGTTTAAGCTTGAAATAAGCAACAGCATCTGGCACCCGTTGCTGCACATATTCACCGCCGCGTTTGATTAACTCGCTGCGCACATCAAGTTTAAGACCTTGGTTTACTTTGATGCGCTCGCGAACAATATCGGCAGCAAAATTAACTCCGCGCTCCACTGCACCCATAATCACCGCTCGTTGGCTTTCATCAATGCGTAAGCCAAAAAGCACCCGTAAATAATTGGTAAGCCGCGTAAAAGCCCAACCTAAAACCGCAACAATTGCAACCACCACACAGTCAATAAGATAATTAGTAAGCGGCGCAAAAGATAAAACACTACTCTCCGTCAAAGCAGGCCTGCTTGCACAAGCGGTTAAAAACATCAAACTCAAGACAAGAAAAAGATAGGAAAAAAATCGCATAAAACACCTATTGGTTGTGTTTACTGGCAGCTTGCTGCGTTGCCCAATAAACCGCACTTTCAATATTTAAAAGTGCTTGATTGCCTCCCTCAAAATCGCCCATTTGTTTAACTTCAGCCCATAAACACATTGCCAAACGCTTTATTTTTAAAAGCTTGCCATCAGCGTCATCAAAAACCTCAATGCGTTCAATGCCCATAACATCGCCATACATGCCAAGTGCTATTTGCGCCGTTAATGTTAAAACGCTATCCAACGGCAAATCTGGTAATGGCTCTTGGTCTACTTGAATGTTTGGTTTTAATTGATGATCTGCTTCAGCTTCAACAACCGGCGCTGCTTTTAAGCGGTCTTCCATCAAATTGAGTTTTAAAGAAAGGCGCGTATTTTCATCATAAATACCGCTTTCTTTTAAAAAACTTTTATCCTGAAATTGTTTTAATGCATCAGCTGTTTTTTTTGCCAAAGCTACCATCAATAGCGATTTTGTAGCCAAGTTCCACCAGTTCAGCTTGTAAAAGCCGCACATCATTACCCTTATTGCCAATTTCAAGTTCACGCTGTTTTATGCGGCGCGTGTCAAGAATATCAAGGGCGCGTTCGGTTACTAACTGCCGCTCATTTAGTCCGTTATAACCGCCATTAACAATTTTGGTAATTTCTTTAACTGATGCGCTCTCACCCTTGGTGCCAATATTATCCTGCCAAAAGGAAAGGGCGGATAAAAAGGCATAGTCAGGCTGCAATAACAAATCAGGGTTAGCAATAAGATTAAGCCCAAGACGCATTCCAACTCGGACATAATTGTAAAGACCTGTTGTTTGCTTTAGGCCGCGCCCACGGAATTTATAACCGTCGCCTGCCGCAATATTGCCAAGCCGGTTACCGTAAACCTTATTAGCAAGGCTTTGCGGATTATTGGCATAGGGCTGTGCAGCTGCAAGGTTGGGAAAACGCTTTGGCCAAACTTGGCAAAGCCGCTTAGCTGAATAACGCAGGTTTTCCTCCACACGCGTGAGGTTTGCACTTTCATGGATTATCTGCCCCATAAATTTTGCTTGCGCTATGGGCGTTGTTACACCAAAGCGCTCCCATGCGCCCTTATGGCCCTCTGATACAATCGCATCAACAATTTTAAGATCAGCTTGTGGGCAAATTGCAAGAATTTCAGCTTTATATAACATCGGACAGCCTTTTTAAAAAACTTATGTCCGATAATGCGAAATTTTATAGGGGAAAGGCACGGGCATCGCGCCCGTATATTTTAAAGATATATATTTTAAAGATTATGCTTTGTGCTTTAAATATTCTTCAAGGTCTAGCTGACCAAGATCCAGAGCGATTTGAGATTTACCGCTTTTTGTTATCTTCGGCAATCTCTTTTTTCTGATATGATCACGAACCGTCTTCATGGCAATGCCAAGCAATAAAGCAATCTCACGCTGTGTTTTACCTCTGCCAGCCAAACGCTCAATCATGAGATGCAAACCTTGGGCGTCAAATGGGCGGCGAGGTATATTAAGCTCACCACCGCCCATGCGCTCAATTAATAATTTGGCTTCGGTTTCGCCAATAATGTTTAACTCATGCCCCTCGCGCCATTTTTGTGGTACCCAAATGCGGCAGCCGCCAAAATGTGTCACCAAGGATAAAGCCGTTTTCATATCGCAAATGCTCGCCACTTCCTCAACAGCAGGGGCTAAAACATCAAGCTCTATGGTAAGGCCTTCAATCATTTTAATGTCCCTTTGTAACTAAATACAAATTTGCCGTTACACCTTTGCAAGGAAATATTTAAAGTTGTTTGTTCTGCATTTAGCCTTAAGAGTACGTTTTGCTCTTCGCTGTAATTTTCACTTTGCTTTCCGTAAACCAACTTGACAGATACGCCACCATCTTTACGGCTCCAAAAACGCGTCTTACGCGATAAAAATGTAAAGCCTTCTTCACATAAGCTTTTATGGTAGCTATTGATCTCAGCGTGGTTTTTAAGCACAAAATTTTTAAGCTCTGCATTAACAGTTAAATGCTTCATTACACAGCCGCCTTTTTCTTTTTTCTGACCAATGCACCAAGGCGGGCAATTTCAGCATTTAGCTGGTCCGCTTCTATTTTTTTGGCTTCAATAATGCCAAGCATGCGGCGCTGTGCAATTAAAACACGCCGTTGCAATAATTCCGTGCGCCGTTTTGGTTTGCCCCTAATGTCTTGCGCATTAATCGTCCAATCCACATTGGCCTCTCTCATCATCATGGCTTTTAACGCATCAATAATTTTTGCAGCATCCTTACCATCCGTTAGAAATTGCGTGTGATCTGCGCCACTCTGACGCTTGGCAAAAGCAATTAAAGCCTTGTCATCACGGTTGCGCACAACGCCCAAATGGTAAGCATTAAGCCACATTGCCCGCAAAATACTCGCATATTTACCGCTCACCGTTGCACTTTTAGATCGCCGTGCTTTAACGCCTGCATTGCCCGCCAGTTTTTTTAAGCCTAAAATCACCTTTTGTGCCTCAAGTTCACTCATCAACTTGCAGCTTGTTTTGCCAACCTCACGCAACATAAACGCACGACGCATATCCTCATCCATGCCAATGTGGCGCGCTTCAGCATGGATTGCTTTTATTTGGGCAGCATTAATCGCGCTCATGCTCCACCTTCAAAATTCTTTAAAAATTTTGCCTGTTCAGGAAGCGCCCATTTATGCCAACGAATAAATTCAGCTAAATCCTTGTCGATAAGACCAGGGCAAAAATAGCTGCGTTTGTCAAAACCAAGGCGGCATTTTTTTAATATGTAGTCTCTAAATATTTCGCCATCACCTTCAGCGAATATGGTTGCGCCTTTTGGCAGTGCCTCGGCGCAGCGTGTAAAATTAATTGCGCCATCATTATAGCAATAAGCAAAATAGTGGTTTATCATCATGCAGCTCCCTTTTGGCTGGTTTGCAATTCAACGGGCTCAATCACAAAATCTTCGCCTTCTGATTTGATAGTTACGCCAGCAATTTTGCTGGCCTTTTCAGGGTCTGCTAGCATCGCCTCCTTATTGATTTCTTCTTTCGTGCGTATGAATTTGGCAAGCTCTAACGCCTTGCACGCTTCAATCACCGCAACAGTGTTACGCAGTGACACACTTTGCGGGCGCAGCCGCCAATTAACCCGTCCCGTACCAAAGTCATGAAATTTAACTTTGCCACCGCTCGTCAAGTCATTGCGGTTAGCTTCGCAAAAGGCTTGCACACCCGCTTCCAAGCTTTTAAGCTCCTCAGCAAATGGCGTGGTTGCTTCTTCCAATTGTTCACCAATTGCACGTACACGCTCATCATGGTTGGCGCGGGCAATGGTTATTTGCCCCTGTAAAAAACCAATGCGGCCAATATGTTTTACAACTTCATCGCGGTTTTGTGGCACACAAACCATTGCGGCTTTTTTTGTCTTTCTTGCCATTTTAAAACTCCTTTTATCTTTGTAATTTTTGAGAAATATTAAGCGGCTTTTGGGCCGTGATTATTGTTGTTTGCCGGCACATCAAATGGCTTCGCAAAGGGAAAGGGCACCACGCGATAATCACGGCTTGCAGCCATTTCATAAACAAGCTGCAAAGCAATACGCCGACAATCACTCGCTGACAAAACAACGTGACCGCGCCCTGCTAATTTCAAAAATTCATCATGTAATTTCATAAGGCCTTCAGGTATGCGGCCATCAGTATTTTTCATTGTCATGCTAATATCCTTTCGTCTGTTGGCCTTTCGCTTTTTAGTCTCATATTTTTGGGGTTAAACTGGCATGCTTGGCAGGCTTGCCAATGCTTAACCTCTGCGCGGCTTGATGTTGGCACTGAGCGTGCGCAAAAGTCCGCACAAGCTTTGGCACTTAAGTCTTTTTGCAAATAAGGGCAGGCAACAATGCCGCTTAAATTTTGCAAAATGGCCCTGCGCATTTTATAGGTATCACCTGGATATTTTTGCGACCTTGCAAGCGATACGCTAGAGCGCGTATAGCCAATATGTTCAGCTGTTGCCTTAATCGAGCCAAAGCGTAAAATCGCATTTTCTAAAAGTTGCAAAGCATATGCATCAAGCTGAGGATAATTCATTGGGCATCCTCCATCATCATATTGCGGTCTTTCATTTCACCTTTTGACCAAATAGGTGCTAAATAGCCCGTGTCTTTTATCAGCCTAAAGACCTTAAAACCGTTAGATGTTTCTTTGGTGCCTGCTTCACGCTTTGGCAAAAGCACGACATAATTAGCTTTAATGAGGTTGCTGATATAACGTTGTAAATTGCTTTCAGGATCGCTATCCTTAGCTTTCTTGGCAACGGTGACAATCGATGGAATGGTAAAGCGCTTTTGCAAACGCATGGCACTCCATGCCCTTTGCCGAAAGGTATCATTTCGTGCCTTCAAACAAGCCATTGGGCCATTAGGTCCGCTGGTAATTTTGCCGCCAGTCGCTAGTAAATCGCTTCCCGTTGGGCTTAGTTGAAATTGTCCAATTGCAGTGCGCTCAATCAAGCTTTTTGTCACTAAACGACTAGCCGCTTTGCTTATTTCCTTGCGGCTAATTGGCAAATGCTCAGCAAGCTCGTCCATTGATTTTAAGCCATTTCCAATAGCGCCCAAAATGGCAATTTGATATGTTCCTGCACCTGGCATCACACCACCTCCGGCACAAAAATGGCCTTGCCACTTTGCCGGTCATTAACCAGCAACTTGCCCGCCATATCGCGCAAGCACATTGGGTTTTCTGCGCTAAATTCGCCGCGTTTTCCCGCCCGTTCAATATTAGCAATCGCTTCCTTGATCTCGCGGTTAAAGCCGCGTGTTACTTGGGTTACAAAGCCCACCAAATCATCACTCACTGGTATGTCGCAGATAGAGTTCATGAAAAGCCGCACATCATCTAAGCTTGCAGGCTCAAAATGCACATATTGGGCAACGCGGCTTGCTATTTGTGGTAAGCTTGTCAAGTTGTCGCGCAAGCGCCCCATACCCACCAAAATAAAAACAATGTCACCCAAATCAGCAAAATCACGGATGGTTTCCATAATCCGGCTGTTCTTTGAAATATGGTCAGCCTCATCAATCACCACCGAAAAGGTTTGCCGCTGTGCCACCATTACGCTTTGGCGCTTTAACATCGCTTCCATGGCTTGATTAAACCGTTTTTGAAAAGCATGGGCTGGGCTTACTTTTAGTTCAGTCAATAATTCATTTAAAAACCAACCGGGGTTCCATTCCTTTTTGGCACGCAAATAAACCGCATCATTTTGGCATGCCCAGCGATGCAAGCCGGTTGTTTTACCAAGCCCTGGGCGGCCATCAACCACCATTAAACAAGCCTCTTGCGCGCCCCGCCGCTCAAGGGCAGAGAGGCCAGCATCAAAACGTCTAATATTTTCTGTTTCAACAAATTCATTTTTCATGCTATATCTTCCATTGTTTCGACATCTCGCGCGTCATGCAGCTGATCTTGAAAGCTTTGCGAGGGCATCAAGATTAATTCCTTGACGTGCGAGAAAAGTCATATTGTGCTTGGTTGCCAAAAGATCTTCCCGAATATTGATCTGATCTTGTAGCGTCACTCTTTCAGGGTTATTCAAAAGCCATACGCAATACTCTGCATCATCCCTGAAGTTTGGACGCTTATTATTGGCTTCACATTTTTGAATAGCGGGTTTGCTTTTTGCCTGTTTGCTCTTTGATTGATCGCAGCTAGTTGGCGCTGTTTTCTGAACATCATTATCAGCAACCAAAATTGGGCGTGGTAAAGTGGCTGTGGCTCTATCGATAATCGGCATTGGTTCCACAAAGCTATCAATGCTTATTGCTCGCAACTCATTATCAATCTCATTGACTTTGCGCATCGCACGGTCTTTGCGCCCCTTATGGCGTTTTTCCATTGCTGCTTGCTCAAAGCTTAATGGCACATAGCGTGTTTTGTGACCCTCAAATCGTGCAATAGCAATTAACTTGCCGGGCTTGCGCTCATCATCAAGTAAAGTAATGTCACGCACAACGACTTGGCCAGCGTCATGAATGTCATAGGCAACAATCACCTCTTGTCCATGATAAGGCTCAAGTTCCATCGCAAAATAGCTATTGCCTAGCCAATCCACCAAGCCGCGCCGTGTTTTGCGGATAACCCATGGCTGCAATAAATCGCGCGCCTCAATATCATCAACAAGATAAGGTTCAAAGCCATTGGCTATTGCGCGCGCCCAAACTTCATTTGGTGTCATATGGCGGCGCTTGCCATTTTGCGGATCAATGTTTTTTTCTAAACTGCGTTGCGGTGTATTATTATAGTCATCGATCAAATTCTGGCAGCAATCCAAAAACTGCTGCCATTTTGGCAATAAGCTTGACACACCGCTAAGTCTTAATTCTTTGCGTGTGGTTTTGTGAACAAGTTGCCCTGCCTGCTTATCCATATCGCGGCCAATATAGGTTGGCATTTCACGTGCCAAACTTGTCCAACGTTTATTGAAATTTTCAATCACGCCTTTGGCTTGGCTGTTATAAGGCGTCGCATGCGATGGTGTAATGCTAAGCCGCGCTAGAAAACCGGTTAAGCCATCTTCCATCTTTTGGTTTTTATAGCCAGGTCCATTATCACTATAAAATATTGCTGGTATGCCGCAGGTTCTTGCTGCCATTAACAAAGCATCAATAACCGCATGGGCGTTTTCATCTAACGCTGCCGACCAGCCCACAATCTTGCGGCTATGTGCATCAATAATCGTTGTTAGCTCTGGTCTAAATGGCTGGCCATTAAGTGGGTGGGCAATCTCTGCATCAAAGGTCTTACCGTCCGCGACATAAACGCTTGCGGGCAATAAATCCGATACATCTCGCGCTTTAAAGGCTTTAAGGGTTTTTAATTCATTAGGGCCCATCCGCCCACGCTGTTTTTCAATCTCGGTAAGTTTACTAACCGCATGGCGCACTTGCCGCAAGCTTGGCAATATTGCATTACCGTTATCTTTGCACCAACATTGAAAGGCTTGCGCAATGCTTGGCTTTTGCGGTTGGCGATAATAGCTTAAAAAATCTTTAAGCCATAAAGGGGCATTGTCCTTTTCGCGCGTTTTCTTAGGCGCAAGAGCGGGCAAACCACCATTGTCGCGCATCACAAACCAGCGCGATATGGTACCGCGTGATAGGCCGCGCCCCTTATCATTAGCTTTCATTGCTAATGCGTGTAAGTTTGCGGGTAGCCTATCGTTTGTCATGTCACTTAAAAATGATAAAATGGCGCTGCGCTGCGTTTGACTATTTTCAATCATGCGCAAATTAATGTGGTGTAAAACGCCAGCGCGCGCATGCATAATGTCACGCTGTCTTGCACTAAGCGCAGTTGGGTTCATACGCTCAATAACCGCGACATCCTGCGCCTTTGCGTTTTCTGCAGCAACTAACTTGTTATCTTTCGTGTGTTTTAATTGTAAAGCGGTTTGCAAGGCAAGCGGTAGCAAGCTGTAATGATATTCATTGCCGCCACCGCCTTGGCTACCCTCACGCTTGCGGCAAAGTGGTGAAGCATCCCAATTGTTTTTAATGATAACCAACTGCACACCGCGCTTTGTATGCGGTACAACTTTCAAACCCAAGCTCTTCGCAGCATCGGCAATCTCTTGTGCTGATAAATATTCTTGAAAAAGCTTCATTTTAATGATCTCACTTTTCCCATTAAAGCATCGCGCCGTCTTTGGCGCTCTTCAATCTCGCGGTCTTCACGCCAAATCTCAATAATATCGCCATAACGCTCCGGCACCGCCACATAGCCAGCAAACTGGCACAAAAAAGCAAGTAAGCCGTAACACTGCGTCACTTCCAAAAGCGCGATAAACCGCTCAACTGTTATTTTGTGGGTTTCGCGTGCAGGGCTTGCATAGGCATCAAGCATGTTAAGCGTCACCTTTTGGTCTAAAAATGCCGACATCTCACTTGCTATCGCCTCACGGCTTTTGCCAGACTGTTCGCAGGCATGAGCCACCACCCTTGCAATCTTCACATTGAGCGTGCCACCCTTGGTAAATTCAGGCGCAATCTTTGCCGCGACGTCTTCCGGTTGATAGTCGCGGAATAGATCATAGGTCATCGTGTCGCGGCGCTTAACCATTAGCTTTGCCTCACAAGTTTAATGTCAGCTACTACGAAAATTTTTGACATGACTCTGTTCATGCTGCCTTCTCCATGTCAGCAACAACGTTAGATTTTTTACTTTCCAACATTGCCTTATATCTGCTAGAGAGGATGGTAGGTTTCTGAATGGGATATCTGTCAGGCCAAAGCTCCTCAGCCGGTATTTTTAAAAAATCAGCGATGGCAGCTTGCGCTTTTTGATTAACTGAATTTTTAACCTTCCTGCATGCAGCTGGGTTAAGGTCATAAAGTTCGGCAAGTGCAGTAAAAGTCATGCCTTTACGATGAAGGGCGGCTTTAATGTCTTGCCAGTCATAGTGATGGACTTTCTTCATAGGATGCCTCGATAAAAGCAGATATTGGCGTATCTGCTTTTGTTTGGTGTTAAAGGTACAATCGAACGGTGCATATGTACCGTATAATTAGGGACATTAAACCATTATCTTTGTTTTGTAAACAAATATCTTGGTTTTATGATTGTTTTAATTTGGCTCGTCCAGAGAAGATAAAAACTAAGTTAGGGCAAAGACTTAGAGATGTTAGGTTTTATTTTGGTGACCCTGACAGAATAAGTTTTGCTAGTAAGCTAGGCATAGGTCGTGAGTCGTTGGCTGGTTATGAAAGAGGAGATAGCGTTCCAAATGCTGAGGTTATCCGTCAATATGTCGAGACTTTAAATATTAATGCCCAATGGCTTATTACCGGTGAAGGCGAGATGTTCAATAATGCGGCATCCGCACCAAGTAGCTTGCGCACCGTGGATACTGTGATATTAATAAAAATTGCTGGTAAGGTTGAAGATGTCTATAAAGGGCTAGGGCAGCGTCCAACTAAGGTCCACATTACGGGTGTTGCTGCTGATATTTATAACGACATGCTCAATACCGGTACAGACTTTAATGATGATGATGAGCTAACCGCCACAATCGCCCTTGAAATGGTCAAACTTAAAAAGCGCATTCTTAATGGCGATATCAACCCCGGCAAGGCGGCGGCCTTAAACTGATTATTAATAACGGAGCAACTCCATGAAAAAATCAATCATAGCTGCATCTATCTGTCTATTGGCAATGCCTATAGCTGCCCAGGCCGAAGAATTGCGCACCGTTTCGTCTCTAGATTATGCGTTAAATGATGATGCTTATCTTGGTCAGACGTTAAAGCTTTCCGGTTGCAGAATCAGCCATGTGAGTACTCAAAGTGCGTTATGTAACATTAGCGTTGATGGATCGAGTGCAGGGAATATTTATCTCGAGCTAGGCAAAATGGATAGAACAGAACTGAAGGACGCCGCTATTAAATGTGCCGGTATTAAAGGCTTTCAAAATTCTGATTGCGATGCATCAATTATAGGTTCAGCAAAACCCAAAGGATCAAAGCCAAAATTTGAAGTTGACCAAATTATTTGGGGGGATCGCTAAACGTCACACTTCCCACCAAGCTCTTTTATAGCTAAAACCTTAAGTCTATCAACTTTTTGTTTTTATTGATTTTTTTATGGTAGGAAGTTTCTTTTTGGCTTTTAAAGCATATTTCCCACCATAAATTATAATCTGTCTCAAATATCGTGGTAATTATTATGAACGACCAAGCCGCTAACCCCGATATCTCTAAGGCTAGAGAGTGATCAAGATTTAAACGAAAATGATACAGCTTTGATCATCGTTCGATAAAAAATGATCTATTTTCCAATTGCACATAATTTATGAAAATTTTTCAATCAATCGCAAATTTTATTTTTATTTTCAATTAATTAATAAAAAAATGTTCCAAATCCACCCGACACAAATATCGTGTAAATCTGTCTCAAATGATACAGTCCCCTACACAGAGAGCCAGAATAAATGTGGGCTAATATTTGCAACGGCGTCGTCGCTAAGTTTGCGTTCGACGCAATTTACGCCTTGAGTGCCGAGTCTTTAGCTATAGTTAACCATCTTATTCCAAATATATCGTGGTGCAATTGGTTTTGCTCTGGTGTAGTCTATGCGCCCTTTGACCCAAATCCCTTTTAAGATTGAAGTTGGATCATAGCCAATTATTATTTGCTTGCAGTCTTAGATGATTGAAAGCCACCATTTAGCGATATTGGTCTTTTAAGCCGAGAATGAACGCTTTCAATGCCATATGACAGTATCTAAGGTTACATAATGGATATGCTTTCCAACAAGCAAATCATTTTCAGTCAATAACTGTAAGAAACTAGAAAAAGTCTTTGCTTTATCTGTTCTAATCTTTGCCAAGGGTATTAATGTGCAAAGAACCTATCATCTTTGAAAGCCTTGAGAAAAAAAGCGTATGGCAGCATTTCTATCCCTCTATGTTTTGGTCAACAAATCAATGAAAACACCATGTTTATTGATTGGGAGATAAAAATATTTCATAAATCTAACCCTTGGTCTTTAACCTTAATATAAGTCTCATCAATGCGAACAGACCCACAATGAGGCTTTTTGAGTTTAGGTGAGCGTTTTTCATGTTTTAGTGCATATTTAAATATCCAAAAGTTGATTTAACTGAGATTAATCTTGATACCGTAGTCCAATAACAGTTCTTCAATATCCCTATAGTTTAAACATTAACGCATATGCTTGGCTGCCACCTGAATAATGATTGTTGCATCAAAATGCCAGTATTTGAAATTGGCTTTAAAATTATTTTTTGCCCAATTACTTTTTAAATGCTGACATAATATATTTTTTAATCTTTTGAGCCTTCATCGCTCCCTTCAATAGGCAAACCATATGTCTCAAGGTTTCATATTTTTATGTTAAACCGATTATGAATAATATTTGCAACAAAACAAAAAAAGTGATTGACGAAATAATTGTTGATCTGCTTTGGCCTTATTTAAGCAGAAATTTGTCATATATGTGTTTTAATAGGTTGAAAAATGGTGCTGTTAATCATATTACGCTTGCAATAGTATATTAGCGTTGGCTTTATTTTTTTTACAATGATTGCAATTGGGAAAACAGATGTCTTTTATAAAAAGGTAATTACTTTTAGTTGCACCTTTAAGCACCAACAAGCCGACCTATATTAAATAGAGATGCAATTGAATTAAAAATAAGTAGTAGCTAATATATTTGTTTGTTTGCTATAAATATTTTTAAATTTAGTTAGAATTTTAGCAGGAGAATCTGGTGAAACCCGAAGAAATTAAAAAGTTAGATGCTTACTTTAAGCGAACATTCGGTAATGCGGCGATTAGTGTTAAGCCTCGGCCGCGTAAAGATGATTCATGCGAAGTTTATATTGATGATGAATTCATTGGCGTTGTATATGTCGATGATGATGAAGGTGAGTTATCCTATAATTTTTCTATGGCAATTTTGGATATTGATTTGTAAGCATATCCAGTTGAATATGAAATAAGAGCCAACTTTTTTAATTGGAAAGTTGGCTTTTTATTTATATGAGACCAAGGGATTTTAGGCTGACATAGCCATTTCTGCCAATAATTAAGTGATCTATTATATTAATATTTAAGCCTTTGGCGACTTCCATCAGTTTTATAGTCATGGAGATATCCTCTCGCGACGGAGTAGGGTCTCCCGATGGGTGGTTGTGCACAAGGATTATAGCAGCAGCAGCAAGTTCTAAAGCCCGCTTCATTACTTCTCTTGGATAGACAGGGATATGATCAATCGTTCCGCTTTGATGGACTTCGTCAGCGATTAAACCATTTTTTTTATCAAGAAATAATATACGAAATTGCTCAATAGTTTCATGCGCCATGACAGATGTGCAATAATCTATAACCTTATCCCAAGATGAAAAAATATTGCGTTTATTAATACTTGCCCTATTGGCTTTTGTGATTGTTGTACCAATGATTTTGAGGTCTAAAGCAATTGATTCACCACACCCTTTTACTTCGATTAGGCGCTTAATATCCGCACCGAGCACATCTGCTAGCGTTCCAAAGTGATGTAAGAGAGCTTTTGCAAGTGGTTTTGTGTCCGCACGAGGTAATGAGCGAAATAACAGGAGCTCTAATAATTCGTAATCAGCAAGCCCTTGACCATCTGTTTCGATAAAGCGTTGGCGTAGTCTTTGTCGGTGCCCTTCATAATGCATTTTTTCTTTGGGTGGTTTTGTCTTAATGTTTTTTGCATCCGGTGATTTAACACCTTTTGGGGAATTCAATTTTACCTGTGGTACTATTTGACCTACAAGGTTAAAAAAATCAGCTTCTTGAAAAGTGTCTTTATGTTCCTTACCCGACATGGCTTCCCCCTTACATGTCTGTATAAAGTTTTTATGATCAATTACGGATGGCTTGTATTTTAATGCAAGATAAAAACGCTAGATTTCAATAGTCCTTTCCTGCTTTTTTGCGTGATCAAACAGGAAGGAGTATTGAAAGATAAGTGGTACAAGTTTCAATCAGCTTTTAGGAGGAATATAAAACATATTAGCAGGCGAAAGTGTAAATATTTCGCAACCATTTGCCGTTACCCCCACCGTATGCTCATATTGCGCGGTCAATGATTTATCATTAGTAACTGCCGTCCAGCCATCGTTCAAAATTTTTACATCGGGCTTGCCGAGGTTAATCATTGGCTCAATTGTAAAAATCATGCCTTCACGCAGTTCTGGACCATCACTTGGGATGCCATAGTGAACTATATTGGGTGTATCGTGGAATAATTGCCCAACGCCATGACCGCAAAAATTTCGCACAACTGAGCATCGTTGGCTTTCAGCATAGGTTTGAATTGCATGCCCTATCGCACCTGTTCGTGCGCCTGGTTTTACCGCCGCAATAGCAAGCATGAGAGATTCGTGGGTTACTTCCATTAAGCGTTCGGCCGCGCGCTTAATCTTGCCCACCGGATACATGCGGCTTGAATCGCCATGCCAGCCATCAACAATAAAAGTGACATCAACATTAACAATATCACCCTCTTTTAATATGCGCGCACCTGGTATACCATGACACACCACGTGGTTTAGTGATGTGCAGCAAGAATGTGTAAAACCGCGATAGTTAAGATCTGCTGGCAAAGCACCTTCTTTGGCACCAAAAGCAAAAACGAAATCGTCAACCGATTGGGTTGTAATGCCTGGTTTAATGAAATCGATCAATGCATCAAGGCAGCGAGCTGCTAAATTGCAAGCTTTGCGCATACCCGCAAAACCTTCCTCATCAAAAATTCGGATCTGCCCTGTATATTCAATTGGTACTTTTTTATAATCTATATAGGAAACCATTAATTATCCATCGATTCTATGTTTGGCGATTCTATGATTGGTAGGGCCCGATAAGCCTCAATTTTTTCAATATCTATTTTGCACCCAATAGCAAAAGCCTCAACCCCTTTTTTACGTGCAAGTTGAAATTCTTCACCATAAATAAGATCTAAATCTGCGCAAATTGACATTTTGTCACAATCTTCGCGTTGAATAACAAAGAGCATGACCGCTCGTTTACCTTGTTCTACCATCTTAACTAATTCACGCAAATGCTTAGCACCGCGCGCGGTTACCGTGTCGGGAAATTCCGCCAGGCGTTGTTCTCTCATAAAATGAACGTTTTTAACTTCGACATAAGTATCAACTCTATTAATATCTTTTAACAATAGATCAATCCGAGAATTGCTGCCATAGCGCTGTTCGCGCAAAACAGTACTATAATTTGCCAAGTCGACTACAAGACCATTTCGGATAGCTTCTTCCGCAATTTTGTTGGGAATAGATGTGTTAATGCCAACTAAAATATTATCAGATTCAACTATTTCCAGTCGATATTGGTATTTACGGGTGGGGTAACTAGAATGTGAGAGCCAAACCTTGCCATTTTCATGAAGTAGTCCGCGCATGGAACCTGTATTTGGAACCGACACCGTTATTTCATCGCCATTTTCAAGAATGACATCGGCTAAAAACCGTTTATAGCGTTTAATGAGACGCGCGGGTGTAAGAGGAGAGGTAAAAAGCATAGCATATGATAGGATATGGCTAATGAAAAAGCAAATCGCTATCCATGGGAGAATTAAAATCTCTTTAGATTGAAATATCTATATATATTTTCGTCAATTAATTAGTTCCACTTGCAGCTTTATCATAAATAATAATAGTCAATGATAATAAGTTAAAATCTGCTATTATTGAACAAAGTAATGAATAACATCTGAGATTGTAAGATTTGCGCCAAAAACCATAATTATAGCAATAAGTCCTGTTGCAAAAAGCGCGACGGTCGTTCTTGTTTCACTTTTCATTTTGAACCTCATCAATCTGTCTATATCAGTTAAGTTAATTATTTCTGTTTTCATGAAACCAAAACTGGACTGCAAACAAGGCTTCAGTTAGGCAAAAAAATGATTATCTCTGACCGTTTTTGTGATTTTTTGAGGAAGAAAATAAATAACTTAGATTAAGGTTGCTAAAAGGTTAATATCTATTGATGTTGTACGAAAACACTTTAATCGATATTGAAAAGCGCATGATTCATTGAGTTAGGAATGCATAAGTGCAAAACGACATTTTATATTGCATGGTTAAGTAGAACTTGCCTTAATTAGCCATACTAAGTTTAGGTTCACTATTGACTTTATCATGATAATATCAAAAAACGATCAAAGGTTTTTTAATCTCTTTTTGTTGGTGATATTGATCTTTCAACAATGTTTAATTTAGGTAAATTAGAGAAAATATATTATTATGGCTGGTACAGATAAAAATCGCGCAATGATTAAAGAGGGGCCTGCAATCATTCTTGTTAATCCGCAATTGCCAGAAAATATTGGCATGGTAGCACGTGCAATGGCTAATTTTGGTTTGGCGGAGTTGCGTCTTGTTAATCCACGCGAAGAATTTCCTAGTGAAAAAGCTTTTTCTGCAGCAAGTAAAGCTGATCATATTATCGAAAATGCGGTTGTTTTTGATGATTTGCGTGATGCTGTTGGTGATTTGACTTTTATCTATGCAACGACAGCCCGTGAACGCGATGGCTTTAAACCAGTACGTAGTCCTGTCGAAGCAACCCAAAAGTTACGAGCATTAGAAACAAATGGTCAAAAAACAGGCATTTTATTTGGGCGTGAACGTTTTGGACTTTCTAATGAAGAAGTTAGCCTTGCTGATGAAATTGTAACTTTTCCGGTCAATCCTGCATTTGCCTCTTTAAATATTGCGCAAGCTGTTTTACTTATGTCTTATGAGTGGATGAAGACCTCGTTAGATAAGAGCACGGACACAGCTTTTCGTGGCCCAGAGTATGTACCTGCTGAAAAACATAGCCTTTATGGATTTTTCGGTCAGTTGGAAGACGCTTTGGATGTTAGGGGCTATTTTAGGCCGGTAGAGCGCAAGCAAGTAATGGTTGATAAAATTCGAGCGGTTTTAACGAGGGCAGATTTTGGCGATTCAGAGCTTAAGCTTTTACGTGGTGTTATCTCGTCACTGGATAGGTTTTCGCCGCAAAGGCCACGCGGGGCAGGTGCACCCGAAGGTGAAGCACCGCGCAAGGGTAGGGTAGATAAAAAGCCAATCAGTGATTGCGAGTAGGAATTTATGAGCGAGCGTATTCGTCCTGTGCTGTTTTTTGATAGCGGTATCGGTGGCCTATCGGTACTGCGTGAAGCACGTATTGTAATGCCCGATCGCCACTTCATCTATGTGGCTGATGATGCGGGTTTCCCTTATGGTACTTGGGATGAAGATGCGCTGCGAGAACGTATTCTTATTCTTTTTGAATGGCTGATACGCCGTTATGATCCCGAGCTTTGCATTGTCGCTTGCAATACAGCTTCAACGCTTGTTTTGGCCGATTTGCGACGACATTTTAGCAGTGTGCCATTTGTAGGAACTGTTCCGGCAATTAAGCCTGCAGCCGAGCAAACATTGAGCGGGATTATTTCTGTTTTAGCGACACCTGGAACCGTAAAACGTGCCTATACTCGCGACCTTATTGCGTCTTTTGCACAGCAATGCCAAGTGCGCTTGGTAGGGAGTGAGAGCCTTGCAATGATAGCCGAAGGCTATTTGCGTGGCATGGATATTGATTATGAATTGGTACGCAGAGAAATTGCAGGTTGCTTTATTGAAAAGAGCAATGGCCGCACCGACATTGTTGTGCTTGCTTGTACTCACTATCCATTTTTAATTAATGTTTTTCGAAAAGTTGCTCATTGGCCAGTTGATTGGCTTGACCCTGCCGAAGCAATTTCTCGGCGTGCTGCTTCTCTGTTAACGCCTTTATCGGAACAAATGGATCCTTCTGCAGATTTAGCTTTTTTTACATCGCAAACGTCAGATTTTGCAACGCGTCGTTTATTACATGGCTTTGGACTGCAATGTGATTGGTAGGGGTGACTGGCAGGAGGATCACTAAAGTCGATTGGCAAGGCTAACCATATTATTTAGGTCAGAACTTGGCCGCTTAGCCGCCAAGTTCTGACATATGGCGTGCAATACCAAATACCTTGTCTTTTTCTATCAAAAAATTATGGCCTTTTGGCTTTCCTGCAATTGCGGAATAGATTTTTTCAATCAAATGCTCATTTGCTTCACTTGAACGTAGAACTTCACGCAACTCAACCATGCCAGTTTGCCCCATACATGGATATAAACGACCGGTTGAGCCTATGCGGACGCGATTGCAGTTCGCACAAAAATCGCAAGAAAGTGGTGTTATAAAGCCAAGCTGACCGCCGGTTTCTTCAACTGTGACATAACGCGCTGGGCCACCAGAGCTTTTAGCCGATGAGTTAAGCGTCCAACGTTGCGAGAGACTTTCGCGTAGTTTAGTAAGTGAAAGGTGAGTCTCGACTCGATCATGGCCTGTATAACCAAGAGGCATTTCCTCAATTAATGTTAGGTCCATGTTGCGTGCATGGGCAAAGCGAATAAGTTCATCTACCTCACTTAAAAAATGCCCATTCATGGCAACTGTATTTATTTTAACTTTCAGCCCTGCTTCCAGTGCTGCATCAATGCCACGGAAAACTTTAGCAATATCGCCTAACCTGGTTATATCCTCATAGCGTGCAGGATTCAACGTATCCAATGAAATATTGACCCTTTTTACCCCAAATGAGGCAAGTTCGCCTGCATGGCGGTCAAGCAAGGTACCGTTGGTAGTTAATGTGAGTTCTTCAAGATCTTTGCCAATATGGGGCGACAACATGGCGAACAACTGCATGATGCCGCGACGAACCAATGGTTCACCACCGGTTAGACGAATCTTTTTAATACCAAGATTTATCATGGTTGAAGAAACACGATAAAGTTCTTCAACAGTTAATAGTTCTTTTTTAGGCAAAAAAACCATATCTTCAGACATGCAATAGACACAGCGTAAATCACAACGATCTGTTACAGAAAGACGTAAATAGCTTACATTTCGTCCAAAGCCATCTTGTAATTGTGAGGGCTTTAAAGCTGATTTATTGTTTTTGACCGTGTCAAGCATGTCTTTCGCTTTCGATAAGTGTGATTATAAATAACACACTTCTAAAGTGATAGTAAATATCATTTTATTGCACTAATGGTCCATCTGACGGCAAAACTTCAATGCCTTCAATTTTGGCGTTTCCTGCTAAAATTAATATATATTGCGAAACAGCTCGCGACCAACTTGATGCTTCTAGCCATGCACTGACGCGATCTTTTACAGCTTCAAAGGGAAGAGGGGTTCCTGGAATTTTACGAATAATGTCAACGACATGAAAACCGTAACGGGTTTCAACTGGGCTTTTGAGGAGTCCTGCACCTTCGGCAATTTTCAATGCTTGTTCAAATTCGGGTACCGTACTACCGGTGGTTAATTGTCCAAGGTTGCCACCATGCATCGATGAAGGACAGTCAGAATATTCCTTTGCAAGCTCATTAAAACGTGATGGACTTAATTCGAGGTTACGGATAATTTCTGTGGCGATTGTTTTTGCGCCATCTCGGTCAGCCTGTACTTTTGGATCTGCACTAATAAGAATATGGCGAGCCTCCACAATCATATCGGATAGGAAACGGTCGGTATTATTGTTATAAAAGCGTTGGCAATCTTCAAGAGTTGCATTGGGAACAGATATTTCTTGATCCATTAATTTACTAATTGCAATGTCTTGTGGTGTGTCACTACGTTGATCGCTTGATAGTTCATCACTATAAAGATCAAGGCGTTTAGCTTCTTGTAATAGTAATTCGCGGATAACTAGGGCGCGTGCTGCTGCTGTAAGCGCTTCGCCTGGATTTTCTGCGGGATGATTTTGCGCTTCTGCCAAAATATCTGCTTCTTCTATGGTAATTCCATTGACACTAATCTGGTTGAAAACCGGTTTCGCCTTTGGCGGAATGCGAGTATCAACATCCTGTTTTTTGCTATAGGGTTTTGGTGTATTATCTTCGGTTTTACTATTGAAAAGGGTTACCATAATTTACTCCATAGCGTTTTCATGGTCTTTCATCAATTGAAACAACGCAGTTTCAGGTTTGAGTCTGCACATAAATGACGAAAGCTATGCTTTTTATAATAGTTATAACTTAAATTCTGCCTTGTCGCTAAAATTAGCGGTGAGAGTTGAGTCTATAACCGAAATTTATCGATTTATTTGTTTTAAACGCTTGATTGATCAAGTTGTTCCCAATTTGGAACATAATATAAAATCTCAATCATAGGTTTTATTTGACATTAGTTTGATACCCTTAAACTGCGGGGGAAATTCAAGGGTATCAAATATTTTAGCTTAGAAAATTAAGCTAAAAAGGTAAATTCGTTATCGGGTAGGCACCCTCAAAATGCGGGGGGGATTGAGGGTGCCAAAGCTGTTAACCTTATAAAACCAATATGCAAATTTCGGAAGATTTGGTCGGGGACCCCTTAACGGGTGTATGGGAGGTAAAGGATCCCCTAACTGTTATTCTGCGGGTTCACGCACCATAGGTGCATTTTTTTCAGCCTTACGCACAATTTGATACCCTGGACGCCAAATATAACGGACAGGAACGCTCAACATATGAACAAGACGAGTGAATGGGAAAACCAGAAGAATAGTAAGTCCAAGGAAAATATGCAGTTTGAATACAGCCGCTGTATCAATAATATAGCTTGATGCAGCAATGTTGAATGTAAAGATTCCTTGAGCCCAATTCATGAATTTCACCATTTCATGACCATCAAGATGTCCAAGTGATAATGGAATGGTTAGAAGACCAAGCATCAATTGAATCCAAAGTAAAATGATAATCATCGTATCAGAAAAACTTGAATTGGCGCGAACACGGGCATCAAACAAGCGGCGGTGAACAAGCAATGTTGCACCAATAATACCCATAGTACCAGCAACACCGCCAAGACAAATAGCTAGTAATTGCTTAAATGTATGGCTAATTCCCAATGCATCAAAAAGCGCAAGAGGTGTAAGCAGACCAACAAGATGGCCGCCAAAAATCAACAATACACCGACATGGAATAAAACAGAACCCCAGATAAGCTGTTTGCGTCTTAATAATTGGCTTGATCCTGAACGCCAAGTATAGGGATCAAGATCATAACGGGCAATACAGCCTAGGACCAAAACAGTGAGGGCAATATAGGGATAGATCCCAAATAAAAGTGTATTAATATACGAATACATGGGGTTTCTCCTTAATGTTGGCTATGGGTCGCGTCGCGATTTGCCGCCCGCAGCCTTGTACGTAAACGATCTGGTCCACAGGCATTTTCACCTTGATTTGCACCAAATGTTACAGCTTCTTCTTCCCAGATGCGGTCAAGCGCTTCAAGGTCGTTTGGATCATCTTCTTCCATATTGCGAAGTTCATCTAGCAATGCCTTATCCGCACCACCATTTGATAGGGCTTCCAATGCGGTAAATGCTGCAGCATAAGGAGAATTGCGTTTTTGTAAACGTTCGCCGATTGCTGTTACAATGTGCAGGATGTCGCTAATGGATTGACGAGCTTCATCTGCGGTTCTTGTTGAAAGATATTCAAGGAACATGGGCAGATAGTCAGGCAATTCACTGGCATTAATTTCAAGACCAGCTTCTTCATACATGATTTTCAAATCAACCATCGCTTGTCCACGATCACGGCTTTCGCCGTGAACATGTTCAAAAAGATGTAATGAGAGTGAGCGTGTACGGTCAAACAAAGTGACATATTCTTCTTGGCTTTCAAAAATATCACGTTCACCAAGGGTTGCAATCAAGTGTTTGACCTTAGCTAATGTTTGCGCATCAAGCTCACTTGTCTCTTCTAACGTTGCGGCAAGAAGGCTTGCATCATGCTTTAGTGCTTCTTCAGGGTAAGCTAATAGAATGGATAGAATTTTAAGATCCGTATGCATCATGCGCTCTCCTTCAACATTCCGCTTGCTGTATGGTGGCGAGGTTTTTTGCTACCAAAAAGCTCAGCAGTAGAACTACTACCTGAACAACCATTACCAAATGAAAAGCCGCAAGATCCGCGCATTTCATAGGCATCTTCACTGACTTCGCGATGGGCTGTTGGCACCACAAAGCGGTCTTCATAATTAGCAATCGCCATGACATGATACATGTGTTCAATCATTTCGCGGTCCATGCCAACTTTTTCAGGAATTGATGGATCAATCACCCCATCAACTGTTTTTGCACGCATATAAGCACGCATGGCTAGCATACGTTCAAGAGCGGAAATAACTGGCTCTTCCTTACCTGCGGTCAAAAGATTGGCTAGATATTTAACCGGAATACGCAATGAGCGAACATTTGGAATAAAATCATCCATTTCAATTTTACCAGCTTCAGCTGCTGACTGCAGTGGTGAAAGTGGTGGAATATACCAAACCATTGGCAAGGTGCGATATTCTGGATGAAGTGGGAAAGCCACTTTCCATTCCATTGCCATCTTATAAACGGGTGAATTCTTTGCAGCGTCCAACCATTCTTCAGAAATACCATCCTTGCGAGCCTGATCAATTACAGCTGGATCATTAGGATCCAAGAACATCTTCAATTGTTCTTCGTAAAGATCTTCTTCGCTCATAGTGCTAGCTGCATCAGAAATCTTGTCGGCATCATAAAGAATAACACCAAGATAACGAATACGTCCAACGCAGGTTTCAGAGCAAACTGTTGGCTGACCACTTTCAATACGTGGATAGCAGAAAATGCATTTTTCTGATTTACCAGAAGACCAGTTATAATAAATCTTCTTATAAGGGCAGCCAGAAACACACATGCGCCAACCACGGCACTTATCTTGATCGATTAAAACGATACCATCATTGTCGCGCTTATAAATAGCGCCTGATGGGCATGATGCAACGCAAGCAGGATTGAGGCAATGTTCGCAAAGGCGTGGCAAATACATCATGAATGTATTTTCAAATTGTCCATAAATGTCTTTTTGAACGCCGTTAAAGTTATAATCCTTTGAGCGCTTTTCAAATTCGCCACCAAGAATTTCTTCCCAGTTTGGACCCCATTCAATTTTTTCCATGCGTTGTCCGCTAATTTTCGAGCGCGGACGAGCAACTGGCATTGCTTTGCTTTCCTTAGCGGTTTGCAAATGCTCATAGTCAAAATCAAATGGTTCATAATAATCATCGATTTCAGGTAGGTCAGGATTGGCAAAAATCTTTGCCAATACCCGCCATTTTGAACCGATTTTAGGTTCTAACTTACCGTTAGACTTTCTAACCCAGCCGCCATTCCAACGTTTTTGGTTTTCCCAATCCTTAGGAAAACCAATGCCTGGCTTTGATTCAACATTGTTGAACCAAGCATATTCTACGCCTTCACGATTTGTCCAAACGTTTTTACATGTCACCGAACAGGTGTGACAGCCGATACATTTGTCCAAATTGAGGACCATACCTATTTGTGCGCGGACCTTCATTGTGCCGCCTCCTTTGCTGCATGTTCGGGTAATTCATCATCTAACCAATCAACTTTTGCCAATTTGCGAACGACAACGAATTCATCACGGTTGGCACCAACTGTGCCGTAATAGTTAAAGCCATAAGAAAGTTGAGCATAGCCACCAATCATATGGGTTGGTTTAGTAATAACGCGGGTAACCGAGTTATGGATACCGCCACGTTGGCCGGTTAATGGTGAGCCAGGGACGTTAACAATTTTTTCTTGCGCATGGTACATGAACATTGTTCCGTCTTTCATGCGTTGGGAAACAACTGCACGGGCAACCAAGGCACCATTGCTGTTATAAACTTCAACCCAGTCATTATCGATAATGCCTGCACGTTTGGCATCTGGTTCTGAAATCCAGACAACGGGGCCACCGCGGTTAAGCGTAAGCATAAGCAAGTTATCAGAATAGGTTGAATGGATACCCCATTTTTGGTGAGGTGTGATGAAGTTCAAGACAAGGTGTGGCTGCCCATCAGCTTTAGCTTGCAATGCAGGTGTTACAGTCTTGGTATCAATAGGAGGACGGTAAACGCAGAAGGCTTCACCAAATGCCCGCATCCATAAATGATCCTGATAAAGCTGCTGACGACCACTAATTGTACGCCAAGGAATAAGCTCATGAACATTGGTATAGCATGCATTATAGCAGACTTCTTCAGATTCCAATCCTGACCATGTGGGTGAAGAAATGATCTTACGCGGTTGAGCAACAATATCACGATAGCGAATTTTTTCATCTTCTTTTGGGATAGCAAGATGGGTATGGTCGCGACCAGTGATTTTACTTAAAGCGGACCATGCTTTAACTGCAACTTCACCATTTGTTTCCGGCGCAAGCGACAATACAACTTCCGTTGCATCAATATCACTTTCAATCTTAGGCATACCTTTAGTTACGCCTTCTTCTTCAACAACACCGTTAAGTTTTGCGAGGAAGTCAACTTCATGATCAGTATTCCAAGCAATACCCTTACCGCCATTACCAATGTTTTTAAGTAATGGTCCAAGAGCTGTAAAGCGCTTATAAAGATTTGGATAGTCGCGTTCTACAACAGCCACTGTTGGCATTGTCTTACCAGGAATTGGTTCGATTTCGCCTTTTTTCCAATCTTTAACATCAAATGGCTGTGCAAGTTCATTTGGAGTATCATGCAGAGTTGGTACAAGAACAACGTCTTTTTCAACACCAAGGACTTCAGGA
The DNA here is from genome assembly GCF_026743145.1 of Bartonella sp. HY761. NCBI lineage: Bacteria > Pseudomonadati > Pseudomonadota > Alphaproteobacteria > Hyphomicrobiales > Bartonellaceae > Bartonella > Bartonella sp. HY761. The sequence continues at coordinate 1,423,075 of NZ_CP104887.1, forward strand.
GCAATTTCAGAAAAGCGCTTTGCAATGCCTTTAAAGATTTCCCAGTCGCTACGTGCTTCCCATGCAGGATCGGCAGCACTTGATAAAGGATGGATGAAAGGATGCATATCCGAGGTGTTAAGGTCGTTCTTTTCATACCATGTTGCGGTAGGCAAGACAATGTCAGAATATACACAAGTTGTGGACATACGGAAATCGAGCGTTACCAAAAGATCGAGTTTACCTTCTGGAGCTTCATCATGCCAAACAGCCTCGACCGAGCCAGCACGACCTTCTTCACCCAAATCTTTGCCAAGTACACCATTTGAAGTGCCTAGCAAATGCTTGAGGAAATATTCATGTCCCTTACCTGATGAACCAAGCAGATTTGAGCGCCAAACAAACATATTGCGTGGCCAATTTACTTCTGCATCTGGATCTTCACATGACATTTTCAATTTGCCTGATTTTAGGCTTTGCGCCACAAAATCCTTAGGCTCCATGCCAGCTTCTTGAGCTTGTTTTGCAAGATCAAGTGGATTGGTTTCAAGCTGCGGTGCAGATGGCAACCAACCCATACGCTCAGCTCTGATATTATAATCAATTAATGAGCCTTCCCATGGGCCTTCAGGCGCAGTAGGTGAAAGCAAATCGCTTACCTTAACTGTTTCATAACGCCATTGATCGGTGTGGGCATAGAAGAATGAAGTTGAATTCATGTGACGTGGTGGGCGTGCCCAGTCAAGACCAAATGCAAGAGGTGTCCAACCGGTTTGCGGACGGAGCTTTTCTTGTCCAACATAGTGGCTCCAGCCACCACCAGATTGACCGATACAACCACACATAATCAGCATATTAATAATGCCGCGGTAGTTCATGTCCATATGGTACCAGTGATTCAAGCCAGCGCCAAGAATAACCATTGAGCGACCATTGGTCTTTTCAGCATTACGCGCAAATTCACGAGCAACAGAAATAATATTTGCACGTGGTACACCAGTAATTTTTTCGGCCCAAGCTGGGGTATAAGGAATGTTTTCATCATAGCTTGTGGCGCAGTTAGGATCTTTGAAACCGCGTTCAAGACCATAATTAGCAACAAACAAGTCAAAGACTGTCGCAACCATGACTTCCCCTTCAGGAAGTTTCAATTTGCGGGCAGGGACCTTGCGTGTAAGTATGCTATCGTGGTCTGTTCCTTCAAAATAATCATGTTCCTTATTGCCAAAATAAGGGAAATCAACATCGGCAACGGCATCATGGTCACCTTCAAGCATAAAGCTCATTTCCAAAGTGATGTCGCGACCCTTGCTATCTTTTTGTTCAAGGTTCCATTTGCCATCTTCACCCCAACGGAAACCGGCAGAGCCAGTAGGTGCAACATATTCGCCAGTTAAACTATCAACCGCAATTGTTTTCCATTCTGGGTTATTGTCTTCACCGAGATTTTTATCAAAATCTGAAGCGCGCAATAGGCGATCAGGAATATAATGACCGTTTTTGCCAGTAAGGCGAACAAGCATTGGCATGTCGGTATAACGACGGCAATAATCATCAAAATATTCAGCTTGGCGGTCAAGATGGAATTCACGCAAAATAACATGACCAAATGCCATTGAAAGGGCGGCATCAGTACCTTGTTTTGGATGAAGCCACATATCAGCAAATTTGGCTGCTTCAGAATAGTCTGGACAAACGACAACTGACTTTGCACCCTTATAGCGAGCTTCACTATAAAAATGTGCGTCCGGTGTACGCGTTTGTGGAACATTCGAACCCCAAAGCATCAAGAAACCAGCATTATACCAGTCAGCAGATTCAGGAACGTCGGTTTGTTCGCCCCATGTCATTGGTGATGCTGGTGGCAAATCACAATACCAGTCATAGAAAGACATGCAAGTACCGCCAAGCAATGACAAATAACGTGCACCAGCAGCATATGAGATCATTGACATTGCAGGAATTGGCGAGAAACCAATAACGCGATCTGGACCGTATTTGCGCACAGTGTAAGCATTTGCAGCTGCAATAATCTCGTTCATTTCTGCCCAAGTTGCACGGACAAATCCACCAAGACCACGTACTTTTTGATATTCACGACGCTTTTCAGGATTTTCCTGAATGGCAGCCCATGCACCAATAGGGGTTTTAAGAACGCGTTCAGTACGCCAAAGTTTTAAAAGGCGTGCTCGAATAAGTGGGTATTTAACGCGGTTTGCTGAATACATATACCAGCTATAGCTTGCGCCGCGCGGACAACCGCGTGGTTCATGGTTTGGAAGATCAGGCCGAGTACGTGGGTAATCGGTTTGTTGGGTTTCCCAAGTAACGATACCGCCTTTTACATAGATTTTCCATGAACATGAACCCGTGCAATTTACACCATGGGTTGAGCGAACGATTTTGTCATACTGCCAACGCTTGCGATAGCTATCTTCCCAGCTGCGGTCTTCATCGGTAGTAATACCGTGGCCTTGGGAGAATTTTTCGCGCTTATGGGCAAGAAAGTTGAGACGATCGAGTAAATTACTCATTTGTTTTGGTCTCCTGTCGATTGGATACGCTTTGCGCGTTGACCTTCAATGTGTAGAATTGCGCCCTTACGGGTGTAGCAAAACCAAGTAATAAAAAGGCAGATGAGGTAGAAAATTAGGAAGCCGAATAGAGCTGCTTGTGGACCACCATAATAAAGCTTTGAAGCATTAAAGCTGATTGGAATGATGAAGAAAGCATAAGCAGCGATTGCGGCAGTAAAGCCTGTGATTGCAGCAGATTCACGCTCTGTTTGATGGCGTTTTTGTTCAGTTGTTGCATTTGGCATAGTGTTATCAATAACGCGGCTCATAATTGCTGGGATCATTTGGAAAGTTGAAGCATTACCAACACCTGTTGCAAAGAACAGCACCATGAATGAGGTAAAGAAGCCACCAAAAGCAATTGGATTTTCAGGATTTGCTACAAAATAGAGTGCAGCAAGAAGAGCAGCCATCATAATGATAAAAGAAATCAATGTCACACGGCCACCGCCAACGCGATCACTCAAGCCACCAGAACCAGCACGTGCAAGAGCTGAAATTAATGGCCCTAAGAAAACATAATTAAGAACATTTACTTCAGGGAAAGTAACTTTCATCAAAAGAGGAAATGCAGCAGCAAAACCGATAAACGAACCAAATGTACCCATGTAAAGAACGCACATTAACCAGTTGTCTTTGCGCTTAAAAATAATTGCTTGATCAGCGAATGAAGCTTTAGCATCAGCAATATCATTCATACCAAACCAGCTAGCAATCGTACAAATAATGATGAAAGGCACAAAGACAAAGGCACCGTTTTGTAACCAGATTGATGATGTTGCACCATTAGCTTGGGTGATTGTCTGTGGGTTGCCGCCGAGCCAGCCAAAAACGCTAGTGGCGATAACAAGGGGAACAACCAATTGAACAACTGATACACCAAGGTTACCAATGCCAGCATTTAAGCCCATTGCTTTACCTTTTTCGCTCTTTGGGTAGAAAAAGGAAATATTAGCCATTGATGATGAGAAGTTACCGCCACCAAAGCCACAAAGCAATGAAAGTGCAACCATAACCCAATAAGGGGTTTCTGGGTTTTGCACGGCAAAACCAATACCAATTGCAGGAATTAAAAGCGATGCAGTGGTAAGAGCTGTCCAACGACGGCCACCGAAAATGGGTACCATAAACGAATAGAAAATGCGAAGAGTACCACCTGAAAGACCGGGAAGAGCCGCAAGCCAGAACAATTGCGTTGCTGTATAATTAAAACCAGCTTTAGGCAGTTCTGATACTGTTACGGACCAAACTTGCCAAATAGCAAAAGCTAAAAGAAGTGCAGGAATTGAGATCCAAAGATTTTTATTAGCTATTGCTTTACCAGTCCGTTGCCAGAATGACGCATCTTCAGGGTTCCAAGTAGTTAGAACGTATTTATTATTAGGATTAGACATTAGCGTAGCTCCGGAAATTCGGCAAGGGTCTCACCCATTTCGGCAAGGCGTTGTTGTTCCATGCGGCGAATTGAAAAGTGCATCCAAAGGAGGGAAACGGCGGCAATTGCGAAAAGCACCATAAAACAAGTGGTATAGACACCGGTAATTTCAAGAATCTTTCCAAATATGATAGGAAGGATAAAGCCGCCAAGACCACCAATCATACCAACAAGACCACCAACAGCACCGACATTTTCAGGGAAATAAACCGGAATATGCTTATAAACTGCGGCCTTTCCAAGTGCCATGGCGAAGCCAAGGATAAACACAATAATGGTAAAGGTAATGTAACCTGTTGCCATATGGAACGAGATTGGACCGTTTATGCTTTCAATAGTATATTGTGTTGGTGGGTAGCAAAGGAAAAAGGATGTGATAACCGAAACAGTAAGTGTCCAATACATAACTTTACGAGCGCCAAGAGTATCAGAAAGATAACCACCATAAATACGGAACAAGCTGGCAGGGATTGAGAAAAATGCAGCAACGATACCTGCTGTTCTTAAATCAAATGCATAAACATTCATAAGATATTTAGGAAGCCATGCAGCAAGGGCGATAAAGCCACCAAAAACAAAGAAATAATACAGTGAAAAGCGCCATACTTGCAATTTGGCGAGCGGGGATAGCTCTAGCCAGCTGCTATTAGGCTTTTGACCACTTTTACGTTGTGCAACAAGTGTAGGATCGTCTTTGGTGAAGACAAAGAATACAATACCCGTCACTGCAAGGGCTATGGCCCAAACAATTGCCACTGCATGCCAGCCACCGCCAATATTAGAAACAGTTGGCGCAAAAAGCTTTGTAACTGCTGCACCAACATTGCCAGCGCCGAAAATACCAAGTGCGAGACCAAGGCGCGGGCTACCTTTAAACCAACGAGCGACATAAGCAACGCCAGAGGAGAAGGCACCACCAGCAAGACCAATACCAAGAGCTGCAAGAAGCATTTGATTATAGGTTGTGGCAAAGGTCAGAAGATATGTAGCAATAGCAGCTAGAAGCATTGTTATAAGAGTAACAAGACGTCCACCATATTGTTCGGACCAGATGCCGAGCGGAATACGAACGAGCGAACCGGTTAAAATTGGTGTACCAACTAAGAGTCCAAATTGGCTTTGGGATAAACCTAACTGGTCTTGGATCTGAACGCCGATAATTGCGAATATAGTCCAGATGGCGAAACAAATGGTAAAAGCAAAAGTGCTCAACCATAACGCGGAATTTTGCCCAGCGGGGGCTTTGATTTTTTTGTTTTCCATTTTTTTGTCCAGCAAATTTAGTCTGGTTGAAACGCAACACCGAAAAATTGGTTGCGTCGATGCTGGCAATATGAACTTAGAATAAATACAGTCGTTGATTTGAATCAATCTAAAGAAGGAAAGCTCCTTGAAAGCTATCAGATTGATTTTATAAGTTTAGTATATGAATAATGTTGCATATATGATTGATTTTTATTATCTTTACGATTGATTTTTATCAACCTAAGTTATGATAAAATTGCTTACAAGCGACTCTTATTATAGGTTAAAGCTTGTAATCGTGCACAATTAATAAAGTTGTTTAGACTTTAATGTTTAGACAAAAACGCTGAGGGTTTTAGGCGGGAACGACATTAATTGTGTAAATGTTAATTTTGCCCATAACGCAACTGATTGGTGTTGCTTATCGATGGTGTAGCAGGATAATTCCGGCGAAAACGTTTTTTGGCTGCATCCATTAACTCATCTTTTGGCCATTGTGTTGGAGGATTAAGATTGGCAAGTGGCGTTGCTAAAAAAGGTGGATGGCTCAAATGCGGATTAGGAATTCCGTGCATTTCGCGCAGTCCTAATAAAGCTAATAATTTTATTGGATAAAGCCAAAAATACTTCGATGCAAAATCAACGTGAAGTACCCCTCCTCAACTTTTATTAGTTTTGTATTGGATAAATGGTAATCAGTCATTTCAGCCATTAATTGATCGATAAAAATCATATCTTCGCTACGCCAGTTTTGCAGTGCTTCACCCCAAACTGACCCTAGCGATTTAACCTCAATCTTGCGAAAATTTGTTCTGAAATTATAGTCTTTGGTTTTAATCAATCCTTCGCTAGGAACAACATAAACCAACCAAGATATCCTGCGCCTGTGCCGCTATTAAAAATCATGTTAAATCTATTTTAATGCAAGACGCGCGCATAATTCGGCTTCTTTTCCCAACCCAATAATAACACACACGGGGTAATATTTTTCCAAATGATGTTAAATGAAAAATACTCAAATTTTGGGAATGATAATCGTAGACTGAAATTGTATAAAGCAATTCTGTAATACTTGAGCGTGTAGAATAATCTAATAAGTCAGCCCTTAGTATATAATGCAGACTAGAAGGAACGTAAAGGAATAGCATATATCTGCCAATATCTTCATGAAACATGGAGAAACGTTTTATTTCAATATTGACATTACCTTTTTGTGTCCATTCTTTCAATTCATCAATTGAATGATACATTTTTTATGTATATGGCCAAAGTCTTAGGCATTGTGATATTCATTTTGATAGCTTGAAAGTGTTTATAGACATAAAGCTATTTTCATTGATCTTTTACATAACTTCCATATATATCCCTTTTCCTGATAAAAGGGGAAAGTGATATGACGCTTGACTGGTTAAAACAACGACCGATTGCTCATCATGGTCTGCATAACAAATCCAAAGGAATTGCGGAAAATGTTTTAACGGCTTTTTACCTTGCTGCTGATCAAAATTTCCCTATAATGTTGGATGGCTGCTTAACCAAAGATGGCGCAGTTATTGTTTATCATGACCACTTGTCAGCTTTATCATTGGAAGCTAAGATTATCGGTTGCCTTGCAAGGGTATTGTCGGACAAAAAGTTAGTGATAGCAATGGTTTTATTCAAAGCTAGGAGGATGTTCTTGATAAACTTCAAGGTCGAACACCGGTATTAGTCAATCTGCATGGTAATCCTCCTCATTTTAATACAGATTTAGCAACCGCTACGAATGATAAATTGCGTCATTATGGAAATAATGCTGCAATGCTAGCAGGGGACTTTCATTTATTAAGACGCTTTCGCGTATCGGCCGAAGGCGTTGCTCATGGTATGCGTGCAAGCAGCATTCAGCGCAGCGCGATTGAATTGAATTTTTTATGCTGACCCGTGATGTTTAGTTTATTTTATATAATAAGAAGGCCTTGACTAATGTTTTTGTACGTTTTATGCGCCAACGTATGCAGGTGTCTATTATTACCGGCGTTATACAAAAAATCGAGCAATGGTTGGCGATTGAAAAGCTAGTCGATCAAATGGTTTTCGAGGCTTTTAATTCCGATGATATAGAGTAAGGGTTGTTCAGATAGTCAAAATAATTTTTATTTGACTTGAAAAAAGCCCTAAATTAGCCCATTTAGGGCTTTTTAATATTGCTTATTGTCTCATATCCATTACTATAGCTTTTTTGATTTGACTGCTGATAATTGGAAAAGCTGAAGTGATGTTGAGGAGAAGCACTTATAGCATAATTAATTAGAGAAAAATATTCATTAATTATACGATCTAATAATTAAACTGCGCCAAGGGCTTGAATTTGATGCTTTTGGCAACCAATTATCTGTTCAGAAGCGTGATGCATGTTTGCAAAAATTGGGGCATGCATTATGGCGGTGGGGGCCATTGGTCCCAGAAAGGACATGAAATGCAAAATAACGAGAAGACTAAAAAAGCCGAGAACGGGCTTTACGCCGTTCTGCCGCTAAGAGATATTGTTGTCTTCCCGCATATGATTGTGCCGCTCTTTGTTGGGCGTGAAAAGTCAATTAAAGCTATTGAAGTGGCTATGCGTGAAGATAAGCAAATTTTGCTTGCAACGCAAAAAAATGCCGCCGACGATGATCCAAAAACTGAAGACATTTATGAAATTGGCACTTTAGCTAATATTTTGCAATTGCTTAAACTACCTGATGGTACTGTTAAGGTACTTGTCGAAGGTGTGGCGCGTGCTCAATTGTCGGTGTTCTCAGAAGATGATGGTTACATTCAGGCTGAGGCATTGGTTCTTCACGAAGGTGAGGAAGACAAGGTTGAGATTGAGGCCTTAGCACGTTCGGTTGTTGCTGATTTTGAAAATTATGTGAAATTGAATAAAAAGATTTCACCAGAGGTTGTAACGGCAGTTAGCCAAATTGACGAGCCCTCAAAATTAGCAGACACCATTGCGTCGCATCTTGCTATTAAGCTTTCTGAAAAGCAGGAAATGCTATCGCTCCTTTCTGTTGCCCAAAGACTTGAAAAAGCGCTTTCTTTTATGGAAGGTGAAATTTCAGTTCTGCAGGTTGAGAAACGTATTAGATCGCGTGTTAAACGCCAAATGGAAAAAACTCAGCGAGAATATTATCTCAATGAACAGATGAAGGCGATCCAGAAAGAGCTTGGCGAAGGCGAAGATGGCCGTGATGAAGTATCTGAAATTGAAGAGCTTGCAAAAAATACCAAGTTAAGCAAAGAGGCTCAGGAAAAGACCGCAGCTGAGGTTAAAAAACTTCGCTCCATGTCGCCAATGTCTGCTGAAGCAACTGTGGTGCGTAATTATCTTGATTGGTTGCTAACAATTCCTTGGGGCAAAAAGTCCAAGATTAAAAAGGATCTCAATTTTGCGGAAAAGGTTCTTGATGAGGAGCATTTCGGCCTTGATAAGGTAAAAGAACGTATTGTTGAGTATCTCGCAGTGCAAAGTAGGATTTCTAAAATTAAAGGTCCAATTCTTTGCTTGGTAGGCCCTCCTGGCGTTGGTAAGACGTCGCTTGCACGTTCTATTGCTAAGGCAACGGGTCGTGAATATGTTCGTATGTCGTTAGGTGGTGTACGTGATGAATCAGAAATTCGCGGTCATCGTCGTACGTATATTGGTTCAATGCCCGGTAAAATTATTCAATCAATGAAAAAGGCTAAGCGTTCTAATCCGCTTTTCCTTTTGGATGAGATTGATAAAATGGGACAAGATTTCCGTGGTGATCCATCATCTGCTTTATTGGAAGTGTTGGATCCAGAACAGAACTCAACCTTTATGGATCATTATCTGGAAGTTGAATATGATTTATCTGACGTTATGTTTGTGACAACAGCTAATACACTTAATATTCCAGGTCCATTGCTTGATCGTATGGAAATTATCCGCATTGCTGGTTATACAGAAGATGAAAAAGTTGAGATTGCAAAGCGTCATTTATTGCCTAAAGCCATTAGTGATCATGCAATTTCAAAAGATGAGTTTTTTGTTGATGAAAGTGCTATCCGCTCGATTATTCAATATTATACTCGTGAAGCAGGTGTAAGAAGCCTTGAACGTGAGCTCATGAAGCTTGCTCGCAAAGCAGTAACCGAGATTATTAAGACAGGTAAAAAATCCGTTACAATCACTGCTGATAATATTGACGAATATCTAGGTGTTAAGCGTTATCGCTTTGGCCAAATTGATGGCGAAGACCAAATTGGTATTGTTACTGGTTTAGCTTGGACTGAGGTTGGTGGTGAGTTGCTGACTATTGAAGGTGTCATGATGCCAGGTAAAGGTCGTATGACTGTAACTGGTAACCTACGTGATGTTATGAAGGAGTCGATTTCAGCTGCTGCATCTTATGTACGCTCGCGAGCTGTTGATTTTGGTATCGAGCCACCTTTCTTTGATAAACGTGATATTCACGTCCATGTTCCAGAAGGTGCAACACCAAAAGATGGTCCTTCAGCTGGCGTTGGCATGATGACAGCAATTGTATCTATTATGACTGGCATTCCTGTGCGTAAGGATGTCGCCATGACGGGTGAAATTACATTGCGTGGCCGCGTATTGCCGATTGGCGGTTTGAAAGAAAAGCTGCTTGCTGCATTGCGTGGTGGTATTAAGACAGTTCTTATCCCGGAAGAAAATGCCAAGGATTTGGTGGATATTCCAGACAATGTTAAGAATAATATGGAAATAATACCAGTATCTCATGCAAGTGAAGTGCTTAAGCATGCTTTAGTCCGTCAGCCAGAGGCTATTGAATGGACAGAGCCATTGAGTCCAGTTTCAACGGCTTCAGATACAGACGAAGACAAGAGTGCTCATGCAATAGCGCACTGATTCACGTTAAAAAAAGAGGAAAAGAGCGGTTTTTACCGCTCTTTTTTTTGTTTTGAATGAAATTTTGTTGCTTTTTTGCAAGTAAATAATGAAAAACGCCAGAAAACTGGTGGTTGCAGCATTTTTTTCTTCAAATTGCTATAGATTTGAATAAACTTGCTTTATAGCTAAAATTGTATTGTTTTGTCTCCGGTAAATCAGGAAAGGAAATACCGAATGAATAAGAACGAACTCGTCAGCTCCGTTGCAGAAAAAGCTGGTCTTACAAAAGTGCAAGCTGGTGCAGCTGTGGATGCATTTATTGCTTCTGTTACCGAAGCATTGCAAGCTGGCGGTGATGTACGTTTGCCTGGTTTTGGTGCCTTCGAAGTATCTCATCGTGCCGCTACTAAGGGTCGTATCCCAACAACCAATGTAGAAATCGACATTCCTGCTCGTAACGTGCCAAAATTTTCAGCTGGCAAATCTCTTAAAGAAGCAGTTAATACGAAATAATTTTTATTTTGTTTTAGAAAGAATTTAGGGCGGAGATATCCGCCCTTTTTGTTATTCGCTCTTTTATTGTTTTCTGTCTAGAATTAAGATGAGTATAGCGTTTATATATTATGGAATAAAAACTCTAAGGCCGTCCAAATTTTCGGTTAAAAAAATTTGACATGCTAAACGAGAATTCTCATTAGTCTCATCGGCAAAATCCAACATATCAATTTCCATTATGCTTGGCTCAGGCAATTCGTCTTGCCATTTTTCATCAATATAGACATGGCATGTGGCGCAAGCACAGGCGCCACCACATTCACCAATGATTCCTTTTATACTGTTGAGGACTGCCAATTCCATTAATGATGTGCCAATTTCGCCATTTATTGCTATTTCGTTCATTTCTGGCAAAGTTATAAACAATATTTTTACCATAATAAAATTATCCTATTAATAACTGAAATTATTTGCTTTTACGTTAATTCTCACTTAAGGTGTTACGTAATTATGTAATTGATTTGTTCTGTTTTGTATCGCGTTTTGTTCAGAACTTCTTCCTTTCACATTTCTTAACAGGCATAAAGCGACTAGTCTTGCAGAAATGATTCTTGCAGATTAATAATGGTGATGAGACGGATTATGGCACGTAGAACCAAAGCAGATAAGTTTGATATCGATGTTGAAGCCGCTTTAGAGGATGCTCTTGACTTTAATTTTGATGATGATGCTTTGCGCTCACCTTCAATAGAAGAAAACGCAGTAGAACAAAATACATCTCAAGAAAAATTGTCTCATAGCAGTTCATCCGATCATATTGATGGTGCAAAAACTCCAGATCAAAATAGTCATGATGAGGAATTGTTGCAAGAGCTTGGCTTGGAAAGCGCTTTTGAAGAAAGTATTCTTGATGAAGTTGATTCAGAGCTTTTCGATCTTGAAAGTCTTGAGCAGCAAATGGCATTGGCTGCTGAAGAGCTTGTTGCTCATACCAATAAATCTGAAAGTTTTGCTGAAGAGGTAGTTCCTGGTCAGGTAAACGAAAAGCCAATGGATAATGATATTTCTGTATCATTCATGGATGCAGTCGCTGATGAATTATCAAATGGCATTAGTTTGACGAATGATGAAATAGTTCCGGAAGTCACCAATGTGCGTCCTGTTCCACGTGTAGGGAGTTTGTCTAAAAATGGCAATAGTGATCATTCGTCTTTAGTTGCTGCTTCAATTCATTCTGATGTTCAGGATGCAGTTAGCTCTAAAACACCAAGCTCGACCGTTTCTGACCATTCAAATACCCGCGATTTAGGTCGTATAGGTCTAAATGTTGCCAGCAATGAAAATGGTGGTACGGAGATTAAAGAGATTAGGGAGCCAAAAAAAGAAGCGAAAGCTAAGGAAACTGTTGCTAATTCCGAGCGGTCCTCTGTTTTTTCACGGCCTGATATCGATTCTGGCTCGCAACATACGACACAGAATAAAGAGCGTCGAGAAATTTCTTTGGCTAGCACCTCTATGCGAGATGCTAGTTTCCCAGCTTTTAAGGGTAAAAGGAAATCCAAGCTCGGACCTGTATTTTGGAGTACTACTGCCTTAGGAGCCTTGTGGTTTGTGGGTGGGGTCGCGACAGCTTATAAGCTTGCTGCGGATAGTTCTTTGGGAGGTTTTTTAACGAGTGCTTCAGGCTTGCTTGTCACAGCAGGAACGATTGTCCCAATATTGATGTTTACCGGTTTTGCACAGCTGGCTAGGCGCGCGCGAGAACTTCAAGATGCAGTTGAAGAAATTAATATTGCTGCGCGCCGTTTGCTTGAACCCGATGTGGAATCAAAAGAGCGCGTTCAAAGCCTTGGTTCTTCTATTCGTCAAGAAGTTGAAGCGATGGGTGATGGTATTGATCGTACTATTTCTCGCGCGAGCGAACTTGAAGCGCTATTGCAAAGCGAAGTCAATAATCTTGAACAAGCTTATAGTGAAAATGAAAATCGCATTAGGTCGCTTATCATTGAGCTTGCAAATGAAAGAGAAGCTGTTTCCACACATGCTGAGCATGTAAAAACAACCATTACAGGGGCTAAAGATCAGCTTACGCGTGAATTTAACTCGATTGCAGACCATATAAATGCTTCGGCTGAATCTTTTACGTCGACTTTATCCGACACACTTAATATGCGTTGGGGCGAATTGGTCGATGAATTTAATACAGCAAATGAGGGCGTCGCTCAGCAATTATCAAACAAATTTGTTGAAACTGTTCAAAGCTTTGACGCGTCACGTGGTCGGTTCTTTGAGGAGCTTGACACGCGTTTTGCCCAAATTGACCAGCATACAGAGCAAGCTAGTAATGCTGTGGCAGAGCGGCTTGGTTCTAAAATGGATGATTTTGTTAAAATCGTCCATGATAGAACGGAAGATGTCGAAGTCCGCTTTAATAGTCTTACAGGGCGCTTAGCCAATAGCGGTGAAAAGATTATCGAAGCTGTTAATGATAGTGTTTCTGATATTGAAAAGCGCTCCGATGATATTGATACAAGATTGCGCTCAACTGCTGATAAAGTTCTTAGCGACTTCCAAAATAAATTTGATAGTCTTGATGAAGCGATTGAAACACGCGGTGAGAAGTCACTTGCTACATTCTCGCAACAGATTGCAAGGCTAGAAAGTCGCGCGCAGGATCTTCCATTAACGCTCGATAACCTTGCGGTATCTTCTGTTGATCAATTTGCCCAACAGATCACTAAGGTGGAGGAGCAATTTGCTCTTCTTTCGGGCCGTCTTGCTAAAAACGGTACTAGCGTAACAGATGCTATTTCAAGTAGCCTTAGCGAAATTGAAGAACGATCAGAAGATATCGATGCACGTATTAAAGCCTCGACTGATCGCTTAGTAAATGAATTTAATGATAAATTTAGTCATGTAGACAATACCATTAACCAAAAAACTAAGGGATCTTTGCGTCAGTTTACCGATCAAATCTTGGATTTAGAAAAGCAAGCTAGCGAACTTTCAACAAGTTTTGATACTGCGACCAATTTGGCTATTCAAGCATTTGAAAAGCGTCTAGACCAGGTTGACGAATCTCTAAATGATCGTAGTACTTCATTAATTCGCTCGTTCATTGCTCGCACTGAAGCTTTGGAGGAAAGTACTGATAAACTAAATGTGGCACTGGATACTCATGTTGGTCGCATTAATGATGCATTCCAACAGCGTACTCGCGATATTGCCCAGACCTTAACTGGTGGGCGAGACGGTATTTTATCAGTGGTTGAAGAAACCAAAGTGCGGCTTTCCCATGAAATGGAAATTGTCGGAACAACTATTGCTAAATTGGTTGACGAGCGGGCAGGTGGCTTTATCCATCAGTTTACGGAAGGGCGTGAGCGCCTTTCAAATACTTTGGAAAAGGAAGCCGCACAAATTGTTGCGACTGTTTCGACCCAATTAGGTTTGCTTTCTCGTCACGTTGGCGAGATAGAAGAAAAGCTTTTAACGAATATCCAGTCTGTTGATGAAAAGACGACCTCTCAGTCTGAAGAATTTTTAATTCGTAGCGCTAAGTTTGAAGAAACTATTTCTCGAGGCTTCGAGACTGCACGCGAAGCAATAGAAGTGCAATCGCAAAACCTTGAAGCGCGTTCAACAGCCTTAAATGATTCACTTAAAATGAATAGTGAAGCGTTAAATGCAGTTCTTGGTGAGCAAGCTGGGGTAATTGAAGCGCGTATTGCTCATATTCGCGATATGATTGCTCAAGGTAATATTTCATTTACCGAAGCCTTGGGACAGCATGTAGATCTCGTTCAATCTGCTGTTTTGACTAATGATGATGTATTGAAATCGACATTTATGGCGCAGCTTGAGCGCCTTGAAGACCAAACTTCGAGACTTAAGGATGTATTTGCTGAAAATCACGTTCACTTGGCGCAGGCAATTGATGAACGGATTATTGGTGTTCAAGAAACGCTTACGAAAAGCGAAACTGCTATTGGTGATGCTATTTCTTCTGGGCAAGAAGATATCAAGCAGGTTCTTGGTGCTGGCCAGCATGCATTAAAAGAAACCTTGTCTGGTCATCAGGCGATGTTTGAAGATACTTTAAGTGGTAGTCAGGCAACATTTAATAATATCATGCATAATGGTCACCATGCATTAAAAGAAACCTTGTCTGGTAATCAAGCTGTCCTTGAAGATGCTTTAAGTCAAAGCCAGGCTAATTTTAACAATATCATGCATAATAGTCAGCATGCTCTTAAAGATACTTTGTCCAACGGTGAAGATATATTAAATAATCTTATGCTTAATGGTCAAAGTAATTTGAAGGGTGTTATTGAGCATAGCCATGGAGTTATTGAGGAAACTCTTTACAATCACGGCAATATTATTTCTCAACAAGCGATTGAATTGAAGAATAATATTGGCGGTATTCTTGAAACTGTTGATGAGCGTTTAGAACTGCAAGGTAAAAAACTTGATCAACGTGCGTTAAGTTTGAGAGAAGTTGTCGAGCATAATAGTGCATTACTAGATAAAGCTTTCGAGACACAAACAGCCGTAATTGATGAGCGTTCTGCAACAATGCAAAATGCGTTGGAGATCGGTGTTACGAATGTTCGTGCAGTTCTTGAACAAAATGCCTTGTCTTTGTCAGAAACTTTAAGAGAACGTATTTCAGAAGTCTCCGGTACATTGGCATCCGAGGCTGAGCGCGCTGAAAACCAGATTGCACGTGCGGGTGATAAGTTAAATGAATCTGTGCTTGAGTCGGTTTTTGAGGTTGAGCGCAAATTGCAAGAGCGTGCTGTATATCTCAAGGAGAATGTTGCAGATATTGAGCTACAACTTAGCAATGGGTTTAGCGTGATTGAAAATCGCGTATCTAACACTGCTGCAAACCTTAGTAATGAAGCAGAAAAGGCCCACAACATTATTATGTCTGCTGGTCAACGCTTGTCAGGTTCGGTTGTTCAGGCAGCACAAAATGTTGATGAACAATTTAATGTTCGAGATCAGATGCTCAAGAGCAATATGCAGGAAATTGAGGGGCAAATTCATGCCGGTCTTGATTTAATCAGCAGCCGTATGGCTGATGCTGCTGCAAATTTGACCGCTGAATCTCGTATTATCGAAGGTAATATTCATTCAGGTTTAAATCTTATTGCCAATCGTATGGCTGATGCATCTTCCAACCTTAACGATGAAGCGCGTAAGATTGATGGTCAAATTGCAGTGGGGCTAGATTTGATCAGCCATAGAATGGCAAGCGCTGCTGCAAACCTTAATGAAGAAGCACGTAAAGTTGATAATCAATTATCAACCAGTATTGATCGTATCCATGAGAAAATGGTCGATGCTGTTGGAAACCTTACAGGCGAAGCCCAAAAAATTGATGAACAGTTGCAAAATAGTTTTAGCGCTATAAGCAGCCATGTTTCATCTGCCTCATCAAGGTTGCAACAAGAAACATTCAAAATTGATGATCAGTTATCCGGTGGTCTTGAGCGCATTAATAATCGCATGAATGAAGTTGCGTTGTCATTAGCAGATGAAGCTAATAAAGCTGAAAATCTGCTAGCAAATGCTGGTGAGCGGCTTGGTGGCTCTGTTGTTCAAGCTGCCCAATCAGTAGAGCAAAAGCTCGCGGATCGTTCGGTATTCTTGAAAGAGAATATTAATCTTATTGAAGAACGTGTTACAACAGGTTTGAGCTCTATTGAAGGACGTATTTCTGAAATTACTCAAAAAACAGCATCTCAGCTTGTAAATAAAACGCAAGATTTGCACGGCCTAACTGAGCAATTGCAAGCTGCTGCAACTAAAACAAGTGACTCACTTGGCATGTTGACTAACCAATTTAGCGATCAGCTTAAGGAAGTTACACGCGCAGCTGAAGAGCGGTTGCGGTCTGAAAATAATACATTTATTAATAATTTTTCTAATAGTTCGGATGAAACAGTTTCTGCAGTTAAAGCGATAAAAAATGATATTTCTGAAAGCATTGCTCAGCTTTTAGATCGGCTTGATACGTCAAATGGTACTATCCAGCAAACTGTCAATGCGCTTCGTAATGGTGTTTATGAAGTTGATACACGCCTAAATGACGTGACCAATGAATTTAAACAAAATATTGGTCAGCTTTCAGATAGTTTTGCGGTAACAAGTAGTAATCTTAATAGTGATCTTGAGCGCTTTAATGGTCTTTCAAGATTAACACTTGACAGCGTTACTAAATTTTCGCAGCAATTTGATGATCATGCCAAGATTTTAACGGAAGCTACCGGTCTTCTTGATCGTTCTCATGATATGTTCAATGACCGCCTTGATGAACGGCAAGTTGCATTGGCATCGTTAGCAAATGGTTTGGTGCAGAAATCGGAAGAAGTATCTGAAACAATGCAAAACTGCGAACAAATCATTGCTGCAATTATGAAGCGCACGGAAGAGCGGGCTCGGTCTTCAACTGTGCAATTACAATCATCTTTGAGTGAAATGGTGAACGATGCATCTAACCGTTTTGAAGGTGCAACATCTGAAATTCGTAAGTCTGCCGAAGAAATTCGTGAAGAGTTGGCGCGTACTCGTGCTGATTTAAGTCGCGGTGTGCGGACACTACCAACTCAGACAAAAGAATATACTGAAGCTATGCGTAAAGCGGTAGTTGAACAAATTGAAGCTTTGAAAGAATTGTCAGGTATTGTTGAAGAATCTGGGCGTGTTTTCGATGTGTCGACACCTGCAGCTGGTGCCGTTAATCAGCCCAATCTTTTTGTTTCAGAACCTAGAAAGCAAAGTGTAGTTCAACCTGTTCGCAGTTTTGCTCCGCAAGAGCAAAAGGCGGCTGTGCTACAAGCTGATCTTGTGGGGGCAGGTGCGAATGATGTGCATGTTGATCCATTACCTTCAATAATGCCTTCAATTGCGACAACTCAATTTACGCCAGCGCCAACCAATACTCGTGCTCCGCAGAATACTGGCGCTGTAGGTAATAATTCTGCGGTTTCGCAAGTGCAAAATGCTGCTCCATTACAAAACAGCGCTCCATTGCCAGCAAGTTATTTATCTGGATCAAATCCAACGGTGGTAAATGAACCAGTACGTTCTACGGCGCGTAATGTTGGTAGTACAAATTATCAGCCACAGCCTGCATTCAAGGCAGCAGCGCCTGCACAAAATGTACAAGTACAGCCACAAGCGTTTGCACCGCAAACACAGACAACACAACAAACCGCCAATCGTGGTTTGGATGCGAGTTCTGGCCATCAAGATCCACGCGCTGCATCGGCGCAGCGTTCAAATCAATCTCGTGGTTGGGTGTCAGATTTGTTAGCTAGGGCTTCGCGTGATGATGTGGATAAGGGGGCAACGCATGCTCCTGTTAATACCGCAAAGCCTATCACTGAAAATGCTGGTGATACCTTAACCTCGATGTCTGCTGATATTGTTCAAGGTATTGATCGCAATGCAATTGCTGAGCTTTGGCAGTATTATCGCCGCGGACAACGAAATATCACACCAAATCGTCTATATAATGCGAATGGTTTGAAGATATTCGAGAAAATTAAGCACAAATATGCACTTGAGGGTGAGTTCCGTCGCGCTGTAAGCCAATATATTACAGATTTTGAACGCTTGCTTGGCGATGTGACAAAAAATGGCGGTAATAACGATACTGTGCGTGAATATTTGACCTCAGATACTGGTAAAGTATATACTATGCTTGCTCATGCAAGTGGCCGCATTCAATAAAAAAGGGGGCGCTGCCCCCTTTTTTTATTGCTGTTTTTTGTTGATCGAATTAGGGAACTAAATATGGTCAAGCATTGTTAAGCAGCTTTAGTAATTTTTCTAAAAATTAATTGATTAATATGTGTAGCTCATTCAATTAAAATTGGAATATTGGTGTGGTCTGTGTTTTCAACTGTTGAGAATACATTGAAAATGTTTTAGATGGCACACTGGTTTTGTACAAATTCCCTTTTATTTAATTGCAAAAGACCAATATTAATGGGAATTGGATTTCATTCCTTTTTTGTGTATTTGTGAAGTTTTTAATAGCTTTGATTTGAAATAGGTTTATGTAAAATAATGTTTGATGGGGCAATAGCGCAAAAGCTGAATCTACCAAAATTTTTGCCCGGCGAGGTTTGGTTGGTTGGAGCAGGTCCTGGTGATCTTGGATTGCTGACACTTCATGCCCTCAATGCGATAGCGCAAGCTGATATAATTCTTTATGATGCATTGGTTGATCTTTCCTGTTTGGATTTTGCAAAATCTGATGTGATTTTACAATTTGCTGGTAAACGTGGTGGCCAACCTTCATTAAGTCAAGAACAGATCACAAAGGATCTTATCAATCTTGCCCGTAATGGCAAACGTGTTTTGCGATTAAAGGGGGGAGACCCGTTTGTTTTTGGTCGAGGGGGAGAAGAAGCACTTGCCTTGCATCGTGCCGGAATTGTTTTCCGTGTTGTTCCTGGCATAACCGCGGGCATCGCCGGTCCAGCTTATGCGGGTATCCCAATCACTAGCCGTACAACAAACCAATCCGTAACTTTTATTACAGGGCATGATGCAGATGGAAAAGCGCCTGCTAATCTTGATTGGGGCGCAATAGCAAGGGGTTCGCAGGTTATAGTTTTTTATATGGCATTGAAGCATTTAGCTGAAATTGTAGAAAAACTTCTTAATGCTGGGCGCAAGCACACTGAGCAATTGGCATTTATTTCCAATGCAACGACTAAAAGGCAAAGGGTTATTATTACAGCTTTGGGTGAGAGTGTTGATAAAATGTTGCAGGAAAAAATATCAGCTCCAGCAATTATTGTATTAGGTCCCGTAGTTGATTTTGCATCTGTCTTAAATTGGTTGCCATAAATATTGTTCAAAATACGTAACCTTTATCTATTAACAAAATATACAACCAAACTAGCCTACTTATGGATCGGACTAGGTTAAACTAGTAATTAAATCAATATGTTTGTGTTTAGGGGATTATGATATGAAGGGCTTCATGTTGGCATCGCCCCATTCGGGCGCAGGTAAGACCGTATTGACAATGGCTATTTTGCGGAAATTGTCTCGAGATGGTTTAGCCATTTCACCGATAAAGGTGGGACCTGATTATATTGATACAGCCTTTCATGAGGTTGCATGTCATAGCACTGGAAATAATCTTGATTGTTGGGCGATGCGTGATGATTTGGTAAGTGCTTTGTCAGCTAGGGCAATTGAAGGAGGGCGTTTACTTATCGCCGAAGCAATGATGGGGCTGTTTGATGGCGCCCTTGATGGTACTGGCTCTGCTGCGGATTTTGCTCGCAGGCTTTTATTGCCAATTATTTTGGTTGTTGATTGTTCTAAAATGTCGCATTCTATTGCGCCACTCGTTTTCGGCTTTAACAATTTTTCTGATGATGTTTATATTGCCGGGATTATTCTCAATAAAGTTGGTAGCGCTCGTCATGAAAAATTGCTGCGTAATGCGTTGGCGCCTCTTGGCGTGAACATCCTAGGTGCCATTGGGCGCAGTGAAAAATTGCATATTCCAGATAGGCATTTAGGTCTTGTTCAAGCCCATGAGATGCAAGAAATTGATAAATTTATTGAAGAAGCTGCAGACTTTATTGAAACATCATTAAACTTTGATGATTTACTTTCACTTGCTAAGGCTACTACCGATCCAGATTATAGTGCTGGAGTGCCACGGCTCGAACCGCTTGGCCAACATATCGCTATTGCTCGAGATAACGCATTTCGCTTTACTTATGCTCATATTCTTGCGGGATGGCAGCGACAAGGTGCTTCACTTAGTTTTTTTTCACCTCTTGAGGATGAGACACCAAGTAAAGATGCTGATGCAATTTATTTGCCTGGTGGTTACCCCGAACTTTTTGCCGAAAAGCTCGCCCATGCAGCAAAATTTAAAAGTGCCCTGCAGCAAGTACAAAGCGATAATAAGATTATTTATGGAGAATGCGGTGGATATATGGTTTTGGGAGATTATATAGAGGATAAAAATGGCATTATGCATAAAATGCTTGGCCTATTACCTTTAACCACAAGCATAAAAAATCCAAAACTTCATCTTGGTTATCGAAAAATATTACCATTGTCAAAATTTCCTTGGCATCATCATTTGCGTGGCCATGAATTCCATTACGCAACGACGACCAGTGCTAAAGATACAGTACCTCTTTTTGCGATTGAAGATGCACTTGGTGAAAATTTGGGCGAGGTTGGTATACGTCACAAAAATGTGAGTGGTTCGTTTATGCATATTATTGATCGGGAATAAGTTTATCAAAATGCACTTTAATGATTATAATTTTTCTGAATTATTAAATTTAGTATTTGGCTGTCGATTTAGCGTTATTAATATTGGGAGTTAAATATTTTCGCATTTTACAAAAATTGTCATAATTGCGTTGCGTGATATGTTATATTAAATGCGTTGTCATTTTATTGATTTGCTCAAAGCTGCGTTTAATTATAACAAGTTAATTTTATCCCATTTAGTTCTATGTTTATTTTCTAGAAAAAAGGCGCCAAAATGGCCTTTAAAATCCACCATTTGTCCGCAGATCAATCTTTCGATGATAAAACCCGTAAATTGAGCCAATTGGCTTTTGCTATGGGCGGCTTTTCCATAGGCACTGCAGAATTCGTTATTATGGGCTTATTGCCAGAAGTGGCTAAAGCAACCAATGTTGATATGGCAACAGCGGGGCATTTCGTTTCGTTCTATGCCTCTGGAGTTGTTGTCGGTGCACCATTATTAGCGGTTTTGACGGCAAAAATGCCCCGAAAAATGCTTTTAATAGCCTTTATGATTTTTTATGCTATAGGAAATATTTTATCGGCTTGTGTCTCAACTTATGATCAATTTAGCATTTTGCGTTTTTTAAGCGGTTTGCCTCATGGTATTTATTTTGGTGTAGCAGCTATTGCCGCAGCCTCGATGGTTGAAGCACGCAAGCGAGCGCAAGCCGTGGGCAGTGTGATGCTTGGTTTGACGGTAGCAACCGTGATTGGAGCGCCCGGCGGTACTTTAATAGGACAATTATTTGGCTGGCGCATTGCATTTTTCCTTGTCGGTTTTTTGGCATTGTTTGCTGCTTTTTTGATATGGCGCTTTGTACCAAATTTGAATGCAGCTGCAGGTGCAAGCCCTTTACGCGAGCTATCCGCGCTGAAAAATGGTCAGTTATGGTTGTTTTTAGCCATTATTGCCATTGGTTCAGGCGGTTTATTCGCTGTGTTTACTTATATAAAACCAATTTTAACCGATGTGTCACACATCGATAAATTTTGGGTACCCTTTGTTTTACCTCTTTTTGGCGTTGGTATGGTGGCTGGTAATCTTATTGGGCCAAAAATTGCTTATCGCATGGGGCTTATGCCATCAATTTTTGTTACCACATTATGGGGAATTTTTGTATTCATAATCTTTGGTTTCATGGTTGAGAATGAATCTCTTGCAGTTATTGCCACATTTTTAATCGGTACATCTTTTATTAGCCAACCATCTGTTCAGACAAAAATAATCGAAGTCTCTGCAAATGCGCCAACTTTGGCAACCGCGCTTATGCAATCCTCTTTTAATGTCGCCAATGCTTTGGGGGCTTTTTTAGGAGGATTGGTTATCGTCTATGGTTATGGCTTAGAAGCAACCGCTTGGCTAGGTGCATTTTTGGTGTTTTTGGGTTTTCTTGTTTTTCTTCTTGCTTGGCATATAGAAAAGAAACAGATTATAAACGAAGATAAATCTAAAATTGATTAATTTTAAGGTTCGTTTTATGAAGGGGCGAGAAATTTTATAAAAATAAGTTGTCTTGCTAATCGATTGAAATGGATTACAATTATTGCAACATTATATATTTGTTTTGATCTTTGCCCTATTGATTGATGGTTTAATAGGTGATCCTAAATGGCTTTGGAAATATATTCCTCATCCTGTAATCGGCTTTGGAAAATTAATTGCTATTGGTGAAAGATTAGGTAATGATGAAAAATATTCTGATAAATTGCGTAAATTTAATGGCTTTATAATTATATTTGCGTTGTGTTTTATCGTCATTTTTATCGGGGCTCTATTACAATATATTTGTATGAAACTTGGATATTGGGGACTTGGATTAGAAATATTAATCCTTGCTTGTTTTCTTGCTCAAAAAAGTCTTTATGACCATGTTTTAAATGTTTATCGCGAATATATAGATCGTGGACTTGAAGGCGCGCGTTACGCTGTATCAATGATTGTTGGTCGAAATCCTAAAAATCTTGATGAACCTGCTATTTCTCGCGCGGCAATTGAAAGTCTTGCTGAAAATAGTTCTGATGGCGTTATTGCACCAATATTTTTTTATATTTTATTCGGACTTCCTGGTCTTTTATTTTATAAAATGGTCAATACAGCAGATTCTATGATTGGCCATAAAAATAAACGATATTTTTATTTTGGATATGCTTCTGCAAAATTGGATGATATCGTAAATTTTATTCCCGCTCGCATTACAGCCTTAATTGCGCTTATTGCCGCTTTTATAAAAAAAGGCCCTAAGGCATTTAAAAAATGTTTCATTAATATGATGCATGATGCCCCTCAGCATCGTTCACCTAATGGTGGTTGGCCAGAAAGTGTTTATGCCGCATTTTTAAATATTCAGCTTTCGGGTCCAAGAATTTATGACGATGTTGAAGTCAATGAACCATTACAAAATATCGATGGTCGTATTGCTAGTATGGAAGATATTAAGAGCGCGCTTGTTTTTTTTAAAATCAACATGGCGTTGGTTTTATTTTTTTCAATTCTCTTCTATGGCTTAATAATTGTTTTTGATGTTTTCTTATAAATATTCAACGATTGATTGTGCTATGATCGACCTTGATGCCGCGCTCCAATAATAGCTCTTCAATATCCCTATAGCTTAAACAATGATGCAGATACCAATTGATAGCTTGAATAATGATTATTGCATCAAAGTGCCCAACTATTAGAATTGGCTTTAAAATCATTCCTTGCCCAATCACTCCTTATATGCGGAAATAATTTATTCTTTAATCTTTTGAGCCACTATGTCTCTCTAAAAACATAAAAGCATAGTCTCAAGTTTTTATATTTTTTACTTTAACGCAGATTACGTATAATATTTGCGACAAGGCCGAAAATTAAGATAAGGAATATCCATTGGTTATATATGATTTTGTTTTTTCCAGAATTATTTCTGGCATTATATATGTGGATGATGATCCGACATGGAATGTAATTTTTGAACTTCAAGATGAAGAAAAAGAAGTTGAATTAATTAATTACGTTCAGCTTAAAATTGAAATACACCTATTAGAAGAAATTGGTCCAGATTATATAAATTCTAATAATATAAAAAATACTATATATTACTATATTAACTGTGTAAAATATAAAGACTTAGATCGAATGTTAAATGGAAGTTGGACTGCTTTTAAAGACTTTAAAATATTTATAAAAATTTTAGAAAATATTTATAATAAAATGGCTAAAGTGACGGGGGAAACAACATTAAGTTGTGATAAATTTATTTATAATGATTTGGCAATTAATCAACTTGATATTTTTCAAAATGAACATTTTTATAATGAATATATGACGTCATAATATCAACCTTAACAATAATTCATTTAATGGACATTGGTTGGTAAGGTTTGAAAATTTATAAAGGGTTCAAGACAAGTTAAGTTATTTGAATAATCATTCATTCTGCATTAACTTATAAAAAAATCATTTTAGATCCTTCGGATCAAAGGAGTTGAATAAATGACAAAGTTAAGCCGCTTTAGTTCTGCTCGTCGGTTTTTAGCAGCAGTTAGCCTATCAACTATAATGGCAGGTTCTGCTGTATTAAGTGGCCCGTTAGTTTTTTCGAATATGGCCCTTGCCGACCCTGTTTATGTTGAAGGTCCAAAGCAAATTGGCTTTGCAGATGTTGTTGATAAGGTAAAGCCTGCAGTTGTATCTGTTCAAGTTAAAAGCAATGTTCGTCCACAAGAGGCCGGTGGGCCATTTTTTGGGGGGCCTGGTTTTGATCAACTTCCCGACGATCATCCATTAAAGCGATTTTTTCGTGATTTTCAAGAAGATCCACGTGATCTAGATGGTCCACGTGGCCCCCATGCTAAACCTGGAAAACCAGGCAGACCAGATCCTAGAGGGCGTATGCGGCCGGTATCACAAGGCTCAGGGTTTTTCATTTCTGAAGATGGATATGTTGTAACTAACAACCACGTTGTATCTGATGGCTCAGCCTATGTTGTGGTGCTTGACGATGGAACAGAACTTGATGCTAAACTTATTGGTACGGATCCGCGCACAGATCTCGCTGTAATTAAAGTTAATAGTGATCGCAAGTTTTCTTATGTAGGCTTTGCTGATGATAGTCAAACACGTGTAGGTGATTGGGTTGTTGCTGTTGGTAACCCCTTTGGTCTTGGCGGCACTGTGACTGCTGGTATTGTTTCAGCTCGTGGTCGTGATATTGGTGCAAGTGTTTATGATGATTTCATTCAGATTGATGCCGCGGTTAATAAGGGTAATTCCGGCGGCCCAACTTTTAATCTTAACGGTCAGGTGGTAGGTATTAATACTGCGATATTCTCACCATCGGGCGGGAATGTTGGTATTGCTTTTGCAATCCCTGCCACAACTGCTAAGCAGGTTGTTAATCAGCTTATTGAACACGGTAAAGTACAACGCGGTTGGCTCGGTGTGAAAATTCAACCAGTTACCAAGGAAATTGCAGATTCTTTAGGGTTAAAAGAAACCAAAGGTGCGTTGATTGTTGACCCAATGGATGGACCTGCTGCTAAGGCTGGTATTAAAGCAGGTGATGTTATCATTTCTGTTAATGAAGAAGCAGTCAATGATGCAAGAGATCTT
The DNA here is from genome assembly GCF_026743145.1 of Bartonella sp. HY761. Lineage (NCBI taxonomy): Bacteria > Pseudomonadati > Pseudomonadota > Alphaproteobacteria > Hyphomicrobiales > Bartonellaceae > Bartonella > Bartonella sp. HY761. The sequence goes on from NZ_CP104887.1 coordinate 1,448,580, forward strand.
GCCCGTAAGATTGGCGGAATTGCACCAGATGAAGCCGTGACTCTTGGTGTTTGGCGCAATGGTAAACAAGAAAACATTAAGGTCAATATAGCAGCGATGCCAAGCTCAGAAAATGGTGGAGCAACGGCAGGTCAATCTAGCGGCGATGACGCAAAGCCTGGTGTTGAAGATTCCGATAGTTTGAGTGAATATGGTTTAACTGTAACGCCAGCCGAAGACGGCAAAGGTGTTGTAGTTACCGACATTGATAGCGAAAGCGATGCAGCCGACAAGGGCATACGTCCTGGTGACATCATCCGCCAAGTAAATAGTTTTAACGTTTCATCAGCTCAAGAAATTTCAAAAATTATTGATGATGCTATAAGGGCGGGTCGTTTAAACGTGGCTTTAAGGGTTGAAAATGAGCGCGGTTCGCGTTTTGTTGCAATTACTGTAAAAGGAAAATAAAAAATCCACAAAAAATTTGCCATGCTTAATTTAATGCAGTGGCGATGTTTTAAAACATTGATTGTTAGTGCGGGAGGGATCCCGCACTAAGTTATTTCTGATTTGTTTTTAAGATTATTAATCTATATTATGGGCATCTATCAAAGATTAATTTTCTTAACATTTAAATGAATGTGAGGCTTTTATGAAAATTCTGGTTATTGAAGATGATCGTGAGGCATCGCGCTATCTGGAAAAGGCCTTGAACGAAATGGGGCATCTGGTTGATGTCGCTGGCGATGGTGAAACTGGTTACACATTAGCAGAACATGGCAGTTATGATGTTTTAATTGTAGATCGCATGTTACCACGTCGTGATGGGTTATCAGTTGTTGCTGGTCTTCGCGCACAAGGGGTAGAAACACCTGTGCTAATTTTATCGGCACTTGGTCAGGTTGATGATCGGGTGACTGGTTTGCGAGCTGGTGGCGATGATTATCTCACCAAACCATATGCATTTTCAGAACTATTGGCACGTATAGAAGTTTTACAAAGACGTAAAAACCCTAAGGATGCTGAGACGGTCTATCGTGTCGGTGATTTGGAATTAGATCGCTTGTCGCACTCAGCAAGACGAGCAGGGCATGAAATTGCCTTGCAGCCGCGCGAGTTTCGTTTGCTTGAATATTTGATGCGCCATGCTGGACAAGTAGTAACTCGCACTATGTTGCTTGAAAATGTTTGGGATTATCATTTTGATCCTCAAACGAATGTTATCGATGTTCATATTTCGCGTTTAAGATCAAAAATTGAAAAAGATTTTGATAGTCCGCTTTTGCATACCATCCGTGGTGCTGGCTATATGTTAAAGGCTGCGTAATTTAAGTGTTGCTAAATATTAGAAATATTTTTCGTACTACCGCTGTGCGATTATCCGCACTTTTCATCTTGCTTTTTGGGCTTGTTGCTTTTGGTACTGTGCTTTATATGACTAAGCTTGCCTTTACTATGGTTCAAAACGAAACTAAGCTTGCTTTAGTAGAAGAAATCTCTTCAATTGAATCAGCCTATGAGCATGGTGGTATATCACTATTGGTTCGTACAATCGATCGGCGTTCTCGACAGCCTGGGGCGTTTTTATACCTTGTAACTGATCCAATCGGGCGAATTCTAGCCGGTAATGTTAGCAATATCGAACCGGGACTTTTGACAAATGCTGATAGTTTGAATGAACCGATTTATTATGGCCGCCTAGGTGATGGTAATAAAATAAATGATCATCAAGCCCTTGTCATGCTAATTGATTTGCCAAATGGCATGAAAGTAATGATCGGTCGTGATTTGGGGGATCCCAAAAAATTTGCTGAGGTTGTCCGCAAAGCTTTACTTTTTGCGTTTAGTGCCGTTGCACTAGGTACATTCTTGATATGGTTTTTTATTGGGCGGCGGGCTTTACAGCGCATTGATACAATTACGCTTGCATCGCGGAGTTTGATGGATGGTGATTTAACTGGCCGGCTACCTGTTTCAGGTTCGGGTGATGAGTTCGACCGTTTAACGGGTAACCTCAACATTATGCTAGAAAAGATTGAGGAGTTAAATGCGGGTCTGCGTCATGTGTCTGATAATATTGCCCATGATTTGAAAACGCCGTTGACGAGACTGCGCAATAAAGCCGAGCAGGCATTAAATCACGATAATGACGCTGAAAGTTATAAGGATGCATTAAATCAAGTATTAGATGAATCTGATCAGCTTATTCGTACTTTTAACGCTATATTGATGATTTCGCGGATTGAAGCAGGCAATACCATTGTCGAGCATAGTCGGGCTAATTTACGCAACATTGTTGAAGATGTAGCCGAACTTTGTGAGCCGGTGGCAGAAGAGGCCGGTGTTGCATTAACAATTGGAGCATTACTTGATGTTGATATTAATGCAAGCCGAGAGTTAGTTGCCCAAACTATTTTCAACCTCACTGATAATGCAATTAAATATGCAATTATTGATAATGATGCGCCGCAAATTACTATATCAATGGAAATGGTAGATGATGATCAAACCCGAGTGATCGTTGCTGATAATGGCCCCGGTATACCGGAGGGTGAGCGTGATAAGGTAACGGAACGCTTTTATCGTTTGGAAAAAAGCCGCACGCATCCAGGTTCAGGCATAGGCTTAAGCCTTGCAAAGGCAGTTATGAAATTGCATGGTGGAAGCCTGATATTTGAAGATGCAAAACCAGGTCTTAAAGCTGTATTAATTTTTCCACGTCTTAAAGATTAACTCTGATCGGTAAAAATCTAGGGTCAAGACCTATTAATTTGATGAAAATGGTATGAGGAAATTTTTGTGAGAACAAGGAGAAGAACCGCTGGAAATATAAATATTTTCAAGGGGCTTCGACAAAGTTATCGCGAAAATTTATCATATCCTGAAAGGACACAAAAACAGCTGTAATCTACTGCGTCGTAAAGCTCACTTAAGTATAGCACCCACCTTTCGCTTTCCTCCCCTTTATATCAAAAATGTAAATTTTTGCTGTTTATTGTGCCATTTCATTTAAATTAATAGGTCCTGACCCTAGCATAGCAATGAATAAAAGTTAAAAGCGTAAATTTTACGAATTTTCGTTTTAACTTTTGTTCTAAATATTTTAAAATGGCTATTTATATAGTTTTAAATTTGTGTTTTATTGTTTTTATAACATGAACGGTAAAATAATTAATTATTATGGGTTTTGCTGTGTTTTACCATAGATGGAACTATAATTAAAAACGGTTTGGATGAGACATGGGTCAGGATATTTTATCGTTAAAGCCATTTTTTTTAACAGATTTGAAATCGATAACGCCGCTTGACGAAAAGTCTAATTTTTGGCTAGGAGAATTGGCCAAAAATGCTCAGCAGCAAGAGCTGACTGGATTAATCCAATTTTTTAACTCATCAATACAGGCTACCCAATTTATTGGCGCTGTGATGACACTATCGCCTTTTTTGCGCGAAATAATATTAGCTAATCCGCAATTTTTATCGCCGTTATTGCTAACTGATATTAGAAGTCGTCTTGACAAGGTTTTAGACCATATTGCTAGTATTGACCAGCTTAATGATGTAAATGAAGCGCTACTGATGACGCAATTGCGTCGTGGGAAAGCAGAAGCACATTGTTTGATTGCCTTGGCAGATATTGGCGGGGTCTTTACCTGCGCAGAAACTTGCGACTGGCTATCTAAACTTGCTGAAATATCGCTAGGGGCCAGTTTAAGGTTTTTGCTACGTGAAGCTCACAATGCTAAAAAGCTTACTTTACCAGACCTGGATTATCCTGAAAAAGACTGCGGCCTTATCGTGCTTGGCATGGGCAAATTGGGTGCGGGTGAACTTAACTATTCATCTGATATTGATTTGATTGTTTTTATTGATGTTGCCTCACCAGCTATTAATGATCCTTTTGAATCCGTGGATATTTTTTCAAAAATGATGCGCCGGCTTATTCGGATCATGCAAGAACGTACCGGCGATGGTTACGTATTTCGCGTAGATTTACGTTTGCGGCCCGATCCAGGATCTACACCGCTAGCAATGCCGGTGGTTGCGGCACTTCATTATTACGAGGCACGCGGTCAGAATTGGGAGCGGGCTGCAATGATAAAAGCGCGACCAGTTGCAGGTGACATAGAAGCAGGTGATAAGGTTTTAAAAGAATTATCACCCTATATTTGGCGCAAATATCTAGACTATGCAGCTATAGCAGATGTTCATTCGATTAAGCGTCAAATTCATGCTCACAAGGGACATGGTGAAATTGCTGTTAAAGGTCATAATGTCAAGCTAGGTCGTGGCGGCATTCGCGAAATTGAATTTTTTGTTCAGACCCAACAGTTAATAGCTGGCGGTCGTTTTCCTGAATTGCGTGGTCGACGTACGGTAGAAATGCTTGGGGCATTGTGCGAACTTGGTTGGATAAATGAGGAAGCTCGCAACTCTCTTACTAAAAAATATGGTTTTTTACGCAGGGTTGAGCATGCCATTCAAATGGTTGGCGATGAGCAAACCCATATCTTACCTGAAGATGAAGAGGGTTTTCTAAGAGTAGTGCGATTATTAGGCTATGAAGATGCGCAAAGCTTTTCCAATGATTTTTTAAATACATTGAAAGCAGTCGAAGCTCATTATGCAGCCTTATTTGAGCATGAGCAAGAACTTGGCGCCGATATGGGTAACCTTGTATTTACCGGCGAGGATGATGATCCTGAAACGCTTGCAACCTTATCGCGACTTGGTTTTGAGAGACCTAGTGATATTTGCCGCACCATTCGTACTTGGCATTTCGGGCGTTATCGTGCCACCCAATCAGCAGAGGCTCGTGAGCGGTTAACGGAATTGACGCCATCGCTTTTGCAAGCTTTTGGTGCCACTAAACGTGCTGATGACGCATTGCTCCGCTTTGATGCTTTTTTGCAAGGTTTGCCGGCAGGCATCCAACTTTTTAGTCTATTAAATTCTAATCCTGCGCTTTTAGGTATGATCGTATTAATTATGAGTGCTGCGCCCCGTCTTGCTGATATTATTACGCGCAAACCTCATGTTTTTGATGGTATGTTGGATCCGACAACCTTTGCGCAGTTGCCGACTAAACCCTATCTTAAAGAGCGGCTTGATTTTTTCTTGGCACAAGCTATGTCCTATGAAGAAGTTCTTGATCGTTTAAGAATTTTTGCCGATGAGCAAAAATTTTTAATTGGTATCCGTTTGTTGACTGGCGCTATCGATGGAGAGCGAGCAGGGCGAGCTTTTACAGATCTTGCTGATCTTATGCTAACCAAAGCACTTGAAGCCGTAAGAAAAGAGTTCTCCCAAAAACATGGTGATGTGCTTGGTGGAGTTATTGGTCTTTTAGGTATGGGCAAGCTTGGAAGCCATGAACTGACTGCGGGCTCTGATGTTGATATAATATTACTTTATGATCATGATGAAGATGTTGATATGTCGCAAGGGACAAAGCCACTTTTTGTGACACAATATTATATGCGATTAACTCAAAGGCTAATTGCAGCTTTATCAGCGCCAACTGGAGAAGGGGTGCTTTACGAAGTTGATATGCGCTTACGACCATCTGGTAATAAAGGCCCACTGGCCGTGTCTTTTACGGCTTTTGATAAATATCAACGTAATGAGGCTTGGGTCTGGGAGCATATGGCTTTAACCCGTGCACGTGGTGTGTCCGGTGATGATAATTTTTTGGCAAAACTCGATGCTGAAATCGCGGGCGTTTTAAAATCGGCGAATGGAAAAGATGATATCGCTGCTGAAGTTGTTAAAATGCGCTTACTGATCGAAAAAGAAAAGCCGCCGATTAATAATTGGGATATTAAAACGATGGCAGGCGGCATTATCGATCTTGAATTTATCGCTCAATATGCGGTTTTGGCTGGCTATGCGCCTTATGAAAGTGGGAAAACAACTGGCGATGTACTTGCTATGATGAGTGATGAGTTTTGCTCGCCGTCAGACAAAGATCTACTGCATAATGCGTTTAAGTTTTATACAAATCTTAGCCAGACATTGCGTATATGTTTAAATGAAGATTTTGACCCTAAAACGATGCCACCCGGCTTTGCGGATGTATTACAAAGAGCGGTTAATGAGCCGGATTTTGCGCATATTGAAAATCTCATTAATGAAACATCCACTACGATACGTACTCTTTTTCATAAGTTGTTGGGGCCTTGTTGAAAACTGTAAATTAGGCGTGTTTATAGCTCAGGCAACTATTTTTAGGCATTATTAATCATAGTTGTTCTGAGGATCGTGTGCAAAAACGCAAATATTTTCTCATAGCTTTAATGAAAAATATTACATCAAAGTACCTGAATATTAATTTTGACTTTTAAAATTTTCTAGCGTTGTAAGCAATTGGTTCTTTAATTTTTGTATTATCTAAGCCTACCTTAATACAGGCAGGCCTCAAGATTTTAAAATGGTAAAATTTGTATATTTTTTACGTTAACGCAGAATAAAAATAGTATTTGAAATAAGGCCCATATGGTAATGTCTCAACTTATGAAAGGGTTACTCAAATATATTGAAACGTTAAAAATGTCTGTATAACCTGTCCGTAACAACAGTTTATCCATATTTTTTTTAAAAAATGAATATTTGTTTTTTATTCTCCCAAGGCAAATCATAACTAATTGAATTTTTTATTTTAAATTAATTAATATATCTATTTCGTGCCTTTTAAAGGGGCACTTTAAAAGCGACATAAATTAGAACCATTAGTAACAATTCATTAAAAGTTGTTTTATGTCTTTATTTTTTTGGAAAATACAGTATTTAGTGGCACACGAGAATAAAATACTAAATATAGGTACCCAATGAGTTCAATTTTTCGAAAAAAGACATTTACTAACAATATTACTAAAACAATGGCACGTACATTAGGATGGCCGCATCTTGTTGCTTTAGGTGTTGGTGCGACAGTAGGAACTGGTATTTATACCCTTATCGGCGTTGGCGCAGATAGAGCGGGTCCAGCCGTTTTGATATCTTTCTTAATTGCTGGTTTAGTTTCTGCCTGTGCCGCTTTTGCCTATGCGGAGCTTACAACCGCGATACCTCATAGTGGGGGTGCGTATACTTTTTCCTATGTAGCTTTAGGTGAATTTCTCGCTTGGATTGTTGGATGGGCACTTATCCTAGAATATTCACTTGTTGTTAGTACTGTAGCAGTTAGTTGGTCTGGTTATGCAGTAGGTTTTTTACACGGCATTGGCATTAATTTACCAATTTGGTTATCTGTTGGGTATCACACGGTGATCGATGGCCAACGTGGTCTAATAAACCTCCCAGCAATTTTGATTATTTTTGGTGTAACTGCAATACTTATTATGGGAACTCGTGAAAGCGCTTTTGTCAACGCCATTCTTGTCGTTATTAAAATTTTAGCTCTTGTATTGTTCGTCGCTATTGCATTGCCTTATTTTAATTCTGATAATTTAACTCCATTCATGCCTTACGGATTTCAAAAAAATCTTATCGAGCAAAATGGTATTTTAGTCGAACATGGCGTAATGGCAGCTGCGTCAATTGTGTTTTTTGCGTTTTATGGCTTTGATGCTATTGCAAATGCAGCTGAGGAAACTAAAAATCCCGCCCGTGACTTATCTATTGGCATCATAGGCTCACTTATTATCTGTCTTACTGTTTATATTCTTGTTGCCTTAGCTGCTATTGGTGCAAGTCATTTTACTGTTTTTGCAGCCAGTCCTGAGCCGTTGGCCTTTATTTTAAGAAGCCTTGGTCAAGGTAAAGTTGCCGGAATTATTGGGGCTATCGCAATAATTGCCTTGCCAACTGTTATTCTAGCTTTCTTTTATGGCCAAACCCGTATTTTCTTTGTGATGGGACGCGATGGCTTACTTCCTCAGGTTTTGTCAAAGCTTAGCAAGAAAACACAAACACCCGTAGTAACTTCAATTTTTACGGCGATTGTTGTTTCTATATGTGCAGGCATTTTCAGACTTGATGAAATTGCAGCTCTTGCTAATGCAGGTACTTTGATCGCATTTACTGCAACTGGTATTAGCCTTTTAATGTTACGCATCAAGGCACCAGAATTACCACGGAAATTTAAAGTACCTTTAGTTTGGGTAAGTGGTCCAATTATTGTTTTGGGTTGCTCATATCTTTTCTGGAATTTGCCCAACACTACAAAATATTATTGCCTCATTTGGACGGCTATAGGGATTGTTTTTTATGCAAGCTTTGGCTATTGGAATAGCAGATTAAGAAGCAAAAACAACGATGAAGCATAATCGTAATATATTTACTGTAATTTAATACAAAATTAGCGGTAAATATATTTATTGCACCAAATCATTAAAGCCAGCATTTATATAAATGCTGGCTTTATTCTACCTATATAATGGTTTCAAAAAGTTATTGTGGGATATATGCTATAGTTTAAACTTTATTTTTAATATTTATTCAGTCTATTATTATATTTAGACAATGAAAAAGGCGAATATTATTACTAATATTCGCCTTTTATAATAAATAATATTTATTAATTTTTATGGGCGTACATGCGGAAAGCCGCCACGTTTCTTGGCAAGTTTAATTTGCTTGTCCCGTTCACGAAAACGGGCTCTGTCTTCTTCACTACGTTCGCCATAGCAAGATTCACATGAAATGCCAGCTTCATAATGGGGCTTAGTGAGATCTTCTGGTGATAGTGGACGGCGGCAAGCGCGACAAAGCACGAGATCACCCTCTTGCAGACCATGTCCAACAGAGACACGCTCATCAAATACAAAACATTCACCATCCCAAAGGCTTTGCTCTTGAGGAATTTCTTCTAAATATTTCAAGATACCACCTTTAAGGTGATATACTTCATCAAAGCCTAAACCACGGACATAGGCAGTTGATTTTTCGCATCGAATACCACCTGTGCAGAACATTGCGATTTTTTTCTTTTTACGCAACTCTTCATCATGATCAGCAATCCATTGCGGAAATTCACGGAATGTCTTAATATTAGGATCAATAGCGCCTTTGAAAGTACCAACTTCCAATTCATAATCATTGCGCGTATCGATAAGAATGGTGTCCTCATCTTCGATTAAGGCATTCCAGTCTTGCGGAGCAATATAGGTACCCACTTTTTTAAGTGGATCAACTCCTTCAACACCCATAGTGACAATTTCCTTTTTAAGGCGCACTTTCATGCGTAAAAAAGGCATTTTTGATGCGTTAGAATATTTAAGCTCAGGCTCAGCAAGCTCAGGTTGTGCTGTAATAAAATCTACAACATTTTTAATGCCTTCTTCAGGACCTGCAATGGTACCATTAATGCCTTCATGAGCGAGCAACAATGTACCTTTAACGCCATTTTCCTTACAAAGTGCTTTAAGGGGTGCCTGTAGCTCTTCATACCGATCAAAGCGAGCAAAACAATAGAGGGCGGCAACAAGATAATTCTGGGTCATAGCAATAGTATTTACCGTTCGATTAAAATTTGGTTTGAAGAATATTTAAGCAAATCATATACAATTTAGACATAAATCTTGCCTAATTATCCTATCTAACTGTTTTGCATATTTTGTTAAAAATCTAAATTTTTTGATTTTTGAAATATGCTTCACATGTGATTCTTGTGATATTTAAAAAGCTATTTATCACAATTTTATTAAAAATTCGACTTATTCATTTACTTGCCATTGCTTGCTTTTTAAAAAGGCTAGCAAATGATTTAATAATATTTGTCGGGCCGGATAATGGGCTTGGCTTCATCATGCCTTTGGTTCCTATCCAATGAGCAACCGCAAAACACATAACTAGCAAGGCAAATCCTTGATGGATAAGGCCCCATTCAATTGGTACATGTGTTAAAAGAGTGATGATGCCAAAAACTGCTTGCGCAATAATAAGAAGAAGTAAAATCATTGCCCTGCGCGCATGTGCGCTACCTGGAAGCAATTTTTCGACCTTAAAGGCATGGAAAATAGCTGCAACCAATAAAATATAGGCGAACATGCGATGAACAAATTGCACGGTCAATGCATTTTCAAAAAGATTCTTCCATAATGGATTTTGTGATAATAAACCATCTGGAATAAGGCGCCCATCCATAAGCGGCCAAGTATTATAAGCAAGACCTGCATGAAGGCCTGCGACAAGTGCCCCAAGATAGATTTGGAAAAGGACTAAAAACACCATCCATCCAGCAAATATTTGGGTTGAGCGTGATGCCGGTTTTTCTTTATATACTGCAAGACTTCGCGCTAAGGCAAACACTGCAATAATAATAATGCAGGCAAAAACAAGGTGGATTGCCAAGCGATATTGGCTAACACTGGTTAATTGGCTTTTACCAAGACCTGAGGCAACCATCCACCAGCCAATTGCTCCTTGCATTCCCCCTAAGAATAGTAGCCCTAATAGGCGCCATTGAATTTTCTTCTCCAGCCTTTTTGTTAACCAAAAAGCCAAAAGAGGGATTGCGACAGCAAAACCAATAAAGCGCGCTAAAGCTCTATGGCCCCATTCCCACCAGAAAATTCCTTTAAATTCCTCTAGTGTCATGCCTTTATTAACATGCTGATATTGAGCAATTTGCTGATATTTTACAAATTCTTCATGCCATTCTGTCTGGCTTAGCGGCGGAATCATTCCATGAATTGGCTTCCATTCAGTTATGGAAAGGCCCGATCCGGTCATACGGGTTGCACCGCCAACCAAAACTAGAGCCAAAAGAAGAACGAGAACAATATAAAGCCACCAGCGCACAAATTTACGGTTTTTTGTTTGTTCTGGGCTCAGCTCCAACGCAGGTACACCAGCGTCCATTATAGTAGCTCCTTATGCGATGAGCCATATGAAGTAAATGATTTTCGTGTGGCGGCATCGTTTGAAACATGGTTCATACATTGTGCGTAAACAACATATGAATTGGAAAAAATCACTTTAGTAAGTCGCTGCTAAAGGTTTAGATTACCATTTTAATCATGTTCTTTTTGACGCAGGATCACAAAAATTACAAGTATCGACTAATGTGACATGCCGTCACAGCTTAGAATTCTTCAAAGAGAGTTAAATTTACTCAACTTATCTTATTGTGAAGAATTTTTTGCGCTATATCTTTAGCAAAATAGGTGAGGATACCATCACAACCAGCTCTTTTTAAAGATAAAAGCGTCTCAGCAATAATTCGCTCGCCATCAACCCAGCCATTATTAATTGCTGCCATCATCATCGCATATTCACCTGAAACTTGGTAGGCGAATAAGGGTACGGAAAAATTTTCCTTTAACCGATAAATAATATCAAGATAGGGAAGACCAGGTTTGACCATAAGCATATCTGCCCCTTCATCAAGGTCTTGCGCTGCCTCTCTAACCGCTTCATCGCTATTGGCATGGTCTATATAATAAGTTTTCTTATCGCCCTTTAATAGGCCTGCTGTACCAATAGCATCGCGATAGGGACCATAAAAAGCCGAAGCAAATTTGCAGGCATAAGAGATAATTGCAACATCTTGAAAACCCTCTGCATCTAGTGCATCACGTATAGCACCAATGCGCCCATCCATCATATCCGATGGAGCAATAATATCGGCGCCGGCACGCGCTTGCGATAAAGCGCCTTTAACTACCATATCAACTGTTTCATCATTTATGATAATGCCATCACGCAATATACCGTCATGACCATGGGTAGTGTATGGATCTAATGCTGCATCGGTAATGATGCCAATATTGGCATTATGGCTTTTTAATTCACTGGTGAAACGATTGGTAAGGTTTAATGGCGAAGCCACATAAGCGCCATCTTCACTTTTTATTGAAAAATCCTCTCGCGAAAACGGGGCAATGGCAGGAATTCCTAAGGCTGCCGCTTCAAGACATTCTTCAACCGCAACATCAATTGAAAAGCGGTGTACTCCTGGCATAGAAGGAATTTCTTCACGGATTCCATGTCCATCACAAAGAAAAATTGTCCAAACAAGATCATTGGTGCCCAGCACATTTTCTTGCACCAGTCGACGCGACCAGTCAGCTTTACGCATGCGTCTAAGTCTACGGCCGTTGGTGATTTGATCAATTGTCCTAGTCATTTGTTTTCCATGTTAATATTGGGGGAGCGATGAATCACGTTTTTTGCTTTTAACATAAAAAACATAAATTTCATTGTATTAATTGATCACATTTATACAACGATGAGTAGGATTTGGCTAATTTATGAAATGAGCAAATTAATAAAAAGCTTTAAACTTTACTTTTAGTGATTTAATGTGAAAACTAAATTTATAGAACCAAGCGGAGAGCATAGATAATGCAAATGGATTTTGGTGGTGGTGATGATGTAAGTTTTGCCAAAGAAGGGCACGTTGGCCTTATTAGGCTTACGCGCGAAAAGGCACTTAATGCCTTAAACTTTTCCATGATCAATGCTCTTAATAATGCGCTTATCGCTTGGGAAAAGGATGATGATGTTGCTTGTGTGATTGTTGAGGGCGAGGGACGCGCCTTTTGTGCGGGTGGTGATGTGGTCGCAGCCTATAAAGCCGGTCAGTCAGGGCAGCCACTTTATAGCTATTTCGAATCAGAATATAAAATGAACTATCGAATTGGTAATTTTCAAAAGCCTTTTATTTCTTTCTTAAATGGTATTGTGATGGGCGGCGGCGTTGGCCTTTCAATTCATGGTTCTCATCGCATAATTACTGAAAAAACCGTTTTTGCCATGCCTGAAAGTGCAATCGGCTTTTTTCCAGATGTTGGAACAAGTGCGGTGTTGCCAGGTTTGCCCAATCAATTTGGTCTCTATCTTGCGCTAACTGGTGAAAAAATAAAGCAAGGTGATTGCCTGCAATTTGGTCTTGCAACCCATGCTCTTCACGAAAGTGATCTTGCGGCTTTTAAGCAAGAATTGATTAATAGCGGAAATCCTAGGCCATTTTTAGAAGCTAATGCGGTAGAGCTTGATTTTGATACACCTATTGAAACGCGCAATATGATTAATGAGTGTTTTTGTGCGGAAAATATTGATGAAATATTTGAAAAATTGCAACAAAAAGCAGAGTCTGGTAACGAATTTGCAAAAAACTGCCTTGCAACTTTGCAGAAACGCTCACCCACATCTTTGAAGGTTATTTATCGCCAGTTTTCAGCTTGTAAGCCTTTATCATTAGGCGATTGTTTGATTATTGACAATCGAATTGCCAAGCATATGTTAGATGGTCATGATTTTTATGAAGGTGTACGTGCTGTGTTGGTAGACAAAGATGGTAGCTCAAAATGGCAACCCTCAAAGCTGGCAGATGTAACGAATGAACAGGTTGAAGCTTATTTTTCACCTTTGGATAAAGAGTTATCGTTTTGATTAATCAATATATAGGTAAATTAAAAGCAAGCTGGAACGAACGTGGTTTTGCTATATTCTTAGGCGTATTAGCCATGTTTTGCCTTATGCTTGGTGCTGCTTATTGGGTAAGGTTGATTGGGGTTTATAATGAACCTTTATGGCGCTATGATCTTATGCCTTGGAATTGGCGAATTCTATGCTGTAGCCTTGCCATTTTATATCCAATTGCCGCTTGTGGTTTATGGATGGGATCAAAATGGGGGGTAATCCTATGGCTATTGGGTGGCTTTGTTGAAGCTGTTTGTTATACTTTTTATGCGTCTTATTTTGAATTACATTTGGTCGTACCTTTCATTCACACCCTCTTTGTAATTGCCTATGCAACCCTTACTTTTTTTAAAATAAAAGAAAGTCGTAAACCCCAAGCAATCGTGGTTGAATATTAAATATGTTAGTTGCAATCACGTATTGATTGTTTCATGCTTGACATAATATGAACTATGCCATAAAAGCCCAAAATCGTGGTTTTTTATAAATCATAATAATAACGTGTCCCGTGGATAAAGACGCAAAATTGCGGTTTTATCCTGTCAGTCTTTTAGATTTTTATCTTATTGTTTTATTTAAGGTAATTAAAAAGGCAGAGGAGGGCGCGTTTCCTTAAATCTAGCTGAAAAGCAATAAATATTATTAAAAGGAAATGCGATGAGTAAGCGCGAATCTGCAAAGTATAAAATTGATCGCCGTATGGGCGAAAATATTTGGGGTCGTCCTAAGTCTCCAGTTAATCGCCGTGAATATGGTCCAGGCCAACACGGTCAGCGCCGTAAAGGCAAGCTTTCCGATTATGGTGTTCAGCTTCGTGCAAAGCAGAAACTTAAAGGTTTCTATGGTGATGTTTCTGAAAAGCAATTTCATAAAACTTATGAAGAAGCTGCACGTCGTCGCGGTGATACAGGTGAAAACTTGATTGGTTTGCTTGAAAGCCGTCTAGATGCAGTTGTATATCGTGCAAAATTTGTACCAACCATTTTTGCTGCACGTCAGTTTGTAAACCACGGTCATGTTAATGTTAATGGTGTTCGTACCAACATTCAGTCTTACCGTTGTAAAGCAGGCGATGTGATCGAAGTTCGCGAAAAGTCAAAGCAATTGGCTATCGTGATCGAAGCAACACAGTTAGCAGAACGTGATGTTCCTGACTACATCGAAGCAGATCACAATAAGATGCGCGCCACTTATCTTCGTGTGCCAAATCTTGCTGATGTTCCTTACGCTGTTGTGATGGAACCAAATCTAGTAGTCGAGTTCTACTCACGCTAATAGATTTTGTCGTTTATCGAATTTTAAAGGGGGCTTATGGCCCCCTTTATTATATTAAACATTTGAGATATTTTATAAAATTATGCCCTTCAAATAATCTTTGTCTATTTTGATCAATAAAATGATTTAGTTGGTTCGTCGTTAGGGAATTATCTAATATTACAGTTACAGACTATGCCGAGGCAATAATGAGTTCATCTGTAAAAAATTTTATCGAATCTTGCGTTGCTAAAGGTGAAACCTTGGCCGATGATGGCTGTCATCCAATGTTTCGAAATGTTAGTTCCGCAGTTGAGTTTAATAAATTGCGTAAGCGTTTGTTGCGCCATATGCGGCAAGCCATTGAAGATTTTGCCATGGTACATGGTGCATCGCTCAAAGGTGAACGTTGGCTTATTGCTTTGTCTGGTGGCAAAGATTCCTATGGTCTGTTAGCGCTTTTATTGGACTTAAAATGGCGCGGACTTTTACCTGTTGATCTTATTGCTTGTAATTTAGATCAAGGGCAACCAAATTTTCCGAAGCATATTTTGCCAGATTATCTAAAAAGCATCGGCGTTGAATATCATATTGAATATCAGGATACCTATTCGGTGGTGACGGATAAGTTGGATCAGAGTCAGACCTATTGCTCACTATGTTCACGCTTGCGCCGAGGTATTCTTTATCGTCTTGCCCGTGAAAAAGGTTGTTCCTCGCTTGTGCTTGGCCATCACCGTGATGATGCTTTGGAAACTTTTTTTATGAATTTCTTTCATGGTGGGCGTTTGGCATCAATGCCGGGTAAATTGCTCAATGATGAAGGCGATCTATTTGTACTGCGTCCGCTTATTTATGCGGCAGAAGATGATTTGGCAAAATTTTCTGATATTATGCAATTTCCGATTATTCCTTGCAATCTTTGCGGCTCTCAAGATGGGTTGCAGCGCAATGCTATGAAGGCAATGTTGTCGGATATTGAAAAGCGGATGCCAGGCCGTAAGGACACCATGATCCGCGCGCTTGGTAATGTGCGTCCATCGCATTTGCTAGATACTAAAATTTATGATTTTTTAGGGCTAGTCGCTAAGTCTAATGAAGAGCAGTTATAAAATAATTTGTAAAAAGATCGCATTTGTGACAAGCGATTTTTGAAAGGGATGTGATGGAAGGTGATAATAGGCATTTACGCCGCGGATTGAAAAACCGCCACATCCAAATGATTGCCTTAGGCGGCGCTATTGGTACGGGGCTTTTTTATGGCTCGGCTGAAGCGATCAGTCTTGCAGGGCCGGCGACTATTCTTTCTTACCTTATTGGTGGGCTTGTTATTTATCTTATCATGCGGATGCTTGGTGAAATGTCAACTGAAGAGCCGGTTGCAGGTTCGTTCAGTTTTTTCGCCTATAAATATTGGAATGGTTTTGCTGGCTTTTTTGCCGGCTGGAATTATTGGTTTCTTTATATCCTGGTCAGTATGGCTGAACTAACAGTTATCGGCATCTATCTTGATCATTGGTTTGCAATTGATCACTGGATTAGTTCTCTTGTTGTTTTGTTGGCTATTACTGCCGTAAACCTTATAAATGTAAGGTTCTATGGTGAGTTTGAGTTTTGGTTTGCCATAATTAAAGTCATTGCAGTTATCGGTATGATTGTTTTTGGCGTTATCCTAATCATAACAGGATTGGGGGGCGCCAATGTAGCCGTTTCAAATCTATGGAACCAAGGTGGTTTTTTTCCGCTTGGTGTGTCCGGTATGATTATGGCGTTTGTTGTGATTATGTTTTCTTTTGGAGGAACTGAACTCATTGGTGTTGCTGCGGGTGAAGCGGAAAGCCCAGAAAAGACCATACCAAAAGCCATTAATCAGGTCATGTGGCGTATATTGATTTTTTATGTTGGTGCGATTACCGTCATTATGATCTTAAATCCGTGGAATTTGCTTAATAAAGCGAATAGCCCCTTTGTCTCTATTTTTACCAATATCGGTATTCCTGCAGCCGGACATATTTTAAATTTTGTGGTGTTAACGGCTGCAATTTCAGTTTATAATAGCGGAATATATTCTAATAGCCGAATGCTATATTCATTGGCAGAACAAGGCAATGCGCCACGTTTTTTCAAGAATTTGAGCTATAACCGCGTCCCATTTACTGCAATTATGTTTTCATCGCTTTGCACAGCTGTTGCGGTTATTATCAATTATCTTGTCCCAAATGAAGCATTTATGCGGGTTATGGCCGTTGCTACAACAGCGGCTGCGATGACATGGGCGACAATTATTCTTGTTCACTTGAGGTTTAGACGGGCAAAAAACGTTGAAAATAGTAAAACTAAGTTTCCCTCTCCTTTATTTCCCTTGGCTAACTACATCTGCTTACTCTTTTTATTGCTGCTTGTTTCATTGATGATTTTAACAGGTTTTAGTGAAAATGGCTTAATGACCTATCTATTAAAGAGTTTACACATTGTAGATGTCAGCGCACCAGCATTCTTTACACTTGCAGTTCCTGATATGAGTTTGTCTGTGGTTGTAATGCCTATATGGTTTTTAATTCTCTATCTCGGTTTTAAATTAAAGAAAGCTATTTAACCCAATACCTCAGTGTGGAGGATTTAAATATGATAAAGCCTTTACTTGAAGGGCGAACTGCTATTATTGCGGGCGGTGGAAAACTACCGCTTGCCGTTGCCAATGCCTTAAAAACTAAGGGACAAAATCCTTTTATCATTCCGTTACGTGATGAGGCAGAGCTAGCAATTTATGAATTTGACCATTGTGAAATTTCTATAGTCGAATTTGCAAAACTTATTCGCGCAATGAAAAGCGCTAATGTTCAAAATGTTGTTTTGGCAGGTGGTGTGCAAAGTAGGCCTCATCTTTCGGATTTGCGTTTAGATGGCCCTACATTGCGCGCATTAACACGCGTGTTTTTTGCTTTAGCGCAAGGGGATGATGCGCTGTTGCGTGCCTTTATCAAGGTGCTAGAATCTTATGGTTTTAAAGTGGTGGGTGCTCATGAAGTCGTACCAGATCTGCTTGCGCCTGCGCCATGTCTTTTATCTAAAGCGGAACCTTCTAAAGCGGAAGAGAAAAATTTTAAGCTTGCGCTTGCGGCTGCACATATGCTTGGTGATCTTGATGTGGGGCAGGGTGCGGTTGCTGTTGGTGGTAGGGTTGTTGCATTAGAGGGTGCAGAGGGCACGGATAATATGATTAAGCGCATTGCCTTAATGCGACAAGAGCGACGTATTCCACAACAGGGTGGCGTTTTAGTGAAATGTGCCAAACCAAACCAAGAAAAGCGTGCTGATTTACCGACAATTGGGCCAGATACTGTTGAACAAGCCTTTCAATCGGGTCTTGCTGGTGTCGCAATTCAATCAGGATCTAGTTTTATTCTTGATTTAGAACAAACAATCAAAACTGCAGATCAACGACAGATTTTCCTTTCAACTTTTTAATAATATTTTTTAAGTTTTTATATTTAAATGATTTGGGAATAATACAAATTTGCTCAATGGATTTAAAATATTACTGTAGGTTACATTCGTTATTGCAATGAAGCTTAATTGTATAAAATGTATTATTTTATCACTATTCATCGTTTTATTGTTTTGTCACTAATATCGCAGCGGTTTGTAGCGCGGGAATTATAAAAAACTTTGTCTATATTCTATTTGTTGTTTTATTATTTAATGCCTAGGCTTTCTTAGTGGATTGGGATGATCGTTCAAAGACAGATATGCGTGATGCATTTATAGTATCCTCAAATATTTTTAAGAATAAGAATCTTGGTAAACCTTTGGAATCTTTAGCACCCGGATTTTTAAAGTTTTTTGCAGATTTACATAATGTTTCTGAAACAAAACTTGCACCTGTTTTTCGCTCAATGATGAAAGTTGGCTTTGTGCAATTAAAAACAATCGAGCTTGACTTTAATCCAGAAAATATTGTGGATCGCCAAGCTCCCAATGGTGAGTTATTTGCACTATTTGCGTATAACCCCATGCAGTAATGGTCGACAATGAAATTATTGACGATGCTAGTGTTCCATTTGCCTTTAAGACTAATGAGCATTAGTATTTTGTTGATCTTGAAAATCTTATTAATATAGATGCTATAATAGCAATTTATCCGCCACTCAAAGATGTTGATTTTACCATTCACCAATAAGTCAAAAAGACGTTAAATACTTAATGCCTACATTTTAATTGCATTATTTTAATGTATTTGAATAGTCGGTTTCAAACGGTGTCTGTCAAAGATCTTAGTGTTTGATGTTAAAAAAGTAAAATTTATTAAATATTACTTGTACACCGCGAAACCAATATCTCTGAAAATAATATGGAAAAATATATAATAGATATATGAATGTCGCTAATTCAACTTACAACCATCAATCCAGTTAAGACAAAAGAGGAGGGGAATATTTAATTTAACAATTTATATATGTGCTTAAGCTACAACAAAGCTAAAGAAAAAATCTGTAAATAGATTTCTAATGGTGCGGTCGAGAAGACTCGAACTTCCACGGGTTGCCCCACAGCGACCTCAACGCTGCGCGTCTACCAATTCCGCCACGACCGCACGTGATAGAAGCTAAAATAAATCAGCTAGCGGCGTGTAACAAATATGAAACAAGCTTACAAGTCCCTTTTTTAAAAAAAAGTAATATTGTCTCAACTTATTTAATGATTGCGATTAAATCACAGCCCATAATTATAGCATTTTCCATATCAGTTAAAAAACGATCATTGGGCAGGGGCTTATTATATTCAAAGCTTACAGCATAGTTTAACTTACCAAGCTAAGACTATGCATATAAACCTATTTCATTTAGCTGTTTTTTTATAAAAATTAGCGTCCGCGATAAGGTGGCACAGCTTGATCGGGAATCCAAACGCCATCAGGGGAGTTGCCGGTTTGCCAAAATACATCAATTGGGATTCCGCCTCGTGGATACCAGTAGCCGCCAATACGTAACCATCTTGGCGACAAAAGGTCAACCAAACGTCTTGCAATATGAATAGTGCAATCTTCATGAAAAGCACCGTGATTGCGGAAGGATCCCAAAAATAATTTTAACGATTTGCTTTCAACCAACCATTGATCTGGGACATAATCAATTACAATATGGGCAAAATCGGGTTGGCCGGTTATCGGGCAAAGTGAGGTGAATTCTGGAATCGTAAAGCGAACATTATAGGAAATATCAACTTGAGGGTTTGCAACTTTTTCTAAAATTGCCACCTCTGGTGAAGTTGGTAGACTATTGTCACCACCTAGTTGGGTTAAGCCTTGATAAATATTAGTTGTACCAGTCATGAAATTCTCCAAGCAAAATGGCTTTTTCTATGAAATTTGGGGCATATAAATTGGAATATAAGCGGCTTTAGCCCGTTTTAATGTCTCAATTCAATTTGCGTTTTCCAAAAATTATCATCAAAATATAGGGTAGGGTCTTCAACGCCCGCACAAAAAAACGCTTCGCGCCGCTCTACGCAGGTACCACAACGCCCGCAATGCAGTTCCAACCCCTTATAGCAAGACCACGTTTCAATAAAAGGCGTGTTTACCTTACTACCAAGTGAAACAATATCTGACTTGGTCTTTTGTACAAAAGGAGCATAAAGGCCGACACTGCCCTCAAGCGAATATTTTTCCATCACAGCAAAACTATTGATAAAATCTGGCCGGCAATCAGGATAGATAAAATGATCGCCGCCATGCACAGCCAATGCCACTTGATTAGCACCTTTGGCACTTGCTAAGCCAAAAGCAATGCTTAAGAAAATAGCATTACGGTTAGGTACGACAGTTATTTTCATGCTTTCTTCAGCATAATGACCATCGGGAACGCTAATATCACCGGTAAGTGCAGTGTTGGACATCGCTTGGCCAATTGATGAAATATCGATTAAATCAAAGGGTACACCGAGCTTATCTGCACATAATTTTGCAAAAAACAGCTCTTTTTTATGTCTTTGCGCATAGTTGAACGAAAGCATACCATGAAGGTCTCCGCGTTCAGCTAAAATATAAGCTAAAGACACAGAATCAAGACCGCCAGAGCAGATGAGATAGGTTTTCATAATTTGTCCTTGTTTTTACCGGGTAGGCTGCGACCGGAATTCAATTCTTATTATCAATAACTCTTGCATAAATCAAAGCTATCAATCATATATCACATGCCCTATATATGAATTTGCCGAAACTGTGAAGCTATTTTAATAACACTAGCAAATGCTGTGGTAGTTTTTATAAAACATTAAAAATCTTCATAAGATATCCATCTTTGTCGAATATATGAGATGAATATCTATTTTCCCTATTTTTACATTTAAAATGGTAAGCTATAAAGCTAACCTTTTTAATGTCCCAGATGCAGTTGATTATTATGACACTTTATGAGCGACCATTTGTAAAAACTTTTGCAGTTGCGCCTATGCTTGATTGGACAGATCGTCATTGTCGTTTTTTCCATCGTCAATTAAGTGCCAATGCGTTGTTATATAGCGAAATGGTGGTAGCGGATGCAGCTATTCATGGACCTAAAGAAAGATTGCTTGGCTTTAGTGGTATTGAGCATCCCATTGCGTTACAGCTCGGCGGTAGCGATCCGCAAAAATTGGCCTTGGCGGCAAAAATTGGTGAAGATTTTGGTTATGATGAAATAAATCTCAATGTAGGCTGCCCATCTGACCGTGTGCAATCGGGTACTTTTGGGGCATGCCTTATGCAGTCACCTGATATTGTTGCCACTGCCGTTGCCGCAATGAAACATGTCGTTTCCGTTCCAGTTACCGTTAAATGCCGCATTGGTGTTGATGAACAAGATACTGAAACCGCGCTTAATGATGTTGCACATCTTTCTATTGCTGCTGGTTGTGACGCGTTTTGGGTTCATGCTCGCAAAGCCTGGCTAAAAGGACTTTCCCCCAAGGAAAACCGTGATGTGCCGCCGCTTGATTATGGGCGCGTTTATCGTTTGAAAAACAAATATCCCAATATATTTATTGGTATAAATGGTGGTATTTCTAGCATTGAAGAAGCTACAAACCATTTGCACTATGTTGATGGTGTTATGGTTGGGCGCGCCGCCTATCAAAATCCAGCGCAATTAAGTCATGTTGACTATGTAGTCTATGATGAAGCTTATCGCGAAATTGACTTTGAAAGTATAATAGAATCAATGTGTATTTATACCGATGCCCATATTCGGGCAGGGGGGCGTTTATCGCATGTAAGCAAGCATATGGTGGGATTATTCCATGGTTTTCCAGGCGCAAGGCGTTGGCGGCAAATATTGTCAACCGATGCAACCAATTATGATGCAACATCGAGCGTCATTAGAAAAGCCTTTGCCGCAGTAGATGTAAGCGGCATGCAAGAAAGCATAGACAGTAAGAGCGAGGATACCGGTTCAAATTAATATTTTTGAACCAGTAAAATATCATTTTACTGATTAGCTAAAATACTATTCACCAATTCTGGAGTGAGTTCATCGAAGTGGCTAATAATGTGATTGGGCGTAAGCTGCGAAACAGGAACATTCGTATAGCCAAAATCAACTGCAATAACGGGAATTCCGGCTGATTTAGCAGCATTTATATCTGCAGCACTATCGCCAATCATAACTGCATGTTTTGGATCACCGGCAGCGGCTTCTATGGTTGATAAAATGTGACGACCATCGGGTTTACGCCATGCAAAACTATCACCACCGCATATTGCACTATAATGGTTTTGCGGGTCGATTGCATTGATGATGCGTCTTGCAGCATCTATGAATTTATTCGTACAAATTGCAGTTAAAAAGCCAGCGTCTTCAAAGCGTTTAACAGCCTCCTTAGCACCGGGGAAATAAGTTGTTTTCCCCGGAATATGAGCCTTATAATGTTTTAAAAATATTGCCACCATTTCATCAAGCATGGCATCATCAAAAGCGATATTTTGTTCGCTTAGGGCGCGCTCAATCATCACGCGGCCACCTTGCCCCAAAAATTGGTGCAAATCATCTAAATCCGCAGTTTTGTAGCCCTTTTCTTGTAAACAAAAATTTAAGCTATCCAGCAAATCAATAGCTGTTTGGGCAAGGGTTCCATCAAGATCGAATATAATAATAGGTTTAGCCATTTTATTTGCTTTCCTCTAACCAAATTTTCCAATCTTCTAAAGCGCGAGCACTCAATGCCATTTTTTTGGCGATGGTCTTTTCTTTGCCGCGCAGTCTTTTACCCTCTGGTTTTGGCACATCAATTGGTGGGAAAAGACCAAAATTTACATTCATGGGTTGGAATGAGCGCTTTCCACCCTCTTCCTCTATCGAAATATGCCCGCCTGTAATATGATTTAACAATGCACCAAAGGCAGTGGTTAATGGCGGCGGAGTAATCGATTTTTGAAGCTTTTCAGCCGCAGCAAAACGCCCCGCAATATAACCAATTGCTGCGGATTCTACATAGCCTTCGCAACCAGTAATCTGGCCAGCAAAGCGTAAGTTTAAATTGCTTTTTAGGCGCAAATAGGGATCCAATAATTGCGGTGAGTTAAGGTAAGTATTGCGATGCAAACCACCAAGGCGAGCAAATTCTGCATTTTCAAGACCTGGGATCATCCGGAAAATTTGCGTCTGCGCACCATATTTTAGTTTGGTTTGAAAACCAACCATATTGTAAAGCGTACCCAAAGCATTATCTTGGCGCAATTGGACAACGCCATAGGCTTTTATATCTGGCTGATGAGAATTTGTAAGCCCCATTGGTTTCATTGGGCCATGACGCAATGTTTCGCGGCCGCGCTCTGCCATTACTTCAATTGGTAGGCAACCATCAAAATAGGGGGTATTTTCAAAATCACGAAATTCTGTCTTTTCCCCATCAATCAAAGCGTCAATAAAAGCCTCATATTGGTCCTTATCTAAGGGGCAATTAATATAATCTTTACCATTACCACCAGGGCCAACCTTATCATATCGCGATTGATACCAACAAATATCCATATTGATACTGTCTTTATGAATGATCGGCGCAATAGCATCAAAAAATGATAAAGCAGCTTCATCGGTTGATGCTAAAATTGCATCAGCAAGAGCAGGCGAGGTGAGTGGACCCGTCGCTATAATCGTGCTACCCCATTCTTTGGGTGGTAAACCTACAACTTCTTCACGGCGAATTTCGATATTGGGATGATTAGACAATCGTTTGGTAACTTCTGCGGCAAAACCATCGCGATCAACCGCCAATGCACTACCAGCAGGAACTTGATGAGCATCAGCTGCGCTCATAATTAAAGAACCTGCAAGGCGCATTTCAGCGTGTAATACGCCAACAGCATTGGTTTGACTATCATCAGAGCGGAAAGAATTTGAACAGACCAATTCAGCAAGATGGTCACTTTTATGAGCATCGGTTTCGCGGGTAGGGCGCATTTCATGTAAAACAACCTTTACACCCGCCTCTGCTGCGGTCCATGCAGCTTCAGAGCCTGCAAGACCACCACCTATAATATGCAAGGCCTGATTATCTAAATCTGACATTTTTATCTTTCTAACGTTCAAATTCTAAAAAAGTGAACTCTTTAAACTTATTAAAAAGCTTAAAGAGTTTAAGCCAATATTCTGATCTAAATATCAAATCAGAGCGATGACGGAAATACATTGCTATAAGCGATATCAATAATCACAGGTCAACGCTCTTCCACTATTTAACATGGTTTTTGTAATTAGTTTCGGCAGCTTTAGACAAACCGATGATAGAAAGATTCTTTAAACGCTTCCGTCACTTCTGGCAAGTACCTAGTCTTAGGCGGGGTAATCACAAAGTCTTTAAAATAGCAATAGGCTAGAGCTAAAGGCATTTAGTATACAAGCTATTTCATGGCTCAAAGCTTCGTATATTAAAAGCAATAATAAATATCACATAAGATATATTATGGAACTTTTTATGATGTCTTTATCGAAAAGACCATGTTTTGGTTTGAAAGATCGGTAATATGCTATAGATAGATAAAAACCCATTTAATCAAGGATGTTATAATGTCAGACTTAAATATTGGTGATAAAGCACCTGAATTTACCTTGCCAGACGATAATGGTGATATGGTGTCTTTAAAGGAACTGCAAGGCAAGCCAGTTGTGCTTTATTTTTACCCTAAAGATGATACCAGCGGCTGTACGACAGAAGCTTTGGACTTTACCGCTCTTATTAATCAATTTCGTGATATTGGCGTGCGCGTACTTGGGATTTCACCCGATAGCGTTAAAAAGCATGACAAATTTAAAGAAAAGCATCAGCTTGCTGTTGAACTATTAGCTGATGAAGAAAAGACTGTTTTGACTGCCTATGGTGTTTGGGTCGAAAAATCCATGTATGGACGCAAATATATGGGCGTAGAGCGTACAACACTTCTTTTAGATGCTAATGGCACAATCGCTGAAATCTGGCGTAAGGTTAAAGTGACAGGCCATGCTGAAGCTGTATTGAAAGCAGCACAAGCGTTAGTTGCGTAACAAACACTTTTCTTGTAAATGGCAACCTAATCCAGTTTAATTATATTGGATTAGGTCTTTATGATAGGTTGGCTTTTTATTGGTAATTCGCCAATAAATTAACGTTTTTTTATGGCTTGCTATGCTTTGCTAGCAATGCATAAGGAACGTAAAATTATGAAATTTGCTTTTATTTTAATAACCACCGCTATCATTTTGCCAAGCAACAGTTTTTCTTTTAAAAGCAGCATATTAGAGGGTGATATTAAACCCTATAGCCAACCCCTACCCGCAAAAACCAACTATATCGCTGCCAAAGAATCTGTCATCAATCAAGATGACTATTTTGTTGATATTGATCCAATTATTACTGGCAGCCATGTTCTGCTTCATTAATTCATTATTGATATTTTACGCATTTTTTTAATTTGGATAATCGTCATGTATAAGAGTTTAAAAGTGGTTTTTAGCAGCAAATCAGGCCGATTATTAACCAGTTTTTTGGGTTTATTTTTTGCCAATTTATGCGTTGTTAACACGGTAAACGCCCAAGATGGCAATATCGCTACGGGGGTTGCCATGCATGGTGGTCCGCAATTAGCCGAAAATTTTGATCATTTTCCTTATGCTGATCCCAATGCCCAAAAGGGTGGTAGATTGTCTTTTGGTGTTATTGGTACATTTGATGGGTTCAATCCTTTTATATTGCCTAGTATGCGTACAACAGTTCGCGGTCTTTTCGGTGATGAACAATTAGGATCCTTAGTATTTGAAAGTTTAATGGTGCGCTCGCGTGATGAGCCATTCACCCTTTATGGGTTAATCGCCGATAGGGTTGAAATAAATGACGCGCGAACCGAAGCAGTTTTTCATTTAAATCCTTTAGCGAAATTTCAAGATGGTGCACCTATAAGGGTTGAGGATATCATTTTTACCGTAGATTTATTGCTTGAACATGGCCGACCACCATTTATTAGTTACGCCAAACGCATAAAGAAAATTGAAAAAATAAATGAGCAAGCAGTACGGTTTATATTTAATAATGACGGTGATCGAGAGCTACCTTTATTAATCGCCAGTGTTCTGCCAGTTTTGCCTGAACACGCAATTAACCGTGAAAATTTTGCAAAAAATGGACTCACGCCTTTATTGGGGTCAGGACCATATAAAATTTTTCAATTTGATCAAGGGCAGCGCGTTATTTATAAGCGTGATGAAAATTATTGGGGCAAAGATCTAGCTGTTAACAAAGGGCTTAATAATTTTGATGAAATTCGCATTGATTATTATCGAAACGATAACGCTCGATTTGAAGCTTTCAAAAAAGGCATTCTTGATCTGTTTATTGAAGAACAACCTAATCGTTGGCGGTTAAGCTATGATTTTCCTGCAGTTCAAGAGGGAAAGGTTGTAAAAGAGGAATTTAAAACAGGCACGCCTGCTCCAATGATTGGTTTTGTGTTCAACACACGACGATCACTTTTTGCTGATAAAAAAGTGCGTTACGCTCTTTCTAGCCTATTGGATTTTGAATGGTTAAATCGTAATCTTTTTGATAATCTCTATCAGCGCACCGAGGGATTTTGGGATGGTTCGGAGCTTTCATCAATAGGTAGGCCGGCAAATGATTTTGAAAGGCAATTGCTAGCGCCCTACCCTGACTTGGTTAGCCAAGACATTTTAGATGGAACATGGCATCCGGCAAAAACGGACGCATCTGGAATTAACCGTTTTGGGGCGCAACAAGCTTGGCAAGAGCTAAAAAATTTAGGTTTTACACGTAAAGGCAATCAGATTTACACGCCATCTGGTCAGCCTTTTACTTTTGAAATCATGACGCGCTCGATCGAAGAGGAAAAAATTGCCCTCGCCTATCAACGCTCACTCGCCCGTATTGGTATTACAGCTAAAGTACGCTCAATAGATGATAGTCAATATCAAACACGATTAGGCACTTTTGATTATGACATGATTATTGGTCGATTAAGTGCATCATTGTCCCCTGGTAATGAGCAAATACGCCGCTGGGCTTCATCATCTCGTGATATGGAGGGCAGTTTTAATTATGCAGGCGTTGCTAATCCTGCAGTTGATATCTTGATAAAAACAATGCTAGAGGCACGCAGCAAAGAAGAATTTACCAGCAGTGTTCGCGCGCTCGACCGCGTGCTTATTTCAGGCTATTATTATTTGCCCCTATACCACCTTCCCCACCAATTAGTAGCGCGCCGAAATTATGTAAAGCATCCAAATTATACTTCGCTTTATGGTTATCGTATCCCAGCTTGGTGGATAGATGAAAGCGAAAAAGCAAAGTTAAAAAAATAAAAATGGTTTTAGTTTTTATATTTAGTGCTTATATAACAAGCACTATAAAAGCCTATTCATTAAGAGGTTGTTTGTGACTAAATTAACTATCGATATTATCGCCGATTTCGTCTGTCCTTGGTGCTATATTGGCGGTAAGCGACTTGATAAAGCACTTAAAATCTTAGAAATTGATGATGCTAAAATTGAATGGAAGCCCTATCAGCTTGACCCAACGCTTCCAAAACTTGGTCGCCCTTACGAAAGTTATTTAAAACAACGATTGGGTGGAGCAGATAAGGTTGATGAAATTCATCGCCAACTTATTGAACTTGGTAAAGAGTTTGAGATTGAGTTTGATTTTGAAGCTATTGAAATCATGCCAAATACATTAGATGCTCATAGGGTTACTTATTGGGCGGGACAGGCTGAAAGTGATACCCAAACTAAAGTGGCTTATGAGCTTTTTTCAAGGTTCTTTGAGCAAGGTCAAGATATCGGCGAAACGAATATTTTAACCGATATTGCACGTGAAGTAGGTATGCGTGGTGACGTTGTTGAAAAACTTCTTGAAACAAATGTTGATATCAATACCATGACAGATGATATTGCTCTTGCCCAAAAAATTGGTGTTCAAGGTGTTCCGTGTTTTATCATCAATAAAAAATATGCGATTATGGGCGCGCAATCAACTCAGCAATTTGCTGATGCAATTGGGCAGATATGCGCTGGCTTTGAACCGCAGGGTAGCGAAGATCGATAGTTTAAAAACACTTAAATCAATGATATAGCTAAAAATATAAAAGCGCCAATTTAACTAAAAAGTAGATTGGCGCTTTTAATTTATCAATATTTCACTTATTTCTAAATCATTCAATTATGATTTATATTACTGTTTTAATTAAACAGTTTTGTTTTAAATAAAAAAGTCAAAAATGCTTGCTCTTTTATAAAATCAAATTTTAATAGCCACCTTGGCGCAGTGGAGCGATCTGGATTTCAACGCGTCTATTTTGTGCCCTACCCATTTCTGTTGCATTTGATGCAATTGGATTTGATTGTCCATAACCAACTACGGAGAAGCGGCGTGGATCAACGCCTTGACTGCCAAGATATTGTGCAACCGCACCAGCTCGGCGTTCTGATAGACCTTGATTATAATTGGCATTACCTGTCGAATCGGTAAAACCGAATACGTCTACTATTGATTGATCAAATTTCTTTAATACAAGAGCGACCGAATTTAACGTATTATAGAATTGCGGTTTGACAGCATCTTGGTCGGTATTAAAAGTTACATTACCAGGCATATTTAAAATAATCTGGTCGCCATTACGAGTGACAGAAACGCCAGTACCTTGCAATTGGGCTCTTAGTTCTGATTCTTGGCGATCCATATAATTGCCAATTGCACCGCCTGCCAATGCGCCAACACCGGCGCCAATCAATACGGCATTACGTTGGGCACGGCTTGAACCACCAACGAATAAACCTCCTAAGGCACCAAGCCCTGCCCCGAGAGCTGCACCACCAGCCGTTTTTGATATTTGCTGCTGACCTGTATATGGATCAGTTGTCATACAACCGCCCAAAAAGCTACCTGCAGTTAATAAAATGGCAATTTTCTTGATCATTAATGGTTTCTCCATCAAGTGCGATAATTACAAAAACCCAAGAACGAAATAATTGGGCACAAAGAATATTTAAGCTTTAATATATAACTTAGGGCATTTTTATGAGCAATCCACTAAATTCACTTGATACCCATTAGATTTAAGCGTTTTAAACCTACTTTGGTAAGCTTTATATTTAGAGGCTACATTAATTGGTTTGCTCTCTTTCGCGCCGCAGCTTTGCCCACCAATCGAGCCGTTTTTGCAATTCACGCTCAAAACCGCGTTCAACCGGTTGATAGAATTGTTGACGTTTCATTTTTTTAGGAAAATAATCTTGGCCTGAAAATGCATCTGGTTCATCATGGTCATAGCGATAACCACCACCATAACCTTCTTCTTTCATTAATTTTGTTGGCGCGTTTAAAATATGACGTGGCGGCAATAATGACCCATTTTCTTTGGCGGCGCGCATAGCGGTTTTATATGCGAGATATGCAGCATTAGATTTGGGTGCTGTTGCCAAATAAATGCAAGCCTGCGCTAAAGCAAGCTCTCCCTCCGGCGAACCTAAATAATCATAAGCATCTTTGGCGGCGTTGGTCACAATAAGCGCTTGAGGATCAGCAAGACCGATGTCTTCAACTGCCATGCGCACTAAACGCCGGCCAATATAAAGTGGATCTTCACCTGCATCAAACATACGACATAGGTAATAAAGTGCGGCATCCGGATCAGAGCCACGCACCGACTTATGAAGCGCCGAGATTAAATTATAATGTCCATCCTGCCCCTTATCGTAAACGGGCGCACGACGCTGTACCACATCTTGGAGGGAATCTGCACTAAAAATTTCATCTTTACGCGCTGCACGCCAAATTTCTTCAGCAAGGGTTAAAACCGCACGACCATCGCCGTCAGCCAGTCTTATCAACACGCTGCGCGCAGCTTCATCAAGCGGTAATGCTTTATTTTCAATAGCTTCAGCACGAGATAAAAGAACAGCTAGGCTCTCTTCACTATGAGATTTAAAGCTTAACACGCGAGCACGTGATAATAAAGCCGCATTTAACTCAAAAGACGGGTTTTCCGTGGTGGCGCCAACAAGAATCACCGTTCCATCTTCCATAACCGGTAAAAAACTATCCTGTTGGGCTCGGTTAAAACGATGGATTTCATCAACAAAAAGTAAAGTTTGGCGGCCATTACTGTGATTTAGCCGCGCCTTTTCAAAAACTTTCTTTAAATCAGCCACGCCTGAAAAAATTGCTGAAATCTGCTCAAAAGCTAGGTCTGTTTCATTAGCTAAAAGCCTTGCTATTGTCGTTTTTCCAGTTCCTGGCGGCCCCCAAAAAATCATCGAGCCAAGGGAGTGCGATGCAATCATGCGAGTTAATATGCCCTGCTCACCGGTTAAATGTTCTTGACCGGTCACTTCATTAAGTTTTGTAGGGCGCATTCTCTCGGCAAGAGGACGATTTTGGTCAACAAGTTTATCTTGTTTTGGCGATTGAAATAAATCATCCATAATAGTGAGAGCCTATCCATAACACATGTTCAATACCGTAGATCTAGTGTTTTTGTAGAAATAATTCAATGTTAGATTAAGACACGAATCTTTTATCTTTAAAATATTATATGCATTGTGAAGCACTTTGCGTTGCCATTTTTTTGCGGAAGATATCTAAGCTTTTTGCATTAAGCGCTTGTCCAAAATGACCTAATGAAACTATCCCCAATATTCACAAGTAATAAACAGTTTTTTTAAAAAATCTATGTTTGAAAACCACAAGATGTAGTTTTTTAGCTTATATTAAAACAAGTCCTTGACGATCTATTTTTTTTAACCCTTTATGCCAAAATGAAGCAGTAATCTTTCGCTTCATCATTGTTTTTGCGTTTTGTGCCCTATGTAACGGTTTATCGGAATTTTAAAATTTCGTTGGCCGTTTTTTTAATGGCACTTTTTATGGTAAATACATTATTAAAAAAAATACTCGTACCTACTATATTTAGTGTTGATTTTGCATTTTAGATGGTAGATATAGATTTTTATAAAGCAAATCGTTAAGAATGAATCGCCTGCAATTGAGTAATTTAATCCCCTCATTTATTTGCAGGTTATTTTTTTTGCGCTTTGATGTCTCTTTTGGAAGGTACACTTTCAAAAAAAGATAACAGGATAGGTTAATCTTTATGGGATGATATATTCCCATAAACGCTATATGCGCCACAATATATAGATAAGGTCAGACTAATGAAAATTGCCCGTTATTTCACCAAAGCAGGTCAATCACCTTATGCTGAGATTGAGTTTCGCCATGCAACGAGCGAAATTAAAAATCCAGATGGATCGATTGTTTTTCGCATGGAAAATATTGATGTACCGGCACAATATAGTCAGGTAGCTGCCGATATTTTGGCGCAAAAATATTTCCGTAAGGCTGGCGTTCCAAAGTTTTTGAAAAAAGTTGAGGAAAATGACGTTCCATCTTGGCTTTGGCGCTCGGTCGCAGACGATATCGCGCTTGCCAGTACTCCGCATAGTGAGCGCTATGGTAGCGAAAGTGATGCAAGACAAGTATTTGACCGCTTGGCAGGAACTTGGACCTATTGGGGTTGGAAGGGTAAGTATTTTTCTAGCGAGGAAGATGCGCGTGCTTTTCGCGATGAACTTGCTTATATGTTAGCGACGCAACGCGTGGCGCCTAATAGCCCACAATGGTTTAATACAGGTCTTCATTGGGCTTATGGCATTGATGGTCCTGGTCAAGGGCATTATTATGTTGATTGGCAGACTGGCCGTTTAACCAAATCAACTTCATCTTACGAACACCCACAGCCTCATGCTTGCTTCATTCAATCTGTTGCCGATGACCTTGTTAATGAAGGCGGCATTATGGATCTTTGGGTACGTGAAGCGCGCTTATTCAAATATGGTTCAGGTACAGGTTCAAACTTCTCGCAATTGCGCGGTGAAGGTGAAAGCCTATCTGGCGGTGGTAAATCATCTGGTTTGATGAGTTTTTTGAAAATTGGCGATCGTGCGGCTGGAGCAATTAAATCCGGAGGTACAACGCGCCGCGCGGCTAAAATGGTGGTGGTTGATGCGGATCATCCTGATATTGAAGCCTATATTGATTGGAAAGTTAACGAAGAACAAAAAGTTGCCGCTCTCGTCACTGGCTCTAAAATTGTCAAGAAGCATTTAACCGCTATCATGAAAGCATGCGTTAATTGCGAAGCCGATAATGATGATTGTTTTGATGCACAAAAGAACCCTGCCCTAAAGCGTGAAATTCGTGCTGCTAAAAAAGATATGGTGCCTGAAAATTATATTCAACGCGTTATCCAATTTGCACGCCAAGGGTTTAAAGAAATTCAATTTTCTACCTATGACACCGATTGGGATTCAGAAGCCTATTTAACTGTCGCCGGCCAAAACTCAAATAACTCTGTATCGGTTAAAGACGAGTTTTTACGAGCCGTTGAGCAAGATGCCGACTGGAATCTTATCCGTCGTACCGATGGCGGTATTTATAAGACATTGAGAGCTCGCGATTTATGGGATCGTATTTCATATGCGGCATGGGCATCAGCTGATCCTGGCTTGCACTTCAATACAACAATGAATGACTGGCATACATCGCCAGCGGCAGGTCCTATCCGTGCATCAAATCCTTGCTCGGAATATATGTTCCTCGATGATACTGCTTGTAATCTTGCCTCAATCAATCTTTTGCCTTACCGCAAACAAGATGGCAATATTGATATAGCAGCTTATGAACATACTGTGCGCCTTTGGACCATCGTGCTTGAAATCTCGGTAATGATGGCGCAGTTCCCATCGCGCGAAATTGCAAGGCTTTCCTATGAATATCGCACATTAGGTCTTGGCTATGCTAATATTGGTGGCCTCTTAATGACATCTGGTATTCCTTATGATTCTGATAAGGGACGTGCATTAGGCGGTGCATTAACCGCTATTATGACCGGTGTGGCCTATGCAACTTCTGCTGAAATGGCATCTGAATTGGGTGCATTTACGGGTTATCCTGCAAACGCTAGTCATATGTTACGGGTTATACGCAACCATCGCCGCGCAGCCTATGGGCAAACGCAAGGCTATGAAAAACTCGCGGTTAATCCTGTTGCATTAAAAGATGTTGATTGCCCCGATTACCGGTTAATTGAACGTGCTCGCCTTGCTTGGGATAGAGCCTTGCAATTGGGTGAAGTACATGGCTACCGCAATGCTCAAGTAACCGTAATTGCACCAACCGGAACTATTGGTTTGGTGATGGATTGCGACACAACTGGTATTGAACCAGATTTTGCTTTGGTGAAATTTAAGAAGTTAGCAGGCGGCGGTTATTTTAAAATTATTAACCGCGCCGTGCCAGAAGCTTTGCGCACCCTTGGCTATAGCGAATCGCAAATTGCTGAAATGGAAGCATATGCAGTTGGCCATGGGAATATCAATCAAGCGCCAGCGATTAATCCATCTTCCTTAAAGGCCAAAGGCTTTACAGATGACAAGATTGATCTTTTAAATGCAGCTCTTAAAAGTGCATTTGACATAAAATTTGTCTTTAATAAATGGACGCTTGGCGAAGATTTTTGTAAAAACATTTTAGGCCTTAGTGACGCACAACTTGATGACTTCTCTTTTGAGATGTTACAAGCGCTTGGTTTTTCAAGGAAAGACATCGAAAAAGCCAATATCCATGTCTGCGGTGCAATGACATTAGAAGGTGCACCATTCCTTAAAGAGGAGCATTACGCAGTTTTTGATTGTGCTAATGCTTGCGGTAAGATTGGCAAACGTTATTTGTCAGTCGAAAGCCATATTCGTATGATGGCTGCGGCCCAGCCCTTTATTTCGGGCGCTATTTCAAAAACCATCAATATGCCAAATAGTGCAAAGATTGAAGATTGTGCCAAGGCCTATATGCTTTCTTGGAAACTTGGTCTTAAAGCCAATGCGCTATATCGTGATGGGTCTAAACTGTCGCAACCACTGAATTCATCGCTTATTAACGATGAAGATGACGAAGATGATAGCGTTGAAACTCTTTATGAAAAGCCAATGGCAGCACGCGTTGCCGATGTTAGCGAAAAAGTAGTTGAAAGAGTTGTTGAGCGCGTCATTGAAAAAGTGGTTGAGAAAGTTGTTCATGACCGCGATAAATTACCTAATCGCCGTCAAGGCTACACACAAAAGGCTATCGTTGGTGGTCACAAAGTGTATTTACGCACTGGTGAATTTGGCGATGGCCGTCTTGGTGAAATCTTTATTGATATGCATAAGGAAGGCGCTGCTTTCCGTGCAATGATGAATAATTTTGCGATAGCTGTGTCACTTGGACTTCAATATGGTGTTCCATTAGAAGAATATGTTGATGCCTTCACCTTTACCAAGTTTGAGCCAGCCGGTATCGTTCAGGGTAATGACGCAATTAAAAATGCAACATCAATTCTCGATTATGTGTTCCGTGAACTTGCTGTTTCCTATTTAGGTCGCAATGATTTAGCCCATGTTGATATTTCAGATTTTTCTAATACTGCTCTTGGTAAAGGCGTAAAAGAAGGCAAAACAAATCTGATTTCAACCGGTTGGACACGTGGCTACAAACCAAAAAGCTTAAGCCCTCTTTCCAATGAGCCTAAAGCTTCCAGTAATGTTGCACCAATTTCAGCAAATTCAAACGTCACGACATTAAAGCCAGCTAATACAATTAACGTTGTTTCCTCTTCACAACCAACTGCATTATCAAGTGATGGCGCTACAGCTTTCAAACATGATTTTGCACCCGAAATCAGTGAGGAAGCGATTGACGAATTTGAAATTGATTCTTTGTTTAATGATGATGAGATTAGCAATGCTTTATCAATAAAAGATACAGAAGCACAGCAGGCGGAAACTAAAAAGAAAACCGCTAGCCGGCGTATCCAAGCAATGATGCAAGGATATACAGGCGACATGTGTAGCGAATGTCAAAACTTCACCATGGTGCGTAATGGCACGTGTTTAAAGTGCGATACATGCGGTTCAACTAGCGGCTGCAGCTAAAAATAATCCCTGCTTATTTGTTTAAGTGGGGATCCTCATTTTCAGTTTGATTTAAAAAAACGCTGTGAGTCTAATGGTGGCTCACAGCGTTTTTAATTTAATCTTATCGCCGCTTAATAAAATAATGCAGCACAGCTATTTTTAAATAATCTTCACCTAACACGAACCGGTATTGTGTAGTTTCATTAATTAAAGAGATTCTTAAAAAATTAAGTCGCCATTTAACTCATTACCATCAATACTCGGTCAAACATTGGTATTTTTGGATCAACTTATCCACAATCGTGAATTATTTTAAAAAAAATGCATATTTAAGTGTTTTTAGGCTTGCAAGTTTAGATCAATATGCTAAATGCATGTCAACGCAAACGCGTTGCCCTTATAGCTCAGTTGGTAGAGCACCTGATTTGTAATCAGGGGGTCGGGAGTTCGAGTCTCTCTGGGGGCACCATTTATCTTATTGATAATGCTAAACAATCCTTAAAAGTTAAAAACTGGAAATAGCAAGGTTAGATACTTTTTAAGTGAGGTTAAACATTTTTTTGCTTTGCATCTATTCACTTCTTGCTCTAAATTTACAATTACTGGCGTTGTTTTTTTGAAGCGTTTCACTGACCTTGAACAGTGTTGGGTCACGCCGGTTGTTCTCTACCCTAACATGTCTGCAATGGTGCGATCATCGTAACCTAATTCTGCTAATATGGTCGCAACTGTGTGGCGTAATCCTTTTAGTGTTAGCCCTGCTCCAATCAGCCCTTTTGGCTCAAGCATTAGCTTGATTGGTCGCCGAGAGGCAGGAAACCTTAAACAGTCCATGGCTTACCTTTACTATTTACATAAAGCATAGTTGTTTCGGTTTTTACCGTTTTAGAAATCTCGCGGGCAATCTGTGCAGGTAATGTAATCCATACAGCTTCGCCTGTCTTAGCGCGGCTAGTAGAAATCAGTCCTTCATTTATTGTAGATTTGGGTAGAAAGATCGCTTCTTTCGGGTCCAACCCGCAACAAATCATCAAAAAAATTGATAACCGCATATGCGTAGGCATTGCAGCTAAAACAGAGACACGCTCATTATTTAATCATGGGCGATTAGCATATGCCCCACCTTTTGCCCTTAGCTATAGGGATTATTAAGATGATAGTTGTTAAAGCCAATAGCGAAGCAAAGCATGATAGCGACAAACCAAGCCTTGACCTATTGCCAGTAGAGCCTTGTAAAAAATAGCAAAGATTTTAGCCTTTGGTACGCCAAAATATGGCGACAATAATTGGCGCAGCCAAGCAGATGGTGAGTTTGTATAAGGGCGGCTTTACGCTGCCGCGCTGCGACATCAATTTGCCTTTTGGAATGGTGAAGATTTAGACGCTAAATTTGCCCTACCCCACCTACCCCACGCCGCCTGCAATATCATCTTTTTGCTTGAATTTATGAACAATGGCAACGGCGTTTATGACCGTGTAAAAAAGGGGAAAAGTTGTGAGAAAATATTAGGGAATCTGCATAGTAATTATAATGTCGGTATTATCAGATTTTCGACCGCTCAAAGGCTCAATGTGACAACCTATAAATTGGCTAATCAGCGACCCCTCTGTGATAAATCTATCATCATAAAAGCATGGGCCATTAAACTTTTGCCCTGGCGGAAAACGCGTAAATCCATTTGTATGCGTGAATTGATCAACTTGTGGACTAGTTCCGAAAATACAGTGATTAAACGTGCTGGAGTTCTGGTAAACACCAGTATTACGCCAGTTACCAATATCAAACTTACAATAATTAAATGTGCAGTTAATAACTGTATGCTTAGGCGCATCGATAGTAAAATGTACTTCATTAAATATAAATCCGTTGTAAATAATATTATCTATATTGTGCCAAAGCAAATTTTCCACCTCCTTTAATACAGAGCAAATGGAACAGTAACCAACATTAATTTTTTTATTATTTATTTCACCGAAACGATTAATTACATCCAGTATCATGGCAAAGTAATAATAATCTTCTTCATAAGTTTTTATAGGTCCTGACTTTTCATTGTTTTTTGCTTTAAAATGCCAAATAAGAACTTGTGCCGCGCGCTCTGCAAATTTGCTTTTAGTTTCAATAATATGAGACAAACATGCTATGCCTGCCATTTTTTCAGCTTCGGTAGTGCCGTCTCCCAGCAATTTAGTACCATCAATAAGCAATTTTGCAATATTGTTATTTTGAGTTTCTATGAGGTTTTCTGTCGCCAAATCAAATTGTCTATTCGCCAACTCGAATTGACGATTACCCAAAATAATTTGATCTGCTGCAATTTTTGCTTGTTTGCTTTGAGCTTTTTCTTGGAGAGAATGAAGCGCGCCGCGCCACACCGCAATCATAAGTGTAAACAGAGCCAAAATGGCAATACAGACTTTAACAGCGTTATCATAACTGATTTCACTCAGCGTAAAACCAAAATGGTGCGAAGCTAATTCCGAAAGCTCATTATAGCAATGAAGCACAGAATAGAGTACTATCAAATAGCACAAAACAATAAATAGGCCAAACCAAATGGCTTTTAAATTACCAAGTCCGTCTTTAGTCTTTCCATCCCAATTTTGAACCTTTGTATAGATCAATTTGGCAATACGGTAACCTATAAAAATATAAATTACCCCAAGCATAACGAGCACAAAAAAGCCCCATGGACCAATACTCGTTGTCCAATGGTAAAACGGCAGCAATACGCTAAGGCCAAAAATACCACTTCCTATAAGTATGGTCATGAAGGTAGCAAACCCACTAAATATAGCCTATCTATTTTGCTTCGTGGCATTAGTTATTTCGTTCTCGCTCATGCTTTTCCCTCGCGTTTTGCACAAGGGAGATTGTTAGCATGAGTGGTTCAATAATCAATCCTTTTATTGATGAAGCAAATGACATAAAAATTGCCGATTGTGTGGCGGATTTTGGTTTGCCAACCAATTCCCGCAATGGTGAATATGCTGATCCCTGCCCGCAATTTAGTGGCAAGGATCGCTTTTCTTACAATATTCGTAAAGATGTTTGAAATTGCCGCGGCTCCAAAAAAGGCAAACTCATTCCGCTAAGTGGTTTTGTGTTTAAGCGTGATGGCTATTTCAAGCCGCGTTTTGAGTGCAAGCGTAGGGTGGTGGGTGAAGGCATTGAGACGGTGCTTGCTTTACGCCTTGCGGAAGGTTTGCGCATTGACACTATTTACGCAGCAAGTGGCAACCTTGGCAACTTATGCGGCCTTGTCCCATGTTGCTAAGATAGTTACCGACATGAATGCCGACCTTTATGCTTTTAAGATAGCTAGTGACACCATGTAATTTGTCCGCAAGGCTTTCCAACATGACAAGGCCCTTGCACATTAAGTTACTTAGCAAAAATTGGAATCAATAATGCATAGGATTTCCCTTGCCACCTCCAATATCTAATTGAGTATTAATCTAAGTTAGTTTTCTTGCAAAAAAGCAGACTCGTTATGCCACCCAAACTTTGTAACAATGCACTTATTTTACAATTTTCGACAAAGTCGGCAGGCGGATTATGAATTTAAAACCGCACGCCATAATTTTACATAGAGATATAGATAATTATTACACCTAATCAAAATCTCTCTTTCCTGTTTCCTTTTCTAAAACCATATAATCTAGCGGTAATTGCGTTGTGTACTTGATTTGCTCCATAGCAAAAGAGGAAGAAACATCACGAATTTCGATTTTGCTGATTAGCTTTTTATAAAAGTTGTCATAAGCACCAATATCAGGAACAACAACGCGAAGCAGATAATCAATATCGCCGCTCATCCGGTAAAATTCAACAACTTCTGGAAACTCACGAACCACTTCTGAGAAACGCTTCAGCCACTCATGAGAATGAGAGCCGGTGCGAATAGAAACAAATACCGTTACTTTGGTATTGACCTGTTCCGGATCGAGTATCGCTACCCTCCGTTGAATAACCCCATCTTCCTCAAGCTTTTGTATTCTACGCCAACAAGGGGTTGTCGAAAGACCCACTTTTTTTGCAACATCTGCTACTGCAAGAGTTGCATTTTCCTGTAAAAGACGTAATATTTTACGGTCCAACCGGTCCATTAGTTCCTCACAATTCTTATTGGAAAACAAATATACTGATTTGATTTCGCTTTATATTTTTATTCTGTTAGAAAAATATCTAACCAGGCCTGATACTTAAAATTGAGCCGAATAACAATTTTAGGATGGAATAAATATATTTTCAGCAAGTACATAATTCCAATTATATTTTATCAGAATTAATTCAAACTTTAAATCTAATCCTACACTCTAATTCCGTTCTAATTAGATTATTTTTCCAATATTTAAATAAATTATATAAAAAAAATTCAAAAATTACGTTTTTAAAAAAATCTCACCCCAAAAACACTAACCGAGCCTTCGTGTATAGTTATTACAATTGATTTTTAGAATATTTAATATTCATATGAAATTCATTGCGAAAAATATAAGCCGTTACTGCGAAAATTAAATGATATCCACTCTAAATATTACTTGATATCGTTTCATTTCAACTGGTTATGAAATATGACTGAAATGATCGCATTTTTGTCAAAACTTAGCCTAGAAATAGCACTAAATCGCAAGCTAAAAGCTAACCAATGCGATATTTGAAGAATCTTTTACTTTTCAAATATAATGAAATGGTGACAAAGCAATTTAATGCCCCTTTACACTCACAATTAAATTAAAATTTATTGCATTCTGGAGACACTAATGAAAGCCTTGCTAAAATTAGCAATATTATCTTGTTTAATTGCCCTGCCTTTACCTGCAATTGCAGAATACTCGATTTCAAACCTCGATATCAATGACGCCAAAAATATGATTAATACTGGAACAAGTGCAGCAGCTGAAGCAAAAGCAAATATTTGTATTGCTGTGGTTGATACATCTGGAATGTTAATTGCTTTTCAACGCATGGATAAGGCACCGCTTAGCTGCATTGACGCCGCAATTGCAAAAGCAAAATCTGCGGCTCTTTACCGTATAAAAACATCGGTAAATATGGATCGCGTCAATAGCGCTGAGCCTGCTATTGCAACCTTACCCAATTTGGTGCCTGTTGGCGGTGGCGTACCCGTACTTAATAATGATATAGTAGTCGGCGCGGTTGGTGTAAGCGGCGCAATACGCAATGTAGAAATTCAAATTGCTGAAAAAATTGCCAATACTTACACAAAATCCTTAACCCAAACCAATACTCAATAGTTGGTAATACGCGCTAAATTATTTTATTTAAAATATACATCTTAATCCAAAAGTACAATATTTTTTGTTGTGCTTTTGGTTTTTCACAATCAAATTAAAACGGCTATTTTTATAAATAGGAGCAGCCACCTAACTTTAGTAAGTTAAGGGCTGTCTAAGCATATAAACATTGTAATCAAACGAAATAAGCAGTCAATGCTTATAAAATATTTGGGGCTGTCCTAGATAACGTAAATTATCTAAGGTTAGCCCATGAGAAAAAGTCGTTTAAGTTGGTATAAGCAATGCAAGCTTATAGAATTATTTATAGCTGGCTCAACAGCGAGAACAGCAGCTGCCTTAGTTGGTGTTAACAAAACAACAGCTGCTTATTATTTTCATCGCCTTCGTTGCCTGATTTATCTTCATAGTGATCATTTGGAAATGTTTGAAGGTGAAGTTGAGGCTGACGAATCTTATTTTGGAGGAAGGCGCAAGGGGAAGCGTGGACGAGGAGCTTTGGGAAAAGTACCAGTATTTGGGCTTTTAAAGCGTGATGGCAAGGTTTATACGGTTCTAGTTCCCAATACTCGAGCCGTCACCTTAGTTCCTATTATTAAGGAACATGTCAAACCTGATGGCATAGTTTATACCGATACTTATCGCAGTTATGATGTTCTTGACGTTAGTGAGTTTACTCATTATCGTATTAATCATAGCAAATTATTTGCAGTTAAGCACAATCATATCAATGGAATTGAGAATTTTTGGAACCAAGCCAAGCGCCATTTACGTAAATTTAATGGCATTCCTCGAGAGCATTTTTATCTATTTTTGAAAGAATGTGAATGGCGTTTTAACAACAGCGGCCCAAAATTTCAATTTTTCCTTTTAAAACAATTAGTAAGAGATAGTTTATAACAATTATCTAGGACAGCCCCAAATATTTTGTTACTGGATCAACAGTTAGAACAGGTGCTGATTTGGACCTTATGCATCGTAATATAACTTGTACGGTTTTTCATAAATTGCACTGCACCATTGCCGTAGAGCAACAAGAACGTGCTGCACAATTGCTAAGTGAAATAAAATTAGAAGGGAGCTACTTTTGGGTTATCGCAAAGCTATGTACCCTCAAAGGGCTAGCCAGGTAAAGTTATAGTTTTTGGTATTGTTAAGCAAGATAGTCAAATTTACACAAATCATTTTGGACGCTAAAACCCATACCCTTATGCCTATAATTTCCCAGAAAATAGCACCTGACACCATTGATTGTAGGATTATTGGCGACGATTTGATATGTTTCAAAATTTAAATATTACCGTATTAATTACTCGCACATACTTGCTAATAAAAAAAATATATTAATGAAATTGAGGATGTTTGAACTGAGCCAAACAGCCTATAAGAAAGCTTAGGCAAGTTGCAAAAGAGTATTTCAATTTATTTTTGAAAGACCGTGAATGGCGCTTTAATATAGAAACACCTAAACAATTGCTAGATGACCTTAAAATCATCCCGAATTCACAATTTCAAGGGTATTTTTTAAAAAAATGGTGGGCCCGGAGGGACTCGAACCCCCAACCAAGCGGTTATGAGCCGCCGACTCTAACCAATTGAGCTACAGGCCCCACGCAGGACAGTTCCTAAAGGAATGTTTCACTATATACAAGTACTTTTTTTAGTTTTTCCAATTTTTATTTTAAGTCACATTTTACATGATTGTTAATTATGATTGAGTTGGAAACGCAAATATATGAGAGGGTAAATTCGACCATAGCAATTATCTAATTTGGGGATGCAGTTGCTAGTCATAATAAGTCTCATAGTGCTTTAGTTTTAGTACTTAATATCTTTTAGCAATTACATTTAAGAGTAATTTATATTTCAAGGAGTTATTCTGTTTTTTTCCGTTTCAAACTGCGTTTTAGGATAGATAGACTGGCACCACCAATCGTAAAAACAGTAGTGAAATATATAACCATCGCACCAAGGACTAACCCAATAACTGTCATGGTGCGGGTAATTAATGATGCTTCAACCGATAATGGATATTGCAAATATTGAATAGAAAAATATAAAATTACAGCCATAATAAGTGATGCAATAATTAAACGGGGCACTCGTTTTAATAGTTGACTATCCCTGCTCCAATGCCCTCTTTTAATAAGTGTTGCGAGCAAAAGTATAGCATTAACCCATCCAGCTACAATCTCAGCAATAGCTATTCCCTTTGCTGAAAGATAGGGGAATAGTGTAATTGCGATAGCAATATTGACTGCAACTGAAATACCAGCAAAAATCATTGGTGTTTTAGTATCTTCACGGGCAAAAAATCCTGGAATAAAAGCTTTTATCAATACAAATGCTGGCAGACCAAGCCCGTAAATGGCAATGATTGAAGCAACAGTTAGGGTAGCAGTTGCATCAAATTGTCCTCGTTGAAATAATAGGCGTACAATGGGCTCTGACATTACAAGGAAAGCTGCTGCGGCTGGCAGAGTTAAAAACAAAGTAAATTCAACAGATCTATTTTGTAAATTGCTTGCTTCAACCATATTTTTAGCGCGCAATGCCCTTGATAGCTCTGGCAAAAGAACCGTTGCAACAGCAATGCCAACAACGCCAAGAGGTAATTGATAAAGACGATCAGCATAAACAAGTGATGATACCGCTCCAGATTGGCTTGATGCGATATTGGTATTGATAAGCAAATTAATTTGGGTGATGCCGCCAGTAATAGCCGCAGGTAGCGCTAATACGAGTAAGCGACGTACATTCGGTGTGAATTTAGGGATGCGCAATGTGATCTTCATTCCAGCGTTATAGACGGCTACCCATACAATAAATAATTGCACCAAACCTGAAACCAATACCCCCCAAGAAATATAGACACCAACATGCCAAACATCGAGCTTTGCAAACCATGCATATGCCAAAACGCCAATCAGAATAATATTGAGGAAAACCGGTGCAATAGCTGCAGCAAAATAACGATGAAGTGAATTGAGCATACCGCCCATCATTGCCGCCAATGACATACATGCAAGGTAAGGAAACATGATGGTGGCAAGGCGTACGGTTGCATCGTATTTTTGTGGGTCGCTTGTAAAGCCAGGTGCAATAACATAGGAAACAAGCAGCGGCATTGAAAGTTCCATTGCTATTGTTAAAACAATTAGGATGGAAAATAAAACACCAAAGACCTCTTCAGAAAACTTACGAGCACTTTCCATGCCCTCTTCCTCGATTTGTTTCGAAAACAAAGGGACAAAAGCGGAATTAAATGCACCTTCTGCGAAAAGACGACGAAACGTGTTAGGAAAACGAAATGCGGCGTTAAACGCATCGGCAACAGGGCCAGTTCCAACGGCTGCGGCCATGAGCATTTCACGTATAAACCCAAAAATACGGCTCATTAATGTGCCAGACGCAACGGTTGCAAACTTCTTTAAAAGACTCATTTTACTGCTTTTCAATGACTGCGCCGCAAATAGCATTATAAATAAGCGGCTTTTTGCCTTAGGCTTAACCTTAAACTACGAAGCAAACAAGTCTAACAATACCGAATTAAAAAAATCTATATACTTTTTTTGATGGTAAAAACTGATCGGATAGGGATTGGCAAGCCGCGGTACCATCATCACATAATTCTTATCTTATTTCACTTGTTTATTGATGAAATTGGATTAAATTTTATGGGAATAACGAATGTTAAAGAATAGCATATACATAATTATGTGATTTTGTCGACGAATAAACTTTACTTATTAAAATTAGAAAATTTTCAACAATATGTAGTTAGGGAAATAAAATGGTTGAGCATAAATCCAATGAACAAAAAATTAAAATAATTGACGTCGAAAAACTAGAAGAACAAGATGATAATCTTGATGGTCCAATTGATACCGTTGATATTTTTGATGAGGTAGCAGAAGGCGGATCGCCGCGATATGATGGTAATCGTCGTAAGTATCTAGATGATCTGGATAACCCACTTGATAATGAAGACACCGATATTATAAATGAAAATATGTATGAAAGCGAACCTGATGAAGATGAGGAAGAATAAGAAGTTGCTTATTGACAAATAACATATCAGTTCGCGAAAAGATCTATTTTAAAAATATAGCGCCCCTAAAAATATAGGGGCGCTATAAATTTATTCTACCGGTACAATTTTACCGTTTTCCCATTTATATAGAGAAAATGTTTTTGATGTCATGTCACCACGCTCACCATAGGTGATCTCGCCAATAGCTGTCGGGATTGGTTCTCCAGAATGAAGCACATCTGCAACTGCTTGCGCATCATCCGCACTTCCTGCCTTTTCAATGCCAAATGCAATGACTTGCACTGCGGCATAACCGTTCATAGTAAAGGCTTCTGTAGGAATTTTATTGGCGCTGAGCGCTTCTAACGCATCTTTTGCTAATGGATTTTTCGAAGAATCTGCCGGATTTGTGAAGATCGTTCCTTCAACAGCATCACCCGCAATAGCTCCTAATCCTGAAGTATTAAGACCATCGCCACCGATCATGA
Organism: Bartonella sp. HY761; assembly: GCF_026743145.1. NCBI lineage: Bacteria > Pseudomonadati > Pseudomonadota > Alphaproteobacteria > Hyphomicrobiales > Bartonellaceae > Bartonella > Bartonella sp. HY761. Next base: position 1,493,435 of record NZ_CP104887.1, read on the forward strand.
TTGCCTTTACCCCCTGCTCACGCATTTGGCGTAAAAGAAGACCTGCTTCAGGATGATAACCACCAAAATAAACATAATCGACATTATCAGCCTTTAGGCGGCTAACAATGACATTATAATCACGCTCGCCAGGTGTGATTGATCCATAATAGCTTTCGGTTATACCACCAGCGTTCAAAGTCTTTTTAAACGAATCCGCAAGACCTTTACCATAAGTAGCCTTATCATGGATGATTGCAATATTTTTTCCCTTCCAGTGCGCAAGTGCATATTCAGCAGCAAAATCTGCTTGCTGGTCATCTCGCCCAATCGTTCTAAAAACATTCCACATATTTCGTGCAGATAGTTCAGGTGTTGTTGATGACGGAGTAACCATCAAAATATCATTATTTTCTAAAATAGTTGATACAGGCATTGCAGAGTTGGATGTTACTGGTCCAACAACATAAAGAATACCTTCACTGGCAATTTGGTTGGCTACCGAAATGCCTTGTTTCGGCTCTGCTGCATCGTCAAAAATCTTTAAAACAAGCTTTTCACCGTTAACGCCGCCTTTTTTATTAATTTCATCAATTGCGATACGAGTACCGTTGCTAGCCTGTACGCCATAAGCTGCCACTGGACCTGTTACAGGACCAATAAAGCCAATGGTAATATCAGCAAAGGCTTTGGGTGCAAAAAAACAGCTGGAAAGAAGTACAGCTGAAAGAACGGATTTCATAGATATACGCATATATGATACTCCCAGATTAAAAAATAAGTATGTGCTCAAGTAATATGTTATTATTAAATAAGCGCAAAGCATAGGAAAATAAAATTATAAGTCAGTTTTCATGTGATTAAAACCCTTAGATTTAATATAATATAGGATCCCCAAAACTGAATATAATTGTTTTTATCCAATACCTAAGGCAGGACCTATTAATTTGAATGAAATGATATGAGCAATTTTTTTAAAACCCAAAGATTAAATGTGTGCAGCGCCGCAAAAAACGTTAGTATTTTTAGGCTCTTCGACAAAGTCATCGCGAAAATTTAACATATCCTGATAGGACACAAAAACTGCCGTAGTTTACTGCGGAGAAAAGCTCAAATGGGTATACCACCCATTTGAGCTTTTCTCCGCTTTATATTAAAAATTGTATATTTTGTTGTATATTTGGGCTTATTTCTTTAAATGAATAAGTCTTGATTTTAGTTATGCCTATGTTTGATGTAATTAATTATTACCCAATGCTACAGCATAATAAAAACGAAAAAACAAATTTTCCAACTTCCAGCCACCTAAAACTAGTTTAGATCTTCCTGTAATACTTCCTTAACTGCTGTTGCTAGTTGTTTTAATGAAAATGGTTTTGGCAAGAATGTAAAATTCGCATCATCTGGAAGATTTTTGGCAAAAGCGTCTTCTGCATAACCCGATACAAAAATAAATTTGATATAAGGATATTTTTTTTGCAAAACACGTAACAGACTTGGTCCATCCATTTCTGGCATTACCACATCAGAAACGACAATATCGATTTTTCCATTACATTCTTCAATAACTTCGAGCGCCTCGACACCAGTTGCGGCCTCATATACTGTATATCCGCGTGACTGAAGTGCTTTAACCCCACCTTTTCGAACTGCATCTTCATCTTCGACTAATAAGACTGTAGCAGAACCTGAAAGGTCGACGGATTTATATTCGATTGCTTTGGATTCAAGCTTTTTAGGTTCTTCTTCTGTACCAATCGCCGGAATATAACGCGGTAATAAAATGCTAAATTTAGTACCAAGACCAATTTCAGAGGCGCAGAAAACATAACCGCCCGTCTGGCTAATAATACCATAAACCATCGATAAACCTAATCCTGTACCTTTGCCAAGTTCTTTTGTTGTAAAAAATGGATCAAAGATTTTTTCAAGAATTTCACTAGGAATGCCGGTTCCAGTATCGCTTATCTCGACAAGAACATAATCTTGCTCAACCGGTATTGGGTGATCATAGGGAAATAATTGCGATGCAGGTAAATTAGATGTTTTAATAGTTAAAATTCCGCCCTCTGGCATGGCATCACGCGCATTGGTAGTAAGGTTCATAAAAACCCGTTCCAATTCGGCAAGATCGCCCTTGATTGGCCATATATCACGACCATGCTCAACTACCAACTTAATGGTACTACCAATGAGGCGATCTCCTAGCAATCTAAAATCAGATAAAACATCGGTTAAATCGAGAACTTCGGGGCGAAGAGTTTGACGGCGTGAGAAAGCCAAAAGCTTTTGCACTAATGCAGCAGCACGATCCGCATTATTCTTAATGTTCATAATATCGGGATGAGATGGGTCAGAGCTACGATGACTAAGCAATAATAGATCGCAAGACATAGTAATTGCAGTAAGCACATTGTTAAAATCATGTGCAATACCGCCAGCTAACTGACCTACCGCTTGCATTTTTTGCCCATGTTCCACCTGCTGTTCCAATGCACGTTGTTCAGCAATTTCAACAACCGACACAATAAATAAAGGCTCAGTACCATAGGTGGTAATTGGTAATTGACTAAAATATAATCGAATATACCCATCTTCACGATTTACTAATGACGTATCTAAATAAGCAATATTTTGAGCACCTGAAATTGTATGACTTAAAATCTGTTTCAAGCGTACTTGCTCGCGAGGGTGAATAATCGACACTAGATTTAACCCTGCGCTATTTTCCCCCAACTGTGGTATCGATTTCAAAAATTGCTGATTATAATTAACGATTGCTCCATGAGAATCAATGATTGCCATGGCAATAGGATTTACAGCAAAAACATCTAATGGTTGTTCGACCAGATAGTTGCGGTTTTCGATTTCTACTGAGGTAGGCGTTGGAAGAGTATTATCACTCATCAACTTGCTGCGTAAGATTAAAAATGCCCTTTTATTCTCGCTTTTAATTGTATCGGCTATAGTCGCCATGTACATAGTAACCGCAATGTGGCCACCAGACGAATTGGATAATTCTAAATCAAAAGTTAAATTTTCAGCATTTGAATTAGCTAAAGCTTCTTTGATATTGGCAAAAACCTCGTTACCGATAAAATTAATGAGATTTAAGTCTTGCAGCGGGAATTGTGCTATATCAACAGCTAACCACTTAGCAAGAGTGGTATTCATATATTTTATTTGGCCGTTATCGTCAAAAGATATAAAACCAGCAGGAGAATTATCAAGATGATAAATCGCCTCTTGCAAGTCCTCAAATAGGCTTTCCTGACGATCGCGCAAATTTGTAAAATCAGCAATATTCCAAATAATAAAGCGTTCGCCTTCAACCTCCATAGGGCTTACATTTACACCGTAAACAAAGCTTTTCGTTTGTTCGTCTTTTTTTCCCAAGCCGCCAGAAATACGCAACTCTTCATAGGCGCTCTTATCTGATTGCGCGGCAAGGTTGAGCTTATAGATTATCTGTGTGGCCTTTTCATTTTTACTAAACAAGACTTCAGGTGTATAAGATTGTGGTCCTGCCAATTGGCGATAAGCTGAGTTCATATAGCGAATCGTTCCCACATTATCGGTAATTACAACCGCATCAGGCATATGATCTAACATCTTTACAACTGAACTTTTACGCGGATCTGCGGTAGTAAACCGGCACACTCCTAGGGTGGTACAAAGTAAAAAAAACAAACCTATTGCTGAAAATGCACATAAAACCGCAAGTAAAATTTGCGGGTCTAACTTCATTTCATACGCATAATAAGCACTGCCACAACCAACAAGAATAAGAAGCACCGACGTGATCCTACCAAATATCACCCAGCCGTTTCTACCATGATCTTCCGATGACCCGTTAGCATTTTCGTCCCGTGACATCATATAACCCTTTTACTTAAAGCACACACATATTGAAGTTATGTTCAATCATAATGCAGCCAATGGTGCAAATCCAGATTGCTAATATAACTATTTTAAAAAGAAAATGGCTGTGGATGCTTCCAGAATAAAAGCATTTTTTTCCATTTCCATCTGTTAACGTTTCCTTTAATATGTCAAAACCATTAATAAATTTATTTTCTTTAACGGGTGTTGATATTTAATCATCAGGGGACCCGCGACTTTAGGAACGGAGAATGGACATGAATGCTTGGCTGACTACACAGATAGGCGCTGAGGCTGCCAATATTGTCAGCTATATAGCGTTATTTGTTGCTGCTATTATAGTTTTATGGTTAATAATTATGATTATAAAGCGCTTCACAAGAGGTACCTATGTTGTGGGTGGCAAAAATCGTGAAGCTCGTTTATCTGTTCGTGATGCTGCGCCTATTGATAGTAAACGCCGACTTGTTCTTATAAAAAGAGATAATGTGGAGCATTTGATTCTTATTGGTGGGCCAATAGATCTTGTTATTGAAACAAATATATCAAAATTTTCATTGCCATCCGACAATTCCTCCGAAATTTTAAGTTTTGACAACCTTGGAGATGAGCCAAATCAGGTGATGTCAGATATTTTCCCTGCCTCAACATCTAGTGCCAATATGTCAGTAACTGCTGGTGCACCTGGGCAATCTTCTGGCCAGAAACAGGAAAAACAAAAACTTTCTGGATTTGATAATATTAATTCAAATATAGAGAGCAATATTGAAAAACTGCAATCCAATACTCCTAATGACGGCATAAGCGGTGTGAGTAGCTATACCTCGCCCAAACTAGAAGTTGCAAAAGCATCACAATCTGATTCGAACACAGCCATCGATGTTGCGACTAATCAAGATAGCAAGGTTGATGCGCTAAGTTCATCAAGAAATGATCCAACCTCTATAGAAGAAATAGCATCACCTAAACTCAATGAAGAAAATGATAATTGGGAGGCAGAGGAAACTGTCTTCGATGAGGAAACGCCATCAATTCATTCACATGATAGCCAAGGTGATGAAGTAAATTTTGAAGCTGCAGATAAAACAGCTTATGACGAAAAAATCCAAAGTGATGAACTGCAAGAACGAAAATTCGAAGCAGACGCAGAACAGTCATTTGCACCTCAAGAAAAAAATGACGATAGTGCTCCCATCAAAAATAAGCTAAGCAATACAGTCGTCGCAACTAATGAAGTTAACACAAGCATTGCATCATTTAAGTCCGCTTCAACTGACAAAGCCATCAAAGATGCAAATAATAGTGAACAGACTAGCTTTAAGAAGGTAAGTGATTCTACTCAGTCAGATCCAGTAGCTTCTGGATATACATCATTGCGCAGCGGTTTAAAGCGACCAACAGGTCATGAGGTCAAAGAGCAGCCATCGAAACAATTTTTACGCGGTGAAACTTCTCATCAAAAGAACCAAGACAATCCCTTTGGTACTCCAAAGCCAATCAATCCTTACAAAGTAATGAAAGCTGCAGGGGTATTTCGCGGTAGTAATGTCAACTTTAATGCAACTATTAGCAACGCGCCAATTAATAAAGGCACTACAGCTAGCGATAAAAGTAAATTATCCTCCAATAATGATGATAGTCGCAACATTCAACAAAGGTTTGCGACACCCGCTTCATTAAACAACGTGGAAACAACGGTTTCTACAAACAAAAATGAGCAAGTATCTGAAGAAAAAATTCAAGAACATAAAGGCGTGACAGGGGCACACGTTTCCGCAGTAGATACGCCATCAGTTAAACCTTTAGAGCAAGACGAAAAGAATTTTGATAAAAATACGAGCAAAAATGCCACCCAGCCTAAAAATACTTCTGGTAACGCAGCTAGCAATATCGGTAGCACAAATCCTGTAAATAGAGGACAAGCTGAAAACTCACCGATGCAAGGCTTTTTGCCAACAGACAAAGCAAGATCCTCACAAGAACGTCCTATAGCGCAACGCAGTGTTCCGCAAGGAATGTTACGCCCGCCACTTATGGCAAAACCCCGCAATGCTGCTGTTACGTCTGTGGATAGCCAGCTAAAGAAAGTTTCAGGTTTGGACGCCGCATTAGATAATGCAACCAAATTATCTCAATCTTCAACAATGGCAAAGGCGACTGAAAGCAAAAAGCCAACTTCAGTAAATACTGATACTGACACTGAAAGTAGAAAACCTCTGCCTCGCTCCCAAAATAATATTGCGACTGACAATGGTCAGATATCGAATGATAAACTGCAAGCAAGCAAGGATAATGTTAAAAATAAAAATGTAAATTTGCAAAAATTTTCATTACAGCTCCTTGAACCGCAGCATATTCTAGACAAGCCCAGTCGCAATGAGCAGATTATTGACACTACAGCTTCAAAAACTGCTTCACAAATGACTGATGAAGATGAATTTGATCGTAGGTTGAAGAACGAGCTAGATCAACCAGAACAGAAATAATATTGAAATTGAAGAATATGATATAAAGTCTTAAGCCTGTTTTAATTCATTTTTTTTAGTTTACTGGGTAAATTTGGTTTATGTCACTTATTTATAGGAATGTCATTTTAGCCTTTTAATATAAAGCCAAATCCATTTTTATTTTATAAATTGGATTTGGCTTTATTATAAGTAAAAGCCACCAGGGCTTTAAACTTCTGATATGTTATCGGTGCAAAAATGCCTCAATACGGTCTAATGCAATAGCTACGCGCTTAGGATCTCCAGCATAAGAAAAACGTAAAGCCTTATGCCCCATAATTGGATCGAAATCCTGCCCTGGGGTAACAGCAACTAATGTTTCAGCTAATATTTTTTTAGCAAAAATCATACTGTTATTGGTATATTGTGAACAATCACAATAGGCGTAAAATGCACCATCTAATGGAGCCAGAAGATTTAAACCTAAATGCGGTAAACGGTTTCCAAGCAGATTGCGACTTATTTGATATTGAGCTTTAACATCTTCAAGCTCTTTTGTTACACCAAATGCTGCAATAGCAGCTTTTTGAGATAGTTCTGGTGCAGAAATATATAGGCTTTGTGCAATTCTTTCAATCGAACGTACCGCATATTGGGGCAAAACCATCCAGCCTATACGCCAACCCGTCATGCAATAATATTTGGAAAATGAATTAATAATGGTCACATTATCACTAAATGATAGAGCTGTAATGTCTGGACCTGAATAGTTTAAGCGGTGGTAGATTTCATCTGAGATAATATGGATATTATGGTCTGCAGCTGCGGTCACAATTTGTTTTAACTGGTCTGCATTTAGAGAGGCACCCGTAGGATTGGCGGGTGATGCAAATAATACTGCTTTTAAAGGGGTCTTTTTATGGGCCTCCAGCAAAGCATCAGCGGTTAATACGCCACCATTATTCTTATCGACTTCAATTTCGATAACATTGATTCCCAGCGCCTTCATAATGTTACGATAAGCTGGATATCCTGGTCGTGTAATTGCAACATTATCCCCAACATCAAAATAGCTTAAAAATGCTAAATTAAATGCTGCTGACGACCCAGTCGTAATTGCAATACGTTCAAAACTTATATTAACTCCGTGATGGGAATTATAATAATCAGCTATCGCCTGCCGTAAGGATCTAAGCCCTAATGAATCAGTATAGCCAATATGACCATCTATCAATGCAGCATTGGCAGCTTCCAATACTGCTTTAGGTGCCGGCGCGGAAGGTTGGCCAACTGCTAACGAAATAACATCATTGCCCTGCCCTTTGAGTTTATTGGCAGCCGCTAAGATATCCATTGCGTAAAATGGTTCAACATCTCCGCGTTCTGAAAGAAACCGCAATTTTATTCTCCAGCTTTTAAATGCTTAACATAATTATAATTTAATAGATTAGCACTATTTATATAATAATGATTGATCGACTTTATGATCTAGGATTGCAATTATCAAGCATGCATCGCTAAAGCAATTCTTTATTGCTTCACTTAATAATATTGCCCTATAATCGCCTGATTAATATGACTTTTATTAATAAAGTAAATTAAAAGTGTAAAAACTATCAGCTTTGATAAAGAGTGAATTTTATATCGAGCTGTTTTTATGAGGTTTTCCAATTTATGAATACAGCAAAGAACAGTCAATATAAGCTTTGGCACAAGTTGCGTGCGATCTTATATCTAGCAGGAAACAGCAATTATTTTCAATATTTCGATTCTAAAAAATTACTAAAAACCTTTATAGCCATAGCATTGGTTTTAAGCAATTTTTCTACCAATGCATCAGCGCAAGGGCGTAGTATCTCATTGGTTCGAGATGCTGAAATTGAAGCATTGGTGCGTGATTATGCCCGCCCATTATTAAAGGCGGCGGGTCTTCGTCCAGATGTTGAAGTAATTCTGGTTAACGATATGAGTTTTAATGCATTTGTTGATGGCGTACGCATATTTGTTAATGTCGGTGCCCTCATGCAGTCAGAAACACCGAATGAAATCATCGGGGTTATAGCGCATGAGATCGGCCATCTCGCCGGTGGTCACCAGCATCGACTACGTGAACAAATGAAACGCGCGCAGACTATGGCCGTAATTGGTATGCTCGTTGGTATTGGTGCCGGCGTTGCTGGAAGTTCAACTGGAAATAGTGATGCCGGCGCTGCTGGTGGTGCAATTGCTATGGGCAGTAGTGATGTAGCAATGCGCACTCTTATGGCCTATCAACGGGGTGAAGAAAGTGCTGCAGATCGCTCTGCAATTAATTATCTTAATAAGACACAGCAATCTGCGAAAGGCATGCTTACTACTTTTGACCGATTAGGCCGATCACTTAATCTATCTGGATCACGGATCGATCCTTATCGTAGTAGTCACCCATTGCCACCAGAGCGCATCGCAGCTATCCAAACACTAGCTAAGCAAAGCCCATATTTTGAAAAGAAAGATCCAGCAGAGTTACAGCTTCGCCATGACATGGCGAGGGCAAAAATAGCTGGCAATATGGGACGTACGTCAGAATTACGACGTATGTTTGCTGCTAATCCTCGCTCATTACCGGCTCGCTACGGCGATACAATTATCGCAGTTGCCAATGCGCGTCCACAAGACGGCGTGACAAAAGCAAAAGCATTATTGAAAGAACAGCCACAAAATGCCTATTTTCAAGAATTATTAGGGGATGCACTATTGCGTGCCAATGATGCACAAGGAGCGGCTGAAGCCTATAAGCGTGCAAGTTCCCTTGATAAAAGTCGTTCTAGCCTGTTGCGTATCAATTATGGACGTGCACTACTTGCTACCAATAAACCGAGCAATCTCACTCTTGCAATAAGCGAGATCAAATCTGGATTGCGGAATGAGCCATCTTTTGCCTCTGGATACGGTGTTTTAGCGCAGGCCTATGGCAGGCAAGGGCAAACTGGACTGGCTGATCTTGCAACAGCCGACATGTATTATTATGGTAGCGAGTATAAGCAAGCAAGAATCTTCGCAGTTCGTGCACAGCGTAGTCTTAAACCGAACTCAGCAGAATGGTTACGTGCCCAAGATATTTTAACCACAACAGAAAATCGCAAAGATAAAGACAAATAGTTTTTACTTGTAACAGCAATAGGTTTTGCTCTATTTAATTATAGTTCAAAATAGATGTTACAATAACAAACATTGCAGATTGTTAGCTTTTAAGACTAAAATTCATTGCAATAAATACCGCTTAATTAAATACAAATCCGTATTACAGGGGATTGAATAAATTATGAATAAGGCACTAAAGCAATTGAAACTAAAGGGAATTTTAAGTCTTGGTCTTATTGCCTCCCTTGCATTTTCCAGCTTATCTCCTGCTATGGCACAAAATGCTTTACAAAAATCGGATCTTGCTACAGTGAAGAAAGAAATTCTTTCTGATCCGTTATTTTTAAGCCATTTACGCGATAAATTATCTGCTAGTAACTTAGATGATGATCATATCCGTAGTGTTGTAAAAAAATATCTCATTGAAAATCCAGAAATAATGTTGGAAGTTCAGCAAGCCTTAATTGAGCAACAATCAGGTAACGCAAAAGAGCGCGCGCCTGAAGTGACAGCGCAAATCATTAATAGCAATTTCGAACAAATTTTTAAGTCAGCAGATGACATTGTTTTAGGTAATCCTAATGGTGATGTGACCATTGTTGAATTTTATGATTATAATTGTGGCTACTGCAAGCGCTCATTTGAGGAAGTTGAAAAGCTTTTAAAGCAAGATAAAAATATCCGCTTTGTAATGAAGGATCTACCAATTTTGGGTAATGATTCTGTCCAAGCACACCTTGTTGCGCAAGTGATGCGGCAAAAATATCCTGATAAATATCAAGAATTTCATCTAAAAATGATGACACTCGATGCTAAGGCAACAGAAGAGAGTGCGCTCGAAGTTGCTAAATCTTTAGGTGCCGATGTTACCGAAATTAAGTCAATAGCTAGCGGTGCAATGCCTGCAGAAACACTTATTAAAAATGGTGAGATTGCAGCACAACTAGGCATTAATTTTACGCCTTGCTTTGTCATTGGCACGCAGATGATTACGGGCGCCACTGATAAGGATACCTTAGAATCGGTAGTTTCAGGAATTAGAGCTGAAGCAAACAAGGGATAAGTGAGTATTGAGGTAAGCCATGAATTTTGCGAACTAAAATTCATGGCTTATATTTAACAATAAGCAATGAATTACCTATATAATAATCTATAATATATATGAATATCTCATGCCTTGTTGATCCATGTTTTCTATAAATTAGTGATACAGTCCAAACTAATATAAAAATAGAGCAAAAGGAATTATTCGACTTTGCCTATTGACGAAAAATCCATAAAATAGCTATTACAGTGTTTATAGAACGCATATTTTACGCGAAAACAGAGAATATGGATAAAACGATAAGAAAAAGTAGAATTTTTGCTTTTTCTTGTCATCAATTCCCTCTATAAGGCGAATTATACATTGCTGCCAAAAGGCATGGTAGGGAACTAAATTATACAGTCCCTATCGCAAGGAGCTTAGATAAAAATGACAACAGATAAAAAGACCGGCTTTAACACAGATCTAATTCGTGATTTGGCTGAAATTTTGAATGATACCAATCTTTCAGATATTGAACTTGAGCAGGATGATTTACGCATTCGTGTTTCAAGAACTATTGGCGGTGGCATTGCAGCACAACCGGTTTATGCAGCCCCAGCAGGCGTTCCTAATATGGTAGCGCCACAAGTTGCAGCCGCACCAACTGTCGAAACGGTAAGCAAAAACGCGGTTCCCTCTCCAATGGTTGGCACGGCTTATCTTTCCCCTGCCCCAGGCGCGCGCACATTTGTTGAAGTTGGTCAACAAGTTAGCGAAGGACAAACTTTGCTCATTGTTGAAGCAATGAAAACCATGAATCCTATTTCATCACCACGCGCTGGAACAGTAAAAGCAATTTTGGTTGAAGATGCACAACCAGTTGAATTTGGTGAGCCTTTAGTTGTTGTTGAATAAACAGGCGTATAGTAATGATCACGAAAATCCTTATAGCAAATCGTGGCGAAATTGCACTTCGCGTTCTAAGGGCCTGTAAAGAGCTTGATATAAAAACCGTAGCAGTCCATTCAACTGCCGACGCTGATGCTATGCATGTCCGTCTCGCGGATGAAAGTGTCTGTATTGGGCCTGCTCCTTCACGCGACAGCTATCTTAACATGCATCAAATCGTTGCAGCATGTGAAATAACCGGTGCGGATGCTATTCATCCAGGCTATGGCTTTTTATCTGAAAACGCCAAATTTGCTGAAATTCTTGAAGCTCATGCAATTACTTTTATTGGCCCTACTTCGGCCCATATTCGTATTATGGGTGATAAGATTGAAGCTAAAAAGACCGCAAAACGCCTTGGTATTCCAGTAGTTCCTGGCTCTGATGGTGCTGTAACAGAAGATGCAGAAGCCATGCGCATTGCCCACGAAATTGGCTTCCCGGTTATCATCAAGGCATCTGCTGGCGGTGGTGGGCGCGGCATGAAGGTTGCACGCAACGCTGATGAGCTATCAATTGCTCTTTCAACAGCACGCACCGAGGCAGGTGCAGCTTTTGGTGATGACGCGGTTTACATTGAAAAATATCTTGAAAAGCCGCGCCATATTGAAGTTCAGGTTATGGGCGATGGCGCAGGAAATGCAATTCACCTTGGTGAACGTGATTGTTCGTTACAACGACGCCATCAAAAGGTTTGGGAAGAAGCAACCTCACCCGCTTTAGATGATGAAGCTCGCCAAAAAATTGGTAATATCGTTGCCAAAGCCTGTGCTGGTCTTGGCTATCGCGGTGCTGGCACCATCGAGTTTCTCTATGAAAATGGTGAATTCTATTTCATTGAAATGAATACACGCCTACAAGTTGAGCATCCGGTTACTGAAGCTATCACCGGTATAGACCTTGTGCATGAACAAATTCGCGTTGCATCAGGCAATGGTTTATCAGTTACCCAAGATGAGGTTCGTTTTTCTGGTCATGCGATTGAATGCCGTATTAATGCTGAGGATCCGCATAACTTTACGCCATCACCAGGTTTAATCACCCATTTTCATACTCCTGGTGGCTTGGGCATTCGTGTTGATTCGGGAGCCTATACGGGTTATCGCATTCCACCTTATTATGATAGCTTAATCGGTAAACTTATCGTTCATGGTCGCAATCGTAAAGAATGTATGATGCGTTTGCGCCGTGCGTTGGATGAATTTGTCGTCGATGGTGTAAAGACCACACTACCTTTGTTTATGGACCTCATTAAGAATGACGATATTGCCAAAGGTGACTATGATATTCATTGGCTAGAAAAATATTTAGCAAATAAAAATCCAGCTAAATAATTAGTTTTATATCAAGCAAAATAATTAGAGCAATTTGCATAGTCGTAACTATCAATTGCTCTAATTTTGTTTTTATCAGGTTCTATTCGTAAATACGCTATACTTAAATGCCGTATTTATAGGTTAAGTGGTATAATCATGGATTATTATAAGATTGATCCCGAAGACTTGCTTAACGCCTATGCTCAAGGCATTTTTCCAATGTCTGATGACGCAGATGATCCCGATATTTTTTGGGTAAAACCTAAAATGCGTGGTATTATCCCTCTTAACTCCTTACATATTTCACGCAGCCTTGCGAAATTTTTGCGTAAAAATCCTTTTGAAATTCGATTTGATACAGATTTCTTTGGCGTGATAAATGGTTGTGCCGAGGCCACGAAAGGCCGCGAAAATACATGGATAAATCAATCTATACGCGATGCATGCCATACACTTTTTTTAAATGGTTTTTGCCATACGGTTGAAGCTTGGCGTGATGAAAAGTTGGTAGGTGGACTATATGGAATTTCGCTTGGCGGCGCATTTTTTGGTGAAAGTATGTTTTCACGCACGGACAATGCTTCCAAAGCATGTTTAGTTGCTTTAGTTAACTTACTGCAAACCCATGGCTTTCAATTATTGGACACTCAGTTTTTAACCGATCATTTGGTGAGTATGGGGGCTATCGAAATTCCGCAAGAGGATTATGAAAAACTTCTTTTCACCGCTATTGAGCTTAAGAGTAAGTTTTAATTGACTTTTTTAAAAATTAGGCGGGTTGAATTAAATAGGACTTACGCCTATATAATTGCCACGGCTTAACCAAGCAATAGAATTAGGGTATATAGTGCTCCCATGGGAATTAATCTTGTAAAATTATGTGTTGGCGCTTCTTCAATTGAGGATTTACAGGCTTGGATTGACTTTAGAATGGATGAAAAGCGTTCTTTGGGAAAAGAAGCAAAACAAACCCATACCACACGGATGATCCCCAAGCGCAAAGACGAGCTTCTTGACGGCGGCTCACTTTATTGGGTTATTAAAAATAATGTTCAATGCCGGCAAAGACTTATTGATATCCATGAATTTGTTGATGTTGACGGAATTAAAAGATGTGACTTGGTTTTAGAGCCTAAAATCATTGAGACACAATGGCAACCAAGACGCGCCTTCCAAGGTTGGCGTTATCTTGATGATAAAGATGCACCGCAAGATTTAACAGCCAATAGCCTAGCGGAACTACCTATAGAACTGCGCCATGAACTTGCCGAGCTTGGCTTGCTTTAGCTTTATTATAAAACCATTTATCTTTAGAGCTAGAATAGAGCATGTCACCAACTCATTTGACAATGCTCTATGTGCTAGGGCTTAACTGACGTTAAGTCTTTCTCGTCTTATTTTGAATGCCTCATGCGCGGAATTTGACAAATCGACGCTAATTTCAACGCTACCATCTTCAAGATCTTTACGTTGTTGGTTGCGCCCATTGCGATAAAGCCAATCCAACAGCACCAATTCATTTGAATTTAAATGCAAACTAATGTGCTCTATTTTGCCGGATATGCGCTGTTCAATAAGCGTGGTCAGCTCATCAATACCAGTACCATCAATTGCTGATAGTGGAATGCTAGGTAAAATTGCCGTTTGGGCTGTTTGCTGCAACTGTTCTTGAGCCGCAACCTCAAGCCTATCAACCTTATTCCAAACTTCAATCATGCGTTTAGGGTCATCAACCTCAACACCAAGACCTTTAAGAATATCCAAGACATCTTGGCGGTGGATAGCATTATCTGGATCAGACATATCGCGGACATGAAGAATAATATCAGCTTCAATCACCTCTTCCAGAGTTGCCCTAAATGCCGCCACCAAATGGGTTGGCAAATTAGAAATAAAGCCCACCGTATCGGATAAAATAACCGTATCACCATGCGGAAACTTTATGCGCCGCAATGTTGGATCAAGCGTTGCAAATAGCATATCCTTAGCCAAAACATCAGCACCAGTAATGCGATTAAACAATGTTGATTTACCCGCATTGGTGTAACCAACCAGTGCAACGACTGGATGAGGTGTCTTTTTACGTTTGGCACGATGCAATTCGCGTGTCTTGACCACTTTTTCAAGATCACGCTTTAAACGTGTAATTTTATCCTGTAATAAACGTCTATCAGCTTCGATCTGGGTTTCACCTGGCCCACCCAAAAAGCCGCCACCGCCGCGCTGTCGCTCCAAGTGAGTCCAACTGCGAACAAGACGCCCCTTTTGATAATTTAAGTGGGCAAGTTCAACCTGTAGCGTTCCTTCACGAGTGCGCGCGCGTTCACCAAAAATTTCAAGAATAAGACCAGTACGATCGATAACTTTACAATTCCAAGCTTTTTCAAGGTTGCGTTGCTGAACAGGCGTCAAACTATAATCAACAATTGCCAAGCCTATTTCATTGTCTGCTATAATTTCGCCAAACTCAACCACCTTACCACTGCCAAGCAGCGTTGCAGGTTTAACCTGACTTAGCGTAACAGTCTGCTGCACCACTACATCAAGATCAATGGCTCGCGCAAGCCCCAAAGCTTCTTCAACCCGTGCAGATATACTGCGACTGGGCATATTTTCCGTTAGTCGATCTTCTTTTACCACCGGCACAACAACAAGACTGCGCATAGCTATGGGTTGATGATCTACTAATTTATGTTCAATAACTGTTTCTTTTTCCAAGGATAATCTTTTTCGCCTAGCGATGTTTGTGTTTTAAATTGGACAAAGCTTTTATTAAAAAACATTCCCAATTCAATCTTGATGATTATAAATGATAGTAACTCTTTATATATAAATTTAACTTGCACTTTTACAAGTGACCTCACAGCTGCTCAAGCCATATTGAGCCATATTTTAAGCTAAATAGCAATCAGCAAATAAAAAAGCCCCTGCTAGAAAACAAGGGCTTTTACATTCATCATAATTTTTAAAACTAATTGGTTGGTACTTCTGACGAAGATGACGGTGTATTGAGTGGTGCAACTGTAGCTGGTGCATCAATACCTGTAGGCACGCCATTATTTGTTGGAGCGACTGGAGTGGGAGCACTGCTAGCTGGAGGAACATTGTCAAGAATTGATGTGGGAGTATGATTGGATACCGACTGTAATACTGTTAAGATGATGGACGTTAAAAAGAAACACCCAGCAAGAATTGCAGTAAAGCGGGTTAAGGCATTTTTTGTGCCACGTGCGGTCATAAAACCAGAACCACCACCTATACCAAGACCACCGCCCTCAGAACGTTGGATCAATATAACCCCAACAAGGGCAATAACAATCAGAAGGTGGATAACGATGACAACTGTCTGCATTGGTCCTGTCTTTCATGCAAGTTTGCCTCACTATAATTTGGGAGGCGGCTTTAATTATTATAACGAGAATAGGAATACTATCAGTATCCCAAATACATATCTTGCAGTGTGTACACGCAAAACAACAATAATCCAAGAAAAATATCAAAAAACTTGATAAGTTTCTTGGATTAACGTTGTTAAAAGATAGCTAATAACAGCCTATCACTTTCGTCCAGCATTGCAAATTGCAAGAAAATCACCAGCTTTTAAACTAGCGCCGCCGACAAGCGCGCCATTAACATTATCAACAGCTAGCAAAGTCGCCGCATTGTCAGGCTTCACTGAGCCGCCATAAAGGATGCGTATTTGATTGGCATTTTCGCCATAGCGCTTTACTAAAACATTGCGGATAAAGCCATGCATTTCTTCAACGTCAGCAATAGTTGGTATTTTACCAGTACCAATTGCCCAAACTGGCTCATAGGCGACAATCGTATCGTTATCGCTAATTTTATCAGGTAGTGAACCAGCTAATTGGCCTTCAACTACTGAAAGTGCAGTACCATTTTCGCGCTCTTCTAACTTTTCACCTACGCAAACCACCGCCACCAAATTAGCACGGTGAGCAGCTTCCGTTTTTTTGCGGACAATTTCATCACTTTCATGGTGATATTGGCGCCGCTCCGAATGGCCAACAATTACAAAAGACGCACCTGCATCCTTAATCATCGGCGCGGAGACATCCCCCGTATATGCACCAGTATCTAGCGTATGACAGTCTTGCCCACCTAAAGATAATACCTCACCCGACAAAATGTCATGGGCTCTAGAAATAAGTGTTGCTGGAACACAAATCAATGCATCAAAGCCACTACCCAGATCAGAACTTAAACCAACAGCGATAGCTCGCAACTCAGAGAGCGATTCGCTTGTGCCATGCATTTTCCAATTGCCTGCAATTAGCGGACGAATGGTAGTAGTCATTTTTTTCTCCCTTGGACCTTTTGCCAAATAGCGCAAATGGACTATGCTACGTCAGTGTGGATATGAGTTTAACCCTAAACCGCTACAATCATAAAAAGTAGACATATAATATCAGCTAATATTTTACTGTCTATGAATCATTTAAAGTTCAATAAAGCCCAATTATGTTTTTGATACAAGGGTAAGCTATTATTTTTCTCAAAGCTTTTTTGATTATTGTTTATTTCAATCATCACAGTATGGAAATTAAGAGCTACATGAATTAATTTTCATCACGTAAATAATCAAAGATAATTAAACTTGTATTATCAAATATTATTTAAAGCATAATCGAACTTTGATTTATTTAATCATGCACGTTAACGTGCCCCTTCTTCCATAAGAAAAATTAAATAAACCAATTTTTCGCAATCAAGTCTTGTGTAGCTTAAAATATTTGCAGTATTGAATTTTATACTTATTAAATAAGGGCATTGATTTTCAAATAAAAATCAATGCCCCTATTTTTTTAACTATTTTTATCGTTTAGCTTGCTTTTCTAGGCTCAACAAAGACATCGACTGCCGGAATTTCACCATGAAATTTCTCAATTTCAACAACTGCCGTTTGCCCGCAATTAGCTTGAGCCAATTTTGATGTAGCAATACCAGTCGTCAAATTATTAACATCACCGTAACGACAAAGGGTTTTTGCCTCACGTGGATTTGCTGGATCATACCACCCTCCCTCATTGATCCGGATGACACCAGGGCGAATAACATCGGTAATTTTAATGCCAACAAGAATTTGGCCGCGATCATTGAAAGCGCGAGCAATATCGCCATCTTTCAAACCACGCTCAGCTGCATCCTTGGGATTAATCCAACAAGGCTCACGTCCACCAACCGCATATTCATCACGCAGTTTGGTGCCACATAATTGCGAGTGGAGACGATAAATCGGATGATTAGAAGCAATATGAAGCGGATATTTGGTTGTAGGCCCATCCAAACGCTCAATTGGCTCCATCCATGTTGGATGGGGAGGACAATCATCATATTGCATTTTTTCAATATTAAGAGAAAAAATTTCAATTTTACCAGACGGTGTACCCAAGGCATTTAACAATGGGTCTTCACGGAATGCTCCATAACGAACAAATTGTTTTTGAGCGTCTTTAATTGGGAAACCAAGAGCTTCATCACTTTCCCAAAACACATCAAAAATCGGCATTTCCATACCTTTGGCACGAGATTCAATGCGAGCTGCTTCATAAAAGTTACGAATCCACTCCATTTCTGTTAAGCCCTCAGTAAATTCCTGACGCTTACCTAATCGCTCGCAAATATCTGCAAGGACATCAAAATCTGCGCGAGCCTCATACATGGGTTCTACAAGTTTTTTCATCGGAACAATATGGCTAAGGCCATAATCGCCCATCTGCTCTATATCATTGCGCTCATAGGATGTTGTCACGGGCAAAACAATATCTGCGTGACGAGCTGATGCGGTCCATTGAAAATCTTGAACAACAAAAGTATCAAGTTTCTTCCAAGCCTCAACCATTTCATTGCGATCTTGTTGGTGAGAAAATGGATTGCCACCCGCCCAATAAATCATATGCAATTCGGGTAAAACAATATCAGAACCGTTATATTTAATTGTTTTACCTGGATTAAGCAGGGATTCGACAACACGACAAACAGGAATAGCATTCGACTTTGGTTGGCAAGCCGAATTGGTTGCCCCGGGGGCGCATCCTGGGGGCAATTCAGTTAAAGGTGCCGCAGGACCATCAGTAATACCGCTAAGGATTGGACCGGTTGCAGTTGGAGTACCGGCACTACAATAGTGATAACTAAAGCCGAAACCTCCGCCAGGCAGACCAATTTGACCTAACATGGAACACAAGGTGACTAACATCCAGTGAGCTTGCTCGCCATGGTGTTGACGTTGAATTGACCAACCCGCAGCAATCATCGTACGATTCTTGGCAAAGTCGCGTGCTAAATCTTTGATAGTTGCAGCATCAATACCGCAAATTTCTTCAGCCCATTCTGCGGTTTTCGCAGTGCCATCAGTTTTACCAATTAAATATTCCAAAAATTGTTCAAAACCAACGGTATATTTTTTTAAAAAGGCTTCATCATGCAGCTTTTCAGCGTAAAGGGTGTGGGCGATACCAAGCATCATAGCAACATCGGTTTGCGGACGCGGTGCGAGCCACTCACCTTCTAAAAACTGGCAAGTTTCTGTTTTGATAGGATCAATACAAATAACCCTAATACCAGCTTTCTTAACCTCTTCCAAACCAACAAAACCACCATGATCTGGTACAAGCCAACCAATCTGATTAGTGTTGACTGGATTACAGCCCCAAAACACAATGGTTTTAGTATTTTCTTTTACAACATCCCAAGATGTGCATTGTTCATATACCTCTAGCGAACCAACGACATGTGGCATAATCACTTGCGCGGCTCCCGTAGAGTAATCACCAAGAGAATTAACAAAACCACCTGTTAATTTAAGCATACGACGCAATAATGTACGGCAGTTATGGAACTTCCCAACGCTTTTCCAGCCATATGAACCGCCAAAAATACTGGTAGGGCCATATTTTTCACGAACGCGTTTTAACTCCGCCGCAACCAAATCTAAAGCTTTATCCCAACTAACGCGAACAAAATCACCTGTCCCTCGTCCTGCTGGATCAGCGCCGGGCCCCTGCTCTAGCCAAGCACGACGTACCATGGGGTATTTAATCCGTGAGGGCGAATAAATCGAATCCATCATACCTTGTAACATCGGGGTTGGATGGGGATCCTTTTCCCAAGGGATTACTTCTATCAACCGACCATTTTCAACTTGACCGCGAAAGACACCCCAATGGCTTGCAGACATTGTGAGTTTGTTTGCAGCTTGTGCTAAAGCCCCACGCGTAAACAATGCACCACTTGTTGTGCTTAACATTGCAAGCACTGCCGCACTTTTTAAAAATGAACGACGGTTCAATGAAGTTTTTGTAACATTTTTATTGTCGAATGACATGGCATTCTCCTAATGTATTACTATATTTTCAGCCTGTAAATGGCTGTTTAATGAAGATAAATAGACTACCAGCAATGCCAATAGTTCAGCATAAAAGCTTGCATTAGCCTTTTCTCCTACAGCATCGCCCATCGCTGGAACCCAACTCATAAGGCGATCGACCAGATTTACGATAAAAGGACTATTTTGTTGCCGTAGTGCTTCAGCTAATGCAGCAAGTTCCAAAGCTAAATGATCCGCTGGCTCTTTACAGTTAGACGCAACGGACACGTCCAAGGCACCCAATATATTTAGCATTTCAACATAAGGCTGTTGAAATAGACGGCCTTGGGCATCCTTATAATAGCTTTCATAAGGAGGAACGGTATTGGGACCAGCAAAACCATCAAATAGTGCAACATATTGCCTTGAAAGTAAGCCCTGTAAAGCTTCAGGCGAATTAGATTGCAAACATTTGGTTAAAGAGCCAGTTAGTTTAGTTGCATTAAGACTGAGACCTAGCTCCTCCAGAAATTCTGAAAGAGCATTGGTTTGATATTCAGCCAAAAGCTTTATATCTGGAGGGGCAATTAACAGATTAGAAAACCAATCCAAGATTGCAGCCCCCACCAAACATTCTTGTGCTTTTGCCTCTTCGCTATTATGACAACCATTTTCGGTTAGCAAAGCAGTCATTAATGGGTGCTCCCACTTTCGTTGACATCTTTAGAATGATTTTGCAAATAGCCAAGTAACAAACGATATTGATCGGGTGTCAGTGATGTGTAACGCTTCATCGCGTTCAAATTACCAATCCATTGGTTTGCCAAAAGATGATCCGCTTGTGGTAGCGCATGACATACACCACAACTAGAATTAAACATATCAGATGAATAAGCCCACATATTAGAAAGTGATGTATTTAGCCCCTGATTGGTTGTCCATAATTCCAAGTTTACGGGATACCAAGTCTGGTTAGTTTCTGCGTCAATATCAGCTGCACCGCGACTATAAGCTGCTATGGCTTTATCACCTAAGACGGCATACATAATGCGTTGGCCCTTTAGCGCATAAACTACTGACGGCGCACCATCCATTTGCCAACCATCAAGGCGAACTTTAATCTTATCACCTTTACGGTCCACCACTGTAAGCTTAGCTGTTGCAAGTAGCTTTCCATCTTCATCACCACTACCATTTTCGTCTAAATAAAATGGCTTGGTATTGACCGTATATAAAATATCAGCCTGGGCAACTTCATTGTCTGACGAGGTTGGCAGAACTGCATTTACCTTTGAAGTTTGCTTTAGCATAACAATTTGCGGTGTGCGGTTAGGCTCTGGTTGCCCTGGAGCTGGAAGATCAACACCTGGAATGGTTTTTAAATAGGCTGCCATAGCCCGCAAATCAGCATCTGGAAGTTGTTTTGTATTTTCGATAACTTCGGCCATATCTCCACCAGCAATCTTATTGATGGGGCTTTTTCCAGTTTTCAAGTAGCTGACAATGGAATTCTCAGGCCAGAATTTAATACCTGTCTCATCTTGGCTTATATTGGGAAAATGTCCCTTGCCATCCGGAGTTGGTCCACCACCATAGCGTAAGTCACTTTTAATTACACCCATAAAATTACGAGTCGAATGGCATTCGGCGCAATGCCCTGCACCTTCAACAAGATAACGACCGCGTTCAATTAATATTGCATCAGCCTTATCTGAAGCTGTATTTTTTTCAGGTGCTAAAGGCTGACCGTCAAGAAATGCAAGCCGCCATACACCGACACCACGGCGCATAGTGAATGGAAATTTTAACTCGTGACCAGGAGCTTGTCCGGCCACTGGTTCTAAAGACTGTATGTAAGCAAACATATCACGCACATCATTAGCGGTGAGCCGTTGATATGAAGTGTAAGGAAATGCTGGATATAAATTTTGTCCATCTGGCATTATACCATTTGGGCCAACACCTTCACGAACAGCTTTGGTAAATTGGGCAAGTGTCCAATTGCCGATACCATCTTTTTTATCGGGCGAAATATTCGGCATATAAAAGCGACCGAATTCGGTGTCTAGTGCACGTCCACCGCCCAATTTTAAATGATTTTCTTGATTTGGTGTAGCGTGGCATGTAGCGCAATCGCTTGCAACAAAAACAACACGCCCATTTTCTAAATCTGGCGATGATTCATCCGCAACATCGCGAGTAGGATGGGTAAGTGACCATGTTATTGGTGATGTTAGGACAAAAAAGCCGATAACCCCTAATATAATAAGGGCTAAAAGCCAGCGGGTAAGCTTTTTCATGTTTTGGGCGTCCTTCTTTACGACATTGAAGCCGGGTTAAGAACCTCCCTCTTCTCAACTCTGCATAAATAGAAATAGACAAAAGTAAATTTACTATGCTGTAAGTTGTAGAACTATTTTAATTTATAGACAAGTAAAAATCTAAAAAAAATTAAATTTTTTAAATAAAAAACTAAAAATAATTAAAAATACTAAAAGTGCTGTATATCTAAACTATATAACGGTAAATATAAAAAATTTTTATACTTAAATTTAAATAAAATTAACAAATTGAAAACTTCAAACAAAAAATAAAACTTGATTTTATTGTTCGAGATATTCCAAGAAATACCAACCAAACCACATTTACATGCAATCGAGCGAAACTTTTGAGTTACCTTTGATCAATTCTATACAAATAAAAATCAATCAACAAAATGACTTGAATCAATTTTCATGCAAATATATTAGAAAAAATAAATGTTACGGTGAATAATAATTCGACAATTAAGCTAGCTCATGATGCAAGATGCTTAAATTTCCAATCGCAAGCAAATTTAGCTTGAGGGCTAAAGGCATTTAAAGTCTTACCGAAAAAAATACCTTTGGCATTCAAATTTTAATTGCAATTTAGCGGGATAAAGATATTTTGTTGCGACTGATAATAGGAAAATCTGACAATCACATTGATTTGCATGATAAGATTATTTAAATTGCACCATTATTTATGATGAGCCTTTCAAAAGGCTATTTCGAAACAGGGTTTTTAAAATGTATAATGTAACGCGCCTATTGACCTTTGGGGCTGCAATTTTTTCATTTGGTATTTTGGGTGGCTGCGTAACCAACACTAATGACGGATCTGGCAAAATCATAAAGCCTTTTACACCAAAAGCTTCATTAACTACGCCAGCCGCACAAGCCTGCATCAATGCCGCAGCGAATAAATACTATTTACCCACCAAAGTGATTAAAGCGCTTGATTCTGCAAAGGCACAAGATGGATCGACAGTTTTAACTTTGAAGGTAGATTTGCGCGATGCACGATGTGTGATTAACAGCAACGGCTCCGTTCGTTCCGTAGTTGATACAAGCCCTAAAAGCGCCGACCAAATAGAAGCTGAAAAGGCAGCAGCTGAAGGGCGCATTTTATAAGCCCTTTATTTAATATGGCGCTCTCTTATTATAGCTAGAGACTAAAAGACAGACAGATATCAAAACCTTATTTGTATAAGGTTTTGATCTACTGTTTCGATAGAAAAATAGAAATAATCCAGAAGCATATTTGTGGTAATCATAGAAGTTGATTGCTAGTGATATATAATGTGATACAACCGAGTTAAGGTGGAAAAACCAAGGTCTAATACATCAAAATGGTCTATTTTGCATGTTGATTGGTGACAAATCAACATTGTTGGTGTATCGACAGCAAAAATTATATGCTGGAGAATTTTGATATGACACATAGCCCCCAATATAAACGGATTTTGCTAAAGGCATCGGGCGAGGCATTAATGGGGGGGCAGAGTTTCGGTATTGATGTATCTGTAGCGGATAGAATCGCAGCAGACATAAAAGATGCTCGCGATCTAGGAGTGGAAGTTGCTATTGTTATCGGCGGTGGAAATATCTTCCGCGGTGTCGCTGTTGCGTCACGTGGTGGTGATCGCGTAACTGGCGACCACATGGGGATGCTTGCAACAGCAATCAATTCTTTAGCCTTGCGAACATCTCTGACAAAAATTGGTGTTGATGCTGTTGTGCTTTCGGCTATTGCTATGCCTCAGATTTCTGAAAGCTTTTCACAGCGTAAGGCTATGGCTTACCTTAACTTAGGTAAGGTTGTGATTTTTGCTGGTGGTACTGGTAATCCATTCTTCACAACCGACACCGCTGCCGCACTTCGCGCAGCAGAAATTGGTGCCGATGTGCTTTTAAAGGGTACGCAAGTTAATGGTATTTATACCGCAGATCCCAAGCTAGATCCAAATGCAACTCGTTTTGATCATTTAACCCATGATGAAGTTTTGCAGCGCGGTCTATCTGTTATGGATACGACAGCGGTTGCTTTAGCCCGCGAAAATAATATTCCGATTATTGTTTACTCAATTCACAATCGGGGCGGTCTTGCTGATGTACTCCGTGGAGAAGGTCAATATACGTTAGTTTCGGATGAAGTTTAAAACATCTAGCCTGGAAATTTAAGGAGAGTAAAATGAGTGACGCTATAAATATTGACGACCTTAAGCGCCGTATGGAAGGCGCCGTATCTTCTTTTAAACACGAGCTAGGAGGCTTGCGAACTGGTCGTGCATCTTCCAGCCTCTTGGAACCTATTACTGTTGTTGCTTACGGTTCAGCTGTTCCAATTAATCAGGTGGCAAATATTTCTGTGCCTGAACCACGTATGCTGTCAGTATCTGTTTGGGACAAAACCATGGTTGGTGCAGTAGAGCGTGCAATCCGCGACTCTGGTCTTGGTCTTAATCCAATTACTGATGGGACAAACCTTCGCATTCCCTTACCTGAGCTCAACGAAGAGCGTCGTCGTGAATTGGTAAAGATTGCCCATCAGTATGCCGAACAAGCTAAAGTAGCCAGCCGTCATGTGCGCCGCGATGGTATGGATGCATTAAAAAAAGCAGAAAAAGATGGCACTATTGGTCAAGATGACACTCGCTCTTTATCGGAACGCGTCCAAAAAATGACCGATGATACCATCTCAGAGATTGATAAGATTTTAGCGACTAAGGAAGCTGAAATTATGCAAGTTTAAGTTATTAACTTTAACTTATTATACTATTTTAATGGGTGGATATTATAAGTTTTAAAATTTAAGCGGTGGTCAAGTTAAAGGATAGGCTTGCACCACGGCTTTAATTTTAATGATAATATGGTTTTAATAATTGTTCGACTATTGAATTTTCATATTATAATTTTAGTATGCTCAATATCGGTCACTGTTTTTATTTCGGCTTACACCTAAATGTATTAAAAACAGTCTGATTGGAGTATTATTCACCTGCCCTTACTATTTTATTTCTTATAAAATCTAAAATATTCAAATTCTTACATCTGTATATTTACAAAAAGGTTATACCGTGCCAAGTCCCAAACATATAGCTATTATAATGGATGGAAACGGTCGGTGGGCCAAGGAAAGGAAGCTTCCGCGCGTAGCAGGCCATAAGGCTGGCGCAGAGACTCTTCGTAAAATTGTCGATCACGGTGACAAGATTGGTATAAAATGGTTAACATTTTTTGCATTTTCATCTGAAAATTGGTCACGCCCCAAAGATGAAGTGAGTCATCTTCTTTCTCTTTTAAAATATTTTATCCGTAGCGATATCAATAAGCTAAAGGCTAATAACGTACGCGTTCGGATTATAGGAGATCGTGACGGGCTGACCGCCGATATATTGTCTCTATTAGAAGAGGCAGAAAAAACGACAGCCGCAAATAATGGTTTGAATTTCGTTGTTGCATTTAATTATGGTAGTCGCAATGAGATTACACGCGCTGTAAAAAAGCTAGCAGAGCAAGTGAAGAAAAATATAGTACAGATTGAAGAAATAACTGAAGAACTCATTACATCGCGTCTTGATACTTTTTTTATGCCTGATCCAGATCTTATTATTCGCACAAGCGGCGAGATGCGCTTATCCAACTTTTTGCTTTGGCAAGCAGCTTATACGGAATTAAGTTTTGTGCCGTGTTTTTGGCCAGATTTTTCCAGCGCAGATTTTGATGCAGCGATAGAAAACTATCAAAAACGCGATCGTAGATTTGGTGCCGTTTTACAAAATGATTTGATCCCTTGATTGAAATTGGATAAAGAAGATATAAGTTGAAGAACTCAATCGATAATCTATCCAATGATAATGTTCTAATTTCTTCTATGAGGAGAAAAACATTAGGATTATATGCCGAGGATAAAGAAGGGGCATAAGTAATATGCAAACTCAATTTGTGTTATGCGGTGATGTTTAATGTCTAATTTACAGACCCGAATAATTACGGCTATAATCTTCGCACTTATAACGCTTGTAGTTACCTTTTTGGGGGGCGTTTGGTTCTCTGTTTTTGCTTTTGTAATTGGCTTTGCAGTGCTGTATGAATGGCAGACAATTAGCAAGGTGAAGCAAAACAATTTAACAACGATGTTGGGCTGGTTATTTTATAGCATAATTTTTATCCTCGTTCTGTTTAAATTTGATATTTCATATATCTTTTCAGCAACAATATTATTTGCAATAATTTTAGCTTTTGCGTCATGGCAAAACGCAGGCTGGGTTGCGGGTGGCTTCTTATATGGTCTAGTCCCCGCTCTTGCACTCACATTATTGCGCGGCGATGAGCAAATGGGGTTTGGTGCAATTATTTTCCTATTTGCAATTGTATGGGGCACAGATATTGCGGCCTATTTCAACGGACGTGCACTTGGAGGGCCAAAACTTGCCCCAAGGTTTTCCCCCAATAAAACGTGGTCTGGTGCAGTTGGTGGCGCAGCTATAGGTGTTGCAGGTGGTGTATTAGTTGTGCTGCTATTGATTAAAAATTCACTAGTAATCAATATCGCGCCAACAGATTTCTGGGTACCTTTATTGGCGCTTATCCTTTCAATTGCTTCACAAGCTGGTGACATAGGTGAATCTTGGGTTAAGCGGTATTTTGGTGTTAAAGATTCAAGCAACCTACTCCCTGGCCATGGTGGTTTTATGGATAGAGTTGATGGTTTAGTTGCTGCTGCCGTATTATTATATATTATCGCCGCACTTTTTGCAGATTCAAGAGCGCCGGCGAATCTTTTCAATTTACTGTAAAGTTTGTAAATTATGATATCGTTGCGTCATAAATATTATGAATAATTTGTCCATCCGAAGAGAGGAAGTTTTATGAAATTACCCGTTCTTTTAGCTATTGGCAGTGCTTTTATAATGCTAAGCGGTTGCAGTAGTAACTCATCATCAGCCTTATTAGCCAATAATGAAGCAAATGAAACCACCGGCTATTGGTATCTTGGCGATAATGGTCAGCGTCAATGGCGCACCTTTACTAATGAACCCAATAGCCAAGATAACGCTGTTAAAAATACAACAACCGGTATTCGTCCTTTTGGTAATGGTTCTGGTCGATAAATTTTCAATATAACTTTAAAAGTGCTAAGTTTTACATCATATATATCCAAGGATAAAAATTATAATCATCCTCCTTATTTGGAGGATTGTTCCATATATTTTATTCTAGTTTTTTAAGGTAATTTTCGCTTGATGACAAAAAAAATAAAGATTGCCATTGTTGCAGGTGAAGAATCTGGTGATTTACTTGGCGCGGATCTAATCGAGGTTTTGAAAAAAAAGATAAGTGGACAAATTGAACTCATCGGTGTGGGTGGGCAACACCTTGAAAAATTTGGTTTAAAAAGCTTATTTGACCCTGAAGATATTGCACTTATGGGAATTACTGCAGTTTTAAAGCAATTGCCGAAACTGTATTCGCACATTAAGAAGTTAGCTCAGTTTTTAGCAGACCAAAATCCTGACTGTTTAATCATTATTGATAGTCCAGATTTTACTCATCGTGTTGCTAAACGCGTACGCGCTTTAAATCCTTCAATTCCAATTATCAAATATATAGCCCCATCTGTTTGGGCATGGCGTCCGCAGCGCGCTAAGGAAATGCGCAGTTATATTGATCACGTCCTAGTTATTTTGCCTTTTGAACCAAAAGTAATGGAAATGCTTGATGGCCCACCTTCAACCTATGTTGGTCACCGGTTACTCTCATCCGCTTCTATCAACGATGTGCGACAGTTCCGTCAAACTAGGGTAACGGATGGAAAAAAACACGTTATTATTCTACCTGGATCACGTCGTTCAGAGGTTCGTGCACTAATGCCAGACTTTGGTAGAGCAGTAAATGAACTATCGCAACGGGCGGATAATATTCGTTTTATATTGCCAACTCTGCCGAAAATTGAAAAAGAAGTGAGACAATTAGTATCTGAATGGGCTGTCAAACCCGATATTGTTGTTGGAGATGTTGAAAAATGGCAAGCATTTAAACAAAGTGATGTTGCCCTTGCTGCATCAGGTACTGTTTCATTAGAGCTTGCTTTATGTAATATCCCCACCGTTTTAGCTTACCGCGCCGATTGGTTTTCTAAAATGGTTGTACTACCGAAAATTACAATATGGTCAGCCGCATTACCTAATATTATCGCTGATGAACCTATTGTTCCTGAATATTTCAATGAATACATAAAGGTAGGAATGCTAGCAAGGCAGGTCGAAAGACACATGCATGATGGCCCTGCACAAAACGCTCAATTACTTGGCTTTAAAAAAATTTATAATATTATGAAAACAGAGCAGCCTTCAGGAGAAATTGCAGCTAATGTGATAATGAATTTTTTAAAATTGTAAGTTTGGTGTGGCTTTCCTAATACCAATATTACAATTTTTTTAAATTAAACGCCATTGCTCTACAACAGCGTTTAATTATCATTAGCTAAAGTTTTATATAAAGCCAGCATTCTACATTTTCCACAACAACACGGATCGTTGATGGCTTAGGCAAAGCTAAAATACATCAGACTTAAATCTATTTTGGGCTATCTTCTTGTCTAATCCAACGACAAACCAAGTGAGCACCCGGACCACATCCTAATGAATCAACTAAAAACGGACCAAGCAATTTTATTTCGTTTTCTAATGTATATGGAGGATTGACTATAATCATTCCGGTACCATCCAAACTAGCAATGGATGATTGCTTGCGAATATGCAATTCTAAACGCAATATTTTGGGAATGCCTGTTTCATATAGCTGGTTACAAAATTTATTTACACTATTGAAATTTTTAACTGGATACCAAAAAGCATAGATACCATGTGAAAAACGCTTATTAGCCCTTACTAACCCATCCACTAATCGTTCAAATTCACCTTCTAATTCAAACGGAGGATCCACTAATACTAAACCACGTTTTTCTTTTGGTGGCAATTGCGATCCAAGTGCTAGCCAACCATTAAGATTTATGATCTTCGTTTGAAAATCACCATCAAAATGTGATTTTAAAATTCTATAATCATCGGGATGCAACTCTATCGCAGTCAAGCGGTCTTTTTGCCGCAAAAGCTTACGTATAAGTATAGGTGAGCCAGGATATTTTTGAAGGGTACTTTGCTGATTATTTAATTCTGCAATAATATCTAGCCATGGTTTCAATAAGGATTTGATATCAGGATCTATATCCTTATTAATAATCCTACCTATACCATCGCGCCATTCGCCTGTTTTTTGTGCGCGATCATCACTAAGCTTATAAAGACCAATACCAGCATGGGTATCAAGGACACGAAAAGCTTGATCTTTCTTTTTTAAATATTCAATAATGCGAGTAACGATAATATGCTTGAAAACATCAGCAAAATTTCCAGCATGATAAATATGGCGATAATTCATTTTTACTCATTAAATTTGTGGATTTATAATAAACCAATATATAGAAAAATATGGAATTTTTAGCATCTGGATAATTGATTTTAAATTAACTTGTTATGGCATTATAAAAATCAAAGCAATGATACAAGCTTATTTCGTTAATTATCAATACCGTAAATCAACGACGGTTGTAGTTTCATTGCTGCGAAATAACATTCTACTATAATTCCATTCAGTTCCTTGCTTGGCTCCTACAATCAAAACAACTCCACTACCCTTCGGTCCTGAAAGTGGAATGGACATATCAATCATTCCCTGTTCATTTGGAGTAGGCATATTACCACCTACAAAAAAACCCGGCTCAATAGGCTCTCCTATTAAAGCAATAATCTCGCTATTTTTTTGTGCGGTTTGTACGCCTAGCATATAAGGCTCAGATTTTTTCACTGCACCTACAACAAAATAGATAACAACGCAAATTACTAAAACAAAACCACCTATACAGCCAAGAATAATTGATAGTGGCAAAAACCACCCCTTATTTTTTGCCCACCAACCAAGCTGCTCAACATGAGACATTACAAGAGTTCCTATTGTCAATTAAAGTACTAATAAATGGGCAATAAACTAATATGATAAATATTGTAAGATACTATTTGATAATAAACTAGCGTTTTATCATTGGATCTATTCCATTATCCTATATGCATTGAATATTGACATAATACTCAATGCATATAGTCGGATTGAATTAAATTAACTGCTTTTTTGCGCTAGAATAAGTTGGCCCGCAACGGGATTTTGTTGTTCAAGACGCACTACAATATTTTGACAGTCAATAACGGCTAGACCATTACTATTCAAAGTTTTTTTGATATAATCTTCGCTATGAGCAAAACGTTGAAAAGGCCCAACCATAAAAGGCCGGCCAGAAAAAGTTGCATTATCAGATGTCTCACTTGAAAAGCCAAAAATGCCATCATCTTCTAAATGCTCTGCAACATTTTTGAAAAAATCATCAAGTTGCCCCATATAAGGTAGAACATCGGTTGCTACAATTAAGTCCCATTTTTGTTCGCCTGCTTGACTTAAAAAACCTACTGCATCGCCCACAAATAATTTATCATAGTCACCTTTTTCATAGGCAATAGCAACCATATTTTCAGAAATATCAATACCTGTCTTTTCTTTAGCCATATCATCAAGGGCATCTGCAGATAAGCCCGTTCCGCAACCAAGATCAAGCATATGCTCAAACATGAAATCGCCATCCAACACTTCAATCAAACGCTCACGTAATTGCAATGGCACATCATATTGTAATTGATCGACCAGAATCATATCAAACACATCGGCATGCTGATCAAATAATGTTGCAACATAGGCTTTTGGAGCATTTTGTGGCACTTCACCCTTGCCCATGGCAGCAAGGCGCACAGATGCACCAGCATGATCATCAGGATCAAGCTCTAAAGCGTGGCGATATGCAATGGCTGCACCATCAAAATCACCCGATTTTTCTAAACTTAAACCACGATTATAAGCTTCTTCAAGGGCGTCTTCGTCAATCATCTATTAATTCTTTCCGTTGCGACAAATGCCGCGCGATTATAGTACAAGCCATAAGCTGAATTTGATGAAATAGCATCAAAGGCAACACAACAGCACCGATATTTATGTGGCTATAGCTTGAGAATATAGCATTTGCCATAGGGGCACCACTTGCCAAGCTCTTTTTTGATCCGCAAAACATGATTGTTATACAGTCGGGTTCATCGAATTTGAATAATTTAGCTCCCCACCATGTAATCATCAATACTAAAAACAATAAAATAATATCAAATCCAACCATTACCATAAGATCGTGCCACGACGTATTTGACCACAATTTTTGGGTAACAGCCTCGGAAAAAGCTAAATAAACAACCATAACAATCGAACCTCGATCAACGATAGACGTTAAAGTTTTATGACTATTTAAAAAACTCCCTATAAAGCGCCGGCATATTTGACCTGCAACAAAAGGCAATAAAAGCTGTAAGATAATGCTTAAAAAGGCGTCAAATGAAATACCTGTTCCAGAATGCGCTTGAAGTAAAAGCCCAACCAAAAAAGGAGTAACAAACATGCCCAAGATATTTGAAGCTGAAGCCGAAACAATAGCAGCAGGTACATTGCCGCCAGCAATAGAAGTAAAAGCAATAGACGATTGTACAGTTGAAGGCAGCACACATAAATATAGAATGCCTGCATAAAAAATAGATTGCTTTAATGAAGGGATAAGCCAACCTGCCATAAGACCAAGAATAGGAAAAAGTACAAATGTCGATAAAAATACCATTAAATGCAGGCGCCAATGGGTTATGCCAGCAACAACTGCCTCACTCGACAAACGAGCACCATGCAAAAAAAATAACAGAGCAACAGCACACTTTGTGGCCAGTGAAAACCATTCTTGCCCTTGCCCACTTACAGGCATAAAACTGGCAAAAATAATTGTTGCAATTAATATGGTCAAAAATTTATCAGGCAAAAACCGCGCCACAAATCACCTCATTGCGGAAAAGAGTAAGTACAAAAAATGTGTAATGAAATTCAACCGCTTTTATTTCATATTTTTTTTCAAGAACTAATAACGTTAAGTGATTAAAACATATAAGGGCAAAATAGTTGTGTTTTAAATTTATAAACCAGTTTCTTGTTGCTCTTCCAAACCACGAATAAAACGTTTTGAATTTTGCTGATATAATTGGGCTGAAGCTGTATTTTTTGCAATTTCATCTTCAGTTAGGGCGCGTTTCAACTTAGCCGGAGCACCAAGTATAAGCGAATTTGCTGGAAACACTTGACCTTCGGTGACCAATGCACCTGCTCCAACAATCGAATTTTCTCCGATTTTTACATTATTCATGATGATTGCACCCATACCAATTAGAGTATTATCACCAATTATACAGCCATGAATGATCGCGCGGTGACCAATAGTGCAATTACGCCCGATAGTAACCGGAATTCCTTTGTCGGTATGGATAATAACACCATCTTGCACATTTGATCCATCGCCTAAAATAATAGGTTCATTATCACCACGCAAAACGGCACCAAACCAAACACTTGCAGAATCGTGAATAATGATATTGCCTATCAAATCTGCACTTTTTGCAATGAAACTAGTTTTTTTTTCAATAATATTAGGTTTGTGTCCGTCAAGAACATAATTGGTCATTTCCATCCCCTTTTATTCGATAATTACCAAACTTGAACAATTGAAAAGTTCAAATTAAAGCTAAACTTTTAATGCACACTGCCACTCTTAATACTATATCGAATTGACATATCGGCGCGTTACATAAGCTTCATATTGGTTTCATGATAAGTCTTTTCAAATCATTATAAAAGTCAAAAGGGTGAATTATTTAAGCCGTTAAACTTTATGTGATAATTTTAGCAAAATTGGTTTTTCAAAAGAATCTTATAGCGCAAATATTTTTAAGCCCTTAGTTTTGTTGAGGCATATCTGCGCTAAAAGAAGCTTATTACAAAATTTATTATGATTAAAAATTAAAAAATGCTAGCAACTAAAAATAACATACCAGCAAGCAAAAATGCCATAATGCCAATAGTTGTTTCCATAACCGTCCAAGTTTTAAATGTTGTCTTTTCATCGATTTCAAGAAAACGACTAACCAGCCAAAAACCCGAATCATTAACATGGCTACAAACAACCGAACCTGCTGCAACAGCAATTACCGTCGCAATGATTTGAAAACTATTATAGCCAGAGTTAAGCACCGCTGTTTCAATTAAACTAGCAGCTGTCGTAAGTGCAACCGTTGCCGACCCTTGAGCAATACGCAAAATTGCTGCCACAACAAAGCCGGCAACAAAAACAGGTAACCCAATAGATGATAAAGAGCCTGCAAGGGCGTCGCCAATACCACTTGCTCGCAAAACACCACCAAACATGCCGCCTGCCCCAGTAATGAGAATGACACCGCAAACAGGCCCAAGGGCAGAACCAAGCATTTTTTCAATATCAACACCGCTTAAACCGCGTAAATATCCAAGCTTGTAAGATGCAAATAAAACAGCAATAAGCAGTGCGACAGGTGTTGACCCAATAGTGGTTAAAACGCCAAACCAATAACCCGTGCCTTCAATAACCCCAGCTGATTTTAAGGTAGTTAACCCCGTATTCATGAATATAATCACGAGGGGAATGAGCAAAACAACAACAATAGTTGCAGCGCTTGGTGGATTTTTATATTCTATTTCTTTGCCACCCGACAATAAATCAGGCACCGGAAAAACATAGCGTTTGCCAACAAAAAGCCCAAATAAATAAGATGTCACATACCATGTCGGAATAGCGATAATAATACCTATAATAGTTAAAATGCCAATATCGGCATGAAGAAATGAAGCTGCAGCTACTGGTCCAGGATGAGGTGGCACAAAGACATGCATTACCGAAAATGCACCTGCGGCAGGAATTGCATAGCGCAAGATTCCACCGCCCAGGCGCTTTGCAACGCTAAAGACAATAGGCAGCATGACAATGAGGCCTGCGTCAAAAAATATAGGAAACCCGAATAAAAGCGATGCAACTCCAAGGGCAAGCGGAGCCCTTTGTTCGCCAAAGCGGCTAATGAGTGATTCAGCCAATGCATGCGCACCGCCAGAACCTTCAACCATGCGCCCCAACATTGCACCAAGACCAACCAATAGAGCTACGCCGCCTACAGTTGCGCCAAAGCTTGACGTTAATACCTCAACAATTCGATTTGAGGGAATTTGCGTAGCAAACGCAGTTGCGATACTAACAATAATTAAGGCAAGGAAAGCATGAATTTTTAATTTTATGATGAGAACCAAAAGAACCAAAATGGCAATCGCTGTAATGAGCAACAATTCTGGTGCACCAAGGGTTTGCACAAAATCTTTTAACATTGATCATCGCCCCCATCATGATCTATAGCTTTCAAGATTTCATCCGTAATTTCTTCAGGGCTGCCAGATATAGAAAAACGTTCGCCCGACTCATCATCTTGCAAAGATTCTAATATTGCATATTGTGAATCGAGCAAGGATGCAGGCATATAGTCATGTTGACGGTGCGAAATTCGTTCTGCAACCAAAGTTTCAGGGCCATAAAGCTCTGCGAAAAATATATTGGCATGTTGTGTTTGCCGCAATATATCACGATAAATACGCTTTAAAGCAGAACAGGTAATAATGGTATTTTTACCATTCTGCGCATTTTTATCAATAAAATTGCACAGCAGCTCAAGCCATGGTTTCCGATCTTCATCATTAAGCGGTATCCCAGCCGCCATTTTATCTTTATTGGTTTTCGGATGGAATTCATCAGCTTCTGCAAATTGCCAATGGGTTTTATTGACCAATAATTGTGCGGTTGTTGTTTTTCCAACACCCGATGGTCCCATAACGACAATACCGATGGGCTTATTATTTGATTGCATTGCTACCTCCCCAAAAATGTTAACGTTTTCATTTTCAACACGAACATTTATGAAAAGCATCTTTTTAATCAATATACCAGAGGTATTTCAGTTGAAATTATACTTCCCACATAACAAACAGCTAGTTTAAAAAGGTTATAGAAAAATGTGAGCCAAATTGTTAATCAACAGTCTGCAATAATTTTTGCACGAGCAAAAAACCTCAATAAACATTATATTATTGAGATTTTTTATTTAATAATGAAACCATTAGTTCTGTAAGAAGCCAACAATGTCGCGTACAGATTTCATTGTCTTTTCAGCAATTTCACTGGCGCGTTCCCCACCCTTTTTCAAAACCGCATCAATATAGGCAGGTTCATTATTAAGGCGACGTAAATTGGTGGCAATTGGTTCCAATTGGCTAACAGCCAAATCAGCAAGTTGCGGTTTAAATTCTGAAAACTGCTTGCCAGAAAACTGCGCTAAAACATCTTGCTTTTCTATGCCAGCAAGCGCTGCATAAATACCGACAAGATTATTAGCCTCTGGACGGTCTTTTAAACCATCAACCAACTCTGGCAAAGGTTCCGTATCAGTTTTTGCCTTACGGATTTTTTTTGCAATGTCATCAGCTGTATCAATGAGGTTAATACGTGACATATCAGATGGATCCGATTTTGACATTTTTTTAGTGCCATCGCGTAATGACATAATACGCATGGACGTTTCACCAATAAGCGGTTCTGCCATTGGAAAAAACCCATTAACGCTTTTATCACCAACTTGCATATCAACACCTACATTGAGCTCGCCAATACGTGCCGAATAATCATTGTTAAATTTTTGCGCAATATCACGGGTAAGTTCTAAATGCTGTTTTTGGTCTTCACCAACAGGTACATGAGTTGCGCGGTAAACAAGAATATCTGCAGCCATCAGACTTGGATAAGCAAATAGGCCAAGCGATGCGTTTTCACGATCCTTACCTGCCTTATCTTTAAACTGTGTCATACGGCTCATCCAACCCATACGCGCAACACAATTAAAAACCCAAGCAAGTTCGGCATGTTGGTAAACACGACTTTGATTGAAAATAATATGCTTTTTAGGATCAATTCCCGAAGCAATAAAAGCCGCTGCAACTTCACGGGTATTTTTAATAAGTTCAGTTGGATCTGGATTAATGGTCAAGGCATGCATATCAACAACGCAATACACACAATTATAGCTTTGTTGTAATTCTACCCAACGCTTGATTGCCCCAAGATAATTACCTAGTTGCAAGTTTCCTGTTGGTTGCACACCAGAAAACACGAGTGGATCAAAGCCAGCCATTTCAAATATCCTTATCGAACATCAATCAAAAATTTGATCTATCAATTATCAATTTTTCAAAAGAAATCAATAGCACTATGAAAATTGAGCATTTTCATTCCAAAATGCTCAACTATATGCATTAAATCTTGGTTAGCGTCCAATTAACGATTTGCGAAGTTGCTTCAGAAAAAGCAGTCTCTAAAGCTTGTGCATAAGCATCATTGCCAGTGCCATGTACAGGGCTTTGAGCTTTAAATATTTGGGTCGCACGGACATTACCAGTGCGATCATCAAGTATCTTAACAGCGATCTCGACATCGGCCTTTTCCGGACTTTGGGCAGAATTAATACCGAATACGCGAATATCGCTGATAATTTGATAATTAATAGCAAGACCATCCCCAGGACGACCTACCCCAGCAAGCCTTCTGGTATCTTCAAAAGCTTGAACAAGACGAGCTTGCACAAGATTTGGCAACCTGTCTGCCCATTGTGAATCTTTCAAATAAGAAATTGACGCACCATTGCTTTGCACCATGATATCTTGACCATCAAGGGCTTTTAATGCAGATGGATTGGCAATGAGAATCTGAACCGGCTTACGCTTTACAGCACTGGATTGATTAACAACTGCCAAATTTGCAGTCGAAAGATCAAAGGTTTGTTTAACAGTAACAGTTGAACATCCTGCTAAACCAATAGTTGCAAGCAAAATACCTAAACCAATAGGCTTCTTCATAATATTTCCTTTTAATTTATACATCCAGTTCACCGAAGTGTCCTTTCCTATTGCGTCAGGTAAGTTTTATCAAAATCTGATTGATAAGTTTTAATAATTTTCAAATATTATTTTTAACACAACTTAATCAAAATTTAAAAAATTAAAACCTAAGTCACTTACAAGGATTCTCAAAATTCTTATCTACAACTATTCTGGCTATTAATCCTTGCTTTGAATCAGCCTTCAAAAAATCTTCATCACTCTTATCATTATTGCTTAATTCAATCTGACACATACCAATTAGTCCCTGAAAGCTTAAATGCGCTATTGTTGAACGAGAAATATGATATTTTGAATTTATAGCGGCTCGAACAACGGTGACTGTCTTTTCATTTTTTATAAAAACTTCTTTAACGTCGCGATACGTTTATGATTAAGATAAACAGCTGCACCGCCATTTATTCCTATGTGCGTCGCAGGAAAACGAATATCAAAAGCATGAAATTGCGGTTCGCCTTCAGTTAACAATTGAAAAGCTTTTATTAGCCCATCGCCACATGAAACGACTTGGGCGATAATATTTGATGTATCTTTATTTGTTTCAAAGGTGCATGCGGGTAGCGTTAAAATTGATACTAAGGCAACTAATCGCGCATAAGCTAAATTTATTTTTATAAAATTAAATATGCGCGATCTAAAACTCATCGGCGGTTGCGCCCATCATATTGTGGTACGCTACTACCACTACCGAATAAGATTTGCTGCGGATTTTTCTCAAGGTCGGTCAATGCACGTTCAATACGTTGAACTGAAATACGGCTATCATTAACCAGTGCTTCGATATTTCGAAGCCCCTGCCCTGAAAAACGCTCAACATTATTAGCAATCGGTTTGATGTGAGCATTTAACGTATCAGACGTCTGTTTAATAGAAGCTAGCGTTTCTTGTGCCTGAACAACAACCGAATTTTTATTGTCTGGTGACAGCATATTATCTAGCTTTGCCATAATTGCATCTGTTTTTTGCGAGGCATTACTAAGACGTGCCATCATTTCACGTGTATCGGTCATGATTTTATCAATGTCATCACGGTTATCGACCAATGTATTACTAAACAGTTCTGCATTCTTTGCAGTTTGTGTGAGAGGGCCACGTGCATCTTTGATAAAACCTTCAAGTTGGGTCAAAGCTTCATTAGCACGCGCAAAAATATCTTGAGCTGTTGCAAGTAGATTATTAAGAGTTGAAGGATCAGCATCGATTCGCGCAACGGCACCTTCCTTTTGTGCTTCCTCAACTAAATTACTTTCATTTAGGCTACCACCTTTTAGCTCGATAAATGCAAGACCTGTTAGGCCTTGAAAGCCAAGTGTTGCTTGGGTTGAGCGAGTAATTCGTATAGTCCTGTTAACTTCAGTCTTTGCTATTACCACATTTGGATTAGTGTCATCAAAAACCAGCTGACGCACTGTGCCAACTTTAATACCATTAAACAATACTTGACTGCTTGCGCTTAGACCAGTAACCGACCCGGGGATACGTATATCAAGCGGTGCCAAGTTGCGATTATCAAGAAAATGTCCAAAATATAGAATGATTGCAAACGCTGCTGCTAGTGTGCCAAGCGTGAAGCTACCAACCAATACATAACTTGCTTTGGTTTCCATTTTAACTATTTGCCTCTGTCTTTGCCCCTTTACGGCGCCGGGATGAATCGGTACTTATGCTACGTGAACGTTTGCCATGGAAATATGATTTAATCCAAGGTACATCACTTTCAAGCATATCTTCAATTGTTCCTTCTGCTGCAACCTTTTTACCACCTAAAACCGCCACGCGATCACAAATGGAGTAAAGACTGTCAAGATCATGGGTTACCATATAAACAGTAAGCCCCATTGTATCACGTAAATCAGCAATAAGTTCATCAAAATCAGCCGCACCAATCGGATCAAGACCCGAGGTCGGCTCATCAAGAAATACAATATGTGGGTCAAGAGCCAATGAACGTGCAAGAGCGGCACGTTTAATCATACCACCTGATAATTCCGATGGATATTTATCGGCAGCATCGGCCTCCAAGCCCACAAGCTCAATTTTCATGCGCGCCAATTCATTCATAAGTTTTGGCGGCATGCGTAAATATTGCTGCATGGGAATACGAATATTTTCCAATACAGTAAGGGCCGAAAACAATGCCCCGTGTTGGAATAATACACCCATGCGCATATCAATTTGCGTTTTTTCTCTATCGCTTATCGCATCAATATTTTTTCCTAAAATATTGATTTGCCCTGATTCTTTTGAATTAAGCCCAAGAATAGTGCGCATTAATACGGATTTACCAGCACCAGAAGGACCAATAAAACCTAAAATTTCACCACGTTGAATATCAAGGTCTAAGCCATCAAGAACAGTTTTAGTTCCAAAGCGCACTGTGACATCGCGCACGGAAATAATTGCATCATTCGATGCTGGATTTGCAACTAGTTCTTTTTGATTAGATATATTCATTTCTTTATCATTCATAATCTAATTCTTTTAAAAATTGATCGCTGCATAAAAAATTGCAAAGAAACCATCCAACACAATCACCACAAAAATAGCTTTAACAACTGATGATGTCACTCGGGCACCAAGAGATTCAGAGCTACCTTCAACCTTCATGCCTTCAACCGAAGCAATAATGCCGATAACCATTGCCATAAATGGGGCTTTGATAAGACCAACAAATAAAGTACTTACGGTTACTGATTCTGAAAGACGATCCATAAAGGCGCCAAAAGGTATACCCGAATAGGCCAACAAGACACATGCTGCACCCAATAAAGCAGCTAAATCAGCTATAATTGTTAATAATGGTAGAGCAAAAACCAACGCAACCAAGCGGGGGAAAACTAGAACACTAACAGGATTGAACCCCATAACCTTTAGCGCATCTATCTCCTCTTGCATTTTCATAGAGCCAAGCTCCGCAGTAATAGCACTACCAGAACGACCCGCTATCATGATTGCTGTCATTAATACGGCTAATTCGCGAAACACAAGTATGCCAACAAGATCGACAGCATAGGGTTCGGCGCCAAAATTCCGCAATTGGAAAGCACCTTGCTGAGCAATAATTGCTCCAACTATAAATGACATAAGCGATATAATCGGAATTGCGCCAACACCCATTTTCTGAACTTGCGCAACAATGGCGGTAAAGTTTATACTGCTCCGCCCATCGGCTCGCTTACCTTGAGGCCCAATCAAAGTGGAACCTAAGATATTCATTGCCATAACAAAATCATTAAAGCCGCTCATCATTACGCGACCCAAACCACCCACCGTCAAAATAAGTGCATTGTCTTTTTTCGGCTTTTTAATTTCATCTTGCGATGGAACGGCTGCGCCAACAGATTTCAGCAAGGATTCCCACCCGGGCTTTGAGCCTTCAATAGAAACTTCGCATTGATTATTATGGAGGCGGTAGGCGAGACGCTCGATTAACCACGCCCCACCTGTATCAAGCCCATCAATATTGCTAAGCGAAAGAACAACCCTTTGATTACCCAGTTTTTCAAGCATACGCATGTCATTATCTACTAAGTAGATAGTATGCGTAGTCCAATGACCACTTAATGCTATTGTTGTAGCACCATTTTTATTTTCACTTGCCACACTAGGCTTAGCCCAACTATCGGGATTATTTTTTTGTTTTTCTGCCATTATTTCCAAATCACTTTTGGCCGCGGCACGCAGCAATAGATTCTAATAATATATTTTTTACTATTATAGTTAATTAAATATTAATAATTTACTCCCTAGCTAACCAATATTTAATTGTTTTACAACTAGGTAAACCCTAAAAAATTAACGGCCTTCAAATTTATCATTTAAAATCAAAATATTAATTAATTTAAATATTTAAAAATTCAAGATTAAAGGGATATTTCATTCCGATTATTTCATTTTTCTATGATTAATTTTTCTTTTTATGAAGCTATAGGATGAAAGTTTCATCACCTTAATATCGAGATATATCAATATTTATGAGTTATTTATGCCTAACAGCATTATAGATCAAAATTCAATTAAATATCTTATGATGCATTATAAATCAAATAGTTGTGAATTATATTTAAAGTTATTTGTTTACTTAATCGGCTTTATTACAAACATTTCAACCATCCTATCGGACCAATAAGCCACCTATCCTAATGAGATCAGCAACGGTAATTTACATTCACTTGTAATTAACTTGGGCATTTATCGAATTCAAAATTTTGCTCACATTATTTTGAAATTGCTCTAGGACTTAAAAAATGCTTAAAACGATTTGAATAATTTTCATTTGTGAAGATAGATAAAAAAACAACCGCATTTTTTTGCGTTGGATCGATTGAATTAAGTTTTTGTATCAGTATAAACTAACCGCATTACGGGAGCCAATCTAAATAAATTGATAGGCTTAGATTACCCTTAATCGCCGATTGAACAATAAACCTTTGCATGAGGAGACCAAAATGGATCTTGGTTTGAAAAATAAAAAAGCAATTATCTGTGCCTCGAGCAAAGGACTTGGCAAAGCTTGTGCATTTTCGTTGGCGCGCGCTGGTTGCGAAATCACTATCAATGGTAGAGATAAAGAAATCTTGCAAAAAGCTGCTGATGAAATTCAGATGGCAACCGGCGTTAAAGTTTCAATCGTCAATGCTGATGTCTCAACCAAGGAAGGGCAAAAAGCGCTATTATCTACCTGCCCTGATCCAGATATCCTCGTAAACAATAATGGCGGACCTGCTTTTAAGAACTTTAGGCAACTTGATAAACAAACAATTCTGGCTGGGCTGGAACAGAATATGATTACTCCAATAGAGCTTATTCAAGCCGTCATTGATGGTATGGTTAGCCGTAAATTTGGTAGAATTGTTAACATCACGTCTACGTCTGTTTATCGCCCTATTCCTGGGCTTGATCTATCATCTGGTGCTCGTGCTGGCTTAACTGCTTTTTTAGCAGGGGTTGTGCAAGTCGTAGTATCCAGTAATGTTACCATTAACAATCTTTTGCCTGGGGCGTTTGCCACTGACCGACTAAAAGGCTCACTCGAAAATGAGCAAAGGACAAGTGGACTTCCATTAGATGATATTTACAAGCACCGCATGGCGCATATTCCTGCAAAGCGCTTTGGTAATCCGGAAGAATTTGGTGATGCTTGTGCTTTCTTATGCTCATCAAAATCGGGTTATATCACAGGCCAAAACTTGGTTATTGACGGCGGCTCTTATGCAAGTGCTTTTTAATTATTTTTTTAATGCGTAAAAAGCTAACTCAGATAACTATATTGTTAATATTTATTGCAATAAATTAAACGTAAATGCGTAACATATATACAGCCCAAAAAAGCGTTAATTAGCAACAAAGGCAAGATAATGACAACCAAAAGCGGTAAAAAGAAACTTTCGGAGCTTGAAGAAGCAGCATTGTTTTTTCATCAATATCCAAAGCCGGGAAAATTAGAAATTCATGCAACCAAACCCTTGGGAAACCAACGCGATTTGGCATTAGCCTACTCGCCGGGTGTTGCCGCTCCTTGTCTTGCTATTCATGATGACCCTAATCTTGCTGCTCAATATACGTCAAGAGCTAATCTTGTTGCGGTTATTTCGAATGGTACCGCAGTTTTGGGCCTTGGCAATATTGGTCCATTAGCATCTAAACCGGTAATGGAAGGTAAGGCTGTCCTTTTTAAGAAATTTGCCAATATTGATGTTTTTGATATTGAGATCGAAGCTCCAACAATTGAATCAATGGTAAAGACCATTTCGTCTTTAGAACCTACTTTTGGCGGTATCAACCTTGAAGATATTAAAGCACCTGAATGTTTCGAGGTTGAAGACCAATTACGTAAAATCATGAAAATACCTGTTTTTCATGATGATCAGCATGGTACAGCTATTATTGTTGCGGCTGCTGTCATCAATGCGCTTTCTCTTGCCAATAAGCGTATTGAACATGCAAAAATAGTGACTTCTGGCGCTGGTGCGGCTGCACTTGCCTGCCTCAATCTTCTTGTTTCACTGGGCGCTCGGCGCGAAAACATCTGGGTCAGCGATATTGAAGGCGTTGTCTATGAGGGGCGCAACAGTCTCATGGATAGATGGAAAGAAGTTTACGCGCAGCAAACTGATTCACGCACTCTAAGTGACGTCATTAAAGATGCTGATATTTTTCTTGGTCTTTCAGCTGGCGGAGTATTGAAGCCAGAATTGTTAAAATCAATGGCTGAAAAGCCTCTCGTTATGGCTCTTGCCAACCCAACACCAGAAATCATGCCAGAAGAGGCGCGCAAAGTTCGTCCTGATGCGATGATTTGTACTGGACGTTCTGACTATCCTAATCAGGTTAATAATGTTCTGTGCTTTCCGCATATTTTCCGTGGCGCATTAGATGTTGGTGCAACCGCTATCAATGAAGAAATGAAACGCGCGGCAGTGTTTGCCATTGCA
Organism: Bartonella sp. HY761; assembly: GCF_026743145.1. Lineage (NCBI taxonomy): Bacteria > Pseudomonadati > Pseudomonadota > Alphaproteobacteria > Hyphomicrobiales > Bartonellaceae > Bartonella > Bartonella sp. HY761. The sequence continues at coordinate 1,537,209 of NZ_CP104887.1, forward strand.
GCACTTGCGCAAGAGGAAACCTCCGATACAGCTGCAAAAGCCTATAGTGGCGAAGTACCCAAATTTGGTCCAGATTACCTAATTCCCTCGCCTTTTGATAATCGCCTTATTTTGCGTATTGCTCCAGCCGTTGCCAAAGCTGCAATGGAGACAGGTGTTGCTTTACGTCCAATTACCGATATGGAGCACTACCTTGAAGAGTTAAATCGCTTCGTTTTCCGTTCCGGCCTTATTATGAAGCCAGTTTTTGCCACGGCAAAAAGCTCCAAGGTAAAACGGGTAATTTACGCAGATGGTGAAGATGAGCGTGTATTGCGGGCTGCTCAAGTCGTATTAGAAGAAAAGACAGCCATTCCGATACTTATTGGCAGGCCTAATGTTATTGATGTAAGGTTAAGACGCTTTGGTTTAAAAATTAGGCCAAATGAAGATTTTGAGCTGATAAATCCTGATGACGATCCGCGCTACCGTGATTATGTGGATCTCTTTTTAAGCTATACAGGCAGACGCGGCGTCACACCAGAAGTTGCCCGCACAATTGTTCGTACATCAACAACAGCAATTGCGGCTTTGGCTGTTATGCGCGACGAAGCTGATGCTATGATTTGTGGTCTTGGTGGCCGCTTTGAGCGCAATTTGCAATTGGTTGAACAAATAATCGGCCTTGAACCGGGCGTATCTGGCTTCTCGGCATTAAGTTTGCTTATCTCACAGCGCACGCCGATATTTTTTACAGACACCTATGTTAATCAAGATCCAACAGCAGAAGAATTGGTCGAGATTGCTTGGCTTGCCGCGCAAGAGCTACAGGGCTTTGGTATTGAACCCAAAATTGCTTTTGTTTCTCACTCTAATTTTGGTTCAAAAAGCAGCAAAAGCGCGGAAAAAATGCGCGAAACCGCTAATCTATTTGCGCAACGTTTTCCAGAGATTGAAGCAGATGGTGAAATGCATGGTGATTCAGCTCTATCCCAAGCCTTACGTGATCGTGTTTTACCAGGTTCACGCTTAAAGGGTGAAGCAAATCTTCTGGTATTTCCTAATCTTGATTCAGCCAATATTACCATGAATGTTGTCAAGCAAACCCTTGATGCATTGCATGTTGGCCCTATTCTAATGGGACCTTCAAGACCAGCCCATATTTTAACACCTTCGGTTACATCGCGCGGCGTTGTTAATATGACTGCCCTAGCTGTAGTTGAAGCAAATCGAAGAAATGCACTTTTAACCGCAAAGGATAAAGAGGTTGACACGGGAGATTATTTCCGTCGCCATCGCCGCATTATCCCAACCTAATGAATTATTTTGACTATTAAAATTTTGTCTTTTTGCAAAACATTATTAAAACATATGTAGTTTAAAGTTTTTTTGCAAAAAAAATGATAAAATATTATCTTTGAAACAGTTAAAAGGGTGAAAAATATATTTTTAACCCTTTTACTTCACTTGCAAAGCGATTAGATAGCTATAAATCATAATTTGGATTATAGCCTAATTTCGTATATAACGAAGAGCAGGATGAATAAATGGTCTTTAAGAAGAGGTCTATGGATTTAAATTAGAGAGTATTGTACACTCTCGCAAAAGCCAATGAGCTTCAACGAGACTAATTGAGCGTTAACAAATTTATATGTGATGTGTTTTTTAATATGTTAAAAACATGTTATATATTGCTAAAACAAGGAATTGCACATTGTCCTCAACATTTGACAAAGTCGCCGATATTATTGCTGAAACCAGTGAAATTGATCGTGATACAATTACACCTGAGAGCCACACGATTGATGACCTAGGGATCGACAGCCTTGATTTCCTTGATATCGTTTTTGCTATTGATAAGGAATTTGGCATTAAAATTCCACTTGAGCAATGGACACAAGAAGTTAATGACGGCAAAGCTGAAACTGAGGAATATTTTGTCCTTAAAAATCTTTGCGCCAAGATTGATGAACTTGTTGCAGCAAAAGCTGCCAGCTAATAATTTTTAAAATTATAATTCTACCTCCTGATGCCATGAATATTAAACACTTCAGTTGGCATTGGGAGATATGTAAGTAATTAAGTGCTAAACACTTATCTAGAAAAAATTTAACATTTCTGCGGACAATTTTAAATATTTGTCCTTTGGCAGTATATTTATGGGCATTGGATATGATGCAAGAAAAATCCGTTTTCATCACCGGTATTGGCTTAATCTCTTCGCTTGGTGAGGGTGTGGATCATCATTGGCAACAAATAAACGGTAAACCACAGCCCAATTTAGATGAAGCACGCTTTGCGCCCTATATGGTTCATGCTTTAGGAGAAGTTGATTGGAATAGTCAAATTCCAAAGCGCAGCGATCAACGTCAAATGGAAACATGGCAACGTCTTGGTACCTATGCCGCAGGTCTTGCCCTAGAAGATGCGGGCATGAAAGGTAATGAAGCTTTAACTTCAACCATGGATATGATCGTAGCAGCAGGCGGCGGTGAGCGCGACATTAATGTTGATCAGTTAATTTTATCTAAAGGCAGAGAAGCAGGTATTGACCGCGAAGTGCTGCTTAATAAGATGCTATCAACCGAATTGCGACCTACCCTTTTTCTTGCTCAACTATCCAACCTACTTGCAGGTAATATTTCTATTGTCCATAAAGTAACTGGTTCATCGCGCACGTTTATGGGTGAAGAAGGTTCAGGTATAGCAGCGCTTGAAACTGCCGCTGCTCGCATTAGAGGCGGCCAAAGCACCCACACATTGGTTGGCGCATCCTATAATAGCGAACATTATGATATGTTGCTTGGCTATGCTTTGGGCGGCTATTTGCAAAAAGACAAATGGTCATCGGTTTGGGAGCGCGATTCTGCCCATGGCGGCGGCGCTATAACTGGCACGAGTGGCGTTTTTCTTGTACTTGAAGAAGGTGAACATGCTAAGGCGCGCGGCGCCTCCATTTATGGTGAATTGAAAACAATTATTACGGATCAAACCAACCGTAAAAAACAGCCATTAGAAGCAAGCCTCACAAAAATGTTAGATAAGGTTGGCGCAAAAGAGAATAATTTTACAATTAGTGGTGCATCGGGCGTTATTGAGATAACCAATCAAGAGCGTGCAGCATTAGAAAAAAAAAGGCTTTCCTATCGTGGTTTTGCCAGTCTTTTTGGCCATATGCGTGAAGCACAGTTTTTATTTGCAACAGCCCTTGCAGCAATAGCTGTACAAAAACAAAGCGCGTTCCCACCACTTAGCACCAATGAAAAAGCCTATGAAGGTGAAGTAAAAGATGCATTTGCCATCACAGCAGGTGTTTCACGCGCTGAAGGTATTGCGCATATTACGCGCGCTTAAGGAATATTTGTACCATGTCTCAATATCTTGATCATCTAGGTCGTCCAATTGTTGCCATTACTGGTATGGGGGTTGTTTCCTCGCTTGGGATTGGCAAGGAAGAAAATTGGCGTAAATTGACGAATGGCATAAGCGGCATTCATGCGATTAGCCGTTTTCCAACTGAGAACCTTGCAACGCGTATTGCCGGCACTGTTGATTTTTTACCAGAAAGTCAGCTTGGCGCTTCTACTTTATCGGAAAAATTGGCATTGCTCGCCGGACGAGAAGCCCTTGAAGAAGCTGGTTTTGCCGGCAAAAATTTTGATGGCCCACTTGTTTTAGCAGCCCCACCGGTAGAACTTGCTTGGAAAAGTCGTTTTACCCTAGATGATGAGATGCGTGACCAAGGTGAAGCATCCTATCAATTGGCTTTACAAGCTTGCGCTCAAAAACCTCATGATGAATTCTATAATTCCACCCAATTTGGCTTTATTGCTGAGCGAATTGCTGACGAATTTGGAACGCGTGGTTTACCGGTAACTTTATCGACAGCTTGCGCATCAGGTGCCACCGCAATTCAAACGGGAGTTGAAGCGATCAGGCGCGGCGAAACAGACCGTGTTTTGACAATTGGAACCGATGGATCGGTAACAGCCGAAGCACTTATCCGTTTTTCACTTTTATCAGCCTTATCCACGCAAAATGAACATCCAGAAAAAGCCTCGAAACCTTTCGCAAAAGGGCGCGATGGCTTTGTTATTGCTGAAGGTTCTGGTGCTTTGGTTTTAGAATCATTGGAAAGTGCGGTTAAACGCGGTGCCAATATATTAGGAATTTTGGCAGGCTGTGGTGAAACCGCCGATGATTTCCATCGTACTCGCTCTAAACCTGATGCGTCTCCTGCCATAGGCTCGATCCACAAAGCTTTGGCCGATGCTGGTCTTAACGTTAAGGATGTTGGTTATATTAACGCCCATGGCACTTCAACGCCTGAGAATGAAAAAATGGAATACCTTGCCATGTCGACGGTATTCGGCGATAACATTCAAAATATCCCCGTATCTTCGAATAAATCGATGATTGGCCATACGTTAACCGCAGCAGGCGCTATTGAAGCCGTATTTTCACTGTTAACAATTCGTTCAGGTATTTTGCCACCAACAATTAATTATCAAGAAGCTGACCCAACAATACCGCTTGATGTTGTACCTAATATTGCCCGCACAGCAGAAGTTGATACAGTATTATCAAACTCTTTTGGCTTTGGCGGTCAAAATAGCAGTTTGGTAATTAAATCCTACAACAACTAACAATTAGATTAAGGTGACTTGGACGCAATTGTCGAAGCCGCCTTTCTAATCAATATTGCAAATTTCAATCCATTTGGTTTATTTTAAAACTTTTATATGGTATGCGATATCACGAGTATAAGCTTTAAGAAGCTTTTAAAAGCTTGCTTATTTTTATGCTGCATGCTTAAGGGCAGCAAATTTATTTGAGAGGACTACACATATGCGCGCGCTGCAATTGCTAGATGATCGCCGCCTTGAAATTACCGATATAGCAGAACCAGATGCGCCAGCTATTGGCGAAGTTACTGTACGCATTAAAGCTGTTGCACTCAATCATATCGATGTTTGGGGTTGGCGCGGCATGGCCTTTGCCAAACGTAAAATGCCGCTCGTCATCGGTGCGGAGGCATCTGGTGAAGTTATTGCCATCGGTGAAGGCGTCAGTTCTGTTTATCCAGGGCAATTGGTTTCAATTTATGGCGCCAGAACCTGCGGGCTTTGCAAGGCATGCCGCGAAGGTCGCGACAATCTATGTGAGCATGTAAGCGGCGTGCATGGCTTTCACCTTGATGGCTTTGCTTGCGAAAAAGTAAATCTACCGGCACGTCTTCTAGTGCCTGCTCCTCCCGGTGTTGATGCAATTGGCGCGGCTGTCGCACCAGTAACTTTTGGTACAGTTGAGCACATGCTTTTTGACAATGCCAAGCTACAACCAGGTGAAACTATTTTGATCCATGCTGGCGGATCTGGTATTGGTTCTGCCGCTATTCAACTTGCCAAAAAAATGGGGTGTACAATCATCACCACGGTTGGCTCAGATGATAAGATTGAAAAGGCACGCGCATTAGGTGCCGATCATGTTATTAATTACCGCGAAGATCGCTTTGAAGGTGTAGTACGCAAGCTAACCCGCAAAAAAGGTGTTGATGTTGTTTTTGAACATGTCGGCGCAACCACTTGGGCAGGTTCAATGTTATGCATGAAACGTGGTGCCCGTCTTGTGACTTGCGGTTCCACTTCAGGCGTTTCAACTCAAATGAATTTAATGCAGCTTTTCCAACAACAATTGAAGATTTTAGGTTCATTTGGTTGCCGCATGGAAAATATGGCAGATGCTATGCAAAAAATGGCACAAGGCTTGGTTCATCCAGTAATTGACACCATCGTTGGTTTTGAAGAGATCGATACAGCACTTAGCCGCATGGAAGGTCGAGATGTCTTTGGAAAAATTATTCTAAAGATAGATTGATCTAAAATGTTAAAACTTCGTATCAAGTTATTTATTTACCGTCTTAAAATGAAATTTAAAGATTGGTGGAATTGGTTATGGGCGCATATTGCGGCTGGCATGTTGGTATCGATTAAGTTTTTACCAGCAAAGCCAAGTATTGCGTTTTTTGCTAATTTTGCCAGTTTAATTGGACCAATGACCCCTCGTCATCAGGTAGCACTCAAAAACCTTCGTGCTGCTTTTCCTGAAAAAGACGATAAGGAAATAAAATCGATTGCGCGTGAAATGTGGCGCAATATGGGGCGTCTTTTTGCTGAATATGTTTTTCTTGATGAAATTTTCGATTTCGACCCAACATCAGATAAGCCTGGTTTTGTAGAGGTTGAAGGAGAGGAAATATTCAAGCGCATCAGAGATGAGAATAAGCCACATATTTTCTTTACAGCTCATACCGGAAATTTTGAGCTTTTACCGATTTGTGCAGCAACCTACGATCTTGATGTGATGGCGCTATTTAGGCCACCTAATAACCCTTACATCGCAAAAAGGGTTTTAAAAGCCCGCCGCACTAAGATGGGGCATTTGGTTCCTTCCAAAGCTGGATCAGCTTGGGTTCTTGCCGGTCGCTTGCAAGAAAGCGGTAATGTGGGAATGTTGGTAGATCAAAAGTTTCGTCGCGGATTGAACACAACATTTTTCAATTTGCCAGTTAAAACAAATCCATTACTGGCCAAATTAGCCCGTCAATATGATTGCGACGTTTATCCTGCCCGTTGTATCCGCTTACCTGAAGGTCGATATAAGTTACAACTTTTCGATAAGGTTGAACTACCCAAAAACGCTGAAGGTGCAATTGACACCAATGCTAGCGTTCAATTGATAAATGATATTGTTGAAAATTGGGTTAGAGAATATCCTGGGCAATGGATGTGGTTTCATAAAAGATGGGAAAAATAGTCGGCATTTCAGACATTTGGAAGATGTGCAACCTTATTAAATTGAACAATAAAAACAATTCATTAGAGCAAAATTCTAAATAATTGCTCTAATGATTTTGGTTAAGCTTGTTAAAGCAATATATTTTCAAAGTGACCGTTACATATCATTTCTTTTGTAATTTTTAAAATGGGCAAGAAAAAGGTTTATCATGACAGTGCATTTCATTGGTGCGGGCCCAGGTGCTGCAGATCTCATCACTGTACGCGGCCTTAGACTATTACAATCCTGTCCTATTTGTCTTTATGCCGGCTCTCTTATTCCTAAAGATTTGCTGATAGATTTGCCCCCCCATATCAAACGCATTAGTAGCCATGATATGACACTTGATCAAATTATTGAGCTCGTCAAGGATGCTCATAATAAGGGACAAAATATAGCACGCTTACATTCGGGTGACCCATCACTCTATGGTGCAATTGCCGAGCAGATACGTTGTCTTGAGGATATTGGTATTCCTTACGATATAACTCCTGGCGTTCCCTCATTTGTAGCTGCAGCTGCGGCTATGAAACAAGAATTAACCCTGCCAGGAATTAACCAGTCAATTATTCTTACCCGCACTTCAAAAAACTCATCCGCTATGCCTGAAAAAGAAACTTTAACGCATTTAGGGGCATCTGGCGCAACAATCGTAATACATTTATCTGCTACAAACCCAGATACAATCATCCAACAATTATCACCGCTTTATGGGGACACATGTCCTGTTGTTATTGCAGCAAATGTTAGCTGGGACAATGAAAAAATAATACCTACAACGCTCTCAGAGCTTAAAATAAGTCTTGATGAGCATAATATTTCACGCACAGCACTTATTTTCGTTGGACCAGCATTAGCACAGCAAAATTTTTTAAATTCTTATCTTTATTCCGAAAAATAAAACAACTAAATTTTTAATGAAGAAATCTAAATTGGTGAGCGCGCAGGGATTCGAACCCTGGACCTACTGATTAAAAGTCAGTTGCTCTACCGGCTGAGCTACGCGCTCTCTTACAACATGATTTGTTGCGGAAAGTGAGCGGAACATACGTTTAAGAAGACAAAACGTCAACAGCAAAAATAGAAAAAACACAGATAAACTTAATTTAATTATAACTATATGTTTTAAAATAAGTTTTTATACAAAATTATCAAAAATAATCATTTGGATATTAAAATTACTGTCTTGTGACAAATCTTAGTGTCAGATTCTTAAACAGCAAATTTTAATATTTTTTACCGCAGCGCTATTTCACATAAATTGGTTTAAAGGGCACACTTAAAATTCTTGTCATAATCACATTAATTGAAGTCAAAGATAAATCATCTATTGGTAAAAAAGCACTAGTTTGAAAATTTACCCGTGATCGCTGTTTTTAAAATGGACCATTGACGTTGCAAGTGTGACAATTCAAATGGCTCTGTAAACGCTATAAAGTCAGCCTTCTGTGTCCGTCTAACATATCGTGGCATAAGTGTTAAGGGTAGAAAAACTGGCCTTAAGCTTGGTGCTAATTTTTGTTGCGCAGTTTTAAAAACAGTATAATGCTCAAAGGCAAAAGCCGTTAAAGCTGCAATCACTCGCGACTTTTGTTCAATATTATTGCTATCTGGAGTAATATCTTCTCTGCTAACACCAACAGCATTTAAAATCTCAGTAGGAATGTAAAATTGATGTTCCGCAGTGATCAAAGGTAAAAAGCGCAAAATTTGCATTAATACAGCACTTACACCGCCATGTCCGCATGCATTGTCGCTATTTTGCGCTTCAAACTCGTCCAATATTTGGCAACCAAGCTTAAACAGGATGGATTGTGTTTCGCCACAATAGCCCTCAAAGTCATCGATAGTAATGAATGAATCATTATATAGATCAAAAATTCGTGCTTCACATGCATTGATTAAAGCCTTTTCGGGCAGGCCATAAATGCTAATCGTCTCAAGCAAAGCATCAAGAACCGGATTTTGGGTTGGCTCCTTGCTACCTTTTTCAATATTATCCGCCCACCACCGCAATCTAACTTCACCTGCTAATGGTTCTTTCACCACATTTCGAATACGTGCAATTTCATGATTAAATGCAAATAACGCTGCAAGCCCTGCCCGCTTTTTCGCTGGTGCAAAAAGCAAGGAGATATAACGATCAAAATCACCCTGCTTTAAAAGCTGCATACAATATTGAGTATTATCCATTATTCAACCGCATAGAGAATTGCTGCAACTGCGCGGTTTTCAGCCAATAATACATTATATGTACGTACGGCAGCACCTGTACTCATGGTATCGGCAGATATATTGCGTTGTTGGAGTGCTGAACGCACCTCTTTTGGCAATCGCAAAAGCTTTACGCCCGTACCAATCAGTAATATCTCAATTGCATCTGCTTCTTGCAAAACTCGATCAACATCAAAAATTGTTGGCGTTGATTGGGTGAGATCTATACCATATATACCGCTTGGCACGCAAATAATTGAGCCTTTATGGGACATATCTGCAAAGCGAAAACCACCATTTCCGTAGGCATCGATAGGGGCGCTACCTGGAAAATGTGCGTCTCGGATTTCAATTCCTTGAACCATAAAAATTCCTATTATTTATTTAGCATGCAATATTTCAGAATATCGATTATGCTGATTCTGAAACGAAATCTTCTTCATATTCCATTTCCTTATTGCGCCCTATGCCTAATAAAACAGCTAAAGGACCAGCAATAAAGATGGAGGAATAAGTTCCAATAATAATCCCAAGCAATAATACCGAAGCAAAGTCACGCATATCTGTGCCACCAAAATAGTAAAGTGGAATATGGGCAATTAATGTAGCAAGGGATGTTAATAAGGTACGCGACAACGTGCGATTAATGGCAAGATCAACCAATGATGTTATTTGGATATAACCATCCTTGCGCAAGAGTTCTCTTATCCTATCATAAACAACAATGGTGTCATTAAGAGAATAACCAATAATTGCAAGCACTGCAGCAATACTCCAAATATTGAATTGCCACTGGAACACAATGAATAAAAACAACAAGATGATTACGTCATGAATAGTGGTGACAACTGCTCCAATCGCAAACTTCCAATCAAAGCGCAACCAGACATAACCAAAAATAGCAATGAGGGAAACTATAACAGCTACTAAACTAGCAGAGGATAGGTTTTCAGATATTTGCGGCCCAACCACGTCCATACGTTGTAATTGATAATCTTGTGAAAACTCGTTTCTGAGTTTTACTGCAACAGACTGATCTGCATCCTCGCCCATTTCTTGACTTGGAACCGTTAGATATAAAATTTTAGCGTTTTTAGATTGCGTAACAACTACATCACCAATATTAAGGTTTCCTACCCGTTCAGCAACATCAATAGGGTCAGAGTGATCGCCTTTAGCCTCTAAAACAGCCAACGAACCGCCAGCAAAATCAATGCCGTAATTAACGCCGCTTACTAGGGTCAAGGCACCTGTTGCAATAATTAGTGCGCATGCAATACCAAGTGTCCATTTTCCAATACGCATAAATGCTATGCGGGTATTTACCGGAACAATGCGGAAAATACGTGCGGGAACTTCACCAGGCTTAGAATAGCGAACCCAAGTAGAAATCATTAGTCGGGTAAAGGTAAGTGTTGTAAAAAGCGATACAATAATGCCAACGGTTACGGTCAATGCAAAACCGTGAATTGGACCAATACCTAGCAAGAAAAGAACTAAGGCAGCAATTAAAGTAGTAATATTGGCATCAATGATTGTGCCCTTTGCTCGTGCAAAACCAGCCTCTAATGCTTGTGTAACTGAATAACCATTACGGCGGTCTTCTCGTATGCGCTCATATATCAAAATAATCGCATCAACCGAAACACCAATCGTTAAAACAAGACCAGCAAAGCCAGCAAGCGAAAGTGGAACGCCAATAAAACTCAAAATTGTTATTACAAGTGCAAGATTTGCGGTTAGAGCAATATCTGCAACAACACCTAAAAATCCGTAAGAAATAACCATAAAAATTGCAACAACTAATAAAGCGCCAATGGCTGCCTTAAAGCCTGAAGCGGCATAATCCTTGCCAAGATCTGCACCAATTGTGCGCTCTTCAATTAAGGTCACTGCAGTTGGAAGTGGACCACTTGAAATAAGAGTTGCAAAACTACTAGCTCGCTCAGCCTCAACAGGGCCTATATCGAGGTAACCAGAAACAGTTTTTTTAACATTTTTCTCAATCCAGATGATATCACCATCCATAATAAAGAATAATCGCTTGTTAGGTGATGTTTGTGTAAAATTATTAAGGGCTTGTGCTCCAACCTCATCAAGAGCTATGTTAACCAGTACATTATTGCTATCGGCTATCGGGTTTACAAAAGCGCCAATCAGGTTTTCGCTGCGGATAACGGCATTAGTGTCAATAAGATAGCCAACCGGCGGATCTGAAAAATCATAAAAAATTTCACTGTTTTGAGGCGTTGCAACTTTACCAGTAATAACATCTTGTGCGTTAATTCCGTCCACCTCTTGATAAACAGCAGTATTAGCCGGTACACTAACGATATCTTTTAATTCTTGTACATTAAAAAAGCCCGGCACTTCAACGCGAATTGCATGACTGCCTTGTGCGTTAACGCTATAGTCCATAAAATCTTGATTTGATTGATCTAAACGCCTTGTAATCACATCTATGGTATCAGCACGCAATTGCTCATCATCCTTTGGCAACTGCATAACGATCCGTGAACCACCGCGTAAATCTATACCTAACGGTAAATGAAGGCTAGCATACGCCTCAGGAAGCTTATTTAAAATGCTGTGTGGCAAGATATTTGGTAATGCAACAATAACACCAAATAAAATTACTGCCCAAATGAGAACCCGCTTCCATACAGAAAAAAATAGCATATTACTCAATTCCCATTTAAAGATTTTACAGCATTAACTTATTTTATTTTCAAACTAAAAAAGCTAGAGCAATTTCAACAAAATAAAAATTAACTTTTATGTTAAAAGATAAGACAATAAAAGCAAACTAGAGCACATCAACGACACAATTATTCGTGAATGGGCTCTAGGACATAATAATGCTTACATTATCAATTTCAAATGCTCTAGCTATATTTTAAATTATTTATTTTCTGATGCCTGATCTTTTTCTGCGGATGTTTCATCGCTGTCATTTTTATCCACTGATTCATCAGCATTTTTATCGTTTTTATGACCACGATCTTTATTATTGGCTTTGCTAGCTGTTTTTTCAACTGCAACTTCGCCTTTGGTGCGAACACTTGACAAGGTACTACGCAAAACGCGTACACGCACATTATCAGCAAGTTCAACTTCAACTTCACCTTCTGCATCAAAAACTTTGGTAACCTTACCAATAAAGCCACCACCGGTGATAACATTGTCGCCACGACGAACAGCATTGATCATTTCTTGATGCTTTTTCATTTGCGCGCGCTGAGGGCGAATAATAAGAAAATACATAATTACGAAAATGAGAACTAGTGGTAAAAGCATTGAAAATGTTGAACCACCTCCACCTGCAGCTTGCGCATAAGCTGGTGTAATAAACGACATAGGAAAACTCCTTAAGCAATTTGATAAAAATAGCGATATATACCACTATCAGTTACTATCACGAAATAATGTGTTGCGAAGCTTATAGCAACTAGCAAAAACAATGAATTGCATTTTTCACACCCAGAACATAATAATAATTTTAAAATATTGACATAAAGGTGATAATTTCAATGCCTAATAATCCAGAATTGCTAAATAAGCTTGATGAATTGATTAGCGTGCTTAGGCAAATCGCACCACCACTTACCAAACCAGTAGAAGCGGAAAACGCAGATTGCTTTGTTTGGGATGCGGCAAATCTTACGCTTAGTCCGGTAAAAAAGGTAAATCGGGTAGATATTGATCTTATAAAAGGCGTTGATCAATCGCGTGATACTTTAGTTGAAAATACCCGCCGTTTTGCCCAAGGTTTTGCTGCAAACAACGTTTTGCTTTGGGGTGCACGCGGCATGGGGAAATCATCATTGATTAAATCTGCCCATGCTGCGGTTAATCTAGAAAATAAGAGTGAAGAGCGCTTAAAACTTGTAGAAATTCATCGTGAGGATATTGATTCTTTGCCACAATTGATGAATCTTTTAAAAGATACAACTTATCGTTTCATTCTTTTTTGTGATGACTTGTCCTTTGACCATGACGATACATCATATAAATCTTTGAAAGCAGCACTAGACGGCGGGATTGAAGGTCGTCCAGCCAATGTGTTATTTTACGCCACCTCCAATCGACGACATTTAATGCCCCGTGATATGATTGATAACGAGCGCTCAAGCGCAATTAATCCATCGGAAGCAATTGAAGAGAAAGTGTCACTTTCTGATCGTTTTGGTTTATGGCTTGGATTTCATAAATGCAGCCAAGATGACTATTTAGCGATGATTTTTGGTTATGCGGAGCACTATAAATTACCAATTGATAGCAATGAACTACGTAAAGAAGCGCTAACTTGGGCTACAACCCGTGGTAATCGATCAGGACGAGTTGCATGGCAATTCATCCAAGATATAGCCGGAAGACTTGGAAAAAACATCCAATAATGAATTAACGGCATTTAATATTCTGCTTTTATTTTATGCCGTTACTTATTGTCATAATTATATATTCTACCATTTCAAAGTAGTTTTATTTACTTTGTATGAATTGGCAAATTAAAAATCATGTGTAAAAATTTAAAGCTTTTGGGGGTCATACTTTCTGGTGGTCGCTCACAACGGATGGGTAGCGACAAGGCCCTTATAACTATTGGTGATACCACATTACTCGATCATACATTTAATCGCTTGTTGTCGCAATTTTTAGCGATTAGAAAAACTGGTTTGATCGGTGGTGAAGTGGTGGTCAGCGCTAATAATCCATTGCTGCTTGCAAAAAATGATAGAACTTATCTTGCTGACCAGAACGATTTTAATAATATGGGGCCCCTATCTGGTATCTATTCAACAATGACCTATGCCCAAATTCATGATTATCGCGCCATTATAACTGTTGCTGTTGATACACCCTTTTTCCCAGATGATTATTTAATGCAGTTGCAATCATTATATAAAGGCGATTTAGATAGAGCAATTTTGTCGACTTTTAACGGAGAACACCAACCGACTTTTGGACTTTGGCCTGTCAATTTAATCGATGACTTAAAAAGCCATTTACAGGCGGGCAAAAGAAGTATCTATTCATTTGCACAAAAGGTACGCGCGAAAAACTGTGAGTTTGGTAACGGCAATGAAAATGGCTTCAATCCGTTTTTTAATGTCAACACCAAAGACGACCTTGAGGTTGCAAAGGCATTATGGTTGTAAGTGAGGTAAATTAACATGAAACATAAAATATTTGGGATAACCGGTTGGAAAAACAACGGTAAAACCACAATGACTGAACGTATTGTTAGCGAACTTACCTCTCGCGGTTATAAAATTGCGACAATAAAACATGCACATCATGATTTTGATATTGATGTTGAAGGCACCGATTCTTGGCGCCACCGCCATGCGGGAGCAGGTGAAATTGCAGTTGTTTCAGCTAATCGCTGGGCTTTCATCCATGAAAACAAGCATGAAGATGAGGCTGATATGGAGACAATTTTATCGCATTTTTCTCCTTGTGATCTTATATTGGTTGAAGGCTATAAGCGAGAAAACCATGACAAGCTCGAAATTCGCCGTGAAGGAGGAAAACGCGGTGAAAATCTTAGTTTAAATGACCCCCATATTGTTGCGGTGGCAAGCGATATGAACCAAAGTGAGGAAACTCTACCAGTTTTCGATATTAATGATATAAGTGCTATTTCAGATTTCATCGAAAATCATATGGCCTTAAGCAGAAAAACAAAGGGGAATTAATATGCTAAAAATTTGGGGTCGTAATAATTCTATTAATGTAAAAAAAGTGCTTTGGATTGCCGAGGAACTTGGGTTAAATTACGAAAATATCGAAGTCGGCGGCAAATTTGGCGGCCTTGATACCCCACAATTTTTAAAACTTAATCCCAACGCTATGATTCCAGTACTTGAAGATAATGGTTTCACCTTATGGGAATCGAACACCATTGTGCGTTATATTGCTGCCCAATATGGTCGCGACAGTTTTTGGATTGAAGACCCTAAGCAGCGTAGTGCCGTTGAAAAATGGATGGATTGGGCAAGTGAAGAACTCTTTCCATTATTTAAAGCCATTTTATTTAATTCCGTGCGTTTGGCACCAGAAAAACGTGACGCCGGCATTTTATCCAATGCTATAGATGGCTTTGAAAAAAAGCTTTCTATAATTGAAAATGAACTTAGTTTAAACTTATGGCTATCGGGTAAGAATTTTGGTATTGCCGACATTGTTGTTGGTACATTTATTTATTATTATTATGAAATCGACATCAAACGGCTTAAGCAATTTCCTAAAATTTCTGAATGGTACGAGCGGTTAAAAAAGCGCCCATCTTATGCAAAAATAATTATGATTCCAATTAACTAGTTTATCGCAATATTGCTTCATTTAGGCGCGAAAAGTAAAGTGTTACATTCAAGAAAAAAATCATTCAATCTACGCTCCTTGATGCGTGGGCGTAAGCCGTCTGACTTTATCATTATTTTTTTGATTATCATATGCTTGGCTCTGCTAAAAAACTTTCACAATGAACAAGACACTTCCATAACTGAAACAGCTAATGCCAATGTAATTTCAGGTTTTGCGCATATTAGTGATGGTGATTCTATTCGTATAAATGGTGAAAGAATAAGATTGCTTGGAATAGATGCACCTGAGCTTGCCCAATATTGCACAAAAGGACAAGAAAAATATGCCTGCGGTGAATTATCAAAACAACATTTAATAAAAATGATTAATGGACGTAAAGTTTCTTGTAAATGGATAGAGCGAGACAAATATAAACGCATTTTAGGACAGTGCATGGTTGAAAATATCGATATTAGTCGCCAAATGGTAGAAGATGGTTGGGCAGTCAGCTATTCAAGTTACCCCAAAGAAGAGCGTTTTGCCAAAAACAACAAACTTGGCATGTGGGTATGGCAAGTGCAACGCCCCAACCAATGGCGCAAAGAAAACCCACGCAAAAATTAAATATCGAGATTGGCAATGCAGGATAGCCTTAGGATAAACACGGATGGTAATATTAAACAACAATTGGCCGCGCTTGATAAAAAAATTAAAAGCTGCCGAATTTGTCTTGATTGCCCTAAATATCTCCCTGCCCTAACCATTGAGCCACGACCAATCTGCATAAGTTCAGATAAAGCGCAGATTGCCGTTGCAGGACAAGCCCCTGGTTTAAAAGTTTTTGAAACTGGCATTCCATTTAATGATGCATCTGGAAATCGCCTACGGCAATGGCTTGATGTGTCACCGCAATATTTTTACAATAAAGATAATTTTGCCATTATACCAATGGGATTTTGCTTCCCTGGCTACGATAATAAAGGTTCGGATCTTCCACCGCGTAAAGAATGTCAACAGCAATGGCACGCGCAATTATTTAGCCTTATGCCACAAATTAAAGTGGTTTTAGCCATCGGCCAATATGCCCAAAAATGGCATATTAAACAGGGATTAGGTAAAAACCTTACCGAAACTGTTAGTAACTGGCGTGATATTTTAAGAATAAAGCAACCAATGGGCTATCACGTTTTTCCACTGCCACATCCATCATGGCGCAATACATCTTGGATTAAAAAAAATCCTTGGTTTAGTGATGAATTGCTACCAATCTTACGAAAAATCATTAAGAATAAAAATGGCAATCTGTTATAAAATTATCGCTATATTATTGTTTTAGAACTGATGATATTTGGTGATAAATATCCATCTTTGCAATGGATTTCTCTCCATAATCTGTAACTATATAGATGTTATTATCATCTTCACCCAACAGCCAATAATCGCCGCTTCCATTATTCATGATAATTGGCTTAAATTTAAAAATTGATGATTGCTCAGGTATATGATAACCTTTATCAGTTAGTATAAAATATGCATTAGATAAAATATTTTCGCTACCTATATATATAATCAATAATAATATAATTATATTCTTCCACATTTCAAACCTCTATATTAAAATTGGATTTAATGCTTATTTTACTTATTTAAGATGATTTTTCAGTAAAAGTTGGATTTTATTCAATATGCGCCAAAAATATTATCTACAATTTATAAAGATTGGTGTAAAAGATAGCCCAGAAGCACCAATTGGTCGTGACATTTATTATAAATGTCTTCATTGCGAGGGATTAATATTGTCATCGGTTTTTGATGATGTCTCTTGCAATTGTGGAATGGTTTCCATTGATTTTTGTCTTCATCGTCTTACAATAGTAGATAAAAAGAAATTTGCAGTTGTGCGTAAGATTTCAATAAAAAAATAGACTAAGCCCATAAGAATATAAATTTTGCCCACGACACGAGCTCAGTAAAACTTTAAAAATCTAAATTAAGATGGGCTTAGAGCGTTAAAATGCCTGCTTTACCACGATTTTTTTTGTGGAAGCCAATTTTAGACTTCAGCTGCGACACATTAAAGCGGGCTGATTTACCAAGTGACAAAACCAAAATAAAAGCACCTTTGATGAATAATCACCAAGGTGCTTTTGTCAATTACCCTGCTAAGCCGATCATTTTTTAAGCGTCAAATTGTGGAGCAGCCTTCTTATCAATGCCAGCTTGATCAAATGTTGCCATTTGGCTATGGCAAAGGGTTGCTGCTTTAACAACACCTGCCGCTAAAGCTGCACCTGTCCCCTCACCCAAATGCATACCAAGGTCAAGAATCGGTTTTTTACCCATAATTTCTAATAGTTTTTTATGCCCAGGTTCGCTTGATAATTGACCAACCAAACAATGATCAAGCGCAGCCGGTAAGCAACGATAAAGAATCGCCGCTGCCGCAGTTACGACATAACCATCTAGGATAACAGGAATTTTTTCCATTCGCGCGGCAAGGATCGCACCAACAATTGCCGCAAATTCACGCCCACCTAATCGGCGCAATACCTCGAATGGATCTTCCAGATGGCCTTCATTACGCGCAACTGCCTTACGAACAGCTTCAACCTTACGGGTAAAATAATCTCCAGTGGAGCCAGTGCCCGGCCCTACCCATTCCTCAACATCTCCGCCAAACAAACCACAAGAAAGTGCAGCCGCAACGGTTGTATTGCCAATACCCATTTCGCCAATGCACAAAAGATCAGTGCCACCAGCAATTGATTCCATACCAAAGGCCATGGTCGCAGCGCATCCGCGTACATCCATAGCAGCGTCTTTGGTAATATTCATAGTTGGATAATCAAGGGCAAGATCATAAATCTTAAGACCTAAATCATTAGTGATGCAAATCTGATTAATAGCGGCACCGCCAGCGGCGAAGTTATCAACCATTTGGCGTGTAACACTTTGTGGAAATGGTGTTACATTT
The DNA here is from genome assembly GCF_026743145.1 of Bartonella sp. HY761. Lineage (NCBI taxonomy): Bacteria > Pseudomonadati > Pseudomonadota > Alphaproteobacteria > Hyphomicrobiales > Bartonellaceae > Bartonella > Bartonella sp. HY761. Next base: position 1,555,519 of record NZ_CP104887.1, read on the forward strand.
TCTTCCACTACACCGTGATTGCCTGCAAAAACAGCAACCAATGGACGGGTAATCACTGGTTTGTCTTGACCACGCCAACCTGCAAGCCAAATGGCAATATCTTCCAAGCGGCCAAGCGAACCTACGGGCTTAGTTAATTGTTGCTGACGCAGACGCGCTTGCGCCATAGATTCTTGATTTTGTTCTGGAAGATTGTGCAAAAGCGCACGAAAATCGTCAAAGGGGCTTGCCATATTGCTCACGAGAATATCCTGCTAGACTTTTAATTGTTATAAATGTGAATCTCTTTGCGTTGGTTTATACGCTGTTCAAATTGATTTTTCAAAGGATCTTACTATCTTGTTGGCGATTATTGCATCAATATGTCGAAGTTTAGGCTTCCTGACCCGTTTGCCAATTAATAAAAGATGGTATGATCGCTCTTATTTGCCAAGTGATGACGCTGCAAGCTTTCCAATTGCAGGTTTTCTCATTGGCCTGTTTGGTGCTGCATTTTTTTTAATTGCGATATTTTTAAACTTAGGAAATCTAGTTGCAGCAATTATCAGCATTATTGCCATTATATTTTTAACTGGGGCCCTTCATGAAGATGGCTTAAGCGATACTTTTGATGGTTTTTTTGCGCCCAAGAACCGCGATCAGCGCCTTGAAATCATGAAAGATTCACGTATTGGGGTTTTGGGCGCTTTGTCGCTTATTTTGTCTATTTTATTAAAGATAGCCTTATTAAATAATCTTTCAACGCAATTTAGCGTAAGCTGTGCAATAATTGCGTTGATTGGTGCAGAAACAATCAGCCGCGCTGCCATGATATGGCTTTGGTATCATTCTCCTTTTGCCCGTTCAAATGGTGTGGCTGTTGCGGCCGGTGCACCAACTCAAATAATGATACGTAATGGATTATTGATTAGTGCATTTTTACTATTTTTGTTAATCGTTCCTTTTTTTGGTCTTATACACTTTATTATAGCGGTCTTACTGACAATGTTTGCTGCATTTTTATTTATGCGCCTTTGCCAGAATAAAATTGATGGAATTACTGGCGATTGCCTTGGTGCATTGCAACAAATATCCGTATTGGTCTTTTTAATCGGTGTTTCAATAAGTTATATATAAAAAGAAATAAAAATATTGAACATATTTTGCTCATACCATTCATATTAATTGTGATAATTTTTAATTTCGCAAAAGGAATTTTTTATCCCATTTTATCCAAGAGAAACATGAGATTTAAAAAGCAACTTAAAATATTTTGCGACGTCTATTTATGCCGGAGGTAAAAGTTAAGTCCTTAATGTTTTGAAAAATAGCGAAAGAATTTTAATTTTTTTCTTGATTTACGATATCACTACTATATTATAGATATATCAGAAAGAAAAAATCATTTAAATTGTTAATTGTACATGGAAGAACACCAAAATTTAGACGGCTATTTGATTCATTAATACAATAGGTTATTTTTTTAAAAGGCTTTGTGTTTTTTATCTATGCTTACAAGCTGGGGAGCTGAGCGGTGACGATAAAACAAGGTGTTTTTTTAAAATAGTTGATAGTCGTTTTCCAGTCTCAAAGCAAAATGGCACCAGTTTTTCTGGATGTTGTTTGTTTAAAAACTACAAATGAAATGGGAGTAAACGAATGAAACACAAACTATATACTGCTGGTTTAGCTGCATCGCTATTAGTATCATCCGCATTAATGGCTTCAGCTGATAAGCTAGATGATATTATTAGTTCAGGCACCTTGCGCTGTGCTGTTACGCTTGACTTTCCTCCGATGGGGTCACGTGATGATAAAAATACACCAATTGGCTTTGATGTTGATTATTGCGGAGATTTGGCTAAAGCCCTCGGTGTAAAAGTTGAAATCGTTGAAACACCGTTTCCAGATCGCGTTCCTGCATTGATGTCAGACCGCGCTGATGTAGTTATTGCCTCAACATCTGATACTCTTGAACGGGCGAAAGTTGTTGGTTTTTCAGTTCCTTATATGGTCAACCGCATGGTTATTTTGACGCGCGAGGAAACTGGAATTAATACTTATGAGGATCTTAAAGGCCGTAAGCTTGGAAATACTGCAAGCACCTTTGAAGAAGGTATGATGAAAGCCGATATCGAAAAATGGGGCGGTGGCGCTTACAGTGCCTATCAGTCGCAAAACGATACTATCCTTGCTGTAGCTCAAGGTCACATTGAAGCAAGTGTATTAACCGAAAGCACGGCGCAGCAGGCTATTAAAACAGGAAATTACCCAAACCTAGTCATTAAGGGGGTAGCGCCTTATGTTCCTGATTATTATGGCATAGCAACAAAACGCCAAGAATATGGTCTTATTAATTATCTAAATCTTTTTGTCCATCAACAAGTTCGTACAGGCCGCTATCAAGAACTTTACACAAAATGGTTTAATGGCGATGCCCCATCTTTAATCGTTGAAAAGACCTATCGCTAACATATCATTGATGAAAAATGACTAAATAACAATAAAGCCAGTATATATGACTAATCATTTAATTGGTCATATATAATTATTATGTCTAAAAAAGATAGCTTTATTTAATACGTCTCTCATTCAATGCTACCTTAATTCCAAGCTAATCTTATCCCTCTGATTTCAAATAATAATTAGAGGGATAGTGCAAATTATATTCTACCTAATCTTGTTCTAATTATGTGATAAATGCTTTTGCTGCTTAATTAAATATAGCTGATAAGCAAGATAATTTTTATTGGAGTGAATTTTGGGACCTAAAAATAGGCAACCAGATAATGGGAAAATAGAATTTAATACAGATTATCATATGGGCGGCGATGTCGTTGGTGATTTGATTTTTGCAAATGAGGCACTAAGTTTCTGGGGCGGTGTATCGCCTGAAACTGGCGAAGTGATTGATAGACATCATCCTTTAAGTGGTCATGTATTAACAGGCAAAATTCTTGCAATACCTGGTGGGCGTGGTTCTTGTACAGGTAGTGCTGTGATGCTTGAACTTCTATTAAAAGGAACAGCCCCAAGTGGTCTTATTTTAGCCCAGAGAGATGAAATTCTTATCCTAGGCGTGATGATTGCTAAAATGTTTTTTGATATTTCAATGCCCGTTGCGGTGATAGGAGTTGAGGATTTTAAGCAGTTAGAGAATTTTTCTCATAGTGCAATCATGAATGACTTTGTTCTTGCCGCTCATCATGAAATTGACCGCTCATTAATTGCTCCCCAAATAGAAAATTCTAAAATGCAAATAGGCTTAAGCAATCAAGACCAAAAAATGCTTGCTGGCGATTTTGGAAAAGCAAAATCAATGGCAATGATGGTTATTTGCAAAATGGCCGAGTTGCAAAATGCACAAGAATTAATTGATGTAACTCAAGTACATATTGATGGTTGCATTTATACTGGTGAGGGCGGATATCGTTTTGCTAAAATGTTACGCGATGCAGGTGGTAAAGTCGCCGTTCCAACATCAATGAATTCCATCTCACTTGATATGAAGCGTTGGCAAATGCAAGGTGTCAATGAAAAAGAGGCCAAAAACTCAAGCGCACTTGCAAGCGCCTATACCGATATGGGTGCAAAACCTACCTATACATGTGCGCCTTATCTACTTCCAACGGCTCCTCAATTGGGAGATAATATAGGTTGGGCAGAATCCAATGCCGTGGTTTTTGCCAATAGCGTCCTAGGTGCTCACACACAAAAATATCCAGATTTCTTAGATGCATGTATCGCGATAGCCGGTAGAGCCCCTAAGGCTGGCTGCCATTTAGATATTGGTCGTATTCCAACTTTACTTATAAATGTGGAAAAGACAGACAATATTGATGATGCTTTTTACCCTCTCCTTGGTTATACTATTGGTGATGTCGTAGGCCATCAAATCCCCCTCATATGCGGCTTGGAACAATATCAACCAACACGTGATAATCTGAAAGCTTTAAGTGCCGCATTTGCAACCACTTCAGGAGCACCAATGTTCCATATTGAGGGAATTACGCCAGAAGCAAAAGACAATCCTCAATGGAAAAAGATGATAAACAAAACCATAAATCTTAATAAATTTGATTTGGTTAAAAATTGGCAATCATTAAATGGCTTCAGTCCAGATGAGATTGATCTTATTGCACTCGGTAATCCACATTTTTCATTTGAAGAAGCACAATGCTTAGCAAGTTTGGTCGCGGGCAGACGAAAGAACCCTTTAGTTGATTTTATGGTGACTATGGGCCGCGATGTTTTTGCCAACCTTAAAAAAAGTGAATCTTATAGCGTACTTCGATCATTCAACATAAATTTTGTCAATGATACCTGTTGGTGCATGATCACAAAGCCTGTGATTGGTAAAAATGTTCAAACTATTATGACAAATTCAGGAAAATACGCTCACTATGGTGAAGGTCTTACTGGTTGCAAAATGCGTTTTGGCAGTCTTGCAGATTGTGTAGAAGCGGCAATTTATGGAAAAATTTCAAAAAAACTACCCAACTGGTTGGGTAATAATTAACTTCAGAGGTGAATATGTTCAATTATACATTTCAATGGAGGGTTGTTTGGCAAAATCTCGATAAATTGTTAGAAGGTGCATGGGTTAGCCTTTACACTGCAGCAATTAGCGTAATTTTAGCTATTATTCTCGCCTTGATACTACTGGTGTTCCGCCGTTCCAATAATATTTTTCTTACAAGTTTCGCGTCATGTTGGATATCTATTGCGCGTAATACTCCAGCGCTTTTACAAGTTTATTTTATCTATTTCGGCCTTGGCGCTTATGGTATTTTTTTGGGGTCATGGCTTACATTGCTCGTTGGTATTACTTTTAACAGTGCGGGCTATTTGGCCGAAAATTTCCGTGGCGGCATGCAAGCTGTGCCAGAAACCCAAACCCGCGCGGCACGCTCATTAGGCATGAGCGCTTATCAAGCCTTTACATTGGTTGTTGTTCCGCAATTGTTGCGCGTAATTTATTACCCACTCACCAACCAGATGATATGGACGCTATTAATGACATCTCTTGGCGTAATTGTTGGTCTTGATTCAGATCTGATGGCGATAACCAAAGGTATTGCAGATCAAACCTATCGCACTTTTGAAATCTTTTTTGCAGCAGCCATTATCTATTATATTTTGAGCAAGATCCTGCTGCTCGCAGCACGCCTCTGCGCTCATAAAATATTGCGCTATTAAGGGAGTTAATTGATGTTTTTTGGTAAATTATCATGGAATGATATTCTCTATATGGCCAATGGCGCTTTGGTGACTATCGAACTTACTGCTCTTGCAATGCTTATTGGAACCATAATTGGCGTATTCTGTGGGTTCTTACGTGCTGGTGCCCCCACCTTATCTGCGCCTTTATCGTGGTTTTTGGACATTACTCGTAGTGTACCATTGCTTATTCAATTTGTGGTCTTTAACTCGTTCAAAAGTGTTATAGGGCTAAATTGGAGCGCATTTACAATTGCTTGTATCGTACTTGGACTCTACGCCGCATCTTATTGTACTGAAATTGTGCGTAGTGGCGTTTTGGCTGTGCCTTCAAATTTACGTAGAGCGAGCCGCTCCTTAGGGCTTAGTTGGTGGCAAGACATTATCTATATTGTTTTACCTCTCGCAACGCGAATTTCGTTTCCTGGTTGGCTCAACCTTACACTGTCAGTCATGAAAGACACAGCTCTTGTCTTCTGGATTGGAATTGTAGAATTATTACGGACTGCGCAACAGGTTAATGTTCGCTTAAATGAACCATTGCTGATATTTTTTATTGCAGGTGTTTTCTATTATATCATTAGTTGGGTTGTTTCCCGTATTGGCGCCCACTTTGAAAAGAAATGGGGTGCAGCATGATTGAAATTCATGAAGTTTCAAAATCCTTCGGTAACTTAGAAGTTTTAAAAGGGGTTTCACTTAACGTTAATAATGGCGAAGTGATGTCGGTCATCGGTGGATCTGGCTCTGGTAAATCAACAATGCTTATGTGCATTAATGGACTAGAGCGTATTAATAGCGGATTTATAAAAATTGATGGTACAAGTGTTTTTGATAAAAGCACAAATATTGATAAGCTTCGGCAAAAGATTGGTATTGTATTTCAACAATGGAATGCTTTTCCCCACCTGAGCGTTATTGAAAATGTTATGCTCGCGCCCCGAAAAGTCTTAAAAATGAACAAGAAAGACGCGCGTGACATGGCCGTAAAGCAACTGGAGCATGTTGGACTAGGCTCGAAGCTTGATGTATATCCCTCGCAATTATCTGGTGGACAGCAACAACGGATGGCAATTGCGCGAGCCCTTGCTATGTCGCCAGATTATATGTTGTTTGATGAAGCCACTTCAGCGCTTGATCCACAATTAGTCGGCGAAGTATTAGATACGATGCGCACCTTGGCAAAAGAAGGCATGACCATGATATTGGTAACCCATGAGATTAGCTTCGCGCGTGAAGTATCTGATCGCGTTGCTTTTTTCCATCAAGGAAAAATTCATGAAATTGGAACACCGGATGAAGTTTTAAAAAATCCTCAGCGGCAGGAAACTATTGAATTTTTGCAATCAGTTCGATGAGTAGTTCTCCCAATATATAGTGAAAGCGCCGTATACTTACGTGCATTTAAACCAATTGACTATTAGCTTTCTAAGTTAATTTCATTTTGCTAATTATCTATTATAAAAGGATATTGCAATTATGCGTAGCAATAAGATTATTCACGTCGTGACATGTCATGCTGAAGGTGAAGTGGGGGATGTTATTGTTGGAGGTGTCCTCCCTCCTCCTGGAGATACAGTTTGGGAGAAATCTCGCTTCATAGCTCAAGATCAAAATTTGCGCAGTTTCGTTCTGAATGAACCGCGCGGCGGCGTATTTCGTCATGTTAATTTACTTGTTCCTCCAACTGATCCTAAAGCGCAAATGGGGTGGATTATTATGGAGCCGGAAGATACGCCGCCAATGTCAGGTTCCAACTCTATTTGTGTTGCAACTGTTCTCTTGGATAGTGGCATTATCCCCATGCAGGAGCCGGTTACCAAGCTATATTTGGAGCCCCCTATGGGCTTAATTGAGATTGAAGCGGAATGCAAAAATGGTAAAGCTGAGCGGATACATGTGACCAATGTTCCCTCATTTGTAGATAAGCTGGATGCGCAAATCGAAGTAGAAGGAATAGGTACCATCAAAGTTGATACCGCCTTTGGCGGCGATAGTTTTGTTGTCGTACAAGCAAGTGATATCGGCTTGGAAATACGACCAGAATCGGCCGATCAATTAGCTAAAATTGGTGTTAAAATAACACAAGCTGCCAATGAACAAATAGGCTTCAAGCACCCATTAAAAGATTGGAACCATATTTCCTTTTGCGCCATCACTGAGCCTGTCCAACGTATCAATGGTATCCTTACTGGTAAAAGTGCGGTTGTCATTCGCCCTGGTAAAATAGACCGTTCGCCAACTGGAACATTTTGCTCAGCTCGTATGGCACTTTTATATGCAAAAGGTGAAATGGCTATAGGTGAAAAATTCATTGGCACATCTATCATTAATACTGAATTCCATTGCCAGTTAGCTGAAAAGGTCGATATTGCCGATAAAAAAGCAATTATTCCGGTTATTTCAGGGCGGGCATGGATTACTGGAGTTTCTCAGCTGATGTTGGATCCATCTGATCCATTTCCCAATGGCTATCGCATATCCGATACTTGGCCAAATGGATAAATAATCTTAACAAACGACTTTACTCGTGATAGAGCAAGCATGTTTTTAAATTGCTTATGAGCCATGCATGATACGTTTAGCCATATGCGGATTTTATCTATCGATTGCACCAATAATTTAAACTATATATTTAGGAACAATTATGTCCAACCAAGTTGTAACATTGTCTTTTAACGAGCTAAGTGCATTAGTTTGTAAAATTTTAATAAAAGCCGGTGTGCATAAAGATACTGCTCAACTCATTGCTAATAATTGTGTAACCTGTGAAGCGGATGGAACCCATAGCCACGGGTTATTTAGGGTTGCCGGTTATTTATCTTCATTAAAATGCGGTTGGGTAAACGGCGATGCAAAACCGATTATCGACGATTGCGGCGCTTCCTTTATTCGGGTAAATGCTGATAATGGATTTGCTCAACTGTCTTTAGCTGCAGCTAAGCCCTTGCTTTTGCAAAAAGTCAAAGAGACTGGTGTTTGCGTGTTATCAATTGCCTTATCTCATCATTTAAGTGCTCTTTGGCCTGATGTTGAGCCCTTTGCGCGAGAAGGTCTTGTTGCATTGAGTTTTGTTGCTGGACTGCCTGTAGTTGTTCACCCTGGTGGGCGTAAGACAATTTATGGCACTAATCCTTTTGCTTTTGCTTCACCAGTTGCTGATGACAACCCTTTAGTATTTGACTTTGCAACAAGTGCACTTTCCAATGGTGATACACGCATTGCAGCAAGCAAAGGTCATTTGCTTGCTGATAATTCTGGAATTGATCGTAATGGCGATGCAACCAATGACCCAAAGGCTATACTTGATGGGGGAGCTTTGCTGCCCTTTGGTGGGCACAAAGGGGCGGCAATTATTCTCATGGTAGAAATACTAGCGGGCGCTCTTACTGGCGGCGCATTTTCAACCGAAGTTGATTTTAAAGGCTATGAGGGGGCCGAAACCCCAAAAACAGGACAACTCTTCATTGTTATTGATCCAAAGCGCGGTAATAATTTTGATTTTGCAACGCGGGTTAAAGGTTTGCTCGATCTTATACGTGATAGTGGTAGCGATGTAAGACTACCCGGTGACAAACGCTATCAGCAACGCCAAAAAGCATTGCGTGAAGGAATTACTATTCCCAAAAACCGCTATGACGAATTACTTTCCTATTTAGTTGATTAAACGAGCATTGTCGTAAATATCGCCTAACATGATATTTACGACAAAATCTTTACCTAAGATGTTTAAGCCATCATCTCACGCAAGTGATGCATTAATTCACGCGCTTTATTGCCAGCTACATCAGAATCCCCTGACATAATGCTGTCAATTAACTCAATATGCGCTGCTGCTGATCTACGAATAGCATCTTGACCGCGATGCAATCGATACCAAAACCGCCTTGAATGGGTTTGTAATGGCGCTACAACACGTGCTGCAAAAACATTGCCGGCAGATCTGCCAAGATTTTCATCAAAGATCTTATCGGCATCTAGAAACAAAAAAGCGTCGTTGATTTCAACTGATTCTTTTAACTGCTTAGAAGCCAATTTCATCCGCTCAAAATCAGGTGCTCCAGCATAGCGTGCAGCATCGCGCGCCAGTAACACTTCAAGTCCTTCTCGGGCGTCAATTACACGCGCAAAATCTTGCGGCTCTAACGCAGTTACCGCAATGCCTGAGCGCGGGCGAATTTCAAAAAAGCCTTCCCATGCTAATCTTTGAATGGCTTCACGCACTGGTGTGCGCCCCATACCTGTTGCTTCAATAAGGGAACGCTCATTAACCACCATGCCGGGCTCAAGCACCAATGTAACGATCATCCGTTCAAGGCTTTTATAGGCCAAATCAGCCTGACTATCGGACATCCCAGTAATTTTAATTTCTTCCATTTTTCCGCCTAAAAATCGACTTGACATAAAAATATCTTACTGATATCTATCTGATATATCAATGCCTGTAGTTTGGTTTTTCAATCTTTTTTATGTTTATTTCCAATAGCAGGTCAAAAATATTAAATATATGCTATTCGCAATGAGGAGACGAATATGAGCGCTTCAATATTTTCTGGTGTAATTCCTGCTTTGATGACCCCTTGTAAAAGTGATCGTAGCCCCGACTTTGATGCTCTGGTAAAAAAGGGGCATCAACTTATAGAAAGTGGCATGTCGGCGGTTGTCTATTGTGGTTCAATGGGAGATTGGCCACTTTTGACTGATGCGCAACGTATGGAAGGTGTGGAGCGTCTCGCAAATGCTGGTATCCCAGTTATTGTTGGCACTGGCGCGGTAAACACTGCAACTGCAGTAGCTCACGCAGCCCACGCCCAAAAGGTTGGCGCAAAAGGTCTTATGGTTATTCCGCGTGTTCTATCGCGTGGTAGCGTTGTCAGCGCGCAAAAACACCATTTTAAGGCCATTTTGTCTGCGGCTCCTGATCTACCAGCTGTCATTTATAATAGCCCTTATTATGGTTTTGCAACTCGTGCCGATTTGTTTTTTGCTTTACGGCAAGATCATAAAAATCTCGTTGGTTTTAAAGAGTTTGGTGGCGCTGATGACATGCTTTACGCGGCTGAAAACATTACTAGCCAAGATGATGAAGTAACCTTTATGATCGGCGTAGATACCACTGTTGTTCATGGCTTTGTTAATTGTGGTGCAACGGGTGCAATCACAGGCATTGGCAATGTGCTGCCTAAAGAAATCATCCATCTTTGCAATCTTTCTATGGCCGCGGCCAAGGGCGATGTAGATGCGCGGAACCGCGCCTATGAATTGGAACATGCTTTAGCGATCCTTTCATCGTTTGATGCAGGCCCGGATCTTGTTCTTTATTTCAAATATATGATGGTTTTAAAGGGTGATAAAGAATACAGCCTACACTTTAATGAAAGTGATGAATTAACAGCAAGTCAACGTGGATTTGTTGAAACACAATTCAACCTATTCAATACTTGGTATGCTGAGTGGTCAAAATTAGCTGGCGCCGTAACAAAATATAAGCCGTAAATACAATTTTGATAAAAGCCCTACTAAAAAAATAGGGCTTCATTTTAAAGCATAGGAATATATTTATCATATTTACATGCTGATGCTTGGTTATTCACGATCAAATCTGTGGGAGGAGGCATGATGGATAACACACCCAAAGATATTGTCATCATTGGAGGAGGCATTATCGGTATTGCGAGTGCCGCTTTACTTAGCGAAAAAGGGCATAAAGTGACCCTTATTGATCGCACTGGCATTACCGAGGAGACAAGCTCTGGTAATGCTGGTGCATTTGCATTTACAGATGTGTTACCAATTGCATCAAAAGGTATTATGCGTAAATTACCCAAGTGGCTGTTAGATCCGCTTGGACCTTTTACTATTCGGCCAAGCTATTTACCAAGCCTCATTCCTTGGCTTTACCAATTTTGGCGTGCTAGCAGTAAATCAAAACAAGTTCATACCATTGAAGCACAAGTTGCAATGATGGGACTTGCCGAAAAGGAAATGCTTGCGCTTATAAAACGGGCTTCGCTTGAAAACTACCTTGGCACAATGGGCAATTTAGAAGTTTATGAAAGTGAAAACGAATTGCAATCAGCGCTGCCAAGCTGGAAACAACGTGAAAAATATGGCATTGAAGTGCGCCATATGAAAGCTGATGAAATGGCGCAATTGCAGCCAGGTCTTTCACCGCGTTTTGTTGCAGGTAGTTTTGTTGAAGCATGGCGCAATGTTACGGATCCTAAATTATTTGGTAAAGCTCTTTGGCAATATGCGCAAAATCTTGGCGCAAAATTTATAAAGGCGACTATTTTAGAAATAACACCTTTAGAAAATGGTGCGAAAATTATCACTGATAAAGGTGAAAAATTAACCCCTAACTTTACTATTATTGCCTCAGGTGCCTGGTCTAAGCATTTTGCACAAAAATTGGGTGACGCTATCCCTCTAGATACCGAGCGCGGTTATAACACCACATTACCTACTAAGGCACTCGATTTACGCCAACAGGTAACATTTGGCGGTCATGGTTTTGTTATTGTACCGCTTGCTACCGGCATTCGCGTTGGAGGTGCAGTTGAAATGGGCGGGTTAAAATTGCCTGCCAACTTTAAACGATGTGACGCCATGTTGACGAAAGCTAAGACCTTTTTTCCTGATCTTAAAATTGATGGTGGCAAACAATGGATGGGGCACAGACCATCTATTCCCGATGGCTTACCGGTGATTGGCACCGCTAAGGCAAGTCCTTATATTCTATATGCTTTTGGACACGGACATTTGGGGCTTACACAATCTGCTGCCACGGCACGCCTTATTAATGATATTATTGAAAAAAATAGCAGCGAAATATCAATTGCGCCTTTTGATCCTCGGAGGTTTTAAAAAATGGCACGTCATTCGTTTTTTTGTATTGATGGACATACATGTGGTAATCCTGTGCGTTTGGTGGCTGGTGGTGGGCCTCAATTAAGAGGCAGCACCATGATGGAAAAACGCCTACATTTTTTAGCTGAATATGATTGGATCCGTACTGGGCTAATGTTTGAACCTCGTGGTCATGACATGATGTCTGGCTCTATTCTTTATCCGCCAACACGTGATGATTGTGATATTGGTGTTCTTTATATTGAAACATCTGGTTGTTTGCCAATGTGCGGACATGGTACAATTGGTACCGTTACTATGGCGATTGAATATGGTTTAATAACGCCCAAGACACCGGGTAGAATTAGCCTTGATACCCCGGCAGGTAAGGTTGATATTGCTTTTCGACAAAATGGCGAATATGTAGAAGAAGTTCGATTAACCAATGTTCCAGCTTTTCTTTATGCAGAACAGCTTGATGTAGAATGCCCAGTACTTGGTCATTTAAAAGTAGATGTTGCCTATGGTGGCAATTTTTATGCGATTGTCGAACCACAAGAAAATTATTCCGATATGGCTGATTATAACGTTTTGGAGCTTATCGCTTGGAGTCCTATTTTGCGCGAACGCCTTAACGAGCTTTATAATTTTCAACACCCTGAAAAGCCTGAAATAAACCATCTTAGCCATATTATGTGGACAGGAAAGCCAACGCAACCTAGTGCCCATGCTCGTAATGCAGTATTTTATGGTGATAAAGCAATTGATCGTTCGCCTTGTGGTACTGGCACATCAGCGCGGATGGCACAGCTTACAGCCAAAGGGATATTGAAAGAAGGCGACAGTTTTATCCATGAATCTATCATTGGTTCAATGTTTGATGGGCGCGTTGAAAAAATAACACAAGTTGCAGATCGCGCAGCCATCATTCCATCTGTCGCGGGTTGGGCAAGAATGACTGGTTTTAATACAATTTTTATCGATGATCGCGACCCCTATAAGCATGGCTTCATCGTTAAATAATTATAATTTATAAGCCGTAAAAAAACCTTCGCATATTTACGAAGGTTTTTTAAAAAGTCTAAGGCTCTTCAAATAGGCAATGTATTGCCGCAAGGCTTCAATTTATCAAGCTTTCATCTCTGCCCTGTTAACTTATAAAAGCAATTGCAAGCTATCTCATTGGCTATCGATTTCAAACCTCATTATTCACAAAAGCTAAAAATTTTTCAGTACTTTCCATGACAACGCTCATTGTCATTTATAGTAGCTTTTGCTTGATCGCCATTAAAATCTTTACACAAAATTTGAGCGAACAAATATATTTTAAACTAATTGTGTTAAAGTCCTCTCAACTATCCTTCCAATTCCATTTTATATTTAATAAATATTGGTCATACGATGCCCAATATTTATTTTTTATGGTTAGTAATTAATTCAATTACATCATCAATTGCAATCGGCATGCTAAACGTATTGGATTGCAAATATTCGCAATTTGCTTCCTTTAGCATAATGGCAAGACCTTCATTTTCAACACCTTCAGCAATAACCTGAAAACCAAGATCATGAGCCATACCTATGAGTGAGCGCAACAAAATATTTTGCTTTGGCCGTTCATTATTCAGTAAAGAACGATCTAGCTTTATGATGTCAAATGGGAAACGCACAAAGTAAGAAAGTGAAGAATATCCTGTACCAAAATTATCAAGAACCAAGCCGACACCTAAACCTTTAAGACGCTCGAATAAAGATACTGAAAGCTCAGGATTTTGCATAAGAACAGCTTCTGGCATTTCAATCAATAATTGTCCTTCTCGCAATGGATTACGAACCATCATGGATTGAATGCTAGCTACGAGCTCATTGCGCAGCAAATCAGCACTAGGCAGGTTGACCGAAACGAAATACCGGTTGCCAGGAAATTTTTGGTTTAGCAGCATTATGCCTTGTGCTGCGCGATGAAGCACAAAATTTGCCAATTCCAACGTAATTCCCGCGTTTTCCGCGGCCGAAATAAAGTCTTGGGTAAATAATGTACCCCGGCTTGGATGATCCCATTGCAACATTGCTTCAAAGCCGACCAAGGTGCCATCGGCAATTTTTAACACTGGATGATAAACGACATAAAGTTGATTATGGTTCAAGGCTTCACGCAATTCATCATCAATGGAGCGCTTTTCGATATTTTGGCTACGGAAAACCGGCCTAAATGGCTCGATTTTATTACCACCATTATATTTCGCTGCAAACATTGCTAGGATAGCGTCATTCAAACGCTCTTCAGCCGGTGCATTACCACCAAGCCAGGGTAAAAGCCCAATAGAAGCTGTTAACTGCACTTCACGCTTTGCAAAGCTGATAGGCATATTTAAAGCTTTTTTTAGATTGATCGTAAAATTTGCAACCTTTGAAAGATCGCTTTGTGAAGCGAGTAAAAATGCAAACCTATCTGAAGATATACGGCTCAATGTATCTAATGGTTTAAGATGCCGAGCAAGACGCCGCGCCATTGCAAGCAAAAATGTATCGCCAACCGACAATCCGTAACGTTGATTGATTGAACGGAAATTATCAAAATCAATAATTAACAATGTTGGCTTTAAATCTTCATCATTTTGAGCTAAGTCGCAAAAACTTTGCAAGCGATCAAGAAATAATTGTCGATTAGGAAGACCGGTTAAGCTGTCATAGATCGCATTGTGCAATAAACGCTCTTCAGCCTTCTTATGCTCAGTAATATCCATTAACATGCCGACACAACGAATAATTTCGCCGTCTGGCCCAATGACAGGACGTGCCCGCAATGAAAACCAACGATATTGACTATCCCCTGCCCTTAATCTGAAAGTTTGATCTAACCGTCCTGCACGCGTATCAAGAATTGCATCAAGGGTCATCCGGAAACGATCCCGATCATCGGAATGCATAGCTGGTAGCCAATTGCGCATTGGTCCAATAAGACTTTTTGCTGCAGACCCAATATAAATTGATAAATCTGGAGTGGTAACAACGCGGTCCCTTACCACATCCCAATCCCACACGATTTGATCCGTTCCCATAACGGCAAGTGCTTGTCTTTCAAGGTCAGAAAAAATACCCTGATTACCAGCACCGCCAGAAAATGCATGTTGCATAACAGTAAAGCTAAGCAATAATACGATAAGGACGAGCCCACCAGCTAAAGCAGGCTGCACGATATCGTTTTCAAGCTTTCCAGTAACTGCAGCATAGGCAGCAAACAACCAAAGTATGAATAAAATCCAACTTGGCACCAACATAATAGCACGATCATAGCCGCGAATGGTGAGGTAACAAATAAGCAAAACACCAATTAATGCGGTTGCACCAAGAGAAACGCGGGCAAAACCAGCAGCTTGAACCGGATCAAATACCACCATGCCAGCAAGACCGCAAAGGGCTCCAAGCCACAATACAATACCGAAACTAAAATGATAATGCCAACGATGTAAATGAAGGTAGGTAAAGAGAAAAACTAATATTGTGCCTGCTAAGGCCACCTCTGTTCCTGCCCGCCATAGTGGTTCAGAATTAGGAACAACATTTAAAAATTTATTTAAAAAACTAAAATCTACACAAATATAACCAAGTACCGCCCATGCAAAAGCTGCGGTTGCAGGAAAAAGCGAGGTACCTTTAACCACAAATAAAATGGTAAGCAGCAAAGCTAGAAGACCAGAAATACCAAGTAATATTCCACGATACAGCGTATAAGAATTAACTGTATCCTTGTAGGCATCAGGTTCCCACAAATATAATTGCGGCAAATCACGTGATCCAAGCTCTGCTACAAGCGTTACAACAGCACCGGGATTGATTGTAAAGCGGAAAACATCCGAGTCTGGACTAGCCTGACGTTCTAAAGTAAACCCCTCACTTGGAGTTATCGATCGTATCCTAATAGAACCTAAATCAGGATCAAGTAAGCCAGAACCTGCTAGCCGATAATGGGGTGCTACAATTAACCTATCAAGCTGTTGGTCGCTTGGATTGGCAAGAGTTAAAACAGCCCAATTGCCTTGCGAGTTTTCACTATTAGCTTGCACTTCAATCCGATGGATGATTCCTTCTGGATCAGGAGGGGTTGAAATACTAAAGCTCGAACCTTGATCAAGGTTTATTTCAACTAGCCCAGAAAGGTCAAGGGCGGCACTATCAGGTGATATTTTAATTGGATCAGCAGCATTAGCGGCTATTGATAGGCCAATTAGCATAAAAAATAAAAGGATGAAGCGCATAGAAAAGCGAATTATAGCCAATTGGGGCCTCCGACACTTTTTGCATTATCAAGCTGTGTGCATATAAATGCATGTTTAGATAAAGGCTTTCGGCTTTGGCTCGGCATTAGACCAATTATCCCTTTATATTAGAAAATTTAGGCAAATCACCTTGCCCGATTTTAATAAATCAATAAAGACCCTTTGCAGGGCTTTCAAGCTATTTAATGGCATGCAATCCAGAAAATTATAAATCATGACGATGGCACTTCTTTAATTTGTCATGCGACCATAAGCAATACATCAAAATAATAAATATTTTAGGAACGCCCCTATTTTTATTATAGTTTCATTTCATTGTGGTTTTATGGGGAGTAAAATGATTACTGACCATACAGATGAACAATCGGAGCGCATAGTACCCATCATTGGTTATGGACGAACTGGACAGCGTGGTGGTAATACAAATAACCGCAGCTTTATCAACGCGTTGATCTGGCAAGCGCTCAGGTCGGCGTTAGTGCGACCTTCTAGCTTGTTTTGGCCCTTAAGGAACAATAAATGGACGCGAATAATTGCGTATTGAAAAGAGTTTCCCACCTGAGCGGTTAGAGAAAATTGCTATAGAGCCGGCCACCATATGACTGATGCTTGATGCAAGATTTGTTCATGCTTATGCTCAATCAGCACGAGCGCGGAAAAGGAGAGCGTTGATGCCCATGATCTTGGTTATTCCAAAGGCGGCTTAACTAGTAAAATGCATGTTGCTTGAGATGCTTTGGGTACACTATTATGTCCAATTGTGACTTAAAACTATTTTAACTTACGAAATCGTAATGGCATTATGCAAGTTAACAAGCAATAAATGCTTAACTGCAACATAGCGCAGCCCTTCTTTAAACAGCATAATTTCTGAATGTATATTTAAAGATCCGCTCGATAATTATATCTCAATTTAAATATAAGATTTATAAATTATTGAAAATCGTTTTGGGCTGTATTTTGAACGGCGTTTTTACCATTGCGTTTTAGTTTTACGCCAACCACTGGTATCATATCTTCAGAAACCTTAACCGATAGGGTAATATTCATTGTATCATTATCAGCTAGATGCGCGGTCATCGTACCATTAATATTTTCTCGCACTAGACCAAAAACCATATGTTTATTGCTAATACGCCCCGAAATGATATCCATGCCGTCAGCCTTGGCACCATTATTAAATGCACCTTGATAACCTTTTTCAATGCGTGCAACACGAGCTTTGACGCTTTGGCTAAAAATGCCTACGCGGCAAGAACCATCCAAGACCATGCCAACCTTTGTCTGTTCCTGCACACCTGAAAATGTACAGGTAAAGCGCGTACCTTTATATTTCCCAGCAACAACTTCACCTGGCCCGGTCCATTGCCCTTCAATTTTTTTAAAGAATACTTCCTCGGCGTCTTGTGCAGCACTGTAAGCTGAAGAGGAACATATGACAGCTGCAAAAAGCGGCAATAAAATTTTTTTCATTTAAACAGCTTTCCTTTTATCAGCTTCACATTGGCTTAAAACCACGGAGCATTCAATTAAAGTAAAAATTAAATGCATTAAATATCAAGCATCAAGATTTAAACTAAAGAATAATAGTTGAGATTCTTATGGTTAAAAATCGCAAAAAATGGTTAATAAGATATTTCAATTGCTAGGCTAAATAATAAATATTCCGCTTTAATCATAAAAGAACTTAGCCTTAGATCAAATTACATTATTAATCTTTGTTTGAAAAACGAATAAGATCACCGGCAAAATCACCAATACTGGGACGTTTTTCACCATCGAAAGGAAAAGGACGAAGTGCATCCATTGCTGCAATTCCTATACGAGTTGTCATCAACCCATTTACGACACCTTCACCTAGTTTTGCCGACAACCTCGCTGCAAGTCCCTGCCCAATGAATTGCTGTATAAAACTATCACCTAATGCAATAGTACCAGTTACAGCTAAATGAGATAAGACTTTACGCAATATGGCAATAAAACCAAACCGACTTGGCTTACAACCATAAAGCGACGCTATAGCGCGAATAAGCTTGGTGGCTTCATAAAAAACATACATAATATCAACAAAGGCGCGCGGACTTACTGCTGTTACAACTGATACACGCTTAGCAGATGCCAAAATTAAACTACGTGCTTCTTTATCTAAAGGACGCAATATTTCAGCCTCTGACAAATGAATAAGCGCGCGTCCATCAATGATATCATCTTCAAAAGCAGCAATTATTTTGCGTCCATGCCGAGTTAACGCCTGCCCTTCAACTAAATTATTAAGTGCATGGATTGCCTTTTTCGCTTCTTTCATGTCATCGCGCATAACCGCATCGCGAGCCTGTCGCCTTATTTCAGATACCGAACGTAAACGTATAATTGCGCGCAATTCATTGAAAATAAAAATAATGAAAGCCAAGAGCCCAGTAACTGCAATTACAAGCGCAAACCATCCAAGAGCTACATAGCGGGAAAATAATGTACGGACAAGATCATCAATCCATAGGCCAATTGCTAAGGATAATAATATGCCAAGAGCGGATAAAAAAATCTTACTCCACGTGAAATATTGCTTATTGCCCTGCTCTTCCTGCGCTAGCACGTCAAGATCGGCTAATTCAGCCTCATCAAAGGGATCTGCAGTTATATTGATAGCTTCAAGATCAGAAATGGCCCTTGGCCTACGCTGTGTCATGCAAGGTAATCTCCAAGCAAAAATTCCAAACTGCGATCCAAACGAATATGCGGCAATGGATCTGTTGTTTTAACAATTGGTGGGCGAAACCGGATAAAGCGAATATTCATCTTTTTATCATGATCGACAATATCTTGAGGATCTTTTGGCAAATCACCGGGAAAAATTGCAGTCTCTGTTTCACCATCAAAGCAAACGCCATCAATTATTTCACCTTCTAATGGTGTCCCAATAATTATAGGTAGTTCTTCATCGCCAATTTTTGCCAAGGCTTCACGGGTAGTGCGCACTGAAGCCATGGCTATGCTATCAGTTTTAACACCACGCAATTTTGCATTTTCAAGCGCATTGAGTGTTAAGAGCTTAATAATTTTTTCCATCCTCTCATGGCTTTCATGATGAAGTTGATCTGCCTTTGTTGCTGCAACCACAATTCGATCTATTTTGTGGCTAATAAGTTGACTTGCCCAATTATTAGCACCTGAACGAAAACATGATAGAATTTCTGTCAAAGAATTTTGCAGGTCTTGCGCAGCATGGGCACCAGAATTAATCGCTTGCATCGCATCCACAAGAATGATTTGCCTATCTAAACGGGCGATATGATTTAAAAAAAATGGCCTAATCACGTGCTTTTTATAAGATTCATAACGCCGCTCCATCACAGATGCCAAAGAGTGAGGCTCAAATGGTTTGTCGCTTAAATTAGGCAAAGGTGCAAAGGTAAGCGCAGGCGAACCATCAAGATCGCCAGGCATTAAAAAACGACCTGGTGGCAACATGGAAATTGCACTTTTATCTTCCTTTGCCAACCTTAAATAAGTCTTAAAAACCGAACTTAATTGGTCGATGATATCATCGCTAGCCTTTGCAAAGCTATTGACGTGGTGGGCTGCACCAAGCCAATCACTTGCAAATTCCTTATGTAATTTATTATTCGCGCGCTCAAAAGACTCTTTTGAAAATGTCCGATAATCCTTTGCCAGCAAAGGAAGATCAAGCAGCCATTCACCAGGATAATCAATGATATCAATAGTTAACTTTCCACGTGAGAAATATTTACTAAATGTAGAATTTGATTGATACTTTATTGTTAATCGCAATTGTGATAATGAGCGAGTAGAATGGGGCCACTGGCGCTTTAATGCTAAACTATCTATATGCTTTTCAAACTCAAAACGAGGCAATGTATCGTCTGGTTGATGCTCTATATCAACGGATATGATACGCTTTTGTGCTATAGCTTTAAAAAGTGGCAAGCGCCCACTTCTTAGTAAGTTCTGAATTAATGACGTAATAAAAACTGTCTTTCCAGCGGTAGAAAGTCCAGTGACACCCAGTCTTATAGTTGGATGGATAATTCCTGAAAAACGGTCAGAAACAGTGTTAAGGGTCATCCTAGCTTCATCGCCAAAAGATGTGAATGATGCCAAAGCGATTGCCCTTCAATGATGGTAATATAATTAAATGAGATTGCTTAGATATAGTGAGATTAGCGATAGTTATTTAAAAAAAACACAAACGACGCTAAATTGCTTGTTCTCGACGTTTTTCTAATATTTCCATGGAAACAGGAGTTAATTCAACAGATTCACCACAGCCACAAGCCGAAGTTTGATTAGGATTATTAAAAACAAATCCTGTCCTAAGGGTGGTTTGCTCAAAATCCACTTGCGTACCAAGAAGGAAAAGAACAGCATCACGCCCAACAAAAACTCGGGCTCCGTCTTTTTCAACAATATCAAAATTTCCCTCATGCTCCTTCATCAAATTTATGGTATATTCCATTCCTGCGCAGCCACCCTTTTTTACACCAACATGGATACCTTGGGCATCAGGATTATTCCCCATAATTTCTTTGATACGCTCAACAGCACTGTCTGTTAGAGATATAACGGCAAAACGGCTCATTTATTCAACCTTTCAATTCGTGTTATACTTAGTGTGGCTGATTGACAAACGCAAGAACACCATCAATATTTTAATTAAACGACAAGATTTTAATCAGAATACGAGGCAGGCAATATAAAACAATATGGAGCTTCTGACAATTTCAATCGCATGCCTTTTTACCAACAAAATTGCCATCCCATTGTCAGGCAGTGGCGATTTGCCGCCATGGACACTTACCGCGTTACGTTTTATCTAGAAGACATTTAAAATAGACCTAAACATAAAGCATTCAATCAAAAACCATGAAAACACATTTAATAAAATATTTTTTGCCAGTTGCATTATTTATACTCCCTCTTCTTGCCACTGCGCAAGAGCCATTAGGCGATATTGAGCGCGGCTCAAAAATATATAAACGATGTGCTGTTTGCCATTTGATCGATAATGATAAAAATCGTGTGGGTCCATCATTACAAAATATTATAAACCGCACTGCGGGATCGCTTCCTAATTTTCGTTATTCGCCAGCAATGAAAAAAGCTGGAGAAGATGGCCTTGCTTGGAATAAAGACACGTTACGCGAATTTTTGCTTGGGCCTCAAGCGATGATAAAAGGCAACAGAATGGCTAATATAAGGTTTGCGCCAGGTGAAAACCTTGATGACCTTATCGCTTATATTTTAAAAGAGTCATCTAACAGACCACAATAAGTTGGTCTCCCCCCCTATGACTGCTCAATATTTACATATAATGATATGCGAACCGTCTTTAAAAACAAGATTATTCATTTTTCTTGTTATTAATTTGAAATTTTTCGCTTGCCTTTATCAGCTTCATAATCTATTGCTTCGGTCGGCTCGGAGCGTAGCGCAGCCCGGTAGCGCACTTGACTGGGGGTCAAGGGGTCGTGGGTTCGAATCCCGCCGCTCCGACCAATTTTCCAACCAAAATTAAATCTAGCTATGGAATTAATATAGAACTGCGATAATGAGAAGCTATACTCTTATTGTTTTGCCTGTTTATGTTAGTTTTTAGTTGTTACATTTTAATATAGGCGTTTTCCATAAACAAAAATCAAACTAATTATAAAAACATTCTTAGCAATATTTGATATGCTAAGGATCGCTTTGAAATTTATGTAGAAATTTCAGTAAAGCATAGAGAGCCAAAAAATTATCTATAATTTATATGTGCTTATGCGCATTTTCTTTTTGAAAATCACTATAAATTAAAAAAGACCCATCATAATAAATGATGGGTCTTACATTAAGAGAAAAAATCTAATTATCTAAGTTTACTTAGTCTTCCAAAGCATAACAAGCAATCCCTGCATCTTTCAAGCTATTACATGCTTGCCACGCAGCAGTTTTAGATTGAAAACCCGCAAAGCGTGCACGATAATAACGCTCATTACCTTGATCAAAAACAGCAAGGAACGGATCTGTGCCAGCTAAAGCCTGTTGACCTGCAGCTGCCGCCTTTGCCAAAGCCTCATTTGCCTCAGCAGTGGTGGATTTTGATCCAACTTGAATAACCCAACCCTTTTTAGAGTTACTAATCGATGAAGTAACAACGGTGTCCAAATCATTAGGCACGGGAATAACATCATCTTGCGGAACAGCTATAATCTCACTATTAATCGTATTAGCAACAACATCTTCCACAACTACCTGTTTATCATTGACATTTGACTTAACAAAACTTGCTTTAAAAACCGGCTTTGGTGGATTTTTAATTGGTGAGCTTTCAATTACAACATCATTAGCCGCAGCAATTGCCGGTGGTAGTTTTGCACTACGTGAAGCGAGGGCTGTTAACAACGCAGCATCATGCTCACGATCGGTTACGCTCGCAACCTCTACATTTTCAACAGGTTGAGCCTGTGGCTTAACATTATTATTGCGCGCAACAGGTATTGGTGCTTCATGGCCTTGTGGCAATTCAAAACTGCGGCTAGCTAAAAGCGGAGCTACACTACGTTTTCCTGTCCCACCATCAATATAAGTAAGCAATAGTTCACGCATATGCTGATCGCGCAACGCACCCGAACGACCACCCATAACTACGCCAACAATTGATTTATTTCCAATACGCATTGAAGTGGCAAGATTAAAACCAGACATACGCGTATAACCTGTTTTAATGCCATCAACACCCTTCATTGCACCAACAAGACGGTTATGCCCGTTGATTGTCTTACCACGAAAGTTAACACTTGTAGAAGAAAACCAACCATACTGGCGTGGAAAATGCTCACGCAATGCGAGTGAAAGCAAAGCCATGTCACGTGCAGTCGTGTAATTACGTGGATCAGGCAAGCCAGATGCATTAACAAAATTACTATTCATCATACCAAGACGACGTGCTTTTGCAGTCATCATTTGCCCAAAACGAGCTTCTGAACCACCAAGATATTCGGCAATTGCTGTTGCAACATCATTTGCCGAGCGCGTAATCAAAGTTCTAGCTGCAATTTCTGCAGGAATCGTCTGACCAGGCTTAAAGCCAATTTTTGTTGGGGGACGTGCGGCGGCATAAGCAGAAACAGGAATAGGTGTATTTGGTGAAATGCGCCCTGACTGCATGGCTTCAAACAGCATATAAAGCGTCATCATTTTCGTTAGCGATGCAGGATAACGCTTCGCATTAGCATTTTCCTGAAAAAGAGTTTTACCCGAATTTGCATCAATAACAATTGCAGCATATTTATCAGCATAAACCCCTTTAGGAGCAGCAGCGGCAATATTTGCACTTAATGACAATGCAACAACTGCCATTGTTGACTTGCAAAAAAATGATGTTAATTTTTCAATAGTTTTACGCACATCTACACCCTGCATTAAGCATTACACTTCAGCGCTAAAAATTCGCTTAACGATGATTTGGTGTTAGATTAGTGCAAACAGCGTTACTAATCCGTTTACGCACATTCAAATATAAAAGCTTTTTTAAAGAAAAATCATTTTTATAACGAGAACAAAAAGAGAAAAGAAAAAGGCAAAAAGAAAACAAACCATAAACACTACTTAAATAATCTTTTAAAAACATAACATTAAACAAAATTAACCATATTGCAAATTAGAATTTAAACATTGAGACAATGATAGGGTTATTATTTCCATAGTTGCAATCATCCTATAAGGGAATAAAATCACGGCAATATAAGACATGAAAGGTTTTAAGAATGTTCTCACCCAAGGACGCAAAAATGGGGAAGCTTCATATGCAGAAGGACAGTGCAAACAATGGCAATGAAAGTGATTCTGAAATTGCTATTGAGGTTCGTACGCGCCCAAAAATAAAAAAGCCAAACCTTTACCGTGTTATTCTTCTTAATGATGACTATACACCCATGAATTTTGTGATTGATATCTTGATTGAAATTTTTCATAAAACGATAGACGAGGCAACAGCTATTACCTTTTCCGTCCATCATCTTGGTGCCGGTGAATGCGGCATATACACCTATGAAATCGCGGAAGAAAAAGTAAGTCAGGTTATAGACCGTGCCCGATCTGAACAGCACCCACTTCAATGCATCATGGAAAAAAAATAAGTTTTTGAAATGACCTTACATATATTGGACGCAGCCAAGATCATATGGTCAACAAAAAAACACAAAACAGATGATTTATATAGGTTTTTATTTCTGACAATAGCCCTACTGCTAACATGATTGGTTAAATGACTAAAACTACCTTGCTAGATTTTGAGTTATTTTCCATTCCCATAATTAGCATAAGGAAAAACCGGAATTACGGCAAAATTCGGCTTTATAGAGTTAACCAAAATTGAAATATAAAACTACCAAAAAAATGAAGCAACACAAATGCGCTATAAGCGCTATAAATCTACATCGTTAAATTTTACAGCCAATATTATTATAAAGATTTTAGATAAAACACTTGAAGAGACGCAAGCAATTACCTATTCTGTACATCATCTTGGTGCTGCAGAATGTGGTGTTTACACATATGAAATTGCTAAAGAACAGCTTGTCCAAATGCTTCAGCTTGAATATTTGGCGCAATACCTTTCTTTACGGCATAATGGAAAATAAGTGAGGTTGTATGCCATCTTTTACCCCTGGCCTTGAAATGGCTTTACACCGCGCCTTAACATTTGCGAATGAAAGTCGCCATGAATATACGACATTGGAACACCTTCTCCTTGCATTAATAGAAGAAGAGGATGCGGCAAATGTTATGCGTGCATGTGGTGTTGACCTTGATATATTAGCTGCCAGAATAAAAGATTACATTCAATCTGAGCTTGATAAACAAGTTATGGCCGATGACCATGATACTAAACCAACAACAGCTTTCCAACGGGTAATTCAACGCGCAGTTATTCATGCCCAATCAGCAAGCAAAGACGATGTAACGGGTGGCAATGTTTTAGTTGCTATTTTTGCTGAGCGTGAAAGCCATGCAGCATTTTTTCTACAAGAACAGGAAATGACCCGATATGATGCCGTGAATTATCTTTCCCATGGCATTGCGAAGGCTGGCAGTATTCCTGACAACATGATCTTTTATGAAGATTTTGAAGTTGGCGATGATGACGACACTGAAACAAAAAGGACGCCTGATGCACTGTCATCTTATTGTGTCAATTTGAATGAACTTGCAAAAGAAGGTAAGATTGACCCACTTATCGGTCGTGATAGTGAGGTTAACCGCACTATCCAGATTTTATGTAGGCGTTCAAAAAACAATCCACTTTATGTTGGAGAGCCTGGCGTTGGCAAAACTGCGATTGCTGAAGGATTAGCAAGACGCATCGTTGACAAGCAAGTACCAGAAATTTTAGCAGACGCTACAATTTTTTCTTTAGATATAGGTGTATTATTAGCAGGCACACGTTATCGCGGAGACTTTGAAGATCGTTTAAAGCAAGTTGTGGTAGAACTTGGCAACCATCCTGGTGCCGTGCTCTTTATCGATGAAATTCATACAATTATTGGCGCTGGCGCAACATCTGGTGGCACAATGGATGCGGCGAACCTTTTAAAACCAGCTTTGGCGTCCGGTGCAATACGCTGTATGGGGTCAACCACCTATAAAGAATATAGGCAGATTTTTGAAAAAGATCGAGCACTCGTTAGACGCTTCCAGAAAATTGATGTGAAAGAACCAACAGCCAGTGAAGCATTAGATATTATGAAGGGTTTAAAACCCTATTTTGAAGATTATCACAATGTTAAGTTCACTGATGAGGCATTAAAAGCTGCGGTTGACCTTTCGGCTCGCTATATTTCTGATCGGCAATTGCCAGATAAAGCAATCGACGTCATCGATGAAACAGGTGCTGCGCAAGTTCTTTTACCTGAAAAGAAGCGTAAAAAGACTATTACAATCAAGGAAATTGAAGCAACAATTGCGAGTATGGCACATATACCACCCAAAACGGTATCACGTGATGATAGACAGGTTTTATCAAACCTTCTCAATGAGTTAAAGCGCGTTATTTATGGACAAGATAAAGCAATTGAAGCACTTACTAGCTCAATTAAGCTTGCTCGGGCTGGCCTTCGCGAACCCAATAAGCCAATTGGTAGCTATCTTTTTTCAGGGCCAACTGGTGTTGGTAAAACCGAAGCGGCTAAGCAGCTTGCCTCATCATTAGGGGTTGAATTGTTACGTTTTGACATGTCAGAATACATGGAACAGCACTCCGTATCACGTTTGATCGGTGCCCCTCCAGGTTATGTTGGCTATGATCAAGGCGGCTTGATAACCGATGCAGTTGATCAGCATCGCCATGCGGTTTTACTGCTTGATGAAATTGAAAAAGCCCATCCCGATGTCTATAATGTGCTATTGCAGGTTATGGATAATGGCAAGCTTACAGATCATAATGGTAAGCAGATTGATTTTCGCAATATTATTTTGATCATGACGACCAATGCTGGCGCATCGGATTTAGAAAAGGCTGCAATTGGTTTTGGTGATACGCGACGCACTGGTGATGATATTGAAGCAATAAACCGGCAATTTACGCCTGAATTTAGAAATCGCCTTGATGCTATTATTCCATTTGGACCACTAGCAATGCCTGTCATTCATCAGGTTGTACAAAAATTTGTTATACAACTTGAAGCTCAACTTGCAGATCGTGGCATTACCTTTGACCTCACCGATGGCGCGATTAAATGGTTGGCTGAAAAAGGTTATGATGCACGAATGGGCGCTCGTCCTTTGGCAAGAATTATACAAGAGCACATTAAAAAACCGCTTGCCGATGAAATTCTTTTTGGAAAATTGCGTAAAGGTGGAACCGTGCGAGTTGCATTGAACAAGAATAATAGCGGCATTGCCCTTGATATCCTGCCTGCTGATACACCAATTCGTGCCCCTAAGACAAATGACAAAAAGAATGAAGATGCTTGCCTTGGCGACGCATCCGACGAAAGTGAAAGCAGCCTATAATTCGTATCAATTTTAAATTAACCCATTGAAATATATATTTTTTTAAGTTTCTATAAATAAGCCAAATATATGTTATTGCCTTTTGGGTTTGAGATTTTGAGAAAAAAATATCACAAAAATGTTTTTAGCAAAGTTATATCTGCTTTGCTAAAAATGCTTTGACTTTCATTTTCATCATCAATTTTCTTTTCAACTATTTGATCTAATTCTATTAGCTATCAAAAAAATTAGGATAAATATAATGCGCGAGAAAATATCCGGCTCTCAATTGGAAAAGGGGCTTGATGCCCTCGCCCATAGATTTCATGCTAATTTTAGTCGCAATGAATCTGTCTGCTCAACCCACACTCATACAATTACTACACTTCCTCACCAGCTACCCGATGCGGTGGTTTATGTTGAAAATACTCAAGATATGCAAGATGTAGTGGTAATTGCCAATCAATATAATCTTCCTATCATCGCATTTAATGCCGGTACATCGCTCGAAGGTCAATTAAACGCACCATTTGGTGGCATTAGCGTTGATTGTTCACGCATGGATAAGGTAATCGAATTTAACCCAGAAGACATGACTATAAGCGTTGAACCAGGTATTACGCGCGAAGTATTAAACAGCTGGTTGCGCGACAGTGGTTTATTTTTTCCTGTTGATCCGGGTGCAAACGCCTCTATTGGCGGCATGGCATCGACCCGCGCATCTGGTACCAATGCTGTACGCTATGGCACCATGAAAGATGCAGTTCTAAGTGCAGAGGTGGTTATGGCTGATGGCAAGCTTATTCGCACCGCTAGCAAAGCAAAAAAAAGTGCAGCAGGCTATGATTTAACTCATCTTCTTGTTGGATCTGAGGGTACATTAGGGTTATTTACTGCCATCACCTTAAAACTACACCCTATTCCTGAAGTTATTGCCAGTGGTATTTGCACATTTGATAGCGTTAAACATGCGTGTGATGCGGTAATTGAAATGATTCAATGCGCTGTACCGATAGCGCGTGTGGAATTAATGGATCAAATTCAAGTTGCTGCTTGTAACGCTTATTCAGGTTTAGACCTTGAACCGCGTCCAACTCTCTGCCTCGAATTTCATGGTGACAGCGCTGGTGTAGACACACAAATCGCGCTTTTTGACGAAATTGCCAAATCCCATAGCGGCTTAGATTTCATCCATTCGCGAGATCCTCAAGAGCGGACAAAATTATGGACAGCGCGCCACAATGCGTTTTGGGCAAGCGAATCTTTAATGAAAGGGTGTGAAATTTTTTCAACCGATGTCTGTGTACCCATATCAAAACTAGCTGATTGCGTGGAAGAAACTCAAAAAGACTTGCAAGAATCAGGATTAATGGGACCTATTGTTGGGCATGTAGGCGATGGTAATTTTCATGTTTTACTTGGATATCACAAAGACAAGCCAGACGAAGTTTCTAAAGCTATGGAGTTTTCTGCGCGCTTAAGTGAAAGAGCTATTGCTTTTGATGGGACCTGTACGGGGGAACACGGCATTGGCCAACGCAAAGCACCTTATTTGCGTAAAGAATTTGGCTATGGCGTCGATTATATGCAATTGATCAAGCAAGCACTTGATCCGCAAAATATTTTAAATCCGGGAAAATATGGCTTTAAAAATTATTAAAGGCATTTTTCATATTTTCATATTGCCTTGCATTAATGTTTAATTTTTAGTCTAATCAAATAAAAATGCCGAGACATCAAAACCTTACCGGCATTTTTACTTAATATCTTTATTTAAATCGATACTCTAATATCTTGTTAATTAAACAAAATACAATCAATCATCTTTCCATGCTTCGATCATCACATCGCTGGTTGAAACAGGTTCAAAGCCTAGCTTTTGATATAGCTGTAAAGCACGCGGACTATCAAGCGTGTTGGTTTGGATAATTACTTTTTGCGGGTCTAAATCCCAAGCTGAAGATAGGACTTCATTTAAGAAAAATCGTGATAACCCACGTCCTTGAAACTCTTTAATCAAACCAAAATATAACACTTCAGCAATAGGCATGTTACGCAGGTTAAGCTCCGCAAAACCTGCAGGACAACCATTAATATATAAAATATAAATTACGGTGTCTGGTGATTGGATAATATCAATTAATTCTTGATCTTTTAACTTGCGTCGTACGGACCAGTGATGCTCCTTACCTATTTCGCGATATAAATAACGATAAAAATGAGCTGGGCATTGTTCCGCTTTCATGATCGCGAGCGTCATACCGATGGGTAATGGAACGCTATTATTAGCGCGTGTTTGCATTTCAAGATGTGTAACACGAGCAGCAAGATATTGGGGAGATTTTTTAAAAACCATTTTTTACATTTCCAAATCTTCATTTGTAACAACAGAACTATCAGCTAATGAACCCCATTCGCTCCACGAACCATCGTAAAGTCGTACATTTTCATTTCCTAACCCTTGTAGTGCCAAGGTTAAAACGGCAGCAGTTACACCCGAACCACATGTCGTCACCACAGGTCCTAATGGATCTATTCCTGCACTTTTAAAAATTCCAAAGATTTCTTCGTTCGACTTGAATTTCCCCTCGTCAGAAAGCAAGGAATAGGGAACATTTTGAGCATTTGGCATATGCCCGGAACGTACCCCTGCTCTTGGTTCCTCTTCCTCGCCAGAAAAGCGTTTCTTTCCGCGCGCATCAGCAATAGCAACATTGCCATCACTCACAATACCGCGCATTTCATCGATTAAAACAACTTTGGTAAGATCAGCATTAGCATTAAATATTTTGGGGGTGATAATTGTGTCATTACTAGTTACAGGACGCCCTTCCTGTTGCCAAGTTTTAAAACCGCCATCAAGCACATAGACTTTCTCTGCGCCCATCAAGCGCAATAACCACCATGCACGCGGCGCTGAAAAGAAACCATCACCATCGTAAACGACTATAGTATTTTTTTCACTTATACCAAGTGCACCAAGCGCTTTTGCAAAATACTCAGCATCAGGCAATGTATGAGGCAAGGAGGAATTGGGATCACTTAAAAGATCATGATCAAAAAACACTGCTTCAGGTATATGCGATTTACTATATTCTAAGCGACCATTTCTATTGGCTTTGGGTAAATACCAAGATGCGTCAATAATATGAATATCACTTGCACCCAATTGGCTTTCCAACCAGTCTGCAGACACAATAAAAGGATTGTTGTGAGACATTGCGTTTCCTTCCCTAATTATTCCTATATTACGCCTTTCTTGTTAAAAATCGAGAACAATTTAAGAGAGAATAGACAATTCATCCCCCAATGAGAAGGACTGAGAAAAAACCTTAATATGATTTTTGAGATTATACGAAAGGAACATTATATTTTTGCGCTTTATCTGGCCATTGCGGGATTGGCAATGATTTTTCGCGCAAGAATTGTGGGTTATAGAGTTTTGATAGGTAGCGGTTACCATAATCACAAAGCATGGTAACAATGGTTTTGCCCTTACCTAATTCGCGCGCTAAAGTAATAACACCGGCGATATTAATACCTGATGACCCGCCAAGGCATAAGCCTTCATGTTGAGCAAGATGAAACAACTCAATAAGCGCATCACTGTCACTGACCTGATAAGAAAAATCAGGCAACAAACCATCAAGATTGGCGGTTATACGCCCTTGCCCGATGCCTTCAGTTATTGAGCTACCTTGAGATTGCAATTGACCATTGGTGTAAAAAGAATAAAGGGCTGCGCCATAAGGATCGGCAAGACCAATTTTAATCGCTTTATTATGCTCTTTTAAGCCAATAGCCGTACCTGCCAAAGTTCCGCCAGAGCCGACAGAGCAAATAAACCCATCAATATTGCCTTGTGTATCGCGCCAAATCTCTTGAGCCGTTGTTTTAATATGGGCTTCACGATTAGCAATATTATCAAATTGGTTAGCCCATAAAACACCATTTTCAGTGGTCTTTTTTAAACTTTCGGCAAGGCGGCCCGATAATTTAACATAGTTATTGTCATCACGATAAGGCACCGCTGGCACTTCAATTAGCTCGGCGCCCTGCAAGCGCAGTGCATCCTTTTTTTCTTGTGATTGGGTATTTGGAATAACGATAATTGTTTTATAACCAAGTACTGCCCCAACAAGCGCAAGACCAATGCCGGTATTGCCTGCTGTTCCTTCAACAATAATGCCGCCCTTTTTAAGCTCGCCCTTGCGTTCTGCATCACGAATAATCGATAAAGCTGCCCGATCTTTAACCGATTGACCGGGGTTTAAAAATTCTGCTTTACCCAAAATTTCACAACCTGTTAACTCACTTGCACGGTTTAAACGGATAAGCGGCGTATTCCCAATAAGATCGAGTACAGATGTATCAGCCACGTTTTTTCCTTTTAATGTTGAGGTTTGAGCATTTTGGCGACATAAATTTGCAACAACAATTTATATCTTTTTGATAAACCTCACCAACAATAAAAAGAAAACCTCATGTAATCAAAGAAAAACATACCTTAAAGACAATATTTAATTGATAAATTTCACCAAATATCGCTTTCAATCAAAAAAAAATTCTATTTACAAAGGGTACATAAATACCCTTTGTAAATTACGAAAAACGCAAGTTATGAATATAAAATACTCATAACTTTAAAGATAATAATATGACGCCACCAGCAATGAAAACAACACCGAGCCAATTGATACCAGATAGTTTTTCACCAAGAAACGCCACACCAAAAATCGCGACTAAAATAACCGATAATTTATCAACCGGTGCAACCCTTGAAGCATCGCCAATTTGCAAGGCCCTAAAATAAGCAAGCCATGAAGCACCTGTTGCCAGCCCTGATAGAACAAGAAATAGCCATGATTTAGCTGATACTTCACTTGGCTTATGCCATTGATCGGTAAGGGTTAAAAACAGGCAAAGTGCCGCCACAATAACCAGCGTGCGTATAAAAGTAGCAAAATCAGAATTAATGCCATGAATACCTACTTTTGCAAAAATTGCGGTTAAAGCTGCAAAAACTGCTGATAAAACTGCCCAAAACTGCCAAGAAGCTGCCATTTTTAAAACTCAACCCCCTTTTGTCCTTTAATACCTGAGCGAAACGGATGCTTGATGAGCTCCATTTCAGTAACAAGGTCAGCTTCATCGATAAGCTCTTGCTTGGCATTGCGGCCAGTAATAATGACATGCTTCATAAATGGGCGTTCACGCACGGTTTCAAGCACTTCTTCTAAAGGCAAATAATCATAGCGCAGAACGATATTCAACTCGTCACAAAGCACCATATCGTAACTTTCGTCCAAAATCATTAATTTAGCAACTTCCCAAGCTTCCCGTGCCATGGCAATGTCTTTTTCACGGTCTTGTGTTTCCCAAGTAAAGCCCTCGCCTGCGGCAAACACAGTTACTTGATCACCAAATTTATCCAAGGCCAAACGCTCGCCGGTGGCGCGTGAACCTTTAACAAATTGCACAACACCAATTTTCATATTATGGCCAAGGGCGCGAAAAACCATACCAAAACCTGCGGTTGATTTGCCTTTACCTTTACCGGTATTAACAATCAAAAGTCCTTTTTCGCCGGTTTTCCCCTCATTCATTCGATCGCGGGCAGCTTTTTTTTTCTTCATTTTTTCCGCGTGACGGGCATTGATTTCCTCGGTCGTCATAGTGGTTTTATCCATTTCATTCACCCTTATTTTGTAATTCTTCCAATTGAAATGCTGCTGAATTGGAGCGCCCAACCCAAAGCCCACGATCTAAAGCCTCATTTAGCTTTTGTGCTATCTCACGCAATGCTGCCGGATTTTGCTCAGTCAAAAATGATCGAACCATATCATCATTAATATAAGCATCATAAATTGCTTCAAAATGATCGCTACGCACGGCATTTGTAGTTGCTGCAAACGCAAAAAGATAGTCAACGCTTGCTGCCATTTCTACGCCGCCCTTAAAGCCGTGCCGCATCGCACTTGCAATCCATTTGGGATTGATGGCACGGCCACGCAATGTGCGAGCAATTTCTTCTTCTAAGGTTTTGATGAGTGGTCGTTCCGGTCTTGATAAATCATTATGATAGATTTGCGGCCATTGCCCTGATTGCGTTGCTGCGGCCGCAGCCATACCACCTTCAAAAGCATAATATTCACCAGAATCTAGCAAATCATGCTCTCTATTATCCTGATTTTGTACAATTAATTGCAAGGAGCGCATTCTGGAGTTTAATTCTTCGCCTGCTGTTTTCCCCTCGCCTATGCCATAGGCATGATCAGAATTGGCGAGCCATGCTTTTCCAAGATCATCCCGCGCATCCCACTCACCAGAATCAAGAAGCTCTTGTAAGCCAGTTCCATAATGCCCCGGTTTTGCCCCAAAAATACGATAACCGGCCTTTTGGCTCGCTTGTTGATGGGGCAATCCATAATCATCCATGAAACGCTTCATATCCCCCTTCATATTGGCAGCAATCGGGTTATAGCCCTCCTCTTCATCAAGCGCACCAACAGCTCTAATGGCTTGGTCAAGCAAAACCAATTGATCGGGAAACGCATCACGGAAAAACCCTGATATACGCAGCGTGACATCAACACGCGGACGGCATAATTTTTCTAAAGGTATAATTTCATATCCCGTCACCCGCCGTGATGCCATATCCCATAAGGGCTTAACGCCAAGTAAAGCTAAAGCCTGTGCAATATCATCGCCGCCCGTGCGCATATTAGACGTGCCCCAAACGGTAAGCCCCAGCGCTTTTGGCCAATCACCGTGATCTTGAACATAGCGTTTTATCAACAATTCGGCAGAGCGAAAACCCAAATCCCATGCAGCAGGGGTTGGCGCAGCGCGGTTATCAACCGAGTAAAAATTGCGCCCTGTTGGTAAGACATCAAGTCGCCCGCGCGTTGGCGCACCAGATGGTCCTGGAGCAACAAATTTACCATCAAGCGCAGTGAGCAGGCCATTCATTTCGGCATTGCCGCAGCTTTTTACTAAAGGGCGTAAAAACCTATCAATTTTTTGCAAAATTATTTGGGTTTGTGGCAGCAAGGCTGGACAAATAATAGTTTTTTCAACAAGACTTGCCGCTAATAATTCGATACGCTCAACGCTATCACCGAAGCTACGCCAAGGATCATTGATTAAATCAGCAAGGATTTGAGGCCGCTTACCTTGCCAAGGCGCTGCCAAATCACAATTTAACGGATCAAAACCCAAATCAAGATCATTGGCTATAGCACGATGTAAACTACCATCTTCATTTTGACCCCGTGGAACACGAACCAAAGCCACTAACAGATCAGTCAATTGCTTGCCGGTTGGCGCCCTGCCAAAAACATGCAAACCATCTCTAATTTGTAATTCTTTCAAATCACATAAAAAGGCATCAAGTTTTTGCAAGGCAAGATCCTCATCATCGTGCCCTTTAATCCCTGCATCATTGCCAATACCTGTTATGTCAACCAGTTGTAAAATTTGATCTTTCAGCTTCAACAATCGGCGCGGATCGACCCCTGATGCCTCATAATATTCATCCACCAAGACTTCTAAATCTTTAAGCGGCCCATAACTTTCAGCGCGGGTTAATGGCGGTGTCATGTGATCGATTATCACTGCACTTGAACGCCGTTTGGCTTGCGTCCCCTCACCTGGATCATTGACGATAAAGGGATAAATATGCGGGATTGCACCAAGCGCTAGTTCCGGATAGCAATTTTGCGACAGCGCCAATGCTTTACCTGGTAACCATTCCAAATTGCCATGCTTACCTATATGCACAATGGCATCTGCCCCATAGACATGACGCAGCCAAAAATAAAACGCCATATAGTGGTGAGATGGAACAATGTCAGGGGCATGGTAAACTTGTTTGGCATCCATACCAAAAGCACGCTCAGGCTGTAATGCAACGACTATTTTACCAAAGAACAGAATTGGAAGCGCAAAAGCATCATCAACAATAAATGCATCCTCCTGTGGGTCACCCCAGCGCACTTTCATTTCATCTTGGGTGATCTGCGGTAATTGTGCAAATAATTGCCGATAACGGTGAAGAGCAAGGGACACATTAATAATACGACCTTTTACCCCCTCATTGGTGGGCCCTTCGATCAGCTTTTCCATAAGAGCTAGTGGTGTTTCAGGGATATTTTCAACATTATAGCCATTATTTTGTAAAGCATTCAATACCAAATGGGTGGCTGCAGGTGTATCAAGACCAACCCCATGTCCCAAACGGCCATCACCACCCGGATAATTAGCCATAACTAAAGCGACATTTCGTTCAATTGGCGCTTTTTTGCCAAGTTTAATCCAATTTCTTGCTAAATCAGCAACAAAATCAACACGATCTTGCTGTATTTGATGGCGAATAATATTGGCTTCCACTTCTTCATCAAAAAATTCTGCCGCTTTAAAGGATATAGCACGAGTTAAAACACGGCCGTCTACTTCCGGCAAAGACACATTCATGGCAATGTCTCGTGCTGGCAAACCACGACTTGATGATTGCCATGTAGCTTTATCGCTACTTGATAAAACCACCTGCAACACCATATTATGATATTTATCAAGCACTGTACCGGTTGTCTCACCGCTTAATGACGAAACAGCAAAACCCGTTGTGTTTAAAATAAGCGCTGGTGGGCACTGGCTTAGCAGTTCATCAAGAATAGCAACACTTAAACTGTCTTTTAAGCTACTTATAAAAAGTGGTAACGGTGCAAGACCGCGCTGCTGTAAAGCTTCCACTATCGCTGCAATTGGCTCAGTCTGCCCACTTTGAACAAGAGCACGATAAAAAGTAATTGGTACAATAGGGCTATTGGCGACTACCCCATTTTCTTGCCATTTATTTTGAATTTCTGTCAAACTAGGATTTGCAAGATTGGGCCACCAAAGTCCCGCTTTCATTAAAGGTTTTGCACCAATTGGACGTTCATTTTTCCCTAGTATAAAACCACAATAATTGAGAAAATGCTGGGCATTAAAGCTGCCACCTTCAATCAAATACTGCCACAAAGCATCGCAATCCTCGCGGGAAATGCTACAAAAACGCATCAAAGTTGGATCTGGTTTATCGTCACCTGGTAAAACCACCAATTTAATATCATATTCGCAAGCGGCAGCGTAAAGCGTTTCCAAACCATAGCGCCAATAACTTACGCCGCCAATAACACGTACAACAATAAGGCGAGCGAATTTTGCAGTTCGCTCAATATAATGATCCACCGACATCGGGTGAGAAAGAGCCAATAAATTGGCTAACCGTAATGAATAAGCCTTATCTAAAAGCGCGGATTTTGCTGCGGCTATGCTACATAGCTCCGTATCG
Source organism: Bartonella sp. HY761 (assembly GCF_026743145.1). Taxonomy (NCBI): domain Bacteria; kingdom Pseudomonadati; phylum Pseudomonadota; class Alphaproteobacteria; order Hyphomicrobiales; family Bartonellaceae; genus Bartonella; species Bartonella sp. HY761. Next base: position 1,592,173 of record NZ_CP104887.1, read on the forward strand.
GCAGATGATAGAAAAATTACTTCACCTACCGATTGTCCAAGATCAATTGCCTCATCAGCGTCGCTGATTGCACCTTTTTGCGCCAGTAAAAGATGCATTATTAGGTCTTATCAGCTACTTGCTGAATGGACTTTGTAATTTTTGTAACATCCATATCATGCAATCCAATCACCACTAAGCGACTTAAACCCTTTTCACTTTCATCAAGCGGACGATCATAGTAATGTTCAATACGACTGCCAACAGCTTGAACAACAAGGCGCATGGCTTTGCCTTTAACCGCCATAAAACCTTTAAGGCGTAAAATATCATTGTCACGAATAATATTCTTTAATGTATCAACAAAAAGGATTGGATCGGTGATTTCACCAAGTTCAACCACAAAGCTCTCAAATTCATCATGACTATGGGCTTCCCCGTCTTCATGATGCATCTCATGATGGGATTTACGGTTTTCAATGTCGCTTTCTGTGCCGACATTTAAACCAAGCACTATATCTGCACCAAGTTTACCAAAATTAGCAGCAACCATATTAGCAACCCGCTCGCCATTTGCTGCAATCGTTTGTTTAACTTCAGCTAATTGTTGCTCATCAATTAAGTCGGTTTTATTTAAGACAATAAGGTCTGCAGCCTTGATTTGGTCTTCAAACAATTCTTCCAATGGACTTTCATGGTCTAGCGATTCATCACTTAAACGTTGAGCGGCAATCTTGTCATGATCATCGGCAAAGCGTCCCTCAGCAACCGCCGCACTATCAACAACGGTAATAACGCCATCAACGGTTACGGATGTTTTAATTTCAGGCCAATTAAAAGCTGCAACCAAGGGCTGCGGCAAGGCAAGTCCTGATGTTTCAATAATAATTTGATCAGGCCGCTCGCTACGTGCCAAAATCTTGGTCATTGCAGGTATAAAATCATCAGCAACGGTACAACAAATACAACCATTATTTAGCTCGATAACATCTTCTTCCTTGCAATTTTCAATTCCACAACTTTTAAGCAAATTACCATCAACGCCAAAATCACCAAATTCATTAATAATCAAAGCTATCCGTTTACCATTTGCATTTTCAAGTAAATGACGGATCATAGTTGTTTTACCAGATCCCAAAAAACCTGTGATGACGGTGGTCGGAATTTTGGTTGTAAGCAATGTCATAACTAATTACCCTTTAATTGGATTGGAAGTCCTGCTGCAATAAAATAAACATTATCAGCATAGCTAGCAATTTTTTGATTGAGCTCACCGGCAAAGTCGCGAAACTGCCGGCCTAGTTTGTTGTCCGGCACTATACCCAAGCCTACTTCATTCGCAACAAAAACAAGATGGGATTCATTGTTTTGCAGTTGATTGAGCAAAGTATTTTGATAGGCTGCAATATCATAGTCGTTAAGCATTAAATTGCTGAGCCATAAAGTCAAGCAATCAACTAGAATAATATTGTCCGGACTATTCAAGCTTTTAAGCGCTGCACCCAACTCTAACGGACATTCTAATGTTTGCCAATAATTTTTTCTTCGTTCTTGGTGCAACTGAATACGGGTTTTCATCTCATCATCGAAGGCTTGTGCTGTAGCAAGATAAATTGCAGTTAAGTCTGTTTGTAGAACTAAATTTTCTGCAAATACCGATTTTCCAGAACGTGTTCCTCCTAGAACCAAATCAATGCGTGCCATATTACCTTCCCTATTATGCTGGGCTGCTTTATTTTAAAGAAATTCTAAAGAGAACAATCTTTTTCACTATGGTTGTATTCAGGCTCTTCACAAGCTTTATAAATTAAACTAGACCTTATCGGCAATTAAGCATGACTGCGGTAAAACTATATCATTATTTTTTCAAGGCTTTCATATAAAACTCTTGATTAAAAGTGAAATTAATATGGACGTATTTTATGGCTAACCCTATTAACACAATTGAATTAGAAAAAATGGAGCCAATTGCATCACAATCCTATCGCGATGCAATGAGCCATTTTGCTGGTGCAGTTCATATTGTTACAACCGATGGACTTGCTGGTAAGCGCGGCACAACAATTTCCGCCTGTTGCTCCCTATCAGATTCCCCACCCACCTTACTCATTTGCCTCATGAAAACCCATGCCAATAATCGTCTTTTTATCGATAATGGTCGGTTTTGCGTCAATACTCTTGCAGGCAATTTACATGAACTTGCCGACATATTTGCAGGGCGCGGTGGCCTTAGCCAGGATGAGCGTTTTGCCAAAGCTGAGTGGCACAGTATGAAAACAGATTCGCCCGCCCTTGTTGGCGCCCTTGCTTCATTTGATTGCCGTCTTGTTGGCTGGCATGAGCATGACACTCATTATGTGCTTTATGGCGCGGTCGTCGATATTAAACGCGAATCCGCAGATGATGCTCTGATCTATCTAAACCGTGCCTACCACCATTTACCATTAGCTAAACTACCATAAGAGCCAATTTTTATTTTGGGGCAGAACAGTGGATAGGGTTGATTTATTTAATTTAAAAGCTTGATTTGCTGAATAAGCTTTCATATAAGGCTAAATTGTTGACTATTAATGTTTTGATGGCCCCATATGTCTCCGTAGCTCAGCTGGATAGAGCAGCGGTCTTCTAAACCGCAGGTCGTAGGTTCGAATCCTATCGGAGACGCCATTAAAATCAATTAAATCATATAAATATACAATTTGAACAATCTGAAACTTTAGAACAAACAGTGTATTTGAGACCCGCAATAGTTGGCGCAATTTGTTCTACTTACGTTGCAATGATTAAATTGCAGCTTGTTGATGCGTTAATACAGCCTTCCCCAAAACCAATTGCTCAATGATATATTAAATTTAGACAGGCTTAATATTGGTCAAGCGCATATATTTAAGCGATCAGTGCCTTTGACTTACAGCTTCAAAAAGCCATTATTTTCTTTAGTCGCATAACAACACTTTTTTATATGAAACTAAATCTAAAAATTTTTGTTATTTTTATGATATTATCACAAATTATTTATTAGAATTTGCAAATTTAACATCTTGCAGTTATTCTGATTAATTGGTTGTAGAAAATTTTCATCCAAAAACCATCATTGATGAGTGAAAAACTAGAGCATATTTATACATCGAATTTTTACGAAATAAAATGAAAAGACTAAAAGATATAAAGGTAAAACTATGAGCGAAACGAAACAAAAGATCATTTTAGACTGTGACCCTGGTCACGACGATGCCATTGCCATGTTGTTAGCCCATGGTAATCCTAATATTGAACTTGTAGCTGTAACCACTGTTGTTGGTAACCAGACGCTCGAAAAAGTGACACGCAACGCGCTTGCAGTCGCACGTATTGCTAATATTACCAATGTACCTTTTGCAGCAGGTTGTGTGCGCCCATTAATTCGCGCCATTGAAGTTGCCCCTGATATTCATGGTGATTCTGGTCTTGATGGCCCCGTGCTACCAGAGCCAACACTAAAGCTTGATCCGCGTCACGGTGTTGATCTCATTATTGACACCATCATGTCACATCCGCCTAAAACAATTACAATCGTACCAACTGCCGGCCTTACCAATATTGCTATGGCGGTTAGAAAAGAACCACGCATTGCCGAGCGGGTAAAAGAAGTGGTGCTAATGGGTGGTGGCTATCACGTCGGTAATTGGAGTGCGGTTGCCGAATTCAATATTAAAATTGACCCAGAAGCTGCCCACATCGTCTTTAACGAAAAATGGCCGCTCACCATGGTAGGGCTTGACCTTACCCACCAAGCACTTGCAACGCCCGATATTGTTGAAAAAATTGCTGCGATTGGCACGAAACCTGCTCAATTTGTTGTAGAGCTGTTAGAATTCTTTGGCAAAATGTATAAAGAAGCGCAGGGTTTTACGGCTCCACCAGTACATGATCCTTGTGCGGTTGCCTATGTCATCAATCCAAACCTTATCAAAACTAAGCGTGTTCCGGTTGATATTGAACTCACAGGAACTCTCACTCTTGGTATGACGGTTGCAGATTTCCGTTTCCCAGTTGATGAAAGCTGCCATACGCAAGTAGCAACCGAGCTTGATCGCGAAGGTTTTTGGGATCTCATCATTGATGCGCTAGAGCGCATTGGTGAGGTTAATATTTAAATTACATTCAAGGGCATCTATGATGCCCTTTTTCCCTATATTAAATCACGTATTGTTGATAAATTATGCCATTCTTCATGCATCGTGATGCTGATGCTGTATTTTAACCAAATTCCATATCATACTATTATCAAGCAACATTATTTTGCCATGATTTCGCATATTTCCAATTTATGCCTATAGACATAAATTGGAAATTAAATTATGAATTTACCTTCATTTTTGTAATTATCATACTTTAAACAATGCGGACTCGTAATAAAATGTCAACCGCTTCCTCCAATAGCACTACTAAAAACTCCATCGGCAAGGTTTTGCTTGCAAGCCTTATTGGCACGACTATAGAATTTTTTGATTTTTATGTCTTTGCCATTGCTGCAGCCTTATTCTTTCCTGATATTTTCTTTGCAAAAGGCGATGCGCTAAATCCAGATGCCAACACGCTTGCCGTACTCAGCTCATTTGCCATTTTTTCTGCGGCCTTTTTTGCAAGACCGCTTGGAGCCATTATATTTGGCCATTATGGCGATAAGATTGGTAGAAAAGCCACATTGGTTGCTGCTTTGCTCACCATGGGCATCTCAACTGTCATCATTGGCTGCTTGCCCACCTATAAAGACATCGGTTGGTTTGCGCCTTTGCTACTAACACTTTGTCGCTTTGGTCAAGGTATTGGTCTTGGCGGTGAATGGGGCGGCGCTGTGCTGCTTGCAACCGAAAATGCTCCACCTGAAAAACGCGGTTGGTATGCAATGTTTCCACAACTAGGCGCGCCTATCGGTCTTATTTTATCCGCAGGCTTATTCTGGGCGATGATAACCGTTTTGGATATGGAGCAAATTTACAATTGGGGTTGGCGCATTCCATTTATCGCCAGTATTATCCTTATTGTCGTTGGTCTTTGGGTTCGTCTTTCAATCAGTGAAACCCCGCAATTTAAAGCTGCAATTGAACGTGAAGAACGCGTAAAAGTACCAATGGTAGATGTTTTCACCAAGCATTTGCGTACATTGTTATTAGGAACTTTTGCTGGTATGACTACATTTGTGTTGTTTTACCTGTTTACCGCCTATCTCCTTACTTACTCACAAAAAAATGCAGGGCTAAGCTTTACCCAAGCTTTGGAGGTTGAAATCGCTGGTGCTGTATTTTTTGCACTTTTCATTCCTTTTGCTGGTCGGATTTCTGATATAGTTGGTCGCCGCCGCTTAATGATTTATGTAACCATCTTCATCGCATTATTCTCCTTTACTGTTCCTTATTTCCTCAGCCAAGGTATTTGGGGACTATTTGCAGTATCAATTATTGGCCTATCACTTATGGGCCTAACCTATGGTCCAATTGGTGCGGTATTAGCTTCACCTTTCCCAACTAATATTCGCTATAGTGGCGCGTCGATGACTTTCAATTTGGCTGGAATTTTAGGTGGGTCTTTTGCTCCATTTATCGCGACGTTACTCGTTGATAAGTTTAACAATCTCGCTTATCTTGGCTATTATCTTTGCCTAAGCGCTATAATTTCTTTAATTGCATTCATCGCCTTTAAAGATAAAGAAATCAGTCAGTAGTCGCAATTTGCGAATAGATGCCCAAAAAATAAAAAGCCCTTTCATTCAAGATGAAGGGGCTTTTCTATTAAGTGCATTTTAAAAATCTATTAAGGCGTTGTTTAAGGCGCCAAAATGAGCCAAAATATTGCAAAAGGCGGTAAAAAGGCTAAAAATGTAACCCAAATTGGCAATGGTCGCTTTAAAATACGCCAAAAAACAAGCGTATATATAACTGTAAATAATATGAAACTTACATCAAACGCCATTAAAACATGGGCCTCACCAAAAAGTGATGAATAAATATGACTAAAACCAATGAGAAAAAGCGTTAGTAATGAAGCTGCTAAAGCCCAAGACAAAATAAGAATACGTCGTGCAAGTAACATCTACTAACACCTATCAACGCTTCATAGACTTTACAGTCCGCCATAGTGCATAGCCCCCAAGCGCAATAATAACAACAAAAATCCAACGTCCATATTCTAAATGACTTGGATCAAGCAATGTTTCTGGCTTTGCCAGACCCCAAAGACCAATGGCTATTAATAATATTGGTGTTACTCGCATTTTAAGCTTTTTTCTCCCATTTTTGGTTTTCGTTTTGTTGCCAATAGGTGACCGTATGCCCCGATGTTTTAAACTCTTTCCATTGCGCACGTACACGATTAAGTTGTTCGCCATCATGTCCATCGAATATGATGACAATACGCTCGTAATTATCAAGATTTTTGCACTGCGCTCCCTCAATGCAAAAACGCACTGTTGATTGATTAGGATTTTCGTCTGTGCAAGTTAAGATAACTGGCTGCTCATGAGGCCAAATATCACTATCAAGTCCATGTGGAATAAATGATATTGGTGAAAATGCCCATAAATGCTTATCAATTTCATCACGGCGTTTTTCACTATCAAATTGGATTGAAACGCGCCACTTTCGCTCTAATGAGCGCTCGACAAGACCCGGCAGGGTCCTGTCTAATGTTGATTGTGTTAAGTGATAGAACAGAACTTCACTCAAAACTTAGTCCTCATAATATTCGGCAACAAACCGATCTAATAGGCGTACGCCAAAGCCCGATGCCCATGATTGGTTGTACTCATTTTTAATTGAATCAATAGCTGCACCAGCAATATCAAGGTGGGCCCAAGGAGTATCACCAACAAAGCGTTTTAAAAATTGCGCCGCCGTTACCGAACCAGCCAACCGACCAGTACTGTTGCGCATATCAGCAAATTTCGAATCAACAATCTTGTCATATTCTTTGCCCAATGGCATGCGCCACAATTTCTCACCGGTTAAACGGCCGGCATCAAGTAGATGATCGGCCAATGCATCATCATTAGCAAAAAGACCAGCATGCTCATGCCCAAGAGCCACCATAATAGCCCCAGTCAGTGTTGCCAAATCAATCATCAACTTTGGTTTAAACTTTTCTTTTGTGTACCATAAGGCATCAGCAAGAACTAAGCGACCTTCAGCATCGGTATTGATAATCTCAATCGTCTGCCCTGACATTGATGTAACAATATCACCAGGGCGTTGTGCATCACCATCCGGCATATTTTCAACCAAGCCCACAACACCAACCGCATTTACCTTGGCTTTACGGGCTGCCAAAAGGCGCATTGCACCAACAACTGCGGCGGCTCCCCCCATATCACCTTTCATATCTTCCATACCTGCCCCGCCTTTAAGCGAAATGCCACCAGTATCGAAAACAACACCTTTACCAACAAAGGCAATAGGATTATCTTTAGATGCGCTGCCATTCCAACGCATGATTGCAAGGCGCGGTGGACGCGCAGAGCCACGCGCCACACCTAAAATGGCATTAGCACCAAGCTTGCGTAACTCTTTTTCACCTAGAATTTCAATTTTGAGTCCAAGTTTTTCAAGTTTTTGTATTTCTTCAGAAAATTCAACGGGGCCCAAAATATTCGCAGGCTCATTAATAAGATCACGAGCAAGAATAATTGCCTCAACCATTTGTTGAGACTTTTCAAAGGCGGCACTTAAAAGCTTTTCATCATCAGCTTGAATAGTAAGCTTTACTGGTGCCTTATTATCTTTCTTTGCTTTAGTTTTATATTTATCAAAATCATAGAGCCGCAGCATTATACCGCTTATAAAATCAGCAATATCACGCTTTGACGGTGTAATATCCGCAAAAGAAAGGGCAACGGTAATATTTTGACTACCACCAAATTGTGCCGCAGTTGAACCGCCAAGTTTCATCCAGTCATCAAAATTATATTTATCAACCTCACCAGCACCAATGAGAATAAGACGATCATAACCTTGTTCATTATTTTGAATAGATTCGACAGCGGTGGAAACTTCACCTTTAAAACCATGAACTTTAATTAATTGGTTGACGAAATCTTCATTGGCAATTTTTAAAACCTTATCACTTGGCCTTACATTAGCCCCATTAAATATTATAAAAGTGCCTTTTTTAGGCTTGGCAACGCTGGAAATCTTAGGCGAAATAATCTTTGACATTGAGCATCCCTTTGTTTTGGATTTACTGTTTAATTACACAATTTATGATAGCTTCTTGAAAAAATGTAAAAACCTATGGCAAAAGTAAAATAATTAAGCTTTATATGCGATTCTTATCGGTAATATGATAAATTAAGTTTCATTTTACAAATTGATATTTTTTAAAAGGCCTATTCGCCCAAGAGAGCAGGAGTTTCAACTCTTTTTATGCATTTAATCGAGACCTATATCCTGCGCAGGATTCTAACTTTATTTTTTGCCGTTTTGCTTGGTTCAATCGGGATCGTTTGGATTGTCCAGCTACTTGATCGCATTAATTTTCTAACCACCAGCGGACAAACTTTTTGGACATTTTTTAATTTGTCCACGCTTATTATACCTTCAGTTATTCCGCTCGTTATTCCTTTTGCGCTTGTTATCGCGATTGTTATCATTTTTTATATGATGAACCAAGACTCCGAGCTTGTCGTTATATCTGCTGCGGGTAGTCCGCGTTATGTTATCTGGCGCCCAGTAATATTATTGGCAATTTTAGCATCTATCAGCTCCTTCGCTATTACAAATTATGTTGCACCACATGCCCGCCTCAATATGCGACAAATGTTGGCTTCAGCCAATTCAGATCTAATTAATATGTTCTTACAAACAGGAGCCTTTCGCCAGTTAAAGCAAAATATCTATCTCGAAATTGGCGAACGTACAGCGGATGGAAAAATTGGTGAGCTTTTTATTGTCAATCGCACTGATCCAAACATTGAAATTAATTATTACGCGGTTAGCGGTTATGTTGCCAATAATAAAAATGGAGATTTTTTAGTATTAAAAAATGGTGAAATCCAACGCCGCGAATACAAAACTGGTGATATAAAAATCATTAAATTTGAATCCTATACATTTGATTTAAGTGAATTTGCGCCAGAAGAACGCGGCTCTTTTACCTATCCTAAAGACCAATTCTTATCGGAATTACGCCACCCCAACCCCGATGACCCCAATTTTCAACGCCGTCCACAACAATATACAGCCGAATTGCACCGCAGGTTTTCTTCATGGCTTTATCCAATAGTATTCGCCTTGATTGCGTTGACAACCGTTGGCGACGCGCGCTCACACCGGCAAGGTGGCACATCTGCAATTTTAGTTGCCTTGGGTTGTACGTTTTTTATTTTTTGGCTTGGTTATTTTTTTGGTGACAAGGCCGACAATGATCTTGCTTATATTCCTTTTCTCTATGCGGTTCCCATTTTATCAATTATGTTCCTGTCATTTCTATTACTGACAAATCGTCAATTATCTATACCGCAAATTTGGCAAGATAGTTTAGCAAAAGTGTTTTCGAAAGTTCGATTTAAAAAAACTAAGAAAGCAGCGAATGAAGGAGTCCAAAAATGATTGGCTGGACACTTGGACGCTATTTTTTCATTCGTTATATCCGTATTACTTTTTACTTTGTCATCGGTATTTTCACCCTTGCCATGTTAATAGATTTTTCTGAAAATGCGGGGCGACTTGCGTCTCTCCCCGGCTATTCAGCTTTAGGCGCTTTTGCTTTATCTGCCTTGCGCATTCCTTTTATCATGCAACAACTCTTTCCCTTTGTTGCTTTATTTTCAGCAATGGCAACATTAATGTCTCTTAATCGCCGATTCGAGCTTGTGGTGGCACGCTCTATAGGGCTTTCTGCTTGGCAATTTTTATTGCCTGCTTGTGTAGGGGCGTTACTATTTGGCCTTGCAGCAGTGGTCATCGTTAACCCACTTGCAGCTTGGAGCCAAGCAAAAGCAGAAAGCCTTATTGCTCAATGGACTAATCCAACCAATATTGCAATTAGCGCAAAAGACAATCGTGTTCCTTGGCTAACACAAAGCACTGGGAATAGCAGGATAACTATTGGTGCTGCATTGATTCTCGAAAAAGGTCGCGTTTTACAAAATGCTGTATTTGTTCGCTATAATGATGACAAAACAATAAAAGACTGGCTAAATGCTAGCACCGCAACCTTAGAAACTGGCAAATGGATTTTGGACAATGTAACTCAAACCAGTGCAGGCGCGCCACCCAAGTCTTTTAAAACATTGGAAATACCGACCCAGCTACGCCCCGAATATTTAGAGGAGCGCCTAGCAGATCCAACAACCATTCCGTTTTATGAACTTCCTCATAAAATTGAGGTCGCACGTTCTTTTGGGTATTCTGCAAATAATTTTAACATGCAACTGCAATCTCTCATTGCATTACCTGCCCTTCTTGTGGCAATGACATTAATCGCAGCAACTGTTTCATTGAAATTTGTACGATTTGGCCAGTCTGGTATTATGATTTTAGCTGGCATCCTTGCAGGTTTCGTGCTTTATGTTGTATCGGTAATGGTTAAAGCTTTTGGTGATGCAGGTTATGTCCCCCCCATAGTCGCTGCATGGGTACCAGTTTTAATTGCAATGTTCTTTGGAGTTTCTTTCTTGCTCCATAAGGAGGATGGCTAGTGAATAAATTAAATAAACACAGTAATTACATTGGTTACCTACAGGCCTTGGCTTGTGGTACAGCACTTGCTTGTGTTTTAGGAACTGTAGGACTACCTTCCTCTGCCTATACCCAAAATATTGGCTCTTTAACCACTAGTAATTCTGCTAATAATAACGCTCCAATGTTATTATCAGCTGATGAAATGGTAATGGATCGAGATCAGCATACAGTAACTGCTCGAGGCAATGTTCAAATTGAATATAATGGTAACCGTATTGTTGCACGAGAGGTTACCTACAACCAACAAACTAAGCGTGTGATGGGGCGTGGCAATGTAGAGATTGTCGATGCAAAAGGTGTAAAAGTTTATGCCCAAGAAGTTGATTTAACCGACGATCTTGGTGAAGGATTTGTGAATAGCCTTCGTGCTGAAACCGCCGATAATACACGTTTTGCAGCTGAAAGCGCTGAGCGCAGTGGCGGACAAATGACCGTCTTTAATAACGGCGCCTATACAGCTTGTGAGCCTTGTTACCAAAAGCCTGATAGTGAAGTGCTTTGGCAGGTTAAAGCGCGCAAAATTATCTGGAACGGCACAACTAAAACCATGCGCTTTGAAGATAGTCGCTTTGAAGTATATGGTGTACCGATTGCTTGGTTTCCTGTTTTTGAAATGGCCGATCCTTCAGTCAAAAGAAAGAGCGGTTTTCTTTCACCTAGCTTTATTTATAAAGATAATTTAGGGTTTGGTGTTTCAAGCGGCTATTTCTGGAATTTAGCACCCAACTATGATTTTACTTTGTCAACAACTGGCTATTCCAAGCAAGGCGCATTGGTCTCGGGTGAATGGCGGCATCGTTTAGAAAACGGTAGCTATGACATTCGCTTAAATTACATCAACCAATTAAATCGTGACGACTTTGATAGCTGGTCAATTGATAAGCGCCAAACTAATCGCTACTCTTTGACTACTAAGGGCGATTTTAATATTAATCCGCGCTGGAATTTTGGTTGGGACATTCTTGCACAATCAGATCGTAATTTTAGCAGAACCTACGGTATTTCTGATTATAATTCGGAGGTTAACCGGTCACAAATATACTTGACTGGTTTGAATAAGCGCAATTATTTTGACATGCGCTTTTATCACTTCGATGTTCAAGAAGATCTATTAAAATCAAATAGCAGTGAACGTAATACCAAACAACCTTGGGTTTTACCAAGGATTGATTATTCGTTCATTCCTGATGAAGCTGTTTTCGGCGGTGAGTTAAAGGTTACGTCAAACTTCCAATCACTATATAGAGAAAATGCCGATTATGCATTTGCTGACTGGAATGGAAACGCGCTTGACAGAGCGCGCTTAGCCGGCATCAATGGAACATCAACACGCTTAACTGGCGAACTTGAATGGAAGCGTGATTTTATATCTGAGCAAGGTTTGGTGATAACACCGTTATTTGCTTTGCGCGGCGATGGTTTTGTAATATCGCCGGACGATAATTATAGCAAAGCGCTATCATCTAGCTTAGACTATAGCAAATTTGATATTAAAGATAATGCCTTGCGTGGCATGGCTACAGCTGGCTTGGAAGTGCGCTATCCAATTTTAATAAGTGCGGGCAGTTCAACCCATATCATTGAGCCAACCGCACAAATTTATGCTCGCAATAATGAACAATATGCTGGGCGCTTAACCAATGAGGATGCACAAAGTTTCGTATTTGATGCAACTACATTATTTGAGCGCGACAAGTTTTCGGGATATGATCGCGTAGAAGGCGGCACTAGAGCCAATTTGGGTGTACGTTATTCTGGCAACTTTGATAATAACTGGTCGCTTTATGGCCTAGCAGGACAGTCATTCCAACTCGGCGGCATAAATTCATTTGATAGCAGTGACTTGGTTAGCGTTGGCTCCAATTCTGGCCTTGAAACCGCACGCTCTGATTATGTAGCAATGCTTGGCTTATCTGATGGTGCAGGCCTATCCTTGGCAACGCGTGGGCGCTTTGATGAAAGAACCTTGCAAGTGCGGCGCGGTGAAATAGATCTTCGCAAGCAATGGTCCAGTCTATCGCTAGGAACGCAATACGCCTATATTGAGCGCCAAGCTAATTATGGCTATTCTGATGACCGTCAAGAAGTTTCAGTTAATGGAAGCGTTAAAATAATTAACAATTGGAATATATCAGCCAATACTAGCTATGATATTGTTTCAGAGACGGTTGTGCGCGCGGGTACCGCAATAAATTATCAAGATGAATGCTTTGGTATTCTTTTTGGTTATTCGCAAACTCGCAATCCAGGAGAAACCGCATCTTCGCATAATTGGAATTTTATGCTATCATTTCGTACAATTGGTGATTTTGGATCAGGGACCGCCCGTTAATTTTACACTTGTTAATATGGTTCGTTATGGACCTGTCATTGTTTTGCCTTTTATTTTATTATAATTGTGTTAAAACATATGTCGTTATGACATCGAATAAGATGAGAGCTTGAAATATGGTAAGAATAAAAAGCCGCCTTTTTGCATATTTAATGTCTGCGGCCTTAAGTGTTAGTTTTGTTGGTAGTGATTTTGCAGGCTTGCATGCAGCTCAAGCAGCATCAACAACCGTTGCCTTGGTAGTAAATGGCAATGCAATCACAAATCTTGACATTGAACAGCGTAAAGCGTTTCTAAAGGTTCAAAACCGCGGCGGTAATCTTACCCAGTTAGCTCGCGAAGAGTTAACTGACGAAATGTTAAAGCGTGTAGAAATGAAACGCCGCAACATTGAAGTCAGTCTACAAGAAGTTAATGCTGCATATGACAATTTTGCCGCGCGCAATAATATGTCCCCTCAGCAAATGGGACAAATGTTAACGCAAGCAGGTTTGACACCAGCCCATTTTAAAGCTTATATCATGGTGCAAATGGGATGGGGTCGCTTGGTCAGCGCGCGTTTCCGTGCTGAAGGTATGGTTTCCGAAGGGGAAGCTGTACAACGTATGTTAAAAAATGGTGGTGTTAAACCAACCGCTAATGAATATCTTATACAGCAAGTGATATTTGTTATACCTGCAAACCGTCGTGGTGCAATATTAGGTCAGCGCCGCCAAGAGGCCAATGCTTTACGTTCACGCGTTAATGGATGTGATTCTACCCGTGAATTAGTAAAAGGCAAAATTGATATTACTATCCGTAACCTTGGGCGTGTGCTTGAGCAACAATTACCGCCTGAGTGGGAAAAGACAATTAAAGCAACAAGTGTTGGCAAAGCCACAGCCGTGCAAGAAACCGCTCGCGGTGTTGAATTTTTGACTATTTGTTCCATTCGCAAAGTCAATGATGACCGCGTAGCTCAGCTTGTTTTTTCTATTCAAGAAGGTAATAATAGCGAAGCTAAAGCATCTCAGCTTGAAAAGAAATATATTGCTGAACTTAGAAAATCAGCACGGATTCAAACACCTTAATGCTGCCTATTGCTCTATCATCTGGGGATCCTTCTGGAATAGGCTTGGAAATTGCTTTGAAGGCTTGGCTTAACCGCAAGCCTTCAAACTTACCGCCTTTTTTTATTATTGGTGACGCAAATATTATAGCGAAACGCGCTAAGTTATTTGATCTTGATGTTGATATCCATATCAGCACGCCAAATAATCCTGCAGAAAATTTTGATTATTCTTTACCTGTTCTACCTTTGATAAATCATCAAATTGATCAGGTTGGCGTACCCTTAACGAAAAATGCCGCTGGCATTATTGAGGCAATTGAACAAGCTGTTGAGTTAGTTTTTGATAAAAAAGCAAGAGCTATTGTCACCTGCCCTATTGCAAAAATTAACTTATATGAATCTGGGTTTGGGTTTCCTGGTCATACTGAATTTTTAGCAGACCTAGCGCAACGCTATATAGGACAACCAGTTAAGCCTGTTATGATGCTAGCAGGGCCCGAGCTGCGAACGGTTCCAGTGACGGTACATATTCCTTTGAAGCAAGTACCACAAGTACTGACTAAAGAGCTCATTATCGAAATAGCAACAACTTGTAATGATGATCTTATCCATAAATTTGGCATTAGTGCGCCACGTATCGCCATAGCTGGGCTAAACCCTCATGCAGGTGAGTCAGGCGCCATGGGCGTGGAAGATAGGGATATTATTCAACCTGCTATTGATATTTTACGCCAACAAGGTCTTATTATCACCAATCCCCTGCCATCAGACACTATGTTTCATGCACGAGCACGCGCAAATTATGATGTTGCCCTTTGTATGTACCATGATCAAGCGCTAATTCCAGTAAAGACAATTGGCTTTGATGATACTGTTAATGTGACTTTGGGATTGCCTTTCATTCGAACATCTCCAGACCATGGTACCGCCTTTGATATCGCTAATAAGGGTATTGCGCTACCTGATAGTTTGATTGCAGCGATTAAGCTCGCAGATAAATTATCACAAAGCCATACTGAGTAACTTTAACCAAGCTTGCTACCATTATTTTAAATGCTAAAGCCTTTAGCAATGCTGACTTCTCTAGTTTTTAGGATTTTTAAATAATTATCGGTCAATTGTATGATATCTTGCATTTACCATTACAATCAGCTACCGATGCGAAAGATATTTAGAAATTTAAGGTATAACATGGCCATTGATAATCTCCCCCCATTGCGTGACGTTATCGAGACATTCGGTCTATCCGCCAAAAAATCACTTGGCCAAAACTTTTTATTTGATCTTAACCTAACCACAAAAATTGCCAAGCAAGCTGGCGATTTGCAAGATAAGCCGGTTTTAGAAATTGGTCCCGGTCCCGGTGGATTAACACGTGCGTTATTAGCGCAAGGCGCAATTGTAACTGCAATTGAACGTGACGAGCGCTGTCTTGCGGCATTAGACGAGATTTCACGCGCATACCCAAATCGTTTAAATATTATTCATGGTGATGCGTTAGAAATAAAATATACTGAACTATATTCAAATATTGAGGAAAAACCACGCATCATTGCGAATCTACCCTATAATGTTGGTACCCAATTATTGATCAATTGGTTATTAACCGAACCATGGCCACCTTTCTATCACTCTCTTACCTTGATGTTTCAAAAAGAAGTAGCTCAACGTGTTGTAGCCAAAGCAAATGATGATCACTATGGACGACTTGGCGTTTTAGCTGGCTGGCGCACACAAGCTCGCATAGCTTTTGACGTACCACCTCAGGCTTTTACTCCTCCTCCCAAGGTAACATCGTCTATCGTTCACCTTATACCTAGAGATGAGCCATTAACCGTCAACGTTGCAAAGCTAGAACAGGTGACACTTGCGGCCTTTGGTCAAAGACGCAAAATGTTACGCCAAAGTCTTAAAAGTCTCGGTGGTGAGCAACTGCTTAATAAGGCTAACATCGACCCTACTCGGCGGGCGGAAACCTTAGACATTGAGGACTTTGTCAAACTAGCAAATTTAATATAGCCTTCTCAACACAAGCTACATTAATAAATAGTTGTAGGTTGAGCTATTTAAAAATATTTCATTTTTGTATTTTATGATAACAAAAAATAATCTAATCATTTATTAAGCGATCGAATATCTGCTTGCTTTACATATGTTTATGCTAAGATAAACATCCCGAAATTATGAATTGAATCAATCATAATAAGTGGTCATTTATCGGTAAAATACTATTTGGGGTTCTAATTACATACAAGATGTGGTGTTTGAAATTGATAGACATAAGATACAGATGCGCGACACCTAATTGTTTAACAAAAAAATAATACTAAGCCTTTTTGCATAAAGTCAAAGTATTGCTTAAAAAATACACGAAACAGTCACAAATATTTCTTGGAGTCAGAACCTAGAACCTCACTGAAAATTTAATTGAGTATCACAATCCTTTATTAATTCACTTTGTTTGGAAAAACGAAAGGAAGGATAATCAATTGGACTGATACTCCCGATAAACAGTATAACACAAGAAATTGCGTTAATTTAAACAATTGCACTGATGGTGAATGGGCAAATAATTAAGCGGGTTTTGACTTTGTTCTTGCAATGTTGGTTCCCCACAAGCAAGAAGATCGTGATATCGGGAACCCTTTAATAAACAGCCAATACAGTTTGTAGGATTGATCATTGATCCAAAGACTTTGCGCCATTTACATTGATTGAATATCATTTTTATTGATTGCGGGATGTAGGCTTACTTGACCTTATTGATCAAGCGCTTGTCGTTTTTTTGAGTTTAATCTACGAGCAAGCTAAACAGCCAAGCATAGCAATTATTGTAACCAATCTGTAAAAATAGCCGAAAGTAGCGGCATTGGGATATTACTTAAAAGATAGTTATTGAAAAATTAAGGGGCTGTCCTAGATAATTGTTATAAACTATCTCTTACTAATTGTTTTAAAAGGAAAAATTGAAATTTTGGGTCGCTGTTGTTAAAACGCCATTCACATTCTTTCAAAAATAGATAAAAATGCTCTCGAGGAATGCCATTAAATTTACGTAAATGGCGCTTGGCTTGGTTCCAAAAATTCTCAATTCCATTGATATGATTGTGCTTATCTGCAAATAATTTGCTATGATTAATACGATAATGAATAAACTCACTAACGTCAAGAACATCATAACTGCGATAAGTATCGGTATAAACTATGCTATCAGGTTTGACATGTTCCTTAATAATAGGAACTAAGGTGACGGCTCGAGTATTGGGAACTAGAACCGTATAAACCTTACCATCACGCTTTAAAAGCCCAAATACTGGTACTTTTCCCAAAGCTCCTCGTCCACGCTTCCCCTTGCGCCTTCCTCCAAAATAAGATTCGTCAGCCTCAACTTCACCTTCAAACATTTCCAAATGATCACTATGAAGATAAATCAGACAACGAAGGCGATGAAAATAATAAGCAGCTGTTGTTTTGTTAACACCAACTAAGGCAGCTGCTGTTCTCGCTGTTGAGCCAGCTATAAATAATTCTACAAGCTTGCATTGCTTATACCAACTTAAACGACTTTTTCTCATGGGCTAACCTTAGATAATTTACGTTATCTAGGACAGCCCCAAAAATAAAGCGTCTTAATTGATGCATAACGCTGATAAAGAATTGGGAAAAGACTGCAGCTTCTCAATCATTTGATTAATTAAATCAAATATTGATTTATCATATAAATCCAATAATTATCAGAGACACAACTCAAACACAGGCTTTGAAATTGCTAGAATAAGCAATCAATCTCCATCATTCATTTCAAGACCTAATTGTGGAGTACAAAAAGAACGTTTGCCACGGTCTTCAATAAAATTCAACATATCAATAACCGCTAATGAATCAGGATATTGTGCACGCACATCCTGGGCACGTTCCTTAATTGGCTTAGTACGATCAAACAGCATATTAACCGCATGACGCATTGCATGAATCTCAACGCGTTGAAGACCAGATCGTTTCATTCCTATAATATTCAAGCCACCAAGATGGGCATGAACTCCAATAGCACTACCAAAAGGAATAAGATCACCCACTAATGCAGCCAAACCACCAACAAATGCATGATGACCGACCCGAGCAAACTGGTGGACAGCTCCGCCGCCGCCAATAATAACATGATCACCTATAACGACATGGCCGCCAATCATGACATTATTAGAAAATGTTACATGATTACCTAATATACAATCATGTGCTACATGCGCATAAGCAAGAAATTGACAATCATCACCAATAATAGTCGTCCCCAACGCATTATCAGAACCGCGATGCATGGTAACACCTTCGCGGATAATACAATTTTTACCGATCACAAGGGTAGTGCGTCCACCTTTATGCTTGTTGTTTTGTGGATCCGCTCCCAAAATAGCATGTGGATATACTTTTGCACCCTCGCCTAAGCTTGTTGCTCCCATAATGACGACATGGCTCATCAGCTCACAATTATCGCCAATTTCAGCGTCGGCACTAATATGGCAAAATGGACCAATAATAACATTATCGCCAAGCTTGGCACCGGCTTCAACTAATGCAGTTGGATGAATTTGAGCAGCAGCCATAATAGTCACCTTCACTTAGTTTTCATTTTAAAAAATATTATAAACGTCCAATTTCCATCAAACTTTTAAAAAAGTTACTAATTTGGATAGAAAGTTTTATCATACATATTAGAAAATTATTTGTCACACGAACAAAAACTTGCAAAATCTTGTTAAATGAAAACCTGCTCTTTAAAGCTTTAGGTTTTCGCAAAACATCATAAAATTGAAATAAAGGTTGCAGCCATATGTTAGACAGAACCCACTATTTAAACAATAAACGATCAGCGAACCTGCAAAAAACGAAGACGAAAAATCAGTTAACTACTTACTTTTTGCATCTATCATTGCCGTCACTTCAGCCTCGGCAACCTTATCACCATCAACCTCAGCAATGCAGGCGAATTTAACAATATTACCGCGCCCCTTTACCTTCTTTACATGTAAAAGAAGTTGATCACCTGGGACTACAGGTTTGCGAAATTTAGCATTATCAATAGTCATAAAATAGACTACACCAGGTCGATCGACACCACGCTCATGAAGACAAATCGCACCAGCAGTTTGCGCCATAGCTTCAATAATTAACACACCTGGCATAATAGGATTTTCTGGAAAATGCCCCATAAAATGCGGTTCATTAATGGTTACATTTTTCACACCGGTCGCAGAAACATCCGATTGAATATTAATAATTCGATCAATAAGTAGAAACGGATATCTATGCGGCAAAGTAGCTAGAATTTTCATAATATCCATTGACGTCAAAACCGTGCCGGCATCGATCGCATTCATTATTTTTTCTCCTTGGGTTGACGGCCGATACTGCGCAAGGCAGCAACTTCTCTAAACCATTGCTTGAATGGCCGAGCCGGAATACCGCCCCATTTTTCGCCATCGGGGATATCATTCATAACACCACTTGCAGCAGCAATCTGTACATTGGATCCTATAATGGTATGATCTGCAAGTCCAACACGTCCACCTAACTGCGTAAAATCACCGATTGTTACGCTGCCTGCAATACCACAATGGGCGGCAATAAGACAGTAGCGACCAATATGAACATTGTGTGCTATTTGAACCAAATTATCAATTTTAGTACCCTCGCCAATGATTGTATCACGCAATGCGCCACGATCAATCGTTGAATTAGCTCCTACTTCAACATGATCTTGTAAAATGACCCTACCAAGTTGCGGAACTTTTTCAATTCCACGCGGACCACCGACATAGCCAAATCCATCTTGACCAATACGACATCCCGAATAAAGGTAAACGTGATTGCCTAGCAAAGAATATTGTACTGATACGTTGGGCGCAATATAACAATTACGGCCAATTTTACAATTTTCGCCGATTACTGATGTTGCAGAAATTACGCTATTGGCGCCAATTACAACGTTTTTTCCAATAACTGCTCCAGCTTCAACCGTTACATTATCTTCTAATTGCGCAGTGCTATCAATAAAGGCATTGGGAGATATCCCCCAACATCCTGTTGCCGGATATGGCTCTACAGAGGGAGGAAACAGAATACGGCCTACAAGCGAAAAATCACTGTGAGGATTTGATGAAACAAGAATAGCAATGCCTGCAGGAATAATAGAAACTAATTGTTCTGGACAAAAGATTGCTGAAGCTACAAGCGTCTTCAACGAATCGCTATATTTTTTATTATCGATAAAAGTAAGACAACCTTCGGTGGCATTATCTAGCGGCGCAAGCCTATTTATAACGACGTCAGCCAATTCAGATTGCAATAAACGAGCACCAGTAAGAGATGCCGCCTTTTGGGCAGACATCTCTTGAGATGGGACAAAAAACTTCGTATCCAACATCAAAACACTTTCTCTCCTTGCTTAACAAGGAGAAAGAGAATTAGAACTTGGTAGAAACACCAAAGTTAAAGTTCTGGACACGATCAGCTTTTTCTTTAGAAATTGGCCAAGCATAGTCAAAACGTAGTGGACCGAAAGGTGAATTCCACATTAAGCTAACACCGGCAGATGAGCGCCAAGAGCTACTTGTATTAAGAACATCACCTTCAAACGACGCTGTAGCAGCTGATGGAGTATAATTATTACCATAAAGAGTAGCAGCATCAGCAAAGATAGCACCACGCATACCCAAACTATCTGGAACAATTGGCATTGGGAACTGCAATTCAGCGGTAGCATTCATATAGGTGGTACCACCTAAGAAATACTTATCACCATTTGCAGAATATTGAACTGGACCAATACCATTAAACTTGAAACCGCGAATCATATCCGTGTTACTTTTGAACATATCAAAAATACGGGTACCATTTTCACCATTTTCATGAATGTAGCCGGCGCCACCACTTACAAGACCAACAACATCATATTGCTCTGAAAGTGTCTTGTAAAGCATTGCCTTACCTGAGGTTTTCAAATAATCAGCATCGCCACCGATACCAGCATATTCTTGAGAAACCTGCAAGAACAAGCCATCATGGGGATTTTTAAGATCATCAATCGCATTATAGGTCAAACCATAACTGATCGACGAACGGCGCCATGGACTATGATCAGATGCTTCGATAATAGCTCCTGAATAAACATTATAAAGCATTTGATTGGCTTGATCGCCATAACGCTCTGTAAACCATGAACGATCTAAATTATATTCTTCCTCGACATAGTTATAACCGATACTTGCAGTCACCTCATCCGTAATTGGAATACCAAAACGAACGGTACCACCTGTTTGGCGAACATCGTAATCATCATTCATACGATAAGAACGACGGAAAACATCGACACCGGCTGACATACGATAACCTAGGAAATACGGCTCGGTGATTGAGAATGAATAGTTTTGAGCATCGTTTTGACCAACACCGGCACCTAAACGTACATATTGACCACGACCAAGGAAGTTACGCTCGGTAATCGATGCTTCAACAGAAGCACCAGGACTATCACCACCGGTCGTATAACCACCACCGATCGAGAACTCACCGGTTGAACGTTCAACAACATCTACAACCAAAACAACTTGATCTGGCTCAGAGCCAGGAGCGGTTGAAACATTCACAGTCTGGAAGAAACCTAAACCTTCCAAACGACGCTTTGCGCGCTGAACCATAGTTTGATTAAAAGCATCACCTTCACTTAAATCAAACTCGCGACGAATAACATAATCACGGGTTTTATTATTACCACGAATCTCGATTCGCTGAACATAAGCGCGAGGACCCTGATCGACGCTATAAACCAGTGAAATTGTATGATTATTAAAATCACGGTTACCTAAAGGCTCAACTTTAGCAAAAGCATAACCAGAATCAGCAATACGATCACTCAAAGCAAGAACGGTATCTTCAATCCGCTTAGCGCTATAAACATCGCCATTACGGGTTTTAAGCGCACGCGACATACTTTCGGTATCAACACCAGGAACGGTACTTTCAACCTGAACATCACCTAAACGGTACCGCTGCCCCTCATCAATTACAAAGTTAATTGTATATTTATTGGTTGCTGGATCAAGAGTAGCATTCGATGAAATAATACGGAAATCTGCATAACCACGATTGAAGTAGAAACGACGAAGCGCCTCTTCATCCGCCTCTAAGCGATCTTGAGTATAAACATCACCACGCGTCAACCATGACAACATATTACTACGTTTTGTAGTAATAACATCGCGCAAGCGACGATTACCGAAAGCGTGATTACCTTCGAAAACAATATCATTAATCTTGGTGCGCTCACCTTCATTAATGTCAAAAACGACATTAACGCGACCTTGACCCAAATTAACAACATTAGTGCTAACAGTGACATTTTCACGACCAACTGAAGCATAAGCCTGCTTAATTGTATCTTCATCAGACAAAAGCTTCGCACGATCAAATGGCGAACGAGGCTTCAACGATAAAACACGCTCAAGATCCGCATCTTTAATACGCTTATTACCGTGGAAAAGTACTTGATTAACCACTTCATATTCAACAACATTAACAACAAGAGCATTACCCTGCTGACGAATAGTCACATCAGAAAAAAGCCCCATATTGAAAAGACGCTTCAAGGCCTCATCAATATCATTATTGGAGAAATTACGGCCAGACGTGATGCCAATATTATCGCGAATAGTCTGCGCATCGACACGCTTATTACCGCGAACTTCAACCCTACTAACAACAGCAGCTTGCGCAACACTAGCAGTAGAGACAGAAACCACAACCGTTGAAGGAACTGCAATCGCCACTGTTAAGGCAATAGCTGAGGCTGCACCAAGAAATTTTGTTTTGGCCGTCATTGGCTTTTATACCCTTGTTTCAATTATTTCGGATCAACCGAATAGATATTACATTTATTAGCGTTTTTTCTGCTACAAGCAACTAGTTTTGTAAAATTCTTTCAGTTTCACAATGATAGTGACTTAGAAGTCACGCCTGCCACTATGCTGAACACGCCGTTTTAAAATTCTTGCTCTTTTATACAACAAAAGCATTATTGTTTTCTTAATAACCAAGGTCAAATTAATTTAACCCCAATCAACAAATGATACTGATCGCCAATCTCTAATGCAGCACCTAAACTCGTAATGTAACATTAATGATAAAAGCGATTAATTAAAAATCCTTTAGCCCTCATAACTTAAAATGATTAATCTTGAAACAAGAAAAATCTATTTTTTATAAAAAATGGTCAATTCTTCGCAGAATATAGCCAATTTTTTATCTTTTTTCATCATAGAACCATGTCAGCATTGTGGTTTATCAATACAATAAACAGCTATTTTAAATCTAATATTAAAATACACTCTACACCTCAACCGGCGATTTCAGCACTTTTGCAAACTACCAGCATCTTAACATGGAATCATATTATTAATCACAGCAAAGAAGATAAAAGCAAGCACTACCATCAAACCGGCCTTAAAAACCACCTCTTGAACTGCTGGCTTCACAGGCTTACCAATTACTGCTTCAATTATATAAAAAAGTAAATGCCCACCATCGAGGGGAGGAATGGGTAAAAGATTAAAAAGACCGATACTTAAAGAGAAAAAGGCAATCAATCTTACTAATTGGACAAATCCAGATTCTGTTACCTTCCATGTAATTTGGATACTTTTCACTGGCCCACTCAATTGGCAGCGATCCGCCCTACCCTCAATTAAGCGACCCAAAAATTTTCCTGTTTGCACGACAATATAGCTGCTCTCTTTGAAGCCTTCACCAATTGATTGAAAAAATCCATAACGAATATGACTAAGAGTCTCTGGAGTTACTTTACTCGAAACGCCAATTTGACCAACTCTGATTTTCGCGCCTGTTCCATCATCAATAGGAACTTCTTTTGGTACAACATTTAAATTTAATGTTTCACCACCCCGTTCAACAACAAAAGCAATAGTATCACCTTCATGCATCATAACATAACGCGATACTTCGTCAAAACTGGTGATTTTTTCTCCCTGCACCGTAACGATTTTGTCGCCTGGCTTAAATCCGGCAGCGGATGCGGGCATATCAGGTAAAACATCAGTAACTATAGGAGCCAAAATGGGTCGTCCATAGAAAAAGAAAAGAATAGCCAGCAAAACAACTGTTAGGATTCCATTAAATAACGGACCGGCAAAAACTGTTGCGGCTCGCCGCCATGCCGTGGCGGCGGCAAAAGAATCAGAGCGCTGCATTGCAGATGCTTTAGAAGGCATACTTGCAGCATCTTCATCTCCTATAAACTTAACATAACCACCCAATGGAATTGCAGCAATACGCCAACGCGTACCACGCTTATCATTAAAGCCCCATAATTCGGGACCAAAACCAATGGAAAATGCTGATGCACCAATACCACACCAACGCCCCACAAGATAATGGCCCATCTCATGTATAAAAATAATAACAACAAAAACAGCAACTACGCCAAAAAGACGAATGATAATAGTTACAAATGAAAAAAATAAATCTAGGAGTTCCAAAAATCACCTTCAAGCAATAAACCAACACTTTTCACAGCGATCATACGACTAACCACAATGAAAATTCCAAGCTAATAAGCTAAAGCACTAAAAGCCAACTCACTTAGAAAGAAATAACAAACAAAAACCTTTACCCTGAAGCCATTGATCAAACTGAAGAAAATTAATGCTTCAATTATTTCCCAACAAAACAGGTTACTTGAAGCCCTTTCAATTGTTCGCAAAGCTGATTAGCTGCAGCCTGATTGGTAGCTGCAATACGAACGCGATAATAAGTACCGCGCCCCGGTATATCAGCGGCAACGATAACGACCTGACGATTACCTATGGCAGAGTTAACCTGCGCTTGCCTTTTTATATCAATAAGTGATTGCTGGGCAGCTTCACGACTAGGCTGTGAAGCGATCTGCACATAAAAAGTACCTGCGGGAAGATTTGAACCGCCCTGCGTAGATTGGCGCTGCTCAGTAGAGGTGGCAGCGTTGGAAGATTGTACTGAAGGTGTTGCAGCATCATTTGCCGCTGAAATACTATCAGCCGTAGTAGGCGATACCCCTAATTGATTTGCCGAAACTCCATTATTATTCGATAATGATGCAAGACCCGCATCATTACTGTGCACGTCCCCTTGCCCATCGCCATTTCCTGAAGTTTGAACATCTGACAATGACGCCGTATCATCATCTTGATTAACAGATTGCTGATCATTATTACCATCTAATACCGACGCCATATTATCAGCCTCCGTACCACTATGGATCGCATTATCACTACCTATACCGGAGCTGCTGGCCAATAGATCTTCATTCGGCATCGCCTGTTGCCCATCATTTTGGGTTTGCAAATGCTCTCTAAATGACTGACCCGGTGTCACCACATCATCTTGCTCATTGGCAATAATAGCGTTTATATCATCCCCACTGACGCTATTGCTATCGCGAATAGTAACGGTTGGCACTTCGTGAATTGACAAACTATTTTCAGCAGCTTGCAATACACGCGCCTCAACTGAATTTGGCTCAAGACTTGTCTCATTAGCACGAGGAGCCTGCTCGTCAACCTTATCTAGATCAACAGGAGCCTCACTTTTATCAACCAATTCAGACTGCCGTGCTTGAGCTGCAACTCCGTTTTCTACACGATTATAGACATTTTGATCCTGATTGGTATCGGACGCATTCGAATCGACTTCGGGAGCTGCCCTGACTGCACCCTCATCACGCTGTATAACAACAGGCTTAGTTGGCGCATCGTTACCGCTAAAGAAAACATAATAGACGCCAACACCTGCAAAAATGAGCGCTAAAAAAGCTAATAAAAATAGTATTTTTTTACCGCTGCCTACCTTTTGGTCGGCATTTCTCACACTGCTATCTGAGGCTGCCCAATCATATTTGCTCGCATCACCTGCAGCATCGTCAAGAGGTAAAGCCCCCGATTGCGTCATAGAAACATCAGCAAACTGAGTACCCCTTAAACCATTATTTTCCGAAGATCCATAATCGACATCGTTATAAGATGAAAGACTAGCATCGTGAAGACCAGGCGCTAAAACATCTGAAAATTCATGATCCAATGGATTTTGAACTTTATCCAACCGATCAACGCCACCATAATTAACAGTGGGCAAATCAAAATTTTGCGTTTCAGGAACAGCGTTTTGATCTGGGCGAACGGTTTTCACATTTGGATCACGCTTATATCGTTTTTTACCATCACCTTTAATAGTAAGATTAAAATCGTTAAGCGCGTCTTCAAAATCACCATCGTTACTTGAAGTCGTTGCATTTTGATTAACATTGGGCGGCACTTTGGCGGATGTAAAAGGATTAATACCCCGACCAATCGGCGCGCTATTACTGCGCTCTTTAACGTTACCTGCAGATTTATTCGCTTCAACAGGGTTAGCCCGACCTAAAGCGAAACCCGTTTTCTTATTGGCTTTACTTGTTTGTAAAGTTGAATCCTTCGCAACATTTTTTGAAGGCAAAACGGCTACCGCTTGACCATACCCGAGGAATGACTGCTGTTGAGTTGCCATGCGCATTGGCGCGATAACTGCTCCTAATGGCCGACCTTGCTCAAGGTAATCGCTCTCAAAAACATCATTTTCATTAGCTGGAAAATCAAGTTCCACGTCACGATCAATAGGCCGCGAAACATTATTTTGACCATTGGAAAAATTATCAAAAAACTGAGGACCGGCATCATAAGACGAGTCGTTTGACCTAAGTGCCGCATCATCACTAGCTAAATGTGGATTTGAATTGTTTTCATAAACGCCACTATTAGCCTCTACTCCAAACTCATTATCAAATTTCGCAGATTCATCCACTGATGGTGTCCACGGCTGCCCTTGGCTCTCTGCAGTTACATCTGCCGAAATATCAGTCCAATATTCTGTCTCATTAGCAGAAAATTCATCATTTATAGCATTCGCCACAGCTACATCACTACTTTGAGCAAAAGGAGCATCATAATATTGTTCATTGCCAACTACAGGCTGTCTTTGCGATGCATAGACATCCTCTTCATAAAGGGGTTGATCTTGTTGATTATTTAATTGACCAGACGCATCATAACCATAAACTTGTGCATTAGAAGAAGCCATTTGATCATCTTCAGACCACTGATAATTGGGTGCATTATTGTCCTGATAATTTAACTCTTCATATAATTCATCTGATTGCGACTGATAAGCATTAGGATCATTTGCATAATAGTTATTATCTACAGCGCTGCCACCCTCAGAAACATAATTTTTTTGCGGATATCCATCATCATAAACAGTATCTTCATTAGACCAATAGGCGTCTTCTTGACCTGGATAAACTGCGTCTACATTTTCTGCATAGCCGTCTTCAATAGGTTGATTATACGCCATGGAGGAGTAAGCATTCGTACCATAAGGATTAAGACCTGCTTCTTGTCCAGCATCATATTGTTGATCTTGTTGACCCGACACTGGCGAGGGATGGGATTTAACCTGATTAGCAGACGGCGAATTATTCCGACCGAACAAACGTGTCAACTCCATCATGGGATCAGACCCATTGGAGTTATTATTCTTTTTATCACCAGGTTTACGCTCAAAGTCGGTCATTTTGCATCCTAATTCATCAGGCAAAATCAATATTGCCTAATTTTTAAAATATTTGAAGGCAATCTAAAGAAAAGATTCTAAATTTCAATAACCTAATTATTGACTTTATGAAATATACATAAGGTGTCTTTTTAAAGCAAACTAGCCTAGAAAATGAATTTCCCCGATTTCAACCCCAAGTCGCTAAAATTAGACAACATATTATTTATAACAAATAAGTGGAGCATTTGCATCTATCAATTCCCCACTTTATATGATTATCGAACAAATTTCTTAACTTATCGTAATTGTGTTAGGGCTTCAGAACCAATAATGCTCAAACCAGAAGCGATAACATCGCGCACTGCACACACCAAACCAAGACGAGCAAGGGTGACTTCCTTGTCATCAGCTTGCACAAACCTAAGTCCATGAGCATCATTTCCCTTATTCCAATGCGCATGAAATGAACTTGCAAGATCATAAAGATAGAACGCAACGCGGTGGGGCTCTTGATGTAATGCACCCTGCTCGATAACACGTGGATATTCTGCCAATTTACGAATAAGTACCATTTCATTCTCATCAACAAGGCGATGAAGATGCGAAGCAGTAATACTATTATCTATTTTATCAAAGCCATGAACATCATAGGCTTGCCTCAAAATAGAATGGCATCTTGCACTTGCATATTGCACATAAAACACCGGATTATCTTTAGATTGCTCAGTCACCTTATCAAAATCAAAATCGAGCGGTGCATCAGGCTTACGATAAAGCATCATAAAGCGTACAGGATCAGGTCCAACCTCATCGATTAAATCGCGCAAGGTTACAAAGTTACCAGTTCTTTTACCCATAGTAAAAGGAACACCATTTCGATAAAGCTTTACCAATTGGCAAATAAGCACGGTTAAATGAGCTTGATCGCCTGCAACAGCTTTTGCCACAGCCTCCAAACGCTTGATGTATCCACCGTGATCTGCTCCCAGAACATAAACCATTTCGTTAAAGCCTCGTTCAAACTTATCTTTAAAATAAGCAACATCGGCAGCAAAATAGGTGTATGTACCATCAGACTTCATTAATGGACGATCAATATCATCACCCACATCGGTTGAGCGCAACAAAATCTGCTCGCGATCTTCCCAATCTTCACTAGGCATACCTTTTGGCGGTGGTAATTTACCTTTATAAACAAAACCACGCATTGTCAGGTCATTAATGGTCGAACGAATAGCTTTTTCATCATCAGCGTGCAAAGTGCGCTCTGAGAAAAATACATCGTGATGAATATTAATTGCGGCAAGATCATCACGTATAAGCTGCATCATAGCATTAATGACACGCTCTTTCACCAAAGCCAAACGTTGTTCATCATCACTCTTGAGCAAACTATCACCAAACTCTGCAACGAGCGCCTTTGCAACAGGCACAAGGTAATCACCTGGATAGAGCCCCTCAGGAACCGGTAGAGAAACAAGACCCAAGGCCTCTTTATAGCGCCAAATCACAGAATCTGCCAGAACATTAATTTGTCCACCAGCATCATTAATGTAATATTCTTTAACAACCTCAAACCCTGCGAAGGTCAACAAATTAGCGAGCGCATCGCCAACAACCGCGCCGCGGCAATGCCCAACATGGAGCGGACCAGTTGGATTAGCTGACACATATTCAATATTGACCTTTTTACCAAGCCCCATGGTAGAATGACCAAATAATTTACCCTCAACATTAATTTGCGCCAATAGGTTGCGCCAAAAATCATCTGTCAAGCGAATATTAATAAAACCTGGACCAGCCACATTTACGCTTGCAACATCATCGCTTTGCTCAATCAATGGCACCAAACGTGCAGCTAATTCGCGAGGATTTACGCCAACCGCTTTGGCGAGAACCATAGCCGCATTTGTAGAAAGATCTCCATGGGACGGGTCACGCGGGGCCTCCACAGCGACACGCGCAAAATCTAAACTCCCATCATCTTGCGATTTAAGCCCAGACTTTTCCAATATTTCTTTAACGCGCTTCTCAAATACGGTAAAAATATTCATTCACTAAATTCCACTGTCTACAAGACGAGCCTCGATAGGATTCATCGCCAACCAACTTTTTCGCACTGTTTAAATGAAATTTTACCTCTGGTCAAACAGGCGTTTATATTCTTTTATCGCATATTGATCAGTCATACCTGACAAAAAATCAGAAATGACCATCGCACGACCGCAATCCCTATGACTTTCTGCCTGCATTTGCCAATCATTCGGCAAAAGTTTAAAATCGTCCATATAAGCACCAAACAATGCTTTGACCATCATTTCACCTTCACGTCGTCGCACTAAAACCTTTTCATGATAATAAAGATTATCAAATAAAAAATTTTTCAATTCCTTTTCTTCCCGTCTCATTCCTTCGGAAAAACTGACGACCGCATGGCTTGCACAGTAGATGTCTTCAACACTTGTTGGTCTAATCGCATTTAAACGCTTGATAGATTCGTCAATTACATCTTCAACCATAACGGTTATTTGACGACGAACAATTTCATATGCAACACGCTCATAAGCTATCTCACCACTGACAAACGCAGTTTTCTTAAAACCATCTCCGGCATTCTCAATGACTGTTTCAATTTCATTGATCAAGCGAGCGGTCAAACCAATACTTCTAAGTTGATCAATAGTAATTAAGCCCGCGCGCAAGCCATCATCTATATCATGAGCATTGTAGGCAATATCGTCTGCAATTGCCGCACATTGCGCTTCTGGGCCGGCAAATTGGTCCAAATGCAAATTAAAAATATTATTAAAATTTTGAATAATAGGAGAAATCTTTTTCTTATCTGCAAATTGGCCAAGCAATGGACCATTATGTTTGACTAATCCCTCAAGCGTTTCCCAAGTAAGATTTAATCCATTAAAACCAGCATAGCGGTGTTCAAGAGCCGTTACAATATGCAAAGCCTGTGCATTATGGTCAAAACCGCCATAAGGTTCCATAACTTCATTCAATGCATCTTCTCCAGCATGCCCAAAAGGCGTATGGCCAAAATCATGGGCAAGTGCAATAGCTTCTGCTAACTCCTCGTCAAGACGCAAGGCACGAGCAAGGGCGCGCGCAATTTGTGACACTTCAATACTGTGAGTTAGCCGTGTTCGGTAATGGTCATCTTCAGCAGCAACAAAAACTTGCGTTTTATGCTTTAATCGCCGAAATGCATTGGAATGAATTATCCTATCTCTATCTCTTTGGAAAGGTGTTCTGGTTGGACTTTCATTTTCTTCGATTAACCGTCCACGGCTTAAAGCTGGCAAAGTGGCAAAAGCGGCGCGAGGCTCATAGCCATAACCTATGCTGTTAATTTCGTCTTTTTTCGTTAATCCCATTGCACTTTCCCTAATCTCGCCTTAGATTTAAGACAGAATTCGACCTGCTTGGTTATAAGCTAGTGCATTTTCGGATAAGTATGAAGTATTTTATTAACAAAAATGCAAAAAAACAAAGCATTAGGCACATTACCGATTCAATTTAAAGTAAATGCGCTTAAGTTGTTTAGCATGAGGAATAAAAAATGAGTGTCGCAGTATCAGATTCTGCTGCCAAGCGGATAAATATAATTCTTGCCAAGGAACCCGATAAGAAAGCCCTGCGCATTTCAGTTGAAGGTGGTGGCTGTTCTGGTTTTTCATATAAATATGAACTTGTCGACGCTCAAAATGAAGACGATTTTGTTATTGAGAAGAATGGTGCACAGATTTTAATCGATTCCATTTCACTCCCTTTTATCGAAGGATCTGAAATTGACTTTGTTGATGATTTGATGGGGCAATCCTTCCAAATCAATAATCCCAATGCTGTTTCATCTTGCGGTTGTGGTACAAGTTTTTCAATTTAATTTAAAATTAATGCATATAATTTGGGTTGTGAAATAATCATTCTATAAGTTTTGAAGATTTTAGACATTAGAATATTTATGAAATGCATTATTTTTATTATAAAAAATTCAGTATAAGCAAAAAATTGTAGCCACTTTTTAAAACCCTACAATATTTAAGAAAATTTCTTAATATATCAATAAATTATGCGAAGTATTAAAATTTAATATTAAGGTGATAGATTTGTATTTTTCTTGTCGTTTCTTAGTCATTTTAAGCCTTATCACCTTTTGGGCACCTTTAGCTTATAGCCAAACAATCAGCGGTGGTAGCGATGGTAT
Source organism: Bartonella sp. HY761 (assembly GCF_026743145.1). Lineage (NCBI taxonomy): Bacteria > Pseudomonadati > Pseudomonadota > Alphaproteobacteria > Hyphomicrobiales > Bartonellaceae > Bartonella > Bartonella sp. HY761. The sequence goes on from NZ_CP104887.1 coordinate 1,624,098, forward strand.
TGACGATTTACCAGCAATAAGCGCGCCAAATCACAATAATGGCGAAGCAAGCCCATCTGGCACGATGGATTATTCTATTAATCCATTATTAGGCTCAAGTACCATTAACCTTGAAGCAAGACTTACTGAAAAAACACAACCAATTACTAAAGGCATTGTTTGGCGCGTTTTTTCGCCAATTGCAGGAAGCAATAATACTCTGCCACTTATTGCAGCAAAAGAGGGTGGCAATGTTACCTTTAACTTACCTGCTGGCGAATATCTTATTCACGCAGCATTTGGACGCGCCGGTATTACTAAAAAAATTCTCGTTGAAGACAATAAAACATATCATGAAAATTTAGTATTAAATGCGGGCGGCATAGAGCTTAAAGCGACAATTCCTAACGGCAAGCTAAATGAAAGCCGTATAAAGTTTTCCATTTATGTGGGTGACAATGAAAACAATGAGCAATCGCTAATAATTCCCAATGTAAAGGTAAATTCGATTATTCGTTTGAATGCAGGGCAATACCACATTGTTTCAAGCTACGGAAATGCCAATGCAGTCACCCGAACAAATGCGACAGTTGAAGCAGGCAAATTAACCGAAGTAAACCTTGAGCATTATGCAGCACAAATAACGCTCAAATTAGTGAGGGAGCCTGGCGGAGAGGCATTAGCCGACACTAGCTGGGTTATCCAAAATGACTCAGGCGATATCGTGCGTGAAGCCGCAAATGCATATGTTTATATTGTCTTATCTGAAGGTGATTATGTTGCAATTGCCAAAAATAAAGATCAGATATTTCAAAAGGAATTTTCAGTCCAGTCTGGTAAAGATAGTGAAGTTGAAATTGTTGCATCACCACAAAATTATGTTCATGGCAGCGGTGATATTGACTAAACGAGACAATTATATTGAATAATAATAAGCCTAGCAACGCATAGCACTAAACTCATGAATAAAATGGATGGGTTAAATTAAATATCTCTCGTACATCAATTAACAGTGCAAAGATAATGCTTTTATCTGCCAATAAGGTTAATTAATGCCACATAACCGCAGAAAAAGTGTAAAAAGATAACAACATTATGGAAAAAACTTAAATTGCCTAATCTTGTTAATCTCCCACAACCATTAAAGTGGCTATTATTGCTGGTTGTTACGGCAATTTTCATCATTGCCCTTGAACTCATTCAGATACCTGCGGCCTTATTATTAGGACCAATGATATGCGCCATTATTCTTGCAATCAGCAACATTGAAACCAAAATACCCAAATTTTTCTTTGCTCTGGCACAAGGTGTTGTCGGTTGTATGATTGCACGCGCTATAAAGCCCGAAATAGTTTTAGAGGTTTGGCATGACCTGCCTTTATTTCTAGGCGGCGTTTTCTCGGTAATTTTTGCATCAACTCTTATTGGTATATTTTTAGCAAAAAAACAAATATTACCTGGCACCACCGCCATTTGGGGTTCTGCTCCAGGTGGAGCATCGGCCATGGTGGTTATGGCAGAAGCCTATGGCGCAGATGAACGTCTTGTTGCGGTTATGCAATATATGCGTGTTGTTATGGTCGCAGCACTAGGCTCTATTCTTGCAAGATTTTTTTCACCTAGTTCCAATACCACTTTTGACATTATTTTTTTTCCTGCAGTTTCATGGAACGCATTTGCAATTACTTTGATAATTGCGTTTGGCGGGGCAATAGGTGCAAAATATTTAAAAATTCCTGCTGGGGGGATGCTGCTGCCATTTCTTATAGCTGTTATACTACAAGATTTTGGATTGGTGACCCTTGAGCTCCCCCCTTGGCTGCTAGCCATAAGTTATATCATTATTGGTTGGACTGTAGGCCTAAGGTTTACCCGTAAAATACTATTGCATGCTTTACATGCAATACCAGTATTATTCATATCAATATTAGCATTAATTATGCTTTGTGGTGGTTTTGCACTTTGTTTAAGCTATTTTACCAATGTTGATCTTTTAACTAGCTATTTAGCAACCAGTCCTGGTGGTGCGGATTCAGTCTCAATCATTGCTGCAAGTACAACAGTCAATTTACCCTTTGTCATGGCTTACCAAACTGTGCGTTTTATCATTGTTACCATCACCGGTCCAATTATTGCTCGTTGCACCGCTAAATATATTATGACGCAAAACACCAAGAATGATCTCTAATCAGTAACTTCTTCCCATTTATCGCGCAAAAGATATTCAAGCGGCTTAAATTTTTGCTTATAATCCATTTTATTGGAACCCTTAACCCAATATCCAAGATAAATATAAGGAAGCATCAATTTTTCTGCCCGCTTAATATGGTCTAAAATCATCATTGTGCCCAATGAGCGTTTAGTTTGCTTAGTGTCATAAAAAGAATAAACCATTGAAAAGCCATCACCTAAAACATCGGTTAAGGCGACCGCAATTAAATGAGAATTTTCCTTATCATTTTGTTTTAAACGATATTCAAATAGACGTGTATTGATAGGACTTTCTTCCACCATAATCTTAAAATCTTGACGGCTCATATTAGCCATACCACCATCCATATGGCGGCCATCAAGATAGGAACGAAATAAGGAAAATTGCTCATCTGTTGTTTTAGGAGGCACTACTTCACAAACCAGATCACGATTCATATTAAAAATCCGCTTCATGGATTGTGACATTTTAAAATCGCAGACAGGTATACGCACTGAAATGCATGCATTACATCCATCACAAATGGGACGATAAGCAATATTTTGCGAACGCCTAAAACCATTAAATGTCAAAAGATCATTTCTCTCAATTGCACTATCGCCATCAAGATAGGTAAAAACCTTGCGCTCTGTTCTTCCACGCAAATAGGGACATTTCCCAGGCGCAGTCAAAAAAAACTGTGGTGTCTGTGTTAATTGATCTGTCATTAGCATTAGGTTTCTTCATGATCTATCATGTCAATCTAGCCCATCTTACGAGCAGCTATCAAGTTGAATTGCATTTTGAATGGATTAATTCTTCATTGCCGAACAAACTTGATTTTTATACTCTTCTTATCCAAATATGATAAGTGTAAAAGTTGATTTTTCCCATTAAAACACTCATTTTTGATTAATTGCCAAGATTAAACCGAAAGACAAATATTCAATTGAATGCTTGCACTATTTTATTTTATAATAAATTTAATCTAAGAGGCTTCACAGCCTCAAAAAATTATTCTAAAACGCAAATAAGCATGTACAATTAGATTATTATCTAAATGTCAGATATTAACAACCCACCCGCATCCGTTCGCGGGACTGGAATATAGAGGCTTTTATGTCACAAACAATTTCCCTTAAATTTCCTGATGGTTCTGTGCGCGAATATGATTCAGCCATAACAGGACTCGAGCTTGCCCAATCCATTTCCAAATCATTAGCTAAAAAAGCAGTTGCTTTTGCTATTGATGGTGAATTGCGCGACCTTGCCGATCCCATTCAAAAATCTGGCGATATTGAACTGATTACGCGAGAAGACCCAAAGGCACTGGAACTCATTCGCCATGATTGCGCCCACGTTCTTGCAGAAGCTGTGCAAGAGCTTTTTCCGGGCACTCAAGTTACTATTGGTCCTGTTATCGAAAATGGCTTTTATTACGATTTTGCTCGCAATCAACCATTTACCAGTGAAGATCTACCCGTCATTGAAAAAAAGATGCGCGAGATTATTGCACGCAATAAGCCATTCACCAAAGAGATTTGGGCGCGCAATAAAGCAAAGCAAGTATTTGCTGATAAGGGCGAACTTTACAAGGTTGAATTGGTTGATGCGATTCCTGAGGATCAGGACTTAAAAATCTATTATCAGGGCGATTGGTTTGACCTTTGCCGCGGCCCCCACATGACATCAACTGGCCATATTGGCAATGCTTTCAAATTGATGAAGGTTGCTGGCGCCTATTGGCGTGGCGATTCCAATAATCCAATGCTAACCCGCATTTATGGTACGGCCTTTGCTAGCGATAATGATCTAAAAGCATATTTAACCATGCTTGAAGAAGCTGAAAAGCGCGATCATCGCCGCTTGGGGCGTGAGATGGATCTCTTCCATTTTCAAGAAGAAGGTCCAGGCGTTGTCTTTTGGCATGCCAAGGGCTGGAAAATGTTCCAGAATTTGGTAAGCTATATGCGCCGCCGTCTTGACGATGACAATTATATGGAAGTAAACGCACCGCAGGTGCTTGATAAATCCCTTTGGGAGATATCAGGCCATTGGGGTTGGTATCGTGACAATATGTTCAAGGTAACACCCGCAGGTGATGAAGCTGATGATAATCGCGTTTATGCGTTGAAACCAATGAACTGTCCCGGCCATGTTCAGATATTTAAACACGGCTTAAAATCTTATCGTGATTTACCGATTAAAATGGCGGAATTTGGTGCAGTTCATCGCTATGAGCCTTCTGGATCGCTCCATGGCTTGATGCGTGTTCGTGGCTTCACACAGGATGATGCGCATATTTTCTGTACCGATGAGCAATTGGCAGAAGAATGCCTCCGCATTAATGACCTTATTCTTTCTACCTATGCTGATTTTGGCTTTAATGAAATTATGGTCAAGCTTTCAACCCGACCTGAAAAGCGCGTTGGTTCCGATGAGCTATGGGATCGTGCTGAGCAAGTCATGAGCGACGTATTAAAGACCATTGAAGAAAAATCCAACGGCCGCATTAAAACTGGTATCCTACCGGGTGAAGGCGCGTTTTATGGCCCTAAATTTGAATATACGTTAAAAGATGCTATTGGCCGTGAATGGCAATGTGGTACTACCCAAGTTGACTTTAACTTGCCGGAACGCTTTGGCGCATTCTATATCGATAATGAATCAGAAAAACGTGAGCCGGTTATGATCCATCGCGCAATTTGTGGCTCTATGGAACGTTTTCTTGGCATTTTGATTGAAAACTACGCTGGCCATATGCCACTTTGGTTTGCACCACAACAAGTTGTTGTCGCCGCAATTACATCTGAAGCAAATGACTATGTTCAAAGCGTCACTGCCAAACTAAAAGCTGCAGGCTTATTGGCAACAGCCGATTTACGCAATGAAAAGATCAATTATAAGGTACGTGAACACTCACTACAAAAAGTACCCGTCATATTGGTTTGTGGCAAAAAAGAAGCGGAAGAAAACACTGTAAACATGCGCCGACTTGGCTCGCGCGACCAAGAAGAACTAAGTTTAGTTGATGCAATTGCTAGACTTAAGCAAGAAGCAACACCGCCAGATTTATTGCGTAAACAACAAGCAATTGTTTGATCCTGTATAAAAATCAATAAAAAAGGCGCTTAAAGCGCCTTTTTTATTATCTAGCTTTTCATAAGCTTTATTAAATTTCCTTTGGGTGCTCATAATTAAATCCAAACACCCAAAATGAAATATTTAATAAAACTTAGCAGTGCATCGCCTCACATCAAATTACTGATTGGCCTTTACATCAAGTTTAAGCAGATCAATAAGATCCTTGCGTGAGGTCACCGCGGTAGAAGTAATCACTGCAAAAGGCGTGCTATGATCAGGCTTTGCTGTAATTTCGATATTTTCAGGATTATCTAAATATTTGCCAATTTCGGTCGATACTTTTTCTGCAAAATCAGGATGCTGTAATTGAGCTAAGCCAAATGGTACAATCATTTTAATTTTTGCGACAAAATCTTCGCGCTTTTCATTTGGTTCTTTTTGTAGATCAATAATTTTATTGGTAATAGAATTATCTACAAATTTTATATCAATGCTATTAAGGCTAAGCTGTTGAAGCAATCCAATGATTGACATTGCAGCGATTTGTTGATCTTTGTCTGAAGTTGATTTTGCTTGATTGCTAAGACGAATAAGTTCATTAGCAAGATCTTTGGTAAGACCGCCAAGGCCAATCGTAATATTCAATTGACCAGCTTCATTCATATTACCTTGCAGTGCCACATCAACATGACCATCAACAAGGTTAGCATCAAATTTATAGTTGCCCTGAATTTCAATATTATTGAAACCCATTTTCGTAAACGTTTCTTTTTGTTCACTATTTGGCAAACTTGATACGTCTACGCGTAAATTACCAATTTCACCGCTAAACTTAATGAATTTTTCTGGATCATATTCTGAAAATCCAAATGAAAGATCATCAAGATTTAAAACAGGCTTACCTTTTTCTTCGGCGACCATTTTCTTGAGTGAGATCGTTCCATATGGAAGCTGTCCTTCATAGGCCGCATCATTTTTTTCCGACTTTAATAATAATTTGGTCATTTCCAAGCCATGCAAGGTTGTAACCATATCAGAATTTTCACGTGCTTCTAGTTTCATCTCATCAACGAAAGTACGACCGACAAGATAGCCACCATCTTTATCTTCCTCAACATTTTCAAAAATAATTTCTTTAGCTATACCTTTTTCACTGTTTGGATCGTCTTTAGAAATAATTTTTGCGTCGATAATTTTTACTGTCGTGCCATCAACGGTGATTTTTCCAGCTTCAATAGCTCCACCACCTTTTTTCATTTCGGCTTGAACGCGGGCAAAAAAAGCATCACCATCAAGAGCCAATGCAGGTAAAGCAAAGCTTACACCAAGCGCCGCGGTAAGAGACAATATTTTAATTGATTTATTAATTCGTGAAACAATTTTCATAGCATAACTTTCTTAGTTAAAGATAAATAGTGATACGTCATGATGCGGTGTTAAAAAAAGAAAACTTTATCTAATCTTAAACTTTGCCCCCGAAAAAGCACCCCCATGATAGCTAGGTTAAGTGTTAGCAACAACAGTTTAGACCTGCAAGCCCATTCTTTAATAATGACAATTTTGTAAGATTGAATAATATCGTTTTCGCTTAAAAGTAAGCGTTGATTTATTCTAATAATTGATATGATGACTGATTATAAAGATGAGATAGCAAAAATAAATCATCTACAAAAATATTCGACATCATCAAACTTGGTAATTTACTCTAAACGGATATTGGTGGGCTATTCCAACTGGTAAGCCTCTATCAAGCATGCAACTTGCCTGAGTAAGCAGTAAAAGCATTATGATACACACCTACCGGCAAAGAAAAACCCCATCAATTTAGAACAAATGAATGAGGCTAATAATTTAAATAAGCAAATAACGAGATTTCATCTATTTTTATATAACGACAGTTAAATCAATTCGTTATAAAATTTCGATTTCAATCAAAATGGTACTTCATCATCAAGATCACGCGAGAAGTTACCCCCACCGCCTTGATTGCTAAAATCATTACCGCCGCCAAAGCCACGATCTGCATTAGAATTACCAGAGTTATTTGAATTGTTGAAATTAGAATTACGGTTATTATTGTAACCACCGCTATTATAATTACCGACTTCGCCGCGCCCTGCATTTCCGCCATCACCGCGACTATCTAACATTTGCAATTCGCCACGATACTTTTGCAAAACAACCTCAGTTGTATAACGGTCATTACCGTTTTGATCTTGCCATTTACGGGTTTGCAACTGCCCTTCAATATAAAGCTTAGCACCTTTTTTGACATATTGCTCAACGACCTTAACCAAATTATCATTGAAAATCACAACATTGGTCCATTCAGTGCGCTCTTTACGCTCACCAGTATTTTTATCGCGCCAGCTTTCTGAGGTAGCGATGCGAAAACTTGCAACGGCATCACCAGAACCCATACGGCGAATTTCTGGATCGGCTCCAAGATTACCAACCAAGATTACCTTGTTTACGCTACCGGCCATTACTATCTCCATATATTATGCAAATTAAAGAGGTGAATCAGTTCACCTTATCTCTTTCCCTTATCGGGATAAAATATTCAACCTATTGTTTTTAAGTAAAAACATATCACATTCTTAACAAGAGAGATAAATATTTTATGTTTTGAAACGTCACCTTATACGCTTTATTCGAGAGGTTAAAACAAATAGCGATAAATAAACATCCTTTCCACAGATGTTAACATTTTCGTGCCTTGCCCTCGTAAAATGCCATTTCAATGTTATATTAGTTTAAACCATTAAAACAATTTATTTTGCCATATTGTAATATAGGCGAAATTGCATTATTTAGCAATTGTTCTTTTTTTGTTCTACTCTTTAATTTTGGATTTTTTATGTCTGAGCAGAAATATATTTCTATCCGTGGCGCGCGTGAGCACAATCTTAAAAACATTGATATCGACCTGCCCCGTGATAAACTCATTGTTATGACAGGCTTATCAGGTTCTGGTAAATCGTCATTGGCGTTTGATACTATTTACGCAGAAGGGCAAAGGCGCTATGTTGAAAGCCTTTCTGCCTATGCGCGTCAATTTCTTGAGATGATGCAAAAGCCGGATGTTGATCAAATTGATGGTCTTTCACCAGCAATTTCAATTGAACAAAAAACAACGAGTAAAAATCCGCGTTCGACAGTTGGGACCGTTACCGAAATTTATGATTATATGCGGCTGCTATTTGCCCGTGTTGGTGTCCCCTATTCGCCTGCGACTGGCTTGCCTATTGAGAGCCAAACAATTAGCCAAATGGTTGATCGCATTATGGCTTTAGAAGAAGGAACGCGGCTTTATATTATCGCACCGCTCGTACGCGGTCGAAAAGGCGAGTTTAAAAAGGAATTTGCCGAACTACAAAAGAAAGGCTTTCAACGGGTTAAGGTTGATGGCACTTTTTATGAGATTAGCGATGTGCCTAATCTTGATAAAAAATTCAAGCACGATATTGATGTCATTGTTGACCGCGTTGCTGTGCGTGATGACCTTAAAACCCGACTTGCCGATAGTATAGAAACAAGTTTGCGCTTGGCTGATGGCTTAGCCATTGCCGAATTTGCCGATAAGCCCTTACCTGATAACGAATTAGCGTCCAATTCAGCGAATAAATCCAAAAACGACACGCATGAAAGCATTTTATTTTCAGAAAAATTCGCCTGCCCCGTCTCCGGTTTTACCATTGCTGAAATTGAGCCAAGGCTCTTTTCCTTCAATAATCCAGTAGGTGCTTGCCCGACTTGTGATGGCCTTGGTCAAAAACAAGCAATTGATGCGGCATTAATTGTACCTGATGATAGCATAAGCCTTAAAGCTGGAGCTATCGCCCCTTGGGCCCGATCTTCATCACCTTATTATAATCAAACTTTGGAAGCTATTGGCCGCGCTTATGATTTTAAACTAACCGATATATGGAATAAACTAACGCCGGAAGCCCAACAGGCTGTACTTTATGGCACGGGCAAAAAAGATATTGAATTTGTTTATGATGATGGTGCCCGCTCCTACAAGGCTGTAAAACCTTTTGAAGGTGTTATCCCGAATATGGAACGCCGTTGGAAAGAAACAGATTCAGCTTGGTCTCGCGATGAGATTGAGCGTTATATGACTGCAACGCCCTGCCCTGCTTGTCACGGCTACCGGTTGAAGCCAGAAGCTTTGGCGGTTAAAATTGGTGGAATGCATATTGGGCAAGTAACCGCCATGTCAATTGCCAAGGCTGATGGCTGGTTTGGCAATATTGACAAAGGTTTTACTGACAAGCAACGCGGCATTGCTGAACGAATTTTGAAAGAAATTCGCGAAAGGTTGCGTTTTTTAAATGATGTTGGCCTTGAATATTTAACATTAGCGCGCAATTCCGGTACGCTTTCTGGTGGTGAAAGCCAGCGTATTCGCTTGGCATCGCAAATTGGTTCAGGCTTGACAGGCGTACTTTATGTGCTTGATGAGCCCTCGATTGGTCTTCATCAACGCGACAATGAACGCTTACTTGAAACATTACGTCATTTGCGTGATTTAGGTAATTCAGTAATAGTGGTTGAGCATGATGAGGATGCGATTTTAACCGCTGATTATGTAGTGGATATTGGTCCTGCAGCAGGTATTCATGGTGGCAACATCATTGCTAAGGGAACGCCAAAGGAAGTCATGGATAATTCGGCCTCCTTAACCGGGCAATATTTATCAGGCAAAATGTTTGTGCCTTTACCAAAACAAAGACGAAAAATTGATAAGAAAAAAGCAATTAAAGTTATTGGTGCAACCGGCAATAATTTAAAAAATGTTAGCGCTGATATTCCGCTTGGCACCTTTACCTGTGTAACCGGTGTTTCAGGTGGCGGCAAGTCTACCTTCCTTATTGAAACTTTGTATAAAGCTGCATCACGCCGCATCATGGGTAGCAGGGAGATACCATCAGAATTTCAACGTATTGATGGGTTGGAATTTGTTGACAAAGTGATTGATATCGACCAGTCACCGATTGGCCGTACACCACGTTCCAATCCGGCAACCTATACAGGGGCATTTACACCAATTCGCGATTGGTTTGCTGGCTTACCTGAAGCAAAAGCACGCGGCTATCAAGCTGGACGCTTTTCTTTTAACGTTAAAGGCGGTCGCTGTGAAGCTTGCCAAGGTGATGGCGTTATTAAAATTGAAATGCACTTCCTGCCAGATGTTTACGTCACCTGCGATGTATGTCAAGGCAAACGCTATAATCGTGAAACTTTAGAAGTAACCTTTAAAGAAAAATCCATTGCTGATGTTCTTGATATGACCGTAGAGGAAGGTGCAGCATTTTTCTCAGCCGTGCCTGCTGTGCGTGACAAGCTTGATACATTGGTGAAAGTTGGTCTTGGCTATATAAAGGTAGGACAGCAGGCAACCACACTATCAGGTGGTGAAGCACAGCGCGTTAAACTAGCCAAAGAATTATCACGCAAAGCCACAGGCAAGACCCTTTATATTCTTGATGAACCAACAACTGGTTTGCATTTTCATGACGTTGCAAAATTATTGGAAGTTCTGCATGAATTGGTTGATCAAGGCAATACCGTTGCGGTTATTGAGCATAATCTTGAAGTCATCAAAACCGCCGATTGGGTAATTGATCTTGGACCTGAAGGCGGAGACGGCGGCGGCGAAATTGTTGCAGTTGGAAGACCTGAAGACATTATAAAGGAAGATAGATCTTATACGGGGCACTTCCTCAAAGAATTATTAGAACGCCGCCCGACTTAAATAAAACCCCCACCATATATCTTAATAAAATAGATGATATATGGTGGGTAATTTATTGTAATATAATAGATAAGACTATTTAGTTTAATACAACGACACCAATATTCAATGCCGCTGCTAAAGCAAGCCAAAATGCATATGGAATAAATAAAACGGAAACCAATTTGTCACTATTCCATGCCTTTAAAATAATCATCACGACTAATAGTAACATGATTAAACACGCAAGTAGCGCGATAACTGTTTGATGCAAACCAAAAAACAGCGGTGTCCATGCAAAGTTGATCACCAATTGCGCAGACCACATTGTTTTTAAGAGATCATTTGGCCTATCAATAAATATCCGCCAGCCCACAAAGCCAATGATTATATATAGAATTGACCAAACAGGAGCAAATAACCAATTAGGAGGGGTAAAAAAAGGTTTGTTTAATTCTTGATACCAAGAAGTTGGCGCAAATTTATATCCAATAGCGCCGCCAATAATAAAAATCGCAACAATAAACAAAACTGCATATAATGATTTGCGCATATTTTTCTTTTCCACTTTTCGCGATTTATAAAAGCCTTAAAGTTAAAGCTCTATTATTTTACTATGTCCCAAATCATGTAAATTATAATTTGACTAAAAATTAAACGTTTTAGCTTGGAAATTGGTTGCAGATTATTTCAATTTAATAAAAAAACAATAGATAGAATATATCTATTGCTTAAACTCTTGCTTCAACAAAAACCTATTGATATTCAATCTTATGGCAAAAAATATGATTCCTTCAGCTCTTGATGAGCATATCGAAAAAGTCGGCTTGAAATCTGCGCTTGAAGAGCGTTATCTTGCTTATGCATTATCAACCATTATGCATCGTGCCCTGCCCGATGTACGTGATGGTTTAAAACCCGTGCATAGGCGCATTATTCACGCGATGCGGCTTCTTCGCTTATTTCCCGATCAAGGCTATGCCAAATGCGCTCGTATTGTTGGTGATGTCATGGGTAAGTTTCACCCCCATGGTGATGCATCAATTTATGATGCACTTGTGCGCCTAGCACAAGATTTTGCCGTTCGCTATCCGTTAATTGATGGCCAAGGTAACTTTGGCAATATTGACGGTGATGGTGCAGCAGCAATGCGTTATACCGAAGCCCGAATGACTGAAGTATCGACATTATTGCTTGAGGGTATCACCGAAAACGCGATTGATTTTCGTCCAACCTATAATGAGGAAGATGAAGAACCAATCGTATTGCCGGGTGCTTTTCCCAATATCCTTGCTAATGGTTCATCAGGTATTGCCGTTGGTATGGCAACATCCATTCCTCCGCACAATGTTGCCGAACTTTGTGACGCGGCCTTACACATTATTGCCCATCCCGAAGCAACATCGGATGATTTGATAAAGTTTATTCCAGGGCCAGATTTTCCAACTGGCGGTATTTTGGTGGAGACTAGCGAATCCATTGCTGAATCTTACCGCACAGGACGCGGCTCATTCCGCTTACGTTCGCGTTGGCACAAGGAAGAAGGCGCACGCGGCTCATATGTTATTGTGGTAACAGAAATCCCCTATCAAGTTCAAAAAGCCCGTCTTATTGAAAAAACAGCAGAGCTTTTAATTCAACGTAAACTGCCATTACTTGAAGATATTAGGGATGAATCTGCCGAAGATATTCGCATAGTTTTAGAGCCTAAAAACCGCAGTGTTGACCCAGAGATTTTAATGGAATCGCTGTTTAAACTAACGGATTTTGAAACGCGGATTTCACTTAACTTAAATGTTTTGACCTTAGGCAAAATTCCAAATGTCTTATCATTAGATCAAACATTAAAACAATGGCTTGAACATCGAAAAGAAGTTCTTATTCGCCGTACGCAATATCGCTTAAAAGAAATTGAAAAGCGCTTGGAGCTTTTGAGTGGCTATCTCATTGCCTATCTTAATCTTGATGAGATTATTCGTATTATCCGCGAAGAAGATGAGCCTAAAAAGCAACTGATTGCCACTTTTAATTTAACCGACAATCAGGCGGAAGCTATTTTAAATATGCGCTTACGCTCACTGCGTAAACTCGAAGAAGTAGAAATTCGGACTGAATTTGACAAGCTAACGGTTGAAAAACAAGAACTTGAGGAACTTATTGCCTCCAATGTCCGACAATGGAAGGCAATTTCTTCCGAAGTTTCAAAAGTAAAATGGATTTTCTCACAAAATACCGATCTTGGCAAACGTCGCACTAGCTTTGAAAAAGCGCCAGACCATGACATTGATGACATTCAACAAGCGATGATTGAAAAAGAACCAATCACCATTGTTGTTTCCGAAAAAGGTTGGTTACGCGCTTTAAAAGGTCATATTTCGGATTATTCTAGTCTATCATTCAAAGAAGGTGATAGCCTAAAACTTGCCTTCCCCGCACAAACAACCGACAAAATTTTAGTATTAAGCACTGGTGGTAAGTTTTACACTATTGCGGCAAATAGCTTGCCTGGTGGGCGAGGACATGGCGAACCAATCCGTATTCTTGTTGACCTGGATAATGACCAAGACATTTTGACTGCTTTTGTGCATGAAGCAGATACCAAACTGCTCATCACGTCACATCTGGGCCACGGCTTTATTGTGCCTGAAAATGATGTCATTGCAACAACCCGCAAAGGCAAGCAAGTGATGAATGTGAAAGCTCCTGATGAAGCGGCAAGTTGCATTAGAGTAAATGGTGACAGCGTTGCAATTGTTGGTGAAAATCGTAAATTACTAGTTTTCCCGATTGAACAAATTGCTGAAATGTCGCGTGGCAAAGGTGTTCGTTTGCAACGCTATCGCGATGGTGGCATGAGCGATATTATCACCTTTAATTTAGATGATGGTCTAACCTGGAAAGATTCAGCTGATAGAAGTTTTGTTCGCAGCAAGGAAGAACTGATTGAATGGATTGGTAACCGAGCCGGTGCGGGGCGTATGGTACCCAAAGGTTTTCCACGATCTGGCAAGTTTAATTAATAGTTCTTAAGTTTAAAAATTAAGGCGCCGGTTTATTCGGCACTTTTTTATGAAACAACTAGTTTAAAGCTAAACCATATATGCAAAGCAATTTATAGCGGGTTGGATAATTAACAATAGTTAAACTTAATAACTTGTGATTAATAGAATTATTGACGTCTATAAACCCTATATTAACGTATCTATCATTGAAAACCATTTAAGACTACTAATGATAAAAACAGTAAATTAAGAATTTATTGCCACTTATTAAGAGGGTTCCATTTTAGCAATAAATGAAACGGCATAGAGATTCTTACTTCCGTAGCCTACTATTTTTTGTTATTCATGAATGAAAAAGCTACATAATGTTGATTATACATATAATAAATAGGACGGCAAAAAAAACCTTTCTTGGCAAAGCTATCCATAATGGAACGATTAAAACCGCAAACCCGCTAATCCATTACCTTTGAAATGATATGACCTTTTCTAAGCATTACGAGTTGATACAAAGGCTAAAACTGTAAACATGGTTTTGCACTGCCTATGCTCCCTGCAGAAAGACGGCGTAGAATATACCAATGGATGCATCTCACCATGGCTGCTATGAGAAATAGATCTTGACGCTGTATCCAAGAAGGATATCATGAAACATCTATACCCAACAGTGAAAGTGCCTTAACTTTCAAATATCCTTTCAAGCCTTCAAAAAAGAACTTGGAAAAGACATAAATTAAGATCAAATAAAACCGTGTTGCACTTTGCGCGGTAATCTACCTACCATTAATAAGCTTTTATAGTTTTTTAATTAGTAGCGCTCTAAATTGGAGAGAATAACATGCCAACTAATTACGATGGAAACAACATTTTTGCAAAAATTTTACGTGATGAAATTCCTTCTGTCCGTGTTTTTGAAGATAGTAACGTTGTAGCGCTTATGGATGTTATGCCCCAAGGGGACGGCCATGTTTTAGTTATCCCACGCAAAGCTTCGCGCAATATTCTTGATGCAGAACCAGAAGCATTAATTGCCTCAGTTCTTGCTGTGCAAAAAATTGCCAATGCAGTAAAAAAGGCTTTTAATAGTGATGGTGTAACAATTATGCAGTTCAATGAACCAGCCGGTGGACAAAGCGTTTTTCATCTTCACTTTCATATCATTCCACGCTTTGAAAATATTGCTCTAAAACCACATACTGGTAAAATGGCTGATCCAGAACAACTGGAAGAGCAAGCAAAAAAAATACGAGCTGCACTTAACTAACTATTTATATAGCAAAAAACAAAGCTTAGGACTTATTAATCAAGATAAAAGATGACGGCTACAGCCGATGCCTATTGCTGAGAAAAAGTGAGAGCGCAACTTTCTTTGGCGTGTCTTGTTTAAATACGCTGCAAATTTTCGAATTTTGCAAACAAGTTTTAAACCTTATGCCGCAATTTGTATATTGTTTCGTCAAAGCAAATCGTTGCTATTCTACCTTTTCGGGTAAGGATGCAGGGCTTGATTTTCTAGCAATCAAAACTTGCCTGAATCAGTCACTGTTAATACCTTTGTCAGCAATCAGTTCTTGCGCATCAGGTAGAATTAGTAACAGAAGGGCTACGCCTTTATAGTCACTCATTTGTTGTTTTCACAAGAATAGACATATTGGCTTTCTATCTTGGTCAACCACCATATGCAGTTTTGAGTTAAAGTCACCTTTTGTGCATGCAATAAAGGGGTAAACATCGCCTTTTTCAATAAACTTGCTAGAGTACAATGCGTTTTATTCAAAGCATACAAATAACTGCGTCTTTCGTCCGCAAGCCCTGCTTATTAACCCGCTAACAATGCGCTTATCATCAACACGCGCGCGCCCATTGGATAGCGGAAAATAAGGTGATATCCGCGTCATCTGATATCCACTCGGCAAACAAAAAGCAATCTTTGGCTACCTGCGTAGCCCCCAATAATCCTTAATCAACTAAAATAGGAATCCACAAAATTAATAGGTTCTGCAGCTGGGATAGGCAAGTTAGTCAAAAAACAAAAAATCAAATTGCGTAAATTTTCGCCTTTTTGGGCTCGTTTTTGGTCTAACAGGCCTCAACTATGATTCCTATGATAAAACTATGGCAATCATCTAATACAATAACAAACTATAAGCATATAAAATGTATTTTGGAACTGGAAGTAAGATAGGCACCCAGTTCCAAAATTTTCAACAAAATTAATTCACATGTTTAAGAAAATCACGAAGACGAGGATTTTGGGGATTATTAATCATTTCAACTGGGTTTCCATCAACACTGATTTTACCATTTTCCATAAAAATTAATCGCGTTCCCACATCCCGTGCAAAACCAACCTCATGGGTTACAACTATCATTGTCATACCCTCTGATGCTAGTCCCTGCATCACTTTTAAAACTTCTTGTCTAAGCTCGGGATCAAGAGCCGACGTCGGCTCATCAAACAACATCAACTTTGGCTTTACTGCTAACGCCCGTGCAATAGCCACGCGCTGTTGCTGTCCACCCGATAATTGTGACGGATAATGATTTTCGCGCTGTGACAGGCCAACCTTATTCAACAACTCGCGTGCAATTGCATAAGCTTCACGTTTGGGCAGCTTTCGCACTTCACGAGGACCAAATGCAACATTTTCTAATGCCGTCATTTGCGGGAAAAGATTAAATTGTTGAAAAACCATACCAGCTTCTTGGCGGATGGTGCGTACTTTACGGCGCCCGCCAAGCACACTGATATTATCGACAACCAGATCACCACCATTAATTTTTTCAAGCGCATTTATACATCTAAGCAGTGTGGATTTGCCCGAGCCAGATGGCCCAATCAATACAACCACCTCGCCTTTTTTAATCTTTAAATCAACCTTATCAAGCACTATGAGTTGGTCGAAACGCTTTGATACTTGTTTAAATTCGACAATTGTTTCACTCATAATATATGTATCCGCTTTTCAATAATTCTCAATATGATAGTTAATGATAAAGTCATTATAAGATAAAGGACAGCAACCGTTGATAGAATTTCTAAATATGTATAATTGGTGGAAGCAATTTCCGTTGCCCTGCGCATTAACTCGGCAATACTTACAACAGACAATAAAGATGTATCCTTCAACGAAATAATACATTGATTACCAAGCGGCGGTATCATTCTTCGCCAAGCTATTGGCAATATAACTTTTAAAACTACCTTCCACATAGGTAAGCCAAGCGCAAGACCGGCTTCTTTTAGCCCCGAACTTACCGATAATAACGCACCACGAACAATTTCAGCAATATAGGCGGCGGAATTGATCATGATTGTAATGATACCGGCAGTTAATGGTTCAAGACGAATGTTAAACCCAAAAAAAGAAATCTGCGGTAAAGCAAAATAGATAAACATTACCTGCAAGATCATTGGCGTTCCGCGAATTAACTCAATATAAATAAGCGCAAGGCTATTCAAAACGGGTATTTTATAAGCCCTTGCAATACCAAGGCCTAGCCCAAGAAAAAAACCTGCAGGAATACCGATAATTGAAATAATTAAAGTTAGCCTAACGCCATCTAAAAGCGTGGGCAAAGAGTTAACTACTGCTGACCAGTCAAAACCCATATTCATTTCCTAACAATAAAAACTGAATATCCAAAAACATGCAGGTAAATAGAGCCAATTTTCAATACATAAAGCGAAGGCTCAATAATTAATAAAAATAATTTTTAGAGATTATCTTACACTAATTTATAATAAAAACACCACGCAGGTTTACGTTATTTTTGGATATAAAATAAAATTTCAGGAAACACTTAAACAGTTTCCTGAAACTATCTTCAATACAGAATATTTACATCATTTATTTGGGTTCTGTTCCAAACCATTTCTTATAAATTTCTGCATATTTTCCATTTTCGTGCAGCTTAGCAAGAGCGGTATTATATTTAGCAACTAAATCATCACTGCCTTTTTTAAATGCTGCACCATATTGCTGAGCCTCCAATACCTCGCCAACAGTTTTCACTTTGCCTTTACCGCCCGTAGTAGTATAATAAAGAATGTTCGGCGCATCATGTAAAACCGCATCAACACGACCTGTTTGCAATTCTAAATAGGCATTGTCAATATTTGGAAACTGACGTTGCTCGACACCTTTAAAATGCTCACTCGCATAAGGAACGGATCCAGTTCCGGTCTTAAGCGCGATAATTTTACCCTTAAGATCGTCCGAAGATTTAATATCGCTATCTTCACGAACAAGGAGCAAAAGGCCGCTATTGTAATAAGGATCGGAAAAATCAATTACCTTTTTTCGAACATCGGTAATTGTCATACCTGCCATTGCAACATCAATTTGGCCGGCTTGAATGCCTGGTACAATACCAGCAAAATCCATGGGCTGTAATTTATATTCAACGCCCATTTCTTTCGCAATTGCATCCCACAATTCGACGTCAAATCCAACATATTTTTCGCCATCTTTAAAGCTAAATGGAACAAAAGCTGTATCCGTGGCAAAAACCAATTCTTTAGCCATTACATTACTTGTCAAAGACATAAAGGCTGCACAAAGTGCGATTGTTATTTTCGTCCGTAATTTCATTTATTCCTCTCCTTCGTGCCTAGCACATATCGATTGAAACCATAATATCAAAACACTGCGTCCGTCAAAACACTTCGTCCATCAAAACACTTGGCAATGAGAACGACTCCCAAGAACCATTTATGTCGTGTTTTCACCTTTGAAACAAGCCAAAAAAATAGATTTACAAATATGGTATAATGGCAAAAATAAAGAAGAAGCAACGAGGATTAGTGATAAAAAATAACAAAAAATAGAAAATTATTTTAATTTCAACTTTATTCATGAAAGCGCTACATGCAAACTATTCTAATTCAACAGGAGTATGACTATATGCTCCAAACGCATCTTGAGGCGTACTCATTCACTCTATTTAAAATAGGGAAAAACTTATAAAGTTCTCCTGATAGCACTTTAATATTTTCTAACTTAACGTGTCTCTAACTTTAATAAATTTAACATGTATCTAAACAAAAACCTATCTTATATTATGTATATTAACGTCATTATTCGCTAAATATAAACAGTACATATTTTTATCTCTGTCAAAAACGGCTTATTTATTTTTTTTCAATACTTCCCAACTCCTCATTACCAGCTTCCATTCATAGTCCATTAATTGAATAAAATATCTAGTTTTAGCCGCGATTTTACCGGAGGAGATGCAAATAATAATTCAATTATGCCAAGTTTTTTGCATAGTCTTAGCAACGCCATTTTCATTTATTTTTATAGGAATATGAATGGTGCTTTAATAATAATGACTTAATAATCCAATTTTCTATAGTAAACGAATAATAAGAATTAAACTGGCTTCACTAGATAGGTGTTTAGTACCAAACTCTCTAAACATTCTTATAGTGTTTTTAATTAAATTATGGACAAATTTCATACAAAAAAGGAGAGCATTTCGCCCTCCTTGATTAAAAAATTTTAAAATAAGATAGAACGTCAAGCTAGTTCAAAATAATTCTTAGCAAATTCTCAAACATATTGAACCTAAAAACTTTACGGCAGCTCAACTATTTTTCCATTTTCAAGAGTAATTCGGCGATCCATTTGCTTGGCAAGTGCATGATTATGAGTTGCAATCAATGCGGCAAGCCCAGATTGCTTAACCAAAGCTTGTAACGCCTGAAATACATAATTGGATGTAACTGGATCAAGATTACCTGTTGGCTCATCAGCAAGCAACACCATCGGTACATTCGCAACGGCGCGTGCAATGGCCACCCGCTGCTGCTCTCCACCAGATAATTCCGATGGGCGATGCTTAATGCGATGCCCTACCCGCATATATTCAAGGAGCTTTTCGGCGCGAGCTGCAGCCTCCTTCTTCTTTAAGCCACTAATTAATTGCGGCATCATTACATTTTCAAGTGCAGTAAATTCTGGCAACAAATGATGGAACTGATAGACAAACCCAACTTCGGAACGGCGAATGGCCGTACGTTCATTATCGGATAATTTTGAACAGCTCTTACCACATAATTCTACTTCACCACCATTAGGCTTTTCTAACAAGCCGGCAATGTGCAATAAAGTTGATTTACCCGCACCTGAAGGCGCAACCAAGGCAACTGTTTCACCGCTATTTAAGGTAAAATTCGCTTTGTCTAATATTGTTAAAGCTTGATCGCTATCATTATAAGTGCGATCAACATTAATGAGTTTTAAAACAGGCTCAGCCATTATTCATACCTTAATGCTTGAACGGGATCGAGGCGAGACGCACGCCATGCAGGCAAGATGGTTGCCAATAATGACAGCGATAAGGTCATAATAATGACCATTCCAATTTGACCGACATCCAAACGCGATGGTAATTGCGTTAGCATATAAATCTGCGGATTAAAGACTTCCTCTCCAGAAACCCAAGTAACGAATTTCTGAATATGTTCGATGTTAAGGCTAGTAACGACACCGAGTAAACTGCCCAACAATGTGCCTATCACTCCAATGACCGCGCCAGTCATAATGAAAATACGCATAATAGCACCGCGCCTTGCACCCATAGTGCGCAAAATAGCGATATCATGCCCCTTATCTTTAACCAACATAACGAGTCCAGAAATAATATTAAGAGCGGCGACAACAACAATCAGTGATAAGATAATAAACATAACATTGCGTTCAACTTGCAATGCTGAAAAAAATGTCTGATTGCGCTGTCGCCAATCAATCATATAGACATTTGGAATGGTACCATTTTCGATCATTGGCTGAACTTCTTGATCAATTGCCAATCGAATATTATCAACCTCATCAGGGTTTTCAATAAAAACCTCAAGTGACTGAACTTTATTTTCTTGATTAAAGAATAGCTGAGCTTGCGATAAAGGCATAAATATCACTGCTGAATCAAACTCAAACATACCAACTTCAAAAATACCACCTACTTTATATGCTTTTTCGCGGCGGGTAACGCCAAAGGGGGTAACATCCCCTTCAGGACCAAGAATGGTGACATAGTCATCAACGCTAACGCCAAGCTTTTGTGCAAGTCCGCTACCTAACAAAATAGTTTCACCATCATCAAACTTATTGATGCCGCCTACCTTGATATTATCAGCAACTGCTGACATTTTTTTTAGATCAGCTTCGCGCATGCCGCGTACAATGGCTCCGCTACCATTTTTGCCATATGTAGCAAAGGCTTGCCCTTCAAGCACAGGTAGAATAAATTTAACACCGTGTAACTTTTCAAGCTGCGGAATGAGATTATTATAGTTGTCAAATGATCCAGTGTCTGACTGGACAATCAGATGGCCATTAAAACCTAAAATGCGATCAAGCAAATCAGCTCTAAAACCATTCATAACCGACATCACTACAATCAATGCACAGACACCAATCATGATACCTATAAGGGATATGATGGAAATAATTGAAGTAAAAGCTTGTTTCTTGCGTGGTATCATATAGCGGAAGGCCACCATCCACTCAAAATAAGCGAATGGTTTGCCTTGTTGAATTGGCTTTGTATCTTTACTCATTGGGCTTCAATAATCCGGTTTAAGGCTGCATCAAGAGATAGAGTGATTTTTTCACCGCTTTTGCGATTTTTAACTTCAACTTCTCCATTAGCTGCACCGCGTGGCCCAACAACAATTTGCTCTGGCAGACCGATAAGATCCATAGTCGCAAATTTTGAACCAGCACTTGCATCTGTATCATCAAGCAACACGTCAAAACCGGCATTATTAAGACGCTCATAAAGAATATTTGACATTTCATCACATTGTTCATTGCCAGGCTTCATATTGATGAGGCCAATGTCAAATGGTGCAAGCGCTTTCGGCCAAATAATACCCTTATCATCGTGAGATGCTTCAATAGCTGCAGCAATCAAACGCGAAGGCCCAATACCATAAGACCCCATCGAAACCAGATGATCCTTACCATCAGGACCGGTCACTTTTGCCCCCATTGGCTCTGAATATTTAGTGCCAAAATGGAAAATATGGCCGACTTCAATACCGCGAGCAGCAACTTTCTTATCATCAGCAACAGATGCCCAAGCGGATTCATCATGCATTTCTTCGGTTGCGGCATAGGGCGCTGTCCATTGTGCAACAATATTGGCTAGAGATTCGCTATCATTAAAATTAGTGTCGGCACCAGGAACTTGCATATCAAGGTATTGTTGGTCGCAGAAAACCGCGCTTTCACCAGTATCAGCAAGAATAATAAATTCATGGCTCAAATCGCCGCCAATTGGCCCGGTATCGGCGCGCATAGGTATAGCATGAAGGCCTGCGCGAGCAAAAGTGCGAAGATAAGCAACAAACATGCGATTATAAGCAGCCTTGGCGCCATCATAATCAAGATCAAAAGAATAAGCATCTTTCATCAAGAACTCACGCGAACGCATAACGCCAAAGCGTGGACGTATTTCATCGCGGAACTTCCACTGAATATGATAAAGATTAAGCGGCAAGTCCTTGTAAGAACGCACATAGGACCGGAAAACTTCGGTCACCATTTCTTCGTTAGTAGGGCCAAACAGCATATCGCGATCTTGGCGATCCTTAATGCGCAACATTTCCTTACCATAATCATCATAACGACCACTTTCACGCCAAAGATCAGCAGGTTGAATGGTGGGCATCAAAATTTCCAGTGCACCTGAGCGATTTTGCTCCTCGCGAATGATTTTACATACCTTGTCCAATACTTTCTTACCCATCGGCAGCCAAGAATAAATACCTGCTGTTTGCTGATGTATCATGCCTGTACGAAGCATCAACCGATGAGAAACGATTTCCGCTTCTTTAGGATTTTCCTTAAGGATAGGGAGAAAATATTGTGAAAGACGCATAGGTAATACCAATCCTGTAATGTAAACACGCGATTCGCGATTTTTATTTTTTCTACAATAACGACAATCATTAAAGAATGAAATATAAGAACGTAAGCGCGCAGTTTTATCGAAAAAAGGCGAGAATACGGCTTCCAGTCATATTGTGGCAAAATTACGCCATTTATATTTTTTCTAATGACAGCCATAATAAAACATGATAGAAAACTGGTGATAACAAACTTAGGTAGATTAAACTACCTAAATGGCGCGAGAGTATTTGGGAGGATCAGGTTTTAGGGCGCGTATACCGCTGCCCCCTTAAGTTTAAGGATTAAAACCATCGCGTATAATTATCAAAGCAAGGCTTTCGAGCCTTGCTTTTTTTATGCCCTATTTTTAAACTATTTTAATTTCAGTTTTATGACATGTTTTTTACTTATGTATAGACATACCTATATTATTAAAACTGATACTAATCTAAAAAATATCTATTTTGTGTCGCCAATGCGCTAAATCTTACAATATGTCTAATCCATTAAACAAACTCATGTGATATGTTAGATTTAAAAGCTTTTATAGCTTGGCTGATACAAACACGCCGCCACTCACAGCGGTTATACACCCTGTAGTTTTTGGATAAGTCAGCGGCAAAGATTTTATCGAACGTATAGCAAGATAACCCCATGCTTCAGCCTCGATAAATGCTGAATTAAAACCAATATCATCGGCTGCAATAATATTTATATCGCAAGGTTCTGCAAGTTGTTGCAAATATTTGATGATCGCTTTATTTTTAACGCCACCACCACTAATAACCATTTGCTTTGGCTTTTCACTTAAAAACTTAAAAGAAGAGAAAATCTGTTTGGCAGTTAAGAATGCCAAGGTCGCTGCGCCATCGTTTAGCGATATAGTTTTATCGGTAAGGGGTTTGAAATTTCGCCAATCAAGGGATTTTTTGGTATTTTGTTGATAAATATTATCCAACATAATACTATCAAGGACTTGCTGATTAACTTTTCCTGCTAGTCCCGCCTGACCATCCTTATCAAAATGTCCTTGATTATTAAAAGCCATCCATTGATCAATCAACACATTACCAGGCCCACAATCAAAAGCAATGATATTATCATCTCTTTCTAGATCTGCTGTTTGTACCAATGTTAGGTTAGATATGCCGCCAATATTAATAAAAGCAACCGGAAATTTTAAATAATCATGCTGCATAGCGGCAAGAGCCGCATGATAGATCGGCACAAGCGGCGCACCCTGCCCTTGATGGAGCATATCATTGGCACGCATATCGTAAACCACATCAATGCCAGTTTCACGTGCAAGTAAAGAGCCATCACCCAATTGCAAGGTGACCCCCTCATCAGGTCGGTGCAAAATGGTTTGTCCATGAAAGCCGATAACATCAATCAGTTCTGACTTTAGTTCAAGCTTTTTTAAAAGTGATTTAACCACCATTACATGTTCTAGGGTTAAGTCGCGCTCAAGCGCATCAAGCCCATTAGGGCGCGCAGTGCGATCTGTAATTTGCTGTGCAAGATCAAGGCTTTTTTTAAGGCGGTTACGAAAATCGTTTGAATAAGAGTGGCTGAAAGTCGATATAACGCGCGATTGGCCTAAACCATCGCTTTCAATAAGCGCTGCATCAATACCATCCATTGATGTACCGCTCATTAATCCGATCGCCATTTTTAAATCTTGTTTTTTCATTTTGCACCCAACACTGATTCCTTGTTATTTATAGCCGATTCATGCTAGCAAGGCATAGCGCGTTTCATCGCGTGCATAATTTCAATTTTATAAATTCAGGAAAGATCGATGTCGGGCTTTAAATCAGATTTTCTTCGCGTCATGCAAGAGCGTGGTTTCATTCATCAAGTTTCAGATGAACAAGGTCTAGATGACCTTTTTGCGAAAGAAACCGTTTCAGCCTATATCGGCTTTGATCCAACAGCGAACAGCCTTCACGTTGGCCATATGATGCAAATCATGATGCTTTATTGGCTGCAAAAAACTGGACACCGTCCCGTTGCACTTATGGGCGGCGGCACGGGTATGGTTGGCGATCCATCCTTTAAGGATGAAGCTCGCAAACTAATGACTGTTGAAACGATTGCAGACAATATTGAGGGCATTAAACACGTCTTTTCAAATTACATCACTTTTGGCGACGGCCCCAATGACGCAGTCATTGCAAATAATGCGGATTGGTTGCGCAACCTCAACTATCTTGAATTTTTGCGTGATGTTGGCCGCCATTTTTCGGTTAATCGCATGTTGTCTTTTGACTCGGTTAAATTGCGCCTTGATAGAGAGCACTCACTGTCATTCCTTGAGTTTAACTATATGATTTTACAGGCCTATGACTTTGTTGTACTTAATCAACGTCATGGCGTGACCCTACAAATGGGCGGCTCGGACCAATGGGGCAATATTGTCAATGGTATCGAACTTGGCCACCGTATGGGAACAAGCCAATTATATGCGCTAACCACCCCGCTTTTAACCACCGCTTCCGGCGTAAAAATGGGTAAGTCTTTAAACGGTGCGGTTTGGCTGAATGCCGACCTTGTTAGCCCATATGAATTTTGGCAATATTGGCGCAATACCGAAGATGCAGACGTTATTCGCTTCATGAAGCTTTATACAACTCTGCCAATGGACGAAATTGCGCGCCTAGCCCAATTACAAGGCGCAGAAATTAATGATGTCAAAAAAATCTTGGCAACAGAAATCACTGCAATGCTACATGGCCGCGAAGCTGCCGAGCTTGCAGCTGAAACGGCTCGTCAAACCTTTGAAGAGGGAAAGCTAGGTCAAGATTTGCCAGTGATGGAAATTGCAAGTTCTGAACTTTCAGATGGTGTCGGAATCTTATCTCTATTGGTAAAAGCTGGTCTTGTAAAATCAAACGGTGACGCTCGTCGCAATATTCAAGGCGGCGCGATCCGTGTTAATGACATTGCAGTAAGTGATGAAAGCCGCATAATCAATAACAGCGATTTAGGCACTGAGAATGTGATTAAGCTATCATTTGGTAAGAAAAAACACATATTGGTAAAACCAATTTAATTCTTTTTGCGATGTAAGACATTTTAAAAGCCGCTTAATATCTTAAATATTAAGCGGCTTTTTATTAAACATCATAGAACTAACAGCTTATTACCCAAAGGAAATCAATGATTGCTGATCGCTAGTAATATTGCACTTTTTATCTATAAAATTACGCAAAGTTTGTGGATAAAGTCGATGCTCTTGCTTTAAAACACGCGCACTTAAACTATCAGCATTATCTGAGGCTAAAACAGGCACTACTGCTTGGGCCAAAATAGGCCCCTCATCCATACCTTCCGTAACGATATGCACAGTGCAGCCGGCAATTTTTACCCCCGCATCAATTGCTCGCTGATGGGTATGGAGGCCTGGAAAAAGTGGCAATAAGGAGGGATGAATATTTAAAATCTTTCCTTCATAAGGCTTGATGAAATTTGCAGAAATAATACGCATATAGCCCGCAAGACAAATAATATCAGGAGCCAACGCATCTAATTGCTGCAAAATTGCATCTTCATGAGCTTGTTTAGAGGCAAAAGACGCGCGTTCAAAAACAAAGGTCTCAACACCCTGTAATTTTGCTTTATCCAAACCATCTGCATTGGCTTTATCTGAAAAAACAGCAATAATTTCTGCCGGATAATCTGCAGCTTTGCTTGCTTCAATGAGTTTTTCCATATTCGAGCCGCCGCCCGATATAAAAACGACAACCCGTTTACGACTCATAATGCTAATTGCCCCTTATAGACAACACCCTTATCTTGTCGCGCTATAAGTTGGCCAATCTCGCTGACTGTTTCGCCACCATCTTCTAATGCTTTTTTAACCGCATCAACATTTTGTGGTGCAACAACAACAATCATGCCAATACCACAATTAAAGGTACGTAGCATTTCATGCATTTCAATATTGCCAGTATTTGCTAACCACTTGAATACTGAAGGCACGGTTACGCTATTAAGATTAATTTCCGCACTCAAATTTTTAGGCAAAACGCGCGGAATATTTTCAGGAAAGCCACCACCTGTAATATGGGCAAGAGCTTTAATCGATTGGGTCGCTTTGATCGCCGATAATATTGAACGCACATAAATACGGGTTGGCGCTAATAATGCGCGGCCAAGTGGCAAAGCTGAATTAAACGGTGCGGAATCGTTCCATGACAATCCCGAATGTTCAACAATCTTGCGCACTAATGAAAAACCGTTGGAATGAATACCTGACGAGGAAAGACCTAAAATAATATCACCCTCAGCAATATCCTTATGCGGCAATAATGAACCTCGTTCTGCTGCACCAACAGCAAAGCCAGCAAGATCATAATCGCCATCGCGATACATGCCCGGCATTTCAGCCGTTTCACCACCAATTAATGCAGCCCCCGATTGACGGCAACCTTCTGCAATGCCCGATACGATCGCGGCACCTTGGTTGGGGTCAAGTTTACCAGTTGCAAAATAATCAAGGAAGAAAAGTGGCTCAGCTCCCTGCACGACAAGATCATTAACACACATAGCAACAAGATCAATGCCAACGTCATCATGATAGCCCGCGTCAATCGCAATTTTAAGCTTTGTACCAACACCATCATTAGCAGCAACGAGAATCGGATCTTTAAAACCGGCGGCTTTTAAATCAAACAGCCCACCAAAACCACCAATTTCTGTATCGGCCCCTGCCCGGCTTGTTGAGCGCACCAATGGCTTAATGAGGTCAACCATATGGTTCCCCGCATCAATATCCACACCTGATTGTGCATAAGTGAGGCCGACAGTTTGGTCTTTACTATCTTTAACCATTTTTAGGTTTCCTTGCATTAAAATAGCGCAATAATTATGCATTTGCCATGCCACGCCCAAAGCCGCAAGAAAAAATCGCATAATTTTTAAAAAAACACACTTTTAAGCAAAAGACTTATGGATAGCAGCCTTGACCAATGATACTTCAACACATATCTGATAGTCTTGTGCTCCTTAGTATTCGTCTAAGATTTGGTCACTATGTGGTCATGAAGCAATGTTAAAACGCTCAGGCAAAAATGAGTTATGATAAATTAGGCGGTCAATATGCAAGATGAAACGCAAGATGCTGGCAACAAAAAAAGCGATGAGGTCGTAACGATTTCCGCCAGCCAATTGCGGCAATTAAAGCGGAAGGAGCGCCAAGAAGCGCGAGCCTTGCGCTCAAAAGCCAATTTTGTTCTTGTACCTTTACAGGGTAATGTGCGTAAACAAGCTTTTTTTTGGCTTGGAACACTACTATTTTTCATTATGTTTCTGATTGTTTTCAGCGATGTATTATTGCCTTTTGTTGCCGGTATTGCCCTTGCCTATTTTTTAAATCCTGTAGTAGAATTTTTGGAGAAAGTTGGCTTTTCTCGAATGTGGGCCACTGTTGCGATTGTCATATTTGTCGTAGTCATATTTGCTCTGGCAATTATCATACTCGTACCTTTGCTTGCCCAGCAATTGGCCGGCTTTGCTAGTAATATTCCAAGCTATATAAAGCCATTACGCGAATTTTTGAAAAATCAAGATCTGTCTTGGTTACATCAATTTAATATTGATACCTCTACTCTGCAAGGTAGCCTACAAAGCTTACTTGACAAGCTTTCAACTATTGTGACAGGACTTTTCCAATCACTTTGGGATTCAGGTCGCGCCATTGTTAACGTCTTCATCTTATGGATCATGGCGCCAGTCGTGGCATTTTACATGCTACTCGATTGGGATAGAATGGTTGACACGGTCGATTCATGGATCCCACGGGATCACCTTTCAACTATTCGTAGTATTTTTGCACAGATGGATCGCGCTGTTGCCGGTTTTATCCGTGGTCAAGGTTCAGTATGTTTGATTCTAGGTTGCTATTATGCCATCGGGCTAACCATTTCCGGCTTGAACTTTGGTCTATTGATCGGTCTTTTTGTTGGTTTTATTAGCTTTATTCCTTATGTAGGGTCGGCTATTGGGCTTTTATTGGCCGTTGGTATGGCAGCATTTCAGTATTGGCCAGACAGTTGGGGCTGGATTGTTGTCGTTGCCTGCCTTTTCTTTGTTGGACAATTTGTTGAAGGCTATATTTTGCAGCCAAAGCTAGTTGGTTCGTCGGTAGGACTTCATCCTGTTTGGTTAATGTTTGCCCTTTTTGCCTTTGGTGCAATATTTGGGTTTACCGGTATGCTGATTGCTGTACCGGCGGCAGCGGCGGTTGGAGTTCTTGTACGTTTCGCTCTTCATACATATTTAGAATCACCCGTTTATAAGGGTAATGATGGCGCGGAGCGTGGTGAATGAATGTAACACCAAGGCAACTACCTTTGGCTTTGGAGCCTGAGGCACGCTATAGTATTGACGATTTTGTTGTAACACCTGCCAATCATACCGCATTTAACCTATTGGAAAGTTGGCCAAACTGGCCCTCACCCGTGACGGTACTCGTTGGCCCAAAAGGCTCAGGCAAAACTCATCTATCAGCAGTATGGGCTGCGCAGAGCTATGCGCACGAATTTAATCATAAAAAGATAGACGCAGCTATTAGGGCGGCATTATCTGGTACACCGATCTTGATTGAGGATATGGCGCCACATAAATTTGATGAAACGGCGCTTTTTCATCTTATCAATACGATAAGGCAAACACGTATTGAAAATGCACAAAGTTCGCTTTTAATGACATCGCATTTGCGACCAATTGATTGGCAGGTTGCCCTGCCTGATCTTGCCTCACGATTAAATGCGGTTTCATTAATAGAGCTCTCACCTCCTGATGAAATGCTATTAAGTGCGGTCATTACCAAGCTATTTGCCGATAGGCAGCTTAATATTGACCCTAATTTGATCCCATTTATTGCTAGCCGCATTGAGCGATCTTTAGCTGCAGCGGCGAAGTTTGTTGCTCTTACCGATGCCATGGCACTTGAAGAAAAAAGTCGCATAAACCGTAGCTTAGTTGCCAATGTATTAGCAAAAATGGAATTTGATTCTTGATCATTGCCCATAGCGCAATTAAACTTAATTTATATTAGAAGGTTCACAATTGTGGTTCAAAATAGGTTCTCCTATAATTGTGAATAAAAAAGCTATTAAAAGGCTTTTCAACATAATTGAAAAATTCTAAGCTGCTTATTTTACATAAGCACAAAATGATAAGATCGGGAGCATATAGCGTAATGGGTGTTGACATAAGTCGTTTAAGCAATGGATTAACAATTGCAACCCATACCATGCGGCAGGTTGAAACTGTTGCGCTTGGCATTTGGATAAAGGCTGGCTCACGCAACGAAAAGAGCAACCAACATGGCATAGCCCATCTGTTAGAACATATGGCTTTTAAAGGTACTGCAAAACGCACATCTTTACAAATAGCTACAGAAATTGAAGATGTCGGCGGCGAAATAAATGCCGCAACTAGCGTTGAAACCACTGGTTATTTTGCCCGCGTTCTTGCTGATGATGTTCCGCTGGCAATTGATATCCTGTCCGATATTATTACCAATCCTCTTTTTGACGAGGAAGAGCTAGAGCTTGAAAAAAACGTTATTTTACAAGAAATTGGTGCAGCTCACGACACGCCCGATGATGTTGTTTTCGACCATTTTTCGGAAACGGCATTTAGACACCAGACTATAGGCCGTCCCATTTTAGGCACTGCAGAAACAGTTTTAAGTTTTAGCGCTGATGATTTACGCAAATTCATGCAAGATCATTATTGTGCGAGCCATATGATTGTTGTTGCGGCTGGGGCTGTTGAGCATGAAAGCTTCGTTAAAGAAGTTGAAATGCGTCTTGGCGACTTTAGAAGCCATTCATCTGGTACAATTCCTGATCTTGCCAATTATGTTGGCGGCGATTTTCGTGAATATCGCGATTTAAAAGACGCGCAATTGCTACTCGGTTTTGAAGGCCGCGCCTACCATATGCGCGATTTTTATGCTTCGCAACTTTTAGCAATTGTTCTTGGCGGCGGCATGTCCTCACGTCTATTTCAAGAAATACGTGAAAATCGCGGCCTATGCTATTCTATTTACTCATTTCATTGGGGCTTTTCTGATACCGGTTTATTTGGTATTCATGCAGCAACTGGGCATGATGGCTTAGAGCCACTTGTACCCGTTATTCTTGATGAACTTTATAAGGCAAGTGAAAATATTACCGAAGCCGAGGTTAGGCGCGCCAAAGCGCAATATCGTGCTGGGCTAATGATTTCGTCTGAAAGCTCGATGAGTAAAGCACACCATATTGCGCGGCAATTATTGCTTTATAATCGCGTTATTCCAAATTCTGAACTGCTAGAGCGACTTTCGCAAGTCAACAGTGATCGCTTAACCGATCTTGCGCGTCGTTTATTTTTAGATTCAAAACCCACAATGGCTGCAATTGGACCAATTGGCAAACTTATGCCATTTGAAGATATGCAAATGAAATTACGGATCCATTAAATTGCATGAAGGCAATATTTGATAATTTTTACCAAGCTTTATAATAAAGTCGTCATGTTAAAATGACAAAATTACAGCTGCATTCACGGGTAAAGTTTTCAATGGCAGTCAATCTTGCTATTCGATTTTGCATGTTGGCAAATGGAAAGCAGTTATTTATATAGAAATGCAGCATAACATTTATTGACTATTATTCCTTTAACTTTAGGAGCACTTTATGAAACACCTCGACCGCCTTGATAATATATTTGGTCAATATGACATTTTCTTTTGTGATGTATGGGGTGTTTTACATAATGGAATACATGTTTTTCCAAAGCCGCAAGCAGCCCTAAAGGCAGCCCGGGACGCAGGAAAACATGTTATTCTTATAACCAACTCACCAAGACCACGCGATGGCGTTGCACAACAACTTGCGGATATGGGCGTTGATGCCAATTGTTATGATGACATTGTCACCTCTGGTGATGTGACAAGAGATTTAATCGCAGAAGGTCCTAAAAAGCTATTTCTTATTGGACCAGATCGTGATCTAGCATTATTTGATGGGCTTGACTGTGAATTAGTTGAAGAATTTGAAGCAAGTGGTGTGGTGGTCACTGGCCTTTATGAAGACGAAACTGAAACACCTGATGATTATGCAGAACTATTACAGCGTTTGCGTATGCGCAATTTACCCATGATATGCGCCAACCCTGATATTATGGTAGAGCGTGGCGACAAACTTGTTTGGTGCGCTGGTGCACTGGCTCGCGACTATGCACAATTGGGTGGGCGCACAATGATTGCCGGCAAGCCACATCATCCAATATATGAATTAGCTTTAAAGAAAATGCGCGCTATTTTAAACCAAGAAGCCAATAAAGAAAAAATCTTAGTTATTGGAGATGGCGTTTTAACCGACATTAAGGGCGGTGTTAATAATGGCTTTGATACGCTTTATATTGCGCGTGGTATTCATGCCAATGAATATTGTATTGATGGTGAGATCAATCAAAAGCTGCTTGAGGAATTCTTTGCTCCTTATTCTTTAGTGCCCAATTTTGATATGATGGAGCTTGAATAGGCGTGCAACCCAAAAAAATTATCCGTCTGCCTGACGTTGGTGTACTGCCAAGCCAGTTACAGGGCGGCGTTATTGCCATTGGTAACTTTGACGGTGTTCATCGTGGTCATCTAGCTGTGTTAGAAACTGCGCTTGAAAAGGCGCGTCTGCTTGGAAAACCAGCTATTGTTCTTACCTTTGAACCGCATCCGCGCAGTTTTTTTAATC
Organism: Bartonella sp. HY761; assembly: GCF_026743145.1. NCBI lineage: Bacteria > Pseudomonadati > Pseudomonadota > Alphaproteobacteria > Hyphomicrobiales > Bartonellaceae > Bartonella > Bartonella sp. HY761. The sequence goes on from NZ_CP104887.1 coordinate 1,656,749, forward strand.
CAACTAAGCCCTTATATCGCCTTACTCCTGCCGATGAACGTGCTGAAATTTTAGAAAAACTCGGATTTGACGCAGTCATTGAACAACGCTTCACCAAGGATTTCTCATCCCATCAGGCAAAAGAATTTACGGATACGATCTTGCGTGACTGCTTAAAGGCAAGTGTCGTTGTTACGGGGGATAATTTTCACTTTGGAGCAAAGCGCTCTGGAACCCCCGAATTTCTTATCAATGAAGGTAAGAATTGCGGTTTTGATGTCGTTATTGTTGATGGCTTTCTTGATGAAAATCGTGAACTCGTATCTTCTAGCCGCATTAGGCAAGCTTTAAGTTGCGGCGCAGTAGAAGAAGCAGCAGGTCTTCTTGGTTACCGCTATACCATTAAATCCAATGTCGTTCATGGTGCAGCTCTAGGGCGACAAATTGGGTTCCCCACCGCCAATATGCGGTTAGATAGTGATACTGGTTTAAAATTTGGCGTTTATGCGGTACGTTTTCGCACGCAAAATGGCAAAATTTTTAATGGTGTTGCAAGCTATGGATTAAGGCCGACAGTTAATGAATTAAAGGAACCATTATTAGAGACCTTCATTTTTGATTTTAATGAAGATATTTATGGGCAAACATGTTTTGTTTCATTCTTTTCCTATTTGCGTGGAGAATTAAAGTTCGACGGACTTGAGCCTATGATCGAGCAAATCAAAAAAGATGAAGAAGAAGCACGTGAAATACTAACCCATATTGCCCCACTCAATCCAATAGACCAATATTTAGCTTTTGATAACTGGGATAAATAGTAATATTTTTTAATTTTATTTGCTTATAATTTGAAAAAAAATATAGATTGCTCCAACAGCACATTATCTATAGCAATATATTTGCGAAAAAATATTATAATAGGGATTTTAACATGCGGTTATTATGGATTTGTCTCACTGCAGTTGGTGTTATTGCTTTAATTTTTTATCTAGGCAATGACAATATTAGTTCATCCTCCCTAACAAATAGTGATCTAGCCAGAATAACAACTGGAGGTTTATTTGCCACAATTCTTGCGGCAGGACTACTGTCGTCTGGCATTACCCTTAGCCATGTTCTTAAAAATATACTTATCTGGGTAGCTATTATAGGTGTTCTACTTATTGGTTATAATAATCGCTTTCATCTGCAAGATATTGCCCATAATATCAGTGGCGGCTTAGTTCCAGCAAGTGTGCTTTCAGTTGATCTAACGAGTAGGAATACAGTTACCATTGATCGTGGAAGCAACGGACACTACCAAATAACCGGTAAAGTTGATGATCATAGGGTAAAATTCCTAATAGATACTGGCGCAACATCGATAGTCCTTACCAATGAAACAGCTATTGATATTGGTATAGACATTCAAGGGTTAAATTATACCACACCCGTATCAACAGCAAATGGCAGTCTTAACACAGCGCGTGTAAGATTAGATAGTATAAGCATCGGTTCAATTACCCGTAAAAAATTAAATGCTTTAATTGCACCATCAGGTGCTTTGTCAGATAATTTGCTTGGTATGAATTTTATTAATACACTTTCAAGTACCTCTATTAGAGGTAACCAACTTATCTTGATTGACTAAGAAACGTAAAATTTAGAGTATTTTCAATTAAGTGCTCTAAATTTTTTGTTTTTTAATCTAAAAAAAACGCATACTTATTAAAATTATCAAGCTTGAGATATCCGCTTTAAATCTATCATCTATCCCTCTATAGCAAGATTACTCGTCCAGTATCCTTTGCAAGCGCCGTTTTTCTTCGACTGTAAGTTCAACTTGCTGGGAAGGCTTTTTTTGCCTAAAATTATAAAGAATATAAGCAAAAGCTGCTAAAAGAATTAAAATTGGAGAAAGCCATAATAGTATAGTAGAACCTTCAAAACGTGGCTTTAACAAGACATATTCACCATAGCGGGCAACAATATAGTCTATTGCTTTTTGATTACTATCACCTTCACTTAGGCGTTCTCGCACCAACATTCGCAAATCACGAGCAAGTGGCGCATTAGAATCATCAATGGACTCGTTTTGGCACACAAGACAACGCAAATGCGAAGAAATCTCGCGTGCTCTTGCTTCTAGATTAGCATCAGGTAATATTTCATCAGGCTGAACAGCTTGAGCAACACTCATAAAGCCAACAAACAAGATAAATATCACCAATCGGATAGTATTTTTCATCTCTATGCCTATTTTTCATCCAAAAGCAAAGCGGTCGAAAGCTTTTGGCGAGTTTTAGCCCCTTTAGGCGCACCAATGCGTAGTCGTCGATCTGAAAGAGACAGAAGTCCCCCTAACATCATTAAAAATCCACCACCCCAAATCATTAACACATTAGGCTTCGACCAAATATGCACAATCATGGCATTATCTTCGACATAATTACCTGGTGCAATATAATATTGTGATAATCCTCGCCATAAAAGACCAGCTTCAGTCGTTTGCATGGTTTGTGATGGAAAAGTTCTTTTAGATGCGGTTACTTCACCAATATATTTATCTGCATTGCCATTAAACATGGTAAAATGCATGCGATTTTCTTGATAATTCGCGCCATTTAAAGACTGATATCCATCAAAACGAATAGTTTTACCTGCAATTTCTACACTTTGACCCGGCTTCATAGTTAAGATACGCTCTTGGCCAAAAGTTGCAACTGCAACAATGCCGAAAAGGGTTACGCCTAATCCCATATGGGCGAATGCCGCACCCCAATCCGCACGAGGCAAGCCCTTAAGGCGCGCAATGCGCGTTTTGAATGATGTACCCCATTTGCCACTTTTCAGAACAACTTCAGCAAATGAACCAAAGATGACAAAAACTCCAAGCCCTATCCCTACACATGATAAGATTTCTTTATAACCACTTAGGTAAAAGCTAACAATCATCGCAATAAGCGCCAAAATAAAACACATAGAAAGGCGGCTAGCTGCGAGCATAAGATCACCACGCTTCCAAGCAAGCAATGTTCCAAATGGAACGCCTACCAACAAGGGAATGAATAGTGGCCCAAAGGTCATATTGAAAAATGGTGCGCCAACTGAAATCTTTTGGTCCCATAGCATTTCAGCGATTAAAGGATAAAGTGTGCCAACCAACACCGTAGCGCTAGCAGTGGTTAAAAAAACATTATTAAAAACCAAAGCACCTTCGCGGGATATTGGCTGAAAAAGACCACTATTTTTGATATTTGGTGCACGTATTGCAAATAATAATAAAGCAACACCAATGAAAAAACCTAAAATGGCTAAAATAGCAATACCGCGTTTCGGATCGACGGCAAAACTATGTACAGAAGTCAATATGCCTGAACGTACTAAAAATGTGCCAAGCAAAGATAAGGAAAATGCAATAATTGCCAGAAGAATAGTCCAAACTTTTAATGCTGCGCGTTTTTCAAGCACAATAGCCGAATGTAGCAAGGCAGTTCCCGCAAGCCATGGCATCAAAGATGCGTTCTCCACCGGATCCCAAAACCAATAACCGCCCCAACCAAGCTCATAATAAGCCCAATAAGACCCCATGGTAATACCACCAGTTAAAAACACCCACGAAATAAGTGCCCAAGGGCGCACCCAACGGCCAAAAGCCGCATCAACTCGGCCGGTTATAAGTGCAGCAATCGCAAATGAAAAACAGACTGAAAAACCAACATAGCCAAGATAGAGCATTGGAGGATGCAAGGCCAAGCCAATATCCTGCAAAATAGGATTAAGGTCATTACCCTGTAATGCAGGAGGATCAATTCTTGCGAATGGATTAGATGTAAACAGAATAAATGCTAAAAATGCACTCGCAATGGCACTTTGGCAGCATAACGTCAATGTCGAAAGATTTAACGGTAAGTTTTTGCCAAAAATTGCAACCAAAGCACTAAAAAAGGCAAGAATAAGCACCCAAAGAAACATTGATCCTTCATGATTTCCCCAAACACCGGTAATTTTATATAATAAGGGTTTTTCTGAATGAGAATTTTGTACAACATTGAGAACAGAAAAATCTGAAATTACATAAGAATAAGTTAGTGATAAAAAAGCAAAGCCAATTAAAATGAATACGATAATACTAATCGAACGGTTGGCAAGCATAAGTCCAACATTATTGCGATAAACCGCAATAGGTACAATGAAGGTTTGAAAAAAGCTAAGACAAAAGGCAAGAATTGTAAGGAATAAACCAATTTCATTTATCATGTTTTTGATATTCCTCCCAAAGGCCTTGGGCCTTCAACCGATCAGCTACATCTTTGGGAACATATTTTTCGTCATGCTTGGCTAAAACACGGCTAGCTATAAATACCTTATCACCATTAAAGTTACCTTCAACGATAACACCTTGATCTTCCCTAAAAAGATCAGGCAAAATACCATTGAACTTAACATATTCTACTTTGCCAAAATCAGTTACGTTAAAAGATACCTCCGTACCTTCACCGCGAACAACGCTACCCTTCTCAACAAAACCGCCAAGTCGTAATGGCCTTTGCGAGGCTATATCCTCTTCAGTGATCTCTGATGGCATACGAAAATAACTCGCCGTGTCCCCTAAAGCAAAAACCACAAGACCAACTGCTGCAGCCATGACAAAAAGCGCTAAAAACAATAACATATAGCGTTTTCGGCGCGCTTTTTTTAAATGCATTTGAAAACTATTGGATTTTGCACTCATTGACATGTCAGTGTGCCTCTTTTGCATGCGAGGGAGAAAAGCCTTTATCTTGTAGAGTATTAATCAATTTTTCTCTATTTTCAGGAGATAAGAGACGTAGAGCTTTTTCATAAGTAGAACGAACTTTTTCAGGTTGCTCCAAAAGAAAATAAGCATTGATCAACATCAACCAACCTTGTAAATCCTGCGGGCTTTCTTGTAGTTTATCTTCGAGTTTGCCAACATTATTGGCAATAAAATCATGCTGCTCTTTTGTCAATTTAGTAGGAGCTTGTGGCTCTATTCCCTTTAGCTGATCGATAACCAGCTGCATATCAGCCACCCAAGCCTGCCCCTTACCATGATCATTTACAAATTTTTCTAACAATTCAATAGCTTGTTGCTGTTCACCATTTTGAATGAGACCACGTGCTAAAAAAATTTGAGTCTGCGGATTTTCTGGATCTAATTTGGCGGCCTGCTGTAAAGCAATTTCTGCATCCTTATTGACAACACCGTTTTCCAATCCCATGAGAGCAATGCCATAACTTAAAAACCTTTTTGAGCTTTCGCCATTCACGCCGAGAGATCGATTAAACATATTCGCAGCATCGCGAAAACGCCCTGTCTCTAAATAAAGATCACCAAGTTTATCAAGTAGGTCACCTTGATCTGGATCACGAGCTAACAGAGCTTCGCTCTTTACAATTTTTTCAGCAAGATCAAGGGTTGAATCATCCTTAGACATCAAGATTTCAAAAGGTCGCTGAGACATATCGGGGCTTCCCATAAGCGAATAAATCCCCCAACTTCCGGCTATAATAAACAAAATACCAATAAAAACTATTGTTTTCATACCATGATCTTTTGAACCATTGGTCGTATTTAGCCCATTTATAATCGGCGTTTTTTCGCTAGAAAGAATACGCCGTGCAAGCTCTAGCCGCGCCTCTTTAGCATTTTCATGAGAAATTTGCCCATCAGCTTCTTCTTCATCGATTTCGATGAGTTGACTCTTATAAACAGCTATATCGCTTTGAGCATTATCTTCAGATTTGCTTTTTGATAAAATAGCATCGCGGCCAAGTGCATACACCAGCAAAAAAACGACACCAATAGTAATTAGAATTAGAATAAACCAAAAGAACATAGCCTATAAAAACCAATTGTCATCAAATGTCCAATCACAATGCTTTTAATTTTTACTTTTTTCACCTTTTATTTCTAATTTTCTAACACGCTTTAAAAAAATACGTAAAAAGGACTTGCTCGCTATTGATAACAAGCAACTTTTTTAGATCAACAAACCCCAGTTGATTACTAATCATACAAAAAAGTAAATCTATTACAATTCTAACAATACTTTATAATATTAATAATTAAAAATATGTTTTAAATAAATTAAAGTATAATTATAATAATTTTAATGCGTTACTTAAATAACACAATCTAAATTTTTTTTAATAATTAGCACCATTTGAATACAAACGATCTTGATAAAACATGAATAATAAAGTCAACAATAAGAGATAAAAATTTAAAATGAGGGTATTTTTATGGAGTTTTCTAATAATAAGAGGGCTATTAACAACAGCCGCATCATTAGCAATATGGCAATCAAAGCTGGACTTGTTGCATCTTTAGCAACCCTTCCAAATGCAGTAAGCGCTCAAGTTCAGAATTCAACGAATAGCAATACAACAAATGTTGCGAGTAATGATGGCGACAATTCCACTTTGGAAACAGTAACCATCAGTGGCAATACAAGTATTTCTAATATTAACACAGCACAATCTGGCTCCTCGCGTTTACCAGGAACAATTCGTGACATTCCACAAGTTGTTAATGTTGTACCAGAGCATGTCATGATTGAGCAAAACGTCATGACACTAGAACAAGCGTTGCAAAATGTGCCCGGTATCACCACAACGATTGGTGAAGGCGGTGGCGGTATGAATGGCGACCGCTTTAGAATCAGAGGCTTTGACGCAACGGGCGATACGTATAGTGATGGATTACGCGATATCGGCGTTTACGTTCGCGACAGTTTCAACATGGAACAAGTTCAGGTCTTTAAAGGCCCCAATGGTGAAAATTTTGGCGTTGGAACTACAGGCGGAGCTGTTAATTCAACTTCAAAGCGCGCTCGTTTAGGTACTTTTGGCGCGGTAAATTTTTCAACAGGTAACGGTCCGCTTTATCGTCCCACAATTGATTACAATCAGCAAATCAATGATACAACGGCTGTCCGATTTAATGTAATGGGCAATTGGCAAGATGTTGTTGACCGCAATCATGTTACATCTAACCGTTGGGGCTTAGCGACATCTGCAGGTTTTGGACTTGGTACAAATCAAACATGGCATTTAGGTTACTTTTACCAAAAAACTGATCGCCTTCCCGATTATGGCATTCCATTTGTTGCTGATCCAAATGGCATTTCACGCCCAGTGACTGAATATGGTGTGCCAAGAAACATTTTTTACGGAAAAAATAGCGATCGTGATAAATCCGAGATTCACATGGTCACTTCAAATTATCGCAATGAGATCAATGAGTGGCTGACCTTTACAAATGACACACGCTATACTCATTTCAAACGCTATTTTAGCGCAACCCCTATTCGCTGTGCCGTTGCTGCTCAATGTACCAATGCCCTATTTGGCGGTGGTGGAAATCCGCTTATGGCCTATGGCGGTGGCGGCGGTGTCACTTATGATCAAAAAAGCTGGGGCTTGCAAAATATTTCAACTGCCGTTGCAAAATTTGAAACTGGCGCATTCCGCCACCAAGCCGTACTTGGTCTTGATATGATGTATCAAGATGATCAACGCCAAGGTTATAGATACACATCTCCCAAAAGCTTAGGCGCACCAAGGCTTTGGACAGAAAATATGGATTCAAGCTATTATAGCCTTGTGCCAAATCCTGACAATTACAAGGACTCAAACTCACGTTCTGTGGCACTTTTTTTAAGCGACCGCATGTGGCTTAATGATCAATTCTCGATTATGGCAGGCTTACGCTGGGATTATCAAAAAATTAATTATGATGTAACCACAGCGGCGGGAATAAATTCGCTCATGGCAAAAGCAGATTATATTAGCCCTAAAGCAAGCGTTATTTGGGAACCAACAAAAGCACAAACTTACTATTTTTCATGGTCTGTATCTAATAACTTACCTTTTGGACAATATATCACTTCTGATTTCAATCCAGTTACGGCTGCACGCATTGATTGGGATCCGGAAAAAAGTGAATTATTCGAACTTGGCGGTAAAATTGACTTACTCGATGGCCGCATTGGTTTAACTGGCGCATTATTTCAGGTAGAGAAAAATAACGCGCTTTATAATAATCCTGATGGTTCTGTTACAAGATCTGGCGAAAAACAGCGGGTACGCGGTTTTGAAGCAGGTCTTACAGGAAAAATTACAGAACAGTGGGATATTTATACTTCTTATACCTATCTGCAGAGTAAAATTCTCGACTCCGCAACAAGTTCAGTGATCGGCAACAGCGTTCCTGGTGCTGCAAAAAATGCCGCATCCCTTTGGACAACCTATGATCTTGCTCCGCATTTTAATAGTTTGAATGGCAAATTGCTGATCGGTGGCGGAATGACCTATCGCGATGCAGTTCCAGTTTCTAGCAATGGCCTAAGCCGCATTCCCCATAGTTTTACTCTTGACGCAATGGCATCTTATGAAACTGAAAAATGGCGTTTTAGTGCTAATGCTTATAACCTTACCGATAGAACCAATTATACATCCTATATGGGCGGGTCGCGGGCTATTCCAACATCAGGGCGCAGCTTTGTTATTAATATAGGCGCAAAATTTTAATTAGCCGATAAGCCGATACCATATATTTTCCGGCAAAAACGCCAAATTTAAAGCCATTTCCAACCGCCGGAAATGGCTTTTTGCTTTCCATCTATTTAAAAAAGTAGCCTCATGAATTACACAAAAATCATTTAATATCGTTTTTAATTTGCCATCACATTAATGAATTTCACTCATAACTATTAGTGAAAATAAACTATTATCGAAAGGAATTTTATACCTTAAAATTAAGCCATAAAGATATTTGTATTTATAGTATAACCATCCCTCATAAATTTACCGTAACCTTTAACACGTCATATGTGATGCGGCACAAAGCAGCTAAAAAAGGCCGATGTAATTATCCATATATAAAAATGAACCTAAATACAAAGACTTGCAATTTTTTATGTAAACCCAATCTAACTGGAATGATCTTAAACAATAATTTTAATATCTAAATTGGAGCTTTTAAATGTTTATTTGTGACGGCTTTGCCGTATCCTCAGCTAACGACACGTTTCAGCCCTTTAGTTTTGAACGTCGCGATCCCCTTGCTTTCGACGTTGACATTGATATTGCTTTTTGCGGTGTTTGCCATTCAGACTTGCATACCGCGCGTGGTGAATGGGCTGGCACCCAATATCCTTGTGTTCCTGGCCATGAAATCGTTGGTACCGTTCGCCGCATTGGCAGTAAAGTAACCAAATTTAAAGTCGGCCAACGTGTTGGTGTTGGTTGCATGGTCAATTCTTGCCAAAACTGTGATTATTGCAACCAAGGATTGGAGCAATATTGTGAAAATGGTAATACATTAACCTATAACAGCCAAGATCCGGAAACTGGTCCTGATCGCCATACTTTTGGTGGTTATTCCAAGCGCATTGTCGTAAATGAAAATTTTGTTTTATCGATCCCTGATAACCTTGATCTTGCTGCGGCAGCACCACTTCTTTGCGCAGGTATTACCACTTTTTCTCCCCTTCATCATTGGAAGGTTACCAAGGGAACAAAAGTAGGGGTAGCGGGTCTTGGTGGCCTTGGTCACATGGCGGTTAAACTCGCACATGCCATGGGAGCTGAAGTCACCATGCTCACGACGTCCGTCAATAAAGTTGATGATGCACATCGTCTTGGCGCTGATAAGATTGTATTGACCAGAGACGCAACAGCTTTGGCAAAAGCTGATAAAAGCCTTGATCTGATCATTGATACCGTTGCAGCGCAGCATGATATCAACCAATATTTTAATCTGCTTAAAGTCGATGGTACATTGGTACAAGTCGGAGCACCGGTTGAGCCCCTCCCCGTACAGGTATTCAACCTTATTCCCTATCGCCGCTCTTTCGCCGGATCGGCCATTGGTGGCATTGCAGAAACACAAAAAATGTTAGACTTTTGCGGTAAGCATAACATTACCGCAGATATCGAACTCATAGCACCAAGTCAAATAGAAAACGCTTATGCGCGCATGTTAAAAAGCGACGTGAAATATCGTTTTGTTATTGATATGTCGCAAGCCTAGGCTGCTAGATGCACTCTCATTTATTGCTATAAATGAGCATTTTTTTAATTTAAAAAATATGCTTTTTACTTTTTTATAAGGGATTAATATCATGGAAATAATTCGCTCTGGCACCCGATCATCGGTTAAATTATCGCCTGATTATTTTACTGGGACCGCCCGTCTTGATGCAGTCATTGATGAGCATCAAGATGCCAACGTCACATGTGGTCATGTTACTTTTGAACCATCTGCCCGTACTAATTGGCACACCCACCCAAAAGGTCAAGCGATTATTATTACATTTGGTCTTGGCCTTGTACAAAAAGACGGTGGACCGATTGAAGAAGTGCGCCCCGGTGATGTTGTGTGGTTTGAACCTGGAGAAAGACATTGGCATGGAGCCTCCCCAAACACAGCCATGTCACATTTTGCTGTGCAAGAGCTTGAAAATGGCAAAACCGTTGAATGGTTAGAACCAGTCAGTGATGCACAATATTCACGCTAATAAAGACTTAAAATCATTTATCACACATAACTGAATAATAAAAAAAAGCCGCCCTTGTCAAACAATGGCGGCTCCTTATAAAACGTTTTTAGATTCAAGATTCAGTAAATGCTAATTCACTAGCGCCATCCATGTGATAAATATCACCGCGGAACTGCACTACCCCATTACCTGTTGACCAGGCTGAAATATATACAAAGTGCAAAGGAATTGGATCTTTAACGGCAATAGGCGTATTAACACGCTGGCCAATAACCTGCTCCATGCGCGTTCTATCCCAATCTGGTGTATTTTTCAAAACCCAGACGTTAAAATCTCTAATATTATGAATACGAATACAACCAGAAGAGTCAAAGCGCATCAAATTATTGAAAAGGGTTTGCTGCGGTGTATCATGCATATATACCGAATGAGTATTATGGAAATTAATTTTGGTTGATGACATCGCATTGATTTTGCCAGGATCCTGACGGAAACGCAACCTCGTTGCTTCATCGGTATTCCAGTTAACCGATTGAGGGGAAACCTCTTGCCCCTGACCATTAAATAAATGGATATTATTATCGGTTAGATAATTTGGACTTTTACGCATCAAAGGAATAATATCCTTTTTAATGATTGATGCAGGAACTGTCCAAGTTGGATTTAAAATCACTTCATGAATTTTAGAATCAAGAAGTGGCGTTTGGCGATCTATCTTACCAACAACTGCCGTGTAACGCTGAGCAACAGAACCATCTTCAACAGCTTCAATTTGCGCTGCAGGGATATTCACCATAACAAAGCGCTGTTCACGTGCTGTTTTTTCTGCTTCTTTTTGCAAGCGATCAAGATTAACGCGTAATTGCTGCAAGCGTGCATCAGCACTAACATTCATGGCGCGGTAGGTTATATCTCCGACAACACCGTCTGCAGGTAAACCATGACGCGCTTGAAAACGACGTACAGCGGCATCAACATAAGTATCAAAAGCTACGGATAAACCAGCTTCACGCGCTAAATCACCAGAAATAAACAAACGTTGACGCATAATTTCTACAGCAGGATGATTCATGCCCAGCTGTAATTTGCCCTGTTCGGCTGGAACGTGAGGCCAACCACCTTGCGCAACGATGGCCTCATACTGAGAAATGGCAACTTGTGTATAACTTACAGTTGCACCACTTAGAACAGGAATATTAGAGGCAACCTGCTGCCCACCAGCTGCTTGCGTGTCAAATTGGTCTCCCCAAGAAGACGCCCTTTGAGCTGTTGCACTACCTACCAAACCGAAAAGCCCCAACCCTAAAGCTGAACCCAACACCATCCGGCGATTTACCTGTTTTTTCATTTCTCGACATCCATGTAATAAAGCTACCACATTTATAAGTGGATAGCCTTAAAATAACCTAAACAGGCTAATAATTATTAAGCCTGCCGCATTTGCTGAAATTTTGCTACTATTTTATGGTGATAAAATGTCAAGAATAAAATTCTTGACATAAAGACGCATATTTCAAATGAATGAAGCTTCTGTAAAAAAGCGCTAAAACACTTTAATAGCAACACAACACTTGTTTTAAAAAATTAGGTCAATGGCGACCAGCTACCATCATCATTTCGGCATGCACTACCACGATTAGTTTGCGGCACACCGCGAATCACAAAACTATGGCTATATTGACGGCAATTTTGTGATCCTACACGATAAGGCTGACCCGGCGTTACTGTACCTGATGCAACTCCATCATTGGTCGCCCAATTAATGGTATTGCCAGAACGTGTATATTCTAGTGCCTTATATTCAGCCTCTAAAGCAAGGCTGCGCTGTTTCGCAGGAATTCTTGAAATAGAATCACCAAGAAGTCCTGTCCCCATTGCAGAATATATAAGGTTTTCTGTTGCTGTAGTTGTGGTCTGTGGTTGCTTGATACAACCCGCAACAAGTGACGGAATACACAACATTGTTATAAGGACGGCCGATTTTTTCATTTTCAATACCATGAATCACTGTAACTAAAATTTAGCTACATAAAAATATAAACACTTAATATCTAGAGCATTTTTGAAAATCTGTGAAGCGATTTGAGTGAAAAATATGATAAATCAATCAAATAATGCATTTCAATAAAGTGATTTAAGGGTAATATTGCTGTTTCAACGCTCCATCAATTGTAGAAAGCCTATTTTCACGCCAGATCAATACCTTAACCGCTTAAACTACATCTAAAAAATTAACAATTGACTTTATCAAGCATCATAATTTGAATTCTAAACAACTATAACTTAATTAAAAATTTTATTTTTTACTAAGTAAAGTTTTGACAATTAACATTCATTTTATGCAATGCTAATTTGCCGCTCCCAATAATTTTACTGGTAATCATTTATAATTCGGCCATTTTAGCATGTTGATAGAATTGAGAATGCCCCGACAAACTTGTCACTAACCATTATTAACAATTATAGATGCAATTTGTAACAGTAAAACATTAGTATTTTAGCAGCAACGTCGTTTAAGCCCCCAACGCTAAAAGAATTATTTTACAATTTGCCTCATTATTTTTTAAACTAATAATTCGAGATAGATAAAGCCATGAGACGTTTGCATATCAATACAATGATCTATGGGTTAGGCAGCCATATATCGGCATGGCGGCTACCTAATAGTGACCCACTCGCGGTCACCAAGCTAAATTATTGGGAAAATCTAGCCAAGAACGCTGAAACCTATGGTTTTGATGCCTTGTTTTTTGGTGATGTACTGGCTCTTCATCATAATTCTCCGGCAGAAATTATCGGTTCACTCGATCCTATTCTTATCTTATCGGCTATTGCCTCTATCACCCAGTCAATCGGCCTTATCGGTACTTCGTCCACGACCTATGATCACCCTTATCACATAGCCCGCAGATTTGCGTCTCTTGATCATATTAGCAATGGTCGAGCAGGTTGGAACATAGTTACTTCATCAACTTTGTTAGAGGCTAAAAATTTTGGACGAGATGTGCTTGCTCCCCATGAAGAGCGCTACGCAAGAGCACGTGACGTGGTTGAGGCCACATCACACCTATGGACGAGTTGGAAACCAAATGCGCGTATAGGGGACAAAGAAAATGGTATTTACTTTAGTGAGGGTGCAGTTGAAAAAGCCAATTATCGCGGTCATTACATAAGAAGTTCTGGACCACTTAATGTACCGCCGCCTCCACAAGGGCATCCTGTACTTACGCAAGGGGGCATATCCGATCATGGTCGACATTTTGCCAGTCAATATGCTGACATATGCTTCACAGTACAATCCGATCTCAATGATGCAAAATCCTTTTATAAGGATATAAAGCAACGCGCACTGCAATTAGGGCGAAGCAAAGAAAAAATTTTGGTATTTCCAGGAATCGTACCGGTTATTGGCGATAGTTACGAAGCGGCAGAGCAAAAAATTGCAAAACTCAATGACCTTGCCCCTGCAAATTTTGGTTGGCATGAACTATTCAAGATATTGGGTATTGATCTCTCCTCCTATAAACTTGACGATCCGTTACCAACATTTCTACTAGATCAGGCAGATGAACCAGAAAATTCGCACCGCGCAAGGCTTTTGCTAAAAGAAGCACGACAAAAAAATTATAGCCTACGTGAATTCAAAGCTCGCTTTTTATGTTCACGCGGTCATTTTCTTTCAATCGGCACGCCTGATAAAATTGCTGACGACATGCAAAAATGGTTTGATGAAGAAGGAGCCGATGGCTTTAACGTTATTTTTCCAACATTGCCCGACGAACTGGACCTGTTTGGCAAAACCGTAATTCCCATCCTTGAAAAACGCCGATTACGTACACCACCCATTGCAGGCGAAACTTTGCGGCAACGATACAATCTGCCTGACTATGAGTTAACAAGGGCTGCATAATAGGACAATATTTATATTACGTTCTATTGAGAAAGACTGTGCTCACTATCTAGACGTAATTTTCCCTGTCATTTGACTGGAGCCTTTTCAAGGCATCCCTATAAAATTTGGCAATTTATACTTCAATAAAGAGAGATTAATCTTCGGCCACGGGTAAATAAATGCGAATACGCAAGCCCCCCAATTGAGAGCGATCAAGTTTAAGTTCGCCACCATATTCTCGCACCGTATCAACGACAATAGACAGGCCCAATCCGGTACCCGGAACAGTTTCATCTAACCGCCTACCCCGCTTTAAAGCTTCATTGACGTCATCGTCCTTTAGCCCTGGTCCATCATCTTCAATGCAAATTAAAAACCTCTTTTGGGATTTATCATCACGATGTAGTGGAGCTACTTCAATTTTTATAAAATTCATCGCCCATTTGGCAGCATTTTCCAAAAGATTACCAATAATTTCTTCAATATCTTCTTTTTCACCGGCAAAAATAATTTGCTCTTCTGGAAAATAACTTTCAATTTTCTTATCGGGATTAAGTTTACGCATAACTCGAATAATCGGCTCTAATGTAGGCACAATGGCGGTGCGATAAACAACACTATCACGTTGAGCAGCAATTCTTGCTCGTTCAAGATAATGTCTAATCTGTGTTTGCATTGCCAAGCTTTGCTCCCGAATTATCTTACCCTGTTGACCGCCAATTTTTTCTGATTCATTACTTAAAACAGCTAATGGGGTCTTAAGTGAATGAGCAAGATTACCAACTTGGGTGCGAAAACGCTCTACAATACGTTGATTATTATCGATGAGCGCATTCATCTCACGCGCAAGAGGTGCAATTTCTAGCGGCAAATTTGTATCAAGCCGATCTGCTTTACCGGTACGAATAGCCTTTAAGGTTTTACGCACCCTAAAGAGCGGTGAAAGACCAAGCAATATAACAATAACATTGATAATAATACTGGCAATACAAAGGCCAGCAAGATAAACACTCATTGTATCGCGGAATTTTATAAATTGTTTTTCAACTTCATAAAGATTGCCAATGATCCGAAACCTTGCCACTCGATCTTCCTGATCAAGTAGCACATCGCCTTCTACAACCAATACATCCTGCCCTTGAAAGCCTTTGGCAGTATAAGAGCGCATAAAGTGGCTATCAAAAGGCACGTCACTTTCAGAAGGTGACAATACACGCCCAGCCCCACTACTATAGGACTGCAACCTGCCACGCAAATTAGAAGAAACAGCTGTTACTTCCCAAAACCAACCCGAATTTGCATCGGTATATCTTATATCGCCAAGCTCTGGCTTACCACGCAAAACACCTTGCGGCGAAACATCTACAAAACCGATAAGTGAATATAAATGGGCAGACAACAAATCTTCAAAGCTTTGTTCATTTGCTTCACGATAAAGGGCTGATGCAGTAAAGGCGACAATTATCAAAGCCACCATCACCCAAAGGGTTGAGAACAACCCCAAGCGTAAGGTAAAAGATCTTCTGGAGAAAAAATTCAAAACAGCGCCTTTTGTGATTTTTTTCCTCGATAAAAAAGCAAATGGAAAGATTAACTATAAGCTACTTACTATACAGCAGATGGCTTCTTTAACCGATAGCCCATACCACGAATAGTCTCAATAACATCAACACCGAGCTTTTTACGCAAACGCCCAACAAAAACCTCAATAGTATTGGAATCGCGATCAAAATCTTGATCATATAAATGCTCAACCAATTCAGTACGCGAGATCACCTCACCTTCATGATGCATAAGATAAGCAAGCAAGCGATATTCATGTGAGGTAAGTTTTATAATTTGGTTGTCAACTGTCACTTTGGAAGTCTTAGTATCCAATAAAACTGGACCACAATGAAACTCGCTCGATGCGTGACCGCTAGAGCGCCTGATTAAAGCGCGCAACCTAGCTAAAACCTCTTCCATATGAAATGGCTTGGCAACGTAATCATCAGCGCCAGCATCAATACCAGCAACTTTATCAGACCATCTATCACGGGCCGTCAATAATAAAACCGGCATGCGATGCCCGTCTTTTCGCCACTCTTCCAAAACCTTGATGCCGTCCTTGATTGGTAAGCCAATATCAAGAATAACGGCATCATAGGGCTCTGTATCACCAAGGAAGTGCCCTTCCTCACCGTCGAAAGCACAATCAGCAACATAGCCAGCTTCAGTCACTGCCTCCACAAGCTGGCGGTTCAATTCCCGATCATCTTCAACAATTAAAATACGCATTAAAAAATCCGATTTCAGAGAAAATAGCAACCAAACTAAAATTCAAATGGCTTAATAAATAAATTTTAATTAGCTGGTACTGCAACTTCTACACGGCGTGGCTGCTCTCCATCCTTACCTCGAATGATAACCACCACGACGCAAACATCTTTACCATTTTGAACGGTTGGTGTCGCCTTAGAAAGCTGACCACCTTGTTCATCGGCAATTTTTTGACCCACTGCATTACAATCTGCTGCCAAAGCAGGAGAAATGCCAATGCTAGTTAAACCAAGTGCGATAATTGAATATGTAAGTTTTTTCATCATGACCCTCTTTTAATATAGTTTACCTGAATATTGCATGAACAACGACCAACTGCCCTTTGTAAATATTCAGCATAGAAAAACGCTTAGCCTTCAGACATTGAAACTACTAATAATATTTTCGCAAGTAGAATCACTTTTTTGAAAATGACATTAATCAATTGATTTAACCATTTACACTTTTTGTGCAAGACCTGACTGGCTAAAGCTTAAAATCCATTTATTTTGATTGCTCCGTCTTGGTTAAGCAACGCCAACCACAAAAAAACATTATAAAATTGCACGAATTATATTAGCTTCTCCTATAATTAGCATTAACCAAATTGCGATTTTTTTAAGTCTCAATCAGCAATTTTTAACGATAATGATTGTAATGGACACGGTGAAAGGTTACAAACTTTTACAGAAAGTTTAGTTAAAGAATATAAGAATATAGCGGATTTTAATCAATATAATTACTCTATCTAACCCATGGGCAGGCACAGCATAATGTTCGGTCGGAAAGAAAAGTCGAAGGGTACAAAAACCGGTAAAGGCTTTCGCAGTCCTTTATTCATCGGTTTAGACGCTTGGGTTGATAATGCATTATATAAATTTGCTTATTCTTTCGGTCGAATTTGGGATCGACTTTCAATATTTTCAAATAAATTCAGAGTTCGTGGTACAAAACGGTTTTTCGTTGAACTTGCTGACGAAGCAATGACACTTGGTCTCATTGGTTTGACATTATTTGTTGTTTTAGGGCTTTCAGTCTATAAAGCCACCGATGGCGACTGGCGCGCACCAGATGAATTTGCCATGACAATGCTTGATCGCCATAATAATATAATTGGGCAACGTGGCGCAATGCATGCAGAAAATGTTGCGATTGGTGACATGCCAGATTTCGTTATAAAGGCAGTTCTCGCCACAGAAGATCGCCGTTTTTTCGAGCATTGGGGCATAGATTTTTATGGGCTTTCGCGTGCACTTAGCCAAAATATGCGAGCAAATGGTGTAGTTCAGGGCGGCTCCACCCTCACCCAACAATTGGCCAAAAATGTATTTCTATCCAATGAGCGGACCTTCAAACGCAAGGTTAAAGAAGCATATTTAGCACTTTGGCTAGAAGCTAATTTGAGCAAGAACGAAATATTACAGCTTTATCTTGATCGCGCCTATATGGGCGGTGGCAATTTTGGTATTGCATCAGCAGCAAAATATTATTTTGGTAAAGATATAAGAGATGTAACCCTTTCAGAAGCTGCAATGCTTGCTGGGCTTTTCAAGGCGCCAGGAAAATACGCCCCGCATATTAATTTGCCAGCCGCCCGTGCCCGTGCCAATGTCGTTTTATCCAATTTAGTAGATGCTGGCTTTATGGGTGATGGTGAGGTAGCAGCGGCGCGTCTTCACCCTGCAACAGTAGTTGCTAGCCTTAACAATGATTCACCGGACTATTTCCTTGATTGGATCTATGACGAAGTGCAAAAAATAGGTGATAAATTATCAAGCCGTATGCTTGTTGTGCGCACGACCCTTGATCTTGGTTTACAAAAAGCTGCAGAAGAATCAGTTGAATATCACATTGCTCAATATGGTAAACAGTATCGCGCGACACAAGCATCAACCGTGATTATTGAAAATGATGGCTCTGTGCGAGCAATGGTTGGCGGCATTGACTATGCCAAAAGCCAGTTTAACCGTGCTGCCCATGCGCAGCGCCAAGCTGGTTCATCCTTCAAGCCTTATGTTTATGCAATAGCTATGGAGCATGGTCTTACGCCACAAACAGTTATTTCAGACGCGCCAATAAATTGGGCAGGATGGCAGCCACGCAATTATGGCCGCGGTTATGCTGGGCGCGTAGATCTTGCAACAGCGCTAGTCAAGTCTTTAAACACTGTACCGGTGCGCATTACCTATCAATACCTTAATCGTTCCACTAAGGAAATTGTTGATCTTGTTGAAGCGATGGGAATTGAATCCCCCATTAGCTCGCATAAAACTATGGTTCTTGGCACTTCTGGCATGACACCGCTTGATCAAGCCACTGGCTTTAATGTTTTTGCCAATGGCGGCATGGCAGGCAACCGTCATGGCTTTACCCAAATCATGACTGAAGACGGCCGCATTTTATGGGATTGGCAACGCGATGGCGAAAAACCTCACCGCGTTATGAGTGAAAAAGCCACCCAAGCAATAAATTCGATGCTCGTACAAGTACCAGAACGGGGAACCGGTCGCCGTGCCGCCCTACCGATGACGCGGGTTGCGGGCAAAACCGGTACATCACAAAATTATCGCGATGCATGGTTTGTCGGCTATACGGGAAATTATTCGGCTGCGGTATGGGTGGGGAATGATAATTTTACTCCGATGAGCAGATTAACTGGCGGCGTGGTACCGGCTATGATTTGGCAGCGCATGATGTTATATGCCCATCACAATATTGAATTAAAGCCTCTTTATGGTGTTGAAACCAATATTTCGTCCAATCAAAATATCGCGACGAATATTGAACAACCATCGCCATCAGCTAACCTACCACAGGTTTTGGCGCCTGCTTCTATTGCAGTATTAAAAGAAATTAATGGCCTTTTATCATCGCCTCCATCGTTTAATAGTATTGACCGTACGCGTCTTGTTTCATCAGACATCAAGCAAATACGATAAAATACTTTATAAAATAATTTTATTTTTGATAGTTAATCTTAAATTATGGTATTTGCGTTTTTTATGATGCAAGGAATTATAGTATGATCTGTTAAACTTATTAAAAACTTATAGCAGTATTTTTTTAATTTCGACTATTTTGCAAGCCTTTTATTCAAACCATTGGTATTCATGTTACGCTATATTATTTCGGTTTTCATTGCCCTTATAATCGCCATTCCAAGCGGCTTTTATGGCAGCGAATATATATTCAAAAACTTTGGTGGATTTTCACAATTTTCAATTGGTAGCTGGCATGCGGCACCACTTGCAGGAACCATTGAAGCGGACGCTTATGCCAAAGCACATCGCTTAGCGCTAAACAACCTTACACTTGGAAGAGCTGAAGGGTTGACCTTTCATGCTTGGCGCGACGAAAATGACCAACCACTTAATTCTAATTGTCATTATAGGATTATTGGTCAATTGCCTTCCTTGCGGTTCTTTACCCTTTATGCGATTGATGAAAATGCACAGCCACTCAATGCGTCACCGCCTTATTTGGCCGAATTAAATTCCGATGCGCTTATTTTTGAAAGTAATGGCGATATAGATATTGCAATCTCGTCAACGGCAAAGGCCGGTAATTGGCTATATGTGGCACGAAATAAGCGCTATGGCCTTGTGATGACACTTTACGATACTCCGGTGGCTTCCGAAACAGGGTTAGTCAATCCAATATTGCCAAAAATTGAACGCATACAGGACGGGCGCTGTGGTTAGAGTTTTTTATATTGCGCTTATGGCAATATTGGGTACAATTATTGTCCATATTACTCTTTTATTTTTATATCCGGCATTGGAGCAGGATGCTTTTTGGAATGAAATAAAACAATTGGCACCAGCCAACCAGTTTATTGCATTATCTAACCAAAACTCTATCGTACAAGGTGCAGATCCAATTGCAAAGCTACGCCTATGTCATTTTGATTTAACGAATAATCCCGTTCACTTTCAAGCAAAAGGTGTTGTGGCCTTTTGGTCACTTTCTATCTATAATGACAAAGGTGATAATCTTTACAGCATCAATGATCGGACCTCTCCCGACCAAATATTGGATCTTGTTCTTGGTGATCCAATTCAAATTATGGACTATAGGCAAACAATAGCTGACAAGCCAAAAAAGCCAGTCCTTACTCAACAAAATTTAGATCATGGATTTGCAATTCTGCGTGTTTTACAGCCAAGTGAAGATTGGCAAAAAAATATCGACATATTTTTAGGCTCGTCTAGCTGTAATGAAATAATAAATTAGCCGTCACTCTAACTGCTTTGGGCTACACGTAGAGATGTAAAAAACGCCATTATATTTTGACTATGTGTTCCTTATTGATAAGCAATGATGTTGAACAAAAGTGCGATGCGCTCTATATAGCAATATTAGTATTGAAAATAATTGGAGCCATGGCCAGAACCAATTTATCGATGGTCAATTAGCTGTTTTATGATGTTATCACGCTATATTGGAGATTTTTTATTTTCATAAAAAACAATGAAAACATATGATTAAAAAATATTTATAAACTTATAAGTGAAAGAGATTGACACTTGATGAATAATAGCCAACCCGTGGCACTCATTACCGGTGGCGCTAAACGCCTTGGGGCTGCAATAGCAGAAGATCTTGCGCGTCATGGTTTTCAAGTTGCAATACACTGCAATGGATCTCAAGAACAAGCTGCAAGTTTCGTCAACAAGTTACGTCATGAAGGGTTTCAAGCCAAATCATTTCAGTGCGATCTTTTAACCGCCAATTTAGATATATTCATGCAGGCAATTAATGATCAAATGGGGCCTGTCACCTTATTGGTTAATAACTCTTCAATTTTTTTAGAAGACGGTATTGGTAATTTTAACGAAAAAATCTGGAACGATCATTTTAATCTACATGTCAAGGTGCCTGTTATGCTAGCCAATGCAATGCATAATTTGCTCGCGGATGAGCAAAAGGGACTAATTATCAACATGATCGATCAAAGGGTATTAAAACTCAACCCCAATTTTATTTCCTATACCCTATCTAAAGCAGCATTATGGACGGCAACCCAAACCCTAGCGCAAGCACTTGCACCGCGTATTAGAGTCAATGCCATTGGCCCTGGACCCAGCCTCAAAAGTCCACGTCAAAGCGAAGAAGACTTTGACAAGCAATGCCATTCCCTTTTGTTAGAGCATGGACCGAAAATATCTGAATTTGGTGCAACCATACGTTATTTGTGGCAAAATCATTCGATTACAGGGCAAATGATTGCTCTTGACGGCGGCCAGCATCTTGCTTGGCAAACTCCTGATATAATTGGCCAAATTGAATGAACGAGCTAAAAAAGCAACCTCATGGCGATATAGAGTCGTTAAGACTTCAGGACCCTGCTGATAATGATCTTGCAGGGCAAGATTATGCACAAGTTAACAACAATGATGCAAACACAACCGATATGCAATTGCTTGAAGAACAAGACGGATCAATCCAAGCTATAGAATGGGAAAATTCTGGCGAGGAACGCGATAGCGATGGTCTAACAGGCGCGGAGCTTATTGCTGCTTTCGTTAAACGCTTACCCAACAAGGCAGGTGTTTATCGTATGTTTGATAAAAATGATGAGGTACTTTACGTTGGTAAAGCCCGCAATTTAAAAAAACGCGTCTCCAATTATACACGCCCGACAGGTCATTCTAATCGTATTAGCCGCATGATCCGCGCGACCTGCAATATGGAATTCGTGGTCACGAATACAGAGACGGAGGCACTTTTATTAGAAGCTAACCTTATCAAAAGGTTACGTCCAAGATATAATGTTTTACTTCGAGATGATAAGTCCTTTCCTTATATTGTTCTCACTAAAAATCATCGAGCCCCTGGCTTATTTAAGCATCGTGGTGCACGCAGCCAAAAGGGCGATTATTTTGGACCTTTTGCCTCAGCAGGGGCGGTAAACCATACGATAAACAGTTTACAGCGAGCTTTTTTACTGCGCACTTGCACTGATTCAGTATTAGAGACGCGCACCCGCCCTTGTCTGTTATATCAAATCAAACGCTGTTCAGGCCCATGTACCCATGAAATATCTGAAAGTGATTATGCGCTTTTAGTCAAAGAGGCTAAGGATTTTCTCTCAGGTAAAAGCCATGCCGTCAAAGAAGATATGCTGAAATCCATGCAGCAAGCCTCACAAATGTTGGATTTTGAGCATGCTGCTGTTTATCGCGACCGCCTTGCTGCCCTTGCCCATATTCAAGGCCATCAAGGTATTAATCCGCAAGGGGTTGATGAAGCTGATGTATTTGCCTTACACTTTGAAGGTGGGCAAAGCTGTATTCAAGTATTTTTCTTCCGAACCGGCCAAAATTGGGGTAACCGCGCCTATTTTCCAAAAGCCGATCCATCCATTTCTACAAGTGAAATATTATCAGCTTTTATCGCACAATTTTATGACGACAAGCCTATTCCATCCCTTATTTTAACCAGTGAAGTGATTGAAGAGGAAGATCTTCTCTCCCAAGCCCTAAGCCTTAAAGCAAATCGAAAAATCACGATAGCCCAACCACAGCGCGGCGAAAAAAAAGATCTGGTAGATCATGCGTTAACCAATGCCCGTGAAGCACTAGGGCGGCGATTAGCAGAAACATCAACGCAAGCGCGATTGTTACAAGGATTTGCTGAGACATTTAAACTAGACCATGTGCCAAAACGCATCGAGGTATATGATAATTCACATATTATGGGCACCAACGCCGTTGGCGGCATGATTGTTGCCGGCCCTGAAGGTTTCGTTAAAAATCAATATCGTAAATTCAATATCAAATCGCAAGACATCACGCCAGGCGATGATTACGGAATGATGCGTGAAGTGATGGAACGCCGGTTTTCTCGACTATTGAAGGAAAAGGGACTACCCATCGAGAATACCACACAGGATGATGATAGTTTTCCGCCATGGCCAGATGTTATTTTGATTGATGGTGGACAAGGTCAAATGAAAGTTGTGCATGAAGTATTGCGCGAACTAGAAATAAATGACGTGGTGATTGCTATCGGCGTTGCTAAAGGTATGGATCGAGAAGCTGGCCGTGAACGTTTTTTTGTGGAAGGCAAGCCATCATTTACACTACCACCGCGTGATCCGGTTTTATATTTTGTACAAAGACTACGAGACGAAGCCCACCGTTTTGCTATTGGTAGCCATCGCGCCAAACGTAAAAAGGAAATGATTAAAAATCCTCTTGATGAGATTGAAGGTATTGGGCCTGCCCGCAAACGCGCACTACTCAGCCATTTTGGCACCGCAAAAGCAGTATCACGTGCCGCGATTGAAGATCTTATGCGGGTTGAAGGAATATCTCAATCTATGGCAAAACTGATCAATGATCATTTTAATGAAAAATAATATTTATTGTTTTGTAAAAATTTTTTCTATCACCTACAGGCTATCTCACTCTTAATAAAATACTTATGTTTTTAAAGTGAAGTACTTATTCTTAAAGGTAATATTAATCATGGAAATGCAGATACAGATTATTATTGGCAGTGTGAGAAAAGGGCGTATCGGCCCCCAAATTGCAAGCTGGGTAAAAGATGAAATAAGTGCCAATTTTTCAGCTGAGGTTATTGATTTGAAAGATTGGAATTTGCCAATGGATGACGAACCTAATTTGCCCGCTGAGGGCATATATCTCAATTGCCACACACGTTTATGGAGTGAAAAAATATCAAGTGGTGATGCTTATATATTTGTATTTCCGCAATATAATTGGGGCTATCCAGCAGCATTGAAAAATGCGATAGACCACCTTTACCATGAATGGGGTAATAAGCCTGCGCTTATAATTAGTTATGCCAATAAAGGCGGCGGCAAGGCAGCAAACCAATTAAGACAAGTATTGCAAGGCGTGCATATGCACGTTGCAATGGATAATATTGAAATTAAATTATCAGAAATTGACTTTAGCAAAGAACTTGGCAACAATGCTTACCCGCAAGATCTAGCTAATTATAGAGAAAAACTTGCAGCAGCAATGAACGAAATAAACAAAATCTATAGCAAAGCATAGCTCTAGCCATTTATTTCTATATAGATCTATTAAATTAGGTTTCAGTCGTGGCGTTAGGTAATTATTAATAAAGCACTTACTTTAGTCCTAATCTGAACCATTTGGAATTAACTTCTTTTCTAATCGTTTAACATAGAAAGAAACGCCGTTCTCACTCTCTATCTTTTTATGCACGTTATTAATAAGGACAAATAGATGATGGCGATCCTTAGCAGATATTTGCTTATTAACTAGCATTGACACTTCATCAATGACAAATAAGCGGTCATTAAGTTTAAGATAGATATTTTCGGCTACAACCAAGGAAGAACGGGCGTTTACTTTATCGGTTAACTGCAATAATATATCGCTTTCAATCATATTACCCAATTCATTATCGCCACCTTTATAAGACAAGCTTGCTAAACATAGCAGTGCAGCTAAAACAGTAGGTTCATCTTGGACCGATAAAAGCGAAGATAGCTTATCTTCAATTGGTTGGCGAGGAAGAGAAGGCTTATTTTTATTTTTGTTATAATGATAAGCACCGAACAAAATTCCTAATAAAAGAACAAATAATAATAACGGCATAACACCCCTATACGCTAAAACGCTTTACACATATTATATTTTTTCAATATATATATTATTATTTCACAACTTAATAAATGTTATATTCAATTTCAAGCCTTTTTATTACTGAATATAAAATATAGATTATAATCATACTCAATATTTAAAGGTGTACCAATATTTTAGCCAATATCGGCAAGGTGAGTAGCTCACCAAATTACATGATCATAATATATCTCAGCAACAAATTTTGGGCAGTCACTTATAAAAGACTATATATTTTGAACCTTTAAATGCAGTTACACAATCTCAGTCAGCAGTGTTTCAAAGGTGTAATATTTTCTAAAAAACGTAGCATAGCAGGACTTTGATAACGAGCCTTATTGCACAAAATTGAAAAAGGTCGCTTCTGCAATTTAAACGGAAGAACTTCCAAACTATTAGTTTTAATATAATGTTGAACTACCAATTGTGATAAAGGGGCTGCATAATTACCCGACAAGACAGCACTAAGCACCGCCTCATTTGATGGCAAGGTGAATTTCACCCTAATTCTACTAGCATCTAAGCCGGCCGCCTCAATAGCTTGATAAAAACTACTTCTTGTACCAGAGCCCTCCTCGCGCATAATCCAGTTTAACTCATAAAGTTTATAGTTGATATCCTTACTTCTATTATCAAATTTAAAATTAAATACACTGGCAAGGCGCGGAGATGTTACAACTAATAATTGATCATCCATGATCTGTTTACGTTGTAGGCCACTAAATTGTAGATCGGTTTCAATAAACCCAATATCACAAATGCCTTCTTGCACAGCACGAGCAACCTTATCGCTATTAACAATAGTAAGATCAATCGTAACAGCAGGATATTCATCATTGAAAGAAGATAATATTGATGGCAACCAATAATTAGCAATTGTATGACTGGCATAAAGCGTCAAACTACCACGGCTCAAACCAGATAGCTCTTCTAATATTCGTTCAGTCATAGCGGCACGCTGCAAAGTTGCGCGCGCCTCCTCCAGAAAAACCTTACCAGCTTCAGATAGTTTAATTTGCCTACCTACACGATAAAACAACGCCAAATTAAAATTGTCTTCCAAATTGTGGATAGAGGTTGATAAGGCCGACGGCGTTAACCGCAATGAAGTTGCAGCTTGGGTTAAATGCTCTCGTTCGGCAACAGCTACAAAAATGCGTAATTGCTCTAATGTTATCATGACAACCGTTCAATTAAATTTAACAATCTATACTATATTTTAAAATGGACGAAATGATTATTTTCTATATTGATAGGGATAAATAAAAAATTTTTAAAAGCAGTATCTATCATGAAAAATTCACCTACAGACTTATTATTCCGTTTTTTCCCCGGCATTGCATTATGCGGCGTTATTTCTGCTGCAAGCTTTGGCCTTCAAGCTGTTGGACAATTATTTTTTGGCCATTACTTTCCAGAAGCACTGGTATTGGCAATTATTTTAGGCGTTATTTGCCGTAGCATATTTGGTTCGGTGCAGTTTCCTGCCTTTAGGCGCTTTGATGAAGGCATCGGTTTTTCGGCTCATTTTTTGCTTGAACTTGCGGTGATGCTATTAGGGGCTTCTATTTCGACCACCATTATCATGCAAAGCGGATTACCGGTTCTTGCTAGCGTTGCCATTATTGTTTTCTTGTCCATTTGTATTTCATATTGTATTGCCCGTGCACTAAAACTGTCATCAACCATATCACTTCTACTCGCTTGCGGTAACTCCATCTGCGGTAATTCTGCAATTGCGGCTGTTGCACCAGTAATTGGGGCCAAAAGTGATGATGTTGCCCCTTCTATTGCATTTACCGCAGTGCTTGGTGTTATAGCTGTCTTATGCCTACCTTTACTCGTACCAATTTTTGGCTTTAATAACTATCAATATGGTATTTTTGCTGGCATGACTGTTTATGCTGTACCACAGGTCCTCGCAGCAACAGCACCGATTTCTGCTGTTTCCGTACAAACCGGTACTATTGTAAAGCTTATTCGTGTGCTTATGCTTGGACCTGTTATTTTTATAATCAGCCTTATTAAGGGCAGCAGCCAAGCTGAGAAAACTCCCTTATCCCGCATGGTGCCGTGGTTCATTATTGGCTTTGTAGCGCTCGCCATTTTTCGCTCATTAGGATTCATACCAAATGCTGCCCTTACACCTATCAATATGACAACCGTCATCTTGACTAATATTTCAATGGCAGCCTTGGGCCTTGGTGTGGATATTCGTGCCCTCGCCCGTTCTGGTGCGCGTGTTATTTTAGCAGCATTTTTATCGCTTATCGCTCTTTGCACCTTGGCAATGATCTTTATATTTTATGTTTTATGAAACGCACTTTATAATTAAGTTAGAGCTTTTCTAGCAAAGGTTAGATCAACCATTTCATCTGGACAATGCAAAAAATAAAAAATTTAGAGTACGTCACGGCTTTAACATTCAGAATACGCGCTTTAGCGCTCTTTTAGCAAAAATTACATTACCTTTATTCAAAATAAATCCGCGAATAAAATCTATAAATCATGAATATAAAAATGAAGACTAAAACAGTAAAATGATAAATTTTAATTTTTTTCCTAAAAATTACTATTAACAGCAAAAACAACGGGCAGAAAAGGATCATCATTTCTTTAGAAATATTATCAGTTAAAGGTAAACCTCGAAACGATTCAATGTCCCCTTGGGCTAACATCCACTCATAATCATGAACGGATGAAAAATAAACGAATAAAAAAACAACGATAGATAATAAATAATAAATAATATAAACAGGGCTAAATATATTACGCAACAAAACCTCCGCAATACAATTTATTTTTAAAATATAAAATTACTACCGGTCTCATTTCTAAGGCTCCAATGAAAATCTCATCATTAAATTTTTTTCTTTAATCATCAATTAAAGCTAAAAATATTAAAATAGCAGCGGCAGGCAAATCATCCCCTCGTCAACAAAGTTTAGTTATGTAACACCACAGATAAAAAGATATGCAGAGATTGCAAATGCTGCATTGACAGCCGCGATTACTGTTTCCCCGCAAAGAACGTTCACAAGAAATTTCCGAAATAGGGTAATTTTTTATGTGACGCTCTTTCAAACATATCACTAATCCCGCAAGGCTTATAAGGCTCATATCTATACCAACTATATGTTGGAGCAATATATTGCCCAAAGACTACCTTAAACCAAATTTTGCTCATTACGAACATTGACGATAACGATAATTCTTATGCAAAAATCTTTCGAACAATGAGCTAATTCGCTAAAACGAACTTTTATAATGAATTTTGCAACGTGAAACTTATGTTAGGATAAAAGCATTGTAACATAAGGTAATCAGACTGGCTTGTGATATCTAGCCTAACAGACTTGCGAAAACTCACAATTAATCAATTATTTGTACCCTAAACTTCAGATAGACCAATCGGCAACTTATTGCTTAGTAAATCCCGTTGACCAAAGTATTTCAAAGCTTTCGGGGGGTAGGTAATCTGTTTTTAGCATTTCAAATTTTGTAGGCGAAATCTTTTTTACATTTTCACCACAAAAACTAATCAAAGAGTTTGCATCTCCCTTATCTACAACCAAGCGAAAATTTTTCACTTTACCTAAATTGTTTGCAGGTGAAAAAGTTAAAAAATGATCCATCCAAAACGTAAACCCATTTTGATGTCTCTTTTTAATTGCCGGTAGATAATCGTCTTTTACGCAATACTCATTTTCAGTATCATTAAATCCGCCGAAATCGCCTGCAACTGCAGGTTCATATTGTAAAGTGATTTTCACCTCTTTACCTGGTCTAAAACGATGAGACCAAAAATAGGTGGTCTGCTCTAAGCAATCATCATTGCCATCCACACAAGCCCCTTCAGCCTCATCAACGTTGATAGTTGTAAAAGACGGAAAAATTTCAGTATTATTATGAAAAAAACGAAAATTACCGGGGTGACTTTCATCAAGATCAGGATATTGATCTACAGATGGTAAGATAAATTTAACATCAGTCAAAATATCATTATTTCCCGTGTTCTTAAATATATAGTCGCTCTTTACCAATCCTAAAGACAAATAAAGATCTTGCGATACAACCTCTATATTTTTTTTGTCGGTTATTGTTAAGCCTCCGACAGCATAACCACCCCACGCCAAAACAATAGAAGGCTGAATTAAAAGCAATAAAATGCCAAAAATTAACGACTTCAAATCCCCCACTCCAATTTTACTTAATAATTAAAATTAAAATACGTATCTAATCATAAAAAAAACAATTCGCCGCTAATTGCTAAAAAAGCCAACATAGATCATTTTTAAACAGTAGCAAACCAATTGCCAACAGCAAAACTAATCGTTCAAAAAGTATAAGCCTTTTTCACATAGTTAAAAAGCAAAAAATCTTGTAAGTTTGATCAAACTGCGATGATACCTTTTTGTTGCAAATCCACCAAAGTAAAATTCTACACCCCTAATTTCATTTAAGTGAATTTATAATATTTTCGGCGAAGATAGATCAACAATCTTATACGTTAGATAAAATCAATGACAATGGGTTTTACTGAAAAACAAAGTAAAAATTATTTTCCAAGCACCCACCAGATATACGGCAGAAAAGTTTCAGAGACCGAGTTTAAATAATTTAGGTTGTGTAAAATTTCTTTGATTTAAAATATTATCTATTATTACCGGCGGTAAACCGCTCAGCAACAACATAAATAAAAGAACACGCCTATCCAAACTAGAAAAAGTACGGATTTAATGACTATAAATAGTTTAAGCGTTATTCTAATAAATTCTATTAATCACCGCCTAAACTTAGTAATCCAAAAGAACGACATTATAGCGCTAACGATAACGAAAAAAGCCGGGTGAAAAACACCCGGCTTTCAAAAATTACATTTATAAAGTTTACTCAGCAACTGCTGATAATAGCTTAACGGAGCCGCCAGCCTTTTCAACTTTTTCAATAGCGGATTTAGAAGCGCCAGCAATTTCAAAAGCAACTTTGCCAGTCAATTCACCATCAGCAACAAGACGAACACCGTCTTTAACGCGGCGAAGAACACCGGCAGCTTTTAAAGCTTCTACAGTTACAGCTTGCTTGCCATCAAGTTTGCCTGCATCAATCGCAGTTTGAACGCGACCAAGTGAAACAACATTGAAGTCTTTAGCAAAAATATTATTAAAACCGCGCTTTGGTAAACGACGGTAAATAGGCATCTGACCGCCTTCAAAACCATTGATCGCTACACCTGAGCGCGACTTTTGACCTTTAACACCGCGTCCAGCTGTTTTACCAGAACCAGAACCGATACCACGGCCAAGGCGCTTACGGGCTTTAGTCGCGCCATCTACGTCGCGTAATTCATTAAGTTTCATAACTATCTCCTGCCCTTGTTATCAAGCCTCATCCACTACGCGGACGAGATGTTGAACCTTGGCAATCATACCACGTACTGCAGGGGTATCCTGCAATGTACGACGACGGTGCATTTTATTAAGACCAAGACCAATCAACGTTGCACGTTGTTCAGCCGGACGGCGGATTGGGCTACCAGTTTGTTCAACCGTTACCGTCTTGCCGTTCTGAGATTTTTTCTCAGCCATTGTACTATTCCTTTTTATCAAGCCGTAAGGCTATTATTCTTCTGTACCAACAAGACTTTGGCGACGTGCTTGCAAAGTCGAATACTTAACGCCGCGCTGCGCAGCTACATCCTTAGGATGCATCTGGCGCTTCAAAGCATCAAATGTCGCACGAACCATGTTGTATGGATTTGAAGAACCAAGCGACTTAGCAACAACGTCTTGCATGCCAAGTGTTTCAAACACTGCACGCATTGGACCACCTGCAATGATACCAGTACCAGCTGATGCACTGCGCAACAATACTTTACCTGCGCCATGACGACCTTCAACATCGTGATGAAGGGTACGACCTGAGCGAAGTGGAACAAAAATCATTTCACGCTTTGCAGCTTCTGTTGCTTTGCGAATTGCTTCAGGTACTTCGCGAGCTTTACCATGGCCAAAGCCTACGCGGCCCTTTTGATCGCCAACAACAACAAGCGCGGCAAAACCAAAACGACGACCACCTTTAACAACTTTAGCAACACGATTAATGTGAACGAGCTTATCAACAAACTCGCTATCACGTTCTTCGCGATTACGTTCTTTCTGTGCCATTCCTAATTCCTTTTTCTTTTCCGGAAGCACTATACAAACCTTGTAATTTAACAAGGAACTAAAATCACACTGTAAGCTTTATAAGTGGGAAATCCCAATAAGCTAACAATATGAACAAATCTAAGGCGCCCAGCAAAAAGCAAGGCGCCTCGAATTATTAGAAGCTTAAACCGCCTTCACGGGCAGCTTCAGCAAGAGCCTTAATACGACCATGATAAATATAAGCACCACGATCAAAGACAACTTCCTTAACACCAGCTTTTGCAGCACGTTCAGCAATCAATTTGCCTACTGCACTCGCTGCGCTGCAATCTGCACCACCTTTGATAGTGCCTTTTAAATCACCATCAAGTGTAGATGCCGCAGCAACTGTATGTCCGCGCACATCATCAATGATCTGCGCATAAATATTCTGATTCGAGCGATGCACACTCAACCGTAAGCGGCCATTAGCGACCAATTTAATCTGACGGCGAATGCGATAAGCACGACGCTGTAGAACTTCTTTACGCGAAGCCATAACGCAGATTCCTTATTTCTTCTTGCCTTCTTTACGGACGATACGCTCACCAGCATATTTGATGCCTTTACCTTTATAAGGTTCTGGACCGCGATATTCACGGATCTCAGCAGCAACTTGTCCAACCTTTTGTTTATCTATACCAACAACAACAATTTCCGTTGGCTTAGGAACGCTCACCGTAATATCGGCGGGCACTTCATAAACAACTTCATGGCTGAAGCCGAGAGAAAGCTGAAGGTTTTTGCCCTGCATAGCAGCACGATAACCAACACCATTTATTTCTAGCTTCTTTTCGAAGCCGTCCTTAACACCCTGCAAGATATTTACAAGCATTGTGCGGGACATACCCCATTTTGATCGGGCATCCTTGGACGCATCACGCGGTGTTACAGTTAAAGCATTATCTTCAAGCTTAACTAGAACTTCGTCGTTAACAACAAATGATAATTCGCCTTTAGCGCCTTTTGCCTTAACAACTTGTCCATCGACCGTCGCGGTTACACCAGCAGGAACCTGAACGGGTTTTTTTCCAATACGAGACATTGTTCAACCTGTCTTTCCTGGGTTAAAGCTAATACCACATCAGAAGATGCGGCAAAGAAGCTCTCCACCTACATTCTGTTCACGGGCTTCATGATCGGCCATCACACCTTTTGGCGTTGAAAGGATATTAATACCCAATCCATTAGCCACATGAGGAATAGACTTAACCGAAACATAAACGCGGCGACCTGGTCTTGATACGCGTGAAATCTCACGAATCACAGGCATACCTTCGTAATACTTCAATTCGATTTCGATTTCAGATTTACCGTTATCAAAATCGCTTTGGGTATAACCACGAATGTAACCTTCTGACTGAAGAACATCAAGAACGCGAGCGCGAAGCCTTGAAGCAGGAGTTACAACTTTCGTTTTACGGCGGCCGATCGCATTGCGAATGCGTGTCAACATATCACCGAGAGGATCTGATACAGACATATCTTATCTCCTTCTTACCAGCTAGACTTGACAATACCTGGCACTAAACCAAGTGAGCCAAGTTCACGCAATGCGATACGTGACATTTGCAATTTACGATAATAAGCGCGTGGACGACCTGTCACTTCACAACGATTGCGAACACGAACTTTCGCTGAATTGCGTGGAAGCTCTGCAAGCTGAATAGTCGCTTTAAAACGCTCATCAAGCGAAACAGACTGATCCATAACAACAGCTTTAAGCTTTGCACGACGATCAGCATATTGCTTAGCCATCTTCTGACGACGCTTATTTTTCTCTACGGCACTAACTTTGGCCATTTCTATACCTCGCTACGCTTGCCGTTACGACCGGAACGGGAAGTTGAATGCGCGTAACAACTCACGTGCTTCATCATCCGTATTAGCCGTCGTACAAACGATAATATCCATGCCCCAAATTTGATCTACTTTATCGTAGTTGATCTCTGGGAACACAATGTGCTCCTTGATACCCATAGCGAAGTTGCCACGACCATCAAAGCTTTTCGGATTGAGACCACGAAAGTCGCGAACACGCGGCAATGCAATAGTCACAAGACGATCTAGGAATTCAAACATGCGATCTTTACGCAAAGTAACCTTTGTACCTAAAGGCATATCTTCACGAACCTTAAAGGTCGCAATAGAATTGCGAGCACGTGTAACAACAGCGCGCTGACCAGCAATGAGAGTTAGATCTTCAGCAGCAATACCAGGCTTTTTAGAATCGCCAGTCGCCTCACCGACACCCATATTCAAGACAACCTTGTCTATGCGTGGAATCTGCATTTCATTTGCATATTTGAATTTTTCGAGAAGCTCCTTACGGATCTCTTCACGATATTGCTTTTTCAAGCGCGGTTCAATTTTAGTATCAGCCATCGATCAGATCTCCAGAACGCTTAGCAACACGGACTTTACGACCATCAGCTTCCACACGGAAACCAACACGAGTAGGCTTACCGTCACTTG
Source organism: Bartonella sp. HY761 (assembly GCF_026743145.1). Classification (NCBI taxonomy): domain Bacteria; kingdom Pseudomonadati; phylum Pseudomonadota; class Alphaproteobacteria; order Hyphomicrobiales; family Bartonellaceae; genus Bartonella; species Bartonella sp. HY761. The sequence continues at coordinate 1,690,716 of NZ_CP104887.1, forward strand.
GATCAGCAATAGCGATATTCGACAAATTAATCGGCGCTTCCTTAGAAACAATACCGGCTTCCTGAGTCTGCGTCTGACGCTGATGACGCTTCACCATATTAATACCGCGAACAAGCGCCGTATTTTCCTTAGGGCTTACTTTGATAACTTCGCCACTTTGACCTTTATCTTTTCCGGTCAAAACTACGACTTTATCCCCTTTACGAATTTTCTGCATTTGTACCGCTCCTTAAAGCACTTCGGGAGCAAGCGAAATGATTTTCATATGGTTCTTCGCGCGAAGTTCGCGTGGAACCGGTCCGAAAATACGCGTACCGATTGGCTCTTTTTTGTTATCAATGATAACAGCAGCATTTTTATCAAAACGAATAACGCTGCCATCGGCGCGACGAATATCCTTAGCGGTACGAACCACTACTGCCTTCATCACGTCACCTTTTTTAACGCGGCCGCGCGGAATAGCTTCCTTAATAGAAACGACAATAATGTCGCCCACAGAAGCATATCTCCGCTTCGAACCGCCCAGCACCTTGATGCACATGACACGACGGGCACCGGAATTGTCCGCAACGTCGAGGTTTGTTTGCATCTGAATCATGACTGGCCGCCTTCTTTTATGTTGTAGTCCCGGACGCCATACAGCATCCTGACTAGCCTGTCAAACCACGATTTAAACATTTTCATGAATAAGCGAAAAAAGGTTGCGTATAACGCACCCTTTTTACACTTCTCACAATAAATGCGCTAATTATTTTGTTGCGCTGTTGTTAACAACGACCCAACATTTATCTTTTGAAATTGGCGCTGATTCTTGAATTGAAACAAAATCACCAATTTTGTACTGATTGTTTTCATCATGCGCTTTATACTTCTTAGACTGACGAATAGTCTTTTGAAGAAGCGGATGAGAATAACGGCGTTCGACCTTGACTACAATAGTCTTGTCGCTCTTGTCGCTAACGACAACGCCCTGCAGAATGCGTTTCGGCATGATCTATTCCTTATGCCTTGCTATCGGCCGCCTTCTGGCGGGCAATTGTTTTAATACGCGCGATGTCACGGCGAACCTCTTTCACGCGCGCGGTCTTTTCTAACTGGCCTACTGCTTTTTGAAAGCGCAGGTTAAACTGCTCTTTCTTAAGCGAAGCCAATTCTTGATTAAGCTGGTCGAGCGTCTTGGCCCGAAAATCAGCGGCTGTCATCGCAAAACCCTTTACTCAGCAATACGCTGGATGAAACGTGTCTTAATTGGAAGCTTTGCAGCTCCCAAACGAAGAGCTTCACGTGCGATTTCTTCAGATACGCCATCAAGCTCAAACATGATACGACCAGGGGCAACGCGAGCTGCCCAATAGTCTACACTACCTTTACCTTTACCCATACGAACTTCGGTTGGCTTAGAAGTAACCGGAAGATCTGGGAAAATACGGATCCATACGCGACCAGCACGCTTCATATGACGCGTGATGGCACGACGGGCGGCTTCAATCTGACGCGCAGTTACGCGCTCAGGCTCAACTGCCTTCAGACCGAAAGCACCAAAATTCAATTCCGTTCCGCCTTTTGAATTGCCGTGAATACGACCTTTAAACTGCTTACGGAACTTTGTGCGCTTGGGCTGCAACATTGTTCTTTACTCCAAAAATCTCTGTTTTACCGTCAATCAAGCGTTGTCGCGACGACGGTTCGACGGAGCACCTTGACTATCGCTTTCAAGAGCGCGGCGTTCAGAAGCCATTGGGTCATGTTCAAGAATTTCGCCCTTGAATACCCAAACTTTAACACCACAAATACCATAAGCGGTTTCGGCTTCAGCTGTACCATAATCGATATCTGCACGCAATGTATGCAAAGGCACACGACCTTCACGATACCATTCCATACGAGCGATTTCAGCACCACCTAAACGACCGGAACAGTTGATACGAATACCTTCTGCACCCAAACGCATAGCTGACTGAACAGCACGTTTCATAGCACGACGAAATGCAACGCGGCGTTCTAACTGCTGAGCAATTGATTGAGCGATCAAAGTCGCATCAACTTCTGGCTTACGAACTTCAACGATATTCAATGACGCATCAGCGTTAGTCATATCGCTTAACTTGCGGCGAAAACGCTCAATATCTGCGCCTTTTTTACCGATAATTAAACCAGGACGTGCAGCATGAATGGTTACGCGGCATTTTTTATGAGGACGTTCAATAACAATCTTGGCAATACCAGCTGTTTTGAGCTCATTCATCAAATACTTACGGATGGCTAGATCTTCATGCAATAGTTTACCATACTCACCAGTATTTGCAAACCAACGTGAATTCCATGTGCGATTGATACCGAGACGAAGCCCGATGGGGTTAATCTTCTGACCCATTATGCGGCCTCCCCTGTTGCAGCGACTTCACGCACCACAATGGTAAGATGCGAGTATGGCTTTTCTACACGGCTTGCACGACCGCGACCGCGAACGTGAAAGCGCTTCATTACGATTGACTTACCCACATGTGCTTCAGCGACAATCAACGAATCTACATCAAGATCATGATTGTTTTCTGCATTTGCAATAGCAGACTCAAGAGTCTTTTTTACAGTTGCAGCGATACGCTTACGCGAGAAGGTCAAATCCGCCAGTGCCGTATTGACGTTTTTTCCGCGGATCATGGCAGCAACCAAATTTAACTTTTGGGGACTGACACGGATTGTACGAGTAACTGCTTTAGCCTCGTTATCTTTGAGCTGGCGCGGAGCCTTGGCTTTGCCCATTCTTATTTCCTCTTCGCTTTTTTGTCCGCACCATGACCATAATAGGTCCGGGTCGGAGCGAATTCGCCGAATTTTTGTCCGACCATTTCCTCGGATACGGAAACAGGAACGTGCTTGTTACCGTTATATACACCAAAGGTCAAGCCCACAAATTGCGGCAAAATAGTGGAGCGACGGCTCCACATTTTGATAACTTCATTACGACCACTCGCGCGTACCTTCTCAGCTTTCTTGAGAAGATAGCCATCGACAAACGGTCCTTTCCAAACTGAACGAGCCACTTTAGACTACCTCTCTTATTTCTTACGCTGATGACGTGAGCGCATGATGAACTTATCAGTCGCTTTATTCGAACGCGTACGTTTACCTTTTGTTGGCTTACCCCAAGGTGAAACAGGATGACGGCCACCAGAAGTACGACCTTCACCACCACCGTGTGGATGGTCAACAGGGTTCATAGCAACACCGCGTACATGAGGGCGCTTACCACGCCAACGTGAACGACCGGCCTTACCATCATTGATATTACCATGATCGGCATTAGATACTGCGCCAACTGTTGCAAAACAGCTACCTGAAACCAAGCGTTGTTCACCTGAATTCAAACGCAAAATAGCCATGCCTTGATCGCGACCAACGAGCTGGGCGTAAGTACCAGCAGAACGGGCAATTTGACCGCCCTTACCTGGCTTCATTTCCACATTGTGGATAATCGTACCAACTGGCATCGCGCTAAGTGGCATTGCATTACCAGGCTTTACGTCAACGCTAGCGCCGGCAATAACCTGATCTCCAACAGCTAAACGCTGTGGTGCAATGATGTAGCTTAACTCACCGTCCTGATAACGGATAAGTGCGATAAAGGCTGTACGATTAGGATCATATTCTAAACGCTCAACTGTCGCTGGAACTTCGCGCTTTAAACGCTTAAAGTCCACAAAACGATATGTACGCTTATGACCACCACCTTGGAAACGAACGGTTACCCGTCCAGTATTATTACGACCGCCTTTAGAGGAAAGACCTTGGGTCAAAGCCTTCACAGGCTTTCCCTTATAAAGACCTGACCGGTCAACAATAACAAGCTGACGCTGGCCTGGCGTGGTCGGATTGAAATGCTTAAGTGCCATTATTCCTACTCCACGGCCTCTTATAGACCGGTCGATACGTCAATTGTCTGACCTTCAGCCAATGTGACAATCGCTTTTTTGACATCGCTCTGGCGCCCGACAATGCCACGGAACCGCTTAACCTTACCCTTACGGACAAGAGTATTAACAGCTACTACTTTAACGCCAAATAGCGCTTCAATTGCAGCCTTAATTTCTGGTTTCGTAGCCTTAGGGGCAACGTTGAATACAACCTGATTATTTTCTGAAATCAGGTTGGACTTCTCGGTAATAACCGGACTGACGATCACGTCATAGTGTCTAAGATCCGTCATTTAAACCGCTCCTCAAGGGCTTCAACTGCAGCCTTGGAAAGAACAAGCTTACCACGACGCAGAATGTCATAAACATTAATGCCCTGAACCGGCAATACATCAACATTAGGAATGTTAGATGCAGCGCGGCTGAAATTAACATCGATTTCAGATCCACCGATGAGCAAAGCGTTTTGAAGACCTAAATTTGCAAATAAGCCGGTCAAAACTTTAGTCTTTGCATCTTTAACTGCAAGCTCGTCAATAATGATAAGATCATTATTTTTTGCCTTAGCCGAAAGAGCATGTTTCAAACCAAGCGCACGAACCTTTTTAGGAAGATCATGAGCATGAGAACGCATAACTGGGCCATGCGCTTTACCACCGCCACGAAACTGTGGAGCACGAGCGGAATGGTGACGAGCGCGACCTGTACCTTTTTGTTTGTACATTTTCGCGCCGGTACGGGAAACATCAGCACGGGTTTGCGCTTGATGAGTTCCTTGTTGACGACGAGCAAGCTGCCAACGAACAACACGCTGAAGAAGATCTTCGCGTGGCTCAAGACCGAATACTAAATCCGATACATTGAGCTTGCCGGCTTCGCTGCCCTCAAGTGTAGTAATATTGAGATCCATTATTCGGCTCCCTCAGCTGCGGGTGCGGCAACTTCAGCTGCTGCGTTACCTGACTGGCGTAGAGCTGCAGGCTTTGGTGCATTAGCAGGAAGAGCATGCTTTACGGCATCACGAACAAGAATCCATGCGCCCTTTGAACCAGGAACTGCACCACGAACAAGAATAAGTCCGCGAGCAAGATCTGTAGACACAACTTCAATATTCTGAGTGGTGATACGTGTCTGGCCCATATGACCAGCCATTTTCTTACCCTTAAAAACTTTACCCGGATCTTGACGCTGACCAGTAGAACCATGTGCACGGTGGGTGATGGAGTTACCATGCGATGCACGATGACCACCAAAATTGTGGCGCTTCATAACACCAGCAAAACCCTTACCGATCGAGGTACCGGTTACGTCAACTTTTTGACCCGGAACGAAATGTTCTGCAGTAATTTCCGCACCAACATCCAGAAGGTTTTCTGGAGTTACGCGGAACTCTGCCAATTTTGCTTTAGGTTCAACCGAAGCTTTGGCAAAATGACCACGCAATGGCTGCGTTGTATTTTTAACCTTAGCAAGGCCTACACCTAATTGGACAGCGGTATAGCCGTTTTTATCGACTGTACGCTGTGCGATAACCTGACAATTCTCCATACGAAGAACAGTAACAGGTACATGCTCACCTGCATCATTATAAATGCGGGTCATGCCCAGCTTTTGTGCAATTACACCTGAACGCATTGGATTTAATCCTTCCGTCCCAAGCTTAAAGCTTGATCTCGACATCAACACCAGCAGAAAGATCGAGCTTCATAAGAGCATCAACTGTCTGTGGAGTTGGGTCAACAATATCAAGAAGACGCTTATGGGTGCGCATTTCAAACTGCTCACGGCTCTTCTTATCGATGTGTGGCGACCGGTTAACCGTGAATTTCTCGATCCGAGTTGGAAGAGGAATAGGTCCACGTACATTGGCGCCGGTACGCTTGGCTGTCGAGACGATCTCTCGTGTCGACGCGTCAAGGATCCGATGATCAAACGCCTTAAGGCGAATGCGGATGTTCTGACCGTTCATTATTATAGTTCCTTGTTATGCGGAACACTTCACAAGGAAGTGTTCCTCAACGAAATTTTGCCAATTATTCAATGATTTTCGCTACAACGCCCGCACCAACGGTACGACCACCTTCACGAATAGCGAAGCGGAGCTTCTCTTCCATTGCGATTGGAACGATCAAAGCTACATTCACAGAAATATTATCACCAGGCATAACCATTTCTGTACCTTCAGGAAGCGTAACAATACCTGTCACGTCTGTTGTACGGAAATAGAACTGAGGACGATAATTTGTGAAGAATGGAGTATGGCGACCGCCTTCTTCCTTGGTCAAGATGTAAGCCTCAGCTTGGAATTTTGTATGAGGTGTTACTGAACCTGGCTTTGCCAAGATCTGACCACGCTCGATACCTTCACGATCAACACCGCGAAGCAACGCACCAATGTTATCGCCAGCCAAACCTTGATCAAGAAGCTTGCGGAACATTTCAACGCCAGTAACAGTGGTTTTTGAAGTTGGACGAATACCAATGATTTCAACTTCTTCACCAACCTTAACAATACCACGCTCAACACGGCCAGTTACAACAGTACCACGACCTGAAATTGAGAACACGTCTTCAATTGGCATCAAGAAAGGCTGATCAATTGGACGCTCTGGAGTTGGAATATAAGCATCAACTTCGCTCATGAGAAGACGGATTGCGTCTTCACCAATCGTCTTGTTGCTGTCTTCAAGTGCTGCAAGAGCTGAACCCTTAACGATAGGAATTTCATCGCCTGGGAAATCATATTTTGAAAGAAGCTCACGAACTTCCAATTCAACAAGCTCAAGAAGCTCTTCATCATCAACCTGATCAACCTTATTAAGGAAAACCACGATTGCAGGAACACCAACCTGACGAGCAAGAAGAATGTGCTCGCGGGTCTGTGGCATTGGACCATCTGCTGCAGAAACAACAAGAATAGCACCATCCATCTGAGCCGCACCGGTGATCATGTTCTTAACATAGTCAGCGTGGCCTGGGCAGTCAACGTGAGCATAGTGACGGTTTTCTGTCTCATACTCTACGTGTGCAGTTGAAATGGTGATACCGCGCGCCTTTTCTTCAGGTGCAGCATCAATCTGGTCATAAGCGCGAAACTCACCAAAATACTTGGTGATCGCAGCTGTCAAACTGGTTTTACCATGGTCAACGTGACCAATTGTGCCGATATTAACATGCGGCTTATTACGTTCAAATTTGCTCTTAGCCATTTGAGCTCTCCGTATAATGCCCTGAGGCAATGTTTAAAACTGTAACGCAATCAGCGATTACGCATATTTCTTTTGAATTTCCTGAGCGACAGCTGCAGGAACAGGCTCGTAATGATCGAACTGCATAGTATATTGTGCACGACCCTGACTCATTGAACGGAGTGAATTAACATAACCGAACATATTTGCCAATGGTACATTTGCATTAACAACTGTTGCAATACCACGAGCTTCAGTACCTGAAATCTGACCACGACGGGAATTCAGATCGCCGATAACATCACCAACGTAATCCTCAGGAGTTACAACTTCAACCTTCATGATTGGTTCAAGAAGCTGAGCACCTGTCTTCTGTGCACCCTCACGGAATGCTGCACGAGCAGCAATTTCGAAGGCAAGAACAGAAGAGTCAACATCGTGATAAGCACCATCAATGAGTGTTGCTTTAACACCAAGCATAGGGAAGCCAGCAAGCGGACCTGCACCCATGACGCTATCAATACCTTTTTGAACACCAGGAATATATTCCTTAGGAACAGCACCACCAACGATCTTTGATTCGAAGATGAAGTCGTCACCATCATGAGGTTCAAAAATAATCTTAACGCGAGCAAACTGACCAGAACCACCAGACTGCTTTTTATGAGTATAATCAATTTCAGCTGCACGAGTGATTGTTTCACGATATGCAACCTGCGGTTGACCAATATTTGCTTCAACTTTAAACTCGCGACGCATACGGTCAACAAGAATATCAAGATGAAGTTCACCCATACCAGCGATGATTGTTTGACCCGATTCTTCATCCGACTTAACGCGGAATGATGGATCTTCAGCTGCAAGACGATTAAGTGCAAGACCCATCTTTTCTTGGTCAGCCTTAGTTTTAGGCTCAATTGCAATTTCAATAACTGGCTCTGGGAATTCCATACGCTCAAGAATAACAGGCTTCAATGGATCACAAAGAGTGTCACCAGTTGTTGTTTCCTTAAGACCAGCCAAAGACACGATATCACCAGCATAGGCTTCTTCAATATCTTCACGAGAATTGGAGTGCATTTGCAACATACGGCCAATACGCTCACGCTTACCTTTAACGGTATTCTCAAGAGAAACACCCTTAGTCAACTTACCGGAATAAATGCGGCAGAAAGTCAAAGAGCCAACGAATGGATCATTCATGATTTTGAAAGCAAGCATAGAAAGCGGAGCTTCATCTGAAGATTCACGAGTTGTTTCAGTTTCAGTCTTAGGATCAATACCCTTAATCGCAGGAACATCAAGCGGTGAAGGAAGAAAATCAACAACACCATCAAGAAGTGGTTGCACACCCTTATTTTTAAAGGCGGAACCACAGAAAACAGGATGGAATTCAACAGCACAGGTACCACGACGAATGAGCGAACGAAGCTCGTCATTTGTAGGCATCTTGCCTTCAAGATAGGCTTCCATTGCAGCTTCATCAACTTCAACAGCAGCTTCAATCAATGCTTCACGATATTCAACAGCACGATCTTTAAGATCATCAGGAATCTCAACCACATCCCAAGCAGCACCAAGCTGTTCGTTCTGCCAAATAAGAGCCTTCATTTCAATAAGATCAACAACACCAGCAAATTCACTCTCAGCACCAACAGGCAATTGCATAACAACAGCCTTTGCACCAAGACGAGTCTTTACCATATCTACCGAACGATAGAAATCTGCACCGATCTTATCCATCTTATTAACAAAGATCATGCGAGGAACATTGTACTTTTCAGCCTGACGCCAAACAGTTTCAGTCTGCGGCTCAACACCAGCATTTGCATCAAGAAGAGCAATAGCACCATCTAGAACACGCAATGAGCGCTCAACTTCAATGGTAAAGTCAACGTGACCTGGCGTATCAATGATATTAAAGCGACGCTTCTTACCATCACGACCTTCCCAGAAAGTAGTTGTAGCAGCAGAAGTAATGGTAATACCACGCTCTTGCTCCTGCTCCATCCAATCCATGGTCGCGGCACCATCGTGCACTTCACCAATTTTGTGCGACTTACCGGTATAGTACAAAATGCGCTCAGTGGTAGTTGTCTTACCAGCATCAATATGCGCCATAATACCAAAATTACGATAGTCTTCAATTTTAAATTCGCGGGCCATTTTCTCTGCCTTTGATTAGAAATGCCGAATTACCAGCGATAATGGGAGAATGCACGGTTAGCTTCAGCCATACGATGCGTATCTTCACGCTTCTTAACAGCCGAACCACGATTATTGGAAGCATCCAACAATTCACCCGAAAGACGATCAATCATTGTTGTCTCATTACGCGAGCGTGCCGCATTGATAAGCCAACGAATTGCCAAAGCCTGACGACGATCTGGACGAACATCAACAGGAACCTGATATGTTGCACCACCAACACGGCGTGAACGAACCTCAACATGAGGAGAAACATTTTCAAGCGCCTGATGAAACAAAGCAACAGGCTCTGATTTTGCCTTAGCTTCAATAGCATCCAAAGCGCCATAAACGATACGCTCTGCCACAGATTTCTTACCGTCAAACATAACGGCATTCATGAATTTTGTAATAACCAAATCACCAAACTTTGGATCTGGATTAATTTCGCGCTTTTCAGCTTTATGACGACGGGACATATTATCGGTCTCTCAATCTTACTTCGGACGCTTCGCGCCATACTTGGAACGGCGCTGCTTACGATTCTTAACACCCTGCGTATCAAGAACACCACGAATGATGTGATAACGCACACCCGGAAGATCCTTAACACGACCCCCACGAATCATCACAACAGAGTGCTCCTGAAGATTATGCCCCTCACCAGGGATATAACCGATAACCTCAAATCCATTCGTTAGACGCACCTTAGCAACCTTACGAAGAGCCGAGTTAGGCTTCTTTGGGGTCGTTGTATAAACACGTGTACAAACGCCACGCTTTTGCGGATTGGCCTGCAAAGCAGGAACCTTATTACGCTTCACCGACGCTACACGCGGCTTGCGGATCAACTGGTTTACGGTAGGCATTGAACCTTCCTCTACTAAAAACTCTTCAAATAACCCAAAAGGGCTGCTTCACACATGCAAAAAAACCGGACAGAACCACAAAAGTAGCTTGCCCGACAAAAACAGAGGAAGCCAAAGCTTCATGCAATGCATGCACATATACAAATTATGTAAAACCAACCCTGTTTGAAGCTAACTTCTTAGCGAGACGCCTAGAAAAATGCCGCTTCACATTGGTTTAGATGGGCTTCTGATACATGGATTATCGCATCGCGTCAAGTGCAATATGTGTAAAACTCGGCTTTTTTTGCGGTTTTTCTCGTTTTTTTTCAGCTTTTATCACAAAACTGAAATATGGTTAACAGGGAGTTAAGGTTATTTATGTTGTTTGAATAGAATATCATAATAGCGAGTCGATTTTTACAAAAACAGGTAAACAAGTAAGCAGCATAATTAAGACAATAGGCGTGACTATATACGGCAAAACACGATTTACATTGTCAACGATAAATGGCTTGAAGTGATAGATTTGCCTTGCTCTTTTCTGAATATACGCTTTAAAATGCAGGCACAATAATGTACAGCCCCACAAAATGGTAAGGACGCTATGAAAATCGCAACTTGGAATATTAATGGCGTAAAAGCACGAATTGAAAACTTACTTGTTTGGCTTAAGCAAGATGCACCTGATATCGTGTGCTTACAAGAAATAAAGAGCATTGACGAGGCTTTTCCACGTTCCCAGATTGAGGCTCTTGGCTACCATGTCGAAACTCATGGGCAAAAAAGCTTTAATGGCGTGGCTTTATTATCTAAAAAATCTCCTGATGAAGTGCTACGCGGACTACCGGGCGATGAAAGCGACGAGCAGGCACGATTTATTGAGGGGGTATTTTCGACCTCTACAGGTTCTATTCGTATTGCTAGCCTATATTTACCCAATGGCAATCCTGTTGATACAGAGAAATATCCTTATAAATTAGCTTGGATGGAACGTCTTGTCGACTTTACAAAAGACCGGCTTACGTTTGAAGAACCTTTCATCCTTGCTGGTGACTACAATGTTATAACTAACCCTATTGATGCAAAATCACCTGAAAAATGGACTGATGATGCCTTGTACCTACCACAAACAAAGGCCGCCTTTCGTAAAATTATCAATTTAGGCATGCAAGACGTTATTAGAATGGCAACTAATGATAAGGTTTATAGTTTTTGGGACTACCAAGCTGGTGCATGGCCAAAAAATGAAGGTATCCGCATTGATCATTTCCTAGCATCACCCGAAGCGATTGATAAAATAACGGCCTGCGGAATAAGCAAAAGCCTTCGCGGCTGGGATAAGCCGTCCGATCACGTTCCCGTGTGGGTTGATATCAAAGACTGATAAAAGCAGACAATGCCTTACTTGACGACAACATGGTTTAATAACTGGCTTCCATAAAAATTGCACTACCGTAGCAACGTAAATACGAAAAAACACAAAGGAATTACAGTACACCGATCAAAGATAGTTTTATCGTTTGGCTTACTTGATAACCCAATACCACCCAAAGACATATCGAAACTTCTTGACATAAAACCTTACACAGAAATGGAAAAGGGCGCGAAAAATCCGAAAAATGTTGTTCCAAGAACAAATTTATGGATTTATCAAACAAGCGCCCTTCCCACACTTGAAGATGAGTATATCGAATTTATTTCAATATTTAAAAGTAAATGGCAGATATTGAAAGAAATTACAAATGAAGGTGGCAATGTTGAGATATCGATAATTGTAAATATATTGGATGAATATCCCAGCATAATAATACCAAAAGCATTAATACAAATAGCCAGTGAATTTAGGTCATGCATAGATATAGCATTTTATGACGATATCAATGATGATGAAGTTTCAAAAGTAAAACTGGATTTTATTGATATTCAAAAATCGTCCCAATTAAATCTCAATTCAGCCATATCTTCGGGTTGGCTTGAAGATATAGGCGAAGCGTGGGACAAATTAAAATTAGAACGATTAAACTCCAGCACATATAAGAACAAACTTATAATAAATGTAAATAAGAAACTTAGATTACCATCGGGTTACATCACCATTGAAATTGTCAATGAATTAGCTAACTTAAATCTAGATATTGAGGTAAAATATGTTGATCTATATGAATAAAACTTTTGCATAAATTTATAAGATTAGCAGCAATATCGATAATAAAATTCAAATGCCAAGCCAAACACCCAATGCAAGACACGGGAAGAAGCCTTACAGAAAAAAGCGCCCTATTGCCACTTCCACAAAGGTTTATTACGAATCCCGTTTCTGACAATTACCTTTGCTAGATAAAATTTACACAGTACAACAAAAAAGCAACCACTCTTACAGCTCACTGTTTATCCCCCTATTGGTTATAACCAGTTTAAATCATAAAAATTTGATAATTAGAAAGATAGCTATATTGCGGCTATCCACCGCACTTATATCAACAAGTTATAATGTATTTAATCTTATTTAATCCCTGATATTTAGCGCTAGGGCATATTTATTTTTTTTAAAGGGCTTATTTTTCTTTCACAAATGTGCCACTATTTTTCAAAGGCTATACGTCTTTAAACAAAATGAACACTTTGATCGTCATATTTAGGAGGAAATTCATGAAAAAGGCACTTATCGCCTTCGCTGCTACAACCCTGTTAGGTCTTAGCACTGCGGCACAGGCACAAACTGCTGACACTCTTGAAAAGCTTAAGCAAACAGGTGAAGTCACTTTAGGTGTGCGCGAATCTTCTGGTCTTGCCTATACATTAGGCAATGGTAAATATGTCGGCTTTCATACCGAAATGGCAGAACGTATCATTGACGACATCTCAAAAAAAATTGGCAAGCCTTTGAAAATTAATTATTTACCAATTACTTCAGCCAATCGAATTCCGCTTGTACAAAATGGTACTTATGATTTTGAATGTGGCTCAACCACCAATAATCGTTCACGTGCAGACGAAGCTTCATTTGCCTATACCACCTATGTAGAAGAAGTAAGAATTGCAGTTAAGAAGGATTCTGGAATTAACTCGATTAACGACCTTAACGGTAAAACCGTTGCTACCACTACTGGAACGACCTCAGTGCAAACCTTGCGCCGTAACCAGCGAGCTGAAAATATTCGCTTCAAAGAAATGCAGGGTAAAGATCACGCCAACAGTTTCCTTTTGTTAGAAAGCGACAGAGCTGATGCCTTTGTTATGGATGGCTCCATTCTAGCTGCCAATATCTCCAAAGCTAAAAATCCTGCCGACTTTAAAATTCTAGATGAAGTTTTGTCAGTTGAGCCAATAGCGTGTATGCTGCGCAAGGGTGACGATAATCTTAAAAAGGAAATTGATGAAAGTATTGTGCGCCAAATTACAGATGGTTCACTTGAAAAGCTTTACAACAAGTGGTTTCTTGAGCCAATTCCACCAGCAAATGTTATTGTGAATCTCCCACTTTCTGCAAGCACGCGTAATGCGTGGGAGCATCCTAACGATAAGCCTATGGAAGATTATCCAGAAAATAAGTAAAATTAATTCCTTGCTAAAAGGCAGTTTACGCTGCCTTTTAGCAAAACACTAAGAAACAGCCATATCTAACTGATATTATATAACAATATTAACCTAAAGCTTACCAGTAATTATTAAAGCTGATACGAAGCTAAAAGGGGCTATATTAGTTAACTATTGTATGATTAAAATTAATAAAATCAATTAATAACATAGACTTAATCAGCCAACTTAACCTTAGAAATATTAAACTTGAAAATTTAGCACTCATATTATATAAGGTTCAATGTTCTAATGAGGATAAGGAACTGTTCTTTCAAATGAAATGATATAAAAATAACGCGGTGAAAGCTGATGCTGCATCAAGAATGATGCTCAGAATATCTGACTTAATTGGTCTTTGTAGGGTCATCACTATAATTTTATAATGATTTCCAAAGCTATTAAGTTATTTCTAATTGAACAGGGCAAAAGTTTTCCTACATTGTTGGTTCTCTTAAGGTAGTACCGCAATTTATTGTGTAGTTTTATTTCAATTAATAGTCCCTGCATCAAAGCATTTTAACATTGTAATTAGTATGTTTTGAATTGTACTTTTTAATCCTGCCAACCATTAAATGTTGAAACAGATAAATAGCATAAGGGATATTGATAGACCATACTACAATGAATTTATAAGTGCTAGCCATAGGTGAATTTTATTCTCCACTGGCAACCTATTGGCACTTTTTAGCTTAAATATGTCGTTGAATTTTATGGCTTTGTGTAGCTGATTTCACCTTTTAAAGCAGTTAGAAATTGCTTTTATGACAGTGGTCACTCCAATTTTAGTTAAACTAAAATTGATCAACCCCATAAAATCAAAGAAATATAATGTTTTTTTCCTTTAAAACATTATGAAATATCAAAGTTAAAAATGAAGTTTCGTTTTTAACATAGTGGAGCAGCTCAATGGCGCTTGATTTTAGTTTTTTGTGCAAGGATACAGCCGATCCGATATCTTCTGCATCAACCATACCAGGATGCTTTGGTAATCCTAATGACTTCACACAGACCTATATGGATCTGCTTGTAACTGGCTTTATTAATACGGCCATTCTATCTGTTAGCGCCCTCTTGGTTGCTATCGCATTGGGCTTTGTTATAGGCACGATGCGAACGCTTCCCAATAATCCCGTATTGAAGTTTTTAGCTACTTGCTGGGTAGAAATATTTAGAAATATTCCTATCCTTGTCATGGTTTTTCTTTGTTATTTTGTTTTGCCTGATATTATCTTGCCATTAAAAGATTTTGCCAAGTCCCACGATAATTTCGGCCTATTTTTGGTAGTGATCGCCCTTGGATTATTTACCTCGGCACGTATTGCCGAGCAGGTAAGGGCTGGTATTATGTCCATTTCCACCGGTCAACGCTATGCAGCTCAAGCTTTGGGCTTTACGACATTTCAAACATATCGCTACATATTACTGCCACGCACTCTACGTACCATTATGCCACCTCTTACGTCTGAATCTATGGGTATCGTCAAAAATTCGGCGGCGGCAATCGGTGTCTCAATCGCAGAGTTAATGGCTTTTTTAAATAATACCGTAGAACAAACCAATCGTAGCTATGAAGTATTTATTATCGTAACAATCCTTTACGTGTTGTTAGCCCTCATTATCTTTTTTGTTATGACCTTAATACAACGCTCACTCCGTATTCCCGACAATAACAGTTCTGCCAAAGCGGAGGAGGCTTAATATTATGACTTTCCTCGATTTTCTTTATGATCACGGTATCAATTTACGCTTTAATTTTTCTTTCGTAAGTTGGGACTTTTTTAGCAATTATCTTTTAAGAGGCTTACAATTTAGTGTTACAATGACAATTGTTGCAACACTATTTGGCGTAATTTTTGGCACATTACTTGCCCTAGCCCGCCTATCTCGTTTTGCACCATTATCTATGTTAGCAACCTTTTATATCACTGTAATGCGATCAATTCCGCTGGTTTTGGTTATTTTATGGTTTTTCTTAATTATTCCGGCCATTATAGGTACGAGTATCGATGTCTACTGGTCGGCACTCATAACCTTTTCCGCGTTTGAAGCTGCATATTTTGCTGAAATTATGAGAGCTGGTATTCAATCCATTTCGCGGGGACAGTTTCAGGCTGGCGAAGCACTTGGCATGACCTATTGGCAAAGAATGAAAATTGTTATCCTACCTCAAGCATTCCGTAACATGCTGCCAGTATTGTTAACGCAAGTTATCATTCTTTTCCAAGACACTTCTCTTGTTTTTGCCATAGGCGGCTATGATTTATTAAAAGGCTTTACCATTGCTGGCCAAATCTATAATCGGCAAACAGAAACTTATATTTTAGCCGCCCTCACCTATTTCGTTATTTGCTTCACACTTTCACTTTGTGTCAAGCAACTACAAAGAAGAATTGCAATTATTCGCTAATTGAAGGAAAAACTAATGTCCTCTACTCATTCCCATATGATTGAGATGAAAAATGTCTCTAAATGGTACGGGCCATTCAACGTCTTAAAAGACTGCTCAATGAATATTGACAAAGGCGAGGTTGTGGTTGTTTGCGGTCCATCAGGCTCTGGTAAATCAACATTGATTAAGACTATCAACGCTCTTGAGCCCTTCCAAAAAGGTGAAATTTGGATTAACGGCACTGCTGTTCACAGTAAGCAAACAGACTTACCCAAATTGCGTAGCCGCGTTGGCATGGTCTTCCAGCATTTTGAGCTGTTTCCGCATTTGTCAGTTTTAGATAACCTTACCATCGCGCAGATTAAGGTTTTAAAGCGCAATAAGGCCGAGGCCGAAAAAAAAGCATTAATTTATCTTGATCGTGTTGGCTTAATCGAACATAAAAACAAGTTTCCTGGTCAACTTTCAGGTGGACAACAACAGCGCGTTGCTATCGCTCGTGCTTTGACCATGGACCCAATTGTTATGCTGTTTGATGAACCAACATCTGCATTGGACCCTGAAATGGTTGGTGAAGTGCTTGATGTTATGATTAGCCTTGCCAAAGAAGGTATGACCATGATTTGCGTTACCCACGAAATGGGTTTTGCCCGCAAAGTATCAAACCGCGTCGTTTTTATGGATAAGGGTCAAATCTTAGAAGATTGCAGCAGTCAAGAGTTTTTTGATGATGCAAGCGCAAGAACACCGCGCGCCCAAGACTTTTTATCAAAAATACTTAATCATTAACATCCACAACAATAGTTCAATTTTCTACAAAACGCCGTTTATGATTTACTTCATAAACGGCGTTTTCTATCTATAGAAATCGTAATAGCTTTTTTTACTTGCTGCAAATCGTCGAAAAAACAATTGAAACACCATCATAACTTAGGCAAATATTAGAGCCGTTAATTATTATCCAATTCAATACGCTCTTATTAAACAAATAGTTATAATACTAATTTTTGACGTTACATAATATCATAAAGTCAATTTGAAGTTTGTCCGATAACGTCATATTAAATAGCTATTATTCCAAATAATCTTTTAATTATTGCTTGCCTATCACCACAACGTCTTCATAATATTACTATAATCATGACCATATTAAACCGCCGCAAAAATTATTCATTTTCAAACTTTTGAATACATCAAAAAATGTCATTTTAAAATAGTATTTATGGCAAAGATATAAACCATAAAGGATATAACATGAAATTTAAATTAGCAAATATTGACGATGATTTTGATGAAACAGTATTTAGAAATGCTGTTGCAAATGACCTTAGAAAGTTTGATGAAGAAGCAAGCTATTCATTTACAGATATTCAGATAATATTCGTAGCTATGATTATAGATTTATCATCTTTGTTTCCCAATAACTTATTAGAATATCTCGATGTAGCGATTAAAAATCGTTTAGGAGAAGTAAGTGATGATATCAGAGCTGAAAAACGTAATGAATTAAAAAAAATTATAGATTCCAAAAACTGCCCGCGAGATATCTATATACGCGGTTGGCTCATATATTTATATTTATGGACATTAGAAGAATATATGCAAACTAGAGATGCTGACACATATAGATATGCTGAACATCTGGAATATTTTGAGGAGCTTGACCCTGATATCTATATTGATTTAGACCAAATATGCTTTTCATACTATTATGACAAAAAGAATAAAATAAATCCGTTGATCCAATTGAGCCACAAACTCACAGAACGAATGGAAGCTCAACCTGCAAGCCAAAATCAATAATATAAAAAGCAATACGAAACGATAAAGTTGAAACTATTGTATATTATTAATGATCTGGCTTTTTATGATTCATTTTAGGACGTTGAAAGAATAAGTATGGAAGAGAATACTATTACATTTAAAATTGCTTTGATGCAACCGATTGAAGAATTCCTGAAGGCGAGCAATTTACCTGATAGATTTTTAATCGATCGATATCTGTTATTAAGGGGCAACGAGAATGATTTTAATAATGGACCCTGCTCTATTATCTATAATAATTTTGGTTGGGGAGAAAAACCGCGCCCTAATTATATAATTGAATTGCTAGATTTGGGTTGTATATCTTTGCCCACAGTCCAGCACGTAGTTTTTACCATAGAAGATGGGTGCATTACAGAAATTATATCACAAATGTGCTTTCAATTACCTTTAGACGAGGTGAAAGCAATGGTCGAACCTATTTATAATTCATTTCAGCAAGCTGGTTACTATCTTAAATATAGTCAAATAGAAATGACTGAAGAAAGCTTTGTAGAAGATCGACCATTGGCTATGCTTACCTATGCCCAATGGCAAATTGCTGGCAAGCAAGATGAATGCCGGTATAAATTACAAATTTTTGAAAGTGATAGTTTAAGTGACCCTAAAAAATATAGCCTTGTTTTTAAAGCACAAGTTATAACAGAAACAATGCGACAAACTTTTGAAGCACGAAAAGCATATAGGCTAGAAATGCAAAAAAAAATGAACGAAAATTTACCTAAAAATTAAAATCGATTGATCCATTAATACTTTGACTTCGATTATGTTTTAATATCCAAGACCAAGTTTTAATCTGCGGCTGCAGAAAGCTTGCCAAGGTACCTATTGCAAGGTCAAAAAGCGGTGAAATATTTTTAAAAAATGTCCCTTACCTATTCGCCACTCATAAAAATCGCCGATGAGTATAATTGGCATATCTAAGTAATTTAAAGAAAGTCGCGGATGGAATACGATAATTTTTTTGAAAAATTGTAGCTATTGCACACCCTATTACAAAAAAGATCAGCGTTGCTAGCGATATTATAATGCAATTGCAAGCAAGTTCTAAAACATTGCCAATAGGTTTTCTTGTCTTACTACGCTAATTTATTCAACTGATTTTTCGTTGCTTTGCGCTGCATATTTAATAATACGTCTAATTTCATATCAAGCTACGCCATAGACCAAACTTAACGAAAGCGCCATTGTTATAAACACAGTTTAGCAAGAGTGCTATTTGTTGATATGACAAAAAATAGCACTCTCTGTTTTTTTGACAAATTACCGCCAGCCAAGCTCTGGTGCAATATAACGCAAGATAGATTCAATCACATGGGTATTATACGCAACCCCCAACTGGTTAGGAATGGTAAGCAACAAGGTATCGGCTTCCTTAATTGCTTCATCTTGTGCCAATTGCTTAATAAGTGCTTCTGGCTCATCAGCATAACTTCTACCAAAGACAGCGCGCGTGCTTTCACCAAGATAGCCAAATCTATCACTATCATCGCGTGTACGACCAAAATAAAGCCGATCTTCATCACTTACCAATGGGAAAATACTGCGGCTTACCGACACGCGCGGTGTAAAACCATGCCCAGCCTCAGCCCATGCAGCCTTATAGGTGCGTATTTGCTCCGCCTGCTGAACATGAAATGGCTTACCATTTTCATCATCTTTCAAGGTAGAACTTTGTAAATTAAAGCCCATTTTCGCCGCCCAAACCGCGGTTGAATTGGAACCTGCTCCCCACCAAATACGGCGTTTCAACCCTTCTGAATGAGGCTCCAACCGCAATAATCCTGGCGGATTTGGAAACATTGGCTGCGGATTGGGCTTGGCAAAACCAACCCCATCAAGCAAATTGAAAAACTCCACACCATGACGGCGCCCCATATCGGCATCGCTTTCACCTTCACGTGGTTGATAGCCAAAATAACGCCAACCATCAATGACTTGCTCTGGTGAACCACGGCTAAGACCAAGCTGTAAACGACCACCAGAAATAAGATCAGCTGCACTGGCATCTTCCACCATATAATGGGGATTTTCATAGCGCATATCAATAACCGCTGTACCTATCTCGATACGTGATGTTTTAGCAGCAATTGCACTTAAGAGTGGAAATGGTGATCCTAATTGATGCGCAAAATGGTGAACGCGTGAATAAGCACCGTCCGCCCCAATTTCCTCAGCCGCAACGGCAAGGTCTATGGTTTGTAACAAAACGTCAGAAGCATTGCGTGTACCCGAATGTGGATCATCGCGCCAATGGCCAAAGGATAAAAAACCGATCTTTTTCATATTATATACTCCTAAAGAGCATAGGCTCTTATTGACTATAGAATAATGGCGCTAACACTTAGAAACAAGAGCGTTAACATCGGAAAACTCCCGACAGATTGTTCACAAAACGGCAACAATTACTAAAACTATAAAACATAGCTCTAAATAAAAAATCCAGCAATAACCGCATTTACGCCGTTTATTACTGGATCAACATTAACTATAAGCACTAAAGACGAGCTATCAATTACAAAAGCGATTTATACACACTCACCTCAATGCCAGTACCAACGGGCAATAATAGGCTTGTAAGATCAGCTTTCTGTTTTAATGCGGCACTATAACGGGCAATTTCTTCCCCACCCGGCTTAATCATATTATCAGCGACAATGATGGCACTGTCGTTTAATTTTGGATAAAAAAGATCAAGGCACGGTGTGTACAGATCTTTCCAAAGGTCTAAAAAAACAAAATCAAATTTACCATCTGTCTTTTCTAAAAAATCAAGCGCATCAGTCACCCTATAATCGACATAGGCATCAAGTCCTGCCTTCACAGCCATTTCTTTTGCATATTGCGATTTATAGTCATGATATTCCAATGTGGTAACCTTGCCCCCAGTTGCCCTTGCCGCATCGGCAAGCCAAAGGGTTGAATAGCCAAAAGATGTACCAATTTCTAAAATATTGGGGTTGCGCAAACTACGGATCATAATATTAAGTAATTGACCAGTTTGTGGGCCAATTGCCCGCATTCTTTGATCTTGCCCACCATCTCGGCCACCAACAATTTCGCGTCTCATTTCCTGCCGCTCGTGCCGCATGCGATCATGATATTGGTCTAACACTGCAGATAATTGCAAATCAGGATTGACCACAGAAAAATCCTGTAATGGTTGCTCTTTATTGCCTTTGCCAGATGCTAAATTTTCATTATTCATCCTGCTCTCCTGCGGTGATTGGAAATTCTATTTCAATACGGGTAATGGTTTCGTTGACAATCTGCAAAATTTTTTCTGATACGTCTTCATCGCCTTGGTGACGAATTTTGGATTTAATCACATGCCGCAAATGATCAAAAGCCTCGCGCAATTGCGGGTTACCGCGCCTTGTCTTTGGTCTTTCATCTTCGTTAAAGGTTCGAATGAGCAGTTCATCAGCCAATTGGCGATTTGCTTGCAAAAATGCGTTACCTTCACCGGTTAAGCTATATTGCTTTTTACCATTTTCCGCCACAGCAATTTCAGTATATCCCATGTCTTCCGTCCATGCTAAAGTCGGATACATAACGCCCGGGCTTGGAACATATTGTCCAGCAAAACGCTCCTCAATCTGGCGCATTAATTCATAACCATGAGCCGGCTTTTCACCTATCATCGCCAATAATAATATACGCAATTCACCATAATCAAAAAGACGGTTACGACGATGACCTTCACCACGATGCCTGCCACCCCGATGACCACCTTTATGGTGATCACCTGGATGATGACCACTTCTATGATGTCCGCGTTCCCCACGGCGCTCCGCGCCTCGCCCGCCACGTCTCTCGCGGCGACCATAACTCTCCTCATTCAACTCTTGTTCAATAGATTTATGTTCATATTCTAAATTAGATTGATCGTTATTCATTACTACCTCGATTTTATTTGATTGTTATTTTATGGATAGAACGACTTATGTTTTTCGTTCAGATTTTATTTTCCACAAAGCAGATATATTACGATACATATCTAAAATCAAGATATATATCGTAATATTTCATTACAAATAATTAAGCTAATAAAAACCTAAAAAAAACATAAAAACTCGACCGCAACCTATTGTTTTAAAATAAAAAACGCGACCTATAAAAATAAGCCGCGCTTTATTAAAAATTAAATTTTTAGCATATGAGATATATCTAGATTTGAAATTGGTTCATAAAACCAATGTAATATCCTACCTTATCTAGCATTAAAAGAAACCCTGCGGATTAACCGAATAGCTTACCAAAATATTTTTTGTTTGCTGATAGGCTTCGAGGGTCGTCTTATACATTTCACGGCCAATACCAGATTTTTTATAGCCGCCAAAGGCGGAATGGGCCGGATAGACGTGATAACAATTTGTCCATACACGACCAGCTTGTATTTTACGACCAAAACGGTAAGCTTTATTGACATCACGTGTCCAAATACCCGACCCCAAGCCATACATAGAGTCATTGGCTATCGCTAATGCTTCTTCATCGGTTTTAAAAGTTGCAACCGCTAATACAGGGCCAAAGATTTCCTCTTGGAAAATGCGCATCGTATTGGTGCCCTTAAACACCGTTGGCTCAATATAGCAGCCATTGGCAAGATCGCCGTCCAATGATGATTTTTGCCCACCAATCAACAATTGCGCACCTTCTTGCTTGCCGATGTCGATATAGCGCAAAATCTTATCCATTTGCTCTTGCGAGGCTTGGGCACCAATCATAGTTTGCGGATCAAGCGGATTACCACGTTTTATATCAGCAACCCGTTTTAATGCCCGTTCCATAAAGCGATCATAAATGCTTTCGTGGATAAGGGCACGGCTTGGACAGGTACAAACTTCACCTTGGTTTAAGGCAAACATCACCAATCCTTCGATCGCCTTATCGATAAAGGAATCTTCAAAATCCATGATATCGCCAAAGAAAATATTGGGCGATTTACCACCAAGCTCCAAAGTTACCGGTATGATATTTGCAGCCGCAGCTTCCATAATCTTCCGCCCTGTGCCTGTTTCACCCGTAAAGGCAATTTTAGCAATACGTGGACTGGTTGAAAGTGCCGCGCCGGCCTCTTCACCAAACCCGTTGACAATATTAATCACCCCGGCAGGCAATAGGTCAGCAATTAATTCCATCACATATAAAATAGACGCTGGTGTTTGTTCTGCAGGTTTTAAAACAATGCAATTACCTGCCGCCAAGGCTGGCGCTAGCTTCCATGCCGCCATAAGAATAGGGAAATTCCATGGAATAATTTGCCCCACAACACCAAGCGGCTCATGAAAATGATAGGCAACAGTATCATCGTCAATTTGCGATATGCCACCTTCTTGGGCGCGCAATAGACCAGCGAAATAGCGGAAATGGTCAACGGATAACGGAATGTCAGCAGCCATAGTTTCGCGTATGGGCTTGCCATTATCGAAAGTTTCAGCAATTGCTATTTTTTCTAAATTTTGCTCAATGCGATCAGCTATGCGCAATAGCACCATGCTGCGTTCAGTAGGGCTTGTCGTCCCCCATTTTTCTTTTGCTGAATGCGCCGCATCAAGCGCCGCCTCAACATCTACGGCCTGTGAGCGTGGCACTTCACATAATAATTTACCATCTACCGGTGAATGATTATCAAAATATCGGCCATCTTTTGGCGCAACCCATTGCCCACCGATGAAATTTTCATAACGCTTTTTAAAAGGTGACATAGGATGTGTGGTAGTATTCATATTAACTCCTCCCAAAGGACTAAAAAATACATAAGCATCCATAGTTCAAATTAACTCGTGATATGATAGTGTCCAATCAAACTATGGCGGTTATATCAAAAATCTCATCTCCCGCGCATGAAAGGCATTTATTGGCTAAGCATTTCACTGCTATTAAAACCATCTTGTCATGCGAAAATTTATGATAGGTCTGCCGGTGGAAGCGGTCAAGACTTTTAAAAACGCAACTTTTATAATACCTGAAAAAACAACTAAAGTTAGCAACTCGACTTAAATCTCAGAGCCTTTTGGTAAAAAGCAAACGCGACTAAATGCCGCTTTAGCGCATAATAACTTATCTATTTAGTCCAGTACTGGCGATAATAATAGTTTAGCCGACACATCTAAACCATTCAATTTTAGCCATTAAAATCAGTTTATTAATGACTTATGCACACAGCGAAAACCAACCATATCCATGCAAAGAATCAAAAAACATTGAAAAATTCTAATTTTAGTGTATTTTTCCCACAGTCTAGCGCTATTTAATAAAAAGTAACAAATATTGAACACTGTGTTATTTTTATCATGTTATAGTAATTATTGCCTGTAGTGAAAGTACCTATTAACCATTCACTGCAATAATAGGTTAGCAATTAGGGCAAGGCAACGTTTGGCATTTAATGCTACACGACAACAAGGCTGTTATAAATGTTTAACAAAGCGCATAA
This sequence comes from Bartonella sp. HY761, assembly GCF_026743145.1. NCBI lineage: Bacteria > Pseudomonadati > Pseudomonadota > Alphaproteobacteria > Hyphomicrobiales > Bartonellaceae > Bartonella > Bartonella sp. HY761. The sequence continues at coordinate 1,715,090 of NZ_CP104887.1, forward strand.
AAAAACACATAATAAGGCGATTTTTATGTTTAAAAATATCCTCGCAATGATTATTGCTTCTTGTGGATTTTTATTATCAGTTCAAGCTGCAAGCAGTGAAACCAGATCGCTGAAGCTTTATTACATCCATACTCGTGAAAAAGCCGAAATTGTTTTTAAGAAAAACGGTAAATACGTAGATAGCGGCTTAAAGCAACTTAACGTATTTCTGCGCGATTGGCGCCGCAATGAGCCGACCAAAATGGATCCACGCCTTTTTGACCTTATTTGGCAAGTTTATAAGCTTAGCGGTTCTCGTGATTACATCCATGTTGTTTCTGCCTATCGTTCGCCTACCACTAACAATATGCTACGCTCACGCTCTGCTTCTAGCGGCGTTGCGAAAAATAGCCAACATACTTTAGGGCGCGCAATGGATTTTTACATCCCTGATGCAAATTTATCAAAATTGCGTCAGATCGGCTTAAAACAAGAAGTTGGCGGCGTTGGATATTACCCAAGATCAGGCTCGCCATTTGTTCATATGGATGTTGGCAATGTGCGGCACTGGCCACGTATGAGCCGCAGTGAGCTGATGGCACTATTTCCAGATGGTAAGACCATTCATGTTCCAAGCGATGGTAAGCCACTTGCACGTTATCAGCAAGCCATGGCGGAATATAATGCGCGCAAGGGGCGCCCTGCCCAAACTGTTATAGTAAAGGATGAAGGCAACTCAGGTGGCAGTCTATTTGCACGACTTTTTGGTGGCAAAAAGAAAGAACCAGTTCCACAAAGACAAACAGTTATAGCTTCTCGTCCGCAAAATATACGCCCACAGACACCACAAGTTTTACCGCAAGAAGTTGAGCAAGAAGCAATTGATGATATGTTTGATTTGCCAGATGGTGGCGAAGCACCAATTCCATTAGCCTCCCCTGCTCGCACGCCTGAATTACCAACACCAAATGCACCGATGGATAATAATCCTGTGTCACAAGACAACGTAAGCAATTTAATTGCCAGTGCAGATTCTATTCCAGTACCAGGCTTTAAGCCCGGCGATGTTCCTGTATTGGCAGTAGCTGCGCAACCTGCTGCAACTGGTAGCAATGATGCTATCAATGCGGTAAATGACGTAATTGGTGACACCATAAATGCCCAAACAAACCAACCAGGAACTTTAACGCCTTCTACTGATATGGCGACAGCATACAATATTCCTATTCCAACACTACGTCATCAAAAACCTGAAATTGCCCAAAAAGGCGATGAAATTGCTGCAGCAATTGCACGAACGAGCGTAAATCCGCCAAAGGCTGAATCTACACCAAATAAAGCCCCTATTCGTGCTGATGAAGTGCATAATATTATTAATAATACCAGTGAGCTAATCCCGCTACCTGATGAAGATTTAATTGATAATAATGGCGCTACATCACAAGCCAGCAACACAACAAAAAGCCCAGAGATTGATAATAGCCTGTTTGTAGCATCGGTTCCTTCACGACAAAACACTAAAACAAATAGGGTTACAAGTCAGCCCCAAAGTGTCGAGCAATTAATCAACAACAATGAAGACAAGGGCGCAACGCAAGAGCTTCACAAAATTCCTGCATTAGTTTTTGCATCGGGTCTAAAGAAAGAAAAAGCTCAGCCACAAAATGCAAAATTAACCGGACGCGCTATCAACTTTCAAGCTATAGCTCGTATTAACAACTAAAACGAATATATAACGTATAGAGAATAATATTCTTAGCGGATCAGATTTTTATCTGGTCCGTTTTTATTTTTGCAAGACCCAATTTACTGATAAAATGCGATATTTGTTAAAACTCTTCTTGACCTTCCCATGATGGTAAGCCCTATCTTATCACTAAGATGAAAGGGATATAACATGTCCGAAACAAAATCAGGCTCTTTACAACCGCAAAATAGATCAGATCAATTTACCACCAATTTGCCAATTGATGGCATGACCTGTGCAAGTTGCGTGCGCCACGTTGAAAAAGCAATTGGCAAATTGCCAGATATTGATGAAGTGAGTGTAAACCTTTCCACTAATATGGCGACAGTCAAATCGCGCCAAAAGCCAGATATAGCTGCAATCAAGAACGCCGTCGAAAAGGCTGGTTATAACATAGATGAAAAAACACTGGACTTTGATATTGAAGGTATGACCTGCGCAAGCTGTGTGCGCCATGTTGAAAAAGCCTTTAAAAATACCGCTGGCGTGAGCGATGCGAGCGTTAACCTTGCAACAAACCGCGCCCATATTGTCTATATTGGTGACGACAATACGATCGCATCTATGGAAAAGGCGGTAGAAAAAGCAGGCTATAAGGCAACCCCAATATCAGACAAAACACCGCAAATAGACAGACAAGAAGTTGAATCAAAAAGCCTTTGGCGCTCATTTATTACTGCCATTGCTCTAACCTTGCCAGTTTTTATTGTTGAGATGGGTGGCCATATGGTTCCGCCATTTCATCATTGGCTGTTAATGACTTTTGGCGAAATGCCAATTCGGCTATTTCAATTCCTATTAACAACCCTTGTGGTTTTTGGTCCGGGTTTACGTTTCTTTAAAGCTGGTATTCCTGCGCTTTTACGCGGTGCCCCCAATATGAATTCATTGGTTGCAGTTGGCTCGTTTACCGCATGGGGCTATTCAACCCTTGCAACTTTTGCTGGACAAATTTTGCCTGAAGGCGCAAACCACGTTTATTTTGAAGCCGCAGCGGTTATTGTTACCCTTATTCTTCTTGGCCGTTGGCTTGAGGCAGGGGCACGGGGACGCACTAGCCAAGCCATTCGCGCTTTAGCTGGACTAAAACCTAAAACCGCACGGATTGATGTCAACGGCACACCTAAAGACATTGCACTTGAGGATGTGGCCATCGGCGATCTCGTCATCATCCGTCCTGGTGAAAAGCTAGCCGTTGATGGCGTTATTGTTGATGGCGCAACGCATATTGATGAATCAATGATGACTGGGGAGCCGATTGCCGTTGCTAAAAATATTGGCGACCAAGTATTTGGTGGCACGGTAAATGGTCAAGGTGCCTTTACCTATCGCGCTGAAAAAGTTGGCGCAGATATGCTTATTTCGCAAATTCAAAAAATGGTTGAAGATGCGCAAAGCTCAAAGCTTCCTATTCAAGCCATGGTTGATAAGGTGACAGCCATATTCGTGCCAGCCGTTTTTGCGGCGGCTTTTTGTACCTTTTTAATCTGGCTATTTGTTGGCGGCACCAGCCATTTAGGACAAGCTATTGTTGCGGCAGTATCGGTTCTTATTATTGCCTGCCCTTGTGCTATGGGCTTGGCCACACCAACCTCAATCATGGTTGGTACAGGGCGCGGCGCACGCCTTGGTGTTTTATTTCGCAAGGGCGACGCGCTACAGTCTTTAAGTGAAACCAAATTGGTAGCTTTTGATAAAACTGGAACACTAACCCTTGGTAAGCCAGAACTCATTCACTTTGAAACGGCAGAGCCATTTAATAAGGACGAAGTGCTTGCGATGGTTGCCTCAATCGAAGCAAAATCCGAGCATCCACTTGGTAAAGCGGTTATTGAAGCTGCAAAACAAAAACAATTGTCACTTTTAAACGTTGATGAATTTGCTTCCAAATCGGGTTATGGATTAAGTGGCACGGTTGAGGCTAAAAATATTACTATTGGTAATGCTCGCTATATGGAAACATTGGCCATGGATATAATACCACTTACAGAGCTTGCACAAAGCTATGGCAAGGAAGGCATGACCCCATTTTATGCCGCAATAGAGGGCAAGGTTGCCGCTATATTTGGTGTAGCAGACCCAATCAAACCACGCGCAGTTGAAACAATCAATGCCTTGAGCCACATGGATATTGATGTTGCAATGATAACCGGTGATAACCGCCTCACGGCAGAAGCAATTGGCCAAAAACTTAGTATTAAGCATATTGAAGCCGAAGTTTTGCCTGAAGGCAAATTGGATGCCGTCAAACACCTGCAAGAAAAAGCGAAAAAAGTCGCTTTTGTTGGTGATGGCATTAATGATGCACCTGCCCTTGCTACAGCCGATACGGGTATTGCTATTGGCACGGGCACCGATGTTGCAATTGAAAGTGCGGATGTAGTTTTGATGTCTGGTGATCCAGCAGGCGTCATTAATGCCATTGCTTTATCACGCGCAACAATTAAAAATATTAAGGAAAATCTATTTTGGGCCTTTATCTATAATATTGCCCTTATTCCAATTGCAGCTGGTATTTTATACCCATTATGGGGCATTTTATTATCGCCAATGCTAGCCGCAGGCGCGATGGCATTATCAAGCATATTTGTTTTAACCAATGCATTGCGGCTTAAAAACTTCAAACCAGTCATTTAATCATTATTTATCTTTAAAATAGAGGCATAATGCCTCTATTTTACTATATGTGTTTATAACCAACTCACTGTAATTGACAATTGCCTCAAGATTATTCGAAATTAACAATATTAAGGGGATATATCATGGCATTGCATTTAGTTGATAAAATCGCAGAATTTTTAACAAATAATCCAAATCAAAAATTTACCGCGCCAGATATTGCCAATTGGATTTACCAAACTTATCCTGATGAATGTAAGGTAAAACAGAAAAATTCTAAAGCAATCAAAATGCCGCTTGATTCACCAGAAGCGTTAATCCAGCAGCTCATAAGAGAGATTAATGCTAGTCGCACTCGAATTGAGAAAAAGAATATTAAGCTAACCGAAGGTCGCCCGCGTAAATTTTATTTTACCAATGAAAGTGATCATACGGAAGTTATAAAGGCGGAAACCATTAAAGCACCTAATCTGGAAAATGAATTAGCAACGATTTTAAGCGAACATGCACTTTACCCTTTATTAGCTGATTATTTGACCCAAGAATTTGGCATCTATAGCAAACGCATAAATGAAAAGCGTTCTTCTAACAAACGCAGTCCCAATGGTAACAAATGGCTTTATCCCGACTTGGTTGCCATGGAAAATCTCAGCAAAGACTGGAATCAAGAAATCAAAAATTGCGTTAAAGAATACTTTGACAAGAAAACACGACTTTGGTCTTTTGAAGTTAAAATTTTGATAAATAGCTCTAACGTTCGCGAAGTGTTTTTTCAAACGGTTAGCAATTCATCTTAGGCAAACGTTGCCTATCTTGTGACCGGACGAATAAATCCTGATGCACTTGATGAAATAAGAATTTTATCAAGCCTACACGGCATTGGACTTATTATTTTGAATAAGGATAATATCAGCGAAAGCCAAATTTCAATACCAGCGCGCGAAAAAAGCGAAGTTGATTGGAATAGCGTTAATAGGCTTGTTATTGAAAATAAAGATTTCCGTCAATTTGTTAAGCAAGTCAGGCATTTTTATCAAACTGGCAATATTAATAAAAACGACTGGATTAAACCAACAGTCTATGAAGACGACTAGCGCTTGATAAACGCTTAAACATCGCGCAATGCTTCAGCTGTGCGCAAATCAACCGATACCAATTGCGATACGCCCTGCTCGCCCATCGTCACACCAAATAGCCGATCCATGCGCGCCATGGTGATTGGGTTATGGGTAATGATAACAAAGCGTGTATCGGTTAATTTGGTCATTTCATCCATGAGGTTGCAGTAACGCTCGACATTATGGTCGTCTAATGGCGCATCAATTTCATCAAGCACACAAATTGGCGCAGGATTGGTTAAAAACACTGCAAAAATCAGTGCCATTGCCGTCAATGCCTGTTCACCGCCAGATAACAGCGTCATAGTTTGCGGCTTTTTACCAGGGGGACGTGCTAAAATCTCAAGCCCTGCATCCAATGGATCATCAGACTCAATTAATTGCAATTCCGCTGTACCACCGCCAAACAAATGGGTAAATAATCGTTGAAACTCGCTATTTACCTTAGTGAAAGCTGCAAGCAGGCGTTCTCTCCCCTCGCGGTTTAGAGCATGAATGGCTTGGCGTAGTTTTTTAACCGCTTCAATCACGTCATCGCGTTCTACCGTCATTGAAGCATAGCGTTCTTGCAATTCGCTACTTTCTTCTTCTGCCCGTAGATTAACAGCACCCAAGCGCTCGCGCTCAATACGGGCACGATCAAGATCACGCTCTAAATCAATAATATCTGGCATGGTATCAGACAGGTTAAAACCAGCCATTTTTAGCGTTTCTATCGGCTCAACATTTAGCGTTTCCCAAATACGTGTTTCAATATCTTTACGCTTATCAATCGCGGCATTAAAACGCTCTTCATTACGGGCGCGTTCCTCCCGCGCATGAGAAAGGGCTTGAATGGCATTGGTTGCCTGAAGATCCAATCGATTTTGGGTATTTTCAGCAAGTGCTAAAGCATCACTAACCGACTTGACCTCATCTTCTGCCTTAGCGATAAGTTGGAATAATCTATCGCGCCGCTCGTCAAAATCATCTGGTGCACTGGCAAGATCCTCCATTTCCATCATGGCTTCACTTACCCGCTCTTGCAAATCTGCAAATTGCTGATTGCTAGCGCTTAAACGCGCTTGCCAAGTTTTACGCTCTGGCGCAATAGCCTCCAAGCGCCGTTGTCTTTGTAAATTATCCCTTTGCCAAGTTTCAAGGCTAGAACGCAACTGTGCAAGCATTGCGCGCTCGTTTTGCAACAGCACATGAAGTGCAGCAATTTTAGCATCTAATTCATCAAGTGGTGCTAGTTCTTCTAGCTTAATTGCCACCTCTTCATTTAAAACAGCGTTTTCTTCCAGTTCCAGTTCAAGGCGTTGGTAATTTTCCTGTAAATGATTTAAGCGGCTAAGACGCGCATTAAGGCTAATTTCAAGTTCCTTTAGCGCTGTCTGCTTTTGGCTATGGCTATCACGTATTTGGCGCAAAGCTGCACGGCATTCTTTTTCTTGGCTTAATAATTCTTGCAATTGCTGATAAGCAATTGCTTCATCGCTTTTTGCACGCTCTCCTTGCTGTTGGCTCTTTAAAATAAATTCCTGTACTTCAGCAAGCCGATTTTTTTGTGCCAAACGTTGCGCGCTAGCCGTTGGTGCATCTGCCTTAGCAACCAAACCATCCCAGCGCCAACATGCTCCTTCACGGCTTACTAAAACTTGCCCTAATTGCAAATCTTTTTGCAAGCTATCACCATCATCTGCTTTCACCAAGCCGATTTGCTTTAAGCGGCGCATCATATTATCTGGTGCTTTAATATAATCTGCAAGGGGTTCACAGCCAATTGGCAATTGTGGATCTGCACCACTAAACTTTAAATCGCGCCAAAATAGCAAAGCATCTTCATCAAGGGCGGCTTGCAAATCATCACCAAGCGCTGCGCCCAATGCTGATTCATAGCCTTTTTCAACGCTTAAATGCTCAACAACAGTATCTCCGCCATTTAATGAAGATGCGGCTATAACTTTTTCAAGCGTTCGTGCTTCTGCTTCAAACCCGCTTAATTGCCGCTTTAATTCATCATGATTTTTGCGGCACTGATCATAATTATTTCTCTTTACCCCTATTTCATCTTCAATTTGCGGCAACTGCTCTTCAAGGCTATCTAATTGCTCAACTATCGATTCTAACGCCTCGTTTAACTCATCAGCTTGCTGTTGACTTTCAGTCTCTTTTTCCAAAGCCGCAATCGAACTTGCCAATGCTTGCAAGTCTTGGTTTAATTTATCACGACGACGACCAAGATCAGATAATAGACGTTGCAATTGCTGCTCGCCTGCATTTAACTCGGCACGTTCCGTATTAAGCTTGGCAAGATCCGCCTCTTTGTTTTGGGTAACTGATTGTAAATCTTCATATTGGATGCGCAGTTCTTCTTCCTCTGCACCGCCATCACTTTGAATATCTTTTAGCTTTTGCTCTTCATTATCAAGGCGGTTGATAAACTGCTTATATTCAGCAATTAACCCTTCTTCGCGTATAACATCGCGTTGTAATTGCTCTATACGCCGCATTAACTCCGATTGTCGATGGAGGCTTCTTGATTTTTCATCTTCCAGTGCTTGCACTTCCAAAGTAATGCGTTGGTGGCCTGCCCTCGCCTTGGCCATATTATCACGCAATGGCGCTAGAAGAGTTTTATTTTCCGCCTGCTCGCGTGCAAAGCGCATTTGCGCTTCCGCTTCTGAGCCAACTTTCAAAGTGGCTTTAGTTAAAGCCGCTTCCATTTCAGCTTCTTGGCTTTTGGCTTGCGACCAGCGCAAATAGAATAGGCCGGCTTCTAACTGCCTTATCTCAGCCGACAAAGTTTTAAAACGATTGGCTTGCCGCGCTTGACGCTTTAGGCTTTCAATGCGGCTGCTTACATCCGCAACCACATCATCAAGCCGCTCAAGATTGGTTTCTGCGGCACGCAGACGCAATTCAGCCTCATGGCGGCGGCTATGAAGCCCAGAAATGCCAGCAGCCTCTTCCAACAAAGCACGACGTGCTTGTGGCTTTGCTTGGATAAGCTCGCCAACGCGCCCTTGTCCCACCATGGACGGTGAACGCGCACCGGTAGATTGGTCCGCAAATAGCAATTGCACATCTTTAGCACGCACTTCTTTGCCATTAACCCGATAGGTAGAGCCTGCACCGCGTTCAATACGGCGCGAAACCTGCAACTCATCGGCATCATTAAAACCGCTTGGTGCGCTATGATCGCGATTATCAAGATATAACGTGACTTCAGCAAAATTTCTTGGTGGGCGTGTGTTATTACCAGAAAAAATAACATCATCCATGCCTGAGGCACGCATGTTCTTATAGGAATTTTCACCCATAACCCAGCGCAGCGCCTCGACAAGATTAGATTTGCCACAGCCATTCGGGCCAACGACACCTGTTAGCCCGCCCTCGATGAAAAACTCCATCGGTTCGACAAATGATTTAAATCCAACCAGTCGCAGCTTGCTAAACTGCATATAGCGCACCCACCATGCTTATCCTGCTTACATATTTCTTGTTTGTTTATTTTATAGCTGCTACACTATTTAATAGTAAAATGTAACTTAAATAGTGTGGGTTATTGGCTGTTAACCGTTAAACAAGCAGCTATAAACAAATATTACTCAACAAATTCTAAAATTGCACCATTGGCATATTGTGGATCTATATATATTGTTTGATATGGCGTTTCATGCCAAACAATATTTTGCGCTTCCAATAGCTGCTTTACCTTGCCAAGATTATCAACTACAATAGCAAAACCTGCATAGGCCTGTTGCGGTAAATCATCAAAATTAATATGGCCAAAAATACGGCTTAGCTCATGAGGGGGGAAGAAAACCAACTGCGCTGAATTTTCCCCCGTTGCAAGCTTAAACAGATCACCTTCTTGCACAATACTACTATTTGCAAATAATGAAGCATAAGCCTGTGCGGTATGATAGGCATCTTTAGATGCAATATAAATTTTTCCTAGCGCCTTTGCGCCATTTTCATGCTGCATCAAATGAGGTTGCCAAACTGTATTTTTAGTTTTTTGCTCACATAAAAAGAAAATACCATTGGGGACATGTTTTGGATCGACCGTTACGGTTTCAAAGGCAGCAATATCTTTCTCGCCATTCGCCATAACAACTGGTCTTGAAAAACTTTGTACATCGCCAACATCAATACCAAGCGCTATTAAAGCGTCATGTGCGCGTTGCGCATTGTCAATACGCCCAACAACAGCGTGTAAGCCTTCGCCTTGGCTAGAAAGCTTTCTGCGCTGCAAATCACTTAATGGTGTTTCACTCACCACACCTAGCAGCTCAAAATAATCATGGCTTAGCATAATTGTATAATTGGCAGTTCCCATATGGCTAGAGTGTAAACCACGCGGGCTTAACGTAAAGCCAAGTTTTTTGTAATCTTGCGCAGCCTTTTCGAGATCATTTACAAGAAGATAACAATGATCAATACCTTTAACCGGATGTGTCATACTCAAAAACCCTTTAAACAAGATTGTAATAGCTAACGCCATTATATAGCGTATAGATATTTTTAGTAAAATAAAAATCCCGCCATAAGCAGTGTTATAGCGGGATTTTAAATATTATGCAGAATTATGCTTCTGCTAACTTTTTACGTAGATATTATTGTGCTTCACCCTTTGGTGCGTCATTCACACCGAGTTCTTGAAGTTTGGAATCTAAAATAGCTGACATTTTGTCAAAGCTCAAACTTCCTTCAATTGGATCACCATTGATAAAAAATGTAGGCGTTGCCTTGACACCAAATTCTTGATTGCCACGTTTTAAATTCGCCTGCAAACCATCAAGCACTTTCTGATCGCTTAAACAGGCTTTGAATTTTTCATCATCAATACCAGCAAGCTTAGCAAGCTGCTTAAGTGGTGTTTCAGCGTCTTTAACAAATGCCCATTCGGCTTGCTTTTCAAACAATAATTGAATGAATGGGAAATAACGATCTTCAGGCACGCAGCGTGCTAACAAGAAACCTGCTGCAGCACGTTCGTCAAAAGCAAATTCGCGAAAAACGATACGTGCTTTACCAGTATTGATATATTTTTCGCGAATTTGTGGCAAAGTATTTACAACAAAATCCGCGCAATGGCTGCAAGTCAACGATGCATATTCAACGATAGTGATTGGCGCATTTTCATCACCCTCAACCATATCCTTCATCGCACCTGGCTTTAGCAATTCTTCAGCAGCGACATGGATTAATGGCTTTTGCGCATGTTGCTGCTCTGTTGCACTTTGTGCAAAAGCAAAACCACTTACACCACCTAAAAAGATAGCTGTTGCAGCAGCAAGTGAAAGGAGATGTTTTTTTGTGTTAATAATGGCCATATGACTTCCCTTTAAATATATTCAAAGCTTGTACCAATAATAATCTAAGCCTTGTAAAACGCAATTTAACTTGCTTGCCTATAGCGTCAAGCACTAGTTGATAAACTAACTGTCAAATAGAACAGGACAATAGAAAGCCATCAACCTAATATGTGTCCCTAACTATTACCCACCTTAGCAGTTTTATTCATTGTGTCACATGCTATTTTATTAAAAAAAATTTAGCAAAAAGAAACTGAAGTACGATTAAGCGCTTATTGTGACTATTTTGCGTTAGCACTCTTTGATAATATGTGGCAGCCAAGCTCTGTGAGGCATTTGCGCAATCGGTCCGAACCAATATCCGCAGTATTTTTTTCCACTTTCGCAATACACGCCTTGTCAATAATTTTAGGAGGAAGCTGTCTCTTTTTAAAAGACGAAACCGGCTTTTGTTCAATTTTCAAACGATCTATCGCATGAAAGCCAAAGAAAGCATTGACCTTTTGGATAATTTCCATGCTTTGGTGTTGAATGGACATTGCAGAAAAGCCTTCACAAGCTACCAATAGCGTTGCAGGCTCATAAGAATCATATTGGGAAACACGCCGCCGCCAATTAATTTTTAATGGCAAGCAGTTATTTGCTATATCATCGCCAACAATTTGCGACCAGGCCTCAATCAGTTCTATACCAATTCCTGCCCTTTTACGTAATAATGGGTCAATCAAAGGCGATGCAGTATCAGCAAGAGGTGTAAAACCAAACTTTTTATGTTTGTCAGGCTGCACTTTAAAAACCACCTTACTGCATTATAATAAATTAAAAACAAATGACATAACACGACTTACATCTGTTAAAGCCAATATTTCATATCATAAGTAAAAAAATAAGCATCGAATTTTAGTGCAAATGATATTTAAAATTACTCTTTATGGAGAGTAGCAATTGCCGGTTAACAAATGCTGTGCTTTTAAAAAAGCAAATAACATAAGCCAATGTAAAACAAAGAATTAAGTGGTACGCCCAAGGGGAATCGAACCCCTGTTTCCGCCGTGAAAGGGCGGCGTCCTAACCGCTAGACGATGGGCGCCCAAGCAGTGATTGCGCTTATAAACACAGATTTTAAAAACCGCAAGTCGTATTTTAGAAAAAATTCAATTTTTTTACAAAATGTGGATATCTTTTTTAAATTTGCAAAAATTTTGTGCTAAAGCGCCAGATTTCAAGTCAGCATCTGCCATAAGCAGCATTTAAAATAACTTTACTAGAAAATGCGCTCAGCTATTGCAAAATGCGATAGGGCAATAGCTGCTGCCGTTGCAACATTTAGGCTATCGAAATCAGCGGCCATTGGTATTCTTAACGTGTTAAATCGTTGCAATATTTGGTTAGGAAGCCCCTCGCCCTCGGTACCAAATAGCAAAGCAGTCCGCTTTGCCGGCTGACTATTTAATAATTTTTGATGAGATGATGGGCTAAAAGCAAAAACCTCAAAGCCAGCATTTTGCACCCGATCAATGATATTAAAAATATTACCGCTTTTAATATGTGGCACTTTAAGCGCAGCTCCAACCGACACTCGGATGGCCTTGCGATAAAGCGGATCACAACAAGTTTCATCTAAAACAACACCATCAGCTCCAAAGGCCGCGCTATTTCTAAAAATACCACCAATATTATCATGGTTAGAAATACCACATAAAAGCACCAGCAACGATTGTTCTGGTAAATTTTCCATAAATTCATCAAGTATTGCGGGGCGTTTTCTCTGTCCTATAGCTAAAATACCGCGATGAAGGTGAAAGCCTGCAATTGCATCAATAACATCTTGGCTTGCCACATAAATTGGACATTGAACTGTGTTGCTTTCTAATAAAGATATAAGCCCGTTTAAACGATTTTGCGCAATAAGAATCGATTGTGCCTCAAAAATCGGTGAGTTTAATAAAACATTTAAGACAACACGCCCCTCAGCAATAAAAAGATCATTGCGACCAACAAGATCCCTTTCTTTGATATTTGTATAGGAGGCGATACGAGCATCACTAGAGCTTTCGATTGCGATATAATTTATTTGCGCCATATTTAAATCTTTTATTTTGCGAATTAAAAGCTAAGAAAGTAACGATATCTTTACGGCAAATCTATCACCTTTTTGCTGCAAATTGCGAGTCCTTGGAAATAGGAAGCACTACGTAAAACATCAATGCTAACAAAAATAAACCATATATGAGCTATAGATAAAATTGCATTTATTAAATATTTAACATATTTTTGTGTTGTAGGAATCCAGCTTCTTCCAAAACAGGCGATTTACTTTTGGTATAGCAATATTATGAATTTTGCACCAAATAACTTTTGTGCAATTGAAAAGCATTTAATTATGCTCTTAGTGAAAATACGTCGATAAACACGACCTACATCCTTATCGCTCTTATCGTTAAGACCGCATTGAAATATTATAGAGGTGGATAGTAAGAGCGAAAAATCCTTATTTATCTATATTATCGCAAGATATTTGGTATAATTTTTTGCTCTTCAAATTTATATAAGACGAAGCTTAATCTATATGCGCGTCACTCTGTATATACCCAATAGATAACTATTTTGAATTGCGGCAAAATCACGATCAAAAAGTGATTTTGGTATTTGCATATTGCTTCCTCTTATAACAAAATCTAAAAACTTTAAGTTTGGTCATATTTAGATAAAAACTAAGACCAACTTGTATATTAAACAAGCATGTAGCATCACCATGCAGAGGTAAAAGCCAAAAATTTAAATCTGCCGCTATTATGATTCCTGTCAAAATAAATTTTGCGCATAAAAAAACACCTGCTGCGGGAGGAGGTGCAGCAGGTGTTTGAATTGAAAACCGACTGGGAGGAGGAGGAGATGTCGATCTTCCAAAATTTTCAGGGCTTGGGAGGAGGAGATAAGCCCTGAAAAAACTCTAAAACATCAATTTAATGTTTGTATTGCATTTAACAAGCTCTCAACTCATAAGCGAGCGCTTTAATTAAACTTTAATTAACGTGTTGCGCGACGAGCAATTAATGGAATCTCAGCGCGATTAATGCCAAGATCATTAAGCTCACGATTAGAAAGACGGCTTAACTCGTTAACCGTTGTACGGTAACTACGCCAGTTATTGAAAGAGCGTACCAAATTCATTTTTATCACCTAGATATTGTTTATTATGCTTTATTGCTTTGTTAGGTAATATATAGGCCTATCGTTCAATTTTGAGTAGAGCTAAATTTGCATGGCTGCCCCACCGATTTGGCAAAGATAACGCAGCAAACAAGAAAAACCTCAAGCACCTTAATACAAGTGGAGGTTTAACGCATAAAACGATCTATCATTTTCCAAAGCGCACCTAAAAAGATGGTTAGATGCGCTTTTTTAGACACCTAACGAGGCAATAAAGTTGACCCCATAAGGTATTTATCAATTGCGTGGGCAGCTTGGCGCCCTTCACGAATAGCCCAAACCACCAAGGATTGACCACGGCGTACATCACCTGCAGCAAAAAGCTTATCAATACTGGTTTGATAATCGCGGTCATTCGCATTAACCGAACTACTGCCACGGCGGTCAACATTAATATTTAATGCATCACCAAATTCGTTAAGCACGCCTTTTTGATAAGGACCAGAAAAGCCAATAGCAATGAAAGCAAGGTCAGCGCGGATAAAAAACTCGGTTCCAGCAATGGGTTTGCGCTTTTCATCTACATGGCAGCATTTAACATGGGTTAAATTTCCCTCTTCACCAATAAATTCAAGCGTTGCCACCTGAAACTCGCGAATAGCTCCTTCAGACTGGCTAGTTGAGGTGCGCATTTTGGTTGCCCAATAAGGCCACACAGCTAGCTTATCCTCTTTTTCAGGTGGTTGCGGACGAATATCCAACTGCGTTACCTTAACTGCACCTTGGCGAAATGCAGTCCCAACGCAATCTGATGCGGTATCACCACCACCAACAACAACCACATGCATACCGTCAGCGACAATAGCAGGCGATGGCCAGCCAACAGAATCGATATTTTCGCGACCAACACGGCGATTTTGTTGGACTAGATAATTCATAGCATCATGAACGCCATAAAATTCTGAACCTGGAATACCTGCAGGGCGCGGCGTTTCTGAGCCACCGCAATAAAGCACCGCATCATATTCATCGAGCAACTCCTTAGCGGGCTTATTGACACCAATATTGATACCGCAATGAAAGGTTACCCCCTCGCCCTTTAATTGATCCAAACGGCGATCAATTAACAATTTCTCCATCTTGAAATCAGGAATACCATAGCGCAGCAAGCCTCCTGGACGGCTTTCACGCTCATAAACATCAACATTATGACCAGCGCGCGCCAATTGTTGAGCTGCTGCCATTCCTGATGGACCAGAACCGATAATAGCAACGCTTTTACCAGTCCGCATGGCCGCAGGTTGCGGATTTAAAAAACCAAGTTCATAAGCCTTATCAGCAAGCGCCTGTTCAATTGTTTTAATATTAACTGGCGCATCTTCCAAATTAAGCGTGCACGATTCCTCGCATGGCGCGGGGCAAATACGGCCCGTAAATTCTGGAAAATTATTGGTAGTGAGAAGATTGCGAATAGCTTCTTCCCAACGACCATTATAGGTGAGATCATTCCAATCTGGGATCTGGTTATGGACAGGGCAGCCTGTTGGCCCATGACAATAAGGCACGCCACAATCCATACAACGGGCAGCCTGTTTCTTTACTTCATCAGAACTTAACGGAATAGCAAATTCGCGAAAATGGCGAATACGATCCGCCGCTGGTTGATATTTTTGCGACTGGCGGTCAATTTCAAGAAAACCGGTAACTTTTCCCATAATGTTTTATCTTTCTTTAATCTGCATTAGGCGATGGGCTGCGCGGTTCTTTGCCGCGCAATCCCGTTAAAGCCACGTTATTCGGCTGCTGTGCCAACACGCAAAATTTCCATTTCTTCTAATGCACGGCGATATTCAACAGGCATAACTTTTACAAATTTTGGTCTGAAAATTTCCCAATTATCCAAAATTTGTTTTGCCCGCGTTGAGCCAGTATAATGGTGATGATTAGCTATCATTTGCATCAAACGCTCTTCGTCATGACGCGTCATATTAGCCGATACATCGACACGCCCCTTATGCATAAGGTCGCCACCGCGATGATGCAGCTTTTCAAGCATATCATCTTCTTCTGGTACTGGTTCTAATTCAACCATCGCCATATTGCAGCGGCGTGAGAAATCTCCAGCCTCGTCAAGCACATAAGCAACGCCGCCCGACATGCCAGCAGCAAAGTTACGCCCTGTTTGGCCAATAACAACCACAACACCGCCCGTCATATATTCGCAGCCGTGATCACCAACGCCTTCAACAACAGCAGCAACACCAGAATTGCGCACCGCAAAACGCTCGCCAGCAACGCCGCGGAAATAGCATTCACCTTCAATACCGCCATAAAGAACTGTATTGCCGACGATGATTGAATCTTCGGCTATGATTTTAGAATCATCCGATGGTCTGATGATAATGCGGCCGCCTGACAAGCCTTTACCCACATAGTCATTACCATCGCCAATAAGTTCAAATGTAATACCTTTGGATAAAAACGCACCAAATGATTGCCCAGCCGTGCCAAAAAAACGAGCCGTAATTGTATTATCAGGCAAACCGCGATGACGATAACGCTTTACCAACTCGCCTGAAAGCATAGCACCTGCGGAGCGATCAACATTGCGAATAATCGTTTCAATTTCAACCTTTTCGCGCCGTTCCAATGCAGGCTCGGCAAGTTTGATTAATTTACGGTCAAGCACATCATCAATCGGATGGTGCTGCAATTGCGTATGATAAGTATCTTCTTTCTTAGCTTCTGGCATATGGAACATTTTAGAAAAATCTAAGCCTTTAGCCTTCCAATGATCCACTAATGCTGTTTTATCCAATAGATCAGACTGGCCAATAATATCATCTAAATGACGATACCCCATCGCAGCCAAGAAACCCCTTACTTCTTCAGCCAAGAAAAAGAAAAAGTTAATCACATGTTCAGGCGTGCCCTTAAAGCGCTTACGCAAAACCGGATCTTGGGTAGCAACACCAACTGGGCAGGTATTTAAATGGCACTTACGCATCATGACACAACCAGCAGCGATAAGTGGCGCAGTAGCAAAACCAAATTCGTCAGCACCAAGCAAAGCACCAATAATCACATCGCGCCCTGTACGCAAACCACCATCAACTTGCAAAGCAATGCGTGAACGAAGACCGTTTAAAATAAGGGTTTGCTGCGTTTCAGCAAGACCAATTTCCCAAGGGCTACCAGCATGCTTAAGTGATGTTAATGGCGCAGCACCAGTACCACCATCATAGCCAGACACAGTAATATGATCCGCTCTTGCCTTAGCAACACCAGCAGCAACCGTACCAACCCCAACTTCAGACACCAATTTTACTGAAATATCAGCGGCAGGATTAACGTTTTTCACGTCATAAATAAGCTGTGCCAAATCTTCAATCGAATAAATATCATGATGCGGCGGCGGCGAAATAAGACCTACGCGCGGGGTCGAGTGGCGGGTTTTAGCAATGGTTGCATCAACCTTATGGCCGGGAAGCTGCCCGCCCTCGCCCGGCTTTGCACCTTGCGCTACCTTAATCTGGATCATATCAGCATTAACAAGATATTCCGTCGTCACACCAAAGCGGCCAGATGCCACCTGCTTGATTGCAGAACGCTCAGGATTTGGCGTACCATCAGGCAATGGATAAAGCCGATCTGGTTCCTCGCCGCCCTCGCCAGTATTAGACTTGGCGCCAATGCGGTTCATGGCAATGGCAAGAGTAGTATGGGCTTCACGCGAAATAGAGCCAAAGGACATTGCACCGGTTGAAAAGCGTTTTACAATATCAATTGCAGGCTCAACCTCATCAAGAGCAACAGGTTCTAAACCGCGCTCGCTTGCAAGCTTAATATGGAAAAGACCGCGAATATTTCTGTTTCTTGCGCTTTCACCATCAATACGTTCGCAATAGGCTTTAAACAATTCTGGGCTAGTTGTGCGCACAGAGTGCTGCAATTCGGCAATTGCATCGGGTGTCCATGCATGTTCTTCACCGCGCATACGGTAAACATATTCACCGCCCACATCGAGAAAATTCTTCAATACTGGGTCATTGCCAAATGCTCCCTTATGGCGAAGCGCGCTTTCTTGGGCAACTTCCCCAAGATCGATGCCTTCAATAGTCGTTGCCGTACCAGTGAAAAAACGATCAACAAAGGATTGCTTTAGGCCAATTGCATCAAAAATTTGTGCACCACAATAGGATTGATAAGTAGAAATGCCCATTTTTGACATAACTTTAAGCATGCCCTTACCAATAGACTTAATGAAACGATAAACAACTTCATCATCGCTTACTTCTACTGGAAACTCACCGCGCCGATACATATCAATGAGTGTATCAAAAGCAAGGTAAGGATTAATTGCTTCAGCACCAAACCCCGCAAGACAGCAAAAATGATGAATTTCGCGCGGTTCACCCGATTCAACCACCAAACCAACCGAGGTCCGCAAACCACGGCGGATAAGATGATGATGCACCGATGCCGTTGCGAGCAGTGCCGGAATAGGAATACGATCTGGCCCAACTTGGCGATCTGAAAGAATAATGATGTTATAGCCACCATGCACAGCAGCCTCGGCACGTTCGCATAGGCGGCTAACTGCACCCTCCATGCCATTTGCACCTTCTTCAGCCGCATAGGTCATGTCAAGTGTTTTGGTATCAAAACGGTCTTCCGTTTGGCCAATAGCACGAATTTTTTCCAAATCACCATTGGTCAAGATAGGCTGACGCACTTCTAAACGCTTGCGGCGCGATGTGCCAACAAGATCAAAAATATTAGGACGCGGCCCAATGAAAGACACAAGGCTCATCACCAATTCTTCACGGATTGGATCAATTGGCGGATTGGTCACTTGGGCAAAGTTTTGCTTAAAATAAGTATAAAGCAATTTTGACTTTTCCGACATGGCCGAAATTGGCGTATCGGTTCCCATTGAACCAACAGCTTCTTGCCCCGTGGTTGCCATAGGCGACAATAATAGCTTGGTATCTTCTTGCGTATAGCCAAAAACCTGCTGGCGGTTAAGCAATGTCACATCTTTGCGCAGTGAGCGCGGCTCAACCGGACTTAGCTCTTCCAGAATAAGCTGGGTGTTATCCAACCACTTTTGATAGGGGTGACGTGTTGCTATTTCAGACTTTACTTCCTCGTCAGAAATAATGCGGCCTTCCTCAAGATCAAGCAGCAACATGCGACCAGGCTGCAAACGCCATTTACGCACGACTTTTTCCTCTGCTACTGGCAGCACTCCAGCTTCAGAAGCGGCAATGACAAAATCATCATCGGTGACAATATAGCGCGCTGGGCGCAAACCATTACGATCAAGGGTTGCACCAATTTGGCGACCATCAGTAAAAATAACCGCAGCAGGTCCGTCCCAAGGTTCCATTAACGCCGCATGATATTCGTAAAATGCGCGCCGTTCATCGCCCATAAGTGCATTGCCAGCCCATGCTTCTGGCACCAACATCATCATGGCATGAGCAACGGAATAACCACCTTGCACCAAAAACTCTAAAGCATTATCAAAACACGCAGTATCGGATTGACCTTCGTAGGAAATTGGCCAAAGCTTAGAGATATCATTGCCAAATAATTCTGAATCAACCGATGCTTGGCGCGCTGCCATCCAGTTAACATTGCCGCGTACAGTATTAATTTCACCATTATGGGCAACCATACGGAAAGGGTGTGCAAGCTTCCAAGATGGAAAAGTATTGGTTGAAAAGCGTTGGTGCACTAAGGCCAAGGCACTTTCAAAACGCTTATCTTTCAAATCCTTATAATAAGCACCAACTTGATATGCAAGGAACATGCCTTTATAAACAATGGTACGAGATGAAAGCGAAGCGATATAAAAACCATCATCGCGCCCTTCTGTCTCGTCAAAAATGCGGTTTGAAATAACTTTACGCAAAACAAATAGACGGCGTTCAAAATCATCCTGGGTGGTTAAATTGGCATTGCGACCAATGAAAACCTGACGGTGAACTGGCTCAGTCGCAACAATCGCGGCGGCTTTAGATAGGGATGCGTTATCAACCGGTACATCACGAAACGCTATAAATTGCTGCCCTTCAGCAGTAATTACTTCACGAATGATATTTTCAATATGGGCGCGCATGGCTGCATCTTGCGGCATAAAAATATGACCTACACCATATTGCCCTACTTCTGGCAGGTCGACATCTTGCAGCGCCATTTCTTCACGAAAAAAGCGGTCTGGTATTTGCACCAATATGCCCGCACCATCACCCATTAATGGGTCTGCGCCGACTGCGCCACGATGGGTCAAATTTTCAAGAATAAACAAACCATCTTCAATAATCTTATGGCTTTTTTGGTTTTTTAAATGGGCGATAAAACCAACACCGCAAGCATCACGCTCATTAATTGGATTATAAAGACCTTGCGCATCAGGAAAACCGAAAGGCTTCGTAGTTTTTTTTTGCGCTGTTTTGGCTAAAACAGAACTGGAAAAACCATTTGAAGAGGATGGCGTAAACTGCGTCATCGTGAAGCCTTTCTTTAAACATGTTCCTATTTTTTAACAATTCAAAGGAACGGATTATTCATATGCTTGCTTTTCATAAAAATAGTGGCTTAAACTTATTGTTTTGCTGAATTTTCTTTACAATTCAAAAAGATAATATACTCGCCCCCAAGTGCCAATTGCTCTAATCAAATATGCTTTTTGTCACTTATGACAGCAATGCTGTCCTATTAATGACAGAAAAATTAGAACTCTTCAAGTACTTAATGAAAACTATTTATGCAAATTGGGTAATTTTATTGCTTAAAAGGCGGGCATTTATTGCAAAAAAAATCATCATATTTTTGACGATCGTCTATTATTTATGCGATTAGCGCGCATTTTTGACGGCACGGTGCAAATTTCGCTCACATTTTGATTATTTAATGATGAGTTTTTAGAAAAGTTGCACAAATTATAAGCAGTACAAATTTTAGTCATTGCAGTAATTTTTTTATGCAACATGTGGAAAAAAGCATCTTTTGATCAAAAAATTAGCATAAATCAATTGAAAATCGGCTTATGTGCTTAAAAATTTGATTGTTTGTTGCAAATATAATTATTGAACACTGCAAACGCAAAAGCAGATTGATTAGAATTCTGATTGCGCACAAACAACAACAATAATGCCGTAGCCATGCACCTATAATATCTTTTTAAAAACGGTTTTATTTTTTTTTCAAAAATGCTTTGATATCGTCCAAAAACTGCTCAAAACTTAAACCAAGATCATAATCTGTTGTAAATATGATATTTTCCTCATTAATCACGTCGTCAATACAATTTTGATCAATACTCCATCCCTGCATTTGCAAAGTATAACCATAATATAAATTATTACCCTTATTAAAAAATCCGGCGACGTATTCGTCAAAAAGCTGAAAGACAAAAAAATTGTCTGAATGGCTATCGATCTTATTTAACCAATAGTTCAAAAGCATGTCAAACCGATCGGCAAGCGGAATATAATGCTTACATTTTTCTTCATAATCAAAAAATATATCAAAAAAATAGCTATCTGCAATAATTTTAATCGGCTTATCGAGTAATATTTCGACACTTATATCATCGTGATAATTCTTAAGTGGATCAACACCGAATTTAAACAACTTGCCACTCCTTTTCTCATAAAAGACGATTACAAAACCATTGATTACAAATTACGTGTTTGAAAAGCGCGTTTCAAGCAGATCAACCTCACGAATAAATTTATCGACTGCTTCTTCGGATAATTGATGGCGGCGGCCATAATTATAATAGACTTCGCGCTCTGCTTTCAAAGCAACAAGGCGTAATTTTCGCTCAATTTCAGCAGCATGCAAATTCGCATTCACTTGTTCATCGGTTGCGGAAAGTTCTGCCAAGCGGTCACGATAACCCTCCATCACTCGCGATCCAGCAAGCGTATAAAGATCGGCATCATTGCGCCCCTCACTCATGCTATGAACGGCTTGTTCAACCGCTTTAATGGCTGCTTCTGCCGCACTAGAGCGCGCCTTCTCTTCTTCTTTTTGATGGGATGGCTCAGGTGGCAATTCGATATTATTCAATAAGTAAGGCAAGCTGATACTTGCAACAATTAAAGATAATAAAATAACGCCGGCTGCTAGAAAAATGGCTAGTTCACGACCGGGAAATGGGGAATTATCTGGCAAGAACAAAGGAAATGTTAAAACACCCGCAAGGGTAACCGTTCCACGAACACCCGCAAGAGATGTTGCAGTAATCAAACGCCAACCCGGTGCATAAGGCTTTAATCCCTTTTTATGGGCGCGCGCCAAGGTAAACTTTAGAGAAATCCAAACCCAGATGAAACGTAAAACTGCCAAAGTTGCGTTAATAGCCACTACATAGAAAAGCAACCAAAGCGGATTTTCATGCCCAGCTTGCTCAACAACTGAATGAGCACTAGCGATAATTTGTGGCAGTTGCTCACCAAGCAATACAAAAATAATACCATTTGCAGTAAATTGAACCGTATTCCAAACTGCGTTTCTTTGTATGCGAATAGCGGCAAGGTTTTTCAACTTATCTTCGGTAAAACTCATTGAAATACCGGCAGCAACGGCGGACAAAATACCAGATGTATGGGCTTCTTCTGCCAATAGGTAAGCCGCAAAAGGGATAAGCAGGCTAACCAACACATTAGATCCGGCTTCATCTCCGAATTTTCGCGTCCAAAAACTTGTTAGTTTTGTAATAATAAAGGTGGTTGCAACACCAATTACTAAACCACCAACAGCTGTCCATAAAAAAGTTGATATAACAACAGTAATTGAAAAAAGACCATACATTGCTGCGTCTAGCGCAAAGCGCATGCTAACAAGACCTGATGCATCATTTAGGAGCGATTCACCTTCCAAAATATGCATGAGGCGTTTTGGCACCGCTACACGCTTAGCAATAGCAGAAACGGCTACTGGATCGGTTGGGGAAATAACCGCCGCCAATGCAAAGCTTACCGCCAATGGCATTGTTGGAATAAGCCAATAGATAAAAAAGCCCGCGCCAATAACAGTTGCAACCACCAAGCCAAGTGCCAAGGCTAAAATTGTCCATTTATCACGCTGCAAACCTTCCTTGGGAATGCGCCAACCATCAAGAAACAATAAAGGCGGTAGAAACAAAAACATGAACAATTCAGGTCTTAACTTAACGCCAAGATCTGCAACGCTGGCGATAAAAAAACCAACCGCAATTTGAATAAGTGGGATGGGAATCGGAATGGGGGAAGCGCGCGAAATACCACTGCTTAACACGACCGCAACAAGAAGAATAAGAACAATAAAGACAGATTCCACAACTAAACCCCAATATGCAACACTTTAATCCAGCCTAAAGACTCAAATTTAAAAAAGCTATAAATCATCTAATAAATAGAGACAAATGTGATTTAGCAAAAACTTGAATCATTCTTGTGTCAGCAATAGGGCTATAATCATCTATATTTTATGACTACTCAATCACAGTTTCTTGAATACCAGCTGAGTATTTCTAAATGTGAATGACACTGAATAGTTTAGTATTTCAAAAAATTTCTTCTTCTCTTTCTTCCCATCCTTCAGCTAGCGGTACACAATAGTTTTCTTCATTATCATACCAATCAAGTTCATAATTGCTGGCAATAACTTGGTCTTTGATTTGATCAAATACAATAATATATGGAACGTTAATTGATATATTTACATCATCTAAACGGCATAAAAATTTATTTGCTAAATAGGTATCTCCATATCCAAATAATGCCATATAATAACTAAAATATTGTTCTACATCATCCTTTAAAACATTTTTTCCATAAACATATAACACATCGCGGAAGTCTTGCTTAATTGAAATTTCAGGTACCGATTTATCAAAATCATTTTGACTAAGAAATAGCGTTCTTTTTATATTATCTTTATCCAAAATTACGAAATAATTAGAATGTGGAACTGCACCAGGTATAATATCAGTGCATAAATCTTGAACCTTTTTTATAATTTCCTCAAGAGGATTTTTCGTTAAAATTAATAAATCTTTAGTCATTAATTTTGCCTCTTTTAATTTACCAAGCGGAGCAAAAATTATTAATATTTTATGACTACTCAATCAAAGATTTGTTAAATATAAATAATTTACAAGAAAAAACAGTAAATGGGTTTAATCTATGAAGCAACCGTCAAAAAAACAGTCTATCATTGTAATGTTGACTTATCTACTAATTGGGCCATTTTTTGGGGCACTACCCTATCTTGTTGTTCTCTTCATATTCGGCATTATAAAAAGCGAAACACTTTGTTCGTTAATTAATCCCGATTTTTATATTGATTTTATTAAGCCTCTAATAATAATTATAATTTACGCTTATCTATTAGGCTTGCCTGCTGCTTTTTTACAAGGTCTATACAGGTGTTGGCGTCTAAACCACCTTAGTACGCATAAAAAATTGGCAAAATTCCTATTAGTCGTTATAAGCTCATTCATCATCTCAATGAGCATTATAACATATTTTAATTATATATATTCATCGGTTGCGTTACTTTTATACTACAGCATTTTAATGACCTTCCCTTATACATTGTCATCTTTGTTAGCTATTTACTTATGCAATAAAACCATAGGGTGCATAATAAGAAAAAAGCCTAGCAAGTAGTTAATCATTTGAGTTGCGAACGCGCTTCTTGTTGGACACGGCCAACCATAGAGCGCAATCCATTTGAGCGTTGCGGCGTTAAATTTTCATCCAAGCCCAATTTTTTCAATAATGCTTCAGCATCGATTTCTAAAATTTCTGAAGCCTTATGGCCAGAATATAATGCCAATAAAATATAAACAAGGCCACGCACAATATGCGCATCGGAATCGCCGATAAAATACATGACTGGATCATTTTCACCGTCAACCTTATAGTCTAGCCAAACTTGGCTAACACAACCTGGAACCTTGTGAACATCATCACGCGATGTTTCTGGATAGGGTGATAATTCATGACCAAGTTCGATAACATAGCGATAACGATCCTCCCAATCTGTTAGGAATGAAAAGTTTTCAATAATTTCATCAATTGTCTCAGTCATTTTCACTTCTTTCGCTTTTTACGCGCTTACTGTTATGCTTGGTCACAAGCACAAGCTGTCATCTTACTAAAACTTCACCGCGATTATTCATATTACGCAGCCGGTGCATCATATATATGCAAATCAAAAAATTAAACAATTTTTTAGCTCTATGATATGACCACCATGCTCATTACCAAAAGCGCTTAAACGATAATAAAAATCCCAAATAAAGCATGAATACTAGCATTTCAGTTGAAATTACAAACCATCAACACATAAATATTGCTTATTGTTCATTATGTTATTCAAATAGGCTAAAAACCTATCTAAAAATAAAAGAAAATGTTGCCGTATCTTTAAAAAATTATTTTTAATAAAATCAAGCTCAATATTTTGAAAAGCAGGTAAATAATTTTCACTTAATTGTTTAGAAAAACAATCATTAGATTGCCACATGGATTTTAATACCACCATATCATCAACAATATCGGCAACCTCGTCTCCATTAAATAGCGTTTGCCCAACGGGACCATAATTTTTATATTTTTCATATTTGAAAAAACAATTTTCTATAAAGCCAAAAGCAATACAATTTATTGCAATACCATTTTCAAGAACAAGTTTGTCCTTTAAATAATCAGATTGTATTTTGCCACATGAGCAGGGAAATATCCAATATCGATCTCCCTGCCTTCCAGGAACTATATTATAAAAATCAAATAATTTCTTAAAATCCATTTATTAAACCTCCCTTAAATAGTGTAATTTTGTTAACAGAATTAATATCTATATTAAATAAAGAAAAGAGAGATAATCGCATATGTTTTATTATATTGACTATGCGCAACGTAGTTGTAAAATTTCACCAAAAAACAATCTTAGAAACTAAAATTTAAAGAGGTGATCATGTCACGCATGGAAGAATTAAGAAAAAAATTGCGATCTGAAAAACCAGATTTTGAACGTATAGAATTTATGGTTTTGTTAGATACAATTGCTAACACATACTTTAATGCTTCTACAGCTAGAGGAGATAAATTCAGGAATGATATATATGAGAAATATAAAATAACTAATCCAGATAACAAAGAAAATTGGCTCAAACAACAATTAGATGGTTGTTTTAAATCTATTGGAGACGCACCAAATTGGGTTCTTGAAGAAGATTGGTTATTCTATAATGAAAAACCCATGATTTTTGTAAATCAATTTAAAGGTGATAATGATCAGATATTTTATGTTTTCTTAGCATATGACGAATTTTACTATGAAGCCATTCGTAGAAACGTAAAAAAAGCGCTCTATAAAATGACAGCGCAAGATAATTTAGGCATTCTATGCTTGCAGGGTGAAATCAAAGTTGAGTAGTTGCATTTAACACATAACAACAGGGATTAACCAACCAGTTACAATTTTGCCAATCTCAGTTTAGCAGGATTTAGTAAGTAATGTAAAATAGCCCCCAATCGGCTAAAAAAATATAACGGGCAGATGAATTGTGGACACAAACATGATGCCCAGAATTAGAGCATTTAGAATTTTAAATTAACTCAATCATTCTACAAAATCCAAGATAGTAATATAAATAACCGCGCTTTTGGCAAATATGATAATGACCACAATGCATATATAAGCTTTTATGATGATTATGCCTAATATTACAATGTTCAAGATATACGCAATAGAATGATAAAGCAGAAAAATACTGTCCCTAGAATACAAAAATTAATAAAACTTGTTCCATCATACCGCAGCTAAAAATAGCAGTATTTTCTGCAACAAGTTATATTTTATAAGGGAGGAAATTGGGTGCAAACCCATTTTGATTTTAATATGTCAGATAAGCAAGCCACGCTAATTATTGATGCGAAACAAATAGTTGATTCACCATTTAATGGTATTTACCCCTTAAACTCTCATTTTAATTTTTTTATATATTACATTAATATAGCGATGGCAGGGACTTACCTTATCAAAGGCTTTGAGATTAATAAAAATCACGAAGAAGTTGAAAATTGTGATATATGGTTTAAGTGCGTTGAGGAAATTAATGGCACGCCGAGGCTCAATGGAATTGACTATATTAAAGTTCAAAAATTTGAAGAACATATCATAGTAAAGCTCGCCAATAAGGATGCTAGCCTAACCATAAAATGTTTATCGGCTTCTATTTATAAAAGCTTTCACAGTGTAACTAGTTTTTATCCATATTTTGATCCCGTCCCAATGCCTGCATATCAAGACTATCCTGAATATTTGCAAAAAAGACTTATTGAAATAAATGAGACTATTGCGCGTTGCGAAACATTTAAAAATATTGACCCTTTAAATATTTATGAAATATCAACCATAGCGCGTGAAGAAATTTTAGAAAAATTAGATTTCCATTAAAAATTGAAAAAATATAAAACACGATATGATCGGTATATTATAAAAGAATAATTTTAATTTTGATTATATCGTTATAAAAATATATTCGAAAAACACGCAACAAAAGAAAATGCTATGAAATATAATTTAAGCAATATTGACAGCGACGAGTTAGACGAGATTATATTTAAAGGCGCGATCTTAAATGGCTTAAAATGTCCGGAAGATGACTTAAGCTATTCGATGGATGACGCACAAACCATCTTCTTAATGATGATTGTAAGAACATCTTATTTGTTTCCCAAAGATCTATTGGCATATATTGATGTTATAATAAAATATCACTTAGGTGAAATAAGCGATGAGGTAAGAATAGAAAAACGTAAACAACTTGATAGTTCTTTTAATATCAATCAAATGCCAGAGCCCCTTTATATGCGTTATATGGCTATATATCAGCAATTTTTTACAACAAAAGAAATAATTCAAAGCGGACTTACAGATCAATACGTACATGTAGATGACTACCTCGATTACTTCAAAGAAATAGAAGATAATATCTGCCTTGATTTAGATGAAATTTGCTTTTCATATTATAATGACAAGAAAAATAAGGCCAATATATTTCAAAAACTTAAGCCATTGATATCGACATGATATTTAATCAACAAGAGAAGATATATGACAAAGGATATCCAGATATTTAAAACGGCTTTACGGCAATCGACTCAAGATTTCCTAGCTATTAATGACCTCCCTCCTCAACACATAAGCGACAAATTTCGATCATTTGATGATGACGATCCTCAGGAAAACACCGAAAAATCGGCTGTTTATAGTGCTGGTAATGGTTCAGGTAGAAATCCACTTGGTTATGTCATTCAATTACTAGATTTAGGCATTGTATCACTGCCCACAGCGCCCCATTGCGCGATAAGTATTGCAGATAATCAGATCGTCGAGCTAATGGCACAATTTTCTTTATTGGGCTTAAGCTTTGATGACGTTAAGATCCTAGCCCAAACTATCAATAATTCGTTTCATGACGCTGGCTATGTTTTTAAAACAGGTCAAACGGATATGACACAAGCGAGCTTTTTAATTGATGGACCTACTGTTACCCTTACCTATGGCGAATGGCAGATAAAAGGTAAAGAAGACCAACTTCGCTATCGATTGCAAATTAGTGAATGCAATCGCTTCAACAGCCCACAAAAATACGTCCCAGTTTTTAGAGCAACAGTCGTAACGGAAAAAATGCGCAAGACCATTGAAATGCGAAAAGCCTACCTTTCAATGAAATAAATTGAGATCTACACCGCGTACAAAAATGGAAATGTCTATAAGAGCAGAAATCTAACGAATAGCCAAAAGGCTGCGCAAGATGACTATTGGGAAGCTTTTGATTATTTAAAAAACAATCTGATGGTTTTGATTTTAGCACGCCACATTATTTAACAAATCCATCATATGGAATAATATTAGTAGCTCATAGATCTTGGAAAAAAGAATTAAAAATCAAATTAGCCAAGTTATTCATTTCATTTGTTCACTGCGACTATTTTTTATAAGGCAATTTATAAAAATTATGAGCCCCAAACTACTTTCCTATATCATATTTGAACACGTAAAAGAAAACCCAATAGATTTAGACCTTTTACAGTATTACTTTAGAGCCGCTATCTATGAAAAATTTGGGCATGGCGGCAATTTATTAGGATATTTAAAAGCAATGATAAAACTGCTACTATTTTAAATAACCTATACAGAGTGAAGGTTAAACATCCTTTGAATATCAAAATGGATCAAGGAAATTTTAATGACGAAGATTTTATTTGATATAAAACCATTGGAACCAATAACAACACAGGACAAGGTCATATTTTCTAACCAATATATTAATCAAGAATTATACGACACAGAGGGTGAAGAAGTCGCAGCAATTTATGACATATGCCGATATTTAGAACGTCAAAAAAAGTGCTTATTTTACTCGCCTTTTGAAAACGATGAATTCTATTATCCAGGGACAGCTTTAGACTTTTTTGTTCTTGATAGTTATGATGAAATTAATAAGATTATTTCAAAGGAAAATTTTTCTTACAATTTAGAATTAGCTGAAACGGATGAAAATTGTCGTTTTAATTTTAGCTATAATGGCGATAAAGTAACTGTATTGAAAACGGAATTATTTGAGCCTGATAAATTTTTATATTCTGTTGATTACACCTATGAAGAATTTTATCATATGATGAAAAAAATTTATAATTATTTATATGGTGTTGCAGAGGTTTTATTGCCTACAATCTATTTTGTTATGGTTTTAAATGCCAATTTTTTAAGAAAATTACCATAAAATTGTTTTTTTAACAGTGCTTACTCATGCATTTATTGTTTTATCGCAAAGCATTTGAAACACAAAAGGGGGCATTACGCCCCCTTTCATTAATTATTAAAAATCATATCAATTTAAATGCCAGCGCCTTCTTCAAAGTCATTTTGCCCTGTTTTAGTATGGTCATCAATAACCAGTCGTAAAAATGGGCGAAATAGAAGATCAACGGCAAAAATTGCGCAAGCGGCCAATGCTGGTGCACCAAAAGCCAAAGGAATAGCAGCGAGTACTAGCGAGGCAATTGCACGCAACAAAATAATTGCAGGTGCTTTACTGAGCGGTGCATTTAACCAAATTTGTGCCAAATGATATAAGGTAGATGTATTTGTCCCCTTTTCAGTTTCATCATTTAAAAACTTATAATCAAAGCAATTGCGCACAACGCCAAGGGCGACAGTTTCATTGCTTATCGCATCTATCAAAATGAAAGATCCAAGCCCCCTATTATCATTATAAGGCGTTGCCACCACTGGCTTTTCAACCGTGATATAAATATGGCCAATTTCGTTCATTTGCAGCGATTGGCTAGGGCTACCCTTATAGCTATGAATATCAAATTTTTGCTCAATTGTGTCCGTGGTTGCTGGTGTTACATTGCTAGCGAGTTTTAAAATCAACCGCCGACCATTTTCCAATGGTGTTTCACTCATCCATAGGATTTCACCCTTAAGCGTTTTAGACGGGCGAATAGGATCATCTTGGCGCACCAAAACATCACCGCGCGAACTGTCAATCTCGTCTTCAAGCGTAACAGTTATTGCATCGCCATTTATGGCTTGGGTTACATAGCCTGATGGGGTAATGATTTCCTTAATGCGGCTTGTACGGCCACTTGGCAAGGACTTTACCTTATCACCGACATTTAAAACACCGCTGCTTAACGTGCCGCAAAACCCACGAAAATCAAGATTTGGACGATTAACCCATTGAATGGGCAAACGCGGTGGCTCATCAAAATTTATGTTTGATGTCGATGGCGTGATATCTTCCAAATAATCAAGCAGCGTTGGCCCTTGATACCAGCTGAGCTTATCATCTTTTTTAGTGACATTAACGCCAAGTTTGGCACTCATTGGAATGAAGATAATATCTTGAAAATTCAAACTTGGCAGCAATGCCCGATAGTCTTTTTCTATGCGTTGAAATGTTTCTTCATCATAATCAACGAGATCCATTTTATTAACCGCAACAATAACCGAGCGGATGCCGACCATTGAGGTTATAAAGGAATGGCGTTTGGTTTGTGGCAATATACCTTTTCGCGCATCCACCAAAATAATGGCAAGATCGGCACTTGATGCCCCTGTTGCCATGTTACGGGTATATTCTTCATGACCGGGTGTATCAGCAATGATGAAGGAACGCTTGGGCGTTGAAAAATAGCGATAAGCCACATCAATAGTAATGCCCTGCTCGCGCTCGGCAGCAAGACCATCAACCAAAAGTGCAAAATCTAACACATCGTCCTTATTGCCAAATTTGCGTGAATCTTGTTCCAATGTTTCAAGCTGGTCTTCAAAAATGGCTCCCGCATCGTGTAAAATCCGCCCAATCAAGGTGGACTTCCCATCATCGACCGAACCACAGGTGATAAAGCGCAATAGCGAGCGTTGTTGCGGCATTTGCTCAGGCAAAGAAACATCAAGCGATGACTTTAAAACCTCATCAGAAGGTGAATGATCTATTTTCAAAGCAGCCGACATCAAAAATACCCCTCTTGCTTTTTTTGTTCCATGGAAGCATTGCCATCCTTATCAATCGCGCGGCCTTGCCGTTCTGATGTGCGAGATAGGCGCATTTCTTCACGAATATCATCTAGATTTGTAGCAGTTGATTGTATCGCACCAGTTAACGGATAACAGCCAAGGGTGCGAAAGCGCACCGATAATTGCTCAATCTTTTCACCATCGCGCAAAACCATGCGTTCATCATCACGCATGATAAGCATGCCATCACGCTGCACAATAGGACGAGGTTTGGCAAAATAAAGCGGCACAACCGGTATATTTTCCAAAGCAATATAATCCCAAATATCTTTTTCAGTCCAATTCGATAGCGGAAACACCCGAAAACTTTCACCACTATTTTTGCGCGTATTAAATAATGACCAAGGCTCTGGCCGTTGTTTTTTAGGATCCCAGCGGTGTTCGCTTGAGCGCAGCGAGAAAACCCGTTCCTTTGCCCTGCTCTTTTCCTCATCTCGCCTTGCACCACCAAAGGCGGCATCAAATTTATATTTGTCCAATGCTTGCTTTAAGCCTGCTGTTTTCATTACATCGGTATGGATGCGTGAACCTGAATCAAAAGGATTAATTCCTGCCTTGATGCCTTTTTCATTTTTGTGAACGATAAGGTTTAAACCAAGACGCTTTACCGTTTCATCGCGAAACTCGATCATCTCTCGAAATTTCCACCCTGTATCCACATGCAGCAATGGAAATGGCGGAATACCAGGGTAAAAGGCTTTCATCGCAAGATGAAGCATAACCGCAGAGTCCTTACCAATGGAATAGAGCATTACCGGATTATCAGACGTTGCTGCAACTTCACGGATGATATAAATAGCTTCCGATTCAAGGCGTTGCAAATGACTTTGAGAAGCATGGTTTTTATTTGGGGTTTGCGGCTTGCCGCTTTGTTCTAAATACATTGTCAAACTTTCTCAAAAGCTGCTTGGGCTTGATTGGTCGTTTTTGCGGACAAAGAATGGCTATTTTGCACATGTAAGCCACATTCGCGGGCAGTTTCAGTTTCCCACCACCAACGGCCGGCACGTTCCTCCTCGCCAGCGCGTATGGCGCGGGTACAAGGCGCACAGCCAATAGATAAAAAGCCTTCCTTGTGTAGGCTATTAATCGGAATGTCATTTTGCTGGGCAATCAATACAAGATCGTTGCGGCTCAGATCATAAAGCGGATTTGCTTTAATAAGATTGTAACCACTATCAAAGGATACAAATGCCAAATCATGACGTGCAGCAGATTGGTCACCTCGCAAACCGGTCACCCAAAGTTGCTGCCCGATTAATGCGCGGCCCAAAGGCTCGATTTTTCGGGTAAAGCAGCACTGTTTGCGCATATCAGGCGAAAAATAAAAACCATTAATGCCCTGATCATCAATTAATGCTTCTAGCCCCTCAGTTTGGGGGTACTTTGCTTTAATTCTAATACCGTATTTTTCTTCTGTTTCCTGCCAAAGACTATAGGTTTGAGGAAACAAGCGCCCCGTATCCAAGGTAACAATACTTATAGCAAGGCGGTTTTGTGCAATAAAATGAGTAAGAACTTGATCCTCAAGGCCAAAACTGGTGGTAAAAACACAGCCCTTAGGAAAAGATTTAGTTACAGCTTCAAGGCGTTCAAGCACGGTTAAACGCGCGAATTTGCCATTAAGTTCACCTGCAATATTGGTTAAATAATCCGTCATGTCCAACCCCGCAATCAAAATAGCAAAATGCACTTTTTCGCCGATTACAGGAATTTAAACTTATTCTAGTTATTTTGCGCCGATAGGGTTTTTAAAAAATGCCACACAACTGAAACAAATTTTTACATTCATTGCATTTGAGATAAATTTTATCTGCATGCAACGATAGCCGCAAGTTTTGGCTCATTTTGTGGAAAAGCATGGCTAGCGATTAAGGCAATAACAGGCTTTATGCCCATTATTCACCAATAAAAAAAGTCTGGAAATAGACCATTGGAATTGGCAAAACCATTTCCAATTATTGTCTATTTCCAACCTTAATTAACTTTTAAGCTGACTTTAGTTCATCACCACTCTTAATAGAGCGACGGGCGATCATAATAGCCCCTATCATCATCACGGTAAACTGGCCGTTGGTTTTGTGGCCTTGGCCGTGGTGGATTATAATTTGGGCGGTTATATTGCGGCCGCGCATTTGGATTATAAACTGGCCTATCATAACCCTGACCATTTGGTCCTTGATAATTTGGTCTTGTGTCTAATGGATAACCATGGCCATCTTGCGGTGGCATAGGACGCGGTGGATGCGGTCTATCATATTGAGGCGGCATTGGACGCTGCGGATAAGAATTATCATATTGAGGACGATCATATTGTGGAGGCATAGGGCGCGGTGGATGCGGCCTATCATATTGCGGCTCAGATGGCCCTGGCACAACAATCGGCCGGTCATTTTGCGGCGGCATAGGGCGCTGTGGACGGTTGCCACCTGGTGGTGGTGCAGGCTGCACAGGGCGCACTGGATATTGATTTTGTGCAGGTGGTGTTGGTGCTACTGGCGGCGCTGGTGGCAATGGAGCAACAGCTGTTGGTGGATCGGTATAAATTGTCATTTTGGCATAACTAACCGATGGCATTATTAATGCCGTTCCAAGCAATGTCAAAAAAAGTGCCGAAATCTTATTCATAAAAGTAACCTCATATCATTGCTTAAAAGATAGCCCATTAATCTGAACTGTTGCTGAACAGCTTACCGCTGCAATATTTACATAGTAATCAACAAAGCGCAAAACTAAGGCCAGCATAGGCCCTATCAATTCAACAATTATTAATGACCGTTTAAACCAATTGAACATAAAGTAACACTAAACGACCCAATGCTAGTTTTGCTCAAGCCGAAGCGTCAGCACCGAAAATCCTACAATTATAAGCCCAAAAACAAAATATTCGGTAATATATTGTAATAATTTTGAATTTAACTTGACAGCCCTTGCTGTTGGCATGCTATGAAATAAAAATAATTAGTTATGCGGTTCGCAATAAAAGGTAAAAACAATGGCAGAACGGGCGCAACATCTTCAAGATTTATTTTTGAATGCCGTAAGAAAGCAAAAAATTTCATTGACAATTTTCTTGGTAAATGGCGTCAAGCTTACCGGTATTGTCACTTCCTTTGATAATTTCTGCGTATTATTGCGCAGAGATGGTCATTCGCAATTGGTTTATAAGCATGCTATTTCAACAATCATGCCAAGCCAACCAGTGCAAATGTTTGAAAATGAAGAAGATTAATTCTTCGACATGCAATATTTTTTGATAAAATGCCGGCTATATAGCCGGCATTTTTGTTTAAAAGCATTAAATCTAATAAGCCAATAAAAACAGTACCCAACCAGATTATAAAATTGTAATGCCACACAAAAATTCCAATTTAATTTAAATTATTTGCCCCTATTGCAGAACAATAGTGGAACATATATGATATGTTCACTATTTGTGCCAATGATTCGACTTATGGGGCTATTATGTTAACGCGCAAACAACGTGAATTGTTGATGTTCATCCATGAAAAACTGGAAGAAACAGGAATACCACCATCATTTGATGAAATGAAAGATGCACTTGAACTAGCATCTAAGTCAGGTATTCATCGACTTATCACCGCTTTGGAGGAGCGTGGTTTTATCCGCCGCCTACCAAACCGCGCCCGCGCAATGGAAATTATTAAACTTCCTGACATGCCCCACCGCCCCTCATATAATTATGGAAGCATGGCGGAAGATACTAATATGGCTTCGCCCAGTTCGCTTGCAAAATCCAAATTTCCTGTCGCTGGTAATGAAACAATTGCGGCTAATCGCCCTGTCGCGGCTAATAGCAATGTTGACATTCCAGTTATGGGACGAATTGCAGCTGGTGTACCCATATCGGCAATTCAGCACCAAATAAGCAGCATTACTATGCCAATTGATATGATTGGTAAGGGGGAACATTATGCTCTTGAAGTTAAGGGCGATTCGATGATTGAAGCTGGTATTCATGATGGCGATACGGTGATTATCCGTAAGGCTGACGTGGCACTAACGGGCGAAATTGTGGTTGCCTTGGTTGATGATGAAGAAGCAACCTTAAAGCGCTATAAGCCTAAGGGAAGCTTTGTTGAACTTGAAGCCGCGAACCCTGCTTATGAAAATCGTATTTTTCCTGCTAATAGGGTCAATATTCAAGGAAAGCTCGTGGGGCTATTTCGCAGTTACTAAAGCGAACGCCTTCATTTTTCTTTTAAAATAGGTAAAAATTCTAATAATGCACCAATTTTTGTCGACAGGAAAACAATTCGATAAAAACAACCCAAGATGCAATACTCAAAGTGTTAATGAGTTTGGCAACTTTTAATGCTCTGCAAATAAACTTTGTAATAGTTTATACTAGATTAATTAAGGATTTGGCATTGGGGACTGAAGATAGAGATTGTTACCAAATGGGTAAGTCATTGCTTAAAAATCGTCTCAAACAATTAGAATAAGATGGAATTATTTAGGTGTTTCTTTGCGCCTCTCCTTCTTGTTCTCATGATATTTTCATACCATTTTTCTCAAAATAAATAGGCGTTGTTCCAATCAAGGCCCACCACCTATTGTTTATTCTGGCACCTATTGTGTATTTTGCTCTGATTGCCGCAATAGATGAAATGCGATTAGCACCAAAAATCCAACACCTAAAATTAGAACAGCCCACAATATAAATTGCCGCCAGTTAAATTGATCCACCTTTTCTATTTCCGGCACTTTAGAAATATTTTTCAATGGTTCGGCTAAAACTGCGCGGCTAATTCGCGGATCATCAATATCGACAGCACCCGGAACTAGATCAGCAAATGCAAGCTCCATTGACTTTTGCTGACTTTTCCCAATTTGTATGGCATAGGGCGACTTGCCGCGTGCTAAAAAAACAAGATTGTTAGGCGCAAGTGCAATTTCCATGGGTAAAGCATCTAAGTCGAGTCCTCCACCGCGCTTATCTATTTCAATTCTTATCGCTGTAAAGTCACCATCTGGCAATTCTACACTATCAAGGCGCGTTAGCTCGCCATTTTTTCCCTGCAATTGATAAAACATGCCTTGGCGTAAGGGAATCCAATTACCACGGCTGTTGGATTTGGAGCCGTATAGCCAGAAGGGTGCCAGACTATAACCATCAGGCAAATTAACTTTTATAACTTCTAATTTATGAGGTGCGGCAAAACTTAACTCATAAATTTCATGATTGGGGTCATCGATTAAAATTCTTTTAGCTTCTAGCGCGTTACTCCAAATTAGATTAGGTTTTAAGCTTGTTTCGGTAACAACCATCTTGCTTATCATCGCTTGCGTTATAGAAGGTGCTTTTGCGCGATCCACCCACATTAGTCGTAAAAAACGACCTTGAGTTTTTTTAATGGCAATACTTGTTTTCGTAATCTCACCATTATTATTCGATAAGCGGTAAAGTTGGCCATTTTCAATCAAACGCCAATGCACCAAATCGTCACTTACCTCTAGACGATAGGGAAAAAAACCATCCTGACTTGGTGTCCACACTATGTCTATTTTGTCAATACCATAAGTCACCTTCTTCAAGTCGATAATATAGCCAAGTAAGGCATCATTACTACTAGCACTCGCATCATCATTATTAATTGAAATTGAGGTGCCAGCGCGTGTATTATTAACCGTAATACTTGATTGGTAACCATTTAGGGGATCGCTCCCACGCAATGGATATAGTTCAGCCTGTACGGTTTCATGGTGAACAGTGCTAAGCTCGGTAATTTTAGCGTTAGAACTAATAAAAAATGCATAAGGCTGCGCCTTACCATCTTGATCTAAAATGCGAATATCAGATAGCCCCTCGCTGCCTGCTTGCAATTGCAGCATTGCATCAAGCTCTAACTCATACCAAGGGCCGGTACCTTCAAGCACCAATGGCGCTTGCTGCTCTATTGCCTCAGAGGCCCAAACTATCAATGGCGCTTGAATGAACAATATAAGGACAATAAAAAAATTAAAAAAGCGTCTCATAATGGCTGTTCCTCATTATGCTTAACGTCATCAGCTTGTTGAGTTTTTTCTTTTGGTGGCAAAGGCGCAAAATAACCAATAATTAACAACAAAAGTCCAACACTGGTAAAGGAAATAATTCGCTCCATAGTGCCACTTCCACCAAGATCAATGGCAAATAACTTAAACACAACCACGCCAATCAAACTTGTGCCACAAATCCACAAAATACGAAGCTTTTTGCGATTTCCGATTAACATAGCCGACAGAGCAACAACTGTCCACACAATCGCCAAAGTTGTTTGGGCGGTCGTTGATGCAAAGAGTGCCGCTGCGCGCCAATCAACGCCAAAGAAATGGTGAACTGAGCGTAAAATTGTTGCAGTCAAAATAGCAAAGCTTGTGAAACCGAAGGCTACGGGAATTGAATATGGAGGTAAGTTTTTCTTTACTAAAGGCTCGGTATTGCTCCATATAAATAAAGCAAAAAGCGTAATGAAGAGCCCAAGCTCAAGTGGATTAATTAATGGAATATAAGGAAGCGGCGTAGCGCTACCATCATTGATAATATTTGCAAACCAAATCCAACCGAACGCAATAACAGCTACTGGCCAAGCTGCAAAGAAACGATAGGCTGTCGGGTCGGTTTTCAACGACCATCTTGGTTTGTTTGCTGCAACCATTAGGAGATAGATAACTGGCCCTACTATCCATCCTAGCCAACGCCAAGCATTAAAATTACCCGACACATCCATGAGCATTGCACTGCAAGTTGCTGATACCAAACCTATGGTCAACCAAGCGCCGGTAACATGCACAATACGTGTTAGCATTTGGTTGATTAAAGGCAACAAAGCAAACAAAATAGCACAATGCAATAAAATGCTAGCAGGCCAAAGCAACCATCCCCAATTTACCCACGGCTGATAAAGCGATAAAAAAATCACCTTGGAAATATCAGGTGTACCAACAATCAAAGAAATATTGGTCCCAAAAGCACAGATAAACAAACAAAATGCATAGGGTGCCCAACATAGGCTTACATTGGCTAATAGACGCCATTGGTAATGACGCGCAAGCAAGCTCCACACGGAAAAACTCGCAATGGAAACAGCTAAGATACCGTGAATTTTGGTTAATCCTACCGCACTATAATTGATCGTTGCAAAAACCGCAAAAGCCCATACAAAGACCATATAGCCGACAAAAATTCCTTCCAAAATCTTATCCGTCAAGTCGTCATTTTTACCCAGATATTGGATACTTAAAGCCGAGAATAATAGTGATAATGATAAGATAAATACCGGAATAAAATCCGCACTGAATAACTCGTAAATATATTGGTCAGAAACGCCCACCAGATAAATATATCCAGTATAGAAAAAGATAATTGTCGCCGTAATTTTAATAACAATATCTGAAAGCTTTAAACCGCCCACAAACATAATAGCCGACAATATTGCGGTCAAAATTGTTGCGCCATAATACGAAAAGAAAACAGATGGCGCCAAACCAATTGAAATGGTTGATAAGCAGCCCAAAATTGCTGGAATATTATGTTCCCATGCCATCATACGTGATTTATTTGCACGCGATGCATGCCACCAAGTAAAGACCAAAGATAAAGCAATAAGCACTATACCTAGCTTTGATGCAACAATAACTGTTTGCTGTCCACCTTCCCTAATAGTTACAAACCAACTTACAACAGATCCAGCTAAAACAATCAAAGAAAAACAACGCGATGAAAAATGATTTTGTCGCAACGAAAGCCAATAGATTGCCGCCGCTTCGACTGCCCATATTGACGTTGTCCATTCAGCATCAAAAGCCAGAGGAACGGCTAAAGAGGCGAAGACTAACCCCAACACCAAACAGGTCTCGAACAATAATTGCAAAGCATTTTGGCCGCGTTTTAATGTGCCAAATGCCAATGCATTGTAAAAACCTCCAAGAATAAAAGCCGAATAAGCTGGCCCCATCTCTATGTGCTGAACCAGTGCATATTGCAAACCAAAGCCAATAATGGGAACGCCAAAGAAAAGTGTTCCATCAACATAATAAGTTTGCAGTGCAGCACTGCGCAGCGATCTTTCATTGCCGCTTTCGTCATGACTGTTTTCCAAAAGCTGACGCCTAGCAAATAGCAATGCGATGGCAACGAAAAGCAAAAAGAAAAAAATCAAAAACAACTGAGTGCTGATATAAAAGGAAGATTGATACGAACTCAAGGCCCAAGCCATACCTATCGAAAACGTACCAAAAAATCCAACAATGTTAAGAATTCGCCAAGATTTAAACCAAGCGATAATTAAAATGGCCATATCTAAAATGGCAAAATAGGTAAATAATCCAATATGACTACCACCCCCTGTCGATGCTAATATTGGCGCTGCAAAACCGCCTATTGTTGCTGCAAGCATCAAACTGATTGAGTTTTGCAAAAGTGCCAAAACAATTGCAGCGGCAGCAACCACAACCAAAATAACAAATCCTATAAAAGGAGGAATAAGTGGATGAAGCTTAATTGCTGCAAAAATAGTAAGATAAAAAACA
Organism: Bartonella sp. HY761; assembly: GCF_026743145.1. Taxonomy (NCBI): domain Bacteria; kingdom Pseudomonadati; phylum Pseudomonadota; class Alphaproteobacteria; order Hyphomicrobiales; family Bartonellaceae; genus Bartonella; species Bartonella sp. HY761. The sequence continues at coordinate 1,755,154 of NZ_CP104887.1, forward strand.
CCTATACCTAAACCTTGCAAAATAAGAGCAGTTGGTGGGTTTTTCTTACGTACCTTCCATCCAACCGCGGTAAGAGCAAATGCCGCAAATGCCACGGATGCATAACGTAATTCAATTGGAAAATAAGTATGTTGTGCGACGTAGCGTAATAAAAATGCAAGTCCAAGGAAAAGAATAATAGCGCCAACTTTTAAAATTGGATTGCCGCGTAAAAACCAGCTCGACACCTTATCTACGATTTTCATAAAAGGAAGCTCTTCAGTCCCTTGATGATTACTATTGCTTGACTGCGCCGATTTTTCTTTTTCGTTTATATCAAGTGTGATATCAGCATTGCTATCTGCTAGCGACAGCTTATCGGCATTTTCTTGAGCAGCATCATGCTGCAATGATTGCTTAACTGTATTTACAAAAATGGGTTCTGCATCAGGAACATTCACCTTTAAAACAGGCTCACTAAGAGCTTGCTCGAATACTATCGCAGTTGAAAGATCATTACTTGACGTTTCAACCCGTTTTTTTCCATCATTATGAATTTTTTCAGCACTGTTTTTAACGCCGTCTAATGAGGCACGCGTTTCATTCATCACTTTTTCTAAAGCAACAGCCTGTTCCGCGTCAGTCCGAACATCCTCATTTACATGCATAGGCTGGAAGTTTTCCAGTGCTTTTTCAGCTACGACATCAGTTTGATTTAAAACTTCACTGGATGGAGCTATTTCAAGTTCTGCAATTTTAGCTTCAAGTTCAAGGATTTTAATATCTTGGCTATCAATTTTTTTGCGCAAGGACAAAAATTTATTGGTTATATCTGAAGATGCTATTTGTCCAGTAATGCATAAGGCAATAATTGCGCCAAACAATGCACCCCACCCCTGAAAAAATACTGCACCTATAAAGCTACCTAATAATAAACCGATAATGTGCATACAAATCCCCTGCCACACGCCATCAAACAGCTAAAATAGTTCAAATATAACTTAAGTAAAATTTATAATATTAAAAAAAACCACTAAAGCAAATAGAATAACTTAGTGATGCTTGCCATTTTAATAAAAGTCAAGTTACATTAAATTACTATTGATATTTGAAAGCCAAGCAATATCGCTTTATAAGGTTTTTAATAGAGATGGCTTATCCTAACGATCTATTTTTTTTGCAAGGACATCATAGTAATTGGAAATGCTTGACGCCATACAAGATAATTACCAAGTTCTTGCGCAGTGCTTAATGCGATTTTAGTCAGATCACCACCAAATTGGCGACTAAGCTCCAACATCAAAGCCTCACTCTCTAAAGTAACAGCATTAACAACAAGGCGACCGCCCAATTTTAGCTTCTGCCAACATTGCTCAAAAACACCATCATTACTGAAACCGCCACCGATAAAAATTGCATCTGGCTCTTCTAATTGCTTAAGCACATCATTAGCATTGGCTTCTATAACTGTTAGCTGCGATAAGACACCAAGGTTTTTAGCATTTTGACGGATATTTTGTACACGTTGTATATTTTTTTCAATAGCAATTGCTCGACATTTATAACCAAGGCGCAACCATTCTATTGAAATAGAGCCACTGCCAGAACCTATATCCCATAATAATTGATGAGAGGTTGGCGCAAGATGCGCCATTGTAATTGCCCGCACATCTTGCTTCGTTATTTGCCCATCATGCCTAAAAGCATCGTCTGGGAGAGTAGCAAAATTAGGTATTTGCTGCATATAATCATCAATCAAACAATTAACCGCAATTATATTTAATTTTGCAAAACATTGACCTATAAAATCTTTAGCAAGAAAAAAATGGATTGCTTCTTGTTTACCTTCTAAATGCTCTAATACAAATATCTGGCTTCTGCCTAAACCTCGCTTGCATAATGCTTTTGCAATTAACCCCGCACTAGAACCATCATTGGCAAGAATCAGCATTTTTTTCTCATGAGCAATGGAGCGTATAAAGCAATCCATCGATCGGCCATGAATTGAAAGGCAATCAACATCTTGCAACGCCCAACCAAGACGCGCTGCGGCTAACGAAAAAGATGATGGATGCGATAGGACAGATAATTCAGCAAGGTCAAAATAGCGGCTAAAAGTTGCCCCTGCACCATAATGCATAGGGTCGCCACTGGTCAAAACGACCACATCCTCGCCACGCAACTGCTTCAGTTCATCAATGGCATTTAAAAAAGGTTGTGGCCAAATATGGGATGTGCCGTTTATAATATTTTCGAGTAAAGCAAGATGTCGCATACCGCCAAAAACATGTTTTGCATTGCGAATAACAAGGCAAGCGGCTTCGCTTAGGCCTTCAACACCATTTTCACCCACACCAATAATTTTAAGCCACGCTTTTGGCTGATTTAGCTCATTTGCAAGCCGTGGCAATGTTGCATCTTGATTTGTCATGAATAAGCAATAAAATCAGTTTCGATCGAGCGCAAGATAAAACGCAGCTCAAGAAAAAGAAAATGACATGACTAAAATTAAATCAACTAACCACTTCGTTGAAGATAGGCGCTGGGCTTGTCCTGGACTATTCCGCATGCCATTGTCAGCCGATGGGGGAATTTGTAGAATTAAACTGGATCAAGGTCATGTCAGTGCAACGCAACTAAGGGCGCTTGCAAGGTTAGTTAAGAAATATGGCGATGGACTTTTAGAAGTAACAACAAGAGCCAATGTCCAAATACGAGGTGTTTTTCCAGAAAATTCTAGCATTCTTTCACAGCATTTGATTGCAGCAGGTTTTGGCCCCAAGGTTGAAAATGGCGATGATGTTCGCAATATCATGATTAATCCAACAGCAGGCTTTGATAAATACGCTTTACGTGACATTGTTCCTTTTGCTAAGCAATTGTCCTTATATGTGCAAAAGAACTATCAAAGCCTTTCGCCTAAATTCTCATTTTTAATTGATGGTGGCGAGGGCTGTTGCGTCCTTGATCATAAAAGCGATATCTGGCTATCGCTATGCGATGGTGGCGACAATTTTGCTTTTGGTCTAGCTTCTTGTCCAACGACAAAATTATCTAAAATTGGAGCTATAGGCAAAGTCGCTTTTGAACATGGTCACCAACTTATTTATGCCTTAATCGATTTATTAATCGATAGGCGAAAGCAAGCGCCGCACCTGCAACGCATGAAACATTTAGTTGAAGAATGTACTATAGCTCAAATTATTGATGAATTAAAAAAACAAAATCTTGATATACTTCCTGCTTTTGATTTTTTTAGAGATGAGTTAACCAGTCATTATCTTGGTATTCATGAAGCAAAACAAGAAAAACAATATTATATAGGTGCAAAGCCCCCCTTAGCTAGAATGACACCTTTAATGCTAAATTCATTAGCAACCATCATCGACCAATATACAACGCACCAAGGGCTTATTTTCACCCCTTGGCAAAGTATTATATTTCCAAATTGTAGCTATCAACAAGCAAAAGAGATACGCCACATATTGAAAACACAGGACTTTATAGTCTGCAAGGATGATGTTCGAGGTAAAATTATAGCCTGCGCAGGCGCACCTAAATGTGTAAGAGCCCACTCCAATACATTGTTGGATGCAAAAAAACTACCAGATTTATTGCAAGATAAAAATATAAACCGCATTCATATTACTGGTTGCCCTAAATCATGCGCAGCCACCAAAACATATCCAACAACTTTACTTGCTAAAGATAACGGCATTTATGATATTTATAGCACCAAAGAAGATTCACTTGACAGTGGATTTGGTACTTTGATTGGAGAAAATCTAAATATCAAACAGATAGCAAAACTCATTTCTTCAAAAGACTAGGCATTAAGTCAATCTATGATAAGGCTAGCCGAGCTATTTATCTTACAACTTATCCGCATAATTTACATTTATAATTATTATTAAATGATATTTCATTTCGCATTTGTCGCTAAAAAGGGTATGAGAAGGATTCTATATGGGGCCTGTCAATTTTAATTATCAAGCCGAAATATTTGAAAATGCGCCTGTTTTGGTTTTAATGAAAGCCCTATTTAATTTAAAAGGAAAGCAATGTACGACTATATTAAAAACGGCCAGAATATTTATGACCGCTCCTTTGCGATTATTAGGCAAGAGGCGGACCTCTCAGCCATTGATAACGACATGGAAAAAATTGCGGTTAGAATTATCCATGCCTGCGGTATGATTGATATAGTTGACAATCTTTGCTTTTCAAAAAATGCTGGGACAATTGGCAGAACCGCAATAGAAAATGGTGCAAAAATTTTATGTGATGCCCGCATGGTCGCAGATGGGGTTACACGTAAACGTCTAGCCCAAAATAATGCAGTATTATGTACTTTAAACGATGAAAGAGTACCAGAACTTGCCAAACAACTTGGCAATACACGTTCTGCCGCTGCACTTGAATTATGGCGGGATGATCTTGAAGGGAGCGTTGTTGCTATTGGTAATGCCCCAACAGCTTTATTTTATCTTTTAGAAATGTTGGCGAATGGTGCACCGCGTCCCGCCCTTATTTTAGGCTTTCCAGTTGGATTTGTAGGGGCAGCAGAATCAAAGCAAGCATTAATCGAAAACGATCTTGACATCCCTTATATCGCCGTCACAGGACGGCGCGGCGGAAGTGCCATGGCAGCAGCCGCAGTAAATGCCCTTGCAAGTGAAATTGAATAAAGAGCAAACATAATGAAAAAAGGCAAGATTTACGGCGTTGGTGTTGGTCCAGGAGATCCAGAACTCATTACAATTAAGGGGTTAAGAGCGATTGAAGGCGCTGACATTATTGCCTTTCATCAAGCAATGGGCAAAAAGAGTAATGCACTTACAATCGCTGAATGTTGGATTAAAGAGAGCCAAACCCTATTACCCCTTACTTATCCTATTACGACACAAGCACCACCTCTAAACACTAGCTATGATGACATTTTGTCAAAATTTTACGGTGACATAACAACAGAGCTTGAAAGCCATCTTAGTCAAGGCAAAATAATAACTGTTTTAGCAGAGGGCGATCCCTTATTTTATAGCTCATTCATGTATATTCATGACCGTTTGGCAGATAAGTTTGAAACGATCATTATACCGGGCATTACATCTATTTCAGGTGCATCTGCGGCTCTCGCTACTCCCATATGTTATCGCAACGAAACTTTTACTGTGCTTTCTGCTGTACTTGATGAAGAAAAGTTAGAAGAAAAGCTTAAAGAAAAAAGTGCATTTGCGATTATGAAGCTTGGACGAAATATTGATAAAATCATCAAAATTTTGAAACGACTAAACCTTTTTGATAAAGCTCTTTATATCGAACGCGCAACGATGAAAGACCAAAAAATACGACCACTAACGGAAGTTAATAGCAATTGCAGCCCATATTTTTCTCTTATTTTAATCCCTGGCGAGGCATATAGCTCAACACAATATAAGGGCAAAAATCTGTGAGAGATATTGCAATTATAATTTTATCTAATTCAGCATTTGCAATTGCTGAACAAATAAAATTTAAAATTCCAAATGCAACGATTTATGGCTTTGAAAAACGCGTCACTAACTGCGACCAAACTTTCACGTCTTTTAGCGATTTAGCAACAAGCTTATACAAGCAAAATATTGCAATCATAAGCTGTTGCGCGACAGGAATCATTATTCGGGCACTTGGCCCGCTTTTACAAGATAAGTATCAAGAACCTCCAGTCATTTGCATAAGCGAAGATGGCAAACTCATTGTACCTCTACTTGGTGCTGCCAATGGTGCCAACAGACTTGCAAATGATTTGGCTCAAATAACCGATGGATTAAGCGCAATCACTTCAAATGGCGAAAGACGATTAGGCATCAACCTTCTTGACCCACCCAATGATTTGCAACTCATCAATCCTGAATATGCGAAATCATTTATTTCACAGATCATCAATGGCGAATCATTAAAGATTATAGGTAGCCATTCGTGGCTCAATCAAGCAACGCTGCCAATTAATGACACGTCATCTTTAACCATTGAAATAATTGATCAAGACCAACCTATAAAACCAAAAGAGCAAACCTTACTTTACCAAAAATCAGCACAGCTTAAAAAGGGTAAGATAACAATTATTGGACTGGGTCCGGGCGACAAGGCATATCGCACAATATCTGCTCAAAAGGCACTTGCTGAGGCCGACGATATTTTAGGCTATGATTTTTATATTAAATTGGCGACGCCTTTTCATGCCAAACAAACTATTCATGAAAGCGATAACCGTCAAGAATTAGATCGCGCCAAATACGCAATAGCCTTGGCAGCTAAAGGCAGAAATGCTGCAATTGTATCTTCCGGTGACCCAGGAGTTTTTGCAATGGCAGCGGCCGTTTTTGAGATTATTGATACAATGAATAATGAGATGCCCAATATTGAAGTTGTTGTCGAGCCTGGTATTACCTCTGCCTTTGCAGGGGCGGCATTAATGGGGGCGCCACTTGGACATGACTTTGCCATGATATCTTTAAGTGACAATTTGAAACCTTTTGATGTAATTGCCAAGCGTCTAAAACTTTGCTGTGAGGCAGATATGGCTTTAGCACTTTTTAATCCTGTTTCAAAAGCTCGTCCTGAGCAAATTATAAAGGCATTGGATATCGTAAAGGCTATCCGTCATAAAGATACGCCTGTTGGACTTGGTCATGACATTGCTAGACCAACACAGGACTTTAAAATTACGACCCTTGGTGAATTAAAGACGGATGATATTACCAGCCGAACCATTATAATTATAGGCTCTTCTAAATCAAAAATAATTTCGGCAAATGGAAGAAAATGGTTTTATACACCAAGAACTTACCTGCAATAAAACAAGAAATTTAGGGGCAGATAATTTCTTTATATGAAATAGTATAACAAATTTTTTGTGAGAACCTTAAGATTATATTTCAAAAAATATGCTAGAAACTAGGCATCCCCTTAAAACACTTTGCTAAACTATTGTAAAAAATTGCAATAGCATCATATGTGCACAGCATAGCCAAAGTGTATTAAAATATTTTATACTTCAAAAAATAATGGAAATATATTTGCGAATTAACTATACAAGTGTCTAAAACTAGACTCCTTTAGCAACAAGCCTTGCGCTATGCTTACCTTGTCGATAAATGCCTTTTTACAAAGTATTATAGCATTACATCTCAAAAACAACCGAACAGTATAAACGCCTGCGCGGTAGTTTTTGAGTTCATCTAGTAAATAAACTGCAGCTATTCGTCGCGATAAACTTTTTCACGACGTTCATGGCGCTCTTGGGCTTCAAGAGAAAGCGTCGCAATTGGTCTTGCATCTAAACGTTTAAGCCCAATTGGATCGCCAGTTTCCTCACAAAATCCATAAGTACCTTCATTAAGACGTTGCAGAGCTGCATCAATTTTTGAAATTAGCTTACGTTGACGATCTCTGGCTCTTAACTCGATAGACCTATCTGTTTCTGATGAAGCTCTATCAGCCATGTCAGGAAGGTTGGCGTTTTCTTGTTGAAGATTTTCTAGCGTTTCACGCGATTCCCTTAGAATATCATTTTTCCAAAAGATAAGCTTTGAGCGGAAATAAGCCTTTTGACGCTCATTCATAAATGGCTCGTCGTCACTTGGGTGATAGTCCAAATTAATTTGTTCGCTCATGTACGAAGCCTCCACAGCTTGGTTGAGAGCCCCTATATATTGTGGTCTTTTAAAATATACAACACAAAAATTTGAAAAACACACAATTAAATATTAAAAATCAAATCGATTAACGTCATACAGCAATTAAATTTTTTAAAAAAAACACGTATTTATTTCATCTATATGACAAACTAGTTATATTTTGAATTAATCAACTATTTTTACAATTATTTTGTATAAAAATTACTATATTAGAACTCTAAAATATTAAATTTTTTCTAAATAAAACCACTGCAAGAAAAATAATTTACTTGCAAATTTATTGACATCTCAAAACATAAATTTAATTTTTAGCGCAATATTAAAAGCTGTTTTTTTTGATTCTTCTTTAAAAGGATTAGGAATAGCATCACTTATAAGTCCAACATGCTGGTTCTAAAACTCAATTTTTTTTGACTGACAAACTGCATAAAATATATTTTATTATTTTCCTAGGGTAAGAGATTAATTTTTGTAAAATACTTTCTCTTTCAAGCTATTATTGTAATATGTGAACTAATCAATTCAATTTGTATTCATAGGCTTTAAAATGAACCATTTGAAAAGACTCTTTCTTTTACGTCATGCGGAAGCATTACCAGCACAAATGGGGCAGTCTGATTTTGATCGCCACCTTAGTGCTAATGGAAAAGCAGATGCTATAAAAATTGGCAATATTATCCTGCAAAACTATTCCTTGCCTGAAAAAATATTATTGTCGCCATCTATACGAACAACTGAAACTACAAAAGCTTTAAACCTATTTGATAAAACCAACTTGATATCGCTTGATGCTATTTATGACGGGGGACCTAAGGAATATCTCGATATTTTAAAGCAGAATAGTCAGTTTGCCAGTCTTTTATTGGTTGGGCACAATCCTTCAATTTTTGCACTGTTACAATATCTAGCCTCGCCAAAATCGGCAATCCAAATACCGCAGAACTATCCAACCGCTGGGCTTGCAATCATTGACTTCTTAGGGCCTGATGTTCATTTAAATCATCATCAAGGGGAATTGGTCGCTTTTCATCATCCTTAAGTGTATATAAATTTGTTTTACGTTTCCCCGTTATCAACAAAAATCAAAAACTAAAATTGTTTAGCCTCGCACCAATAAGCCTCCATTTTTTCCAAGGGACAATCACTTAACTCTTCCCCCAACTGGGTTAAGCGCTGTTCAACATACTGAAATCTTTTCCTAAATTTTGCATTAGTTCGAGCAAGCGCTTTTTCAGGATCAACATCAAGTTTGCGGGCAAGATTAATAAGCGTAAAATAGATATCGCCTAATTCAGCCTCTACTTCCTCTTTATTTTTTGTCTTTATCGCATCAATAATTTCAGTAGTTTCTTCTTTAAGCTTATCAATCACCTCGTCTGCCTTCGGCCAATCAAAACCCACACTTGCTGCCTTATCCTGCAATTTCATCGCCTCAATAGGTGCAGGAAAAACGGTTGCAACATCAGCCAAAATTGAAGCTTTTTCAACGGTTTCAAAATTACTAGCCTGACCAGCGACTAGTCTTCTTTCATGGCGCAACTCTTTTTCTTGCTGTTTGATACGCTGCCACTGCCCTTTTTGCATACCTTGGGCGCGTTCTTTTTCACTGCCAAAGACATGTGGATGGCGACGAATCATTTTTGCGGTGATAGCTTCAACAATATCACCAAAAGAAAAGAGATTTTTTTCACTACATATTTGTGCGTAATACACGACCTGTAGCAATAAATCGCCAAGCTCGTCACAAAGATCAAGCGGGTCGTTGCGTCTGATTGCATCCACCACTTCATAAACTTCTTCAATAGTATAAGGAATAATGGTTTCACAATTTTGCTCAATATCCCAAGGGCATCCAATTATCGGGTCGCGCAACACCATCATTATATCAATAAGGTCATTTATATCGCGTGAAACTTTTACTTTGTTAATATCGACTTTAACGCTACTCATTGAATAGGACTTTCTTTATCTTGCAATCGTCGAGTTCAATTATATAGCTAAGTAAACATATCGATGATAGTTTTCAATTGACTTGTTTAAATTTTTACAAATAGAAATATTCCTGCTATTCAAAATAGTTGCAGTTAATATCATAATGGATGATTAAATGACAATTTTAGTGACAGGTGGCGCCGGTTACATTGGTTCCCATACATGCGTAGCCCTTCTAAATGCCGGTTATAATGTGGTAATTGTTGATAATTACGATAACAGCCATCCAGAAGTTATTAGGCGAATTGAGACAATCACCGGACGCACTGTCATTAATGAACCGGGTGATATTCGCGACCGAGAATTCATGGAATCTGTATTAACGCGCCATAAATGCACCGCGGTCATTCATTTTGCTGGATTAAAAGCCGTTGGCGAATCTGCAGAAAAACCACTTCTTTATTATGATTGCAATGTGAGTGGTACTTTAAGGCTTTTGCAAGCGATGCAACGAGCTGGCGTAAAAAAATTAATTTTTTCATCAACGGCAACCGTTTATGGCACACCTTCTTATCTTCCCTATGATGAAAAACACCCCCTCGCCCCAGAAAGCGTTTACGGCAGAACGAAGCTGACCGTTGAAAATATGCTATGCGACTTATACACTAGTCAACCTGACTGGAGTCTTGTTATACTGCGTTATTTCAATCCAGTGGGCGCTCATGAAAGCGGCTTAATTGGCGAAGACCCAAAAGGTATTCCGAATAATCTTATGCCAATTGTTGCACAAGTTGCGGCAGGACGGCGGGATCGCTTAATGATATGGGGAAATGATTATAACACCCGTGACGGAACAGGTATCCGCGACTACATCCATGTTGAAGATTTAGCGGCAGGCCATGTTAGCGCCTTAAAACTTACCAATGAACCAAATTGCGAAATCATTAATCTCGGCTGCGGCCGTGGCTACAGCGTTTTGGAGGTTGTCAAAGAATTTCAGCATATTTCAAATCGCGACATTAAATATGAAATAGGCCCCCGCCGTGCTGGTGATATTGGCGAATTTTATGCAAATCCAGAAACGGCAAAAAGAATTTTAAACTGGCAAGCCAATAGAAATTTAAGCAAAATGTGTGCTGATATGTGGAACTTTCAGCTAAAAAATCCAGAAGGATATAAATAAAGGGGCTGTACCATTTAATTAGCCCATAAACAATTTAACCCATTGTTTGATATGCCTTCATTGTACTTGAGGCGATGGGTTATTAAAATGCCACTCACACTCCTTCGAAAATAGTCCAAAATTCTGTCAAGGTATACCATTAGATTTGCGCATGTCTTGTTGGGCTCAGGTCAAAAATTTCTAAAATCGTTGATGTGATTGCCCTTATCTGCAAACAGTTTTGAATGGTTGATGTGATAATGTTTAAACTTTAATGCATCCAATATGCATTATATCCACGCCGACAGTTGCCATAGACAACACATGGGGCACAACTTTACGTTTAATAATGGGCAATAAACTGGCTCTTAATGCATGAAAAAATAATCTTCATTTATACACCCATGGCGCTTGAGACGAGACACGCCAAACACAGGAAATTTGCCACCTGCTCCACGTCTACGCTTCCCTTTGCGGTGGCCGCCCAAATAACTCCCGTCGACCCCAATCTAACCGTCAAAATTCTCACTTGCTTCTTGCTCTGTTTGATAGGCGATCAGCTCGTGAAGTCTTTGGCAATAATTGGCGGATGTAGTGAAATTGACGTCAACGAAATCATCGGTGCATCGTGCAGTTTTGCCTGCTGCAACATGCTCCATTAATCGATCTTGCTTAATTATCGATAATCGGTCCTTTTTCATGCTTATACCAGTAAACATTCTCAGTTATCCGGTACAGCCTCATTTTTTTAACGAATGATTGATTTTACATATTATATAGGTTTTGTCTAAAAATGTAAAAAAACCAAATGGTGAGAATGCATCATGCTTTCTCACCATTTGGCTCACTGTGCTTGTTTGTATTGTTTCCATTGGGCGTAAAACAATATTTTTTCGTCGCTCAAAATGATTTAATGTTTCATTTCATTTACCAGTGATTTTTCATCACTATCGACAACAAACACTGCGAGCAATTTTGCGGGTTTTGTTTTACTCGCATTACGACTAATCTGATGGTTTGCACCTGGAGCTTCAGACCAACTTTCACCGGCTTTGTAAATTCGTACTTCGCCATCATTAACTTTTGATTCAATTTCTCCAGATACAACATATGCATAGATGAAACTTGAATTGGGATGTGAGTGAGGCGCTGTTTCTGCACCTGGCTCATAATTAACTTCTAAAGCAATAAGTGACTTTCCTGGCACATTAGGAATTGGTTGATTAAAATTTTGTTCAATTTTTTCACCAGGATTTAATGCCCATGCACTTGTAGAAAATGTTAATGCTGTAATTGCTGCAAATAAAATAGATTTCAAGTTCATATTATTTCTCCTTAATATTTAATCTAATACTTATATAAAATTTAAAAAGCACCAAAAACGACAAATAGGAATGTACCACCAAAGATGCTGCACCTAATCGAATTAAAGCTTGATCGAAATTTAAAGGTTACGCTTAACGAGCAAATTTATAGAGCTATTAAAATAGCAATAAATAAAGGTAATTTACCTAAAGGAGCCCGACTACCTTCATGGCGCGATCTTGCCGCGCAATTAGGCGTATCTCGTGGCACGGTAAGGTTGGTTTATGAAAAACTACTCGCCGATCAACTTATTTTGTCTTCTAAAGCAAAAGGAACTGTTGTAGCTGATCTGCCCTCAATGCCTATTTTAAATAACGACCAGCATAGACAAGAAGTGATATTACCACTTCAGCAGCAAAGGGGCGGATATGCCCCCCTCCCTTTTCAGCTAGGTGTTTCGTCCAAAAATGCTTTTCCAGCAACTTTATTTACGCGCATTGGCGCACAACAGACACGCAATCAATTTGCAAAAGCACCTGCCTATCCAGATCCACGAGGTTTGTACCAATTACGAAGTGAAATTGCAGGTCACCTTGCCATAACACGCGGTATTCAATGTAATCCCACCCAAATTATCATTACTAGTGGCTATTCAGGTGGCCTTGGCTTGGTATTGATGGCACTTGGACTCGAGAACAAAAAAGCCTGGATGGAAGAACCTGGTTACCCTTTAACACGCCGAGGATTAGAATTAGCACGGCTAATAATCGAACCGATTAGCGTTGATAACCAAGGTATTTTGGTGGATGAGGGAATAATAAAAGCACCAGACGCAAAACTGGCGATCATAACACCGGGACAACAAGCACCTCTCGGAATGAGCTTATCTTTAGATCGACGTTTACAAATCCTTGACTGGGCAAATCAAGCACAAGCTTGGATTATTGAAGATGACTACCTAAGCGACTTACAATTACAAGGTCGGGCTGCACCTGCCCTTGCTTCTTTAGACCGCACGGGCCGGGTAATCCATATCGGGTCATTCAGCAAAACACTTACACCATCACTTCGCATTGGTTTTGTGGTAGCACCGCTTCAAAAAGCTGCTTTATTCGCAGAGGTCGCGATGTGTCTAACATCACAGCCAAGCGTCACAACACAATTAACAGTTGCAGATTTTATGCATCAGGGGCATTACATACGTCATTTACGACGCTTGAAACGTTTATACGCTGCAAATCGTGATATTATTATAAAACATTTAAGCCCCTCGATTAGCAATCAATCCATAGCAGGTCTTTCTGCAATTTTACCTATCCAATCACAGTGCAATGACGTCGATATTTCAAAAGAGTGTTTAACTTATGGCTTAGCGCCTTCCCCTCTCTCGACATGGTATGCAGGAAAAAATTGCCGAAAAGGTTTACTATTGGGTATAGCTTCATTAGCGCCTAACCTCATAAATAAATCATGTGAGGATTTAAAAAAAGTATTAAATAAATTTGAATTATTATAGATATTCATAAAATAAGTTTCGACTTTTTGCGATATTTTTTAGGGCTTGACTAAGGTCAGGACTCATTAATTGAGATAAAATATGACCGCTGCAGCGATACATATTGCTGAAAAGAAAGTATGAGCGCATCGATCGTTTCTTGTTGCAATACGTCGCCAAGTTTGAAGTTTTGCAAACAAGTTCTCAATTTTATGACGTAATTTATGGGTTGCCTTGTCAAAGAAGATGTTCGCTGTCTTACCTTTTCGGGGAGGAATGTTAGGCTTGATTTTTCTGTCAAATAAGGCTCATCTGAACCAGTCAGTGTCAATACCTTTGTCAGTGATAAGTTCTTGCGCTTCAAGCAAAACTGATAACAGAAGAGCCGCGTCTTTATAGTCGCTCATCTCACCTTCTGACAATAACAGGCATATCGGTTTTCCCTCTTGGTCAACGACCGTATGCAGTTTGAATTCAGCCCCCCTTTGTGCGTCCGACACATTGGGCAACATCCCCTTTTTAAGCAGGTTGGCTGCTGTGCAGTGTGCATTAAGATGAGTTACATCAATCATGAGGCGTAAAGGTTTTGAGCCTTCCCTGCCAAGTGCTGCAAAGATACGATCAAACACACCCAATCGGCTCCAACGAAAAAGGGAATTATAAAGGGTTTTGTGCGGACCGTAATCCTTAGGAGCATCTTTCCGTTGCAAGCCATGTTTAATAACATAGACAATCCCACTGAGAACGCGCATATCACCGACACGTGCCACACCAAGCGATAATGGAAAATAAGGCGTGATCCGCGCCATTTAATCTTCACTCAATAAAAACAAATCACTCATTAGCTACCTCCCTCACACCAATGAATCATAAATTAGCTAAAATGTGAATCAATAAAATTAATAGGTCCTAGCCATAGCGCAAAGACATGTAGAAAAAGTTTCTAAACTAAAGTTCGCAACGGATAAAAGGTAAATTGGTCCTAGTTTCGCGGGGTACCTCAAAGCAATCGACATATTTTTACGTCTTGGTCCTACCCGCGCATAGATATCATTAACGTTACAATAACCATAAAGGATATGCATTTTGGCATTTTGGCATTTTGTAGATTATTAAAGGTTTGGGCGCAAACAACATCCGGAAAAGATCAAAAATATAAAGCTAAAGTTTAGTGTTTGGCAAAAAACTTGACCAAAAATCTCAACCTCAAATGATTCCCAAATCTCTAAATGCCGCCACTTAATCAAGTATTTTAAAACGTATGAATACAAGACAATTGCTGTGACAGGTAAAAATAGATCTTAAGGTTACTATAATAATTGATATATGCTCGGCGCCCTTAACGCAAAACAAATTCATAGCCCCAGAACAGTCTATTAGTCTAAGTTTTATTAATAAAAAAGCAGCTTCACCGTAAATTTCGGTAAAGCTGCTTCTATATCATATTGATTTTACAAGACGACCTCAAAAACAAAGATCATGCTCAAGTCATTTTTTTTACTAGACGTAACTCAAATGTTGTTCATCATAGATGTTTGGCATTTGCGAACTACTAAATGCGTCAAAGGCAGGAATGTCGCTATAGCTTTCATTATTAGCAACGCTGGTATCACCATCTAATAGATCATCAATGGTTAAATCAGAAGCATCATTAGAAGCCTGATTATCTGCACCTTGAACCTCATCGGCCTGAGCACTGTCAGCTTGTACACTGTCAGCTTGAACATCATCTGCTTGGCTGTTGCTATTTTGATCGCTGCTAACCTCAACATCTGTATTTTGGCTATCTGCACTTTGAGCATCTGCTGCTTGGCTGTCGTTATCGCTTACATCGATGCCAATTTCACCAAGAATATCACTTGTTGGTGTAATTGTATCATTTGCTGATGCATCATTGGCAGAAGCACTATCGATGTTTTGCGTATCTTCGTTGGAAGATGCTTGGCCGCTTGCAGTTGCATCGCTTTCATCCAAAAAGTTGCCCAAACGATAAGAGAATGGATTTGCTGATTCATCACTAGAGCTGCTAGAAGTGTCACTTTGCTGCGATGAAGCGCTATCATCGGATTGAACATCATCACTGCTGCTTGGATTAACTGCAGCGCTGCGTGCATTGCCGGAATTATCATCAGTGTTATTGTCTGATGAATCTGTATCAGCACTAGCACTTGCTGAACCATCATCTGGCGTGCTGCTTGTGTCCGTAGCGTCGGCAGAAGTTGGTGTTGCTGTTGCTGAAACGATAAATTGTGCAACATTGGTTCTAGAACTGCGATTACCTGCAGCATCGATCGCTTCAAAACTAAAATTATGTGATCCGAGGCTAAGATCATTTTCAGGTGAAAACTGCCATTTACCATCTGTGCCAATTTCTGCTCGGCCAATAGAAATGCCATTATCAAAAATCTCAATCCATTTAGCATCATAGCCAGCGCCTACAGCATTGGCTATGCCGGAAAGAACGACTTTGCGTACAGTTGAATTGACGGTGGTACCGGTTGTAAACTGTGTTGCATCGCCGCCGTTTGCATCACTCCAATAAATGGAGGAGGCACTAATTGCAGAGGGAGCAATTGTGTCAACAGTAAATGAAAATTCACTCGTTTTGCCACTCTCATTTCCTGCAGCGTCAGTTGCAGTAATTTGAACGCTATGAACACCGTCAGAAAGGTTTGTTCCAAGCTCAATCGACCATTTACCATCGCTGCCCGTTGTTGTTGTGCCAACAACCGTACCATCGACATAAATACTAATTTTAGACCCAGCTTCGGCAGTGCCTTTAAATTCAGGTGTTGCATCATTAGTGATACCGCCATTTGCAATGGTGCCGGTAGGTGTCACATTGTCATTAACAGTTTCAAGCTGTGGGACGTCTGGAGCAATAGTATCTACTGTAAATTGTAAACTGGTTTCTTCACTCGTGGCACCACTTGCATTGGTCTGAGTAATGACTACATTATAAACGCCATCTGCAAGCTGTGGGAAAGTATAGCTCCATTTACCATCCTGCCCAACAGTTACATAGACTGGATCACCACCATTAACCCTAATTGCTATTTGAGCACCCGGAACGGCATCTTCACCCTGCAAGGTCGGCGTATTATCATTGGTTGATGCACCATTTCTGATTACTTCAGTAGGGTTTTTATCATCATTGATAATATCGGCATCTGGCGAATCTGGACGGCCAACGGTTGCGGTTGGCGCCGTATAGCTATTGTCATTATCATCACCGCTCTTGCCAAATACAGAATAAATACCAGCGCCACCTACAGCTGCACCACCAAGAATACCAAGCAATGTGGCAACCGATAAGGATTCACCTAATTGCGAATATTGGATAAGACTATCATCAATACCGTCACCCTCATTGGTAACTGCTTTGGTAAAATCGACTTCAATCCGGTTGCCGTTTTCCACAATCATTAACTTATGAAAAGCTGGTCCATTAATGAAAAAGTTATTGATGCGCAATTCCTCGCCAGAGGAAAATTGAACAATGAGATCATTTCCCCATTGAGCATAATTGCTTATACTGGACATGCCAGATGTGATTACATAATTTTGGGAATCAACTAATGGAGCTGAAACTTGTCCACCCACCCCTACGATAACATCCTTATCTGGGCTAACAATCATTGCGTATCCTACTTTAACTTTAACAATTAATAAAACTGCGACAACTATATTTCTAGACTATGTCTATAACATTAATAAAGCTATATGCAATAATAATTAACGAGTTTACAATGGATAAAACAATTTTTTTATGGATAGTTGCATTTTTTATTTTGTATAATTTTTTTCTAAAATAAAAATCCAATATACACTTTTGAAAATTTTCGGTTTTTATATAATATAATACAAGTTAGGGATCACACGCCACCATATATAGCCATAGGTGATAGGGGTGTTATACACCTTAAGTATAAATGACCTTTATTTATTGAGTTTTGAATTAATACTTGTTGTGTGTTTTTTCTATTTTCCCCTTGTGAAGACTTTTGGTGTGAAGACTTGCGGTTTCCACAAGGGGAGTATTGGTGAATATTCTAGTTTTTTAATTTAATGCATCCGCATCACTATCTTTTAGTTGGCTAATGCGAACTTTACTAATATTGCGTCTTTCAAGCTCAATCACTTCAAAGCGCAGCCCTTGTGCTTCAAATGATTCGCCAAGGCTTGGCAAGTGACCAAATTGCCAAAGCATATAGCCGGCAAGAGTGGTATAGCGGTCATTGTCATCAACAAGATCACAGTCAAGAAAACCGCTTAAACGACGAATATCTGCATAGCCTTCAACCACCAAACTATTGTCAGTATCACGCTCCACCAGCATTTGCTCTTCCTCATCATCAGGGAAGTCGCCAGCAATCGCTTCTAATATATCAGTTGGGGTTACAACGCCTTCAAAAGAGCCATGCTCATCAACAACAATGGCAAGCTGAATGGGTGAGCGGCGTAATTGTTCCATAAGGCGCAAGACATTGGTATTTTCATGAACAACCAACGGCTGACGCATGGCCTTTTGCCAATCGATTTTTTTGCCTTCTGCCAAGCTCAGTAAAATATCCTTAGTTAGGGCAACACCAACAAATTCATCTACCTTTTCATGGGCAAGTACAATGCGGGTATGACGAAAATTTGGAATTTCCTTACGCATTTCTTCGTCACTGCTTGAAACATCAAGCCATTCCACCTCTTGACGGGGCGACATGATCGAGCGCACGGGACGTTCTGCAAGATCAAGCACTGAGCGGATCATTTGCTTTTCTTCTGGCTTAAAGACTTCAGACGCCGCCGATTGCTCGGCTATGACATCAACGGTTTCAGCAAGGTTACCCTCATTGCGGCCGCCGCCAAGCAAGCGCAACACAGCGCCGGCTGTCCGCTCACGCAGATCATTGGTAGACACCAATTTTTCGCGGTTGCGCCGACCAATTTGATTGAAGGCTTCGATAAGGATAGAAAAACCAATAGCTGCGTAGAGATAGCCTTTGGGGATATGATAGCCAAGTCCTTCAACAATAAGGCTAAAACCAATCATCATCAAGAAGCCAAGACAAAGAATAACCACGGTTGGGTGGCGGTTAACAAATTGCATCAATGGGCCAGAACCCCACATCATCACGCCCATAGCAACAATAACCGCAATATACATAACCGCCATTTGTTCATGGGGGATCATGCCAGTGGCAGTAATAATACTATCTAGCGAGAATACCGCATCTAGCACAACGATTTGCACAATAACTTGCCAAAATATCGCATGTGTGGCGTTGGTCTTTTTGTCATGAGTATCACCTTCAAGCCGCTCATGCAGTTCTAATGTGCCTTTGGCAAGCAAAAACGCACCACCAATAAGCAGAATAATGCTGCGCCAGCTAAATTCAAATTCACCGATAGAAAAAATAGTTTCTTTTAGTGAAATAACCCAGCCGATAATGAGTAGTAAGCCAAGGCGCATGACAAGCGCCAGCGAAAGGCCGGTTAGTCGGGCGCGGTTACGTTGGTGTGGCGGCAGTTTTTCTGCAAGAATTGCAATGAAAACAAGGTTGTCAATACCAAGTACAATTTCGAGAAAAATCAGTGTTACCAAGCCTAGCCAAGCATGGGGATCGGCAATCCATTCCATAATTTTATCCTGCTGTCTTATATAAATAGTACAAGATTAAAAATCTTGCCAAAAAATAACATTTAAGAAATTTAGATTTTTAGTTTGATTCGCAGAATACTTGGCTATTCAAGCAATCTGCTTTCTGAAAAATGTTTTTTGATGCTTCTTGAAATAGAAGAAAGAATAGCATTGAAGCCGAAAGCGATTTGGCTTTTCAGTGATTTAACTTTTTTTGCTAAACTAATGTTTTTATAAGGAAAAAATGGCGACATTAAATGCCGCCTCATACTGCTTGCAGGGTCTTCACATGATGTGCCGGGCATTACGCTCGATCAACCTTTTCAATAACACAGCTTTGGAAAAAATCGTCAAAGCCGAAGTTGGAAACAAAATACAGTGTCTATAATGATATTTTTTGTTAAAACTATCAAGAGGCTATGTATGGTTTTTAATAAACGATAATGCAAATTGAAAATTTCCGCCTGAAAAATTATGGATTATGACAAAAAAATGAAAAAAAATAAATTATGGACTAGACATGATGTTTTTTGATGTTTATAGATCGCCACACAAGTCGTGTGACTGATTTGGTAAGGGTGATTAGCTCAGTTGGTAGAGCAGCTGACTCTTAATCAGCGGGTCGCAGGTTCGATCCCTGCATCACCCACCAATTAACTCAACAAATATACGTTATGCTTTCCAAACTGAAAAAATAAAAGTTAGATGCTTTTTGCTCCAAATCTATGATAACTGGAGTTAATTGTACTATAGTCAACCTTTTATGCCGTGCTCCAATAAAATATCCCAAACCCCGGCAGCTTACAAATAGTTAAGATATTCGGCCCTAGCCTGCATATTGATTATCACATCAAAGTATTAAATATTAAAATCGGCTATAAAATCATTCCTCGTTCGACAAAAAATTTGTTCTTTAATCTTGTTATAATAGCCATGCCAAACGAAAATAAGTAAAGATAGCCTCAAGCTCTCATATTTTATGCCAACAAATAATAATAACATCAATAGCATATCCCTCTCTATAACTACAAAGCTTTTGACCACCCATAACCTTAGTCGTCGTATTAGTCATGGCAAACTTCGCTTATTTTCATATCACGGATTTCTTGCCAAGGAATTGGTCCAGCAAATGCTTCTTCCGTGTAGCGATTATCTTTAAAGTCTGGGTTTTCTTTTAAAATAAGCATAGATAATTGTTTTAAATCATGCTCCCTTGCAATATTTTTCGGACCGCTAGGAGCAAACCACTTAATAGCTTCATTAACCTGCTCATATGTTGCATTTTTATAATAGCCTTTACAAACTATATATTTTAAAAGCTTGCGGCTTTCCTCATCATATTCAGTTGCTAATGACATTATAGTTGAGTGACCGAGACTTCCTATCCAAAGTGGATCAGCACCCTGATCAATAAGCAATTTAACTGCATCATAATTTCTTTTTAGAGCATGCATAAATAGGAGTGAAAGTGGATTTTCTCCAGGAATGATATGATCGGCTTTGCCACCATTTTTAAGATAAATTTCTGTCAGTTCATAACGGAATTTTTTTGTCACTTCGGGATCAAAACTATAATCAGGCTTCACCATAGTAACCGTGGCTGTATAGTAAGTGAAATCATTTTCTGATCCATACGACGGTCTATCAACCATATAAGGGTCTGCACCTGCCGCCAAAAGCACATCAATAGCTTGTAAATTACGCGCGGTTAGAGCTAAAAACAGCAATGTTATATCATTGTCATAGCGGGCGTTAAGAGTGCCGTCAGGTAAGATTTTGACATCTTCAAGCGTGATTGGTTCTTTTTTTTCAATCTTGCGGGCTAGTTGATAAACAATTGGATCGGCATTTTTAAAATAGCTATCGGTTCTTGGCGAAGTATTATCTATTTTTTCGTTCACCACCTTTAAAATAATTTCACTATCTTTTTTGGTTTTAAAAATAGTAAAGAAACTAAGCCCCAGAACCAAAACAAGCACAATAAAAGCAAATAACACCTTATGTTTACGGGGCGACTTATTTTCTTGTTTAACTTGGTTCTCACCCGCCATAATGTCCCTCAATATTTAACCTTGTTGCTACCTTTTTACAAACCTATACTATCCATATATACTTACAAGCCAAGTTTCCCTATTATAATGAGATATATTTTCTTAATTCATGCGGTAAGTGTATGTTAAATTGCTTGCTCCCCCCAATAATAGGCATCATAGACAGTGATGCAGACGCCTAACAATAAGGGTGTCACTTTTATAATCAATAGCGTAGCAGGAGATGGCTTTAAAAAAATATACCAATCTTCGATCAGTTGGGTTTAATTGCTAATATTACTTGGGCAAAACAGCCAATGAACGAGCTAAATATTAACAAAATATAACAAGGGATGTTCATCTCAGAATATAATAAATTTTCATTCAATTTAATGGCTCCTGCCTTTAGAAACATTCCTTAAGTAGATTATGGCTAAAGATTCAAATCTTTTAATAACGCGTCTCGTTTTGCTAAAAAGCCGCTATCAATCCAGTTTTGTTCCATTTCTTTAAGCAATTGACCTATTTTAACCCCCGGCTCAATGCCCAGCGCAATTAAATCTTCACCGCTTATTGGCATTTCTGGAACAGGCCAATTTTCAACTAAGTCAATCATTCGCCCATAATTGGCAGCCTCAATCAAAGCCGCCTCGCCCTTTGGATTATGGGCGTCATCAATACCGCGGCTTCGTGCTTTAGCTTGCGTTAATCGCAAATGGTCAAGCACTGCTTGCGCACCATTTTGATAGACCAGTTTTTTAATCAGCATATCAGTATCGCTGGATTTTGGCGCTGGTAATAATGCCCATTTCGACAAACGTTTTTTTTCAATATTCGCAAGTTTTAGACGGTTACCTAGGGTGGAAACCCGTGCTGCATCAGGTGGAATAATCGCTTCTAAACGCAAAAATGGATCAACATCCCAACCAAAATGCTGCTCACTAGCAATTAAGCCATGAATAAAATCAATGCCCCATTTTTCACTTTCGGGCAAAATAGCAGTTAAAACGCCTGCTTGGCGCATCCATAATAAAGCGCGGCTTGGGTCTTTGGCGCTTAGCAATTTTTTAAGCTCTGCCCAGATACGTTCTGCTGATAATTTGCTTAAGCCATCTTTCAATCGTGCGGACGCTTTTAAGCCCTCCGCATCTGGGCGACCTTTGCCATAAAAGGCAAAAAAGCGGAAAAACCGCAAAATACGCAAATAGTCTTCTTTGATGCGGTCCTCCGCATGGCCAATAAAACGTAAGGTTGACGTTTCAATATCAGCAAGCCCGCCGACATCATCATAAATGACCCCTTCATGGTCGCAATAAAGCGCATTAATAGTAAAATCACGCCGTTGTGCGTCCACCTGCCAGTCTTTACCAAAAACCACACTTGGGTGACGGCCGTCACTTGTTACATCTTGCCGTAAGGTTGTAACTTCAAATGGGTGATGATCTACCACCACGGTAATGGTGCCAAAGCCTTCGCCAGTTGGCACAGCATGAAAACCAGCTTGTTGCGCAAGGCGCGTTGTTTCATCTGGCAAATGGGTGGTGGCAATATCAATATCGTTAATTGGCTTGCCCATTAAAGCATTACGCACAGCACCACCAACAATGCGTGCCTCGCCATTTTGACTACCTAAAACTTTTAGCAATTTTTGTAGTCTTTCATCAAAAAGCCAATTTGCTTTGTCTTTGGTTAATTTCACGCATAAAGCCTTTCATAAAGATGCACAATCATACCAGCCGTTGCGCCCCATATAACATAGTCTTTATAATAAAGCGCGTACCAAGAGCGTTGTTTACCATCAATCTCTTTATGCATTTTTTGATGATTTTTAGGATCCATCAAAAAAGCCATTGGTACTTCAAATATTTTTTCGACTTCGGTGGGATTAGCGATAAAATCTTGCTGTTTTTGTAAGGCTGCAACAATCGGGGCAATTTTATAACCTGTACCCGTAAAATAACTTGGCAATTTTCCTAAAATAGCAACATTATCATCATGCAAAGCTATTTCTTCACGCGCTTCACGCAAAGCCGCATCAATATCATTCTTATCGCTAGAATCGACACGCCCACCGGGGAAAGAAATCTGCCCTGAATGATTGCGCAATTTTGAAGAACGCTCGGTAAATAGGATTTTTGCACCGTCATTGTGGTCAATTACAGTGATTAATACCGCCGCTTTTTTCCAAGTTGGGGCATGATAATCAATAGGCTCAGCTTTATTGGCAGCACCCATAAGATGATAAGAAATGGAAAGATCACTGTTAAAATTTGCAGCATCATCATGGGTTTGAGCAATGGATTGTCCTTTTTTATAAAAACGTTTGGTAAAATCAGCTAATGAAAAATCATTACTCATTTGCATTCCTTCATTACAACCCCATTTGCATTCTTTTATTACAATAAGCGACAGAACTTTCAGCATCTCACATATTTTTATAAACCAAGCTATTGATATTTTTATTAGTTTATTGGTCTTATGTCACAAATAGTCGCAGCAATATCGTTTTTTTAGCAGTTGACTGAGGTGATTTTAGATATTTTAGTGCAAAGATTTTACATAATTTGGGCAAGAAGTCATGAAATAGTCATTGTTGACGTTTTTTCAATGGATTATTTATCAAAAGCCAATAAAGTCACTTTGAACATAATACAATAATGATGCTATTGCAAAACGCACTATATTCACTTGGTATTGAGGACGACATGAACCAAACAATAGAAGACAATAATAAACAAGCTACAAGCGAGGCTTCAACCAATGAGGATATTATTGCAAAAACGGATGCCGTTCATGACGAATTAAAAAAAATTCGTAGTTCTATTGGCAAAGTTATTTTTGGCCAAGAGCAAATTGTCGAGCTTGCGCTTACTGCCGTTCTAGCTGGTGGCCATGCTTTGCTTGTTGGTGTACCCGGTCTTGCTAAAACGCGCCTTGTTGAAACTTTAGGACGGGTGCTTGGCTTAGATGAAAAGCGCATCCAATTTACTCCCGATCTTATGCCATCGGATATTATCGGTTCTGAGGTGATGGAAGAAGGCGAAGATGGGCGGCGTAATTTTCGCTATATTCAAGGACCAATTTTTGCACAATTGCTAATGGCCGATGAAATCAACCGTGCTTCACCTCGCACTCAATCGGCACTCTTACAAGCCATGCAAGAATATCATGTCACTGTTGCTGGTAGCCGCTATGACTTGCCGCGCCCTTTCCATGTGCTTGCAACCCAAAACCCACTTGAGCAAGAGGGAACCTATCCACTTCCTGAAGCACAGCTTGACCGCTTTTTAATGCAAATCAATATCCATTATCCAGACCTTGATACTGAACGGCGCATTTTGGTTGAAACAACCGGGATTAATGATACCAAGGCGGAAGCGGTTATTACATCACATCGTTTGATTGAAATGCAAAAAATCATTCGCCAAATGCCCGTGAGTGAGCAGGTTATTGATGCAATTTTAAAACTTGTACGCTCTGCCCGTCCTGATAGCGATAATGCAATTGCCCAAAAATATATTTCATGGGGACCCGGCCCACGCGCCGCGCAAGCCTTGTCCTTGTGCGTACGTGCACGTGCCCTATATCAAGGCCGACTTGCCCCCTCAATCGAAGATGTCTATGCTTTGGCTGAACCTGTTTTACAACACCGCATGGCGCTTAATTTTACAGCGCGAGCTGAAAACATTCCTGTATCGCGCATTATTACAGATTTGGTAAAGGCACAAAGCTAATGGCCATCGGCGCGCTTACTCCACCAATTAAGGTAAACTCCATTCTTGCAAATGCAGGAAAGGATGCCCGCCAAATCAGCGCGCTGGTTCTTCATGCACGCAAAATTGCGATGAGCATTTTAGGCGGTTGGCATGGCAAACGCAAACAAGGAAGTGGCGATAGTTTTTGGCAGTTTCGTCCCTATGATAGCGGTGAATCTGCAAGCCGCATTGATTGGCGCCGTTCTGCCCGCGATAATACGCTTTATATTCGTGACCGCGAATGGGAGGCGGCACAAACAGTGTTTTTATGGCCAGATCAAAGCCCCTCCATGCAGTATAAATCAAAATATTGCGAACATTCAAAAGAAGAACGCGCTTTATTGCTAGCTCTTATTTTAGGTGAAGTTTTTGCGCAAAATGGTGAGCGTATTGCCATACCATCTATTTTACCACCTATTTCAGCACGCAATGGGGCAGAGCGCATGGCAATAAGCCTTGTTAATCATCAGCCTGCAGCTAATAGCATGGATTTGTCAGTATTAAGCCGCTACAGCCATCTTATTATCGCCAGCGATTTTTTAGATGATATGAGCGTTTTGGAACAACGCTTTACCAAGCTTGCAGAGCTTAATATCCGCGTTCACCTCATTCAAATATCAGACCCAAGCGAAGAGGTTTTTCCCTATCAAGGCCATGTGTTATTTCAAGACCCTGAAAGCGGATTTGAACTTGATGCAGGACGCGCGCAAATATATCAACAAGATTATTGTCAGCTTTTTGCTGCAAGACGCGCTCACTTAAAAGATATTTGCCGCCATTATGGTTGGGGTTTTTGCCTAAGCCTTACCGATGAGCCAGTCACCAAAACCTTAAGCGCCTTAAATATTGCCATGAATGCCGATCTTGGCTTTCGGCGAGGACATATTGCATGATACCACTTAGCTTTGGCACCCCTCTTATTTTAATAAGCCTTGTTGTGCTGCCAGCAATCTGGTGGCTATTACGCATGACGCCGCCCCGCCCGCAACGTGAAGTTTTTCCACCGCTTCGTATTTTAGCAAGCCTTATTAAGAAAGATCAAACCCCCACTAAGTCACCATGGTGGTTGGTTTTATTACGCCTTGCCATTGCTGCTCTTATTATTATTGCCTTGGCACAACCTTCATGGCGCGAAGACAAGCAACTCGTGCAAAATAAAGGCGCACTTGCTTTGCTGATTGATAATAGCTGGCCATCAGCCACCAATTGGCAAAACCATAAACTCACCGCACGCAAATTGATCGAAGAAGCCAATAATCATAATTTGCCAATTTATATTTTAGCCAGCAACGAGCCACAAAATAGCGAAACGGGCCCATTTACTGGCAGTGCCGCCTTAAGTCGGCTTGACGCTATAAAACCAATGCCTCTTGCTGCCGACCGCATGCAACTGGTTGAAAGGCTTAAAAATATTGGTCAAAACAATCCAAATTTACAACCAGATTTACAAATTGCCTATCTTACCGATAGCTTAAGTGAAAAAAGTGATACAGCTAGTTTTAATCAAATTCAGCAAATTCCGCATGGTATTTTTCATATATTTAGCAATGACAAAGCAAATTGGATTGGCTTAACCAGCGTCAATAATCAAAGCGATAAAATGATTATTAACGCCATTCGCAGTGATAAGGGCAAAATGGAAAATATTCCACTTTCAGCCTTTGATAGTGACGGCCGCAAAATTGGTGAAGCACAATTGCATTTTGATAATTCAGCAACAAAAGGTCAGGCAGAAATAACCACGCCGCTTGAAATTCGCAATGATATAGCTTGGCTACGCCTTGATGATAAAGCCTATGCTAGCGCAACCTTAGCGGTGGATGCATCAAATAAAAGACGGCGCATTGCCATGCTTGCACCCTTAACCAGCGAATTACCACAACCCTTATTATCGCCGCTTTATTATCCTGCCAAAGCTTTAGCGCCTTATGGCGATATGATTTATAGCACAAAAGGCGATATTGACGAAAATATCAAAACATTATTAGCATCAAAACCAGCAATGTTGGTAATTGGTGATATTGCCAATATACCGCCGCAAAGTGAAGAAGCCATTACACGCTTTATCCATAATGGCGGCACATTGCTGCGTTTTGCTGGCCCTAATTTAGCGGCGGCAGAAAGCAATGATGGTCTTTTACCAGTGAAGTTAAGACGCGGCGAGCGTAATCTTGGTGGCGTGATGAGTTGGGCAAAGCCACAAAGCATTGCCCCATTTGCAGCCGACAGCCCATTTGCAACCCTTACGCCGCCACAAGATATTGAAATAGCGCGTCAAATATTGCCTGAACCATCTGTTGATCTTCGGGATAAAAGCTGGGTCAATCTTGCTGATGGAACGCCACTGGTGACAGCGCAAACACGTGGCGCTGGGCGCATTATTTTCGTCCATACCTCAGCTGGGCCAGAATGGTCAAACCTGCCATTAAGCGGATTTTTTGTCGATTTACTGCGCCAATTCGTGGCTCTTAGCCATCAACCAGTTAGCGTTAATGATGGAGAAAGCAGCACCAAGGCGCTTGCACCTTGGCGCATTTTCAATGCTGAAGGCTTTCCGCAAGCGCCATCGCCAAGTGATAAGCCTATCAGTCTTAATGGCAATACGCCAATCACTGCCAGTCTGGATCACCTACCCGGTCTCTATGGGCAGCAAGACGCACTTTACGCACTTAATTTATTAAATAGTGACAGTGACTTAAAACGATTAGAGCTGCCAAAAGGCGACAAAATTGTCCATAATAACTATGACGAAAATGATACAATATCTTTAATTGGCGTTATGTGGGGGCTAGCTTTCGTATTATTTATTCTTGATAGTCTTATTATGCTCATTTTAGGTGGCTTAAATTTCAAAAATTTAAAGCGCAGTAATCTGTCACCTTTAATCTTATTAATGGCGCTTTTCTGCAGCTTTACATTGAGTGTGACAGCACCCAATTTGGCGCAAGCAGCAAATGCGGACGATAACACAACCCAAAGCGAAGCAGATCTTGTCATGCGCGCTGGTAAAACCCATCTTGCTTACGTTAAAACCGGAGATGATACCATTGACGCAACCAGCAAGGCAGGTTTAGAGGCTTTAAACCAATTTATTGTGCAAAGAACTACCATTGAACCGGGGCAAGTTATTGAACTTGATCTTGATAAGGATGAGCTTGCTTTTTATCCACTTATCTATTGGCCGATTGACGCGTCAACCAATATGCCAAGCCAAAAAGCGATTGGCAAAATAGATGCTTTCATGCATCAAGG
The DNA here is from genome assembly GCF_026743145.1 of Bartonella sp. HY761. Lineage (NCBI taxonomy): Bacteria > Pseudomonadati > Pseudomonadota > Alphaproteobacteria > Hyphomicrobiales > Bartonellaceae > Bartonella > Bartonella sp. HY761. The sequence continues at coordinate 1,783,378 of NZ_CP104887.1, forward strand.
CGGCACAGTCTTATTTGATACGCGAGATGAAATTACTTCAAACCTTAATCTTGACGGTTCACCATCAGCCAATACCAATCGTTTAAGAGAAATTTTAGCAGGGCTTAATGTTCCACCATTGGAGCCACAACCTCAAAACCATGTCATTGGCCGTTCTTATTATATTATGCCAGATTTTCCAGGCCGATATCGCGGTTCGCAATTATGGCTTGAAGCAACCCAAAACAATGGTGAAAACCGACCAGTCAATGCTGGTGATGGCGTTAGCCCAATTTTAATAACCGCAAATGATTTTGCCGGTGCTTGGGCGCATAATGGCAAGGGTGACTGGCAATATCGGCTTGTTCCTGATGATAATATGCAACGTGTGTGGGCTTTTCGCGGTGGTTTAAACATTGTCATGTATGTGCTTTCTGGCAATTATAAATCCGACCAAGTTCATGTGCCTGAAATTTTAAAACGCCTCGGCCAGTAGGAAAAAGACGATGCAATATTCTATTGAATTTGAACCACTACTGCCAATAATGCTCGTTTATATATTAATTGCCATTAGTTTTTTAGTGGTAATCATCACCATTATTTCGCGCAAACGCGGTTCATTTTTGCGCATTATTATGGCGGCTTTATTTAGCCTTGCTTTAATGAATCCAGTATTTTTACAAGAGCAACGTGAACCAACCAAAGCGGTGGTGGCAATTATTGTTGATAAAAGCCAAAGCCAAAAAATAGATAAGCGCGAGCAAGAAACTTTAGATGCGCTTGAAAATATCAAAACCGTATTAAATACATATCCGCAATTTGAAACACGCATTATTGAAGCTGGCAATCCATCAGCCAATGATGATGGCACAGCCACACGGCTTTTTGGACCACTTGAAAAAGCCCTTGCCGATGTTCCCCCTGCCCGCCAAGGTGGTGCGATACTCATTACCGATGGGCAGGTGCATGATATTCCCGATCCTTCAGCCTCACAATCCAATAGTAAAGCTAATAATGACGCCAATAACCAATTGAACATTCATGCACCTATTAATGCGCTGATTACCGGAAACAGTGAAGAATATGATCGCCGTATCCGCTTTATTAAAGCACCGCGTTTTGGCATTGCTAATCGTGAGGTGGAATTATCCATGCAAGTGGATGATGCGGGAAAAATTGCAGGACACTCCAAAACCGCAGATGTTACCATAACTGTGAATGGCGAAATATTATCAAAACAAATCGTTGAAATTGGCAAAGAAACCAGCTTTTCAATCACCCTGCCCCATGCCGGCAATAATATTATTGAATTATCCACCCCTGCATCAAGCGATGAAGTGACCGACATTAATAATCACGCAGCGATTATGATTGATGGCGTGCGTGAAAATCTTAAAGTTTTGCTGATTTCTGGCGAGCCACATAACGGCTTACGCACATGGCGCGATTTGTTAAAAAGCGATACCAGTGTTGATCTTGTGCATTTTACTATTTTAAGACCACCGGAAAAACAAGACAATACACCTATGAACCAGCTTTCCTTGATTGAGTTTCCAACAAGGGAATTATTTGTCGAAAAGATTAATGATTTTGATTTGGTCATTTTTGACCGCTATCAACATTATGACGTATTGCCGCTCATTTATTATGATTATTTGGCCAATTATGTAAAACAAGGTGGCGCCTTGCTTATGGCAACTGGGCCAGAATTTACTGGCGAGAACTCACTTGCCCGCACACCCTTATTTAGCATATTACCAGCCCTTCCCAATGATATGATTGAGGAAGAAGCCTTTTTGCCAAGCCTTACCGATCTTGGGCATAAGCATCCAATTACCCGTGGCCTTGAAGGCAGCAATATCAATCCACCCAAATGGGGACATTGGTTACGGCAAATAGATGTTGTACCCAACCAAAATGCGCAAATATTAATGAATGGCGTTAAAGATAAGCCGCTTTTCCTTGTTGCCCATGAAGATAAGGGGCGCGTTGCTATGCTGCTTTCTGACCAAGGTTGGCTATGGGCGCGCGGTTATGAAGGCGGCGGCCCTTATGCTAGCCTTTATCGACGCACAGCGCACTGGTTGATGAAAGAACCAGAGCTTGAAGAAGAAGCACTTTTTGCGACCAGTAAAGGCAATGATATTCACATTCGTCGTCAAAGCATGAAAGATAACATTGGTAAAGTGCAAATAACCCTGCCGTCGGGCAAAATCCAAGAACTAACCTTGCAAGCAAAGCTTGATAATAACAAAGATAATCAAGGCGATAAAAACCAAGTTAATAGCAATAAAGGTAACGGCGTATTTACCGGTGATTATCGCAGCGAGGAAATTGGACTTGTTCATATAAAAAATGATGAGTTTGAAACGCTAGCCTTGGTTGGTCCGATTAATGCACCCGAATTTGGCGATCTTATTTCAACACCCCATCTTTTACAGCCAATTGCAGATGCTACTAATGGTGCGGTAATAAGGTTAAAAGACACCAAAAATGCGAACTTAAAAAAACCAAACATAGAAATATTAAAAGATAATGCCAAACCGCTTAAAAATACCATTCACTTGCGTGAAAGTAGCGATAGTAAGCTGATTAGTGTTGCAAGCTATCCACTTTATACTGGATTATTAGCCTTGCTAATCAGTCTATTGATTATAAGCGGCATGTGGTATCGCGAGGGCCGGTAATTCTATCAATAGTCATGATCGATTAACCTAAAAGCCTTGGCTTATAGCTAAAAAACCTCTTCATTGCAGGCATTGCAATGAAGAGGTTTTTTATTGAGCACATTTTCCAAAAGCTTCAATTTTAAATTTTCTAGGGTCAGGACCTATTAATTTTTTGGATTCCTTTTTTTGTTGATTTGTGATTCATTGGTTTTGTGGAGGTGAAACTAATGAGTGATTTGTTTTTATTGAGCGAAGAGCAGATGGCGCGAATATCGCCCTGTTTTCCACTGTCTCATGGGGTTGCTCGTGTCGATGACAGGCGCGTTATCAGCGGCATTGTCTATGTCATCAAACATGGTCTGCAATGGAAAGATGCGCCCCTCGGTTATGGTCCGCATAAAACGCTCTATAATCGCTTTATCCGCTGGAGCAGGTTGGGTGTATTTGACCGCATCTTCGCAATGCTGGCCGGACAGGGCCCAAAACCTCAACGCATCATGATTGACGCCACACACCTCAAGGCGCATCGCACGGCTGCCAGCCTGTTAAAAAAGGGGATATTCCCCGCCGTATCGGGCGCACGAAAGGCGGCTTGAATTCAAAGCTGCACACGGTCTGCGATCAAGATGGAAAGCCAATATGTCTGCTACTAACTGAAGGGCAGATGAGTGACTACAAAGGAGCCGCTCTTTTGCTAGCGCATCTGCCAGATGCCAAGGAACTCATTGCAGACCGGGGGTACGATGCTGACTGGTTCCGGCAGGCATTGCTTGACAAAAAAATAAAGGCTTGCATTCCGCCCAGAAAGGGCAGAACCACCGAGATAGTTTATGACAGGCAAACTTATCGGTTGCGTCACATAATCGAAAACCTCTTTGCCAAGCTAAAAGACTGGCGGCGCATCGCGACACGCTATGACCGATGTGCACACACCTTCTTCTCGGCTATATGCATCGCCGCAACCGTAATATTCTATCTTAATTAATGAGTCCTGAGCCTAGTCATTCACCTTGAATTTTTGCCAATAGAATCAACATTATTGCTGTCTTATTGGGCGGTATATTGCAAATGTCATTTTGCACTAAATAGTACTATACTTGTTTCATATTGGTAATAATCATAAAATGAACTTAATATAATCACTTTGTAGTCCTTCTTTGGCTTATTTTATCTATCATAAAGTAAGCAATAAAAATGATTAGCCGGTTGAGCAAGTGCTCACACAAATGAAAGACCGCCATTTAGAAAACCTTAAACTAATAAAATTTTTTGCCCAAAGAACAGATTAAAAAACCGCAATTGTCGCATTCTTAACTGATGCAACTTGCGTAGTTTTTTTATTGATCATTTTTTGCGAGCATATTTGGGAATCGAAATTTTCGATATTCCCACGGAACCAATCTACATCATAGGCGTTCAACACACTCAAACTACAATATAGTTTGAAATAATTTTGTGCGTGCATTGTTTAACTCCATTGAAAAATAGCAAATTATTAAAAATTTGCAATATAAGCAAGAAGATTACAGAAAACATGAAAATAATAAGCTTTATAACTTTATTAATTACCTTTTTTGCGGCCTCCTTCCAAATCGCAAATGCTGTCCCCAAAATTGATAAAAAAATTGAGCGCACTCAAAAGCTTGATAAAAGCAAAGCGCAAAACAACGACGAAAGTCGCCCTTATGAAGATATTATTAAAAGACATGCAGCCGCCAATAATGTGCCAGTAGATATGGCCCATGCAGTGGTTAAAACCGAAAGCAATTATAATAAAAATGCTCGCGGACGCGCAGGCGAAATTGGTCTTATGCAAATTAAATTATCAACTGCACGCAGCCTTGGTTATCGTGGCTCTGCAAAGGCCCTTTACGACCCACAAACCAATATTGAATATGGAATGAAATATCTTGGCCTTGCCCACCAATTAAGTGGCGGCAATATGTGCAATACAATTTTAAAATATAATGCCGGCCATGCAGCCAAACGTATGAATCCAGTTTCTGCCCGCTATTGTAGCAAGGTTAAATCTTATTTGGCCTCGTTAAACTAAATTATAAATCTTCAACTACAATTAAACCAATATAAAACAGAACTTATTCGTGTCATGCATAATGATGCATGACACGAATATGCTAAGGCCGATATTAGAGCGTTTTCCGAAAAGTGTGAAGCGGTTTTCGGGCAAAAACGCGGAGTAAACAATGGATTAGAGCGCTGATCTCATACAATCAGATTGAAATGCGCTCTAATGAAATTCTAAAGCATCACCAACTATTGCTTCAACAACCTTGGTGTTTGAACCTTCTAAGCCTGCAATAAATTTATCTGCCGTTTGGTCAAGCAATGGGAAAGTGCCATAATGGCAAGGAATTGCAGTTTTAAGATTTAAATAGCGTTGACAAGCAAGGGCCGCAACTGCGCCGCCCATGGTGAAACAATCGCCAATTGGTACAATACCAATTTCTGGCGCATGTAATTCGTCAATTAATTTCATATCAGAAAAAATATCAGTGTCGCCCATATGATATAGAGTTGGCGCATCTTCAAAATGGAAAACCAACCCATTAGGATTTCCAAGTGAAAAAGACTGGCCATTTTCATTCATCATAGCCGATGAATGAAGGGCGTTGACAAAGGTAACACTATAACCATCATGATGCTGCGTACCACCGGTATTGCCTGGACAAATTTTGGCAACACCCTGTGCGCTTAACCAATCTCCCAAATCGGCATTGGCGGTAACAGGTATGTTTTTTTCAATAGCAATCCTAACCGTATCACCAACATGATCACTATGGCCATGGGTTAAAGCAATGTGGGTGACGCCATCGGTGATTTTTGCCAAATCAAGCGCAGCTGCTTTTGGATTTCCAGTTAAAAACGGATCAATCAAAATAATAGCAGAGCCTACTTCAATGCGAAATGCCGCATGTCCAAGCCAAATAATCTTCATAAAAATTTCTCCTATCAGTCTATCTTTGGTTACCATGCCAAGCGGCTGTTTTATTTATCAAGCACTAAGATAAGCCAAATGGTACAGAAATAACAATTAAATTTATAATCAATTTAAATATAGCTTTTTTTAAAAAGTCAAAGCATGATGATATCGTCTTAACTACCCACTAACGATTTGAATATTTTTATAATTTATGCAAATGATAGCCAATTGATTTTGTCTATTCAAAATTTAAAATCGACGTATGTAATATAGTTCTCCCTCGAATAAGGAAACCGTAATGACGGTGATTACCATTGAAGACGCCCCCCAATATCTTGTTGATGGTCAAAGCATTATTGGCCTTGATCTTGGCACTAAAACAATTGGCCTTGCGGTTTCTGATATTGGTTTAAGCTTTGCCAATCCGCGTCCGGTTTTAAAACGCAGTAAATTTACCAAGGATGCGCAGGATTTACTTAGCGTTTTAGAAAAAGAAAATATTTGCATTATGGTTATTGGCTTGCCGCTTAATATGGATGGCTCTAGTGGCCCAAGAGTACAGGCAACGCGTGCCTTTGTGCGCAACATGGAAAAACTCACCGATATACCCTTTATTTATTGGGATGAACGATTATCGACAGTTGCGGCAGAACGCAGCCTAATTGATATGGATGTGTCACGAGTCAAGCGATCTGAGCGCATTGATTCTGCGGCTGCAAGCTTTATCTTACAAGGCGCTCTTGATCGACTTGCAAATTTATAATACATGCCAAATCTAATATTTTTGAAACCTATGAATGCTGGTTTCAAAACAAATAAAATAGACGTCAAACTTAATCACCACATGCAATAGCATAGGTAAAACCACAGCAAACGGTTTTGGGATTAATGATTTTGGCGTTGCCATTAAACGCGGCAAGCGCTAAAGCTTCAGCAATACCCAAATAGCCGGTTTTTTGAAAAACCTTCATGGAAGGTTTTTCAATATGTGATTGATATTTTTGTAAAGAACTGATTGGTAAAAGAAAAATTGGCACTGCAAAATACCTTTCTAGATAAGGTAGCCATGCAGAATGGCCAAATTTGTCTAATGTGGCAATATAAGAGAATTGAATTTCAAGTGCATCCAATACTTCCTGTAATTCTTTTACCGCATCAATATTATTAGCCTTGGACGAGGCGCCAACACCTAAGCAATATTTTTTTTCAATTATATCATTCATCACTATGTCATAAAGCTTTATAATCAATCAATGAAGCTACTATTAGAGCATTTTCACGAAAAGTATAAAGCGGTTTTCGGACAAAAAACGCGGTTTAAACAATGAATTAGAGCGCCGATCTGATCTAACCAGATCAAAATGCGCTCTAGCTGGTGATTTTTACCCTAATTGCTTTTCCAGATTTCATCGACCTCTTGGGGGCTAATACCCAAAATCGCGCTAACGCGCTCAATAAAGGCAACTTCATTCTCATCAATATAATTATCAGCTGAGGCAACAGCCATCAAATTACGCACCAATGATATGCGTCGTTCAGGTGCTAAATCACTAAACAACGTTGCAGCTTGAGCGGTGGTTGTTTCATATCCATAATCGCCCAAATAACGGATTACATCAGGCAGGGCATCGGCAGGAATATCAAATTGTTGCTGTGCAATTTGTGCAAAAACTTCGGTCTCTGCGTGGCCGCGTTCACCATCGGCAAAAATAATTTTGATCAGCAGAAGAAGCTCAGCTGCAATAGCTGGATCGCCTGCGACTTTACTTACCACACTATTTCGAGTGAAGTAATTAGCAATTTTATGAAAGAAACCTTCGCTCATCAAGCGCTCCGATGTAAATAGCTATTTTTTAGTTAAAGAACCATAGCTGATAAATGACTGTTATTTAATTGGGTAACCCATTTATAAACATATATTTTTTGAAAAAGTTCAATCAGTTGAAAAAAATAATTTTTTCCGTAAACAATTTACTGCACTAAGTTGCTCAATCACATTAAAATGACCTTCGCGATTTTGAAATTGCAGAGCATCGACAAATAGTGCAAAACGGTTGAAGGTTTCAATCATGAGAAGAATGTTGAAATCATACTACATAAAGGAACGATATGATTGATTTTCTTCTTGATCCAACAACATTGATGTTGATCGCAGCAGCTCTCATTGCAGGGATCATTGATTCCATTGCTGGCGGCGGCGGGCTAATTACTGTACCTGCTCTTTATCTAGGGCTTGGCGGCTCACCAGTTGCAGCGCTTGGTACCAACAAATTGCAATCACTCTTTGGCTCACTATCCGCAACCATTGCTTATGCGCGTGCAGGCCATGTTGATCTTAAAAGTCAAGGATGGGAGGCATTATTAGCATTTGCAGGCGGATTACTAGGTGCATTGTTAGCAACCAAGCTTCCCAAAGAAGTATTAACTGCCTTTTTGCCAATTTTACTGGTAAGCGTCGCCCTTTATTTTGCACTAAAACCCAATATAGGCGATGTTGATCGCACGCGTCGCATGGGGCAGTTTTTATTTACCATGACGATACCGCCTTTAATCGGCTTTTATGATGGCGTTTTTGGCCCAGGGACCGGTTCTTTTTTCATGCTGGCTTTTGTTTCTCTTGCAGGTTTTGGTATGCTAAAAGCAACTGCCCATACAAAGCTGCTTAATTTTTCATCTAATATTGGTGGTTTTGCAGCTTTTGCCGCAGTTGGTGTAGTTAATTGGAAAATTGGCCTTGTCATGGGAGTGGCTCAATTTATCGGCGCGCAAATTGGCGCAAGGCTAACCATGAAAATAGGCACCAAACTTATAAAACCACTTCTTGTTATCATATGTACAATATTAGCAATAAAATTAATGCTAGAGCCAGATAATCCTCTTAATCACTTCATCCGCAGTGTATTTAATCCATCATAAAATGACCATTAGGGTTAAATTTCTTTTATTCAGCAACTATATGGCTATATATTAACAAAATTCAGTTTGATTATTTGATAAAGGATGTTGCAAAAACGGGCAACAATATAAAATATGAAAGCAAATCAATTAGATATTTTAATGGTACCTGGATACCAAGGGTCTGATGAAAACCATTGGCAATCACGCTGGGAGCGCAAATTAACAACTGCGCGTCGGGTTGAACAAGACGCGTGGTCAAAACCAGTGCGCAGCGAATGGATTGCACGACTTCGTGAAGAAGTTGAAAAATCTGAACGTCCCGTTTTGCTTGTTGGTCATTCTTTGGGCGTTGCAACCATTGTGCAAGCAGTACCTTTACTTGGCAAACGCGTAAAAGGCGCTTTTTTAGTTGCTGCTCCCGATGTTGCCAATCCCAATATCCGGCCTAAGCATTTAATGACTTTCGGGCCCTACCCAACTGAAAAGCTACCCTTTCCATCTGTGTTAATTGCAAGCCGCAATGATGAATATTGCGAGTTTTCAGTAGCTGAAAAGCTGGGGGAAGATTGGGGTTCACTATTTTTAGATGCTGGCGAAGCAGGTCACATTAACACTAAATCCGGTCATGGCCCTTGGCCAGAAGGCCTTATGGTATTTACGCAATTTATAGGTAATCTATCGTAAGAGGCAAATTGCATTAGAAGGCTCATTTTAGCGATTATGGGCCTTATTTTCCCCAAAACATATAATGATTTAATGCAAGTGGTAGTTTAAGGCTAAAAACCTTTTAAAACAAAATATTATGCAAATAATCTATATAATATCACATTTGCAACCTATAGCTTTAAATCGATTTATATTTTTGCCAAACTCAGATTTTAGAATTGCTTTGCAATTTCTTTCAACTTATAGATAATACTATAACCAGTTTTCAGGCTTTAAATGGCTAGGCAAATTTTGGGTCGCAACTTTTGGGGCAATGCGCCCGTAAGATTACAAAAGCAAAATGCTCAGTAAATGATTATATTAAAAAAACAGCGCAATATGGTCAGCACCTAAATGTTGATATGCTGTGTTTAACCATTTCTATGTGCTCATTTAACCTGACTTTTTGATTTTATTTGTTTTTCTATAATTCTTCGTTTTTTTGAAATGCCAATAAATTAGGGTCAGGTGTCACAAATAATATGAATTTATAACCCAATAAAATGCGTTTAAATAACCAGCCTAAACCACTGATAAATATTTAAAAATAAACCGCCCATATGCCGAATAAATACGGCCCATTATTGAAAGACTAAAGACAAAACTATGACCCAAGATATGGCACAAGAACAGCATATCGCAGCAATAAAGCAACGTGTTGGCGTTAAAGAATTTATTATTCTTATTGCCGCTCTTATGGCGACCAACGCCGTTGCCATTGACATTATGTTGCCCGCCTTTGACGACATTAAAGCAAGCCTTGGCGTAATCGGCGAAAATGCGCATCATTATATTATTTTTTGCTATTTGCTCGGCTTTGGTGTTACGCAATTATTTGTCGGCCCATTATCGGACCGTCTTGGTAGACGTGTGCCGTTAATTATCGGTCTGATATTTTATGCAATTGCCTCTTTTGCCTGTGCATTTGCCCCATCTTTTATCGGCCTTTTAATTTTGCGCGCCATACAAGGCATTGGTGCCGCAGCAACGCGCGTGCTTTGCGTTTCAGTGGTTCGGGATCTTTATGGCGGCCGCCAAATGGCAGAAGTTATGTCCATTGTGATGATGGTTTTCATGGTAGTGCCAATTATTGCCCCAGCAACAGGGCAAGGTATTCTCATGCTTGGCCCATGGCAGCTCATTTTCTTTGTCATGGCAGCAGTCGGTATTATTATGGCGGCATGGGTTTGGAAGCGTTTACCAGAAACGCTTTTTGCTCCCCGCCCATTAACGTTTTCCGCCATTACTCAAGGCTTTAAAACCGTTTTATCTAATAAGATTTCATTTTGCTATAATTTGGCTTTTTCGGTTATTTTAAGTGCACTTTTTGGCGCACTTAATACCGCACAACAAATTTATGACGGAATTTACGGTTTAGGTAAATGGTTTCCAGCCGCATTTGCCGCCGTTGCTACTTTCCAAGCATTGGCTGCATTTTTAAATTCTCGCTTTGTTGGCCGCTTTGGCATGCGCCGTATTTCACATTTTCTACTTTTAGCTTTTGTGGCAGCCTCATTTGTATTATTTTTATGGGCATGGCTAACCCCAACCCATGTGCCCTTTATTCCCTATATGCTATTATTTACCGTCATTATGTTCGCATTTGGGGCAATTGGCGCCAATTTCAACTCTCTAGCAATGGAACCTTTAGGCGCAGTTGCCGGTACCGCATCATCTGTTTTTGGCTTTATGCAAACGCTCATTGGTGCTGGCGGTGGTTTACTTATCAGCCATTTTTTCCACGGCACAATCACCCCAATTGCCGCAGGCTTTTTCATTGTTGGCATTTTAGCATTAATACTCGTTCTTATTGCTGAAGATGGCAAATTATTTAGAACAGTAAGTGCAGATCCCAGCAAAGCGAAAATGAAAACTATTAAATAGCGGATATTAAACGAAACAAAATGCCCTTAACCGGGCATTTTCTATATTGATAATGGATTTTTGGCGTTTTATATTTTACCAAATACATTCTATAATAGCTTTTTTGATTTATTGTTAAAGTCAACTAAAACAACAATTGAAAATGAATGAAATCTAATTAATTTACACTCCTCAGGCTGGCTAAATGCGTCCATCAATTACTGATCCATTTTTTGTTTCCATTCGCAGCCTTGCTGGTGTTGGCCCCAAGATTTGTGCCTTAATAAGCAAATTGCTCGACCTTAGCCATGATATTGGTGAACCACGTTTGGTGGATATTCTTCATTTAATGCCAACATCAATAATTGACCGCCGCAATAGACCTTTCATTGCTGGCGCCAAACAGGATGAAATTGTAACCTTGGAGCTGGTGGTTGATACCCACTACCCGCCTGAAGCAAATAGAAAGAATATTCCCTACCGCGTTTATTGCCATGATGATAGCAGCGATATAGCCTTAGTGTTTTTCCGTGGGCAAAAAGCTTGGCTTGAAAGCCTACTGCCGGTAGGATCGAAAGTTCTTGTTTCTGGTAAGGTGGAGCATTTTAATGGCCGCGCCCAAATGGTGCACCCCGACCATATTATTAGCGCTGATGAAGAAGAAAAGCTGTTACTGGTAGAACCCGTTTATCCGCTCACAGCTGGCCTTTCACCTAAAACCTTATCTCGCGCTATTATAGACGCCTTAACCTATATCCCTAACCTACCCGAATGGCAGGACGAACACCTTATAAAACGCGAAAGCTTCCCAAGCTATCAAAATGCTTTAAGCCAAGTCCACACACCTAAAACACCTGAAGATATTGCACTTTTAAGCCCAGCGCGCCGCAGGCTTGCCTATGATGAATTTTTAGCAGGACAATTGGCGCTTGGCTTGGTGCGCGCAAAAACCAAACGGCTTTCGGGCACCCCACTTTTAACCACTGGCAAATATATCAATGCATTAAAATCTTACCTACCCTTTGAACTGACCCAAGGGCAAAAAATAGCCATTGAAGAAATATCAAAAGATCTTGCTTCTTCTGAACGCATGCTGCGCTTATTACAAGGCGATGTCGGATCTGGTAAAACCATCGTTGCCCTTTATGCTATGTTACAGGCGGCAGAAAATAATGGCCAATCGGCTTTAATGACACCAACAGAGGTATTGGCGCGCCAACATTATGCAACCATTGCACCTTTGATTGCCAATATTGGTCTTAAAGCAGTTTTATTGACAGGGCGTGAAAAAGGCAAAGAACGGCAAGCGATTTTGGACGATATTGCCAGCGGTGAAGCAGCAATTATCATTGGGACCCACGCGCTTATTCAAGAAAAAGTCGATTATCATAATCTTGTCCTTGCAATTATTGATGAGCAGCACCGCTTTGGTGTCCATCAACGCTTGCAACTCACAGCTAAGGGCCAAGCTCCTGATATGCTGGTGATGACAGCCACTCCCATTCCGCGCACCTTGGTGTTAACAGCTTTTGGCGATATGGATGTGTCAAAGCTGCGTGAAAAGCCAAAGGGGCGTAAACCAATACAAACCGCCACATTGCCATTGGAACGGCTTGATAAATTATTGGCGCGGGTTGATGCAGCATTAAAAAAAGGCGACAAGATCTATTGGATTTGCCCCTTGGTTGAAGAATCGGAAGTGCTGGAACTCACCTCTGCAACTGATCGCTTTTTGAATTTGCAAAAATATTTTGGCGACAAAATTGGCCTAGTACATGGCAAAATGGCTAATGCTGAAAAAGATGAAGCCATGGCCAAATTTAAAAATGGCGACATTCGCTTGCTGGTTGCCACTACTGTTGTTGAAGTTGGTGTCGATGTTCCCGACGCTTCAATTATAATTATTGAACATGCTGAACGCTTCGGCCTTGCACAATTGCACCAATTGCGCGGCCGTGTTGGGCGCGGCGAAAAGGAATCATCGTGCATTTTGCTTTATAAATCACCACTATCGCTGACGGCAACTGCAAGGCTTAATGTTATGCGTGAAACGGAAGACGGTTTTCGCATTGCTGAAGAAGATTTAAGATTACGCGGTGAAGGTGAATTACTAGGAACCAAACAATCTGGTCTCCCCGGTTTTGAGCTAGCCAATCTTGAAAGCCATGCTGATTTATTGGAAATGGCGCGCCAAGATGCGCGTCTTATCCTTGAAAAAGACCAAGACCTTACCTCGCCAAGAGGACAAGCTTTACGGCTTTTGCTCTATTTATTTAGGCGTGATGATGCAATACGCCTGTTACGCGCAGGGTAAAATCGGCAATTTGACCCCAATTACTGCCTTCAATTGACAAAAAACTGTGTATGACCTTTGTTTTGGCAAAAATTCATATTCTGTTAAAAATTGCTATGACAAACTAATTAAAATCGTCATTGCTAATTATGGTAATGTTGAGCATTTTTAATAATTGGCTAACCAAGCATTAGATATTTTATTTCAAAAATATTTAAAATTGCTATGCTGATTAATCTTTTAAACTCGATGACAGGATAGCATAGTGATATTTCGCTTTTTTACCAAGGCTACAGGCAAATTCAACAAGTCCGCTTTGACGGCGTTTTTGTTAGCATCCGCATCACTATCCATAACAGCATGTGGTTTTTCAAATCCCATGAGTGGTTTATCGCAAGGCATTGCACCTAAAAGCAATACTGCCAATATAGCACCTAATGCGGCCGTTGCGCAAAACCGCCCAGCACCATCCATTGAGACAACAGCCAGCGTTACAGCCTATCGCCCAACCAATCCAGCCAGTAACAGCTGGGCAGTCGCCCATGCCGCTTACAGCAAAAAGGCGGAAAAATATTGGGATGATGTTTCAGCAAAGCGTAAACAGCGCAATGAAAAACGCCGTAATGGTCAAGCCATCACCCAAAATGATTATGTTTTAAATCAGCCTCCAGTCTATGATGGCCCACCAAAACCCGCAATGCCTGGGCAAATAACCCCAGCAAAACCAAGTGCAAGAATTCCAGGTACAGGTGATTTTCTTGCTGCGGCTAAATCTGTCTATGGTTTTACCCCCGACCGCCCACGCAATGAAGAAGAATTCATGCGCGCTTATGCCAATGCAGCTTCGCAAGCTGGCCTAACACGCTACCAACTGGTTGCGCTTTATGCTTTTGAAACAGGTGGCGATGGTACCCATGATTTGCAAGCCGGCATGCTAAAAAGCAATGCCAATGCGCGGCCAATTTCCACCGCTATTGGTTATAATCAGCTTGTTGCAACCGCAAGTGTCAGCGTCATGCATGAATTTGGCCCTGAAATCACCCGCGAACTTAAAGCCCAAGCGCAGAGGGCACAAGGGGCAGATCGCCAACGCTTATTACGTAAAGCAGATGTTGTCAGCGCAATGACTGCAAGGGCGCGTACCGTACCCCATCAATGGAGTGCACAGGCAGAGCTTGCCAAAACGCCAGCCGGCCTTGGTATTCATGCTATGACATTAGACAAGGATGTTGGGCCGCTATTGCAAACCCATAAATTACGCACATCGATGCATTTTCTTCACGCCAAGGGCGTAACGCGCCAATTAACTGGCGCAGAACTTGAAATGCTTAACCTTACTGGTGATGGCAATGGCTATGACATGATTAGCATGCCGCAACAATTGCGTGAAATTGTGCCAACAGCAAATTTTTTCTTGCGTAAAGGCTATGAGCGAAATCCCGTTGCCAAGCGCAATAATACTGTTGCTAAATTATTAGCAGCAACTGAAGAAAAAATGCGCATCAATATGCAAAAAGAAGGCGCACAGGCCATGCATCGCGCATTTCAATCTTCTGAAATAGCGCGCAACTAAGTTTTGATATTTTGCAAAAATTAAACAGTTTAAGGATGTTGATAACAGCATCCTTAAACGGCCATATGCTGCTTTTTAAGTAGTGTGGTTACCGATCATTGCTTAATTATAATAACAAAAAACATCAGCTAACTTCATTTCATCTCGATATTTTTAAAAAAATAAATTTGTAAGATCGTTGGGCAAAACCTCATCTAACGTGATTTATATTCAGCATTGTTTTTTAAAATTACTGCAAAACTTATCAAAAACTTGCGTGAACACTATGTTAAACCAATGCTTCCTCTTGCCTTTTTTGCTCATTTGCAGTAGCCAATATCTTCAGAATTTCTTTGAATTGATTTGAATATATGGATTGGCAATGACCATCATTGATAATAGAATTCCAGAACCAAAACGTTTCATCTCTGGTGCCACTGGTGACTGGGAAGTCATTATTGGTTTGGAAGTACACGCCCAAGTAACCTCAAACTCGAAATTATTTTCGGGCGCTTCAACTTCTTTTGGCGCTGAGCCCAATGCAAATGTTTCATTGGTTGATGCAGCAATGCCAGGAATGTTGCCAGTTATTAACATTGAGTGTGTAAAACAAGCCATTCGTACCGGCCTTGGCCTAAAGGCGCAGATTAATCTAAAATCGGTTTTTGATCGTAAAAACTATTTTTACCCAGATTTGCCGCAAGGTTACCAAATTTCGCAATTCAAACAACCTATCGTTGGCGAAGGTGCAATTATCATTTCAGTTGGCCCTGATAATAAGGGACAATTTGAAGATATTGAAATTGGTATTGAACGCCTGCATCTTGAGCAAGATGCTGGTAAATCAATCCATGATCACCATCCAACCATGTCTTGTATTGACCTTAACCGTTCTGGCGTTGCTTTGATGGAAATTGTGTCAAAACCGGATATGCGCTCAGCTGATGAAGCCAAGGCCTATGTCACTAAATTGCGCACTATTGTTCGCTATTTAGGCACTTGTGATGGCAATATGGATGAAGGCTCCATGCGCGCCGATGTTAACGTCTCGGTTCGTCGCCCAGGCGGTGAATTTGGCACACGCTGCGAGATTAAAAATGTTAATTCCATTCGCTTCGTTGGCCAAGCCATTGATTATGAAGCAAGACGCCAAATTGCAATTTTGGAAGATGGCGGTACAATTGACCAAGAAACACGGCTTTTTGATGCGGCAAAGGGCGAAACACGCGCCATGCGCTCTAAAGAAGAAGCGCATGATTATCGTTATTTCCCAGATCCTGATCTCTTGCCGCTGGAATTTAGCCAAGAATTGGTCGATCAACTAGCCGCAGACTTGCCTGAGCTACCTGACGATAAAAAAGACCGTCTTATTTCATCTCTTGGTCTTTCAGCCTATGATGCATCAATCCTCATTACTGAAAAAGCCATTGCTGATTATTTTGAGGAAGTCGCCAAAGGCCGTGATGGCAAACTTGCAGCAAACTGGGTGATTAACGACTTGCTTGGTGCTTTAAATAAAGCTGGTCTTTCAATTGAAGAAACGCCTGTTAGCCCCTTGCAGCTTGGCACTATCATTGAGCTTATTGTTGAAGGCACTATTTCAGGTAAAATTGCCAAAGATCTTTTTGAAATTATTTGGACTGAGGGCGGCGATCCGCGTGAAGTTGTTGAAAGCCGCGGGTTAAAGCAGGTAACTGATACCGGCGCCATTGAAAAGGCGGTTGATGATGTTATTGCCGCAAATCCAGACAAGGTGGAGCAAGCTAAAGCCAAACCAACACTTGCTGGCTGGTTTGTTGGGCAAGTGATGAAGTCAACAGGTGGCAAGGCAAATCCGCAAGCAGTTAATGACATTGTTAAGGCTAAACTAGGGTTGGAATAAATATTATGTGGCTTAGAACCGCTACAAAAAATGATATAGAATCAATTCGCGAACTATTATTTGCCACTTGGCATGAACTATATGATAATCTTATCAGCAGTGAAGCTGTTGACAAGATTATCGGCAAATGGCAATCTGTTGATCATTTTAAAAAGTGCCTCACCCGCCCCTCTTCTGAATTTATTGTTGCAGATGATGGTGATGAATTACAAGGTGCAGCATACGCCTTACAAGGTGGCGTAAAAGGTTTTCCAGAAACTGTTCTTATTCAACAGCTGATGGTGCGCCCCAAATATCAAGGTCAAGGCATTGGTAAACGTCTTTTGATCGAGGTTGAAGAATCTTTTCCCAATGCACGTAAATGCCGTGTTATAATATTGGAAAAAAGTACAGACGCACAGAAATTTTATGAAAGCCAAGGCTACAAGAAAATTGGAGCTCCAACACCCATTCAAGAGCAAAAAGATGTTTTTGAAATCGTAATGGAAAAAGAACTATTCTAATTATTTCTTGCATTTATGCAATTATAGGCTCATAAGAGACCCTACATATTCATTTTGTGCCCTTTACTGGCATGATTGAGGAGTTTAAGGCTATGGCCGGTTTAATAAGACAAGTTTTCACTTGGTGGAATGGTACGACAATTGGCACAAGATTTTTCACCTTTCGCAAGGGTAAACGCGTTGGTGAAGATGAGTTTGGCAATGTCTATTATGAAGGTGGGTGGCACGTAGATGGCTATAAACGCCGCTGGGTAATATATAATGGCTATTCTGAAGCGTCAACAATTCCACCCGGTTGGCATGGCTGGATGCATCACCGCGTTGACACGCCACCATCTGCTGAAAATTATGTACCGTTTGAGTGGCAAAAAGAACATTTGTCAAACCAGACTGGTTCAGCAAATGCTTATACACCTAAAGGCTCGATTGAGAATCATGGTAAGCGCCCTAAAGTTACTGGCGATTATAATGCTTGGTCTCCGGAATAAGCAGCAGAAATATTATACTGGACTTTGAAATTTAGCACCATTGATGCAGATTTTTTCTATTTCAGTTGATATAAAACATTTTAAACATGCATAATTAATTTTATGCATGTTTATTTTTTAAAAAAAGCCAATTTAATTATGATTATTTGTAAATTTGGTTTTTTATTGCCATAGTTTGTGTTTAAAGCTCATGACTTGTATTTATAACAAATACAGCCACATAATTTAAAGTTTCGAATGGTCGCTATGATAAAATTGTTAAAGCCTTTTTCTTTTGTGAAATCTTTAAGCCTTGCTGTTTTGGCCCTAGCTGCTATTGCAAGCCCAACATTGGCTGAGCGCATTAGCAATCCCATTGCCGAATTTTCTGGCCTTGATAAAATAACTGGACGCACGACAACTTTTCATATCACCATAGGTGAGACCTACCAATTTGGCGCTTTACAAGTGACACCGCGTGCCTGCTTTACCAGCAGCGCCGATGAAGCAACTAAAACCGATGGTTTTGTTGAGGTAAATGAGGTCACTTTGGACCAAAAAATTAAACCAATTTTTAGAGGCTGGATGTTTGCCGATAGCCCGGGTCTAAATGCGGTAGAACACCCCATTTACGATGTTTGGCTTACCAATTGCAAACAAAAGCGACCAGCTGCCAATTAGTTTTTGTTTGGTAATTTTTAAACCATATGGTCATCTCACGCTTTATAACTTAATTGCTGTGATATTTTGTCATTGATAGTCGCGCAATAAACCTGACTAGAGATAGTAAAAGATCTCGCCATATAAAAGCGGTTGCACGTCAATGCTTGCCTTATATTAATCGCTGTATTATTGTTTCAGTTAGAGCGTTTTTCCGAAAAGTGTGAAGCGGTTTTCGGACAAAAAACGCGGTGTAAACAACGGATTAGAGCGCAGATCTGATAAAATCAGATCGAAATGCGCGCTAATATAAATATGGGGATATAATCATGGGGTTTCGCTTCATTCATACGGCAGATATTCACCTTGATTCACCCTTACGCTCGCTATCCTTACGTGATGAAGAGTTGGGCAATCTAATCGGTAATGCCAGCCGCACCGTATTATCCAATATTATTAACCTTGCTATTGAAGAACAGGTTAATGCAGTTATCATTGCTGGCGATCTTTATGATGGCAGCCAAACCTCGATGAAAACCGCACGCTTTTTAAGCATGGAATTAAAGCGGCTTGATGACGCTAATATTGCCTGCTTCATCATTCGCGGCAATCATGATGCAGCTTCTACCATTACCCATGAATTGACCTTACCACAAAATGTAACAGTTTTTAAAACACGCGCCGGCGTTGAAACCATTAAAACTGATACGCTCAATATTGCACTTCATGGCATTAGTTTTAAAGAAAAAACGGCGCCCGATAGCCTTTTACCGTTTTATAAAGCGCCACTTGCCGACCATATTAATATTGGCCTCATGCATACTAGCCTTGATGGCCAAAGTGGCCATGACCCTTATGCGCCTTGCAGTGTTAAAGATTTGCAAAATTGTGATTTTAACTATTGGGCTTTGGGGCATATCCATAAAAGACAAGTCATTGAAGATAAAACGACAAAGACCACAATCGTCATGCCGGGTATTCCGCAAGGGCGGGATATTAATGAAAATGGCTATAAATCAGTAACTTTAGTCACGGTGGCAGATGATGGCAGCATAAGCTTAGATGAAAAGCCGATAAGCCTAGCGCAGTTTGACCCTATTGCTGTTGATGTTAGCGGTATTGAAAACTTTAATACTATTGTTCCAAAAATCGAAAACGCTATGCTGCTTGCCAAGGAAAAAGCACTTTCTCAGCATCTGGTTGCCCGCATTGAATTAATTGGTGCAACGCCTTTAAACTGGCGGTTAATTAATGACAGTCAATTGTTAGAGGAAGCCAAACTCATTGGTGAGAGAATGGGCAATATGTGGATTGATAAGCTTTTGGTGCGTACCACGCCAGAAATTGCGCAAAGCCGCACCGCTGACCCAACAAGTGAACTTGCATTAATTATGGCAGATATTGCAAAAAACCGCAGCGATATACGCGAATTCATCAAAGAAACGGCCACTTCACTACGCAATGATCCCCAACTTGGCCTCAATAACCTTATGGGCGATGATGAGGAAAGCTTTGATAGCTTCATTGACCAGCTTATTAATGAGGGGAGCCGTGATATTATTGCACGGTTAAAAGCATAATGAGAATTAAGCAGCTCCACCTTACCCGTTATGGAAAATTTACCGATTTCACCTTAGATTTTGGTGAAAAACAAGCAGGTATCAGTGATTTTCATATTATTTACGGCTTGAACGAGGCCGGTAAATCAACCACTTTTACCGCTTGGCTTGATTTTTTATTCGGCATGGGAAAAGAAAATTCCTATAGTTTTTTACACAAATATCCCACAATGCAAATTGGTGCAAAGCTCGAAACAAGCGACCAAATATTAGATTTGCGACGCATAAAGGCCAATAAAAACTCCTTACTTGATGGTGCGGCCAACCCATTTAGTGAAATAGCCTTACTAAGCAATATGGCTGGTCTTAATCGCGATAGCTATCAAGCCATGTTTTCCCTTGATGATGACAGCCTTGAGAAAGGCGGCAATGATATATTAAACAGCAAAGGCGACCTTGGCGAAATTTTATTTTCCGCCACTGCTGGCCTTGATGGTTTAAGCCAAAAACTTGCAGAAATAGAAAAAGCTGCCGATGCCATTTATCGAAGCCGCGCCTCGTCAACAGCAATCCAGCAAAAAAAGAAGCGCTTAATTGAGCTAAAGCAAGAAAGTGCCGAAATTGACGTTGCGGCATCTGCCTATAAAAGATTGGTTAAAGAAAAGCGCGAGGCAGAAGAAGATTATAACCAAAAAAGTCAAACACTACTTAGCAAAACAAATGAAATAGACCGATTAAACCAGCAAATTGAATTGCGCAAAAAATTAAAAAACTACACTGAAATAGTGCAAAGCCTTGAGCATTTTGCTAATTTTCCAGTGCTGCCCAATGATTTACTTAACCTTTGGCGCAGTGAAATGGCGCAGCTTTGGCAAAATGATAGTGCTTTTAAGCAAAGGAAAGACTATTTAACCGCGCAAATTGCAAGTTTAAAGGAAAAACTTCAACAAAGTAATTTTGAACCAAAGCTTATTAAGCTTGGCGACACCATAAAGCTGCTGGCAGATGAACCAAAATCGCGCTTTATCACCGCAAAAAATGATATTGCAAAACGCCAAGATGAGCTTATGCAAAAGAAAGCGGAACTATCTGCACTTATAAAGCAGCTTAATCAACCAGAACGCTCAATGGATGGGCTTTTGATTGATAAATTACGCCTTTCGCCTTTAAAAGATTTGTTACACAAAAAGCCTTTAATCGATAGTCAGATTGCCTCCACACAACAAGAATTACAACTAGCAAAAAAAACCTTGCAAGAGCTTGAAACAGGTTTTGACACCCCATCACTTGCCTTTGATGAAGATAGGGTACTTTTGCTAGAAGCAAAACTAACTGAGTTAACCGACAAAGGCTTGCTTGTTGAAAGCCAAAATCTTGCCAGCAATCTCACACGCTTGCAAAATGAACAACAGCAAGCTTTTGCTGCGCTTGCGCCATTTAGCGGCACAATAAGTGATCTTAATGGGCTGATTATTGCTGACAAAGATTATTGGAACGAGCAATATCACCAGTTGCAGCGATTAAACCAACAATTGGATGAGTTTGCTTTAGAAAAACGGCAAATTGCTGATAAGCTTGCCAATATTGAAACACGGATTGAAACGCTTAAAAAGCAAAGCAATCTGGTTGACAGCGAAACCTTAAAAACATTGGCGCAGCAAAAGCTGCTTGCTTGGCAAAACCATTATAATAAACTTGACCATGAAAGCGCCAATCAATTTTCCCTTGCAATGGGCCATTATGATGATGCGTTACAAGGCCGCCTCACCCATTTTGAGCGCATTGCCCAGTTAGAGCAAGGGAAAATAGATTGGAATGAGGAACAAAAAAAGCAAATTAACCTTGAAGATAGCATTCAGCATAAAGAGCAAGAGCGCGTCAAGATTAATGAATTTGTAACTGAGACTTTGCAAAAAATTGGTATTGAACAAGCAATCCCAAGCCTTGCTGCAATGAAATTTTTGCAAGATTGGCTGATAAAACGCCAAAATTATCAAACAATAAGCAATGAAATCATCACGATACAGGCGCGTTTTGATGCGGTGCAAGCTGAAATTGCCAAAATCCAAGCCGATATTTGCCAAAATGTACCAAATGCCAATGACACTATGGATATTAAAGCACTTATGGTGCTTGGCAAAAAATTCATCGAAAGCCAAACCGAACAAAAGCATAAAAAAAGCGAGAGCGAACGCGCTTTTAAAAAAGCTAATCACGATATTGCAGAAAGACGAAAAGCAAGCGAGCAAGCCCTGCATAAGGCCGCGCAATGGCAAAATGATTGGAATGAGGCATTAAACGGCCTTTGGCTTGCAGAAATATCCCCTATTGAAACTATTGAGCATTATATCAATAAGTTAGAACTTTTGCCCGATTTAAAGCAGCAATGCGATAATCTTCAGCACCGCATAACTGCAATGGAAAAGGATATGGCAAGTTTTCATGATGAAGTCTTGTCGCTTTATCGCATTGCCAAACCAGATTTTGTTGAAAGTGATTTTAACGATCCGCTTATTGCTTTTAGTGATTTACAAACAAATGTTCTTGATGCAATCCAAAAAGCCGATCAAAATCAAAAAAACTATAATGAGTTGCGGGAAGTTGAAAAGCAATATCAAACCATCATTCATGACCTTGCAGCGCATCATCAAATAATTAAGCAACGGTTTGACCATTTTGCCAATTCTGATTTTGCCGTTGATGATCTAAATGATCTAGCACAAAAGCTGGACTTGGCTAAAGACATTACCGATAAAAGACAAGAGCTAGCCAAATGCGAGCATGAAATTAAAAGCGACTATAATTGCGCTGATATTCATGCAGCCCTTGAAAATATAGATTTAGATGGGGGGCCAAGTGATATTATTGCTCTTGGTGAGTTAAAGCGTGCAATGCAACCTTTAAGCGCTGAAAAAGAACAAGCTTTTGCTCTATTTGATGAAAAACGCAAACAACTTGATGCCATTGGTTTTGATGATAAAGTGGCAATGATTGAAAGTGAAAGGCAAACCATAAGGCTAGAAATAGAAGAACTAGCCTTTCAATATTTAAAGCTCAAAACAGGCGAAAGATTAGCACAAGAAGCTTTGGTACAATATCGTGATCGCCATCGTAGCTCAATGCTAAAACGAGCGTCGCAAGCCTTTAATGAAATAACATCGGGTCATTATAGTGGCTTAACCACACAGCTAAAAGGCAGCCAAGAAACACTTATCGCCATCGCCAAGGACGGTAAATCTAAATTATCATCAGACCTTTCCAAAGGCACTCGCTTTCAGCTTTATCTTGCCTTGCGCTTTGCCGGTTATCAAGAATTTGCACAAAACCATGAGCCAATTCCCTTTATCGCTGATGACATTATGGAAACCTTTGACGAACCGCGTGCAAGTGAAGCCTTGCGGCTGATGGGCGTAATGGCAAAAAGCGGTCAAGTCATTTACTTAACCCATCATCGCCATATATGTGATTTAGCGCTTGCGGCGGTTGATAATGTAACCATTCATAGTTTGACATAATGCTTAAAAAAACAAAAAACTGATTGCCTTTTAAAAGCAATCAGTTTCACATCTTTAAAATTGGAAAGAATTAAGCACCAGTGGCTGCAAGATCACGGCGGATTTGTGCCCGCAATTCATCAATGAGTTTTAGCTTGCCATCTTCTTCAAAATGCCAAAAAGTCCAACCATTACAGCTTTCACTATTTTGCGCCTTACGCCCCATCATATGGATTGAACCAGCATCGCCCTTACAAGCAACCGTACCATCGGCACGAATGATTGCCGCATTTTTACGCTTTTTATCATAAAGCACCATGCCTGGCTTTAATAGGCCTGCTTCAATAAGGCTGTTAAAGGCGATGCGCGGCTCGGCACGCTTGCCTTTCATCAGTTCTAGCTCAACCTTACCCAAAGGCTCTACCGCATCAATACGCGCTGTTGCAGCGTCGATATAATCTTGTTCGCGCTCAATACCAACAAAATTACGTCCTAAACGCTTGGCAACCGCGCCAGTTGTGCCAGATCCAAA
This sequence comes from Bartonella sp. HY761, assembly GCF_026743145.1. NCBI lineage: Bacteria > Pseudomonadati > Pseudomonadota > Alphaproteobacteria > Hyphomicrobiales > Bartonellaceae > Bartonella > Bartonella sp. HY761. The sequence continues at coordinate 1,807,375 of NZ_CP104887.1, forward strand.
AAATGGATCAAGAATAACATCACCCGGCTTAGTAGAAGAAAGCAAAACACGAGCAAGTAAAGCTTCTGGCTTTTGGGTTGGGTGAACCTTATGGCCACTATCATCCTTCAAACGCTCACTGCCGGTGCAAATAGGAAATAACCAATCAGAGCGCATTTGCACATCTTCATTGGCGGCTTTCAAAGCATCATAATTAAACGTATAGCTTTTGGCATTTTTATCGCGCGATGCCCAAATCATGGTTTCATGAGCATTTTGGAACCTACGACCACGGAAATTAGGCATAGGGTTAGTTTTGCGCCAAATAATGTCATTAAGCAACCAAAAGCCCATATCTTGCATAATTGCGCCAACACGGAAAATATTGTGGTAAGAACCAATAACCCAAACTGTTCCTGTTGGTTTTAACACACGTCGGCAAGCCAGCAACCATGCACGGGTGAAAGCGTCATAGGCTTCAAAACTCTCAAACTGGTCCCAATCATTGTCAACAGCATCAACCAATGATTGGTCGGGGCGGTGTAATGCACCTTCAAGCTGCAAATTATAAGGAGGATCAGCAAAAATAACGTCAACAGAATGGGTTGGCAATTTTTCCAATGCCGAAATGCAGTCTCCTTTTATGATTGTATTGCACCACGCTAATTCCGTGGCTTCTTTTGGCAATGCATTCACAACACTCAATTTTTGCATGGGATACTCAACTAACAATTTGGACACCGTTACTAATGAACCCCATAATCACCCAACATGGTAAACATGACGTTAAGCATGGGAAATAAAATTCTTGTTGAAAGCATTTTTTCGCCTTTTTTAAATTTTCTTATCCATTGGCGAGTCGCAAACTATTGAGCAAAGCCTAATTAGCCATTTAAAAAACTTTGCCTCATCATTGTCTTGGCTAAAGCACACTTTAGATATTCAGGTTCACCCCATTTAAGAATGACTTTGGATAGAAATTTATTTTATCGACGATATTTTTTGCAATATACGCCAGTTACCCTTATCTATAGAAACATGATTATAAATTTTACCAATAGAGCTAGATTTAAGGAATAAAAATGACTGCGATAAAACTGGTAATCTTCGATTGCGATGGTGTTCTGGTTGATTCAGAATATTTATCGTCGAAAGTTAAAGCCGAATTATTAACTGATGCCGGCTTTGCCACAACTGGTGAAGAATTATCCGAACGATATAATGGCATGACCTTTGAAGACACTTTAATAGCAATTGAGAAGCAAATCGATATTCCGCTATCGGCCAATTTGCTTGATAAAGCCCATAGTGAATTTGTCCGGCGGATAGATAGTGAATTGCTTGCCATTGATGGCGTTCGTGATTTAGTCAACTCGCTTGATCTGCCCTATTGCATTTGCTCCAACTCTATCAGTGAAAATATCAAAAAAATGCTTCAGGCGACCGGTCTTTATGACCTGTTTGAAGGCAAGATTTTCTCGGCACCAGAAACTGGATCAAAAAAACCAAAACCTGCCCCCGATATTTTTCTTTCTGCGGCAAAATCTTTTAATATTGCGCCAGAAAATACCGTTGTTATTGAAGATTCAGTTCCCGGCGCAACAGCTGCGGTTGCGGCTGGTATGCGCGTTATTGGCTTTACCGGCGGCACCCATGCCTATCCTGGCCTAGCAGACGCTTTAACTGATGTTGGTGCAGCAACGGTCGTAAATCGCCATAAGGATATTAAAGCTGTCATTACCGCAATGGAAAGCTGGCAAGACGTTCTTTAACCAAGCCATTTAAGCTAAAAACTTGGGCCGCTATCCATAGAAATAGCGCCCCATTTTGTATTTGCCAAAAACCTTTAGAGTGAGCGCCATAAAAACGCAAAACAAGCCAAGTAAATTGAATAAAGATCCAACCAAAAATGAAATGAGCGATAAAGGAAAATGAGTTGGTGAGCGCGCAGGGATTCGAACCCTGGACCTACTGATTAAAAGTCAGTTGCTCTACCGGCTGAGCTACGCGCTCCCTTACAGAAAGTTTCTGCGAGAAGTGGGCGGAACATACGTTCGAGAACCGCTAACGTCAACAGTTTTTATCCAAAAAACACAATTTTCTTTTACCTTAAAGCTAATATACTGTTTTTAAACAAAAAAAATAATTGCACAAAACTTATATTAGATGAAAGAAATAGATAAACCATCATTCTGCATAGCCAATTTTTAAGAATCATGGCCTTTTTGCTGATATCATTCAGCCACGATCACGTAAGACAAAATCAACTTGGCAACGCATCAGTGAAATCGATTTTATGAAAACCAGCCGAAAGACTAAAGCAAAGACACAATCTAATAATTTTAGTTTTTTTGGGATAATTTGGAAAAAGACATAGATCGAACATCAATATGTCTAAATGGCGGAGGGGGTGGGATTCGAACCCACGGTACAGTCTCCTGCACGCCGGTTTTCAAGACCGGTGCCTTAAACCGCTCGGCCACCCCTCCTTGTTAGGTGAACACCTCTTTATAGAAGTATTCTGAAACGTCAACATTAAAATGCATTTTTTTAAAAAAAAAGACATAGATAAAAAAGAAATATTGTTCAATCTTTCAATAAAATCAATAATATCAATTAATTAATAAAAATTAAAAATTTCATCAAAAAAAAATACTCAGGGATAAATTTTCATTATCATTGCTAAGTCTGCACTAATTCATAACAGTTTTATAAAAAAAGCCCAAGTGATTCCACTTGGGCTTTTTTAAATAGAACTTCATAGCCACTTTGATTTGGCGAATTGCAAACTATATAGATAACTAAAAATGCTGCGATTATTCCATTAACAGCAAGTTATCAGCAAATGTCGAAAACGCGCATATTACCTATTGCGGCATTGCCTCAACACCAACAACATCAGGCACAAAGTGGCGTAATAGGTTTTCAATGCCATGTTTAAGCGTAGCAGTAGATGATGGGCAACCAGAGCATGCGCCACGCATATTCAAATAGACAACACCGTGTTCAAAGCCACGAAACGTAATGTCGCCACCATCTTGAGCCACCGCAGGGCGAACACGAGTTTCAAGTAATTCCTTGATCGTATCAACAATTTCCTGATCCTGAGGGGCAAAAAATTCTTCCTCGTCATGATTAAGCTGATTTGCACTTATCGCCATTATCGGCAAATCAGCCATCATATGCTCCATAATTGTGCCAAGAATAGCAGGCTTCAAATGCGCCCATTCGCCATCAGCCTTAGTTACAGTTATAAAGTCAAAGCCAAAAAACACCCCTGAAACACTTGGTATTGCAAATAATTTAGCTGCAAGCGGCGAGCGCGCGGAGGCTGTTTCGGCATCGCGAAAATCTTCAACGCCATCATGGAGAACGATTTTACCGGGCAAAAACTTTAGCGTTGCCGGATTAGGGGTAGTTTCTGTTTGAATAAACATAGTGCATAACCTTATTCTATTGCTGCTAATAATAAGCTGCCATCACCAATAGGTGTCTTAAAGACAATTTCCGTTAACTAAATACTTAACCAGCGCGACAGAAAAATAATTCTAAAAAGAGAAATAATACTAAAAGCAGCCCAATTTTTAATATTCTTTAGGCAGTTATATAGGAATTTATGTCACCGCATCAATATCAGCATCGCTTAGATTTGCCGGAATAATAGTAACAGGAATTGCAAATGACGAATTGCGCCCTGCAACCGCCTCCACCAATGGCCCCGGCCCTTCGGCATTAGCGCCAGCGGCAAGAATCAAAACCGCAATATCCTGATCATCTTCAATCAGACTTGCTATTTCTAAGGCAGCTTTACCTTCGCGGACAATTTGTTCTGCTTCAATGCCCAAACCTTCACGCACCTCAGCTGCAATTTGTGACAAGGTGGTTTTGGCCCGTTCTTCCGCCTCAGCCCGCATCACATCGCCAACGCCAAGAAAATGCTGGAATTCTGAACTATCAATCACAAACAGCAAAACAAGGGCGCCATTTGTATTTTTTACTCGCCGTGAGGCATAGGCAACAGCTCTTTTACATTCTGGCGTCTCATCAATAACTACCAAAAACTTGCGACGATGCCCATCTTCATGACTTAATCTTTTAGATACCATATAATTAGCCTGCCATTTTTCTTTGGCTACCTGCTATGCAGTTGATAGGGACAAAAACAAGCGCCATTTTTTAATTATAATCTAATTGGAAGAATTTTCCCCATTGCAACATATTTTATCATTGCGTGAAAAAAGTGAAAGTAATTATAGATCAATTTAACATCATATTACTTTATCACAGCCGCAGATGCAAATGGTCTCTTGTTAACTTTTATATAGGAAAAATTTAAAACGCTAGCTAAGCTGCCGCTGCAGATTTTTCAAAAACTTTTTATTGATATATTTAGCTTTCTAATGGGAGCATAGAGAAAACTCCCATATAGATAACTTGCAAGAGATATAGCTATAGATAACTTATTTTTCGACCACTTGACCGCCAAGCTTTTCATTTAAGAACTCATATGAAATACGAGCTCCTTCAAGCGCCTTATCTTTGATAGTGGCAAAAAATGACTTACCAGTTATACATGTTTCTGGATTTCTATCACAAAACCCACCCATATCATTTACGGTTGATTTGAAAGCAAATATGCCATCAAGCATTGAATAAGATTGGCCATTACTATGAGGCGCATGTTCTGAAGGCGCAAAATATGCAACTGCAACAAAAAGCAGTATGAGAAAAAAAGCAACTTTAATTAAGAATCTCATGCAATCTAACCTTAGCAATCCTTACAAACCAATTAAAGAAATGCGATTAATTAATTGATTTTATAGATATAAAACCTCTAACTTCATATTTAGACCGTAAAAATATTATTGACAAAGCGAGATCTTTAAATTTTGTAAAACCAGCGCTCCTATAATAGGTTTACAAGAGCTGCAAATCTAAATAATTAAGAAAAAATCATTTTCCAGCCCCTGATAAATCCATAATTCTGAAATCTGATTATTTCAGTTTCACAATATCTCCTAAATATTGATGAATCATTTATTTAAAATATTTTTATCAAAATGCCGGCTACTTTCCGCGCCCTCCTCCCCAAAACATTCCATCAACATAAAAACTAATATAAACAACTGATTTGTTTAAAAAATATTTAGTCAAAAAATTTGTGCACCTCAAAACAACTATATTTTCTTCAAAAAAGCTCTTACCAAACCCAATTCACGGATTATAATTTATTAACCATAATTGCAGCTTCAAGGGTAAAATGCGGCAAAAAAAAGATCAGTTATCCTTTCATTAAGTCCTTACAAGGCATTTTGACGCAAACATACTCGTGGCCTATTGGCATATTAATGTTGGCTAGAGCAAAAAAATGGTAACCATGAAACATAAAGCAATGATCAAACTCACCGTTTCAACTCAAGGCTACATTAGAGCTTTTCAGGGTGAAACACATCTCTATGGCTTTTTTCAAAAAGGTAAACACCTTGCCGAAAGCGTCCATATAAATGATAAAATTGCTTTAGTCACACTGCTGGACAATGCACGCATAGGCAAAAAAGACAGTGGCTATAGCAATTTTCGTTTTATCAACAAGGATGGTATGTTTATCATCTTTCAACTGGGCAATGTAACTCTTGGGATAAATGGCATAAACATTGACTGCCAATTAATCGATAAAACCGTATCAAGGCAAATATCCGCGCCTACTTCATCTATTGGCAACATGGAACAAGATAGCAATGCAATTTTAAATGAAATGCCACCTCTTACTCTTGTTGCCCATGAAATGCGCGAACCACTAAATGCCATCATTGGCTTTACGGATTTTCTACTTCATGAGTTTTCTGGAAAATTTGAAACTTCGCTACAACGCCAATATGCCATGCATATTAAAGAATCTGGAAATCACCTACTGCAATTGATAACAACCTATCTTGAAAAACAACAAGAACAAGATAAAGTCATTGATCAAGATGTGGACAGCACCATTGCTGAGGCTATTGTGATGACTAGCCATTTAACCCAGCATAGCAAAGTAGTATTTACATCAGATCTCCATGGCAGCTGCTTTACAACATTAAAGAGCTTACAATTAAAACAAGTAATGATTAATCTAATTACAAATGCTGCTAAATATAGCGGTGATGGCTCGATTATTACTATTCAACAGCGTGTTTTAAAAAATAATCATCTTTTACTTACGGTTAGCGATACCGGCACCGGTATTGCTGAAGAAGAAATAGAAGAACTTCGCCACCCTTTCAAAAGAGCAAGTAATGTATTATCCTCCAATATTGATGGATACGGCATTGGTCTTTCACTGGTATTTGGTATTGTTGAAGCTGCTAAGGGTAGAGTTAATATCAGCAGTAGAAGAAACAGAGGTACAACCATTTCGCTCACCCTCCCCCTTGGGAATGGACCTCAACTAGATAAAGCGAATAAGCATCAAAAAATCGAAGCTGACAATTTGCATTTTTTTGCAATCAACAATAAAACCCAAACAGTAGAACTTCATGAAAAATATTTAGGCGATGGCAAAAGTAAACAAAAGATCGACAAAACGGCGTAAAACAAAAAAGAAAAAACAACACAACGTTACAGCGCTAATATCATCAACGATCACGCAGCTAATAAAATGGCTGTGTTATTCTGCTGCCCAAATAATCCGTAAAAACCCATTAATCTTTCTTGGATTTTGTCTATTTTTATGCTTTTTTTCTTTCCTTGCTTATCACATGTTTTACAATCAATATATGGTAACACGCAGTTTTTTCTTTTCTGAAAGCCATGAAAAGCAAGATAATTCAACATCAAACCAGCTTACTATTGAAGCTTTATTAAAAGAGCAAAACAATCTTCATCCGAACACAGTGGATAATCGTACCCCAGCAATACCAAAGCCTCGTCCACAAGCGCCTCTAACTCAAGCTACCGAAAACACACCTTCTAACCAAGCTCCTATGGCACTAGCCGTGCCGCAAATAAAGCCAACGCCATTAAAAGATAATAAACCAACAGCAATATTATCAAAAGAAAAAGCCCAAATGATGCGAATACAAACAGCACTACGCAGTTTTGGCAATACTCATCTTGTTGTAAACGGCATCAGCGATGATAATACCAAAAAGGCAATTTTGGCCTTTCAAAAAATGTTTTCATTGAAAGAAACCGGTATTATCACCCCCGAATTAATAAACAAAATGCGAGAGATTGGACTTTTGGAAAATGACACCAATGGCCTTTATTAGCTCATATTTGATTATCCAACCAAGCTCCTAAAAAAGATTGTCAGATATAAGCTAGCCTTTTTCTAAAAAATTAAGCAGTTTTGTGATGCATTTGAATTGATTGTTATTTTGTAATTATCACTCAATCTTCTTTCAAAACAGTTTTAAGAGCTAAATCTGAGTTATCAAAATATTAATGCGATTTTCCAAATATGCCTTTTATTTTTGAAAGAATTCTTTTGGATAGCGATATAATAGCCAAGCCGTTAATAGTATCAAAAGGCCTGTTTGAATGATTTTTGTATCAGGATTAGTTTGGAATAATTCGTTCGCGATACTTGCAGCAAGGTGAAAAATAATTGCAACAATAATGCTGCGACCAGCGCGGTAATATAACCAGTTCATAATAAGAACAAAAGGCAATAAGCTAATTGCAAAATTTAAACTATATTGCCACCCCTCCTCTACAAGATTGGCTTGATAATAATTAGCAATAAAGCCAAGTGGCATATGCCAAAACACCCAATAAACTGCAAAAATAATCGAAGTCCAAAACATGCAAAAACTGCGCCGCAGACAATCGGTGCCATAACTATGCCAGCTTAACTCCTCAATAATTGGCGCAAGCAACAATGCCGCCCAACCGGATAAAACACCTGCGCTAAAGGATGCATGTTTTGATATTAAAAACTGGCTTGAACTGTAGCCAAAAAATAATGATATTACAGTTGCACCCAATATACTACCAAACATAATGACAATCGCGATAAAACATGCCTTTAATTGCGGCGTTGAAAGCAGTGTTAAACGTGAATAAAAATCTGACTTTAACAACGTGTTTTTGCGCACCATCAACCAAGATACACAAAATGGAAAAATTAAGCCCAAAAGCTGTAAAACAGTAATTAAAGGCCAATATGAATTTTGTGGTAAATGGCTTAACCAAGCTGCCATAAACCAAAGAGCAAAACATCCGATTGTGACTATGCTATAAAAACGCCAAGGGTGAGAAAATAACCTCAAAATATTTTTTTGATTGGACATTATTAATCTTTCCTTTGGTATAAATGGTTACCTAAAAAGGCTTCAAGCAATTGGTTTGTTTTTACTCCCAATGCTCTTTCTACCAATTTCAAGACAGAAACAAAATGGGCTTGATATTCTATCTCGCTCCATGAAAACTGCTTATTGCCAAGTAAGTAGGCTTGACCTGCTAAAATGAATTGAAGAGTTGATAAGGCATCATCAACATTAAAATCTCCTTCTCTTACCCCTCGCTCAACCAGAGGGGCGAGTGCTTTACCTATCTGCTTAACCCAAGCAACATTGATCTGCTCGTGCAGATCAGCATTATTGGGCGTATCTAATGCTGCATGGAGATAAGGATGATTATTCTCAATTTCTTTCAAAGATGAAAAAGCAGCAATAAAGAGCTGAAAAGCACGCTCGTCAGTTTTTGATGCAATTTCATTTACTTTGCCAACCATTTGACTAACCCAATCTTCTGCGAGATAGCAAAGCAACTCTTTTTTTGATGTAAAATATAAATAAAACGTACCCTTAGCTATTCCTGCATTTCTTACGATTTCGTCAATTGAAACGTCTTTTACGCTGCGCTGGCTAAAGAGTTGGGTTGCCGCTATTATAATTGCTCTTTTCAGCTCATCGCCTTTTTTTACACGCATGAAATCTCTCAACTGGTTAAATCGCCATAGATAAAAACGTCAAAATAGCTAATAATGACCGTTAGTCATTTATAGATTTTTAAAAAGATTGCAAGCGTATTTTGTTTAAAATTGAATAAGCTGCCTAGCAACCAGTCTAAAAGCACAAATTTTATGGGATAAACGCAAGCTATTGCAGCTTGCTATTGATTAGTTTTCAAATACAGCTTTAATGGATGAAGTTAAATTTAATGGGGGTTAAACTATGACTAATATTTTGAAAAACATTTTTGCTCTTTTGGTACTTGCTATTTTTTCTTTTGCAAGCCTACCAGCTTATAGTGCAAACACACCTTGTAGCGGCAAAAAAGGCGGTGTAAAGCAATGCACAAGCGATGGCAAATTTCTCTGCAATGATGGATCCACAAGCAAATCCAAACAAAAATGTAGCCGCTAACGTAACTGGGTAATTTAGGCTTTACGCTCATCATTTTCATGGTTCAATAGTCTTGCAACCATTTTAGGGTGGGTAAAATATACCCCCCTAGCTGGTGGCGGCGTTGTACACAAAACCATCAAAACCACCCATAAAACTGTAAAGACCACTTTGCCCAATATGCTAGAATGAGATGCGCCCTGCTCCTGCTCAAGTCGATATGTGGCAATTAATTCTTTTACAACCGGCCAATCACTTGTAAAAACCCACATATTTATACCTTCAGTCGCAAAAACATAATGCGGGGACGCTGCAGAAAAATAGCTATTATCTAACATCACCTCAATACCATAGCTATTAAGATAAGTTTTCAAAGCATAAGTATCCAAAGTACCAAAACCAGTTGCGACCCTAATCATATCAGGATTTTGATACATGAATACTACCCCCAATTTTTATAAAACAATCGAACCAACCCACTGCAACAAAGTAATTATACATAATCAATATATATTTACAAATAAAAATCGAGATAATTATTTAATAAAAACAGAACAAACCACAATGAAAAATCATCCTTATGGTTTAAATTCATGTAATTCTATTAATAAATAAAATTACAGCTCTGCGACACCTATGCACTTAAAACCATCCACATCAGTTACACCAGATGACGCACCGCAGGAAAAGCAAAAGGGTGAAAAATTACTTTTACGACTATGGCAATTATTGCAACAACTAAAAATATGCAAACCGCAATGGGGACAAAAATCGGTTTTTCCATCCTTAAGCGGTATATTGCGCTCGCAACTTGGGCAGCGTTCTTTTTGTAAAAAAGTTAAAGCTTTGTCATATTCTATATTCTTGCGACGCTGCATTTCCGGCTCGGCTTCAAGTTCCTTCATCCTGTACAAATAGCCCTGAAACGCACGAATTAAGTAAATGCCAACCACAACAGATGTTATAACACCAGTTATTATCCTTACATAACCACCATAACTTGGAAGATATGGCACCAATTCTACAAAAAACGTGAAAATTGCAAAAATAATAAACCCCAAGCAAATGGCCAATAGATAGTTTTACGCTTTTTAACAAAAGCCCAACCAGCGACAACCAACAAGGGCAAGGTTAAAATTAAACGATAGACAAATACTTTTAATTTTTGCCAAGCCTCCGCCTTTTGCAGCTGAATTTCAGCAGTGGCACGAATATTGGCAATATCTTTATCGATATCCTTACCAACTGCATAAAACTCGGTTTGCGCTAACTCACATTGTATTTGATGAACTTCATAATCATGCTCGGCTTTTTGCTTTGCTTGTTGTAAGGTATTCAAATCATTCGTACGCGCAATCAAACTGTCATCTTGTGAATTAGATTGGATACTACGACGAGTTGCTAACCAATTATCAAATTCGGTTTTGCTAGAATTGTACAAACTAGTACTTAGCTCGACTTTTTCGCGAAGCGCGTGCAAAATCTCTTGTTGTTTTTGCATTTCTTGGAGAGGCTCTAAACGCTTGGTTTCGATATGCGCAATTGCGGCATCATCAATAAAATCACCAACTGTAAGCTTTGCCTCAACTTTAGGCAAATCCGCAATAATGTTACTACCAAGTTGCAACAAAAACCATGCAAAAATGAAAGTGAGCCCCCAAAGGAATAACTTAAAGCATTTTTCAGTCCATCGTTGAGATTTTTTCATTAATGTCACTCCGTGAATCCAACCACTAATGAACAATGTTCATATTTATTTGAAATTGCAAGTAATAATTATATTTTCATCGATTATTTTTTTGAAAGGTATTTTCAAAAAAGAAACTTTATAGTTGAAATAAAATTTTGTTATTAAATCAATTATTTTTAAATCCTATCCACCTCAACAAAATCTCGTAACTATTTATTTTCGTGTCTTTTTTCAATAAAAATCAGTTTAAAAACCTTACTTAAGATAGTGTTACCGACAACGAGGGATGAAATTCGACAATTATTTTAGCTTTTAGGGCTTGTGAAATATTAATTTTTCGCTATATTGCCGCCACAATGGTGAGGTGGCCGAGCGGCTGAAGGCGCACGCCTGGAAAGTGTGTATACGGGGAACCGTATCGAGGGTTCGAATCCCTCTCTCACCGCCATTAAATTTTTGCAACTAATTGTTTTTATTGCACTTTTTCAATTGTAAAATCATTGCTATTGCAAAAACGCCAAATCTATCACACAATATAGCATACAAACTGTCACACAAATCGTTGGGGCTATGCATTATTGTGGTTGCAAAAACATCAAATCTAGATCGTTACCTCATGCTACGCAATGGCAATTACGTCTATAAAAGACGTGTGCCCACACCACTTATTGAACTAGATAAACGCAGCCCAATTATTCAAATTTCACTTCGCACAAGTGATTTGATTATTGCTCGCACGAAACGCGATTTGCATGAAAAAGCTGACAATGATTTATGGGCAGCATTGATGCTAGGCACGAACAGCGATGCCGCGATGGAACGCTATAAAGCGGCAATGAAACAGGTTGAAGCATTTGGTTTTGCATTTAAAACCGCCGGCGATCTCGCCAAGGCATCATTAGATGAAATTATCAGCCGCTTTTCTGTTATCACTGACAAAACCTTGCCGCCGCCTCTACAACAAAGCTTGCTTGGTGCGGTAAAAGCGCCAAACACACTACTAAGCGATGCCATCAAGCTTTATTTTGAAGATATTATCCCCCATACGCTAACGGGCAAAAGCCAACATCAACGTGAACGTTGGATACAAGGGCGAAGCGCAACTTTGCGTTTATTAAGCGATGCCATTGGTGACAAAGATATAGATGACATCACACGTCAAGACGGTTTAGCCTTTTATAAAAGCTTGGGAAAATCAATCTTAGATTCAAGCGGCGCTGCCACCCATTCAGCAGCATGGGGCAATCGCCAAATTAGCAATGCCCGCGTTTTCTTAAACTCCTATTTTGCGCATATAGGTAAAATTGACTACAACAATCCATTGTCTGGCCTATCTTTTAAAGAAGTCAATAAAACACGCCCTCCTTTTTCAACCAACTGGATTGAAGACAAGCTTTATCAACCAGGCGCTTTGGCAAAGCTTAATGACGAAGCACGGCATGTGGTTTTTATTTTGGCTGATACGGGTGCCCGCCTTGGTGAAATTTGCAATCTTGGCACAGAAAATATTCACCTAAATGGCGAAGTACCCTTTATTGATATTGCACCGCGTGTAGACCCTGCAGACCCACGCGAAATCAAAACAAACTCTAGCGTTAGGCGCATTCCACTTATTGGCGTGGCATTAGAGGCTATAAAACTACATCGCAACGGCTTTACCCGTTATCGCGATAAGGAAACCACCCTATCGAATACTTTAAATAAATTTTTTAGGGAAAATGGCCTATTTGAAAAAGACAATCAGGTGATCTACTCCCTTAGACATGCTTTTGAAGATAGAATGAAAGAAGCCGATGTCGATCATGAATTACGTATGGCATTGATGGGCCACGCTAACAACCGCCCACGTTATGGATCTGGCGGCGGTTTATTGTGGCAGTGGGAGCAACTTAATCGGATTGCTTTGCCGTTTGATTTTTCAATTTTTTAACAGCAGGCTTTTCTTGTTTTAGTTTGTTAGCCCGTGCATAAACAGCCGCCATGCGCTTTTCCTTATCTTTTAATATTTCAATCTCCGCCTCCAACCGTTCATAAAGCGGTAAACAAGCATCAAAATCTGGTGCATAATCCACCATAAGATGGGCCAAATGATCAAGATATGATTCTAACAATTCAACGGTAACGGGTGGAATGCGCGCGGCCATAACCTTAACCTCGTTACACTTTAAAACTTGTCTACAATTTGCATTTGATATTCTTGCGAAAGAAGCCGCACTGTACCGCCCATATTGGCGGCTTTTTTATAAGCTACCGCTAGTCTTGAATATAAGTCGGCTTGTACAGCTAAACTGCCGTCAAATTGCGCAGGATTAGCAATAAACTCAACCGCTTTTCCTTGGCTATCGAAAGCAACATAAACGCCTTTTTCTAACCCCTGCCCTTGCTTTGGCGCTTCTTTTATAAAGCCGCATTGCTCGGTAAAAATATCAAGGGCAAGGTTAAGCGCTTTTAGCCATTCATCATGGTCAAAAACATTGGCAAAACCTGCCTTTAAGCTTTCAACGCCAGCATTAATGGCTTTTTGTCGTGCTTCATCTTGGGTCATTGTAAAAACCTTGTTAAAAGACAATAGAACTCCACTGCAAACGCTGCCGCGTTGCATGATGGTCTCCTAAAAATGTGGGTTGGGTTATGGCTTAGTTGGCCAAAGGTGCTTTGGCTTTTCTACCTTCTTCTTCCGCTTCAATAATGCGGATAAAGGCTATGATTATTTCGTCTTTGCTCATATTAAGCGTCTTGCAAACCGCCTTAAAGGTCATTGCTAAGACTTGCTGTGCCAATTCGTCATTATCTATTGGTAAAATATCAACAATCTTGGCAACTGTTTCAATGGCTTGCGGTGCGATGGGTTTTTGCATGGGCCTACACCTTTTGACAAAGAGGAATGGCCCGCAAATGCGCTTCCACTTGGCGGATAATGGCGGCGCGGCTTGCTTGGCCAATGTTAACCGCAGCTAAATATTGCGCTAGCATGGCAATGCAGCGCTCACGCAAGGGGTGCCATGGGTGTAGCTTAAACGCAGCAACACAAGCGCAGTAATCGCGCCAAAACTTGCCCAGCTTGTCATTATTAATGGTATTATCAAATTGTGGTGGCGTCGCTTCACTCGCGGAAATAATAAGCGGTATTTGCAGCAAGTTTTGCTTGGGTTTGCACACTGCTTTAACCGCATAGCTTTGGGCAAGGCTTGCGGCTTTTTCACCATAGGTAGCGATTTCATCATCACCAAAGCCAGCATTTTTTAAATCAGCAACATCAACATTGCCTTTTGCCGCCGCAATATCTTGCATGGCAAGCATCATAGCGTGGCAACATGTGGGAATTGGGTGAATAGCAGCCCCCTGCTGCCATATTGCACTTGGGGGAGAAATAGATGGATTAGTATTGACATTGGTCATTGTATTTACTCCATAAAACCAGATCAGCAACGGCTTCTTCGTGGCTTAATTAAAATACCAAAATGGACTATTTATGTCAATACCATAACGGTCTATTAATTAAAAAAATAAAAAAAACGCTAAAACAAACAACTAGTATCAAAATGTTCTTGATTTGTTCTCCGATATACGCTAAAAGCTTCACCTGTAAGTTTAAAACCTTTACTTACTCAGATAGCGCAATTAATCTATAATAAATAATATTGGAGGTTAAAATGGCAGAATCACAAAAAAAGGTTAAGCTTCGTGTGTTTACAATTACATCTCTTGACTTAAAAAAAAATGCAGATGACCTCGTTCATGATTTTTCTGCCCAACTTGATGCAAGTAAAGATGCCGAACAACGCATTGTAAAAATAAATAGCTCGTCAGAAGAGGGTGACCTTTGCTGTGAATTCAAAAAAGAAATGATTGATAATGCAGAACAGCTATTCGGCACAATGATTACAATTAAAAGTAGTTCTGATATAGGAAATATACCTAAAGATTTTTTAATTAGAAAAACTTTTGCACTTTCTGAAATAAAAGAAAAAGAAAGTCAAACCAGCGACTTAAAAACAATAAGTGAATTTTATTATCTAATAAAAGGTAAGTATTTAGTATGCAACTTACCTGGAAACAAGACAATAAAGCGTTTTGAAGCCTATATAAGTTCATTACTTAAAACTAACAATTATAATTTATCTCCAAAGATAGCGCCTCAGCACGCTGCTAAATTATCAGATTTAAAGTTAATTAAAGTTGGCCCAAATTTTAGTTTCAACAAAAATCAACAGGAAACACAAAAGAAAAGCTTTTCAATTAAAAATAGTGTGTCAGAGGTACTGGCTAAGATTGTGGGTGATTCTCCTTCATTAAAAGATGTTAATCTTGAAGATATATTGACCGCAGAACTTATTTTAAAGGTAAAAAAGCCAAGAGCAATGAGTGATGAAGATTTTGAAAAATCTTATGGAGCTCTTTTAAGGCCTGTAGCTGATACTGATGATATAACTCTTACTGACAGAAAAGGTAATACCTACAAGGGATCTGAAATCGAATGCAAAGAGGAGATTGAAGTTACACTAACTGAAGATGGCGCTATTTCCGAACCTGAATTAAAGATGGCAATGAGAAGATACATTGATCAAATTGAGCAGTCATGAACCAATTATACCGGTTATTACTTATCCTAGCAACCACATTCATTGTGTATTATTTTATTAATCGCGATCTGGAACAAAACGTACTTTCAACGATGTACAATGTTTCAGGCGTAATGTTTTCCATTGGAATGGGTTTAATCGTGACAATGGGATTTGGTAAAATAAAAAATAAAGATTACTTGGCTCAGCTTAGAAAAAGAATTAACCAAGTAAGGAATATCTACATCATATATTTTGTACTTACAACTGTTACATATATAGTTAGCTTTTGGATTGGAGAAAAAAATATATTGCAGCTGACTCTATTTAATTTTTCTCTTTCAATTAACTTTACTTTACTCGGCCAAAGCACATCATTATGCTGCTCTATTTATTCTATTATTTACTTTATAAGTAATTTTATTAAAATACAAAAATTGAAAGATGATATAAATGATATATAAAGTATTTTTTAAAAAAAATCATAAATAAAAATTTGAGTTACAAGATAATTATAAATTTAATTCTAGCTTTGAGCTGATATAAAACTAAAATAAAAAAATAAGGTAATAAAAATATTAGCGACTAGATAAACATTGAAAGTTTTTTCTTTTAAGGCTTCCGCAATATCCACAGTACTTTACCAATGATCCTAATCTCATCACCTTCGTTTATTCCAGTGATTTTTATTGGTTCTTGATGGTTAGGATCATTACTTTCTGGCCACAACTCATAACCATCAATTGTTTTTCTTATTCGTTTGGCTGTCCGCTCGATCATTTGCCCATTAAAACGAGAGCGTTGAACAATCACCAAATCGTTCGGCTGCACATCCATGCCAAGTTCTATTACATCAACGCAAACTAACTTGTCACCATTGTTTGCTATTCTATTTAAACAATTACCATCTACGGTTAAAGCAAATTGCGCCTTTATTGGATAACCAGAAACACTTGGAACGTATTCCTCTTCATCATTATACACATCTAGATCATCAACCGCCAACCATGAATTTGCTGCAACCTTACCAATCACTGGAATAGTTCCAATTGGTTGTAAAACTGGTATCAAGTTTTCATTTTCTGGAAACAGTAGCATAGAAGCTTCCACGCCAAGATGAGGCGCAAGTTTTTCTGCCCACTCCTTAGTGAGTTTACGTTCCTCAAGTTCCAAACGCTTAATTTGCGGCTGAGTTGTACCAGCTTTTTCTGCTAGTTGTGCTTGGGTTAACTTTAAATTTTGGCGTAATTTTCTGATGATGTTCATAATTAACATATTATACCGATCTGGTTTAGCTTGACAAATACCAAAACAGACTATTATATTGACGTATATAATCCATTATGGTATTTACGGGATTATGAAGAAGCTCAAATTGTATTTAATCGACCATAAAATTTCACAAGCCCGATTTGGCTTGTTGATTGGTGTCACACAAGTAGCAATCAACCGCTACTTGACTGGCAGGCGATTTCCCGAGCCCACAATTATTTTAAAGATAGAAGAGGTCACAAATGGTCATGTCACTCCCTCCGATTGGTACGATGAATATCGTACAAAAAATTCAAATTTAACTCCGTAGACGTTTTACCAAAATTGAACAGTGGTTTTAAATTTTGTTTCATCAAATGTGCCTTTCACCTTTGGTGCGGTTTTAAGTGTCTTTGGTAGCGCTATTAAAACCATAAAAAATCTATTCCCACTATGGGAAAATCTTGCGGAATTTCCCGCCACGGGAAAGCTTTGCTTAAATTAAGGGGTTGTTAAAATGGCAATGATTAACGAGGCTTGGTTTCACCGCTTAAAGGCGGCGCAGCGTGATTTAATTAAGACATGCGGCGGCATTGAGCGCTGTGTTGAGATTACCTCACTTTCTAAAAGTCAGGTTGGCCGTTGGAACAATGCCACCGACCCTGATTTAATGCCCACCAATGCTATTTATATGCTGGAAAATGAATGCGGCATGCCGCTTGTGACCACTGCCCTTGCCGCGCTTAACGGCTACCGCCTTATTGCCCCAGATGAAGAGGGTAAAAGCATGGGCTCGGTCTTGGCCAAGTTTTCAGACCTTGTGGCAGCATCGGGCGATGTGATGGCAACAGGCAGCCGCGCCTTTGCTGATGGTAAGCTAACCCCTGCCGAGGCTGCCGACATTGACCGCGCATGCAGTGCCATGGAAATTAAAATGCTTGAGCTGCGCCAGCAATTGTCACGCGCCAAGGTTTCTACCCTGCATGTGGTTGGTGGAGATTACTAATGAGCAACACCACCCCTTTAAAAGCCTTTTGGACAAAAGAGCGCTTGGCAAAAGCTGCTTTGATGTGGAAGCGCGGCAAAAGCGGCGGCGAAATTGCCCATGCCTTGGGCTGTAAGCCACAGCGCGTCCATGAAGCGATTTATAACCATTATCCGCAGCACTTCCCGCGCCGCGTGAAAAAGCAAGTGCTGCTTAATTTGCAAAAGCAGCGTGAAGGCACATGGGAGCAGCCCAATAAACCCAATTTGGGCGTCAACTTTAAACAATTACAGCAAATGCCCTTTATTGTGGTGCCTATGAGTTATGAGCGCGCCTTGCTTGAAGACCGCTGTTTGTTTTTTGCGAGCCACCCAATGAGTGAAGCAGGGCCATTAATGCCCGTTTGTGGCTGCAAACGCGCTAACAAACATGGCCGCCCCTACTGCGCCCACCATTTACGCGCGAGCCTTAGCCAAAATGAAAATGAGGGCGAATGATGATGTGTACAATTACCCAACATAGCAAGCAAGTTAAAACGTCAAGTTTAAAGACACAGCGCGCCCAATTGATTGATTGGGGTGTTTTTGGCCTGATGATGGAGCGGCGGCGCGTTTTTATAAACCTTAGCCAACAACAGCTTGCGCAAAAAATTGGTTTACCACACCCAAGCATTGTTGCGGCAGAAAAAGGTGCGCCCTTATGTACCAATAGCTTTTTAAAACTATGCGCTTGGTATGGCATAGAGCCAAAAATGTTTTATGCCACTGCGCTGCAAATAAAACGCACTGCTTTCATACAAAGCGAGGCCGTATGATGCCGCCTTTTGGATTTGAAAATTGTGTTGATGTTAAGCGGCTGCGTTTTATGCCGCTAGTAGACCAAAAGCAGGGCATTTTGCTACTGCAACAAATGGGCTTTAACAAGCGCAAAATCATGCAAATGACATGGCTATATAGCGAAGAATATGATGCCGCGCTAAATGCCCCGCCTTTTGCCCTTAGCTATAGGGATTATTAAGATGATAGTTAAGCAAGCCAATAGTGCAACAAAGCATGATAGCGGTAAACCACGCCTTGACCTATTGCCAGTAGAGCCCTTGCTACAAATAGCTAAGGTTTTAGCCTTTGGCGCGCAAAAATATGGCGACCACAATTGGCGCAGCCAAACCGATGGCGGGTTTGTATGGGGGCGGCTTTACGCAGCCACCCTGCGGCATCTATTTGCCTTTTGGAATGGTGAGGATTTGGACGCGGAATCCGGCCTGCCCCACCTTGCCCACGCCGCCTGCAATATCATCTTTTTGCTTGAATTTATGAACAATGGCGGCGGCGTTGATGACCGAGTGAAAAAGGGGGCCGTGTGATGGTAGATAATTTGTCATGTAACACTAGGAGGTACCAGTGGAGGGGCGTCAACATCGCGATCGCTAAGCGGCTGAATACCCCATTTTATAAATCCACTAACAATGGAAGCATCGGTCAGGACTTCATCGTTAAAACGGCAATCAGTACCAAAATCAAAATTATAAATATTTTCTGTTTTTACTATCCAAAAGTCCTGACTAGTAGATGTAGAAGTCCCAAAAAGGCAATTTTTAAAACCAATTTCATAAGGATAAGATATTGCGTCATATTCGTTGCACTCGCCTGTATTTGGGTCATAAGTTGTCCCATTTACCGTAATAAATACTGGTATAAATTTGTTTTGCTGATTAAATGTGCATCTAAAAAATTCGCAATTTTTGATTCTGAAAGGTACGTATTTTTCATCAAAAACTTCGTTTGTGAATATATAATTATCATAAATGATGCCCTTGGTATTTGGCCACATTTTAATTTCTTTAACCGTCTTATTGTCGCTAATCGTTACATCACGGAGAACAATTGTACTCCCGTTATTTTGATTGTATTTGTCAATTACATCAAGCGCTTCAAATTCAATTGGGTTAGTATTAGAATTCATTCCATCAGGGCTTTGCAGTGCACGTTCATTGACAAACAATTTAAGCACTTTGACAGCTTGATAAGCAAAGACGTTATTTTCATCAGGAACGTCAATGATGTAAGACAAGCAAATGACTCCGGCCATTTTTTCGGCATCTGTTGTATCAGCACCCAACATTTTAGTGGCATCAACCAGCAGTTTAGCAAGATTGTTTTTTTGCGTTTCTATGAGGTTGTCTGTAGCATTTTCGAACTGTTTATTACCAAGCTCAAGTTGTATGTTTTGGCTAGTAACCTGCTCGGAGTGAAGCAGACCGCGATAAACGACCACCACAAAGCCACTAAACGCAAATATAGCAAGAATTATATTCCTTGCAGCATCTTCGTTCCAACTAATATTGGGAAGATTAAGGATTTCTTGCCAAGACTTGTAACTTTTTTCATAAACAGACAGTGCAAACCAACAAGCCATAAGGGGAAAAAAGCTTATGAAAAGCGCTGCAAATCCAAAAGCCACTTTTGTTCTGGTTTTTGGAACTATGCTTGTGGGTGCCCGCAGCAGGTCGGAAATTTTGCTTCGAAAGGCATATCCTATTCCAATATAGATTATCGCCAAACAAAAACCGAATATAGCTACTATCATGTACTGTTGGTTACTTGTAAAAAGCTCATCGGTAAACAAATTTACAATTCTAACAATCCAGATATAGCTTACAATAATAACAAAAATGAACGTAAATACGAACAATTTACGTATTGGCGGCTTTTGTTCATTTGCATTATCGATATTTCGACTACTGCTCATGCTTTTCCCTCGCGTTTCATACAGGGGAGATTGTTAGCATGAGTGGTTCAATAATCAATCTTTTTATTGATGAAGCAGGTGGCGTAAAAATTGCCGATTGCGTGACTGATCTTGGTTTGCCAACAATTTCTCGCAATGGTGAATATGCTGGCCCCTGCCCGCAATGTGGTGGCAAGGATCGCTTTTCTTATAATATCCGTAAAGATGTTTGGAATTGCCGTGGCTGTGCCAAAGGTGGGCATGGTGCCTTGTCGCTTGCTGGGCATGTTTTGGGGTTGGATTTGCATATACGTGCAGATTTAATCAAAGCGGCGGAAACAGTGCTTGGCCGCGCTGCGCCACAAAATGAAGTTAGCGATGAAGAGCGTTTAAAAGCTAAGTGGCTTTTTGAGCAAAGGCAAAAAAAGGCATCGGCGTCACGGGCGAAAGCGGATGCGGAAGCCAAATTTTACCGCGAAAAAGAGCAAAGACTTGCGCGAGAAAAGTGGCAAGCGGGGCGGTTGCTGCAAGACAGCCCATTTAATGCCTATTTAGCAAAGCGCTGCGGTGGGGCGATCTCTAGCTTTCCACTTCGTTTACTATCCAACGAGCCTTATTATTTTAACGATGGTGGCAGTTCTAAGATTATTTATGAAGGGCCAGCCATGGTTGCGCCTTTTATCAATGTCGAAGGGCTGATTATTGGCTGCCATTTAACTTGGCTTGATTTGAATAATCCGCCCAAATATCGCCCATTATTCACCGCGCCGCAATCAGGTGAGGTTCTGCCAACCAAGAAAATGCGCGGCAGCAAAAAAGGCGGGCTCATTCCGCTAAGTGGTTTTGTGTTTAACCGTGATGGCTATTTCAAGCCGCGTTTTGAGTGCAAGCGCATGGTGGTGGGTGAAGGCATTGAGACAGTGCTTGCTTTGCGCCTTGCCGAAGGCTTACGCAATGACACAATTTATGCGGCAAGTGGCGACCTTGGCAATTTATGCGGTCCTGCCGATCCTGCAAGCCGCTTTGCCCACCCAAGCCAAACCATGACCGACAGTAAAGGGCGTGAGCGGCGTGTTTTTGTGGCAGGTGACAAGCCACTAATGAGCGATGCGGCAAATTGCATTTTTGTGCCTGACTGGATTAGCGAGTTGGTTTTAATTGCCGATGGCGATAGCGAGCGGGTGATGACTGCTGCTGCCATGACCCGCGCCAAGGTGCGCTTTAGCAAGCCCAACCGCCGCATCATTGTGGTTTGGCCGCCACGGGGGCGCGATGTGGCAGATATGATGGCGGTTGAAGATGAGCGATAAAGAAAACAAAAACAATAATATACCAGAATCTGTCAAAGCAATGCTTGATGCTGCCAATGCACAAGAGGCGGCAGCCCTTGGGCAAAGCACGCAAAACCCGCACCCTTTGGCGAGAGATAATGCCGCAAGTGTTGAAAGCAACCCACAAGAACTATTATCCGATTGCATGGGTGAGCCTGAGACCGATATTGGCAATGGGCGGCGTTTTTTGCACCGTTATGGCGACACAGTTTTGCATGTGGCGCGTATTGGTTGGCATGGTTTTGACGGCAAACGCTGGAAAGAAGATGATGATGGTTCCGTCGTGCGGCCACTAGCACAAAACACCGCGGAACTTATCGACAATGAAGCGCATCTATTAACCGCAACGGAAGATGAGCAAAAAATATTAGACGAAGGCCGCACTGCCAAAATTGAACAAAAGAAAATGGGCTACCCTAAAAAAGACTGGGATACTGACAAGCTTGGCCGCTATATGGAATTAGACGATATTTTAGAAAAGGCGGAAGACACCAAAAAGCTAGTCAATGGCCGCAAATCGTCACGCCACCGCCATGCCAAAAGCTCAGCTGGTACCAGCAAATTAAACAATATGCTTACCGAAGCCCTGCCCCATGTGGCTAAGGTCGTTACCGACATGAATGCCGACCTTTATGCCTTTAACACGAGTAGCGGCACGTTGCGTTTTTATCGTGAAGACATTGGCACTGACAATGAGCCAAAGCATTATTGGAATTATCGCCTTGATCCGCATCGCCCTGAAGATCTTATTTCAAAACTTGCGCCAACCAAGTTTGAGAAAGACTGTGAAGCGCCTAATTTTCATAAGTTTTTAACTACGGTTTTGCCTGATGCTGACATTCGGCTCTTTTTACAGCGCTTTATGGGCTATTGTCTGCTTGGGTCAACGGCAGAGCAATGTTTGTTGTTTTTCTATGGTGTTGGGCGCAATGGTAAATCCACCTTTTTAGATGCTTTATCGCATGTGATTGGTGATTATGCGGTGACGTTGTCTATCGACTCCTTTGCCGGTGACACAAGGCGCGGCGGCGCGGAAGCAACGCCTGATCTTGCACGGTTACCCGGTGCGCGTTTGGTTGCGGCGAGTGAGCCTGAAATGGGCGTTAAACTAAAAGACGCTTTGATCAAGACCTTAACCGGCGGCGAAGTTATCCCTGTGCGGCGCTTGCATGAAGATTTTTTTGAAGTGCATCCGCAATTTAAGATTATCCTTTCAGGCAACCATAAGCCGCGCATTGACGACACATCTGACGGTATTTGGCGGCGTGTTTTTTTAGTGCCGTGGGAGGTTCAAATCCCCAAAGAAGATGTTGACCGCGCTTTGCCTGATAAATTGCGCCATGAAGCATCAGGCATTTTTGCATGGATGGTAAGTGGGGCGTTGGATTATTTAAACTATGGCCTTAACCCGCCTGAAAAGGTGCTGCTTGCCACCAATGAATATCGCGAGGAAAGCGACCCGATTGGGGCATTTATCCGCGCAGCTTGTATTGTCACTGGCAAGGAAGAGGACACATCATCCCCCGGTGATCTTTTTATTGGTTATTGCAATTTTGCTAGTAAAGAAGGTGCTGCGGAATTTAAGCAAAACACCTTTTCGCGCCGCTTTCCTGATTATACGCGCCTTAGCTTTGCCGCACCTGATGGGCAAATGCGGCAATTTTGGAAGGCAAAAAGCGGCACCACGGTTTACAAGGGCATTCGTGTTAAAGACAGTTTTGTAACGCCTGATAATGGGCGCGAGAGTTTTGCAGAGGTTAGAGGCTAAATGATGTGTATTTATTCAAAACCCTGTCCCCTTTTTTACACTGCACCATTTACCGCTGTTTTGCCCTTTATCTGCATTTTGGCTTGGCATAGCCGTTCGATTTTTAAAATTCGGGTGGCTAGGGGCGCAAATTTCCATAATGCAAGGCTTGCACCCCAAAAAAGGGTTTGGGAAATCAAAGGCTTATGACGCTAGGGGCGCAAGGGGCGATAAATTCCGCGTCACACATGAATAAAGATCATTGTTTTAAAAGTTTTATTTTTTTTCATGTAGTGGCGGTGTTTTTGCTGCCCTTGCGCCCCTTTCCACCCTGTTCTTATGTTTTTTCTTTTAAAAACAATCGAATAGAAAAATATAAAATGGGCAGCAAAATTTAAATCTGGGTAGCAATGGCAATTTAAGGGACGATAGACATGAAAACGCTTAATTTACAAAAATTACTGCATTGGGCTTTTGTTGATGAATTGGTAAAAGGCGGTGGTGAAGATAGCTTAAATAGCCCTCTATCAGCTTGGGGTGCGTTTGATGCCATTGCCCAGCTTGGTGTTAGGATCGACCGTGACCGTGGCTCTTGCGATTTACCCATGCAATTGGAACAAGGTGAGCCACACCCCGATGCAGTGTTGGTTGCGCAAGCCGTGCGCGGCGTTGCAGGCATTGTCTATAAGATTGCTCCTTTGGACGAGTTGTTAAGCGATTGGCCAGTGGCTGAGCGTTGGCTCGCAACCCCATTTTATGAGGAAGTGATCAAGCGCTTGCAAAGCCGCACACAAAAGCAAATCGCCCAATCGGTTATTGCGCAAATTGTAACCCATGCAGTTTTATGCAAAACGCCATGCTTTAGCGCCCCCGTGCCAAAGGTTGATTTTGTCAAACAAAACGGCAAACCCTTATGGTTTATCAAGCAAACGGTGCTTAACGAGCTTGGCCGCGAGGTTGAAATGGAAATGGACGGTTATAATAAAAAATCTGGCCGCCCATTTACCAGTGCATACCGCAAATATGTTTTAAGTGATAATCCGCAAAGTGATATCATGGCACGCATTGAATATCAGTTTTGGGTAACGGCTTTAAACCACATTTTTTTAACATTAAACAGCAATATGCAAGATCACCGTTTAAGCCCGTTTTTGGTTAAATTAACGCCTTGGATTAAAGTGAAAAATTCCAAAATTGCGATATTCGGTTAAATAATGATATTGCAAAGGTTGTCGATAATAACCATATCTTTTTATAGAAAAATTCCCTTATATCTACATAAGGCTGGTATTTCAAAAAAGCGCGTTATGAGCATATTGGGACTTTGACTATACATCAGTCGATAAGGCGGCATAGATTGAAAACTATTGCAATCTTGATTTATATAATTTGCCCAACCTAAAGTTGGTTCAAAATCACCACAATCCTCAAAGTCACTTTCGTCAATCTCAAAATCTGCATCTCCATCGATCTGATCTAAAAGGTAAATTAGTCTTTCAATCACAGCTTCCAACATAAGTCGCTTCCTAGCATAAATTTCATATGCTTGCTCTTGGATTAGGGTGGATTCGTGCTCTATTTGGGGAATGAATGTTACAGCCATGACGGCCTCCTGTTGGTTTTCAATTAGCCCCTTTTTCAGAGAGGCAGTCGGGTGGTGAAAACAGCCAACAGTCTGCCCATAGCCTTTCCGTCACCGGTATTGTATAGCTACAGACACCCGACCATGCCTAAGCAACACATAAAAGCGTTGTTATGCAAAAAAGGTATAAGGAGATTGCAATATCGGTTGCATTCCCGCCGTTGGATAGTGTTTTCAGCACTTCTGATGACTCTGCCGCAAACCACCCAAATTGTCAAGCGATGAGCAGCAAATTTAGCAAAATAGGCATTTTTTGGGCGATAGCTGTAATGCTGGGGCGGTAGCAGCCAAATCTGGACTATAGTTAACTGCTACCGCCCAAAAATAAATCAAATAAAATCAATATTTTATTAATGAATAATAAGGCTAGGGGCGCAAGGGGCGAGTATTCTGACTTTATATATAATGTGTGTGCATATGTTTTTTAAAAAACAAGAATATTTTTTCCATGTGTGGCGTAGTTTTATCGTCCCTTGCGCCCCTAGCGTCCCTATTTTATTTTTTATTATTTAAAAACAATATATTATTAAAATATATATTGGGGACGGTAGCTATCTATTTGGGGCGGAAGTTATAAAACAGGGATGATAGATTTCTTAAATATGTAAAAATTAAATAATGCAATTTGCCGCATATATACACATTAAACACCATAAAGTAGAAAAAGGTATTTATAATACCACTCAATAGTGGTATTCACGAAAAATACTATCCACCAACTATTTATTAAAAGGAGCACTGAATGACAAAAACTATTAAAGTTAACGAAGAAACCTTGACACATGTAAAGGAAATAGCGATGAGCGAACACTTAACTCAAAATGAAGTTGTGAAACGTGCAATTGATTTATATAAAATTAAAATTGCTATACAACGCACCAACAATAATGAATTGCCTATATTACAAGTAGTACACAACGAACTACCACTGGATGGACATAAACTCGCAACTTTAAAAATTGGTGACTATATCATTCTAAATTTATTGTATGGTGATTTTAAAGTCCCTATGAATTCAGTATTGGAAGTAAAAACACTAAATGAAGTATTTGGTACGGCCAGCGTTGTTGGTATACATAAGGATGCGTTATCGCGTACATTTGAACGGTTTGAACGATTTAAAGATATGGAAGTTCAATTCTGTTTAGCTGATATTCGTGATTTTACAGATAGTCCTCCAATTAATTTAAGAGAAACTTGGAAACTATCTCTTGACTGATTATGAAATAATAATAAATCACCAATAAAAATAAAAATACATTTGAAAACAATAAGATGTATTTATATTAAGCAAGCATTTAAAAATAAATTTTGACATGCGGCAGTGGCTTGACGTATAAAAGAAGAATGAAAAAAGGTTTATTACCCCGTGCAGCAATGTAGCGGGGTTTTTTATTGGCTAACTACGAGGTTCGCATATGTAAAGGGAACATAAAAATGGCAGGTGTCTTATCCATTGGTTGGTCTAATGAAGATGCCATAAAGAAGTTTGCCGGTGCAGTTCATGCCGTTGGCGACAAATTGCCAATAGCCGCAATGCGTGCTGCAAATCACACTGGGCAAAAAGCCAAGACAAAAGTTGTAAGGGCATTAACTAAGCAAACAGGGCTAAAACGCAAAACAATTGTTAAAGCGGTTAGAGAATACAAGGCTAATCCGTCACGAGTTATTTATATTTTACGCAGTAGTGGTAAAGAAATATCACTGCGTCACTTCGGTGCGCGTGAGACCAAGGCTGGTGTGTCGGCTGCTCCCTTTGGAAAGCGGCAGATCTTTGCCAAGAGCTTTATTTATGGTGGCCAATTCCCAAACCGTGAAAAGCTCGCCGTTTATGGTCAGGTGATGATACGTGAAGGTGCGGCTAGGTTGCCAATAACCAAAGTTCTTTCGGGTGTGACTATACCAGATGAAATGATTAAGGGTGAAACAAAGGAAGCCTTTGACGGTGTGGTCAACAAGGACCTTGCACCACGCCTCTATCATGAGCTCAAGCGTTTGATGCCTTAGGCATATTAAAAAACAACCAAAGGCACATTAATTTTTCATCTAACCATTTGTTTTTAGGTACCTTTGGCTGTTTTTAACTGCTCATACGGCGCAGGGAGGCCTGAGATTTCGCTAGTAGATGGGTTTGAAAGCGGTGCACGGATGCACGAATAAAAACGTGCATTGCACGGATGGGCAAAAATGGAAGAATGGCTTTCAATTTCAGCTGCCGCACGGCGCTTAACCGATGCTGGCGATAGTGTAACGCGCTCTAGCCTTTCTCGCTATTTAGACCAACATGCTGAAGCATTAGCTACAAAAATTGACGGCAAGAAACGCTTGGTTGAGTATGGCCAGCTTTTAAACCACCGCCGTGAAAATATTCGCATTATCGCGCAGCCTGCTGCAAAACAAGCCAAGCAATTAACCGGCACTCAAGCAGATGGCGCAGCGCGCAAAGTGCAAGCAGAGGCGACTATTCGTGAATTGGACTTGGCAGAGCGGTTAAAACTTATAACCCGCACAACAGAAGTTGATCGCGCTGGCCGCGATGCCGTTGCCCTTATGCGATCAAGCTTTGAGCGCTTGCTAGAACCGCAGGCTGCTGATCTATCGATAAAATATGGATGGGATGAACGCACTGTACGACTAGCACTTAAGTCTTTTGCCCATGCGGGAGTTGATATTTTTAACTCTATTATGCTTGAGCATTTAGATGCATTGCGGGGTGAAAAGAATGGAGATAGCCCACCAATTGAGCCCTAGCTTGTTTTTAAATGATTTGAATTTGCGTAATGGCAGAGAAGTTTTATTTTCTGCCCTTGAAGCTGCAAGCCGAAAGGTTGAAGACCTATCCATTTCGGAATATTCTGATCGCTATCGCATGGTAAGCGCCGAATCTGGTTCACCGTGGCCGGGTAAATTCAAAACAGCACGCGTGCCTTATTTGCGCGAGCCACAAGATTGCTTGCATCCAGACCACCCTGCACGGCGCGTAACCGCTCGAATGGCTGCGCAGCTTGGCAAATCAACGGTGATTGAAAACTGGTTTTGCTATATTGTTGACAGAGCCCCCGGCTCAATGATGATTGTTTTGCCAACATTGGATGAAAGCACCAAATTTAACCGTGTTAAATTGGGGCCGACCATTGATGCAACACCGCAAATTGCCCATAAGGTGTTGCCAGTTAATAGCCGCGATGAGCAAGGTTCAACAACAGCGTTTAAACGCTATGCTGGTGGCTTTTGCCAAATCGTCAATGCGGGTTCTTCCAAGGGCTTGCAGATGGTGTCTATTAAATATTTAGCGATGGACGAGGTTACCGGCTATCCTTTAGATGTTGATGGACGTGGTAGCCCACGCGATCAAGCAAGAGCGCGCCAAAAGATGTACGGCGATATGGCAAAGGAATGGGAAGGTTCAACACCCGGCATTGTTGGCGAATGTGCCATTTCTGATGATTTTGAAAAAGGCGACCAACGCTTTTACTATGTGCCTTGTCCGCATTGTCAATGCTATCAAGCCTTAGAATTTGACCAGTTGCAAGCGCCAGATGATAAAACACCGGCGCAT
Organism: Bartonella sp. HY761; assembly: GCF_026743145.1. NCBI lineage: Bacteria > Pseudomonadati > Pseudomonadota > Alphaproteobacteria > Hyphomicrobiales > Bartonellaceae > Bartonella > Bartonella sp. HY761. The sequence goes on from NZ_CP104887.1 coordinate 1,836,177, forward strand.
TTTTTATGCAGCAACTGCAATGAGAAGATATTGGATGGACACAAGGGAGACCTCTTGGCCAATGGCCGTTGGATAGCAAGGCGCGTTACTGAAGGGCAAAAGCCAATACCACGCCTGATCACAGCTATAGACATTGAAAAATATAGCTGCCCACCGTGTGAAGGGCGTTGCAGACGCTGGCAACCTAGCTATCACCTTTGGGCAGCCTATGCACCGCGTGAAAAATTTAACGATATTTGGGTAAGATGGGAAGCTGCACAAGAAAACACACAAAAAATGCGGGTGTTTTATCAGCAAGATTTGGCCTTGCCCTATGATCCAGGTGGTGCGGCTGTTGAATGGGAAAAGATTGTTGAAGCTGCACAGCGCAGTGATATTCCCTCTCGCGTCATACCTTTGAATGCTGGATTGTTAGTATCAGCCGCCGATATTCAAGGTTATGGCATTAAATGGGCAGTCTATGCAATTGGCCCACGCGGTCAAAGGTGGCTGATTGATAGAGAGGTCTTTGAAGGCTCACCGGAGCAATCCGATGATCCATGGATAGAGCTGAGTGACGCACTAGCTCGTCAATACCCAACAGCGGGCGGCTTGATGAAAGGCATTGATCTATCAGGCATTGACTCAGGCTTTGCCACTGACCGCGTTTATCGCTATTGCGCAAGCCGCGCCAATGTTTATGCCCTTGATGGACGCGCTCCCAAAGGTCTGCCTTGGCTTGGCACACCCGTAAAGCGTGATGTGAGAGATCATAATCGGCGGCTCATTGCTAAAGTCCAGCTTTATCCTGTTGGCAATTATGACGTTAAAACGGAAGTTGTCGCATCGCTGGCAAATTTTATGCAAGGACAGGATAGCAAGGGTTCATGGCCACGCAATGTGCTGCATTTGCCGCCAGACTTATGTGATGAAGGTTTTGCGCAGGAAATTACCGCTGAACGTTTGGTTGACCCCGATGAAGAAGCCCGCGCATCAGTTAATCGGCGTTCACGTAAATTGATAAGCTCACGCGCGCCGCGAGAATGGAAAAAGATTGTCGGGCGCAAAAATGATTGGTTTGACACGACTGTTTACGGTTTTGCCCTTGGTTGGCATTTAGAGCATAAATTGCGCCTTACGCAAGAACGCTGGGCAGATTTGCTATTGCAAGTGCATGGCCAGCCTGCAGAGCCCGATTTATTCAATAAACCGATTGATGGGCCATTTGCCAAACAAGGTATGAAGAAAAAGAAACAACGCAGTTCTTGGGCTGAAAAATCTGCAGCTTTAAACAAATAGTTAGTGGGTAAAATGCAACAAGAAAAGCCAAGAATCCGCGTTAAAGCAGGCTCACAAAAGCTTGACTTAGAAAAAAGAAACACGCCAAAAGCTGGCTATTTGCGCGGTGAACCCGGCTTTGCGTGATCGCGCTGATGATATTTCAGTTGCTTGGTATGCAGCCAATGCACGCGCTAATGATGCGACAATGAATAGCGGCTGGATTGCTGGTGTTGTTGAACAAATCGTTACATCAATGATTGGTTCTGGCTTGCGCTTAAATGCTAAGCCAGACCTTACATTTTTAAAATGGAACGAAAAAGAAGCGTCCGACTGGGCAAGACTTGTTGAAACCAGATGGGAAATATGGGCTTCGCAACCCTATGAATGTGACCTTGCTGGCCGCTATACCATGGCGCAGTTGGAAGCTGCCGCTATCAGGCAGTGGATCGCCACGGGTGAAATATTAGCCCAAGTCAAGGAAGTAAACCGCGAAGGCGCGCAAAGCCTCACCAAAGTACGACTTATGCCAAGCCATTGGCTATCGCAAAAAAATAGTGCCAGTCAAGACTTAAAAGATGGTGTTTATACAAACAAAGATGGCCTGCCAATTGCCTATGCTTTTAAAATAAAAGATGGCTATGGCGTGGAGCGTGAGGAACGTCGTGAAGCGCGTGATCAATATGGCCGCCCGCGCATTATCCATATTTTTGATGGTTCTGCGGGGCAGTTACGCGGTATTACACCATTGGCGCCAGCCTTAAAGATTGTTCGCCAATATGACCAATTGGCTGATGCAACCTTAACAGCCGCCATGATCCATGCAATTTTTGCCGCAACAATTGAAAGCGATTATCCCACCAATGAAGTCATGCAGGCACTGCAAGGCGAAAGTGAAATTATAGAGGGCGGCGAAGATGCTTTAGACGTGCTCCTTGATAAAAAAATGGCGTGGTATGAGAATGTTAATATTGACCTTGGCCGTCACGGCAAGATTGCGCATCTTTTAACCGGTGAAAAATTAAAGCTGCATGCAAGTGAACACCCAAACTCTACCTATGAAGCTTTTTCAAATTTTCTGTTGCGTGAAGTTGCAGCTTGCCTTGGGGTTATGCCATCCGATTTAACTGGTGATTTTCGTGGTGACACCTATTCATCGGTGCGCATGGGTATCGCCAAAAAATGGCCGCTAATGGAGTATCGCCGCCGTCACTTGCCGGGGCGTTTTGCACAAACCGTTTATAGCGCATGGCTAGAGGAAGAAATTGACGCAGGGCGCATACCATTGCCGGGCGGCATTGATACATTTGTTAATAATCGCACCGCTTTAACGCGCAGCGATTGGCGCGGCCCACCAAAGCCGCAAGCCGATGATTATAAGGCCGCCCGTGCCCATGAGACTTGGTACAAAATGGGCGTTATCAGCCAAGAAATGATTTGTAATGATCTTGGTGTCGACCATGAAGATGTGCACGAGCAACTGGCCCGCGAAAAAGCAAGCCGTATCAATAAGGGCTTAAGTGAGCCTTTAGCAGAAAACACAGCGCCAAGCTTAGCTGACAAAATTGAGGATTAAATATGACATCACTTTTTGATGGCATTGATATGTCTGACCCCTGCGCAGTTTGGCCAAAAATGCAAAATGCGCTTGACCGCTTACTGGTTGGGGAAAAAGTCGTACGCAGCCGCTTTGGTGAAGATGAAGTGCAATTTACAGCGATTAATATCGCTTCCCTTAAAGCGCGGATCGCTGAGCTAAAAGCAGAGTGTATGGCAAAGCAAACACGCCGCCCACGTCGTCATGCCATTAGTACTGGCTGGCGCTCTTATTAGGATTGTTTGATGACACAATTTTTGCATATTGCTGAGCGCATTTTAAATCGACCGCTTTTGCTTACACCAGATAAAGCGCAAGTTATTTTATCAGTAATAACAAATCGATCAGGCCTACCTGTAGCAAGCAGATTTGAAGGAGAGCCAATTGCGCGTGACGAAGAAGGGCGCGTCATTGGTAAGCCCTATAGCGTCACGCAAAACAATATAGCTATTATTTCCATTTTAGGCTCACTGGTTAATCGCGGCGCATGGATTGGTGCTCAATCTGGGCTCATTTCTTATGAAGGATTAGCGCACCAAATTAAAACCGCTATGAATGATGACAAGGTGCAATCTGTTGTGCTTGATATTCAATCGCCCGGTGGTGAAGCAGTCGGCTGTTTTGAGCTTGTTTCACAAGTAAGGCAGTTGTCACTTAAAAAGAAAGTCATTGCTGTTGTCAATGGCATGGCTTGTTCTGCCGCTTATGCTATCGCCTCCGCTGCAAGTGAAATTGTCACTACAGAAACGGGTGTCTGTGGCTCAATTGGTGTTGTGTTACTCCATACCGATTTTAGCCGGCAGCTTGATTTAAACGGCATAACGCCAACACTTATCCATGCTGGAGAGCACAAGGCAGACGGTAATTCGCTGCAGCCGCTAACCGATACAGTAAAAGCTGACCTGCAAGCTGAAGTTGATATGCTTTATGGGCTGTTTTTGAAGCATGTTGCCAAAGGTCGTGGCAGCCGCCTTACCATTGCCGCCGCTAAACGAACTGAAGCGCGCACCTTTATTGGTGAAGCTGCTATTGAAGCGGGGCTTGCTGATCGTCTTGGCACTTTTGACACCGTTATAGACGAATTATCACGTATTAAAACAGTGAACCCAGCCAAAGCACATCAAGTCCAAAAAGGGAGAAATCTAATGGACGATCAAACCAACCCCACCTTGAGCAGTGGCGCACAAGCTGATAATCAAATGTCGCTTGAGGCGCATAATCAAGCGCTCGCAAAAGCTCGTCAAGAAGGCGAAGCAATGGGCGAGAAAAAAGCCATGAGCCGCATTGAAGCAATTACCTCAGCCGATGGCATTAAAGGCAATACAAAGCGTCTTGTTGCCGCCCTTGAGCTTGCTTGCCAATCACCAACCATGGAAGCAAGCGCGGTTGTCAATTTTATTGCGAGCAATATTGGGATGGAGGCATCATCTGCTTCACTTGCTAATCGCCTTGCAGCTGATAATAGCACGAACGATAAACTATTCAGCGCTGCTGCTTCTTCTGCAACCTCTGCGCCGCTTACTGCGATTGCACAGCAAATAAATGGAGGCAAGCATGCCTGATGCAAATATTAAAGTTGCAAGTTTTAAGCCTGATAATTTGATTGAAGGCAATGAGCAAACCCAGCCTGTTACCTTAAGCATAGGTGAATATAAGCGCGGTGAAGTCTTGGGCCGCGTTGGCAATATTTATGGCAAGCTATCAACTGCAAATAGTGTTGCCGCAGCGATCATGCCCTTCACGGTCAATGTCACCGCGCAGACTACCATGGCGGTCTATGTTGGCGGCTCATTTAATCAAGATGCTATTTTGCTAGACGGCAAAGAGCTTGAAGATATCAAGTCAGCTTTGCGCGATTGCGGCATTTTTATTCGTCAATGGGGCGCTGCCCCTGATATTGCTTAAGGAGCACATATATGGATCCGCTTTTTAATACGGCTGACCTTTGCGGTGTGGTAGCAACTGTGCGGGTAGCACCAAGTTTCTTTCTTGACCGTTATTTTCGCAGTGCGCCTAAGTTCTCAACCCAAGAAAACATCATCTTTGATGAAATCTTGGAAGGCTTACCAGTGATGGCGCCATTTGTGTCGCCACTCGTTGCAGCTAAACCGCAACAACGCACCGGCTATGGGGTAAAGTCTTTTCGCCCTGCTTATGTGAAGCCAAAACATCAAATCAAGCCAGGCGATTTTGTGAGCCGCTTACCGGGTGAAGCTTTGACCGGCGAATTATCGATGGAAGAGCGCCGCAACCGTGAAATTGTCCGCCTTATAGCTGAGCAAAAGCGCCAGATTTATGCGCGTTGGGAATGGATGGCGGCACAAGCAATTATCAATGGTAAGGTTGAAGTCTCAGGTGAAGATTACCCTGCACAAATTGTCGATTTTGGCCGTGATCAAAATAATGAAATCATCATTTCAGCAGACGCCCAAAAATGGGCAAATGAAAATGCTGACATTGATGGCTTGTTAGAAGATTGGTCGCTGCAGCTTTTGACTAAAAGTGGATATGCTGGCACAGATCTCATCATGTCACCAGAAGTATGGAAATGTTTCCGCAAAAATAAGGCCGTTTTGCGCAATGCTGATTTGCGCCGTGGCATTACCTCCATGCCTGATTTACAGCCAAAGATTGCACAGGATAGCGTGCGTTATGTTGGTCAATATGGTGAATTTAGCCTTTACGTCTATGCTGGCCGGTTCCGCGATCAAGATGGCAAGGAGACCCGTGCGTTACTAGCCGGCGAAGTGGTTTTAACTGCTGCCCCTAATGATGACGGCCAAGGTGGTGCGCACGGCGTTAAAGTCTTTGGCGCGATCCAAGATGTGCAAGCTGGGCTTGTCGCGACTGATATCTTCCCAAAATCGTGGATACAGCCTGATCCATCGGCTGAATATATCATGTCGCAGTCGGCTCCCTTGATGGTACCGGGCCGCCCTAATGCAACACTCAAAGCCACCGTGTTGTGATTTTCGCTTTAATAAAGGTAATTTAATATGGATTATAAAGCTAAAGTGCAAATACTGTCCTCTAAGGGCACGATTGCGGTAGGTGATGTTTTGCCGACACTGCCTGCTAAAGAGCTCGCAATGCTTAAAGCATCTAAACTGGTTGTAGCAACTGTTGTGGACAAAGATGAAGCAGGACAGCAAACATCACAGGCCCAAACAGAGCAGCAAAGTGGCGGCGTTGATAAGAATAGCCTCGTCTAAAGCAATATTATAAGGCTACTTAAATGCTGCAAGACATTAAAAACCAGACATTGACCATCAATGATGATTTGTGGGGCGAACAGCTATTGCTATGCTGCATGAAGCAAGGTGTTGTTGATAGTGAGCGTCAAGAAGCGACCATCAAAGGAATTTTGCGAGTAGATAATGAAAACTCGCAAAAAGCCGATGGCGGCAAATCTAACAGTTGGCATGTTGGTTTTACTAGTACATCTTCAGTGCTTTTTATAAATCGTGCGGCATGGCCAGATATTATCATAAAAAAGGGTGATAAGATCAGAGCTTTTGAACGCCATGGCAGTCCTTGGTTTATTGTTATCAGTGTCAATGATCGCGATCATCGTCGTTTAAAAGTTGAATTGGGTGAAGCATGAGCCTTGCAAGACTTGCACTTCGCCTTAGCGCTATTGAAGCATTAAAAGACAAAACATCTGTTAAACAAAATGTCGTTGATAGCCAAATCGGTGCCATTGATATTGCAGCTGATGGAAGCCTTCGTACCGACCAAGATGCCCCCTTCATTGCCGTTTATACGGAAGGCAGCAAGGTGCGTGATGATAATGGTCGCCAACTGCGGCAAAATGGCGATACCGATATTGTTTTTGAATTTGGTATTTCTAGCGCCATGAGCGAAACCAACGATAAGGGTGAAAGTCAAATCGTTGGTTTTGGCATACCTGTCACCGATGGGGCAATGGAATTTGTCCTTGATTGTATTGGCCATGATATAGCAATGGCCTTGCATGATGAGTGCAATCCATGGGCTGAAATTTGGCGTTCCTTTAGCACTGGCATAGTCGAAATTGAACGCAAACGAGTGGGCAGTGAAAATAACAGCCTAACCCTAGCCGCCCATCAATTGCGAGTACGTGTTTCATTATTGCCGGACCAGCCTTTTGGCACGATATTAAGTGAAGCAACGCCTTGGCGAAAAATGCTAAAATTAATGAAAGAGCAAAGTCACCCCGCTTTTGCCTTTTTTGAAAGCCAGTTAAATCCTAATATTGTCGATGGTGACAATCCGCAACGCCGTTATGGTTTGACCTTTGAAGAAACAAAAGCGCTTTTTAACTTAAAGTAAAGAGGCTTAAATGGCATCTGGAATAGCGGCAAGAATCCAGCAGATGGAAAACCGCATTGCTGAAATGGAAAGACGCGCCCGTAATCGAAAACGCACAGGTACCATAAGCGAAGTTGACACAAAAAAGGGTCTAGCACGGGTGGAATTGACTGGCGATGATAAACCATTCTTAACCGACTGGGTACCGTGGAAAGAAATTGCAGCCGGTACCACATCAACCCATATTCCACCTGTCAAAGGCCAGCAAGTCGATGTTTTATCGGAAAGCGGTGATTTGACCGATGGCGTTATTGAATTTGCCATCCACTCCAACAAAAATCCACGCCCACATGATGGCCCACAAGCAGTCATTCAGCATGGGGAAAGCCGCATCACCCTTGATGAAGGCACTATCAATATAGAAACAGCGTCAAATATCACGGTAAAATGCGGTTCTAAAATAACCTTAGACACTGATCTTGTGCATATAACCAATGATTTAAAGGTTGACGGCAGCTTTAATGTTGCAGGCAATACCACAGCTTCAGGTGAAGTTCATTTCAAAGGTTCATCTGTCCGCCATAATGATAAAAACATCGGCGACACACACAAGCACCTTGGTGTGCAAAAAGGTGGATCAACAACTGATGTTCCCGAATAATTCAAATTGAAAAATGAGATTGATATGAAAGTAATTGTAAAACAATCAGGCTTTTATGGTGGTGATTGGTTTGACGCAAGTGAGCAAGCCGTTACCATGAAGGATGAAGTTGCGCAGCAATATTTGCCGCCATTTGGTGACACATTACAACACCCAAAGAATGAAAAAGTAACGCCGCAAGCAACTAAAACGCAACCCAAAGAGTAAAATATGGTTGGGCTTGGCTTTGGCCGCAACCGGATTGAAACCTTGGATGGTTTTGACCACGTGCGGCAATCACTAGCAATTTTATTTTCAACCCCATTAAATAGCCGTGTGATGCGCCGTGATTTTGGTTGTGAACTGCAAGATTTGATTGATCGCCCACTTTCAGATCGAATCATATTGGCCGCCTATAGCGCGATTGTTACAGCATGTGCGCTTTGGGAGCCGCGCTTTCAAATAAGCACTTGTTCAATCACGAATAGCAATGAGGCTGGGCAAGTGGCAATTTTACTTAAAGGTGATTATTACCCACGTGGTCATTTAGGTGATTTTAGCATTGTACATAAAAATATGCCCGTTGATATCCCGTTTGGAATAATAAGATGAGCCGATTTATAGCCCCTAACCTTGCCGATCTTGGTGATGTTCCGCAAACCGTACCAATCGACTTTGAAGAGATCAAGCAAAGCCGCGATGACTATCTTAAAGCTGCCTTAAAAGCATCCGGCATTGACTATGATGTTACCAATCTTGAAACCGACCCTTTGGTGATTGCCTATAGTGAAGGCGGCGGCTATCAGGAAATGAAATTTCGCCAAAGAGTAAATGAGGCAATCCGTGGGCTTTCGCTTGCAACAGCGCTTGGTGGCGATCTTGATCACATTGGTGTAACCTATGCAGGTGGCATTAGCCGCCTTGTATATAGCAACGCAAAAGACAATCCGCCACTGGATGCCATTTGGAATGAAGACAAACAAAAATGGGTTGAGAATGACAGCTCATTTCGCGCTCGCATCATGCTGGCTTATGAAGCATTTTCAACTGCCGGACCTGAAGGGGCATATATTTTCCATGCGCTTGAACTTGATGGCGTGCGCGACATTGCAGATGCTGCGGTTTATTCTGAGGAAGATGGCGCCACTTATTCGGTCGGGTTATTTGCCGACGCTTATAGCGCAAATTGGCGGGATACGCCGTTTAAAAGCCGTCATGAAAATGCACCAGTACTTGCGCCTGAAGCGTTAATTGTGATTATGCCAACGCTTGAATATGGCGAGGTTAACCAAGCCTTACTGGATCGCGCCTTTCAAGCGGTTACATCAAAAGATGTGCGACCAATTGGCGATAATGTGCGTATTGAGCCTGCAAAAAAGATAAGTTACGACATTGAAGTTGTTTTATCTTATGCGCCCGGTGCCGATGTCGAAACTTTACGTGAAGCAGCATTATACCGTTTGACAGAATACGCTAAAGCGCGTCGCCGCATTGGGCTTGCTATACAACGTGAGGTTATTGGTGGGCGGGCTGCTATTGATAATGGTGTAACCGTTGAAGTCATCAGCCCACCGCACGATATTTTACCCGGATCCAAGGGTTATGGTGAAGTCAATAACATCGTTGTGCGAACACTACAAACACGAGGCTCTTGGCGTGACGATTAATGAAAAAATCAAGGCTATGCAGCCTATTGCACGCGCCATATTGCCGCCGAACGCAAAAGCGATAGAGCGTGCTATATTAACGGCAGAACTTGCCCGTATTGCAAGTGTCTCGCCTGAAATTATTCTTACCATTTGGAACCCTTGGTCTTGCCCAGTAGCACTGCTGCCTTTTTTGGCGCAGGCCGTGTCAGTTGATGTTTGGTCTAATAAATGGTCAGAAAACCAAAAACGGCGAGTAATAGCAGCGTCTCCTAAAATACATCGCTTAAAAGGCACGCGAGGTGCTGTTGAAACAGCCCTATCAGCTTTCGAGTTAGATGCAAGACTGATTGAGTGGTGGGAAGAAGATGCCCGCCATGGTACTTTCAGAGTGGAAATTGGCTATTACAATGGTAGCCCTATTTTTGACGCAGATTTGCAAAAGGCTGCACTTGAGGCAGTGATTGCCGCCAAGCCTAAAACGCGCGTTTTTACATCGCGAGCAGTTATCAAGGCAAGGGCCGAGCTTTATCTTAGTGCGGTTAGTAAAGGCAGCTTTTTAGCCATTGCCCACCCATTTCAATTTTCAGGCGCAACTATACTAAGTGACATTTTTATCGGCGCTACACCTGCTTTGCTCTTTACGGCAACAGCTCACCCTAAAATATAGGTTCAAGGGATAGATTATGGCACAACAAACATTTGCTTTAATGACAACTAAAGGACGCGCTAAAGAAGCTGCGGCCTTGGCAAGTGGCACAAGCATCAATATTAGCCACATTGCAATTGGCTCTGGCGAAACCGTGCCATCAGGCGGTGAAACCAAGCTTTACCGGGAAGTGTTACGCAAAGCAATTAGTGGTCATGGATTGGTGGCAGGCAGTGAAAATACCGCCTATTTTGATATATTTTTAAGCGCCAGCGAGGGACCGTTCACCATTCGTGAAGCAGGTCTTTTAGATGATGAAGGCGATTTAATTGCCATTGCTTGTTATGACCCGCCGATTAACAAGCCAGTACCTACTTCAGGCCAAACGGTTGAGGGCATCATTCGCATTGAAGTAGCCTTTTCAAATATTGCCAATATCACAATTAAAGTTGACCCCTCCTTAAATGTACCTTTGCAACGCTTAACAACCACGCCTTGGGTTCCTGTAAAAGCGATTGATATTGCTACGCCACCAACCAACCCGAATATTGGTGACAGCTATATTATTGGCAGTAACTCAACTGGAGTTTGGGCGGCACAAGAGGGAAACTTAACCGAATTTACTCAAGCGGGTTGGGCTATCATTGCAACGCCAGATGGCCACGGTGTTGGCTTACCTGACGGGCGTGTTTTTACGAAAGTAAATGACCAATATATCGAAAAAATTGCCCTTGATAGCCAAAGCGGCAAATGGAATTATGCAGAGGCGGGCGGAACAGCAAACGCATTAACTGCAACACTCGAGCCAAAGCCATTGGCTTTAACTACTGGTATGGTTATTCAATTAAAAATAGCAATTACAAATATAGGGGCGACAACGCTTAATCTCAATGGCTTTGGTGCTAAGCCTGTATTAAACTTTGAACTTCAACTGTTAAAAGCTGGTGAATTACCTGCAGGGTTAATTGCAATTCTAATATATGATGGCGCCAACTTCATTTGCACAAATTCAAACGCTATAAAAAATTGGGTGGATAACCAAATTATTTCTCGCGTACCCAAGCTTATGCGTTTAGGCGCAATCACGGTACCAGCAACCGGTATAACTTTTGCGGCAAGCAGAGTGACTTTTGATATAGCCTTTCCTACTAGATGCACAGGTATTACGATTACTCCCAATAATGTCGTAAACCCCGAAGGCTGGGCTGGCATTCCTTACGCTAAGGTCGTCAGTCGATCTCAATTTGATGTTGTCATTGATACCAATGGCACCAAAAATGTTACTACGCCAGTTGTTTGTTCTTACATCGCAATAGGAGAATAAAATGGTTTATTATTCAGCAAAAGAACGCGGATTTTTTGCAAGTGCCGAAATAGATGACTGTGTAGAGATTAGTGATAAGCAGCATCAAGAATTATTAGAAGGGCAAAGTAAAGGGCAAGAAATTATTTCTGATAAAAGCGGTCACCCCATTTTAAAACCATTGGTTGCGCCAACCTTGTTGGAAGTGAAAACCGCTTTAAAATCTGCCATTGACCATGATGCTGAAATAGCAAGGCTAAAATATATTACGCCAGGCGTTGGTCAATCTATGACCTATCAAGAAAAGGTCAATCAAGCGGCAAACTATTCCAAAGCTTTAGCCGCCTATTTAAAAGATCCAGATAACAACAAAGCCCCTAATGAAAATGAATATTTGCTGTTAAAATCTAGCCTTGGCATTGATGGTGACACCTTGGCGGAAGTCGCTGAAAACATCACTTGGGCTTATGCGCTTTGGGAACAAGTTGGTGCGGCTATTGAAACTATACGCCTACAAACAAAGGCCAGTATTGATACCGCAACAACGGTAGAACAAGCGCAAGCAATCTTTGATGCTGTGAAGTGGCCTTAAGTAAAACCATCTGAAAAAAAATATTACAAACCACACCGCTGTATAGCGGTTTTTTTATTTTATCTAAGGAGAACTGAAGTGGCAGCTGTATCTTTTCACCACGGCACCCGCGTTTTTGAATCGGCTGAAACACCCTTGCTGGTGCGCCTTGCGCAAACGGCTGTCATTGGCATTATTGGCACTGCGCCCGATGCTGACCCGCAAGCCTTTCCATTAAATAAACCCGTGCAGATATTAAAGCCACAAGATGCGGCTCTGCTTGGCAAAACTGGCACATTGGCAAAGGCACTCGATTCCGTTTACGACACTGTTATTTGTCCAATCATTATTGTGCGCATCCAAGACGCGGAAACAGCGCCAGCCTTATGGGCAAACGCAATCGGCGACCAGATTTCTTTTACCGGCGTTCATGCCTTTCGTCGCAGCCGCGCCCTTGGCTTATACCAACCCAAATTGCTTATTGCCCCAAGCCTTACCCAAAGCGCGGCAAGTGACGGCATCGCATCAATCAATGTAACTATTGCAGGAACTGGCTATAAGGCCGACAGTACTTTTGTTAGCATTACTGGTACAGGCAAAGGCGCTGAAGCTGAAGCAATTATTGATGATGGTGGAGCAATTAGTGCCATCATTATTAAAAAGCCAGGATTTGGCTTTACTGGCATACCTATTGTAACAATTAGCGGTGATGGTAAAGGCGCAACAGCAACAGCCAATATTGGCGCAACCATGAACCCAGTTGTTGCAGAACTCATGGGCGTTGCGGACAAAATGCGCGCGGTTGCCTATGTTGATGCCCCAGACACTACCGACCAAGCAGCCGTGCAATATCGCGGCCTAATCAATTCAGGACGCATTATTGTGTGTGATCCAAAAGTTCTAAAATTTGACACTGATAAGCAATATAATGTGCCTGAGCCATCATCTGCAATCTTTGCTGCATTGCAAGCCAAAATGGATCTTGAGCAAGGCTTCTGGTGGGCAGGCTCTAATATGCCGATTGCCGGTATTGTTGGCATCAACCGCCCGATTGAATATGGTGCCCAATCCAATTACCTTAACGAAAACCGCGTTAACACCATTGTCAATATTGACAATGAAGGCTTTCGCGCATGGGGCGTTTGGACGTGCGATAGCGATTTAATGTGGCAATTTATACCGGTGCGCCGCACTGCCGATGCCATAAATGAAGGTATTGAAAAAGCCTATTTGAAATTTGTCGACAAGCCATTTTCTGTGGCCAATCTCAAATTCATGGTGGAAGGAGCACGAACATTTTTCCGCACAATGGAGCTTGAAGGCGCAATCTTGCCCGGCTGGGATGTCTGGCTTTTGGAAAGCAACACCGATGGTGAAATGGCACAAGGCATTATTAAACTTGGCGTCCAGTTTGAGCCACCTGCCCCAATGGTTGATATTCGCATCACGGCGCATCGCAATATTGCCAGCTATACATTGTTGCTGAACAAAGTTGCGCAGGAAATCAATTCTGGTTCGCTCGCCGCGAATTAATTTCCCTAATATCATCAATCAGTTAGTATAAAGGTCTAATGCAATGTCTGATTTACCGCGTTATATTTTGCGCAATTGCGCTATTTTTGTTGATCAAGTCTCCCAGATTGGTCAAGCAAAATCTGTTAATTTACCCGTGCCTACCGAAAAAATGGAAGAGCTGCGCAATGCAGGCATGGTTATGCCGATTGATGTGCCCATGGGTTATGAAAAGGCTGAAGCCTCATTCAAGCTAACTAGTTTTGACCCGCAGGTTATCTCTCTATTTGGCTTAAAAGTCGGTGCAGAGCGTGAGTTTATGATTACTGGTGCTTTGGCCCATGAAACCGGTGATACAGTAAGTGCTGTTGGCTATATTCGTGGTCGTTTAATGAAACATGATGCTGGTAATTGGTCGCCCGGTGAAATGAGCGAAAATGATTATACAATTTCAGTTCGTTATTATCGCTTGGAAGTTGCTGGCCGTGTTATCATCGAAATGGATCCTTTTAATGTGTCAGTTGGCGGTGTTTCGCAGACCAGTAGCATTCGCCAAGCACTATTAGCGTAAAATAATCGCCTCCCGATTAAAACATGTATCACGCAAATATAAGAGGTTTATAATGGCTGAAAAATTAGCCCCAGTTACAATCACACTTGAAGACAGCGTAACCTATAACAACAAGAATTATGACAGCATTACCTTTAACCGTAAAATGATTGGTGAAGATATGCTAGCCAGCGATGCCGTGCAAGGCAAACAGCGCAAGGAATTTGCCACCATCGCCTCTATGGCAAGCGTGCCACTACCAGTGCTCACTGGGCTTTCTATTGATGACTTAACCAATGTGCTGGAGGCCGCAGTTCCCTTTATGGGAAAGCGAGCACAGCAAATGGTGGAGAAAGCGCAACAAGCACAGGAAGCAAAGCTGACGGAAAATTCATTGACGTAATTGCCCTTTGCGCCCACCAGCTTTGCACGCCTGTTAGTGAATTCTTGGCCATGGATATAGACCGCATTTTTGCATTTGCAGAGGCAGCGGTAAAACTTACCCCTAAAAGTGAAAAATAAAAATGAGCAGCTATACATCAAGCTTGATTATTAAATTAATTGATCAAGCCTCAGCTCCTGCTCGCATTATTGGTGCCACATTGGGGCGGCTACAAGCATCGCAGCAAAGAACAAGCGCGGCCCTTGCCGCCTCGCAAGGTGCAATGCTAGGTGCGGCGGCGGCAGGCTTTGGGCTTTACCAAGCTCTATCCAAACCCACTCAAGCTGCTATTGCTTTTGAGGGCGCATTGGAAGATATTGCGCAAAAGGTTGATGTGCCAATTTCGCAATTGCAAGAGCTTGGCAAGGAAGTGCGAGCAGTGGCACGCGCGACAACCCTATCGGCGCAAGAAGCTGCATCTGGTATTGACGTTTTGGCCGGCATGGGCGCTAGCCGTGAAGATGCCATGAAGCTGATGGATCCAATTGGCAAAGCCGCCACCGCCTATAATGCCGAAGTTTCAGATCTGGCTCAAGCTGGGTATGCGGCGTTAAGCAATTTGAAAGTACCAGCTGATCAATTTGCCAAAGCATTGGATGCCATGGCACAGGCTGGTAAAGCCGGCGCCTTTGAACTGAAGGACATGGCGCAATATTTCCCAACCCTTGGCGCAGCATACCAAGGCTTAGGGCAAACAGGTGTACCAGCTGTGGCCGACCTATCGGCAGCCCTTCAAATTGTGCGCAAAGGCACGGGCGATAGTGCGAGTGCTGCCACCAATCTAGCCAACATCATGCAAAAGATGCAAGCGCCGCAAACGGTTAAAGCCTTCAGGAAAATGGGGGTTAATCTAGAAAAGGAATTAAAGGTTGCAGCAAAAAAAGGCATGACGCCAATTGAAGCCATTGCTGAGATTACAAATCGCACTTTAAAGGGCGATATGTCCAAGCTTGGCTACTTATTTGCTGATGCGCAGGTGCAGCAAGGTTTGCGGCCACTTTTACAAAATATTGATGAATATCGCAAAATTCGCAAAGAAGCGATGGAAGCGCAAGGCGTTGTTGAAGAAGATTATCAAAGGCGGCTAAAAACCGGTGCGGCTGCGGCCAAGCGCTTTGGCCTTGCCTTTGAAAGTATTAGCATCACTATTGGCAATATTTTATTGCCAGTTTTAGCCGACCTTGCCGACAAATTAGTGCCAATTATCAATTCCATAGCTGATTTTGCTGAAGCTAATCCTGAATTAACCCGCAATATTATTTTAGCAACATCGGCTTTTGTTGCATTTCGCGTTGCAGCAACGGCCGCTCGCTTTGCGCTTTTGTGGACTAAAGGTGGATTACTTTCAGCGGCAATAAGCGGCATGAGTGGTCTTGGCCAAGCAACCCTTGGTGCTTCAAAAGGCTTTAGCCTGCTACGCGGTGGTGCAACCATTGGCTCGCTTTTTGGTACAATTTTTAGCGGAGGCATTTTTGCAAGCCTCATTTCTGCGCTTGGTTCGGTTGTGGGCATGATTGGTGGCATATTAGCCAGCATCGGTGCGGCCATTGCTGGTGTTACAGCGCCGGTTTGGGGCATTATCGCCGCCATTGTTGCACTTGTTATTGGGCTTGCGCTCACAGTCTATAATTATTGGGTACCAATATCACGTTTTATTGTTGGTTTTGCCTCTGTTATTGGGGAAGCACTCGGCGGCATTATCAATTCGATTACTGGCTTTGTCAGCGCTGTGGCAAGTTTTGCAACTACTAAGGTATTCGACTTTATGGAATGGCTTGGTATTGATCCTGAAAAGGTTATAAGTGCTATTGCTGACGTTTGGAATGTTGTAACAGATTTTACATCTGGTATTATTGATTGGCTTAAAGGCTTACCTGAAGCAATTGGCAACTGGTTTTCTGATATATTCACCATGAATGAATATAGCGACAGTGAAGCTGCTAGATTTGAGGAAATGGGGCGCAATATTGCACAAAGGATATTGAACGGCCTTAAAAATCTACCATCAACTATTTTAAGCCTCATCGCTTCTATTCCGTCAAGATTATTATCATTGGCTGGCGCCTATTTTCGACTAGCTATGGATTGGGGTGGCAAACTATTGCAAGGTTTTCTTTATGTATTGCCGATGGCGATAAATATTTGGAAAAGCTTGCCCTCCCGTATTCTGTCCATTGCAGGCAATCTCATGTCAGTTGGCCTATCTTTAGGATTAAAGATGATAAATGGCTACTGGCAAGGGGTGACCACTATCGCTGGAATGCTGGCTGGATTGCCCTCGCTTATACTTTCAGCCGTTGGTGACCTTGCATCTATTGGTATGCAATGGGGGCAGACGATTGCAACCGCATATTGGAATGCGCTAACGTCTTTGGTTGGTAAAATGGCAAGCTTACCGCCCATGCTTGCCAATGCAGTTTTAACAAACGCTGCGGCCTTTGTGGAAGCAGGCAAACAACTAATGTACGCGCTGATGGATGGCATCAAGCAAGTGATGAGTGAAATTGTCAGCTATATCCAATCAAGCATATCAAATGCTGCTTCTAACGCGGCAGGTTCGCTGCGCGGCATGTTGCCTGAATGGATGGGCGGCACGCCAAGCCCCCCTGCAACAGCTGCCATTGATGGTGCAAGGGCTGCAGGTGGGCCAGTCACACGCGGCGGCACTTATCTTGTTGGTGAGCAAGGGCCAGAACTGTTTTCACCTGGCACCAGTGGTCTTATCCACCCAGCAAGCGATACTGCGGCACATTTAAGTAGCATCGCCAATATGCGCAGACCCAGTCTTGCTACGGCTTTACCAAGCGGCGGTAGTGCATCTGGCAGTGGCAGCAAACAAACAAGCGTCAATCTTGGCGGCGTTACAATCAATGTCCAAGCAAGCCCCAATATGGACGTTAATGCTCTAGCCGATACGATTATGCGTAAATTATCGGCTGAAGTTGATGCCTTGGGGCGCAGCGCCTTTTCTGATGGAGTGTATTAAATGCCGATACCAATGTGCTTGGGGCCCTATATGTTCCACTCCACCCGCTTTGGCTATAACCGCTTAGGGCGCAGTTTAAGCACCACTTGGGCAGAGTTAAGCGTGGTTGGCGGACTTAATGTGGCGCAATGGATGGGCGGCCAAACAGACAAAATTCGGCTTGAAGGTGTGCTTTTCCCTGAAGAGTTTGGCGGCCTCATTGTTATGGAAGCTTTACGTATGGCAGCAAAAGGCGGCCTTATCTTTCCACTTATTGCCATGACGGGGCAGTATTTTGGCAATTACCGCATTGAAGGAGTGGAGGAAGATCAATCCTATCACACCCGTTACGGCCTTGCGCGCAAGAATGTTTATTCAATTGCCCTAACCTTACATATCGGCCCACCATCAGCCGGTGTGTCAATTGTGGAAACCTTATTTGGATAATTTATGGCGCATTATAAAACCATTCAAGGCGAAATGCTTGACCGCATTTGCCGCAAAATCTATGGCGATGAAAGCGGCTATGTTGAGGCCGTATTAGAAGCCAATCCGGGTCTTGCCAAAAAAGGCGAGCCCCTGCCCTTTGGCACGCTCATTATGTTGCCAGAAGTTGAAAAGAATAACGAGCTTAACCTTGTCTATTTATGGGATTAAACGATGAGCGAGGCAAAGACACCCCATGCCGTCATCAAGGTGAATGGCAAAACCATTGCCGATGGCTTTAATGGCCGTCTAATTTCCGTTCAAATATCAGACAAACGCGGCATTACATCCGACACCATCACGCTTGAATTGCGCGATGGCGATCCATTCTTGGCAATACCAGAAAAAAGCGACATTATCGAAGCTTGGCTTGGTTATCTTGAAACAGGGGTCGCCTATTTTGGCAAATATACAGTTGATGATCCTGAAATTAAAATGAAGCCCTATACCTTGTCAATTAATGGCAAGGGCGCCGATATGCGTGATGGGTTAAAAGCACAAAAAGGTCGCCATTTTGATAATAAAAGCATCCATGAAATTGTAAGTGAAATTGCCGGCGAGCATGGTCTTTCACCAATGGTAGATCCAGAAGTTGGCTCCTATGTTTATAAATGGGTTGGGCAGCAAGATGAAAGTGACATTCACTTCATTGAGCGGCTTGCGAAACGCCATGGCGCCATTTTCACAGTAAAAGATGGCAAAATGATCTTTGCCAAAAAAGGCAGCGAAAAATCGGCAAGTGGCAAAAAACTCATGGCTTTTACTGCCACGCCGCAAAATACAATTGAGGGCAGTGCCCGCGTTGTTTTTTCCCATCGCTCCAAATTCAAATCGGTAAAAGCCCATAAGCAAAACCGCGAAACAGCGGAACGTGATTTATTTAGCGAAGAAAGCGATGTGGACGGCACAGCAGATTATGAAATAGCTGAACCCTTTGGCGATGAGGAAGAGGCAAAAATTGCCGCAAAAGCTAAAGGTGAGGAGTTAAAGTCAAAAACTATAACCACATCTTGTCAAATTGTCGGTGATCCGCGTGTACGGGCAGGATCGCCCTTTACCTACCAAGATATGCGCCCACAAATTGATGGCATTGCCTTTAATATTGAAACTGCAACGCACGCTATTTCAAAATCTGGCTACACAACAAGCATTGATGCCGATTTAAACCCGCAAAAGGATAATGACGCCAAAAAGCAAAAGAAGAAAAAAGCAAGAAAGGCTAAAAAAGGCGAAACACCAATGCGCGATCTTGACTGGAGTGACCTTGATAATAAGGTGTAATAATTGTAATGAGCGCTTAGGTTATTAGAAAGATAAAATATGTACTTTATCACCTTACTCTTATATATTGCCTGTCCTGTAACGCTTGTTGCTGGGATTATTATGCTAATTTTTAAGAACAAACGCAAAGTCGGCATTATAATAGTGGTAAGTAGTTGTATTATCTGGGCTGCCAGTGCCTTTTATCTAAAGGATAGCAGTCGTGGGATAGTCTTCCCAACCGGTTTTGTAAGTTATGACGATTACCTTGCCGCTAGGAAAGAAAATATAACGGACCCTGAGAAGTGGAAAGAATTTAAAAAACTCCAAGAGTTTAAAACTACTCTATATATTGCCCCTCGTAGTTTGGAAATGCTGACGGACAAAAAGTTTAGAAATCAAGAATTGCAAGAGAAATTAGATTATCTTGAAGCACTAACCAAAACCGTGCAGGGAAAAGCATGTTTAGACAGTGCACAGTGTGTGGGCCATAAGTTCTTACAAAATGCTGAAATCGCTTGTAGCAAATCTATAGAACAGTTAGCCACTTACGGAGTTGAATGGACGAACGATACTACTACACCCAAATTTACGCGTTTTAATTGGAAGAATAGTCGCCTGCACATAATTTCGTATATAGGTGACTCTGTGAAATTTCAAACTTTCGCAGGATCATGGCAATATCAGACTTATCAATGCGATTATGATTTTTTAGTTGATCATGTCATTGATGTTAAGGCAACTACAGGACGCCTCTCTGATTAACTTGTCTTAGCCGATCTAAATTATTCAAAGGGCAGCTTTTAGCTGCCTTTTTTATTGCCCATTTTAAAAAGGATATCTCATGAAGCTGACAGCAAAAATGCTGCGTCAGATTGCTGGCGCACGCGCAAAAGAACATAATATCCAATCCGTAATTGATGCCTATAATCGCTATGGCACGCGCTACGGCCTTGATTTACCTCACCGCTTGGCACAATTTCTTGCCCAAATCCTGCATGAATCGGATGGTCTATTTTACAACCAAGAAATATGGGGCCCAACCAAGGCGCAACACCGCTATGATATCCGCACCGACCTTGGCAATACCAAAGAGCGTGACGGTGACGGCGAAAAATATAAAGGCTGGGGCTTAATTCAAATTACTGGCAAGGCCAATATCACTGCCTTTTATAATTGGTGCCTTAATGAAAAAATGGCAGTGCCTAATTTTATTGACCGGCCAGAACAAATCGCCAAAGCGCCTTGGTCTGCCCTTTGCGCCTTTTGGTATTGGAATACCAACCGCATCAATCGCTATGCTGATCGCGGCGATATTGAAATGGTAACCAAATGCATTAATGGCGGGCTTAATGGCTATGCCGACCGCTTGCAATGGTATGATAAGGCAAGCCTTGTCTTGCTTGGCTTTGATAGCATTCAAGACTTTCAAAAAACTGCTAATATCATGGTGGATGGCATTTCAGGCCCACGAACGCGAGCAGAAATGCATAAGGCCTTGGTAAAACTATCAGACAAAGCAGCCTTGCCAAAAATCATCACTGATGCCCCAGTGGTGGAGGTAAAAATTCCAAAGCAATTGGATAAGCCCTTGCACAAAACGGCTTTATTTTGGGAGCGTATCACCTCAATTGCTGGCCTTGCAGGTATAAGCGGCGCCAGTTGGCTTGGCGATTGGCGGGTTATCACCGCGCTTGCGGCGGCGCTGATTTTTGTTTCAATCTTCGGGCTTATTTTCCAAGACCGCATTACTAAAGCAATTCGCGACTTAAAAGACCAACTTTCATGATACCGTTGCCCTACCGCATTATCGGGCTCGTTGCCCTTATTATCGCCGCTGCTGCTAGCGGCTTTTTTTATGGCCGCGAATTTGAGCGGGCAACCGCCTTGAAAAACGCCGCTAACGCCTATCAATCCGCTAGCGAGATCCAAAATGAAGTTAATCACCTTTCTGATTATGCCCTTTGCATTGCTCTTGGTGGGGTGTCAGAGGAATGCCACATTTTCCTGCGCGGGTTGGACAAAGCCACCCTTAATCAATGAGCCTGCGCAATTGGTTAAAACCGAGCCGCAACTCACCAAATGGCTGGTCACAACCACCCAATTTGGAACAAAGCAAAAGTGTTGGAAATAATGCAACGCTTCTCCCCACCACTAAAAATAACGCCAAGGACCATAATAATGAATGACTTTAAGGATCAACTTGGCTTTATATTCGCAATTCTTGGCGGCCTTTTGGTGTCCATGCTTACATCCACACGCCATTCTTTTTGGCTTGCCCTCACCCGTATTTCTGCTGGCTTGTTTTGCGCCTTTTTCTTTACTGAGCCGATGATGCATTGGATGGAATTAAATCCCGCCACCTATCGCAATAGTGTTGCAGGGCTATTAGCCATGGCGGGCTACGCGGCAGTGCGCTTTATCAGCGACCTTAATAAAGAAGACCTTTTTCGAATATTACAAATTTTACGAGGTGGAAAATGAAACTTCCCCATATTGAATTAAGCAAAAATTGGTATGGCGCGATTATCGTACTGGCTTTTATCGCCTTGCTTTTTACCAAGCCAATCAACCGCTTTATTGATGATGCCACCTCGCCGCAACCTTGGTTTACCGCAGGCTTTGATGTGCCAAATTTTGAAATAGGGCAAGATCCTGAAATTGCCTATCACTTAAGGGTAAACCGCCCAGTGCGTGGGCAATGGTTTACCAGTATTTATGCGCAAGAAGATCAAGGCCAGCTTAGCTTAAGCTGCTCTGGCGGCGGCTATGCCTATTACCAAATTGATACCAACGGAACCACATTAATGCCCTTAAGCCGTTTTATCGGCAGCCCCTGCAATTTACGCGCGGGAAGTTACCGTATTTGCACCAATTATGACTTAGAGGACGAAAGTGACAACACCCGCACCTTCGGACCATTCTGTGATGTGTTTAGAGTAACGGCATCGCACATAAGTCGTTAAATATTCTCATGATTAAGCATCAGAATAAATGGTATGAGTTCTTGTATTTACTAATAAGTATCCCCATATCGAAGCTATTAAGAAGAACCAATTTCGCGGGGAATACAATGTCTACAGCTCGTTCCGAAAATGAAATCTTTGATGATCTTTTAAAATTGTGTACCTCACCAGGATATATTCATGCATTATCATCAATTAGTTTTATCGATAATATTATTATTTCTAAAGATGTGATTTCACCCGATGATATTCGGCGTTTTAAAGATTCATCACCGCTTATAAGAAGCGAATTGGCTATATTAATCGGCCAAATGGTAAAAAAACCTTTAAACCAAGCTTTGCCTTGTCCGGCAACCATAAAAAATTATATCCACAAATCACGTGCACTCATTGAAGAACTGCACGCCGCAATTAATAACGCGTCCTTAGACATTACAAAACTAGTTGATTTGCATAAGCAAGGCAAAAATCCATTTAAAGAGGGCAATGTTCTACGCGAATCTATTCTCTATGCCCATGATTCAGCCTATAGTTTTCAGTATGAAGAATTAATAAAATTGAAGTATAAAGCTGATGATGGTTGGTTGGAAAAGAACTGCGGCTTTAGAATCGACGATGCTATATTAATCGTAAAAGTTTTAAGCAAATTAATTATTCAAAAAATATCAGAAATGCTAAATAGTATTGATATTTCAAACATTAACAGCCTAACGTATTTACAAATATTTACTTTTACAAAGCAAGAATTAGAAGAAAAATCGAGTTTATCAAGCTCGATTATCGAAAGCTTTTTAACCGCTTTTCAATTTGATAGCACTAAAAATAATGATTGCTTTAAAACTGCATCTGATCTTAATCAAATTAATATCCAACCAATTATTCATATTGGTGGTGATAGTTACGCAGTATTTCAACATTATCAACTTTACGAAGCATTGTATGAATCACCATTTTTTTGGATGCTTCAGGACGCAAAATATAAAAATCAAGCGGAAAGCAATCGTGGTCAATTTACCGAAAATTATATAAGTGACCGCCTTGAAAGCATTTTTGGTAAAAATAACGTATTAAGAAATATTAACATTTATCAAGGTAAAAATATTTTCGCTGAAGCGGATACTTTAATATTATATGGTAATTGTGCAATTGTTGTACAGGCAAAGTCAAAAAGATTAACTATTCCTGCACGTAAAGGTGATAGTAAAATACTTAGCGATGACTTTAAAAAAGCCGTCCAAAACGCTTATGATCAAAGTTTAGATTGCGCTGATGCGCTAATCAATTGGGATGCACAAAAATTAGTTTTTAAAGATACTAAAAATAATGCAATAAATATCCCTGCACCAATTGAACATATTTTCCTTATATGTGCAGTTTCTGACCATTACCCTGCTTTAAACACCCAAAGCAAGCAATTTTTATTGCCTAAAACTGATGATATAATCAAAAACCCGTTAATTATCGACATTTTTACCTTAGATGTAATGGCAGAATTTCTTGATACGCCAATACAATTCTTACATTATTTAAACCAAAGACACGCTTCATATGAAAAACTTTTGATTAATGATGAACTTGTCGCTTTGGCATTTCATCTAAAACATAACCTTTATTTTGAGGATAACTTAGATCTAGTTCACTTACGTGACGAGTTTACCTCTGAAATCGATGCTGCGTTCATGGTTAGGCGCTTGGGTTTACGTGGCAACAAAGAAATAAAGGGTTTACTTACGAAGTATCGTAATACTGTACTAGGTACAATTCTTAAACAACTAAGAAATCAACCTAATGCCGAAGCAATAGAAATTGCATTTTTTATCCTTTCCCTATCAGGTGAAGCCATTGAAGATCTATCCCAATTGTTAAAAAAATCCATCAAAACCGCAAAATCAAAAAAAATAATGAAAGATGTTTCTATCCCGATGAAGGATTCGTCTTGTGGTTTAACTTTATACATTGCGCGAAAGGTTGATGATAAAGTTATGAATGATATTAGAGAACATTTAACACTCCGCAAATATAGAGATAAAGCCGAATGTTGGTATGGATTAATATTTAATCCTTACAACAATACAATCGGACAGATTTTTCGCGAAAAATATCCTTGGAAATTTGATTAAGAACTGGATAGATTATCCCAAATAAAGCAGCAAGGTAAAGAAATATTTTATTTCTAAAAAAACAGAATACGATTGCCTCCTATTGTCTGTATGGGTATTTTATCTAACCAAAAGTTTTTATTTTAATGGTCGGGTGTCTGTAGCTATACAATACCAGCAATGGAAAGGTTATGGGCGGACTGTGAGCCGTGTTCAACCGCCCGACTTCTATCTTAAAAAAATCTTGACATTTATTCGCTTATGCGGCAGATTCTTCGACAGTGCTCAAAACACTACAACTAGGCGGAAATGCAACCGATATTGCAATTTCCTTATACGATTATCGCAATGGCAACGCTTTTCAGCGCCTTGCTTGCTATGGTCGGGTGTCCGTATGCTATACAATACCGGAAACGGAAAGGCTGCGGGCAGTACCTAGTGGCTGTTTTGAGCACCCGACTGCCCTCTCAAAAGGGGTTTATTCAAAAACACTAGGAGGCCGTCATGGCTGTTACTTCCATTCCCCAACTAACGGATGAATCCGTCTTAGCCCAAAAGCTAGCCTATGAAATTTATCAAAAAAAGCGGCTTTTAGTAGAAGCTATCATTGAAAATCTGATTAATCTTTTAGACCAAATCGACGGCGATGCTGATTTTGAACCTGATGAAAGCGATTTTGAAGAAGACGGCGATTTTGAACCCAAATACGGTTGGTCTTCCTATTTTAATCAAGATTGCAAAAGCTTTCACAAGGGCGAACCTTATCGGCTGGTCAATGATAAGCATCCAGCAACCGCTATGCGCAGCCTTTTCGAGATTCCCGCCATGGATAGATATAAGGGGATTTACATATGAACCCCTTAACCACCTTTGATTTTGAAGACCATGTTGTGCGCTCAATGCTAATTGACGGCGAACCTTGGTTTGTTGGCAAAGATATTTGCTCATGTTTGGACATAAGCAAATACCACGATGCCCTAGCCAGTTTAGGCGATGATGAAAGGGGTACCAGTAAGACGGGTACCCCCTCTGGCGACCAAGAAATGATTATTATTAACGAGGCGGGATTATACCGCCTTGTCTTTCGCTCACGCAAAGCAGAGGCAGAACGTTTCAAGCGATGGCTTGCCCATGAGGTTTTGCCCTCTATCCGCAAAACAGGGCAATATCGCACTGCGTCAATTGACCTTGATAATATCGACGAAAAATTGCGACTGGTGGCAGAATCTCGCCGCATCTTTGGACGCAAAGCCGCACAAATATTATGGGATGATATTGGCCTGCCACCTGTCGCGCAAGAAGATGATAAGCCAGCAATCAACCACAATAACCAGCTATTAGATTATTTACGCGAATTTATCGACCAATGTTTGATCGAAGACCCAACGGGCCGCATCAGCGCCGATGAAGCCTATAAAACCTATTGCGCATGGGCTGCCAAAGCCCACGCCCCTTATTTTACCAAAATGCACTTTTCGCGGCTAATGGTGAAAGGCATTTATATCCGCCGCGTCAAATCTGGCACAAGCTACTATTGCGGATATAGGATTAACGAGGAAATCTCGCTTAATGACCACAAAACAATTTCACATTAACAATTATCAGCATTTTAAAACTAGATATTTGTAATATCTGCCCTTGTTATTTTATATCGCATTCTACTTATAGATGAATGACATATAAACCACTTCTAAAATGGGAAAGAGCGTGGGATAAAGCCCCTCGTGATTTCGTCGCCCTTCATCCAAAAGAAGATTTTCCAGTCGTTAAGATTAGCTACAATGAGGAGCAATCACATGAAGAACCTTGGGAGTGGCTAGTTGTTGATCCAACAATAACTCCACGCGATTTATTAGACCGTGAAAGTGGAAGCACAAAGCATCAAGTTGATGCAATTGCTGCTGCAGAAAGAGCTTGGTTTACTCTTAGTGATCAAAATTCAAAATTATTTGAAGATTGACAACCGGCGAGAATGAGAACAAAATAAGAACATTCTAATTTAGTGAGTCTTATTTTGATGCGCAAACCAACTGAAATTGAACGTCTATATCTTGATTTTGATGGCTTTTTTGCTTCTGTTGAGCAACAAGCGGATAAAAACTTGCGTGGCAAACCAGTTGGCATTGTTCCTTTTGAGGGAACGGATAGAACGAGTATAATTGCGTGTTCACGCGAGGCAAAGTTGTCTGGCGTAAAGAATGTGATGGGCATTAAGGAAGCACGAGCAATTTGTCCCGATTTAGTTATAGTCCCTCAAAAGCCTGATTTGTATCGTCGGGCACATAATGCAATTATCAATACAATTGAAACCATAATTCCCATTGATGCGGTAAAAAGCATTGATGAGTTAACATGTAAAATTGAGCCTAAATATCGTGCTACACCAGAGGCGCTAGCTCATAATATAAAATCAAAATTATACAATGATATTGGGCAGTTTATTACCTGCTCTATCGGTATGGCTGCTAATCGGCAGCTTGCAAAAATTGCGTGTAAAGCAGGCAAGAAAAATGATGGTCGGCAATATGGTGATGGACTAGCAGTTTGGCACCCACAAATCATGCCAGAACCTTTATTAAAAATTCCGATGGAAGATATTCCGGGTATTGGTAATCGTATGAAATTTCGGTTGCTTAAAGCCAATATATTCAACACTGAAATCCTGCTTAACTTACAACCAAAACACATGCGTAAATTGTGGCGTTCAGTCACTGGCGAGCGCCTATGGTATGCTCTTCATGGCTATGAGATAGAAGCCGGTGAATCTGAGCGCGGTATGTTTGGTCATGGCCGTGTTTTGCCACCCGATAGCCGATCGCTACCGAAAGCACATGCAATTGCACGATTGCTAATTACAAAAGCTGCAAGGCGATTGCGGCGTGAAAATTTTTATTGTGCGGGCATATATTTATCGCTTTCAATCCAAAATGATTATTGGTCACGTTATTCTAGACTGCCAGTTGTCAATGACGATCAAGCTATCTTATCTGGACTTGGCGATTTGTGGCGGATTGCCGAAAGCCAATTATCAAAAAATGAAAAGATATTCAAAGTCTCAGTTAGTTTGTGCAATCTATCAAAAGCAGACCAACGCCAGCTAGATATGTTGTTGGATGACGATTCAAAACGCAAAAAGTGGGAAGCAGTGAATGAAGCGGTGGATAGTTTAAATAGCAAATATTCGGGGACGATCATTAGTTTGGGCGATTGGAAGCCCCCTAAAGGCGGACATGCTGGAGGAAAAATATCTTATACACGAATACCCACAGCAGAAGATTTTTGGTGAATTAAATGAGTTGGAAAACAGAATTACAAATACAAGACCTAGAGCCTGATACGAAATTGGAAATGTCATGTAAAAAATGCGGGCATATCTATTTTTTAAAGCCAAGTGACATCATGGTTAATTCGGATAATCGTTTTTTATATCTTGATGAAGTGGAAACCAAAGCACAATGCAAATCACGAGGTTGCACAGGTGAAATCAGAATGATGCTTGTTGGAACAAGGAAAGCAAGTCCATTTCAAGGTGGTTTAGCTTAATAATATGCATTTAAAATAAGTATTAGGAACACACTTTGCATGGGTGATTAAGGCCCATGCAATTCACAGATAATCTATATTAAATTCATTCAACAGGAACTTCTGGCTTCCAACCGCGAACAAAACCAGACGACATGGCATTGGCCGACATCTGCACTTGATAAATAAGCTGCTCGCGCTCTAGCAATAATTGGTTAAGCAAGGCTTTTACGTCCCCACCCCATGCTTCAATAAGCAGGTCAAGTTCATCCTTTTGCTGTGCTGTATTCATAACCGAATCCTTTTATTTTGTTCACGTATTGTTCTATTTTTATTCAAAGGAGTCAATTGCTAAATTCCCATTTCATTTAATATGTAATTCTACATTAATCTATAGAAAAATGGCGCTTAGAGTCACACAAAACGCAATACAAAATGTAACTCAACTCAGCGTAAAAAGTGTAATTACACAATAAAAACAATAAAAAGTTATTAGCAGTGATTCCCTCTCTCACCGCCATTGTAACTTTACCAAAAAACATTGATTTGCCGATAAAGATATGATTTTTTGATGCCAAAATTGCTCTAAAAACTTCCAAATTTAAAAACATAATTACTTCATAAAGCTATATCAAAACTTATATTAAAGATTATAATTATATTAGGGGCTGACACCTGACTTTATATAAGTTAGGGTCTCTTTATGTATGTAAAGCATTGTAAACTAACAAGAAATAAGCAGTTGGAGCTTATGAAATACTTCATTGCGGGTTCAACCGCTAGAACAGCTGCTGATTTGGCTGGTATTCATCGCAATACAGCTGTACGCTTTTTTCATAAATTGCGATGTTCAATTGCCGTAAAACAACAGGAACGTGCGGAACAATTTGTGGGTGAAATCGAATTAGATGAAAGTTATTTTGGAGGTCATAGCAAAGGCATGCGCGGTCGAGGAGCTAGCCAAGTAAAGTTGCTGTCTTTGGTATTCTTAAGCGAGGTGGTCAAGTTTATACACAAATCATCTTGGATGCTAAAACAGATACGCTTATGCCTATAATCCGCCAGAAAATCGTACCTGACAGCATTGTTTATACAGATTGTTGGCGAGGATATAATGCGCTTGATGTTTCAGAATTTAAACATTTCCGCATTAATCATTCAATCTTATTTGCGAATGAAAAGAACCATATTAATGGCATTGAAAATTTTTGGAACCAAGCCAAACGACATATGAGAAAGTTTAACGGAGTTCCAAAAGAGCATTTCAATCTTTTCTTGAAATAATGTGAATGGCGCTTTAATATCGGTACACCTAAACAGTTGCTAGATGATCTTAAAATCATCCTTAAATCACAATCTTAGGTGTCAGCCCCTTATATTAAATTAGGCATGAATATATTTTTTTATTTAAATCTTCCAGCACATATTTAATAAAATAATTTACAGCATATTGATCATTTAATATTGATCAATATCTTAATAATGCCATTTTTTTGCAAAAAATATGATTTATTAAAATTTGGGGTGGGAATTATGATCAAAAAAATGCTTTTGCTTTTTGGTGTATTACTTGCGCCAACCAGTGTTTATGCTAGCAATGATGGCTTAGACGGAAAAGACTTGATTATTACTTGTAAAACGGAGCAAGAAACCAAACAAGCAAAATCACGCGATGTATGTAAGCGCTATTTACGGACACCAGAGTCAATTGCCGCCCTTAAGCAACAACAAAACATTTTTGACTTAAGATTTGCAAATGGAACGATGGAAAATTTGCTATCAGTTCCACAAATAGATTTTGTTGAAAGACTTACCATTGTTGATGTCGACATTGCGAGCCTGGATGGCATTGACCATTTTAAAAACCTTAAACACCTTGACCTACGATTAAGCAGAGTTGGCGATATCTCTGCTTTAAAATCTATCCATCGCTTAAAAAGTGTCGATTTTAGAAAAACCAATATCATTGATATTTCAGTATTAGCAGGGCATGATGATCTTTCTTATGTTAATTTAAATGACAGCAAAGTTAAAGATATAAGCGCACTTCGCAATAAAAATAAATTAAATTTTCTTGAATTAAGACGAACATTGGTTGAAGATACAACACCATTGGCAGGCCTTGAAAAACTTACCTATCTTTATTTAACCTCTACCCCAGTTCGTAATATGAGCGGATTTGCTGCATTACCGAGATTGGAAGAGGCAGATTTACGTGGCGCTAATAATATCGATTACTCAACATTTTACTTATTAGATTCAAAACAATCCACTGGCAATCCACGTATTGCTTTTGGCAAAGCACCGCTTGACGACAAAAAAGGCAAAATTACGCTTAATCTTCTTGAGCCGCAAAATAGCGAAGAAAGCGTCTATATTGGTGAAGGGCTTTACAGTTATCTCAAGCAAAAGCGCGGTGATCGAAAAGTTACCTTTGCGGGCTTGCCCTATTGGGCTTCGCGTCAAAACATTGAAAAATGTGGTCGTGACGAACCTAACTTTCATGAAGGATTGATGGGTTATGATGGCGTGATTATGGAAGACATTTCATGTGTTAATATTTCAGCACAAAACGCAAAAGGTAAAACTGATCTAACACCCCTTACCCAATTTGATTCCATCGATAAAATCATTTTACCAAGGCTTCAATTTGCCCATATTGAAGCCTTATCTCAGTTAAAAGATTTACGCCTGCTTGACCTTTCTAAAACTGACATTGCGGATATAAGTCCTTTTGCTGCACTCCCCAAGTTACGTGGTATATTTTTAAGTGAAACCAATATTAGCGACTTAACCCCGCTTAGGCAAAATCAAGCTTTACGCACCGCTTTTCAAAAGGCGCTTTTTTATGATGATGCACCACAAGTTGGTTATCCTGCTTATGCAAGTTGGATCGATATATCGCGCACAAAAGTTAAATCCCTTGAAGGATTAGAAAATCTTACTGCATTAGAGAGAATTGATCTTGAAGAGTTGGAATTACAAAATCTTGCGCCTCTTCAAGGTGCGACAAGCCTAATAGAGCTCAATTTGCGCAAAGCTAAAATAAGCTATGATTTTACCCCACTCAGTGCAATATCAAAGCTTAGAATTCTCAATCTAAACCATAGCGATGTGACAGATATCTCATCGCTTGCTCATCATCCATCTCTTTATAAATTGAGCTTAATTGGTACTAAAGTTCAAGATTTAAGCATAATTTCAACTTTAAAGCAGCTTGATTTTCTTGATGTGCGTGGCATTGAAAATATTGATTTTAGCAAGTTTGTCGCTCCGCCTAATCTAAGCCGTCTTTATATTGGCAAAATACCAAACCAAAAAAATGAAGAATTAAGCTATTATATCCACATGCCCATAAATATAGATGGGGAATATTATGAAGGCAGTGAGCTTGTAGATTTTCTGGTGAGCAAAGGCGCACCCGGCCCTATTATAAATGCTAAACCAATCGCACTTGATAGCGTAACCCTCACCGTTCGCAACCTTGATCTTGGTGATATCTATGAAATTGGTCGATTAAAAAAATTAGAGCATCTTGATCTTACGCAAAGCCATATCAAAGACCTAGCATTTCTACCACTTTTGAAAAGGCTGAAAACCCTTAACCTTAAACAAGCAATAGTAGATAATCCCTCACCGCCTACTCCTTATAGTCACGTTAGTGAAATTGATATAACCGGTGCTAAAATCAATGATTATAAAAACTTTTTTCAATCTTTGCCGTCTTTAAAAACCATAAAAATGGGACGAGCGGAGGATGTAGATCTAAGCCTGCTTCGTCAATATAATGAAATTGAAACCTTGGTTATGACCGAAAATGGCAAAGAGGTGATTTTACAGGGTAAAGAGGCTATAAAAGTTTATTTAAATAAAACCTATCCACCCACACCATCCACAAAGGCAGATTAAACACCAACGAGATAGCACGACAACTTTCATATACAACCAAATTATTGCGAAATAAACTGACCATCTATCAGCTGATACATTTTGCTGCTATAATCTAGTAATTGCACCCTATGGCTAATACTAATAATGATTTTATCAGCAAAGGCTTTATATATTTGGTCGTAAACTAATTTTTCAGTTGAAATATCCAAGCCTGAAGTCACTTCATCTAATATAATGACATCAGGATTACTCAAAAATAGCCGCGCAATAGCCAAACGTTGTTTTTGGCCGCCAGATAATAAATTGCCATGGTGGCCAAGCAGTGTATCCATACCATCTGGTAGGGCGCAAAGTTCATCATAAAGCCCAACCGCTTTTACTGCATTTTCCATTTCTAAAATAGTTGCATTGGCATTGGCAAGTTGCAAATTAAAATAACTGCTAGCATTTAAAATATAGCTATGCTGGGTAATGACACAGATCTTATCACGCAAATTAATGGCAGCTAAATTCAATGCATCTACATTAGACAAAAATAATGTTTGCGGCTTTGCAACATCAAGGTCATATAAAATTTTTGCAAAAGTAGATTTACCAAGGCCACTTTTACCAATAAGTGCAATTTTATCCCCTGTCGCAATATCAAGGGACATATTTTTAAAAATTAAATTATCAGAATCTTTATAGGCATAAGAAAAATCAATAAAACGGATATTGTCAATGGTCTTCAGCATCCTGCCTTTTTGAGGCTCTTCTCCATTAAAATCAACTTCTTTGATGAAGTACAGCACTGCTGAAAATGATTGTCTAAGCGCAGTATAAACACCGCCAATTTGTTCAATTGGCATTATCAGCATCATGAGATAACCATTCATCATAATGAAATACTCAATGCCTTGTGGCCCCAAAACCACTTCGCTATAGCTGTAAAATAAAACAATATTACCAATTAAAAAACCCAAAAGATAATTGATAAAACTTAAACCTATGTAACACTTAAAATAGGGCTTTTGAACTTTAAGGTCATCGGCAAGCTTAGATTTAAAAGCATCAGATAGAATTTTAAGCGTGTTAAACCTCACGGCTACATTAATATTATTTAAAAAATCCTCTAGCAAATCATAAACCGAGCGGCCAGATTCCATCAATTCAAGCTTATACTTCACAAAGAGCCGAGAAAAATAAATTTGAATAAACATATATAAAGCAAGGTAAATATAAATGGCGATTAAAAATAAATATTGCTGTAAAAACAAAAGGATAGCAGTTGAAAATACAAACTGGCAAAACGGAATCAATATTTGTGAGGTAAGATGATTATAAATAATATATATTTCATTATTCACTTGGTTTATATGGCTCGCCACACGTGCTGGTGTTTTATATAAAGTTACGTCATCACTATATTTTTTAAAATAATTTAAATAGGTATCGGTAACAAAGCCATAGGTTTCAGCTCTAATCTTTGCATTAAGATACGTAATCAATGGGCTCATTAAGCGAGCAAGCCCAATAATTCCAACAAAAGCAATAATTTGGACGCAAATTATTGAAGAATGGCTGTTAACAGTGAATGTTTTCAAATTTTTTATAATGTTTGCAAGCAATATAGGCGCATAAGATGAAAGCAATGCGACAAAAATCGAAATTACAAAAATTATTGTTAAGTAGTGAAGGCCTTTAGAACCAAAGGATTTTAACAATAAGCGAATTAGATTTTTATTCATTTTCAAACATCGCTTCCTTCTACATTTATTTGGAATTAATCCCATAGCTCACCGCTATGCGGTATACTCCAAGATCATAAATTTAAGGGATGCTTACCATATTGCATAGCAAGGATTTTGCAACAGTGACTTAGCGTGTAAAAAAACAAAAGACCATAAAAAAAGGAAGACAAAATACCATGCCTTCCTTTTATTTAACACATAAGGCAATCAATGATTGGTAATTCCAAGCAAAGATTACACCATAATATTATTGAGCGTTTTTAGCCTTTTCTTGTGCTTCACGCATCTTATCATCTTCCTCTTGCTGCTTGTCTTGAATTGCCTTTTGCAATTTTTCTTGTTCAGCTTGGAAGTCTTGTTCACGCATACCAGGACCGTCGAAGACTTTAGCAAAACCAGCTAAAGACACTTCTAAAGGATTTGGTGCTCCTTGAAAGTTAACTGACGTCACAACAAGCTTGGTACCTTTTTTTAGTTGGGCAACAAGTTCATCGCTTAAACTATCATTAGCGATACATGTTGGACCATTACAAATCATGTAAGGAATGGTCTTTTCAGCATTACCATCAACTTTGACGGTAATTCCGGCAGGAATAAGACGACCGGTTGGCACCTGAATACCAATGCGTTTTTGGCTCTTGCCACCTTCCTTAACTTCGATAAGATTGATCATTGTTAAATATTGGCCTGTTTCAGACACAATATTATTCATAGTGTTGCAAACACTAACTTTCTTTTTTTCAGCATTTTGCTGTTCGCTGCAAACCTTGTTCCAGCCATCCATCGCACTTTGTGCCGATGCGGGAACCACGAAAGCGGCAAGCAAGGCAGCAGCGCTGGCAAACAACGACAAAGTGGTAAGGGTTTTTGCTATCGGCATAATAAAATATATCCTTTCAACATTTGATATTTTATGGTCGAAACCATATCGAGAAATTCCTGCAATCGAATTAGGGCAATAACATGACCGGCCCAATCATCCAAGGCAATACAACAAATTAAAGACGTTTTTTTTAAATTATATTCAAGCAAGGCATATATCAACAACAATATTATATGCTGCGCTTACTTCAATAAATAATTGAAAAGAAAACAGAAAATCATAAAATTCTCAGCAATAGCCAACAGAGCGATCACTGAGAATTAAATAGAGTGCGCATCTAAAAACTAAAACCGTGTTTTTAAATTAAACTCTAGCACCAATTAAGCTACAATTTTAACCCAATTATGCGGATCAGCCTTTTCGCCGCGCTGAATATGCACCAATTGATTGCGCAAGGCACGGGTAACCTCTCCCGTCTCATTATTATTGACAACAAACTCACCACCTTCATAACGAATTGTGCCAATCGCCGTAATAACCGCCGCTGTACCGCAAGCAAAAACCTCTTTTAACTTGCCACTTGCCGCGTCATTCTTCCATTCATCAAAAGAATAAAGACGCTCTTCAACCTTAAATCCATTATCATGAGCAAGCTGGATAAGCGATGCACGGGTAATTCCTGGCAAAATAGTACCCGTAAGTGGCGGCGTCACCAATACATTACCTTCATGAACAAAAAAGATATTCATGCCGCCAAGTTCTTCAACCCAGCAATGTTCAGCCGCATCTAAAAACACTACTTGGTCGCAGCCTTTGTCATAAGCTTTTGCTTGTGCTGCAAGGCTAGCGGCATAGTTTCCACCGCATTTTACCGCGCCAGTGCCGCCACGCGAAGCGCGGGTCAATGTTTCTTCTACCCAAACGCTAACTGGCTTACCCTCACCTTTAAAATATGCACCAACTGGCGACGCAATAACGCAAAAAATAAAACTATGTGCGGGACGTACCCCAAGGAAACTCTCATTTGCAAACATGAAGGGACGCAAATAAAGGCTGCCATCTTCTTCTGTTGGTATCCAATCCTTATCAATTTTGACAAGCTGCTCAACAGCTTCAAGAAAAATATTTTCAGGTAAAGCAGGCATCCCCATCCGAATGGCAGATTTTTCCATACGCTGTGCATTTTGATCTGGCCGAAATAATGTAACCTTGGCATTATTACCATCAGTATTGCGATAAGCCTTCATGCCTTCAAAAATTTCTTGGGCATAATGTAATACGGCACCTGCAGGATCCATTTCAAAGGGCTTACGCGCGCAAATTCGTGCATTATGCCAACCCTTTTCATTGCTCCATTCCACCACAGCCATGTGATCTGAGAACACTTTGCCAAAACCTGGATTCTTTAAAACTTCTTCACGTTCAGAAACTCCAACTGGATTTTCATTGGGAAGAATCTGAAATGTAAGATCCGAAGACGCCGTAGCCATTTTTAAATACCTTATCAAGATGACGTAAATTAATTGATACAATGATCATTAAACTTTATGCCGCGATATTTCTGATTTTTCAATATAATTTTGTAAATAGGTCAGCATTTCAGACCAATTTCAAAAAAAATTGAATATTTTATAAAAAAAGTTGGAACTTTATTCTGTCTCAAGCATTTTACCTGCAACAAGACGAATGAAATGAAAGATTGCAAATCGTTTGGTTGATGTTTTCAACGATAACCAAACAAAAAATGCTTAAAAAAAAGACTACCCCCCCTTTTTTTTAAGCTTTGGTGCACTAATTCTAAACATGAAATCTTGGATAGCTCCTAAGCGATTATCCTTTGATACTTTTTAAGTCCCCCGCATAAAAAGTATCTATGCCCGGTAACTGGGCTAAACATACTGATCTTCCCCGTGCTCAGTATGTTTCATGACAACTCCACTTAGATTTTCCCTCTTTATTGCCTAAGTGGAGTTGTCTTTTTATTTTGCTTCCTCCCATCTTAACCCATAATCAACCTTTGACCGTCTGTATTACACAGCTTATATTGAGTGTGAAACAGAAGCTAAATTTGCGCAAAAGACTGGTTTAAATCACCGATAATATCGTCAATACTCTCAATACCAATCGACAGACGGATAACTTCTGGCCCTGCACCAGCGGCATGTTTTTGTTCATCATTTAATTGACGATGCGTGGTTGAGGCGGGATGAATCACCAGTGAGCGCGTGTCACCAATATTAGCAAGGTGGGAAAACAGCTTTAACCCTGCAACAAATTTCACACCTGCCTCATAGCCGCCCTTAATGCCGAAGGTAAAAACCGAACCAGCTCCAAGTGGCGCAATACGCTGTTGTAAAGCATAATAGGGGCTATTCTTTAAACCAGCATAAGAAACCCATGAAACTTGTGGGTGATTTTGCAAATATTCAGCCACCGCCAAAGCATTATCGCAATGTCTTTGCATACGCAGTGAAAGAGTTTCAACCCCTGTTAGCAGCATAAAAGCATTAAATGGCGATATGGTTGGGCCAAAATCACGCATGCCAAGCACACGCGCCGCCAATGCAAAAGCAGCCTTTCCAAAAGCATCAGCAATGACAAGACCAGCATAATCGGGGCGCGGCTCTGTCAATTTATTAAATTTACCTGATTTATGCCAATCAAAATTACCGCTATCAATAATAACACCGCCCATGGAATTGCCATGACCACCAATAAACTTAGTCATGGAATGGATAACAATATTAGCGCCATGTTCAATTGGCCGCACAAGATAGGGGCTTGCCATTGTATTATCGACGATAAGTGGAATATTATGAGCCTTAGCCACCTTGGCAATTTCTGCAATATCAATAATAATGCCACCGGGATTGGCAAAACTTTCAATAAATATTGCTTTGGTACGCCCGTCGATTTGCGCCGCAAAACTCGCTGGGTCTGTACCATCTGCCCACCGCACCTGCCAATCAAAAGATTTAAATGCTTGGCCAAATTGATTGATCGAACCGCCATAGAGTTGACGGGCAGCAATAAAATTATCACCTGCCTCCATCAAAGTATGGAAGGTTAAAAATTCTGCTGCATGGCCGGTTGCGGTCGCAAGGGCTGCAACACCGCCCTCCAATGCGGCCATTCGTTCCTCAAGCACTGCTTGGGTAGGATTGGTTATGCGCGTATAAATATTGCCAGCCTCTGCCAAAGCAAATCGATTTGCCGCCTGATCGGCATCTTCAAAAACATAAGCAGTTGTTTGATAAATTGGCGTTGCACGCGCACCTGTTGTTGGGTCAGGTGCAGCGCCTGCATGTATTACTAAGGTGTCGAAATGCTTTGCATTGTCACTCATTATATATTCCCTTTTAATTTACAAACAACAAAACAATAGTCGTCAATCAGTACAATTATATTTTAAGAAAATTTCTCTAACTCAATATGGGGGCAACGATCCATCACTACATTAATACCCGCTTCAATCGCGCGTTTAGCTGAAATAATATCGGCAATGCCAAGCTGCATCCAAAAAAGAAATGGTTTATGGGGCAAAGCCAATACTTCATCCAAAATTGCAGGAACAGCATCAACATTGCGGAAAATATCAATCATATCGATTGGTTCATCAATATCTGCCAAACGAGCATAAACTTTTTGACCCAAAATTTCTTTGCCAGCCTGCCCCGGATTTACCGGAATGACCTTGTACCCGCGGCTTAATAAAAATTCCATTACCACAAAACTTGGTCGCGCCGGATTAGGGGACGCGCCAAGCAGTGCAATGGTTTTTACACGGTTAAGAGCTGATAAAATCTCATCATCATCTAAAAGTAAATCGGCCATAAGAAATCCTCCTTGATTCTTATAAAACTATACCGCTTTTTTCAGCTATTACACGCAAAATAGACCTTGACTTTAGCCCCAAATAAGCAAAATCAAACCAAAATTAATACGGTAATATAGTACCACACAAACAACCAATTGATTTAATTATACTAATTAATTTTATTGCAAAATAATTTTGCTTGCTTTTTAAGCTTTCACGCTTTATTGACAAGGACTGGATTGGGATATCACATCCCTCACCTTTTGTAGCATGTGATGCTGCAATATAAGCAACAAAAAAAGCCTGCCTCATTATGATTTATTATCATATTTGTGCATGGATCTATTTTAAGGAAAACTTCTATGGCAACCTTTTCACAAAAGCCAGCCGAAGTGGTAAAAAAGTGGGTTATTATTGACGCTGAAGGCCTAGTCCTTGGTCGTCTTGCCTCACTTGTTGCCAATCGTTTGCGCGGTAAACATAAACCAACCTTTACCCCTCACGTTGACGATGGTGACAATGTCATTATCATTAATGCTGACAAGGTAGTTTTGACCGGTAAGAAATTTACTGACAAAGTTTACTATTGGCATACTGGCTATATTGGTGGCATTAAACAACGTACAGCTCGCCAAATTCTTGAAGGCCGTTTCCCTGAACGCGTCGTAGAAAAAGCCGTTGAGCGTATGGTTCCACGTGGCCCACTAGGCCGCCGCCAAATGAAAAACCTGCGCGTTTATGCAGGCACAAATCATCCCCATGAAGCTCAGCAGCCGGAAGCGCTCGATGTTGCAGCGCTAAACCGTAAGAATAAAAGGATTGCTTAATCATGGCCGAGCAAATCAATTCCCTATCTGACCTTGGTGCAGTAGCAGGCAATGTTGTTGCCGCTGCAGTTGAAAGCGCACCAGTTCACGTACAAAAGCTTGACAGCCTTGGCCGTGCCTATGCAACCGGCAAGCGTAAAGACGCTGTTGCCCGCGTATGGGTAAAGCCAGGTTCAGGTAAGATCATCGTAAACGGCAAAGAATTTGATAAGTATTTTGCCCGTCCTGTTCTTCAGATGGTTCTTCGTCAGCCAATCGTTGCAACAAACCGTGATGGTGAATTTGACATCATTGCAACCGTTGCTGGTGGCGGTCTTTCAGGCCAAGCTGGTGCAGTTCGTCATGGTATTTCCAAGGCGCTTACTTATTATGAACCAGCATTGCGCGCTATTCTTAAAAAGGGTGGCTTCCTTACCCGTGATAGCCGTGTTGTTGAACGTAAGAAATACGGTAAAGCTAAAGCCCGTCGTTCTTTCCAGTTCTCAAAGCGTTAATATTTCGCTTTATATTTTTTGGAAAACCCCGCTTTATGCGGGGTTTTTTTTATTGTTTTTTTCCATTGCAAATTAAGTAAAATTATCCATTATAAATGATAACCAATCAAACTAAGCATTAAAGCGCAAAGAGTTATCAATGGAAAACCAAGCCCATAACGCAGAAGTTGCAGCCTATATTAAAGATTATCTCAACAATGAAAACTTCGCACAATTTGCCATATTGTTAACGGGCAAATGGGGCAGCGGCAAAACCCATTTTATTTTTGATTTGAAAAAGCAGTATGACGCACTTTCCCCACATGAAAAACTTAAAGAGAACAAAGAGTTTAATTGGATCTACGTTAGCCTTAACGGTATTGATACAGTCGAGGAAATTGAAAAGCGTATATTTACGGCAGCTCATACATGGCTTAGTAATACAGCTGTAAAATTAGGAAAAAGTTTTTTGGGGAGCATTGTTGCTTCCCCGCAAATCTACGGCGTTGGCTTTGACACTAAAAAATTTGCGCAAGATTTAAAAAAATTATTACCGAAAGTCAAAAACGCCGCTTTTATTTTTGATGATATTGAGCGTTGCCGCCTGCCCTTATCCAACCTCTTTGGCTACATTAACAATTTTGTTGAGCATGATAAGCTAAAAGTTATTTTGGTTGCAGATGAAGACAAGCTCAAAGAACCTTTTGGCAACGATCTATCAAATAACAAACAAGATCCCGGCTTTTCAACCTATGAGCAAGTTAAAGAAAAGCTCATCGGTCAAACTTTGGAAATAAAGCCAGATATTAAATGCGCTTTAGATATATTTATTGAAAAACTAGATAGCAAGGCGGTAAAAGAACTTATATCAGCCAATAAAAATACCATAACTGATATTTTCAAACAATCTCATACCAATAACTTACGAAGCTTAAAAGCAGCATTCTTTACCTTCGAGCGTTTGCATAGCTTTTTGAGCAATATTGAAATTGAAAGTAAACAAGAAAACGAAATTTATTCCGCCCAATTAAGCGATCTTTTGTTAAAGATCATTGTAATTACCTTGGAATATCGTGCTGGCATAATTTTACAGCCATCAGGAATAGTAATTCAAATGAGATCAACCACAGAGGACATTCTTTCTGATTTTCTTAAAACCGATTTTGATCGAAAACTACTTGTCGAGGAATTTACAGCAAAAGGTAAAGCGCAAAAACAACCTAATGATTATGACATTTTAGAAAAGCGTTATAGCAATATTCAATGGCAACAAACTGCAATTGAATATAGTAATGTTGGTTTATTGATCGAAAAAGGTATATTACCTCTTGAGAAATCATTGATTGAATCATTTAAGCAAAACTACCTGTTACGTAAGCCTAAACAAAACGATGAAAATATATCTATTCTATGGATAAGATTATTTGGGTGGCAATTTAATGACCCAAATAAACTTGAGGAAAATCTTCAACCTGTAATGGAGGCATTAAGGAATTTAAAATTCACAAGAATGGGAGATATCTTACAAGTTGCAAGTCACATCAATCTATTGATCGAAATGAATTACAACCCTCTGCCTAATGGAGAAAGTTTGGAGGAATATTTTACTAAATATTTAACTTCGCTAAACGCTCAAAATATACCTGCTAGCTTTGATGAATTAAACGACTTGAGATTTAATGGATATAGTGGATATGGATATTATTTAGAAGGCGCTCAGAGTCTAGTGGCTAAAATCAAAGCTAACACAACAAAAAGAGCTATAAAAACCCTAAGAAACAGCCGAACACTTATTAATTTTATATCAAAAGATAATTTCAAAAATATGAGTGAGGAACAGTATATTTCATTTCCGCTAATGAATTATGTTGATGTAGAAGACTTTGCCCGACTAATAAATATAGCGGGCGAAATACATGACATGCCTCCTTTGGCTATTAGAGCACTAATAAACCGCTACCAAAATGAAGCCAACTTAAGACAAAAAGAACAAAGCTGGTTAAAACAACTAGAAGACGAATGTCAAAAACAAGTAGCAATGCTGTCCGAGCCATTTAAAACCCATAGAAAACTTCTTTTAGATGGGTATTTTAAAAAATTAATTTTGAAATAGATTCAAAATTGATTGTTTTTAAAGTAAATGCAGCACATAGCCGAGCACTGGTGCCAACATTACATTAACTATGCCCACCAACACCATCACAAGGCCGGCGATTGATCCTTCTTCAACGCCTATTTGGTGGGCGCGCGCCACCCCCGCGCCATGCGCGCCCATACCAAATAGTGCGCCTCGCGCAATTTTGCTGCGCAAAGGCAAAACTTTCATAACCAACTCGCCAAGGGCTGCACCAAAAACACCGGTTAAAACAACGAAAATTGCCGTTAAATCGGGTATGCCGCCAATATCACTTGATACCGTCATGGCAAAAGGCGTACTCATCGAACGCGGCAACAGACTAAGCCGCATAGATTCATCTAACTGCAACATAGTTGCCAAGCCATAGGCGGTCAGCATGGCAGTTGTGGAACCCGCCAAAACACCAATGGCTAAAATCACCCAATTTTTACGGATAACCTCACGTTGCTGCCAAATGGGAATTGCAAAAGCAACGGTAACGGGCCCTAAAATTGCCATTAACCAATGGGTGGAGCTGATATAATGCGCATAATCGCCCTTTAGCATCACAACACAAACCATGACCAGTAAAGGTGTTACGGCAAGCGGTGTTAGCCACCAAAAGGTGAAGCGGCGATAAAATGCTTTTGCAGCATAATAAAGCCCAATAGTAAGCAAAGACCAAAAAACAGTTTGCACAAGTGGATTATAGAAAAAATTAACGCTGCTCATGACGTAAAGTCCAACGGTAACAAAGATCTATCGTCAAAGCTGTAACGCTCATCACCACTAAGGTGCCTGCAAGAATGACTAAGAGAATTTTTAAACCAAGAAAACCAATAAACTCTTTGTGGTCAAGCAGGGCCAATACTGCCGGAATAAAAAACAATAGCATTTCAGCCAATAACCAATTGGCACCACGCTTCATACTTGAAAGACTAAGCCAACCCAAACCCAATGCTAATAAAACAAGACCAAGACCAATAATGCCGCCAGGCAAAGGTAAATGCGCATAGCGAGCAATCACCTCACCCAAAAGCCAAAAAGCACCAATAAGCATCATTTGTGCAATTAAACTGCGATGCATAAAAAAGCGTGACTGAATGAATAAACGACGGCTCATGGCAAAAACTCCTTGACCTTTTATATAGATCATTATTATCTATTCTTAAAGTGAATTGATTTCATCAAAACTATTCTAAATTGGAATATCATGCACACACGTTCGTTAAAAGCCTTGGTTGAAGTAGTACGTTTAAACAGCTTTTCGGCTGCAGCCCTTGCCATGAATGCGACTCAATCAACCATCAGCAAGGCGATTAGTCAGCTTGAAACATTTTATGATGTTACCTTGCTTGAACGCGGAAAAAACGGCGTTCGCCTTACTGCAATTGGCAAGCGCGTCCACCAACATGCATTGCGAATTTTAGCAGAAGAAGACGCTATTTTACGTGAGGTTGCGGATATAAAAGGCATGAAGCGCGGCTTGCTGCGTATTGGCTTACCACCTATTGGAAGTTCGGTACTATTTGCCCCTGTTTTAGCACAATACACAACGCAATATCCAAATATTGATATTGAAATTGTGGAACATGGCGGCAAAAAACTTGAAGAAATGGTGCGTCACGGTGATATAGAACTTGCCGCAACCTTGGTACCAACTACCAAAGGTTTTAATTACCAAGAAGTACGCAACGAGCCCTTAGTCGCCTTGATGTCGGATAGTGCTGCGGCAGGACGAAAAAAAGCATCATTGGCAGAACTTGCCATTCATCCCTTTATTTTATTTGAAAGCCAATTTGCTTTAACACCAATTGTTTTAGATGCCTGCACCGAAGTTGGAATTGTACCTAAAATATCAGCCAAATCAAGCCAGATAGACTTTATCTTTGGTTTAGTTGCCGCGGATATGGGGGTTGGATTTTTACCTAAAATGATTGCAGAAGCCCGCCCTTATCCCGGCGTGCAACGTATTGAAATTGAAGACCACCCGATCGCATGGCATATGGTT
This sequence comes from Bartonella sp. HY761, assembly GCF_026743145.1. Classification (NCBI taxonomy): domain Bacteria; kingdom Pseudomonadati; phylum Pseudomonadota; class Alphaproteobacteria; order Hyphomicrobiales; family Bartonellaceae; genus Bartonella; species Bartonella sp. HY761. The sequence goes on from NZ_CP104887.1 coordinate 1,879,620, forward strand.
ATTCTTTGGCGAGAAAATGCACATCTATCAGAGGCAGCAAAAGCTTGGCTTCAACTATCGAAAAAATTCCACAATAATTGAACAAAATTGCAGATAAATATCAATGAAGGTCCAATATTGTAGAGATTTATAAAATGAAAAATAAGCATTCAATATTGAAAATAATCTTTTCGACTGCTGCAATCATTTTATTGCTTATTGTAGGGTATCAAACTTATAATCATATGACTTTAATGCCAACCCCACAATCTGATCGTTTGTTTCGTGATTATGATCGTGATGTCTATCATTTGGCACAAAAAATTGAAAGACATCAAGATATCGGCGAAAGCGATTTAGCAAAACTTCCGCAGGGAGCGATAAATCAACGCTATGGACGAGAAATAACTTTGCTTTTCCATGCCTTGTCGAGGCGCAATATACAAGCAATTGATACGTTGATTGCTAATGGCACGGACGTAACTATGGTCGGTAGACCATCAAAGCGTCATCCGATGACTTTTATGAATTACTTAGGAATGCCGGGCGGTGGCGATGATGAGGCTGAAGGTTTAATATTCATCAATGAACTTATAAAAATTTATCTTAAAACTGGTGGCGATCCTAATTATATACAAATAAACAGTAATGATACACCACTGGTTTTAGATGTTGCTATTGCACAAAATTTTGAAGGTGTTGATATTCTTGTAAAAGCTGGAGCAGATATTTGGACACGCAATGAAATAGGAATTAATTTAGTTGATTGTTTAGCCATGGATCCTTCAGGATATAATGAGTTATCAGCAATTTTAAATCAAGGATACCTGGATAATGGAAAAATAGACGATATTATTAGTGTTATCATTCATCTTTCAGGATATACTCAGCGCGGTGATGAGCGCAGCATCAGAAATCTTAACTTAGCGATGAGAATATTAAAACGCTATCCCGAATATCAAGATGATCAATTTACTAAAAGGCTATTTGATGGACCAATTCCCTGGATTAAAATCAAAGCTCTAAATAATAGAAGACATCAAATCTTTAATAAATTCCCCAAAAATCTAATGCCTTTGCAAACAAAGGCATTAAAAATAAAAAATATGGTTAGCCCCTAGATGAAAGCATCACTTCAAGAACTGATATTGAGCCATAACTATATTTTATTATTCTGGATCAATAGGTAAAACCGCAAATGCACCATCACTCGGAGTAAGATATTGGAATAGTTCCTCGATATTTTGAAGTTGACATAGACCTGTACCCTTTTCCATCACCGCTGCGCTACCACAAGCAACACCTAAACGGAAAGCATCCTCGATTGATTGACCATGAGCTAGCGCATGCACCATGCCACCAATAAAACTATCACCTGCCCCTGATGCACTGATAACTTTAACTGGGGGTGATGGCAAATAAAGTGTTTTATCATTCATCGCCAAAACTGCGCCTTGATGCCCAAGAGTAACAGCAATAATTTGGCTCTTTTTTTGGCATACTAGCTTATGCGCTGCTTCAGCCAAATCAGCAACGGTTCTAAATTCCCGTCCCATGGCGTTTTCAAATTCGCCCTGACTTGGCTTAATAAGCGTGAGCCCACCAAGATCAAGCACATGGCGCAATGCTGGCCCAGATGTATCGATCACAATCTCACCGCCGCGTTGACGAGCTATCGCTATCATTTCATCATAAACATCCATCGGCACGCCGCGCGGCAGTGAACCACTAACAACAAGCCAGTGCCAAGACGCAGATTTTACTGAGTCAACCACCGTCTTCCAATCATCCTCGGTAAAAATAGGCCCTTCGGCAATGAAGCGATATTCCATACCAGTCGATGTTTCATAAATCACATTATTGATACGAGTATTACTAGCAATTTGTATTATATGAGCATCTACACCACGTTTTGCCAATAGCTGATCCAAAACGCTACCCATAACGCCACCACGTGCGTAAAGCGCCTTTACCGAACCACCAAGACGATGAATAACACGCGCCACATTAATACCACCGCCACCTGGGTGAAAACTTTCATCGCGCGTGCGTACTTTATGGGTTGGCTGTACGCGATCCACTTCACTAGCTGCATCAACCGTTGGATTAAAGGTAACCGTTAAAACATTCGCCATAATTACAACCCCTGATCTCACAAAATAATGCTTTCGTAAAATCAATGTTATTTAAATCGATTTAAAAAGCAATAAAAGATTTTAATAATTGCAATTTTTTTAGCCAATAAAACGAGGCTTTTGGATTCTTAAATACTAATAACAAAATAAAAATACCGCCTAGCAATGCTAATAAATAAGCCAAGCCAATTTATCAGATTTCTATGGCGGTTTTATTGCAAATTATTTTACTGTTTCGATAAGTTTAATCCGGTTATTTTCAAAACTAATAGCAAGGGAACCTTCAAGCATTTGCAAAGCTTTTTTACCAAACATTTCATAGCGCCAACCATGCATAGCTCCTATTTTTGCAGCAATGCCATCAACCACTATTTTTTCAATATCATCACTGCTTGCGATAATTTTTGCAGCAACATTATTTTCTTCACTGATAATTTTTAATAATAACTTTAAAATATCAATAGCACTATTGGCACCTTCAGGCAGATTTTTAGGCGGCTTTACAATTGGTAATTGTTCTTTAGGCAAGGCCATAGCCTCTTTAATTGCAGCTAATAAATCATTGGCAAAATGCGAACGCTCAAAACCTTTAGGTAAAGCACGCAACCGTGATAAGGCATCCATAGTTTGCGGTTGCTGTATCGCTATTTCAACTAATGCATCGTCTTTAACAATACGCCCACGCGGCAAATCACGTTTTTGCGCCTCCCTTTCACGCCAAGCCGCAATTTTTTGTAAAACTGCAACTTCACGAGGTTTTTTAAACCGACCCTTGATCCTCGCCCATGCGTTTTCCGGCAAATATTCATAGGTTTTTGGACTGGTTAAGATTTGCATTTCTTCATCAAGCCAATTTGTGCGCCCACTCTTTTTCAACTGGCGAACAAGATCTAAATAGACATCACGTAAATAGGTAACATCTGCTAAAGCGTATGTGAGCTGGCTTTCACTTAATGGTCGGCGACTCCAATCGGTAAAGCGTGACGACTTATCAAGCTGTTTGCCGGTAGTTTTTTGCACAAGATGATCATAAGAAATCGAGTCGCCAAAACCTAAAACCATCGCCGCGACTTGTGTATCAAATATCGGCATAGGGATAAGGTTGCCAAGATGATAGACGATTTCAACATCTTGCCTTGCCGCATGAAAAACTTTCAAAACTTTTTTATTGCCCATCAATTCAAAAAATGCGGATAGATCAATTCCAGTCGCTAATGGATCAATCAACACCTCTAAATCGGGTGACGCCAATTGGATTAAACATAATTGCGGCCAAAAAGTCGATTCGCGCAAAAATTCTGTATCAACGGTCACAAAGTCGGACTTGCTCAAGGCGGCAATGGCGGCTTCAAGGTCTTTTGTTGTTGTAATTGAGTGCATAATTGCCCCCTATATCTCTTTTCTTTAAATCTGTCTTGCACCATTGCGCTAAATTTTGCATCAATCAATCTGTTAGGCTTGACAAATCAAGGGTAAAATGTGCTTTTGCCCAATAGTTTTACATATTTTTTGAATTTTTAGCAGAAAGCAGTTAAAAATGCATCGTTATCGCACCCATAATTGTGCAGCTTTGCGCAAATCCGATGTTGGTTCTACCGTTCGCCTCTCTGGCTGGGTTAATCGCGTTCGTGATCATGGTGGAATTCTATTTATTGATATTAGAGACCATTATGGTTTGACGCAAATTGTAGCTGATCCTGATTCTTCTGCCTTCAAAATGGCAGAAACCTTACGTGGCGAATGGGTTATTCGCGTTGATGGCGAAGTTAAAGCCAGATCAGAAGACACCGTAAACAACCAACTTCCTACTGGTGAAGTCGAAATTTTTGCCAAAGAGATTGAAGTCCTCTCTAAAGCAGATGAGCTTCCCTTGCCAGTATTTGGTGAGCCAGACTATCCTGAAGATATTCGTTTAAAATATCGCTTTTTGGATTTGCGCCGCGAAACATTGCACAAGAATATCATGCGCCGCCTTGATATTATCAAGTCAATGCGCCGTCATATGCATGATATTGGCTTTTCAGAATTTTCAACCCCTATTTTGACCGCGTCTTCACCTGAAGGTGCGCGTGACTTCTTGGTACCAAGCCGTATCCATGAAGGCAAATTCTACGCTTTGCCACAAGCTCCGCAGCAATATAAGCAGCTTTTGATGGTTTCCGGCTTTGATCGCTATTTCCAGATTGCACCATGCTTTCGCGATGAAGATCCACGCGCAGATCGTTTACCTGGTGAGTTCTATCAGCTTGACCTTGAAATGAGCTTTATTGAGCAAGAAGATGTTCTTACCACAATGGAGCCAGTTATCCGTGACATCTTCAAGGAATTTGCCGGCGTTAAACCAGTCAATGATGTAATGCCACGCATTACCTATGATGATGCGATGCGTAAATATGGTAGTGATAAGCCAGATCTTCGCAATCCGATTATTATGGAAGAAATCTCTGAGCATTTCCGTGGTTCAGGCTTTAAGGTATTTGCCAATATTCTTGCCAATGATGCCAAGGCTGAAGTTTGGGCAATCCCGGCCAAAACCGGTGGTAGCCGAGCATTTTGTGACCGCATGAATAGTTGGGCTCAAAAAGAAGGCCAACCAGGTCTTGGCTATATTTTCTGGCGTAAAGAAGGTGAAGTGCTTGAAGGCGCAGGTCCAATTGCCAAAAATATTGGTCCAGAGCGCACTGAGGCTATCCGCGTACAGCTTGGATTAAATGATGGTGATGCTTGCTTCTTTGTTGCAGGTGATCCTAAAAAATTTGTGTCTTTTGCAGGCGCGGCCCGTACACGCGCGGGTGAAGACCTTGGTCTTGTCGACCATAATCGTTTTGAACTTGCTTGGATTATCGACTTCCCATTCTATGAATGGAATGAGGATGAAAAGCGCATTGAATTTGCACATAATCCATTTTCTATGCCACAAGGTGGAATGGATGCGCTGGAAAATCAAGATCCACTTACCATTAAAGCATTCCAATATGATATGGTTTGTAATGGCTTTGAAATTGCATCTGGTGGTATTCGTAACCACATTCCAGAAACAATGGTTAAAGCCTTTGAAATTGCGGGCCTATCGCGTGAAACAGTAGAAGAGCGTTTTGGCGGTCTTTATCGTGCATTCCAATATGGCGCACCGCCGCATGGTGGTATGGCAGCAGGTGTTGACCGTATTGTCATGTTGCTCACAGGTGCACAAAACTTGCGTGAAATTTCACTCTTCCCAATGAATCAACAAGCATTTGACTTGTTGATGGGCGCACCTTCTAATGTCTCGCCTGCGCAAATGCGTGATTTGCATATTAGATTGGCGCCCCCAACAAAGGCGTAAGGTAAAACAACATAAAGGCCGGTTTTACCGGCCTTTTTATTTTATGCAGTTTTTAATTTACTCTTTGGATGATTTTATCGGATTTTTGCCAAAGGTAAATCCGGTCTCTACTGCTTTTGATCCAAATTTATCACGCAATTTATCTATCGCTGTTTCAGCGGCTGCTCGTTTTGTTGCCTGTTCATCAACTAAATCAATCGGATCAGCTTGTTCATCATCACTTAATTGCTGAACACCAATGCCAAGCAGGCGAAAAGAACTACCATCTAATTCACGATCCAATAAGTCCACCCCTACACGAAAAATGCGATCAGCTATTTGCGTCGGATCACTCAAATGACGATTGCGCGTACGTAATTTAAAATCCTTGGTTTTTAATTTTAACACTACGGTTTGCCCAGCAATATTACCTTTTTTCAAACGCTGTGAAACCAGCTCACTTAAATGACGTAAAACCGCAATAAGGTCTTCACGTTTTGATAAGTCTCTTTCAAAAGTGCGCTCGGCAGACACGCTCTTCATTTCATTTTCAGGCTCAACACTGCGATCATCTACCCCACGGGAAAGACGAAACAAACGTTGCCCCATCACGCCATAGCGGCGCATGAGCTCGACCTCTTCCATTTCTTGCAATTGGCTAATCGTGAATATGCCATCATTATTAAGTTTTGCCGCCATCATTTTACCAACGCCCCAAATCATTTTTACTTCTTGGGTAGCTAAAAAGGACAAAGCTTCCTTTTGGCCAATAATTGAAAAACCGCGAGGCTTATCAAGATCAGAGGCAACTTTGGCCAAATACTTACAATAAGAAAGACCGATAGAAACACTAATGCCAATTTCATTCTCAATGCGCTTGGCAAAACGTGCAAGAGTAAAGGCCGGTGGCGACTTATGCAATTTCTCAGTGCCATGCAAATCCAAAAACGCTTCATCAATGGAAAGCGGCTCAACTAATGGCGTAAGTTCTAGCATCATTTGGCGAATATCTTTACCTACTTTACTATATTTTGCCATATCTGGAGGAATAACCACTGCTTGCGGGCATGCTTCTAATGCTTTAAACATCGGCATGGCTGAACGCACGCCATAAATACGCGCAATATAACAGCATGTAGACACTACGCCGCGCGTGCCGCCACCAATAATTACCGGCTTATCGCGCAATTCAGGCCTATCACGCTTTTCAACAGAGGCATAAAAGGCATCACAATCAATATGCGCGATGGAAAGGCTATAAAGCTCATCATGAGCGATAATGCGGGGGCTGCCACATTTCACACATCGCTTTCGCTTATCGCGCTGTATGGTGAGGCAATCTCGGCAAAATCCAAAAACTGGCGTTGAGAAATCGTTTTGCTTTTCCATTAAAACTCAATCGGTGAGCCACCTGGCAGCGCAGCAAATGCTTCGGCAACGCGCTCTGGTTGAATATTGGAACTCTGGCAAAACATCAACAAACTTGGCTCATGATTTAGCAAAAAGCTCAAAACACCTGCTAAAAAGCCTGGACTGCTAGCGGCTTGCCGGATATCTTGACCAGCAATGCCACTTATTGCCATAAACCGCTCCAATAATTCTTGATCACCAGCTAAAAAGCCAAGCGCAGTAATTGCAATAGTTTCAGCCTGCTCATGATTAACACTATGTTTCATTAACCCATTTACCTCATTATGTGAGTTGATCCATGCTACACCTTGCTAATAGCACTAAAATAACTACTTATGCTTTTGACCGTGCAAAAGCTTGCCATTTCCTTATAGCAAATAATCTGCTAATTGGTATCATGTAATTTTGTCGAGCTTTTTGTAAAGCTGAACAAAAAATATTCATTCAAAGGCGCTTTAAATTCTCGGAATTTTGCAAATTGCCGCAAAAAGACAAAATTAAAGCAGGAAGACTTAAACCATGGCTAAAAAAGTTTTAATTGTTGAAGATAATGAACTCAATATGAAGCTCTTTCGCGATCTTGTTGAAGCGACCGGCTATGAAACAGTAACAACACGTAATGGTTTAACGGTTCTTGAGTTGGCGCGCGAGCACCAACCAGACCTCATTTTAATGGATATTCAATTGCCAGAAATTTCAGGCCTTGATGTAACACGGCAATTAAAAGCTGATGGTGAACTTGCATCTATTCCAGTTATTGCAGTGACAGCCTTTGCTATGAAAGGTGATGAAGAGCGTATAAGAGAAGGTGGCTGCGAAGAATATATGTCAAAACCAATATCCGTTCCGCAATTTATGGAAACAATTAAACGCTTTCTTGACTAAAACGACAACGGGGCTTTATTGCCGCTACACCATGATGTCCATCAACCCGAAAATGGTTTTAAACTGTCACAAGCATATAAATAAGATATTTAAATAGCAGTTTCTTTTGTTTCAAGGCCTATTATAGTTGCAATTTAGCTTTTTTGCCGTCTAACATGGTCAAAAAAAGGCAATACAATGCGATTTTTATGCTTTTAGCTATTTTTTAAATTAAAACAAATTTAATAGCTGTTATTGAAAAAAGACTATTTTTTAGCATATTATAAGAGTAAAGTGGCTTTATATGAGAGCCATTTTGCATTGCTCAAGTGCTTAAATTATTCACACTATGAGCAATTTTTACAAACCATCATAAATGATGAAGCGAAATCCCTTAGGATATTAAAATAAATTATATCATTTTTCTGTAATTTGCGTTAAGGCAGCTATTTTAGAAAAATAGAAATATTTTAAAAGACCAAGTTGCAGCAACGGAGTTTTATATTGTCACGTCCTACGACACCGCTACTAGATAAGGTTCAATTCCCAGCTGATATGCGCAAAATGTCAGAAGCTGACTTGCCGCAATTGGCAGAAGAACTACGTAGCGAAACGATTGATGCAGTTTCGGTCACAGGCGGTCATTTGGGTGCGGGACTTGGTGTTGTTGAACTAACCGTTGCGCTGCATTATGTTTTTGACACACCCCACGACCGCATTATTTGGGACGTAGGCCATCAAGCTTACCCACATAAAATCTTAACTGGACGACGCGATACTATCCGAACATTGCGCCAAGAAAATGGGCTTTCAGGTTTTACCAAACGTAGCGAAAGTGATTATGATGCTTTTGGTGCGGGGCATTCTTCAACGTCGATCTCAGCAGGCCTCGGCATGGCCGTTGCCGCCGAACTTAATGATGAAAAGCGCAATGTGATTGCCGTTATTGGTGATGGGTCGATGTCAGCCGGCATGGCTTATGAAGCAATGAATAATGCAGGCGCTATGGATGCCCGCCTCATTATCATTTTAAACGATAATGATATGTCCATTGCGCCATCGACAGGGTCAATGAGCGCTTATCTTGCACGCCTTGTTTCTAATCCCGGCTTTAGAACTTTGCGTGAGCGTGCCAAAGAACTTACAAAAAAATTGCCAAAATTCTTTTGGGATAGAATGCGCCGCTCTGAAGGCTATGCACGCGGCATGTTAACCGGCGGCACATTGTTTGAAGAGTTGGGTCTTTATTATGTTGGCCCAATTGATGGCCATAATCTCGACCATCTATTACCTGTGCTAAAAAATGTTCGTGAAAATCCCTTTGGTCCTGTCCTCATTCATGTGGTCACCAAAAAAGGTAAAGGTTATCCACCAGCAGAGGCCGCAAGCGACAAATATCACGGCGTTAACAAATTTGACGTTATCACTGGTAAGCAAGCAAAAGCACCAAGCAATACGCCAAGCTATACCAAGGTTTTCTCATCAAGCCTTATTGAAGAAGCGCGCCATGATGATAAAATTGTTGCCATTACAGCCGCAATGCCAGGTGGCACTGGGCTTGACCAATTCGGGCTTGAATTTCCAAAGCGCATCTTTGACGTAGGTATTGCCGAGCAACATGCTGTAACCTTTGCAGCTGGCCTTGCAGCTGAAGGTTTCAAGCCATTTACCGCCATTTATTCAACCTTTTTACAACGTGGCTATGACCAAATTGTCCATGATGTATCAATACAAAATTTGCCTGTTCGTTTTGCCATTGACCGCGCAGGCTTTGTTGGCGCGGATGGCGCAACCCATGCAGGTAGCTTTGACACTGGATTTTTAACCGCCCTACCCGGTTTTGTAGTTATGGCACCGTCGGATAATCTTGAATTGATGCATATGGTGCGCACTGCTGCAGCTTATGACCAAGGGCCTATTTCCTTCCGTTATCCACGTGGTGAAGGCGCCGGTCTTGAATTACCGCAACGCGGTGAAATCATTGAAATTGGCAAGGGCAGAATTATACGTGAAGGCACAAAAATAGCGCTTTTATCCTTTGGCACGCGCCTTGGTGAAGCTATGCTGGCTGCAGATGAGCTAGCTGCCGCAGGTCTTTCGACCACTGTTGCAGATGCGCGTTTTGCAAAGCCGCTAGACGAAGACTTAATCGCACGCCTTGCTAAAGAGCATGAAGTGTTAATAACCATTGAAGAAGGCGCAATGAACGGCTTTGGCGCACAGGTATTACAACTTTTGGCGCAAAAAGGCCTACTTGAACATGGCTTAAAAATCCGCACACTGACACTACCTGACAGCTACCTTGCCCATGGCAATCAAGATAAAGTACTCGCACGTATTGGCCTTGGTCATGACGGTATTGTTGAAGCAGTATTTAATGCACTTGGACGAGATCTCGCCAAGCAGCCACAAATTAGGGCTTAAAATAAAGTGCCAAAAGAGGATGATCAAGAGCCTGATCAAATGGGTATTAATACGCGACTACGACTTGACCAATTATTGGTTGAACGCAAGTTTTTTTCATCGAGATCAAGGGCACGCGATGCAATTGAACGCGGTACAGTTAAAGTTGGCAATACAGTAATAACCAAAGCTGGCGCTTTAACGCCTTTTGACGCAAATATTGAGGTTGACGATCCTGCCAAGGCCTATGTGTCACGCGCAGCTCTAAAGTTGATTGGTGCGCTTGATCATTTTAAGATTGATGTAAAGAATAGTCATTGCATAGATGTTGGCGCTTCCACTGGTGGCTTTAGCCAAGTACTTTTAGAACGTGGTGCAAGCCATGTAACTGCTATTGATGTTGGGCATGGGCAATTTCACCCATCTTTGCAAGGTGATCCGCGAATTACCCTGCATGAAGGTTTGAATGCCCGTAATTTGCAAAAAACACACCTTGGCGGTGAAAGGCTAAATCTTGTGGTTTCAGATGTTAGTTTTATATCTCTAACCCTTGCACTGCCACCAGCACTCGAACTTGCTGATAAGAATGCCAAAGCGATTTTATTGCTAAAGCCTCAATTCGAAGTTGGGCGCGAAGCCATTGGCAAAGGTGGCCTTGTTAAAGACAAAAAGGCGGTAGAGCGCGTTAAGGCATCGCTTTTTGAGTGGTTGGATAATTTACCACAATGGCGCGCTATTGATCTTATTGCCTCGCCCATTGAAGGCGGAGATGGCAATCAGGAATTCTTACTTTATGGAGTGAAAGACAAGTGACGAAAGATGTTATAATAAGCGCCGTTGGAGCTGGTGGCGATGGTATTGCCAAAGGCTCATCGGGCAATATTTACGTCCCTTTCACCCTGCCAGGCGAAAAGGCTAATGTTGCAACCGAGGGTGATAAAGGCACGCTCATTGCGCTTACAAGCAAATCTAATGAGCGTATTGAACCTACTTGCGTCTATTTTGAAGATTGCGGTGGTTGCTCGTTACAACATTGGAACCGTGAAAATTATGAAGCTTGGAAACGTGACCTTGTTGTTCATGCATTAGAAGCGCGTGGTTTGAAGACTGAAGTTGCACCACTCATTTCCTGTGAGCCACAAACGAGACGGCGTATCGTCTTAACCGCTAAAGCAACACCAAAAGGTTTAGTACTTGGATTTAACCGCTACCAAAGCAACGAAATTGTTGAGATTCATGAATGTCCTGTTACCGTTGAGGCTATAACATCACGCTTTGATGATATTCATGCCATTGCAGCAGTTTTGCAAGATAATGCACGTAGTTTTCATGTGACTGTGACGGCTGCTAATAACGGTCTCGACATCATGATTTCTGGCGTTGAAAATATCGAAGATCGCCACCGCCAGCGTCTTACAACCCTTGCTATCAAACTAAACATCGCAAGAATTGCCATTGACGATGAAATCATTATTGAAGTTGCAAAGCCCCTAATTGATTTTGATGGCGTCGAAGTTATCCTGCCACCGGGTGGTTTTTTACAAGCTACCACGGAAGCAGAAATTGCAATGACGGGCATTGCAGTCAATTGGCTAAAAAAGACGAAAAATGCAGTTGATCTGTTTTCAGGATCAGGCACATTTACTTTCCCAATGGCAAAAAAAATGAACGTCAAAGCCGTTGAGAATACTGCAGCAGCATTACAAGCCTTGGATCGCGCAAGCCGTTACGCAACGGGGTTAAAGACAGTTGTCCACGAAGAACGCGATTTGTTCCGCCGACCATTAAACGCCAAGGAACTTGCACAATTTGATGGCCTTGTTTTTGATCCACCACGCGCCGGCGCTGAAGAACAAGCTAAGGAAATAGCCAATGCTATTATTAGCCGCGTGGTTGCTGTTTCATGTAATCCTGTGACATTGGCACGTGATTTATCAATCCTTGTCAAAGGCGGCTATAAGCTTGAAAAAGTGATACCAGTTGACCAGTTCTTATGGTCACCCCATGTGGAGGCTGTCGCCCTTTTAAGCAAAAGAAATCCAAAACCTGGTTGGAAGCTGTAAAGTTGAAAAGATCCTGTTTTCTTTACACTAAGTGATATAAATAATTAGCAATAACTCACGCAATATTCAAATCATGTATAGCAGCTGTTGATTAATATCCGGATATTAATCAACAGTAATAACATAATGATTATCTTGGGAAAACTCATCTTTAGTACCAAAATTTAATTTATATTCTCCAGCCACAGAAAATTTCAATAGAACCCAATAACCATCTGATGCATAGATATAGCTATCATTTGGTATTTTGAAACAACTTTTTGTTGAAACACGTGTAATTTGGTTTTTAAATAATGAACTATCACTCAAATCAACATAGATCCCACTGGCAGTATCCATTATATCCTTAACCTCGCGGCTCACTTCGCTACAAATAGCAGACCGAGGGTTTTCGCCAATAATAAAATTAACTACTGGAAAAAAAATATATTTATGTTTTGGTATATTACAATGCCTAGTAACTGGCATGCCATCATAAGTACCTGCTAAAAACCAAACATGATCCTTATTGCCCAAATAACATAGATGACCATCCTCATCATCAATAGGATCATCAGATGTATTTTCAAAGCTACTAGCCCACATCCACCATTGCTTAGATAATTCTTCTAGAGTCGTCCCATCTTCTAATTGCAATGAAATTTCATAGCCATCTTTGGCATTAACCTGAGTTGTTAATAACAACGATATTATCCATAACAAAAATAATCTAGAAACTAATTTATAGTTAAAGTTAGACGCTATAAATTGCATAAATCTTCCCTCAATAAAAATTATAATTAAAAAGTAGTTCAGCAATATTAGACTCAATTTTTAAATTTTTAAATGCAGCAAAATATAAAATATAGCCGAAGTTGCTGGGTCAAAATTAACCAACAGCTTCATGAACTGACTATGGAGTCCCCATCTCATTGCAAACTAATAATTTCTTATCGAATTTTTTTTGAACTGATAAAGACAATTTTCATCTGCTTTTAAAATACTATTATAACAACAAACAATAATGTTCATAGCTTTTTGGCAAAATAAAAAACACTTGTATTTTGCTCATGCGCAAAGATGCAAAAATTACAGCTGCTATTGCTTCTAAAGCATTTGAGCATACTTTAAATACATCCCATACCTTTCATATATTATATGATGATTATAGAAACAAAAAAGCCCGCTTTGTTTCCAAAGCGGGCTTTTTCAATACTAAACGGGCTTAAATAATTAAGCAGCGTTTGCTTCTTCTTTTGCAGCAGCTTCAGTGCGAGCACGATCAGCTGCGCCTTTTGCATTAACATCGCGTTCAACAAACTCGATTACAGCTAAAGGTGCATTATCACCGGCACGGAAACCGGCTTTCATAATACGCAAATAGCCACCATTACGAGTAGCATAACGAGGTGCAAGTGTATCAAACAACTTAGCAACAAGTTTGGCGTCGCGAATAGCTGAAATGGCTTGACGACGAGCGTGTAGACCGCCGCGCTTACCTAGAGTTACTAGCTTTTCTACGATTGGACGAATTTCTTTAGCTTTTGGCAGCGTAGTCACGATCTGCTCGTGTTCGATTAACGATGCCGCCATATTGGCGAACATTGCTTTACGATGACTTGCAGTCCGGTTCAGCTTGCGGCCTGAATTACCATGGCGCATGAGCTTTCTCCTTCAATTAATGGCTCAATATTGATCTTCATAGCGCTTTGCAAGATCATCGATATTCTCTGGCGGCCAAGCTGGTATTTCCATACCAAGATGTAGACCCATGCCAGCGAGAACTTCTTTAATCTCGTTAAGCGATTTACGGCCAAAATTCGGTGTCCGCAACATTTCGGATTCCGTCTTCTGGATAAGGTCGCCAATATAAACGATATTATCGTTTTTAAGGCAATTGGCTGAACGAACAGAAAGCTCCAGCTCGTCCACTTTCTTAAGAAGTGCAGGATTGAATGCAAGTTCAGAAACTTGCTCTTGCGGAGCTTCTTTTTGTGGTTCTTCAAAATTAACAAAAACAGAAAGTTGGTCTTGCAAGATACGAGCCGCAAAAGCCACTGCATCTTCACCACTAACTGCACCATTGGTTTCAATGGTTAAAGTCAACTTATCATAATCAAGAACTTGTCCTTCACGGGTATTTTCTACCTTGTAGGATACTTTGCGAACCGGTGAGAAAAGGCTATCAACTGGAATAAGACCAATTGGTGCGTCTTCAGCGCGATTACGATCGGAAGGCACATAGCCTTTACCATTATTAACGGTAAATTCCATGCGAATTTCCGCACCTTCATCAAGTGTACAAATAACAAGATCAGGATTGAGAATTTCACTATCGCCAACGGTTTGAATATCACCAGCGGTAACAACACCAGGTCCTTCTTTACGAACAACCATGCGCTTTGGACCGTCACCATCCATACGGATAGCAATTTCCTTGATATTCAAAATAATATCCGTCACATCTTCGCGAACACCTGGGATTGATGAGAATTCATGTAGAACACCATCAATCTGCACAGCAGTAACAGCCGCACCGCGAAGAGATGAAAGAAGAACGCGTCTTAGCGCGTTACCGATAGTCAAACCAAAACCACGTTCAAGAGGCTCAGCTACCAAAGTGGCTTTCGTAAAAGAAGCATCACTTTGAAACTCAACCTTACTAGGCTTGATTAGTTCCTGCCAGTTTTTTTGGATCATGATTAAATTCCTGTCCTTAGCTTTTGTCACCATCCATTCGTGACAATGAGCATGAACGCTAAAGGGGCCCCTTTAGCTAATAAAACAGCCAAATTAAACGCGGCGCTTTTTACGTGGACGACAGCCATTATGTGGAATTGGCGTCACATCGCGAATAGAAGTAATCACAAAACCAGCAGCTTGCAACGCACGAAGTGCAGATTCACGGCCAGAACCTGGACCGCAAACTTCAACTTCCAATGAGCGCATGCCATGCTCTTGAGCTTTTTTCGCACAATCTTCTGCGGCAACCTGTGCTGCAAATGGAGTGGATTTACGTGAACCCTTGAACCCCTGCGCACCGGCTGAAGACCATGCAATTGCATTGCCTTGAGCATCGGTAATTGTAATCATTGTGTTGTTGAATGTTGAATTAACATGCGCAACACCTGATGAAATATTTTTACGTTCGCGCCGGCGAACACGTGTGGCTTCCTTTGCCATATTCTACCTTTCAATCGATCTCTACACTGCCGTAACTTCAGCAGCTCCACCCATTCCTATTTTTGACTTATCAATCCAACAAGCCGCAAGAAAGGGACAGCAAATCTTAAAATAGACAACCAGAACAATCTGGCTAGCTATGATTATTTCTTTTTACCAGCAATTGCCTTTGCAGGGCCCTTACGAGTACGTGCATTAGTATGTGTACGTTGACCACGAACAGGCAATGAACGACGATGACGAAGACCGCGATAGCAACCAAGATCCATCAAACGCTTGATGTTCATGGAAACTTCACGACGAAGATCACCTTCAACCTGATAGTCACGATCAATAGTTTCGCGAATCTGCAAAACTTCAGCATCGGTAAGCTGATTAACGCGACGTTCAGCAGGAATACCTACTTTTTCGCAGATCTCTTGAGCAAATTTTGGTCCAATCCCGTGAATATACTGAAGCGCAATTACTACGCGCTTATTAGTCGGGATGTTGACGCCAGCAATACGAGCCACGCCTTTTCTCCTTGGTTCTGGTTAACAACTGCAAATACCGCATATATTTACAGTGAAAAAATAGCCCTTAACAGAAAACCATCAGGGCTATAACATTTTAAAAATGAATTTGCTGTCTTAATCCTATTTTAACGAAAAAGTCAAGCAAATTCATATAGAACTGAAATAATACCTAGTTTATTGTAATAGGCTTTGAATTTCAGCTGTTACGGCATGAACTTGCGCCATACCATCAACCTCTTTCAACTGGCCATTCTGTCGATAAAAATCCGACAATGGCGCAGTTTTTTCTCTATATTCTACTAAACGCTTGGCGAATGTTTCTGGATTGTCATCCGAACGAATACTACCACCAGCTTCCTGCGTTTCTCTTATCCGACTTTCGAGTCGGCTAATCAAAGCATTCTCATCAACCTTCAACTCAATGACGGCATCAAGATGCGTATTGCGAGCTTTAAGAATTTCTTCAAGAGCTGTAGCTTGAGCTGCAGTGCGAGGATAACCATCAAGAATAAAGCCGTTTACGCAATCAGCCTCGCTAATTCTGTCAGCAACGATTTGATTGACTATCTCATCAGAAACGAATTGACCAGCTGCCATAACTTCCTTAGCGCGCTTACCAACTTCAGTTTCAGCAGCAACAGCTGCACGTAACATATCACCAGTTGACAGTTGTGGAATATTATATTTTTCAGTCAAAATCTTAGCCTGAGTGCCTTTTCCAGCACCGGGTGGTCCTAATAAAATAAGTTTCATCGTGTTTTCTTACCTCCCCTAAGTTTCGACTTTTTAATTAGGCCTTCATATTGATGCGCAACGAGATGACCTTGAACCTGTGAAATTGTATCTAGTGTTACCGTTACGATAATAAGAAGCGATGTACCGCCAAGCTGCATACCAATTCCGGTCGACGAAATAAAGAATTCTGGCAACATACAAACACCAACAATATAAATCGCACCAAGGACAGTGATACGCGTCAATACATAATCAATATATTCAGCTGTACGTTCACCAGGACGGTAACCTGGGATGAAGCCGCCATGTTTTTTTAATTGATCTGCAGTTTCCTTGGGGTTGAATACAATTGCAGTATAGAAAAAGCAAAAGAATACCATCAAAGCAGCGTATAGCGCCATATATACCGGATGACCATGTTGAAGCACAACTATAATTGGTTGAGCCCAACTTGGTGGATTTTGAGTAAATGCTCCAAGCGTAGATGGCATCAACAATAAAGAAGACGCAAAGATAGGCGGAATAACACCAGCTGTATTGATCTTTAATGGAAGGTTTGAAGTATCACCTTCAAACATGCGATTACCAACTTGTCGCTTAGGATAACGCACCATTAACCGGCGCTGCGCACGTTCAACAAAAACAACAACAGCAATAAGTGCAATAACAAGAACGATAACAGCAAAAACAATAAATGCAGAAAGCTGACCATCTCTATTAAGCTGTAGCATTTGAGCAACAGCACCAGGTAACGTTGCAACGATACCGACATAGATGATCAATGAAATACCATTACCCACGCCGCGTGATGTAATCTGCTCACCAAGCCACATCATAAACATAGTACCACCAACTAGGGTAATAACTGCAGACAGACGGAAAGCCCAACCCGGATCAACCACAAGATTACTTGCTTCAAGCCCTATAGCAATACCATAAGCCTGAACAATAGCCAAAAGCACAGTACCATAGCGTGTATATTGGCTAATAATCTTACGCCCAGACTCGCCCTCTTTCTTCAAAGCTTCAAGAGAAGGAATAACTGCAGTCATCAATTGGATGATAATAGATGCCGAAATATAAGGCATAATACCCAATGCAAAGATAGCCATACGGCTAACAGCACCACCGGAAAACATATTAAACAAACCAAGAACACCGCCAGCATGATTGGTAAATGCATCTTCCAAAGCTTGTGTATCTATGCCAGGCATAGCAATATAGGTCCCTAATCGGTAAACCAATAAAGCAGCCAATGTAAACCATATACGTTGTTTTAATTCGCTAGCGCGCGAAAATGCTGAAAAATTCAGATTTGACGCCAATTGTTCTGCGGCTGAAGCCATATATTTTCTCCGGTATGTCGCCAATCGGGTACTACCCGGAACTGACACTGAAAAAACAGTAATCAATCCAAATTTAGAATCAGTTACTAATAGCAACCAACTACTATCATAAGCCATAAGTTAAAGATGTTTTTACAAAAAACACCGTAACTAATTATTTTTATTAATTAATTATGAAGGTAACAAAGCACCCTCAATGATACATCTTTAATGATACCTTTAATTATTAAAGGCAATCAATAGCAAACGCATAATAAGTGTCGCAACGATACACATTAATGCAGCTTGCTCAAGCATTTTTTGTCAAAACCATCAATATTATTCAATTAGCGCATGTAATTTGATAATCGGTTCACACAAATTTTGTCCGACACAATAATGGGTCAATATTGTATTAATACTTTAACCAAAATAAAGGCCCATCAAATGACGGGCCTTTATCTATGATACTAAGGGATATGCCCTATAAGAACCACCCTGCCGCAATGATAATTTGCGCCAGAAAAATTAATTAGGCTGCATAAGACTCACGATTTGAGCGACGTGAACCACGCCCACCTTGGAAACCGCTTTTCTTCTTCGCTGAAGCATTAGCATTTGAGCCACGTCTTTCACCTTGCCCGCCATTACGCTTTTTGCCTTCGTAGCTTTGGCGTTCGCCAGCTGATGAACGCTCTTTACGATCACCATCAAAAGAAGAATCTTCACGTTTACGACCGGCACCTTGGAATGACCTATCATTACGACCGCCTGAACGGCCGCCTCTTGAATTTGTATCTTCTCCGCCACGTTTACGTTCTGCACGCCCCTTGGCAAAACGCGAAGTATTTGGTTTACCTTTACTATTACGACCACGTGAAGGACGCTCGTCCTCCTCTGGAGGTAATTCAACTGGCACAGGCTTGCGCTTCATTACTTCATCGCTTAACGGCTCAACTGCAAATTTTTTGCGCGTTACACGCTGCACACCGCGCAATCTTACTGTTTCAGTCTCTGCATCAAACAAGGTGATAGCCTCGCCTGAGGCACCATTACGACCGGTACGACCAATACGATGAACATAGCTTTCAGCTTCATCAGGCAAATCATAATTAATAACATGACTGATACCAGGCACATCAATACCGCGTGCCACAATATCTGTTGCGACGAGAACCCGTAAAGCACCACTACGGAAACCATTCAATGCTTTTTGACGCGCATTTTGAGTTTTATTACCATGAATAACGCCAGATAAAACACCAGCGCGATCAAGATCACGCTTAATCGCATCCGCACCGTGCTTGGTGCGAGAGAAAACAATAACAGAACGCAAAGCGTCATCTGCCAATAGACCTAAAAGACCATCTTTTTTATTGCGGCGATGAACACCATAAACAATCTGATTAATATCAGCTGCTGTCGTGCCTTGTGGAGCTGTCTCAACTCTTACCGGATCATTCAACAAGCTTGCAGCAAGCGCGCTAATTTCCTTTGGCATCGTTGCAGAGAACAATGCGGTCTGACGATCTTTACGCAATAATGATGCAATTTTACGCACATCGTTAATAAAGCCCATATCAAGCATACGATCTGCTTCATCAAGCACTAAATATTGGGTTTGTGATAGATCAATTTCCTTATCACGAACGAGATCCATCAAGCGACCGGGAGTTGCAATCAAAATATCGACACCTGGCCCCACACGCTTGATTTGCTTTAAGCGCGACACACCGCCTAGGACAAGACCTAATGACAAATGCATATCTTTCGTCATTGCGCTGATAGCATCAAGAATTTGCTGCGCAAGTTCACGTGTTGGCGCAAGAATAAGCGCGCGTGCGCTTTTGGGGCGGCGCTTATCACCTTTTTTGATAATTTGGGCAATAATAGGCAAACTGAAAGCCAAGGTTTTACCAGAACCTGTCTGAGCAATACCTAACAGATCTTTTCCATCGAGCATAACAGGCAAAGCTTCTTCTTGAATAGGCTTTGGTGATACCATACCGGCGCGATCTAAATTTTTAAGCAATAGCTCAGGCAATCCGAAATCAGCGAAACCGGATGAATTAGAATTTGTCAATTTAAAATACTTTCTTAAGTTCAAAAATCTTGGGACAGTCTATGTTTCATTTATGTTTAAAACATTTCGTGCCTTCTTCGAAATATGAAGACCGCGTGTCCCTAAATGTATAAAACAATGTTAAAAACCCAAATATGCAGCTAATAACTGCCTTGCAATGGGCACAGCCTTCAAAAGCTGTTAAATTCCGTTGGATTTTATGTCATCGGAAAATACAAAGTTGGCATTTTAAATGCCATACTTAACTTTAATATTATATCAGTTCTCAAATGATAAACAAATAATGCTGCACAATTTTTATCATGCACTTTTTAGCAATGGATCGCTTGGTGCTCTATAAGCCTATTTTAGTCAAAAAGCAATATGCTTTTACTATTTAAATTTCAGCACTTCAAAACATTATATCTTGATATTATGACTGGATCCCGAATGATCTATCGTAACTTAAAATAAAAGCGAGGCATCGAAATACCCCGCTGTCTTTCTAAGTAAAAGTCACCCAGTTGTCCATAACAGCATTATTTAGCAATAGCTTTACCAACTGGAACACTTACATTTTGAAAAGAAGGGTAGATTTCTAAGAAAACTGGATTTTGTACAGTTTTTTGCCCCCCCAAAACAATATGCCATTTAGTATTATCAAAAATAGCCAAGGTTTGCGACTCAATTACAGCCTGTGATGTTTCGAAACGCGTTGGAATCAGCGCATAGAATGTGCCATCGGCCGTTTCTTTATATTCAATTTTATCACCATCTAGCTGATAACCACCTTCAATGACATTGCTAAATTGTTGCGTAATTTGCTTTTTAAAATCTTCACGCAATACAACCTCGGTTGTATACATTTTAATCGCCATTTCTTTATAAAGGCGCTCAGGCATTGAGTTGACAAGAATTGAAAAATCTTTTTTTTCTACCGCGTCATTAATATTTTTTACTAATAAAACCAATTCGCGTTGTTCAAGTCCGCTAGGCTGACGAGCATTGGCATTTATAGCCAAAGCTAAAAGCATGAATACACCAATAATAATGCTTGATATTTTCGCCATAATTATTTTCCAATTCCTATCACTTTAAATTCAACTTAAAGCCTCTTACTCAAATAGCAAAGTAGATAATTGCTAAAATACATAAGCTTTATAGATATTTTGCATAAATTTTTTTACGACCATAGGACCAATATTGGCGGGCGATGCTTATCCTAGCAATTACCCAATTACTTGACCTAGCCTTATACAGTCCGCCAACATTATTATCCATACTTAAGTTAAATAACAAAATCGAATAGAACCGGATCAAGAGTTACATCACTATAGGCCCAACCAGATTCATCAAATTTTTTATTAAGCAAAACAAAATTTTCTTTATGCTTGGTTTCAATAGCAATCAAAACCGAGCCGAAATTACGTGCAGATTTTTTCAAATACTCAAAACGCGCCACATCATCATCAGGCCCTAACAAATCGAGAAAGGCGCGCAATGCACCAGGACGCTGTGGAAAGCGGAAGATATAATATTTTTTCAAACCTTCAAACCGCAATGCGCGCTCCTTAACGTCAGGCAGCCGTTCAAAATCAAAATTACCACCCGATACAACAAGAACAATGCGCTTGCCACGCAATTCATTAGCTCCCATATCTTTTAGAGCATCAATAGCCAAAGCACCTGCCGGCTCGACCACAATACCTTCGATATTAAGCATTTCAATCATGGTTGCACATAGACGATTTTCGGGGATGCGAATAACATCACGCGGCGCAAAGCGTTTTAATATATCAAAATTCATCCCACCGATAAGCGCAACAGCAGCACCATCAACAAATGTATCCATTTTATCGAGTTTAACGCGCTCGCCAGCTTGTAATGTTTTAAATAAACTAGAAGCACCTTCTGGCTCGGCAAACCGCATTGCGGTAGCCCAGCCACTATCTTTTACAAAGGTTGAAACGCCGCTAGCAAGCCCCCCACCACCGACGGGCACTACAATCAAATCTGGCGGAGTTTCATGCATCCATTGCTGTGAAATTTCATATGCAACAGTAGCTTGCCCTGTTATAATCCCCATATCATCAAAAGGGGGAGCCATAACACCGCCGCCATTAGCCACAAAATCTTGCGCAGCCGCATAACATTGATCAAAAGTATCACCGATCAAGCGAATCTCGACAAATTCACGCCCAAAAGCGCGCGTTTTGTCAATTTTTTGCTGCGGCGTTGTCACTGGCATAAAAATTACGGCATTGCGGCCAAAATATTGGCATACAAACGCAAGTCCTTGCGCATGATTGCCTGCCGAAGCACAAACGAATGCCTGAGCAGGTGAAACTTGATCTAACATCGAGGAAACAAAATTAAAGGCGCCACGAATCTTATAGGAACGCACAGGCGTCAAATCTTCACGCTTTAAATAAATTTCCGCTCCATAACGCTCTGACAAAAATTCATTTTTTTGCAATGGCGTTTCTGGGAACAATCCCCTTAATGTTTCAGCCGCATGCTGAACATTTTCCAAAAAAGCAGTCATTTTATTGTCCTTATTATTTTAACAGCAAGAAAACCTGACAATTATCACCTACTATAACAATGAGAGATTGAAAACCTTTTGTCGCAATTGTGATAAGATATGCACTGAGGATTGTATATTTACAAACTAATCCTTTTAAACAACCACATTTGTTATATTTGGATAAAAATATTACAAAAAAACGCCAGTGACCATCGATTAAGACTATGGCGTTTTCACAAAATCATTCTTTTCCTTATAAAAATTCAAAAAAATCAACTGTAAGAAATACATTTTACAAAAATACAAGATTTTGTTTTCATTGGATTATTCTATAAAATTTCAAAAGTTATCCCAAGATCAAAAAAAAAATGAAAAAATTTAAAATTTTCGCTTCACATTGGCGAATTGTTTGCATATAAGAACCTTGCGCGGACGTGGCGGAATTGGTAGACGCAAGGGACTTAAAATCCCTCGATCCAACGATCGTGCGGGTTCGATTCCCGCCGTCCGCACCACAATTTTCAACATTGAAATAAAAAATTGATGGCGCCGATTAGAATTATCCTTAGGCTTAATATGCTATTATAATTTGAATTTTTTGGATTTCGCCTAGAGGTTCAACACATAAATTGCCTTTTTAGATTTGCTAGATTACCAAGTTCACCCTTATTTTCGTTGATTTGCGTTTGTTTTTAATTGTTTAATTATAGTTTATATTAAAGATCATAGGCATAGCAATTTAAGCTAATTTCAATTTAGGAACAATTTGAAAGATCACCATGAATCTGTGGCATCGCTTATCATTATGTTTATTGTTCATCTTTATTTTGAACTCCCCTGCCCTTGCTATTGATAACAAGGCATTAATAAAGATTGTTCAAGATGAAGAGCATAGATTAAATGCGCAAATCGGCGTTGCCATTTTCGACACTCAAACAAACCAAACGGTGAGCTATAAAGGAAATGAACTTTTTCCTCTCAATAGCACACACAAGACACTTATATGCGCCGCATTGCTTAAGGGTTTTGATAATAAACAAATAGATATTACGGAAAAAGTACAATTTAGTAAAGCGGACATAATCGAATATTCGCCGATCACTAAAAACCAAACCAAGTCCAAATCAATGAATTGGCTAGACTTATGTAGTGCAGCCATAAGCTATAGTGATAATACGGCTGCCAATTTAATACATAAAAAGGTTGGCGGCCCCCAAGCCATGAATCACTTTTTTAAGCAATTAAAAGACCATACCACCCGCCTAGATCGCTTTGAGCCAGAATTAAATAGTGCAATTAATGGCGATTTAAGAGATACAACCAGCCCAAATGCAATTGCTCACACTCTTAAAGAGCTTTTGTTTTCAAATTTTTTAAGCCCTTCATCACGCAAGCAACTGATACAATGGATGATAGACGACAAAGTGGCCGACGCATTATTGCGCTCTAAACTTCCCAATGACTGGAAGATTGCCGACAAAACTGGAGCCGGCGGTTTCGGCTCGCGCGGCATTATTGCAGCGGTTTGGCCAAAGACAGATAAACCAATAATAATAGCAATATACATAAAAAATACTAAAGCAAATATGGAAGAAAGAAATTCTAGTATAGCCATTATCGGAAAACATATATTTGATAGCTATCAAAAGAAGAAATAAATCTTTATTATTAAGAATTATCAAAGCGCCGCATTTTTTGAAGCGCTTTGACAAAAGAAAGATTAAACTGCCATATCTTTTCTGCTTCGCAAACCAATCATTCCAGCAAAGGCCGCAATTATTGCACCCAATATACTTCCAATAAACGCCATCCAACTTCCACGCGCAATTGCATCACTAGCTATATCAGCCTTGGCCTGGGCCTCGTCAGCAAGCTGTTTCATATAAGTTTGCGTTTCGGCAATTGTTTGACGCATAGTGTTGATTTGATTTTGAATAATTTCACTGCGGTTATTATAAAGGTTAATAGCACTATTAGCCGCAGTTTGCGCCTCAGCTGGCGTCATGCCATTATTTTCTAATGCTGTAATAACATCTTGCTTATTAATATTAGCAGTTAATCCCTTTGCACGTTCCTCAATGCTACTCATCAAATTATCAATGATCTTTTGGTAATTTGAAGGATTATATCGAATAGCATTAACGGCGTTTCTAACATCTTGACGCGTCGCATCTAAAACAGAACGAAGATTTTCAGGTTGCAGTTGTGGTATATTTGTATTTTTTAAAATCTGGTCAAGTTTTTGACGGATATCGTCGCTATTAACATCACTATTTTGATCCCCAATTAAATCATGTAATGATGAGCCAAACGACTGAGCAATATTATCCGAAAGAGATACAGTATTACCAGCAACACTGCCGATCGCCGAAGACGTATTTGAAACCGCAGATGCCCCTATCCGTGCGGCTCCTGCAAGGCTCATAGTGGTAATAATTGCACCAACTAATAAAACTGCACACCAGGTTAAAAATCCATGGATTGCACCGTTTGCACCAGCAAGACGACCGGCAATAAAACCACCAATAATAAGGGCGATAATAAGCCCTATAACTGAAGATATTCCAACCGCCATGCCGATACCAGCAAATGGATTGTTGCCATAAGGATTTAATGTTTGAAATCCTAAAGCAGTGCTTAAAAACGAAAATAGGATTAATATTGCTAATGTCGAAACGACACCTGCAAAAATAGCAGACCAAGATGTTGTCTTTTTATGTTCTAAATAAGGGGAGCTACTCATTGTCAAGCCTTTCAAATGGCATTGATGTGCAAAAAAATATAGCAAATAGGTAAAACCTTATACTTGTTGCAACTGCCAAGTGGTCAAAAGCTTGTGCAGCAAATATCTGGCTTTCTAAAAGCAATATTGGAGATAGGAGTTTTGCTACAAAACAAATCTCAGGCAAATTTTTCACAAATTTTAAAATTTGTCGCCAAAATTTAGCCGTATTGAATTAAGTAAGGCGATGTTTAAAATAAGAAAGGCTTAATACTAATTTTATTATTGCTTATAAAAAATCGAATAAAATAATTTCGCTCGTTTATCCCCCTTTCAACATTAAGACCAATTTAAACTTTTAAAAACAAATATTTATCAATGGAGTTTTATTAGAGAATTGAGAAAATTTAGCAGTATAGGAATGAGAAAGAACCGATTATCGAAAATTAAGCAAGATCGATTGATAGAGCATTCAAAATCGGGAGGTATGCTATCTATGGATATGGAACCGTACCAGTCACATTGTTCTAGCCTTTTATTTTATTGTCATACCAATTCATATCGAATGCAATTGGAAAAACTCACCCTTTTTTTCCCACCATGAATCTTTTTCCAACATATAATTATCAGCGGCTTATCACCCCAACTAGTGGAAATGAAATATGCGGAAATATCGTGCTTTCTATCATGCACTATGGTAAAAAAAGTTACATATGCACCTAAATCTATTTTGATTCTTGCCGCATCTTAATATAAGCGCAAAATTTTTGTTCCTCGCTCAAGCTCTCCTATTGTCATATCAGTCATTAAACCAATAATACTTGAATGATCGGCACTATAAGAAAGATTAAAGGGTGATATAATAGCTTATATTATTAAAAGGAAACTATCGAAATAGCTTAACTGCTAGGCTTTAATGGAAGCTAATACGATTTCCCGATATTTCGATGACTTCACTACCATTAAGTGCATATCGATCACCACTAGCAAGGGTAATAAAGCACCCCTTTAAGCAAAAAGAAATTTGCTTTTGTGGATCAACCGAATAATCACGGCGGGTTGCACCTTCCGCAACAATAATAATTGCGGCTTTATCACCACTATTTTGAATTGTTGCTGCTGCCGCACCGAAAGAAAAAATTGACACAACAATAAAATTTATAGCAAGCGCAAAGGAAAATGATTTGAGCACTTTATTGTTTTTAACTTCTAATTTATGTGTCATTTTTCAACTTTCTGCTTTGGCAGCTTAGAGTTTTCGGGTGTGGAATTGTCTTTTAGAATCTCATAATTATCTTTATGTTCACCTTCATCCGCCTCAGATACAGCAACATCGTTATATTGCGGGAAATTACGTTGCTCCCAAGCCTGAACCGCTTTCGACCAATCCGCATAAAATGCATTAAACACACCCATACGAATAGTATTTTTAATTGCAGTGGTTGACGTAATATCAGGCACGTAAACATAAAGGGTAAAAACAAGCCCTAAATCATCAAAAGACACAAATTCCACTGATGGCTCAGGCTTTCGCATGATTGCTTCAACAGAATTGGCAATAGCTAACAGTTTTTCAGGCACTTCTTCTGGCTTAAAAGCGAGCGGAATCGTAAAGGTTAAATCAATACGGCCAATTTTATTTCGCAAAGTCCAATTACCGACATTGCCATTAATAAGAGTGGAATTTGGAACAATAATGGTGTTTCGCTGTCCAGTTTCAATTTCAGTCGCACGAACATTAATGCGGCGCACAGTACCCTGCACAGTTCCTGCCTCTACATAATCCCCCACCTTAAATGGTCGCTCGGCAAGCAGAATCAAACCAGATACAAAGTTTTGGACAATATTTTGCAAGCCAAAACCAATACCAAGTGATAAACCACCCGCAATCAGTGCAAGGCTAGAAAGATTAAGCCCTGCGGCCGACATACCTATCATACCCGCAAGCGCAACAGCCCCATAACCAGCAATCGTTTTAACTGAATTTCGAATACCTGCATCAACATGGCCACGAGCCAAAATTACATTATCAAAGCAACGAATAAACCAACGGAAAAGGGCGTAAAAACCAACAAAAAAGCCGATCCCAATGGCAATACCAGTTATAGAAACATAAACATTTCCAATTTGGAAACCGGTCAATATTTGGTTTAGGGTGCCAAAAATTTCATCACCGGACAACCCAAATTGCATCAAAATAGGCGGCAAACACAAAATTAAGACCAGAACAGCCGTTAACACACCGGCCAACAAACCAAGTTGATCGAGAGCAGCAGGGCCAGCCTTGAAATACTTGCCTATGGTCTGACCTACTCGCGTTTGTGCGAATGCCCCTTCGCCAGTTAGTGTGCGACTAACACTTAAACCCAAATATATCAAAATTAAAAAGGCAAAACCAACAACAATTTGTTGGATAATAAAACGCCCCATCCCTACATATCCAAAGATTGCACATAAAATGGGAGTCACACCACCAATAATTATAAGATAACGTATGAAACGTGGGAATGGAACAAAACTACATGCTGGCTCTTTTTTTCCAGGCTTAACAAAGGCAATCAAAACGATTAAGATGCCAATAATGACAATACCAAAAAAATCTTTGGCGATTGACAAAGACAAGGCAGCCGAAACAACTTGATAAGCATCATCAAAAAACCAATTAATGCCAAACACTAATGCAATCGTACAAAGAATAATATTTAACTTACGCGCAGCTATTGGTGTAATATCCACCAAAGCTAAATCTTTAGCACTTGGACGAAACAATGCGCGTGCGATTGAAGCTATCAAAACAACGAGGAAGCAAAGACGGTCAAAAGCATCAAACATCACCTCAATATCAGTTGGAAACTTGTAGTTATAAGTAAAAATATAGGCAAAAGTTTCAAAGAAAAATATTTCTGCAATGGTAGCTGTTAAACAGGTTAAAAGTGCAATTAAAACAAGCCTTAAATAACTAATACCACTTTCATCATCATAAACAGTTTTCTTCACCCTATGCGACAAATGGCGACCAATAAATATAATCGAAGCGCCTACAAAACATGCGCCAAGTGTAGCAAGTCCCAAATATAATAATCTATTATTTACGACCCAATGAGCATAATTCGATAGAATTTGGGAAACGGCATATCCACTGTCTTTGCGCGCAGTATTCACTTGCGTAAAAAAAGCTTCATTAAAAACAACACGCCGCGTTAACGAGCTGCTAAAAAGCTCACGCCGTTTTTCAACTATACTAATTGTCAGCTGATTTGCCGATATATAGGTTGCCTCAAGATCGGTTACCTGCTTATTAATTTGCGATTTTTGATCCAGCATTCGCTTGCGATCATCAACTTTTTCTTTTGGCTCTTCACCGCTAGCTGGTGCCGCCCCAAGCTGATCCAACTTCAAATTAACATCAATTAAGGGTTGGCGCAAAAGTAAAGCTTGTTGCACTGTATCAGTAGCCAGACTTTGTAATTTAGCCCTTATATCAATCAAGGCAGCATCGTCATTTTGCTTATCTTGAAAATTGTTTTTCAACTGGGTTAAATTATCTTGCAATCCTTGTAGTGTTACCTGTTGGTTTTTCAAAAGATCATCAACATTGATAATATCAGTAACAGGTACGCCAGTCGAGGCATCCGCGTTTTGTACCCCAGAGCCAGATATATTGCTAGTTTGAGCATAAGCCGCAAAAGCACCTAAAGCACCAATAAGCGAGATACAGGCAATCAAACCGCAAAAATTTTTGAAGGCACATTGCAATAGTCTTTTATGATAAATCAACACGTTTAAACCGCAAAATCAGGTTAGAATTACTAGGATTAAGAACTAAAATTTTAAATAGATTAAATCTATCGGATTGTAAGCCCTTCAATATAAAGGAGCGCAAAATTTTTAAAAGCTGAAAATTGAATATATATCATGAACAATTTGTTATTAGTTCAAACGATCTCAATATTTAGCAAAAAGAGTAAAGACTTAATATCAATTAATGAGCCTTAAAAGCCAACCTACCAATATTTAAAAATGCCATTTTTAAAATCAAATTTAGGTCGCACATAAAAACCCTTGAAGATCAAGCCCAGCAATAAATTATCAGCTGAGATTTGAAATGATTGTTAGTTATCTTTTTCAATACCAAAATAAGACAGTTTTATCACATTTGTTGATATTATAGCTTTACAGTTGCGGTTTAAACTGCCACAAAAGTGCTATATTGAACAAACTTAAAAGAATATTGAAATCTTTTACAAATTATTAAGATTACAAAAAATAAAGAGAACCTTTAATCGCCGATGCTTTTAACCTTGCCGAAATTCCACAATATACGATATGGAATAACAACAATTCCTATGTGGATTATTGGCGGTCTTTTTCTTTATATTTTTACTTTTATTAATTTAAACGATGAGGCTATTCTGCCTAGCATAGCAATCAAATCCGCAGCAGACATTTCCAATATTGAAAAGCGATTACCCCGCCATAATGCATTAAGTTTTCTAAAGCAGCCTTTATTTACAGCAAAAACTTATAGCGTATCATTTAAATTCGATAATTTAGATAATGGAAAAAATATTAACTTAGTGCGTGTTAGCAGTTTGTTATTGACGTTTAACGTTCAAAGGCCGTTAGAAAAAAACAATAAAAATGGCTTTATTCAACATATCTTTACCGCCACACAGCGCGCACCTCCATCATTTATAGACCCATATAATTTGGTTATCTGAGCCTAATGATAAATTAATTTCCTTCGATGGCCATTAACCAGCTATCTTTGCGCTTTTAAATAATACATCGACCGCTATAAACTTTTACACATTTATCGAACCTAATTATCATTTAACAAACGAAAAGCTGCAAATGGTTTTAAATAACCCAATTGCGATCTTAGTTGAATAATGATTGTCGATATTTTGGTAATTATGCGAAGAATGCAACCTTGAAAATTGCATTTTATAGCTTTTTACGTTAGTTGTGGCACAAATTATTTTTTAGCTAATCTTTTCCTTTTACATTCTGGATAAAATTAATGCGTACACCTCCTTGGCTTGTTTATCTCTACAGCTTTATTTTGCTGGTAGGCGTTGTCATTGCGCTCCCCAACATGTTTTCTGAAAAAACATGGGAAGAAAAATTCCCGTGGCTTCCTGATACCCGCGTAACACTCGGTCTGGACCTTAAGGGTGGTTCCTACTTAGTTCTACAAGTTGATGAAGCAGCAATGAAACGCGAGCGGCTTCGAAATCTACTTGATAGTGCTCGTGAAAAACTTCGTGCCGAAAAAATCCCAGTTCAATCAACACGTATGCAAAACGGTGGCATTATTGTAATTGTTGATGATGCAACCCAAAGGCAGCGTGCTGTTACGGCATTAACAGAACTTATTAATCCTATTTCTACAGGTGCTTTCGGCGTTCCGGTGAATGATCTTGACATTACTGAAAATGGCAATCAAGTTCGCGTTGCGATTACTGATGAGGCAATGACCTATCATATCTCTAACGCAGTTGAACAAAGCCTTGAAATTGTACGCAAACGTGTTGATGAGGTTGGTGTTGCAGAACCTTCCATTCAACGGGTTGGGCCAAACCGCATTATGGTGCAATTACCCGGCTTGCAAGATCCAAGCCATTTGCGTAATTTGCTTGGTTCAACAGCTAAGATGACCTTTCACCTTGTTCGAACTGACGTTGATAGAAGCAATTTACCTGCTGGTGTCAGCATGTTACCTGATAAAGACGATCCCAATACTCTTTATCCTGTTGAAGACAAGGTTGCACTTGATGGCGCCGTATTAACTGATGCCCGTGCCGCGTTTGATCCACAAACTGGCAAACCAATGATTTCCTTTAAATTGAATTCTGAAGGTGCGAGTAAATTTGGCGATATCACTAAAAATAATATTGGCCGCCCTTTTGCTATTGTCCTTGACGGCAAGGTATTGACCGCACCAACCATCCAATCAGCTATTCTTGGCGGTAGCGGCGTTATCACAGGTAGATTTACCAGTGCTGAAACCTCAACAACGTCAGCGTTACTGCGTGCAGGTGCACTACCAGCCCCACTTACGGTTGAAGAAGAACGTACTGTCGGGCCAGACCTTGGTGCTGATGCAATTAAGATGGGTATTTATACCGGTGTAGGTGGATTTATCCTTGTAGCGATCTTTATTATTTTACTTTATGGCTATTGGGGTCTTATCGCCAATATTGCCCTTGCGCTTCACACGGTATTGACTTTCTCTGCTTTGAGTCTGCTTGGCGCGACGCTGACACTTCCCGGTATCGCTGGTATCATTCTTGGTATCGGTATCGCGGTTGACGCTAATATTTTGATCAATGAACGTATTAGAGAAGAAAGCCGAAAAGGTGTTGGCGCGTTAGCAGCCCTTGATCGCGGCTTCAAACATGCTTTCCATACCATTGTTGATGCCAATATCACCTCAATTTTCGCAATGGTACTTTTAGCGTGGCAGGGTTCAGGACCGGTTCGCGGTTTTGCAATTACCATGATTTTAGGTATCGTTATTTCTATGTTTACCGATGTCACCATTGTGCGCATCATGATGAGTGCTGTTGTTCGCCGCTTCAAAATCAAGAATTTACGGATTACCCCTTTCTTGAGCTTTATTCCGCAGCATACCAATTTCCACTTCATGAATGCTCGGTTTTGGGGGATCGGTATTTCTATTGTACTATCAATCGCCTCCATTTTCTTATTTTACAAACCGGGTCTTAATTATGGCATCGATTTTACCGGTGGTAGCCAAGTGGAAATGCAGCGCAGCAGTGGAACGGTTGATTTGATGCAATTACGCCCACGCCTTGAAGAATTGAATCTAGGCGAAGTAACCTTGCAAATGGTCGGCACTGACAATAATAGCGTGTTGATACGCCTCCAACAACAAGAAGGTGGCGCTGACATTCAAAATGCTGCCCTTGATAAAGTGAAACAGGCAACCATTGCTCTTTATCCTGATGCCACTGACCAAGGTAGCGCGGTCGTTGGACCTAAAGTATCAGGTGAATTGGCCAAAAGCGGCTTGATAGCAGTGATTTGTGCGGCTCTTGCCATGACCATTTATATTTGGTTCCGCTTTGAGTGGTTCTTTGCGGTTGGTGCCATTATTACTCTTGTTTTGGATACAACCAAAATGGTCGGTATTTTTGCACTTTTCCAATTTGACTTCAACCTTACGGCCATTGCTGCATTACTTACCATTGTCGGCTATTCGATCAATGATAAGGTTGTGGTTTACGACCGTATGCGCGAAAATTTGCGGCTTTATAAGAAAACCTCCTTGCGCGAAGTTATCGATATGTCAATCAACCAAGTATTGGTTCGTTGTATATTTACCTCGCTAACCACCATTCTTGCCATGTTGCCAATGGCAATATGGGGCGGCAGTGCGGTCCATAATTTTGCTGTACCAATGGTTATTGGTATTGTTGTAGCAACCTCGTCATCCATGTTTATTGCCGCGCCAATTCTTCTTTTCTTGGGTAATTGGTGGGAAAGAAAAGGCCATAATACACGCGGTGAAGACGTCGCTGTTCCTGCAAAATAAAAACAAAGCCGGATGTGCATTCACATCCGGCTTTTTCTTTAGGATTAGTTTTTTATTGCATCACTTTAATACGATACCATCAATGCCTATATTCAACTATAAAACATGATTATATCGATTTAAAAGGATGTTTTAAAGGACGTTGACGAGTTACAAAATGGATTATCTGAAACCTTTACCCCATTTCATTTGTGTATAACAAAAAATACCTGTTTTTTAATGATTACCATCTCTTATAAAGATAGAACCGATCAAAATTAGCTGCTGGAAAAAAATGTAAGATGGCTCATGCGACTCCCTTAATTACCACGCTTGTTTCTGGTCTTTGTCTTGCATTTATTTTTGGTGCAATCGCCAATAGATTACGTATCTCCCCACTAGTTGGTTATTTGCTTGCCGGCGTTATCGCAGGCCCCCATACACCTGGTTTCCATGCTGATGTCGCTCTTGCCAATGAACTTGCTGAAATTGGCGTGATCCTTTTAATGTTTGGTGTCGGCCTACATTTTTCAATGAAAGATCTGTTATCAGTCAAAGCGATTGCACTTCCTGGTGCAATAGCCCAAATGGCGGTTGCCACCCTACTTGGAATGGGGCTTGGCTTTGTCATGGGATGGAGCCTTGGCACCAGTATTGTTTTTGGACTTGCTCTATCAACTGCAAGTACCGTGGTTTTGTTACGCGCGATGCAGCAACGCCGATTAATCGAAACCGAGCGCGGACGCATTGCTGTCGGATGGCTTATCGTTGAAGATTTAGCCATGGTGCTCGCCCTTGTTTTATTACCCGCCCTTGCCGGTATTCTTGGCGGTGAAGTTCAAACTAGCTCTGATCCATTGATTGCTTGGCTTAATCCTAATATTTGGGGGATTATCGGTCTTACCTTCGCCAAGGTTGGGCTATTCGTTCTTCTTATGATGGTTGTTGGTCGCCGAGTTATTCCATGGGCGCTTAAAATCAGCGCCCAAACTGGGTCGCGTGAATTGTTTAGACTAGCAGTGCTTGCAATAGCACTAGGTGTTGCTTTTGGTGCCGCTCAATTATTTGGTGTGTCTCTAGCCCTTGGTGCATTCTTCGCTGGAATGATCATGAGCGAATCTGAACTTAGTCATCGCGCAGCGGAAGAAACTTTACCTTTGCGCGATGCCTTCGCGGTATTGTTTTTTGTCTCTGTCGGCATGCTATTTGACCCATTAAAGCTGCTTGATGATTTTATTCCACTTTTTGCAACTCTATTTATTATTATTATTGGTAAATCACTAGCAGCGTATTTTATTGTCCGCCTCTTTCGACGCCCCAATGGAACCGCGCTTACTATTTCAGCAAGTCTGGCGCAGATCGGTGAATTTTCATTCATCCTTGCAGCACTTGGAAAAAACTTAGGATTAATAAATGAAAATGTCCGCGATCTTATTTTAGGTGGCGCAATTATTTCCATTTTAGTTAATCCATTGATTTTTATCCTAGCAGAAAAAATAAAACATCGTCTTGATAAAACAACCAACAGCGAAGTTACCGAGATAGCAGAAAAAAAAGACATTGATGAGCCAATAAAAAGCGATAAAAGTGACCATTTGGTCCTTATCGGTTACGGTGATGTAGGGCAACGAGTTGCAAATGCTCTTCAAAATCAAAATAAACAAGTCATTATCATTGAAGATGCAATTCGCTTAGCTGAAAAAGCTCGTAGCAATATGTTTGAAACTTTTATCGGTAATGGTGTAGATAAAGAAGTGCTTGATTCTGCTAATATTGAAGCAGCTAGAGAACTTATCCTTGCTATGCATAATACGTTTGAAGCTGGGCAAATTATTACCAATGCCCAATCACTCAATAAAAATTTATTTATTATTGCCCATGCATTATCTGATGCTGAAGCACAATATTTAAAAGATTTAGGAGCCAATATTGTTGTGACAGATGCCGAAGAAATTGCTAATGGGATTATTACGCATTTATTAAAAGATGGTGTGGATGATTCATCAATGGTTACAAACGTTTCCGATGATGAAAATAGGATATATGAAATGAATTTTGAAAGACCAAAGGCGTGAAGATGAAGCAATTCAAAAAATATCTTTGGCCACTTCTAGGCATCATAGTAATGCTCGTTTCATTTCGCATTCTCTATGTCAAACTCAAAGGAATGGAATGGGCGCAGGTTTTTGATCGCCTTGGCAGCCTAGATTTACATCATTGGTTATTGGCTATTTTCTTCGCAATTGCCTCTTATGCTGCACTTGCAGGTTATGATCGCATTGCTCTCAAACATCTTGGCAAAAAGAATATTTCTTGGCTTTTTATAACCATTTGCTCTTTTACCACTTACGCTTTGTCTCATAATATAGGCGCATCAGTTTTTTCAGGCGCAGTTGTGCGTTATCGTGCTTATAGCAAAAAAGGTCTAAGCGGGCCGGAAATTGCCGTTCTTGTCGGCTTTTGTTCCTTTACATTTGCACTTGGTACAATTGTCCTGTCAGGCTTGGTGCTAGTTTTGCGCCCAGAGCTCATTCAATTGTTTCATGTCGATATACCAAACTGGGTTGCGTTAACCATCGGCTTTGTTATGCTTGGCCTTGTTGGGCTTTATATTCTAGGCAGCATCTTGCAATTTAAGCCATTAAAAATTGGCAAAAAATTTCAATTGACCTATCCACGTCTTAACATTGTTGTACAACAACTTATTATTGGTCCACTTGAATTATTAGGTGCAGCGGGCATTATATATGCTGTATTGCCTGATGCAGGCAACCCAGGTTTTATCACGGTGCTTGGTGTATTTCTTGCCTCATTCTCGGTTACCTTATTATCAACTGCACCTGCTGGTGGCTTAGGTGTACTTGAAACAATATTTATCGCAGGCATGCCTAATATGGGCGACTCTAATGTCATTGCCGCCCTCATCGTCTTTCGTTTGCTCTACCTTATCATACCGTTATTTTTATCGCTTATTTTTATTGCTGTTTTTGAGTTTAGCCAGTTGGGTAAGAAGCTTAGTAATGGTGATGAAAATGCCGCAAAAGATGTAAGCCCACCTAGCTAAAATTCTTTAACCTGTTTTAAGTGCAGCGCAAGAAGATCGCGTGAGTACAATCATAAGTTTGATAAAAAACTATTTCATACGCAAATTAAAGTGTTGCTATAAATATATAACAACACTTATAAAAAACCAAAGAAATCTACCCTAATAATAAAACTTTAGGCCTCCTTTTAACATGCTATATCCGAGATCAATGGGACTTTTTCACGCGCTCTATCTCAATGCCGACAGATTCTGGTTCAAGCTCCAATTTTTCAACCCTTACAATAACCCGCTGCACACGCGGATAGCTAAGAATAAAAGCAGCAATACGTTCTGCTAAGGTCTCGACCAAATCCACATGGCCTAAAAGAACCAAGCGCTTAATGCCGTCAATGATAAGGTCATAGGAAAAAATATGACGCATGTCTTCTGGATTAACCGATAAGCGTAAAACATCTGCCTTAACTGAAAACCTAACTTTTTGCAGCCGGTTACGCTCATGATTATAGGCACCTATGGCCATAGGCAATACGAGATTATTCACTAAAATACGGTCTGTTCCCAATGCATCACTACAGACAACATCTTCTTTTTCGCGTGGAATAAGCGAACGTATAAGGTCACTTTGCTGTTTGTCAAACCCAGTATTTGTCTTAAATTGTGCTTCGTCAAAGCAAAGAATATCAGGGACAAAAGGTAAAAGTCTTGGAATATCTGGTGCCTCGATGCCACCAGTTAAACAGCCTTTCAAACCATTTTTATGGGCTTGCTCAATGAAAATGCCCATATCGACAATTGAAAATTGTCCACTTAGTTTATTTTGATGATGACTTGGCGCGAGCATTACCCCATAGACTCCACAAGAAGCCAAACGCGGTAGTAGAGCTAGCAAATCTGGCAATCTGTCAAAATCATCAATTTGTATGATAAGCTGCTTTTTTCGCGCTAATTTCTCGATATGGTCGAAAGTTTCATCCAAGGAAAAAAAAGATATCTCTAGCTTTATAAAGTCATAAGTATTCAAAACTTTTTCTTGTGCAGAAGTATCTTTTATAAAATCGTTTATAAACTCATCCATAGTCATGGATAGTAAAAACGCCGGGCTAGTCTGCCCGTGAGATGTCCAAACAGATGCCCAATGAGCTATTTGCGATTGCTTATGCATATTATAAGAAAAACTAGCAATATCACATGCAAGGTCGATGACATTGCTATTACAGTCGGAATCGAAATTAACAAGCATCTTGGTCATGCAGTTTCCTCAAATTTTGATGGTTAACTTTTAAAATAATTTTAAATAATTGGAAAGTGCTTTTAAAAACTATGCTAGCATAGCGGCTAATTAATCTAAACAACTACTTCAATTTGCATCGTCATTTTTGATATTACGGCTAATGCGCCAAGCATAGGGCATGCCACATAACATTAATATAATTAAAAATACAAATAGTGCTTGCGCAGCAATTATTGTGCCACCTACGCCGCCGGGATTGGTAAGGCCAGCAAAATTGACAATGGTCCCGCTCATTGCTGCGCTTAATGCGGTTGAAAAAAGCTGCACAGATGTAAGCGAAGCACTAGCAAGATCAGCATCTTCGTCCTTGGCACTTTGCAAAACTCTGGTCAAAAGATGAGGCCAGATTGTACCTGCGCCAACCCCGATGATAAATAAAGCGAAAGACACCACAATTAAATGAACGGTTGATGTTTCCATTGTTGGCACGAGCCAACATAGGGCTAGCATACCGATGATACATAAAAATGGCGTTGATTTAATAAGTGTTGGCAAATGCTGTGCCCTTACCGTTGCACTAGGCAATGTCCCTGCCGTCCAACCTATACTCATTAATGCCGCCATATAACCGGCAGGCAATGGACTTAGACCATGTAAAACCTGTAAAAATAAAGGGAGATATAATTCTGCACCATTAACTGCAATAGAAAGTGCTAGCATCAAAACATAAATGGCGAACAACTGAGAAGAGGGTGAAAAAGCTCCATCAGGCAACAAGCGATATTTGGCACGCCTATCAACAATTGCCAAAACAAAAAATGCCGCAAGACCTAAAATAAGGCCACCAATTTTCGCTAAATTGCTTTCCATGGCGCTGCCAGCAGAAATAACAAGAACAAGACCAGTTAACAAGGACAGCTGTAAAATGGGAATAGAATTGCCACGATGATTTTGCGAGCGTTGCGGCAAAACCGCATAAGCTAAAAACGTAAAAAGAAAAGCTAAAATACTGACCAACCAAAATGCCCAACGCCAACTTTCATACTCTGCAAAAATACCACCAATCGCAGGCCCCAATAAAGTAGATACGCCCCAAACACCCGATATTAAACCC
The DNA here is from genome assembly GCF_026743145.1 of Bartonella sp. HY761. Classification (NCBI taxonomy): domain Bacteria; kingdom Pseudomonadati; phylum Pseudomonadota; class Alphaproteobacteria; order Hyphomicrobiales; family Bartonellaceae; genus Bartonella; species Bartonella sp. HY761. Next base: position 1,917,757 of record NZ_CP104887.1, read on the forward strand.
ATTGCCAACGGCCATAGGGGGCGCTCAAAAACAATGCGCACCATACTATAGGTCAAAGATAGCAATATACCACCGCCAAAACCTTGAATAACACGAAAACAAAGAAAAATTGGCATGGTAGTTGAAAAACCACAGCCTAATGTACCAATCGCAAAAATCAGGGCAGCAATAATATAAGCCGTTCTTGGTCCAATTAGTGCTAATAATTTTGAAACAAGTGCCGCCCCAATTAAAGATGCAGTTACAAAAAGCGTGGCAGCCCATGAATAATAACGCTCTCCACCAATATCTTGAACAAGAGAAGGTAAAATCGTTACAACAATATAGACATTTATCGCATGAAGCGCCACACCACCAACTAATGTGATTGAGCGAATACCGTTCTTTCCGCCTAAAAGCTGCCCCCAACTTGGTTGCGCCTGTGCCATTGTTTCACCTATTAAAATGCAGAAGCAATTTTCAAAAGTTTTTTGAATAATGGTTATTGGTGTATCCGCCTTTAAGACCAAGCAACACCAGAACTGTACAACACTTGGAGTATTTTGCAGCGTTATGATTAATAACCATTATTATGACATTTAGATAAGTTTACTTTTTTGTTAAAATCACGATTAATTTATAAAATCAAATCTTGCAGCCAATTAACCAACAAAAGACTTCTACATATAACAATGGCTTTTTCCTTAATATTTAAATAAAGGAAAAAGCCATTGCTATATGTAGAATTGTCACTCAAAAATTTGTCTATTGGGTGCGGGCGCGATCAAGCAAACGCTTACATTCAATAAGTTCAAATAAAGCTTCTTGCAAGAGGGTTGAGCTATCCTTAGATAATTTGGGCTTACGTGCCCCTAAAGCTTCATCATCTTTAACAAGCCCAAAGAACTTACGCCCGCTTTTATTGTCAGGAATAATATCATCAGGAAATAAATCTTCAGATTGCTCCTGCTGTTTCTTTCTAGCAATTTCCTCAGCTGCATCAATATTGCCCTGACCAATTGCAGAAACAAAGGCTACACCGTTTTCTTTTAAAAGTTTTTGTACACCTTTAATCGTATAACCTTCATCATAAAGAAGCCGCTTAATACCAGTAATAAGATCAACATCATTAGGACGGTAAAAACGCCGCCCCCCTGCCCTCTTCATCGGCTTCACTTGAGGAAAGCGTGTTTCCCAAAATCGCAAAACATGCTGCGGAATTCCAAGCATATCGGCAACTTCGCTAATAGTACGAAATGCTTCAGGACTTTTTTCCATAACATAGTCTCCTAGATGAAAAATTCATTATCATTTTGGGCATGCGCAATATACGAACCACTAATAAAATTGCTTTATCAATGACTGATTTGCCATTAAAAATCAACAAAGCAGAAATTAGTCATTTTTGATTATGAAAATAAACAATTTTAATATTTCAATTTGGTGAGAAATAAAAAGCGTTTAAAACGAAAATGATCGGACAAGCCGATCATTTTATCACTATAAATATCAAAAATGCTTCATAGCACAATGACAGCATAGTTATCAAAACATATTTAGCAACAAAACTTATTTGCCAACTGAATGACCATCAATAACGCGCTTTTTTAGCACATTAGATGCCTTAAAGGTCATAACCCGGCGTGGACAAATTGGCACTTCCTCACCAGTTTTAGGATTACGGCCAATACGTTCATTTTTATCACGTACTTGAAATGTTGCAAAAGAAGACAATTTCACTGTCTCACCTTTAACAATCGCGTTACAGACTTCATCAATGATCATTTCAACCAAAGCTGCAGACTCTGTCCGTGATAATCCGACTTCCCTGCAGACAGCATCAGCTAAATCTGCACGTGTTACGGTTTTACCTGCCATAACTCGCAATCCTTCAAATTTTAATTACTTACTTAATTTGTTTATACTTTTTCTATTCAAACGGTCAAGGCTCTTTTGCAAGCAAACGCTGAATAAATGCATTTTTACCAGCGTAATAAGATCGCACCCCAAGTAAAGCCGCCGCCCATAGCTTCAAGTAATACAAGATCACCTTTTTTTATACGTCCGTCTTTAACGGCAGCTTCAAGCGCCAGTGGAACCGAAGCTGCGGATGTATTGCCATGCTCATTGACGGTAACAACCACTTTACTATCGGGAATATTCATCTTTTTAGCAGATGCATCAATAATTCTTTTATTTGCCTGATGGGGAACAAACCAATCAAGATCATCAACATTAACCTTCGCAATAGCAAAGCAATCTTCGATCACATCGGTGATCATACCTACAGCATGTTTGAAGACTTCACGCCCCTGCATGCGTAAATGACCTGTTGTTTGCGTTGTCGATGGCCCACCATCAACAAAGAGCTTCTCCATATGCGAGCCATCAGAACGCAATTTTGCAGCTAAAATACCACGATCATTTGTCGTGCCTTTTTCCTCTATCGCCTCAACGATAACTGCGCCAGCCCCATCACCAAACAGAACACATGTTGTACGGTCCTGCCAATCAAGAATACGAGAAAAGGTTTCAGCACCAATAACCAAAACACGCTTAGCCATTTGGCTACGCACATAATTATCGGCTGTTGTAAGTGCAAAAACAAAGCCAGAGCAAACCGCCTGAATATCAAATGCAAAACCATGCTTCATACCAAGCGCATGTTGAATTTCAGTCGCCGACGAAGGAAAAGTATGATTAGGTGTTGCCGTTGCCAAAATGATAAGATCAATATCATCAATGGTTAAATTGGCATTTGCTAGGGCAGCTTGCGCCGCTTTTACACCTAAAGAAACCGTCGTTTCATCGGGATCGGCAATATATCTTTGCTCAATACCAGTACGTTGGACAATCCAAGCATCTGAGGTTTCAACAATATTTTCAAGCTCAGAGTTTTTCACAACCCGGCGCGGCAAAGCAGCACCAATACCGCAAATCACAGATCGTATCATTCTATAAACCTCAATTACCCGCTTTTCGCGGTTTTATAATATCTTTATTCAAAACAATCATTCGCCGTTTTCCTCGTCCGACAATGATAGTTTGCTCTTATGCTCGCGAAAATATGCAAGATCAACTGCAATTTTTTCAAGAAGCTCATTTCGTACCATTTCATGCCCAACACGTAAAGCAGAAGCAAAGCCTTCTGCGTCGGTTCCGCCATGACTTTTTATCACAACACCATTAAGACCAAGCAAAACACCGCCATTAACGCGGCTTGGGTCTAGCTTTTCACGCAAGGTTTTAAAAGCGCTTTTTGAAAAAAGATAGCCAATTTTCGTCCAGATTGAGCGTTGCATAGCCTGTTTTAAAATTTCAGCAATTTGCCTCGCGGTTCCCTCAGCAGCCTTTAAAGCAATATTGCCGGTAAATCCTTCGGTAACAACAACGTCGACAGTGCCTTTACCTATATCGTTTCCTTCAACAAACCCCTTATATTCAAGCCCTTCAAGCTCAACTTGCTTTAAAATTTGCCCCGCTTTTTTAATTTCATCAAGGCCTTTAACCTCCTCAACTCCAACATTCAACAGACCAACGGTTGGACGTTTTATTCCATAAAGAGCACGGCACATGCCCGCGCCCATAACTGCAAGATCAATCAACTGATTCGCATCAGCACCAATCGTTGCGCCAATGTCCAACACAATGCCTTCACCGCGTAAATTTGGCCAAATGCCAGCAATACCAGGGCGCTCAGCTTCTGCAAGCATTCGTAAAGAAAAATAAGACATAGCCATTAACGCGCCAGTATTGCCCGCTGAGACACAAGCATCTGCCTCACCCTTTTTAACGGCTTCAACAGCGAACCACATCGACGATTTATTTCGCCCATTGCGTAAGGCTTGACTTGGCTTTTCATCCATACCTGTTGCAGTTTCGGTCGCTACAAAGGTTGAAACAGCTTTTAGCTGTGGATATTTAGCCAGTACTGGCTCTACCTGATCAGCCAAACCATAAAAAATTAATTCCATATCGGGATAGTGTTTGATCGCGATCGCGGCACCGGCTATTGTCACTTCTGGGCCGATATCGCCCCCCATCGCATCGACAGCAATTTTGATCACAAGTATTGTCCCTGATTCATAGATAAAGATATCTGTAATAAATTTTAAGATATATAAGCCAATTTAAAGCGGCAAAATAACGTTTTTCTTGCCACAAACAACAATTATTTTAATTTTTTTTTCGATTATTTCTGCTTTAAACCACTTAAAACTGCGAAAGGCGAAGGCTTCTTTTCATTGCCAACATCTGCTTTTGCAAATTCCACCCCTTCAAACTCTACTCCTGAGGCGCGAGGATAAGAATCAATTGCCAATTCAAAAAACTCCTCAACAATAGCTCCAACATCAATTTCAGTTCCTTTAAAACTATCGGGTACGTCTGGCCCATCAGGATCTAAAAACAATTCATGGGCATTATTTTGGACAATTTCCGATAAACGGCTACCTTCTGGAACCAATATTAATTCGATATCTTCTTCAATAACGCTATCAACAGGCTGAGCACTAATTATACATTCTTGAATTATTTTTGCATGTAATTTGCCGCTAAGCTTTACACCTTGCCGTTTCCATGGGTTGATATGTATTGTCGCCTCGAAAAACGTGACGTCAAGCAGATTATGATTTTTAGCCAGTGCCTGCCGTTCCTTTTCATCCGTTTTTAAAGTTAAATCAACTCCCTTGGGGGGCAATGAGCGAATATTGACAGGAAATGCCAAAGCAAATGCCATAAGAGTGTTCGCATTGTTTGACATAATAAATCCTTTCAATTGTTCAATAGGCTACACCTTGCAGCTAAAAAAATTATAGCGTTTTTCAACCTAAATCCAAGATATAAAATTAATTCCAGTAAAAACTTGTGCACATAAAATCAACAGCCATACATTTTTTAAAATAGATCTATAATAAATGGGGGATAATTATGCAAATTAAATAAAAAAATTGCATTTTTGTCGTATTTTCTACAAATTCGCCTTGCTGATGCCAAGATCTCGTTATTAACGTCAAGACGATTATTTATTTTGAAATGGTCAAAATTATCAAAGATTTTGTGGTTTTTGTCTGGATTGGTAAGACTTTTGCGCATATCTATGGTTGCAAATGTATTAAAGCTAGTTTACCTCATAGACAGCTTTATATAACCAAACGGGGCCAGCCCTAAACCATGCCATAAAAGGAGATGTCCTTGTCGCGCATAAATTTTGCCCGAAAGCGTTTTAAAAACGGAATAACCATTGCATTGCTTGCTGGTGTTGCCTTTGCAACAACTGCGTGCAATACAACTGATCTTCTAAAAACAAGCCAGACTTATGTTGAAGGTTATGTAGTTGATCAAGAAGCTCTTGATTCAATTCCGGTTGGATCAAGCCGTGATCAAGTATTGCTTGCTCTTGGAACTCCTTCAACAACAGCAATATTTGACAATGAGGTATTTTATTATATTTCGCAAACGCGTTATCGCGGTGCGCAATTCATGAAAGCTAAAATTATCGATCGCAAAATTTTGGCTATCTATTTTGATGGACAAGGTATCGTCAAAAAAATTGCAAATTATGGCTTACAAGACGGTCGTCTGTTTGATTTTGCTTCTAACACCACACCAACAGGTGGTCGTGATCAATCATTCCTCAACCAGTTAATTACTGGTACATCAGCAGCACCTGCTGGCATTCCAACAACAGGTCGTTAAGCAAAGATATTAAATGCATGCGCTTGATTAATTTTCAAAGCGCATGCACAGTTATAAATTAAGGTATTTTGTTGCAACACAGCAATTGCATAATTTAATGCTTCATATTTTTAGTTATACGAATTAAAACCATCAGCAAATCTAAATGCTAAAGCGTTTTCTTCATCATACAGCTATAATTTAAAAGCTAAATATTTTGAAACAGTAAAAAGCCTAAAATACTTGCTATTACAGCTACAAACAAGCTTCGCGTTGCAAAACCAGCAATAAATGATGCAAGTGTTGCAAGCAATGCCACTGACATCCCAAAAGAAGTAACTTCCTGCTTACCCATTACCTCAACCGTTATGATAGCGGTTAAAATAGCCGTTGGCACAAATGATAGCCAATTGCGTATAATGACGGGAAAAGGGCGATGAGCCAAAACCATAATTGGAAAAACACGAATAATAAACGTAACCAATGCTGATGCTGCAATAGCAGCCAAAATATTAGCTGTCATTATTTTTTCCTTTTGTCTTCTTTGGCCGCCACATTAAAACAATGGTTGCAATAGTTGCGGCAATGATCGTTGCTATAAGAGTGGAAAGGTTTTCCAATATCTTGTCTGCCGAAAACAGATCATGGGTTAAAACAATTACTGCAACAGCAATAACCATGACAATAATATCAAGAATACGAGTTCTGCTGGCAAACCAACCAAGCAATAACAAGCCAACGAACATGCCAACAAGACTAAAAGACAAACTATCACGCAACCAAAGCGGCAAAAGTGAAGCAAAAAAACTTCCTACCAAATTGGCAAAAATCCAGCTTAACCACGCGGTTACATTTAGACCAAGAAGCCAATAAAATGGTAATTGATTGTTATTTTTCAATGCATATTGCGATGCAACGCCAAAAGTTTCATCGGTAATCAACGCTCCAGCCACCAATTTTTCCCACCAAGAAGACTTTGAAAAAAATTGCGACATATAGGTGTTAATCAGCAAATAGCGTAAATTTATAAACCCAATAGCCAATGCAATAGCAATCACCCCTGCCCCAGCTGCAGCAAATTGATAAAACAAAAATTGCGCAGATCCTGCATAAATAAATACACTCATCATAACAATTTCAAAAGTTGAAAAGCCAGTTACATTTCCAACCGCCCCACAGGCAAAGCCAATAGCCCAATAACCAAGCAGTGTTGGAATACAGGCTAAAAACCCAGCATATAGGTGCTTAATTTTGGTTATTTCACATTTGTTTTGCATCTTAAATCTTATTTTTAATTAGCATATTTAAAAGCTATAATTGCACCTTATAAATTGCCAAAATAATTGATTAAACATTTTTTGATCTCTATCAATTCACAAAAAATACATTAAAGTTTATGTAAATCTTTAGGCCCTGTGGCTTCAACACCTTCTAATCAATTTAAGCTCGTTTAGATAGCCTAAATACCTTGGAAGCATTCTTATATGTGCAAAAAAGCTTCACAGCATGAAAAAACTCATTTATAGATCAAAAAACATTAAAAAGGAGAACTGCCAATGACTGGCTCCAAAGCCGTCACTACCGATCTTGATGCACGAAGACGCAAAATAATTTTTCGCGCGTGGCATCGTGGGATTCGTGAAATGGATCTTATCCTTGGTCAATATGTTGATGCCCATATAGCACAAATGACAGATCTTGGCCTTGATGAACTTGAACACATCATGTCATTTGAAGATCGCGATCTTCTGACATGGGCAACAGGAGAAATTCCTGTACCTGCAGATGTTGATTCTCCTTTATTTCGAGACATATTAGATTATCGCACTAGGATGGATTTTCCAGCCTAAATGCTTATATACCCATACAAATCATATGCATTTACTATTTGGTAGATGCTAAAACCATTTACCAAACTGATATTGAGAATTAAAATCGCCTGCCTAACCATTATAAGTGATGACTATTTAACGCGTAATATCTGCTTTAAGTTTAAGTCGTTAAATCTTTATTTTAGACTTTTCTATTGATTAAAATTCACGATTGCAAAACTGACACGAATAATTGCTACTTTGCAATTAATTTCCTTTACCTATCTAAATGATTGAGACATGGCTGTATTTTCAAAATTTTTACTTTCGCAAATCTCTGCCCCTCATGTCATCATTGACAATGTGCTAGAAGGTTATCAACCTTTTGCACTTTCAAAATTGGTGGAGGAATCTGGCGGTCCTATTTTGTTTATTGGCCGCGATGGTCAAAAGCTTGATGATATTGAAAGCGCAATCAAATTCATCAATCCAGATTTGCCAATTTTGCAATTTCCAGCTTGGGACTGCCTTCCTTATGATCGTGTTTCACCAAGTCAGGTTATTTCAGCGCGTCGCCTAGCAGCTCTTGGTGCCATGGCAGCATTACGGGAAAAGCCGCATCAAGCACTTATTTTAACCACTGCCAATGCGGTATTACAAAGACTTCCCCCACGTAAAGCCTTGCAAGATGAACTTATTCATGCGCGGCCTGGTCAAAGCTTTGCTATGGATAAATTGCTTGAACATCTTAGCAAAAATGGTTTTGAGCGGGTTACGACTGTACGCGATATTGGCGAATATGCCGTACGCGGTGGTATTGTGGATCTTTTTGCGCCAGGCGACAGCGAGCCGGTTCGGCTTGATTTTTTTGGTGATACGCTTGAAACTATTCGCGCCTTTGATCCTGCAAGCCAGCGTACAACTACCACGCGCAAAAGCTTTTCCTTGCAACCAATGAGCGAGATCACGCTTTCAAAAGAGCGGATAAGCCATTTTAGAAAAGCCTATATCCAGCGTTTTGGCGCCCCGCAACCGGGTGACGCGCTTTATGAAGCAATTTCTGAAGGCCGTCGTTTTGCTGGTATGGAACATTGGTTGCCATTATTCTTTGACGAGATGGACACGATTTTTGATCATTGTGGCGCAATGCCAGTTATCTTTGATCATTTGGCTGCAGAGGCGATGGATGAGCGCCATGCGCTCATTTGCGAATATTACGAATCGCGCCGAGAAGGCGAACTTATCAAAGGCACAGCGCAGGCAACTCCTTATCATCCGCTAATACCTGATTTACTGTACCTTTCTCCAGTAAAGCTATTTGCCGCACAAAAACAAAGTGGTCAACGCATTGACTTTACGCCATTTTCAATGCCTGACGTTGGAACTGCCCGTCTTATCCACGCTAAAACAAGCAGCGTGCGTGACTTCGCGCCTGAACGCAATGATGATAATATCAATCTTTTCAGCGCAGTTGTTGACTATCTTGCAATGTTACGGGCAGAGGGTAAAAAAATATTACTTGCTGGTTGGAGCGAAGGATCGCTTGATCGGCTTTGTCAGATATTAGATGAGCATGGCTTGAAAAAGGTCGAAAAAGCCTCATCGCTTGCAATTGTTAAAGCAACACCGCGTGATCGCATTACTGCCGGTATTGTAACCATTGAGCATGGTTTTGTTGCTGAAGACTTAATCGTCATTGCCGAACAAGATATTCTTGGCGACCGACTTATCCGCCAAGCCAAAAGACGCAAGAAAAATGCCAATTTCATTAGCGAATCAACCTCGCTTAATAGTGGCGATATTGTTGTGCATGTCGATCATGGTATTGGACGGTTTATTGGCCTTAAAACTATTACCGCGGCAGGCGCCCCTCATGACTGCCTTGAACTTCACTATGCTGGCGATGATCGACTATTTTTGCCGGTTGAAAACATTGAGTTGCTATCACGCTTTGGTGGTGAGGCAAGCGAAGCGATGCTTGATAAATTGGGCGGTGTTGCCTGGCAAGCGCGCAAAGCCAAGCTCAAAAAACGCTTGCTTGAAATGGCTGGTCAACTCATTAAAATTGCAGCTGAACGGCAAATGCGCCATGCGCCCGCGCTCATTCCACCCGCAGGGCTTTATGACGAATTTATTGCCCGCTTTCCTTATGATGAAACCGAAGACCAGCAAAATGCTATTGATGCAGTGGTTGATGATTTGGGCCTTGGACGCCCGATGGATCGCCTTATTTGCGGTGATGTAGGCTTTGGTAAAACTGAAGTTGCTATTCGTGCGGCCTTTGTTGCCGCTCTTAATGGTTATCAAGTGGCGGTCGTTGTACCCACCACGCTTCTTTCACGCCAACATTATAAAACCTTCGTCCAACGTTTCCAAGGCTTGCCGATTAATATTGGTCACGCATCGCGCCTTGTCACATCAAAAGAACTAACTGCTACTAAAAAAGGTATTGCTGAAGGCACGGTTGATATTGTTGTTGGTACTCATGCTTTGCTTGGTAAAACCATAGATTTTGCTAATTTAGGCATGCTTATCATCGATGAAGAACAGCATTTTGGTGTTAAGCATAAGGAGCGGTTAAAAGAGCTAAAAAGTGATATTCATGTTTTAACTCTTTCTGCAACGCCTATTCCGCGCACATTACAACTTGCTTTAACTGGCGTTCGTGAATTATCACTTATTGCAACGCCGCCAGTTGATCGTATGGCGGTGCGCACCTTTATCTCGCCTTTTGATCCTTTGATTTTGCGTGAAACCTTATTGCGCGAGCATTATCGCGGTGGACAAAGTTTTTATGTTTGCCCTAGAATCTCAGACCTTGATGAAGTGAAAGAATTTTTAAGCAGCCACGTACCTGAACTAAAGGTTGCAACCGCTCATGGTCAGATGGCACCAGGCCAGCTTGACGATATTATGAATGCCTTTTATGATGGGCAATATGATGTATTGCTTTCAACGTCTATTGTTGAATCAGGACTTGATATTCCAACTGCCAATACACTTATTGTCCACCGGGCTGACATGTTTGGCCTTGCAGCGCTTTATCAATTACGTGGCCGTGTTGGTCGCTCGAAACAACGAGCTTATGCTTTGTTTACTTTGCCTGCTTCACGCATCCTCACTCCACAAGCAGAACGGCGCTTAAAAGTATTACAATCGCTTGATACTCTCGGCGCAGGTTTCCAACTCGCGAGCCACGACATGGATATTCGTGGTGCAGGCAATCTTCTTGGTGATGAGCAATCAGGTCATATTAAAGAAGTTGGCTTTGAACTTTATCAACAAATGTTGGAAGAAGCTGTTGCTGAAATGAAGGGCACAGGCGAAGTTGAAGACAACCAATGGTCACCGCAAATTGCTATTGGTACGGCAGTAATGATTCCTGAAAATTATGTACCGGATTTGCAACTACGCCTTGGGCTCTATCGCCGTCTATCAGACCTTGAAAACGCGCAAGAAATTGATGCATTTGGCGCGGAACTTATTGATCGCTTTGGCGCAATGCCGCTCGAAGTGCAACATCTATTAAAGATAGTTTACATTAAAGCCCTTTGTCGTAAGGCTAATGTTGAAAAAGTTGATGCAGGCCCTAAAGGCGTGGTTATCCAATTTCGCAATGGCACATTTGCTAATGGTGTGGGCTTGGTTAAATATATTGCTGAGCAGGGTTCCATGGCGAAAATCCGCCCAGATCAAAGCATTGTCTTTATTAGAGATTGGCAAAGTGCTGAAAAGCGGCTTAATGGCACTGCGCTCGTCATGACACAACTTTCTAAACTTGCTGAAAGTGTATAATCAAAATGCGCTGGCTTAAATCAATTAGCCAACGCATTATTTTGTATTATAGATCAAATAGATAAGCTATTCTTAGCTTTTTGATATTTTAGGCTCAATAAAAAACAATGTCGCCACAATACACATAATATTGGTGATGATAAGATAATAAGCAGGTGATAGCGGATTTTCACTATATTGAAGTATAAAAGTGAAAATCGGCTGCGCTGTTCCGCCAAAAATAGTAATTCCAAAAGCGTAGGTCATCGAAAAACCACTTGCCCTTATATATTGCGGAAAACTCTCGCAAAGCAGTACCACCAACCCAGCACCGCTTATATTTTGCAAGGCGGTAAAGACAATAATCACCGCATAGAATACAAACACATTGCTATAAAGGTTTGCAACATAAAGCCCCGGAAACAGCAAAAACAACAAAATAATGCGCGGAATAATAATGGTTTTTTTGCGCCCAAAGCGGTCGGCGCATAGACCGCCAATCAAACCAAAACATACCATAGCAATACCCATGATAAGAGTAGAAATCATGGCATAGTCGGCAGTTAAGTTAAGCTCAGTTAAAGCATAAGTGGTCATGTAATTTAAGAAATACTGGGTGATTGTTGCACCAGATAAGACAAGCATGCCTAAAATTATCATCCGCCGATATTTTACCCACGCATTAATAACAATTTCATGCGATGACATTGCGGCTAAAGATTTTGGAGCATGATAGGTTTCTTTTAAATGACGCCGCATGAATAGACCAAGCGGCAAAATCATCAAACCAACAGCAAAGGGAATACGCCAACCCCAACTCGCCAACTGTTCAGGACTTAAATATTTGGCAAGGAAAAAACCAAATAAACCAGCGGTAATTGCTGCGCAGCCTTGCGCCACAATTTGCCAACTTGTAAAAAACGCCCGTTTATTAGCTGGTGCGGCCTCCATCATAAAAGTAATTGAAGGTCCAGCCTCACCACCCCAAGCAAGCCCTTGAAGCAAACGGATAATAATCAATAAGATAGGAGCTAAAATGCCAAGTGTTGCAAAGCTAGGTAATACAACCATGCCACCAGTACCAATAGCCATAAGCACCATGGTCAGCAGCATAGCGGCTTTACGGCCAGCTTTATCTGCATATTGACCGATAAAAATAGCTCCTAAGGGGCGCGCAATAAAACCAACAGAAAAGGTCATAACCGAGCCAAGCAAACTAGTTAACTCATTTTGGGAAGGGAAAAAAGCTTTGGCGATGATAACCGCAAAAGCCGCGTATAAAGTAAAATCAAAAAACTCGATAGCATTGCCAAGCACAACCGCTGCGACATCTCGCTTTGGAATAAAATGGTGTTGATCTTTTTGTTGGTGCATAACAACTCCATCTTTTGATCATCTGGTTTGAATGCTATTTCATGGACAAATTAAAATTATTCACTAAAGCAACTTGATAAGGGTAGAAGGTGCTATTCCAATAAAAAAGATAAAGTCAAGCATTCAAAAAAAATCCCATTCGTGGTTTCCATGAATGGGATTTTATTATTTAAAAAGGGTTTTAAAATTAATTCTTGCTTGCTTGCAATCTTTCAAGGGCTTTCGTCATGCCTTTAAGTGAAAACTGCACATCAGCAATTTGATTGTTCATGACCATAAAGCGCGCCTTGCCTTCATTACCCTTTTTAAAGGTAGCGAGGGTTTTTTCATCCAAGAGCACCTGCGCCCAGCAACCTTGTTGATTACAATAACGGAAAGGCAATTGCATAACATTTTGCTTTTCAACTGTGAAAAGAATGCCTTCAAGTAAGAAGACATTGAGCGGTACAACGGTCGTCAACATCAGCACTGGCTTATCACCTGGCTTTTCACCATTTACCTGAGCAATAGCCATGATCAAAACATTGGCCGTACGGTCGCCTTGTTTTGCTTGGCGAATTTGTAAAACTTCACAATTTTTGGTAAATTTATCACTAACCTTAACATCAGTACAACGATAGACCCAATCACCAAACGTTTCAGTTTGAACATTTGCCGGAGCACCGCCATTATCTCCTGCTGCTGGCTGATTGCGAACGAGGCCTTGATTTGCATCTTGTGCAATAGCAGGCACAGCAAACATGGCAACACAAATTGCACTAATAGCGCTGAGGACATTAAACTTCATTTACTTGCTCCAATTAGATGACTGGCTACTATTGTCTAGTTTGGACAATATCATCAATAAAACCAGCCAAATATTTTTAAACTTATATATTCTAGCATAGCCAACAGGTTTTTAAACATTCGCTATAAGCCATTTTCATGTATTATACATAAATTAATAGAACTTAAAATAATAGAGCAAACATCATCAAACATTGTTGCATCACTTAAAACTTACCTGACAAATAATTATGCTTATAAAATGACAAACCATAATTTTTTGGTTTTTAAACACAATGCTATCAATTCAACAAACATAAGCACATCATTGCGGTTTTAAAAAATTTTGCTTTATGTTCAATATCGCCTTTTAAAGCAAATTGCGATACAATTTCTTGTTAATCTTGCGTTTAAACCCAACAAAATTCAATTTTACTAATATTTTTAACAATGATCTACCATACATGAAGTTAATTAAGGTAAAAGGATAATATTTCAAGGATTTTGTCATAAGCAATAAGCATTTTTCCAAAAAATATAAAGAGCCATGGGAAATTGCTTTTTCTCAAAGGTACCCATGAAGATAACTCAACCTAAAAAGATTCTTGAAATAAACATTAGATCAACATACAAAACGCCTAATAACCTAAAAAATTGGCTGTAGATAAATGAGCAAACGATCACTATCTAGTTGATTGCGTACACAGCCATACATCGCGCCTTATTTACCAGCACTTCCAAAAAATAGTTTAATTCCAAAATTAATGCATATTTTGTCATTAATATGTTTTAACAATAAAACCACTTTAAAACCGCTAACACAAGAATCAATATCTATGAGCGAAGCAAATCCAAACAAAGCAGACAATCGCGAATTTCCAGCGGTTGATATTTATGATGAAGACGGCGTTATTTCAGGACAGTTTCTGGAAGCGGTTGAAAATGCAGTTTTAGAAAATAATGCACTCTTTTTGGATGAAAATGTCGCCTCACTTCATCCCTCTGAACTTGGTCACCTTATTGATGCGTTAGAGCCGGAGCAACGCCCTGAGCTTATCATGCAACTTGGTGAGAGTTTCGACTTTACAGCCCTTACCGAAGTTGATGAGGCCGTGCGCCTTGAAATTATGGACGCGCTACCAACGCAGCAAATTGTCGAAGGTGTGCAAGATATTGATTCCGATGATGCGGTTTATCTGCTTGAAGATCTTGATGATGACGACCGACAAGAAATCCTTGCCAAACTTCCCTTTACCGAACAAGTTCGCCTTCGCCGTTCGCTCGATTTTCCAGAGGAAAGCGCTGGCCGCCGCATGCAAACAGAATTTGTTGCCGTGCCACCATTCTGGACCATTGGTCAAGTTATTGATTATATGCGGGAGGAGCAAAATTTACCGGATCATTTTTCGCAAATATTTGTCATTGATGCGACATTTAGGCTTATGGGTAGCCTCGATCTTGACCGTTTATTACGCACTCAAAGACCGGTACGTGTTGATGAGGTAATGCATGAAGCACGCCATGTCATTCCAGCGACGATGGATCAGGAAGAAGCTGCGCAAATTTTTGGCCAATATGACTTGCTATCCGCTGCAGTAGTTGACGAAAATGAGCGCTTACTTGGCGTTTTAACCATTGATGACGTGGTTGATGTTATTCAGCAAGAAGCTGAAGAAGATTTGATGCGCATGGGCGGTGTTGGTGATGAAGAACTCTCGGATAGTGTTTTATCAACCGCTAAATCACGTGCCCCTTGGTTATCGGTAAATTTATTCACAGCTCTCGCCTCAGCCTCTATTATCGGGATTTTTGACGGCACTATTGAACATATGGTGGCGCTAGCTATTTTAATGCCCATTGTTGCGTCCATGGGTGGTAATGCCGCCACTCAAACCATGACGGTAACAGTGCGCGCCATAGCGACAAAAGACATTGATATATATAATGCCGCCCGTGTTATTCGTCGTGAGTTGACCATTGGCCTGTTAAATGGTGTACTTTTTGCCATATTAATTGGCACTGCAGCAGGCTTATTTTTTTGGTCGCCTGACCTTGGTTGCATCATCGCATCTGCTATGGTGATTAATATGCTCGCTGCGGCATTGGGTGGAATTCTGATTCCGCTATTACTAAACCGCTTTGGCGCAGATCCTGCTATTGCCTCATCGGTATTTGTCACCATGATTACCGACGTTGTAGGTTTTTTTTCGTTCCTCGGACTGGCAACTTGGTGGTTTGGTCTTTGGTAAAGCCGCAAGCCCAATAAAGCAAAAAAAACTCTTACGGGGTTAGAATGATATGATACGCGAATTTTACACCATAAAAGACCTTACCAAGGAATTTAACATTACCCCAAGAACACTGCGTTATTATGAGGGTGAAGGCCTTATTCAACCCATAAGACAAGGCCGCATGCGCCTTTATTCTCAATTAGATCATAATAGAATTACTGCAATTTTGCGTGCAAGACGACTTAATTTTTCGTTAGACGAAATTCAACAATTATTACACATAAACGATCATGCCTCGCAAGATAGTCAAACTTTGCGTCATATTCTTGACCACATCAATACGCAGCGCCAGAAGCTTAAACAAATGCGCCAAGATATAAATGATCAATTAGATGATCTTGAGCGCCTTGAAGATCGCTCATTTGAACGTTTGGCCGAACTTGGCGTAATGCGGTAATAAGCTTAATTTAGTCTTTTTAAAATACGCAGTTAATTTGCATTCTGCGCAGGAGTTTCCAATACATCATCGCCAACAAGACAAGTTGAACGAATATGATCAACACGATCATCAGTTAGATCTATAAGCCCATGTAAAAAATCGGCTAAAAGACCTTGTTTGTCCAACTCATCAAAAGCACAGGCGCAAAATTTCGCGCTTTCATCATCCCCCAATCCTGCAAATTTACGACATTCATTTTCTGCCGTAATTCTTATTTCAGCAATTGTTAGCTCACGTGGCGGAATTATACTAGAATATACAAAAAATCCCGCCATTAAAATTGGCTGATGAATAAGATAGATAAGAAGCGTATGGCGACCAAACCATTGTAACATTTGGTTTAAAAAATTTGGTTTGATACCAGCCTGCAAAAGCGACAAAACATTTAACTTATCCATTAACTGCGCAAGGGTTAAGCCTAGCAGACCGGCGGAAAACCATGGGAAGAATGGCACATAGTCAAAAGTTGATGGTGGCGCCGGATTTAATCCTAGCCATAAAAATATATTTCCATAAACAGGGGGTAAAAAAATTGGTGCATAAAACACGGCTGCAGCAACAATGACATTAATTAGCCAAGGCATACGCAAAAACAACAAGCCAACAAAACTAGTTAAGGCGATTTCATGTAGAATACCAAAATAAATGAAATTATCAGGCAGAATATAAAAGGTCGCTAAGCTGACCAAACCGGCTGCAAAAATGATAGCAATAAATCGCCGCGTAAATGCATGCCATTTTATTCCATTGCTATGCGCAAGATAAAGGCTAAAGCCACTTAAAAACAAAAAGCTACTGGCGACAATATGGGCCAAATCCGTCAGCCAACCATTAGCTATTGTATCAGCCGAAATATAGCGAAAATAAGCAAGATCCCAGCTAAAATGGAATACCACCATGCCAATTAACGCAATAGCACGCAATATATCAAGCTTTTGCAACCGCAATCGCTTTTGTGGGGTATTATTGACCGCGCTTGTCTTTATCATAAAATCTACAACCCCATGAATTTCAATATGCAATATTATTGCAGCTATAAACTAAATAAATAGAATATTTCAAGTTCAGCATGAGCAATAATTTTTCACCCAACCATCAATAACATTATTTGATAGCTGCGCTAATCATGGCAGATTTTAGCGAATATATTTATTTTATCACCAAGAAGCATCATTATCACCTATTATTGAAGAAGAAAGCAGCGCAAAAAACAAACCAAAATTTTGCAGCTGTATTTATTACCATTTAGATTAAAGCCAGTTTCATAAAGTCAAAAGCCGTTGCTTTTATTAAGCATTTTTAAAGATACATCCTCAAGGCGAAAAATAACTTTAAAAAAATTTTAATAAAATCTAGGCTTAGATCATCATGTTTTTCAAAGCCTCAGCGATTATCTCATGAACAAATCACGATATGGGCTTGTCTTTTTCCTGTCATCACACCACATTATCTTATAAGAATCGGAAAAATTATTGCTTGCGATGACCACTCATAAATAGTCGACTGCTAGCTAATAGATCAATAATTCCGTTTTTGAGTTATAAAATCATTTAAGGAGATAGATGAGATGGCTTTTGAATTACCCGAGCTTCCATATGCCTATGATGCATTAGGGCCATATATGTCACGTGAGACTTTAGAATATCACCACGACAAGCATCATCTTGCTTATGTCACAGCAGGTAACAACCTTATTAAGGATTCTGGCCTTGAAGGTAAAAGCCTTGAAGAAGTGGTTAAAGGTAGCTATGGCAAAAACCAACCATTATTCAATAATGCCGGCCAGCATTATAACCACACATTGTTCTGGCAATGGATGAAAAAAAATGGCGGCGGCAATAAATTGCCAGAAAAGCTAGCAAAAGCAATTGAAAGCGATTTAGGCGGTTTTGATAAATTCCGCGCCGATTTTATTGCCGCAGGCGTCGGTCAATTCGGCTCTGGTTGGGCTTGGGTTGCTGTTAAAGATGGCAAGCTTGAAATCATGAAAACACCAAATGGTGAAAACCCACTCGTGCATGGTGCAACACCAATTCTTGGTGTCGATGTTTGGGAACATTCCTATTATATCGATTACCGCAATGCTCGTCCTAAATATCTTGAAGCATTTATCGACAATCTCATCAATTGGGATTTCGTGCTTGAGCTTTACGAAAAAGCATAAAACAACTCGCTTAAGTTTAATATCTTGATATTTTTAAATCCAGATTATTACAAGAATAATCTGGATTTTTTATTTTATTGACAATAATTTAAAGTACATCAATAATCTACAAGAACCGTTTCAGATTATCTATATTTACCAGGACAATATAACTAACATAAAATAAGAAAATTTAACCTAAAGGCGATGATTGATATAAATTTCAATGGTATACCAAAACAAAATTTTGGATAATTTAAAAGAACAGTGAGTGGCGTTTTAGAAACCCATCGCCTCAAGCATAATTAACGTAAATCACACAATGGGTTAAACATTACGTGAGTCAATTATTTGGTATAGCCCCTAAATTCAAATACTAATTAACTTTCATACTTACATATAATGGGATCAGGGTAATTATGTTCGCTTTTACGTATCAAGGATATATAAAGGAAGATTTTACATTTAAAAAATTTTATTTCTATGTAAATAGTATTTTAAACTTTTTTGAAATTGGTGACCTTAAAATATTATATAATTCAGATTTTTTTAATAATAATAGTATATTTTACGATTCATCTTCTTCGAATAAAGAAATTGCAATCAATTCTCATAGAACAGATTATTCAAATATAATTCAAGAAGTTTTGGAAGAAGATGAACTACTTAAAAATATTTCATCTGTTGCATTTATTGCGAAGAAAGCGACCTATTGTAAACGGTTTGAAATAAAATTTGATTGGTGCAATCACGTTGCTGGTGAGTCTTACCATAATAAAAAATATGATATTATTACATTTTATATTAAGGATAGAGATAATCCATACCGTAACATTGATAATGTACTTTTATTATTAGAAAAATTATGCGTTAATGCAATGGATCTAATACAGTTTAGAAAATTGGAAGCACCATATATGCCTAATTTGGAGTATTTTATCTCATATTCGAACCCACTGCATTGGGTTGATTTTTCTAGTATCAAAGTTTTAGAAAGACGAACATGGAAAAACGCTAGAAAACATACAGCGTAAGCTTTATAATTTATTAGGTTACAGCAGCTGTTTTTATTAGTGGCTGGCATAGATAAGGCTTAAGTATAATTATTTCATCTAACTTGACAATACTTTAATCAAGTTCTGTGTCGAATGATAGTTAAAACGCCAATCACACTCCTTTAAATAGAGGTGAAAGTGCCCTTTTGGGATGCCATTAAAGCGACGCATATGCCGCTGCTAAAACGGCGGCAGAACGGGCCGTTGAACCTCAAAGAAATACTTCAATCGGTTCGTCTTGTTTTATTTGCAAAAGACGACTTTGCCACGTGACTTATCCATTTGACACCAATAGCTTTTTTTAGCTATCTATGCTAACTCTTTTCAAATTTTTGGAATGGAAATCATTAAAATATCTACATCTTGACGACGACAGAAATTTTACTGGTGGGGAAATTTATAGCACCTCAGTCCTAGCATTGAATGCCAATCATTGCCTTCTGGTTGATCTAAAATCACACTTCCCCAATATTGAACGCTACGCGATAAATTTTCGAATGGATAATGTAAAAATCAATCCTATCAATCAACAAGTATATAATTCTGAAAAAATACGAATGAGTTGGCTAACTGTAGATACACAAGAATAATTTGATTTTTCTGTAAAACCTTTTTAGGCATATGATGTGTTTTAAAAGGTTAGAATATAAAAGCGTTTCTAGCCTATCGCTGGAAACGCTTTTATTATATTCAAACTTTGATTTACCCTAAACGAGCAAGTGCCTTTTCAAGCTTTTCACGCTCTTGCGAACATTCTTCCAAACGAGCGCGCTCGGCTTCCACCACATCAGGACGCGCATTGGCAACAAATTTTTCATTATTGAGTTTTGAAGATAGTTTGCCAATCTCAATATCGATTTTACCAATACTTTTATTAAGGCGGGCACGCTCGGCATCAAAATCAATCAAGCTGCCAAGCGGGAGCGAAAACGTAACGCCGCCGAGCACTGTTTGCGCTGCTTGCTCTGGTGCAACATTGGCAAGGGTGATGCTTTCCAAACGGGCAAGGCGTTTTAAAGCGACTTCATGACGCTCTAACCGATCTTTAGTCAGCTGATCGGCTTCAAGCACAACCAAGGGTGCCATAGCACCGGCAGAAACATTCATTTCTACCCTTAGCGAGCGAATACCGGATACAACATCAATCAACCAATTAATATCATCAGCAGCTTCTTTGTCCTGATAATCAATGCTTGGCCACTCGGTCACAACCAGCATAGCATCGCGGCTTTGCCCCTCACCTGCGGTATGGGCCCATAATTCTTCCGTGATAAATGGCATAAATGGGTGCAACAGCTTATAAATCTCATCCAAGCACCAAGCAACGCAAGCTCGTGTTTCTTGCTTTTGCATTTCATCATCGCCGAGAAATACTGGCTTAATAAGCTCCAAATACCAATCACAGAAGAAATTCCAGACAAAACGATATAAGCTTGCTGCTGCGTCATTAAAGCGGTAGCTTTCAATACCGCTAGTCACTTCGCCAACTGTGCGGCTCAATTCTGTCAAAATCCAGCGATTAAGCGATAGGTTAACATTTTCTGGCTTAAAATTGTGGTCATGAGCTGCACCATTCATTTCAGCAAAGCGTGTTGCGTTCCACAATTTGGTAGCAAAATTGCGATAACCAGCAATACGGGTCGGGTCAAGCTTAACATCCCTGCCCTGCGCGGCCATAATAGCCAAGGTAAAGCGCAAAGCATCTGCTCCATATTCATCCATCAGTTCCAAAGGATTAATTACATTACCTTTAGCCTTAGACATTTTAGCACCATCTTTATCACGCACCAACGCATGCATATAAATGGTATCAAAAGGCACTTCATCCATGAAATGAATGCCCATCATCATCATACGAGCAATCCAAAAGAACAAAATATCAAAACCAGTAACCACCACACTGGTTGGATAATAGGTCGCAAGCTCTGCAGTCTTTTCCGGCCAACCCATGGTGGAAAAAGGCCAAAGTGCGGATGAAAACCATGTATCGAGTACATCTTCATCGCGCTTTAACTCAACCACTTCTCCATAATGTTTTTGGGCGGCTTCAAGCGCTTCTGCTTCGCTTTTTTCTACAAAAATATGACCATCAGGACCATACCAAGCTGGAATTTGATGCCCCCACCATAATTGGCGTGAAATGCACCATGGCTCAATATTTTCCATCCAATGATAATAGGTTTTATCCCAATTAGCTGGAATAATTGCGGTGCGACCACTGCGAACGGCTTCAATAGCAGGCTTTGCCAATTCTCCTGCATTAACATACCATTGGTCGGTCAATAAAGGTTCAATCGGCACGCCGCCACGGTCCCCATGGGGAACCTTATGAAGATGCGGTTCAATCTTGGCAAGATAACCAGCTTCATCCATCATCTCAATAATAAGCTTGCGCGCGGCAAAACGATCCATGCCGTCAAGCTGATCTAAAAGCTGATTAAGCGTATCAACCTGCTGCAATCCTTCCATAAAACCTTCATTACCGCGCAAGGTAATTTTAGCGTCTGGCGTCATGATGTTAATAGCACGTAAATTATTGCGCTTACCAACTTCAAAATCGTTAAAATCATGGGCAGGGGTAATTTTCACCGCGCCAGAACCTGCCTCTGGGTCTGCATAATCATCGCCAACAATTTTTAACTTACGACCAACAAACGGCAAAATCGCATATGTACCAATTAAAGCCTTATAGCGTGGGTCTTCAGGATTAACCGCAATACCACTATCGCCAAGCATAGTTTCTGGACGAGTGGTTGCAACCACGATAAAGCTTGTTTCATCTTCAACATTAAAGGTCTTGCCTTCAAGTGGATAGCGAAAATGCCATAAATTACCATTAACCTCACGCGGCTCCACCTCAAGATCCGAAATGGCAGTATTAAGCTTTGGATCCCAATTAACAAGACGCTTATCTTTATAAATAAGACCTTGGCGATGCAAAGTTACAAAAACTTCTAATACCGCTTTTGAAAGCCCCTCATCCATTGTAAAGCGTTCACGCGACCAGTCACAAGATGCACCAAGACGGCGTAATTGATTGGCAATCATGCCACCTGATTCATGCCGCCATTGCCAAATGCGCTCGACAAATTTTGTCCGCCCCATATCTCTGCGGCCTGGCTCCTTGCGCTCTGCCAATTGGCGCTCCACCACCATTTGGGTTGCAATGCCAGCATGATCCATACCTGGTTGCCAAAGCACATTTTTGCCGCGCATTCTTTCAAAACGAACCAAAATATCTTGAATGGTATTATTGAGCGCATGGCCCATATGCAGCGAGCCAGTAACATTTGGCGGAGGAATAACGATTGCAAAAGCTTCAGCACCTGGTTTTGAACCTGCGCCTGCTTTAAAAGAACCTTTATCTTCCCACTCTTTAGCAATACGTGGCTCGATGGCTTGTGAATCATAATTTTTTTCAAGCATTTTTTATCCGATTCGATTCTACTAGTTGAGCATCGGCCAATATGGCCAGCAATTTGCTCATTGCATTTTAATTAAATTTGCAGCTCATATCTTATGACGGCGCAATATCTTTGTCAAAATTGCGCAGTTTTTCTTTTTGTTCTTGGCGATGATAAGTGAAAACACTGATCGGCAAAAAAATAAGATATAAAAAGGCCGATATAGTAAGTGTAAGCCATGTATAGCTCACCAATAAAACAACATAGGCAACGATCACCAACATAAGCGGCACAACAATATCACGGCGCACACCTTTACCGATAGATTTGCCATTATAAACCGGTAATTTTGATACCATCAAAAAGGCAATAGCTAAGGTGTAAATGCTGAAAATAACGCCTGTGACATGATTAACCGGCAAATCAAAAGCCCCAAGATAAATGGGTAAAACCAACAGGCAACCACCTGCAGGGGCTGGAATGCCTACAAAATAGTGCTTTTGCCAATCTGGCGTATCGTGACGCTCCAATGCGACATTGAAGCGGGCAAGGCGTAAACAACAAGCAACACAATAGACAACCGCAGCCATCCAACCAAAATTACGTGCTTGATCTAGAATATAGATATAACAGATAATTGCCGGCGCAACGCCAAAATTTATCGCATCAGCTAGCGAATCCATCTGTTCACCAAAAGGCGAAGAGCCGTTCATCAAGCGCGCAATACGACCATCAATGCCATCAAGAACCGCAGCAATAAGCATCATGAAGATTGCACTTTCAAAACGGTGCTCAATCGCCATACGAATGCTGCTTAAACCCGCAACAATGGCTAAAACGGTAATAACATTGGGAACAAGATAGCGCAGAGCAATCGGCGCTCGGCGCTTATGATGTTCGCTTTCACTATTATTATCTGGTTCAAAAGGAGGAAATGGCGATGCACTTTTCATGTCGTCAATCCATTCTAAAATCAGTTAGGCTTTCGCCATTATCGAACATTGCCAAAACCGTTTCACCGGCAACTGCCGTTTGACCAACCCCAACACGTATATTGGCATTTTTAGGCAAATAAACATCAAGACGCGATCCAAAACGAATAAGACCAAAACGCTTACCAGCTTCAAGCTCTGCACCATCATGAACCCACCACACAATACGCCTTGCTACAAGGCCAGCCACTTGCACAACACCAATATCGCCGTGCTTTGTTTCAAGCACAACACAATTGCGCTCATTGGTTTCACTCGCCTTATCAAGTTCAGCATTAGCAAATTTACCAGGACGATAAACCATCGATTTAATTTTTCCATCTATTGGAATACGGTTAACATGGCAGGAAAATACATTCATAAACACCGAAATACGAATAACTGGTTCATCGCCAAGATTAAGTTCTTTAGGCGCTATCATTTCACCAACAAAAGAAATTTTACCATCTGCTGGGCTAACAACTAATCCCTCAGCAACTGGCGTAAAACGCTCTGGATCGCGAAAGAAATAAATACACCAAATTGTCAGTACCAAACCTACCCAAAAAAGTGGAGCCCATGCCCAACCAAGGAGCAGTGAAACCACAAAAAACACCGCAATAAATGGATAGCCTTCTTTATGAATAGGCACAAAATTATTGCCTATGGAACGCATGATACTCATTGATAATCCTGTCTTCTTTAAAATCTGGCGGATTAAGCAATCTTAAAACCAGATCCAATATTATAATTATCTTTCAATTAGCAGACTATGAAAGCATGCGCAAAAAGATAAATGATTTATGTTGGTTTTGTGCGGTCTACATAAGGTAAAATGCACATTTTTTTGGTAATAAACAGTATTTTTTGCCTAAATGAAACAATCAAAAGCAAAAAGGCCAATTCAAGTTACTGAAATGACCTTTTCACAATATTAGATTGCATAACCTTTTAAAAAAGCTGCGTCGATAAGATCAACCTATAAGGCAGGTTCGCCACGATCAATTACGCCGAGATCATCATTTTCACGCATTTCACGCAATTTTTGCTCAACCTCAGTTGCCTCTCGTTGGCGTTTCCACATTGATGCATAAAGGCCATTTTCATCAAGAAGCTCTTGATGTCTGCCGCGCTCAACAATTTTGCCACTTTTTAAAACCAATATTTCATCGGCATCAATAATTGTCGATAGGCGGTGGGCGATCACAAGGGTTGTACGATTCTTGCTCACCAATTCAAGCGCTTGCTGAATATCCTGTTCGGTTGCCGTATCAAGCGCGGAGGTTGCTTCATCTAGAATGAGAATCGGCGGCGCTTTTAAAATCGTACGAGCAATAGCGATACGCTGTTTTTCGCCGCCCGATAATTTCAAACCGCGCTCCCCAACCATAGCATTATAGCCTTGCGGCAAATTTTCGATAAAATCTGAAATTTGGGCAAGTTCTGCCGCTCGCTTCACTTCTTCAAAACTTGCGTCGGGCCGACCATAGCGAATATTATAGGCAATAGTGTCATTAAAAAGCACTGTATCTTGCGGCACCATTCCAATAGCATGGCGAAGACTTTGCTGAGTTACATTGCGGACATCTTGTCCATCAATGGTAACGGAACCAGATTGAACATCATAAAACCGAAATAAAAGCCGCGAAATAGTAGATTTACCGGCCCCCGATGGCCCAACAATTGCCACTGTTTTGCCGCTTGGCACTTCAAAGCTTATACCTTTTAAAATGGCTCTATCTTCATCATAGGCAAATTTGACCTCATCAAAACGAATTGTTCCCCCCTCAACCGTCAAGGGCTTTGCATCCGCTTTGTCAGTAATTTCTTGCGGAACATCTAAAAGATCAAACATCTGCTCAATATCGGTTAGGCCTTGGCGCACTTCTCGATAAATAAAGCCAATAAAATTCATTGGAATGGAAAGCTGGATCATGAGCGTATTAATGAAAACGAAATCACCAATCGTTTGGGTACCATTGGCAATTTCACGTACCGAAAGCACCATCATCATCATTAAGCCAGCACCAAAAATTAACGCTTGACCAAAATTAAGCCAGCCAAGTGAAATCCACGTCTTGACGGCGGCTATTTCATAGCGCTCCATCGATGCATCAAAGCGCTTTGCTTCCATATCCTCATTGCCAAAATAT
Source organism: Bartonella sp. HY761 (assembly GCF_026743145.1). Classification (NCBI taxonomy): domain Bacteria; kingdom Pseudomonadati; phylum Pseudomonadota; class Alphaproteobacteria; order Hyphomicrobiales; family Bartonellaceae; genus Bartonella; species Bartonella sp. HY761. The sequence goes on from NZ_CP104887.1 coordinate 1,943,592, forward strand.
TTCACCGTTTCAAAATTCAACAATGAATCGATAGCACGAGTATTAGCTTCGGTGTCTGAATCATTCATTTGTCTTCGAATAGCAATGCGCCAATCGCTGGCTTTGATGGTAAACCACGTATAGGCAACCACCGTCACAACAACGACAACAACATATTCAAAACCACAGGAAATCCATAAAACAAAGGCTGTTAGCGCAAATTCAAGTAAAGTTGGTGCAGTATTTAAAATGGTAAAGCGTACAATCGCTTCAATCCCTTTAGTGCCACGCTCAATAACCCGAGATAACCCACCTGTGCGCCGCTCCAAATGAAAGCGCAGTGATAATTGATGCATATGAATAAAGGTTTGATAGGCAAGTTTACGCACCGCATGCTGACCAACGGCGGCAAAAAGCGCATCACGCAATTGATTTAAACCTGCTTGAATGATGCGGGCAACATTATAAGCAGCAACCAACATTAATGGCGTAACAAGTGCTGGCATCACCCAGTTAGGCGCAACAAAGCTGCCACCTAAGGCTTCGGTTGCATATTTGAAAAAATATGGCACCAAAATAAGCACAAGTTTTGAGGCTACAAGATAAAACAATGCCCATAAAACCCGGCGTTTTAACTTCGGCTGATCTGATGGCCACATATAAGGCCAAAGATTATAAAGCGTTTTAAAAGTTGCGCCAGAATCAGCCGAAACCGTCTTACTGCCGTTATTTTTTCCGGCCGAACTATCACTCATTTTCAAATCTTTTTCTAATACATGTGCAAAATTGGTTTATTGCTTTGATGGCAATGCTAATCTTTGCCCGGCTTGAACATTGTGGGGATTTTCCAACACATGTCGATTCAATTGATATATTTTATCAGCAAAATTATAATCACCATAGAGGCGTTGTGCGATCTGGGAAAGCGTTTCACCTGGGCGAACAACCACGGTTTCAACCGGCTTATTGGCAATATAATATTGTTCATTACTTTTATTTAAATTGGAGATTGTAAAAGGCAAAGTAACATTTGCAAATATTTGCCCCTTTTCATCTAATAATTGCGCCTTTAAAGCATAATCACCTTCTGCAAGCCTGTTGGTGCGCTCGATACAAAAACGGCCCGTTTCTTTAATAAACTCAGAACCTAATATAAGATCAAGATTATGGATTGCAACCCGCCGATTTGCCGGCGCATGACCACAGACGATAAAGTGCCCATTTTCGTAAGCAATATATTCAACCAAAAAGCCAACCTGCTCTGAAGCGCCGTCATCACCAGATACATTACTTAACGGATAGACAATTCTCTGTGTGCCATTTGGTTCATCAATAATGGCGGTTATCGGAGCGTTGCGATCATTATTGATCGTAAGAATTAAAGTTTGAGTGGACGTTGCAGATTGACCATTTTTATCAGTTGAACGCAAAACACAGCGGTATTCGCCGGTTCCTGGTTTTTTTATAAGGCCAATTTCAAAATTACCTTTTTCCTCAGCTCTCGACTGCCCTAATAATTTGGCACCACATACTAGATCAATCTCACTCAAAGGATCAGCTTTACCAGCAATAATAATCCTACCACGCGCATCAACCAAGAAAGAACCAAAAACTGGTGCTGTAACCAATGTTGGAAATGCAACGATAGGTTGGGCAACAGCAAAATGCATGTGCCTAGCAGATACTGATAACAAAAAGCTTAGTAGCGATATTATAAAAGCTCTAGCGAAAAATTTAACATCTAATATTTGCAAAGGGTTCTCTTGATAGCTATTATTTAAACGCTTCGATTTGAAGCATTATCCAAAATAGCACAAATATACCTTGAAGGCACCCGCTTCAAGAAAAATGCTCGAATAAATTGAGGATTACTATCGTTTATTGGTAAAAACTCAAAAGCTAATAAAATACAGTCGATTTTGCGGCATTTGAAAATCTAAGAAAATATCCTTATTATAAAGGCCAGACCTTATTATAAATGAAAGACATTTAATTTTAATGAAGCTATGCTCTTGGTTTAAGTTTAGATCACTTCAATCATTGAGGTAAATTTTAGCGTTAAAAAAGCAGACTATAGAATAAAGCAAAACTAATATCACTTAATCCGGAAAAGGAATAAAACATGCCAAAAATTGATTATATTTGTGTTTATTGTGGTTCTAGCGCGGGCGAAAATCCTATCTATATCAAAGCTGCTGAAATTTTTGGCGAAGCCTTAGCTAAAGCGAATATTGGTCTTGTTTATGGCGGTGGTAGTCGTGGCATAATGGGGGCTGTTGCCCAAAGTGTAAAAGCTCATGGTGGCAATGTCATTGGTATTATTCCAGAGTTTTTATTAAGCAAAGAGGCACCCGATGCCGCAGTCATAGACCTTGATGAGTTAATCATTGTTGATACTATGCATCGGCGCAAAACATTAATGTTTGAAAAGGCGGATGCTTTTGTTACCTTTCCAGGTGGCATAGGCACTTTGGAAGAAATAATTGAAATGATGACATGGGCGCAATTGGGGCATCATAATAAGCCAATGGTTTTTGCCAATATTAATGATTACTGGAACCCCTTAGCAGACCTTTTGCGCCACATGGCCGACGAAGGGTTCTTTCATAGCGCCAGTAAAGTTAAACCGCTTTTTATAAATAATGTTGACGATATTATTCCATTAATAAATAATATTTCTTAAATTGCCGCCTTTTAAATTAATGGCGCGGCTCTAAATAATATTTGTGAATTAGAAAATTAAAAAGAGACGCGTCATGCACGATTACTTTGCAAACTATTCCGATGTTACTTTGAAATTAATTGTCGGGCTTGCGGTATTTTTGTTGGTATTGCGCACAACTGGGCGTGGCAGCCTTAGCCAAATGACACCGATTGACCTTGTAAGCAACTTTGTTATGGGTGGCATTATAGGTGGCGTTATTTACAATCCTGCGACTGGAATTCTGCATTTTTTAGGAGTTTTGTTTATTTGGGAAGCATTGGTGATTTTAGTTAATTATTCTCGTAAACATTTCCCGCTTATTCGCGATATTGTTGCAGGTGGTGATTTACCGCTAGTTATTGATGGCAAATACCAAATTAAAAATTTCAAACGCATCGGCTTAGATGTAAATGATTTTGTAACTATGCTGCGCATTAAAGGTGCAGCACCCCATGAGGTTGCTTTTGCCAATTTTGAATCGAATGGCTCATTATCGGTTATCAAAAAAGAAGAAGATCGCGTATCCGTTATTTTAATTAAAAATGGTGAAATCATCAAAGATAATCTTGAGCTTGCTCATAAAACTGAACAATGGGTCCAAGACCAAGTCAAAAAACAAAAAGTCGATCTTGAAAATATTTATCTGGCTGAATGGTTTGAGGAAAAAACACCCACAGGCAGAGAAAGGAATGGTTTATTTATTGTTCCTATACCCAAAGATAGTGCCTAAATTCCTCAAAGAATTACAATTTACTAAACTGAGATGACTTGAATCTCATTAAGACAAAAATTATTTAGGTTAAATCTCAAAATATCAACAATTACATTAATGAGAAAGTTAAAAACCTATCAAACAATAAAAAAAGCGCCCAAAAGGACGCTTTTAAAAGGCAAAAAATCTCAAAAATTAATCTTTAAAACGCCGGATAACCAATGACGCATTAGTACCACCAAAACCAAAAGAGTTGGTAAGAACTGTATCAATTTTACGTTCTCTTGCCTTATGCGGCACAAGATCGATTTTGGTTTCAACCGATGGGTTATCAAGATTTAATGTTGGCGGTGCAATATTATCACGAATAGCCAAAGTACAGAAAATAGCTTCAGCAGCACCAGCAGCACCTAGCAAGTGGCCAATAGACGATTTGGTTGATGACATTGACACTTTATCAGCAGCATCGCCCATAACGCGCTCAACAGCTGCAAGCTCAATTGTATCTGCCATAGTTGAAGTACCATGAGCATTAATATAATCGATATCGGATGGCTTAATACCTGCACGTTTAATCGCCGAACGCATGCAGCGTTCTGCACCCTCGCCTGTTTCGCTTGGTGCAGTAATATGATGAGCATCGCCGCTCAAACCATAACCTACCACTTCAGCATAAATTTTGGCACCACGTTTTTGGGCGTGCTCTAGTTCTTCAAGAACGAGAATAGCCGACCCCTCACCCATTACAAAACCATCACGATCCTTATCATAAGGGCGGGACGCACGGGTTGGATCATTATTATAGCTAGTTGATAGCGCCTTACAGGCAGCAAAACCAGCAAGCGAGATGCGATTAACTGGCGATTCTGTACCACCCGCTACCATAACATCAGCATCCCCTAGCGCAATCAAACGAGCAGCATCACCAATAGCATGAGAGCCGGTTGAACAAGCGGTTACGACTGAATGATTTGGCCCACGTAATTTATGCTTGATAGAAACATAACCGGACGCGAGATTAATGATACGCCCTGGAATAAAAAATGGGGAAATACGTCTTGGACCGCGATCGCGAAGTGTATAACCCGCTTCGACTATGCCTTCAACGCCGCCAATACCTGCACCAATCATTACGCCGGTTGCAATTTGATCCTCATCGCTTTCTGGATGCCAATTAGCATCTTCTAGCGCTTCGGTTGCGGCCGATACCGCATAAACAATAAATGGATCAACCTTACGTTGTTCCTTTTGTTCCATATATAAGTCAGGATTATATGTGCCGTTTGTGCCATCACCTAAAGGAATACGGCAAGCAATCTGACATGGCAGATCATCGACCTCAAATTCGCTGACACGACGGGCGCCACTATCCCCATTTAACAATCTCGTCCAACTATGCTCTACATTGCCGGCAAGCGGAGAAACCAGCCCTAGGCCGGTAATGACAACACGCCTCATCATCACATCCTGATCTAACATTCTTTAATTAGAATTTTTTTCAATTTAAATCACAAATTCTCAGACTATTGAGCATTTGGTATTTATTTTGGGTATTCATTTTTGTATTCATTCGCCTTTATAGCAACGAATTAACACACTATAAATGAAAGAAAAGCACCTTTTAAAAGGCGCTTTTTTTCTAAATTTATCAAAACAGCAAAATGCTATTTATGACGAAAATTACGCCAAAGCCTTGTCGATGAACTTAACTGCATCACCAACGGTTAGGATGGTTTCTGCTGCATCATCAGGAATTTCAACGCCGAACTCTTCTTCAAATGCCATAACAAGCTCGACTGTATCAAGGCTGTCTGCACCGAGATCATCAATGAAGCTTGCGCCTTCTGTTACCTTGTCAGCTTCTACTCCAAGATGTTCTTCAACAATCTTTTTTACGCGTTCTGCTGTATCACTCATGTCGGAACCTCGACCTCAGTTGTCCCAGCCTTGAATGGCTTGGGGTATTCAAATAAAGCTAATAGGTGCAAATCAGCATTTTGCTATTTTCTGCACCCTGTGGATATCCCTATTGGGATAAACAGCAGATAACTGCTGCTAGAAATAATCAAAATCATTTACCGAGTTAAAAAGCAAATTATTTTGATCGAAAAGATAGATCACCAAAAAAATGATCGACCTCTGGTTATCTAAATAGATGCGATAGACCAATTATTAAAAAAATTCAATCGCCATCATCAATAGTTTAAAGCATTTACCATGCAAATAGCACATATAAACGCCCATTTTTTATTTTTTTCACAATTATTTCTAGAAAGCCAACCATTTTTCGCTCTAGAAACATTATAAATAAAATCATAAAAAAGTGATTCAACGGCACTTTTGCAACGACTTTTAAATCATCAATGCAAATTACCATGTTAAAATCACTTATCAGATCATTGCCATACCACCATTAACATGAATGGTTTGCCCCGTTACATAGCTTGCTTCATCACTAGCAAGATAAACTGCAGCTTTTGCCACTTCTTGGGCTGATCCCATACGCTTCATAGGAATAGCGCTCATGATTGCATCTTTTTGCTTATCATTAAGCTTATCGGTCATGGCTGATTCAATAAAACCAGGAGCAATGCAGTTAACGGTTACGTTACGGCTAGCAATTTCTTGCGCCAATGATTTTGAAAAACCAATGATACCGGCCTTGGTAGCGCAATAATTGGCTTGGCCAGGATTACCAGTAACCCCAACAACTGATGTAATATTGATAATACGGCCAAAGCGACGGCGCATCATTGGATGGGTTAACTCTTTGGTCAAGTTAAACACTGCGGTAAGATTAACGGCAAGAACGGCATCCCAATCTTCATCACTCATGCGAACAAAAAGGCCATCACGTGTAATGCCAGCATTATTGACGAGAATATCAACGCCGCCCATTTCTTCTTCAACACGCGCACCAAGTGCTTTTACTGCTTCACGATCGGATAAATTGGCAGGAAAGACAAAAACGCGTTCACCAAGCTCAGCTGCTAATTCATCCAATTTTTCTTTGCGTGTGCCATGAAGACCAACAATCGCACCCTGCGCATGTAAATTACGCGCAATAGCTTCACCAATACCGCCAGTTGCGCCGGTTACAAGCGCCTTGCGCCCATTAAGTTCAAACATATTTGATCCTCACTGATCATTTTCAAGTCTCTATCATCATGAATTTAGAAATCATAATGGCAATATCAAGAAGCCATTACTTTAGAATGAGCCTCTGTCAAAAGGAATTTTAAAACTAAACACCTAATTCTTTAAGTGCTTCTTCGATTTCTGCACCCGTATTTACTGGACGGCCAGTAATATCCTTATTAATGCGTCGGGCAAGCCCAGTTAGCACTTTGCCGGTACCCACTTCATAAAGGGTATCAACATCATTATTGCCAAACCACTCAATAGTTTCACGCCAACGTACTTGGCCCGTGACTTGGGCAACCAATAAATCGGCAATCAATTTTTCATCGCGCACAGGTTCTGCCGTAACATTGGCAACCAAAGCAATAACCGGTTGGTGTTTTTGTACTTCAGCTAAAGCTTCAGCCATAGCATCGCCGGCAGGCTGCATAAGTACTGAATGGAAAGGCGCGGATACAGGTAACATAAGCGCCCGCTTTGCGCCTTTTTCACTTGCCAAGCTTGCGGCTTTTTCAACGGCTGCCAAAACACCCGAAATTACTAATTGGCCGCCGCCATTATCATTGGCTATCTGGCAAGCACCAAGACTTGACGCTTCAGCGCAGATTGCATTTACATCACTTGCTTCAAGCCCGATAATTGCCGCCATACCACCTTGACCAACTGGAACCGCTTTTTGCATAGCATTACCACGAATACGCAAGAGCCGCGCCGTATCAGCTAAAGAAAACATGCCAGCGGCACAAAGGGCGGAATATTCGCCCAAAGAGTGACCTGCAACATATTGCACTTTTTGAGGCAAATTTAATCCAAGCGACTGCATTACTTTAATAATAGCCATAGAAACAGCCATTAAAGCAGGCTGAGCATTAGCGGTTAAAGTTAAAACATCTTCGGGGCCTTCAAACATGGTACTTGATAGCTTTTCGCCCAAAGCTTCATCAACTTCTTCAAAAACTTGTCTAGCAACAGAAAACTGTTCTGCTAATGCCTTACCCATGCCTACAGACTGGCTGCCTTGCCCTGGAAATGTAAATGCAATTGCCATAAGGATTTGCCTCTTTATTAATATTATACTTATTTTTTGCTAATCGTATAGCAAACAATATAATTAGCTACCCCCATAAATTAGGGTAGCTAAAGCTAATTAAACTTTTTTAGCGATGAGCTCTTTAACTGCAGCAATGGCATCATCAGCCTTATCAGCGTCTGGACCACCAGCCTGTGCCATATCGGGACGGCCACCGCCACCTTTACCACCAAGCACTTCGGTTGCCACGCGCACAAGATCAACTGCACTTAATTTATCGGTTAAATCATCGGTTACACCAATAACAATGCTGGCTTTACCATCTTCGCCTTTGCCGATAAACACCACAACGCCAGAACCAATTTGCCCCTTACCACTATCAGCAAGCGGCTTTAAATCACGCGGTGAAACGCCAGTGACAACACGCCCCATAAAACCAATGCCATTAACCTTTTCAAGCGGTTCATCACCACCATTATTAGAGCCACCGCCAAGCGCCAATTGGCGACGCGCATCACTTAATTCTTTTTCAAGTTTGCGGCGTTCTTCGCTCAGCAAGCGAACGCGCTCAACCACATCATTAACACCAGTTTTCATCAATCCTGCAAGATCATGCAAACGCTCATCTTGATTTTTAAGATATTGACGAGCACCATCAGCAGTCAGTGCTTCAAGACGACGCACACCCGCAGCAACAGCACTTTCAGACAATATGCGAATAAGACCTATATCGCCGGTGCGGCGTACATGCGTACCACCACAAAGCTCAATCGACCAAGGGCGATTACGAACGCCATTGCCAGCTTCGGCTTCACCCATGGAGACAACACGTACCTCTTCACCGTATTTTTCACCAAATAGTGCCATCGCACCTTCAGCAATAGCATCATCAACCGCCATAAGCCGTGTTGTGACTGCCGCATTTTGCAAGACAATACGATTAGCAATATCTTCAATCTCATCAAGTTCTTCACGTGAAATTGGCTTTGGATGAGAAAAGTCAAAACGCAAACGATCTGGCGATACTAGCGAGCCTTTTTGCGCAACATGGGTACCAAGAACCTGACGCAAAGCTTCATGCAATAAGTGGGTTGCCGAATGGTTAGCCCGAATTTTACTGCGACGCTGATGATCTACAGTTAATTCAGCCGCTTCACCAACTTTAATTGTACCACTGCGCACTTTACCAATATGAACAAAGACGCCCTCGCCTTTTTTCTGGGTATCAGTGACATCAAAGATAAAATCATCGCCAATGATTGTACCGCTATCACCAACCTGACCACCTGATTCGCCATAGAACGAAGTTTGATTGACGACCAACTGACATTCATCGCCGCTAGCGACACTATCAACCATGACACCATCTTTAACCAAGGCGGTAATAACTGCTTCAAGCTTTTCAGTATCATAACCCAAAAACTCGGTTGAACCAACCTTATCGCGTACTGCAAACCAAACGGTTTCAGTTGCAGCTTCTCCAGAACCAGACCAATGGGCACGGGCTTCTGCTTTTTGACGCGCCATTGCGGTATCAAAACCATCCGTATCAACCGAGATATCACGGCGGCGCAGTGCATCTTGAGTTAAATCGAGCGGGAAACCATAAGTATCATATAGTTTGAATGCAACCTCACCATCAAGCTTACCGCCAGCAGTTAAATCAGCACTTGCCTCATTTAACAAGCCAAGGCCACGTTCCAAGGTTTTACGAAAACGCGTTTCTTCCAGTTTCAAGGTTTCTGATATTAAGGATTCAGCTCGCAACAATTCAGGATAGGCCTGCCCCATTTCACGCGTTAGCACTGGCAATAGCTTAAACAATAACGGATCTTTAGAACCTAATAATTGCGCATGGCGCATAGCGCGGCGCATGATGCGGCGAAGAACATAACCACGCCCTTCATTTGATGGCAATACACCATCAGCAATCAAAAATGCGGATGAGCGCAAATGATCGGCAATAACGCGGTGACTTGCGGTGAATTCGCCTGCAGCTTTAACGCCGGTAGCTTCTTCTGAAGCTCTAATTAATGTGCGGAAAAGATCAATGTCATAATTATCATGCACGCCTTGCAATACAGCAGCAACACGTTCAAGCCCCATGCCTGTATCAATAGATGGGCGCGGCAAATCCTTGCGTTCATCAAGGCTTACTTGCTCATACTGCATGAACACAAGATTCCAAATCTCGATAAAGCGGTCGCCATCTTCATCTGCGCTACCAGGAGGGCCGCCCCAGATCTTATCGCCATGATCGTAGAAAATTTCCGAACAAGGACCGCAAGGCCCTGTATCACCCATTGCCCAAAAATTATCATTGGTGGCAATGCGAATAATCCGATCATCGGTAAGGCCAGCAATTTTCTTCCAAAAATTGGCAGCATCCTCATCGGTGTGATAAACGGTTACCAATAATTTATCTTTTGCCAAACCAAATTCTTTGGTTAGCAAATTCCATGCAAAGCTAATGGCTTCTTCTTTGAAATAATCACCAAAGGAAAAATTGCCTAGCATTTCAAAAAATGTATGATGGCGAGCGGTATAACCAACATTATCAAGATCATTATGTTTACCACCAGCGCGAACACATTTTTGTGCTGTTGTCGCACGATTATAGGGGCGCGTCTCAAGGCCGGTAAAAACATTTTTAAACTGCACCATACCGGCATTGGTAAACATCAATGTTGGATCATTACGCGGCACCAATGGGCTAGATGAAACTATCTCATGCCCATTGCGATGAAAAAAATCCAAAAATGTTGATCTTATCTCATTAACGCTATTCATAAATCCACCTTGCTGTTACGCACTTTCCCATCATAATCGGGCACATATAATTGTTCGGTTTATAACAATAATGCCATAATATAAAAGAGCTAAGTTATATTTTTTATATTTTTCAACCAAATGACAGCGAAAAAGCATAAAAAATACGCCTTTCTTTTGGTATAACACATAAAATCACACGTCATTTGACCTAAAAACTACAGCTAACAATCAAAAGGCAGCCATGAGCTGCCTTTTTTAATAAATCCCCCACCACTTGAGCTATCAAGCCCCTAAAGCTTGGGAAGAGCTTCAACAAAGCGCACAGTCTGCCCAAGAGACGGCGCTACAATTTCGCCCTCCCACATAACACGATTACCACGAATAACCGTACCGACTGGCCAACCAGTTACCTGCTCACCATCATAAGGTGTCCAGCCAGCGCGTGAACCAACTTGTTCATTGCGAATGGTTTCCTTGCGTTTTAAATCCACAATCGTTAAATCACAATCATAACCAACGGCAATACGCCCCTTTTGAGAAATGCCAAAAATACGCGCTGGCCCATGCGATGTCATATCAACAAGACGTTCTAGCGACAAACGCCCCTTATTCACATGATCAAGCATCAATGGCATAATGGTTTGCACACCGGTCATACCCGATGGTGACTGTGGATAAGGTTTATTCTTTTCTTCCAACAAATGCGGTGCATGATCAGAACCAATCACGTCAATAATGCTTTGTTGTAAGCCATACCATAATTTTTCACGATGGCGCTTTTCACGCACTGGTGGGTTCATCTGAATAAGCGTACCAAGCCTTGCATAATCATCAGCCGATAAAGTCAAATGGTGCGGCGTCACCTCTAAGGTTGCAACATCTTTATGGTCTTGCAAAAAATCAATCTCTTCTGCGGTGGAAATATGCAACACATGAATACGTGCTCCAGTCTCATGGGCAATACGCACCAAACGTTGTGTGCATTGCAAGGCTGCAATCTCATCACGCCAAATAGGATGAGAAGATGGATCACCCTCAACGCGCAAATCCTTACGCGCATTAAGCCGGGCTTCATCTTCTGAATGGAAGGCCGCACGACGGCGCGTATTTTTTAAAATAGAACGCACCCCCTCATCATCATCGACCAAGAGATCACCGGTAGAAGAGCCCATAAAAACCTTAATACCAGCCGCACCGGGCAAACGTTCTAATTCTGCTACCTCATGGGCGTTTTCGCGCGTGCCGCCTACCCAAAAAGCAAAATCACAATGCATGCGATTTGTTGCCCTTTTTACCTTATCAGCAAGGGCAGCTTCCGTAGTCGTTAACGGCTTGGTATTTGGCATCTCAAAAACAGCTGTCACACCGCCAAGCACTGCTGAGCGAGATCCTGTTTCTAAGTCCTCCTTATGCTCAAGCCCTGGCTCGCGAAAATGCACCTGACTATCAATGACACCGGGTAAAATATGCAAGCCTGTGCAATCAATCACTTCATCAGCACTATTTTCCGACAAGGAACCTATTTGCGCTATCTTGCTACCGATGACACCAATATCACGAATGGCAATGCCATCATGGTTTACAACAGTTGCATTTTTGAAAATTCTATCAAATGTGCGGGACATCACGTTTGCTCCTTGCAGGTTGGCCTTACCCGAATTACGTATTTAATAAAGGAAAGGCAAGGATTATGACAGAGAATCATCCACTAGCAACAGTTTGTGATCGTATATTGATAAAAATTGATGGCGAGGATAGCCAACATTTCTTGCATAACCTCATCACCACTGATGTTGAAAAGCTTGAAAATGATACAATGCTGCCTGGCGCTTTATTAACACCACAAGGAAAAATTGCCTTTGATTTTCTAATCGGTAAAAAAGGCGAATCGTTTTTTATTGACATTGATAGTGAAATTGCACCGCAATTTATCAAACGCCTATCAATGTATAAATTACGATCAAAAGTCAATTTAACTCAAGAAAATCAATACATTGTTGAAATATTTGACCAAGAAAACAATGATAGTTTAGTTAAAGAATTAAAAAAAGAAAATAATTTACTGTTTTTTAACGATAAAAGATTCTTGTTAAACCAAAACATAATCCGCAACTATAAACTTAACAATAATGAGCAATGCTTTGATAAGAATATAGAAAACTATATATCCTTAAGAATAGCAAATGCTGTGGCAGAAAGCGGCAAGGATTATCAACTTAATGATGCCTTCCCCCATGATGCAAACCTTGACCAGCTTAGCGGAGTTTCCTTTAAAAAGGGTTGCTATATTGGACAAGAAGTGGTGTCTCGCATGCATCATCGCAAAACCGCGCGGCGGCGTATCTTAATTGCCAAAAGTAGCTCCCCCCTACCCCAATCGGGTACAAGCATTGAAGCCGATGGCAAACCAGTTGGTGCAATTGGCAGCGTTAATGGTGTTGATGGCTTAGCTATGGTGCGCATTGACCGCGTTAAACAAGCAATAGATAAAGCGATCCCCCTAACCGCCAATGACATTGAACTTACCCTTGAAATTCCATCAATGGTGAATTTTACTTTTCCAGAAAATCTCGACAAAGGTGACTAAAAGACAAAGCGACAAAAACGATAAGTTGACCAAAAAAACAAAGAAAGCGGATTAAATATTAAAATATTAGGTGTAAAACTTTTGAATGGATTGAAATTTGTTCACTATTTGTTTTAATTTAAGCCCTATGCTAAGTTTAATATTCTAAGCTCTTATCATGCAATTCAAAGGTTAGACTCTATGGCCAAAGCCGATAATATCGATGGACAACCACGCGCTTGGCAAAGAATGCTTTCCGGCAGACGGTTAGATCTCCTTGATCCATCACCCCTTGATGTTGAAATTATTGACATTGCGCACGGGCTTGCTCGCGTTGCCCGTTGGAATGGTCAAACACGCGGCGAATATGCTTATTCAGTTGCGCAGCATTCTATGTTGGTTGAACAGATTTTTGTAAGGCTTTTTCCTGATTCTACTCCGACCGAACGTATATTAGCACTATTACATGATGCGCCAGAATATGTTATTGGTGATATGATATCACCGTTTAAAGCGGTGCTTGGCGGCCAATATGAACTCGTGGAAGATCGCTTGGAAAAAGCCATTAATATTCGTTTTTCCTTACCCGTAAAACCGTTAAAAACGCTAAAGAAAAACATAAAAAAAGCCGATCGTATTGCCGCTTTTTTTGAAGCAACAAAACTGGCCGGTTTTTCATTGGCTGAGGCCGAACGCTATTTTAGCAAGCCACAAAATGTTAGTCCGGATGGATTAGACCTTATCCCACGCGCAACCCAGCATGTCGAAGGTGGTTTTCTTTCACGCTTCAATGAGCTTGAACAATTACGAGCAAAGCCACCCTTGCCTTAAACAAAAGCATCAATAAAATTAAACTTGCTTAGTCATAATTTTAATAAGCTGAAAGAAGCTATTGCATGAATGATAATAATCCAAATAGCTTAGATTTTAACTCAACCAACGCGCTCATTATCACTCCGCTATCACGGCTAAGATCAGTGATAAAGCAGCATAAGCCAAGCCATATGATTACGCTGCTTAGCCCTAATGCTGTTATATTGCGCGATAAAACAATTGCACCAGAAAACCATCACATATTTTTCTTTAATGATATTAATGAACCTCGCCCTAATTTAATTGCACCGCAAATGCAAGATGTGGTAGCGATCATTGATGCGGCTAGAAATTGGCATTTATCGCAAGGCACACATCCTAGCAAAACGCTATCTCCATTGCTTATCCATTGCCATATGGGTATATCACGCTCGACCGCCGCCGCCTATATTATCGCTTGCGCACTGAATGAAAGCATAGACGAAGAATCCCTTGCAATTAGCTTGCGACAATTATCACCGCCCGCAACTCCTAATGCGCGATTGATTGCTTTAGCTGATGAATATCTAAACCGTGAAGGCAAGATGGTGAGCGCGATCAAGCGCATTGGTCGCGGTGCAGATGCAAGTGAGGGCACTCCCTTCATATTACCAATTAAGATTTAATTCCATCTATCTTTTTAAATAGAATGTTTTTGATAGCCCCGTACTAATAAAATCATCGGCCGCGTTTAACAACAAGTGCATAATTTTAAAGAATAATTTCTCAAAAACGTTAAGAAAGCCTGTACGTGAGGGGATGTACAGGCTTTCTGCTTCTATAAAAAATTGGTGGGGGTTATAGAAACAACTCATAAAATACGATTATGACATTATCAATGTTAGAATTGGTATTTAATTTTAATACCGCCACCACCACCTTGCCGCAGACCAACATAGCCTTGAGCATTAACATTAATGTTAAAATATTGATTAGTAGCTATTGGTTGGAAGTTGAAGCCAGCTTCAAATATGCCTGTACTTCCTTGCAATGATGGCTTGTCGAGATTGAACTCATAAGCTCTAGCTGCAATCTCACCATCAAACTCATATTCATAAGCGGCACCAATATAAGGTTTGAACTGCTGATTATATGCATAAGCATAACGTCCACCTATTTGTAGGCGTGAACTTTGGGCGCTATCAAAGCGTAGCTTTTCATTGCTAATTGTGACTGTGTCGCCATCCATATGTACCCATAAATAGCGACTATAGACATCAAGTGATTGTTTTTCATCAAAGTTAAAGACATAACCACCAGCAAGATGACCACCATAATAGCGGCTTTTACTATCATAGGAACCATGATAATCACCCTCTATCCGGTCAATCATATTATTGCCAACATCAAACCTACTGCTGGCACGCCCTGCACGTATTGATGCTTCAAGATAAACGCCATCAGCTTGATCAACGGCTAAATTGCTTACCCGTCCAAGACCAGTATTTGCAAAATCGACGCGTCCAAAAAGTCCACCGCCTTTATAATCAGTAGAACCATCGCCATGAACAGAAGCAAAATTGGTAAAGCTATTATAGGTATCATAGGTACCGCGGCCATATTCAAAGAAGGCACCGACTGTTGCTTTATGTCCGACGCTAAAATCAAAACCTGTTGCAATACCAAGTGCCATGTTAAAGCCCTTAATATCGACATGGCTACCAGTATTATAACGCTGTGATGAGCCATTGGCGATCATGAAAGGAATAAAGGCTGGTCGGTTAACATCATCATCATTGGCGCGCACCATAATGCGTATATTATCAATACCTGCTGTTGAAATTAGATCATTTGCCTGATTAAGAAAGCCAAGAGCCGCTGCCCGCCCTTCTGAATAAGATTTAGACTGTGGGTTGACTTGAGCCGCTGAACCAGTGTCTGGATCAGGAGCAACAGGTGTGGGCCGTATCGCAGGATCTACTGGTGTAGGTGTAGGTTCTGGTGTAGGTGTGGGTTCTGGTGTAGGTTCTGGTGTAGGGGGTGTCGTATCCGCTTTTTGGCCAATAGTCAGTACAAATGCTTGATCGCTGCCATTTGGTTTTTGTGACAAGGTTGCTTCATAGATGATAAATTGACCCTGTTTGATTGTATAAGGGCTGGCTGACCATGTACCAGTTGTTTTAGTGATAAAAGTAATCTCATCGCCGTTTTTAAGACGGTTGCCGCTAGCGTTCATATCCGCAACGGTATGTTTAGTATCGGTTAAGTCAACAGCTGTACCACCAGTCGCAATTGACACAAGTGTGTCGCCATTGACTACGTCACTTGGCAGTGTCCAGTTATAATTTTCAAAATTATAAATACCTGATACAGTACCACGATAGCCAACAAGATTGAGCGTATTACCAGAAAACACATCAGCAATACTTATAGTATTGTCGCCATTCAAGCTATAACCACCATAGATAGAACCGTATTTGGTAACCTTGCCAGCACTGTCACGTTCGCCAATCGTGATGTCTCCACCTTCCAGTGTAACAATGTTGCCTGTAGCCGAACCGCCAACGCCATCAACTGCGTCATTAACAGTTCCTTTAGCCCCTCCATGGCTATAACCTCCGTAGATATCGCCCCAGATTAACGAAGTGCCAGAAACACTGACCTCGTTGCGGTTAACATCGCCGCCAGTGCCGCCAGTGCCAGTGCGGCCAGTGTCAAAGCCAGCGCCACCAGCGCCGCCAATACTCAAACCACCATAAACCGAACCACCACCCATACCACCTACACCGCCGCCGCCAGTGCTGCTAGAGCTGGCAGGGCCAGAGCCGCCAGAGCCGCCAGCGCCGCCCTGCGATCCAGTCAAATGTACATCCGTTAATGTAACTGTATTGCCGCTAACATTGCCGCCATTGCCGCCATTGCCGCCATTGTCATTGCTATTGCTATAACCGCCAGTGCCACCAATGCTCAAACCACCATAAACCGAACCACCACCCATACCACCTACACCGCCGCCGCCAGTGCTGCTATAGCTGCCAGTGCCAGAGCCGCCAGTGCCGCCCTGCGATCCAGTCAAATGCACATCGGTTAATGTAACTGAATTGCCGCTAACAGCACCGCCAGTGCCGCCATTGCCGCCAGTGCCAGTGCCATTGCCAACGCCAACGCCGCCAGTGCCGCCAATGCTCAAACCACCATAAACCGAACCACCACCCATACCACCTACACCGCCGCCAGTGCCATTGCCGCCAGCACCGCCCTGCGATCCAGTCAAATGCACATCCGTTAATGTAACTGTATTGCCGCTAACAGCACCGCCAGTGCCGCCATAGCCGCCAGTGCTGCCATTGCCGCCAGTGCCGCCAGTGATGCTATAGCCGCCAGCGCCGCCAATGCTCAAACCACCATAAACCGAACCACCACCCATACCACCTACATCGCCGCCGCCATTGCCAGTGTTAGAACCAGAGCCGCCCTGCGATCCAGTCAAATGCACACCCGTTAATGTAATTGTATTGCCGCTAACAACACCACCAGAGCCACCAACGCCGACAGTGCCATCGCCAAAGCCAGCGCCGCCAGTGCCGCCAATGCTTAAACCACCATAAACCGAACCACCACCCATACCACCTACACTGCCGCCGCCATAGCCAGTGCCATTGCCAGAGCCAGAGCCGCCCTGCGATCCAGTCAAAAGCACATCGGTTAATGTAACTGTATTGCCGCTAACATTGCCGCCATTGCCGCCATTGCCGCCAGTGCCATTGCCGCCAGAGTCATAGCCATAGCCGCCAGCGCCGCCAATGCTCAAACCACCATAAACCGAACCACCACCCATACCACCTACACCGCCGCCGCCATAGCCATAGCCATAGCCAGTGCCAGCGCCGCCCTGCGATCCAATCAAATGCACATCCGTTAATGTAACTGTATTGCCGCTAACATTGCCGCCAGAGCCGCCATCGCCGACAGTGCCATCGCCAATGCCATCGCCATTGCGATAGCCGCCAGCGCCGCCAATGCTCAAACCACCATAAACCGAACCACCACCCATACCACCTACATTGCCGCCGCCAATACCATAGTCAGTGAGAGGCGTGCCATCTGGCGCTTTGTTGTCGGCGCCATCAATTCCCCCCCAATCATACTCGATGTTTTGCATGATGATTGTATTATTAATAATATCTTTACCGTCGCTCCCGTTTGTGTTTTGTTGATTTCCAGCTGTACCAACACTGACCCCACCATAGATAACGTAAGGAGCCACTGGATCAGAAAGATTTGCTTGCGTGCTCCACACCTGACGGCCACCAGTGGCTGTTAAATCTGCACCATCAGCTGGCTTAATTGTTATTATATTGCCTGTATAAATATTTTGGCCAGAAAGGCTTTTATAGGAACTGCTATTACCCGTTGGGTCTTGATGGAGTTTAGATGAAGCATCATCTGGACTACCAGTATAAACAATATTATTCTCTGCAACGGCTCCTGATAAACCTACGGTTGCGATTACAGCTGTACTAACTGCTATAGTTAAGGCAAAGCGCGATGCCGAGCATTTTAAATTAAAGCATTTATCTAAACGAGCCATAATGGAATTTTTCTCTCTTTAAAAAATAATAATACCCGATATTACTGGTTATAAGCCTTATAATTGCTGAACCTAAATATTGAGATAACTTAAAACGGTAATTTTATTAAAAGTAAATAACAAAGGTTACAATTTTCAGTGAAGTCCTTATAATATATGCTTTTTACATGCTTATATACCAAATATAGAAGATATAAACTAATTAGATCATTCTAATTTATCATTGAAACGGGCATATAATATTCTGCCTACTTGAAATATTTGAACCCCATCCAAATTAATTCTACGCTAAAATTAGCTTTATTAAAATTTAGGACCTTGTCGCAAATTATAGTTCGCTTGGCCGTCTTGAATGGTTAAATTTTACCACTTTGTGAAATTGGTCATTTAAGCCGAGAATGATCGCTTTCAATGCCTTGTTGTAATATCTTGGTCGCATAATGAATGTGCTTTTTAGAAAACACAATATCTCCAGTCAATGACTGCAAGGCACTAGGAAAAACTTTTGCTTTATCTGTTTCAATTTTTGCCAAGGGGGATTAAACTGCAAAGAGCCGATCATCTTTGAAAGCCTTGCTAAAAAAGCGCATGGCCGCACCTTTATCCCTCGATGCTTTTGTCAAAAAATCAATGGAGACGCCGTGTTTATCATGAGCTAAGATAGAGATATTTCCGCAAATCTAACCCTTGGCCTTTAACCTTGATAGTGGTCTCATCAATACGAACCGAACCGCAATGAGCTTTTCTAAAATTCCGCAAACGTTTTTCTTGTTTGGCGCATATTTTAATATCCCTATAGCTTAAACAATAACGCAGATACTTGTTTTTAGCCTGAATAATGATCATTGCGTCAAAGTGCCGAACTATTAAAATTGCCTTTAAAATCATTCCTTGCACGATGAAATAATTTGTTCTTTAATCTTTCTAGCATCAATGGCTCCCTAAAACAGGAAAGCATAGTCTCAAGTTTTCATATTTTTTACGTTAACTGAGAATTACGAATAATATTTGCGACAAAGCCTTATTGTTACAGCAATAAAGGCGAAATTTGGTAATTGTAACGAGAGGTAGAAAATGGCAAATTTATTTGAAGTTCATGATGAAAGGACGGAAGAAAATTTCTCTGGCCCAATGGTTGAAATTACGAATAGTTCCAATCGAGATATTTACAAAAAAATATCAGCGCGTTTCAATCTTCGAGGATTTGAAGATTATTCAGATAAAATAGACGAGTATGAATGTAATTCTATACAAATTTATACTGAAAATATTTTAAAAAATAAGTTTAAATTTAACCCGAATTTCAGCCATATAAAAAATAAAGAAAAAATTGAATGTTTCACTATTGCTGGTGAAGGGAGTTTTGCCCCCGATTTCAATATGATTACAGAGTTTAACCAATTTCCAAATGTAAAAAGTTTTTTAGCAGGATTTAAGTTTGGAAAAAATATTACATCACTTTTTCCTTCACTTGAAGCGTTATGTATAATGGGTTGGCGGTTTAGTAAGTTTAAAACACTTGGTGATGCATGGCCTAATCTTCGGTATTTAGCGCTTACAGGTTTTAGTGATGATCTTGAAATTTTTGCAGGCCGCGATTTAAGACGTATTAACTTACAAGAATCTACTCAAGAAGATTTTGAAAAATTTTCATTATTTCCTAATCTAAAAGCTATTGGATTTACCTTTCCAAGAGGTGAAGCGAATATTTCAGCACTTTCTGATATGAATTCACTGGAAGCACTCAATATTGAAGGTGGTAAGAAGCTTTTTGGTTGGAAAAATTTTTATAGTTCCACTTTAAAGCGTCTTTATGCGAATTATTGTCCATTAGAAAATTTAAAAGAACATTTTCCAAATCTTGAAGATTATGCAATTAACTTTCGAATGGATGGGCCAAGGGTCAATCAACAAAGAGGTGGTGATATGGGTAAACTGCAATTGTGTTATACAGAAAAATAAATATTATAGTTTATAAATTATTATCAAGATTTAGAATAGCTTTGTCTTTTATTAAAAGGATGTTTTTTTCAAGCCTGCAAACTAATTTGCATAAACTTTATTTAAATATAGTCAATCATATATTGTTCAAACATGATATTAAAGCAGCTCATTGTAGCTTCCCAATTTGGGATAGGACATTGTCCATTTTTGCAAGCTACTATGATCGCGCGTATATCACTTTTACAGCATCAGCAGTTAAGAATGTCTTTTTCTTTTTGCTAGCAAGGCAAATGACATTAACTAAAGTTTTAAGCACCTGATTTTAATGGATATATCGACAGTAAACTGCAGTTATAAAGTTTCTTATAGATCCTTCTTGAGTTTTATTCTCAATTTTTTCACTAATATTAAATTTTAAAAAAAATTAATTAGCCAATTTTTATTGACAATATATTGTCATTATGACAACATATTACCATGAATAAAAATATAAATCCAATGAGTAGTTTTGCGATAAGCCTTTTTCGCGCCCACCAAGCCTTGATGGATTGTGGCGAGGCAATTGCAAACAAGCATGATATGAGTGCGGCAAGATGGAAATTTCTTGGCGCGCTAGCATTAGCACAAGCACCATTAACCGTTCCGCAAATTGCACAAGATATGGGACTTACCAGACAAGCAGTGCAACGCTTGGCCGATGAGATGAATGAGCTTTTATATGTAGAAGTTCATATAAACCCAATTCATAAACGGTCAAAACTTTATAGCCTAACCAGACTTGGTGAAGAATTATATAACCGCATCAATGATGATTGGTTAAAGATCGCAGAGCAATTACAAGCAAAATTCAGCCCACAAGAAGTGAGCCAAAGCATTAATAATTTGGATAAGTTTTGCAAGGCGTTTGAGGATTTAGCAAAATGAAATAATCGATTAGGGCTAATCGCAATCACTATTAATAAAAGTCTGATGTTGGCATGAATTAACAACTTAGCCAACGCGATAAGTATAATGTTAAAATTCCGCTGAGTTAAAAATGACAGTCGCTTTATAAGCGTGCGAATAATATCGCATTGCTGCTTGTTAAGCTTGCCCTCAATATAGGATATTAAAAAATGAAGAAAATTGCCCTCTGCCATAGATTGGCGGCAATGATGAGTTGCGCCTTATTGCTAGCCTTTTGGCTTTCCACCATATTATCAGAAATTTTTGGCAGCCCAGCCTGCATTATTGCCGTAAAATACTTAATCAGCTATGCTATTTTTCTGCTTATTATATGCTTTATGATGACAGCTATAACCGGTATGAAACTTTCACAAAAATCAAATAATCCAATCATAAAAAAGAAGAAAATACGCATGCCATTTATAGCACTAAATGGGTTATTTATTTTAATACCATCTGCATTTTTCCTAAAAAATGCGGCCTTACATCAACAATTCAATACAGTTTTTTGGTTTGTACAAAGCATTGAGCTTATCTTCGGCGCAATCAATATTATTTTAGTATTCCAAAATATCAGCTTTGGCATAAAGTTAAAGAAACAACGCAGCTAAATAAAAAGCCCGGCTTTTTACCGGGCTTTTGTAATTTACGCTAAAACACGTGATGTCTTTTTAATATAAGCCTTCAAAGTGCTTTCATCATTTGGAAGCATTTCAAAATGCTCTTCGCGCTCCATCAAATCATCAAGCCAAATAGGTAATTGTGGTGTGACTGATGCCGCGGCTTCCACTGCTTCAGGGAATTTAGCCGGATGCGCCGTTGACAAAATCACCATTGGAACATTGGCATCGGCAAACTGGCGCGATACTTTAACCGCAGTTGCCGTATGAGGATCCGCAACATAATTATTGCTTTGGTAAATATCATGAATAAGGGTTGCTGTTTCCGGCATAGTGCTGCTACCAGCGGCAAAAAGCGCGGATATTGCCTGCATTTGCTTTTCTTCCAAGGTAAAAGCACCTGATTGCTTTAGCGAATCCATTTGCCGTTTAATAGCAGGTGCATCACGGCCATTGCTTTCAAACAATAGGCGCTCAAAATTTGACGATACCTGAATATCCATAGATGGCGATGTGGTATGGATAATGCCTTTTGTCTCATAGACGCCCGTTTTTAATGTGCGCGCTAAAATGTCATTATCATTGGTAGCAATGACCAGTTTAGCAATTGGCAAGCCCATGCGAGAAGCAACAAAGCCTGCGAAAATATCGCCAAAATTACCTGTGGGCACTGCAAAGGATACAGCACGATCTGGCGCACCAAGGGAAACAGCCGCTGAGAAATAATAAACAACCTGCGCCATAATGCGCGCCCAATTAATGGAATTAACACCAGAAATGGCTAATTCATCGCGGAATTTATGGTCGTTAAATAAAGCTTTTACCAAAGCCTGACAATCATCAAAATTGCCTTCAATCGCAAGAGCATGAACATTTGCGGCTTTACTGGAAGTCATCTGGCGTTGTTGTACAGGAGATACACGCCCTTTGGGGAAAAGAATAAAAATATCAGTACTTTCACGATTGGCAAAAGCTTCAATTGCCGCGCCGCCAGTATCGCCTGAAGTCGCGCCAATAATTGTGGCACGCTTGCCATTTTCGCCCAATATGTGATCCATCAACCGCGCAAGTAATTGCATTGCAACATCTTTAAATGCCAATGTTGGACCGTGAAATAATTCTAAGATGAATTCATTGCTTGAAGTTTGCACTAAAGGGCAAGTTGCTGGGTGATGGAATGTTGCATAAGCTTCATCAACCATCATATCAAAAACACTGCGCTCGATCTCGCCTTCAACAAAAGGCCACAAAACTGCTTTGGCTATTGCTGAGTAAGATTTTCCGCGTAAAGCACGAATGGCACCTGGTGAAAATTGCGGATAAGTCTCTGGCACATAAAGGCCGCCATCATAAGCAAGCCCTGCCATAACCGCATCTTTAAACCCAAGATTGGGAGCCTCTCCCCGTGTGCTTATATATTTCATATTATTTAAAAGCTCCTGATATAATTTTCATCAAAGATATCAATTGGCTTGGTTCTAAAGCCAAGCCCCGTCAACTAAAACTCGGTTTAGCACAAATTTACCTTGTGCTTCCACACCCAATTATAAAAAAACACTATTGAAAATAATTTTTCATAAATATCAAGCGCAACAAGCGATCAAATTGCAACCATTAGACAAAAAAAGAGCTTAGTTTTACAAATGTATGATTATTTGCTGTTATTTTTGCCGAAGAATCGATAAAAACCTTGAAAAATGCCATAAATTGCATAAAAAGTTCATAGCGGCGTTTTGGCAGTGCTATAAAAGCCACCAAATAATAGTTTTTTGGAAAGATAATTTTATGATAAAAGCAGGATTGTCACGTTTTGTTTCGAGCAGCGCTGTTATTTTAGCCGCTTGCACTTTTATAGGTGGCTGCACCTCTAATAAGGTTGCAAGTGAACCAACCATCACTGCAGAAGAATTACGTGCTTGGTGCCCAGCTGTCACTATGGATACCGACACTGCTTTTTATAATACCTATACACGCGGTGGCGATGGCAAACCTGACCAAGTAATTTATCAAGCAAATTTTGCTAATGTTACTCGTACTTGCCAATATCCAGCAGGACAAATTTCTATGACTGTTGCTGCAGCAGGACGCATTGTACCAGGTCCCAAATTTGCAGGCGGTACTGTAACTATGCCAATTTTGGTAAAAGCAGTCGAAGGCAACCGCGTTATCTATTCAAAAAAACATAGCTATTCTGTTCCAATTACGAGCCGTACCGAAGCAACGCAATTTATCTTCAAAGACGATCAAGTCTCGTTCCCAACACCACAAGGCAAAAATGTTAAGATATTTGTTAGCTTTGACGTTAAAGCGCCTGCACGCGCTGTAGTTGATACTTTTGGTTCGGTTGTGACTGAATAAGCCAATCCAAACCCAATAAGTGACAAAGCAGTCAAATGCGTTTCATTTGGCTGCTTTTGTTGTCTAAACGGAAGTAAATCAGACTAAAAACGCAATTTTTCAATATTATCGTGGTTAATAGGATTTATTCCATTCTTACAGTGAGCGAAACACAGTAGCTTTACTGTTGCAACAATACCATAGATAATGAAATTATCTTTTTATACCAATATGATGATTGCATATTTATAGTGTGCGAATTATGGTTGGGCAATCTCCAATCATTGCCCACACCACTGGACTATATGCGTCATGATTAAGCATCTTTTTTTAACTGGCCTTGCCAGTATTATCCTTTCATCAACTGCTTTTGCAGCGCCTGCAACATCAGCATCAACTGGTGATGCTGCAGTATCACAGGTTAAGATTCCTGCAGTTAATAGCTATAATGTCAATGAAAAATATCGCGCTCAAACCGTTGATTTTTCAGGCTACAAACCAGGCACTATTGTTATTGATCCTAAAAATTATTTTCTTTATTATGTTGAATCATCAACCAAAGCACGCCGCTATGGTATCGCAGTTGGTAAGCAAGGCCTTGAATTCCAAGGCTCTGCCAAGATCAAATTCAAGCGCGAATGGCCACGTTGGATCCCAACCAAGGATATGGTAAAGCGCAATCCAACGCATTATGGCAAATTTGCTAATGGTATGGATGGCGGCCCTGGCAATCCACTTGGTGCGCGCGCTCTTTATTTATGGCAAGGTAATAAAGATACATATATCCGCATTCATGGTACGGTGCAGCCTTGGACAATTGGTTCATCTGCATCAAATGGTTGCTTCCGCATGGTCAATGAAGATGTGCTTGATCTTTATGACCGCGTGGAACTTGGTAGCGAAGTTATCGTTCTCTAAATTCATACCAACCCAATATTGCAAGCATTTTGCTTAGAGCATATCTATTTATTGTTAAAACGATAACATGCTCTAAGTTTTCCATTTCGAGGCATTGTGGATTTTTGCTGATTGCGTTTTTTGTTCAATGTTAGCTTTGCAAATTGCCAAGTTTTGTTTGTTATAAATAAGAATGAATTGAAATAGTTTTTGTTGACGATTTTTTAAAGCGGGGCCTCCCCGCTTTTTTGTTTTTAAGTTCACCTCATGTGGACAGCTAAGCCAGCTGACATTAGCAATATGATTAACTAAACGAGTTTTAAATACGAGACTTCTGTGCTCATTGCACCCCTTATATATGCCACAAAAAGCCAGCCCGATAACTCGCATTTTAGACCATTAAAAAAAACGCAGTTTATAAATGCTAAATTGTCTATTTTTTCCTAGCAGAATCATAAAAAAATCATTATCAAAATAATCCCATGGCGCGATATGTTTTCATTACTGGCGGCGTGGTTTCTTCCCTTGGAAAAGGCATAGCCGCAGCAGCATTGGCTGCACTCTTACAAGCACGCGGATACCGTGTACGGATCCGTAAGCTTGACCCTTATCTTAACGTAGATCCAGGCACGATGTCGCCTTACCAACATGGTGAGGTCTTTGTGACGGATGATGGTGCAGAGACCGATCTAGACCTTGGTCACTATGAGCGTTTCACGGGACGCTCCGCCAACAAACATGACAATATTACCACTGGTCGTATTTACCGCAATATTATTGAGCGGGAACGGCGCGGTGATTATCTTGGTGGCACAGTTCAGGTCATCCCACATGTTACTGACGAGATTAAGAATTTCGTCACATCGGGTAATGATGACTATGATTTCGTATTATGCGAAATTGGTGGTACCGTTGGTGATATTGAGGCAATGCCTTTCCTTGAGGCTATCCGGCAATTGCATAATGAATTACCACGTCAAAGTGCCGTTTTCGTGCATTTGACGTTAATGCCCTATATTCCAGCAGCTGGCGAACTTAAAACCAAACCAACCCAGCACTCGGTTAAAGAGTTGCAGGCACTTGGTATTGCTCCAGATATTCTTTTGGTGCGGGCAGATCGTCCTATTCCAGAAGCTGAACGGCGCAAGCTTTCACTCTTTTGCAATGTTCGTCCAACTGCAGTTATTCAAGCTCTTGATGTTACGTCTATTTATGATGTGCCTATTGCCTATCATAAAGAAGGCCTTGACAATGAAGTTCTAGCAGCATTTGGCATTGATCCAGCACCTAAGCCTCGGCTTGAGCGTTGGCAGGAAATTATGGCTCGTACCCATAATCCTGAAGGTGAAGTAACCATTGCCATTGTTGGTAAATATACTGGCCTTAAAGATGCCTATAAGTCGTTGATTGAAGCATTATCCCATGGCGGTATGGCTAACCGTGTGCGTGTAAACTTGGAATGGATCGAATCAGAAGTATTCGAAAAAGAAGATCCAAGCCCCTATCTTGAAAAAGTGCATGGTATTTTGGTTCCAGGCGCATTTGGTTTGCGCGGCGCTGAAGGCAAAATTGCTGCAACCCGTTTTGCGCGTGAGCGTAAGGTGCCGTTTTTTGGCATATGCTTTGGCATGCAAATGGCATGTGTGGAAGCTGCTCGTAATCTTGCTGGCATTGCTGATGCATCATCAACCGAATTTGGTACAACGGCCCACCCTATTGTTGGCCTTATGACCGAATGGGCAAAGGGCGAAGCTTTAGAAAAACGATCTGCGGCGGGTGATCTTGGTGGCACAATGCGCCTTGGTGCTTATGAAGCACGTTTAAAAGAAGGCACACATATTGCCAGCATTTATGGCAAGCCGCTTATTTCCGAGCGTCATCGTCACCGCTATGAAGTCAATGCTGATTATAAAGAACAGCTTGAACAACATGGCTTGGTATTTTCTGGCATGTCACCTGATGGTCTCTTGCCTGAAACGGTGGAATATGCTGATCATCCTTGGTTCATTGGTGTGCAATATCACCCAGAGCTAAAGTCGCGACCATTTGAACCGCATCCGCTTTTTGCGTCTTTCATCGCCGCAGCGATTGAGCAAAGTCGTTTGGTTTAATTTAATAAAAGCTGAATATTTTAGGCTTTGAAACAGCTAATAAACTAAAAAGAGTGGTAGAAATTACCGCTCTTTTTTTTATTTCATGCAAATATTTTTAAATCTTAGTAAAACCTATCGCTTCGTTCTGTATCCAATATATATTGATAGCAATTGTGTTTTAAAACTGAATCTAGAAATGTTTTTAAATACTTGATTGCAAATTTTAGGATATCTATTCTTATTTTTATAAATATATAACAATCAAATATTAAATCATAATTTTACGATATATTCATTTAAGCAGTCCTTACAAAAACTTGAAAAACGACCACTATTCTTAGATTTTTGAATAAATATACCATCATTTAATTGCTTTAAAGCACGGGATTTACCAACTAAAACATGATCCGATTTATCCAAATTTTGTCCATTTAAGAATTGCAATGCAGCTTTATGAGGCGCAGTCTTTGCATATGTGTGATATAAATTAAAATCACTTTCATTCACATAGCAAACTTGCCTTCTTCTTTCCTCACCAAGTTCAAAGTTAAATATTTCAATACAAAATATATTTTTTTTAATAACATTTTTGGATTTTATATCATCAACAACACTATTGCTTGCGCATCTTGTTGTAGTTGTTTTGTGCTTTTCGCAATAAAAAATCATAATATCCTACATTTACTTAAATAATGCAATTTCCAACGGATTTAATCTTTATTGTCTATGAACTTCGAAGCCAAAGTACTTCCTGCAAAAGTTAGGTCAATTTTTGCGTCCGCATAATGCCATAATATACAAAATTTAGAGTTCATAACTGTTTCAACAATAAAAATACGTACTCTGGTAGATAGCCAAGCGTCAAGCAATAATTCTCTAAGATTTGTGGTATCCTCGCCTTGATAATATAGGCAATACAAATTTTCTAATATGTTTAAAGCTTGGATATCTTACCAGATAATCGCGACTAAAAATTATAATCTCGATGATGCCCGCCATTAAAGCAAGTGTGGGAAAACCTTTCATTAAAATCAATATAGCCTTTTAAATGTCATGGGAACGTATTATGTTAGGCTTGAAAAATCGAAAAGATTTATGGAGCAGGTATGCAAAACCCTAATTCCACTATTCAAGTTGGAAATGTAACATTTGATAATCACGCACCTTTAAGCCTTATTGCTGGTCCTTGCCAAATGGAAAGCCGAGATCACGCTTTTGACATGGCTGGCGCGTTAAAGGAAATCACCGATCGTTTGGGAATGGGGCTTGTTTATAAATCAAGCTTTGATAAAGCCAACCGCACCTCGCTTAAAGCCCAGCGCGGCTTGGGTCTTGAACAGGCACTTGAAATATTTGCTGACCTAAAAAAAGAATTTGGCTTCCCTGTTTTAACCGATATTCACACTGAAGAACAATGCGCGGCAGTTGCCCCTGTTATTGACGTGTTGCAAATTCCCGCATTTTTATGTCGCCAAACCGATTTATTGATTGCAGCGGCTAAAACTGGTCGGGTTATCAATATTAAAAAGGGGCAATTTTTAGCTCCTTGGGACATGAAAAACGTTCTTGCCAAGGTAACTGAAAGCGGCAACCCTAATGTTATGGCTTGTGAGCGCGGTGTTTCCTTTGGTTATAACACGCTCGTTTCCGATATGCGCTCCTTGCCGATTATGGCAAGTTTTGGCGCACCAGTGATTTTTGATGCCACCCATTCGGTGCAGCAACCTGGCGGCCTTGGTGGCTCATCTGGTGGGCAGCGCGAATTTGTTGAGACTTTGGCACGTGCAGCAATTTCCATTGGTGTTGCCGGTGTATTCATTGAAACGCACCAAGACCCAGATAATGCGCCATCTGATGGGCCTAATATGATTAAATTATCTAATCTTGAAGCCTTGTTAGAGCGTTTAATGGCATTTGATGCTTTAGCTAAAAAGTTTCAAAACCAATAAGGGGCAACCATAATAACCCATTATTATGACCATAACCGTCATTTTAACTTAAAAGAGCCAATCAATTAAAAAGGATTTTCCTAATGACTGCTATTATTGATATTGTCGGGCGTGAAATTTTAGATAGCCGTGGCAACCCAACAGTTGAAGTTGATGTTTACTTGGAAGATGGCTCTTTTGGCCGCGCAGCGGTTCCATCTGGCGCATCAACTGGCGCTCACGAAGCGGTGGAATTGCGTGATGGCGGCAGCCGTTATCAAGGTAAAGGCGTATTGAAAGCCGTTGCCGCAGTTAATGGTGAATTGCTTGAAGCTTTGGGCGGTATGGACGCTGAAGATCAAATTTCTATTGATGAAACCATGATCGCCTTGGATGGCACACCAAACAAAGCACGCCTTGGCGCAAATTCCATTCTTGGCGTTTCGCTTGCAACTGCAAAAGCTGCGTCAATGGCGTGCAACTTGCCACTTTATCGCTATGTTGGTGGTACTCAAGCCCATATTTTGCCAACCCCAATGATGAATATTATCAATGGTGGTATGCATGCTGATAATCCAATTGATTTCCAAGAATTCATGATTATTCCAGTTGGCGCACCAAGCTTGAGTGAAGCTGTGCGTTATGGCGCTGAAATCTTCCATACTTTGAAAAAGCGTTTGAAAGATGCTGGCCATAATACCAATGTTGGTGATGAAGGTGGCTTTGCACCCAATATTATGAGTGCAGAAGCTGCTCTTGAGTTTATTGTGGAATCAATCGAGCAAGCTGGCTTTAAACCAGGCACTGATGTTGCCCTTGGTCTTGATTGTGCATCAACCGAATTTTATAAAGACGGTCAATATGTTTATAGCGGCGAAGGTAAAAGCCGCAATGCACAAGAGCAAGCTGAATATTTGCAAAGCCTTTGCAATGCTTTCCCAATTATTTCAATTGAAGATGGCATGGCCGAAGATGATTGGGACGGCTGGAAATATCTTACTGACCTTATTGGTAAAAAATGCCAGTTGGTTGGGGACGATCTTTTTGTTACCAATTCAGCTCGCTTGCGCGATGGCATTAAAATGGGTGTCGCCAATTCAATTCTTGTTAAAGTTAACCAGATTGGCACATTGAGCGAAACCCTCGATGCCGTTGAAACAGCCCATAAGGCCGGTTATACTGCGGTTATGTCGCATCGTTCTGGTGAAACTGAAGATGCAACAATTGCTGATCTTGCTGTTGCAACCAATTGCGGTCAAATTAAAACTGGCTCGCTTGCGCGTTCAGACCGGCTCGCTAAATATAACCAGCTTATCCGCATTGAAGAAGAACTTGGCAGCCAAGCTCGTTATGCTGGTAAAAGCGCATTTCGCTTCTAATCAAATATTACACCATTAAAGTTTAAAAGCGGGGGAAACCCCGCTTTTTTGTAATAATACCTTAATGCATTATAAACTGCATTTTCGACTAACTTGCTTACATATTAATCATAAACCCATTAAATAACAATAAGTTGCCTTAATCCATCAATGCCCTATTGATTCGCTTTCAATTACATTACGAATCGCTAATGAAAGGATTACCTAATTATTAAAGCAACCTATGGTTTTAAGCACCAAAGAGCGTAAACTAACTATAAACCCATAGGATTTTATGGCTGAATAGCTATAATTTTGTGTTGTTTGTGCAACAGAGTCATTTTAAGCAACATAGCAGATAGCGCAACGCACAATTTTGCCTAGTTCCCGCCACAAAAACCAAGCAAGATGAATATATCGCAAGATATAAGATTGTAATCTTGTGAAAAAAACAAACAAAAATATATATCTTAGGTAGCAATGAAGTTTGTGTTTTAAAAAATAGTCTAATTTTACTCATAGATAAAACACAAACCTAAATTATAATAGTTCAAAAGAAGCATAAAACTATTAGAGATGTTGGAAAGCAGTATATGATGGTTTATTTCAAAAAACAGACATTACCGGTTATCGGTGTCATCCTTGCATTAGGGATGTCGTCTGCTTTTGCGCTTGACCCATCAATTGACACATCTAACGAAAATCCTTTTGAATTTTTTAAAACTGGCGTTACCGCCTATAAAAGTGGCCATAAGGATGAGGCGATAAAGTCCCTGCGTTATGCCGCCGATATGGGCCATACAGGTGCTAAGTGGAAGCTTGCCCGCATGTATGCAGATGGTGATGGCATTCATGAAAACGATACTGAGGCTTATGATTTATTTACAAAAATTGTAAATGACTCTATTGATCCTGGCTCGCAAAACGAAACTTATGTTTCTGATGCTCTTGTTGCCCTTGCTGATTATAATCGCAAAGGTATTCCCGGGAAATTGCGAGCTGATAAGGCAAAGGCGCGTAGCCTTTATGTGCAGGCAGCCTCCAATTATGGTAACCCTGAAGCACAGTATAAGCTTGGGCGTATGCTGATTGATGGTGAAGGCGGAGACAAAAATCCGATGCAAGCAGCGCGCTGGTTCCAGCTTTCTGCTCGTAAAGGTAATCCTGCAGCGCAAGCTATGCTTGGCAATATGTTATTTCAGGCTGGTAAAACGGTACGTGGTTTAGCGATGATGACTGCCGCTTATGACCGTGCATTACCTGAGGATCGTGAGTGGATCCAAAAAATGCAGGAAAGCGCTTTTGCTATTGCAGGTGAGTCAGACCGCCGTACCGCGATTACTCTTGCTAATGACTTAATTAAAAAAGGCCAATAGGTTTTATATAAGCGCTGAACAACATCGCCCGAACCATTTTTCTGGCATTTCGAATACTTACGACGGCTTCTTCTTTTATTGGATTTTCAAAATACATCAATATTGATGAAAATTGTTGCTTGCAACAACGGTTCCCACCTGTGTTATCGATACGCAATTGCGGTGCGTTGTTCAATTTAGTCTCATTTTTAAAAAACAATTGGATTAGCAATTTACAAAAGCTTCTTGCTATAAATTGCAATTAAACCGACTCATCAACGCCTTTAAAGCCAGTTCACATTTTATTGAGCCACGCTTATGAAGCATCATCTACAAATAAGCGCCCTGCTCTACAAGAGCTATATTGCGAATAGTTTTTCGCTAAGCAATCTTTTATAGACTGCGTTAACTGGTTGATTTATAACTATTTTACAAACTCATATTCAAACTGTGATGCGGCTTACTAGCCATTTCAAACTGCATCAATATGCGCCTTAAAGTTGGCGCTTGCATAAATGTTGAAAATTTTCTACATATTGTAAATGCAAATCATTAGCAATAAGGACTCATTTGATGAAAAAACTACTTCTTATGTTGGCGGCTGCCTCAGGCCTTGTGCTTATTAATAGCGCAGCTTTTGCTGAAAAATTTAAAGCCGTAACCACCTTTACAGTTATTGCCGATATGGCACGCAATGTTGCCGGCGATGCTGCAGATGTTGAATCTATTACAAGACCCGGTGTTGAAATTCATGAATATGAACCAACCCCTGGAGATTTGCGCCGCGCCCAAGGTGCGGATCTTGTTTTATGGAATGGCCTTAACCTTGAACTATGGTTTGAAAAATTCTTTGAAAATGTCAAGGATAAGCCAAGCGTTGTGGTAACTAATGGTGTTGTACCAATGAGCATTAGCGAAGGCCCTTATGATGGCAAGCCAAATCCTCATGCTTGGATGTCGCCCACCAATGCGCTTATCTATGTTGATAATATTCGTGATGCTTTTGTAAAATACGATCCTGATAATGCTGAAATCTATAAGGCCAATGCCGAAAAATATAAGCAAGAAATTCGCGCTGCAATTGATCCTATCCGCGCTGAATTTGATGCATTGCCAGAAAGCCGCCGCTTTCTTGTCACCAGTGAAGGCGCATTTAGCTATCTTGCCCGTGATTTTGGTTTGAAAGAATTTTACATTTGGCCAATTAATGCCGATCAACAAGGTACGCCTCAGCAAATCCGCAAGGTTATTGATGAAGTTCGCACCAATAAAATTCCAGCCGTATTTTCAGAAAGCACTATTTCAGACAAGCCAGCCAAACAAATTGCTAAAGAAACAGGTGCGCTTTATGGTGGCGTATTATATGTTGACTCCTTGAGTGAAGCTGATGGTCCTGTGCCAACCTATATTGATCTTTTGAAAGTAACCAGCGCAACCGTTGCCAATGCTCTTAGTGAAAAATCTTCTAAGGAAGGCGAAACAAAGAAATGAATAATACCGGAATCGTTATGAGTGATGTCACCGTCACTTATCGCAATGGTTTTACCGCTCTTAAAAACGCAAGTTTTGATAGCCCAGAAAAAAGTATTACTGCTCTTGTCGGGGTCAATGGTGCCGGTAAATCAACATTGTTTAAAGCGATTATGGGATTTGTACAAGTGAGCCGTGGGACCATATCGGTCCTCGGCCTTCCTGTTAAAACAGCCCTTAAACAAAACATCATTGCTTATGTTCCGCAAAGCGAAGAAGTTGACTGGAGTTTTCCTGTTCTTGTCGAAGATGTCGTTATGATGGGGCGTTATGGCCATATGAATTTTCTGCGCATTCCCCGCGCAATTGACCGCAAGGCAGTTGATGATGCGTTAAAGCGTGTTAACATGCTGGAATATCGCAAAAGGCAAATTGGCGAATTGTCAGGCGGACAAAAAAAACGTGTATTTTTGGCACGCGCCATAGCCCAAGAAGCAAAAGTAATTTTACTTGATGAGCCTTTTACTGGTGTTGATGTTAAAACCGAAGATCAAATTATCACCCTATTGCGGCAAATGCGCGATGAAGGCGCAGTTATGTTGGTTTCAACCCATGATCTTGGCAGTGTCCCAGAATTTTGCGACCGTACAGTATTGGTTAAGAAAACCATTCTTGATTTTGGACCAACAGAAAAAGTTTTCACCCCGCAAAATTTAGAAAAAGCCTTTGGCGGCGCGCTACGCGCCCGTGGGCTCGGTAGCATGGGCGAGCATAATATCCATATTTTAAGCGATGATGAAAAGCCGCTAATATTTGCATCCAATAAGGTACACGCTAATAAAGACAGCGATGAGAGTGATAAGGAAACAGCAAGATGATTGATCTTTTGCTTGAACCTTTCACTTATGATTTTATGTTTACCACCGTTTACGTTACCTGCCTAATAGGCGCATTATGCGCGTTTTTATCGGCATTTTTGATGCTTAAAGGCTGGTCTTTAATGGGAGATGCGCTATCCCACTCCATTATTCCAGGTGTCGTTGGCGCCTATATGCTTGGTCTACCCTTTTCGCTTGGTGCATTTTTTTCTGGTGGTCTCGCGGCCGGTGCTATTTTGTTTCTTAATGAGCGAACAAAGCTAAAAGAAGATGCAATTATTGGCCTTATCTTTACCTCGTTTTTTGGGATTGGGCTCTTCATGCAATCAAAAGCATCCATTCCCATTAAACTTGATGCAGTCATCCTTGGCAACCTTGGTAGTATTGCCATAGAAGATATTATTCAATTGGTCATTATCGGCGTTGTTTCCATTGCCATTATGCTGGTCATTTGGAAAGATTTATTAGTCACATTTTTTGATGAAAATCATGCCCGCTCTATTGGTATTAACACAAAATTGTTGAAAATTATTTTCTTTACGCTTCTTGCAGCATCAACCGTTGCTGCGATGCAAACCGTTGGCGCATTTCTAGTTATTGCTTTAGTGGTTACCCCCGGTGCGACCGCTTATTTATTGTCAGACCGTTTTTCACGGCTTTTGCTTATTGCCATTGCCATCGGTATTTTCACCAGTTTTTTCGGCTCGTATATAAGCTATTTTGTAAACGTACAGCCCGGAGGATTTATCGTTCTTTTGCAAACGGCTTTATTTATCATTGCCTTTTTCTTTGCGCCCAAGCACGGCTATATTGCTGCACGACTAAAAGCCAAACAGGCATTGGAGGATGATCATGCTTGATATCCTATTAGAGCCATTTCAATTCGACTTTATGGTCAAAGGCCTATTGATTACGGTTATTGTTTCCATTCCAATGGCGTTTTTATCATGCTTTTTAGTGCTAAAAGGTTGGGCATTGCTCGGTGACGCACTTTCACATGCGGTATTCCCCGGAGTTGTCATTGCCTATATGGTGGGTTTACCTTTTGCGGTGGGTGCGTTTGGCGCCGGTATTTTGACCGCTATGGTAACCGGTTTTTTACAAGCCAATAGCCGCGTTAAACAAGATACTATTCTTGGCATTGTTTTTTCGGGCATGTTTGCCCTTGGGCTAGTTCTCGTTACGACGATAGAAAGTGATGTTCATCTGACCCATATCCTATTTGGCAGCTTACTTGGTGTTAGCTGGAATGATGTTTTATCAACCCTTGGCATTTCCGTCTTTATTACTGTTATTTTAAGCATCAAATGGCGAGATTTCCAACTATTCATCTTTGACCCGATTGAGGCGAAAGCGGTTGGTCTTAGTTTATGGGTTTTACATTATGGTTTGCTTATCATGATATCGCTTGCAATTGTGGCAGCATTAAAAAGCGTTGGCATTATTTTATCGATTTCACTCCTTATTGCACCAGGTGCTATTGCCTTTTTATTAACGCGTAAATTATCACACATGGTGTTAATCGCCGTAAGTCTTGGGGTTCTGGTAAGTTTTTGCGGCATTTATGCAAGCTTCTTTTTTGACAGCAGCCCCGCCGCAACAATAGTGGTTTTTGAAACAGCTATTTTTATTCTTGTGTTTATTTGGCAAAGTTTAAAAAATCGCCGCAATACATTGATTGAGGAATAATTTTAAAGGCATTTTTGAAAAAACACTTGTTGTTTTATAAAATGCCTTTCGAATTTATAAAAAACTAAGATTTCACTCTTGCTTTTGTTTTCAATCAAAAAACATAATTTAAGCGCTCATCAATTTGATTTGTAGTTACGAAATATTCTAAACCACTTCACAGATGGAATAATTTACACTACATATAAATTATGAAGAATATAGATATTGCTGACAAGAAAAATTGCTTTTTAGGTGTTGAACGCTCAGTACTTGGCTACCGCTGGGTAGATCGTTTAGACAGAGCTAATTTAAACGCTGTTTTAGCAATGACGCAGAAATATGGCATTCCTGACATGCTAGCACGCGTCTTGGTAGGGCGCGGTATTGAAGAAGGCGATGTCAATCAATTTCTTGATCCGACCTTGCGCGATTCTATGCCTGATCCATCAAGTTTTACTGATATGGATAAGGCCGCAACACGCATTGCCGATGCCATTATCAAGCGTGAAAAAGTTGCAATTCTTGGTGATTATGATGTTGACGGCGCATGTTCATCTACCATATTGGCACGTTTTTTACGTAGCTTTGGTCTTTTAGTTGAAATTCATATTCCTGACCGTATTGTCGAGGGCTATGGCCCCAATGATGATGCAATGGCACAACTTGTCCATAATGGCGCAAGCCTCATTGTCACGGTTGATTGCGGCTCTTTAAGTGAAGGGCCTATCGCTGCGGCTGCCAATCTTGGTGCTGATGTGGTGGTACTTGATCACCACCAAATGGGCGATGTTTTGCCAAGCAAGGCATTAGCAGTAGTTAATCCCAACCGCCCTGATGATTTTTCTGGCCATGGCTTTTTATGCGCCGCAGGGGTGGTTTTCATTACTCTTGCAGCTATTTCCCGTAATTTACGCACTCGCCAATTTAAAGGGCAAATGCCCGACCTGTTGGCATTGCTTGACCTTGTCGCCCTTGCCACCATTTGTGACGTTGTGCCGCTGATCGGGGTAAATCGTGCTTTTGTGGTTAAAGGCTTACAAGTCGCCCGCAGCATGAATAATGTTGGTTTTGCAGCCCTTGCAAAAGCCGCGCGTATTGGTGAGCCATTAAACACGTTTCATCTTGGCTTTTTAATTGGTCCGCGCATCAATGCTGGCGGACGCATTGGCAATTCTGCCCTTGGTAGTATTTTGCTAGGTACCGATAATGGCGATCAAGCAACAAAAATTGCCCTTGAACTTGAAGGCTTAAATAGCGAAAGACAAGCACTAGAAGCGGTGCAGCTAGAAGAAGCAGAAGCGCAAGTTTTATTTGAATTATCGCAACAAACCACCGAGCCATCAGTGATTGTAGTCGCAAGCCCCGATTGGCACCCCGGTATTGTTGGGCTGTTAGCATCGCGTTTGAAAGAACGTTATCAAAGACCAGCCATTGCCCTTGCTATTAAGCCAGATGGGTCAGCAACTGGTTCTGCACGTTCTATCACAGGTTTTGATGTTGGCGATCTTATACGCCGCGCAGTTGAAGAAGGTTTGATTGAAAAAGGCGGCGGTCATATTATGGCAGCGGGTCTTACCATTAATGCGAGCAAGATCAATGATTTTAGAATTTGGTGTAATGCAGAAGCCAATAAGCGTGTTTTAACCTTACGCCAATCAGCAACTCTTGCCATTGATGGTGCAATTTCTGCTAGCGGCGCAACCAATGATTTTATCAAATTGCTAGAAAAAGCTGGTCCTTTTGGTGCTGGCAATGATCAGCCTATTTTTGCAATCCCATCACACTGTCTTGTTGATGTACGCGAAGTGGGAAAGGGACATGTTGCGGTAACTCTTGCCAATGCTGAAGGAAGAAAGCTTAAAGGCATTGCATTTCGCAGCGCCAGTTCTGATCTTGGCACATTTTTATTGGCTAATCGCGGCAATTACATTCACATGGTTGGCAATTTATCGCTTAACTATTGGAATGGCTCCTATTCTCCGCAAATACGCATTATTGATGCTGCCCCTGCCTGATAATGTCAGTGATAAACACTTTAGCTTTGCATATAAAGTGCTTGTGGTAGCGGTACTTAATCCCCATCTATAAATGGAATAATCATTGCAAAGAGCAGCGATTATTCTTAAAGTTTCATACATATTGCATTTTATCACATAAATTTCTGTTCACCCTATAAGGTTTATCATGGCAAAAATATTTCCAGCTATTGCGGCTCCAGAAACCGCAAAAATTGCACAAAAATCTGTTCATCATGGCATTGAAAAAACTGATGAATATGCATGGCTACGCGCAGATAATTGGCAAGAAGTGTTTCAAGATCCATCAAAGCTTGACCCAGCTATTTTAGCACAATTACAGCAGGAAAATGCCTATCAGGCAGAAATGATGACCGGCACTGAAGAATTGCAAGCCAAGCTTTTTGCAGAAATGAAGGGCCGCATCAAGGAAGATGATTCATCCGTTCCTGAAAAAGATGGTGAATTTGCTTATGGTTCAGCCTTTGCAATTGGCGGCGAGCAACCTTATTTTTTCCGCACTAAACGTGATGGTGGCGAACAATTTATTTATCTTGATGGCCATAAGGAAGGTGAGGATAAAGCTTATTTCCAGCTTGGCGGCGTTAGCTATGCGCCAGACCATAAAAAATGTCTTTGGAGCTATGACGATAAGGGATCAGAATTTTACGATATTAAAATTCGTGATTTTGGGCACGATAGTGACCATGATGAAGTTTTGTCGCATACGAGTGGTGATGGGGTTTGGGATGCCAATGCACAAGGTTTTTTCTATAGCAAATTAGACGAAAACCATCGCGCTAGCGAAATTTTCTATCACCGTCTTGGCACACAGCAAAGCGAAGATAGACTTATTTTCAAGGAAGAAGATACCCGGTTTTTTGTGCAAGTTTCAGGCTCTGCCTTGGAAGATTATATTTTTATTAATCTGCACGACCATGAAACATCTGAAATATGGTTTTTGCCAGCCAATGATCCATCAGCACAACCAAAATTAATTAAGGCCCGCGAAACCGGTGTTGAATATGAAATTATTCCTGCCGGCGAGCAATTCTATATCTTGACCAACATGGATAAAGCGCGTGATTTTAAAGTGATGGTAACGCCATCAGCGCAGCCAGAGCCAGAAAATTGGCAAGACTTCATTCCCCATGAAGAAGGCCGTTTGATTGTTGGCTTTGATGCTTATGAAAATTATCTTTTATGGCTAGAAACCCAAAACTGCTTGCCTGCAATTAAAGTTTGGAACCGTGAAACCAAGGATATTCATTCTATTGCCTTTGATGAAGAAGCCTATTCCTTGGGGCTGCATGGCGCAGTAGAATATGATAGCGATATTATCCGCTTTTCCTATTCATCACCAACCACACCGCGCCAGCTTTTTGAATATGATTTGAACTCGCGTGAGCGCAATTTGCTTAAAGAGCAAGAAGTACCATCGGGACATAATGCCAGCGATTATGTTGCCCGCCGCTTAATGGCTAAAGCGCATGATGGCGAATTGGTACCTTTAACCTTGCTTTACCGCAAAGATATTGCTCTTGATGGCACGGCGCCATGTCTTTTATACGGCTATGGCGCCTATGGCATGAGCATGCCCGCAAGTTTTAGCACTACGGTTCTATCACTGGTTGATCGTGGTTTTATTTATTGTGTGGCGCATATTCGTGGTGGCAAAGAAAAAGGCTATCATTGGTATGAGAATGGCAAATTAAAGCATAAAACCAATACATTCCATGATTTTATCACTGCCGGCCGCTATCTAGTTGAAAATGGTTTTACGTCCCATGAAAAATTAATGGCTTTTGGTGGTTCTGCAGGTGGTATGCTGATGGGGGCAATTGCCAATATGGCACCCAATGATTATGCTGCCATTGTTGCCGCTGTACCTTTTGTTGATGTTTTAAACACAATGCTTGATGCAAGCCTGCCCCTCACCCCGCCAGAATGGTCGGAATGGGGCAACCCAATCGAATCTAAAGATGATTATGAATTAATTGCCTCTTATTCGCCTTATGACAATGTTAAGCAACAAGCCTATCCGCCAATGTTGATACTTGCTGGCCTAACGGATCCACGCGTCACCTATTGGGAGCCAGCAAAATGGGTTGCTCGCTTGCGTGAACGCAAAAGTGATTATAATCCTGTTTTATTCCGCATTAATATGGATGCAGGACATGCAGGAGCATCGGGTCGCTTTTCACGACTTGAAGAATGGGCCTATATGTATTCTTTCATGCTAAAAATTGTCAATTATGACATTTTGGCAGAAAAAATCTAATTATAACAATTAAGCTAAACCTATTTTTTTGAGATATTTTAGCTCATAAATTAAAGGAGAAAGTGCAATGATAAACAAAATAAAAGTAATTTTTATAAGTATCTTCATTGCACTTCTTCCGCTAACGTCTTTTGCAGCAGCGCCGGATAGGCAAAATGAATTTTTAGGCAAGCGCTGCAATACACCGCCCAAAGGCAGCGGCATTATTGCCGGTTTTTTCCGTGGTTGGGAACAAACACCATTTCAATATTATGGCTCTGGCTATATGCCAGTAGAACGCTATCGCTGTTTTCAAACTATGAATGAGTGTAAAACATGGCTTTTCACCATGAATTATTATTATAATGAAAAAACACCAGACGCCTCGCTCTGCACGCAGTTTTAAGCGCATTTTCCGCAAAAAATGAAGCAAGTTTCGGGTTAAGTTGACACTCAAATATAAAGCTTCAAAAGAAGTCGTCGCTTCTACCCTCTTAATTAATCCATGGGATGCAGCATGTCTAAAGACTATTATTATGGCCTTGGTGCTGTTTTCTTCGCGGCACTTTTATGGGGAACAACAGGAACGGCTGCGGCTATGGCACCACAAGTTGGGCCTATTGCCATTGGCGCGTCGGCCATGGGGCTTGGCGGATTAATCCAAGCTTTTATGGCACGCAAAAAAATATCTGCGCAACTATCGGCCCTCAAAAGGCATTGGGTTTTATTATTGGCAGGGGGCATTTCAGTTTTGGTTTATCCGCTTGCTTTTTATGCTTCTATGCGGCTTGCCGGCGTTACCATTGGTACGGTTATTTCCATTGGTTCAGCCCCATTATGCTCGGTTATTATCGAGCGTTTTTTTGAAAAGCATCCAATTTCCATGCGCTGGCTCATTGGCATTAGCGTTGGCCTTGTTGGCATTATTTTACTCTGCCTTGCGACCCACCATGGCGCATCTACCCAAAAGGGCGATGAAAATCCATTGCTTGGTATATTTTTGGGGCTCGTTGCTGGGCTCACCTATGCTGGATATTCTTGGACATCCCGTCAACTTATGCAAAAAGGCATTGCCTCATCGGCAGCTATGGGCGCAACGTTTGGGCTAGGTGGCCTTATGCTCATGCCAATACTTTTGGCAACTGGCGCACCTTTCTTGCTATCATGGCAAAATTTTTCAGTAGGGCTTTATATG
The DNA here is from genome assembly GCF_026743145.1 of Bartonella sp. HY761. Classification (NCBI taxonomy): domain Bacteria; kingdom Pseudomonadati; phylum Pseudomonadota; class Alphaproteobacteria; order Hyphomicrobiales; family Bartonellaceae; genus Bartonella; species Bartonella sp. HY761. Next base: position 1,984,845 of record NZ_CP104887.1, read on the forward strand.
GCTCTTATCCCAATGTTTTTAGGATATTTGTGTTTTGGCTATGGGCTTGCTCGCATTAAAGCAAGCGTTGCCATTACCATTACACTCATGGAACCAGTCGTTGCAGCATTTTTGGCAGTGCTTATTCTTGGGGAGCGCTTACCACTTATCGGTTGGCTTGGCGTATTACTAATTCTTTCATCATTGGTGTTTGTAACCTTACCCAGTAACCTATTTAATAAAAAAACAAAAACCGCATCTTGATATTTTCATAATTATGAGATTGCAAGACTATCGTTTCACAGTCGATATTTTAAAAAACTAAAAGCATATTTTTAAATATAAACGGTTAAGGATAAACCGCCATGAGCGATGAAAACTCTCAAAAGATATTGGCAAAAGAAAAAATAATAGCTCTACGCAATATTATTCAACAAAATAATGCTGAAAAGCTGTTTTTGATAGATAACCCAGATAAATTTGATAGCTATAGTATTAATTTTAACTATCGCGGCGGCACAATCACTTATTGCGATTGGCGTGGTCCTGAAATACGATTTGAAGCCAATGACACCGACAAATTAATCCGCTATTATTTGCAATTAATAGCTGATTATAAAAAAGATTAGCAGCGATAAAGTACAATACATTATTGCTGCATCTATATATTACCCTTTAAAGCGGCAAAATGCTACATTTGTTGCTCGTCAGTCCGGCGGGTTTCACGTTGGGTAATAAGACGGGCGGAACGGCGGCCTGAAATGGAAAGCCACAACCAATTTAAAGCAACGGCTAACCGACTTTGCGCGCCAATCAAGAAATAAATATGGGCAACACCCCAAATCCACCATGCAAGAAAACCGGTGAGCCGAATTTTACCAAAATCAATCACCGCAGAATTGCGGCCAATGGTTGCAAGGTTACCAAGGTGGCGATAATGAAAAGCGGGCGGCGGCGTCAAATTTTTGCGGCGATGATTAATAACCTTTGCAACATATTCGCCCTGTTGCTTGGCGGCAGGTGCAATACCGGGAACTGGATTGCCATTTATTTGCTTTACCGATGCCGTATCACCAATAATGAAAATTTCTGGATGGTTCTCCACCGAGAGATCATCCTTAACAAAAGCGCGACCAGCTCGATCTTTTTGCGTATTAATCCAATCAGCAGCATCTGATGCTTTAACCCCTGCCGCCCAAATAATTGTACGGGCAGGAATAGCTTCATCACCAATGGCGACACCATCTTCATGACACTCAGTTACTGGTTTGCCCGTGCGCACATCAACGCCCATTTTTTCCAAGGTTTTCTTGGCATATTCAGATAATTCTTCAGGAAAGACTGGTAAAACACGGCTCCCTGCTTCAACAAGCAAAACTTTTGCTTTGGTTGTATCAATATTGCGGAATTCTTTTGGCAAAGTTTTATGGGCAAGTTCAGCAATAATACCGGCAAGCTCAACACCTGTTGCACCGCCGCCAATAATCACAAAAGTAAGCAGCGCTTCACGCAGTTTAGGATCTTTTTCCATTTCAGCTTTTTCAAAAGCCACCAACATGCGTCGTCTTATAGTTGTTGCGTCTTCAAGATCTTTAAGACCGGGTGCAATATCTTCCCACTCATCTTTACCAAAATAGGCATGCCGTGCGCCAGTTGCTAAAATTAACGTGTCATAGGGTAATTGCTTACCATCGGATAGACTAACTTGCCGTGCTTCCTTATCAATTGCTGTTACCTTACCAAGATAGGTGGTAATATCTTTACGCTTGCGCAGTAAATGACGAATAGGCCACGCAATTTCTGATGTTGCAAGAATGGTAGTTGCTACCTGATAAAGCAGTGGTTGAAAAAGATGGTGGTTACGTTGGTCAATCACGGTAATCACGGTATTTGGGCATTTTATTGCTTTGGCTGCAGAAAGGCCCGCAAAACCACCACCCACAATAACCACACGATGATCAGACATTACTTACTCCTTAAAAAGGCAATTACAAAATAGCAAAAATAAATGCCTTTAAGCTACTATGTAGCTTTAATTTATTCGGGGTATATTAGCAGACAATGAAAAAATAAAAATCATTAAATTTTGATTTCAATCAAATAATATTGAAAACTAAATCGTTTTCAATAAAAATCTGTTGTTGTTTTGAAACACTATAAATCGCACTAAAATTTATCATCGAATAAGGCATAAAATCTATTTAACCTGCCCTATAGCACGACCATTACATTAAAAAAGCATGCTGCACTGAGCGCATGGTTAAATTATAGCCAAAAATGATTCACCTTTGATTAAAACTGCTCCAGCTTGAAATCCTCACAGCTTTCTTTCATCATTTCTGCCCAGTCGCGCAATAATTTACTGCGGCTTTGGGGATAGTTTTGTGGCAATGCATTACAGCTTAAAATCCTATCGGTTCTAAAATGCCTAAAATCATCGCGTTCCTCGCAATGGGCCAAGATTATCCGGCTTTTTGCAAAAAAAGCTAATCCAAAAGCCCAAATAATCCGTTTGCTAAATTTACCATGGGCATCACAATAGGTAATCGCAAGCTTTTTATGATCGCGAATGACTTTGCGCAATAATGTGACTACTTCCATAGTTTCAGGCTGGTTAAACCGCGTATCGGGCGGAACATGTAGTGCAACAGCTTGCATTGAATCGGCTAAGGCTTTGGGCAAACAAGCCGCAATTTTTGCCATGGCAGAGCGCGCATCTTGCAACAATGCGCCCTCGCCCAAACTTGCAACCAAGCGCGACCCAAGCACCAAGGCTTCCAATTCGTCATGACTAAACATTAAGGGCGGCACATGAAACCCAGGGCGTAAAACATAGCCAAGCCCTGCTTCGCCCTCAATTGTTGCACCTTGCGCTTGCAAACTTGCAATATCGCGATAAAGCGTCCGTAAACTTACCTTTAATTCATTGGCAAGCACAGCTCCCGTTACTGGATAACGGTAACGACGCAACAGGTCTAATAGAGCAAGTAGGCGTTCTGATTTGGTCATAAAAAGCTAAATGGCAAATGAATAATCGGTTTAAAAAATGAAATTGGAGCATATCACCCAATATCCAGAAATTCTATAGCAACTTAGACTAGAATGTAGCAAAAGCAATTATGGACATTGATAAGGGCTTAAACCAGCCATGTCTTGACCCGTTTGGGTATTTTTAATTGTAACAACGGATTTTGGATTAAACTTGCAAAGCATTCGTCGATATTTTACAAACATATCGCTGGTAGCATCTGTTAAATTAATTTTTGGTCCTAACTCTTTACCATTAGCATCATGTGAAACAATACGATAAGTTCCTGATACAGTTGAACATGCAGAAATAAAAATAAAGACTAATAAAACACTTATATTTTTCATCATATACACCACCATTACACAACAAAATAATAAATAAAAGGTCTTGCCTAATTAAACGGGTTTAACCTTAGCTATTGTAGCAAGATTTTTGCTTTTTCATAAGATAGGTTGTTAAGTATTCATTCTCATTCTTTAAGATGCAGATGGAACGTCTTTTCAGGAATGCTTTTGAATTTGCTGAGCCTTACTTTTGCTAATCCCCAAAAGCCTTCAATACCCTTGATATAAACACGCCCCTTGCAAATTCATCTTAGCAGATGGTCAACATGGAAATGTCGTTAACCAAAATCAACCAAACCATTATATCCGCGCTACCCATCAGAGTTTATGATCGAGGCAATATCCACTTTTCTTGCGTCATAAAGCCCTGTAAGGTAGCTTTTAAGCAGTTTGGTACAATTTCAGTATAAGCTTACCCCCCTCGTTCAAATGTACAAAAACTATTGTTTTACCAAAAGAGCCACGCCCATCTTTGCCTAATAGACGACGAGGACCGATTAAACTTTCATCAACTTCAACAATACCAAACACGGGACGCTTAAGCTTCGCAAGCTAGATAGATAGATAGATAGATAGATAGATAGGTTCGCGCAGCCCCTGATAAATGTGGTTAATGATATTAAGGTTTAGCCCAGTCAATCGTGAGGTTTGAAATCCAGTTAAATCAACCACAAAACAGCGAACAACATAACGAATTTTCTGTTTTAAAATTCTACTACGAATGGAATGCTTATTTTTCACGTCTTATCATAGCCTCATAACGAATAATTATCATTTAACTAGGCAAGACCCTATTATATTTTTTTTCAATTTATTAATCGACTACATAGAATAAAAATTCTAAATATTATGACTATGTCATTTAAATTCTTTATATTAATAATTCTAAATATATCGCAATTTAAATTCTATTGGAAACGCAATCATACGTATTACTTTAAGACAAGTTGAATATTTTATATCTAATGCGGAAACTGGTACATTAGTCTTGCGCCTGAACGCGTTAAAGTGTCCTCGCCATCAATATAGACTGCGATTGCCAATATTGAGGAGGAATTGCAAGCAAAATTGCTTATTCGACAGCATGCTCAAGGGCTGGCCTTTAACTCCAGCAGGTAAATAGGCGTTTATTTAAGCAAAAAAATATTGATGAAACTGAAAACTTTATAATGTAACGGATGATATAACAAACTAGTTGCGCAAACAAATTGTCGTAGGCTGCATGGTGACCTTTGCGCCGATGAATATGCCGAAAGTTAGCAAAGGATTATAAAGAGGCGACAACCTCATCACCCATTTGAGCGTTAATCTTAAATAAAGACATATGCTGATACCCGATAGTTATCAGTAAAAAATATAAAAAGACAATCACTCTGTAAAAAAACAAATAGCGGCTAGCTATCCACATGCGATAAATCACCGCAATCTCAATCAAAAAATCCCACAATCACAGACTTACTTGAATTTGTATGGATAGCTTCGGTACTTATCGAGAAATAAAACTATTGCAATTTAGAATTATTCGATTGAATATATCTATCCAACTCGCAAATGAGATAGTTATGGAGAGATTGTGCATGGAGAGGCAAAATCATATCGCCGATCAACAAACAGCAACTCCCAAAGCTGCAAATAATAAATCCCTTAAGCAGCCAAGATTTTCAATTGGATTTATTCTTGCTAACGACTTTGCCTTGAGCGCATTTGCAAATTTTATTGATGTTTTAACCCTTGCCAATAATAAGGTTGCAAGCATTAATCAAACGTCATGTCATTGGTCTGTTTTATCCAATTCCCTGAACCCAATTTTTTCAAGTAGTGGTATTGGCGTACAACCTAACCAATCACTCATTGCCCCACAAAATTTTGATTATATAATTGTGGTAGGCCGTTACACGGATAGCCTAAGCGAACTTGATAGTAGCTATATTGATTATCTCCATCTTACAGCACAAAGCAAAATTACGCTTGGTGGTATCGGTACTGGCAGCCTTATCATCCATGCTGCGGGTCTCATGGAAGGTTATCAAACTTGCCTTAGCCCATTGCGCGGTCAAACTTTTTTAGAAAAATATAGTGGTTTGCGCTCTGTTATGGATAAAAGCTTCATCATTGACCGAGACCGCTTAAGCACTGATAGTGCGGCAGGTACCAGCCAACTTGCTTCCTACATTGTAGCAAAACATATCGGGCGAAGCGAAGCACGTAAGGCTTTGCATACATTGGCGGCCAATGAACCGTTCCCCCCAGATAAAACGCAGCCAACTATCCCCCAAGAATGGCATAGCGATAACCCTGTCGTTGCGAAATCATTGCATATGATGCAGCAAAATATTGATTGTCCATTATCTATAGATGATATAGCCAAAACAATTGGCCATAATAAACGGCAAATAGAGCGCCATTTTCAGCAAGCCCTTGCTACTTCACCGCAAGCCGCATTTATTGATATGCGGCTTAATTTTGCCCGCACACTTATTGAAACCACCAACAAGCCCCTTGCCGAAATTGCAATCCAATGTGGCTTTTGCGATTCATCGCATTTAAGCCGCATGTTTCGCCGCCGTTTTGGTAAAAAGCCCTTTGACCTGCGTGCTAAAAACAAGGATATAAGTTAAGCCTTGGAAATCTGGCAAAAAGACACTCGATTTTAAAGATACTAACTGACTTTTTGATTATTGTTTGGCGGAAAATACTTGGTTGGTAAAATGCACTTCACCGGCAGATATTGTTTTGCGCACGCCATTATCTTGGTAAATAACCAATTGGCAATTTTCATCAATGGTTTCAAAAACGCCAGTGATTAATTCACCATTGACCATGATATTAACCCGCCCACCTAGATTAGCGGCATGTTGCAGCCATTTATCACGAATTGCGCTAAGGTTTTTTCCCTTATCCCATAATTTATAATTGGTTGCCCATGTATCCGATAGGCTTTCAAACCATTGTGCTGCATCAATATTATAGCCAATATTGTGCAAGGCGGCAGTAGGGTAAGGCATATTATCGGGCGAGCTGACAATATTGCCACCAATACCAATAATGATTGCGTGATTTTGGTTTGGTAAAGTCACCAGTTCCAATAAAATACCAGATAATTTGGCATCGCCCACCAAAAGGTCATTGGGCCACTTTAATTTGACGGGTTCACTGGAAATGCCAAAGCCTATTGAGCGCTTGTGTTGTTCTAACGCTTCGATTAATGAGACGCCGGTTACAAAACCTAATGTTGCGGCATTATGCGGCGCAAAATCATCCACCAATAATAGTGAAACAAAAAAATTACCTTTGGGACTAACCCATTGGCGACCACGCCGCCCACGCCCTGCTAGCTGCTCATCTGCAACTATCCATAAATTTCCTTGGTCGCCGTTCTTTGCAAACTCAGTGGCTAGTTGATTGGTTGAGTCTAAAAGTTCATAAAACTCAACCCGATAACCAGCTTTTTTTGCTTGCGAAGAAAGGCGAACAACCATTTGAAACTTTACTTAATTATTGTCTACGTCGTAATTATTGTGCCATGAAAAGAGATTGTGCGGCTGTTGCTGCCCATGGTGTAATCCATACAGCAAAGAACACATAGAACAATCCAAATACACCGCTCAAGAATAACACAATGCGCAATTCACTTGGCAAAGCTAAGAAGCCGCCCTTGGATTCATCAAACCACATGACTTTGATAAGGCGCAAGTAGTAAAAAGCACCAACCACAGATGCCATCATACCAATGACGGCGAGTGGCACCAAGCCAGCACCAACGGCCGCTGAGAATGTGTACCATTTACCAAAAAAACCAGCCAAAGGCGGAATGCTGGCAAGTGAGAACATGTGCATGGTCATGATTGCTGCCATAAAAGGATTGCTCCAAGCAAGGCCAGCAAGGTCACTGATTTCTTCAACATTACCATCGCGATTACGCATAGCTAGAATAAAGGCGAATGCACCAAGCGTCGTAACAAGGTAAATCGTCATATAAATGATGATACTTTGTACACCAGCTGTAGCAATTTCCAAAGACCCTGCTCCAGCAGCAGCAGAAAGACCAACAAGCGCGTAGCCCATATGGGTAATAGATGAATAAGCCATTAGGCGCTTAATGTTCTTTTGGCCAATACCAGCAAAAGCACCAAGGATCATCGACGCAATCGCAATGAACACAAGAATTTGCTGCGCTGCAGGCATAATGCTTGATTGTGCACCAATATGATCTGGGCTAAAGCCCATAACCACAATACGACCGATAAGCGCAATAGCAGCAACTTTTGGAGCACCGGCAAAAAAGGCAGTTACGGGTGTTGGCGAACCTTCATAAACATCGGGCGTCCACATATGGAATGGAACGGCAGAAATTTTGAATGCAAGACCTGCAAGCACAAAGACCATACCAAAGATAAGGCCAAGCGGCGGATGACCACCTGTGAAGCTTTGGGCAATTTCCATGAAACCAATATGGCCAGTATAGCCATAAACCAGTGAAATACCGTAAAGCAACATGCCTGAAGACAAAGCACCCAAAACAAAATATTTAAGGCCAGCTTCAGATGAGCGAGCATTATCACGGTTAAAGGCAGCTAGCACATAAAGGGCAAGGGATTGCAATTCCAAGCCCATATAAAGTGATAGCATATTGCCGGCTGAAATCATGAGCATCATGCCAACAGTTGAAAGCAAGGCGATGATTGGAAATTCAAACTTATCAAAACCGTAATTCTTGGCATAGCCAACCGACATGACCAGTGCGACAAGCGCACCAATCACGGTTAGAACTTTCATGTAACGGCTATAGCTATCCATAATCAAGGCATCGCCAAACACGTTACCATAGGGCGGAAACACCACTAATAATACAAGAGCAGCAGCCAAAACAACAACCGCAAGCGTGGTTATCATTGTATAAGATTGCTGTTTTGAATATACGCCCACCATAAGCAACACAAGAGCACCCACTGCGATCACTAGCTCTGGAAGCATGAGCGGCAATTGAGCCATCAAATCAATCTGCATCAGATTTGCCTCTTCTATTGCATCAATGTTGCACTTGAAGCAATTGCCTGCAGTGCATCATTATAATTGGTAATAAGGTTGTTTACGGTACCTGAAATAACATTCAAGATACCCATCGGATAAACACCGAAGAAAATAGTCAAAACAACCATTGGGTAGAGAAGGAATTTTTCCCGTGGCGATAAATCTAGCAAAGCCTTCAAGCTTTCTTTCTCCAGCGGGCCAAAAATGACACGGCGGTAAAGATAAAGTGCATAAGCAGCTGAGAGAATAACCCCAGAGGTTGCAAAAACTGCAAGCCAAGTATTTACTTGGAAAAGACCAATCAGCGTCAAGAACTCACCAATAAAGCCCGAGGTGCCCGGTAAGCCGACATTGGCCATGGTGAAGATCAAGAATACCGTTGCATATTTTGGCATATTATTGACAAGGCCGCCAAATGCCGCAATCTCACGAGTATGAAGGCGATCATAGATAACACCCACACAAAGGAAGAGTGCGCCTGATACGAAACCATGCGAAATCATTTGATAAATCGCACCTTCAACACCTTGGGCATTGGCGGAGAAAATACCCATTGTCACATAGCCCATATGGGCAATTGACGAATAAGCAATAAGCTTTTTCATGTCCTCTTGCACAAGAGCAACCAGTGAGGTGTAAATAATTGCGATAACGGACAAAGCAAAGACGAAATCTGCAAAATGTTCTGATGCAACAGGGAACATAGGGAGCGAGAAACGCAAGAACCCATAGCCACCAAGCTTCAACAAAATACCAGCAAGAATAACCGAGCCTGCCGTTGGTGCTTCAACGTGTGCATCTGGCAACCAAGTATGGACGGGCCACATTGGCATTTTAACTGCGAAGGACGCAAAGAAAGCAAGCCATAACCAGGTCTGCATGGAAGCAGGGAAATGGTGATTGTTTAACAATTCAACAATATCAAGTGTACCAGCATTCCAATACATTGCCATTAATGCAACAAGCATGAGAAGCGAACCAAGCAAGGTATAAAGGAAAAATTTTATACTTGCATAAACACGGCGCTGACCACCCCATACGCCAATGATGATAAACATTGGAATAAGGCTACCTTCAAAGAAGATATAGAATAGCACACCATCAAGCGCACAAAATACACCAATAACCATTGTTTCTAGAATAAGAAACATAATCATATATTGCTTTACGCGCTTTTGAACTGTTTCCCAACTGGCAAGAATACAAAATGGCATAAGAAATGCGGTAAGCACCACAAATAAGATGGAGATACCATCGACACCCATATGGTAGCTAATTGCTGGTTTACCTTCAGAATTGGTAAGCCAAACAAGTTTTTCAACCATTTGGAAGCCAGCATTGCTGCGATCAAAACCTGCCCAAACGACAAGCGAAAGTACAAATACAAAAATAGTGGTTAATAGCGTAACATTACGAATATTACGCTTGGCAGCCTCGCCATCCTCTTTAATCAAGAGGATAAGCAATGCGCCGAGTAACGGTAGGAATGTAACCGTTGAAAGAATTGGCCAATAATGCTCACTCATCAGTTTACACTCCAAAATGTTCCAAACATCATCCAAGTGATGAGGGCTGCAACACCGATAAGCATCGCAAATGCATAATGATAGAGATAGCCGGTTTGCATGCGTACAGCGACCTTATTGGTAATAGTAAGAACAAGACTGGCAAGACCATTTGGTCCTAGTCCGTCAATTATTTTTCCGTCAACGACCTTCCAGAAGAAACGGCCAATGGCAAAGGTGGGACGAACAAAAATAGCGTCATATAATTCATCAATATACCATTTATTGAGCAGGAATTTGTAAAGGCGTGGCATTGCTGTTGCAAGTGCCTTTGGAACGGCTGGCGAAATGATATAGAACCAAAAAGCAAGAACGAAACCAAGAGCCATAACAATAAAGGGTGACCATTTTACCCAAACTGGCACGCCGTGAGCATCATGCATCACATGGTTGTGCTCGGAAGTAAATAATGCACCTTTCCAGAAAGCGTCATAATGATCGCCGAAGAAATAAGGCATAAAGATAAAGCCCGCAAGCAAAGCGCCAACTGCCAAAACAAACAATGGCGCTAACATAACAGGCCCTGATTCATGCACATGATGCATAACGTCAGCCGTTGCGCGTGGTTTGCCGTGGAAGGTAAGGAAAATCAAACGCCATGAATAGAAACTGGTCATAAAGGCGGCAATGACAAGCAGCCAGAAACCATAGCCTGATGCAGCATTATGGGCAGCATAAGCCGATTCAATAATTGCATCCTTGGAGAAGAAACCAGCAGTACCAATAACGGTTCCTGGAATACCAACGCCCGTCAAAGCGATTGTACCGATAATCATCATCCAATAAGTGGTTGGAATATATTTACGCAAGCCACCCATATGACGCATATCTTGTTCATCAGACACAGCATGGATCACTGAACCTGCACCAAGGAACAATAATGCCTTGAAGAAAGCGTGGGTAAACAAATGGAATACTGCCGCGCCATAAGCGCCAACACCAAGAGCCACAAACATATAACCAAGCTGCGAACAGGTTGAATAAGCAATAACGCGCTTAATATCATTTTGCACAAGGCCAACAGTTGCCGCAAAAAATGCAGTTGTCGCACCAATAAAGGTAATGACTGTCAAGGCTGTAGGCGAAAGCTCAAAGATTGGCGACATACGTGCAACCATGAACACACCAGCCGTCACCATGGTAGCCGCATGGATAAGAGCAGATACTGGAGTTGGGCCTTCCATCGCGTCTGGCAACCAAGTATGCAACAAAAACTGCGCTGATTTACCCATTGCACCAATGAATAACAATAAGCAGGTAATCGTCAACGCATTGGTGCGGTCAACTTCCCAGCTTAAGAATGTGAAAGTGTTAGCATAATCGCCACTTCCCGCACGGGCAAAAATATCTTCAAACCCAACAACGCCGAAAATCACAAAAATGCTAAACATTCCAAGTAGGAAGCCAAAATCACCAACGCGGTTCACCACGAAAGCTTTCATGGCTGCTTTGCTGGCTGAAGGTTTTTGATACCAAAAGCCAATAAGCAAATAAGAAGCAAGACCAACGCCTTCCCAACCAAAAAACATTTGGACGAGATTGTCAGACGTGATCAACATCAACATCATAAAGGTAAACAGCGAAAGATAAGCAAAAAAGCGTGGACGGCTTGGATCATGGTGCATGTAACCGATAGAATAGATATGCACGAGCGCCGATACGGTATTAACAACAACCAACATAATTGCGGTTAAAGTATCAACCCGAAAAGCCCAATCAAAGTCCAATCTACCTGATAAAATCCAGCTAAGCACCTCCACATGCTGGGTTTCACCATTTGCATTCATTGCAATTGTAATAAATGCAACCCAAGACAATATGGCAACAACAACCATTAAGCTACAGGTGACCAATTCACTTGCACGCGCACCGATGCTATTGCCAAAAAGACCAGCAATGAGAAAACCAATTAGTGGAAGGAAGACGATTGCGTCAAATAACATGATGCGTCAACCTTTCATCATATTGACATCTTCCACCGCGATAGAACCGCGATTACGGAAGAATACAACAAGTATGGCAAGACCAATTGCTGTTTCTGCAGCAGCAACTGTTAGCACGAAAAGTGCAAAGACTTGGCCTACCAAATCATTTAAAACAGCAGAGAATGCTACGAAATTTAAATTAGCCGAGAGCAAAATAAGCTCTACCGACATTAAAATAATAATAACATTCTTACGATTTAGAAAAATACCGAAAACGCCAATCGTGAACAAGATCGCCGAAACGGTCAGATAGTGAGCAATTTCTATATGCATTTTTTTCTTCCCGTTAAATACCTTTATTGGATTCGACTTTTTTAATCTCAATGGCAGTTTCAGGTGTACGTGCAACTTGGGCAGCAATTGATTGGCGCTTAACATTAGGGCGGTGACGCAATGTCAATACAATTGCCCCAATCATAGCAACCAAAAGCACCAAACCGGCTAATTGGAAATACAATACATAATCAGTATAAAGTATTTCACCAAGCGCTTGTGTATTGGTTTTAGCAACATCACTTGCCGCTTTTGCAGCAATGGCAACATCTGGAATGATCGAGTTCGAAGTAAAAACAACCACAAGCTCAATAAGCAAAATAAGACCGACAAGCGCACCAATTGGTGCATATTGCAATGCACCGCGCTTTAATTCGGCAAAGTCCACATCAAGCATCATGACCACAAATAAGAACAATACCGCAACGGCACCGACATAAACCACAAGCAAGATCATGGCCAAAAATTCAGCGCCGGTGAGCAAAAATAATGCTGCGGCATTGAAAAAAGCCAAAATGAGGAAAAGAACCGAATGAACGGGGTTACGTGCCGCCACCACCATTACGGCACTTGCGATCAAAATGAACGAGAACAGATAAAAAAACGCAACCACAGGACCAGTTAGCATGGGGTTCCCCAAGATAATTCAACGCAGTGACGTGGAATGAAAGCGCCACGTCTTCGCCTGAAAGAAGCTAAATTAAAGCTTCCGATGACAAGAGGGTCAAATATTTGCCCCTCGAAAACTGCCTAAACAGCCTTAAATAAAACCCTATAACCACATATAAAACAAATAGTTACAATGCGATATTAAGGTTATACTAAATTATTAACGATACGGTGCATCAAGCGCAATATTGCGGGCAATTTCGCGCTCCCAACGATCGCCATTAGCGAGCAACTTTTCCTTATCATAATAAAGCTCTTCGCGGGTTTCGGTCGCAAATTCAAAATTTGGTCCCTCAACAATCGCTTCAACTGGGCATGCCTCTTGGCAAAAACCACAATAAATGCACTTTACCATGTCAATATCGTAACGCACTGTACGCCTTGTACCATCATTACGGCGTGGGCCAGCTTCAATGGTAATAGCTTGTGCAGGACAAATAGCTTCACATAATTTACAAGCAATGCAGCGTTCTTCACCATTTGGATAACGACGCAGCGCATGTTCACCACGAAAACGTGGTGAAATACGACCTTTTTCATAAGGATAATTGATGGTTGGCTTTGGTGCTACAAATTGCTTGCAGGCGAGAAAAAAGGCACTTACCAATTCAAGTAGCAATAAAGATTTAGCAGCTTGGAAAAGACTTGACATTATCTTAAACTCCTATGCCAGACCAGTAATTTTTAAGAATGCAGCCGTAAGCACGACCATTGCAAGTGAAATAGGCAAGAAGACTTTCCAACCAAGACGCATGAGCTGATCATAGCGATAACGTGGAACGAAAGCTTTAACCATCGCAATCATAAAGAATACAGCGCAAACTTTGAACAAGAACCAGAACACACCCGGTATCCAATTGAGCCACCAAACATCAAGCGGCGGCAACCAACCACCTAAGAATAAAATCGTAGTCAAGGCGCACATCAAAACAATCGCAACATATTCACCAAGCATATAAAGAAGATATGGGCCTGAAGAATATTCAACCATGTGCCCAGCCACAAGTTCAGATTCTGCTTCAACCAAATCAAAAGGTGGGCGATTTGTTTCAGCAAGTGCTGAAATAAAGAAAATAACGAACATTGGGAAAAGACCTAACCAATGCCAATCAAGGAATGATGCAAATGGCAAACCAGCCATAGTGCCGATACCGTCTTTTTGTGCAAGCACAATTTGAGTAAGATCGAGCGAACCTACGCAAAGTAGCACAGTCACAATCACAAAACCAATGGACACTTCGTAAGATACCATTTGCGCGGCAGAGCGCAATGCACCAAGAAATGGATATTTGGAGTTTGATGCCCAGCCGCCCATAATAACACCATAAACTTCTAACGAAGAAATAGCGAATACATAAAGCATGCCGACATTAATATCAGCAACTGCCCACCCTTCATTAACCGGAATAACCGCCCAACCACAAAGGGCAAGGCCTGCCGAAATGAATGGAGCAAGAAGGAAAATACCTTTATTTGCACCGGCTGGAATGACAGGTTCTTTAACAATAAACTTAATCAAATCCGCAAAAGATTGGAAAAGACCAAATGGACCAACAACATTGGGACCGCGACGCAATTGAACCGCTGCCCAAATCTTACGATCTGCTAAAAGCAAGAATGCAATGATAACCAACAGCGCTACAATAAATAATAGCGACTGCCCGATTGGCAACAATATCTGCATCAAGAAGAAATCTAACATTTTATATCACTCTTCCTCTTGTAACCATTATTCTGCTGCTTGCGGAATGCGACCGCTTGCAAGCGCCGAACACTCAGCCATAATGGCAGATGAGCGTGCGATCGGATTGGTAAGATAGAAATCTTGTATAGGTAAAACGAATTTTGCTGAACCAAGGGTTTTAAAGCCATTAGCCAAAGTGGTAATATCCTTAACGTCACCCACCAAAATATCATCAATGGCGGCAAAATGCGGATATTCACTATAAAGCTTACGTCTTAAAGCGCCAAGTGAGTCATAAGGCAAACGCACACCCAAAACATCAGACAATGCACGTAAAATTGCCCAATCTTCTTTTGCTTCACCAGGAGCAAAAGTTGCACGATTGGTCATCTGTACACGGCCTTCAGTATTTACAAAAATACCTGATTTTTCAGTGTAAGCTGCACCGGGCAAAATAATATCTGCATTATGTGCGCCATTATCGCCATGGCTACCAATATAAATTGTGAAGCCTTTTTTAGCATTCAAATCAATTTCATCAGCGCCAAGCAAGAATAATACTTCGCTATCATTTACTACGTCTTTTGCCCTTGCATTATCTTCGGCAACAAAACCAAGATCAAGTCCGCCAACGCGTGAGGCTGCAGTGTGAAGGACATTAAAGCCATTCCACTCGTCATTAACCGCACCAATAATTGTAGCAAGCTTTGCAGCCGCCTTTGCAATATTAGCACCATTCTCGCCGCTAAGTGCACCCTGACCAAGTATAATCATAGGTTTTTGAGCAGTTTTCAATTTTTCAAGGAATGAAAGCTTGCCATCAATAAGTTGACTGAGTGTTTCTTCCCCTGCCCCAAGATATTCGAAAGGATAGCGCATTTCACCACGCTCGCCAATCACAGCAATTGGATAATCGCTCTTTCTTTGGCGTTTACGAATACGGGCATTAAGAACCGATGCTTCAAAACGTGGATTACTACCAATGATAATCAATGCATCGGACTGCTCAATACCGGCAATCGTTGTATTGAAAATATAGCTAGCGCGACCCGCTTTTGGATCATGGGCTGCGCCATCTTGGCGGCAATCATAATGGGTGGAGCCAAGCGCATTAAGCAATGATTTTAGCGAATAGATTTCTTCAACTGTTGCAAGATCACCAGCAATAGCACCAATTTTAGTGGCATTTGCCTTATCAATCGCAACTTTAATCGCCGTAAAAGCTTCTTGCCAACTTGCTGACATTAACCGACCTTGGCTATTGCGAATATAAGGGCGATCAAGACGCTGGGTTTTTAAACCATCCCAAATGAAGCGGCTCTTATCTGAAATCCATTCTTCATTAATCGCTTCATTAACCCGTGGCATAATACGCATAACTTCGCGTCCACGCGAGTCAACACGGATAGCTGAACCAACCGCATCCATAACGTCAATAGTTTCAGTCTTGCTAAGTTCCCAAGGGCGTGCATTGAAAGCATATGGGCGTGATGTCAAAGCACCAACAGGACAAAGATCGATAACATTGCCCTGGAGCTCTGATGTCATTGCCTTTTCAAGATAGGTGGTGATTTCAGCGTCTTCGCCGCGACCAATAAGCCCCAACTCAGAAATACCTGCAACTTCGGTGGTAAAGCGCACACAACGTGTGCAGTGAATGCAACGCGTCATCACTGTCTTTACTAACGGCCCAATATATTTATCTTCTACCGCACGCTTATCTTCTTGATAACGCGAGAAATCACGACCATAAGCCATTGCTTGATCTTGCAAATCACATTCGCCGCCCTGATCGCAAATGGGGCAATCAAGCGGGTGGTTGATAAGAAGAAATTCCATGACGTTTTCACGCGCGCGCTTTACCATAGGTGTTTTTGTAAAGATCTGCGGTGGCTCACCATTAGGACCGGGGCGCAAGTCCTTTACGCCCATTGCACAGGAAGCCTGTGGCTTAGGTGGCCCACCTTTTACTTCAACCAAACACATGCGGCAATTGCCGGCGATAGACAAACGCTCGTGAAAACAAAAGCGGGGCACCTCGGCTCCGGCCTCTTCCGCTGCTTGTAGCAACGTATAGTGATCGGGAACCTCGATCTCCTTGTCGTCAACTATGATCTTTGCCATCGTTTTTCCAAACCGGCGGCCTCGCCGCCTATCCTAGAAATTAAACCAAAAAACCTATTCAGCAGCTTCAAGCGCAATATTACGGCTTTGCACTGCATTATGGGTATATTCATCAATCCGCTTTTCAATTTCAGGGCGGAAATTACGAATAAGCCCCTGAATAGGCCAAGCAGCAGCATCGCCGAGCGCACAAATCGTATGCCCTTCAACCTGCTTCGACACATCAAATAAAAGGTCAATCTCGCGCTTTTGCGCGCGCCCTTCAACCATGCGCCCCAAAAGACGCATCATCCAACCAGTACCTTCACGGCATGGTGTACATTGGCCACAGCTTTCATGCTTAAAAAATGCTGCAATACGCCAAATAGCTTTAATAATATCGGTCGATTTATCCATAACAATCGCGCCGCCAGTACCAAAAGAAGACTTAACTTCCCTTAAACCGTCAAAATCCATGATCACATCGATCATGTCTTCGCCGCGAACGACAGGACAAGATGCACCGCCTGGGATAACGCCTAAGAAATTATCCCATCCACCACGGATACCACCGGCATGTTTTTCAATAAGCTCACGGAAAGTAATGCCTAAAGCTTCTTCAACGGTGCAAGGTGTATTTACATGACCTGAAATCATGAATAATTTGGTGCCCACATTATTAGGACGACCAATAGCTGCAAACCATTCTGCACCGCGACGTAAAATCGTTGGCGCAACAGCAATGGATTCAACATTATTAACGGTTGTAGGGCAACCATAAATACCCATATTAGCTGGAAATGGCGGCTTCAAACGTGGCTGGCCTTTTTTGCCTTCCAAGCTTTCAAGCAGCGCAGTTTCTTCACCACAAATATAAGCACCGGCACCATGATGCACAATAATATCGCAAGGATGGCCATGTTTTGGATTTTTACCCAAAAGTCCTGCATCATAGCATTCATCAATAGCTGCTTGCAGCGCTTCACGTTCGCGAATATATTCACCGCGTACATAAATAAAAGCAATATGAGCGCCCATTGCAAAAGTTGCTATAACACAGCCTTCAATCAAAGTATGAGGATCGTGACGCAAGATCTCTCTATCTTTACACGTACCAGGTTCGGACTCATCGGCATTGACAACCAAATAATGAGGGCGACCATCACTGACCTTTGGCATGAATGACCATTTCATGCCAGTCGGGAAACCCGCACCGCCACGGCCACGCAAACCAGATGCTTTCATCTCATTGATGATCCAATCACGGCCTTTTTCGATAATGCCTTTGGTGCCGTCCCAACAGCCACGAGACATAGCACCTTTAAGAGATGTGTCTTTTAATCCGTAAATATTGGTGAATATGCGATCCTTATCAGCTAGCATGTCTCACCTATTCCTTTCCGTCCGTAACCATCGGCTTTTAAAGCAATCTCACTCATTAACATATCTACTCTTTAGGCTTTACAGCTTGAGCTTTTACCTGATCACCATCAAGCAATGACGTTAATCCTGTGATTGGTTCTGATGACTTGCGTGAATTTTGCGGCCCAACAGGGACTGACGCACCTTCACCACGCTCAAAAGCATCAATAATTTCTTCTAAACGCTCTGGTGTTAGGTCTTCATAGGTATCTTTAAAAATCATCACCATTGGTGCATTAACGCAAGCGCCTAAGCATTCGACTTCTTCCCATGAAAGCGTGCCGTCTGCATTGGTTTCAAATGCATGTTCGTTGATCTTATTCTTGCAAAGTTTGATCAGTTCACCTGAACCGCGAAGCATGCAAGGAGTTGTACCACATATTTGCACATGGGCTTTTGTACCCACTGGCTTTAACTGGAACTGAGTATAAAATGTTGCTACTTCCAAAACACGAATATAAGCCATACCGAGCAAATCAGCGATATACTCAATTGACGCGCGTGTGACCCAACCATCTTGCTCTTGCGCACGCATCAGCAAAGGAATAACCGCCGATTGCTGGCGACCTTCAGGATATTTAGCAATAGTTTTTTCAGCCCATGCCATATTTTCAGCATTAAAAGCAAATGTATCGGGCTGTACAGATTCATCAGCGAGACGGCGAACAGACATTAGCGATCAACCTCTCCAAAAACAATATCAAGGGAACCAAGGATAGCAGCAACGTCTGCAAGCATGTGACCCTTACACAAGAAATCCATTGCTTGTAAATGTGCATAACCTGGCGCACGTAATTTAACACGATATGGCTTATTGGTACCATCTGCGACGAGATAGACACCAAATTCGCCTTTTGGCGCTTCCACTGCTGCATAAACTTCACCCGCAGGAACGTGGAAACCTTCAGTAAAGAGTTTGAAGTGATGAATAAGCGCTTCCATTGAACGCTTCATATCACCGCGTTTTGGCGGGGTAATTTTTTGATCAACACTCGAAACAGGGCCAGTCTTTTCTGAACTCAACAAACGCTCGACACATTGGCGAATAATACGAACTGATTGGCGCATTTCTTCCATGCGGACAAGATAACGATCATAACAATCGCCATTTTTACCGACTGGAATATCAAATTCCATTTCTTCATAGCACTCATAAGGCTGGCTTTTGCGCAAATCCCAAGCAGCGCCCGAGCCACGCACCATAACACCAGAAAAACCGTAAGCCCATGCATCTTCAAGCGAAACCGTTGCAATATCAACGTTACGTTGTTTGAAAATACGATTAGGTGTAATAAGCGCATCCAAATTACCAAGCGCTTCAAGAAACGGATCAAGAAATGCGCCAATATCTTCAACCAATTGCTCTGGCAAATCTTGATGAACACCACCTGGACGGAAATAATTGGCGTGAAGACGAGCACCACAAGCGCGCTCATAAAATACCATCATTTTTTCGCGCTGCACAAAGCCCCAAAGTGGTGGCGTTAAAGCACCAACGTCCATGGCTTGCGTGGTAACATTAAGAAGGTGGTTCAAAATACGACCAATTTCGGAAAAAAGCACACGGATGAGCTGGCCACGCTTTGGCACCTCGACTTTAAGCATTTTTTCAATGGCGAGCACATAGGCATGCTCTTGATTCATTGGCGCAACATAGTCCAAACGATCAAGATAGGGACCTGCTTGCAAATAGGTCTTAGTTTCCATCAACTTTTCTGTACCGCGATGCAGAAGCCCAATGTGCGGATCAACCCGCTCTACCACTTCACCATCAAGCTCCAATACCAAGCGCAACACGCCGTGCGCTGCTGGATGCTGCGGACCAAAATTGATATTAAAATTACGGACATTGACCTCAGCCACGATCAAATCCCTCCGTTTGAAAAGAGCGCCTCAATGTCCTTACCGGTCATCTTACGCGTTTCATTTGCAAATTCATAAAAATGCGGTTTTTCGTCGTAATAAATTTCACTTTTCAATTCAAAACCACTTTGATCGTCAAATGCAGCAGCACTTAAATAAACCATTGATCCATCACGCATACGCCAACCAAGCGAACTTCCACATGATGAACAAAACAGCCGCTCGCCCCAAGAAGACGATGGATAAACTGAAAATTCAACATTACCCAGCACTTCAATCGCTGGATCAACCGCTAGGGACATAAAAACGCCACCAGACATTTTCTGGCACATATGACAATGGCATATGCCGACATCCATACCAGATAGCTTTGCCTTAAAATGCACATCACCACAAAGACACTTACCCTCGCGAATGAAAGTGCTTTCTTCTGGCTGACCTAGATTCATTTGTGCTCTCCTGCTTTTTCATCACCAGGCAGAACATAATCTGTACCTTCCCAAGGTGACAAAAAGTCAAAGCTGCGCATTTCTTGACGAAGAACAACGGGTTCATAAACTACCCGCTTTACCTCATTATCATAGCGACATTCCACAAAACCAGTGGTTGGAAAATCTTTACGCAATGGGTGCCCTTCAAAACCATAATCGGTCAAGATACGACGCAAATCTGGATGATCTGAAAACAAAACGCCATACATATCGTAAACTTCACGCTCATACCAATCCGCACCTGGATAGACACTGAAAGCTGATGGCACATCTTCATCTTCACTGACCTGAACCTTAACGCGAATGCGCAGATTCTGACGTGGTGACAAAAGATGATAAGATACATCAAAGCGCTTTTCACGCGATGGGAAATCAACACCACTAACGTCAATAATACAGATGAATTGACACTGCACATCGTCACGCAAGAATGTCAACACACCAAGCAGCTCGGCAGGATCAACCAAAAGATTTAACTCACCATAAGCAATCTCTTGGCTCAACATTTTAGAACCTATACGCTCAGCAAGATAGCTATTAAGATCTTCAATTGCTTCAGAAGCCATAATACTCTCCTAGCGCTCGATCGAACCGGTACGGCGTATCTTCTTCTGCAATAAAAGCACACCATAAAGCAGCGCTTCAGCAGTAGGAGGACAACCAGGAACATAAATATCTACAGGAACAATACGATCACAACCACGCACAACCGAATAGGAATAATGGTAGTAGCCACCACCATTTGCACATGAGCCCATTGAAATCACATAACGCGGCTCAGGCATCTGATCATAAACTTTGCGCAATGCGGGAGCCATTTTATTGGTAAGCGTACCAGCAACCATCATAACATCTGATTGGCGCGGAGAAGCGCGCGGAGCATAACCAAAACGCTCATTATCATAATGCGGCATTGAACAATGCATCATCTCAACTGCACAGCAAGCAAGACCAAAGGTCATCCACATCAATGAACCAGTACGCGCCCAAGTAACGAGCGCATCTGTAGATGTAACCAAGAAACCCTTATCAGAAAGCTCGGCATTAATATCCTGGAAGAACTTGTCGTCAGCACCAATAAGCTTGCCAGTATTAGGATCAATAATTCCTTTAGGCTGCGGCGCGACCAAAGTCTTATTTCCGGTCAATTCCATTCCAGAGCCCCTTTCTTCCATTCATAGATAAAGCCTACAGTCAAAACGCCTAAAAACAGCATCATTGACCAAAACCCGAACATCCCGATATCGCGGAAAGCAACCGCCCACGGGAAAAGAAAAGCTACTTCAAGATCGAAAATAATGAATAGAATTGAAACAAGATAAAAACGAATATCAAATTTCATGCGCGCATCATCAAACGAGTTGAAGCCACATTCATAAGCAGATAATTTTTCTGGATCGGGCGAACGATAAGCCACAATATAGGGCATAATCAACAAAGCACCTGCAATCACCAATGATACTATAATAAATATCAATACAGGCAGGTAATTCATCAGAATATCAGGCATATCCTTTAACACCTTTTCAAACGAGGCAACGCCATTAAACACTTTGCATTTAAGAAAACAGCTCAGTGCACCAAAGAATCTCTTTAGACATTTTCCTCGCCCAAACAGCTTCAAGGGCATGCTGCGCGAAATTTGTCGCAAGGGTTAACGCAGAGTACACAAACAAGCAATAGTTTTATCACAAAAAAGATAATTTATGCGACATTTTGCTTACTGTTAACAGATGAAACAGAATTATCCAAAAACCCTACTTCACAACTCAACTTTTCCCTAACACCATAGAATTTACGGTATTTTTGCTATAATATCTTTCAATATGGTTTCTCAGACTAAAGATACAAGACACTAATCTTCACTTTATTGAGAAGCCACCATATTTTCGCCAAAACTAGCAGATTTGAGCAAAAATCATGATGCAACCATAGAATCATTCTAACACAAGTTCAACTTAATTTATTATAATTTAGATGATAGTCACAGCATAGGTAGCTGATCATTTTGCGTTCCCTTGCAAATATCACCACCCAATGGAGTAATGACAAATTAAATAGAACAAGTGGAATTACCAGAGTTAAATCTAAGCGCTTTTACAAGAGCAAGATGAGTCGATAGCATTAAGCGCTAAATAGAAATTACTACAAAACATTAACTGAACGAGCAAAGCTGCAATGAGCTAATATTGCAACTAAAGCAAAAAGTAACAAAGCTAGTATGAACCAGAATTACAACATATTATTTTATGTAGGGAAAATTAATAGCGCCACTAAACTTAAAGTTTAGTGGCGCGAGTGACGGGACTCGAACCCGCGACCTCCGGCGTGACAGGCCGGCACTCTAACCAACTGAGCTACACCCGCGCATTTGACGAAACCGCTAGTTACTGAACTTTCTTATTATCGAATTTTCATCACCATTTCGTCTGGCGTGAGCGGTGTCTAA
Organism: Bartonella sp. HY761; assembly: GCF_026743145.1. Lineage (NCBI taxonomy): Bacteria > Pseudomonadati > Pseudomonadota > Alphaproteobacteria > Hyphomicrobiales > Bartonellaceae > Bartonella > Bartonella sp. HY761. Next base: position 2,007,734 of record NZ_CP104887.1, read on the forward strand.
GACGTTCAAACAAAGAAGTCAAGCGCTTTAATTGAAATAATTTCAATTTATCCATTTTTTATTGTTAAATGCCACAGTCAGCCAAACGGCCACTACCTCAGCCCATAACACAAGGCACAAAATACTAAGAAAGCCTTTTTGAATAATAATGACTTTCAGCAAAACGTTAAATGTAGACAGGAATGCACCTTGCTAAGATAGCAAAAAAAAGCAACAAAGATAAAATGAATAAGAATTAACCTATCAAACAGGGCGCAAAAGCAGGCAAAAACACCAGCCAAATTAAGCCAATAGATAGTAAAACTAGACATAAAGGGAAAGAGAACAATCAGCTATTGATTAAACAGTGCAGTAAAGCCACCAAACCCAATTAATCAAAAAAACATTTTTGAAAGGTTAAGTGGCGCGAGTGACGGGACTCGAACCCGCGACCTCCGGCGTGACAGGCCGGCACTCTAACCAACTGAGCTACACCCGCGCACTTATCAACCAAGCCAATAAACTATTTAAACAACAGCTATTTGTTTGGCGTTGGCACCGTTTAAAAGGTTAAAATGGATTCGTCAACCACATAATTTAGAAAATCGACACAAATTTCACTTTTCTTCATTTTTTTCTAAAATTTACAAAAAAATGCAATTTTTCATTTTTTTTGCTTGCACTTTGCAAAACTATCAATTAGAGAGTGCCTACCCTTAACGGGGGCGATTAGCTCAGTTGGTAGAGCGCTTCGTTTACACCGAAGATGTCGGGAGTTCGAGTCTCTCATCGCCCACCATTATTTCTTATTATAAATGTAAGAAATAGAAAGTTATAAAGGGCGATTAGCTCAGTTGGTAGAGCGCTTCGTTTACACCGAAGATGTCGGGAGTTCGAGTCTCTCATCGCCCACCATTATTTCCACTTTGAAATCTTAGAGTAATTTTACTACCAGCTGCTTTGCAATAACTTGGCTTTATATCCGCTTGTTTAGTTATAATGGTCAATTTCCATAAGGTTTAAAAATAAATCTACAGCAGCTAGTTTTTTCGTTACTTAAGCAAAAGCGTAATATCCTGCTTAAAGCCTAACTTTAAACACACTATTATCTACTTAATTTCTTATTTGATTCTTTAAATAGAGTTTCATAATTTAATGAATATGATGGATATTTAAACAGATGAGGAATTTACAGTGAAAAAACTTGGCTTTCTTTTTTCAGCGCTCATAGTTTTAACTGCCTGCAATAGCACGTTACCAGCGCAACTATCACCTGATAATACGTCAGCAGAATTTGAAAGCCGTTTTTACGATGGTGGTGAAATTCAACCGCAAACTTTAACAAGGGCTGCCGGAATTGCCCAAAGACGAGGCTTTGAGTATTTCACCCTTGAGACAAAACGTCCAGAATCATCAAGCAGGCCACGCTTTACCGTAGATTATGGACGCAATCCCAATGGCTTTGGTGACGCTGGTGCATCTACCCCCAACGGATTGAATGCTGGAATAACTGCTGGTGGCGCAACAAGAACCCATTGGTTAGTTCGATTCTATAATGGTAATGACCGCCCAAGCCATTTAAATGTCTATTCAACCAAAGAAATATTAAACCGCCGCTAATTATCACGGGACTTATTGGGGGCAGTTTGCCCTCACATCATGTAACGACAAAATGGCAATAACAAACAGAATCAATTTTATTGAGCTGCATAGGAAATTACCATGAACAATAACTCAACTAATTCATATACAGCTGCCATGCTTGCCATTGGCGATGAATTGCTTTCAGGCCGAACAAAAGACAAAAATATTGCGCTCCTTGCTGAAACTTTAACTCAAGTCGGAATTGAATTAAAAGAAGTACGTATTGTCGGCGACGAAGACACTGCAATTATTGCTGGCATTAATGCCCTTAGAACCCAATATGATTATGTCTTTACCAGTGGCGGCATAGGGCCAACCCATGACGATATTACCGCAGAATCTATATCAAAGGCTTTTGATCTTCCTTGTATTTTCAATCCCGAAGCCGAATTGATTCTTAGAGATTATTATAAAGAGCGTGATGTGCCTTTTACCCCTGCCCGCCGTTTGATGACAAGAACACCGCAAGGAGCAAGCTTAATAGCAAACTCGGTGTCAGCAGCACCCGGCTTTAAAATTAGCAATGTTTTTGTACTTGCCGGCGTTCCCAATGTTTTTGATGCGATGCTCAATGCAATTTTGCCAAGTTTAGATAAAGGTACACCTTTTCAATCCATTTCAATTAACTGCCCCTTTGGTGAAGGTGTCATCAGCCAAAAACTAGGCGAAATACAAAAAGCCAACCCACAAACAATTATCGGTTCTTACCCAAAATTTTCAGAAAATAAAGAAAATCCGTTTTCTGTTGAACTCGTCATAAAAAGTAAGGATGCAACTGCATTAGATAAGGCAAGTGCGGAAGTATTAAGCATGATCAAAGAGTTAGAAAAATAATACATATTTTTTTTAAAATACTGATTTTACATTTATATATTGCGATATTTATGATGTTCTATAGAATTTAAAAGCAAGTTAGGGCAAAAAATCTAACTTGCTAAACTAAACAATAATAAAAATAGTTAGAAAAATTTAAAAATAATGAACAAACGACAAATTCGTGCAATTTTTAACCAAGACACTATTCGTGTATATCAAGCTTTTAATAATGGTATTGCTGATGCAGCAATCAAAAAAGGGACTTTTAGCTCTCCCCCCTTTAGCCTTAACCGTATGACATGGATTAAACCATCCTTTTTGTGGATGATGTATCGCTGTGGCTGGGGCCAAAAAGATGTTGGGCAGCAACGGGTTTTAGCAATTGATATTACCAGAGAGGGATTTGAATATGCGCTTTCCCACTCCTGCCTTAGCCATTTTGACGCTGAGCATCATCAATCCCATGACGAGTGGAATCAACAGTTAAAAAATAGCCCTATACGCATTCAATGGGATCCTGAGCGCAATATTTACAGCAAACCGCAAGACCACCGCTCACTGCAAATTGGCATATCTGGAGCAATGGTTGAAAAATATGTTAACGAGTGGATTGTTGCCATTAGCGATATTACGCCGCAAGTAAAGCAAATGAAAAAGCTACTCGATGCGGGTATAGAAGATGAACTATTGCAACAATTACCGCAAGAAGCTGTTTATCCATTGCCACAAAAAATTCAAAAAATAATTAGTATGGATAACTAAATTTAAATATGATTGTTAAGACGAAAAATAATAACGTCTATTTTTGTCTGCGAAAGGTGTCTTTTAGGTCGAGCAACTAAAAATTAGCCCGCACCCTTATCTCCATCTATCAAATTAATTAGATTTAACGGTAAGCCGCAGAATTATGAAACCATTATTTTTGACCAAGTTAATTTATTATATAGGTAATTAATGCCTTAATATTGGTTTATAAAACCGTTGCAGCTTGAAAATAGGTATAAAATTGTTTTAAAAGCAATTTATTATCATAGTAAAACCATATTAACATGGAAATGCAAAAATCAAAATAATGAGATTAGAGTATGAGGCTCATCTCCATTATTTTCGTATATCCATTACTTCTAAATGAGAGAACAACATGGCATCTGTTGGCAATTGGCTAAAAAGATTTATATTGCGTAGTTTCATCTACCTGTTTGGGATAATCATTGTTTTGGTTGTTATTGGCGGGGTTGCTTTTGTTGTTGCAAGACCGCAGATTAATGATTTCGTTAATAAAGAAATCAATAAATATGGCGTTGAATTAGAAAGCTGGAGCATTGGATTAACCGGCAAGGCTAATCTTTATAAAGTACGAATTCCCCTTTCTGATGGAACAATTATTACAGTTCGGGAAATATCTGCCCGTCCACCTGTTAGCAGTTTTAAAGGCGTTGCCGATCTTTATGATGTAAAGGTTGAGCATGGTGGAGTAAGCTTGCAAATTCCGCAGCTTCATGTCGATGGCATTGTACAAAATGGCAAGGATGTGACAATTCAGTCAAAAAAGTTGCAAATGTTGATGCAAATTGGCCTGTCCTCTATACGCGCAGGTGATATTAATCTTGTTTCTAACTTAAATGGTGCACAGGAAACAGCAACTATAAAAGGTTTTAAGCTTGATAATCTTGATAAGGGAAAAATCGCCTTTATCGGTTTTGATTCAATGCAAACCACATCAAACTTCACACAAGGTGAACTGTCCGGCTTACGCATAGAAAGCGGTGCCGCTAGTGCAAAAAATATTGATGTTGCCTCAGCCTACAGTTTCTTAGAAAATACTCTTTCACAAAATCAATCCGTAGTGGATTTATTTGGCCCTCTAAATCTTTCGAACGTAAAGTTAGATGCAGGATTAAGCGATGGCAAAGAGTTTCATGCTAGTTTAGGCGCACTTAAAACTGAAGGCTTTTCGTTGCGCAACTTGGGACAAAACCCTATTGGACAAGCCAAAGCTGCAATGGCTGTTTTAAAAAATAGCAATGCGAGTAAAGAAGAGCGCAGTACTGCAACCAAAACACTTGTACAATTGCTTCAAAATATAGCAAAAATAAATGGAAGGTTAGAAAATCTTGTCGTTGATACAGCAAGTGGCAAATTGTCCGTTGGATCATTTGAAATAACCCCAAGCAGTTGGAACAGTGTCATTCCAGAATCGCTTTTGATCAAGGCTGACAACGTTCTTTTTGATTTAGCCGACTTGCCAAGTAAAGAAATCCAGACACTAAGAGATATGGGGTATGCCCAGATGGATCTTTCCTTTGTCATGAACCTAAATTGGAACCGTGATGACAATTCGTTGAATATTAACGAATTAAGTTTTACCGGCAAAGATATGGGACAAGCCCAAATATCAGGTAAATTTAAAAATGTCGCCCCCGCATTTTTTTCGGGTGATTTGCTTCAAATGACTATGGTGGCTTCAGGCATTACCTTGCAAAGCTTAGATATTGCATTTAGCGATTATGGTGCATTTGAACGGATCATTAAATCTGGTGCACCATATGGCGGCGTGAGTGAAGCCAATCTGCGTGCCGACATACGTGAAATCGCAGTTAAAAGCCCACCAGCACTTTTGAAAAACCATAAGGATGCAAATGCAATTTCTGAGGCCTTAGGAAGCTTTGTGGACAACCCTGGCACCGTTAATATCCATATCGTTTCAAAAGCACCGGCTGGGCTTAGCCTACTTGATTTATTAATTTCGCAGGCGGACCTACCTGCAATTTTAGATAAGCTTGATTTTAGAGTGACATCAACAGGCAAACCTCATTAATTAGCCTGTCAATTTAATTACATGGAAAGCGGAGTGATACAAAATCACTCCGCTTTTTTATTTTTTTAAATATTCAATGTTACACAATGTAATTGTTTTAATTGATGGCTTACACTAACCCATCATTTGCAACAAAATATTACAGGTAGAAGATTGCGATATTGCTTTTAAAAACACTTTTTGCCGATTATTCTAACATTCGCTTGAAAATGAATATGACTAACTACGCAGGTTTAATGCTAGTTATTATTTCGCGGTTTCTGCTAATCACAAAAGCGTATGTTTAAACTCATTTTCCATTTTTTGATGTATAAATAGTACGTTTTTAAAAGATCAGCTTTGAATTTTCTAAACCAAACTTTAGCCAACCCACAAAATCAACCAAAGCATTAGGTCGGCGCGCTCCATCTAAATTTATTATCAAGGCAAAATCTACTTTACCACATATTACGCCCTAAAACGTTCTTTCGAGCAATTGGCACAATTTCGTTATGAACTTGTCCATCTTGTTTAAACATACCAAAAATTGTTATTTGTCATTAAGCCTCCGTTTGCATTTTTACGACGAGTATGGAAGATTTATCTGGACTAGCAAGAGCTGTTATTGTTCAATTAATTTGTCTACTAAATATTTAAACCAATATGGAGTTGTCCAATCTGATTGATACAGCTAATGTAAATAAAATCATTACAATAGATCTTTAAACGGATGTAGAAACAATATTTTTGTAAGAAGAAACTAATGATTATTCAAATATCACGAGGTTTTTTAAGGGTGAAATTAGCAAATAAAATAGCTCATATTGAAGGCGAATTATGCTTTCCCCCAACGGAAAATTTTGAATTTATAGTTTACGTTAATAGCATAAAGAATTGGGAAGAGCCTTTTGATAAAATAGAAATTACTGAAGAGGAAAAAGAACAACTTATAAATGAAATAAAAAATGAATTTAGACAAAAAAGAGGAAAAGTTGTTTTTGATTAAACCTTTTCATATTACCTTAGATTTTTTAAATTCACACTTTGGTGTAAAATGTTTTCCTTATCTTTGCAGCCCAATATCCCATATGCGGAGCATTGCTAAAAGCTAGTAAGCAGATAAACAAAGATATTCGTAGCCTTATATCCACCACTACACAACGGTGAATTAATTGCTGTAGATATTAATTTTCAATATGAAACTGATTGAAATGATTATCGATTACTAGGGGCAGATCCCAATAAGTTGAACGAAATAGTATTTATCGATTAAATGAGGGAGTAAATACTCATTTTTCAAACTGGTTAGATATGTGAAAAAAAATTACATTTTTATTAGCTTTTTTAATCATGATAAAAATTTAGTCTCAATCGGCATCTAACTAATCATGAAGGACTACATCCCAAGATAGAAATTCTTAACGGAAAAAGCGGCGAAAAATGCACGATAAATATTTTATTGAAAATTGAAATGGATATAACGTAGCTTCTGATTGCTGATGATAGGGTGGATTATAATGAATGACGTGGACTTTATTTGCCTTAATTTTTCTGATGCTAATAAAATATTAAAAAAATATATTGGCTATGACATAAGTATTTTTTCAAAATTAGATCAAGTTAAAAAATTCCATGAAATATGTAGGATAGACGATTATTCTTCTAAAAGCGACATAGAATTACTGGATAAATTAAATATTAAAAAATATTTAATTGGGAACGTATTTATATACACCGAGGATTATTCCCTTGATAATAATATTATATTTGAAATACAATCTTTTGAAGTCGAGTTTTTTGTTCGTCAGTTTCATAAAGATTTCAATACTCCTTTTTTCAAAGACAAGACTATACTTATTTGCCCCAACACACAAAAACTTTTACTTTATTTTGCAGAAGGTTGGTGGTTCTATTATGATTTACCGTTGGAATTTTCAGAATAATTTTTGCATATGACATGATAATTAAAAACTTAAATGGAATAATTGAGAATGTGCATAAGGCGCAGTTTTCATCGCGAAACTTTATAGGAACATGTTGAAGCAGTTTTTTCATCTCAAGTAATTTTTACGATGGTCAAGATTTTTGTATCAATAGGTTATGATGCTTAATGGCGAGCACATTTATTTAAAAAATTAATTAATCAAAGATTAGGTGACATATGATGAAATTAATAACGTCAATAATTGGTCTTTTCTTCTGTTTATAACCGGTTTGGTTTTAGCTGCCGATAATCCACTTAGTGTGCATGTTTTAAACTTAACTGCCGCTCTGCCCTCGCCTAACATTGAAGTCAACGTTAAAAAGTTAAATGGTGATAAATGGCAGCTTTTAAATAGCCCAACGGCCAACAAGAATGGCCGTATCACAGCCCTTTACCCTCCTAGAAAAGAAATTTTTTCTGGAATTTACAGGGTAACATTTCAAACTTAAAAATGCTTTAAAGAAAACAACCGAGAAGCATTTTTTCTAAAAGTGCCAGTTATCTTTACCTTCGATGAAAAAGTCGATCATCCTCACATTCCAATTTTGCTAAGTCCCTTTGGATGTTCTACCTACCGAGGTAATTGATTATTTTCATATAAAATAAAAAAGGCGGGGTATGAACCCCGCCTTTTTTTTATTTAAAAATCATTTTAATCTTAATGATTATTGATTAAAATTTCACGCTTGCCAACATGGTTTGCCGCGCCAACAAGACCTTCTTTTTCCATACGCTCAACAAGGCTTGCGGCTTTATTATAGCCAATACCAAGGCGACGTTGAATATAAGAGGTGGAGCATTTTTTGTCACGCATAACCACTTTTACACCTTGCACATAAAGCTCTTCAGCATCATCACCGGCATTAGCAACGAGTTCTGCGATATTGTCGCTATCATCTTCTGGCTCATCTTCTTCACTGTCGGTAACCGTTGCAAGATAATCCGGTGTGCCTTGGGTTTTAAGATGGGAAACAATATGTTCAACTTCGCTATCTGAAACAAATGCACCATGAACACGCACGATGCGGCCGCCGCCAGCCATATGTAGCATATCTCCTTGGCCAAGAAGCGTTTCTGCGCCTTGCTCGCCCAAAATAGTGCGGCTATCGATTTTAGATGTTACTTGGAACGAAATACGGGTTGGGAAGTTGGCCTTGATTGTACCAGTAATAACGTCAACGGACGGACGCTGGGTTGCCATAATCAAGTGGATACCAGCGGCGCGTGCCATTTGGGCAAGACGTTGGATAGCTCCTTCAATTTCTTTGCCAGCAACCATCATCAAGTCAGCCATTTCGTCAACAATAATGACGATGTAAGGCAATGGATTAAGATCCATAGCTTCTTCATTGTAGAGAAGCTCGCCAGTTTCTTTATCAAAGCCTGCTTGTACTGTGCACATAATGGTTTCACCATTTTTAAGGGCTTCAGTCACACGTTCATTAAAACCATCAATGTTACGAACGCCTAATTTTGCCATCTTGCGATAACGATCTTCCATTTCGCGTACGGCCCATTTAAGCGCGGTCACTGCCTTTTTAGGATCTGTTACAACAGGGGTAAGCAAATGCGGAATACCATCATAAATGGAAAGTTCAAGCATTTTAGGATCAACCATAATCAAACGGCATTGATCAGGAGTAAGATGATATAAAAGCGATAGGATCATCGTGTTAATGGCAACAGATTTACCCGAACCAGTGGTACCTGCAACCAAAAGATGCGGCATTTTTGCAAGTTCTGCAATGACCGGTTCACCACCAATATTTTTACCAAGAGCTAAAGCAAGTTTAAACTCTGATGTTTCAAAGGCTTTTGACTGCACGATTTCTCGTAAGAAAACCGTTTCGCGTACAGCATTTGGCAATTCAATACCAATGACGTTGCGGCCAGGTATAACCGCAACACGAGCAGATACAGCTGACATTGAGCGGGCAATATCATCAGCAAGACCAATAACGCGTGAGGATTTTACACCAGGAGCTGGCTCAAATTCATAAAGTGTAACGACAGGACCTGGGCGGACATGAATAATTTCACCCTTGATGCCGAAATCTTCCAAAACGCTTTCTAAAAGTCCAGCGCTACGCTCTAAAGTTTCTTGTGAGATTACCGCACCATCTTTGTAAACAGGTGGCTGCAACAAATCAACGGATGGGAATGTGTAATCATGACCGGTTGCTTGCTTAGTTATCCGCAAGCCCGACTGTAGGTCGGTAACGTGACGCGGTGTAATCGCCACGCTCTTAGTTGGCAAGTGCTCTGGCTCATCGGCCTTTACATCATCTTCAATGGTTTCAACTTCAACCATATTGGTTGCAGTTTCAATATCTTCATGGCTTTGCGCTTCGATGGCGATGATGTCGTCATCTGCGGTTAAAGTCTGTTCAACAAAGGCTGCGTCAGAAAGGGGATTTTCAACCGCAACAATATGATCTGCTGCTTTTTCGTGTTTTTCAATGCTTTCAGCCTTTTCGATGCAATCCATTGCATCAAAATCCATATTATTATCATTGGCACTAGCAAATGCATGAGAATACTGAATAGCTTGATCTTCTGTTGATGCAACTTCTAAAATTTCAGATGCTGGCACATCAATAAGGGCTGTATCTTCATTAACAGCTACGGTCTCAGTATCTATGTCACCAACAACATCTTCGTTAAACTCATCTGCTGCAATTGCGACTTGAGATTCAGCTTCAATATTTGCGACTGCGGCTTCTTGATTGTCTGCTACATGAATTGCGGCTGCTTTAGCCTGTTCAACAGCTTCCATACGGCCAGATTTTGAAAACTTGCATTCAAGCACACGGAAAAGCTCGGTAATGGATGGTTGCGGTGCTTGCGGCTCATTTTCAAGCTCTATCTGTGCCTCTGCAACCATATCAGTTTGTTGATTGCTTGGTTCAATATCAAATGGACCAAATTCGAAAAAGGCGAAATCTGAAATGGCTATTGGCTCGGATTTGACAGCCTCAATCTTATTATTCGCAACTGGTGCATTAGTTGTAACAGGGGTTGTAGTTTCAACTGTTGCCGGTGTTTCGATGGTGTTTATTTTATTCGCAAGCATGGTATCACTTTCCGGCCGTTCGAGTTGTATTGATTGATTAACAAGTGGTGATTGGGCTTCAGTCGTTGATTGAACCTCAACGGTAATAATTTCCTTCGCATTTTCTGGGGCTTGACTGATATTCAACAAATCAGCAGTTGGAAGTTCGGTTTTAAGTAAAGATTCTATATCTTCCTCACTTGGCTCCATTTCACTGCCGCCAATTATAATCGGCTTTTTTTGCTGACGCTCATAAATAGCTTGCAATTGTTCAGCATAAGCAGGATCGCTTTCAGCTTTTTTACGAATAATTTCGATATCTGGTGTGCGCGTAAAACGAACATTTTCCGCCAATGCAAAGGCCTGCCGCCAAATGGGTGGATAATCTGCCAGCGATTCTAGCAAAAGTGGTTTTGAAATAGGTTTTCCATCCGACTTTTGGGTCGGATCAGCCTTAATTGTTTGTTTGTAACTATCATAAGTAAAAGATTTTATATTACGCATAACACTCAAATACACCATGTTTCAGCCAGAATCGTCAGGCTTAATAAACTTATCGATTTTGGTTGATTGCCAACAATCATCAAGCTGCACTGTAACGGGCGAAAGTTAATAAGTTTTTGCCATAATTATTTTCATTGTCACTTTCCTACAAGAAAAATGCAGTGTGGTTTTTTGCCAACAGATATTGAATGACGTAATTTTCAATCAAGTTAAATAAAAGTTCAATTCTTAAGGATTTGAATATTTTTCAACGTTAATATCATTTAAATAGTAACCATATACATCTTGATACAAGGTGAAAGACAGCAAAGGAAAGTTTCAATGTTCCATGCCATTTTATCCTTTTTTTCTAGACAAAAGGGCTTTTTGCACTTGCGGCTTTTAAATCCTATTGCTGCGATACTTCTATTCTTATCCTGTGCGAGCATAGCAACACCAACAGTGGCGCAAAATCGCAATAATAGCAGCGAGCATTATACTGCGCAGGAAATTATTGATTCAGGTCATCGTTTTTTTGGTGATACATCGGGTGGACTTGCCACCGCAATTCAAAATATTTTTTCACGCCATGGACTCCCTAATGGCTATATTCAAGGTGAAGAAGGCTCAGGCGCTTTTATTGGTGGTTTAACCTACGGTGAAGGGGCACTTTATACAAAGAATGCTGGTGATTATCGCATGTTTTGGCAAGGCCCATCTATTGGTCTTGATTATGGCGGCCAAGGCTCACGCGTTATGATGCTTGTCTATAACCTTGATAATGTGCGTAATATTTGGGGGCGTTACGGCGGTGTTTCAGGTTCTGCCTATCTTGTTGCTGGCGTTGGCTTTAATGTATTAAAGCGTAAACAAGTGCTTTTGGTACCTATCCGCACTGGGCTTGGGGCACGCCTTGGTGTTAATATTGGCTATTTAAAATTAACGCCAAAGCCAACATGGAATCCATTTTAAGAATGGTGGCTGACATTAACAACTTTCACTGGCAAATTTACCATAAATTTACATAACATTTATGGAAATTATCAAGCCACTACAAGTCTTATTTCAATTAATGAGTAGCTTCTATGATTTGGGTACAATCCATTTTATTTTTCATCTTTGGTAGTGCCGTTACCGGTTTTTTGGTGATGCTTGTTTTTCCGTTGGTTTGGCGAAGGGCACTTTTCCTTGCCAATAAAGCGGTGCGCATGGAAGTGCCCGTTTCATTAAATGAAGTTGAGGTAGAGCGCGATTTTTTGCGGGCTGAACATGCAACAACTGTGGCAAGGTTGGAAGAACTGCTCAAAATGTCTGAAAATCGTTTCGCGGAGGCTTTACTTCATGCGAGCAAAATGCGCGAGCGTAATTATTACCTCGCATCTTTTGAACAACAAACGCAGGAATTAATAGCTTTAAATAAGCAGCTTAGTCATGAAATAGTTACTTTGAAGCAAGAGTTGAATGTCGCAAAATCTGCGCTGCTTGAACAAAAAGCTTTGACAATTGGATCAACTATGGCTGAAAGCAACGATAACGAGACTTCAGCAACGGTTGAAAAGTTTAACAAAAACGTTTCCACTGATAACCAACAAGATCTTAAAAAACTAAATCTACGTGGTGAAGATGATATGCAAAGTATCACGGCATTAACCGATCAAGAAATATCCCATTTTTATGAGGAAAATAAAAAACTATTGGTAGCCAAGGAACAGACGCTAAGTGTATTGCGCGAGCAAATTAAAACTATGGCTGCAATATTAGTTGCCAATGTAGCCGCTAACGAAGGAGCAGACTCGCCAATTTTCGAACTTATATCAAAAGATGAAAATGCAAATAGTCTTGCCGGATTGATTAAAAGGAATTCGGCTAATGTTTCTAACAAAACAGCTTAGGCATTTTGGTTTTAGAATAATATTGCCAATTTTTCCTAAAGGACAGCTTAAGCAATTTTTTAGTTCAAATAATCATTATCATAACCATTTTAACCATGATAATGATTAAATCGATTAAAATATATATAAGTCATCAAAATATTGTACGATGTCTTGCCAATGATAGCGTGTAGCAAGTACAAGAAAAATATCGCGCCTGTTTTATGCAGTGCGCCATAAGCACTTACACCGGTTTCCCGGCCATGTAAAATCAGAAGGATTGCAAAAATGAGCAAAACCCGTACAGAAACTGATACCTTCGGACCGATTGAAGTTCCCGGCGACCGCTATTGGGGCGCACAGACAGAGCGTTCAATCCACAATTTTGAAATTGGTACCGAGCAACAACCTTTGCCGCTTGTTCATGCTTTAGGGCTTGTTAAACAAGCTGCTGCTGAAGCCAATATGGTTGCTGGCAAATTATCACCCGAAATTGGACGCGCTATCATTGCTGCTGCCGAAGAAGTGGTTGATGGCAAGTTTGATGATAATTTTCCATTGGTTGTCTGGCAAACAGGCTCTGGCACACAAAGCAATATGAATGCTAATGAGGTTATTTCAAACCGCGCTATTGAAATGCTTGGTGGCGAAATGGGCACAAAAAAGCCCGTTCACCCAAATGACCATGTCAATATGAGCCAATCTTCAAATGACTCATTTCCAACAGCAATTCATGTTGCAACGGCTATTGAAACAGTAACGCGTCTTTATCCGGCGCTTGACCATCTTATCTTGGCATTAAAAGCTAAAGAGGATGAGTTTAACGACATTATCAAAATTGGTCGCACCCATACACAAGATGCGACACCAGTCACTTTGGGCCAAGAATTTTCAGGTTATCGCGCTAGCCTAGAACATGGCAAATTGCGTATTGAAGAAGCGTTAAAAAGCGTGCTTTATCTCGCGCAAGGCGGCACCGCCGTTGGTACGGGTCTTAATGCGCCGATTGGTTTTGATAAAGAATTTGCTGCGCAAATGACAACCATCACTGGCATTCCGTTTAAAACCGCAAGTAATAAGTTTGAAGCCTTGGCAAGTCATGGTGCGATTACTTATTTCCATGGCAGTTTGAATGCTTTGGCAACTGATTTGTTTAAAATTGCCAATGATATTCGGTTCTTAGGCTCCGGCCCTCGTTCTGGCCTTGGTGAATTGAGCTTACCGGAAAATGAGCCGGGTTCATCAATCATGCCGGGCAAAGTCAATCCAACCCAATGCGAAGCGCTTACAATGGTTGCATGCCAAGTCTTTGGTAATAATACAACTGTTACTGTTGCATCATCACAAGGGCATTTTGAGCTTAATGTTTATAAGCCAGTTATTGCTTATAATGTTTTGCAATCTATTCGCTTGCTATCAGATTGCATGCGCTCCTTTGCCGATCATTGTGTTGATGGTATCCTTGCTAATCGCGCTCGCATCCAAGACCTTATGGAACAATCCTTGATGTTGGTCACCGCATTAGCACCTGCTATCGGCTATGATGCGGCTGCAAAAATTGCAAAAACCGCTCATAAAAACGGCACCACCTTGCGTGATGAAGCACTAAAAAGCGGTCTTGTAAGCGAAGAAGATTATAATCGTCTGGTTCGTCCAGAGGATATGATCCACCCTAAATAAGCAGCTTGCTCATTTTATTCAATAAATTAAAAAGCAGAAAGTCTATTCAATGAGGCTTTCTGCTTTTTATTTATCTTATCAATCGTTACATTTATTAATAAAATTGGCTTTATGCAAAATTGCTAGTTGAAGCCTACGCTTTGATAGGTTAGAAAGCAAAAATTGATTTTTAAGGAATCAATTATGCACCCGTAGCTCAGCTGGATAGAGCGTTGCCCTCCGAAGGCAAAGGTCACAGATTCGAATTCTGTCGGGTGCGCCATTAAAATATAATAAAATCAATATTTTAAGGCATTGTTTACTGTATTTTTCTCGTTCAATTTTAAATTTGTAGCAGTTTTGTAGCGATAAGTGCAAAAATGTGTTTTAAACCAGCGCATTGATCCTTTTGAGCGCAGTTAAATTTGTTTTTATTTTCACTTATTTTAAATGTACTTGATAGGCTTGAAGAGCAAATCTTTAACGAAGCTTCACCCACAATTCACTAGCTTTTATCATGGAAGTGGTTTGACCATAAACAAAAACGCGCCTTACTCCCCTTCATTATCGCCATCATATTTACCAGCCTTATAATTTTTCTCAATTTGCTTAAATGCGCTGGTGGTTAGCGTATTAACTTCATAAGCGCATTGCTGGTCTTCCATAAATTCATGGTTGGCAACAATTTCAATATAAGGCTTGGCTTTTTCACTTGCAGGATTTTTATAATAATAAGTGCAGACCTCTTCTTGGCAAAATTTAACTAAAACATTTTGCTTGTTTAATTTAAAGCTTTTGAGCACCTGTGCAATTGGCTTGCAATCTTGCGCATGCGATGATGTTATTAAATACGTTGATATACTGGCTATAAGCACTGCTGTATAAATCTTTTTCATTTAAGAGTCCCCATAATTCAGATGTAATTTAATGCGTTTACAATTCATACATTTTCGTCTTAATTTAAGCTATTGAATAAGTCATTTTAATTGGAGGATGGTTAATGGCAAAGTTTAATATATCTTTTAAGATATTGGTCGCATTGTTTGTTACAGCATTTTTATTGATAAGCCCAGCGCAAGCACAAAAATTTGAAAATTATCCAGCCACTCAAATTTATAAAGGCAAGCCAGCTAAATTGCAGCTTACCAAGGATAATGGCGGCTTAACCTTTAAAACAAGAATTACCGAAGCTGCCAAAAAGGGCGTTAATTTTGCTGGACAATATAGCATTGTTGAAATTGGTTGCGGCTCGTCCTGCCTTATTGCTTATGTGGTGGATTTAAAAAGCGGTAAATTATTTAGCTTTCCCCTTGGCGGGGAAGAAAATTATCAAATGCAATTGCAATATAAGCCCAACAGTCGCCTTATCAAAGTGGTGTGGAATGATATCAATGCCGCCCAAAATAAAGCTTGTGTGATTGAATATTTGGAAATGCAAAAAGATAAATTTAAAACCATAAACCGCACAACAATGCCATCTGATGGTTATCTATGCGATGACTATGTTAATTGAGGAGTAATTATGGCTGATAAGGATAAAGACAAAGATAATAATGATGCGAGATGGACCGAATCTTTTGGCAGTTTAAGGGATAATCCTGTGCTTCGCGATATTAAGGCTGGTAAGTTAAAACCGCAACTTAATGAAATACTTAATAAAAATAAGGAAACAAAATGATAAAACCAACACTTTTTATAGATATGGATGGCGTGCTTGTTGATTTTGACAAGGGCTATCATAATGCCTTTGGTTATACACCGACAAAAATTGATGATAATGTCGATTGGGCGCTGGTTAAAGCCTATAACGGCTTTTATGCCAATTTGCCACCCATGGCAGATTTTGATGCTTTATGGCAAGGTGTTGCACAATATAAGCCGATTATTCTAACGGGCGTGCCTAAAGAGGTGCCGGATTCAGCCAATGACAAACGCGCATGGGTTGATAAGCATATTGGTAAAGACCAACCAATGATTGCCTGCCTATCCAAGGAAAAAAGCCTGCATATGCGCAATAAGGGCGACATCATGATTGATGATTGGGATAAATACCGTCACTTATGGCTTGACCGTGATGGGCATTGGATTACCCATATATCAGCTGAACAATCGCTTGCTGAATTAAAGGCACTTATTGCTGAGCTCTAATTTAAAAATTTTATTTAGTGTTTAGTATTCTGGTCTTTAGCCTATGAAATTTAGAATTTAATAGGTGCTATTTTATGGGACCAGTGGATGTTTTATTGGTGATTTCTATCTGCTTATTGTTTTATCAATGACATACAATGATCAGCATTTTACCTTGCAATATCGCCAATGGTTGATAAAACCAAAATTCTACAAACAAGGTTGATGTTAAAATGGCTAATATTTCTAATAATAATGATTCTGCGCTCGCTAGTTTTATTTGGAAAAATGCGGATGATTTATGGGGTGATTTTCCCCATACAGAGTTTGGAAGAATCATTTTGCCATTAACGGTTTTAAGGCGATTGGAATGCGTATTAGAGCCAACCAAACAAGCCGTGATCAACGCTTATAATCAGTTTAAAGACAAAGGTTTGATGCTTGATGATATTTTAAAAGAGGTTAGCGGAAATCCTTTTTATAATACATCTAACTATAATCTTTCTAATTTAGGCGGTACGAAAACAAAAGCCAATTTAGAAGATTATATTGCCCATTTTTCCGATAATGTCCGCGTTATATTTGAGCAGTTTGATTTTGCGACAACAATTAACAAATTAGCAAAGGCAAACTTATTATTACGTATTTGTGATAATTTTGCAAATATTGACCTGCATCC
This sequence comes from Bartonella sp. HY761, assembly GCF_026743145.1. Classification (NCBI taxonomy): domain Bacteria; kingdom Pseudomonadati; phylum Pseudomonadota; class Alphaproteobacteria; order Hyphomicrobiales; family Bartonellaceae; genus Bartonella; species Bartonella sp. HY761. Next base: position 2,024,825 of record NZ_CP104887.1, read on the forward strand.
CAATGTCGTAGCAGATCGCACAATGAGCAATGTTTATGAACATTTGATAGCAAGGTTCGGTTCTGAGGTGGGCACGGGGTCTGAAGACTTTATGACACCGCGCGATATTGTTCACCTTGCTGCAACTTTGTTGTTGGAGCCTGATAATGAATTGTTTGAACAAACCCCAGGCTTAATCCGCACCATATATGATCAAACCTGCGGTACCGCTGGTTTTTTAACTGATATGATGAATTATATCGAAAATTATAAAGACCGCTATAGCATAGCGCCCGTCCTTGTTCCCTATGGGCAGGAATTGCAGCCAGAAACCCATGCCGTTGCTTTGGGTTCCATGTTGTTAAAAAAACTACCAACCGACACAAGCCGAGATTTATCGCAAAATATTAAACTTGGTAGCACATTAAGCAATGACCAATTTACGGGGCAACGTTTCCATTACCAATGCTCTAATCCCCCATTTGGCATGTCTTGGGCAAAAGATGCGGCTAAAGTGCAGCAAGAGCAAAAGGAAAAAGGCTTTTCAGGGCGTTTTGGCGCAGGCTTGCCCAAGGCAAGTGATGGTTCAATGCTATTTTTGCAAAATCTTGTTTCAAAATTAGAGCTGCCGAAAAATGGTGGTGGGCGCGGTGCAATTGTGCTGTCAGGTTCGCCACTTTTTAATGGTGGGGCAGGTTCAGGTGAATCTGAAATTCGCCGTTATATTTTAGAAAATGATCTACTTGAAGCAATCATCGCGCTGCCAACAGATATTTTCTTCCGCACAGGCATTGGTACTTATATTTGGATTGTTTCTAACCGCAAACCCGAACATAGAAAAGGCAAGGTGCAATTAATTGATGCAACAGCCATGGGCAGCTCTATGCGCAAGAATGAAGGTAATAAGCGTAAATTTGTTGACCAAAATTCTATCGATGACATTACCCGCATTTATGCCGATTTTGCTGAAAGTCCAATAAGTAAAATTTTTGATTACCAAGATTTTGGCTATCGCCGTGTAAAAGTTTTGCGCCCTTTGCGTATAGATGTGCAATTTGATGCTGAAAAATTGACAACATTAAAAGAAACAAAAGAATTTGCAAAATTAACGGACAGTGACCAAAATAGCCTTATTGCCTATATTGAAAAGCAATTTGGTGAAAGCAAGGATTATGCTTGGTTTGAAACCGAATTTTTAAAAAATATGCCGCTTGCTAAACTGGGTAAAGCGCTAAAAAATGCACTAATCACAAGTTTTGGTGTCAAAAATCCGGATGCCGACATTGTGTGCATTAATGGCGTAGTAGAAATGGATAGTGCTTTAACCGATTATGAAAACATCCCGTTAAAGCAAGACATTGACGCCTATATGGCAAAAGAAGTGCTGCCCCATGCTAAAGATGCGGTTGTTGATAAAAGCTATAAAGATGCGCAGGATGAACAAATTGGTGTTGTTGGTTATGAAATTAATTTTAACCGCTATTTTTATGTTTTTGAAAAACCCCGCCACCCTAATGAAATCATGGCAGAGATTAAGCTGCTTTCCAGTGAAGTTGCCAAGCTGCTTGGGGAGATTTAAACATGCAGTTTAAAGCCTATCCAAGTTATAATAAGTGTGAAGATGAAGTTTTAGATAAGCTACCTAACAATTGGATTATTAAACCATTTTGGGCATTATTTGAAAAAAGTGAGATTACAAATCAAATAAATCATCAGTTATTATCAGTTTACTTGGATAAAGGAGTTATTTTATATTCTGAAGGTGGAGGATTGGTTCATAAACCCGCTGATAGCTTAGAAAAATATCAATTGGTGAATGTCAATGATTTCGTAATGAATAACCAACAGGCTTGGCGTGGCTCTATCGGTGTCTCGCCTTACCGTGGTTTGGTAAGTCCAGCTTATCTAGTTTTTAAAATTCACGAAATTTTAAATCCTAACTTTGTGAAGTATCTTGTAAGAGACAAATATATTATCGATAAGTTTATGGTTTCTTCGTTAAGCGTTGGGACTATTCAAAGGCAAGTTAAGAGCCATTTACTAAGAAAAATATTAATACCCATTCCTCTCAAGGAGGAACAAACAAAAATAGCGCAGTATCTTGATAGGGAAACGGCTAAAATTAATGCGCTTATTGCTGCCCAAGAAAAGCTAATTAACCTTTTAGAAGAGCAGCGTAAATCTACCATTTCTCATGCGGTTACCAAAGGTTTAAACCCAAATGCCCCGATGAAAGATAGCGGTATAGAGTGGCTAGGCGAAGTGCCAGCACATTGGGAAGTAAAGCCCATAAAAAGCTTGTATGGAAGAATTAAAAGAACAGGTTACGAACAAGAGACACTTTTATCTGTCTACCGAGAATATGGTGTAATTATTAAATCTAGCCGTACTGATAATCATAATCAAGAATCTGATGATTTATCACCTTATCAATTAGTCAATATAGGTGATTTGGTTATTAATAAAATGAAAGCTTGGCAAGGTTCGTTAGCCATTTCAAGGTATCGTGGGATAGTAAGTCCAGCTTATTATATATATAAGTTTATATCAAAATTTGAAGTGAATGATAATTTTATACATAATCAGATTAGATCAGAGTACTTTATTCAAAGTTACAAAAATTTTTCAAAAGGTATACGTGTAGGACAATGGGATTTAGAAAATGAATTGTTCATGAGAATTAATTTGTTTGTCCCCCCATTAAATGAACAAAATGAAATTGTTAACTTTTTAGATAAGGAAAATGCAAGAATTGAGGCACTAAAAGAAAAGCAAAAAGAACTCATTGAAAAATTGAAAGAGTATCGAGCATCAGTCATTTCTCATGCGGTTACCGGTAAAATTGATGTTCGTGATATGGTGCATTAAGTAAACCATAGGATTAGACTTTGCATTGTAAATAATTTGCTTGTATATATTACTATATAATGCCACATTGCTTTATTAGATTTTAATATTGGTTTTGTTTTTTCGGGGGAAACATGGCAAATTATTCAGTTCAACAACAACCGGTAGAAACATTATTATCATGGATTAAATCCGGTGATATTGCCATTCCTGAAATTCAACGCCCCTTTGTTTGGAATGGGATTAAAGTTCGCGATTTAATGGATAGTCTTTATAATGATTACCCTATTGGCTATATTATTACATGGCGCAACCAAAACATAAGCCTTAAAGATGGTACTTTATCAGCGGGTAAAAAGATTTTAATTGATGGTCAGCAGCGCATTACAGCCTTGACGGCTGCTGTGGTTGGCAAATTGGTTCTTAATAAAGATTATAAGGAAGTAAGAATTAAAATTGCTTATAAGCCAACAGCACATAATGATGAGCCCCGTTTTGAGGTTTGCAATACCGCAATTAAAAATGATCCATTATGGATAAATGATATATCTCCTATTTTAAATGGCGAAGTGTTGATTTCACAAGCCCGTAAAGCCTATATGACATTAAACCCAGAGGCTAATGAAGATTACATCGAAGAACAGCTTGAGAAATTAAAAGCCATAAAAAATCGTCAAATTGGTATTATTGAGCTTGATGCAGCGTTAGATATTGATGTTGTCACTGAAATTTTCATTCGTATTAATCAAAAAGGCGTTGTTTTAAGCAGTGCCGATTTTGTTATGTCAAAGATAGCATCGGATGAGCAATTTGGCGGAAATCGACTGCGCAAAATGATTGATTATTTTTGCCACCTTATGAAAGATAAAAGCTTTGATAAGGCGATTAAAGAAAATGACAAAAAATTTGCAAGCTCAGAGGATTATAAAATCATTAATTGGGTAGCAAATTCTAGCGATGATGTTTATCACCCCACTTATATAGATGTATTGCGTGTTGCCTATACCTATCAATTTAATCGTGGTCGCTTTAGTGATTTGGTTGCCTTATTATCAGGGCGCGATTTTGCTACCCATACAAATATTGAAACGATAGCAGAAGAAAGTTATAGTAAGCTTGCAAATGGCTTGCATGCATTTTTTAATAAAACCAATTATCAACGTTTTATCAATTTAATTCAAGCTGCCGGCTTTATTAACTCCAAATTGATTAATTCCCATAATAGCCTTAATTTTGCATATGCACTTTATTTAAGGTTGCGTGATCAAGGTCTTTCAGAGGTTAAAATACAAAACTTTGTGTCGCGCTGGTTTGTTCTATCCATTTTAACAGGGCGTTATTCTGGATCATCTGACACGACGATGGAAAGCGATAGCAAACAAATTTTGGAAGAAGGTATTGAGGCTTATTTAAAAAACGTTGAACAAGCAAATCTAGATGAAGGCTTTTGGAATACTCGGCTTGTTAATGATTTGGTTAATACAAGTACTAAAAGTAGCGCTTATTTATGCTATTTGGCATCGCAATGTAAAAATAATGATCCTGCATTTTTGTCAGAAAGTATGAGTGTTCGGGATTTGTTGGTGCAAGATAAGAATGCGAATGTTCATCATATTTTCCCCAAAGCCTATTTGACTGCAAATAAGTTTGATAAAAGCGATTATAATCAGGTGGCTAATTACGCCTATACCGAGCAGCAAATTAATATAAAGCTTGGCAAGCAAGCGCCAAAAAATTATATGGAAAAAGTTTATAGTGATGTACAAAATTGTACAAAAGAATTGACGTCAATAAAGACTTTTGATGCACTAACAAACAATTTTGAAAAAAATTGCATGCCCCAAATGTTAAAGGATGCAGATTTTAGTTGTTATGGTGATTTTTTAAGTCAACGACGCAAATTAATGGCACAAAAAATTAAAGATTTTTATCTCTCTTTGTAAAATGGTAGGTTTTAATATGAATGTAAGTGTTGTCGGTGATAAAGCGCATTATGAAAAACACCTTGAGAGCTATATTGTTGAGCAATTAAAAAATAATGGCTGGGTTGTTGGGCAAAGTAAAAATTATCATATTGATTATGCACTTTATCCAGAAGATTTATTTGCATGGATTAAAACAACACAACCGCAAAAATGGGATAAATTATTTGCTATAAATGGTGGCAATACTGAAAAAGTATTGCTTGATCGGCTTGATAGCGAACTTCAAAAAAAGGGAACTATTAGTGTTTTTCGCAATGGGTTTAGTATTGCTGGGGCAGGAACTATTGATTTAAGCGAAAGCGCGCCTGAAGATCAGCGTAATCAAACAACCTTAGCAAAGTATAATGCTAATATTTTAAGGGTTGTTCCACAACTCAAATACCATGCTTCAAAAGATTCAGGCATTTTAGATCTTGTATTTTTTATCAATGGCTTGCCAATGGCAACAGTTGAAATTAAAACTGAGTTTAATCAAACGATTGACGATGCAATAGAGCAATATAAAAATGATCGTTCCCCGATTGATAAAAAGACAAAGCGTAAGGAGCCCTTGCTTACGCCAAGGCGTGGTGCGATCGTTCATTTTGCGGTAAGTGAATCTTCTATATTTATGACAACCGCTTTAAATGATGACAAAACATTTTTTCTACCGTTTAATAAAGGCAATGCAGGGCATGCAGGAAACCCAGTTGCAGATTGCACTAAAGGTGAAATATACCCTATCGATTATTTCTGGAACTATGTCTTAAAGCGCGATAATTGGTTAAATATTTTTCACCATTTCGTTTATCTTGAAAAGAAAAATAAGGTTGATCTTGCTGGTAATTGGTCGGTCGAAGAACGTTTAATGTTTCCGCGCTATCATCAATTTGATGCGGTTAATCAGATTATTAATGATGTAAAACATAAAGGTGTTGGAACAAATTACCTTTGTGAACATAGTGCTGGTTCTGGTAAAACATCGACAATTTCATGGCTATGCCATTCACTAATTCGTTTGCGTGAAGATGATGGCACACCTTTTTATAACTCTATTATTGTTGTAACTGATAGGACGGTGCTTGATGCACAGTTACAAGAAGCCATACAACAAATAGATCATCAAAAGGGTTTAATTGCTGCTATAAATCAAAATGATAAAGAACATGCTGGTAAATCCAAAAGCAAGCAATTAGAGGCTGCTTTATTAAGTGATAAACCAATTATCATAGTCACCATACAGACATTTCCACATGTTATGGAAGCAATATTACACAATACTAGTTTGAGCGATCGTAAATATGGTATTGTCGTTGACGAGGCACATACTTCGCAGACCGGCTCAACCGCATCAAAATTAAAGGCTACCCTTGCTTTGCAGTCCGATGCTGATATTGAAAATCTTACGGTTGAAGAATTATTGGAGCAATTACAAAAGGCAAAAATTCAAACAAAAAATATTAGTTATTTTGCTTTTACGGCAACACCAAAACATTCTACTAAAATGTTATTTGGTACAGTTAGGGATACAACGGGTATTCCTAATTCATTCCATCTCTACCCTCAGCGTCAAGCCATTGAAGAGGGTTTTATTCTAGATGTTTTAAAAGGGTATGTCCCCTATACCACTGCATTTAGATTGGGTGCAGATGCCGTCGATAATGATAAACGTGTTGAGGGAAAGCAAGCAAAAAAGGCTCTTGCTAAATGGATGAGCTTACACGCGACTAATGTAACGCAAAAAGTAAAGTTTATCGTTGAGCATTTTCATTATAATGTTGCGAATTTGCTAAAAGGGCAAGCTAAAGCAATGATTGTTACAAGCTCGCGTCCTGCGGCCGTGCGTTATAAAATGGCGATAGAACGTTATCTCCAAGATCATCCAGAATATAGCGACTATCGGGTTTTAGTTGCATTCTCAGGCAAGCTTACAGGGAAACAAATTCGTCATGATGATGATGGTGTCGTCGAAGATAGTGATATGTTTATTATTGATGACGATGCAGAATTTACCGAAACCAATATGAACCCTGGTATTCCGAATAATGATTTGCGAGCTACTTTTGAGCGCCCTGAATATCGCCTAATGGTTGTGGCAAATAAATTTCAAACGGGTTTTGATCAGCCAAAGCTATGTGCTATGTATTTGGATAAAAAAATTGCCAATGAAGTTGAAGTTGTTCAAACGCTATCTCGGTTAAACCGTATTTATGCAGGCAAAGATCAAATTTATATAATTGATTTTGTAAATGACCCACAGTGGATTTTATCATGTTTTAAAAAATATGATAACGGAGCTGAAATTTTAGAAGTACAAGATCCCAATGTTGTATATTCGATAAAAGATAGCTTGGATGAAGCCCATCTTTATACCCAGGACGACCTTGAGAAGTTTAAAATAGCTTATTTTAAAACTATTCGCGAATTTGAGAATAACACCTTTTCTCAAAATAAGCATGCAGAACTATATAAAGCGACGGATGAGGTTGTTAGGCGTTATAACGACAAATTGGAAATGCTTAAAAGTGAGATTGTTTTTCAAGAGGAAGCGTTTGATAAATCTATTAGCGAAGGCAATCGAGCCGGCGCAGATAAAGCAGAGTTTGAGCGTAAAAAATTAAGTGCTGAATTAATGGCGCACACTGATTTTAAAAATAATCTTGGTAAATTTGGACGCATTTACAACTATGTCGCACAACTCATTGATTTTGGCGATCCTGAACTTGAAAATTTTTCAGCTTTTAGCAAGTTAGTTGCGAAGCGTTTACATGGATTATCAGTTAAGGAAATTGATATTTCTGGTTTGGTTTTGACGGGATATGGTATTTTTAAAAAGAAGATGGAAGGTGTAAGCCCAGAAATTGATGTGGACAGTGTTCCTCCATTAACTCCGATATCACCAGTAACGACAAATGAAAAAGCACCTACTAAGCTAAGTTATTTAAAGGAAATTATCGACCTTATATCTGCAGTTTTTGGGGATATTTCCACGACAGAAGAACAAGTTGTTTTGATTAATCATCTTGCTGCAATTATTCGTAAAGATGACGTGGTCATGGCGCAAATTCGAAGTAATAGTGAGGATGTTGCTATGAAAGGTAACTTGCCGTCCGCAGTAATGAAAGCGGTGATACAAGCGCTGGGTTCCCATCAAGCATTGTCAGCCGTTCTTCTTAATAAAGATGATGATCAAGCATTAAACAATATCATCAAAGTATTATATCGACTGCTAAAGAATGGTGATGATATTGATTTGAAGACACTGTGAGCATAGTAAAAAAGAGATCGTTATGACTGCGTATGATTTAAATTCTGTGGCTAATGATTATATAAAGATATGGAATTATAGCGAAAAATATAAAACATACCGTGAGCAAACTGGTGTGTTGACAAAACTTTTTCAAAATAAATCTAATGATGAATTAAATTTATTAGAAAAAATAGATAAATTAAATCAATTTTTTTCTACTAGATTGAATAGTATTTTTGATACGATGCATGTCATTCAATCCATTGAAAATATAGACGATAGGATTGAGAAAAACGATATAACTGTTGTTAATGAATTAGCTGATGGAATTAAAGCGGTTAGTGGTAAAAGATGTTATTCGTTTGCAACTAAATGGTGTTTCCATAATAACCGTGACTACTATCCAATATATGACAGCTATGTTGCTCAACAATTGATTTTGTATAATGAAAGAAGTAGATATGCTAATTTTATTAAAGATGATTTAAAAGATTATAATCAGTTTATTTTAATTATTGAGGCATTTAAATCTCATTATAATATTAACAGGTTATCAGTTAGGGATCTGGACCTTTTCCTTTGGGTTAAAGGAAAAGAGGAAAATAACAAACAAAAAGCGTTCAAAATAAACGATGAAGGAAAAAAGCTAAATTTAAGCGCTGAGCAAAGATTTAACACCATTCAAGCATCAAAATTATATGTAAAAGATCTATTGCAAGATGGTTTTCATGAGGTTGGAAGTTGGAAACTTGATGACTCTGAGAGATTACAAAACAAAAAATTAAAATTTTCTAATTACGATAATTTAGAGCGTGGGCTATTTGCGCTCGCAGTTGATGATCAGGTCTATTACATTGGTCATACTATTGGAAATATTAAAGCGTCTTTGAAATTTATTCAATATGGTAACCCAAAACAAAAGACGTACCATCGATTACATAATTTAATAATTGATAAGCTAAAAAATAATGAGTCAATAAGTTCATATATATTTCCATTAGAGCAAGATAGTCAGGAGCGTCTAAAATATTATGTTTGTAACCATGATTTGCCTGAAAACAAACACTATCGTTAAATTGTCATTATAAACTTTTCTAGTTTTCCTAATAAATGCTCACTTTTGGAGTATATGCATGTGCAAAAACGGTCATTTATGCCCATGTGGGCAATAAGGGTATTTAAATAATAAAGCACATGTGCTATATTTTGGGTACCGTTATTGCGCATGGAGGCTGAAAACTATGGCTATTTTTGCATATTTGCGCGTTTCTACTGAAGAACAAACAACCGATAATCAGTTAAAAGAAATAAAAGATAGATTATCTGTCTCACCCGACTATATTTTCTCTGAGCATATTAGCGGTAGCGTACCGGTTAATAAAAGACGCATGTTTTTAGAAATGATTGCTAAAATGCGAGCAGAGGATGTTTTGGTTGTTACCAAGCTAGATCGGCTTGGGCGTGATATGATTGATGTTGTAACAACTATTCGTAAATTAAGCGATCAGGGGATTGCACTTAAATGCCTTCAATTAGGTGATGTAGACCCAAATACAAGCATAGGTAAGCTAACCTTGGGTATTCTATCCATGGTTGCCGACTTTGAGCGTGATTTAATTATCGAGCGTACCAAGTCAGGATTGGCAAGAGCTAAGGCGCAAGGTAAAAAGCTAGGGCGCCCAAAAGCCCTAACTGATAAGATGATTAAAAAAATTCAAAGCGATGCTGCAAAGAAAATGAATATATCGCAAATAGCTCGTGAAAATGGACTATCGAGACGTACAGTCAATAGAGCTTTGGTTAAAAATAATTGCTAATTCGTTCTTATTTTCGAATAAAATAGGCTCTAAAAATTATTACCAACCACCCCATCCGCCACAATTGGGGCATTTCATATTAAATGGTTCAGTGACCCGAGCTGAGTGATAACTCCAATATAATCCATTTTTTATAATCCGCGTTTTGTTTTCCTTCGTACAGGAGCAATGATTAAAAATTTGCCTTTGGTTGCACTCAATACAATGAGACCAAATGGAACGAGGTGTTCTTTCAATTTGTTCACCGGAATTGTAATTAGTGTAGTAACGGGGTTTATCGTCATCCTCGAAATTACTTGAGCCGCATCGTAAACAAATTTGTACAGCTGTGGCTCGGTCATTTACATTGCTAGTTGTATTACTATCTTCAATTTTATACTGAATGAACAAACCTAATAAACGTTTTAATTCATCATTATGCAATGCATTTCGAATAGGGTTTAAATAAATTGCGCCTTTGTTATGCATAGGATAATTGTCATCATTAGATATATCTGTCTCACCTAAAAAGCTGTATTTTCCCCATGATTGTGCCGTGACAGGTTCTTCGATCAAGTTTTTACACGGGTGAATTAGAAAAACAGGGTTTTTAGAATCTTCACTATAATTTTTTTCGCTATAAAGTTCTTCAATTTTCGCCATCATGCCGTTGGCTCTGTCAAATGTTGCCTTGTCGTAAAATTTGGCATCCAATACAAAACGTGCGAATTGGGGGTATTTGTTTTTTACATCATCTTTAGCGAACCAATTTATATCTAAAATAAAATCGGGACGCATATTATTATCTAATACTTTTTCATAATATAAGGCAATATAACGCTTCGCATTATCATTAGTAAGAATGATTTTTATATCCGTTTGATTTGTCTTAAGCGCATCAATAAGTTTGTATTTCCAATTGTTTTGCGGAGTGAAGCGGAATTCTTTAAGAACTAATAATATTTGCATAAGAACCCAGCGCTCATATAAAAGTGGCATATTAATGAGCCCAATTTTATCAATTTGTTCAAGACTTAATAATATATCCTCATCTGCAAGGTTTGTTATATTGCGAAGAACTTTATAGCAGTTATGTAATCCTTGGTAGTTTGGATTTTGAACAAAGGTCATTGAATTGGGAAAGGTTGCAGATGATGTGATATTTAATGCTTTAAAATTTTTTATAAGTTTTTGTATGGCACGATATTTGGGTTCAACTTGTTTATTTATTAAAGCTGAAAGACTTTGGATTTTTTTATAATATTCAATTCTATTACGAATTGCTTTTTTTTCGCGTTCTTGCTCTTCAAGCTCTGGTCCGGATAATTGTTTTATCCACCCACTGGCATTTAAGCTTTTGCCAGTTTCTTCTTCTCTTTTTAAAATCTTACAAGCATTTTCGTAGGATTGCGAATGTAATATTTCAATATTATTGATTTGATTTATAGTAATTTGGTTAAAGTTTGATTTTTGGTGTTCTGTATAATACAAACTAATTTTTATAAGCATACCTGGTTTAAGGATATTTAAAAGCGGTGAATGTTTGTTATCAATTGTTAAAACTTTAGAAGTGTGTTTCAACTTTATCGTATTTGCAGTATCTTTCATGTGAATAAAAAGACTGTTATTGATATATTTACAATAATCACTTATATCCATGTAACCATTAAAAAATAAAGCTGCTGAATGAGACCGAACTTGATTGCTTTCAATGAACTTTTTAAGTTTTTGCCTGCTTTCTTCGAGCTTTTCGCTTTCTCGCTTTTCGTGTTTTTTAAGCTTTTTGTACTCAGTAACCAACAGGGAGCGTTCAACTTTTATACTGCTAGAAAATGAGTTGTACTGATTTTTTAGCATTTCAATGTTTTGTTGGAAGCGTGTTGATTTATTTTGGGTTAAAATCACTATTTGTTGGATAATACGAGCACATCGTTCAAGTGCGAATAACACATAGCGATTTTCCGCAACATTATATGAGGGTTCCGTATCGCGGCTTGTTAAAAGCCGTTGATTAGCTTTTGTTGCAAGTTCCCAGAAAGTACGACTTACAGGTTTAACTGCTTTCCTAGGTTTTAAAGATTGAATTTCTCGAAGTTCAACTTTAGGAGTTTTCAAGATTTTTTCTGCATTAACGACTAAATTATTAATGCAACTGATAATCTCTTCATTGACATTGAAAATATGCGTTTCTTTGGCATCAGTTTGTACTGCACTATTTTCATCTAAAATGAGCTCCCATAAATCGTTCTTAAATGTTGCTAAATATTGCTCTAATTCTTTATGCGCAAAATCAGAGCCATTGATGACAATGTCACAAATATTATTGTCTAATGAAAAACGTATTGTACCAACTTTATTGGTTGCTTCCCCCACCCATTGTTTTTGATCTTTTAACCATTTATTTTTTACAATCCACCATGTAAAACTCGTATCTGGATCCGTAATAGGATGTAAGTGTACTTTTTTGCCGCTTGACATTTCAATATGTGGTTTTTTGAAATTTTTATTTAAAAACCTAACGGCTAATTGTCCTCGCATTATATTATCAAGCTTTGGATAGATTGTCGTTTCAGTTTCAAATATTTGACGTTGGTCATCATAGGCAACATACAAAGAAGTCAAAGATTCAGTAACTTTTGTTAACGTCTCTTTATCATACCAACTAAGTTCAAGATATTTGATTTCGAAATTCTGTTTCATCATTAGGACCAAAAGTTCATAATGCCATCATTAAGTTTCGCATCTTTTACGATATTCTCTAGTGCATGAATAGCTGAAAAAACTTCTGTATAATTTTGATAGTCTGGGAGTTGGTCGCGTATTTGTTTTGTAAGGACAGTTTCTATTAGTTCAATCTTAGTTCTTTCGCCTACACTCTTATTGCCGTCAAATGTAAATTTAGGTAATACCTTATGCAGTAAAAAATTATTAATCGCCAAATCGGTATCGCTATTTACATCTTGAAACAGTTCAAGATAATAAAGTCCCTGACGAATGGTTCTCATACCAAATTCAACACCAAGCTTCTGAAAAAAGTCTTTATTAAGTTGGATAAATAGTTGGCAAAATGCATTGTTGCGATCAAATTTGGGATATTCTTTTCGATATCCAAGAGCCTCTATATTAAATATAAGAGGTTTTGAAACATCTTGAAATTCGTATTTTTCCACTTCTTCTAATATTGCATCCCAATCCGAAAGAAGCGGAGACTCAAATCGCATAATGTGAGCACGGTCTAAAATTTTAGGTGACAAATAATGCGTAGTTTCATCAATATTGATTGCCCCAATAATATGCAGATTCTCAGGAAACTTTATTCGTGCTGGCATGCTAATTACTGCTGATAGCATGCGCCGAATTTCACTATGATACTTAATTAGTGAATCTTTGTCACTAAAACCGAAGGCTAAACGCAATTTACTATTTAATGTTTCATCTTTTAAAAGTTCAATAAAGTTTATAATACCGTCTTGACTATATTTGGCTTTAGCCGACTGAATGATATCAACTACTGCTTTGAGTTCGGATAAAACATGTGAAGATTCATTTTCCGCATAAAGTACAATTTCTGGCGTTTCATCTCGTGTTTCTAACAGGGATAAAAAATCTGCAAAATAATACTCTACTCGCGCAAGATTCATTTCATCAAGGCATATAAAATAAGGTATCTCTGGGTTTTGTTGTGCGTCAATAATTGCTTCTAAGAAATGTGTAGCGAGATATTTTTTTTCAAGGGGGTTGTAGTAACCAAGTAGATCTTCTGAGCTTGTCCAATTTGGCTTAACCGGAATGATAAAATATTTTCCGCCAACAGCTTTTGCAAAGGATTTGACTAGGTTTGTTTTTCCTGACCCTGAATCCCCTGCTAAAATAATAAGATCTTTTGTCCTAAGAAGTGTAATGAAGTTTTCAATAACATGGCGAGGATACAGTATATTATTTTCGACCAAAAATGCTTGGATATAGGACACGGCTTTTTTGTAATCACCATTTAATTCATTACTGAAAGAGATGCCTTCAAGAGGTTGCATTTTGGATTTAGAATCTAACAGAAATAATTCCAAATCTTCCTCGTCCACAAATTCAAATGTTTTGAGAAATTGTGCCTTGTCTGCAATATATGACTTTAACCTATCGATTTTGCAATTCATCTCGTTCTCTATTTGCGTGTATCGCTTTAAAAGCTTTTGAAGTTTATTTTGTTCATTTGTTGTATCATGGATTAAATTTTTAATGTTCTGCGTTATGATATTTTGTTCTTGTTTTTGAGCATCTATATTATTATTAATCGTGTTAAGAGTTACTTCTGACTGCTTGATCAATTCCGAATTTTCGCTAAGAGATGCTTTTATTTCCTTTTCATGCTCAAAAAAAGAGCTGTCAAGTTCTTGGCGCTTTATTTGAATTTTTTGTTCCAAATCGTCAATGGCTTGATCATAGTAAAAATCATAAATTTCTTTTGAAATAAATTGAGAGCGTTCATTAATTTGGTTAGGATCTACGATTACCTCTATGGGAATTTCTTTTGGTAATGAGACGACTCTTTTAGAGGTACCATTTTTTACACATAGACCTAATGGATTTTTATGCTTTATTCGTTCGGCTTTGGGGGAAATTTCCAACGTACACCTAATAAAGCGTCTCTTATCTTTAGATCCACATTTAGATGCATCGATGGGCGATATAAAAAAACGACATGGCATATGTTCATATCCTTGAATTGGATAGTAAAGCCGTTCACCTGTTTTAATTAAAAAAGGATTTTGTAAAAAACCATAAGATAGATGACCAAGTGGCGGAAGTTCCCCCAATATTTCTATTTTTTCATCATCAATTCCCCAGCTTGTGAAGATAATACCAAGCAGATGTTCATCAGATAGATTTTCCAGTTCTTCTAATGTATAAATTTGTTCATTCATAAAAGCATCTTTTTATTTAATGAAAATTTAAACGTCATTACTAAACCGTTTATGATATCTTTTGCAAGAATTACTTGTGATAAATTGATTTGAATTTTTTCATATTAATCACGTATCATGTGGATCCATAGTTTTGGCAAGAGTAGGGCTTCCCAAATTCAAGAAATTTCCTGAAAAGACGTAGTATTTACTCTTTAAAGACGAGTGAAGGGAGACTTAATAACCGATCCCCCTATAAAACAAAAATCTTGAAATAATATCATAGACTATGCTTTTTTAGGCTCAGGACTCATTAATTAAGATAGAATATTACGGTTGCGGCAATGCATATAGCCGAGAAGAAGGTGTGTGCACATCGGTCATAGCGTGTCGCGATGCGCCGCCAGTCTTTTAGCTTGGCAAAGAGGTTTTCGATTATGTGACGCAACCGATAAGTTTGCCTGTCATAAACTATCTCGGTGGTTCTGCCCTTTCTGGGCGGAATGCAAGCCTTTATTTTTTTGTCAAGCAATGCCTGCCGGAACCAGTCAGCATCGTACCCCCGGTCTGCAATGAGTTCCTTGGCATCTGGCAGATGCGCTAGCAAAAGAGCGGCTCCTTTGTAGTCACTCATCTGCCCTTCAGTTAGTAGCAGACATATTGGCTTTCCATCTTGATCGCAGACCGTGTGCAGCTTTGAATTCAAGCCGCCTTTCGTGCGCCCGATACGGCGGGGAATATCCCCTTTTTTAACAGGCTGGCAGCCGTGCGATGCGCCTTGAGGTGTGTGGCGTCAATCATGATGCGTTGAGGTTTTGGGCCCTGTCCGGCCAGCATTGCGAAGATGCGGTCAAATACACCCAACCTGCTCCAGCGGATAAAGCGATTATAGAGCGTTTTATGCGGACCATAACCGAGGGGCGCATCTTTCCATTGCAGACCATGTTTGATGACATAGACAATGCCGCTGATAAAGCGCCTGTCATCGACACGAGCAACCCCATGAGACAGTGGAAAACAGGGCGATATTCGCGCCATCTGCTCTTCGCTCAATAAAAACAAATCACTCATTAGTTTCACCTCCACAAAACCAATGAATCACAAATCAACAAAAAAAGGAATCCAAAAAATTAATAGGTCCTGACCCTAGTAGGGAAAAAACCCAAATGAATTTTTGCCGAAATAGGTTGGTTTATTAAACACTTAATTTAATGATAAAAATCTAAGTTCCCATTGCTGTATCGCGGTAAAAATTCTTGATCTACTTTGCAAATTAATTGCTTCGCATTTTGTGGTATGAATTTACTTGCATAGGTAAGCAGATAAGGGACAGTATCAAGCCCTAATCCATAATCATAGACTTTTTGTATATCAACACTATCAAATGAAAAATGGCTTTGGTTCTTTGGATTTTTAAAAAATGCATTATTACAATTTTTAAATTCCAAATGCTTATTTTCAGGTATCACCATTAAGGCATGTAAATGTATATTGTTGTATTCATTTTTAAATGTACCCCATCTTGTTCCTTCAGCGTCTAAAAAACCATATGTAATAGGTCTATCTTTATGAGGCTTAAGGGTCATAAAGTTGCGGTCATTTGTAAATTTCCTTGTAAATCTATTGTAATAATCTCGGAACTCGTAAACGAGCAATGCTGACAAGTCAGCATTGGAGCTAGTTATTGGTGAATTTAATTGACTTAATTTAGAATTTTTAAATAAAAGATTCTTATATGAATATGTTATTGTAATAAAATAACTATTAAGTAGTATATATTCTAAATTTGACTCTAAGTTATAATTATAATTAATTTCATTAATGATATTCTTCGAATATCCATCTATTCTTATTTTATTTTTATAATAATTTTTTTTAAATTTAAATTCATTTAATTCTGTAATAAATTCATTTTTATAAGTTTCATTAAAATTAAAATTCATATTTACCTCAAATTTTAGACACTATTAAACATCCACCGATAGAAAAACCTATCGGTGTTAATGGCTTCAAAATATGCTGATAGAGTTTTGAAGGGATAAGCCTCAACAAAACGCGAACGCACTATACTACTTTATACTATTTATAATAATTGAAATTCTGGTGATTAGCCAAATAGCTTCAAGCTTAATATTAACTAACAAAAATGCTAATCGATACGGAATGAATATGCATCCGCTTGCTTAAGATATTCATTGGCGATAGCCACGTTAGGATTAATATAACGATTAACAGATCGTACATCACGATGTCCCGTAATTTTTTGAATTACATGTGGAGGCGTATTGGCATTCGCAAGAGATGTAATTCTTTCATGCCTTAAATCATGAACCCTATAATTAGGGATGCCAGCTTGCTTTGTAGCACGAGCAAACATTCGTGTTATTGCGTCCCCAGTTATTGGAAAAATTCTGTCGTCTACTGCTGATGCTTTTAAATCATTAATTATTTTAACTGCAACCGAGCTTAATGGAACAACTTTATTTATAACCTGATTGGGTTTTCGAGAGTTTTTAACATCACGTATAAGAACTTGAACGGTATTATCAGCGTTTACCTTTACATCGCTAAAATTAAGGCTTGTTAATTCACCTCTGCGTATTCCTGTCTCAAGCAGGAAGTTCACCACATAAATTAACCACTTTGATTTTGATTTTTTGCAGGCTGCGATTAGCTTTTCTCTTTCCTCAGAGGATAAAATTCTATCCCTTGGCTCAGATGGTGCTGGACGATCAATAAATTCACTATTAAAAGGATTTTCTTTTATACGCAGACGGCGCATCGAATACCTAAACACACCTTTAAGCAAGGTAAGCTCACGCAAAACAGTATCGAAGGTAACCTCTTTTTTTCGAGAAGATATAAACTTATTTATATCCATATCGGTTATATTGGATGTAATGAGGCTGCAGAACCACTTTTCACGTTTTAAAAAGCTATTTAACCTACTCATATCAGAAATAACAGAATGTTCTTTTCTTCTAATAGAATATAGGTCGTCCTTAAAGCATCTAATTGTATCACGAAATCGTTCAGTGGAATTTGGTTTGGCAACTGGATTTGTATTTTCATAAGATTCATGTTGACATTTATCTCTGTAAGCCTTGGCTTCCTTTAATGTATTAAATGTCTTAGCAGGGTAGCGGTTGCCGTTTTGTCTAATTTGTACCCTATATGTATCAGATCCATTTATATTTTGAATAACAGTAATATTCTTCATATCAGCTTTTTTATTATAATTCATTTCCTTTCATCTCTTTTTGTTAAATTTCAACTTCGTTTTGCTCAACCCATTCACTTATACGTTGATAAGAAAATCTTATACTTTTTCCTATTTTGCTAAAAATTGGTGCGTCCCCATTTGTAATCATTCTTCTAAATGTAGAGACACCAATATTTAAAAATTTTGCAGTCTCCGTGATGGTAAGCAATTTATCTTCAAGCATATATCCATTAAACTCCCTTTCTTTAGGTAAAGATTAAAACAATACATTATTATAGCACAATTATATATTGTTGTAAACACTAAAATTGATTTTTTTTAGATTTAACTTATTGATTTAGATCGTTAAATCGATCATGAGTATTTCTAGTATATTGATGTTTAGCTATTAAATAAAACGCCTTAAAAATAGCTTTAAATTTGTAGCAATTTTGTAGCAAAAATATAGCGAGATTTGATTAAAATTGGCAAATTCTTATCGTTATGATTTTCTAATATTGCAATTATATCAATGATTTAAGGTGTCGTACAATGATACTTTCCGCCCTCCGAAGGCAAAGGTCACAGATTCGAATTCTGTCGGGTGCGCCATTTTTTATCAAATAAAACAACTGGTTACTTTTTTAAGGCAATGTGCGCAAATGCAATAGTTTCGCACTATGTTCGCTATATAGTAATTTATAAGGCTATTGGTTCTGCTTCATTTTTTTATGAGGTGGCATAATGGGAATTTTAGCTACTCTATGGGCGCGGAAACAAAAAATTGGCAACCCAGTCGGTAAAATGGTTCCCATTTGCTTAGCAAATTTTGCAAACGAGTTCGGTGAGTGTTGGCCGTCTCAAGCAACTATAGCACAGGAAACTGAACTCTGTGTAAGGACAGTGCGTGATTGGCTTAAAAAATTGGAAGAACGCGGTTTTATAAGCAGAGTAAGGCGCCATAGGTGTAATGGTTCACGCACGTCGGATATGTTTCAATTAAACATTGCCGATATTAACTCAGTTTCATCTATGAAAACAGAGACGCATGTTGCTTCAAAGCATGAGGCATCTCCTTCCGGTATGAATTTACAAGCGGCAGCTCATTCACAGCCTAGCGGCAGCTTACGCACTACCTACAGGCATGTCTTGCCGAGCAATGATAAAATCAGAAAATATAAAAAGAAAAGCGGCAATTTTTCAAATTTGTTAAATCCAAAAATACAAATTGATGAGCCATTGAGGTTAGAGCATAGAACTAAACGTTATTTTGCAAAAATATTCATTTCAATTTCTGAGACTGATAAAGTTGCGGCTTGGCAAACTTGGCTTCAGCGCAATCAACTTCCTAATCTTGAGCATAGTGGTACTTCAGTACAAAAGGGAGAAAGCAAAGGTTATTACTTGCCTTCACGCTGGCCTCCATCTGTTGATAGCGAAGCGTATACAGATTGTTTAGACTTTTTTGAATTAAAAATTTCAATTTTTTTTACAGTCTGATGCGATCAAGCTGATCAGGAAGTCTGTAAATGATGCAATCCATAAATTTTGAATTGAAGTGATATCGATTTTTATAATAACGCCGCTGTAAAACTTATTAGCTCATATCTAAATCAAGTCCTCAAGTTTGTAGTCAGAACGATTGTAATTAAAACTTGGCATTTCAGGGCGTTTCCAAACTTTCGGACGGGCTTTTGTGGCTGTTTTATCTGGAGTGCTATCAGCTAGTGTATCAGTGGTTTTAGGCAACACAGTATTTTTGATATCTTTATGTCTGTATTGGCTCACAAAACGATAAAATGTTGTCCGATGCACAGGTAATTCTAGCATATTAATTATCATTAAAGCTGTGTATTTTTGATCTAAAAGAGCAAAAATTTGCGCTTTGTTTTTATGCAGAAGAAGTCTTGCAATACCCCATTCAGTGCGTTTTGATTTAACGGCCTTTTCCATTGCTATAAAACCTTAGTGAAATGAGAAGTCGGATTAATCTATGATAAAATTCATAGCACTCTTATGCAAAACTTATATACATCATGTTTATATTTGGCAAGATTATTGTTTATTTTTAATAAGTTACCGAGATATAGCAAAGGTTCTATGAGATAGTGTAAAGTTTTTTAGGAAAAGAAATGGCAAGATATGTAATGTATGCCTACAGCCGAAACATTACTCCTGTTATTCGCATGAAATGCTCAACAGTTTTCTTGCTCTACGAGGTTTAATTGCTGCCGCAATAAAGGAGATTTTCATGACACGACCACGTAGTTGTCATATCAAGGTTTGGTGTACGGAAGAAGAGAAGAAAAATATTGAAAATAATGCTCAGCTTGCATGCATGTCTCTATCTATGTATTTACGAAGCACAGGTTTGTTGGAACAGATCAGGGCTCCCATGGATTATCATGCAATTAAACCACTCGTTTCATTGCATGGCGATCTAGGACGGGTTGCAGGGCTATTAAAGCTGTGGCTGGTCACCAATGGCGGAAAAGGTTCATCTCCAAGCGATATTACAGAAATGATGACTGAGTTTCGTGTTTTGCAAAGATCAATTTTTGATAAAATCGCAGATTTATGAATGATCTTTACCTTTACGGCAATTAGCTAAGAACAATTAAGCAATGCACGCTTTAAAGGTACGATAATTTGTCAGCATAAATATCAAATTTTTAGTGATTATAATTTAATGTTCAGAAGTCGCTCGGTTTGTTTGAACAGTTTGCGGCGTTTTATTAAGTGGATTTGTGCCTTTGTTATACCGCCACCATTACCGGTGTCAGCGCTTTGAAGTATGCCTGATCAGGTGTCATCTGGTCAAGCGATGAATGTGGGCGTCGGCTATTGTAAAATTTCATATATCGGCCGATGCCACCACGTGCCTCAGCGACACTCATATAGGCAGGAGATAAACCTCCTCATATTTGACGGATCGCCAAAGCCGCTCAACGAAGACATTGTCGCGCCACGCGCCCTTGCCATCCATTGAGATGGCGATTTGCGCGTTCTTCAGTACTGCCGTGAAGTCCATGGATGTGAACTGCGAGTCTTGGTCGGTATTGAATATGTCTGGTTTACCATAACGCGCAAGAGCCTCCTCGACGGCATCTATGCAGAAAGCGGTTTCCATTGTGATTGATAGTCTCCATGATAAAAGTCTACGGCTAAACCAGTCCACAACGGCACAAAGATAAACAAAACCACGTGCCATCGGAATGTAGCTGATGTCCATCGCCGAGACCTGATTAGGCCGTGTAACCGTCAGATGGCGCAACAGATAGGGATAGACTTTGTGACCGGGGCTGGCTTAGAGGTGTTAGGCCGCCGGCATATTGCTTCTATACCCATTTTCTTCATCAGCGTGGCAACATGCACTCGCCCGACTTCCAGCCCTTCGCCTTTCAAAAGCCCTTGCAACATTCGGCTGCCCGCAAACGGATATTCAAGATGCAACTCGTCAATCCGGCGCATCAGTGCCAGATCGCCATCCGATACAGGTCGCGGGGAATAGTAAACACTGCCACGGCTGAAGTCGAGAAGTTTCGACTGGCGTGAGATCGATAGTTTGTGCTTACGGTCGATCATTTTTTTGCGCTCAGCAAGCCCGCCTTGCCGAGCGCCCCTGATAAAAAATCATTCTCTAAAGTAAGCTCCCCGATCTTGGCATGAAGCGTTTTCACATCAACGCTGGGCCCTGACTGTTCTGCCTTGCATTCATTGTTAAATATGAAAGTCGCACTCTCCAGAAGCTGATCTTTCCATTGTTTGAAATGGTTCGCGTGTACGTCAAACTGCTGCGATAGTTCAACAAGCGTCTGTTCACCCTTAATGGCAGCAAGGGCTACTTTCGCCTTAAAAACTGGGCTATGGTTCCGGCGTGGTCGTTTTGTCATGATATCTCCTGTTATCGGCATCTAAGCCAAAATCAGGCAAAAAATCCACTTATACCTATTGTTCAAATTTCTCGAACCACCTCTCTTCTAGCTTGACTATATTACCCAATTTTGCACCCACTAATAACCGATTAAACATTTATCATTATTTCAGCCAAAATTTTTGGATACTCTCCACATAATTACGATTAACCTCTACCCTTTTAATATTCTATTTTTTGGTAAAGACGTAAATCATAAACAACCAATTCAGTTCACTAAAGCTTAATGCTTAATGGCAATGAGTTCTATATAAGCAGTGCCTATAACGCAGCCGCATCGTTACCTTTGGGAAGTCTAGATCGCAACCCTCTCTAGGCGCAAGACCTATTAATTGAAAATATAGGAGCCGTCGCTTTCTTTGCGCAAAGTCTGGATGCCATCGCGCCTAAACATAGCGGCCATGCTTTTTTCAACAACATTATCCTTGGCAAGATTGAAATTTTCTAGTAATGCCGCCTTTAACATTTCCGTATCACCAGCACTATCGCCCATCGGCCAAAGCGTAGCATTTGCTAAGCGGCGCTTACGCATCATCAAGCTTTGTAATAAGCAATCAAAGGAATGCTCTTGAAAGCCGTCATGAATAGCCATAGGAATATGAACCGTCACCGGCTTTGTTTGGCCAATACGATGAATACGGTCATTACACTGTTCTTCAACCGCGGGATTCCACCAGCGCGACAGATGGATAATATGGGTGGCGGCAGTAAGCGTCAGGCCAGTACCTGCGGCTTTTGGGCTTAAAACCAGAAGATCAAAACCGCCATCATTTTGTAAGTGCTGTTGGAAACGATTGACAATTTTTTGCCGATCCTTGATTTTGGTATTGCCATTAATCAAATCAATCTTATCAAGACCAAACTCACTCTTAACCACCTCGATAAAATGGTATTGCATATTGGTGCTTTCAATAAAGACAAGAACACGCTCATTATTTTGTCGAATCTGCCGTAATATATCCATGGTTGCCGTAAGGCGCGCTGAGGACAAAATAAACTCCTCATTGCTGGCCCGCCCTTCAATATCAGGGTGAACGGATACCGTGCGGATATGGTGGAGCATTTTTAATTGGCTCCCCAATCCACCAGATTTCAGCAAGTCACGCGCGGCATCATAGGTTCGCGCTTGCAAGGCTGGCATGATGCGCGGGTGGACTTTTCGGGTTTTGCTTGGTAAGTCGCGGGCAACAATATCCTTGACCCGCCTTATCGCCAAAGGCGGTGCATTATTTTGGCTAACAAAAAGGCGCTGATGCAAATCGCGCATTTTTTCTTCACTTGGATTACCAAATTCTTTGCGAAATTCGGGTAAGGAATTTAGCGAGCCAGGTGCAAGCTGATCGATAATTGCCCATAGATCAATGGTTGAATTTTCAATCGGTGTACCGGTTAAGCCAATACGAAAATTCGCCTTAACAGAGCGGGCTGCATTGGCCGCCAAGGTTGTTGGGTTTTTAAGATTTTGAATTTCGTCAAAAACAACCGCAGCAAAACCAATTTTTCCCAAAGATATATGATAATTGGTAAGGGTATCATAGGTGGTTAACATCCAAAAACGATGGCCGCGATTTTCGGCAATTGCTTCTTGCAATAGTGAAAAATCTAATCGCTCCTTGCCATCATCAATGTCTTTTCCACCAAGTTTTTGCCCCTTTTCACGTTTTTTAAAACTGCTTATCTCGCTACCATAAAGCCGGATAAGATGGCCAAGTCCGTCTTCATCGACATGTCTTGCCACTTCCTCCTCCCAATTGATCAGCAAGGTGGTGGGCGCAACTATGAGCATTGGCCCATTAATGGTTTTGTCATCTAGGTGCGATTGCTGCGCCATAGCTTGTTTTAGCCAAACAAGAAAGGAGATGGTTTGCAAGGTTTTACCAAGACCTTGCTCATCGGCATTTAATATACCGGCAAGCCCTGCCCGCCATGCTTGTACCTGCCATGCAAAACTCTCGCCTTGGTGGGCTTTTAAGGGTGTTATGATTGCACTTGGCAAAGCATCGCTAAAATTGCTTGCCCTTTGCTTTAATTTTTCATGCCATTGTAAACTATCATAATTGGTTTTGGTTACCAAAACCAAAGGTGCAGTATGTACCTCATCTATTTTAAGGTCGCTATCAAGGATATTATCGTCAAACAGCTGCTCTTCGCGTTGTTTGATTTGAATTTCCTCATCAATTTCAACGATCAAGTCTTTCTCGACCTTGATTTTTTGATCTTTAAACTCAATAACATCAAGACCGCGCTCTACCGCTTCAACAACTTCACCGCGCAAGACTTGCAATTGCTCGCTATTTTGCTGGCCGATAAACTCCCTTAAGCGCGAACGATAGTCTTCGGGGAACCAAGTGGTTCTATTCTCGTTAACTAACCCCAATGAGGGCACGCTATAATAGGCAATGCCTTCCACTCTTTGTGAAAACTCGCGTGTTTCAACAAAGAGTGGCGCGATTGTAGATTCAATTAGCTCTTGTTCTTCATGGGGTTTTAAGCCTTCAAACTCGCCTTTAGCCTGCAAATCCTCAACGATAGTTTGGGTAATATGCGGCATGGGATTTTCAATAAAATCCCGCCGCTCCTTAATTGGCGCCTTTTGCATCTTGGCCATTAATTGCAAAACCGGCATTGCCGAACGCTCAACCACCATATAATAGCGATTTGACCCAAGGCTATAGGCATTTAAGGCACCGCGCTCGCGCACCAATTGCTTAAAGCGACTAAGTTCAGCGCCTGTCACCTCGCTCATGCTTTCGTCAATTTGATCGCTGCCATTTGCCTCTTGCTGGCTTTCAACCGTTTCACCATAAAATGGCACAACATCAAATTCATCATCTTGTGGGGAAATAGAAAAGCGATCAACAAGGCTTATTTGTAAATCACTTAAAAAATCTGTCATAGATACATAAGATTCATGCCCTGCTTGCGCATAGGAAATAGAAGGATCAATGGCCTTACGAAACCGTGCCAAAGCCTCCCACATGGCTGGTAAATCACTATTTGGTTCATAATTATCAGCAATTTCAAGGGCATCAAAAATCCATCTTGGCAGACGAAATTTACCATCACTGGTTTCAATGATGGCACCTGTACGCCGTGGAACCTGTTTTTTGCCATTGGCAAACCATTCATAATGCAGGCGAAAATCACTGCGGCCAAGCATGCCTTCAACCGATGTGCGCAATTTAAGCCGGTTAAGCGGTGGTAAATTAAATAAGTCAGCAGTATCACTCGACAATGCACTTAACAAACGATGGGAAAATTCGATTTTTTCTGGCCCAATGACCAGTGGTTCATTGAGCTCTTCACTTAATGCACGCAGCTGCGCAAGACCATTGGCATAAAATTGCTCATGGGGCGGCAGACGCAATAAATCATACTGTTTGGGTGATTTCATTAGCCGCTGCCAGAGATTTTTTCGATCGGCCTCGACATGAATTATGATTTTTTCCGCATCAAATTCAAAGCGAAAATCCATTATGCAATCCCCTATATTTTTAATTCCACTTTGTTTTGCCAATTACCATTGTGCATAATGCCCCGATCAGGATCAATCAGCCTTATCTCTTCACAATCATAGCGCGATTGATATAATTTAGGTGCACGCTGTTCGCTTTCATCAAAGATATAAATCTTATAGCTATGCGACCCCTCAATAATGATTTTTTTGCCAATTCGCATAATCAATAGGGATGTATCACGCCGATGGCTACCCGCTGTTTGGTGACCAAATTGCAACCCTTTTTGCCCCAATTGCGCTAAACGGCGGGCATATTTTGCCGCATCATCACTAAAGGCCACCCATGCCTCATCAATGCGCTGCTTTTGGTCTAGACCAAGCCAGAATTTACGCCGTGGTTCCCACATATGGCTTGCTTCTACCTTGGTTACAACATCAAGAAATAAGCGGATATTAGCACCAGTCAACCAACGCAGAAGCAGTTTTTTATGGTTTTCTGAAACAAGTTTCCAGTTGTTACCGGTGTGAATGCGCGGATCACCGTAAATTCCGGTAAGAGATTGGGTTAAATAATCCTTGATTTCGTCACTGGGGCTTTTATCAAGCCACGGGGTTAATAATGCTTCGATCGCCTCCGCCGCACCATTATTTTTTGCTTGGGCACCATCGGGTCTTAGCCATTTTACTAATTTTTCCATTTGTGGCTTTTGGCTAAGATTGGGGGCAATTTTTCTAATGAAAAGCAAATGCGCCGCATTTAATAGGCCCGGCGCATGGGGGCTGGCAAAACCTAAATTGCGTAATTCTTGCCAAGGATTATCACTTGCAACCATAAGATTGGCCAAATCTTCGACAATTTGCATAGGATTTAAGACATTAGACAAATGGCTGACTATGCCTTGTGCATAGCCTTTTAAATAGGGTTTTGCCTTGGCTAAAGCAGCGGCTAAACGCATAGTATGATTGGCGGCACTGTTAAAACTATCAAGATAAATTTTAAACAACGTACTTAAAAAACTTGGTGACCTTGTTGCTTCAACCTCGCGATAATAAAATTCACGCAAGGATTGAAGATCGGGACGGTCAATCCTTTCCTTGTCAAATAAAGCCCATGCAGTGCTGGTGACAAAGGACGTTTTAACCCCTTGCCAATAATTATTTTGCACATGACCACGCATTTTTGCAATCAACGCTTCTGGATCTCTTATCATTGGCTTTAAATCCATATTTGGCCATTGATCAAAGACGCGCTTAACCGCTTTGATTGAAGCAGGATTCTCAGCAATAGCAACTTGTAAGGGAGCATAAACAAGCCGTAAACTATCCAACAGGCTAGTCATTTTTATCACCCTCTATGGCTGGTAAAGCGCCCAAAGCCTCTCTTATTTTAGCAATTTCAGCTGATTGGCTTGGCGTATACATAATGATGCGTAAATCAACACGGCGATTGGTATCGCGACCCTCTTTGCTGGTATTATCCTTAACTGGACGCATTTGCCCATAACCTGCTACCGATAAAACAGGTTGATGACGAAAGTTTAAAAAATCAACCAGTTGGGGCGAAACATCAATCACTTTAAAAAAGGTACTATTGGCGCGCGCCGTTGACAAACTTAAATTAGCAAGAAAATCACCGGTTGAATCCGTATGCCCTTCAATCTGAACCGATTCAATAATTGCATTGCTAGGATTACATGACTTATCCCATTTGGAAAGATCGCCAATTGTATAGCAGGGTAAAATTTGGCGTAAACGCTTGGCAAGATTATCAACAATCATAATACGGTCAGGGCGTAATGTTGATGAGTTGGTGGCAAATAGCCCATCACCTTGAAAGCGCAACGCATCGGATTCTTCACTAATCACCACGTCAAGATCGGGAAAATCTATTTTTAACTGATCGCGTAAAACTTCCAATATTTTTCGCCGTTCTTGCGAGGCCGCCGTCAAATAGGCCTCTAATGGGTCTATTTTCTTTAGCTTTTCAAGCTCTTGCTGCAATTGTGCAATTTGCTTTTTTAATTCAGCAATGATGATCTTTAGACTGGTATTTTCTGTTTCAACCGCTTGCTTTTCCTTTAGCACCTCTTCATAAATTGTGCGTGGAACCGTTGTTTTTTCACTATATTGCTGGGCAAAATAGGCCAGCAATAAAATAACCACAAATAGAAAGCTGACGGTCATGTCTGTCATAGACACGAAAACGCTTTCCTCTTCCTCCTCGCGGTTGCGTCTTCTATTGCCGCCGCGCATTATGGCCTCCGATTTTGCTGTGGTGCAAATTGTTCCGCTTGCTCAACAATTTCTCGCATTGTATCCAAAGCTGGGCCAAAATTTCTGGCTATTTGCTCTGTATCTTTTTGCAGTGTCTGAATAGCGGCTCTAACATTTTGTGTATATAGCTCAAAGGCTTCACCCAATTTTTGATCCATGGTGTCAAGACGGTCGCCTTGGCCTTTCATCCGCTCGAGCATGGTGGTAACACCGGCTAGCGCTTGTTCCATGGCTTTTGATTGGGTCATTAAAATTTGCTCCGCCGCAGCCAAACTATTGGCGGCAGAACGTGCCGTCATTTCACTTGATTTGGTAATGGTGGTGGCAACATTTTGCGTTGTATTGGTTAAACTCCGCATTAAATCGTCCATGCGCTCAACCACAATACGCACGGGCGACACTGCTTCAACCAATAGATTGGACGCACCATTAAAGCTTGTAGCTGCTCGCTGGGTTGCATCGGCACCCGCCTGCACACCCTCTGACATTTTGACCATATTCATCGTACTATTATTTAATTGGCCGATAAGCTGTTCAAGATGCCCCTTCATTTGGGTAAGTGGAGCCACCAATTCCTCACCGGCTTTTTCCGTCATTTCACCGACAACACGTGAAATATGCTCGCTGCTGCGCGATAAGGTAGCAGCAACATCATTGCCGATATTGCCAATAGTCGTGCTAACCTGTTGGCTGGTCGCCTGCATCCTTTGTTGAACAGCTTCCGCTTCATTTCGTGATGCGCTTTCAAGATCACCCTTAAAAGCCATGGCGGCCATCCGCAAATCATCAACGGCTTTGACAATATTTTGCGAAACGCCCTCCATATCAGAACCAATTTGCCCCGAGCTCTTATCAAGACGATCGGCAAGCTGACCAAGGCGTGTGCCAGCATCGGCAATGCGCTCACCAACATCGGATAGCGCAGAGGTGACAGAACCTGCCAATTGATTAGATAATCCCGAGACCATATCGCCAACACCATCGGTGCCCATTTTGCTAATTTTTTCCATCACTGGGCCAACAGCAGCTTGCATAGAGCGCTCAATTGCCTGAGGCAGCTCTTCACGCAAAGGGCGACTTAGCTGCGCCACAAGCTCGGTACCAATTGCCCTAAAATGCTCGCGCTGATCAATGGTTGCTTGGAGCTGCTGGGTGGCTAAATCCTCTAGGCTTACAAAAGATAATCTTATTTCAATTACATCACATAATTTATGCAATTTCGCTTCAAGCCTGCCATAGGCAACGCGCATTAAAAGCGTGAATAGGATGGAAAAAAATAGCCCGGTTAAGGACATAATAAATTTAGCCGATGCCACGGTTAATAATTGCCGCATGACATTGCTATCAATTTCTGCCCCTTGCCCCATAGTCGAAAGGGCAGAAACCAGTCCTAAGAATGTAAAAAATAGACCAATGGAAACAAAAAGCCCTGAAACAATACGCCAACTGCCAAGGCCAAAGCCCAAATCATCTGGATTAAAGAAAAAACTTGGCCGTGCAACATTTTGAACAATGATACTACCATCAAAATCGCGCTTTATGAGACTTTCATCATAGCTTTCCCATGCCGAAAATATGCGCTTTTTATAGGGATCATTAGCGGTTTCACGTAATGCATTTGTGAAAAGATCAATATTAGATGAAAATTTACCGCCAGAAATATTCTCTTTGAGTAGTGAAGTAAACCAGTCAATCGCCTGTTGTCGGCGATAAATTATAGAGAGAAAAAAACCGCTACATAATAAAAAAGCAATGGAAAACAGTAAGACCACAATACCCGGTGCATAATCCATTTTTACCAAGCTTGCCATGGTTAAAATGGCATGAACAACTGGTAACCCAATAGCGCTTAAAAAATCACCCAACTATCGCCTCCTGTAAAATATTTGATACCTTTATAAAAATTTCACCGCATATTTACAAGGCTTTACTTGAAATATTATTGGGGCTGGCATAGATAAGGGTTAAGTATAATTATTTTACCCAACTTAACAATACTTTAATCAAGTTCTGTGTTAGTCGATAGTTAAAACGCCACTCACACTCCTTTAAGTAGAGGTGAAAGTGCTCTTTTGGAATGCCATTAAAGCGACGCATATGCCGCTTGGCTTGGCTCCAGAAATCTTCAATTCCATTGATATGATTGCGATCATCCACAAAGGTTTTTGAGTAGTTGATCCGCTCATGGTGAAACTCAGATACATCGAGAACATCATAGGCAGAAAAGCTGTCTGTATAAACAATGGAATCTGGCTTAATTGATTGCCTAATAATCGGTAAAAGCGTTTCAGTACGGGCATTTGGTATAGGAAAAGCATGAACTTTTCCATTGCGTTTTAGCAATCCGAATACGGGCGTTTTCCCTCCAGCTCCACGCCCCCTTTTGCCTTTACGCACTCCACCAAAATAACTCTCATCAAGTTCAATTTCACCGCACATAAGTTCAGGCGTTTCTTGTTCAAGGCGGGAAGCTATTTCCTCTCGCAACTTTTGGAAATAAAGGATAGCTGTGTTCCTATTTACTCCTGCTAAAACGGCAGCAGAACGAGCCGTTGAGCCTGCTACGAAATACTTGATGAGTTCAACTTGTTTTACTTGTGAAAGGCGACTTTTACGCCGTGACTTATCCATTTGACAACAATAGCTTTTTTTCGCTATCTATGCCAGCCCCATATTATTTTCTATTAATGTAATGATAGAAAACGTTAATAAAGGCCATTCTCTGAGAGCCTGACTCATAATTATTTGCGTATTTTGGGGCTGACACCTAAGATTGTGATTTAAGGATGATTTTAAGATCATCTAGCAACTGTTTAGGTGTACCGATATTAAAGCGCCATTCACATTCTTTCAAGAATAGATTGAAATGCTCTTTTGGAACTCCGTTAAACTTTCTCATATGTCGTTTGGCTTGGTTCCAAAAATTTTCAATGCCATTAATATGGTTCTTTTCATTCGCAAATAAGATTGAATGATTAATGCGGAAATGTTTAAATTCTGAAACATCAAGCGCATTATATCCTCGCCAACAATCTGTATAAACAATGCTGTCCGGTACGATTTTCTGGCGGATTATAGGCATAAGCGTATCTGTTTTAGCATCCAAGATGATTTGCGTATAAACTTGACCACCTCGCTTAAGAATACCAAAGACAGCAACTTTACCTGCGGCTCCTCGACCGCGCATGCCTTTGCTATGACCTCAAAAATAACTTTCATCTAATTCGATTTCACCCGCAAATTGTTCCGCACGTTCCTGTTGTTTTACGGCAATTGAACATCGCAATTTATGAAAAAAGCGTACAGCTGTATTGCGATGAATACCAGCCAAATCAGCAGCTGTTCTAGCGGTTGAACCCGCAATGAAGTATTTCATAAGCTCTAACTGCTTATTTCTTGTTAGTTTACAATGCTTTACATACATAAAGAGACCCTAACTTATATAAAGTCAGGTGTCAGCCCCAAGATAAATTTAAGGGGTGGCATAGATAAGGATTAAGTTTAAGGGGCTGGCACCAACAGTTTTTTTAGGGATCTATACAAAATCGAAATTTAAATAAATATTGGCGATTTATGGAATTGATATAAAATCAATATCATAAAGTGACCAAAACAATGGCATATCCTTCTCTAAGGCCGGTCTCAAGAGCGCAATATTTCCGGTATTAGCTCGCTTTTCTTGCAGTTTAAGTTGTAATCTGCCGCCATCATGCATATAGGCATCGTAAATACTTGCAAATTTTTCAGCCTTTTTGTCCTCTAATTGCAACCCTAAGAGCATTTGCTTAACAACGCCCTTCATCTGAAGCTCATTCATTGAACTGCCCGTTAGCCCAACGATGTATAAAAGATTTCGACCTTTCAAGCCACGTGCTTCATATTGAAAAACCAATTTATTGACTATAACATCGAATAAATTGGCAAAAATATCTTTTTGCCGCCCCGAAAACAATGACTGATTAACATTAGAAAACTCAGCGCTAACCGTTAAATGCCCCAATTGTTTGCTTTCGATAAAACTATTATCAATTTTTAAGGCATTCAACTTGCTATTCCAAGTGGCCTCGAAGCGTAAATTGACATTTAAAGCCAAGTCTTTAAATCGCGGCATATCCATTTGATTGATTATCTTTTTAGGAAGTGTAAAATTATCGATTTCAAATGCAACTTTAGTTGGAATAGGTCCACTGGTTTCATAATCGTTTTTCAATGATACGTTATCAAGCTTGAAAATTTGCACGAACGCATCGTCACTATCATTTAAAAATTTTGATGGGGCATATAAAGCTAAATTGTTAATGGAAAAACTATCAATTTTTGGAAAATTCTGCCAAATTTGGGACATAAGCACTTTCGAATAATCAATATTAGCATTTTTCTTCAAACCATCCTTATCCAACAATCTAGAAAATTCGCCATCAATAAGATTGTAGAAATTAGCCAAATCTATATTTTCGGCCTGAACTTTATCAATTTGCCATTCACGAGGTAAGCTAAAAAGCACTATTGATCTTGGATGTTCCAAATCTGTAGCGACATCATCAATTTGATTGAATTGCAATGTAATCTTATTATTTTGATAGGAAATAGTGCCATTTTTAATTATAAACTGATACTCCATCATACCATCTTCAGATTCTTTGACATAGTCTTCAAAATCCAAATCAACAGCTTGAACCATATCCAAAAGATAAAAATAGCTGCGCATTAATTTGATGTTTTTATAATCTGCTAAAGGGTCTTCAACCAATGGTTGACCATCTTTACCGCGCTCGACATCACTCATTGCTAAAACAGCAATTTGATTATTAATTAAATCAACAAGGGTTTCACGATTTTGCCGTAAGAATAACCGCGATAGATTAACCTCTTCAAAATCAATACTCTGGCGACTATCATAATAATTTATATGACGAATATTTGCACTCTTCGCGATGGAGATAGGCGCATCTTTTTTATTGTTGTGGGGCGCGAAAAACAAATCAAAAACTTGCCAATAATTTAAATCACGAAAATTAATATGGTCGATTGATAAATTGACAGAATTATTATCGTAGCTAATCGAATTTTTGCCAATTTCAATAGCCGATCCCCAAAAATATTGCGATTGTATGATGCCTTTTGATACCATCTCAAATGAACCTGCATCCATCGTAAATTTGATAGAATATGGGGTATTACCAATAGATGATATTAACGACATTTCCTCAAAATCAATTTGGTTAATATCCATATTGAGGAAAGAATTTATAATAGCTGGAAAATATAATAATTTAAGCGGAGATGAAGATTCTTCTTCAAATTTTAAATCAGAAATTTTTAAACTATTAAGATTAAATTCAAAACTATCCTTATATTTTATATTGCTTATATCAAAATCAAATCGGCTATTATTTTTAGGTATAATCAGCAAGGTTTCGATATTAATTTTTGCGCTATGACCAACTGCAAGATAGGCGTTTTTAATGCTTATTACGCCGTCATCACGCTCCTCCACATGGTCGAAATATAAACCATTTTGCTTCAAAAAAGTAAGCATTGGTTGGTTTTTTTGTGTTGCTGCATGGGAAAATTGATAACAAAAAGCAGCGAGTAGAAAAAAGGCTACAAACGATAAGCGCATCAATTTGAAAAACACGAATAAACCTATGTAACAATCGTTTAAATTATACTGCAATCTTAGCATTTGCTTCCCCTTCATTCCACCAAACAAAACAATAACGTTGAAAGCATAAAAAAACCATTGGTATGTTGAAATTTTAACAACACACCAATGGCTATTCAACGCCTTTAAAACTGTTTTATTTTACAGTGACGGCAATATCAAATAGTGACCATAATGGATCAAGGTTATTGCTTAAATCCATCATAGCTAAACCTGGGATCCCAACACCAAAATTAGTTTTTGACTTTGCATCAAAGGCTATAACGCCACCGTTTTTCATAAACTTTGCCACAGGAACGATGACGCCTGCACGAATGTCATCATCATCGATATAGTCTTGCATAATAGGAACCATTCTCGAAATCAAACCATAGTTAACTTCTTCAACCGATATTTTTTTTTCTTTTGCAATGGCTTCTCTAAAGGCGCTAAGCTTTCCCTTATCGTCAAGGCTAATTTCGACATCTTTAACTGTTAAGCCCGATGCGGCAGCTGCCATTTCTATCGTATTACCTGAAAAAAGATATGGCTGCACTTGACCGATGGTTGCACTAGCATCTACACGACCAAAAACATTTGTTTCTAAAAAACTATCATGAAGTAAAATTTGTTTCTTTTCTTCATTCCAGTCAGCTTTAATACGTGCAGATAACTTTAGCATGCCATCGCTAAGGCCAACACTCTGAGGAAAATAGGTAAAGTCTTCGACGAATTGCTGATAATTGACAACATTTAAATCAATAGATGTTGGGATTGGACCAGATACAGCATATTTATGGTTAAGCGATATTTCATCAAATTTAACATTCCCCTTAGACATAGGTAAATTCACATCGACATTTTTAACTTCTATTCCGTCAATCTTAGGATATAGCTTGCCAACATTTGCCATTAAGCCGACAAAATATGTTGTGTCATTTGGTATTGTGTCAAGTTTCGATAATTTATCTAATTCTGAAACAGCAAATTGATATAGGGACGAAAAGTCTACGCTCTTAATACCAACAATACCGATTTTTCCAACTGCAACAGCTTGATCATCCAATAGCGGGCTAGCGGCATTAATATCCAAGCCCTTATATTCTATACTTGTCTTAAAAGGCTCATATCCAATTTTAAGCCCCTCGATATTAACGGTTATATCAACCTCAGAATCGTTCTGGATTGAAATTGCGTTTTTAGCCTCTTGTTGAAATGGACCTACCATATCGATCATATAAAGAGCATCACGAATAAGACCAAATAGTTTTGGATAGTCTAACTCCGCTTTTTCGCCCTTTTCCATAGCCTCACTTACGGATATGGAAGCAGATTTAGCAAATGCCAAGAGGTTGTTTATCGTATCAACCGGTGCTTTTTTTCCGTAACGCATAGAAAAACCATCAGTTGTAATTTCTTCAATCGACATCTGTTCTTCATGTTTTAAGGGTGATTTTGTATCAATTTTATAATTTTTGATAACGACTGCACCGCTCACTTTTTCAAATGGCTGATCTGGCTTATCGTCTGCGATAGAAGCCATTAATACTTGCAATCTCACATTAATATCGTGAACTGTAATATGCTCAATTGAGGCGACTTGGCGAGTGGGTGGCAACGATATGCTATTGGTGCTTATATTGGTAACAATATTATATTTATCAATTATTTGTTGTGCAACAATACCATTATTATAATCATGAAGCTCATATTTATCCATGGCAATTGACGCTGAAATTTTAAGTTCATTCAGGTTAAAAGAAAGTTTAACCAAGGAATTATCAAACACCATTAATTTAAAATCATTGCTTAGCAAATGCAAAGCAAAAGGCAGCATTTTGTTTTTAAGACGAGGGTCAAAAATATCTTTATTCAACTTATAACCTGTTATGGTAATAGTTGGCAAAGCAACTTCTACTACCTCATTTTTATAGCTGACATTTTTAAGGGTTAAATCCAGCAAACCATCATCTTTGAGTGCTACATCAAAGCTTTCAACATTAAGCTGCGTAGTTGCACTAACTTGCAATTTTGGCTCAACAAGAGAATAGGTTTTATCAGAATTTTTCTTCCATTCCTTAAATACGACCCCCTGCTCTTTCAATTGTTCAAAAACAGCATTTATTTTCTTTTGCTGCAAGCCAAGATAATAGTAGATGCCGCCGCCTATTAATAGAACAAGAATAATAAGGGTGACAATAAGTTTGCCCTTATTTCCTTTATTCTTATTGTCTGTGATACCCTCTTTGGACATATTTCCAACCCTATTTAATTGTCACAAATTGCTAAACTCTCATTGCAAGATCATTTAACTGCAAGTAATTTATCGCCGTTCTGAAATGATCTTTAAGCTCGCTTGACATAGTGCATTTATTTTTAAAAATAGAAATAAACAAAGGGCGTTATACACATGAAATTATGTCTTTTTAAACTTTTATTTCTGCAATAAATTTTAAATCTATTCTATTATTCTTCTGCGCTTTTAGTTGTTTCAAGGGCGCTCACAACATCACTATAAAACTCCACCAAGGGTGGGCGAATATTATGAGCAAGCATTTCCTTGCGCAGTACGATAGAAGCACCACAGATTATCAATCTCATCTGGCGTTTTTTAGCCGTTTGCGCTAAATTTTCAAGAATATGCGCCCCTGTTGCATCAAGCAATGGCACTGCGGAAAAGTCAAGTATCATTACCTTATAGCTATCAGCGATTTTATCAAGCACCGAGCCAATATTAGCGGCGGCACCAAAGAAAAAAATGCCAGAAATATGGTAGATGACAACTTCATTATTCAAACGACTATCATCATAGGGTCGAGGCGTACTATTAGCACCATCTACACTATCTTCGCCCACAAAGGGAACATCCATTTCAACATTGCTTAGGCTTGACATGCGTTGAATAAATAATAACGCGCCAAGTGCAAAGCCAATAATAATGGCTTCCGCCAACCCCCAAAATATGGTTAGTAAAAAAGTGACCGTCAAAATAAAAGCTTCGCCCTTTGATGCGATAAATAAGGTTTTTATCGCACCGCGCTCGATCATATTCCAAGACACAATGGCAAGTACGCCAGCAAGCGCCGCGAGCGGAATATAGCCAATGAGCTGAGCTGCAAACAGTATAAACATCAAGATAAAAATGGCATGCATGATACCAGCCATTGGCCCATGAGCACCTGCGCGAATATTAGTAGCAGTGCGTGCAATGGTACCGGTCACACAAATACCATGAAAAAACGCCGTAATAATATTGGCAAAGCCCTGCCCTACTAATTCACAATTAGAGCGATGGTGGCGTCCACTCATACCATCGGCAACCACTGCCGATAGCAGCGATTCAATCGCCCCAAGCAAAGCAAAAGTAATGGCTGCCGGCAATATCTCGACCATTTTATCAATCGAAAAAACTGGCATTATCGGCATTGGTAATTGCGATGGCATAGCACCAAAGCGGCTACTAACCGTTGCAACATCAAGCGCACCCAAAAAAGCCGCAAAACTTGCCAATGCAATTGCTATGAGCATTCCCGGCCAATGAGGGCGCCATTTTTTCAAAACAATAATAATAATGATTGTGAGCGCGCAAAGGGCAAAGCTTTGAACATTAAAAGTTATTATTGCGTTATATATTGCCGCCATTTTTGCAATGATCGGGCCTGGTTCTCCTCCCTGCAACTCTAAGCCCAATATATTAATCAATTGGCTGCAGAAAATTATTACGCCAATGCCCGCAGTAAAGCCGATTGTTACGGGATAGGGAATAAATTTAATATAGGTACCAAGACGTGCATAGCCCATAATGGCTAAAAATACTCCGGACATTAGCATCGCCAGTAATAGTCCATCCATGCCATGTTCGTTAATTGTGGTGGCGACCACGACAATGAAAGCGCCTGCAGGCCCACCAATTTGAAAGCGACTGCCGCCAAGCAATGAGACAAAAAAACCGCCGATAATAGAAGTATAAAGCCCTTGAATAGGCGAAGCGCCAGACGCAATGGCAATGGCAATAGAAAGCGGCAAAGCAACGATAGCAACGGTTAAGCCAGCTAAAGCATCGGCTTTGAAGTTGCTAAAACTATACCCTTCACGCAAAACCGTAATAAATTTTGGTGTAAACATTTGCCAAAAAATAGAACTTTGCTTTGAGCCATCATTATTAGATTTATGATTATCTATCCCCTGCCCCGACATTAGCTTTCCCCCTCAAGCCATAAAATTGCCGACCAACTTTCCATAATACTATAGCATTTTTAAAAAACTGTGAAGCGATCTTTAATAAGCGCACATTTGCTATTGGTAAAAATATGCCAAATATTTTAAAATTTTCGGCTATCGCCCATCAACCCAACGGATTGTAAAAGGCGATTTCATCGCCTAGGCTCAGGACTCATTAATTAAGATAGAATATTACGGTTGCGGCGATGCATATAGCCGAGAAGAAGGTGTGTGCACATCGGTCATAGCGTGTCGCGATGCGCCGCCAGTCTTTTAGCTTGGCAAAGAGGTTTTCGATTATGTGACGCAACCGATAAGTTTGCCTGTCATAAGCTATCTCGGTGGTTCTGCCCTTTCTGGGCGGAATGCAAGCCTTTATTTTTTTGTCAAGCAATGCCTGCCGGAACCAGTCAGCATCGTACCCCCGGTCTGCAATGAGTTCCTTGGCATCTGGCAGATGCGCTAGCAAAAGAGCGGCTCCTTTGTAGTCACTCATCTGCCCTTCAGTTAGTAGCAGACATATTGGCTTTCCATCTTGATCGCAGACCGTGTGCAGCTTTGAATTCAAGCCGCCTTTCGTGCGCCCGATACGGCGGGGAATATCCCCTTTTTTAACAGGCTGGCAGCCGTGCGATGCGCCTTGAGGTGTGTGGCGTCAATCATGATGCGTTGAGGTTTTGGGCCCTGTCCGGCCAGCATTGCGAAGATGCGGTCAAATACACCCAACCTGCTCCAGCGGATAAAGCGATTATAGAGCGTTTTATGCGGACCATAACCGAGGGGCGCATCTTTCCATTGCAGACCATGTTTGATGACATAGACAATGCCGCTGATAAAGCGCCTGTCATCGACACGAGCAACCCCATGAGACAGTGGAAAACAGGGCGATATTCGCGCCATCTGCTCTTCGCTCAATAAAAACAAATCACTCATTAGTTTCACCTCCACAAAACCAATGAATCACAAATCAACAAAAAAAGGAATCCAAAAAATTAATAGGTCCTGACCCTAATCAAAGCTTCGCAAATAATCCTTTAGAAATGGTGAGATATGATATCCTTATCAGAGGCTCTTTAAAAAGATGATATGTCCTGCACCATTTCAAAACTTAAATCAAAACGAGCGAGGTATTTGCGTAAGCGGTCGGCATCATTGCCAGTTTTCTTCTGTGTTCTTGAAACGGCAAATAGTGCCCTTCCCGCTTCACTAATGGTTTTATAACGCTTACATTCGCGCACGACAAAATCAAGCTGCGGAATATCAAATGGATCAATCATCGCCAATTTATCCTCGCCTAAAACAGTTGCAAGCAATTGTTGATCTTTGTCCAAATTATCACGGCTCCAACTATATTTTAACCGCTTAATTTCCTCCGATACTGTTTGCTCATTAATGCGCGACTGCGGTGCAAGGGTTGACATGCGCAAAACTGCTGCCCACAAGTCACGAAAATTACCGCACCATTCGGCATTGCTAGACATGGCAAAATCTAAAAACAAATTACGTGCTTCTTTATTAAAAGTAACTTTTCGCCCCTCATCTCGCTGATAATTATCAAGCTCATAATCAAGATTAGGCTCAATATCTTCACGGCGATTTTTTAATGCAGGCAATTCAAATGTCCAAAGATTAAGCCTTGCATATAAATCTTCTCTAAATCGACCTTTCGTTACCTCTTCACGCAAATCCCGATTAGTACCGGCAATGAGTTGAAAATCCGATTGGGTTTCAACATCCGCCCCAACTGCAAAAAAACGCTTTTCTTCAATAGCACGCAAACACATAGCTTGTTCATCAAGCCCAAGTTCGCCAATTTCGTCTAAAAACAAAAGTCCTTGATCGGCGGCTTTCATCAAACCTTGGCGGCTGCTAGCTGCCCCTGTAAAAGCACCTTTCTGGTGGCCAAACAAGGTTGACATTGCTTGATCGCCGCGCAAGGTAGCGCAATTCACTTCGATGAGTGAACCTTCAACCTGATGCTGCATTTTCTTTAATTCATAAATACGTCTTGCAAGGCGTGATTTACCCGCGCCCGTTGGCCCAGTTAACAAAATTGGTGCTTTTGAGCGAATAGCCACTTTTTCTATTTCGTCTATA
Organism: Bartonella sp. HY761; assembly: GCF_026743145.1. Classification (NCBI taxonomy): domain Bacteria; kingdom Pseudomonadati; phylum Pseudomonadota; class Alphaproteobacteria; order Hyphomicrobiales; family Bartonellaceae; genus Bartonella; species Bartonella sp. HY761. Next base: position 2,064,388 of record NZ_CP104887.1, read on the forward strand.
ATATTATTAAAAGCATCATTGCGGGTAGCAATGCCTGACTTTAAAAAAGATGTCGCCGATTGACGCTCCTGCGCAAAACGCCGCGCAATTATGTCATAGCGCGATAAATCAAGATCTATAATTGAATAAGAACCAATAGAGCTCCTATTGCCACTTTCATCCCTCAAAGACGGCGAAAGCTGTAACAAACGCCCCGGAATTGTGCGCGTCTCCGTGAGCAAAAACCAGCAAATCTGCGCAACATGGGTACCGGTAGTGATATTTACATAATAAGCTTCATTTTCAAGATCAAAATCATAATTAGTAACAATGGAGCGTAATTGCTCATAGACCTCAGCAAAATCCCAAGGATTTTTAATGTCGACAAAATTTTGCACGACTTTTGTCTTGGGTGAAATCTCAGCAATATCCTTAATAATAACTTCGGCGAGCTGGTTATCATTACTGTGATTGATCATCTCTACCCGATCAACAGGAAAATCAGCCTGCTGACAAAGCGCAACCGTTGGCCGCCATTTTGACCAGCGTTTTGCAAAAGCACCAATATCAAGGGTTGTACCAAGAACTGAAAAGACAACCGTTTTTTTATCCATAATTATAAATCTTTATAAAAAATTATCACTGATAATATTATGCCCGTTTTAACATAAAAAGGAAGACAATATTTTTACAAAAATATTTTAGCAATAAAATCAATAAGATAAAAAATAAATTTTTGGTTTTCAGTTATTTTATCGAAGTTGGCACGCCTTATGCTTAGTCAATAGGTGCAGGCAAGATAATTTAACCAAATACCTTGTCAGAATGTCAATAATAATAAGCATGAAAAAAGCCATGCTGAAAATAAAGAGGAAATACAATGGCAAACTTTAAACTTTTTGCTTCCCTACGCGGAAAACTTGTTCCTGCAACCAATAGCCATAACCATCATGGCGCACCAGCCTATGAACTTTCACCAAATGAAGCCTTGGCACAGCTTGCAGTGACTGGCACCTTTAACAACACATTTTACGCCAATGGCTGCGACCAGTTGGATAAGATTTTAGAACTTAGCGAAAAAGTTGACGCGGAGTTTCTTGCAAAAACTGCCATCTATGCTTTTGAAAAAGGCTTGATGAAAGATATGCCTGCTTTATTGCTCGCAATTCTTTCTAAAAACGAGAGCACTTATTTCAACCAAGTATTTAAAAGGGTTATCCGCAATGGTAAGATGCTGCGTAATTTCGTGCAAATTATGCGCTCTGGCACCATTGGTCGTAAATCACTTGGTACTCGCCCTAAACGGCTTGTGCAAGAATGGCTTGAAAATGCCAGCGACATTGAAATTTTGCGTGCCAATATAGGAAATAAGCCTTCGCTCGCTGATGTTATCAAAATGGTGCATCCACGCCCAAAAGATAAATCTCGTGAAGCACTTTATGCCTATATTATGGGTAAAGCCCATAATATTGACGAACTTCCTGCGATTGTCCGTGAGTTTGAAGATTTTAAGACCAACCAAAATGGCAAAGTGCCAGAAGTGCCTTTCCAAATGTTGACCTCGCTTAACCTTACTAAGGAGCATTGGGCAGAAATTGCACATCATGCCGGCTGGCAGATGCTGCGACAAAACCTTAACACTTTTTTACGTCATGACGTATTTTCAGTGCCTGGTTTTACGCAATTTATTGCAAGCCGCTTAAAAGACGAGAATGAAATTCGCAAGGCTCGTGTTTTTCCCTATCAGCTGATGACTACCTATCTAATGGCTGACAATAAATTGCCAGTCTTAGTTAAAAACGCATTACAATCGGCTTTGGAAATAGCCATTGACAATGTACCTGATTTAAAGGGTGACGTTGTACTTTGCCCAGACGTTTCGGGGTCAATGTCATCGTCAGTCACCGGTTATCGCCCTGGCGCAACCTCGATTGTAAGGTGCATTGACGTCGCAGCACTGATATCGGCAGCTATTATGCGCAAGAATAACTCTGCAAGAATTTTTCCATTTGATTATCAAGTATTTAATATTGATATTAACCCTCGCGATAGCGTAATGCGCAACGCAAAAAAGCTCTCTAGTTTCGGTGGTGGAGGAACCAATTGCTCTGCTCCACTTAGCATATTAAATGCAGAAAAGGCTAAGGTAGATTATGTGATCATGATTTCAGATAATGAATCATGGGTGGATGGCAATAATTTAACTCGACCAGGTCAAACAAAAATGATGGAAGAATGGGCGAAGCTTAAAATTCGTAACCCAAAAGCAAAGTTAATATGTCTCGACATACAACCTTACATCACAACACCTGCAGCAAATTTTGATGGTGTTTTCAATATTGGTGGATTTTCCGATGCAGTGTTTACACTTATCGGAATGCTGACAAAACAACAGGAAACAGAACAATGGACAAAAATGATTGATGCAATAGAACTATAAGCATTAACAATATGCTATCTTCAGCTAGCAACTATAAGCTGAAGATAGCATAAAATCAGCCAAACATTACAAATGGCCAAAATCATCAAGTTTTAAACAAAGCTTGAAATGGCTTTTTATACCTTTAACACAAGCCTTTGTTTTTATTTATTTTTTAAAAATAATACTTTACAAAACAAAAAATAAATGCTAAATAAGACTCACCAAATTGAATTCATGGCAAATGCCAGTGGAACTACATTAGGTCACGGGTTAAAGTCCCACCTTGTACATGAACATGAGCTCAGAAAGAGAGCGCAGACTACTGTTTCACTACAAACTTGTTGCTATGATTTTTATTAAACTTTAGATATGACAAATGCCGACGGAACTACATTCCAAAATCTAGGTCGCAGGTTCAAATCCTGCCAAGCCCGACATTATGGGCTTGTAGCTCAGTGTTAGAGCGAGATAGTTTGTTTCGTTACTCCCTTGTTGTCATAGCTATATAAATTTCATTTTTGATATTTGTGGCGAATGCGCAATAAGAATACATCTTCCACGATGCTTTTTACCATTCTTATTCACCCTTGTCGCCACAACTTCATTTTGCCATAGCAAATGCCGATGGAACTACATCTGGTAAAGCTTTTATATGTGAACCTTTGGCTCTCATATCAAAGCGAAGCAGTTCGAATCTGCCCTATTTCAGTGCTAACATACCACTTTTGGAATAGGAATATTTCATCAATCCTTGTTGCCGTGGCCTTTAATATTGCCCCATATTGTCTCCACTGTATCATTTAACAAAAGTTAAGCTGACAATTCCAAAGATTAATGGGTTTTAAAGTACAAAGCTAATAATAAGCAAAGCAGTGGATAATAAATCAATACACAAAAATTTCCTAATATTTAGCATAATCTTTTAAAATAAGGGCGACTTCAAATATGAAGCCGCCCCAAAACTTTAATCATAAATCAAGATTATAGATTATTGTTTGTTTTCAACCGAGCCGTCACCAAAATGACGACCTTCTTTTGGTGGGGCTTTCGTTTCTACTGGTGAGCCGTTCTTTTGGCCTTCAACATAAGAATTTTCTTGTGAGCCATCGCCAAAATGACGACCTTCTTTTGGTGGAGCTTTCGTTTCTACTGGAGAACCATCTTTCTGGCCCTCAACATATGTATTTTCTTTGGAACCACCATTTATGGTACGCTCTGCTGCAAAAACATTGCTTGCAGCTAATGACAACATTGCAACTGATACTAATAAAAGCTTTTTCATTATCTTCGTCCTTGTTTTGCCGCTAATATTTTAGCGAAAATTTCAAAATATTATCTAACAATACCTAGGACGGTATCAAGGAAGGTCAAGATCGTCTAATCAAATAATATTGTATTTATAAAGGGATAGATAAATTAAATGTTACTAAGCAATTTTAGTCTGCCATATTTTTACAAGCCTTTGAACTGGTGTTTTCCACTTTTTGCAACATATGATTTCAATAAACTAAATTTTCATTTAAACAACATTTGAAACAATTTATTTTTACTATCGGCTAGTGAGCATTGACTTTTTAACGCAAAATATTGCTATTTAATTTAGCGTAAAAACCATAAAGAGTTTAGAAAAACTCAAAAATATGTGTTTTATGAAAAGATTTTTCATAAAATCTGCGGATTAGCATAGTTTATATTTTCACATTTTATTTTATTCCGTTACATTGTCGTTAATCAATGGAGGTGACGATGATTTTAAAACGCAAATTGGTAACTGTGCTCGCTTCACTTATTGCAGCAACAGCAAGCCTCGCTCCAATACATGCGTCGCAAGCTGCTGACCGCATATTGAATGTTTCCTATGATCCAACCCGCGAATTTTATCGCGAATATAACCAAGCCTTTTCCGACTTTTGGAAAAAAGAAAAAGGCACAGATGCAGTGGTTCGCACTACCCACGGTGGTTCTGGCTCACAAGCGCGATCAGTGATTGAAGGCTTAAATGCTGACGTTGTCACTCTCGCACTGGAAGCGGATATTAACGAAATCGCAGCACGTACCGGCAAAATTCCTGAAAACTGGCGTGGTACACTCGCCCATAATAATGCCCCTTATACGTCAACGATTGTATTTTTGGTACGCAAGGGCAATCCACAAAACATAAAGGATTGGGGCGACCTTACCCGCTCTGATGTAAAGGTTATTACCCCTAACCCCAAAACTTCTGGCGGTGCACGGTGGAATTTTTTAGCTGCCCTTGCTTGGGCGCGCAAAAATTTTAATGGTGATGAAGAAAAAGCCCGCCAATATGTACGTGACCTTTATCGCAACGTCCCTGTATTAGATACTGGGGCGCGTGGCTCAACCTTAAGTTTCACCCAACGTGGCCTTGGTGATGTGTTGCTTGCTTGGGAAAATGAAGCCATCCGCACATTGGAAGAAAAACGCGGCGAAAATTTCGAAATTGTTGTACCATCAATCTCTATCCTTGCTGAACCACCTGTTGCCCTTGTTGATGGCAATGTCGATAAAAATGGTACAAGAGAAATAGCCACCGCTTATTTACAACATCTCTATAGCCAAGAGGGGCAATCTTTGGCAGCAAAATATGGCTACCGCCCATCAAATCCTGAGCTTGTCGATAAAGCACTTTTGCAAAAATTCCCACCTTTGACATTGGTAAAAATTGAAGATTTTGGCGGTTGGAAAAAAGCACAAGCAGAATTTTTCGATGAAGGCAGTTTCTTTGACCAAATTTTTAGTGGCAACCAATAGGAGCCAATAAAATATGGCATCAACAACAGCAAAGCCTAACTCATGGAAGACACCAAGCATTATACCCGGCTTTGGTTTAACCTTCGGGATTTTTATGACCTATATGTGGATATTGATATTGCTGCCAATTGCGGTGATATTTTTCCGCACCTTTTCGCTAAGTTTTAGCGAATATATTGATATTATCAAAACGCCCACCGTTAGCCATGCCATTTGGCTAAGCCTTTGGACATCAATGCTTGCTGCATTAATTAATGTATTTTTTGGGCTGCTCATTGCTTGGGTTCTGGTGCGTTATAATTTTCCAGGTCGCCGCCTTGTTGATGCCTGTATTGATTTACCCTTTGCCTTGCCAACCGCTGTTGCAGGTATTGCTTTTGCAACGCTTTATTCGCCTATTGGTTGGCTTGGATCGCTACTCAACAACCTTGGCATCAGCATTATCAATACCTCAACCGGTATTGTTATTGCGCTTATTTTCATCGGTATTCCCTTTGTTGTGCGCACCATTCAACCGGCGATTGCCGAGTTTGAAAAAGATGTTGAAGAAGCCGCTGCAAGCCTTGGTGCAAGCCGTATTCAAACCTTTATTAAGGTTATTTTGCCGGCCCTCTTACCATCAATTATGACTGGTTTTGCCCTTGCTTTTGGTAGAGCAATTGGTGAATACGGCTCGGTCATTTTTATTGCTGGGAATTTACCACGCGAAACGCAAATTGCCCCATTGATGATTGTTATTCAGTTAGAGGGCAATGCTGCTAATAAATATGCCAATGCCGCAGCTATTGGCGCAACCATGCTTGTTATTGCCTTTATCATTTTGTTGGCTATTAATCTATTGCAAGCCTATAATCGCAGGAGATTTGGCAATGGCTAATCATATCACACCACAAAATCCGACAAGCGATAATATTTGGTTTAAATGGATAGCTATAGCAGTTGTATTACTATTCTTGACCATTATGCTTTTTTTGCCATTGGCAATTGTCTTTGTTGAAGCTTTTGGTGAAGGTTTTAATGCCTATTGGCAAGCCATCAGTGAGGCAAGCACGCTAAACGCGATTAAACTCACACTTATTGTCGCTTTAATCGCGGTAACGTGTAACAGTTTGATTGGCATTTTGGGCGCATGGGCAATTACCAAATTTCGTTTTCGCGGTAAGGCCTTTGTCATAACTTTAATTGATTTACCTTTTTCCATATCACCTGTCATTGCAGGGCTTGCACTGATTTTGGTTTTCAGCATGGATAGTGTCTTGCGCCCGTTGCTTGAATATTTCAACATTGAAATTATCTATGCAATACCCGGAATGATTCTTGCAACCATGTTTGTAACCTTTCCCTTTGTTGCTCGTGAACTTATTCCATTGATGCAAGACCAAGGCACCAGTGATGAAGAAGCCGCCCTTTCCCTTGGTGCAAGTGGGTTTAAAACCTTTTGGCTGGTAACTTTGCCTAATATTAAATGGGCGTTACTTTATGGCATTTTGCTCTGCAATGCCCGTGCTATGGGCGAATTTGGTGCAGTTTATCTTGTTTCCTCACGCATTGAGGGGGAAAGTATGACATTGCCCCTGCAAATTGAGCTTATGTATTATTCCGACATTACGGCTGCCTGCGCGATAGCAACACTGCTAACCTCGCTTGCATTGGTAACACTTGTCTTAAAAACATTAATTGAAAAAATTTACGCCCGTAAGGGAGCACGCACAGGCCATTAATATGAGCTGATGCAAAATATAGTTTCGAGGATTGACTATGGATGTTCGCCTAAATTCCTTAAATAAAGAATTTGACGGCTTTGCTGCATTAAACGATATTTCACTTGATATTCGCTCAGGCGAATTATTAGGCCTGCTTGGCCCATCAGGCTCCGGTAAAACCACGCTTTTGCGCCTTATTGCTGGCCTTGAATTCCCAACTTCTGGTACTGTTTATTTTGGCGATAAAGATGCATCCTTACACTCAATACGTGAGCGTAATGTCGGTTTTGTTTTTCAGCATTATGCGCTTTTCAAGCATTTAACCGTTTTTAACAATATTGCATTTGGCCTCAATGTTCGCCCTTCAAAAACGCGCCCATCAAAAGCCTTTATTAAAAATAAAGTGATGGAGCTTTTGGATCTTGTACAGCTAACAGGACTTGAAAACCGCTATCCCAATCAATTATCGGGTGGGCAACGTCAGCGTGTTGCCCTTGCCCGCGCCATGGCAATTGAACCGCAAATCCTGCTTCTTGATGAACCCTTTGGCGCATTAGATGCGCAAGTTCGCCGGGAGTTACGCCATTGGCTGCGTGAAATGCATGATAAAACTGGTTTTACCACCATATTTGTTACCCATGATCAAGAAGAAGCACTTGAACTTTCTGATCGCGTTGCCATTATGCATAAAGGCACAATCGAGCAATTAGGCTCGGCTGACGAAATTTACGACAACCCGAAGACCCCCTTTGTCTATGACTTCATTGGCGAATCCAGTAATATTATTATTGAGATAAAGTCAGGGAAATTTCTATATAACGGCAATGAAATTAACATAAAAAGCGATTTACCCGATGGTAAAGCCAAGCTGTTTTTTCGCCCACATGAAATTGAACTTACAAATGCGGATCAGCAAAGCCTTAACGGTAAGCTCATTGCCCGCCGCCGTGTCGGATCAGCAAGGCGCGGCGAAGTAAAACTTGATAGCGGTGATATGGTGGAAATTGAATTGCCGCGCGATTATCAAGGACAAATTGGCGATATTGTTCATTTTATACCGCGCTTTTATAAAATTTTTAATATTTAAAATATTTCAGCAAGACATTAAGGCCACCACTTCATTGAAATGGTGGCCTTTTTTAATTATTGCGCCATTTTTTCCATAATAACATCAACAATTTCAAAGCGGGTTACATCAACCAGTCCTTTGTCAGAAATGCGCAATTGCGGAATAACCACCAATGCCAAAAGCGAATGCTGCATATTGGCATTATTTAAAGTACAGCCACATTCCGCCATAGCATCAACAAGCTTTTGCGCTTTAGCTGCAACAATTTCGGCGCGCTCATCAGACATAAGGCCTGCAATTGGTAATTCTACCATAGCAAGCTCTTTGCCTTCAGATATCATTACCATACCGCCGCCAACTTCTCCCAGACGATTGGCTGCCATTGCCATATCATCCTTATTGGTACCAACAACAATCATATGATGGCTATCATGGGCAACAGTTGACGCCAAAGCACAAGGCTTATTATAGCCAAAGCCTGACACAAAAGCATTGGTGACATGGCCTGTTGCACGGTGGCGTTCAACCAGTGCAATTTGGCAAACATCATTGGTAATATCCATGCTAACAATGTTATCTTCAACTGGCAATATGGCTTCAAGCGCCTTGGTAGGCGCTTGGTTTTCTACCATGCCAATAACACGTACCCGCACCTTTGCAGCATTATCAGCAACAACATCAAAATCATCGCCTTTTAACACTTTGCCAAGATGCACAGTGTTTTTTACGTGAGCTGGATATTGTGTAGCTGGAATATTAACAACAAGATTGCCATTTTCAGCCAAAAGCTTACCTTGGCCGATAACCACTTCAATCGGCAATTCTGCTAGGTCAGATGTAATAATAATATCAGCACGGCGACCTGGGGTGATTGAGCCCAAATCACGCTCAAGACCAAAATGCTGTGCAGTGTTTAAGGTGGCCATTTGAATAGCGGTAATTGGCTTTAAACCTTGCGAAATGGCATGGCGGACAACGCGGTTCATGTGGCCGTCAAATACCAGTGTGCCGGAATGGCTGTCATCGGTGCAAAGCAAGAAGTTGCGAGAATCCAAACCATGTTCGGTGATAGCTTTAACCTGTGACGCAACATCATACCAAGCAGAGCCAAGGCGCAGCATAGAGCGCATGCCTTGGCGAACACGCGCCATTGCATCGTCTAGGGTTGTACCCTCATGGTCATCGGCAGGGCCACCTGCAATATAGGCATGAAAAGCACGGCCGCGCTCTGGTGAAGCATAATGGCCGCCAACGGTAAGACCAGCTTTTTGAGTAGCTGCAATTTCAGCAACCATTTTCGCATCATTATTAGCAACACCTGGGAAATTCATCATTTCGCCAAGACCAATAATATTAGGCCAAGACAAGATTTCGCTGATATCATTCGCACTAAGCTCGGCGCCAGCTTCTTCAAGCCCGGGTGCGCTTGGCACACAGCTTGGTGCCTGCACAAAAATATTAATTGGCATTTGTTGCGCTTCATCATTCATTAAGCGCACGCCTTCAACCCCAAGCACATTGGCAATTTCATGGGGATCAATAAACATGGTTGTTGTACCATGGCCAATAACCGCACGGGCAAATTCGGTTACATTGACCATGCCGCTTTCAACATGCATATGCGCATCACAAAGCCCTGGCACCAAATAGCGGCCATTAGCTTCAATCACCTGCGTTTCAGTGCCGATTGTATAGGTGGCATCTTCACCAACATAAGCAATGCGCCCAGCACTCACGGCAACATCAATATTGGCAATAATTTCACCAGAATGGACATTGACCCATTTACCATTTTTAACAACCAAATCAGCCGCTTTGCGTCCCATGGCGACATCAACCAATTGCGGCGCAACTTCATGCCATTGTTTCATTGTTCATTTCCTTAAATTATTTCAATCATTCTTTAAGATGCGGATTTGGCGTTATAAGCCAAACCCAAATTATAATACTAAACCGTTATTTAATGGGCTGATTAGCTGACTTTGTTCTGTCGGCTTTTCAGGCGCGGTAGGCGCAAACTTATAAGCTTGAATTTGTGCAACGAGCATAACAGCAATAAGTGCTACAAACCACATGACAAGCCGAATTTCGCGTATTTTTCCTGTAACAATTTTCATCAACACATAGGTAATAACTGCCAAGGATAGGCCAAGGGTAATCGAAAAAGTAAGTGGAATAAGCAAAACAGCCAAAAATGCTGGCAAAGATTCTTCAAAGTTTTTCCAATCAATACGCCCCAATGGTTCTGCCATGAAAAGTCCGGTTAAAATTAATACCGGCGCAGTTGCAATAGATGGTACTAACGATAGTAATGGCGACAAGAATAAAAATGGTACAAAAAGCAAACCTGCAACAACTGCCACAAGACCCGTGCGCCCACCTTGTGAAATACCAGCGCCCGATTCAAGATAAACAGTGGCTGGACTTGTGCCAAGCGGCGCGGAGATTAATGCTGCGACCGCGTCAACATGCATGGATTCACGAATATTATGCGGCATATCATTTTCATCTTTTAGACCAGAGGCTTCTGCAAGCCCCATAAAGGTTGAAAGCGCCTCCACAAAATTGGTGAAAAGAAAAACAAAAATAAATGGGATATATAGAATTTGCAACGAGCCAATAAGATCAATTGTACCAATAAAACTAAAATCGGGCGCTGCAAAAACACCGCTCCAATTCACAATAGTTTCAAGACCGCTACCATAGGTATAGGCACTACCATCGCCCCAAATCCGGCCAATAGGAATAGCAAGCAATGTCGTGACAATCATGCCAAGCATCAGCGAGCCTTTGACGCCGCGACTAACCAAACCAACGGTGATAATAAAACCCGCAATGAAAGTAAGGGTAACGGGGGTAATCGGTGTTAAGGCAACGATCGTATCAGGGTCTGCAATAATAAATTTTGATCCTTCCAAGCCGATTAAAGCAATAAAAAGCCCAATACCGCAAGCAATACCATAACGAAGATTAACCGGAATGGCTTCAATCACCACGCTGCGCAAATTAAAAAAAGCAAGAAGAGTAAATAAAACACCGGCCCAAAGCACACAGCCAAGCGCAATCGGTAATGGTACATTTGCGCCACTTACCAAAGTATAAGCAAAAAGCGTGTTGATGCCCATGCCGGGTGCCACAAGAATAGGGCTTTTGGCATAAAGCCCCATGGCACAGCTACATAGAAAACTAACTAAAACGGTGGCTGTTAAACCTGCAGAAAAAGGAATACCTGCCTTGGTCAAAATATCGGGATTAACCACAATAACGTAAGAGGCTGCTAAAAAAGTGGTGAGCCCTGCCAATAACTCAATGCGTATCGACGAACCGGCCTTACGTATACCAAAATAGCGGTCTAAAAATGCAGCAAAGCCTTTATGTTGATGATTTGCAGATTGTTGATTATTGTGTTGTACGCTGCCTTGTTGCTCAACGGCCATTTGGCACCCTTTCATCTATTGCACTTGCAGCATGTTTTTAGCTGCAGTTTAAACCAGCGCCCCCAATGGTATTGAAAGCCACATTGTTGGTTTTTTAATTTAAAATAAAATGAAAAGCATATTTTGTCTTAGCATTTACTATGACAAAATATGCTGGTGTTGTTCTTAGAGCGTTTTCCGAAAAGTGTGAAGCGGTTCTCGCACAAAAAACGCGGTGTAAACAATGGATTAGAGCGCCGATCTGATCCAATCAGATCGAAATGCGCTCGAATATTGATTTGAAACGAAAAAAGGCATTTACGAATAAATGCCTTTTAAAAACTTAAACATTATGGGTGGTTTGCACTGGTTCACCATAAGGGGTAATAACTTGCAAATTGACACAATCCACAATGCCAAGATCAGTCATGGCGTAATCTGGAATTGCGGTAATCTGCAACACAAACATATACATAAATGGCCAAGGCAGCTGACAACCAAGGCTGCGTGCGGCATCATCAAGGCGGGTTTCAAATCCCATCATTTCTTCAGGCTCAATATCTGAAACAATACCACCAATTGGCAGATGCAAGAATTCAATCACCTTGCCATCTTTAACAACAACTTGTCCACCTTGCTTTTCAATCAAGGTATTAATAGCAAGTTCCATGTCTTTTTCATTGGCACCAACGCAAATAATATTATTATCATCAGGCGCAGTTGATGATGCAATGGCCCCAGACGTTAAGCCAAAGCCAGAAATAAACCCAACGGGGCGATTACGGGTTTTGCCATAACGCTCAACAACAGTTAAATATTGAACATCTTGTGCAGGATCTGCTTTTACAAAACCATTTTCAACGGGCAATGTTACCATGCGTTTGGTGCGCACAAAGATTTTCTCAGGTGTAACATTAATTGCCATAAGCTCGGTTTTGTCGCCATTACCTTTGGCTTCAACGCGAATTTCGCTTGCTACAACTGCTTCGGCTTTCATGCTTTGCAACAAAGATGGGCTGCGCGTTGGCGCAACAAGCTTAACGCTCATTTTGCCGCCCTTTGCAACAAGGCTACCATTAGCGATAACACCATCAATGCGGAAATTACGCAAATCATCAACAAGAAGAATATCAGCAATGCGTCCTGGTGAAATAGAGCCTACCTTATGGTCAATACGCAAAGCATCGGCACCATTAATGGTTGCCATTTGAATAGCAGCCATTGGTGAAATGCCCATAGCAATTGCCATACGCACCATATTATCAAGATGGCCGCGAGTAAGAATATCACTTGCAACCACATCATCAGTACAAAAACTAATGCGGCGTAGGGCTTTAACGCCCATTTCAGTGACAATACGTAAATTATCGGTCAAGAAATGCGAAATCGACGATTCACGAATGACAACATGCATACCATTGCGTAGCTTTTCCAGCATTTCTTCAGGGCTATAGCTTTCATGATCTGAACGCACGCCTGCTGCCAAATATTGATTTAATTTAGAGCCGCGTGTCATTGGGCAGCAACCCAAAGCTGGTAAGCGATTGGCAGCACCAATAGCCAATGCTTCTAAAACATCGCTATCTTCTTCCTGAATAAATTCACGAACTGTTTCCCAAATACCAACGCATTCAGGCCAATGATGGGTATTACGATGGTCTTCAGGGCTAAAATAATGGCCAACGGTTGAACGCGGCATTGTGTAAGGTGTTTTGCAAGGCGCACCCCAAAAGACTTTTAATGGCGTATTTTTTGCTTCATCCAAAAATTCACGAGCAGCATCTGGGCCACCAACAACAATAATTTGATCAAGACCGGTAACAATTGAGGTCGTGCCAAGTGGAACAACTGCTTTTGCAAAACTAGTTAAGGATAACTTAGAGCACTCAACATGAAGGTGACCATCAATCATGCCTGGGCAAAGATACCGACCTTTCGCATCGATTATCTCAGTATTAGGACCAACATAATCTTCAATATCACCAACTGCGATAATCTTGTCTTTATAAATGGCAATATCTGCATCATAAATTTCTTCTGATACAACATTGACGAGTTTGCCACCCCTAACCGCAAGAGTTGCCTTCATTTCAAGGCCGGCAGCCGCCCGAATAAATTCACGAATATCGCTCACATCAATTCTCCAAAAGCAATGAAGCGCAACAGTGAAAATCATCACTTTGCGCTCACTGCTCAAATAAAAGCTTAAGAGTTTTTTGGCTTTTGCACATGCAAAAGCACTCTATTTATTGGCGTTCTATAATGTGAATGATGAGTAAATACAAGAATTTGATCACAAAAAACTAATATTCACAAGCTATCGACAACTGGGGTAATCTTCTATATTTTTTCAGTCCATGGTAATTTATTTTTACTCCCATGAGAAAATAACACAATTTTTTCAAAGAATTAAAACCATCATAAATATTTCACTAAAGGTTGCGATATAATTTTTAATTGTGATTTTTAGCGAAACTAAATAAAATTTAAGCGGTGCGCCAAGAGCAGCCCGACAAATATTTCAAGCAATTATGGAATCACATTGCAACAACTTTTCTCACAAATTAAACTATCGCCAGCTTTAACCTAATGCGCCTCTCCCGCTATCTGCTCATGATTGGTGCTTCAACATTGGAATAGGCAAGGACATTATCTGGCAAGCGTTGACCTTTTATCTTGATTGCCAATAATTGCTGATTAAATGCTAAAAGCTCATCATGGTTAAATTGTACCTTAACAGCACCGCAATTTTCAACTAGATGTGCCATTTGCGTAGTTCCAGGAATTGGCACAATCCAAGGCTTTTGCGCCAATAACCAGCTAAGTGAAATTTGTGCTAGTGTTGCTTGTTTTATTTCTGCCCATTTTCTGAGTAATTCCACAATCTTTAAATTATTGGGCAAATTTTCTGATGAAAAGCGTGTTTCAACTTTACGAATATCACCATCAGCAAAGCGCGTCCGCTCATCAATTGCACCGGTTAAAAAGCCAACGCCAAGCGGGCTCCATGGTACAAAACCAATGCCGAGTTCTTCGCAAATGGTTAGCACTTGCTGTTCTGGTCCTCGCCAAAGCAATGAATATTCGCTTTGCACAGCGCTTAGCGGTAATACCGTATGGGCACGACGCAATGTGCCTGTACCCATTTCGCTTAAGCCCCAATGCAAAACCTTGCCTTCATTCATAAGATCTTTTACCGCGCCAGCAACGTCTTCAATCGCAATATCTGGATCAACGCGGTGTTGATAGAGCAGATCAATATGATCGGTTTGTAACCGTTTAAGCATGGCTTCAACCGCGAGTTTAATGTGCTCGGGCCTACTGTTTAACCCTGGTTTACGCTCGCCGGTATTACGGTCAATATTCCAGCCAAATTTTGACGCAATTACAATCTTATCACGAAATGGCTTTACTGCTTCACCCAAAATGCGCTCACATTCAAGCGGGCCATAGGCTTCTGCCGTATCAAATAAAGTTATGTCATTATCATATGCCGCTTGAATAAGTTTAATCATATCCGCGCGGTGTGGTATGGTGGTTTGATAGGTACGGTGCATATTTTGTACACCTAAACCAATGCTTGAAACGTCAAGCGCACCTAATTTTCGCCGGCGATTATTCTCTATTTTTTGTGGCGTATCGCGAGCTAAAGATTGGTTATCTTTTCCAGCATAAGCAGCTGACAAAAAGGGCAGCGTTGCAAGACCTACAGTTACTCCTAAAAATCCGCGCCGCGTGGTATTTTGAATAGGTTTTGACATTTTTATTCCTTAGGTGAAAAAATCAAAGTGAACAATTTTGAACACCTTATTTTCATGGATATGAAGGTGACAATTATTATTTTATTGCTTGTTGGAGCGCATATTCAAAGCGGTTTGCCGCCGTTTCTTAAAGATGCTGGCGCAAATTTTAGCAAATCCTAAAATTTGCTTTTGGCTAATACCTTGCCGCAAACTTGCCCCCACATCAGAACGTAACTGCGCCTAGAAACCTTAGGTGCTTGGAATGTGGCTACAAAAGACACTAAAAAGCTAATTTAACTAATTTATGCGTCACGAAATCTCCCCTTTAAAGCGTAGGATAGAAAAATTTCTATTTTTTATGATGTTTGTTCGTGGTGCAGTATATATGCGCAGCTATCTTGCTCTTTACGATGAACGGCAATTGCATAGCTCTAAAATGGGCTAAGAGCTATGCAATAATAACTTACAATTCCTTATTAAAAAAATTGGTCAAATCTTGCGCAATTTCATTGACATAAGGCTGCTTCCAATAAGTCTCGATATGAGTCGCACCATTAATTTTGATAAGGTTTTTATTGCTTGTGCCAGTGGCTTTTGCCAGTGCCTGTTCGCTCATATATAGGGTGTCGGCATTAGAGCCAGCAATGAGCAATAATGGCTGCGCGATGAGATCCATATGATCGGTTGCATCAAAGGTCATAAGATCAAGTAAACTACTTGTTGTATATTTAAAGGTAGAATTAGGGTGATAATGACTTCTGCCATAATATTCCAATCCTTCGCGGTATAGTCCAGCAGGAGCCTTGGCAATATCTTGATCGGTTGTGGTTTTTAAATCAAAATTGGCAGTATATTGCACATCACCTAGAAATTCTTTTGCCCGTGCTTCACTTGCCTCGCTTAAACGTTGTTGGATTGTGCTGACCTGACTATCTTGCATGCCATTACGGCGCACAAGACCTGAATTGAACATGCTGATAGTCGCAACCGCTTTTACGCGTTTATCACTTTGTACGGCGGCAAGTGTGTAACCACCACCGCCACAAACACCCAAAGCACCAATGCGTGTCGTATCCACACCAGGATAGGTGGCAATAAAATCAATCATGCCATGAATGTCATTAATGCGGTTAAATGGCTTATCAACATTCCGTGGCTCACCGCCACTTGCCCCTTGATAGGCAGCATCAGCAGCTATTGTAATATAGCCTTGCTCTGCTAAAAGCTGCGCATATAATCCGGCGACTTGTTCCTTAACGCCGCCATTAGGATGGGCCACAACAATTGTTGGATATTTTTTTGCTGGATTATAATTAGCGGGCGTATAAATATTTGCGGCTATTTCAATACCATTAACCTTATAGTGCACCGCATGAATATTGACTTTTCCAGCCTCATTTTTAGTAATTGCCCCATCATAGGTTAGTGTAAACGGATTTTGTTGATAATCATTGGCCATAACATTTCCTGTCAATATAAGTGTGGCGGATAAAAGAAGCGCTGATAAAAGCTTTTTAGATCGCAAGGGGTTTATCCTTAAGTTAAGGCGTAAAATTCACTTTTCACACCGTTTTGCTGATTAGCCAACTATAATTGATTAATAAAATTTGACAATTAGCGATGTTATTCATAGCCTGTTGAGTAATTTTCAATAATCGATTAAGCTATATCCTGCATTCAGCATTATAGGAAAAAACAGCATGTCGCGTATTGCACTGCCAGAACTCAGCATTTTTATCACTGTTGCCGAGCAACGCAATTTTAGTGCTGCTGCACGTGAATTAGGCGTTTCAACATCTGCTTTAAGTCACTCAATCCGAAAACTTGAAGAGCGGCTTGGCATCCAGCTTTTTATCAGAACCACAAGATCTGTTGCTTTAAGCGAGGCTGGTGAGCAGTTATTTCTGCGTTCAGTTCCTGCAATTAATGATTTAGAGCAGGCTATTCATGATTTAAATTCTTCGCGCAATCGCCCATCGGGAACTATTCGTATTAGCAGCGCCGAAGCTGGTGCAAAGCTGCTTATTCGCCATATGTTACCAAACTTCTTTAAAACCTATCCCGATATTCATGTCGAATTTGTTGTCGATACGCGTTATATTGATATCGTTGCCGATGGCTTTAGCGCCGGCATTCGCCTTCTTGAAGATGTGCCGCTTGATATGGCTGCCATTCCTTTTGGCCCCGATGAAATCCGTATTGCTGCGGTTGCATCACCGGATTATCTTGAACAGCATGGCACGCCAACGTCGCCAGATGATCTTAAAAAACACCAATGTATCCGCTTTCGTTTTTCAAGTGGTGCGCTGTATCATTGGGATTTAGAAAAGCAGGAGCGCAGTATGAATATTGATGTGAATGGCCCTATGACGCTTGGCAATACTAATCTAATGGTTGAAGCAGCATTAACTGGTATAGGCATAGCATGGGTGCCTGATTATCATGTCCATGAACATATCAAGCAAGGCCGATTGGTGCAGCTGCTTGCGGATTGGAGCCCGAAGATCGGCAGAACATGTCTTTATTATCCACTTAACCGCCAACAGCCGCAGGCGCTCAAACTCTTTTGCGATGCTTTACGTGCCTGGAGCAAAAATGCTAATAAGGCGCAAGACTAATTTTATAGATTAACAAATTGGCCATATTTATTCATGAGTAAAGCTCATAATAGTATGCAATATTAATGCAATTATCACACCTATTAAGCTGTGCCATAATCTTCTTGAATTTGTATTTTCATTTAAGGAGAAAGGACCATGCGAACACTGATTGTGTTGCTAACACTAATTTTCAGCGCGTTCCAGGTTATGGCACAAGATATGTCAAATGGCGTCAATAATTTTTATAAAAGCAATGAAGTCACACTTCAAAAAATCCATTTTAAAAATCTATATAATATGGATGTTGTTGGTAATCTCTTTGTCCCTAACAATCTTGATCGCAGCAAAAAGAATGCAGCAATTATTGTTGGTCACCCAATGGGTGCAGTTAAAGAGCAAGCATCCAATCTTTATGCACAAAAACTTGCTGAGCAAGGCTTTGTAACCCTCGCAATTGATCTTTCATACTGGGGAGAAAGTGCAGGTGAGCCACGTAATCTTGTTTCCCCTGAAATTTATGCCGATGATTTTAGTGCAGCAGTCGACTATCTAAGCACACAAGATTTTGTCGACAAAAACCGAATTGGCGTTCTAGGAATTTGCGGCAGTGGTAGCTTTGCAATTAGTGCAGCAAAAATTGATCCAAGATTGCGGGCGGTTGCAACGGTTAGCATGTATGATATGGGCGCAGCCAATCGTAACGGCATCAATCATGGTGTAACGCTTGATCAGCGTAAAGCAAACATTCAAGCAGCCATCGAACAACGCCAAAAAGAGTTTGAAGGCGCAAAAACCGAATATACCAGTGGTACAGTTGATGCTTTAACCGAAAATTCCAATACCATTGAACGCGAATTTTTTGATTTTTATCGCACGCCACGCGGTGAGTTTACACCACAAGGCCAATCGCCTGAACTTACCACTCATCCAACATTAGCTAGCAATGTCAAATTCATGAATTTTTATCCCTTTAATGACATTGAAACCATTTCACCACGGCCAATGCTATTCATTACTGGCGATCAAGCGCATTCTAAAGAATTTAGCGAAGATGCCTATCAGCGTGCCGGTGAACCAAAAGAACTATTTTATGTAAAAAATGCCGGCCATGTCGATCTTTATGACCGCGTTGATCTCATTCCTTTTGGTAAATTAACCAGCTTTTTTGAAAGTAATTTGAAGTAAATAGCCACGTTTTTTTTGGCAAAAGACTATTAAAAGAAAGTCAGATTGCCAAGGTAAATGCCTTGGCAATCATCACATTAGATCAATGACATATTTTACCCATTTTGAAATTTATAAAGAGATGTAATCCACCATGGTACTCAACCAAAATGAAACAGCAATTATAGCACCACAATGGTCGGCAGTTTTTTCGCTTTTCCTTGGCGTTACCGGTCTTATCACTGGTGAATTTTTATCAATTAGTTTGTTAACACCTATTGCCCATGACTTATCGATCAGCGAAGGTTTAGCTGGACAAGCTGTAACTGTTGTAGGGCTTTTTGCCGTGGCTACGAGTATTCTGCTTAGTCCGCTTACCAAAACTATTGATAGGCGGCTTATTTTGCTTAGCCTATCAACTTTGTTGATTGTTTCCAATGCGCTGGTTGCCATTGCCCCCAATTACATTGTCTTGCTTATTGCCCGTGCTTTACTTGGCATTTGTGTTGGCGGCTTCTGGTCTATGTCATCGGCGGTTGCCTTGCGGCTTGTGCCTGCAAAAAATGTACCACGCGCATTAAGTATTATTTATGCAGGTGTTGCTGTTGCTACAATTATTTCTATTCCGGTAGCAAGTTATATTGGACAATTTATCGGTTGGCGCAATGTGTTTTGGCTAGCAGCACTGCTTGGCACGATTGGCTTTATCTGGCAATTTTTATCTTTGCCATCCATGCCAGTTAAAACTGTAAGTCGCTTTCGCGATATGGGGCAACTTTTAAAAACCACTTGGGTGATTGCTGGCCTTGGCGGTATGATTTTCAGCTACGGCGGTTACCATGTATTTTTTACCTATTTGCGCCCTTATATTGAACAATATCTGTTTTTGAATAGTGCCAAGCTATCGCTAATCTTGCTTGGCTTTGGCATTGCTAATTGTTTGGGCACATTTTTTGCCGGAAAATTATTAGGTCAAGGTTTTCGCATTACCATCATTGCTATCCATGCCATATTAGCATTTATCGCCATTAGTTTCTATTTTAGCAATGGAAATCTTATTGAAAATATAGTGTTGATTATGATGTGGGGCTTCATGTTCGGCATTATTCCAGTTGCTTGGTCAACATGGATTGTTCACACCCTTGCCGATCGCGCTGAAATTGCTGGTGGACTTATGGTTGCAGCCATCCAGCTTTCCATATCAATTGGCGCGGCAACTGGCGGCGCTGTTTTTGATGGTGGTGGCGCTAAGAGCATATTTGCCATTGCAACGCTCTTTCTTGGCTGTGCCATCACTCTAATTTTAATCAGCTTCCAACTATTTTATAAAAGGACAGGCAAGCATGCTTAAACTCTTTAGAACAGTGTTAATCCTTGTCCTTGGTTCGATTTTTTATCTCAATATTGCGCATGCTAACCAGAAAGGAAATATTATGGCCATTACCTTAACCATTGATGGTGAAATTTTAACTGCTGAAATTGAAGATAGTCCAATTGGTCATGATTTTTTATCGCTATTACCGATTACTTTGACACTTAATGATTACGCATCAACCGAAAAAGTAGCCAATTTACCTAAGCGGTTAAACCTAGAACAAGCACCTGACGGTTTTACCCCCGTCATTGGTGATATTGCTTATTATGCGCCTTGGGGCAATCTTGCAATTTTTTATCAAGACTTTTCCTATTCTAAAGGTCTTGTCAAAATTGGCACAGTTCGCGGTTCTATTGATAAATTGCTAAAAGATGGCCCCTTTGAAGTGCGAATAGACAAAACACCGTCGTAATTTTATATCAAGAATTCTTAAAACAACCAAACCATGCCGTATTTTGGTCATGCAATGCTTGCAATGTGTTTATACCTATTGTTATCTATTTGCCGCTATATAATATTATCAAGTGCCCGATAGGGGTGATGATAGTTGAATTATAAGACATTTTAAGGAATCGGTATGACCAGACTGCGCCGCCTTTTACCTCTTGCTGTAGCTTGTACCCTGCCGCTTTCTAGTGGTGCTTTTCAAACAGCTGCATGGGCACAAAATGCATCAGCAACTGCGCCGCGCGATATGACGAGTGCCCCACAATCGGTGTCAAATCTTGCTTCTGGTCTGCTTGATGCGGTGGTTAATATCGCCACCTCACAAAATGTCAAAGGAACTGAAAGCGGTGATAACCCACCTGTTGTCGACATTCCAAAAGGCTCGCCTTTTGAAGATTATTTTCAAGATTTCTTCACCGATAAAGACGGCAAGGCTCCCCAACAATCACGCAAGGTTGAGTCGCTTGGTTCAGGATTTGTTATTGATGCGAAAGAAGGGCTGATCGTGACTAATAATCACGTCATTGCCGATGCTGATGATATTGAAGTTAATTTTACAGATGGTTCAAAGCTAAAAGCTGAATTGCTTGGAACAGACCCAAAAACTGACATCGCTTTGCTGAAAGTTAATCCAAACAAAAAAAAGCTCACTGCGGTTAGTTTTGGTGATTCTGAAAATGCCCGTATTGGTGATTGGGTAATGGCAATTGGTAATCCATTTGGTCTTGGAGGGACTGTAACCCTTGGTATTATATCAGCGCGCAACCGCGATATTAGCGCTGGCCCCTATGATGATTTCATTCAAACCGATGCCGCAATTAATCGTGGTAATTCTGGTGGACCACTTTTTGATATGAATGGCAAAGTGATTGGCATTAACACAGCAATCATTTCGCCAACGGGGGGGTCTATTGGCATTGGTTTTGCTATTCCTGCCGACATGGCAACTGGCGTTATTGCGCAATTAAAAGAATTTGGTGAAATTCATCGTGGTTGGCTTGCCATTCGTATCCAACCGATCAATGAACAAATTGCTGAAACTCTTGGGCTGCCAAATACCGATGGCGCAATGGTTGCCAGTAAAATGGAAGCTGAAGATGTGGATAATAAAGCGCTTAAAGAGGGCGATGTTATTTTAAAATTTGGCGATAAGCCGATTAAAAATGCCAAGGATTTACCGCGTATTGTTGCTGAAAGTCCAGTTGGTCGCGATGTAAAAGTAACTATTTTACGTGATGGTAAGCAACAGGTGGTTAACGTTAAGCTTGGACAGCTAAAAGAAGAAGAAAATGAGCCTGCAATTGATGATACCAGTGATGGGACTGAAGATACGACAAGTGCTGATAATGCACCAAAGCCGCTTCTTGGTATGCAAATTACAGCGCTTGACGAAAATTTACGCAAGAAATTTGGCATTGTAGA
The DNA here is from genome assembly GCF_026743145.1 of Bartonella sp. HY761. Taxonomy (NCBI): domain Bacteria; kingdom Pseudomonadati; phylum Pseudomonadota; class Alphaproteobacteria; order Hyphomicrobiales; family Bartonellaceae; genus Bartonella; species Bartonella sp. HY761. The sequence goes on from NZ_CP104887.1 coordinate 2,086,500, forward strand.
AAGTGTTAAAGGCGTAATCATTACCGATATTGAAACCAACTCGATCGCCTCTGATAAGCGGATCCTTATTGGCGAAGTGATTATCAGCATCAATCAAGAAGTTGTCTCCAACCGCGAAGATGTGGTTAAGCGTATAAAAACCTTGCGTGATACGGGCCGCCAAAACGCCCTCATCATGGTTGCAAAACCCAATGGCGATTTACGTATGGTAACACTGCCACTAAATTAGGTCAAAAATAAAGGGAGAGCAGATTTTAAACTGCCCTCCCCTTTTAAAAATAATGTGTTTTAAGCTTATTTATTTTCCTCTTGGCCAAAGAGGATTTTTTGCGCTTCCTGATCATGAGATAAATCATTTTTCATTTCACGACCAAGTTCAAGTCCGCGCTGTACAGCAGGACGCTCGCGCATGGTGCGCAACCAACGTTTTAAGTTTGGATATTCTAGCAAATCAATTCCATAGGCATCATATTTTGATACCCAACCAATTGATGCAATATCAGCGATAGAATAATTATCGGCCAAATATTCCTGCCCTTCAAGGCGTTTATTCATCACACCATATAAGCGGCGCACTTCCTTGGTATAACGCTCAATAGCGTAAGGGATTTTTTCATTGGCATAAACAGCAAAATAACCAGCTTGCCCTGACATTGGCCCAAGGCCAGATATTTGCCACATCAACCACTCGTCAACCGCAACCCGCTTTCTTTCATCAGTTGGATAAAAACGCTGAAATTTACGGCCAAGATACATTAAAATTGCGCCTGATTCAAAAACCGAGATTGGTTCGCCATCTGGTCCTTCTGGATCAATAATTGCCGGCATGCGGTTATTAGGTGAGATCGCTAAAAAATCTGGCTCAAACTGTTCGCCTTTGCCAATATTTAAATAGTTAACATTATAAGGCACACCGAGCTCTTCAAGCATGATGCTAATTTTCCACCCATTTGGGGTTGGCCAGTAAAAAAACTGTATTGGTTTATTCTGGCTAGGCATCGTCGATAACTCCGTAAAATAGGTTGCTAATTGGGCTTTTTGATCTATCCCAATTTGTTTACACATAATCGCTGACAAAGGCTTCATGAACTTAGAAACCATTATTGCGAAATTTTAAAGCTGCTTTTTAATACCACACTTTATAAACAAATGTAAATTATCGTGTTTCATGGTTAAATTATAGCCTAAATTTTAGTCTGAATTAACCATTATTTTTAATAATTCCTTAAGATCAATAAATAAACTATGAACGGCTCGCTCAGCCTTTATTCAATGAACACCAGTTAGATTATAGTTATTAATCTCATATGGAATATTACAATGAATGATAGTTACGCAAAACGCATGTCGATCTTAAGTCTTAGCATTTTTGCAACGGCGCTTACTTTGGGCTTTGCCATTCATTATGCTAAAATGCCGGCCTATGCAGCACCGCTTTATCAAAACAGTCAAAATATGAATGGTAATAATAGTTAAACTTTATTGTTAGCATTTAAATTACACTGGAAATTTTGCCGTAATTACTCGCTTTAAATGTTGTGACAAAACATTTGGAGACAATATGCGCAATAATACCCAATCTGGCCTTTTTAGCCTTATCTGGATGCTCTTACTAATTGCAGCGACAGTACCATTATTAATCAGCTATTTAGGCGTATTGCATCCAATGCTGGATTCCGTTGCTCATTTTAGACGCCATATGGCATTTGTGCTTATTATAGCAACTATTCCAATTTTTTTCACAAGCTTTAAACGTTTTGGATTGGCAATTATTACATTTAGCTTATTTTGTGTTTTATCCACCTATCAAACACAAGGTTTGAAACCAACAAACATCAGCAGCACACGGCACTTTAAACTCATACAGACAAATTTGCGTTATGATAATCCCAACACCCAAAAACTGATTGATTTGTTGAATTCAGAAAAGCCTGACTTTATTACCTATCAAGAAGCATCAAGCCACTGGCAAAAAGCCTTAAGCGAATTTGCACGAACCAACAACTATTATACTTATAAATGTGAACGCGCCCAAATATCAATGATTGGTGCAACCGGATTTTTATCACGCTATCCATTCATTAGCACCATGCCAGAAGAAGCATGCCCGCATGATGCAGGCATAGCTACTGCGATGGTTGATATTAATGCAAAAACGCCGCTAAAACTATCATCTCTGCATTTATTTTGGCCTTGGCCTTATCGTCAAAAAAGCCAAATAATTGCACTCCCCCTAACAAAAGAGCCGTTACAACTTATTGGTGGCGATTTTAATGCAACCAGTTGGAGCTACGCTGTGAAATTTGTTGAAGACAAAACTGCAACGCGCCATGTCAATGGCATTGCTTCAAGCTGGCTAAGTTACAGTTTCCCTGATAGCATAAGACCAATTTTAGGACTGCCAATCGACCAAATATTGCTCAGCGATGAATTTAAACTCAACAAGGTCGAACAACTTCCTTCAATTGGCTCAGACCATCTGCCCATGAAAGTAGAATTTTCACTATAGGCAGCATCACTGTTATAATCTGCATCAATGAAATTTCATACAGCCCTAACCCCGATTACAGTTTTTACTAAATCGTTGGGTTGCTATATCAAAATGGCGATACAAGTTAAGATCATTACTCAGCAATGATCTTAACGCGGTCACCAGCAGATACCACCGATGTTGGTGACAATGCATTTAATATGCGAAACAATGCAACCTTTTTATCGGTTCCTTGCATTTGATTAGCAAGCGATGCAACGGTCTCTCCCGGTTTTACCGTTACAACATGAACGCGAAGCGGTTTTAATGCAGCAATTTGTTGACGGCTTAATATTTTAAACGAGTTTATTGTCGTGCTCGTAATGCTTGGCAGCGAATTGTTATTTTTAGGTGCTGCAATTAAAAAACGGAAGATCTTATTTTTAACAAGAATGACAATAACATCAAATTGCCATTTAGGGCTTTGCGCGCTAGCAGTTGCTGCTGGATATCCGCCAATATCAACCGAGCGCACACTATCTACATCAAGACCTGATACCCAGCCACTTTGAATGTAATTCTTAGCACTGCTAATATCGTCTGGTTTATTAATAGCATCAAAGCGAATAGCGGTATCATCAGCGCCGCTAGCAACCACTGCAGCACTAGAATTATCAATTGTAAAACCATTAGGTACGGTAAAAGCAACCCCAAGTTCAGGATGAATAAAGTTTTGACCTCTGATATAACCTTCTTTGGCGGTATCACCAAATACCATATCATCGATACCTTTTAAAAATGAATCGCGATCTGTTGAGCCAACGCCTGGTGCACTTACCAAGCGTGCCTGCCCAAGAGCTAATTGGACACGTTGCGGTGTTGCTGGGTGGGTGGCCAAAAAGTCAAGCTTGGCATCAGTTGCACCTGATACGCTTCTAAACTGGGAATAGCCTTCCATGGTCTGTAAAAACCTTGCAGATGCAAAAGGATCATAGCCTGCCTCTGCAACGGTTTTAATACCAATCTTATCAGCCTCCAATTCCTGATTGCGCGAAAACTGCGCCAAAGACATTTTACCGCGCAGCTCCGTCTGGCGCTCACGATTTCTATCCGATAAAACTTCAGAGACGACCTGATTGCTTAATTCAACTTCAGCCTCTTTACGCAAACGTTGTACACCGTGATTAGCGGTCACATGCGCCATTTCATGCGCAATTACTGCAGCAACTTCAGATGAGTCATTGGCAAGAGCCAACAGACCACGCGTTACGTAAACATAACCACCTGGCAAGGCAAATGCATTAATATTGGGGGAATTCAAAATAGTAATGCGATAAGTTTGGTCAGAACTGCCAGCAGCAACAGTTAGTTTACCAACAATTTTGGCAACCATACGTTCCAATTGTGGATTATTATATTCGCCACCATATGTAGCAAGAATGCGCGGATGTTGAGCGGCACCAAGCTGCGACATTTGATTATTTTTATCAACAGTATCAACAATATAAGGATTAATAGATGGCTTTAACCCACCATCAGGTTTGCTATAATCTATCAATGTGCAACTACTTAACAGTGGCAACATCAATAGAGCAAATTGAACAGAAAAACGTTTTAAAGAACGTTGTTTGCCTTTTGTTGATATAGTTTGACTAAAAGCCATTGCCATTATTTTTCTCACTGCACATATTTAATATAATATATTCTAATTAAAATATATTTTTATATTTTTGCTTAAATTTCAAAAGACATGCGTCAATTGAAAACCACACCTTATTAAGCCAAGCCATTAGACTTCTGTAGCTATAAATCACAATTTTCAATCTTTAAAGCCAATTTCCATAAGGCTATATTATTAACAACAACTATTTGCTAAATACTTACCTTTTTGTTGCGATAAATTACTGAATAATATACGCAATATTATATCTGCGATAAACCTGTTTTTTTAAACTTAAAGCATTTACAACTCGTTTTTTTATGTCTGTGACACAAGAGGCACGGTTTTCATCTTCATTTCAAACCAAAAAACTAAGTAAACAACGACATCAGCCGGCAAAACCACCACTATCAAGAAATTTTTGTTCCTCGGTGGTCGTCTTCCGATGCAATACCCCATTGCGGTGAGGGAAACGTCCAAAACGTTTAATAATATCTTGATGGATAAGGGCATATTGATAAAAGCTATCATCACCCAACTTTTTAAATAATTTAATACTTTCCTCTTGATCGTCAATATCTTCAGAATGCTCATACGGCAAATAAAAAAACGCCCGCAAAGCTTTTTCTATTTTTTGATCAAAGCCCAATTTTACAGCATTTTTGGCAATTTTTAAGGCCTTGGAATCACAAGAAAAAGCCTTTGCATCATTGCGAAACATATTGCGTGAGAACTGGTCAAGCAGCAGCAATAAGGCAAGTGAACCTTCTGCCGTTTTTTGCCAATCATCTAACTCACCATTGGCTGCCTTTTGCCAAAGATCATAAAATTTTTGGCGGATTTCCTCATCAAAGGCATCACTCTTCTTAAACCACTTTTCATGGCCAGCATTTTTCCAAAATTCGATCACTGCATGCTCATTATCAATCATAGCAATCCTCCCTATTGGCAGCCACGGACATTTAACCAAAGTGTCAACTAATCCAATCTTACGACTTTTATAATATGTAAGCAATCTTTACCAAATCAACAAGCTGCACAAATTTTTAATTTAGCATAATTGCTGCTTTTGAAAATGAACGGGACCAAGTACAACCACAACAAGGCCATTTTTTACGAGCACATAAAATCTTCTATTGATTTACCAAAGATTCCACTTGCTAAAGCTAAAATTATTGTGCATGGTACCGAACGGTACGGTACGTTGACACTTATCGAATAAAGCAAATTTAGTATTTTATATTTATTGAGTAAGGCATTCATGCAAACGGTAGAAGCAACAGTTGAAGCGCTGACGGAACGTCAAAAAGACGTGCTTGATGCGGCTTTGCATTTACTGGTTACCGGTGACAAAGCCCTTACCATGGGGCGGATCGCTCAAGAAGCAAGTTGCTCTAAAGAAACACTTTATAAATGGTTTGGTGACCGCGATCATTTTCTTGAAGCCATGGTGCAATGGCAAGCAGCCAAAGTGCGGATTATGCCAATAAAGAAAGAAGCGCTTGATTTAGGGTCGCTTTTTTCTAGCCTTGAACATTTTGCACGTGACTGGCTGATGGTTTTATCATCACCAACATCCATTGCTTTAAATCGCTTAGCGGTAGGCTCAGCGTCACCTGACAATGCTCGACTTGGTCAAATTGTGCTTTCTAATGGACCTTTTGCAATGGCAAAGCGAGTTAAGCCCCTTTTAGAGCTTGGCCGTGACGCTGGCTTACTAGATATTGAAACTATTGATCAAGCCTTTAGAACGTTTTTTGGTCTTGTTGTGCGGGATATGCAAATAAGGCTATTATTGGGCGATGAGATTGAAATGAATGATGACATCATCATTAAGGAGGCGCGCAATGCGACCCGTCATTTCTTCCATCTATATGTAGCTGAGGAGTTTAAAACTCTTTTGTAATGAAGTTTCACAATTATTCGCTAAATACCTGATATTTGGTGAATGGTTGAAATAAATTTGAATGGGTGAAGTATTGCCCAATCAAAACTAGTCAAAACCAAAACAAGCATTTTGTTTAAATGCTTGCAATAAACACCAAACAGACCGCAAAAGGAGAGTTCCATGCGCGTATATTATGATCGTGATGCAGACGTTAATTTAATCAAGTCAAAAAAAGTTGCTATGGTTGGTTATGGTAGCCAAGGCCGTGCCCATGCCCTTAATCTTAAGGATTCAGGCGCTAGCGAAATTCGCGTGGCTCTTCGTGAAGGTTCACCAACAGCTAAAAAAGCTGAAGCAGATGGTTTCCAGGTGATGAGCGTTGCCGATGCTGCAAAGTGGGCTGACCTTATGATGATGGCAACTCCTGATGAATTGCAGGCTGAAATCTATAAAGATCATATCCATGACAACTTACGCGACGGTGCAGCAATTGCTTTTGCCCATGGTCTTAACGTTCATTTTGGCCTTATTGAAGCCAAGAAAACCGTTGATGTTGTGATGATCGCCCCTAAGGGTCCTGGCCATACAGTGCGCGGCGAATATCAAAAAGGCGGCGGCGTTCCTTGCCTTATCGCAGTACATCAAGATGCATCTGGCAATGCCCATGACCTAGCCCTTTCTTATGCTTGTGGCGTTGGCGGCGGCCGTTCAGGCGTTATTGAAACCACATTCCGCGAAGAATGTGAAACTGATTTGTTTGGTGAACAAGCCGTTCTTTGTGGTGGTTTGGTTGAACTTATCCGCGCTGGTTTTGAAACCTTGACTGAAGCCGGCTATGCACCTGAAATGGCTTATTTTGAGTGCTTGCATGAAGTAAAGCTCATTGTTGACCTTATCTATGAAGGCGGCATTGCCAATATGAACTACTCCATCTCGAATACTGCCGAATGGGGCGAATACATGTCAGGTCCACGCGTTATCACTGCCGAAAGCAAAAAGGCAATGAAAGACATTTTGACCGAAATCCAGAACGGTAAATTCACCTCTGATTGGATGCAAGAATATAAGGCCGGCGCTGCACGCTTTAAAGCAACACGTCGTCTTAATGACGAGCACCCAATTGAGCAAGTTGGTGAAAAGCTTCGTAATATGATGCCTTGGATTAAATCAAACGCATTGGTTGACAAAGACCGTAACTAATTTGCGTTTATAGCACAAAAGAAAAGGCTGCCTTAGCAATAAGGCAGCTTTTTTTGTACACCGAAATTCTAAGACGTGCCGTTGGTCCTCGCTGCTCTAAGCAAAGCAGCTTACTCGAAAGTTACATAGCGATCTTTCGATAAAAACTCTTTTTTTATATCTTCAATGATCAAATCACGATCTTCAGCGGTTATTTCTTGGTTAGCGTGCGGTGGTTGCCATTTTATTATTGAAGATAATTGAACAGCAAAGGCAATTTTTGTTTCTTCTGGAAAATATAGTTCGCCAGCGATTTTCGCAGTTTTATTGCCAATTTTCACCCAAAGATAGCCGGTATTAAATTTTATAATCATCCCCTACCCTTTTAAAATATCAATAAGTAATCTATTGCTTTACAAAACAAGCTGAGATTTTGCAAAAATAATAAAACATATAAAATACAATAACTTGCAAACCTTAAAACCATAACTGTATCAATCAATGTTTTCTTTTGATAAAAGTTTTTTCGGCGGCTAAGCCTCATCCTTATCAACTAATTTTTCGATAGCAACATTATAAAGATGTTGATTAATGTATTTTTTAAATAAAGCATGCGTACAACATAATTTCTTTATAAGATAAATATCAGAGTTATTATCTTTAATGATGTTATCTATCACATAATCCTCATATGGCTCCTCATGAGGATAATCGATTAAAAAGCTCATAATATCAATGCATAAACCTAGTTCAATGGATTTACCATCAAACAAAGGGCATGGGCGATTGTCGTCTAAAGCCCGCATCTTACGTTTATATTTACTGTGATTTTGATGTCTATTTTTCATGAATAGCATTAAGGCTGATAAAAAGGAGACGAGCATGAACGCCTTTGGCCGCCGCCTAAGGGAATATAAGTATTATCGGTGCGTTTATAACTTTGATACTGATTATTGCACCATTCAATATGCTTTATATCTAGCTGCCCATTAAGCTTTTGTTGGCGTGCGGGTACTTCAATCGGGCTTGGATTATAAGGTTGACGCGGTTGCCCTGTCCGATATTGCGGACTTGGCACCACCATACGTGGCGGTAGCGGTTTTACATAAGGATTATTAATATCAACCGCCCAACTATTGCCGGTGCTGCTCGCCAATATCATTACAAGAGAAGATAATAAAAAACAAAGCTTGGTCATTATGGCCTCCTCTTTTCAATATAGTGTTTTTAGCAAGCAATACGAGAATTTTAAAGAAAATTCCAATAATTTAAAATTTCTTTTTACATAGCCATTGTCATTAATGTATTTCTTTTATATCAACAGTTTGTAAATATTGTGCAAAATTAAGTGGTGTAATCAAAATGCATTAAGGTTAAAAGATCCTATGCAGGAAAACGATTACACAGATTAAATAAAAATGTTATTTGATAAAAGTTCATTTTATTTGGGTTTGACTAGAAAATGTAGTGGGGTAAAAACATGAAAAACACTCATCGTTACGAAATATTTGATGTTTTTACCAATGCCGCTTTTACCGGAAACCCTTTAGCTATTGTTTATGATGCACAAGACTTAAATGATGAGCAAATGCTCAAAATTACTCAAGAATTTAATCTTGCTGAAACAGTTTTTGTACTACCTGCAGAAAACCCTATTCACCGAGCAAAGATTCGAATTTTTAAACCAAGCGGGGAGATGCCCTTTGCAGGTCACCCCACCATTGGAGCTGCAAGCGCATTAGCTAATCTATCAACATCACAACAAACTGAAACCCTGATGATATTGGAAGAAAAAATTGGTATTGTGCGTTGCGCTGTAAAGCTTTGCGGTGACACATCGTTTGTTGAGTTTGACCTACCCAAATTGCCACAGTCACTCCCCCTAACCTTAAAAAGTGAAGTTTTTGCCGTAGCCTTTGGCGTAGAAAATCGCGAAATTGGCTTTGAAAATCATCGCCCAAGCCTCTGGTCTGCCGGGGTGCCATTTTATTTTGTACCAATTGATCATTTATCAACAATTGCTGGAATTTCTGCTGACCCTTTGTTTATTGCACAAAATTTTGCTGATGAAGAAGGCAACATACCGTCATTTTACCTTTATTGCCGCGAAACACAGCGTATCGATACAGCTTTTCATGCGCGCATGTTGCGTGCTGATGGCTCAGAAGATTCAGCAACCGGCTCGGCAGCCTCAGCCTTTATTGGGCTTGCCCATCATTTTGACCAATATCAAAATGGTGACCATGAATTATGGCTAGAGCAAGGGCTTGAAATGGGGCGGCCATCACGTATCAAACTTGGCTTCCACATCCATGATGATAAAATTGCCAATGCCCGTATTGGCGGAAAATCAGTAAAAATTGCACAAGGCGAAATCTTTTTCTAAGCGCTTTGATCACATATAGCCTAAATTGCCCCATTGATATTAGTGCATAATGTGAGTGCGCAAATTCTACCATTAAGCGTTAAATCGTTGCATTGTTGCATTGTTGCATTGTTGAAATAGCAACCGCTTAGCTATTCTGTTTGACGAATTTTCCCATTTTCAATATTTAATTTCCGTTCAAAATAAAATTTATAAATTAAATCGGCTACTTCCAAGTTATTTACTTCTTCTCCCCAATTTAGACCGTAACAGAATTTTCTTATATTTGAAAATTAAGCCCAATTTTACTCTCGCTTTAATTCTTTGCGCCTTGTTGAAACGTCGTAAATATAGTATAGGGGGGTATATTATTTTACTGAAAGAGCTATTATGGCCCATACGATCAAGCAAAAAGACCGACTCATTGCTCGCATTAGGCGGATAAAGGGTCAATTAGAAGCAATAGAGCGAGCTTTGGAAAATGAAGCACCTTGCGCTGATATTTTGCGACAAACAGCATCGGTACGCGGTGCCGTTGGTGGATTAACCGCACAATTATTAGAAGAGCATCTTATTGCCCATGTGCTTGAAGCCGACAATGAACAAGAGCGCAAACAAGGTGGCGATGAAATGATAGAAGTTATACGCACCTATATGAAATAGTAATATTTTTAATGTGTTAGATAAATAAATCACATTAAAACATTGAGATAAAGCTGCCCCCCACAAATTGTTGATTATCATCTATTGGAGCTTAAGATGACTATACAACCAATTACTGCCAATCATGACCATATTTTTTTAGGACGTGATCATAATCGCAACGAAACCAAAGTATGGCTGGTGATTGCGCTTACCGCTTCGATGATGGTTGTTGAAATCATCGCTGGCACGATATTTGGCTCAATGGCACTTGTTGCCGATGGCTGGCATATGTCCACCCATGCTGGCGCCATGTTGGTTACCGCCCTTTCCTATTATTATGCACGCCGTTTTGTAAAAGATCGCCGTTTTACTTTTGGCACTGGAAAATTTGGCGATTTAGCTGGTTTTGCGAGCGCGATTATTCTAGCACTCGTTGCGGTAATCATTTGCTTTGAAAGCCTTTTGCGCTTATTTAATCCAATAGAGATTAGTTTTGGCCAAGCGATTTTAGTAGCAGTTGTAGGATTAATTGTTAATCTCGTTTCCGCCTATTTATTAAAAGATGATCACCATCATCACCTTGGACATAGCCATCAACACAGCCATGCTCATGAACATGATCACGGGCATAGCCACGATCATGTTCATAATGATGATCATCATCAAAGCAAAAAAGCAAAGGATAATAATTTACGCGCTGCCTATTTACACGTTTTGGCCGATGCCTTGACTTCAGTCCTTGCAATTATTGCTCTTATTTTTGGTTGGATTTATGGTTGGTTATGGGCGGATCCCTTAATGGGGGTTGTCGGCGCAATTGTGATTGGCCGGTGGTCTTGGGGGCTTATACGTGATACTGGCGGCGTGCTTGTTGATGCAGATCCAGAAAATAGCCAACTAACAACAGAAATAACCACTGCATTAAAAGATGAAAATGCAACAATAACCGATTTGCATATTTGGCAGTTAGGACCAGGTCACCATGGAGCGATTATCGCTTTAAATAGTGAAGTGCCGCAAACGCCCGATTATTATAAAGGGCGACTACATGGAATTCATGAATTATCGCATATTACCATTGAAGTGAACAACCATAGTGAAAACTTACTATTGGCAAAATATGTAACAAAAACGCAATAAAATAGTCACGCGGATGAAACCTCAGCTTTTTAAAGAATGCACATTCAAAAATGTGCATTCAAGAGGGAAGATAAGATGATTAATCGGCGTAATCTTTTACAAACTATTTCAGCAGCGGCGGTTCTCGCCCCTTTCGCCAGTATTAAACCAGTAATTGCGGCAAACAAACAAGGGTCATTTTCTTTTGGCGTATTAACCGATCCACAATATGCGGCAATAGCCTCCAACGGCCAAACACGTTTTTATGCCAATAGCCTTTGGAAATTGGAAGAATGTATCAATCACTACAATAAAGAAGAGTTGGAATTTGTTATCACCCTTGGTGATATTATTGACCGCCATTATACCAGTTTTAACGATATTTTGCCAATTTATGACCGGTTAAAACATCCAAACTTCTTTGTCTTAGGCAATCATGATTATGATGTGGCAGGCGATTATATCAGGTCTATCTCCCGCACCCTTGGACTTACCAAAAACTATTATGATTTTAGTGGTGGTGGTTACCGTTTTATCGTCATTGATGGCAATGAAATTAGCCTATTTGCTCCACCTAAAGGCAATAAATACCTCAATATTCCTGATGATCCACGGTTAGAAATTGCTCAAAAGCGTTTAGACGCATTAAAAGCCAAAGGTGCTGATAATGCACAAATTTGGAATGGCTCATTATCTGACGAGCAGTTCCAATGGTTGGAAAATACGATACGAGCTGCGGAAAAAGCCAATGAACGCGTTGTCGTCTTTGGACATTACCCAATTTTTCCAGCCAATATGCATAATATGTGGGATAGCGAACGATTGCTTGATCTTTTAACCGCCCATAAAAATGTTATCGGCTATTTTTGTGGCCATAATCATCAAGGCAATTATGGCGAAAAAGGCGGCAAATATTTTGTTAATCTAAAAGGCATGGTGGAAACACCTGATACGACTGCTTATTCGATTTTTACCGTTCATGATGACCGCTTGGAAATTAAAGGTTTTGGCCGCGAAGAAAGCCGCACTTTAAAATATTAATGATAACTGCCAAGCGCATTGGCCAAGTCGCCAATTTGGAAAAGTCCTCAATGCGCTTGGCTTTCAGGCCTATTAATAAATTACAGTAAACTATCCGATGGCAAACCATCATCGGGCGGTTTATTATGCTTTATTTCACCCAGTTCCAAAGCCTCAATGCGGCTACCGCGCCGCAATAGTTTTGATGACGAAATAAGAATATCATCAACATCTTTTTCGGCCATTTGAAAATGACTTTGCAATTTGCGCACCCGTTCATCAAGGCGGTTAAGATCTTGCATCAATGCCCAAACCTCTGCCTGTATTAAATGAGCCTGCTCACGCATGCGCGCATCTTTTAAGACTTGCTGCACCACATCAATGGCTAGCAATAATAATGACGGCGACACAATAATAACGCGAGCACGATTGGCTTTTTCAACAATGCTTTCAAAATTTTCATGAATGGTTGCGAAGATTGATTCTGATGGCACAAACATAAAGGCTGTGTCTTGGGTTTCGCCACTAATGAGATATTTTTGCGAAATATCACGTATATGAACATCCATATCAGTGCGAAAACGTTGCTCGGCTCTTTGGCGAAGCTCATCGGTTGTTGCTTCACGCATCGCATTCCAAGCTTCCAACGGGAACTTTGCATCAATAACCAAATGAGGCGCAGCATTGGGCAAATAAATCACGCAATCAGGCCTTGTGCCATTAGATAAAGTTGCTTGAAATTTATAACTGGTTGGCGGTAATGCATCGGATATTATAGCTTCCATCCGCCCCTGACCAAAAGCACCGCGTGTTTGTTTATTGGATAAAATCGACTGCAATTCAACAACCTGCCCCGCAAGGCTTTGAATATTGTTTTGTGCACGATCAATAACCGCAAGCCGCTCTTGCAAACGCACCAGATTTTCATGGGTTGTGCGGGTTTGTTGACCAATAGACTGCCCTAAATGCTGACTTAAACCATCTAAACGTTCGCCAATTGCATGGTTAAGTTCGGCTTGGCGTGTTCCAAACAACTCCGCCATGGTTTGCATGCGCCCTTGCATTTCCGCTTGGGCTTGCAGCAATGCATTGATATGATAATCATTATGGCGCGCGCGCTCATCGGCCTCAATCTCAATACTTAATTTTTGTCGTAGATTAAGCCTAGAGACGATAATTGCGATAATGATGACACCAATAAGCACACTGCCAAGCCCAAACATCGCCAGTTCACTTGAGGAAAAATTGCTGATTGGCATGGAGTACCAGTCTTTCAAATTGTAAAATACGAATCAAATTGTGTAACAATATTAAATAAAACAGAAACAAAAATCGATCAAAACATGAACATAGTATTTTAATTATTGTTGACAGACTTGATAACAGCTAATATCTGCTCAATCTTTACACTTGCAACATGTTGGGGTAAATTCGCCAAACTTTATATTCTGTCCATTTTTAAATTTAAGTGGCAGACTATATGGATTGCACTTAATTATTCATCTTTTTCATTTGGTTTTACGCAAAATCAAATGCGCTCACTTTAAAACATATAAAATTGCTTATTTGCAGTTGGTTAGCTGAAGGCCATGTCTATAAAACCGATTATTATTTTGCCCGATCCAATTTTGCGGGAAATATCAAAACCAGTTGAAAACATTAATGACGCGTTACGCCAACTTGCTGATGATATGCTTGAAACCATGTATGCAGCGCCAGGCATTGGGCTTGCGGCTATACAAATTGCTGAGCCTATACGCCTTTTAGTCATGGATGTTGCTGATAAAGACCAGCCTAAGGCACCAATGGTGATGTTTAATCCTAAAGTCATTTGGTCCTCGGATGAGCGTAATACTTATGAAGAAGGTTGCCTTTCCATTCCTGATTATTATGCCGAAGTGGAACGCCCAAAAATGGTGCGCGTTACCTATATTGATCTTGATGGCAAGGCACAAGAAATTGCTGCGGATGATCTTTTAGCCACCTGTGTCCAACATGAAATAGACCATTTAGATGGTAAGCTTTTTATCGACCATTTATCACGTATCAAGCGCGAGATGGTGGTAAAGAAATTTAAAAAGCGGGCAAAAGAACAGGGCGAAAAGGTATTATAATGCGGCTATGTTTTATGGGCACACCCGATTTTTCGGTGACGATTCTTGATGCTTTGGTCAAAGCTGGCCATGAAATTGTTGCAGTTTATAGCCAACCGCCGCGCCCAGCCGGTCGCCGTGGGCTTGAATTTACGCCATCCCCCGTACAAAATCGCGCGGAAGTTTTAGGGCTTCCGGTCTTTACGCCAAAAAGCTTGAAATCTCAAGAAGAGCAACAAAAATTTGCGGCCTTAAACTTGGATGCCGCGATAGTGGTTGCCTATGGTCTTTTATTACCCAAAGCTATTTTGGATGCGCCACGTCTTGGCTGCTATAATGGCCATGCGTCCCTTTTACCGCGTTGGCGAGGTGCTGCCCCAATTCAACGTGCGATTATGGCCGGCGACAGCGAAACTGGCATGATGATTATGAAAATGGATGAGGGGTTGGATACTGGACCTGTTGCCCTAACGCAATCGATTACCATTGGCGAGGAAATGACTGCAGGACAATTGCATGATGCATTATCGCAAATAGGTGCAGACTTAATGGTGAAAGCCATGGACTTGCTAGGTAAAGGTGAACTCCCCCTCACCCAACAAAGCAATGATGGCATCACTTACGCACAAAAAATCAGCAAGCAAGAAACCCGTATTGATTGGGCGCAGCCAGCACGCAGCGTACAAAAGCAAATTTGTGGCCTTGCGCCTTTTCCAGGTAGCTGGTGCGAAATGGATATTGGTGGCCGTGTTGAGCGCGTAAAAATTCTTGGTGCTAAACTTGGTGAAAAAGCGCTAGGTGAAACCGCAAGCTTTGATCGCCAAGATTGCTCGGTTCAATGCCAAGATGGCAAAGTTATTTTGACAAGATTGCAAAAAGCTGGTGGTAAACCATTAAATAGTGATGAATTTTTGCGCGGCAATGTTGTAACAAGCATCATTTAACTAATAAAAATAGGATTGTGATTTGCCTCGCTATAAGCTTTTAATTGAATATGATGGCACGCCTTACGCTGGTTGGCAAAGGCAGGATAATCTTGCAAGTGTCCAAGGGGCAATTGAAAGCGCTATTTTTAAATTTACAGGCGAAAATCCAACCATTACGACAGCAGGACGTACCGATGCAGGAGTGCATGCTTTAGGACAAATCGCTCATGTTGATTTGACAAAAGAATGGCGCATTGACACGGTGCGTGATGCTTGTAATGCCCATCTCATTCAAAATCGCGACACGGTATCAATCCTTGCTGTTGAGCTTGTTGATGAAGAGTTTAATGCACGGTTTTCAGCTTTAAAGCGCCATTATCATTATCGTATTTTAAATCGCCGCTCCCATACCGCTCTTGATGCCATGCGCGTTTGGTGGGTGCCAAAACCACTTGACAGTGGTAAAATGCATGAGGCAGCGCAAAGGCTTTTAGGAAGGCATGATTTTACCACTTTTCGCTCGACCCAATGTCAAGCCAAAAGTCCTATTCGAACCCTTGATCGATTAGATGTGATCCGCAATGGCGACTATATTGATATTTATGCCAGTGCGCGTGCCTTTTTGCACAATCAGATAAGATCTTTTGCCGGCACCTTAATGGATGTTGGCACATTGCGGTTTACCGCTGATGATGTTGAGGCAGCTTTACTTGCTAAGGACAGGCAACGCTGCGGTGTTGTTGCCCCACCCCATGGGCTTTATTTAACTGGTGTTGATTACTGATAATTTTTGTCACCGTTAAGCATAAAGATTAGATGCTTTTGAAAAGCCAATTGGATCAGACAAAAAATCATCAATCTTGTCATTGCTATAAAGTGAAATACTCAAAGCTAATGTTCGTGCCTGACAACTAAATGATTTTTTAGGATTAAATTCAATATCGCTAAATGCATCATAATTATTATTAACGAAATTGTCTTTTAGCGCAGCATTATTCTCTTCGGTAAATAGTATTTTGGTGTAAAGCCAATCATAAAAAAGACTGGTTGGATTTAGGGGATAATCTTTACCATCATAGCTAAATTTTATCACTTTTCCTGATGTTTTTAGTCGCGGATCTTTTTTAGCCTCTCGCGGTGTTACACTCATTAGGTCTTTAAACTGAATATCTCCTTCAAAGACTTTGCTGCTTTGAAAAAGATTTTCAACTGCAATCCCCTTATCATTGCACAAGGAAAAAGCGCTTAAATCCAATCCGATAGCTTCATCTGACTTGCTTGATGCTTCCAAAACAGACTTTATACCAGCCTCACCTGCTTTTTCATGCAGGCTGGCAATAGAGCGCTTTCTAACCGCGCTACTCATACCCATATGCCAATCAAAAGTAATTTCCTTGGTTATAACCGCAGGACTATTTCTATTAGGAATAAAAATCGGCCGCGTTGCTGAACCAATATTTTTTTGCATGACAAATCCTACTATCAAATCTATTGGAAGTTTTAATACTGAGAATAGTCCGTTTTTTTGCTTTAATGTAAATATTTTTGCAATGGAGTGCATTTTATAGATACATGGCGTAAAGTCTATTCATTTGTAAGCAAAATACTTATTTCATTATTAACAATTTAAAAAATCAATACTCGACAACTACATGCGATATGCCTAAAAGAGCTTCATTATCAAATGAAAGGAACTGCCATGTACACGGTCGTGTCTGGTCAGACAAAAAAGCTGTCAGCTTATCTGACTTTTTCTAAAATCATCTCAATTCTATTTCTCCTTTTAGGTGCCGCTTTTATCGCCCTTACCTATGGTTGGCGACAAGGCCTATTATTATTAGTGGGCGGTGCACTCGGCATTACACTTTATCATGCAGCCTTTGGCTTCACCTCCGCATGGCGGGTTTTTATCCGCGATAGACGTGGGCGCGGGTTAAGAGTGCAAATGCTTATGCTTGCCATTGCTGTTTGCTTATTTTTTCCAACTCTTGCAGGTGGAAGCTTTTTTGGCAATCCCGTTGTTGGAATAAGTGCACCGTTAAGCCTTGCGGTTATTATCGGCGCATTTATGTTTGGCATCGGCATGCAGCTTGGCGGCGGCTGTGCCTCTGGCGTTCTCTTTACCGCAGGCGGCGGGAGTGCCCGCATGTTGGTTGTATTGTTTTTCTTTGTATTGGGGGCACTTATTTCCACTGCCCATGCGCCTTTTTGGAATGCGGTTCCTGCTCTTAAAGCAGTTTCGTTACTCACAAGCTTTGGCCTTTGGGCTGGCATGACAATTTCGCTTGCTTTGTTTGCTATAATATCGCTTTTGACCCTATGGGTGGAAAAGCGAAAATATGGCACAGTTGAAAAAGAAAAGCCTTCTAACAGCCACGGATTTTTACGATTTTTACGCGGTCCTTGGCCGCTTATATGGGGGGCAATTGCCCTTGCCTTACTCAATTATGTAACGCTTATTGTTTCTGGCAGGCCATGGACGGTTGCTGGTGCTTTTCCTATATGGGGCGCAAAAATTGCTACTATGTTGGGTGTTGATGTTGGCTCATGGGCTTTTTGGCAAAATCCAAGCAATGCAAAAAAACTAACTTCAAGTATTTTTACCAATGTGCAAACCGTCATGGATTTTGGCATTATTGTTGGCGCAATGTTAGCTGCAACCCTTGCAGGGCGGTTTAAACCAACCCTAAAAATGTCTTTTGGATCTTTTTGTGCGGCTATCATTGGCGGTTTATTGCTGGGCTATGGCGCAAGAATTGCCTATGGTTGTAATATTGGCGCTTATTTTTCTGGCATTGCCTCGGGCAGCTTACATGGTTGGCTATGGCTAATTGCAGCTTTTTTTGGCAATATTGTTGGCGTTTATGCCCGCCCATTATTTGGACTTGAGGCTAAGGCTGTGGCACAAAGCTGCTAATTTAGTTTCATCCGCAATGCAAAAAAACGAGTACTTTTCTTGATAGTTAAGTGCTCGTTTTAAAATTCTTTAAATTACCGTTTTATATTAATAACGTCATTTGATCTTCTGGCAAATTAATCAGCTCGTTTGGCGTTTCAATGATGCGGTCAATCATTGGACGAAAAAGATCGAGTGGTGATTTTGCATAAGGCGGATTGCCAGCAAGATGGCGATTATTGGTTGCGTCTTTCATAATGTCTTGATCTTGTGAAATGACTTTACGCATAATCGGTATGAGAAATAATCCTTTAAGATAGCCAAGACCATGCTGTTTGGGACCACGAAAGACAGCAAAGCCCTTATATTGATTATCAATTTCGCGGCTAAAATAAGCGGTTAAACACAAGCTTAAACCTTGCTTGCCATAATATTCAAGGCTTACCGTGCCGGGTAATTCAAAACGATTAATGGCATGGCTACGCTCTGGTTCTAATAGACGGGACAAAAAGCCATTTTGCTTTTCTTCACCTTGATGGCGAATAATCAAAACACTGTTTTCAACGCTTGCGGTAAATGTTACCGAATTTTTGCTTGCATTGGATCCGCGCACGATACCCTTATGGACAAAAAGTGTATGGATGGGATCAAGGACATTTTCCACCACATCCGCTAAATTTGAAATGGCATCATTTTCCATAATATATTGGGCATAGGGTTGATCGTCCCAAATAATTTCAGGCAAATTACCGGCGCTTTCTTCATCTTGGGTAATGAAGATAAGCCCATTATGCTCTTTAGCGGTAAAATTGCGTAAAAAACGGCGTGGTAATTCACCATCATAAAGCGGCACTTCTTTGCACGCACCTTTTTTATCAAAGCGCCAACCATGATAGGGGCATTCCACCGTATTATCGACAACGCGCCCTTTTGATAGTGATGCACCGCGATGCGGACACATATCTTTTAAACAGCCAATACCATCCTTGCTGCGAAACAACACTAACGCCTCGCCCTCAAACATAATACGGACGGGCTTTTTCTTTAACTTATCGGCTATATAAACGGCATGCCAAAAATGTTTTGTCATAATAGGCTCCCAATAGTTCCAACTCGGATATCATAAATAATGGCGCGATCTTGACGGGTAAGCTCGCATGATAATTCTTCATTTATGTGTATGTTTTCAAAGGGTAGTGGCAATGGATTAAGCAAAATGCGCTCACAAAATATGGCATCTTTACTCGCGCTGCTAATTACACCTTGCCAACAAGCCTTATAGGTCTTTAATGTGCAATAAGAGCCAAAATCAGAAATTGAAAAGCCATCGATTAACCCCAAATCCAATTCTGGCAATTGATGAAGTCCACCATTTACAATTTTCATTTTTGGTAAATTATCGCGCAATGATTGATAGCGATCTTTCGCCATATGATAGGGTAAACCTTGGTTAACATCATGATACCCACGCAACATTAACGAGGCAAAATCACTATCGCGAAAGAAAAATTCGCTTGCACTATTTTGCAATTTTTGTGCAAGTTGTTTTTCTACCTCTTCACGTGATGGAATAAATGCACCGCCTGGTTCACCAATAATATGGGTCCAAATAAAGCGGTGGGATAAAAATTTAACGCCGCTGCGCCAAATACCTTGGTTAAATTCGCGGTTCCATATCGCTTGCTGTTCTTCCAGCGTTGTTGCGGCAAATAAAGCATTAACTGCCTTACCTTTCATAACGCGCAATGTTTTTGCGGTAAAATTCAAGACTTTTTCCCAGAGCCCACAATACCAAATACCATTTTTAATGAGTTTGGTATTTTTATCCCAATAGTCGCGTGCTTCAGCCGTTAATTCACCTCGCAATAAATGATAAGTATTAAGGCGATTTTTAGCGGGTAAAAGCCCGATAAAGCTTAAATACTCATCATATTCCAAGGTTTTAATTGCTAGCATTTTAAGCATAAGCATGGCATTTTGGGCAAAACTTAAATCAAGAGCAATGACTTCTTGTGCATTGGTGAAAAGCATATCAAGCGGTCGTGTACCTGAACCTGTCAAGCATAAAAGACTTTGAGATACATCTTGCAGCGCTTGTAGCTCGCTTTGTCCATCCTCATTTGAGGAGGAAAAATTGAGGTTGTTAAAAAAACTCATATCATCCCCACTATTTCAATAGTAATGCTATATTTATTTGTGATGTCGATTTTGGTTGATAATGCGCCGCAACTTCCCCTTTGGCGGCGGCGTTAAAACTTGTTGTTCGATAATAAATGTTTGTGAAATATTAAATCTGTCCAATAGGTTTTCAAAAGCAAGGTTCAGATTTATTAGGCTTTGCGCATCAATATGGGGCGGCAAAGTTATGACAATTGCGCCGTCTTTGCGGTAAACAAGCCTAAAATCTTCGATTTGTTTTGATGCATCAAGAATAGAGTTGCGCATAATATCTGGTGTTAAAGTAACAAGCCGCCCATCACGTGCGCGCAGTTTAAAAACATCATCCATACGGCCAACAACTTCGCTAATGCGCCGCATGGGTGAACCACAAGGGCATGGTCTTTCATCAAGGCGCAAAACATCATTCATGCGATAACGGGCCATAATTTGTGTGCTGCGAATAAAATCTGTGATGATTGGCGTAACCAAGCCATCATCACTAACCGCTTCGCACTCAAAATGCATGCTGTCTTCGCAAAGATGAAGATTGCCATGCTCGCACGGCGTTGCCAATAAGCCTTCCGATGCCATATAGATTTCTTGGCACTTAACACCAAAGGCGTTGTCAATAATTTTACGGTCACATGGATCTAACACTTCTGCACCGCTAAAGACGCGTTTTAGCGGCAGCTTTAAGCCATTTTCAACCAAAAAACGTAAAAGATGCGGCGGTGCAATTAATGTATCAGGGGCATAGGCCGCCAATTTGTCGGCGACACTTTCCAAGCCATCATTTAAGTTAAAAAACTGCAATTGTAACCGCCATAAATGATTGGCTGATTGATAAATTGGTGTCGCGGTGGGTAAGGCAACTGCAATTTTTGCGCCTTGGCATGGATATTGGGGTAACAGCTTTGCAAGAATAGTGCCAAGCCAAATATATTTTTCACGCTCGCTAATAATATAAAGGCTGCGATTGCCACTCGTGCCGGTACTCATACCAATGGTGTAATTTTTCGGCTGATCATTATCATGCAATTTTTGCCGCAACTCATCGCCGCTAATTTCGAGGCGATTGAAATCGGCAAAATTATCCATCATGATTTTTTTGTCGATAATCGGTAAATCCTCTAAAGCCCTAAAATTTTTGTCCTTATAAAAACCAACCTTACCAATATCTTTGCTAATTAAACGCGCTAGATTTTTGTTTTGCCATTTCGTTAATTGCTCTTCTGTCTTAAGTGCCTTTTTTAACTTTAAAACCTGATAAAAGCTTTGCAACGCAAACCGTTTGGTAAATAAATGCTCAAACATCACGCTTCCCCTTTTTCAACATAGTGATGAGTTAATGCGGGATTAGAACCGTCATAGGAGTTGGTTGAGGGATCATGGCACAAAACAAGGTTATAGCCTTGTTGAATAAAATCCTTGACGATTGCATGACTTTGCTGAGCCTCATTGCAATTAAAACTCACCATGCGCATGGCAAGGCTTTGCCTTTGATCTTGTAAATTACAAGCCAACCAATCAACATCAACCGCATAAAGCAAAGGTGGTGATAATTTTGGCCATAAAAGCCCAAAATGGCCAATATCATGCCCGGGCAAAGGCAAGGCAAGCAACGAGCCATCACCCAAAATATCATAGGTTTGATGGTTGTTGATCGTAATGATCTCGCAGTCTTCGATAAAACAAAGTCGCTCTTCAAAATCATCCGGCAATAATTCACTAAAGTGGCCATGGCGCCATTGGCTGAAATTTGACGCTCGTTTAAATTGCTCAAATCCTATACGGCTCGCCAAAAACCGTGAATTTGGAAAATCCTTGACGGCAGCAATATGATCGGCATGAAAATGCGTTAAAATAACAAGGCTAATATCACTTTGCAGCTGACTTAAAACTGTTTCACATAGTCCTAACGCATGAAGCTTAGGGCGCAAAAGAGCATTGTAAAGTTTTAATGGAAATGTGCGGCGCTTACCCTGAGTAACTCGGTGGCTATAACCGGTATCAATAACAATATTGTCATGATTTTCTGTTTCATATAGTCCCCAACGCACGCAAAAATGTTGTTTTTTAAAACCACCATGGCGTGCGACCATGCCTTTCGAGGCGCTGACCCATGCGCTATTAAAAAAACGAGGCGCCTTCATTGTAAGCCCCCATTATGATGAAATGTTTTATCCAATCCTTCCGCAAAATAAATTTGCGGTTCAAAGCCTAAAATTTGTTGTGCTTGTTTGATGGATAAGGTTTGTGAATAGGCAAAAACGCCAAGGCTGTAACTGGTCAATAAGGGTTCAGTATTGGGTAAAAAACTACGGTGAAATTGCTCCATCATGTAAATTAAAGGTCTTGCAACTGCTAGCGGTGTCTTTTTCCAACGCACATTGCAATCTAGCCTTTTTGCCGCTTCATTAACGATTTTGGTGATGGGCAAAGCCTCTTTACCTGCAATATTAAATATATTTTGTGGCAATTGCCGTGGTGCTAAAAGGCTTGCCCAAATAGCGCGAGCAACATCTTCCACATGGGTAAGATTGGTAACAGCTACACCATTGCGTAATAATGGCAATGGTCGCCTTTGTGCAGCCTTGATTAAGCGTGGCAACAATGCTGTATCACCCGCGCCATAAATCGCTCTTGGTCGCAAAATAATTGGTGACAAATCGGCATAGCTAAGAGTTAAACGCTCAGCCTTTACCTTTGATGCCGCGTAATCATTGATCGGCTTTGGTAACGATTTATTTTCATCAACATCAAGCTGATCTGCCCATGTAAAGTAAATGCTTGGCGATGATATGAAAATGAAACGGCCTATAGCACAGGATTGAGCTATTTTTAATAAATTCTCGGTCACCTCGACATTGGCACGATAAAAATCTTCTCGCCTCCCCCAAAGCGATGAAAGGGCAGCAGCATGGACAAGACCATCAATGGTTTCATTTTGTAACCTTTGGTGCAATTCTTGCATATCTTGCAGGTTTTCAAGATTAATTGGCCAGAAAGTACAACCTAGCTGGGTTAATAGTTCGCCGCGCTTTAAATTGCGCCCAATTGCGATCACATCGCATTTTTTGTCGCGTAATAAGCGGCAGGTTTCAAGCCCAAGAAAGCCTGTTGCTCCTGTAACAATAACACGCATGGTTCCCTCGCTCACATAATCTTAATGATAAATGAAATAGTCTAGGGTCAGGACCTAAAATTTTAACAAAATACCGCCGATTGATAGGCCTGCAGATGTTCCAATCAGTAAGACCTTGCTACCTTTTTTGATTAATCCATTTTCAAGCCCATGGTGAAAGGCAATTGGAATCGAGGCAGAGATTTGATTGCCGTGATTGGCCAAAATATTGATGAATTTGGCATTTTTAAATGGCGCCATTTTTATGATATGGGCAAGACCTAAGGGGCTTGCTTGATGAGGCACCACAACGTCAATATCATCGGCATGCCAACCGGCTTTTTCTAATAGATCAGAGATAAAGCGGTTAAAATGATCACGAACTTGGCGAAAAACAGCTTTGCCTTGCATTCGGAAAAATACATTTTCATTAAAGCCGCTATTTTTATCTTGCGGATTAAAGCGCGTGCCACCAGCTCCCAATTGACAATGCTCATAACCTTCGGGCCAAGTTGCCATTAACGCCGCACTAATGCCTTGGCTTGCATCCTCTGAACTGATTACCACCATTGCCGCTGCACCGTCGCCAAATAACGCTGCCGTTTCAGCATCATCATGCCAAGGTAAAGCCATTGAAGCAATTTCTGATGAAACAATAAGAATAGTTTTATAACGTTTGCTATTTAAAAAACATGCAGCCATATCGAGGGCGGTTACAAAACTAAGGCAGGTTGAGTTGACGTCAAAGGCGGCGGCTTGACCACTTTTAATATTTAGCCCGCGCATAATAAGCGGCGCCGTTGCAGGTATTGACTGATAGCCAACGGCAGACGCAAAAAGAATAAGGTCTATATCTAATAAAGAAATATTACTTTGTTCAATTGCATTTTTTGCAGCTTTTACGCCAAGGCTAATTTGATCCTCACCATTAGAGCGAACGGGACGCGAGATCACCCCGACTTTTTTCTCAAGCGTCCCGCCGCCTACACCGAGCTGCTGCTCGATTTTTTGTGTGCTAATTGAAATCTGCGGTAAGCACGTTCCAACCCCTAAAATTTTTAATGGTAATGTCACCTTTTCCATATCCCCACCCGTACGCAGTATAACTTCACAATTAATAATGAACAATGTTCAAATAAAAGTCAATGATATTTTTTGGACAATGTTCATTTTTTTTAATTATAATTTTAAAAATCTACTAAAAGATATAATTATCAACATCATAAATAATTGCTTTTCAATTACTCTAGCGAAATGTTAAAAGGTTAGTGTTCTTAATCAAAAACACGGAGCTATATCAATGCGGGATAATAATCCTACCCCATCATCTTTTGGTCTAACAAAAATAATCCTGCTTATTTTAGTAGCCTTAGCTGTTTGGAGTTTATTTAGCTTCAATACGATTCCTTCTAATGAGGAAAAAGCCAAAGCAGCTTGGAGTGAAGTATTAAACCAATATCAGCGCCGCAGTGATCTTATTCCTAATCTTGTGCAAACAGTTAAAGGCTATGCCAGCCACGAGCAATCAACCCTTAATAGCGTTATTGAAGCCCGTGCTAAAGCAACCCAAACCACCATCAATGTTGATAGTCTAAATAATCCTGAAGCTATGCAGCAATTTTTGAAAAATCAAACAAACCTTACTGGTGCACTATCACGCCTAATGGCAATTAGCGAACAATATCCAGATTTGAAAGCCAATCAAAACTTTCTTGCCTTGCAGTCACAATTAGAGGGCACCGAAAACCGAATTGCAGTCGCAAGACGCGACTATATTGAAGCGGTTAGGATCAATAATACAGCTTTAAAAACAATGCCAACAATAATATGGACATGGATTTGGTACCGCGATGCAAAACCATTGCCAAGCTTTACCATTGATCCTGTAGCTCAACAGGTACCAAAGGTTGAGTTCAATTGATAAAGGTAGGCTCATTGATAAAAAGCCTTTTCTATGCATTAGTGGCACCATCCATTATGGTGGTGCGCGCTTTTATATGGACATTACTTGTCTATTTGTCGTGTTTATCTTTGAGTGCCTATAATGCGGTATTTGCACAAACCAACTTTCCACAATTAAGTGATCGTATTGTTGATAATGCCCATCT
Source organism: Bartonella sp. HY761 (assembly GCF_026743145.1). Taxonomy (NCBI): domain Bacteria; kingdom Pseudomonadati; phylum Pseudomonadota; class Alphaproteobacteria; order Hyphomicrobiales; family Bartonellaceae; genus Bartonella; species Bartonella sp. HY761. The sequence goes on from NZ_CP104887.1 coordinate 2,112,153, forward strand.
GCTTAACCAAGATACGATTAATCAGCTTTCACGCTTACTTGTTCAGCAAGAACAAAAATCCGGCGACCAAATTGTTATAGCAACCCTGCCAAACCTTGATGGCCGCGATATTGAAAGCTATAGTAATGCATTATTTCGTTATTGGAAACTTGGGCAAAAAGATCAAAATAATGGCGTTCTCTTTCTAATTGCTCCTAATGATCGCGCCGTCCGGATCGAAGTTGGTTATGGCTTAGAAGGTGTTTTGACCGATGCCGCGGCAAGCGTCATTATCAACACTATTGTTTTGCCTAAATTTAGAGCCAATAACTATCAGCAGGGAATTATTGACGGCACTACAGCGATTATCACAGTAATAAATGGTGAAGAAAGTGAATTATTAAGCCGCATTCGCGAAAATGAAGCACGGATAAAAAACGAAAAGTCTATTGAAGCTCGTAATAACTTCATCATTATAACCATTATTGCGCTGTGTTTTCTGGTTTTCATTGTGTTGCCGATGCTTGCATCTATATTCGGTACACAAGTCGGCCCCAAAAGATATCGCTGGCTTGGAATTGTATTTTTCCTTTGGTATCAGGGATTATTAGAAGGCGGAGGACCAGGCAATGGCAGAGGTCCTGGCGGCTTTGGTGGTGGCGGTTTTGGCGGTGGACGCGGTGAATCTAGAGGCGGCCGCTTTAGAGGCGGTGGCGGCTCATCAGGCGGTGGCGGTGCATCTGGTCGTTGGTAGTCGCCTGCTAAGTTAAGCCATCACCGCACTTCATCATTGAATATTATGTAGATCACTTAAACGACAAGAAAGCGTCATATCGCTACCCTTTTGCGGCGGTTGCAAATCATATTGGTTGATTTTGTCATAACGCAGTTCTAAATCCTGATAGCGAATATTTACCCGCAGAAACTGGCCGATAATTTGGCAATCCTCAACCTTGCCGGTAAAGCTCAAAGCTGCATCAGCAATTTCACCTTCGATAAAATTGGCAGGGTGGATAATATAAGCCCCACTGCCCTTTTGCGCAGCTTCACCGCTAATATAATTAGGCGGAATAATATTGGCATCCCCCAAAAAGCTCGCGACAAACATATTTTGCGGCCGATAAAAAATGTCTTTAGCGCTACCTGTCTGTGCAATTTTGCCCTTATCTAGCACTGAAATATAGTCACCTAGCATTAACGCCTCATCCTGATCATGGGTGACAAGAATTGCGGTGACACCAAGCTGCATTTGCAGATTTTTAAGTTCAAATTGTAATTTTCGCCGGATTTGCGCATCAAGTGCCGATAAGGGTTCGTCTAGCAACAATATTTTAGGCTCCAAGATAACCGCACGGGCTAAGGCAACCCGCTGCCGTTGCCCACCCGACAAATTGGCAGGTAAACGATCCGCAAATTCGGTTAATGCCACCATATCAAGCATTTTATCAACGCGGCTGTTAATATCTGCCTTGCTTAACTTTTTTTGCGCTAGGCCAAAACTCAAATTTTTACGCACACTCATATTGGGAAATAGCGCATATTGTTGAAAAACCATGGCCAATTCGCGCTCGCTTGGTGGCAATTGATCTATTTGACGTGATGCCATCAAAATGCGCCCCTTTGCCACCTGATGCAAACCAGCGATACAGCGCAACAAGGTGGTTTTACCACAACCTGACGGCCCTAAAAGCACATGAAATTCGCCTTGAGCAATTGACAGTGATATGCCATCAAGAATGGTTTTATCGCCATAATTTGCCTCAAGATTTTCAATCACCAAACCGGTCATTTTAAACTTTCCTAATTTCTCTACCTAGTTCTGGCTTTTTGCAAGACGCGCGTTTAAAGCCAGCGTTAAGATAGTCATCACCAATAAAAATATGAGATAAATAAAGACAATAGTGCTAGCAAAGCGTCCTGTTTCATTGCGGTGCGCATAGATATAAATTTGCAAAGTTTCAAACTGGCCGCCCACCAACAAATTGGCATAAACAAACTCGCCAATTAAAATGCTAAAATTTAACAATATAGCCAGCAATAAGGCGGGCGTTAGTAGCGGTATAACAACCCGCATTAAAATAGTTTCATCCTTTGCACCAATAAGGCGGCCAGCATCAAGCAAATCATCAATTGCCATGCCATTAAGGCTATTTTTTAAAGCAATATAAAGCATGGGAAAACAAATAGGCACATAAGCAAAAATCAATATCCAGATTGTACCATTAATCTGCAATGGTGGTACTGAAAAAATCTTTAAATAGCCAACCACCAAAACCACACTTGGAATAGCATAGGGCAAGACAATTAAACGTGCCATCCATTTATCAAGACTTGGCCAATAAATATGACCTACCAAAATAGCAGGCACAATAAGCAAAACGGCTAAAGCAATAGCGCAAATGGCAACAAACACGCTGCGCAAAAATGCCATTTGAAAGCGCGTATCCGTGAGTACATCAACAATTGTTGCCAGAGTAAAACCGCGTGGTAAAAAGCTATTTGACCAATCAACCGCGAAAGCATTGATTATAATTGCCAAAAACGGCAAAGCCATTAGCAGTGCAAAAACTATTAACAAAATGCGGGCAATAAAGGATTGTTTCATCATTACCTCTTTTTGCCAATTAGTTGATTAACCGCAATGGGAACAAGAAGCACAATGAGCAAACAGATTGATAAGGCATTGGCAAGACCGGGATTGGCAAAAACATCGCCTGCCACCAACTCACCAATACGAACGGTGACAATGCGGGCATTGGTACCAACCAGCGCATAGGCGGTTGCATAAGTGCCCATGGCATTGGCAAAAAGCAAAATGCTTACCGCGACCAATTGCCTAAAAATAATTGGTAAACCAATAAACCACCAAAATTTTTGTCTTGTTGTACCGATTAAAAAAGCCGCTTCTTCAATATCTTTTGGCAAGGCAACAACAACAGGTAAAAGCAAAACAATTGCTAAAGATATTTGAAAAAAGCAATAAGTTAAAACAAGACCGGAAAAGCTATAAATATTAAGTTCACTTATAATGCCCATATCAATTAAAATTTTAGTTAAGACACCATTTGCACCAAGCAAAATGACAAAAGCCATGACCGATGGAACGCCGGCAAAATTAGAACCCAAATTTGCAAAAGCAGTGGCAAAACGCGTAGACAAATAAGAGCCTGCCCGCAAAATAATACAAATCGGAATGGCAAAAACCATGCCGATAAAGCTTGTAAGCAAGGATAATTCAATGGTTGCAATAAAGGAATTAATATAAAATTTGCTGGTTAAAATTTTTTGGTAATAAAAAAGAAAATCACCAATATAATTAAACGAGCCAATAAATACACTTACCAAGGGAGCGGCAATGATAAAGCCTAAAAAAACAAGCCAAGGCAAGGCATAGAGCCGCATATATTTTGCACTTTTCATTTAGACTAATTTTCCGCTAAAGGGTGTGAGACTTGCAACATCTACACCTAAGACAGCACAGCAAAGCGCCGCAATTTCTGTTTGGCGTAACGCCTCCACACTCATATCAAAACCAAACCAATAAAACGGTACTTCAGATTCACTTGGTAATGGTCCACTATGGTTGCCATCATCGCCCATTCCATGATCGGCGGTGACAATAACTTTATAGCCTTGCTCTAGCCAATTGGGCATATATTGCGCCAAAAGATCACCGGCCTTACGAGCTGTATTGCGATAAGTAACCGAATTACCACCACTTTTATGACCTGCGTCATCAATATTCATAGGATGCAATAATAAAAAGTCCGGCGCAAAGCGATCTATCAGGTTTTGCGAATCTGCAAATAAATGACTATCGGGATAGCTGTCATCCCAATAAAACATACCGTAATTAATGTCTTTAGTTTGATCAATCAAAATGCGATCTTTTTTATTATCAAATGGTGCATTGATATAAAGCTCACTCACCCAATAATAGGCAGCTGCGGCAGTGGTTAAATTAGATTTACGACAAAGCGCAAAAATATTATCGCCATTAGACCTGCGAACAATTGCATTACTTACCACGCCATGATCAGCAGGGCTGCGACCAGTTAATAAGGTTTCATATAAGGGGCGTGACATTGCAGGTAATTCACATCGCAATTTTGTAACATTGCCGCGCTTTAAGTCAATTAATCCTTCCAAATAGCCTAAACATTCGCGCGCTGTATCATAACGCAGACCATCTAGCACAACCAAAATTAGCTTGGACATAACGCACCTTTAAATAGCGTAATTGAAAAAATACGCCTTTGCCGAGCTATTAATTACTCGGCAAAAGCTTAATTTAATTGAGTTAACCGCGCATTACATTTCAGAAAGCACGTTTTCTTGCCAAAGTTGAGTAATGGTTGGTGCTGTGTTTTTCCAAATTTCTGAGTTAATAACGCGTGCAGCCTTATATTGTTCGGAAGGTAAAACACGGTTTGCAACATCTTGCGGCAAAGTAATATGATCAATGCGAATTGGACGTGCATAACCACGAGCAAGATTAATCTGCCCCTCATCCGAGAAGATATATTCACGCGTTAATTTTGCAGCATTTGGATTTTTGGCAAATTTATTAATAACTGTGGTATAACCAGAAATAACTGATGCATCCGATGGAATGAGCACGGTATATTTTCCACCGCCCACAGCATCACGGTAATTAAGCGCGTTAAAATCCCAAATAGCTGCGACTTCAATTTCTCCGCGTTCAAGATTGGCGGGAGAAACCGAATTAGACCGCAAGCGCCCTTCTTTAGCAAGCTTGGCAAAAAGCTCGATACCGGGTTGCAAATTTTCTTCACTTCCCCCCATAGCAATAGCAGCAGCTAAGATTGACGCATTTTCTTGCGCCCCGCTACCTGGCTTAGCGATGGAAAATTTGAAATTACCGTTTTTTAGCTCTTCCCAGCTTTTGGGTGGGTTTGGCAAATCGCTCTTGATAATGAAAGCAATGGTACCTGTATAAGCGAGCGCCCAATTACCATCCTTATCCTTAGCCCAATCAGGAATTTGCTCCCAAGTGGTTGGCTTATAAGGCTGGACAAGATCACGAGCAACCGCAATCGGACCAAATTCTAAACCCACATCACCAATATCAGCTGATGCATTAGATTTTTCATTTTCAAACTTGGAAAGCTCTTCAGCTGAACTCATATCCGTATCAAAATGGCTAAGGCCATATTTTACTTCTAAGTCCTCCCAAGTACCTTTCCAATTGGCCCAGCTATCAGGCATACCAACGGAATTAACCGTACCTTCCTTTTTAGCAGCATCGACCAGCGCAGAAATATCTGCGGCAAAAAGCGTGTGGCAAGAAAAAAGAAGCGCTGTTGCACCCATTGATAAATGAGCAAGAGTTTTTAAAAAACGGTTCTGCATTTACAACCTCGAATAAAAGCAACTAGATTCCCCATCAAAAGGGCTTGCCTATTCGGTTTTCATAATTGGGTTGCAAAAAATTGACATTTAGATGACAGTTTTATGAAATGCTTGTAATCAAGACTTTTGCAGGCAAATAATGGTAAAGTTTAAACAAACAAGATTGCAGCGCATGCACAATAAAAAGAATTCTATTAAAATTGAGAAATTTGGTGGAGCTAAGCGGGATCGAACCGCTGACCTCCTGCATGCCATGCAGGCGCTCTCCCAGCTGAGCTATAGCCCCATAATCAATGTGCATGACTTTTATAAAGTTGCCTTTTGATTTGGTAGAAGCTGTAAATTAACTTCGTGAGCGGTTCATTAAAGATAGATTCCACAAAGATCAAGCAAAAAATTGATATTTTACCAATATTTTTTACATAAGCACAAATTGCATGAGTTTTTGGAAAAAATCCGCCTATTGGCATAAATTTTACTTAACCTTCTCATATTAACAAGCATCTTCACAAAATAAGGATAATTTTATAAAAATGCACTTTTAAATCTAGAATGTATACAAATCTACTTTTTTGACAAATTGTGCTAACATACTTTTAAAATTTAATCTTATATCGATTTAGCGCTGCCCGAACAAAAGGATAAATCATGACCGAAGAAAAAATTTCAATCCATGTTAGGGGCTTAGGTGTAGAAGACAGAGAAAAAAAATTACGATTTGATGCAAAAAAACATTATCAAAAATACGTTTCAAAAAAAATAAAGCTCATTATACAACTTCTAGTTTTTATACCCGCTATTGTTATCATTGGCTTAATATTTTCAAAAGAACTTGGCGTCAGCAAAATCCCTTATACAATTGAATCTTCTATTATTTATTTTCTATTTGGCATTAATATAGGTATTTTATTATATTCAATGGCATGTAAAGCTGCAGCTAACTGCCAATACAAAAATTTCTATGCAGATAATCCAGAGGCACAAAATGGCTACCAACTTATTCTTGATAAAACACAATTACAGATAAAATCTGACTGGAACACTACAATTACTAACTATAATCAAATTAGCGAATGCATCAAGCTCACTGATGAAATTTGGTTGATAAATTTTAGAAATCAAACATTCATTTGGATATATATTAACGAACTCGGCGATGAAGAAACGACGAAACAGGTAAAACAGTGGCTTGGAATTGCGTAAAACAAATATTTAATACCCAATAGAGTTAAATTCAAAAGACATTTAACAATGTTTAATGAAAAGCCTTGCCACTCAGGAAACGTTTCCATATATCCTAGTACACAAATGGCTAAACAAGCCCTAAAACTTTAATACTCATTTTCAATTGGAAAAATATCATGTCCGCACTCAACCAAGACATTGTTCTTTCACATTTACGCGCCGTTAAAGGGCCCGATTTTGAAAGTGATATTGTAAGCCTTGGCTTGGTATCCGAAATTTTTATTGCTGATAAAAAAGTATTTTTCTCAATCAATGTACCGGCTAACCGTGCAGAAGAGTTGGAACCCTTACGGCTTGCCGCTGAAAAAACCGTTTTAGCGATTGACGGGGTAAAATCAGCAATTGTTACCCTAACAGCTGAAAAGCGTGCGGGCGACCATTCGGGCGAAGTAAAACGCCCAACTAAGCCAATTGTGCAAAAATCCACACCTGCGAGTAGCCACCCCCATAAAAGTTCTGATATTCCGCCGCGCACCCCCATCCCCGGCGTTAAACACGTTATTGCCGTTGCATCTGGCAAGGGCGGCGTTGGCAAGTCCACAACCGCGATTAACTTAGCCCTTGCATTAATGGAACAAGGATTAAATGTCGGAATTATGGATGGCGACATTTATGGTCCATCATTACCGCGTTTGACCGCAATATATGACAAGCCAGAAGCGGTTGAAGGTAAAAAATTGTTACCGCTTGAAAAATATAATTTAAAATTAATGTCGATGGGATTTCTTGTTAGTGAAGATACACCAATGGTTTGGCGTGGACCAATGGTCATGTCTGCTATCACCCAAATGCTGCGCGATGTGCTATGGGCACCCCTTGATGTATTGGTTGTTGATATGCCGCCAGGCACTGGTGACGCCCAACTTACCCTTGCCCAACAAGTGCAATTATCAGGTGCGGTTATTGTATCAACTCCGCAAGACCTTGCACTAATTGATGCGCGTAAGGGTATTGAAATGTTTAGTAAAGTAGGAATTCCTATTTTAGGAGTCATTGAAAATATGAGTTATTTTATAGCGCCCGACACTGGTAAACGATATGATATTTTCGGCCATGGCGGTGCAAGACAAGAAGCTGAAAAACGCAAATTGACATTCCTTGGCGAAATTCCGCTAGATCCCGACATTCGTGTCAGCGGTGATGATGGCAAACCAATTATTTTGGCAAGCCCAAATGGTGCTCATGCAGCAGCTTATCGTAACATTGCGGAAACCATATCTGCGAAACTTCAGCTTACATAGCTTTTCATTTCAAAAAAAATGTGCTAGTGAGGCATATTGTCAATTTTTATGGGTGTCGTTTATGGCTCTGGAAGATATCAAGGCAGAGATAGCAATATTGCTTCAAGATATGGTGAATCAACCTCAAGATAAGCACCAATTAGCCGAGCAATTGCAAGAAAAGCTAAATATCATGAAGGCTGAAGGCCTACCCCTTCCTGAAGATCTAGTAGCTCTTGAAGAAGAGCTTGCAAATGGAAAAAGGAACTAGGGTTAAGCCATGAAGACTAGCATCAAAACTTTTTTACCAGTTGCTTTTATTTTATCTGCTGCAGCACTTACAGGCTGTAATTCTGTTGATAAAACACTTACAAGTTCAATTACTCCACAAGCGATTGCAGCAAATTCAGTATCTCCCAAAGCGGTTTCTCGTCTTGGAACCAGTATGACACCATTAGGCTACAGCCAATTTAACCTTGTACGGTTAGATGAGCAATATCGCCAAATTGAGCAATCAAAGCAAAAAACATCATTGCTTGGTTACAGCAAGATTGAAACATCATCAAATGCAGCAAGCGCTGTTTTGACTACGCCAAAGGTAACAAGAGTTAACACGGCAAATCTTGGTCCACGGGTTAAAACCACTTATCACCTGCCTAATGCAACTGCTGAGGTTGAGCAGTTGATTGGTCAATATGCCAGTGCCTACAATGTTCCTGAGCGCCTTGTTCGCCGGGTTGTTTTACGTGAAAGTGGCGGCAATCCACAAGCAAGAAATGGCCCTTACTGGGGCTTGATGCAGATTTCACACCCAACGGCACAAAGCATGGGCTATAGTGGTCATGCACAGGGTCTTTTAGACGCTGAGACCAATCTGCGTTATGCAGTAAAATATCTTGCCGGTGCTTATCTTGTTGCGGACGGTGATGAGTCACGCGCTGTACGTCTTTATGCACGTGGTTTTTATTATGATGCCAAAGCAAAAGGCGTATTAGAGCATACTGGTTTACGCCCTGGCCCATTATCCATTGCAACAGCTTATAGCGCGCAATAATTTTAAAAGTTTGCATTTTAAAGCCCCCTTTATGTTCTCATAAAGGGGGCTTTTTTATGGGCTAAATTAACTTTAACTATTCACTTTGCCACTCTTTAGCAAAGCCTTTATATTCGCCATTATTTTTGGTAATGTGCAGCCATTGATCGACATAGTTTTTCCAAACAATATCATTTCTTGGTAGCATATAGCCCTTTTCGGCAAAGGTAAGTTGCTGCTCAGGATTTACTGGACAAAGGGTTGGATAAAAGCGCTTTTGATACAAAATTTCCGAAATATCAGTAATCATGACATCGGCTTTATTATCAACAAGGTTTTGGAAAATAATATTATTGTCATGGAAAAGTTCAAGCTGTGCTTTTGGCATATATTTGCGAACATATTTTTCATTTGTGCCACCGGCTGGCTCAATCGCACGTACATGCGGCTGATTTAACTGCTCAACACTTGCGTATTTTTCAACCTCCTCGCATCGCACAAAGGGTACTTTGCCATCAACACCAAGAGCATCAGAAAAAGCAACCTTTTGTTGGCGTTCTAATGAAATGGAAATGCCACCCATGGCGATATCACATTTACCGGCTAAAAAATCAGGCATGAGCTCTTTCCAAGTGGTGGGAACAAATACCACCTTGGCATCAAGACTTGCTGCCAATGAGCGTGCCATATCAACATCAATACCCGTATAATCCCCATCTTCTTTTAAAAATGTATAGGGTTTATAATCACCTGTTGTGCACACACGCAGAGTCTTATTTTCCAATACATGATCAAGGTGAGATGGACTTTCTGCCCATGCAGACAATGGACACAAAGCAGATGCAAGTAATATTAATAATATTTTTTTCAAGGAAACCTCCTTTTTGCCGCACTTTTTAAAATAAAAGAAGCCATAATTACCATAACAATATTTATTGGCAATGTGATTTCATTTTCTAAATATCGATTTATAATCTTCCAACTGCAAATAAAATGAAAACTACCAATAATTTTACTAATCCACTCAAAAAAACTATTTACATAAATTTGGCACTTTTTTGCGATTTTGCACAAATTGACTGTTAAATTTTATAATTTTATGCGTAGTATTTATAATAATTTGATATTTTTTACTAATATTTTTTATTTTATAAAAGAAGGGAAATTGATTACGACGAATGTTTTGCTAAGGGATTTCTCGTAAAGACCAAATTGGAGATTTTGCAAAACATAAGCGCCAATACCAGTAATAACACTGGCACTAAAAGATCAATAATTGGGTTTATTAAGTATCGAGGAGCTATAATGAACAAAACAACCCCTTCTACCAAAGCACTTGTTCCTTTTGTAAGCGTTGACCATATGATGCAGTTGGTACATCACATTGGAATCGAAACATTTCTAATAGAGTTATGCGCTGTAATTGAAGAGGACTTTAAACGCTGGGAAATTTTCGATAAAACTCCACGCATTGCAAGCCATTCGGATGAAGGTGTTATTGAGCTCATGCCTACCTCTGATGGCGATATTTATGGTTTTAAATATGTCAATGGCCACCCTAAAAATACCAAGGAAGGCTTACAAACTGTAACTGGTTTTGGTTTGCTTGCTGATGTTGCAACTGGTTATCCGGTTCTTTTCACTGAAATGACCCTTTTAACAGCGTTACGCACTGCTGCAACTTCAGCTCTTGCAACACGCTACCTTGCGCCAAAAGACGCTAAAACACTGGCGATGATTGGCAATGGTGCGCAGTCAGAGTTTCAGGCTCTTGCTCTTAAAGCAATTTGCGGCATTGAAAATATTCATCTTTATGATATTGACCCCTTGGCCACTCAAAAAGCATTTAACAATTTGAAAAATAGCGGACTAAATATCATTGCCTGTGATAGCGCCCAAAAGGCAATCGAAGGCGCGGAAGTTATCACTACCTGCACGGCTGATAAGCAATATGCGACAATTCTAACTGATAATATGGTGGGTGAAGGCATTCACATTAACGCTATTGGCGGCGATTGTCCGGGTAAAACTGAATTGCATAAGGATATATTGCTGCGGGCTGATACATTTGTCGAATATCCGCCACAAACTCGTATTGAAGGTGAAATTCAACAAATGCCGGCAGACTACCCCGTAACTGAATTATGGCAAGTCCTAACCGGCCAAGCAAAAGGCCGCACAGATAAACGCCAAATTACACTTTTTGATAGTGTTGGCTTTGCAATTGAAGATTTTTCAGCACTTCGCTACATCCATACTAAAATCAAGGATACAGAATTTTTTGAAGAACTTGATATTCTTGCAGATCCAGATGATCCACGTGATCTATTTGGCATGTTACAACGCGCCCATTAGCAACTGAATATTGAATGAAATACGGCCTTGTAACCTAAAAGCATAAATAAACTTAACATGGTTATAAGGCCTTAAACTTCCATATGCCAATTGCTATTACAAATTAAATAAATTCTTAAAAATAATACATTCATTTGGAGGATGCGACATGGCTCGCAAACAATCTTTTTCTGTTCAAGCACCTGCCGCTGTTGTTATGATCCGCCCTCATCACTTCACGGTGAATACAGAAACCGCTACCGATAATAGTTTTCAGATCAATGTGCCTTTAAGCGAACAGTTAGCGCCCACCGCCTATAATGAGATTACAAAGGCGGTAGAGCAATTATCGGCCGTTGGAATTGGCGTACATCTTTATGAAGATGAAAGTAAAAAAACCCCAGATTCAGTTTTTCCAAATAACTGGTTTTCGACCCATGCGGGTGGTTATATTGCTATTTATCCAATGAAAGCACCAAATCGCAGACTTGAACGCCGTTACGATATCATCGAGGATTTAAAACGCAATTTTCGTGTACAGGAAGTAATTGATTATTCTGGACTAGAACCTGATGGGCTTTTCCTTGAAGGAACCGGCGCAATGGTTCTTGATCATATCGACCGCGTTGCATATGCGGTTAAATCAGATCGTACCGATCCAATTGCACTTGAACGATTTTGCACCCAATTTAACTTTGAACCAATGACTTTTGATGCCGTTGATAAAAACAATACACCAATTTATCATACCAATGTACTTATGTGTATTGCAACCGAATTTGTTATGATTGGTTTAGATATGATTTCAAATAAAGCGAGAGCTCAAGAAATCATTTCGCGTTTCGAACAATCTGGTCGTAAGATTATAAATCTAACTTCAGAACAAATACACCAATTTGCAGGCAATGCCATTGAGTTAAAAGGAAAAGATGGACGTTACCTTGCATTATCTGGTACCGCTTATCGCTCCTTAACGCCTGATCAAATTGCAATTATTGAAGAAAGTGCAACGCCAATTGTGTTAGAAATTCCAACAATTGAACAAGCTGGTGGTTCAGTACGCTGTACAATTGCGGGCATACACCTATCCTCACGGTCCTAATCAGTATTGCCCCAATAGATGGGGTGATTTCATGTAAAATATCGCAGTTATATTGACTGCCGACCCTAGCTTTTTGTAAAATTTTTCAGTAGATCTGAAGTGGTAAAAAACAACTACCACTTCAGCCAACAAAGCCCAGCAAAAGAACGACTTATTCATTGAAATGAAAGGTTACGACAATAGCTATCATCAACAGTGTCGTAAAGCTCAAATCGCTAAAGCCCTTCTCGCTTACCTCCCCTTTATAAATCAAAAGTGTATATTTTTGCGATTTAATAGCCTTGTTTCTTTAACTTAATGGATTAACATTAAGCCGGGCCAAGAATGATAAATGTCTCACTTTTAGCAACACCATCGCTAGAACGTATTGTTGAAATCACATCATTTAGTTCAACAATGTTAGATACTTCAACAATTGCAATAATATCCCATTTACCATTAGTGTTATAAACATCAAGTAAGCCTGGTGTGCGTTTTATTCGGGCAATAATATGTTTGGTTGACGGACTATTAATTTCAATGACCATAAATGCGCGAATACGTTTTTCATCGACATCATCTTTTAACTTTATTGTAAAGCCTTTGATATCGCCATTGTCTATTAAGCGGTCAAGCCGCTTTTGCGCAGTTGCGCGAGCGACACCTAACAGCTGAGCGAGCTGTGGAATTGAAGCACGTCCATTTATTTTTAACTCGGCAATTAATTTACGATCTAACTCATCCATAATGTTACTTTTTCGCCAATTTTCTACCTAATAAGGCAGTATATGGCAAAAATAGGCATTTTGCACTCTATTATTTTACAGAAAAATAAACCAATATATACTTTCATACTGCCAATAAAGGGACAATAATGCATTAAAAATTTCGGTACTTGTTTATAAATGGAGGAAATTATGAACATAAAAAAAATTGCCGCAATGAGCTTATCTTTACTCATCCCATTCTTTAGCTTAAATATCAGCCATGCTGACGAACTTGATAAGATCAAGTCAAACGGTGTTATGAAAATTGCCGCATCTGGCGTTTTTCCGCCATTTAGTTTTGTGGATACGAATAATAATGTAGTTGGCTTTGATATTGATATTGCCAATGAAATTGCTAAGCGCCTTGATGTAAAATCTGAAATTGTTACAACACCGTTTGATGGTATTATAGCTGGTTTGGTTACCGGCCGCTATAATGCTGTTATTGGTTCCATGGCCATAACCGAGGAACGCAAAAAGGCAGTTGATTTTGTTGGCCCCTATTACCGTTCAGGTATTGGCATTTTTGTCAAAGAGGGATCGGCTTATAAAACACTTTCATCTCTTGAAGGAAAAAATGTTGGAGCAATTTTAGGGGAAACCTCTGAAAAATGGGCGCGAGAACAAAATAAATTCAACCTTCGTACCTATAAAGGCTTGCCTGAAATGTTGATCGACCTAAACTCAGGTCGTGTCGATGCAATAATATCTGATGATATAGTTGTTTATGTCGCAATCAAGAATAATGACGCGAAAATAGTTCAGATTGAAGATGACAACCTACCAAAGTTCGATATTGGCATGGCCATCCGCAAAAAGAACCCCGATCTTGCGGCTGCCATGAAAAAAGCACTTGATGATATGATGGCCGATGGCACCTATGAAGCTATTTCAAAAAAATGGGTTGGTACTGATATCCGTTAAGCCAACATCGCGGCAATGGTGTGTTTTTCATATTATTTAGTCGTCCAAAAGGCTACCAGATTATATTTGGAAGCTGATTAACCACTGGTATTGACGGCAAATTTATGCGTTTTTTAAAGCATCGCAAAGAGCACTTTTTTGATTGAGCTTAATCTAAAGTGCTCTTATTTAAAATCTTGTAAAATATGCAATTTTGTTGCGCTTATGCGATGATGTTACAAGCTGCGCCGCTGTTTAATTTCTAATTATTTCATGTGTTAGTGAGGTGTCATGGATTTCGATCTTATTGCACAATTATTGCCATTTACCATCCAAGCCGGTTGGATAACCATACAACTTGCGTTTGTCTCTTTAGCAATTGGCCTATGTGTTGCCTTTGTTGTGGCTGCCTTGCGGTCCTCCAAACATATTTTTATTTGGCCTTTGGCAGCATTTTATGTCAGCATCATGCGCGGTACGCCACTTTTGATCCAAATTTTTCTTATATATTATGGTGCCTTTGCTTTTGGATTTGATACTACACCGTTTTTTGCTGCAACCTTAACAATGGGTTTTAATATTGGTGCTTATATGTCTGAAGGCATCAGAGGGGCAATACAATCGGTCGATAAAGGCCAATATGAAGCGGCACGAGCACTGGGTTTTGGCAAAATACGCACTTTATTTTATTTTATCATTCCGCAAGCAGCAACAGTTATGATCCGGACGATTGAAATAAATACTATTATATTGACAAAAAGCACGGCTCTTGCCTCTACGATCGGCGTTATTGAGCTTACCTATACAGCCCAAAGATTTGTAACTTCCAATTCTGGCAATTCATTTGAAATATTTGGTTTAGCAGCAATTGCCTATATCATAATTTTAAGCGCAATTCTCACTTTATTTCAGTTACTTATTTCTGCATTCAATAAAACCAAAATAAGTGGAGCATCCTGATGTTACAATCATTTATTGATGGATTTTGGCAACGTATTGATGAGATTCCGCTTGATTTTTCGGCTATTCCACCTTTTGGTAGTCTTCTATTAACGGGACTTTTGTGGACTGTGATTATCACTATTCTTGCCGGTCTTATTAGTTTTTTCGGCGGTATCATTATCGCTCTGATTTTAAACTATGTGCATAAAATTTATAATTGGCCATTGCGGTTTATTTCTTGGCTTTTTATGACAACACCACTTTTGCTGCAACTTTACCTTATTTATTATGGCCTTTCGCAGTTGGAAATTCTTTTACCCGCCTTTTGGACCGGTGTCATTGTTCTTGGTTTTCATTATGCAGTCTATAATGCAAATATTTTCCGGGCAGCTTTGCAATCAATCGATAATGGACAAATGGAAGCAGCAAGATCTTTGGGGTTTAGCTACTTTCAAGCCTTACGTTATTTTATCACACCACAATCAGTATTTGTAGCCTTGCCACAGGTGGGCAACAATACCATCATTCTTTTAAAAGATACCGCCATTGTTTCCTTGATCGGCATTGCCGAATTAACCCTAAATACTCAGCAAGCAATTGCTGAAACCTATAGATCTTTCGAATTTTATTTGGTTGCTGCCCTACTCTATTACATTATCAATCTAATTATGGAGTTCGGATTATATGTCACCACTCGTAAGATAGGAGCCATGCAATGAATACAAATATTATGATTGATTTGCGCAATATCCATAAATCCTATGGCGCCCATAAGGTCTTAAAGGGAATAAATTTTAGCGTAGATCGCGGTAAAATCGTTTCAATTATTGGCCCAAGCGGGTCTGGAAAGAGTACTTTATTACGCTCAGTCAATATGCTTGAAGAAATTTCCCAAGGCGAAATTTGGTTTGATGGCAATCAAGTTAATCTGCCCCTTAAAGGCCGCGCCTTTGAAAAACATTTAAATTATATGCGCCAACAAATTGGCATGGTTTTTCAGCAATTCAATTTATTTCCTCATCTTAGTGTCTTGCACAATATTACCATCGGACCTCGTATATTAAAAAATATACCCAAACATGACGCGGAAGAAATTGCCCATTCCTTATTAAAAAAAGTGGGCTTAGCAGACAAAGGCGATTCTTACCCTGCCCGTTTATCTGGGGGACAAAAGCAACGCGTTGCTATTGCTCGTGCTCTTGCTATGCAGCCAAAAGCAATGCTGTTTGATGAGGCAACCTCTGCGCTTGATCCTGAATTGGTAGAAGAGGTCAACCAAGTAATGAAACAGCTTGCGGCTGAACATATGACCATGATGATTGTTACCCATGAAATGCGTTTTGCAGCTGAAGTTTCTGATTACGTTGTTTTTATGGATGGCGGCGTCATTGTCGAACAAGGGACTCCTGATGATATCTTGAAGAACCCCAAAGAAGAGCGAACGCGCGAATTTTTACGCAAACATTTGCAAGGACATTGATCTTTGAAAACAAAAAATGATTAACGCTCTGCCTATGGGTGTTGAGAGATAGAATTTAATTAACATAAAAGTTACTCGAGGTAAAAATGCCGCAAGTTACCGATAATAATAAACGAAATAGTCCCAATCTTTATAAAAATAAATGTTCAGATTTAGCAACAAGAATGGTTGCTTTTAACAGTGAGACAGGCAGTAGAGGCGAAGCCGAATTTGCGGACAAATATATTGGGCTTTTAAAAGAAATACCCTATTTTAACCAAAATCCGCAAAATATTGTTAAATCAGCAAGCCATGGCGAACCGTTAACCTCGAATGTCTTAGCGCTAGCAAGAGGGAATGGTAAAAAAACGCTGATATTAGCGGGGCATTTCGATACAGTATCAATTGATAATTATCATGAATTACAAAACCTTGCTTGCGAAAGCGAAAAACTTGCCGAAGCCTTAATCGAAACCTTGGCGAATAAAGTGCGTTCTGAACAAGAAGAATGTGCCTATCAAGACTTATTAACTGGTCAATTTTTGCCCGGCCGCGGTATGCTTGACATGAAAAGTGGACTTGCCGCTGGTATAATATGTGTTGAAGAGTTTATTGCTGATACCCAGCGCAAGGGTAACATTCTTCTCGTTGCTACCCCAGATGAAGAGCGTGAAAGTCGTGGCATGCGCTCACTACGTGCTAGCCTTGCAACTTTTGTTAAAGAAAATGACCTTGAAATTGTTGGTGCCATTAATCTTGATGTAACATCTGATCAAGGCAACGGCAGTGAGGGGCGCGCAATCTATGCCGGCACAATTGGTAAATTATTACCCTTTGCATTTGTTGTTGGTTGTAGTGCCCATGCAAGCTACCCTTATGAAGGAGTAAGTGCTTTAGCAATAGGTGCTAAAATTCTTAGCCATTTCGAAGCCAATGCTGCGTTAGCCGATAAGAATGAGGATGACATTTCACCGGCCCCCATATGTCTTGAGGCAAGAGATTTGCGTGATGCTTACGAAGTAACAACGCCAGAGCGTTTTTGGTTGGCTTTTAATTGGCTTTACCATTCTATGAGAGCTGAAACATTATTTCATCATTTTAAAGAAGCCGTAGAAAAATGCGCAAACCAAGCTATTGAGCAATTTACCGAGCAAGCTAAAAACTACAGCCATATGGTTGGCAAAAAATCTGGCGCAGTGCCAGCTAAGCCAAAGATTATCGAATATGCAGAGCTACTGCAACAAGCCAAAGCGACTATAGGCGCAAATTTCGATGCACTGTATGAGCAAAAACAAAATGAACTAAACCAAATTGATAACCCGCTAACCGTAAGTCGTTTACTAACAGATTGGCTTATAAATCAAGCAAAGATAAATGGTCCTGCTATCATTATTGGTTTTGCTGGTTTACATTATCCTGCAAGCCATCTTGACCTCAAGCTCGATAAGGATAAAGCTTTCCACGCGGCAATTGATCATGCCAAGAAATCTTATCAAGACCTTGCAGATCAAGTGCTTACTTGGAAGCCTTATTTCCAAGGCATATCGGATATGAGCTTTTTGGGGCAAAAGGCCGATAAGAATAATTTAATTGCCAATAATACGCCCATTTCTCGTTTACAAGATAATCCGCCAAGCCAAAGCCTTAGCTTTCCTGTGGTTAATATTGGACCTTGGGGGCGAGAATTTCATCAAAAACTTGAGCGTGTTTACGCACCTTATGCATTTGATCAATTGCCTAAACTATTGGGCCAAATCGCTCGAGAAATTTTATAATCCCATAATATCAACATACTAATTTAGAGCACATTTAGCTTTTATTAAGCCGTTAATGTGCTCTAAATCGTTTATACGTAAAAGTGCCAATAAAATTGATACATGCAAACATGGGGTATTTAAATTTTTTGTATTTACAATATCCTTGCCAAAGCTATTGATGCTTTTTATAAAACACGCATGATAAATTTGCCGCCTTTACCCGTAACTGAAATTTTTGGATCGCTTCACGAGTGCATGAAAATGCATAATCGTGCAGTAATAGTTGCACCGCCCGGGGCAGGTAAAACGACACTTATCCCATTATTTTTACTGGATAAACTTAAAAAAAATCCTAATGGCAAAATAATACTTCTTGAACCGCGCCGCTTGGCTGCACGCGCGGCAGCAAGGCGCATGGCCGATTTACTTGGAGAATCTCTTGGGCAACAAGTTGGCTACATCATGCGAATGGACCAAAAAATTTCTAAGGACACACGCATAATCGTTGTGACCGAAGGCGTTTTTGTTCGTATGGTGCTTGATGACCCAGAACTAAATGGCATTAGCGCTGTTATTTTTGATGAATTTCATGAGCGCAATATTGATGCCGATTTTGGTCTTGCACTAGCGATTGATGTACAAGAAGGTTTGCGTAATGATTTAAAAATTATCGTTATGTCAGCAACTCTTGATGGCGCACGCGTTGCCAGCTTGCTAGATAATGCGCAGATTATTGAAAGCAAAGGCAGAAGCTATAATGTTGATATTCGTTATAGCCCAAAAGCTAATGATGAACGCATTGAAGACGCCATGAGCCGCGCCATTATCAAAGCCTTAAAGGAGGAAGATGGCAGTATTTTAGCTTTTTTACCCGGTCAAGGCGAAATTGAGCGAACAAAGCAAAGGCTCCAAAATAGCTTAGGCGACAATCCAACCATCAACGGCAACAGCATTATTATTAGTCCGCTTTTTGGAACACTTGATATAAAAGATCAAGACAATGCTATTCTGCCCGCCCAAAAAGGTTCGCGCAAAGTTGTGCTTGCAACCTCCATCGCCGAGAGTTCCATAACGATTGAAGATGTGCGCATTGTCATTGATAGTGGCCTCGCTAGAGTGCCAATATTTGAACCAGCAAGTGGTTTAACACGGCTTGAAACGGTGCGTGCCTCACGTGCATCCATTGATCAACGTGCTGGGCGTGCAGGACGTACCCAGACAGGCATTGCTATTCGCCTTTGGCTACAAGGGCAAAATGCAGCGCTTCCTGCCTTTGCAACACCTGAAATTCTAAATGCTGATTTATCTAACCTTGTTTTGGATTGCTTAGCCTTTGGTATACAAGATCCCGCCAACTTACGTTTTTTAAATCCGCCTCCCCTGCCATCGATAAAAGAAGCACGCGACTTACTTGTCAAATTAGATGCAATTGATGAAAATGGCAGACTAACCCTAATGGGGCAAGCCATGCGTGCCTTGAGTTTGCCTGTACGCTATTCGCATATGGTATTAAAAGCCGCAGAAAGAGGGAAAGCTCAAGCGGCGGCAGAACTTGCACTATTGCTTGTAGAACGGGGACTTGGCGGCAACAACATTGATATTGATGAAAGACTGCGTTTTTTCCAACGTGATCGATCAAAGCGCGCCCAAGATGTGAAGCGACTTGCAAAATCCCTTGCGGATGAAGCGGCTCAATTATCAACAAAAAAGCAAAAATTGCCAAACAATAGCGATATTATACCAGCAAGCGAGTTTTTGATGGACGCGTGGCCGGATAGGATCGCCAAAGCACGCTCTAAAAAAGGACAATTTTTGCTATGTAATGGGAGCGGAGCCTATATGGATGCTATTGAACCTTTAGCCAATAGTACATTTTTAGTTATCGCCGAATTGACTGGTAGCGCTGAGCGCACGCGCATATTAGCGGCGGCAAACCTTAGCGAAGATAGCCTTTATGCCCAACAGGGCAGCTCAATAAGCCAAGAAACACTGGTTTATTTTGATGAGCAAAGCCGCACTCTTCGTGCATTAGCGCGCGAAAATCTTGGCGCAATTTCTCTAAGTGAAAAGAACCTACCCAGCCCTAAAGGCGACATTGCCAACCAAAAATGGCTTGAAATAATACAACAAAAAGGTCTTAGCCTTTTAGCTTGGAGTAAAGATGCCAAGCAAATGCGGCAAAGACTATTTTGGCTATTTAAAGGATTGGGCGAGCCGTGGCCCGATGTAAATGATGACGCATTACTGCAGCAATTAGATGAATGGCTTTTACCATTTTTAAATGGCAAGGCTGAGCTTAGCACAATAACCAGTAAAATGCTAAGCGACGGCCTATATTCTTTGATCCCGTATCATTTGCAACGCGAGTTTAACGCCCTTGCACCCACCCATTTTACCGCGCCGACTGGCTCAAAAATTGCAATTGATTATGAGGGGGAAGAACCAACTATTTCATTGCGCGTACAAGAACTATATGGCTTAATCACCCATCCAACAATTGCGGGGAATAAGATTCCCCTTATTATTGAACTCTTATCACCAGCGCATCGCCCTATCCAAATTACGCGTGATTTACCAAGCTTTTGGGCTGGATCATGGAAAGATGTGCGCAGTGACATGCGTGGGCGCTACCCAAAGCATTTATGGCCTGAAAACCCAGCCGAAGCTGTGCCAACAACACGGGCTAAACCACGCGGCAGTTAATGTGTTTCTGCCGGTGTTAATGAAACCTATCTAATTAAGACTTTAAGCTTTTAGGATTATATAAAAAAGATATAAATATCTTAATTATTTAATTGTTGGCTAAAAAGGATTTTAATGGTGTACTCGGCCTAATACTCGTTGTTTGCAGAATATATTAATTCCTATTTTTAAAATAGAAAACCAATTTCTTGATTGGTTTGAAATCGCTTAAACTTATCTCCCCAATTGCCATTCAATTTAATTTTTTATTTATTTAGTTCGAATATTAGTTTATAATAATTTAACTTTATAAATTTCTCATATTCTCATGTTGTGTTTTTTCGGAACAAAATATGGCTTTTATATGAATAGTTTAGTACCTGTTACTTTTATTATTTATTGAATAGCCGTCAAAATATTGACTAATTTAAATAATAACTATGTAATTAATTATAAATATAAAAATATAATAGGTTCAAGCGATGTACAAGCTGGAATCTGCGGTTGGGTCTCCTTTAATGTCGAAACATGTCTTTAAAAATCAACCATGGTTGATTAATACGCCAATTACCAAATTACTAATTTTCGGACTAACATCGTTTTTTTTAAGTACTACCATACTATCCTCAAGCTATGCAGAGGATGTGGCTTATGATGGCACTGACAAATCAATATTACGAACAGATCCGACAGGTGGTAATTTAGGGCGCAGCCTATTTTCAGGCAACGGCACGACCACCAATCTTATTGGCAACACAATATCTGTAAATGATTTAACCACCGATGGCAGCTATGAAACACCCGGTTATATTTATGGCGGTATTAGCTATTTAACATCGGGTACTGGCAATGATGTTACCAATAATAGTGTCGCTATTTCTGGCACTGGTAAAGCAGGGTCAGTTTATGGTGGTTATAGCTATTTGAGGACTGGCAATAGCGGCAATGCAACTGGCAATATTGTTACTATAAGCGACAACGCGCAAATCAGCCGAGGCGTTTATGGTGGGTATACATTTGGAAGAAATGCTGGATTTGCCAATGAAAATAAGGTTATTATATCTCACTCCGCGATAATTGGCGGTGATGTATATGGTGGCTATAGCTCAACTTTTTATGTCTCCACTGGTGAGACCTCAAGTAATGAAGTAACAATTTCGGGTAATGCAAAAATTAGTGGTATGGTTGCAGGTGGTGGGAATACTACGCAAAATGGCATAGCTAACAATGCCCTAAACAATAAAGTAACCATTTCGGATGATGCAGTTATTACAAGCTTTGTTTATGGTGGGTTTAGCCAAAATACAGCTGGCGCATCGGGCAATACAAATAATAACATCGTTACGATAACCGGCAATGCACAACTCAATAAGAGCGTTTATGGGGGATATACCGAAGCCACACGTGGATTAGGAGGCGACTCAACCAACAACACAGTAACCCTTAATGGGACCAATGCGGTTATTTCAGCTGATGTCGTGGGTGGCCGTAGCTATGGTACTATTGCTGGACAAGTCACCAATAATGAAGTTTTGATTAGCGGGCAGAATACAATTTCAGGATCTGTTTATGGGGGTAATTCATACAACTATGCCTATAATGGAACATCAACACAGGTTGCAAGTAACAAAGTTTCTATATCCGGTGATACTACGGTAACCGGGAGCGTTTACGGTGGCATGGGGACAACTAGCCTCAATTCAAGCACCCCTACAACGACAACGGGCAGCAATATTACCAATAACAATGTTGAATTATCTGGAAAAGTTAATATTAAAGGCGATGTTTATGGTGGTTATAGCAATGCCATGAGCGGCTTTTCAGGCAATGCAACAAATAATACAATAACACTTAATGGTGAAAATCTTAACATTACGGGCCGAATTTTCGGTGGCTTTGGTAATCGCTCAAATACAAGCTCTGATTTTTTTACGGGTAACACATTAAATCTTAATGGCTATCGTGGCAGTGTTTGGGGCATTTATAATATTGAGAATTATAACTGGATTTTACCAAAAAATGTCGTCAATAACGACACCATTATCAATATTACAAGCCGGAATAATGTTGATCTTAATGGGACTAATCACACCATTGCAATGGAAAATGATGGTAATCGCCTTAATGTTGGTGATGAAGTTACATTGATCAGCAATGCGACAGGAACACCATCCTCGGTTCCCACTCAAATAGAACAAGGGCTCTTTCTTATTTATGATGTCGAAGTAACAGTCGATGAAAATAATAAATTTGTCTTAAGAATTAAAGATGAAAATTCAGATAGTGGCGGTACAGACACTGGCGGAACCGATACTGGAGGTACTGACACTGGAGGAACCGATACCGGAGGCACTGACACTGGTGGAACCGATACTGGAGGAACCGATACCGGAGGCACTGACACTGGTGGAACCGATACTGGTGGCACAGACACTGGTGGAACCGATACTGGTGGCACCGATACCGGAGGCACTGACACTGGAGGAACCGATACCAGCGGAACCAATACCGGAGGTACAGACACTGGCGGCTCTAGCACCACAGAAGAGACCACAGAGCCTGAAGTTACCTTACCCAAACCCGCAGGGCACATTAATCCGCGCACTAAGGCTTTTTCGGAAGGCCGCATTGCAGCAATGGCATTTTTAAACCAAGGCAGTGATCTTATTGCTGATTATGGTATACGCGCCGCACGCTCTGCTATTCGCCAAGCAGCTGAAAGCGGGCGCCCAACCAGCCTCATACCCTTTGCAATTATCAATGGTGGTTCCAGCCGATACAAAACAGGTTCCCATGTCGATATTGACGGTGTTAATGCAGCCATAGGTCTAGCAACGGGATATGAGTTTAAAAATACTAGTCTACTCACCATTGGCGGCTTTTATGAATATGGCAAAGCAAGCTATGATAGCTATAACTATTTTAGCAATTACAATACCGTTCATGGTGATGGAAATATCAATTATAATGGTGGTGGTGTTTTATTCCGCTTAGATTTCGCCAATACTGGTTTAAACCGCGTGGCAAAACTTGATATCAATGCTGCTGATGGGCTTTATATGGAAGGCTCATGGCGCGCCGGCACCATAAAATATGATTTTGATACAAATGATATTTTCGATGGTGAAGGCTATCGCGGCACATATAACAGCCGTTCTAACTATCAAAGCGCTCATATTGCAACGGGCTATGTTTTTAACTTTAATGAAAAAAATAGTCTTGATATTTATGGTCGTTATAGCTGGTCAAGGCTTAAAGGCGAAGACGTAAAAATTGGCAAAGATGGTTTAAATTTTAAAACGGCAGAATCTTCTCGCTTACGCGTTGGCGGCCGCTACAATTATCACTACAGCCAACAATTCCAGCCATTTGTCGGTGCGGCCTATGAATATGAATTTAAGGGAGACATTGCAGCCACAGCCTATAAGTTGCAGCTAGATAGGCCAAGCCTTAAAGGTGGTACCGGTATTTTCGAATTAGGACTTAACTGGCAGCCATTACATCACAATAAAGACTTTATCATTGAATTTGTTGGTCAGGGCTTTATTGGGGAACGACGCGGCGGTAGCGGCGGCATAAAAATTAAATATGACTTTTAAAATGATCAAGGCGATTTCAATGAAATGCAAATCATTAAAATCGCCTTTAAAAGGTTAACTTACTGATATTCTATCTTATTTTTTACGTTTTATCGTAGCCTTACATTGAATAATTATCACTTAGCTAGGCAAGAGCCTAAAATATTAAACAGCTTTTGATTATTTGATTTAAATAATGTCAGCATAAGCTCAATGCAATAAAATGGCGGGAGAAGCTCATTGTGAGAATCAAAAAATTTGCGCTTAAGAACAAATCTTAAAAATTATTATTATTTTAAGGCTCATAAACTAAGATTTAGAAAAACTTAATTATTCTGCAAGGGCATCAAAAATAAAGCCAACACCGCGATAAATTAACAATTGCAACAATAAACCTGTTGCAAATATCAAAAAATCTAACTATTTTTTATGAAAATTTATTTTTAGCTTTAAGCTTAAAAATGGCTGGGGTACCTGGATTCGAACCAGGGGTGCCGGTACCAAAAACCAGTGCCTTACCGCTTGGCTATACCCCAACATCATTTTTAAAGAACACTCTATCATGTCCTTGGCGCGTCTTATAGCTGCTTGATTTCATATGTGCAATATCTATTATTAAAAAAAATGCATATTTTTTGATATTTTTTTATTTTCTCTGCTAACCTATTTTATTTATTGCATAATTTTGTGCAATCCTTACAATATTTTTATTAACAACCTAAGATCAAGCCAATGAATGTGACCAAATGAGCATCGATTTCGATAAGGAATTTTTTCCAAATTACGATAAGGCAGTAAAAATCACCAATAATATACAATTACTTACCGCAAGAAATCCGAGCCCCTACACATTTCATGGCACCAATACATATATAATCGGCCAAAAAGATTTAATGATTCTAGATCCGGGACCAAATAATGACCAACATTTCGAAAATTTAATCAAAACGGTTAATGGTCGTCATGTCAGCCATATTATACTCACCCATAGCCATGCGGATCATAGTGACCTTGCCTATCGGGTAAGCCAATATTTTTCAGCCCCCATTGGCAAAGCACCTCTTACACCTAAAAAAGATCAGCCTAACCAAGGCAAACAAAGCGGCGAAGCAACGAGCAGCGATATAGAGTTTGATATTTCCCTTAGTGACGACATGCTAATCAGCAATAATGAAATAACATTGCAAAGCATTGCCACGCCCGGCCATGCTAGCGATCATATCGCTTTTGCACTCATGGGAGACGATGTGTTATTTTCTGGTGATCACGTCATGGCATGGGCAACAACTGTCATCATTCCCCCAGACGGGGTTATGCAAGACTATATGGCGTCACTTGAAAAATTATTGGAACGCAGCGATAGCTATTATCTGCCCGGCCATGGCGGCGTAGTTACAAACCCTCAACAATTGATACGTGGCTTTCGTAGCCACCGAAAATTACGAGAAAACGCAATTCTTAAGCGGCTGCAACAAGGCGATACAACGGTTACAGAAATTGTTGCAGCAATTTATCAAAAGCTGGACCCAAGATTAAAAAATGCAGCCGCTCTTTCCGTTTGGGCGCATCTTATTGATTTACATCAGCGCAATCTTATCCATTGTGATACATCGCCGCTAATTAATAGCAGTTACTCTTCTCGTTGATCGCTTGGCGTCAATAGAACTTTAACATCAAGTGCTTCCATAAAGTTTAAAATGAAACGTGCATCGATGCCAAGATCATGGCTTAAATAGCGTGATGTTGCTCGCATATCAACAAAGGTTGTATCACCTTCATCATTAAGACGAATTATGATATCAGACACAAAACCCAATACTGGTGTTTTGGCGGTTACCTCAACTAATAGCATATTATCTTTGCCAACCTCTCCCGCTTGGCTAACATGCTTCCAACCCAAATCATCTATCACGCTTAACACCGCAGGTAAAATCTTATCAGGCGATCCATCATAACGCCTACCGCTAAGCTCTGGCCACATGGCAAGCTGCTCATTAGCCTGATAATAAAGGGATTGTTGCACAGGCAAAGCATCGCTTGGTCGGTTATTAGCAATAAAATGCGGCGGTGTTTCACTGTCGGTGGCAATATCGTAAAAGGGTGGAAAGACAAAATAAGCAACAGCTGCAGCAATAATCGGCAACAAGGCTAAAAAGGCCAAAATAAATCCTTTAATCGATTTACCGCCGCCTTTATCAGCCCTTTGCCAAAGGTCTAAAAAGCCCTTCAGTGCCAAAATAAATGCAACTAACCCCAAAAATGCTACACACCCAACCATAACAAAAAAATAGACACTGGCAAGCACACCAAAGCGATGGCATATGGCAGCCAAGATTAGCAAAACAAGTGCCAGCCAACCAAAGCGCGGTGACCATCTTGCTGCCTTAGACGGCATTCTTTGAAATTTTTTACGCATATTTATTGAGTACCCTTAAAAAACTCGGCACAAGATTGTAGTGTTGGTGCACCTTGATTAACTCCAAGTCCTTGCGAAAGCGTTACAAAATGCATGCCTTGCTTTTTTAAATCTTGCAAAGCTTCGGCAACGCCTGCCCCCGAAGCGCGCGTTGGTTGATTCATATGGGCAATAGTAACATCGCCATCCTTTGCCATTTTTAGCCGCCTTAAAACCATACTCGCTGAAAGCGATGCGCCTTGGTCACCATTGATTGAAAAACCTGCAACATGAAACCCTAGATCTTCAATTAACTTTAGCGATCTTGTTGTATAGCGTGCTGCAGCTCCCCGATAAAACGGCTTAAACTGTGACATCAAACCCGATTTTTCAATGGCTTGCGCTCCACCTTCCACCTCTTCGCAAACAGCACGTAAACTGCCTGCCGTCTTTAACCCATAAATAGTCCCTGGTTCATCAATGGCTGGAATATGATTTTGCCCATGATTTCCAATTTCAAATAATTCGGGATGAGCCTTTATTTGTGCAATAACATCTGGATTTTTAACCAGCCAACGCGCAGTTACAAATAATGTTGCAGGAATTTTTTCAGCAATCAAAACATCAAAAATACGCCGATCCGTCTTCCCCATACATAAATCAAAAGTAAGTGCAATGCGTGGTGGATCAATATCCTTTTTAATGGCAAGATATGGCTCAATTGAAGATGTTTTTTCTACTGCCCAGCTTGGCGCAATTAGGATTGTACTGGTCATTAAAACCACAGCTGTACTTATAAATTTATTAAAAGCTTTTCTTATCATTTTATTCAATGCACAATCCAAAAACGCTTCACTTGTTTTAAGGCAAACCCTAAGGTCAGAGTCTCGCACAGGTGAAGCGTAATTAAGCTAAAAGTCAACTTATTTAATATATTTTATGGGTCTTACCTTTTAATGCAGCTTGTGCCGCAGCTAATCGCGCTATTGGTACACGAAAGGGCGAGCATGAAACATAATCAAGCCTTTGCTTTTCGCAAAATGCAATGGATGCGGGATCCCCCCCATGTTCGCCGCAAATTCCAAGCTTGATATTAGCACGCGTTTTGCGTCCGCGTTCTGCCGCAATAGACACCAATTCGCCAACGCCATCAATATCAATGGTGATGAATGGATCTTGTTCTAGCAAGCCTTTTTGCAAATAGGTATTAAGGAAGGGCCCAGCATCATCGCGCGAAATACCAAAGGTTGTTTGGGTTAAATCATTGGTACCGAAGGAAAAGAACTCTGCACTTTGCGCAATATCACTAGCCCGTATTGCCGCACGTGGTAGCTCAATCATAGTACCGACCATATAGGAAAGCTGCATTTTCTGCTCACTCATCACCGCTTTGGCGACATTGTCAATTTGCGCTTTCACAAAATCTAATTCGCTCTTCAAGCCCACCAAAGGCACCATAATTTCAGGCATTACCGCACTATTGGTGTTTTTAGCCGCAATAATTGCAGCTTCAAAAATTGCTCGTGCCTGCATTTGGGCAATTTCGGGATAAGTAATTGCAAGACGGCAGCCTCTAAGCCCGAGCATGGGATTAAATTCATGTAACGCATTGGCACGCTCGCTTAAATGCTTTTCATCAACTCCCATAACACTTGCAACCTCAGCAATTTCCTCTGCCGTTTTGGGCAAAAACTCATGCAATGGCGGATCAAGTAAGCGAATAGTAACAGGAAGCCCTGCCATAATTTCAAACAATTCAACAAAATCTGAACGCTGCATTGGTAGCAATTTGGCAAGAGCTGCCTTCCTGCCATTTTCATTATCCGCAAGGATCATTTCACGCACCGCAATGATACGTTCGCCGGAAAAAAACATATGCTCGGTACGGCAAAGGCCAATACCTTCCGCACCAAAAGAACGTGCAGCACGCGCATCATTAGGTGTTTCGGCATTGGCGCGCACTTTCATCCGGCGCGCTTCATCAGCCCATTGCATGATAAGCGCAAAATCACCCGATAATTCAGGTTGTAGCATGGCAACGCGGCCAAGCAAAATTTGTCCGCTACCACCATCAATAGTAATAATATCACCTTTTTTAAGTTCAACACCACCAGCAACCATTTTATTATTATGATAATCAACTTTAATACTACCAACACCACAAACACATGGTTTACCCATACCGCGTGCAACCACCGCCGCATGGCTGGTCATACCACCGCGCGTGGTTAAAATAGCTTCAGCAGCATTCATGCCATGAATATCTTCAGGACTTGTTTCGATGCGCACTAATATAACTTTACGCCCCTCAGCAGCGGCAGCTTCTGCGTCTTCTGATGAAAAAACAATTTCACCAACTGCAGCTCCAGGGGAAGCAGGCAGACCAGAGGCTAAAATTTTACGCTCGGCTTTTGGATCAATCGCAGGATGCAATAATTGGTCAAGGGATGCCGGCTCTATCCGCAATACCGCTTCTTGGCTAGTAATCAGCCTCTCTTGCGCCATTTCAGCCGCAATTTTTAAAGCAGCATTTGCTGTACGCTTACCACTACGGGTTTGCAACATCCATAACTTACCTTTTTCAATAGTAAATTCAAGATCTTGCATGTCGTGATAATGAGCTTCAAGCTTATGGGCAATATCAGTAAAATGGGCAAAAGCCTCAGGCATTAGTTTTTCAAGCGATGGCTTATCTGACCCCGCAGCAATGCGGGCAGCTTCGGTAATATTTTGCGGCGTTCGAATACCAGCAACAACATCCTCACCCTGCGCATTCACTAAAAATTCGCCATAAAGCTCATTAGCGCCGGTTGATGGATTTCTTGTAAAAGCAACACCCGTTGCAGAATCATCCCCCATATTGCCAAATACCATGGCTTGCACATTAACCGCCGTACCCCAATCTTCTGGTATAGAATGTAGCTTACGATAAATAATCGCCCGCGCAGTCATCCAACTAGAAAACACCGCGCCAATTGCACCCCATAATTGCTTTTGCGGATCCTGAGGAAAAGGCTCACCCAACTCTTCTTCAACGGCATCCTTATAAAGCTCGATCAAAGCTTGCCAATCAGCTGCGGTCATTTGGGTATCGGCTTCATAATTATGGGCGGCTTTGGCATGATCCAACAATTCTTCAAAAACCGAATGGTCAATATCAAGAACAACATTAGAATACATTTGGATAAAGCGGCGATAACTATCATATGCAAATCGCTCACTTGCATGCTTAGCAAGTGCTTTTACCGTTTCATCATTAAGACCAAGGTTTAAAACTGTGTCCATCATACCGGGCATGGAAGCGCGCGCACCAGAGCGCACCGATAATAATAGCGGATTTTCGCCGTCACCAAATACGCGGCCAGTTAACGCACCAATTTCTGCTAAAGCTTTATCCACATCGGCTATCAACCCAGTTGGATAGCCGCGATTATTGCTATAATACCAAGTGCAAACTTCAGTTGTAATAGTAAAGCCAGGCGGTACAGGCAAACCAAGATTGCTCATTTCAGCAAGGTTTGCACCTTTACCACCAAGAAGATCACGCTGACGAACGGAACCTTCTGCCTTGCTATTACCAAAACTGTAAACCCACTTGGTCATTTTGGAAGATCCTTAAAATCGCGATTATCTATAATTGCGTAACATTATTAAAAGGCTATCAAACATAGTGAAAACTATAATTAAATACTTTTAAAAAAACAGCACTATGTCTTGGCTTTTAATAATGAAAAGAATACTTTCTATAAATAACAATGGTCAATAGCTAACTTTTAATTTATAACCATTCTATGATAAAACAGTGGGCTAAATATTAGATCCACCCATATTTTTTGGCTTAAATTGTAACAACGCAACACCAAGTAGAATAAATACCAAGGCAAAATAGGCTAAAATACTTATTTTTTCTCCAGCCAGAAACACACCAATAAAAAGCGCAATGATAGGCGGAAAATAGGTAACACTTGCAGCCGCAACCGCGCCGATCTTTGCAACTATATAATAATAGGAAATATAAGCAAAGCCCGTTCCCAGTAACCCCAAACCCAAAACAAGCGACACCCACACTTTAGGGTATGCCCAAACAATACCAATATTATTCATATCGGTAATAAAATATAAAAATATTGATGCAAGCCCAATTTGATAGGTGGTTAAAGCACTCGCAGGCAAGTTAAGCGGACTTAAATATTTCTTAGCATAGACAAATGATATGCCAACACTAAGCGACCCTAAAACCATCAAAAAAACGCCTTTCAAATCAACCTCTCCTTTTAACGACCAAGGCTGGGCAATAAGCACAACGCCAATAAAGCCGAAAAATACCCCTAAGCATTTTAAAGCGGTGATTTTTTCTGCCTTTAAAAACAAAAAGGCACAAATAAAGGTAAAAATGGGAATCGCCCCACTTAACAACCCTGCCATACTTGAGGGTAAAAGCGCAGTACCTGCCGCATAAGCATAATAATAAAGACTTGTTGCCAAAAACGACATAACAAGAAAATGGTGAAGATAAAAAATATGATGCAGTTTTATTGAACGGGTTATAAGTGCAAATATAAAAACGGGAATAAATCCAAAAACACAGCGCATGAAAACAATTTGCTGCGGATTAAGATATTCAGCCGACCATTTGACAAAAATAAAATTCGTTCCCCAAATAATCGCTATAAACACAAAGGCTAAAAGAGCTTGCTTTCTCATTATCCTACCGCCTTTGGCAACCCAGCATCATCGAAAATAGCCAATCTGCCCAATTGGCAGTTAAAAGCAATGGCAATAAATTGCGCTTCATATCAATCTGACTAAACAATAAACGAAGTATATTTTCTATTGTCATATTATTATCCTTTTGATAAAAATCGTTTTATGTCAGTTTATTAACTCGATAAACAAAGCCTAACAAATCATATTAACTCTTATCGACTGTAGATTTTCTATTGTATATCATGAAAATTCCATCACTTAACGGTCTTCGTGCCTTTGAAGTATCGGCGCGGCATCTCAATTTTCGGCTCGCGGCTGAAGAATTATTGGTAACTCAAGGTGCAGTTGCCCAAAAAGTGCGTGCGCTTGAACAAGAAATCGGTATTCATCTATTTGATCGCTTGCCGCGTGGGCTTGCACTAACAAGTGCCGGCACAATTTACGCCGAAAAAATGCATGCTATTTTTTCGCAAATTAGCGAAGCAACTGAAAATATAAAACCACAGCCTATGCAGCTAACATTAAGTGTCACCCCGACATTTGCATCTAAATGGCTATTGCCGCGCCTACCAGATTTCACAAAAGCCCATGCTGATATCGACCTTATTATTCTTGCAACCGATAGATTATCCAATCTTGCAACGGATAATGTAGATATTGCTTTACGTTATAGTGCGCCGCCTTTTAGCAAAGAATTAAATGCGGTAAAATTTCTCGATCATAGTTTGGTTGCAGCGGCGAGCCCACTTCTATTAAGTAAGATCGGCGATCCCCAAGTGAAGGATAACTTTGTGCAATATCAATTATTGCATGACATTCATGACGCATGGCCACAATTTATTGATACGTTTTTTGATGCACCGCGCCCGAATATAAGGCGCAATTTGCATTTTAACCAAACATCGCTTGCGATAGACGCGGCCCTTGCTGGACAAGGAATTGTGTTAACTAGCTTTGGCTTTATAAAACAAGATTTAGATGCCGGCCGGCTGGCTCTTGCATTTAGCCATCAATTACTGATGGAAAAAGCTTTTTATATTGTTTACCTTAAACATAGTACCAAAAGACGTATTATTGAAAAGGTGAAAGACTGGATAATCTCGCAATAGCCGTGATAAATTGAATTAATCATAGCTATTTTCATAGATAGGAATAGAAAGCTTTTCGTGATAAAGTCTTTTTCGTTTGTAATTCTATTACCACCCGAAACTTGTAAAGCTTGCTAAAATTCACAAAACAGGAACTCCCAGCCCATGAATTTACTAAAAATATTTGGCATTGCACTCACTTGCTGCTTAACCACGCCTGCATTGATTTCATCCGCTCTTGCCAATGATCCGCAAGCCTGTAAGACTGTACGCTTTGCTGAACCAGGCTGGACCGATATTTCTGCGACAACGGCGGTAACATCACATATTTTACAAAAACTTGGCTATGAAACCAAAACAACATTTTTGTCTGTTCCTATAACTTATGCAGCACTCTCACGCGGTGATATCGATGTATTCTTGGGCTATTGGTCTCCATCAATGGCGGCAGATTTAAAGCCTTATGCTGATAAAGGTAGCGTGGAAACTGTAAGGGTAAACCTGACCGGTGCAAAATACACCCTTGCAGTACCACAATATGCTTATGATGCCGGCCTAAAAAGCTTTGAAGATATTGCAAGATTTGGCAAAGACGTGAATTACGCAATTTATGGTATTGAACCTGGCAATGATGGCAATCGCATTATTATTTCTATGTTGGAAAAACATGCTTATGGGCTTGATCGATTTAAAATTATTGAATCATCTGAACAAGCCATGCTATCAAAAGTGCAAGGCGATATTGCTAAAAAGAAACCGATCATTTTTTTAGCTTGGGAACCCCATCCAATGAATACTCGCTTTGACATTGCCTATTTAAATGGCGGCGACGAGTATTTTGGACCAGATTTTGGCGGCGCGACAGTTAGTACCAATGTTCGCAAGAATTATACCAATGAATGCCCTAATGTTGGCCAATTATTGAACAATCTAGAATTTTCGCTTGCCATGGAAAACGAAATTATGGGCGACATTTTGGAAAAACACATAAAGCCAGAACTCGCGGCAGCAAATTGGTTAAAAAACAACCCCAACGTTCTCGACCAATGGCTTGAAGGAGTTACCACATTTGATGGCAAAGAAAGCCTTCCATTGGTAAAAGACGCTATTAGCAAATAAAGCAACCAATAAGTCAAAATTGGTATATTTAAGGTTATTGAGATATTCTTAACATAAAAGCATTATCAGCATGTTTTAATCGCCAATTAACTATTATGTTGGTTATGGTTTTAAAAAACAAAATTTGCGGTATATAAGCCTCGATATAATTTACGTTAAATCCCGTGGATAGTTTATGACATTCACGGGAGATTGCCTATGTGTAGAAATGGAGATACCATTGGACTATTCTAATGCGGAAAAAAACCCAGTTTTTGGTTTTTTTGAAATGGTTTTCACATGGCTACAAAATATTTTTGCTATAAAAATACCGATAGGTGATTATTGCGAGTGGCTATTTACTTGGCTTAAAGATAGCTTTAGCTTTCCTCTTGATTATTTTAGCACTAGCCTTGATGCAGTATTGCAATGGACATTGGAATTTTTAATGGCTCCGCCATTGCTGCTCTTATTTATAATGCTTTTTGCGTGGGTAATGGAAAAAACTTGGCGTTATAGAATTTTGCTTTTAACTGGCTTAATAGCCCTTGCAATTATTGATAGTTTTTTTACCCCCCTTTTTAATACCATTCTTATTGCTGGCTTTGGCATCACGCTCGTTTTTTACCTTATAACTAGCCGCAATTTATCAAAGCAGCTACCTCGCCTATTATTGGGCGCAGTTGTTCTTGCTCTTACAATTATTACAAGATTGGTCAATATGGATTTTTGGCCACCAGAGGCTACACTTATTTTGATTTTCGCCTTATTGGGATGGTTTATGCAAGAACGTATTAGCGTGGTTGTTCTCGTTGTTATTGCTTTGCTGTTCATTATTAATCAAGGTTATTGGCAAGATACGATGGAAACACTTTCAATCGTTTTTTGGTCTTGTCTTATTTGCATGTTTATTGGCGTCTCAATCGGCATTTATGCGGCCCACCACCGGCATTTTTATCGGTTTATCCAGCCTATTCTTGATCTGATGCAAACTATACCTTCGTTGGTTTATCTTATACCGGCTTTAATGTTTTTTGGTATCGGCATGGTACCAGGTATGATTGCAACAATTATCTTTGTTATACCTGCCCCCATCCGTCTTACTGAGATTGGCATTAGAACCACTCCCCATATATTGCTTGAAGCTGGCCGTGCCTTTGGTGCAAGCCCTTGGCAATTATTATGGAAAGTTGAGCTTCCATCAGCTCTACCACAAATACGTGCAGCAATGACCCAAACAATTATGTTGGCATTATCCATGGTGGTGATTGCAGCTTTTGTTGGTGGAGGCGGCATTGGCGTCAAGGTTGTCCGTGCCCTTAGCACGGCTAACCTATCCCTTGGCTTTGAAGCAGGCCTAATGATTGTAGTTATTGCCGTTCTCCTTGACCGCATGTTCCGCCCCGGCAAAACACGCTGACCCATAAAAAAGCGCATTGAAAGGTAAATTTAAATGACCCGCGTTATAATCGACAATGTGTCAGTAGTTTTTGGCAAAAATAGACAGCAAGCTTTAGCTTTAGCCGATGAGGGCGCGAATAGAGGCGAGGTTGAAACAGCAACCAAAGGCATATTAGGCGTTCACAATTGTAACCTTACCATTGAGCAAGGCGAAATTTTGGTATTAATGGGGCTATCAGGCTCTGGAAAATCAACACTTTTGCGAACAATAAACGGGCTTATCGCTCCGGCACGCGGCCAAGTCATTATTGAAGATGAGAATAATGCCTATGATGTTGCAAAATTAAAAAAGCGTGAACTACAGTTTTTACGCACCAAGCTTGTATCTATGGTATTTCAACAATTTGCGTTACTACCATGGCGAAGCGTTGCAGAAAATGTAGGACTTGGCTTGGAAATAGCTAAAACTCCAAGACTCACCCGCGCAGAAATTGTAAAAGAACAACTTGCTCTCGTCGGTCTTGAAGAATGGGCCGACCACCCCATTAGTGCCCTTTCAGGCGGAATGCAGCAAAGAGTTGGTCTTGCGCGAGCTTTTTCCACAGGCGCACCGATTCTTTTAATGGACGAGCCATTTTCAGCTCTTGATCCGCTTATCCGCACTCACTTGCAAGACCAGTTAAAAGAAATTCAAAAGCGCTTAAATAAAGCGATTATTTTTGTCAGCCATGACCTAAATGAAGCGATGCGCATTGGCACCCGCATTGCCATTATGCGTGATGCTCGCATTGTCCAATATGGCACTCCACAAGAAATTGTCTTATCACCAATTGATAGTCATGTTGCTGAATTTGTTCAACATATTAACCCACTGACATTTTTAACAGCACGCGACATCATGCTTCCCTTCAACCGTGAAACAGCACGTGTTCGCGTCTCGGCCATGGCTAAAGCGACAACCCCTCTTAGCGAGCTTATCAATGCTTTAGCAAGAAGCCCAGGAGAGATTGGAATCGTCGAAAAAGGTCAAATCATCGGTAGTGTTTCCAACAGGGAAATCCTCACGCATCTTTCTCGGCGTTAATGTATTTTATGACTATACTTAGAAAAAACCCCATATTTTAAGTTTAAATTTTAGCACCTATTAAATAAGAATGCCTTTTTACGCAAAAAAA
Organism: Bartonella sp. HY761; assembly: GCF_026743145.1. NCBI lineage: Bacteria > Pseudomonadati > Pseudomonadota > Alphaproteobacteria > Hyphomicrobiales > Bartonellaceae > Bartonella > Bartonella sp. HY761. The sequence continues at coordinate 2,148,370 of NZ_CP104887.1, forward strand.
ATAAAATAGATGTCGGTAATTGATAAACTTCATTTGACAATAATACACGAATTAAATATCAATAAGATTAGTTAATGTTTTTTATCGGGGCAATAGGAATAGCTTATAATAAAGGCTATTTTAAAAAACATTAATTAAAATTGGCTAGCGGTGGGGTGTGCTTTTTAGTACATAAGCCTTTATTATCAATTCACTTGTTTTAGTCATCTGAATTGGGGGCTAGTTATCTTGATGGGATGTCTATGCTTGTGCATAGCCATTCATTGAAACATTCTGCTTGATGGATAACTGAATGACAAACAAACTTGCATTTAAAAATTTGGTTTTGAACACGGATAAGGCTAGCGGCCTTTTGACGGCAATGGCCAATGAAAAACGACTACAAATATTGTGCGAATTATCAGATGCAGAGCTTTCTGTTGGAATGCTTGCCGAAAAAGTGGACTTAAGTCAGTCTGCGCTTTCGCAGCATCTAGCTAAATTGCGTGCACTCAAACTCGTTACAACACGACGTGATGCGCAAACAATTTATTACTCAGTTGCATCACCAATGATAACACCAGTATTAACGACATTGGAAACAATGTTTGCACGCAAACCATCTGTTAAAAATTAATTTTTCAAGCAAAAATATATTTTTTTAGATGACCGTTTATCCGTGTGTAAACGATAACAATATTGCCCAGCATTTTTTTGTTGGGCAATATTATTTGCCTCCACATATACTCATTACAACAATATCTATCCTTCATTTTCCTGAAAGTTAAGACAATTCATAGCCAAGATCATTTATGGACCGCAAAAATGCGATGAGGCTTTAAATGAGCATGGTTATCAGGAACCTTGGGGTGAATAAAGCGCTTTTCTAATAATTCACGCATGCCCAATTTTTGCATTAACCCAAGTGAAGGCAAATTGACAGCAGCAGTAAAAGCAATAATCTCATTGACAGCAAGACGCTGAAAGCCATCATTCATGATATGTTGGGCTGCCTCAAAAGCAAAGCCTCGGCGCTGAAATTCAGGCAAAATACGCCATGCTATTTCAATTTTTCCAGCTGGTATTATTGGTATTAAGTGCACCTCTTGCAATCCACATAGGCCAATAAGTCTACCTGATGCCTTGTCTTCTAAGGCATAAATCACAAAACTAGTTTTTTCATTATTTTCACGTATTTGGTGAAATTTTTCAAATGCTTCTTGCTCATCTAACCGCTTTGGGAAAAACTCCATAACATTTGGATCATTATTTAAGCGATAAAAGGCTAAAAAATCAGCATCCTGCCAATTACGAATAATCAAGCGGGCTGTCTCCATTTATCTTATCTTTCTATTATTCTATATCTTTATCGAAATGCAAAATATTGATGAGATTGATCTTCTACACTCTATGTGGTGAAAAAAGCAGCTAATTTTTAACTACTCAAAAATAGTGTAAAAGCGCATTTTACTGCGCTCTATTTTTCAAAAATAATTAACCTTTAAAATCCGCCATTCGATAACCTTGAATATATAAAAGTGCAGTAAGGTCGCTATAGTCAATTCGCATGGAAGCAGCTTCTGCAACAACGGGTTTTGCATGTAGTGCAACGCCAGAGCCTGCGGCTTGCAACATAGCCAGATCATTAGCGCCATCACCGACTGCCATTGCTTCAAGCGGGGTAATACTCAAGCGGTTACAGATTTCTAATAATTTATCAAGTTTTGCTTGTTTGCCTAAAATCGGTTCTTGTACAATACCAGTGAGATTTTCACCATCATGCAATAATTGATTAGAATTGTGCTCATTAAAGCCGATTTTTTCACCAATGACAGAAGTAAACAACGTAAAGCCACCCGATACCAAAGCAGTATAAGCACCATTTGCCCGCATTGTTTGTATGAGTTCACGCCCACCTGCCATGAGGCTAATGCGCTCCTTAATAACTTTGTCAATGATTGTAAGCGGTAAACCTTTTAATAAAGCTACACGCTCGCGTAATGCGGGTTCAAAAGCAATCTCACCATTCATTGCACGTTTTGTAATGTCGGAAACATGATCGCGAAGCCCTGCTTCCTCTGCAAGCTCGTCAATACATTCTTGCTCAATCATGGTAGAATCCATATCAGCAAGTAACAATTTCTTGCGGCGTTTTTCTACTTTTTGCACAACTACATCGATTGGCTCCCCATCAAGACTTTCCAGTAAAGTTTGATAGGCTTCCTCTTGCGATATGCCTTGCTTTAATGGCATATCAAGAGCAATATTATCAGCAAGCCAATAAATAGCACTTGCATTAACACTTTGTGAGGCTTTTTCAGCCAATGCAGGTGTTAAAACTGGATCAACCGGATTGGCAATGAGCGTAGCAATAAGAGGTTCACTATTAGGCATGGATCAGAACTCCGCGAACACGCAAAAAAACAATGTTATTTTGATAGCTGGTCCGACAGCCAGCGGCAAGTCACAATTAGCAATTGATCTAGCTTTAGCCTATGATGGTGTCATCATTAACACAGATTCCATGCAGATTTATGATGTTTTAAATCTTTTAACCGCACGCCCCTCGCCTCGCGAACTCGCGCAAGCACCTCATCATCTTTATGGACATGTTTCCCCTAAGCTATTTTTTTCTACTGGCCACTGGTTAGAAAATGTTCAACAACTTTTATACGATAATCAAATCGCCAACAAAACGCTCATTTTTGTAGGTGGTACAGGTCTTTATTTTCGCGCGCTAATCGGCGGCGTTGCACAAATGCCAGAAATACCAAATCATATTCGTGAAAAATGGCGTAATGCTTTAATTGAAAAAGGCGCTCCAACTTTACATGAAGTTTTAAGCACTGAAGACCCAATAACCGCAGAGCGCCTTAATCCAAATGACGGACAACGCATTGCAAGGGCTTTAGAAATCATTGAGGCGACCCAAAAATCTATAACTTGGTGGCAGGCACAAAAGACACAGCCCTTAATCAATGCTGAAAATGCGATTAAAATTGTCTTGGCACCCGAACGCCAAAGCAATAAAAGCCGTATCAGCTTGCGCCTTGATCAGATGGTAAAATTCGGTGCATTGGACGAAGTCGAGACGCTTTTAGCTCTTGACCTTGCGCCCTCAATGCCAGCAATGAAAGCTATTGGCGTGCGTGAGTTTTCTAATTTTTTAAGTGGCAAAGCCCCATTGAATGAAGCGTTAGAGCGGGCAAAAATTGAAACCTACCAATATGCCAAACGACAAATGACATGGTTTCGCAATCAATTTAAAGAGGATTGGCAGCATTTTGAAAGTAGCGACAAAGCATTTATTTCTTTAAAAAATCTGATGGGTAGTTAAAGCGCTAATTATGAATGCAATCAATCTTGGCAGTGAAGCAGATAAAGCATTAATATTAAAAATCAAACGATATTTGCATGATAAAAATGCTACTCTTGTAAAACATGATTGGGGGGTTGCGGGATCTCAAGAAATTGAGACATGGCTATTTTGTATTGATAATCAAGAAATTAAAATAGAGCTTGAGACCTATGAAGGAATTATGGCTTATGGTACACCCCAAACTTTGAAAGCTTTACTTACCTATTTAGCAAAATGTTAAAAAAACTTGGTTTTTAACTTAGCTTCGTAAAAAGTCGACATGGTAAGAGTACATATTGAATGTTCACTTTTTAATTATGTCGTTTATCATCAAGCAGAAATATAAACTTATTTTATGCAGAATAGATTTATCCAAATAATAAAATTACATAAAAATAGTTATTGACGAATGGAAATTACGCGAATATGCTATTTTCATGAAAAAGTTTCTTATTATTCTTGTGGTGTGGATGCGCATGGAGCTGGTGGTGTAACCACCCGGCACAAGCCTCCCATGCGCAAAACCAGGCTCCCACAAGGGAGCCTTTTTTATTTTTAATATCAGCAAAAAACGAGTAACAGCAATGATAAACGACCAAAAACCGAAAAAGACAAGAGATGGGCAGGAAATGTCAGGGGCGGAAATCGTAGTTCAGGCGCTTATTGATCAAGGTGTCGAACATATTTTCGGTTATCCGGGCGGTGCTGTACTTCCAATTTATGATGAAATTTTCCAGCAGGAAACATTCCAACATATTTTGGTTCGCCACGAACAAGCAGCAGGACATGCTGCGGAAGGCTATGCTCGTTCAACAGGTAAAGTCGGTGTCATGCTGGTAACATCGGGTCCTGGAGCAACTAACGCCGTCACACCACTACAAGATGCTTTAATGGATTCTATTCCCCTTGTTTGTATTTCAGGACAAGTTCCAACTTCATTAATTGGCACAGACGGTTTTCAAGAAGCCGATACCGTTGGCATTACCCGTCCTTGCACCAAGCATAATTGGTTGGTGAAAAATGTAAATGATCTTGCAAAAACAATCCATGAGGCATTTCACATTGCACGCACTGGCCGCCCCGGACCTGTGCTTATTGATGTGCCAAAAGATATTCAATTTGCAACAGGTATTTACACAGCACCAAAATCTATGCCGCGCACTAGCTATCAGCCCGTGCTTGATGGCGATGCTACTGCCATTGAATATGCGGTTCAGCTTCTTGCAGAAGCAAAGAGGCCTGTAATCTATTCAGGCGGCGGCGTCGTGAATTCTGGGCCCGATGCGATTCGCCTATTGCGCGAAATGGTGGAATTTGGTGATTTTCCTATCACGTCAACCTTGATGGGGCTTGGCTCTTATCCGGCAACTGGTAAAAATTGGCTTGGCATGCTTGGTATGCATGGCACTTACGAAGCGAATATGACCATGCATGATTGTGATGTTATGGTAGCGATTGGTGCGCGTTTTGATGACCGCATCACTGGACGCGTTGATGCTTTTGCGCCCAATGCCCGTATTATCCATATTGATATTGATGCGTCATCTATTAATAAGAATATCCGTGTTGATGTGCCAATCATTGGTGATGTTGCCCGCGTATTGGAAGACTTGATGCGCCGCTATCGCGCAGTTCAACCAAAACCCGATGCACAATCACGCGCGCAATGGTGGCAAGAAATTAACAAATGGCGCCGCCGCAATTCACTTGCCTATCGCGAAAACCGCGATGTCATCATGCCGCAATATGCGATTGAGCGCCTTTACGAGCTTACCAAGGAACGCATCCCCTATATCACCACTGAAGTTGGTCAACATCAAATGTGGGCGGCGCAATATTTTGGTTTTGACAAACCAAAGCATTGGATGACTTCAGGTGGGCTTGGCACCATGGGCTATGGTTTTCCTGCGGCAATCGGTGTGCAAATTGCCCATCCTGATGATTTGGTTATGTGTATTGCAGGTGACGCATCTATCCAGATGAACATTCAAGAATTAAGTACCGCTATCCAACATAATGCTGCGGTAAAAGTATTTATTTTGAACAATCATTATATGGGCATGGTGCGCCAATGGCAGCAATTATTGCATGGCAACCGCCTTTCCAATTCCTATACTGAGGCTATGCCAGATTTTGTGAAACTAGCTGAAGCCTATGGCGCAAAAGGCATTGAATGCAGCAAACCAAGCGAACTTGATGATAAAATCATTGAAATGATCGAGACTGATGGTCCAGTTATCTTCAATTGTAATGTGGTTGCGCTTGAAAATTGTTTCCCGATGATACCATCAGGGCGCGCGCATAATGATATGCTCTTGCCAGATGAAGCAACCGATGAAGCTGTAGCCAACGCCATTGATAGCGAAGGACGCGCACTCGTCTAATATTGAAACACAAAAGCCTTGGCGCTGATCAATTTGGCGCCAACACTGTTTTTCAAAACCTATTTATAGCATTTGCTAGAAAGAATAAGACCATGAATACCCAAAGTCTTAAATTCGGTTCAGCTTATTTCATCGAGGCTGATAATGATCCCTTGGAAAAGCACACATTAGCGGTTTTGGTTGATAATGAGCCCGGCGTTCTTGCGCGTGTCATCGGCCTATTTTCCGGTCGTGGTTATAACATTGAGAGCCTTACTGTTTCTGAAACCGAGCAAGAGCAACACCTATCGCGCATCACGGTGGTAACACGCGCAACACCGCATGTTATTGACCAAATTCGCCATCAATTAGAACGCATCGTGCCCGTTCACCGCGTAATCGACCTTGAGGAGCGCGCTAAGGAATTGCGTCAAGATGCACCGATCGAGCGCGAGCTTGCACTTGTTAAGGTGTCCGGCAAAGGTGTTGACCGCGTTGAGGCCTTGCGCCTTGCCGATGCGTTTCATGCCAAAGTCGTTGATGCCACCGTTGATCATTTTATTTTTGAAATAACCGGAAAATCGTCAAAAATCGATCAATTTATTTCAATCATGCGCCCATTAGGTCTTATCGAAATTTGTCGCACGGGTATTGTTGCGATGAATCGCGGCGTGCAAGGCATGTAGTTTTGCTTAAATAGCCTAAGATTGACATAAATATTAAAGGAGTGTTTTTTGATAAGATCAATGAGCACTCTTTTTTGTATTGAGCGCATTTGATTTTTAAAAAATCAAATGATCAAGACGAACGATGATAAATAATGACATACCTCTCTTTCAGGCTTTCAAATGCAAGGTGTATATAAGTGAGGTTTTCAAATTTTTATAAAGGGAATAAGTGATGCTTGATGATGAAGATAAAAGGGAATTTACTGACCCATATTTTGGGACCTTTAAATATGATTATCAAATGGACGCTTTTGAAAGTTGGTTAGACAATGAAATACCTGATTGTTGTTTTCAAATTCCGTCACGTGAATTCTTGGAGGAGTTAGATTATCTTGCTGGTCCAAACTCAACAAAAATAGCGGAAGCAAAAACCTTTGCCTGCAACAAGTTGTTACCCCTTGCCAATGAATGGGCGCAACAAGCAGCTGACTGGGCCAAAGAAGAAGGTGATGAGGCTAATAGTAAAGTAGTCCCTATCAACCAAACAACTTTTGTTGAAACTCTACGATTAACAACCGTTGATATTAATAATATGGTTGAGTTTCAAATTTGGTTCGCCTGTGAAAACGAAATGTTCACAGAACATGGTATTTTGGTAAGCGGTGATATTGAAAATGGCTTTATCGATGCCACTATCGTTTAAAATTTTTATTCGTAAGCAATACTTCAAACCGCGGTCAATGATCCCTTGGCCGCTACTTTTGTTGGAAACTTAAATCATCATGATTTTATTTGGTAAATAAGGCAATAAGCCCATCTGAAATAGCCCCTTGCCAAACAATATAATCATGCCCGCCTGCATATTCGCGATAAAAATTTTCAATATTTTTTGCCGTTAAGACATGACGCAAATGGCGGTTTGCATCGAGTATGGATGCGGTGCCTCCGCTATGTCCCCCTTCAAATAGGCCCGCAGATAAAAACACCTTAATATGAGGTTTAAGATTTTTAGAAATTTGGCTCGCTATATATTCATTATCCTCAAGCGGAGCATCCTTTGGATGCCACCAATAAGAACCTGACATGCTTATAACATTGCCAAATAATTGCGGATAACGTAGCGCTGCCGACAGAGCCGCCAACCCGCCATAACTTGAGCCTGCCAAAACCGTATGAGATGGCTTTATTGTAAAGCCAGTTTTTTCATGGATAAAAGGTGATAATTCTTTAGCCATAAAATCGGCAAAATCTGGGTTAGCAGGCAATTCAATTGCTCGCGTTTCCCGATCAGGGTTTTCTATAAATACCGCAATGATCGGGGCAATTGCTTTTTGTGCAATCATATTATCTAAAATTTGCGGAAGGTTTACTTTGGTTTGATATTCACGACCATCAAAAACATATAATAATAATGGCTTACTATTTTTATCGACATTGGGCGATTGGTAAATACTAATAATGCGTTCATTTTTTAAGATATTGCTTTTAAAATTATAATTGGTAATTTTCCCTTTTTTTGCCCCTTGTTCATGAATAAAGGGTTGAGGTTCGGCACTGGGCAATTCAATGATAGATTCTTGACTATAGGCATCAATCGCATGTGCAGGAAAGTGCTGCGGATTATATGGATCAGCCTTAGCAGTTGCAATAATCGCCATGCGTTGTTCACGCGCATCACTTTCAATATAAGGAACATCAGCAGCAAGCTGGTAGGTTAAGCGCGTATCGCTTGGCACTTCAAAACTTTTATACCAAAGATCACTATGACCAAGGCGCAATAAATCCTCATGATCGCCAGAGGGTGCACCGAATAAGCGAACATTATTTTTGGCACCATAATAAAGAAAGGTCAAAATAAATCTATCGCCTTTCCCTTTTTCAATAAGCGGTGTTCCTTTATGCTTCTGTTGCTGCCAAAATTGCAAAACATTGTTGTTTTCATCGGCAGATTTCGCCAAATTTTTAATTAAAGGACTTAAATAGATCTCGCTGTCACTTGGTAAAACTGCCTTTGGCTGCGGCGCTAAAAATCGCGCCGCGGCTGAAAAATCTCCCTCATCTAAAATTGTTAGTTCAAGCTTAGTTGCCTTATCTAAAATAAAGCGCCGTGATATAGATCCGCTTTGCGCACTGGCAAGTTGGCGCAAAATATTATGATGATTATCAATAATATTGAGCTCAAAGCAGCCTTGTTTGCTTCCAACTTCTAAAATAACGTAATCACCATTTTGACCTTTTAATGGTAAAGTACGACTTTCGCCCTTTTTTAAATATTCTTGCAAAAGTAAGTCTTGGCTATGCACTAAAACCGGTAAGGATAAGACCAAAATTGCTGATAACAAAGGTAATGTAATAGCTTTAAACATCATAGCATTTACCATGTCTTTTTAAGGCTAGCGGTAAGTGTTCTGCCATCGCCATAAAAACATGCGAAATTATTGGCGCATGATGCAACATATTTTTTATTGCCAAGATTTTTGCCATTTATTTGCAAAGACAGTCCTTGTAATTCCGGTTTTATTTCGCCAAAATCGAAGGAAATCATTGCATCAATAAGCAAAGTTGAATCAACCTCAAAGGTGTTTTGATTATCTCCCCAGCTTTTACCAATATAGCGCAATCCACCGCCAAGTTTTAAACCCCGCAATTTTGTTTTATTAAAATCGTAATTTGCCCATAGGCTTGCTTGATGCTGCGGTATGCGTGATGGTGTTTTGTCAAGCTCGCTTGCTGTAATTGTTTCTTCAATAGTTGACTTAACATAGGAATATGAACCAATAAGCGCGAAATTTTGCGTAACCTCACCCCGCGCTGATAATTCAAAACCCTTATTGTGAACTTTACCAATTTGTTGATAAAGAGTTTCAGCTAATTGAGAATTCCATGAGCCTTGAACAATATTTTTTTGGGTTAAATCATAATAGGCAGCTGTCAGGGCGAGTGGTAAGCTATCTGGCACATATTTTATTCCAACCTCAATTTGTCTAGCATCGACAGGATCAAAAGCCGCCTGCCCGCCTTTAGGAGTGGTCAATGATGGTTCAAATGAGGTCGAATAACTAACATAAGGCGAGATACCATTATCAAAGGCATAAAGTGCGCCCAAACGCCATGTGAAAGCTTTGTCTTTATAGCGATAGTTTTTTTCATTTAAGTAATCATCAATATTGGTATTAGCCCAGTCATAGCGCATACCACCCATGAGATTAAGGCGTCCAAAGGCACTTTGGTCTTGTAAATAAATTCCTGTTTGGCGTGCTGATAGGTGCTCAAAACTGCTCAAAGGCATATCAATATTATTAAAGTCATAGTCACCATAAATTGGGTCAGTTAGTGAGATGGAAGGTACATTGCGATTACGCTGCCAAACGTAACTGCGCTTACGATAGCGGCTATCAATGCCAGCCAAAATTATATGCTCAAAATCACCTGTATTAAATTTTGCTTGAAGTTGATTATCACCCGCAAATTGCTTCCACTCGTCGCGGCCAGAGGAGGCGACCCTTGATATGAGTGTATTTAATCCTGTTTGCGGATCATTCATTAATGAACCCCAAACCAATAGGTTTTGGTCCATTTTAATTTCATGGTAACGAATTTTTTGGCGGACAGTAAATATATCATTGAACTCATGTTCAAATTCATAACCTACCCATGCTTGCTGCCTTTTAAAACGTTCAAAACTAGGATCAGATACAAAAAAATTACGCGGCACATAACCATAGCCATTAATCGGCTTTACAGTACCGGCAGCTTCTAAAAAGTTTCGAAAACCTGCTTTGGGTTCATATTGGTAGCCAGATAAGATTGTTAAGGTCGTTTGGGCATTTGGTTCCCAGCGAAGTGAAGGTGCTATTGCAAAGCCTTTTTTTCGGGCAAATTGCTCTTGTAGATCTGTTGTAAACCCCGTGCCAACTAAGCGATAAGAAAAATGACTATCCTTAGTAACCTTATCGCTAAGGTCAAACGACAGTCCATAAGCGTCGCGATTGCCAATGGATAATTCCATTTCACGTAATGGCATATCGGTTGGTTTTTTGGATATAGCATTAACGAGACCACCGGGATTGGTTTGCCCGTATAAAACGGAACTAGGCCCCGAAATTAACTCCACTCTTTCAAGTAAATATGGATTTATTTGCGCATAGGAAGAATCCCCCGATAATAATAGCCCATCAAGATAAATTGGCACATATGAAAAACCGCGCACAAAAACTTCATCGCGCAGATTAGATGCGCCACGATATTCGGCAAAAACGCCGGGGGAATATCTTAATGCTTCAGCAACCGATTGCACCGCTTGATCTTGCATTTGTTGATTTGTCACAATGTTGATAGTTTGTGGCGTTTTACTAATCGGCGTATCGGTCTTCATGGCCGACGTGCTTTGGCGCGCCACATAGGTTTTAACACCATCATCGCTTTCGCTATTAATAACAATTGTATCAAGCGCTTGATTATTTTCCAAATTTTCTTGTGCTTTTGATATTGCCGCAAAACTACAGCTTATTGCTAGAGCGACAACTAAGGCTGACATATGCCGAAGATTTTTGACGCGATTTATATTTTGTTTCATCTTTTACCCCGATCTATTTTCTGACCTTATCAGAAACTTGATCAAACTTGATTGACTTTATCAAGTATAAGCGTAAAGTTTACACCGTCACCCAAATATTATTGTTCGCAGGCGGCAAATAATTATTCAATAACGGCATTGGCTCATGAATTTTGTAAAAAAAGTGCCACAGCATATTTTTGTAGGTAGCCTTAATGGCGTTACATCGTGCAGTTCGGACGAAAATTACCATGAAATTTGGCCGAAATTCATGATAATGGTTTTCTTTACAGGAAGCCAAAAATTTGAAATCGATGGACAATTATTTTGCATTGATGCTGGCAATATTAAAAATAATTCACCAATTACCTTTATGATAAATATTGCACAGTTTAGTCAAATTCGCTTTTTTAATGATAGCCAAATTCCATTAAAAAAAGTTTTGATCTCTGCGCCTTTACCTTGGGTTGAAACTGTTTTTGACAAAAATGCGCCCGATATGCCTTTGATTACAGATTTTTTACAAGGCCACCTTAATCATTTTTCTTTTGCGCCTAATAATAGAATTATCGCTGCCGCCGAGCAAATTATTACGCCAACCCATTGCGTGAATAGTGAATTGATGAATTTGCGCAATAATGCCCTTGGTATGGATATAATTTATGAAGCGTGCACTCATTTTGTTACCAGCAAAAATAGTCAAAATGGTATAAAACCAATCAACAAGCGCGACCAAGACTTGGCAGAAAAAACCCGTGATTTTTTGCTTACGCATTTGACCGATTGCTTAACAATGAGCGAAATATCAAAGGCTATGGCGGCGAATATATCAAGCCTGCAGCGCTCTTTTAAAGCCCATTATCATGTGACGATTTTTGACTTTATTCGTAAAGAGCGGCTAGAAAAAGCGCGAATTTTACTAGAGACCCGCGGCATTGCAGTATCGCAGGCCGCCTATCTTACTGGCTATGATAGCCCAGCAAGTTTTACCACGGCCTTTCGTAAAGAATTTGGTGTAAGCCCTAAATATCACAAATCTTAACTATAAAATAGTTCAGGAATTATGCAACTTGGAATTGCTATTTTTTAAATTTAAATTGACTTTTGTTTTGCAGCAATACAAAAAATTAAATAACTTAATGAGCGTAATAGTAAATAAACATCTATCATTTTATTGTTTAGTATTAATTTCAATTGATATTGCGGGAACTCTTATGAATTTTTTAAAAAAATTATTTAATAAAAAGGCTTTAACGCAGAAAAATACATTAAAAATCATTGATCAATCTGCACCCAATATCTTCATATTCGATGAAGATATCAAAACAGAAGCGTTAAATATTTTAACATTTCGGGATAATTATCCTCTACTTAAAGAGCAATCCATCATTCATATGCAGGATTTGCTTAATCAAGCTGAACTGCAAGATTTCAACCGCCAATTGACAATTTTTTGGTTGCTGCATTTGCGCGATAGTTTGGGCATTGATTATAAGCTTTATCAAAGCGATGAAGTCTTTTTACTCTCCAGTCAAAATGAGCGTATCATAAAGCTAACTATGGATTTTTTAAAAAGTGGGCGAGAGCGTGTTTTAAAAGCTTTACCGGGTCTTACAGCAGCCTTTGGCGATCTCCTTTCAATTATGATCAATGAAGGGGAGCAGTATTATAATTATACTGGCAAATATAATAGTGGCAAAGGACAAACAATTTTAAGTGCTGGCGTCTTTATAAAATCAGTGCTACCGCATTTTGTTACCAATGAAACGCGATTAACTTTAGCTGAACCAACCATTATTCACGAAATGACCCATTACCACTTAGCGCACCTTGAATTACCGCTGTGGCTTGATGAAGGGCTTGCGGTTAATGTTGAGCGCGTTATTGCAAAAAATGCGCCACCGGCTGAATATCTTGTTGAACTTTATGAAAAGCATATAGCCTATTGGGACCACCAAACTATTCAAAATTTTTGGTCTGGTGACGCCTATAGTCATTCCACTAAAGCAGAGCTTGCTTACGATTTGGGGCGCATGCTAGTTTATCATCTTGCCAAGCAAAAACATGCATTTAAACAATTTGTAGAAGACAGTAATCGCTTAGACAGTGGTGCCAAAGCCGCTATGACCCATCTTGACATGACGCTTGGGCAAATTGTTTGCTCATTGCTAAACAAGCCCTATAATACGCGCTGGGAACCAAAAGCCTATGATCTGACAATAAGCTATCATTAGCCTTATTTTCATATATTTGTAAAAAAATGCCCCTCACAAAATAAGGGGCATATTTTTAATTTTTAATTTTGGATTATTTCTTTTCTTCAGCTTCTAGCGAAAAGTTAACATTAATCACTTTACCTAGCCAGGAACCATCACCATCATTTTGCGCACCAATTCCAAATAATAGGCGTTCAATCTTGGCACTTCCTGAAACTTTGGCAATGCCATTATTATTAGTGAAACTAAATGGTACTTCAATTGGCTGGCTCACACCACGAATAGTAATTGTACCTTTGCCAAGGAAATTTTCCCCATCGGCACTAAATTTATGAAGTAAAACACGAATTTCGGGATATTTCGTTGGGTCAAGCCCATCAGGATCCGCAATACTACCCGACACAAAAGAATCTTCATAACTAATTGAACTTGCAACAAGAATGATTTCGGCCTTGGCGTTATCAAGTTGGTCGGGTGCAAATGTCACATCAGCATGCCAGTTGCCAACCTTACCTTGTTTTGCTGCGCCGGAAAAATCAAGACTATAGCCAAGTGTTGATTTATCCATATTGATAACCCAATTACCAGCATTTGATTGACTGGTAATTGGTGCTGCGCTTGAAGCAGCGCTTTGATTTTCCAACTGATTAATGGTTTGACGTTGTGCAATGATAACGCCAATTAATGCAGGCACAATAACAACCAACAACATAACAGGCCAGCTAAATGCTTTAGCTTTTAAATGCGCAAGACGCTTGGTGGGCAACATACGTGAAAACTCCGCTTGACGGTCAATAAGGGAATGCTTTACTGCACCTGCAACATGTAAAAACAACAAAAGAACAAAGGCATAGGCAAGCAGCATATGGGCATTTAATGCAAGGTGGGAAAAAGCTTCATTCCGCAAAAATGGCAGGTTTGGCCAAGGTAAAGATGGGCTTAAAAATAGGAATGTTGGAATGCGTACTGTGGTTGTAGAAACAACAACCCACCCTAAAAGCGGCACCGCAAGCATTAGCCCATAGAAAAAAATACTAACTGCACTTGCTGCCAATGCTTCAACTTTTAACATTGGACCTTTTTTAGGTGGTTTATTCATCAAACGCCATGCAATACGAGCAAGGGTTAAAAATAATACTAGAAGACCTAGAGTTTTATGCCATTGGAAAACATAAAAGCGTGTACTATCTGAAATGCCGCCAAGACGTACCATTAAGAAACCACCCGCAATATTTAACAAAATAAGCGCAGCGATAAGCCAATGCAATATCATAGCACCAGTGCTATAGCCTAAAAGCTTAGTTTGCGAGTGATTTGACATGGTCGAAATATCCTATAGATGCAATTTTAAAAAGCCACAGATTAATTGTGGTTATTAAAATTAGGATATACCCTATTTCAAACGAATAATAAGTGCGTTTTTTGTGAACAATATGTCAACATAGCTTATATTATTTCTAAAAAAACCGAAAATAGTCAGCAATTAAATGTACAATAAAGAGGCTTGTCTTAATAAATGTCGCCGTGCCGCTGTTATTCACAAGCGGCATTCTTTCATAAAGCTTTTTTGTAAAATATTTGAGGTAGACAATAAAAATCTAGCTTTCACTGCGCTCTTTTTCAAATTCATAAACGCGCCGATCGGTAAAGTTTTTACGTTCATCTACAATGAGTTGAATAATATCACGCAATTGCGGCTCACGAATAAGCATGTCATCCAACTCGCCCAATTCATTCATCGCAATTAAGCGCAATAGATCATCACGAATTTCACCAGTTTCACTGCGCGGTAGCGTTGTAACTGGCTGCACTGCCTCAACCTTTTGGCCTTTTAAAAGATTGCGGATTTGCTTTTCGTCAAGATTATCAGTTTCGGCAAAGACATAAAGACCAACGCCCTTTGCAGGCAATGAATAGACGGAAATTGCCACGTCTTTAATATCAGGATTATCTGCTAAAACGGCGCGAATTTCTGGCCCTTGCGATTGCAAGCGATCGCCAGTGCCTTCACCATCAGACCAGTTAAATAGGCCCTTTGTAACAAAATTATAAACTTTTTTACCCGTTGCCAACCAAAGGGCTGAAGGCCATGACCGTTTACGCAAAATGCGCCACTCGGTAGGTGTCATCAAATCTGGTGCAAAGCTGCGCTTTTGCTTGATAAGGTGGCGAAAATCTTCATAGGCCAAATAACGGTAAAACGCACCGCGCCGCTTATGAAAGCTTGCTAATTGAAAATCAATTAAGGATGCATCACCCTCTGGCGTCATCAACCAGTTTTGCGGTTTAGCTAGATCATTATGAGTGACGCCAATGCGGCGCAAATCGCGTAATATTTTATGGCCAGTTTTATAAAAATGCTTTGTGTCAGGGCGGGCAAGATGCAAGGGTGTACCTTCACTCCAAGAACGGTAAAGCCCATGCTTATCGACTGCAATAAGCTGCGGTACACCAGTAAGACCGCGTATATTATGCAATGCCTTAATTTCACGCTTTGCTAAAATCCATGCCAAAGGTCGTGACCACCATGGCGAAGCGGTAACAATACGGCGCACAATACGTGTTTCAGGATCACCGGTAAAATAGCCAACCCGTGTTTCGGAAAAAACATCGCGCTTTAAAACAGCAGTCACATTGAAATCATTTAGCGAACTTGCATCTTTAAGCGGATTAATTGGACGGGTACTATCTTCAAAATCTTCCATAACTACTCAACAAACAACCAAATGATTCATCATATTGCGGCACTTTTTCGCTGTCACCATTTTGTAAAACAGGACATAATGATGCCTTATAATGCAAACAACGAAAATAATATAGACCAATAAAGTTTTTATAATCATAAATTCATTAAAACAAAGCTAGATATTTATTGTATAATTGGATTTATTTTTTAAAATAGCCAAAGCTACCAGCCGTAAAGCCGATGATAAGTTGATATTGGTTGGCCGTTGATCATCAATTATGCGCACCAATTGGGCAAAGGGTATCTGTCTTAACCGTGCCTCACTCTTCAAAATATCTAAAAATGGATTTTCCAATGAAAAGCTGGTTGAATGGCCAGCTAAGTTTATCGATATTTTACGTAAAGTCGCATCTTGCCAATTGATAAATACATCAAAATTTGCATCAATTGGGTTATGGCTAGCAGATTGGGCTGCCCTCTTATTATCTGGCAACATAAGCAGTTTTTACGTAATCTACGCCTCACATAAAAATTCAATTATTACTATCATCATGGTGCAAGCGATTATTGTCCAAGAATTGATCTGCCTTTTCATGATGACGCTTATCAAAATTCTTTTCAATTTTAGTTCGCCCATGAATTTGGCGGTTTTCATCTGCTAATTGTTCTTTATTTTTACGCTCTTTTTGTTTTTTGAAAAGACGTAAATTAACAATATCACCCATAGCCAATTGTCCAACTGCGATAAAACTCAACTAAACTCTATATGACCGCAAAACTAATTATTTCTTACGGAAAGAATCAAGCGAAACAACATCGGCTGAAGCTTTTTCCTTACTTTCACTGGCAATATTATTTTCAGCTTTTTCTAAGGTTTCAGTCGCAGGCTTTTCAGGCGCTTTTATAGTGATAACTGGAACAGTTACACCATCTTCCTTTTCAATCATCACCTCCTCTTCATCATCATCAAGACTAGAGATAACCAATTCAGGAAGATCAAATGAGGCCTCAAATGCAGCCGCAGGATCGTAAAAGCCCTGCACAGCAATAAAAGGAATTTTTATATATTCTGGCACATCGCCGAAAGATAAAGTGACGCTAAACTCTTTATCATCTACCTTTAAATCCCAAAACTGATTTTGCAAAACAATTGTCATCTGTTCGGGATAGCGCTCTTTCAAGCGCTTGGAAATTTCAACGCCGGGCATATTGGTTAAAAAGGTAATGAAAAAATGGTGTTCACCTGGCAAGCCAGATTTTGCCACTTCGGTCAGTACACTGCGGATAACATTGCGTAATGCATCCTGCACAAGCACTTCATAATGGATACGATCTGTTGCCATTTGCGACTCTTCTTTCAAAACTTTTCCTGCCTAGTATATAGACAGAACATTGCATAATTAAAAATCTTTTTAAAGCGACAAATTATCTTAACGCACGTTTTTGTTAGCCGAAGAAAATCAAACTTTCAACTAAAAAGTACCGATTAAAATTTAGAGGTTAACTAAGTTATAGCTCTTTTTAAGGGCTGTTTATAGCAAATAATAAGGATAAATTTGCAACCATCATTAAAATGAAGATTTTTAAATCATCTATAAATAGGTTTACTTACCATCAGCATGTTTAAAGTCATTGACAATACATTTTAGACATTATCTCGCAAAAAGCAATTATATCAAATTAAGCATATCGATGGATAAACAATATCTAATATTAAAAATGAAGAATTTGAAAGTGAAGGCTTCTGTTGCCAGGTGCCTCCGAACCCCGCTTATACCTGCGACGGCATAAGACTTAATTTGAAGCTATCGCACTGCATTAAGCAGCGAGACGTGCCTCCGCGTAATTGTCATTTGCAACTACTACTTTAGCCCGATAACGGTGGTACAATGCCGAGTGAAAGATCAATCTTTACGCCCTTGTCGATCCTATTTCGCCCCCATCATAAAGCGGACAACAACCAAAATGCCAATTGTCCGATTTATGGTGGAGGCGCCGGGTACCGCCCCCGGGTCCAATAGGTTTATTACAAAGCCCATTTATCACCATAGCCCCTTATAGAGGCAATCTCTATATAAGAGAAAATTTAGGCAAAGAAAAGACCAAAGACAAAATTATTTTGAAGTCCTCAAATTTAGGTCTATACTAGCGTAATTATTGGGTAACAGATGCTAAATCATCGCGTATTTGCGTTAAAGCAAAACCAAGCAAATTCTCACCACGCCAAAATTTAGGGTTATCGACATTTTCATCACTTTCTGGAAGCCCTATACCCCAAACCTTATCATAAGGACTTGCCTCCACCAAAATACGACTGCTTGTTGAAAGGATAAAATCCAATAAGGGCCTATTTTGCAAAAACTTATAATAATTACCATTGCACACAGTCGAATATTTGAACCTATCCCAAGCACTTTCATCAAATCCACGGACACCACGCCCCAAAGCCTTAATTGATTTTGGATCTTTGTTCGCCATAATCAATAGTCGCATGTCTTCATCGCCAAATAGGCGCGCTTTTGCCGCCATCATATATTGCTCCATGCAGCAAAATTTTTCACCACTAATGGTAAATTCATCAATCCACCATTGGCTAAAACAAGATTTGGTTATAAGTGCATTGGCGGCTGGGCGATGCCCCCAAAAGAATAAGAACTTTTGTTTTTTAGCACTTTGGCCAATTGTTTTAACAGTCAAATGAGATTTTCGAAATTTTTGCCAATTAAAGATCCTATAATCATTATGAATGAGATAATCCTCATCATGATTTGAGCCGCCTTGTTGATAAATATTACGCAAGGGCAAAGGCGGATAAAAACGCTTTTCATAAACTTGCCGCTGATCCATTGGCAAAGAATTTAACCAGCCAATAAACTCAACTAATTCTGCTTTGCAGCTCTCTTGCTCAAAAGCCATGCCTTTTTTAAGTAGCCATGGCGGTTGATTTACAAATGGCGACATAATTATTCCAATCTTTTATTCAACTTACCAAATTTTGAAAGACAAATTTATAATAACTTATATGCGATACAGCTAGTTTTTTTAAGCTGATAGCTATTCTGATGGTAGCAGAATCGTATGAGAATATATAAAGTTTTGCAATCTTATAAATTAGAGTAAATGATTTCATGCAGACTTATCTTGATCTTCTTTCCCATGTCATCGATACTGGCACGGATAAATCCGACCGCACCGGAACGGGTACACGCTCAGTCTTTGGCTATCAAATGCGTTTTGATTTGAATGAGGGCTTTCCTCTTCTTACAACCAAAAAGCTGCATTTAAGATCAATAATTTATGAGCTTTTATGGTTTTTAAAAGGCGACACTAATATTGCGTGGCTTAAAGAAAACCGCGTTTCTATTTGGGATGAATGGGCTGATGAAAATGGTGATCTTGGTCCGGTTTACGGCTACCAATGGCGTTCATGGCCAGCACCCGATGGCCGCCATATAGACCAGATTAGCAATCTTATCCATATGATCAAGACCAATCCAGATTCTCGCCGGTTAATTGTTTCGGCTTGGAACCCTGCCCTAGTCGACGAAATGGCCTTGCCACCTTGCCATTGCTTATTTCAATTTTATGTCGCAAATGGCCGTCTTTCTTGCCAGCTTTACCAACGCTCGGCTGATATATTTCTTGGTGTTCCCTTTAATATTGCGTCCTATGCTTTGCTTACCATGATGATCGCTCAGGTAACGGGGCTTCAACTGGGTGAATTTATCCATAGTTTTGGTGATGCCCATCTTTATTCCAACCATTTTGACCAAGCCAAAGAGCAACTAAACCGCACGCCAACCGCTTTGCCGAAAATGCATATTAATAAAAATATCCATGATCTATTTGCTTTCCAATTTGAGGATTTCACGTTGGAAGATTATATTGCCCAACCAACGATCAAGGCGCCAATTGCGGTTTAAAAGGTTATTAAATCATGGATATTAGTATTATTGTAGCAGTTGCGCAAAATGGTATCATTGGTCTTGATAATGATATGCCATGGCGGCTATCAACTGATTTAAAGCGCTTTAAAACTCATACCCTTGGCAAACCAATCATTATGGGGCGTAAAACTTGGGACTCGATTGGTCGCCCCTTACCGGGGCGCGAAAATATTGTTATTAGCCGTGATGCCAAGTTTAAAGCAAGTGGAGCAACTAGCGTCACCAATTTTGATGACGCTAAAACTATTGCAATTGAAGCAGCAAAAGCTAGTAATATTAACGAGATTTTTGTCATTGGCGGCGGCGAGATTTTTAAAATTGCTATGCCTTTTGTCACCCGCATTTATTTGACTGAAATATTAAGCACTATTGATGGCGACACGTTTTTTAAACTTCCAGATTTAACCAATTGGCAAACTATTGAAACATTTGATGTTGCAGCAGGCGAAAAAGACAGCCACCCTACCCGCTTTACCATTTTTGAGCGATAGCTAAGCTTTTTAGACTACTTTGATTGAGCATGAACAAAATGGCGGATTGCGGTTGTTAAAAACACTGTAAACCCGCTAGCAATTGCTTCATAACGAGCAATAAAATCAGGATGATTTTCATAACTATCGGCCAGTGCAAGATAGGCATCACAAGGCGCTTCACAACGCCATTGTTTTAAGACCCACGCCCAATGCTGAGAAATTAGTTTTTGAACATTTGCGGCATCAGGCTTTTGTTTATTTTTAAAACTATTTGCAAGCGCAGTTTCAATAAACTGCAATTCTTGCATTGTTTCTTGATTAAAAATCTCGCCGTTGTTATTTTCTGGCATAGAATTTTTTATAATTTTGGTAGCCTCTTTGCCGTAGTATTCAATCAATTGGCTTTCATATTGAGCTTGTTTTTCAGGCTCGATATAACCAGAATATAAATCTTTTATTTTCAACCCTTTATCTCCTTCTAGTGCTTCAATCGTTGCCTGAACGGATTGAAGCATTTTTTGAAAAGATGCTATTTTTTCAACCAGTAACTTCTTTTGCCCTTGCAATAGTTCAACTTGGTTATTTCCATCCAAAAGCTGTTTAATGGTTGCAAGGCTGAGATCCATTTGGCGATAAATTATAATTTGTTGCAAACGCACTAATTCATATTGGGAATAGAACCGATAACCATTAGCTCCCACATGGCAAGGCTTTAACAAGCCAAAGGCATCATAATAATGTAATGTCCGTACCGACACCCCCGATAATTGCCCAATTTTTTTAACACTATAAAGCGCACAATCCCTTTTTACTTTTTTCATAAAAAGCCCCTAGATAAATAATAAAGCTAACGAAGCCAATTTGGATTATATCTTGGCATAAGCTTGCTTTAATCGTAGTTTTTCACTGCATAAGCTTTTGTAAATGATTACGTAAGGTGAGAGTCAAGCATAAAAAAACACCCTTTCATAAAATGAAAAGGTGTTTTTAAATCCATTTTTAAGCTAGATTTTTTATTCTAACTATTAGCGAACAAAATTATCTACAAGTAGATCTTTAACTTCTTTTACGCGTCCTTTTAAAACGGCTTTTACACCATAAAGCGCCATGTTTTTTACTTCACTAACGCTAACTTCTGGTGGCATAACCAATTCATAGCCACTAGTTAAAACGTCAAGAAGCGCAGGCCCATCATAGGCTAAAAATTCTTTTATGGCATTTTCAAGTTGCTCTGGCTTTTCAACTCGCCAAGCACCAAAACCAATAACTTCTGCCATTTTAGCAAAATCTGGATTTTTTAAATCCGTATATTCATTAACCAGAGATTCAGCCTTTTGCTCAAGTTCAACAAAGTTAAGGGAAGCATTATTGAGCACAACAATTTTGACATTGATTTTTTCTTGCACCGCCGTCAATAATTCACCCATAAGCATTGAAAGACCACCATCACCAGAAATGGAAATGACTTGGCGATCGGGATAGGCTTTTTTAATGCCTAGTGCCTGTGGCATAGCATTTGCCATTGAACCATGTAAAAGGCTGGATAAAGTGCGCCGTTTACCATTGGTTTTAAAATGACGAAGAACCCAAACCATAGCAGTTCCGCAATCTGCTACAGCTACCGCATCATCATCAGCATGTTCGCTAATAAGGGAAACAAGACGCTGAGGATGGATAATTGACTTTGCTTCTTGAACCTCTTTTTCCTGTTCTTTTTTATGCTCTTCATTTATTTTCAAACAATGGTCAAGGAAATTAGCGTCGGATTTTTCTGCAACGATTGGCAATAATGCTTCAACGCTGGCTTTAATATCGCCCACCAAACCAAGCTCAACAGGATGACGATGACCAAGACGAGATGCATCTTCATCAATCTGGATTAATGTCGCTTTATTGGGATAAAACTGGCTAAAAGCAAAATCTGTACCAAGCAATAAGAGCGTGTCACATTCTTCCATCATGGTAAAGCAAGGCTTGCCACCTAGCATCCCTGTCATTCCAATATCATAAGGATTATCATATTCGATGAAATCCTTAGCACGGGTTGAATGGCCGATTGGACTTTTTAATTTTTTGGCAAGTGCAATCACTTCATCATGAGCGCCCTTTACACCTGCGCCAACAAAAATACCAACCTTTTTACCCTTGGCCAAAAGGCTTGCAACTTCAGAAAGTTCGCTATCACTTGGGCGAATAACTGGATGGGTACGATAGGTTTTAAATTGCGTTTCATTTTTAATAAAAGCCTCAGATATATCCGATGGTAAAATGATAACCGCCACACCTTTTTTAGCAATAGCCGCTTGGCAGGCTTGCGCAGTGATACGCTGGGCATCTTCTGGATTTAATACCTGCTCACAAAATACCGAGCAATGAGAATAAAGCGCGCGAAAATCCACTTCTTGTGGATAGGCTGTACCTAAAGTTCCACTTGCCAATTGGCTGGCAATCAATACCATTGGTGCGCGATTGCGGTTTGCTTCAAAAATACCATTAATAAAATGCAATGAACCTGGCCCGCAAGAACCAGCGCAAGCAGCAATTTCACCAGTAAGATAAGCATCAGCACCAGCGGCAAAAGCCCCAGCTTCCTCATGGCGCATATGCACCCAGCTGATTTGGCTTTTTGAAATCGCGGTTGTCACATAGTTTAGGGTATCACCAACAATACCATAGCACCGCCGCACGCCTGCATCTTCCAGTGTTTTTACAACGATATCTGCAACTCTCTTGGACATAATGCAATCTCCTTAATTAGAGCGTTTTCCGAAAAGTGTGAAGCGGTTTTCGGACAAAAAACGCGATGTAAACAATGCATTAGAGCGCCGATCTGATCCAATCAGATCGAAATGCGCTCTAAATGGTGATATGCGCCATAAGCATATCGTGGCCATAGAGTGCTACAAATTTAAAAAAAGAAAACAGTAAAAATAGATTATCACGTCACTGTGAAAACCTTGCAACAAAAATGCAATATTTCAGGCAATATTAGAATGAAAATGTTTCTAAAATCAAAAACTCATAACTTTGTTTTATTTGCGGCAAATATTTGACAATACTATGCTTGCCATTTTTCGATAAAATCTTCAATATTCATATTTTGCATATCAGGAATTGCTTCATAAAGCTTTTCCAATGGCCAATCCCACCATTGAAGTGCAAGTAAAGCTTCAACTACGGGCTTTGTAAAACGCATTTTTATGTTTTTTGCAGGTACTCCAACCACAATTTCATAATCCCCCACATCTTTGGTTACAACAGCATTGGCACCAATCACCGCACCATGACCAATTTTGATATCTGGCATAATTACCGCGCCATGACCAATCCACACATCATGGCCAATTGACACTCTTTTATTTTGTCGCCGTGCACGAAATTCGCTATCGAGCGCTAAAAAACGAAAATATTCATTGGGGCGATAGCTAAATTTGTGGGTACTTAATCGCTCCATCGGATGTTCAAGGGCATTAATCCGCACATTGGCAGCGATTGAACAAAATTTGCCAATGTCGGCATAGATTGCTTCGCCATTGCGTTCAAAATAGCTAAAAGCACCAAGATTTATATCGGTGAGCTGCACACGCTCGCCAATTTCACTATAGGGACCAAGTTTTGTGCCTTTTAGCCGCGCGGTTGAGTGAATGCGCGGGGCCTTATCTTGAAACCGCAAATCAGCAGTTTCAGCCCCTATATCTTTTCCGATATCTTTCATAGTGCGACTTTTTATCTTTTAAAATTGGTTGAATAGCAATCAATGCATGCTTATAGTTACTTTAATTTACTCTAACAGGCAAACAGAGCCTTTTCATCCATAAATTGATGACGTTTTTTAAATTGATTTGTTAAAAAACAAATTACAGTATTAAAATCAAGCATCGGTTTGCCGCAATTATAACTAGGTTATTCAATGAAAGCACTAACCAAATTTGCCATAATTACTGCCCTATTTTTTGTGGCAATATTTGCTTGGGCACATTTTACCAAACCCAAACCCTTTGGTGATGATTTTAGCCTTACCGATTCCAATGGTAAGAGCGTTACGCAAGATGATATTCGTGCGCAACCATCAGCCGTATTTTTTGGCTATACGATGTGCCCCGATGTTTGCCCAACAACACTTTTGGATATTACCGAATGGTTAGAGGCTTTAGGCCCTGATGCAGATAAAATTAAAGTTTGGTTCTTTACCGTTGACCCAGAGCGTGATACGCCACAAGTTATGCATGATTATATTTCCAATTTTTCTGACCGTATTATTGGCATATCTGGCGATCCGCAAAAGGTACATGCAGCCATAAAGAGTTTTAATATTGTGGCTGAAAAAGTACCTGGCAATGATGGTGATTATACTTATGACCACACTGCTGCGGTTATCTTGCTTAGAAAAGGTGGGCGCGTTCGCACCACTATTCCTTACCAGCAAGATAAGGAAGTTGCTGTAGAATGGTTAAAAGAATTGGCAAAAAGCGCAGGAAACTAATATTTTGTCACAGATACGCCTATTTATAACCCATACAAAATCCGATGCCGAGGCAATCTATGCCAAGCTTGAGCCAGCTTTTGAAGAAGATGGCTTACCAGTTTCTATTGCAGAAATTAATGAAGATGAAGAAATTTTCGAGGTTTCGCTTTATTGTGAAGATGATGACCTTGAGGATATGCGCACGCGCTTTGCCAATATTTTAAATATTGATGAAAATAGCATCACGGTTGAAATTTTACCTGAAATTGATTGGGTTCAACACAGCCTTGAAGGGTTAAAACCTGTACGTGCCGGCCGTTTTTTTGTGCATGGTAGCCATGACCGAGAAAAAATTGCCGCTAATGATATTTCCATTGAAATTGATGCAGGCCAAGCATTTGGTACCGGCCATCACGGCACAACTGCCGGTTGCCTTGAAATGATTGGCATGGTGATGCGCAACGAGCATCCACAAAACATTCTTGACCTTGGTACAGGCAGCGGCGTGTTAGCCATTGGCATGGCTAAGCTTTACCCCGTAAAGATTGTCGCCAGTGATATTGACCCGATTGCGACCAAGGTTGCTAAGGAAAATATTAAATTAAATGGCGTTGCATCGCGCATTGATGCGGTAACAGCAGCAGGTTTCCACCATCGTGAATTATTGATGCGTGCGCCATTTGACTTGATTGTTGCCAATATTCTTGCTCGGCCGTTAATGATGCTAGCGCCGCGAATGTCACGGGCATTAAAACCCAATGGCTCCATCATATTATCGGGTATTTTAGATAGCCAACGAGACCGTGTTCTTGCAGCTTATCGTGCACAGGGACTGTATCACCAATCAACATTTCACCGTAATGGTTGGGTAACACTACATTTAAAACGATAAATCAAATAATAATTAATCCAAGCGATAAAGCCAAATCTTGCAAGGTGTAAAATGTTTCAAACCTTTGATATTGCAACCAATCCGGACAATGGCAAGCCAAGACTGGCACTATTGCGCAAAGAAATGAGCCGCTTAGGGCTTGATGGCTTTATCATACCCCGCGCCGATGAGCATCAGGGTGAATATGTGCCGCCACATGCGCAACGCCTTGCTTGGCTAACCGGTTTCACCGGATCGGCGGGAAGCGCACTTGTCTTGCAAGATAAAGCCTATATTTTTACCGATGGGCGTTATAGTTTACAAGTTCGCCAACAAACCGATAATAATGTTTTTGACTATGAAGATTTAATATCACATCCACCATCAAAGTGGTTGAGTGAGCATGGCAAAGGTCTAACAATTGGCTTTGACCCTTGGCTCACCACTATTGCAGGAGCACGTCATCTGCGTGAAGCTATGGCAAAGGCTGGTGGCAATTTGCATAGTTTAGATTATAATCTTGTTGATGTCATTTGGGATGACCAGCCAGAACCACCACTTGGCCGCGTGACCATTCAACCGCTTTCCATGGCTGGTAAAGAAGCAGATATTAAACTTGCAGAAATTCAGGAGGATATTAGGCAGAAAAATTGCACCGCCACTATTTTAACTGATCCATCATCAATTGCATGGCTGTTTAATATTCGCGGAACAGATGTTTCAAATACGCCATTACCATTATCTTTTGCTTTTATATCAGCATCTAGTAAGCCCTATTTATTTATTGATCCAAGAAAACTTGGGGTTGAAGAAAAAGCCTATCTAGACCCGCTATGCCATATTGTGGCTCCAAACCATATGATTGATAAATTGAAGGAAATTATTGCCGGTAATCAAAAAATATTGCTTGATGCCAATTTATGTGCTGAAAAAATCCGCACACTTATTGAAGATGCTGGCGCAAAAATTGTTGAAGGGCAAGATCCGGCAAAATTACCAAGGGCAATTAAAAACGCAGTAGAACTAGAAGGCGCAAGACGGGCGCATTTGCGTGACGGTGTTGCCTTGGTTAGATTTTTCTCGTGGCTAAGTCGGCAAAGTGCAGGTACTCAAGACGAAATTTCCGCCGCTATTAAGCTTGAAGAATTTCGCGCAAAAACCGCAATTGAGCACAATTCTAAGCTTGAAGATTTATCATTTGACACGATTTCGGGCGTGGGGAGTGATGGCGCTATTATCCATTACCGTGTTAACACCAAAACCAACCGCAAATTAGAACCGCATGAATTATACCTCGTTGATTCAGGCGCGCAATATCGCGATGGCACCACAGATGTTACCAGAACCGTTGCCATTTGTGCTAAAGGTGGCAAGCCAGATGCGGAACAAATTCGCTGTTTCACATTGGTGTTAAAAGGCATGATCAACATGTCATTGGCACGTTTTCCTGCCCATTCACGCGGTGTTGATCTTGATATTTTGGCACGCAGCGCCTTATGGAAAGCTGGCCTTGATTATAAGCATGGTACAGGGCATGGTGTTGGCTCTTTTCTATCGGTTCATGAAGGGCCGCAAAGCTTATCACGCGCTAGCACACAAGAATTAATGGCAGGCATGATTATTTCCAATGAGCCCGGATATTACCGCGAGGGCGCCTTTGGCATACGCATTGAAAACTTGCTTATTGTGCAAGATGCAGAACCAATTGATGGCGGCGAAATTGACATGCATAGTTTTGAAACCTTGACCCTATGTCCAATTGATCAAAGCTTGATTGATAGCACTATGCTTACTTTGGAAGAACGCCAATGGCTCAACGCCTATCATGCAAAGGTTTATGAAAAGCTTTCACCATTTGTAAGCGGTGACGATTTAGCCTTTTTAACCAGTGCCACAGCGGAATTATCATAACAGAGTTTTTATTTTGGTGCAGCGGCGCGGTTAAGCCGGTCATTTATTGCCTCACCAAGACTTGTCAACGGTATTGGTGCAACCGCAATGGAACTTGCGCCAACAAGATCAAGGCGCTGCATATAATCAAATAAATGCACTGCTGCTTCTTTTAAATCTCCACTTTCACTCAAATTTAAAATGGCTTTTGCATTTGCCTGCCCCTTAATTGCTGTGTCACCAAAGTGTAAAAGCGCTTCCCCTTCCATGACTTCATCAACATTTAAACGCATTGTTGCATTGGGCGCGTAATGAGACTTCATCATACCCGGTGCTTGAATAGCTGCACCATGATCCAGTTGTTTCACTGGCCGCTTTATAATAGCCTCAATCGCTTCACGCTCTAAACCACCAGGGCGCAGTAAATAAACATCATCACCATCAACTTTGATAATGGTGGATTCAACCCCTACTTCACATGGACCTGCATCAATAATTAATGGCACACGACCTTGAAAATCATTTTCAACCGCAATGGCACTTGTTGGGCTAATTCGACCAGAACGGTTAGCACTTGGTGCAACAATAGGACGATCAAGACCTTGCACAATATCTGCAAAAATTCCTTTAGGGTTGCGCAAGGCAAGGGTTGGCAAGCCAGCTGTTGCCAAAGGGTGAATATTGTTATTTTTTCGCAGTGGTAAAACAAGTGTCAAAGGTCCTGGCCAAAATTCTTGCATCAACTTGGCTGACATATCATCAATTGCAACATAACGTGCTGCCATATCCATGGAGGCAACATGAGCAATTAAAGGATTAAAATGGGGACGACCTTTGGTGGCAAAAATTTCTGCCACCGCCTCTCCATTGGTTGCATCTGCTGCCAAACCATAAACTGTTTCGGTAGGTAGAGCCGCCAACTTGCCCTCACGCAAATGCGCAACGACTTGTTTTATAATAGTAGGCGATGCTGAAACAATCATGATATTTTAAACTTTTATAATAAAAAGATGAACGATAATAATATTTTACTTAAGTTTTATTTTTAGATTTTTTAGATTTATAGCACAAGAACAAGAAATTTAAAAAGCCTACTATTTAATATCCATATTTTTTATCGGCGCAAAACTATAGCGATGCAATTTTTTAACTGGCCCATGACTTTCAATAGCTTGCCGATGGGTAACTGTTGCATAACCGGCATGTTTTTCAAACCCATAATGGGGATGTTGACTGGCTGCTAAAATCATCATTTTATCACGCATTTCCTTGGCAATGATCGAGGCGGCAGCAATGGAGACGGAGCGTTGATCGCCTTTTACCCAAGAATCGGCAGCACAAGGTAAGCCATCAGGTATATCGCGGCCATCGATTAAAATATAATCGGGCTGCACTGCAAGGCCTTGGCATGCACGGCGCATGGCTTCAAGCGAGGCTTTACGTATATCACTAAGATCAATGGATAATGCACTCACGCTGCAAATACTAACGCTAAGAGCGCTATCCAAAATTTGTTGATACAATTTTTCGCGCTGCTTATGCGACAATTTTTTAGAGTCATTGAGACCAACAGGGATGTTATCAGGGTTTAAAATAACCGCAGCAGCAACTACTGGCCCAGCTAAAGGCCCGCGTCCTGCTTCATCAGTACCCGCAACAAATTTTGCCCCATGGCGCATTAAACGTTGCTCGCCAGAAAAATCTGGTTGCTTAGGAATATCAAATAAAAGCGGTAAAGGATTAAATTTTTTTGCCATAAAGCCTTGTGACATTACCGGCAAATTTGTGCAAGCATTTTGAGAAGATTTGCAGCATTGCCCCAATATTTATGATTACAAGATTATTTACGAGTATATGGTTTTAAATCTCTTTATCGTATCAACTTAAAAAACTCTACTCAACACCACATTCTTGGCGCTTTTTTCTCGTTAAACTTTTAGCAACAATATCATAGGAACGCGCGATATAGATTTTTAATTCATCATCAGTTAGTTCTGAATTTTTATGTACGGCCGGCCAGGTGCTTGATGTATAAGGCGCACGTTTTATACCATCTTGCTCAAGCATCATAAGATAGCTTGAAGGCGCTACCTTAAAAACCAAACAATCAACCCATAAACCACCTTTACCACCAAGGGCGGCAAAAAATTTACCACCAATCTTGGCTACCCTTGCATGCCATTGGTCGTGCAAGGTGACAGATTTTAGCGAAGTTACAAATTCATCAAAGTCCTTAACATCATAAAGAGACAAGAGCATAATTCCAATTCAAAATAATTAAGGCAATTTAAACAACACTCTATGACCATGTTAACATACTAACCTAGCAATTGCCGAAGAGTTATTTTACGATAATTTTTGCTTAAATAGTTTACTGCATAATATCAAAGCCCCTTATGTTTTAAAACAACGATAATTGTACGGGCGATTTTATTGGTGGCTCGAAATTTTCAAATGAAAGAGGAATACGACGCTTGCCAATGTCTAGCCTTTGACATGTTATAGCAAAGCGGCGGGCAACCAGTTCGGCAAAAGGGCCTGTACCGCGCATCCGACTTTGCCAATCAGCATCATAATCCTTGCCGCCACGCATAGATCGTAAAATTGAAATAATTTTACGATAGTGATTGGGATATTCGCGCAAAAGCCAATCTTTAAATAAAGGGGCAACCTCATAAGGCAAACGCAGCATGACAAAATCTGCGTCATGAACACCAGCTTCTTTTGCAGACTCTAATATATTTTCAATCTCATGATCATTTAAACCCGGAATAACCGGCGCAACTAATGTGGAAACCGGTATATTGGCTTGATGCAATTGCTTTATAGTTTCAAGGCGGCGCTTTGGCGTTGCAGCTCTTGGCTCCATTGCCCGTGAAAGCCTACTATCCAATGTGGTAAGTGATATACAAACCCGTACCAACCGTTTTTGCGCCATTTCGCTTAAAATATCAACATCACGCAAAATCAAAGCTGATTTTGTCACAATACTTACCGGATGATTGGCCCTATTTAAAACGGTCAAAATTTCTCGCATAATCGCCCATTTTTTTTCAATCGGCTGATAAGGATCAGTATTCGTACCAATGGCAATGATTTTCGGTTTATAGCCAGCTTTTGATAATTCCTTTTCTAGCAATTTTGCTGCATCAGGTTTTGCAAAAAGCTGTGTTTCAAAATCAACCCCTGCCGACAAGCCCATATAAGAGTGGCTAGGACGGGCAAAACAATAAATACAACCATGCTCACAACCACGATAAGGATTGATAGAGCGGTCAAATCCAAGATCAGGCGAACTGTTGCTTGTAATAATATTGCGAGCTTTTTCAATTTGAACAATTGTTTTAAGCGGTGCTATTTCTTCATCATTTTGCCAGCCATCATCAAAGGAACAAACTGATTTATCCTCAAAGCGCCCTGCAGGATTAAGCCCTGCTCCACGCCCTTTTATACGCTTTGCTTGAAGCCGCATATTGCTATCTTCAATAATATCATTAGCGTGCGCTTGGCGACCATCGCCAAAAGCTGCCTTATCAGCCTTGGCAAGATTATCAGCAAGATTATGATTAATCCGAATTTTTAACATTGCACCACTGCCAAAAACTTGCTGAAATGCCATAAAGCAAATGAGCAACCATACTTGATTGAAATAGCTTAATAAATAAATGGCATTTACTTGCCTATAGGCATAGCTAAACATCCATTCCCTGACAGAAACACAATATCAAAAATTAAAGAACATATCAAGAACATTATCGCAAAAATTATTTTCATTATTTAATTTGAGTATTTTTATCATGTTTTATTTGTCATTGTGAAATATTGCCATTATACCAATGCTGACAACAATATTTTGGGTAGGTGCAAAATGGCAAATATGGAAACAAAAGCCAGTTCTAAAAATGCAAGTGAAACCGCAAAAATGTCGGGACACAAGATCATACGCAATAGCATGACAATTACTGAGATTGCAAAACCGTTTGCTTCAGTAATACGTGTAAGCGGCATTGTCAAAGATCCAAACCTAGATCAATGGTTGCAAGCCAATAATGCTGTCCGAATTGAAATGGATGCCATTGGTAGTGGAAAGCCAATCACCCGTGTTTACACCATTCGTGACTATTATGCCGCAACCAATATTGCAGAAATCGATTTTGTAGTTCATCACGGCCAAAGCTTGGCTATGGACTGGTTGAGCAAGCAAAAAATTGGTGACAAGATTTATCTTATGGGACCAAAGCAACATTTTATGCCTGATTATAAAAATGGTCATGATAATATATTTTTTGCCGACGATACGGCAATTCCTGCGCTATTTTCTATTTTTAAAAATTGGCCACAAGGTTTAAAAGCCACAGCCTATATTGATTGCGCCCATCAATCCGCAATAGACGAATTACCGAAGATCGCAGGGGTAGATTATAAAACCTTTATTCGTCAAGATGATTGTGCCGCCGGCACTTCTGGTTTTTTAGTCAAAGAAGCTCTTTCCATCAATCCAACCACCAAAGCCAATCTTTGGATCGCCTGCGAGCGTGAAGAAGCGCGACAAATACGCGACCACTTTTTAAGTGGCGGGCAAGTGGCGAAAGCCGACATAAAAGCGATCGGCTATTGGAAGCGCGGCATGACATCAAGCATTGTGGATGAAAAGCGCATGGCCCATTACATAGACCTTACTGCACAAGGTAAAGGTATCGAGCAATTTGATGAGTTTGATGTAAAAATATAAGAGACAAATACAATATTATGCAGCTATAATAGCGGTAAAATCAAGCAAAATAGAACAAAAATTTTTAGGAAAAGTCATGACCCAAGAAAATGATACAGCACCGCATATTGAGCGTGTACGTCACGAAACCAAACGCCGCATATTGAAAGTTGAAAAAATTGAAGATGTAACCCCCTTGATGCGCCGGGTATTCGTTGGTGGAGATGATCTTACGGGCTTTGTTTCAGCAGCTCCCGATGATCATATCAAGCTATTTTTTGGCGAGAATGAACTAACCCAGCAAAGCCGCGAATATACACCACGTTTTTATGACGAACAGGCCAACCTATTAGCGATTGATTTTGTGTTACATGATGCAGGACCAGCAAGCACTTTTGCATTAAATGCAAAACAAGGTGATGAACTTGTCATTGGTGGTCCACGCGGTTCAGCCGTTATTGGCGGCAATATTAATGCTTGGCTATTAATCGGCGATGAAACGGCTTTGCCAGCCATTGGCAGACGGGTTGAGGAAGCCGCTGAAGGCACTGACATCACCGTTATTGCAACGGTTGCCAATGAACAGGAAGTGCAAAAATTTAATACCAAGGCCAATGTAACCTATCATTGGGTTTACCGCTCGGTTGAACTTGCTGATGAACCCAAATTTCTGCTTGAAAAGGTTAAGGAACTAAGCTTGCAAGAGCGGACATTTATCTGGATTGCCGCCGAAGGAAAGGTAACCCGCCACTTACGTATGTTCTTTAATACCGAACGTCATGTGCCACTTAATTGGATTAAGGCTGCTGGTTATTGGGTAAAAGGCTTTGCCAATTCTAAAGAAAAATTCGATTAAGCCACTTTAAATGAAAAAACCAAAGCTGAAAATTGATTAAACATGTAAAAAGGGCAGGAAAAGAAAATCTCTTCCTGCCCTTTTGTTATACAATTTTTTGTATCTTAGCGCACGATAACTTTAGCACCTGTACGCACACGGGCAAAAAGGTCAATCACATCTGGATTTGCCATGCGGATGCAACCAGCTGACACCGATTTACCAATGCTTGATGGTTGGGTTGTACCGTGAATGCGATAATAGGTATCAACATTATTTTGGTAAAGATAAAGCGCACGCGCGCCCAAGGGGTTGCTTGGACCGCCATCTACGCCATTTTCATATTTTTTATAGCGTTCTGGCGCACGCGCAATCATATCCTTGGTTGGAATCCAACGCGGCCATTTACGTTTTACTTTAAGATCTGCTTCGCCTTGAAAACCAAGACCGGCGGCACCAACACTCACACCATAGCGAATAGCTTTGCCATTGCCAGCAATGAAATAAAGATAGTGATTGGCTGGCTCAACGATAATTGTGCCAGGCGCTTCGCGTGATGGATAAGCAACAACCGTACGCTGGAATTTTTCAGGGATAACACCATTAGGAATTGGTTTAATTTTAAATGGTTCATCTCTATCAGGGCCATAACGCTCATCAAGCGACTTATTTCCTTCAATAAAACTTTGTGGCTTGATGGTTGTTTTAGTCGTTGGCTGTCCGTCAACTGTCGTTGTACCAGTTGTCGTACATGCCCCCAAGCCAATTGCTAATACACCTAAAAAGAGAGTGCGAAAAATCGTCGACCTGATTGGCCGTAAACCAATGCTATTATGCATTTTTTGTTCCTTGATTATAAAGTCAATTCATACGCAAAACATTTATTCGTAAATGTGCATAAAGCAGCTTTAACAAAAGATAAAGCTCAAAAAATCATATTTATCACTATTTGTAACAAATATTAATAAAACTCTAAAAATTAGATATATTCTAATATCGTAATTTACTGATTTTTGATGAAATTAACCTTTTTGGGTAGGAAAAATATCAGTCACAACATAAACAATCTTGGGTTAAGCATTCAATGGTGAAATATAAAAAAGATAATTTCAATGTGACTAATATTAAAAAAAATTATCTTAGATCTATATCTGCTCTAATAAAAACTATCACGCCAAATCGACTGCTTTGCTGTCCTTTTTTTACAAAATAATAAAAGACTTTTCGATAGTGCTTTAAAAGACGCAGATTGATAACGACTTTCTAAAAAATACAAAAAAAATCAAAAAAAAATTTTTGAGTCTTTTCAGAAACATGAGACATAAAAACCGCCTTTGGCAAGCCTTGCCAAGCTAAGGGGACTTGTTTTTACAGCGCCAGTCTGATTCTTATGTTAACCATAATTACATATTTGATTCGTATCATGAATCTTTTGGTAATTGATGATTCAAAACTGTAATTTTTACTGTGCATAATCTGTAGGGGATTTAAGGTGAACAACAAACATGTTGCTGTGCTTATGGGTGGTTTTTCATCTGAGAGACCAGTTAGCCTGTCATCAGGCAATGCTTGTGCCGATGCACTTGAAGCCCTTGGTTTTCAAGTGACACGCCTTGATGTTGATACCAATGTTGCTGATCGCCTTGCACAACTTCGCCCTGATGTTGCCTTTAATGCGCTTCATGGTCCTTTTGGTGAAGATGGTACAATTCAAGGAATTTTAGAGTTTTTGAAAATTCCTTATACCCATTCTGGCGTACTTGCATCAGCTCTTGCTATGGATAAAGCGCGGGCTAAAATAATTGCTAGCGCGGCAGGGGTTAAGGTTGCTCCGTCTCGGGTAATGGATCGCCATGATATTGGTACTATTCATCCTATTACCCCTCCTTATGTGGTTAAGCCCGTTAAAGAAGGTTCGAGCTTTGGTGTTGTCATCGTTTTGGAGGGACAAAATACACCACCCGCATCACTTAGCGCCCCAGAATGGCCTTATGGTGATGAAGTGATTGTCGAGCAATATATTCCAGGTCGTGAATTTACCTGCGGCGTTTTAGGCGATCGCATACTTGATGTGTGCGAAATTGTTCCTAATGCCAGCTATAAATTCTATGATTATGATGCAAAATATGCACAAGGCGGATCAATTCACGTTTGTCCTGCTGAAATTTCACCAAATATTTACCAAAATATACAAAGAATGGCACTACTAGCCCATCAGGCAATTGGTTGTCGTGGGGTCAGTCGTTCCGATTTTCGTTTTGATGAAAAAACAGATGATCTCATCTGGCTTGAAGTCAATACCCAACCTGGTATGACGCCAACCTCCCTAGTCCCTGATATGGCTAAAGTTTCCGGTCTAACATTTGGTGATCTAGTAAAATGGATCGTGGAGGATGCATCGTGCATGCGCTAAACAGCAATTTCAAGCAGAACTTGAGAACAATGCTCAAAAACCGCGTGATTAAATTTTCACGGCGGATAAAAGGTATTGTCTTACGGTTTACGTCTGGACATATTGCTATACCGCGTCATAGCGGCTCTTTTGCTGTATTGGCCTTATTAAGTTCAACAATATTTTATGGCACTTATGCAGGAAACCATAGTGATGATGCAGTAAAGCTTGCGACATCATCCCTCGGCTTTGCCGTAGAAAAGGTTGACGTAAAAGGTAACTATTTTACATCAGAGATTGATGTGCTTGGCGCAATCGGCCTTGATGGCGATACATCAATTATCGGCTATGATGTCGATAAGGTGCGCGATGAATTGAAAGCTTTACCATGGGTAAAAGCTGTCACTGTACAAAAAATTTATCCTGATCGTCTCAATATTATGCTAAGCGAACATCAACCAATGGCGCTGTGGCAGCATAATGGTGAAGTTGATATTGTTGATAAGGATGGCAATGTCATTATTCCTTATCGCGCTGGATTTAGCCGCCACTTACCCTTGATTGTTGGTACTGGCGCCGAAAATACGGCTCAAAATTTTCTTAATGCGATGGATGAATTTCCAAACATCAAAGAGCGCGTTCGCGCTTATATTCGTATCGGTGACCGCCGCTGGGACATTGTTTTAGATAATGGCGTAAGGGTTAAATTACCAGAAGAAAATTTTGGCAAACGTCTCACCCAAATTCTTGAAATGGATCAAAAGGACGGACTTTTGTCACGTGATATTTTAAGTGTTGATTTACGCCTTGATGACCGTGTCACGGTTGCGCTAACTGATGAGGCATTAAAACGACGCACCGAAACTGTAAAAGAACTAGAAAAGCGTGAAAAAGCACGCAAAGCGGGGCGAGCATGAATTTTATCGCCCACTTAAATGGTTCTTCATCACGTAAAACCCGGCTTTTGACGGTGCTAGATGTTGGCTCAAGTAAAATTGTTTGCATTATTGCTCGTTTACGCCCATTGGAACAAACAGAATATCTCCATGGTCGCACCCATAGTATGGAAGTACTTGGTTTTGGTATTCAGCGTTCGCAGGGTGTAAAGGCCGGCATTATAGTTGATATGTCCAAGGCTGAAGCAGCCATTCGTTTGGCTGTTGACAGCGCTGAACGTATGGCCGGCCTCATTGTTGATTCAGTGATTGTCAACTTTTCTGCAGGCAAGCTTAAAAGTACACAAGTTAATTCAAAAATTGATATTAGCGGTGATAAGGTTGATATGCGCGATGTGCGCCGTGCACTTTCTGAATGTTCGAAATCAGCATTTGATCTTGATCGTTATATTATGCATTCATTACCTGGCAATTTTAGCCTTGATGGTGAAAGCGGCATTTCTGATCCGCGCGATATGATGGGGCGTGAACTTGGTGCAGAAATGCACATAGTAACGGCCGAAAGTGCGCCGTTGCGTAATTTAGAGCATTGTATCAATCGCGCGCATTTAAGTGTCGAGACAGTTGTCGCAACACCTTATGCAAGCGGCCTTTCTGTTCTTGTTGGTGATGAACCGCGCCTTGGTACCGCCTGTATTGATATCGGTGCGGGCACTACAACTATTTCGATATTTGCTGAGGGTCGTTTTGTCTTTACCGATATGCTACCGATTGGGGCAAATCATATTACACTCGACATTGCTCGCGGCTTTACCATTCCGCTAGATGAAGCCGAACGCATCAAAGTGATGCATGGCTCGGCTCTCTCGGTTAGTGCCGATGATCGCCATATGATTTCCATGCCACCAATGCGCGACAGTAATGGGCAAGATTCAGGGCTTGCAGGTCAATATCCACGTGCCTTACTTGCACGTATTATTCGCGCTCGTGTGGAAGAAATTCTTGAAATGACAAGAGATAAGCTTACACAATCTGGCTTTGGTAGTTTGGTTGGAAAGCGCATAATTCTAACTGGTGGTGGTTCGCAACTACCTGGTATTGCCGAAGTTGGTCGTCATATTCTTAAGGGTCAATTACGCATAGGCAGACCGCTTGGTATTTCTGGATTGCCAGATATGGCAAGGGGCGCGGCGTTCTCCTCGGCTGTAGGATTATTAATCTATCCGCAAATTAGCGGAATGGAAGAATATAAAGTGCAGGGATCATCAAGCAATGCAAGTGCCAATAGCGGACATTTTTCCCGCGTTAGTCATTGGTTGCGCGGAGGACTTCGCAAAGGTTCTTAAAAAAATTAGCTTGTAAGCTTGTCTTTTAACTTAAGCTTACCGGTTTTAGATCATGGGATGTGAAATTTGGTTTTGGAATGCCTTTTTCATATCTAGAAATAGTCAGTTTACCGCATTGGGCTTGCGGTTTAAGGTGAGAAGGAATAAATTATGTCTATTACTTTACAAAGACCAGAAATAGTCGAGTTAAAGCCAAAAATTACGGTTTTTGGTGTTGGTGGTGGCGGCGGCAACGCCGTTAACAATATGATCAATGCTGGTCTTGAAGGCGTTGAATTTGTTGTGGCCAATACGGATGCACAGGCACTTGCAATGTCACGGGCTGAAAAAGTTGTTCAACTTGGTGCTTCAGTCACTGAAGGTCTTGGTGCTGGTGCACGCCCAGAAGTTGGGCAGTCAGCAGCGGAAGAATCTCTTGATGAAATTCTAGATCACCTTAATTCTTCTCAT
Source organism: Bartonella sp. HY761 (assembly GCF_026743145.1). Taxonomy (NCBI): domain Bacteria; kingdom Pseudomonadati; phylum Pseudomonadota; class Alphaproteobacteria; order Hyphomicrobiales; family Bartonellaceae; genus Bartonella; species Bartonella sp. HY761. The sequence continues at coordinate 2,186,471 of NZ_CP104887.1, forward strand.
ATGGTATTTGTGACTGCCGGTATGGGTGGTGGTACGGGTACGGGCGCGGCTCCAATTATTGCACGCGCCGCCCGTGAAAAAGGTCTTTTGACTGTTGGTGTGGTAACCAAGCCTTTTTCTTTTGAAGGCCAACGCCGCATGAAGACAGCGGAAGCTGGTATTGAAGAATTACAAAAAAGCGTTGATACGCTTATCGTTATTCCAAACCAAAATCTTTTCCGCATTGCGAATGAAAAAACAACCTTTGCTGATGCCTTCGCTATGGCAGATCAGGTTCTTTATTCAGGTGTAGCTTCGATTACTGATTTGATGATCCGCAAGGGTCTTATCAATCTAGACTTTGCCGATGTGCGCTCTGTCATGCATGATATGGGCAAAGCAATGATGGGCACTGGCGAAGCATCAGGTGAAGGACGTGCATTAAAAGCTGCTGAGGCTGCAATTGCTAATCCATTGCTTGATGAAACATCAATGCGCGGTGCACGTGGCCTACTTGTTTCTGTTTCAGGTGGTAGCGATCTTACCTTGTTTGAAGTTGATGAAGCTGTTAACCGCATTAAGGAAGAAGTGGATGCTGACGCAAACATCATCTTTGGTGCTATTAATGATGAAGCACTTGAAGGCATCATCCGCGTTTCTGTTGTTGCAACCGGCATTGACCGCGCTGCACTTGAAGCTGGCTTGACAATTGAAAACTCTACTTCGGTACATGCTGTAAAAAAGCTTGAAGCGGCAGCTCCGGTCTCGACTCGACCAGTGCAGCCGCAGCCAGAATCCTTTATTGAAGTCATTGAGGCATTAGAAGAAGAAATGGCAGCGCCTATGGAAGAGCCATTTCGTCCACAAAGCCAAATTTTTGCAAGCGCGCAGCCAGCCGCACCAAATCGTGTAGTTGGTCAGCCTAATCTTGCAAAGCAACCTGCTCGCACATCAGCTCCCTTGCAACCTATGGGCCAAACAGCAGCAACGCCGCCAAGTGTTGATACTGTTGCACCAAACCGCAGTGTAGCTCCAGCTAGCCAAAATTTTAGCCAATCATTAAACCCGCAGCAGGGCAACATGCAGGCACAACAGGCTAATGGTCAACAGCGTGTAGTTGCGCCACAACAGCGCGCACCACAACAGTCAATGCAGCAGGCTCAACAACAGCCTATGCAACAGGCCCAACAACAAGCTTCGTCGCGCATTCCTGAAATTGAAGCATTTCCGCCATCTTTGCGCATTAATGCTGATCAAAAAAGTAAAGGTAGCAACGAAAGCAATACACCTCGCAGTTTGTGGCAGCGTTTAAAACAGGGTTTTATTCATCGCGATGACGAGGAGCCAAGCGCACGTCTCGAACCTGCGGTAGCTCCAAAGCAAAGTGCTCCACAGCGTTCTAGCGGTCAAAATGCTCAACCAAATCAAATGGGACAACGGCCAAACATGGGTGACAATCGTCAGGCTCCTAATCAGGATCAGGCAATTTATACACCGCGCCGCCCAAATGAAGCGCAAATGCGTCCACAGCAACAACGCGCTGAAGCGCCAAGCGAAGATGAACAGTTGGAAATTCCTGCATTCCTGCGTCGTCAGGCTAACTAATGGCATATGTCGGCCTTTAAAACTCTTTTGAAAGCCGACATATATCATAAAACGCATACAACTGATCTTTTGATCCTTACGAGAAAATGCGGATTGATAAACTCACATGCTTTTGTCTTTCGCAAGGTTTGCGAATAAAAAAGCAGCCAGCCCAAATTCCTTCTCATTAACCCACTGGTTTTCCAGTGGGTTTTTTTATGCTTTTAAAAGCAATTTTGTATTTACTTAATGATATACGATTTTAAAGGAAACGATCAACCCGATATCAAACAAATAAAAAGCCCGTAAAGGATAAAACTCTACGGGCTTTAAATTAAAAATAATCGATTTTAAGATATTCAATTATACATATGACAACTGAACATTCTCTTGCACATAGACGGTTTCATTATACGAATTATGGAATTCGTTATAAACTAAACCTGTTTGGGCATCGGTGTACTTATCTGTAGCTTTTGTCCAAAGATTATCAAAAGCAACAGTGTCATTGGCATCACCATTGATAAATAATTTATCATTATCATAGCCATTAAAATCCAATGATGAATGGATGTTTAACTGGTTAGCGCTACCGCCAGTAAGATTGATTTTATTAATAGCAGTTTCGTCAGCTGAAGTGAAAATGCTATTTAATTCAAAAACACTACCCCATTTATCGAGATTAAGACTCATATCGATGTGAGAATCCGAATTTTGATCATTGTGATTATTAATTAGGTTTGTAAGCCATGAAATCTGGTTCAAACTATATTTATTATTGATATTAACATCAATATTTTCAAGACTTGCCCAGCCAAAACTTGGGCTTGATACAAAATTACTTACCCAATTTTGATATCGCCCTGCAAAATCCCAACTATAATCAGCTTTTAAGGAAAGTGTATCATAACCTTCACCACCATCGAGTACGAGGCTATTTGGGAAAATGTAACCGTAAATTTCGATAAAATCGTTTCCGGCACCACCGTAAATATAGTTATTCGCATTGGGACCTGAGGTTAGGTTACCATTGATTGATAAGCGATCATCACCTTCACCGAGATCAATAATGTTATCCGCATATTGTGCATTCATAAAACCAACACGAACAGTATCATTGCCAGCGCCAGTATTAATCATGTTGGTGCCTTTATCGGCATTAATTCCCCAGTTAATATTAATAACGTCGTTGCCATCACCAGTTTGAATAAGGTTTTTTGAGAAGCTAACAAGGTCACGATCAATATTAATTGTTGTTGTACCTTCGGTTACGATGGAATTATAACCACTATAATGTGACCACATATTACCAATATGGATGTTATGAACACCTTCACCAAGTTCAATACTGTTTTCAGAATCACTCCACATGGCATTTTTGATCCATATGTTAGTGTCGCCTGATACTGTACTTAGTCTGTTGGTGGTGCTATAATAAGCGATATAGTTACTGCCAATGACAATGTCATGCTTACCAATACCCAAATCGATTGTATTAACGCCATACCAATCTCGGGCGAAAATGTCGTTTTGGAAATTTAGGTATTTGTCACCATCGCCTAAAGAAATGCTATTTGTACCATATTTGAATGCATGCATTGCCCAAATATTCAAATAATCTGTACCCGCACCTGTTGTTATGGTGTTCAAGCCTGAATCAGCTGATCGAACATATCCCAAATTTAAAGTACGTTTATCAGTGCTTACGCCGTCAAACACGATTTCATTTTTACTATATGCCCCAGCACAGGAATCAACCCCGCCCATGATGCTGAGTACCTTATTGCCATTACCACCCTTAATAGTGTTTTGGCCGTATCCCCACATACTTTGACCGATCCAGACAGTATCGTTACCGTGACCAAGTTCAATTGTATTCTGTGAGCGCCAACCCGCTTTAACTTCACCTTTAATATTTACATAATCATCGTTATTAGTACCAAATATATAATTCGTACCAGAATTAACCACCATTGACGGTTTTGTTATACTTACGCCTCTTGCCATTTAAACACCCCATAAAGATAAAATTTAACATTAAATAAAACTATACAAATGACGTTTATATTAAATATTTTTTAAATTTCAATTTATTTTTTAAAAACCCCAATATTTAATTTAATATAGTTCATTTTAAATTAGTTATATTTAATATATTATATAAATTAAATAAATATAACTTTTAGCGACACATATAAACTGAGGGTTGCTATCATTAGCACAAAAAATAATTTCTCAAAAAAGTTCTTTTAATGCAAAATTAATGCGAATAATTCTAAAAAATTGAACCGGTTATCTCTTAACCAAATGCACAAATTGCTCGATACTAAGGAAAATATCGTAATACTGATTTTTTACCAGATAAGTTCGCCAAACTTATTCAACTCAAAGAAATCGGCTACATATGTGGGGTTTATGATGAGCATTGACGCGCAGAAACTTGCAACCTTTCCAGCATTTTTTAAAGTTGCAGGGCAAAAAATTGTCATTATCGGCAATGGCGCTGAAGCCTATGCGAAACTGCGCCTCCTACGTGAAACTTCAGCTGCATTGGTATTAATTGCTGATGCGCCCGAAGATGATCTTTTAGATTTTATCAAAGAATATAGCCTTGAAGACAATAATTTCGTTTGGCTTGCTGAGAAATTCACTTCTGAGCATCTCTATGGTGCTGTGCTAATTTTTGCCGCTAATGGCGATGTGGGGCAAGATAAGATTATTGCGGATTATGCACATCAATTAAAAATTGCCGTCAATGTGGTGGATCGTCCAGATATGTGCGATTTTTTCACCCCTGCCCTTGTCAATCGTGCACCAATATCGGTGGCGATTGGTTCAGAAGGCGCAAGCCCAGTCCTTGCACAAATGATCCGCGCCCAGATCGAGGCTTTGTTAAATCCGCAAATTGGTAAGGTAGCTGCTCTTGCAGCAAAACTTAGAACACTTGTCGATAACTCCATTGCCAAAGGTTTGACACGGCGTAATTTTTGGTTTCGTTTTTTTAATGGAAAAATTGTTGAGGAATTGGAACGTAATAATCCAGCAGCTGCCGAACGGGAGGCATTTGATCTTATCCACGCTTTCAAAGAAAATAAAGGGCGTTTATATTTATTAAATGCACAAAATCTTGACGCTGACCAGATTACGCTGCACAGCCAGCGCGTATTATTAATGGCCGATGGTATCGTTTATGATCATAGCATTGATGAAGATCTGCTAACCATAGGCCGGCGCGATGCACAGCGGTTTGTCACTCCTAAAAACACCCTTGACGATCTAGAGTGCACAAAACTTCTTATCAACTTAATTGAAAGCGGCAAGCAGATTGTGCGCCTTTATGGTGATAGAGCACAAATGCTGAGGGATATAGCTTTACTGGAAATTAACCAGCAAGATTTTGCTGTTTTACCATCGCTTTCGGATGTGGCATTTCAACATAATTACGCAAATATTAGCAACCAATATGCACCAAAAGCTGCATAGCAAGCGCGATATAGGCATTATTGTTTTAAAGGGTGGAGTAAAATGGCAGCAAAAATTTTAACAGCCAATAAATTAGGTGATGGGCGCGTTGTTTGGTACAGCAAGAATGGGCAATGGAGCGAGGACGCTAATAATGCTTTGCTAGCAGTTACGCCCGAAGAGACAAGCATTTTGGAAGATGCGCAAAAATTGGGGATTGCCACCAACATCGTTATTGATGCCAATTTGATCGATGTCGATGAAAAGGATGCCCAGCTGCGCCCAATCCGGCTGCGTGAGCGTATTCGGCAAAATGGTCCAACTATTGCTTATGGCGCAGCACCGCTCAATCCATAGGATTTTCAATTCTGCCTTAAAATTCATGTTTTACCGCAATTTAAATATCCAATTCTAAATTGCCAAGAGGATAAATCCATGTATCGTTATGATGAATTTGACCGCGCTTTTGTCAAAACTCGTGTTAGCGAATTTTCAGATCAGGTGCAACGCCGCTTAAACGGCGAAATCACCGAAGAGCAATTTAGACCTTTACGGTTGATGAATGGTGTTTACCTGCAATTGCATGCCTATATGCTGCGCGTTGCTATTCCCTATGGCACATTATCACCTCGCCAATTGCGCAAATTAGCATCAATTGCCCGCCGCTATGACAAAGGCTATGGCCATTTTACCACAAGGCAGAATATCCAATTCAACTGGCCAAAATTATCAGATATTCCACTTATTCTTGCGGAATTGGCAGAAGTTGAAATGCATGCTATTCAAACATCAGGCAACTGCATTAGAAATGTGACATCAGATCACTTTGCTGGTGCTGCAGGTGATGAAGTTGCCGATCCCCGCCCTTATGCAGAAATTTTGCGGCAATGGTCATCCTTGCACCCAGAATTTAGCTATTTGCCGCGTAAATTTAAATTTGCTGTTGTTGGTGCACAAACTGACCGCGCGGCTATTCAAGTTCATGATATTGGCCTTTGGCTTAAACGCAATGACAAGGGGCACCTTGGTTTTGCCTTTTATGTTGGTGGCGGCCAAGGCCGCACACCGATGGTTGCCAAACTTATCAAAGATTTTGTACCTGAAGAAGATTTGCTAACCTATGCGACAGCGGCAATTCGTGTCTATAATTTACATGGGCGACGCGATAATAAATATAAAGCCCGCATTAAAATCCTTGTTCATGAAATGGGCGTTGAACAATATGCTAATGAGGTAGAAGTAGAATTTGAACAAATTAAAAATAGTGAATTGAAGTTGCCGCAAAGCGATATTGACGCGATTAACTGCTATTTTGCTGCACCAGATCTTACGCCGCGTCCAGAAGGACGTGATTTACTTAAAAAAATGCGCCAATTGGATAATGCTTTTGATATTTGGGTAAAAAATAATGTTACCGCCCATAAGAATGAAGATTATAGCATTGTTAGCATTTCCTTAAAGCCCGTTGGCGGCATACCGGGTGATGCGACTGCCGAAGATATGGAATTGGTTGCCGATCTCGCCGAGCTTTATTCTGATAAGGAACTGCGCGTTACCTATCGGCAAAATTTGGTGTTACCCCATGTCGCATTAGCAGATTTGCGCGCCGTATATGATGCACTTCACCGCCGCAATCTTGCCAATGCCAATATTGGCCTTGTAACCGATATGATTGCTTGCCCGGGCCTTGATTATTGCGCCCTTGCCAATGCTCGTTCCATACCTGTTGCCCAAGCTATTTCCACGCGCCTTGGTGATAATGCGCGCCAACAAAATATCGGCGAATTAAACCTAAATATTTCGGGCTGTATCAATGCATGCGGCCATCACCATATTGGGCATATCGGCATTTTAGGCGTTGAGAAAAAGGGCGAGGAACTCTATCAGCTTACCCTTGGTGGTTGCGATGGCAACCATACATCGCTTGGCGATATAACGGGCCGTGGCTTTGAGCCTGACCGAATTGTCGATGCTGTTGAGACGGTGGTTAATACCTATCTTGATTTGCGTGAAAACAAGGATGAACGTTTTATTGACACCTATCGCCGTCTTGGCATGGAGCCGTTCAAACAAGCCCTTTATCCACCAGTTGAAAAGGCCGCTTAATATGGAGCAAGATAATGTTAAATTATGGGATCGTGCTGGCTTTCGCGAAGATCCCTTTATTCGCGCTGAAACGCTGGAAGAAGCTGGCAACCACCGCGCAATTTTGCCCTTTGCCTATTGGCTGCAATTTAGAGCAGAAAATGGTGATGCAAGTGCATTGAAAGGAACGGGTGTTTTTGTTGCGGCAAGCGATGATATAGATGCACTAACACCATTTTTTGAAGATATTGCCGTTATTGCTCTTGATTTGCCAGCCTACACAGATGGGCGAGCTTACTCTAAGGCAGCACGCTTAAAAAATCGCGGTTTTAAAGGCGAGATAAGAGCCGTCGGCGATGTACTTATTGACCAAGTATCCAACCTCTTACGCTCTGGCTTTGATAGCCTTGAAGTTACCCATGCTTTAACAAAAGAGCGATTGGAAAAAGATGAGCTGATCAAATATTCTGGTTTTTATCAACCCTCAAGCGGCGTTGAGCGATTAGAAACGCAAACCTTAGGGGCAGGAACACGCCGTCTTTGGCGCAACATTTAAAACAGTTTTTTTTAAAAATTTAACATCTCAACGACATTATTTAACAGCTTGTTCATTTGAAAACTTCAATGAACAAGCTGTTTTTTTGCTATATGGAAATAATAAATTTTGCTTGGCTTAACTTTGGCAATATGATCTCCCTTTAGCTGACGAATTATGGAGAGTTTAGAAAATGGTAAACCCAACGACTATAGAAATAAGAGCCGAAAGCCCTGCGGATAGCGATTATATACGCCAAATAACCCAAGAAGCATTTAAAAATAATCAACATAGCAACGGCACCGAAGGCGCGATTATTGATGCGCTACGCACCGCAAACCAGCTTACACTTTCTCTTGTTGCTTTAAGTGGTGATGAAATAGTCGGGCATATCGCATTTTCACCCATAAGAATTGATGGTCATAATTTAGGTTGGTATGGACTTGGCCCAGTCGCAGTTGAACCATCAAGACATGGCCAAGGCATAGGCACAGCCTTGATCAATGAGGGGCTAGCTCGGCTTAAAGCCATGGGTGGCAAGGGATGCGTAGTTGCAGGTGATCCACATTATTATCAACGTTTTGGCTTTCAACAATGTAAAACCTTAAGATATGAAGGGCTGCCTGCAGAATATTTCATGCAAATAGCGTTTAATGGTGATACGCCGACAGGCCGCGTTGAGTATCATGAGAGTTTTAACGCTTCTTAAAATACAGCAATTAGTATAACCCATAAACTATGCAGAAAACCGATATGGATTTTCTGCATAATAGACAAAAATTATACTGCCCAATCTTCAAGACCTGTAAAACTTACAGTTAACCAGCGGTCAGGACCAGCATCGCCAATAGCCTCGCTAATTTCTCCACGGATTGCATCAAGCTTGGCAATTGTATCAATTCGCCAATCTTGTGGCACAATAATATGAATTTCAATCATCGTTGAACGACCCACCTTAGCAACATAGGTTTGGGCACTAACAAAGTTATGGCGTAAAACAATTTCATCAACACTATTTGTAATATGAGCATCAAGGCTGCGCGGGGTAATTAAGAAAACTTCCTTTAAGGCTTTGAGAACCACGCGCAACGGCATTGGCGCCATTGCCAAACAAATAAGCGCCAGGATCACAGGATCAATATAAGGAATAAGCCAGATATAGCTTGTTTCGTTAATCGCAAAAGCAAACAAAAAAGCAATTAAGATTGCAAGGCTCAAGCAGCCAGAAATAATCCAACCTTTAATATCCATTGCGATAAATTCTGACTGTATTTCTTTGTTGCGTTGCGCTTCATAAAAAGCAAGGCCAAAACAAACAATTACCGCGATTAACGCATATAGAATTGCATAATCAAAAGATGGAACCTGCCCACCATTCCAAATGGAATTAATAGCTTCAAACAAACCATATAATACCGCAATCGACAAAGATATACCGTTGATCGCCAATACCATCGGCTCTAAATGCCAAAAACCAAATTGAAAACGCTCTGCTAATTGGTGACTTCGCTTACTAAGGCGTAAACTATCTAAATGGATTAAGCGTACCACAAGCAAAGCAGCTAGGCTAAAAAAACAATCAACACTTGAATAGACGCCATCAAAAATAATAGATGAGGAATTGGTAATAATTCCCATAATAACGCCAAAAAGCGCAACGGCCAAAGTTACAAAAACTGAAAGCTTAAGAAGCTTTTGCTCAGCTAGTTGATTTAAGGAGGATTGCTCTAAAGGGTCGATATTATCGTTTTGCGGCACATATGGCTCGTTAGTTGACATTTTAACTTTTCACCTAGGATTGATAATAAATAAGTTAACAATACTAGCGCATTTTTACAAAACTGTGAAGCCATAGCCAAAACGACGACGAAAGCAGATGATTAAACCTCCAGATTTTGCACCGACTGCACAAAAAAATAATCAACAAAATAGCGTTCAATATCACGATAATAAAGCGAGTTTTTCTTTGATTTTTTATGAAAATAATCTTGCCAAGGAAAAGAGGCAATTCTGGCCGCTACATCGGCTTTTGCAATACCACCTATCGTAAAATAATCTTCCATAAAAGAGATGAGTTGATCTTGGTCAAAATATTCTTCCAATGGCACAACATGCAGCTCATCCTTGCTAATAAAATCCCAATAGCTTTCTAAAAAAAAATATTCAAAAGACTTACGCGAAATTGTAACATTAACAACAGGTGGATAGCGTTTTGCTACCAGTAGATAGAATATTATGATGTTGGCAAATACCCAAGCCATTTCACAAAAAGCTAAGCTATAACCGCCGATTAGGCCAATATAATTCAAAATAAAGGCTAATGAAATCGACAAAAATAACGGGATAAAAATTAAAAATTTTGTTGTTTTAGCAATACTAATTTCAGGTAAGTATTTTTCAAGAATATCACCAAGATTGCCGTAAAGTAAAAGCATGAAAGCATAGTTGGTAATTATAAAAAATACTAAAAAGCCGAAACTGAAGCCAAACACCCCCTCGCTATAAAGATAACCTTTAAAAAGCCAGTAGGACATGGTGATTAAAAGCACCCATATAATACGCTGAACCATAAATTATCCCTTTATTGCTCTTATTTTTAGTTAAAGCAAAATGGAAAAAACGCGACAGAATACCATTTGGTTAAAGACGCGATAGCATTTTTGCAACAAAATCAGGCACGGTCACACTTGCCTTACCTGCAAGGCAATGATCAAAAAAACTCGATATATCATTGCCACAATCTAGATTTATCTCATAGGTTTTTGCCCCATTTTCTAATGCCATACAAACAAAGCCAGCAGCAGGATAAACCTGCCCCGATGTTCCAATTGCGGCAAATATATCGCATTGGCTTAAGGCCTGTTCAATTTTTTCCATGTGGTAAGGCATTTCACCAAACCAAACAATGTCAGGGCGCAAACTTCCAATAGTGCCGCAGCTTGGGCATTGGCTTTGTTCGTCCATATCGCCTTGCCACGGATTTTGACTGTGACAGGCGGTACAAAGAGCAGAATTTAACTGCCCATGCATGTGCAGTATTTTTTTGGATGCAGCTGCCTCATGCAGTGAATCAACATTTTGCGTAACCAATAAAAATTCGCCAGGCCACTTTGCTTCCAATTCGGCAAGAGCAAAATGAGCAGCATTTGGCTTGGCAAGTTGCGCATCCTGTCGTCTTTTATTGTAAAAATCATAAACAAGTTGTGGATCATCGGCAAAACCTTGCGGTGTTGCCACCTTTTCAACGGAATAGTTATTCCATGTACCGCCACTATCGCGGAAAGTAGGTATTCCCGACTCGGCCGAGACTCCAGCACCAGTTAAAATTAAAATAGCAGGTGCACTTTGTATTTTGGACGAGCGATACATATCTATAAGTCACTTTTTTAAGCAATTGAAATGATGATTTAATGCAGATAAACATATAACGCATTAAATTTGACAGGAGTATGATTATTGGCAATGGATGCAGAAGCGCAAAGCAAATTGCAAGAACGAGTTGAAGAAGCTGATAATCTTTTGGCATTGCATAATCGTGCACGAAAAACAAAACAATGGGCGGCGGCCAATTTTGAACTTGGATCGGCTTTAGCAGCATTAGCTGCCAGTGAAGATGATCGCTTGGCATTTAGCAATTATAAAAAAGCCATAGAAACTTTTGAGCCTTCGCTTAAATTTTATGCGGAAAATGCTGAATTTAAGAGTGAATATCAAGAAGCCGTTTTGGTTCTTGCCCGTACCATTGGCGCTTATGCGCAGCGTGAAGGTGGCGATAATAGCCGTTTAATGCTAGAGCGCGCCAAAAAGCTTTTACTTGAGCTAATTGACGAGCGCTCGCTTGAAAGCGACCTGTTTGATAAAGCATTGGTACTCGTAGAACTTGGTAAACTATACCGTATCTGTGCTGACCTCTCGCTTGGGGATAATAAGCATGAGTTTTCAAAATTGGCAATCGGTGTTTTTAAACAGGCAGCGCAAATTTTCCAAGCAAAGGAAAAGTTTGAAAACTGGGCCGATGCAGTATTGGGCGAAGCAATTGCATGGCGAGAAATTTCAACCTTAAATATCGAAGACCCATTAAAGGCCTTATTGCATTCGGTTGAGATGCTTAAAACTGTTTTGAATTATTATACACCTTCAAGCCACCCATTAGAATGGTTTTTTGGTCATTTTGAATTTGGTCGGGCTTTTTTCCGCATTGCGCTGCTCAATGAAAATGAACAACGCCGCAATGCAGCAAGTGCGGCAGTTGATGCCATGCGTATAGCACTACAAACCGCTTCAAGTGAGATTGCCCCCCAAGTTATTTTGCGGCTACGCATCGAACTTGCTCTTGCAATTTCAACTTATGCGCAAACATTGGATGATCAACAAGCAGTTTCTAGCACATTAGAAGCAGTAATGCTTTATAAAGAGCTGATTAGCCAATTTCAGCAAAGTGATGATATTTATGGTCTTGCCGTTATGCAAAGCAATCTTGGTAAGGAATATCTAAACCTTGCGCAAATTTTTCATAATATTGGCAATGAAGATGAATGCCACAATTATTATCAGCTTGCCACGGATATATTGCGACAAAGCGATACACCAGCTTTAGCACATAACCAAAATAATCAATGGCTTTCAAATCAGATTGAGCTTGCAAAAGTTCTTTATAATTTTGGTAATCACTTAAACGGCAAAAAGCGCAGTGATGCTCATATTGAAGCAGCTGAAATTTATCGCAATGTACTCAAAAGCCTTGAGAATGACCGTACACCCACAACTTGGCGCTTAAAAGTAGAGCTTTCCCTTGCTCTTTCCCACTATGTCCATAGTTATGATCCTGATAATGCTATTGCTATATTGGAAGAAACCATCGCTATTTATAAGCAAGTTATCGAAGCACACAAAGACATAAGTGATAGCTTTGGTGCATTTGTTCTTGAAGCGGCATTAGGTAAGGATTTACTTGCTTTAGCAACCTTTATTGGTGGTAAAAATGGGCAAAGCTTTAGATTTCAAGCAATTGATATTTTACGTCAATGCATTTCATCAACCCTTGAAGCTAATAATCATGAACAATGGCTATCGGTTCTTGTTGATCTTGGTATGGCATTTTATGCTGCCGCCAATAATGACGATACGGTAAAACGCTTTGCTTTATATGAAGAAGCGATAGAAATTTTTAGACAAGTATTACAAAAAATTGATGGTGACGACGCACCAGAATTTAAAGCAAAACTTCAAAACTGCATAGCATTATCGCTTGCCAATATTGGTGAAAATGACCAAAGCGAAAGTGGCTTACAGCGGTTAAAAGAGGCTGAGCTTGCATTTAGACTGGCTTTGCAATCAGCAGAAAAGCGCGAAAGTGAAATTGAGTTGATGCGCCTTGAAAGTAATATTGCAAACTTGTTCTATACTTTAGCTCGCCGCAGTGAAGGGGAAGAAGCAAAATCCTATATTCATTATGCAGCGCAAACAATAAAGAAAGCCATATCACGCATTCGTAAAGATGTATTGCCCGGAGAGTGGCTTACCAGTCAATCCAATTACGGGTTAATCCTCAAACATATGGTTGAAAACAATTATAGCGATAATCTTAATGCCGATTATGCCCGTTCAGTAGCAGCTTTTGAAGAAGCACTTACTGCTAGCACAATGACCGATTCAGAAGTTGAATATATTGTTCACTTACAAAATCTTGTAGCAACATTGCTCAGTTGGAGCGAGCATTGTGAAGGAAATGAACGTATTATTGCATTAGAGCGTGCTTTTGCACTTTTGGGTGAAATTGAGGAATGGGCTAGTAATCATGATCAAGTAGAAATTTTTGAAGAAGCACAGCAAAGCCGGGCTCAATTAGCGGTGGTTATAAAAGACAGTAAACCTAAAAAACTTTTGCAACGGCTTTTGTCATTTTTAAAATAGGCTAAAATATTCGATCAAAAGTTCAAATTCTTTTGCATTTGACCAATGGGCTAAAATAAAAAATTTAGAACACGTTACTGTTTTAATACTAAATAGACGTGTTCTAAACATTCTTGCAGCTTTTTTGATCTGCGGTAATATTTAGTTTTTTATTGACAAAGCCAATTATTTTTTAATATTTTTTTAAAATAAATCTATATTAATAAATATATTGTAAGGCAATATTATGCAAAAAATACTTACCCCATTACAGGAAGATTTTAAGTATAAATTGATTTATTTAATGTCATTTACATTAAAATTTTCAATTTTTTTATTTCTATTAATATCATTATGGGTATCATTAGATGCATTTGTAAGCTTTCTACCTATCAACCTATATTATTTTGTAGCTTTTACTTTTTTGGTTATTTTTATATCCTATTTCGATCATCTGCCAGAAAATGACAATTTTTTTCTATATAAGCACATACTAAGCGAACGAAATATTTTATATAAAATTATCTCTCATCTCAATTATTTGATAGATAAAATATATAAATTTTCAGCTTTTATCAGTAGACCGCTGATTTTGTTGCCTATTCTAATACTCACGTTTTTTATAATGCAAAATGGCATTTTGCTTGTAAAAGATTGGATTATATATGCAAATCCAATAAAATTAGACGGTGCAGTTTCAAAATCAATTATTAATAATACAAATTTTAATTATTGCCCACCTAAGCTCTGGGGAAAAGACAGTAGACGCAAATCAAAAAATAAAAAAGATATTTGTGATATTATAAGTATTACTTATCAGGAAAAGCAATATACACGCAGGGTCTTATATGAAAGGCCCTACTACATTAATAATGATATTTATGCATCAAAATTATTTCCAACCAATATGACACTTGGTTATGTATTGGTTAAAAAAAATCTAATATTAAGAACAAGTTTCAATATCATTATAACATTAATAGGTACTGTTTTCATACTTGAAATGATAAGACGATTGAAAAAAAGAACACTTAACGAAGAGTAAATAACGGGTCTATGATATTTTCTTTAGCCCTTAAGATAGTAAAATATTTATGAAACTGTTTTAACATCACCCTAATGGCTATATTATATACTTTATAAAATCACTATCAAAGTACTAATTTTCATTCAAACAATAAAGAGAATATGTTTGAGCAATATTGAAGTGAATTCAACTTTAAGATTTAAATTATTTTGTTAAAATTTGCATCTTACAATGCAAAAGAATAAAAATTTCAAATATTTCCAGCTTCAACAATAAATAGATGTCGGCTACAATACCTTAACTGAAAGTCTTATTTAGAAAGGAACTTTAATGACAACAGAATTCGCATTGTATCCTGAGTGGTTAACCAAAGAAATTGACCAATATAAATTTCCCAAGGAGATGCAATTTGATTTTTATCCAGACTTTGATAAGGTTTTTGCCGATGATACTTTAAAGGGGCTGTTTTATCCGCTTTGTACAGTATCTTCGATCCCCTCTTATCCAAATACCAAATTACATTTCGTGTCATCAAATGGCGTTTGGCTTGATGAACAATATAATAATATTGAAAACAATAACGGATATGCCCGTTTCAAACTTATTGATAATTTATATGCATTTCAAGGTGATCTTCGTCTATATAGAGGTCACGATATAGCAAAAGATCTATACAAGCAGCTTGAAGCTTATTTTACACAAAATATCGATGTAATAATGCAAACGAATTTAAAAGTAGCTGATTATATAGAGCTTATGAAACAAGAAGTATTGGATATAAACTTTCCAGAAAAATTTGACCTTAATTATTACATTGAAACATTTTACGAATTTACCATTAATCGCGAAATTTTTAAAATCACAGGCAAATTTAATCAATATGAGAATTTTATAAACTCCAAAAATTTTACTCGCAATAGTAAAGTTTTAAATATTGAAAAAGCGAACCCAATAAAATCAAAACTTTATAATGATTGGATTTATAGCCAATATGCCAATATCTTTGACGGTTGCATGCCAATAGGTCGCGCTGATGCCTTAACATTTTTTTCAGACGGTAATGATAGCGAACTTTTCTTTAACCAAGACCAAGAATATGCTCTTTCTGTTAACTTCTATAGTTAATGGTTAGTCCACGTTAAATTATTTCCATTTGGCTAAGATTTAAGTTAATTTAATCAAATAAAACAGAGGCATATTCTAAATTGCCATATTGCTGTAGATATTGTCTATTCAACTGTTAAAAAAACGGCCTCAATGAATTGAAGCCGTTTTTTTTATTACCGATTACGGATGCGACTATCTTTAAATATCACTGCGCGCAGCACCGTAATTATATTTTGCTTTCAAAGCCGAGCGCACTCCTTGCTCAAAATCAGTATGAACCTTGGCCAAGTGTCCAAGTTGGCGCTCGATGATATAATCAGGAACACCTTTCATCGCGTCGGCGTAATTATTAAAGAGGCGGGCCTTTTCACCTTCATCAAAAATATTAAATAATGCCGTCACCTGCACATAATCATTGTTACCTTCACGATGATCATAGCGTGCAGCATCACCTGAAATTTTGAGTGGTGGCTCAAGGGCAGATTTATCCTCAAATGGGCCATTAAAAGAATTTGGCTCATAATATGCATCAGGATTACCGCTTTGTATACCGCCTACCGTGTTCATTTGGCCATCACGGTGATAATGATGAACGGGACATACTGGCTTATTAACCGGAATATGTTCATAATTGCCGCCTAAGCGATGGCGATGGGCATCGGCATAAGAAAAAATACGCGCTTGCAACATCTTGTCGGGTGAGAAACTAATGCCCGGCACGATATTTGAAGGTGAAAATGCCGCTTGCTCAATCTGGGCAAAATAATTATCGGCATTACGGTTTAATTCCATAATACCCAGATCAATTGGCGGATATTCTGAATGCGGCCAAACTTTCGTCAAATCAAATGGGTTATAAGATGTTTTTTCAGCATCTTCTTCCGGCATGATTTGCACTTGTAATTTCCAACGGGGAAATTCGCCGCGTTCAATCGTGCCAAATAACTCTTCTTGGTAGGATTCACGATTTTCGCCAACAACTATTTTGGCTTCATCATTGGTATAGTGACGATGACCTTGCATGGTTTTAAAGTGAAATTTTACCCAAAAACGCTCACCCTGATCATTCCATAAGGAATAAGTATGCGAGCCATAACCATTCATATACATGGGGGCAACTGGCAAACCGCGATCCGACATCAAAATGGTAACCTGATGCAAGGATTCAGGCGATAAAGACCAAAAGTCCCACATCGCGGTATTGGAACGCATGTGCGTGCGTGGATGGCGTTTTTGTGTGTGAATAAAATCAGGGAATTTATAAGCATCACGCACAAAGAAAACCGGCGTATTATTACCAACGAGATCCCAATTTCCTTCATCTGTGTAGAATTTTAGCGAAAAACCGCGTACATCGCGCTCGGCATCGGCCGCGCCAAGTTCGCCAGCAACGGTCGAAAAACGCGCTAACATTGGTGTTTTAGCGCCGGGCTGTAAAGCCTTTGCTTTGGTATAGCGCGAAATATCACCTGTAATCGTTAGCTCACCAAATGCACCCCAACCTTTAGCATGGACTGTACGTTCTGGAATACGTTCCCGATTTTGATGCGCTAATTTTTCAAGTAATTGATAATCTTGAATGAGCACAGGGCCACGGGCACCAGCGGTAATTGAGTTTTGGTTATCTGGTACAGGTGAGCCGGCGGTGGTGGTTAATTTAGGACGTTCACTCATTCTACACTCCTTTAAAACTATTCTAAACAGGGTAGATAGGGCAGTTATTGCGCAAGGGAATAGTCTCTAATCGTCAAATTTTTAGTAAATAGCAATTTATCGTCAATTTAACTTATTGTTTTAAGGCAAATAAAATAGAAAATATTAGAAAATTATAACTTACATACATATAAATTAGCTACAATCACACTATTATTTTTGCATTCTATTTTGACGATATTAAACATTTTATTCTTTTTTAAATTTAGACTATTTCCAATCTATCATAATTTTTTCTATAATTAAATTGAATTTTCGATAAAATCAAATTATATTTTTTTAGATTTCCTATAAGAAAAAATTATTACAATTTTTATTTTCTCGCAAAAACAGCACGTTATCAAAACCTCGTTTTGGTTCCACATGGGAAAAAACAAAAAAAATAGCATGACAGTACAAAATGCTTTAAGAGTTTTAAGACAAGAAAATTAGATTCGACAGGGAAGCGGCACCATGGCACGCGATACAACAGACAATACCGAAATCCATTCACGCCAAGATCTGATCGAGCATTTGGCAGAAGGCAGCAAAAGTGCAGACCAATGGCGTATTGGTACCGAGCATGAAAAATTTGCCTTTTATATTGATGGCAATAGACCTGTCCCTTATGCTGGTAATAAAGGTATCCGCGCATTATTAGAAGGTATGCAAGCCATGCTTGGCTGGGAACCTATCATTGATGAGGGCAATATTATTGGCCTTGTGGAACCAACTGGACGCGGTGCTATATCCTTGGAGCCGGGCGGCCAATTCGAGCTATCAGGTGCGCCGGTGGAAACGCTGCATCAAACCTGCCGTGAAGTCAATGCTCATTTGGCGCAAGTACATGAAATTGCTAAACCTTTTGGCATTGGCTTTTTAGGTGCTGGTGGCAGCCCTAAATGGACTTTAAGTGAAACGCCAGTTATGCCAAAATCACGCTATAAAATCATGAGTGATTATATGCCAAAGGTAGGCAGCCATGGCCTTGATATGATGTATCGCACATCAACCATTCAAGTGAATTTGGACTTTTCATCAGAAGCTGATATGCGCCGTAAAATGCAAATCGGCATGAAATTGCAATCTATTGCAACTGCAATTTTTGCCACATCACCGTTTACTGAAGGTAAACCCAACGGCTTTTTGTCATGGCGGTCAGAAATTTGGCGCGACACCGACAACCAGCGCTCGGGCGTGCTGCCTTTCGTTTTTAATAAAGATTTTAGCTTTGGCGATTATGTCGATTGGGCTCTTGATATTCCGATGTATTTCGTTTTACGTGATGGTCATTACCATCAAGCCACCGATATAACCTTCCGCCAATTCATGAATGGAGGCTTCAAGGGTCGTGTTGATGACTATGCGCCCAATATGGGTGATTGGGCTAACCATCTTTCAACCCTATTTCCTGAAGTTCGTTTAAAGCGCTTTTTAGAAATGCGCGGTGCAGATGGTGGTCCATGGCGGCGGATTTGCGCTTTACCTGCTTTTTGGGTTGGACTGCTTTATGATAGCACCGCCCTTGATGCCGCCGAAGATTTAACCCGTGACTGGAACTTTGAAGAAGTATTGGCAATGCGCAATGCAGTCCCAACACAAGGCTTAAAAACTGTTTTTCGTAACAAAAGCTTGTTAGATCTTGCCCGTGAAGCATTAGCTATTTCACGGATAGGGTTAAAAAATCGTGCCCAGTTAAATGATAGAGGCAATGATGAAAGTCATTTCTTAAACTCGCTTGATGAAATCATTACCCGTGGCCATAGCGATGCAACAAAAATGCTAAATGATTATAATAGTATCTGGGGCGGTTCAGTAGACCCAATCTTTAGTGAATATGCTTATTAAATAAGCATTCTTTTAAAATAGCAATGGCTGATGGTAAACCAACATCAGCCACTATAATATTGTTGCATGACAGGCGATAAACAATGAGCGATCTTTTTGAAGCTGCAGAAGCAAAAAAATCAAATGCGGTTGAATTTACTGTTTCTGAAATTTCCGGCGCATTAAAGCGCAGTGTTGAAGAAAATTTCGGCAATGTGCGGGTGCGAGGTGAAATATCTGGCTATCGCGGCCCTCACTCATCAGGACACGCCTATTTCGCCCTTAAAGATGACAAAGCCCGCCTTGAAGCGGTGATTTGGCGCGGCGTAATGAGCAAGCTAAAATTCCAGCCAGAAGAAGGCATGGAAGTGATTGTTACAGGCAAGCTTACAACATTTCCTGGCTCTTCCAAATATCAAATAATGATTGATAATTTAGAGCCAGCTGGCGCCGGTGCTTTAATGGCACTTTTGGAAGAACGCAAAAGGCGCTTTGCAGCACAAGGCCTATTTAGCGATGATCGCAAACGCCCCCTCCCCTTCATGCCAATGGTTATCGGAGTAATCACCTCACCAACCGGCTCGGTAATCCGCGATATTATCCACCGCATATCCGACCGCTTTCCCGTGCATTTACTAGTTTGGCCGGTGCGCGTGCAAGGAGAAACCAGTGGGCAAGAAGTTGCCAACGGCATTAATGGCTTTAATCGGCTTGATACTAGCGGCACAATTCCTCGACCTGATGTATTAATTGTTGCTCGTGGCGGTGGCAGTTTGGAAGACCTTTGGGGGTTTAATGATGAAGCTGTGGTAATGGCTGCCGCTCAATCTACCATTCCGCTTATTTCCGCCGTTGGCCATGAAACCGATTGGACTTTGATTGATTATGTGGCTGATATGCGCGCACCAACCCCAACGGGAGCCGCGGAATTTGCAGTACCGGTAAAAAGCGATCTTGAAGCGCATATTGCCACTCTTAATGCACGTCTTGAAAGCATTATGCGGCGTAATTTTGATTATCGCCGCCAAAAATTAACTGGGCTTACCCGCGCACTACCATCGGTTGACCAATTATTTGCGTTGCCACGCCGGCGTTTTGATGAAGCAGCACAGCGCCTTAACCGCGCCTTGATGAATAATCTTGCGCAAAAGCACTATCGCTTTGAAACGAGTAAAAAGCGGTTTTCAGCCAATACTATATCGCGGCTCATCGATAATAAGAAACGAGAGCTTGCACTTATTAGCAAGCGCCTAAACTCTGATATTTTACACCGCCAAAGCAAAATGGGTATTGAGCGGCTTGAACGTTATCAAAAGCAAATGACTAATGCATTTAAACGAATTATTGAGCGGAAAAAACAAAGGCTCGCTGAACTTAACCGCTTAATGTTGAACCTATCTTACACCAGCATTTTACAACGCGGCTTTGTGTTGGTTGTTGATGAACATAAAATCCCTATAAAAAGGGCAACTGACACGCATGCCAATCAAGCTGTAACCTTGCGCTTTGCTGATGATGAAAGGCAAGCAACCATTGGTGGCTCCCCATGCGACAGCCATTTTAAAAATGCGATGCTGCAAAATAGCTCGCCTTCACAAGCAGAAACAATCCAGCCAGCAAAAAAACCAAAAGCTACCAAAGCGGATAAACCTACAAAAATAACCAAACCTGATAATGACACACAAGGTTCACTTTTCTAAAAGCTTAAGTCGAGGATGAATATGAGCAATGATAATGGTCTAGTTCAAGGATTTGACGGCAGAATGCGTTGTTTTTGGGCAGGCAGCAATGAAGATTATATTGCATATCATGATCATGAATGGGGCTATCCCATGCATGACGATATTCGCTTATTTGAAAAGATTTGCCTAGAGGGCTTCCAAGCTGGACTATCATGGTATACAATTTTAAAAAAGCGTGAAAATTTTCGCCGCGCATTTGATGGTTTCGACTTTAACATTATTGCAAATTATGATGACAAAAAGGTTGAAGCGCTGTTAAGCGATAGCGGCATTGTGCGCCATCGCGGCAAGATCAATTCGGTTATCAATAATGCCAAATGCGCCTTGAAAATAGTGGAAGAAAAAGGTTCTCTTGATAGCTATTTTTGGTCATTCAAACCGCCAAAATCTGAGTTATTTGCCACATATGATCTTGCAACATTAAAAGCTAATCCCGTCAGCGAAGCATCAAAACGCCTATCAAAGGACTTAAAAAAACGCGGATTTTCCTTTGTTGGCCCCACCACAATTTATGCATTTATGCAAGCTATGGGCTTGATTAATGACCATATCGAAGGATGTTTTTGCCGACCACTATTAGCTAAGATGCAAAGTCAATAAATTTGCCTATTTTTAATGCATCAACTTTTTAACAGCATAAATTTTAAGCAAATTTTATCAACTAAATCCATGACAAAACCATAAACCATTAAAAATATTACGTTTTTTCAAACTGGCATGAAACTTGTTATAGAAAAGACAAGGGCGCATGCGTCCATTGCTTTCAATGGAGAAGTTTTATGGTGAAATTCAAACAATACATTGCCTTTGTTGCAATTGTTCTATTTTCAGGCTTTGGGCTTTCACATATTGGCCCTGCTTTTGGGCAAGAAGTTGTTGCGCAAACGGCTGGGGCTGCAGCTCCCACTCTGGATACTGGTGATACAGCATGGATGTTGGTGTCCGCTGCCTTTGTGTTGCTTATGACAATACCAGGCCTTGCACTGTTTTACGGCGGCATGGTGCGCAAAAAAAACGTGCTTGCCACCATGATGCATAGTTTTGCGGTTTGTTGCTTGGTAAGCGTTTTATGGTTTATTGTTGGCTATTCGCTTGCCTTTGGTGAAGGCAATGCCTATTGGGGCGATTTTAGTTACCTCTTCCTGCATGGCATTACGATTAATTCGCTATACAATACTATTCCTGAATATTTATGGGTAGTTTTCCAAATGGCCTTTGCCATCATTACCCCTGCCCTTATGACTGGTGCCTTTGCCGAGCGCATGAAATTTTCATCTCTATTAATTTTTATGGGTGCTTGGTTACTGCTTGTTTACACACCAATTTGCCATTGGGTTTGGGGCGGTGGCTTTTTGGGACAGGATGGCGTATTGGATTTTGCCGGTGGCACAGTTATTCACGTGAACTCTGGTGTTGCAGGTCTTGTTGCAGCTATTATTATTGGTAAGCGCAGTGGCTACGGTTCAACCAATATGGCACCACATAATTTAACCCTTTCGATGATTGGTGCGTCACTATTATGGATTGGCTGGTTTGGATTTAATGCAGGCTCTGCTGGTGCAGCGAATGGACTTGCGGCGGTTGCCTTTATCAATACACAAATTGCAACAGCCGCTGCAGCTCTTGCTTGGATGTTTGTTGAATGGTCAATGTCAAAGCGTCCTAGCGTTCTTGGTATTATTTCAGGCGCGGTTGCCGGTCTTGTTGCCATTACCCCAGCAGCTGGTTTTGTCAATCCAACAGGCGCGTTAATAATCGGCCTTATTGGCGGCGGCGTCTGTTATTTCTCGGCTGTATGGCTAAAGCGCCTGCTTGGCTATGACGATTCTCTTGATGCTTTTGGCGTTCACGGTGTGGGTGGTATTGTTGGCGCATTGTTAACAGGTGTTTTTGCTGATGCTGCGATTAATGAAGCAGGCAAAGATGCTAGTGTTTGGATCCAATTTGTTGGTCTTGTTGCCGCAATTGTTTATTCAGCTATTGTCACCGCAATCATTCTTTATGCGATTAAATTTACCATTGGCCTACGCCCAACCAAGCAGCAAGAAATTGAGGGGCTCGATATTTCACTTCACGGTGAAACAATCCACTAACAAAGCTTAAACTAAAGGCCGCATATGCGGCCTTTTTTTAAATTTTCTTTACGCTAAGTTTATATAGTCTATAGGCACAAAATCGGTTAACCATACACCATTTTCCGCTTGCCAAAAAGCAAGACCATTTTCATGCATTTTTGCTGCATCAATATGCAAAATAACGGGTTTACCGTGGCGCTGCGCTACTTTAAAAGCGGTTACTTCATCCAAGGATAAATGTACTTTTTGACGATTGCCCGGCTTGATACCCTCACTTAAAATAGAATCGACACTCGTTTCAGCCGTGCCATGGAATAAAATTGCAGGCGGCACGGATGCTTCCAACGCCAAATCAACCGCAATGGAATGGCCTTGGGCAGCACGGATGCGCTTTTTATCATCCGATAAGGTAAAGCGTTTTTTATCACTATCACGCACCACATCAAACAAGGCTTGGCGACTAAACACCGTGCCATAAATAGCCGCTTTTTCAAGCAGTTCATTGACATTAGCCCAGCCGTTTTCGTCTAAGGTCAAACCAATCTTCTGCGGCTCATGGCGCAAAATCAAACTTAAAAATTTACTTATATGTTTACTCATAGCGTGTCGATAGATTAAAAAATTGGCGTTTTTTTGATCATTTTTTGGCAAAAAATATAAATGTAAAATAAAAGGCCGCTTAAAAGCGGCCTTCAATATAATTATATGAAACTAAAATTAGCCAATAGCCATTAGTTTAGCATTACCACCGGCGGCAGCAGTATTAACTGAAATTGACAATTCTTCCACCAACCAATCAAGGCAATAGGCGCTATCTGTTGCTTCCATCTGCGTTAACGTTGCAGCTTGGGTCAAAAGCAGTGGACCAGGAAGACCAGCAATGCGCTTCAAGGTTTTGGTGACAAATTCACCTTCACCTTCAATCAAAACGCCAGCAAATGCGCCGTCAGCTGCCCAATTATCACTCCACAAAATTTGTGAGAAGATTGATTGTGGTAAATTTGGCAAGCTTTTCTGCAAATTAGAACCTGCATCAATAACCACCTGATTACCTGTTGCTAGAACTGTTGCAATTTGACGATATAGCCCTGCTTCACTTTGTGGAACAATTAAAATCTTACCACGTGGATGCAAGAGATAGCGGTTTGTTTCACCAACTGGACCTGGCAATTCAATATCAAGACCAAGGCGTGATTTAACGCTAATCAAGCGGGCAAAACCTGCTTCTGCTTTTCTGTTCTGCCCATCAAGCCAAACAGCAAAATCAGTAAGAATAGCATTTGAATAGGTAGCACCGGGCAGATTTGGCTCTGGTTGATTAGCCAATAAGCGACCTAAATATAGAGCGCCACCCGCTTTTGGACCAGTGCCCGAAAGACCACGACCACCAAAAGGCTGCGATCCAACAACCGCACCAATAATATTACGGTTAACATAAATATTGCCAACCTTAACGCGAGAGATAACATCGGCAATGGTATCATCAAGACGTGTATGTAAACCAAAGGTTAGGCCATAACCCGTTGCATTAATATCATCAATAAGCTGATGCAGATTGTCACGCTTATAACGAATAATATGCAAGACAGGGCCAAAAACTTCCCGCTTTAATTCACTCATCGCGTTTAGTTCAATAATGGTTGGCGCAACATAAGTACCAAACTTGGTTGCTTCTCCCAATGGCAATTGCTCAATCTTATTACCCATAGCACGCATGGTTTCGATATGGCGATTAAGATTGTCTTTCGCTTCTTGGCTAATAACTGGCCCAACATCAACATTAATTGTATCGGTACGGCCAACACGCAATTCATTTAATGCACCTTTTAGCATTTCAAGAATGCGATCTGCCACATCTTCCTGCAAGCAAAGCACACGCAATGCCGAACAACGCTGACCTGCACTATCAAAAGCCGATGCAATAACATCAAACACCACTTGCTCAGCAAGGGCTGATGAATCAACGATCATAGCATTTTGACCACCAGTTTCCGCCAAAAGCGGAATTGGTTTGCCATTTGGCAATAAACGCGTTCCAAGTTCAGCCTGAATAAGGCGGGCAACTTCGGTAGAGCCGGTAAACATTACACCAGCAATCTTGTCGCTTGCAACTAAAGCTGCACCAACATTGCCTTCACCGGGCACGAGTTGAACAACATCTTGCGGAATACCAGCTTCATGCAAGATACGCACGCTTTCAGCCGCAATCAAAGGTGTTTCTTCTGCGGGCTTTGCCAAAACTGGGTTGCCAGCAACAAGAGCTGCACATACTTGACCTGTAAAAATAGCCAATGGGAAGTTCCAAGGGCTAATACAGACTACCGGACCAAGCGGAAGATGTTTTTCACCAATGGTGGAGCGAGCCTCAGCTGCATAATAGCGCAAGAAGTCAATAGCTTCACGCACTTCAGCAATAGCATTAGGGATCGATTTACCAGCTTCACGGGCAATTAATGCAAGCAAAGTTGGCATGCGCTCCTGCAATAAGTCAGCAGCTTTTTCAAGCATGGCTGCACGCTCACTCGTTGGCACCTTATGCCAAGTGCTAACCGCATTTGCTGCACGCTCTACACTTTGTTTAACTTCATCAAGACTGGCTTCAACAACTTGTCCCACAACATCGCGCTGATCAGCAGGGTTAAGCACTGGTTTTGCTTCATTGCTATGCTTATCGCCAAAAGGTGTTGCCACCCATTTTTGCGCCGTACTTACTAAAAAATCCTTGCTTAATGCGCTCAACACATCTTCATTAGAAAGATCAAACCCAGCCGAATTTTTACGGCTTGGCGCAAACATATCCTCTGGTGAGAAAAGTGCATCATTTTGACTGCCAGGGTTTGGCATCGCGCGAACGACATCAACAGGGTCAGCAATCATTTCGTCAACAGTGACAGACATATCAGCAATACGATGAACGAAAGACGAATTAGCCCCATTTTCAAGCAAGCGGCGAACGAGATAAGCAAGCAAGGTTTCATGGGTACCAACTGGCGCATAAATACGGGCTGGGCGTTTTAATTTGTCATTGCCTACCACTTCTTCATAGAGTGGCTCGCCCATGCCGTGCAAGCATTGGAACTCATACTTATCGTTGGTATAATCAGGACCAGCAATATTATAAATAGTTGCCAAAGTTTGCGCATTATGGGTTGCAAATTGTGGGAATACTGCATCTGGCGCATTTAACAATTTGGTCGCACAAGCAATATAGGAAACATCGGTATAAACTTTGCGCGTATAAACTGGATAGCTTTCAAGCCCATCCAATTGCGCGCGCTTAATTTCAGAATCCCAATAAGCACCCTTAACCAAGCGCACCATCATGCGGTGGCCAGAGCGGCGCGCAAGATCAATCACATAATCAAGCACAAATGGGCAACGGCGGCCATAGGCTTGCACCACAAAGCCAATACCATTCCAACCAGCAAGATCATTATCAAAGCAAAGGCTTTCAAGCAAATCGAGCGAAATTTCCAAGCGATCTGCTTCTTCAGCGTCAATATTAAGGCCAATATTATATTGCTTGCTTAGCAAAGCTAATTTTTTAACCCGCGGCAATAATTCACCCATAACACGATCAGCTTGTGAGCGCGAATAGCGTGGATGAAGCGCAGAAAGCTTAATCGAAATACCAGGCCCTTCATAAACACCCTTGCCATTGGCAGCTTTACCGATAGCATGAATGGCAGTTTCATAATCCTTATAATAGCGCTCGGCATCATCTTCAGTAGTTGCTGCTTCACCAAGCATATCATAAGAATAGCGAAAGCCTTTTTCTTCAACAGCTTTGGCGCGCTTTACAGCTTCATCAATGGTTTGACCACGCACAAATTGTTCACCCATCATACGCATGGCCATATCAACGCCTTTACGTACCACTGGCTCACCACAACGCTGGATAAGACGGGTAAGTGATGATGATAGGGTATTTGTATCAACAGTTGAGGTAAGCTTACCTGTTACAACTAAACCCCATGTTGCTGCATTGACAAAGAGCGAACGACCACCACCAATATGGGATTTCCAATCACCACCGGTGATCTTGTCACGAATAAGCGCATCACGGGTTGCCTTATCAGGAATACGCAACAATGCTTCAGCAAGACACATAAGGGCGATACCCTCTTGGCTTGACAAAGAATATTCATGGATCAAACCTTCAACGCCGCCGCCTTTTTTCTTAGCGCGTAAGGTTTCAATCAATTTGCGAGCCGTCGTAGCGATTTTGCCTTTTGTTTCAGCATCAAAAGTTGCAGCATCCAAAAGCGGAGCCAAGCATTCTTCTTCAGCGCGGCGATAGGCGCTTGTAATATCTTCGCGCAAGCTGGTTGGCTTGGCAATTGGTGGAGCATAATCTGCAAAAACAGGCTTAAAAATTTCAGCACTCATAAAAATCACCCAAAAAAGAGGTTAAACCGGGAAAACCCGTTGATATTTGGATTGGCGGCATATTTACTAAACTTATAAATGGTGCTTAGCCAAAGAATTGCAACGGCCAATAAGTTAGCTTCTAAAGGCGTTATCAACCTTTTAAACAACCATATCGACCAAAATTTGAGCATATATTTTTCTACCTAATTATTTAAAGATGCAGAGAAAAAATACCCATTTGAAAAACACTTATAGCACGAGAAAATCATTGCATTAAACTAAAGATTAGCATAATTTTAGGTAAATTCACTAATTTTACAATTTTAATTAGGAAAAATCTTGAGTAAATTCATACATAATGGTGAAATCGACCGCATCGACAATAAAATCATAGATGCTCTAGTTGAAAATGGCCGAATTTCTATAACCGACCTTGCTGAAAAAGTTGGACTTTCAAAAACTCCCTGTCAATTACGTCTTAAAAAACTGACTGATGATGGCGTTATTACTGGCTTTCGCGCTATTTTAAACCCGGAACGCATGGGACTTGACCATATTGCTTTTGCCGAAGTAAAACTAAGCGACACACGCGAAGCCGCGCTTTTACAATTCAATGAAGCGGTTAAAAAGATTCGTGAAGTTGAAGAATGCCATATGATCGCTAGCAATTTTGATTATTTATTAAAAGTGCGTACCAGCGACATTAAACGCTACCGTATTGTGCTTGGTGAGAAAATATCAACGCTGCCTTTTGTCGCTTCAACCTCTACCTTTGTTGCTATGCAAAATATTGTTGATGCTGGTTTTAAGCGATAAGCATTTGAGAAGACTGAGCACTTTTAAAGGATAGCCCACAAATAGGCTAAGCGCTTTAATAAATGTAATGACTTCTAATTTTATGTATTTTTGTGAAATGAAATGGTACGGTTGATAGGAGTTGAACCTACGACCTCTGGTGCCACAAACCAGCGCTCTAACCAACTGAGCTACAACCGCACAAGAGAATATTAAATTCTGCTTGGCTGACATACGGAAATTCGAACTCATTTGCAAGAGCTTTATGCCAATTTTTTAAAATATTCTGTTAAAATACTTAGATTGGGCCGAGCGATACGCTTGATTGAGGTAGTTTCCTGACCTCAAGCGACTTAAAAACGCTTAAATCCTGATGGGCATTCTTTAAAAGAATCGAAAATTATAGATAAAAGCATCTTTATTTTTATGGAGAACATTTTAATATTTTGATGACAAAACAAAATAAAAAATCCCAAAACTTATTGGTAAGTTCTGGGATTTTGAAATTCATAAAGAATTGCGTTGAATTAGATTGTAAACACGCGCTTCGGCTGGAATTTACCCTGTGCTATAGCGCCAATAGCTAGCACTTTACCTTTAAAAGTAACACAAGCTTCATCTGTTTCAAAAATTGCTTCGCGGCCACGCAAAATAATCGGATTGCCGGTGCGAATACGCTGTGCCTGGTCTTCACCAATGGCATATTGCGGCAAACAATCCAGTGCAGCGCCAGTTTCAATTAAAAGGCCATCAATGGCGGAAAAATCACGGCGCTGGAATGGTTCACCTTCTTCCCTTGGCTCCGGCTTTGGTGGGCACGCAGCCTCAAGCTCTTCCAAGGTTACAAAATCTTCATCGGTGAAAGGCGCAACTTCAATACGGCGCAATTCAGCAATATGACCATAGCAGCCAAGTTCACGCCCCATATCGCGCGCTAATGAGCGCACATAAGTACCTTTGCCACATTCAATTTCAAACAGAGATGAACCATCTTCATTCATTTCTAAAATTGAAATAGCATCTATTTCAACTTCACGGGCGGGTATCTCGACACTTTCACCTTCCCGCGCCAAATCATAAGCACGATTTCCATCAATTTTAATAGCCGAAAATTGTGGTGGTTTTTGCAAAATTACGCCAGTATAATGGGGTAAGATTGCTTCAATTTCTTCGCGAGATGGTCGTTTATCACTTGTTTTAGTGACTTCGCCCTCTAGATCATCGGTATTACGCTCGGCACCCCAAGCAACAACAAATTGGTAAACCTTGGTACCTTCCATGACATAAGGCACAGTTTTTGTCGCTTCACCCAAAGCAATTGGCAACAGACCTGATGCCAATGGATCAAGCGTACCAGCATGGCCAGCCTTTTCGGCACTAAACAACCATTTTATTTTTGAAACCGCTTCGGTTGACCCCATACCTTTTGGCTTGTCTAAAATTACCCAACCGGAAACCGGCCGACCTTTTCTCTTACGCTGGCGTGCCATTCAATTATAATCCTATGCCAAATTTATTATTTATTATCGTCTTCGTTATCATCTTGATGTAGATCACGCATCACTTCAGGGGAACGTAATAAAGCATCAATTTTAGAAAAATTATCAAAACTTGTATCAAGTCTAAAGCGAAATTGCGGCATATATTTCATTTGTCGTAAAATACGTGATAACTCGCCACGAATGAATCGCACATGTGAATTTAATTGCTTGACCACAGCTTCGCCGTCAACATCGCCAAGAGGTGCAACATAGCATGTGGCAATTTTTAAATCTGGCGACATCCGCACTTCGCAGACAGAAAGAACCACTTTTTCCAAAAATGGATCACTTAGCTCTCCACGTTGTAAAAATTGAGCTACAGCATGACGAACCTCTTCACCAACACGAAGCTGGCGCTGTGTGGGCCCAGAATGTTTCATTGCATTACCTTTCAATCAGCTCATTAACGACTACGAGCTGTAATAGCATTTTTGATATTAAATTTGCCCAAAGACGAGAGTCAGGACCTACTAATTTAAATGTAATAAAAGCGCTTCACACCATAACAAATGCAAAGCGCTCCCTATTTTAATTGTGACTTATTGCTGTTTATAAATTGTTATATATGGCAACAGGACAAGATTCCAACATACCATATATATCTTCATAGCTTACAATGTACGGGTGATATGCTCTACGCGGAATGCTTCAATTGTATCACCGGCGCGAATGTCTTCGTAATTTTCAAAGGCCATACCGCATTCTTGACCCATATTAACTTCACTAACTTCATCTTTGAAGCGTTTAAGGGTTTTAAGCTTGCCTTCATGAATAACAACATTATCACGAATAAGGCGTACACCCGCACCACGTTCAACTTTACCATCAGTAACAAGACAGCCTGCAACCTTACCAACCTTGGTGATATTGAAGACTTCACGAATTTCAGCATTACCAATAAAGGTTTCACGGCGTTCTGGCGAAAGCATACCAGACATTGCTGACTTAACATCATCAACGAGATCGTAAATGATATTATAGTAGCGAATTTCAATGCCTTGGCTTTCAGCAGCATCTCGTGCTTGCTTATTGGCACGCACATTGAAACCAAAAATCGCAGCATTGGAAGCAACCGCAAGAGCCACATCGCTTTCAGTAATACCACCAGCACCCGAATGGACGATGCGAGCACGTACTTCATCAGTACCAAGTTTTTCAAGCGAACTCACAATAGCTTCAATCGAGCCTTGAACATCGCCCTTGATAACCAATGGGAAGTCCTTGATGCCAGTTGTTTGCAATTGGTTCATCATCTGCTCGAGGGAACCACGAGAACCAGCCTGTTTTGCAACGGCCTTATCGCGTGACAAGCGTTGACGATATTCAGAAATTTCACGCGCTTGCGCTTCATTTTGAACTACAGCAAAACGATCACCAGCTTGCGGTGTACCTTGCATGCCAAGCACTTCAACCGGAGTTGAAGGACCTGCTTCTTTCATATGTTCGCCGCGTTCGTTTACGAGCGCGCGAACGCGTCCCCAAACATCACCGGCAACAAATATATCACCTGGGTGCAATGAACCTTTTTGTACAAGAACCGTAGCAACAGGACCGCGACCACGATCAAGCTTGGCTTCAATAACCACACCTTCAGCAGTACGTTCAGGATCAGCTTTAAGATCAAGTACTTCAGCTTGTAAAAGAATGGCATCAAGTAGCTTGTCAAGATTAGTTCCAGCTTTTGCAGAAACTTCAACTTCCAAAACTTCACCGCCCAAACTTTCAACAAAGACGTCGTGTTGAAGCAATGCCATACGCACTTTTTGTACATCTGCTTCTGGCTTATCAATCTTGTTGATAGCAACAATGATTGGAACACCAGCAGCTTTAGCATGATTGATAGATTCAATCGTTTGCGGCATGACACTATCATCGGCTGCAACAACTAGAATTGCAATATCGGTGGCTTGCGCACCGCGAGCACGCATTGCTGTAAAGGCAGCGTGACCAGGTGTATCAATAAAGGTAATCTTATGACCGTTCTTTTCAACCTGATAAGCACCAATATGCTGGGTAATACCACCAGCTTCGCCTGAAACCACATTAGCATTACGAATAGCATCAAGTAGCGACGTCTTACCATGATCAACGTGACCCATAATCGTCACAACTGGCGGCCTTGATTCAAACTTGCTTGCGTCATCAGCCATGTTGAAGATACCTTCTTCAACATCAGATTCCGACACGCGCTTAACCGTATGACCAAATTCCGATGCGATTAACTCAGCAGTATCTGCATCAATAACATCGCCCGGCTTCATCATCTGCCCTTGTTTCATCAAGAACTTGATAACATCAACTGAACGCTCTGCCATACGCTGGGCAAGCTCTTGAAGTGTAATAGTCTCTGGCAAAACAACTTCGCGCGAGATCTTTTCACGAACTTCTTGGGTTTGCGACCGCTTGAATTTTTCTTGACGACGGCGCATTGCTGCCATCGAACGACCGCGTGCTTGACCAACATCTTCAAGATTGGATGTAAGAGTAAGCTTACCACGACGACGCTCATCCGCACCTTTAACAACTTTCGGTGTACGAGCAGCATCCACCTTGCTAGGTGCTGCACCACGCTTCACGCCATTACGACGATCATCTTCATCAACTTCAACACGTTTTACTGGTTGGGTACGCGCTTTTGGTGTTAGAATTGGATCAATAACGGTCGATGCATTATCATCAACTGCGCGATTACGAGCCTGCGGCGCACCTTCTTTAATACGAGCCCCATCACGACCAATACGTGCAATACCACCTTCACGTGCCTGTGGTGGCGTATGACGATTTTGGGTATTGCTACCGCGTGCATGATCGCCGCCACGCCCTTGTGAAGCATTGCCTTGCGACGCATTGCCACCACGGCGCTGCCCAGAACGATCATTATTGCGATCACCATTACGGTCATTACCGCGATCATTACGATCATTATTGCGCCCTTGGGCGTTTCTTGGCTGCTCATTACGCTGTGCATCATTTTTAGGCTGCGGCTTAGCAGCTTCCGCCTTAACAACAGGAGCCTTTGCTTCTTCAGCAGCCCTACGTGCGTCTTCTTCAGCTTTTTGCTTAGCTTCTTCGGCAGCTTTCAACTTTGCTTCTTCGGCAGCCTTACGCTCAAGCTCGGCATTTTCTAATGCGCGTCTTTTAGCCTCGGCCTCTGCTTGGATACGCTCTTCTTCAGCACGGATACGTGCGCCTTCTAAAGCGCGCGTACGTGCAGACATTTCAGCTGTAGAAAGCGTATTAGCTTTTTGCTTACCACGTTGTGGGGCCGCAGTTTCAATCGCTGGCTTAGGCCGTGGTGCAATATGCGGCTTAGCTACAACCTGCGTTACGCTTTCAGGGCGTTCATCAGGGCGTGTAACCTTACGCCGTTTAGTTTCAACAACAACGGCTTTGGTCCGGCCATGGCTGAAATTTTGCTTGACCGTACTATGTTCGACACCAGTACGCTTAAGCGTAAGTGTTTTTTTGTTTGAGCCACCTTGGCCCTGATCATCATCTTTTTTATCGGTCATTCCGTTTCCGCTTCCTTCGCGACATCTGCCGTTTTATCGTCCCAGTTCATCAGGCTATCGCCGCGATAAAGCAGCAATTTTCGCACTTTTTCCATGAACCCCTTCGCTGCCATGCCTTTTAAGACTGCAGCATGCATCACATTATTACCACCAAAAGCTAAACTCATTTCATCGCCGGAGAGAATATCTACTACCGGCACGGCACCCAATCCTTGTCTTTCAGCTGCAAAAATTGCCTGAGCAATTTTCCGCTTTCCATCTTCTGCTGCATCTTGTGCATGCAATATTAATGTGGCATTTCCAGAACGAATGGCACTATCGACTTTCATCGCACCACTTACAATACAACCGCCACGTCGGCTTACTGCGAAACTACCAAGAACTGCCTTTTTTAATAATTCATCTACCAAATCAGCCAAGGTTTCTTCAACCACAACATCTTTTTTAAATGCTCTTGAAAATGCTTTGCGTCGCATTGCTTCTTCAAGAGTAGCGCGTGAAGCTAAAACCCATGCACCACGCCCTGGCAAATTGCCCTTGATATCGGGAACAACAATACCATTTAAACCGCTTACAAAGCGAATCATATTTGCGTTGGATCCGCTTTCTCTTGTAATTATACAAGTTCGGTCATTCATAAATATTATAATTTCCCTTTTTTATCGATAGGGCTTTCACCCCATCGCTTAAAACATAATTCACTCAAGCTATTCTTTATGCGCCGACTGTAAATTGTCATCGCCTTCAGCTTCATGCTCAGCTTCTTCTGAGATGGCTTCTTCGTCGCCAACTTCGGCAGCAATTTCTTCTTCCGTTAGCCAACCAACCATGACGCGAGCAGCAACAATCATTTGCTCAGCCTCAGTGCGGCTTACCTCAAAATTAGAGAAAACACCTGGATAATTGACAGTTTCATTGCCCTTACGTTCACGCCAGCCAACAAGATCGTCTGCCGCATAACCAGCAAAATCTTCAACAGTTTTTACACCATCTTCACCAACAGCAACCATCATTGCGGTTGTCATATTCGGAATTTCACGTAAATCATCGCTAACGCCAAGCTCTTGACGTTTTGCATCAAGCTCTGCCTCAATACGCTCAAGATAATCACGTGCACGTTGTTGAATTTCAACTGCAGTATCTTCGTCAAAACCTTCAATTGAGCTTACTTCATCAGCATCAACATAAGCAATTTCTTCTATTGACTCAAAGCCTTCAGAAGCAAGAACCTGTGCGACCATCTCATCAACATCAAGCGCTTCCATAAACAGATTGGAGCGCGTGTTAAATTCTTTTTGGCGCCGTTCAGACTCTTCTTTTTCCGTTAGGATATCGATATCCCAACCGGTAAGCTGCGAGGCAAGACGTACATTTTGACCACGACGACCAATTGCAAGACTAAGCTGATCGCTTGGCACCACAACTTCGATGCGTTCAGATTCTTCATCAAGCACAACTTTTGCAACTTCTGCTGGCTGCAATGCGTTAACGATAAAAGAAGCTGGCTCTGGCGACCAAGGAATAATATCGACTTTTTCACCTTGTAACTCAGTAACAACCGCTTGCACACGACTACCACGCATACCAACGCAAGCACCGACTGGATCAATCGAAGCATCACGAGACACAACGGCAATTTTAGCGCGCGAACCTGGATCACGAGCAACCGATTTAATCTCGATAATACCATCGTAAATTTCAGGCACTTCCATGGTGAATAATTTGGCCATGAATTGTGGATGAGTACGGGATAAAAATACCTGCGGACCACGTTGCTCGCGGCGCACATCATGCACAAATGCACGAATACGATCACCATAACGGAAGGATTCACGCGGAATAAGCTCATCACGACGCAAAATAGCTTCGCCACGACCAAGATCAACAATCACATTGCCATATTCAACGCGCTTAACCGAACCAGAAATAATCTCGCCGATCTTATCCTTATATTCTTCATATTGATGATCGCGCTCAGCTTCACGTACCTTTTGTACGATAACTTGTTTCGCAGACTGCGCTGCAATACGACCAAAATCCATGGGAGGTAAAGGATCAGATAAAAATTCGCCAAGCTTTGCATCAGCCTTAATTTTTTGCGCATCTTTCAATGAAATTTGCGTCACAAAATCATCAACCTTATCAACAACTTCAAGCAAACGCTGCAACTTGATTTCACCCGATTTCGAGTTAATCTCGGCGCGAATATTTGTTTCTTGCCCGAACCGTGAACGCGCAGCCTTTTGAATAGCATCGGCCATAGCAGCAATAACAATTTCACGATCGATAGACTTTTCACGAGCGACAGCATCCGCAATTTGCAGAAGTTCAAGTCTGTTAGCACTCACAGCCATCGGGTTCTCTCCTTATTTGGTTGTCGCAACGCCCCAACAAAGCAAGGCAATTTACGTCATTTTGCTTTTTAAGACTGCTTGGAAACATCCTTGCCGTCAGCATTTTCATTATCTTGCACATCATCGCCACCCAACTCATCTTCAGGAATAAGCGATTGACGCAAAGCCTTATCTTTACGCAAAGCATCGCGAATAAGATCATCTGTCAATATAAGCCTTGCATCACTTAAAAGATTAAAACCAATTTTAACTGACAATGCTTCACCATAGGCGGCCTTATCTGTCCTTATAGTAAAACCATCACCATCCACTGATTCGATATGACCGCGGAACTTACGGCGACCATCAACCATTTCACTGGTTTCGACCTTAGCAATATGTCCACGCCAATTAACAAAATCAGATTTACGCACGAGCGCACGATCAATACCAGGAGATGAAACTTCCAAATGGTATTTACGTTCAATAACATCTTCAACGTCAAGCACAGGAGAAACCGTACGACTAACAATTTCGCAATCATCAATGGTCATCGTGCCATCGGCGCGCTCTGCCATAATCTGCAAGGTAAGACCATTGAGACCCGAAAGATTAATGCGAACGATACGATAGCCGAGAGGTTTCAAAACTGGTGCAATAACAGCATTAACACGTGCTTCAACCCCAATTTCTTCAAATAAACGAGGTTCATTTATATCACTGACAGGCACATTAACTTCCTGTTCGTCACTGTGATCATTTACCGTGTCACTGGTATTTTTTGTCATTAATAGGTCCTGTATCAAGATGTTTTTGTAAAAAGCTTTAAGCTTTTTAAAACAGTAATATTTCAAAAATATAAGATTTCATTCATCAAGCTTTAGATTCACAAAATTAATAATTCAAAAGCCGATTAAAATACTTTCTTACCTTGATTTAGGTAACAAAAAAGAGCGGGTCCAAGATGGCCCACCCTTGTCAACGTGATCAAGAATTTATCCTTATGTACTCTATTTCCCCCGCTATTTCAAGGGGGGATAGTTGATAAGCGTAAAACACCACATGTTTCTTCCGTATCAAAGAGATTTTTTATTTCGACTAATTGCAAAATAGCTTGATAGGTACATTACTTTGTCTTAGAATTTTACCAACCAATTTAGTTTAGGTTTTGCTATGCGTTTATCAAATGACGACATCATACACATGATCAACAAACGCCTTGCCAAAGAGCGCGAACTTGAAAAATATGAGCCTCAAAGCCTTAAACTTACCCCAAAAGATCACCTGCGCCAGATAATCACAATAGTGAAAGGTAAGGCAGTCACATTTTCTATTGTTGAAACTAACAAAAAATAAATTTTAAATACGACCGTACTCGCTGTCGCCTACTTCAAGACAGCGACTAGTCAGTAGTTGAAGCTGCAACAATTGTAAAAACTTTCGTCAAAGGATCATAAACAGTCCAATAAAAACAACCCCACCATTCTTTACCATTACTAAAATAAAACTCTTGCCAATCGTCATTCCAAGAATAGATTTCTAACTCTTTGCGATTTGGAAAAAGCTCATAATTAACAGCCTCCCAATCATCTAAATTTTTTTCCGCCATAAAATAAGGCGTTAATGCAAAAGCATAAGCATATTGCTCATATTCACAATTATTTAGCCTACCACTAATACAATTGCCTTTCTCATCGAAGATACCATCCCAAACCCAACTAGGTCTCAAGAAAAAACGGTCAACCGAATATGGCACTCCACTCAACTTATCTACTTCAATCTTTCTCGTAAAATTAAAGTCATCATTTTTATTACATGAAGAAAGTCTTACTTTTTCAAAATATCGTTCAATACGCAACAATATCTCTTCCATAGCATGAAGTGCAGCCAATTTATGACTAACCTTGCCCTCATAATCTCCTTTTAAATGTAATTGGACATATTCAACTACGCAATATAAATATTTTTCATGTAACAACTCAGAAAAATCGGGATTTAAGAGCTCAAATAGATCATTGCGTATAAAAGTCATAATTTCCCCATCACGATTAAAATTTTATCATCAAAGACGACAAATTTCCCCAGTAATAATAACTCGCTAATTTTTGGAATTAAAGCAAAAAATAAAAAAGCGCGGCCAATATTTCACAGCCGCGCTTCATTAATAAAAAACTACGGATATATCCTAGTTTTGTGGTTTTACAACTCCAGTTGGGTTGCGCATAAGATCAAAAAATGACCAATCTGGCGTAATAACCATTGGTGTATCTTTGATACTTTGATACTTATCCATCGATAGCCAAAACTGGTAAAAATTTGGATTTGACTCTACCGCATCATTCATCAAACGTGCGGCCTCAGCTTGTCCTTCACCTTTTAAAACTTCGGCATCACGCGCAGCAATGGCAACGCTTTCCACATAGCTTCTATCAGCCTTCGCGATAATGCTGATGCGTTCAGCATTACCAAGAGACAAAATACTTTCAGCTGCTGCTCGGCGTTCTTGATTCATACGCTCATAAATACCATTCGACAAATCTGTCGGCAGGTCAGTTTTACGGATACGCACATCAACAATATCGATACCTAAAGGCTTTGCTTCTTCAACCATCTGCCGTTGGATATCGCGCATCATTTCAACTCGTTGATCTGATAGGGCGGCATTAAAATCACGAACACCATAAACAGCACCAAGGGCACTACGAAAACGTTGATCAAGATTGCGCTTTTCCGCAGTTTCTGGACGACCATCACCAATTTGCTTAATGAACATTTCAGCATCAACAATGCGGTAAATTAAGAACGCATCGACTTCATAATAGCGCCCATTTTTTACCTGCACTGAATAGGTTGGCAGGTCGTAACGCAATAAGCGATTATCAACCCGAACAACATCTTCAACCAATGGCATTTTAAAATAAAGCCCAGGAGCTTTTTCTGTCCGCACAATTTGGCTAACCCGTTTTACAACAACTTGCTCATTAGGATAAACAATATAGACGGACATTGATATGCCAACAACAATAACAACTAAGGCAATTAGAATTGCAATCAGAGAACCCTGCTTCATGATTATTTCGCTCCCCCAATGCTTGGATTAGTTGTCGTCGTTGAGGTTGCGCTACTTGCTGTAGGTGCCCGCAA
Organism: Bartonella sp. HY761; assembly: GCF_026743145.1. Taxonomy (NCBI): domain Bacteria; kingdom Pseudomonadati; phylum Pseudomonadota; class Alphaproteobacteria; order Hyphomicrobiales; family Bartonellaceae; genus Bartonella; species Bartonella sp. HY761. The sequence continues at coordinate 2,225,174 of NZ_CP104887.1, forward strand.
CATATTATTTAGCGGCAAATAAGGTACAACGCCGCTATTACCCTTATCAATCACCAACTTATTAGGTGATGATAAAACCTGCTCCATCGTATCAACGTAAATACGATAACGTGTTGCGTCAGGTGCATTCTTTTCTTCTTGTGCAATAGCTCTAAAGCGTTGGGCGCGACCATCCGCTTCTGCAATTACGCGGGCTTTATATGCGCTTGCAGCTTCAACTAGGCGAGATACTTCACCCTGTGCTTCACCCTCTTTTTTATTCCGATACTGATCTGCAGTACTAACCATTTGGTTTCGCTGCTGTTCAGCCTGTTGGACAAGATTAAAGGCCTCCATCACCTTTTTAGGAGGAGCAGCATCATTAATTGCTACCTCTTTAAGGGTTACACCAACTTTATATTGATTAAGTGTATTTGCAATAATGGCCACAACTTCACGGGCGATTTCTGGACGCTTATCACGCAGAACATCATTCATCGGACGACGCCCTACTACCTCGCGCATAGCACTTTCTGCCACCTGCTTGATTGTTTCAATTGGTTGAGAAACGTTAAACAAGAATTCTTCCGGATGGGTAACATTAAAGTAAAGGGCAAATTTTACATTAACAATATTTTGATCGCTTGTTAGCATAAGGCCAGAAACTTCATCATTTCCTATGCTAATGTTGCGTTCAGCTGTGCCAGTTTTTACATAATCTTCAATCGGCCATAAGCGAAAATGCATGCCATCGGATAAAATTTGTTGTTGAGGCACACCAAAGCGTAGTTTAATAGCCTTTTCGTTTGGCTGCACAAAGAAAATAGATTTATAAGCAACGAAAATAACGGCAAGGACTATGATAACAAAAACAATCATTCCACCGCCAAATTGTTGCAATTTTTGCTGGCCCTTGCGTAATAAATCGTCCATATCTGGCGGTGTTGGTCCATTTTTGCCGCCGCCATTATTGCCGCCGCTACCACCGTTACTACTGCCATTATTACCATTATTGCCGCTGCCATTGGGACGACCCCAAGGGCTTTTGTTGCCATCATTATTATTTCCACCGCCCCATGGGCCGCTTTTACTTTCGCTGCCTCCCAATGGGCCGCTGCCTCCGCTTTGATTACTCCAGGGCATCTCTACCTCATTTTTTGCATGAAATTCACGCTTAATTGATCGTGCATTGGTTATAGGGATCAAAATGGTGGCTTTCAACGCAAGACACCATTTTTTTCTGATTTTTTTAGTCTTTTATTAAAAAATTCGACGATTATTAGATAAAATGTCTATTTATGATAAAATTTAAAGTTTTTTTACAAAACTATCAACAACGCGCTTTTGTCCCGCCTTGTCAAAATCAATGGTTAATTTAGTTCCCTCAATATTCGCAACATCACCATTGCCAAATTTCATATGGAAAACACGATCGCCAATCTTAAAATCCGATGCTACATCAGAAACAGATTTTGCAACTAATTCCCCATTAATTGTTTTGCCGTTAAACTTATTTGCGCCAAATCCTGCTTGCGCCTCACCATAGCCAACGCGCTCAACATTAGCACCAGAACGGTTCCCCCAATTGTCGCGCGTTGCCTTATTTTTATGTTGTTGGGCACGTTGCCAACCGGGTGTTGCATAGGTGTTTTCAAATGGATCATGGCGATCAAAGCGCGATTGACCATAGCCTCCATAGCTGGTGTCTACCGCACCAACTTCAACATGACCTTCCGGTAATTCATCCAGGAAGCGTGAGGGAATTGTTGTTTGCCAAAGGCCATGAATACGGCGGTTGGAAACAAACCAAATATGAAGATTCTTTTTAGCCCGCGTTACACCAACATAAGCAAGGCGGCGCTCTTCCTCAAGACCAGATCGCCCCCCTTCATCTAGGGAACGTTGATGGGGAAATAACCCTTCCTCCCAACCTGGTAAGAACACCGTATCAAATTCTAAGCCCTTAGCGGAATGCAAGGTCATAATATTAACCGCATCAGTCGCCTCATTTTGCTCGGCATCCATGACCAATGAGACATGTTCTAAAAAGCCGCGCAGGCTTTCAAACTCTTCCATTGAGCGGATAAGCTCTTTCAAGTTTTCAAGCCGCCCCGGAGCTTCTGCCGAGCGATCATTTTGCCACATTGCCGTATAGCCAGACTCGTCAAGTATTGCTTCAGCAAGTTCAGTATGGGGGGTATTATTGAGCCTATCTTGCCAACGGCGGAAATTCTCCACCACTTCACGCAAGGCACTGCGCGGCTTTGGCTTTAATTCATCGGTCTCAATCAGTTCTGCACTTGCGGCAAACATCGAAATATTACGCGCCCGCGCCGCATCATGGATTTGCCTAATAGTAGCATCACCAAGACCGCGCTTTGGCGTATTAACAATACGCTCAAAAGCAAGATCATCCAAAGGTTGCGCAACAACCCGAAAATAAGCCATAGCATCGCGAATTTCCATCCGCTCGTAAAAGCGCGGACCGCCAATCACCCGATAATTTAAACCAAGCGTTACAAAGCGATCTTCAAATTCGCGCATTTGAAATGAAGCACGCACCAAAATAGCCATGTCATTAAGCGCGTGGCCTTGGCGTTGCAATTGTTCAATCTCTTCGCCAACGGCGCGGGCTTCTTCTTCAGAATCCCAAGCCGCATGCACTTGCACTTTTTGTGCATTACTGTGATCTAGCTCGGTAAATAGAGTTTTACCAAGCCGCCCCTCATTATAAGAAATAAGGTGCGATGCGGTTGCCAAAATATGGGTGGTTGAGCGATAATTGCGCTCAAGCCGCACAACGACAGCGCCGGGAAAATCTTTTTCAAAGCGTAAAATATTATCAACTTCAGCGCCGCGCCAACCATAAATAGACTGGTCATCATCGCCCACACAGCACAAATTAACCGTTTCGCCATTTGGGCGTTGCGCTAAAAGGCGTAACCACAAATACTGCGCTGTATTGGTGTCTTGATATTCGTCAACTAAAATATACCGGAATTTTTTATGATACTCACGCAAAACATCGGGATTGTTTTGGAAAATACGAATTGGATGCAACAGCAAATCGCCAAAATCACAGCAATTCAAAACTTTCAGGCGATCTTGATAAGCTCGGTAAAGTTCACGGCCCTTGCCATTACCAAATGAACGTGCATCACCTTCAGAAATTTTTTCAGGCGATAGGCCACGATTTTTCCAGCCATCAATCATTTGCGCAAAAGCGCGAGCTGGCCAACGCTTATCATCAAGCCCTTCAGCCTGAATAAGTTGTTTGATAAGACGAATAACATCATCAGTATCAAGAATTGTAAAATCACTGCGTAAACCAGCAAGCTCGGCATGGCGGCGCAATAATTTAACACCAATTGAATGGAAGGTACCAAGCCAAGGCATGCCTTCAACCGCTCCGCCAACAAGATCGCCAATACGGTGCTTCATCTCACGCGCGGCTTTATTGGTAAAGGTAACGGCTAAAATTTGGCTAGGATAGGCAAGGCCTAAGGATAAAATATGGCCAATACGGGTGGTTAAAACACGGGTTTTACCCGTTCCTGCACCGGCAAGCACAAGCACCGGTCCTTCTGTGGTAACAACTGCTAAACGTTGCTCAGGATTTAACCCATCAAGATAGGCGGCTTCCGCTGGCTTTAATTGCCGCGCAGCCATAGCCCTTGCCGCAATGCCACCAGTTCTTACTGGTGGAACATCTTCACGCTGTGGCTTTTCATCATCGTCAAAAAACGGTATATCATCTGGAAAATCGCTCATAGTTTATATTTAGTGCATTATGAACTAAACTGCCAGTTCCGCGATTAAAAATTTAAAAGTTTTCCTAGGGAATTTAAACAAAGACATCATTTTTGTTTTAAACCTCAAATAATAATCTGCAAAACTACGGTACAATTTCTAACGATTTGCAAAAAACATTGGCGAGGCTTCACCTATTATATCAGAGCTCTGACTTTTAACGCCTTGACTTAATTAATGAAATATTGCTTTTATTAGCATTGATAATTTTGATGAAATTATCAATTAAAGCAAAGGAAATGAATATGTTAAAAGTTATTGCTGAATTTTTCATAAAAGAAGATGCTATTGATGTGGTTTTGCCATATTTTAAACAGCTCGTTGATGAAACTCGTAAAGAGCCACTTTGTATTTCGTATAATCTTTGCATAGACCAAGAAGATAAAAGCCATTTTATTTTCATCGAACAATGGCCAGATAAAAATGCATTGGATATTCATAGTGCAAGCGAGCATTTTCAAAAATTAGTACCGCTTATCGATTTGCATAAGAAGCAAGATGCACGGATCATCTTAATGGATGAGCTTAATCTGTAATAACTCATTCCTAAAGCTACAAATGAGATAAAACTTAAATAGATTTGGTGCTTTTAGCTCAAACAATTAAACTTTTGACCTAAAATAAATATCTCAAAGAATGCGCTCTGCATTTGAGTGAATTTCAAAGCTTTGTCCACGCGCCCTTGCAATAACTGTAAGATTAGCAGCCTTGCCTATGCGCAAGGCTTCAGCCGTTGGCGCTGAAATACCAATAACAACACCGCTACCAGCAATTGCAGCTTTTTGAATAATCTCAACGGACAAACGGCTAGTGACAACAATTGCCCCAGCGCCAATATCAACTCCCTGCAGAAGCAAAGTGCCTATAAGCTTATCAACGGCATTATGGCGGCCAATATCTTCACAAATTTCCAGTAATCCCTGCCCTGCAACATAAAAACCGGCAGCATGGGCACAGCGGGTGAGTTGATTTAATTTTTGCCCCAAATTCAAAAGTCCAACAGCGTCACAAATATCGTTTGCTGTAAGCGAAATATCACCTTTATACTGAGGTACAATGCGCATTGCAGCTTCAATAGATTCAACACCGCATAGGCCACAACCAACAGGGCCTGCCATATGGCGACGACGTTTTAAAAAAGCAGTTCGCGGCCGCTCATCTAATCGCAATTGAATATCAACACCATCATCAAGTTGATTAATATTAATTTCATCAATTTCATCAATATGCGAAATAATGTTTTCAGTTAAACTAAAACCAACAGCAAATTCTGCCAAATCATCGGGGGTTGCCATCATTACTGCATGGGTCGTGCCGTCATAACTTACAGCTACGGCTATTTCTTCGGCAATGGCAACCTCAATTGGCTGTTTCACGCCATTTTCCACCCGTGTGACACAGTCCATACGGTTAACCGGCGCGCCCACCAGCTCGGAAAAAATGGGGATTTTCTTCTTCAATTTATTAAATCCAAATTATCTTTTGGCCAACATAGCAAAATAGCTATTTGAAAACAAACAGCTATTTAAATCAAATGCATATGGCTAAACAGTAGCCTTTGTCAATTTACTTTTTCCGCCTTAAAGGACGGATCACAATCTGGACAACAAGCAGCATAAAAACGCGTTTTGTCTGTTTTACCAATGCCGGGATTAAAACTATTGGTTGGATCAAGCTTCATATAATGATTGGCAAGGGCTGGCTTTGCTTTATAAAGATGGCCAACATTATGCTCTGCTGGATATTCCGCGCCGCGTTTATCAAGCACTTCCAGCATTTTTGCCTTTAATGCTTTAACATCAACACCTTTTTTGACCACATAATCTTGATGCAGCACATGGCAGAAAAAATGGCCATAATAAGCCTTTTGCTCAATTTGCGCATCAATTTCTGGAGGCAAGCGCTCAAACCAATCATCATCATTGCGCCGCAAGGCGATATCAAGTGCTAAGACATCTTCTGATGTTTTGGGGTGAACCAGCGCATATCGAATAACAGCGCCAGCTGCAACAAAGCGATTAAGCATTGCCTTTTTGCCTTCATCGGCATCGCATAAAAACCAACCAGATCCAACAGTTTCATTTAGCAAAGCTTCAGTCTGCTCCGACAATTTGCTCGAAACTTTCAAAATAAGATGATGTTCATATTGATTGCGATAATCAAGCATACGTTTTGGCATAACATCTGGCACAAGCTGCGTCGCTAATTGAATCATACGGTCTGATAGATTTACCGGCAAAAACGATAAATGCTCAAGTCTTGTATCAAGTGATTTTTTAAAGGCAAAAAAGCCCGGCAAGCGTTTAGTGCCAAGCTTATGAATCATAAGCAATGTATCTTTGCCATATTTATGAGAAATATCAAAACAGTCTCGATGCATATATTCACCGCTTATCGGCAATTCATCAAATTCACTTAGCATACGGCGGCGCAAAACAGTTAAATCATTGGTATCATTGGTACCAATATAATAGATTTTACTGTTTTCTTCTTTCGCAAAACTATCAAGGCGTACAGCAAAAACCGCTATTTTACCTGCAGAGCCTGCAGCTTCAAAAAGCCCTGAGGGATCAGCATTAAACCTTGCAGGGGTTGCCGCATCCACCTCACGCACTTTTTGGCTATATTCATGATTGGAAGCCGCGCCAACATCATAGCTAACCCATGCTGGATCGATCACCTTATTATCAAGCTTGGTCAAGATTTCTTCTGCAGTTTCACCAAGATCAATGCCTAAATGATTAACAAGTTGTAACTCGCCTTTTTCATCAATTTGCGCAAATAGCGATAATTCCGTATAAGCTGGCCCTCTTTTTACCAAAGCACCGCCAGAATTATTACAAATACCACCAATGATAGATGCACCTATACAAGACGAGCCAATTACCGAATGGGGCTCACGATTAAAGCTGCTTAAAATATCCTCAAGTTTATAAAGAGTGCCACCTGGTTGACTGATAATTTGCTTGCCCTCATCCAACACATAAATATGATCAAGGCGAAGGGTGGAAATAATTGCGACATCGCGCTCATAACTGCCTTTAGGGGTTGATCCTTCCGTAAGGCCCGTATTAGATGCCTGCATAATGATAATGAAATCATTGGTAACCAATATTTTTAAACACTGCCATAATTCTGTTAATGAGCCAGGGATAATGACTAGCTTTGCATCGCCTTCGCCTGAGCGGAAGCCCTTACGATAACGCTCGGTTTGATTTGCATCGGTTAAGCAATACTTTTCACCAACAATACCTTTAATACTAGCAATAACAGAATTATCGGTCATGTTGAGCCTCCCTAAATCAAGTAAACCATTTTCTTTCAGCTCTAATGCATTTTTCATTATAAGTAAAACATTTAAAACTAAGCCGTTATATTAAAACGATTAATATGATAAAACCCATAAGACTTGTTTGTTGGATATTGGCATGCCTTGGCTAACTTTAATAAAAACGCTATAGTTGTATTTAGAACGAAGCTAAATAGCCTGTAAAGGAAAAGACAATGGCAAAATTTGTCCATAGCATGATCCGCGTCCTTGAAGAAAAGCGATCAGTTGATTTTTACCAAAAAGCATTCAATTTAAAGGTTGCAGAAAAAATAGAATTTGACGACTTTACATTAATTTACTTGAGCAATGAAGAAAATAGTTTTGAATTGGAATTAACAGTCAATAAAGGCCGAACCGAGCCTTATAATCTTGGTGATGGCTATGGCCATGCAGCTTTTGTCGTTGATGATATTGATGCTACCCATGCCCAATTTGAACGTCATGGCTTTGCCCCACGTAAATTGGTGCAATTAGATCAACAGGGTAAAAAAGTTGCACGTTTTTTCTTTGTGACCGACCCTGATGGCTACCAAATTGAAGTTATTGAAAAAGGTGGTCGCTTTGGTTAGTTTTTTTAATATTTTGCATTATAATTTGCCAAATCACGAACAAAGTTCTTTTAGCTATTTCAGTTGAAATCTATTTTATAATAAAACCGCAATATTGGTGACTTATAATAGTTTAACTTTCGCGATGAATTAAAGGAAAAACTATGTTTAAAGTTGGCGATATTGTAAAGCTTAAATCAGGTGGCCCTGCCATGACCACCCAAAAGGTTGATGGCGGCAAGGCAACCTGTATCTGGTTTAAAGATGATAGACTTAAAACGGCAGTTTTTCGCAAAGATACTATTGAATTGGTTAATCCGGTTGAAAAAACAGACAAAGTAAAAGCTGACCTTTTACCTGTTTTTAAAACAACACCAATTGTTGCAAAGGGCGATGAAACAAACAAAAAGGCTGTAAAGTCTAAAACTGCCAAGCCCAAAACAGCCGCAGCAGATACGATTTCTTCTGATCGTAAAGATGAAGACTAGATACAATCAAAGGTGCAATTTTATAAGTTGCACCTTTGATTTTATTGATAAGCGAATGGGGCGCAATATTTCGACTTAAAGCTCAGCCTCAAAAGACATCACTTGTCTATCGGGTAAAAATTGGCCAATGCGTTTAATTTCCCAATGCAGGTCAATACCGCAATTGGCAAATACTTTTTGGCGTACTGTTTCACCCAATAATTCAAGGTCATAGGCGGTTGCATTGCCAACATTAATCATAAAGTTGCAATGCATGGGCGACATTTGTGCGCCGCCAATTTGTAAACCACGGCACCCTGCCTCATCAATAACTTTCCAAGCTGACGTGCCATCAGGATTACGAAATGTTGAGCCACCAGTTTTTTCTCGCACCGGCTGCACATTTTCGCGATGTTGAATAACCTCGTCACGCGCCGCCATAATATCAGATTCATTGGCTTGATGACCAGAAAATACCGCAGAGGTAAAAATAAGATCATCGGCAATAGCAATATGACGATAAGAAAAGCCCATATCAGCCGCTTTAATAATATGCTTATTACCTTGCCGATCTAGTGCATGGGCTTCCACCAAACGCTCTGCCGTCTCAATACCATTGGCACCGGCATTCATCCGTAAAGCGCCGCCAATGCTGCCGGGGATACCAAAATAAAAATGAAAGCCCCCTATTTTCGCGTTAAGTGCAGCAGTAGCCAAGCTTTTATCCGATGCAGCAGCCCCCGCAACCAATTGTCCAACATCATTGATGACAACATTGCCAAAACCTTTGGCGGAAAGGCGAACAACAACGCCTTTTATACCACCATCACGCACCATCAAATTAGAGCCAATACCAACGATGGTTAATGGAATATGTTCTGGCAATGATTGTAGTAAAACTGCCAAATCGTCTTCATCTGCCGGTTGAAAAAATACCTCAGCAGGGCCACCGGTGCGAAACCATGTAACCTTGCTCATATCAGCATTGGCCTGCAAACGACCCCGCAATTGGTCAATTGGCAATTGTTTTAAAAGTGCTTCACCATCAATTGCTTTATATATTGTCATTTATAAAACCAATCAACAAATGTTTTAAGCCAATTTTTGCAATTCTTGCGGCACTTGATAAGCCCATTGCGTAATATTACCAGCACCCAAAAACACCACAAAATCACCGGGCTTAGCAATATCTTTGATCATAGCAGGTAAATCTTCAACACCGCTCACAAAGCGTGCATCACGGTGACCTGCGGTTTTAATTCGCTCAACAAGGCTTTGCGCCGATACACCTTCGATTGGTTCTTCGCCTGCGGCATAAACTGGCGCCACAACAACACGATCGGCATCATTAAAACCAGTGGCAAAATCATCGAACAAATCATGCAAACGCGAAAAACGATGCGGTTGTACAATCGCAATGACATTACCTTTAGTTGCCTCACGCGCGGCTTTTAACACCGCTTTAATTTCCACTGGATGGTGACCATAATCATCAAAAAATTCAATTCCATTCCAGCTTCCGCTATGGGTAAAGCGACGCTTTACTCCACCAAAAGCAGCCAATCCTTTAGCAATTGCTGTATCCATCACGCCAAGCTCATGGGCAACAGCTATAGCCGCAGTCGCATTTGATACATTATGAAGCCCTGGCATTGGCAAAACAAGATCCTTCATCTCAACCGTTTCGCCCGTTTTACGGTTACGAATAATCACATCAAAATGCGAATTTGCACCTTCCATATGATGATTAAGAAAGCGCACATCTGCCTGCGGATTGTTGCCGTAAGTAATAATGCGGCGATCATCAATGCGGCTAACCATAGCTTGAACTTCAGGATGATCAAGACACATAACACCAAAGCCATAAAATGGTACATTTTCAACAAATTGGCGGAATGCTTCGCGCACCGCATCAAAGCTGCCATAATGGTCAAGATGTTCTGGGTCAATATTGGTAATAACCGCAATATCAGCTGGCAATTTTAAAAATGTGCCATCACTTTCGTCGGCTTCCACCACCATCCAATCACCTTCACCCATGCGGGCATTAGTACCATAGGCATTGATGATACCACCATTGATTACGGTTGGATCATAACCACCAGCGTCAAGCAATGTCGCAACCATTGACGTGGTTGTAGTTTTGCCATGGGTACCACCAATCGCGACAGCTTGGCGAAAACGCATGAGTTCGGCCAGCATTTCTGCACGGCGCACTATTGGTAATAGGCGTTCACGTGCTGCCATATATTCAGGGTTGGTCTTTTTAATCGCGGTGGAAACAACGACAACTTCCGCATCACCAAGATTTTTTCCATCATGGCCGATGAAAACCTTAATGCCTTTTTCACGCAAACGTATCACATTGGCATTATCACTTTGGTCCGAACCCTGCACTTGATAGCCGAGATTATGCAACACCTCGGCAATGCCACTCATACCTATACCGCCAATACCGATAAAATGAATAAGGCCAATATTAAGCGGCATTTTCATGCTTGTTCTCCAATTTGCTTGTCTGTTGTTCAATTTCTTTTTGTTTTATCTCAGCGATTGTCTTTTTTGCAATTAAGCCTTCAGCCAAATCAGCTAAACTTTGCGTTGCCTGTACACGTCCTGCTTGATGTGCTGCAGCTGCCATCGTTACCATTAGCTTTGGATCATCAAGTGCGCCGGTTATAATTTCAGCCATAACATCTGCATCAATATTCTTTTGCGCTAATACCTTAACGCCGCCAGATGTTGCAAGGGATGCGGCATTTTCTGCCTGATCATGATCAAGTGCATAAGGATAAGGCACCAATAAAGCTGGCCTGCCGATAGCGGCAATTTCTGCAACTGTCGATGCGCCAGAACGCGCTATTATAAATTGAGCATTAGCAATACGCTCTGCCATATTATCAAAAAAGCTAGCAATTTCAGCTTTTATGCCCAAATCAGCATATGCTTGCGTTACCGCTTCAATATCTTGTGGTCGCGCTTGTTGCGTCACTAAAATAGAATTACGCTTAGTTTCATCAATAAGCTTTAAGGCTTGCGGCAAAATTTCAGAAAAAAAGCTTGCACCTTGACTACCACCAAAAACAAGTAAATTAAAAGGCGCACCAGCTTCAACTGCTTTATAAGGTAGTTTGGCAGCATCTATTACCGCTGGCCGCACGGGATTACCGGTTACAATAATCTTTGAGGCAAATTCACCTTCTTGGGGTAAAAAACCACCGGCAATGGCTGTGACCTTGCCTGCTAAAAAGCGATTTGCTCGCCCCATGACCGCGTTTTGCTCATGAATAAGAGTTGGAATTCCCATGGAGGATGCAGCATAAAGTGGAGGAAGTGTTGGATAACCGCCAAAACCACAAACCAAAACCGGCTTTAAGCTATGTAATAATTTACGCGATTGCCGCACGCCCTTGAGCAATTGCCAAAGCGTTTTAATAATGGCAATTGGATTTTTACCCTTGATAGTAGCAGAATTAATAACATGGACATGATCTGCATCAAAAAAACTAACAAAGCGTTGCGCACGACCATCGGTTAAAAGATGCACGTCATAGCCACGCATTTGTAGCTCTGCCCCTAAAGCTTCAGCCGGAAATAAATGGCCACCAGTGCCCCCTGCTGCTAAAACAATTTTGCCTTTTGTCATCTTATCATGCTACCGTTTTTGATAAATTCATTCGTGAGTAATATTGTGACATACGCGCTTCTGGACGCTTTCTGGTTAATGCCAATAAAAAGCCCATAGTAATACCAATCGCTACAAGAGACGAACCACCATAAGAAATAAATGGCAAGGTCATACCTTTGGGTGGCATAAGATGCAAGTTCACCGCAATATTAATAATCGATTGCACGCCAAACAACATTGCTATACCAGCAATTGCAAAGCAAGTGAATTTATCTTGTTCTTTTGAAGCAATATAAAGTGAACGGATCACGATAAAGCCAAATAATGCAACAATAAGAACACACAGAATAATTCCGTATTCTTCCGCCGCAACAGAAAAAACAAAGTCCGTATGCGCATCAGGCACAATCCGCTTTACTGTACCTTCGCCAGGTCCCTGCCCAAACCAACCACCATTAATAATTGCTTCGCGCCCCACATCAACCTGAAAAGTATCACCTTCGCCATGCAAAAAAGCATCAATTCGCTCACGTACGTGATGAAGAAGCATATAAGCACCAAAACCGCCGAAAATAGCAAGGGCAATAAAGAAAAGTACCACGATCCATGGAATACCGGCAAGGAAGAACAATCCTCCCCATGCGGCAGTAATAAGAATCGTTTGGCCAACATCGGGCTCACGCACTAATAATGTCGCAGTTATAATAAAAAGCGCAATTGCTGATGTGTAACCAGGTATTTTATTTTTTTCACCATGCTGAGCAAAAAGCCAAGCTGAAACAACAACAAAGGCTGGCTTCATAAATTCTGATGGCTGAATGGTCACTCCAAGCATTGAAATCCAACGCTTCGAACCTTTGATCTCTATACCTATAACCAACACAGCCACCAATAGCACCAATGAGACACCAAGCAAAACAATCGCTGCGCGGCGTACATTATAGGGCGAGAAAAAGGATATGGTGATCATCACAACAAAAGCGGGGACGATATATTTTATATGCAATTTCACAAAATGAAAACTGTCGGCAATACCGATGCGGCTTGCAATTGCTGGACTTGCGGCAAAGGATAAGAACACGCCAAGTCCCATCAACATCAGACAGGCGGCAAGAATTGAGCGGTCAATGGTCCACCACCAATTTGCAACTGCTCCACGATCAACGCGACTGACCATGCTATTGCTTCCTTTTTCTTTGCGTCTTTTGTTGCTTTATATTACAAAACAACAAAAATTAGATTGCCACTTTTTCCTGAAATTTTTAAAATTAGGAAATTTTATTGCAGCATAAACGCAAAGAAATAGAGAATAGTTAATATTTTTAAAAATTTTGGTTAAGCACAATTATTTTTAAATTAGCGCAATATTGTATTTTGCACTAAATCCCTAAAAGCATCACCCCGTGCACTATAATTGGCAAATTGGTCAAAGCTTGCACAAGCAGGTGACAATAAAACAGCTGCAATTGCATCTGAGCCACTTTGCGCCTCTATTTCAGCTTTAGCAAGTGAAGCATCAAGGGAGGCCTGCTCTATAGCTTTTTCAAGGGTTTTGCTCATTACCACATCTATGTTATCGCCAATAGTTTGCGCAAATCCTGTTGCCGCTTCGCCGATTAAATAGACTTTGCGAATTTTCGGGAAAAATTCCTTTAAGGATGAAATTCCACCTTCTTTAGCAACGCCCCCTGCAATCCAATAAATATGATCAAAGGTTGATAGGGCTGGTGCTGTCGCCTCGGCATTGGTTGCCTTGCTATCATTGATAAAGACAACATGATCTTTACGGCCCACCTCTTCCATACGATGGGCAAGCCCTTTAAAAGTTGAAATGGCAGCTGCCAATTTTTTTTCGTCAACACCGATTGCTACACATGTAGCCAAAGCAGCAAGGGCATTTTGCGCATTATGAACGCCGCGCAAAGAAACAATGCCGATCAGATTGGTAATTTTTTGTTGTTCTTTATGGCCAGCTCTAAATATATTGCCATTTTCTGCAAACCAACCATTGTCAATGTGCCGCTTGGTTGAAAATGGTATTAACTTATTTTGACGCTCCAAAACGCGAATAGCGATTTTTTCGCAAAAAATATCATCGATTGAAACAACGGCAATATTTGAACCTTTTATCAATCGTTCTTTAACTGCAGCATAATGTTCAAAAGTACCATGACGATCAATATGATCTGGAGTGAGATTTAACAAAATACCAATGGTGGGATTAATTGAGGGCGTAAGATCTATTTGATATGATGAACACTCAATGACATAGCAACGCTTTTTTTCAAAAGGCTCAAGCGATAAAATTGCGGTGCCAATATTGCCACCCATTTGCACATCATAGCCAGCTTCTTGAAGCAGATGGGCAATAAGTGCCGTTGTGGTTGATTTACCATTAGTACCAGTAATGGCAATAAACGGACAATCTTGCGATGATAAATGATTGCGCAATAAAAATGCATTGCGCTCGCGCACAAATAATTCAATATCGCCAATAATTTCAATATTGTTTGCTTTAGCTATTTGCGCGGACCAATGGGGCTGAGGATGGGTTAGTGGTACACCGGGCGCGAGAATAAGCGCTTTTATCTCACTCCAATCAATGAAATGTAAATCACCTGTCGTAATACCCTCTTGTTTTGCCCGTTCAACACTTGCAAGATTGTCATCAAAAGCAATAACCTTGCTGCCGCCAGCAATCAAAGCTTTAGCGGTTGCAATACCAGAGCCACCAAGACCGAAAAGGGCTACTTTTTCACCTTTAAAACTAGAAACCGTAATCATGAAAACCCCATTTGATATGATTTTGATTAAACTACGCTTATCGCAATTTTAATGTAGCAAGGCCAATTAAGGCAAGAACAATAGATATTATCCAAAACCGGATAACCACTTGGCTTTCAGTCCAACCTTTTTTTTCAAAATGGTGATGGATAGGTGCCATCAAGAAAACCCGCTTGCCGGTTAGTTTAAATGAGCCAACCTGAATAATAACCGATAGAGCTTCCATAACAAACACACCACCAATAATCACCAAGACAATTTCATGCTTTGTGGCAACTGCAATGGCACCAAGCATACCGCCAAGCGCAAGCGAGCCAGTGTCACCCATAAAAATGGCAGCAGGTGGCGCATTAAACCACAAGAATCCAAGACCTGCACCGATCACCGCCCCTAACAGCACTGCAAGTTCGCCAGTACCAGGCACATAATGAATCTGCAAATAACTAGCAAAGCCAGCATTACCCGATAAATAAGCAATCAAAGCAAAGGATGCGGCTGCAACCATCACTGGTACGGTAGCAAGCCCATCTAACCCATCAGTAAAATTGACGGCATTGCCAGTGCCCACCATGACAAGGGCTGCAAAAGGAATAAAGAACCAACCAAGATTGAGCATGTAACTAACAAAAGGAAAGGCAAGACCACTGCTACCCGCACGCATAATGACATAGGCAGCAATTGCGGCAATCAACGCTTCGAGACTCAACCGCGCTTTGCCAGAAAATCCTTTATCGGTTTGCTTGGTAACTTTTAAATAATCATCATAAAAGCCAATCAATCCAAAAGATAACATGACAAGCAATACTGTCCAGAAATAAACATTGTGTAAGTTACCCCATAATAGGGATGATACGACAACACCAGTCAATATCATCAAACCGCCCATGGTAGGGGTACCTGCTTTTTTAAAGTGAGTTTGCGGTCCATCAGCACGAATAGGCTGACCGCGCC
Organism: Bartonella sp. HY761; assembly: GCF_026743145.1. Classification (NCBI taxonomy): domain Bacteria; kingdom Pseudomonadati; phylum Pseudomonadota; class Alphaproteobacteria; order Hyphomicrobiales; family Bartonellaceae; genus Bartonella; species Bartonella sp. HY761. Next base: position 2,240,672 of record NZ_CP104887.1, read on the forward strand.
CTTGTCGCAGACGCAAGGCTGCAATAATGCTAGGGCCAAATAAAAATACGATCATTGCTGATGTTAAGGTGGCCGCACCCGTTCTAAACGAAATATACCGGAAGACGCCAAGACCTGGAATTCTACGCAATCCTTCTGGAAGCCAATCAGGCAAATTCATCAAAAAATCAGGCAAATACATAAACATGGCGGCGGCCTTTATTAAACAACCGATTGAATGCAAACGGCAATAATATGGTTATAAATCTTGTTACGAATGAAAAAACTCATTCGTCTTTCACAATGTCATATAATAAAAGTGGTTAATTTTTATTATCAAAAGCATTTTTAATTAAGGGATAGCAATGCTTGAACGATTTTTGCAGAACCAATGCCGTTAGATGATTTTATCATAATGACATCATCTCCATGAAGCTCGGCTAAAACAAGCGGTTGTAATTGTGCAATAGTTTCTTGCCAAATAACTTTTTGAGATGGCGCGCCACTTACCTCACCATCATTTTCATGTTCGAATTTCTCGGCTAAGGCTTTCATCTCGTTACCAACCAGAAAAACTACATCAACCTTGGCATCTTTAATCGGCACGATTAAATCTTCATGAGATTTCTGCGAAAAACGCCCTAATTCCAACATATCGCCAAGCACGGCAATGCGCCTGCCCTGATTTTTAGGTTGGCAATTTTTGAGCAATAATAATGCTGCCCGCATCGAGGTAGGGTTAGCATTATAGCTTTCATCAATAAGGGTAATTAAATCACCATTGGCATTTTTTAAAATATGCCGCGCACCGCGCCCACTCTCAGCTTGTAAAGAGCCAAGCGATTGACCAACCTTTATAAGATCAAGCTTCAAAAGATCACATATTGCAATCACTGCCAGCATATTTTGTACGATATGACGACCGGGTACGCCAATAGTAAGCGATAAGCTTTTCTTTGGTGTCTCTATAGTAATATCAGAATTTTGGGCGTTTAAAGTGACTTCACGCAATTGGTAATCAGCTTTTTTATTTTCGCCAAAACTTAAAATTGAGCTAATGCCAGTTTGTTTCGCTTTATCAACAAGATAAGCGCCAAGATCGTCATCTATGTTGATAAGTGCATTACCACCTTGAATAATGCCTTCAAATATTTCCGCTTTAGCATCAGCAATTGCTTCAAGTGAAGAAAAATACCCCATATGGGCCGCACCAATTCGCGTAATTAACGCAATATGCGGCTTTACCAATTTTACCAAAGGCCTAATTTCATTTTCATGATTCATGCCAATTTCAAAAATGCCGAAATCAATATTTTGCGGCATTCTTGCTAAGGTTAGCGGTACCCCCCAATGATTATTAAAAGATGCAGGATTGGCGTGAACACTGCCAAAACCACTTAACACATGACGCAAAGCTTCTTTGGTGGTGGTTTTCCCAACCGACCCAGTAATAGCAATAATTTTTGCCTTGCTGCGCAAACGGGCAGCCTCGCCTAATCGCTCCAAGGCTTTTAAAACATCATCAACAATTAAAAGCGATTTTTGAAATTCTTTGGCCAATAATTGCATATCTTGGCTATGCGGTTCATCAACTACTAAAATCGTTGCACCATTTTCAAATGCGCCTTTGGCAAAATCATGACCATCAAACTTATCGCCCGCAATAGCAAAAAAAGCATCACCCTTTTGCAAACTGCGGCTATCAATGGAAATACCAAAAATATCATTTGAAAATTCGCCAAAAACGCTGCCGCCAATCGCTTCATAAAAAGCTTCTTTACTCCAAAGCGGTGCATTCAATTCTTGCGTGCCATTCGATTCTTGTGGTAATGTGGAATTCATCGGCTACGAGCCTCCAATGCGGCATGGACTTCGGCATGATCTGAAAAAGGCAATACCTTACTACCAATAATTTGCCCCTCTTCATGCCCCTTACCCGCAATAATCAGTGTGTCCCCTGCCCCCATAAGAGCCACCCCTTCACGGATAGCTGCGCGACGATCACCAATTTCGATAGCATTGGTTGCGCCTTTCAGTATTTGCCGACGAATATCATCGGGATTCTCCGAGCGCGGATTATCATCGGTAACAATGACAATATCAGCAAGATTACTGGCAATTTCACCCATAATCGCTCTTTTACCCTTATCGCGATCACCACCACAGCCAAAAACAACAATGACTTTACCTTTGGTGAAAGGACGCACAGATTTTAAAACATTATCCATAGCATCGGGCTTATGGGCGTAATCAACATAAACCGCACCACCATCGCTGGTTGTACCGACAAGATCGAGCCGACCCGGTGCGCCTTTAACACGCTCCAATGCACGAAAAACTGCCGCACCCGGTACACCCGTCGCAATGGCGATACCTGCCGCAACAAGGGCATTGGCTATTTGGAAGTCACCCGCTAATGGCAATAAAATTTCATAAATTTCATTGTCATATTCAATTTCGGCATATTGGCGATAACGTTCATGTTCTACCCGCTTAATGCGGATGAATGAACCTTTGCGCCCAACGGTTAAAACCTTGCGTTTGGCGCGAACCACATGTTCAATAGCTTTTTCGGAATATTTATTATCAGCATAGATAATGGCTGGTGCATCCATGGGGAGTAACGTATTAAACAACCGCATTTTTGCGTTAAAATATTCTTCTAAATTGGCATGATAATCCAAATGATCGCGGCCAAGATTGGTAAAGGCGGCAGCACTTAAACGAACGCCATCCAAACGCCTTTGATCAATACCGTGCGAAGATGCCTCCATCGCAAGATGCGTTACGCCTTCGTCATTAAGCTCTTGTAAAACACGGTGCAATTCAACCGGCCCCGGTGTAGTGAGAGCTGCATAGCGGCTAATTTTAGGAGAAAAAACACCAACAGTGCCAATACTTGCACCGGCAAAACCTGTATCCCACCAAATTTGTCGCAACAGTGAAACAACGGATGTTTTACCACTCGTACCGGTTACTGCAGTAATAACTTCCGGTTGGCGTGGATAAAAACGCGAAGCAGCCATGGCCAATGCATGGCGCACATCGTCAACTTCAAAAAAAGGAATGGGAATTTTAGCACTTTGGCTACGCTTTTCACTAATAACCGCGCTAGCACCATGCTTAATGGCATCACTAATAAATTGCTGGCCATCTCCTGCATTGCCTTTTAAAGCAAAAAACACATAACCTGGCAAAACTTCGCGAGAGTCAGCTGTAAGGCCAGTGATATTAATTGTTGGAGAAATATCTCTACTGCCTAACAAATCTGCGAGCTTCATATTCTGCCCTTTCCCAAAATGGCTTCTGCATAAAGCAGGATTTAGTTATCCTATAGTGCTTATATCTTAAAATCAAAAAACTGCACCTTATAAGCACTTTAAATCACTATTTTTACCTAGCCAATCTTTATATTATTGCTCAGAACTACCCAAAATACGCCCAAAAGGCATAATTCCATTACCATTATCTGTCAGTTTATATTTATCAATATAAACATATAGCAGCATTTCATTACTATAATCTAGTGCATTTTTCACTTATGTTTAATTGTAAAAACACTCTAGATATTTGGTTTTTGTATCTTTACCATTCACCATCAGTATTACTTGAATATTGACAATCAATCGATCTAACCAACTGCTTTTATTGTCATTTCTATAAATACATTTAATGTTTTTTGTGTCTTAGTCAGGTAAATTGCCTGAAACATCACCTGCCGCGAGGATCGGCGCGCTTTCTTCCATAAAATCTGGCGAAATTCCTAAAAACGAAGCTGATCGTGTTATGATATTTGCCGCCATTGGTCCAGCATTTAGACCAGCAGTCGCGGTAAATTTACCTTCTTCTGGTTGCGGTTCGTCAATAATTGTTAGCACCATATAGGTTGGATCATCCATTGGAAAAGCAGCAAGGAAAGAATTAAAGCGCTTATTCTTGGAATATTTACCGTTTACAACCTTTTCAGCCGTGCCCGTTTTACCGCCAACACGATAGCCTTTTACGGCTGCACGACGTCCCGAACCAATATCGGCATTCAGCTTATAAAGGTAACGCATATCACGGCTTGTTTCATCGCTAACCACTTTAGTCGAATGCTCAAGCGCCTCTGCTTGATTGCGCTTCAAGAAGGTTGGCTCAATCAAATGGCCACCATTCATTAAAGCTGAAGCACCAACTGCAGTTTGTAGCGGCGTCGTCATCATGCCATGTCCAAAAGCAATGGTCATAGAATGAACTTTTTTCCAAGTGCGTGGTTCAACAGGACGCGCCACTTCTGGTAATTCGGTTGTCATGCGATCTAAAAGACCTAAACGCTTCAAGAATGCACGGTGCCCCTCAATACCAACCGTATCGGCTTCACGACCTGAACCAATATTGGACGAATAGATAAATACCTCCCATAAAGCGAGTGGGCGATATTTACCGTGGAAATCGCGAATGGTTTGGTGACCAAAACGCAAAGGCTTTGATGCATCAATCATCGAATTTAAACGAAACTTGCCTGAATCAAGCGCCATAGCAGTGGTGAAACTTTTAATGGTTGATCCCATTTCAAAGGTACCGGCGGTCATGCGATTAAGCCGATCTTTTTCCAAAGCATTGACTGGATTATTCGGATCAAAATCAGGCATAGAGGCTAAAGCAATAACCTCGCCCGTTTTAACGTTTAATACAACCGCACCCGCGGCAATCGCCTTATATCGTTCCATCGCCTGTACGAGTTCATCGCGCACAATTGATTGCACGCGGATATCAATTGAAAGCTTAACTGGCTCCAATGACGATGGATCAGCAAGCCCAGCCGCACGCAAATCACTAAGACCAGCATTGTCGATATATTTTTCCATACCGGCAATACCCTGATTGTCGATATTAACTAAGCCTAAAATGTGCGATGCAGCAGGTCCTGATGGATAAAAGCGCCGCGTTTCCATTCTAAAGCCGACACCAGGAATGCCAAGCGCCATAATGTCTGATTTTTGCCGCGGCGTTAATCCACGTTCAATCCAAGCAAAACCAGTATCACGACGCAATTTTTTATAAGTAGTTTCCCAATTAAGGTTTGGCAAAACCGTTGATAAAAGTTCAATCGTTTCATTGGCATCAATTATGCGACGTGGCTCAGCAAAAAGCGAATATGTTTTAATGTCAGTGGCGAGCAATACCCCATTACGATCTACAATATCAGGCCGCGATGTCATATCAAGCTGGGCAGGACCACGCGCTTCTTCTATCTCACCACCTTGTTGACCATAAAGGTAAAGCTTCCCACCAATAACCGCATAGACCCCCATAAAACAGGCAGCAACAAAAAACATGCGACGACTGGTACGCTTTGCATCGGATGCATGTTTTTCTAAAACTTCAAACTTAGTTAAAGGAGCTTTTTTCCGAAACAAGAAATTGGTTAACTTCATGGCTTTACACTCCCGGTCTTTATCGTATCGCTGTTTTGACCAAGTTCCCCAGCTAGTAATTCTTCACTATTCATGATGAGCTTTTCAATTTCGTCAGGCAAGCGTTCTGGAATATCATTTGGCTTAACGATCTGGCGCGGTTCGATTGTTGCCAAATTTAGTCCATCCTTATATTGCTCGGCAAGACGCATCATACGAGTAGGCGTTGTCATCATTGCCCATTCTGCTTTTAACAAAGCAAGTGTATCTTTTTCAGCACTAATTTGTCGCTCGATACGACGCACTTCAGCATAACGCTTTAACGCATCATATTTTACCTTATAAGTTATGGCAGCAGCCAAGACCATAATAGCAACCATTATAATATGAGATGTGCGAAAAACAGTCATCGCGAATGTCCTTTTAGTGGCGCAAGATCTGCAAGCTGAAAAATGGCCATATCGTTATCATAGGCAGGATTATCGGTGCGCACCCCGACCCGTAATTTTGCTGATCTCGAACGCGGATTTATATCAATTTCCGCTTCACTTGCTGCCATTGCACCTTTAAACAACGGTTCAAATGAGGGCAAAAGATCCGAACTATTAGGCATATGGCGCGACTGTGGTCGTTTACCTGAACGATCGGCAAAGAAGCGCTTTACCATACGATCTTCTAGCGAATGGAAAGTAACGACAGCCAACTTGCCACCTGGCTTTAAGATTTGCTCTGCCCCCAATAAGGCTTTTGCAAGTTCACCAAGTTCATCATTAACATAAATACGAAGGGCCTGAAAAACGCGAGTAGCTGGATGAATGGCATTAGGTTTACGTCCAATTGACGCTTCAATCGCCTTTGCCAAATCACCCGTGCGCGTAAAAGGCGTTGTCTCGCGTCTTGCCTCGATCATACGTGCAATCCGGCCTGCTTGGCGTTCTTCTCCCAAAAATCCAAAAATACGCGCAAGATCACCAGCCTTTAAACGGTTAACCACATCGGCAGCACTTACGCCTTTTTGTGACATACGCATATCAAGCGGCCCATCTTTTTGAAAAGAAAATCCGCGTTCGGCTTCGTCTATCTGCATCGATGAAACACCAATATCAAGAACGACCGCATCGACCTTTTTGTCAACAACTTGTGCGATATTAGAAAAAGCCGTTTCAATCAACGTAAGCCGTCCATTATATTGATCTAGCAATGTTTTTGCACCAGCAATGGCATTTGGATCACGGTCAAGCGCTATGACATTTGCGCCTTTTTCTAAAAAGCCACGCGAATAACCTCCTGCTCCAAAGGTACCATCAACAATAGTTGTCCCTTCAAGTGGTGCGACACTATCGCAAACTTCCTTTAGCATTACAGGTATGTGACGCTCATAACCTTCAGTCATCTTTTGCCTTCGTTGCTTTTTAAACCCATACAACCATGAGGAGACCTCTCCAAGCTGATTTGGTTACATTTTGCGCCATTATGCTTAACGAATTATTAGAAAGACCATGAAAAATGTTAATTTAAAAAATTAATTAGTGAATTCTTTATCATTCATGACTTCATTCACGTGCATCATTAATTACTGAGATTAATGCACGAGGATTATTAAGGTCGGGACTTAAAAGTATATTATCAAGACCATTGTATAGGGCTTAGCCAACTTTTTAATAAATTTCTTATAGTCGGATGGAAATTTTATATCTGTTTCCATCTCATACTGCTTAATTAAATTATCATCTGGTATAGGCGGTACAATCGGTGTTTTAATATTCTTTTTGTTTAATTTATCTAATTATTTATCTAAATCATATGACATATTTTTACCTCAAAAATCTTTTGCTCTATTCTTCCAGGATTAATGAGTTTTGAGTCTAGGACATTCGAGCACAAGCATTATAGAACAAGTCCATGCAAGATTTTTACCAGATTATTTAAGATCCACTGAAAATACATTGAAAAAAAGCGAGGTTTGATCTTAACAGGTTCGGTGAACCTTAAGAGAACTTATTTTTAAAATTAAGTAATTGATTTTATGGTGCTGTGAGGGAGGATTGAACTCCCGACCTCTCCCTTACCAAGGGAGTGCTCTACCACTGAGCTACCACAGCATTTTGTTGTGGGCGGTTCTTGCCATATCAAAACAATTTGTGCAAGCTTATATTATCATTTTTTTCTAATTTTTTTATTTTTTTTAAGTTTATTGCTAAAATTATACACAAGCTAGGCATTTGCTGACAGCTTATTTGGGAACTAAAATTAAATTATTGGTTAAGTGTGGAATCACTAAACCAAAATTAAGGTTGAATTGAAAACAGAATAAACAGAAATATTGTTTTCTGCCGATACAAGGCCTAGCTGCCTTGGACTTTAGTGAAATTAGTTTGGTTTAAGTGCCAAGAATCAGCAAGGCTAGAAAAAAGGCTATTCAAAATACATGATAGGCAACATGCTTTTATTTTTCCAAAATCTAAAAATCATTCTTTTAAGCCTTTCTTATCATTTTTTGAAGTGATTTATAAATTTTTAACATAGATTCAATAGGTTAACTTATGTTTTTTTAATAAATAAAATGCTTTAACTCATTTGATAACCTTGAATTTCAAGAACAGATTTTGAGAGTGTGGCGCATAATTAAAGCAGCCATTAATTATTAAAATAACAAGTTATCAAAATGAGTGTGGATTACGAATAATATTTGCAGCAAGTTGATAACTAACCCGTCTGCCCATAGCATCAAATTGGCTGGTAATAAAATAGACTTCTATTTTAATAATGGTTTATAAGAAAAAAATATAGAAAATAACAGCCAATTTTAATCAGAATTGATTGCTCTCAAAAACGTTGGTTCGTCTCCAACAATGACTTGAGCATCATACTCCGTATCTTCAGGAAATTGTAATATAGAATTTAAAAAATCTTCCGGTGGGTAGTATTGGTGCACATCAATATAGTGGTATATTAAACTCGGAGAAATATAAAAACAATTTTTATCAATTGTCGATGGTATCAATATTTCTACATGTGATAGGTTTATATCACCCAATATAATTGGTTTACCCCAAGGATCACTCGGTGTTCGTTTACATAGAGGACATAAATTTAAGCCTCGCGTAACAAAAGCGATTATATTAATATTATTAAATTCACCTCTTATCAATTTTTCTAATTTCCGTTTCACTTCAATGTGAACATTACCTTTTTGAAATGAATTATCATTTAGCCAACCGATATTTAATATTATATTTCCATCATCACTTTGAAATCTATATGCTGATAAGTCTTTATATTCCATTGTAGCATCCTATTTTGCCTTATCTAAAACTTCGGTACACGCTGCCCATACATAACGGCCAGGGCCATTTTCTTTTATGATATCACTTAGCCACTTTGGTTGAGATGTCGTTATAAAATTATCACCACTATAAACCAGCTTGTCTCCGGGAAATAGCCTATAATCGTATATTTCTTTTCCCGGTAAATGAGTAACTAAGCCATCAACATCTTGTGCAATACGCGTGCCCAAAGATTTTCCTTCTTTTATTAATTCCAATAATCCAGCTGTATCCCCTTGTTCTAAAAATCGACCAGTAGAATTAATTATTTTAGTATTATCCTTCGCCATTGTAATAACTGTATTCGGAGGTACTGTTAATTTTTTTGGGTTAAGTTCTGACCTAGCACCATGACCAGCTATTACTTTTGCCGGTAGTCCCCACGGATCTATCCACACATTAGGGTTATGAACATATCCATTGGGGCGCAGACCACCTGCCAAACCAATTGGATCGGGTGAGATATATTGTGCAGCGAGTGGATCATAATATCTGTAGCGGTTATAGTAAAGGCCATTCTCCGCATCTCCCCATTGGCCTTGGAAACGAATGGGGCAGTTTTGCGCGGCTTATGCTTCAACCGTATCATATTTAAATGCTAAGTTGCCGCGTATTGGTGGTGGATATGGGCTGCGAATATCATTGTCATTATCAGCCTGCCAGATTTTATGAACTGCGCACCAAGGAATTAAAAAGGTGCGGTATTGTGCTGCCCAAACAAGCTTGCCGTCCTCGCTAAATATTTTACGTGGCGTGCCAAGATGATCGTTGACAATGTACAACAGTTCACTATCTGCTGTTTCTTTAGCTATTGCCTAAACGTATTAAGCTCATAATGCTTGTTTGTCGCCTTGTTCCAATTAGCCTCACCACGTGCTTTTAACAGTGTTTCCTAAGTAATCTAACTAGTAATGGCTAGTTTTATCAGGCATATTTTAAAAATTAAATTTAATTCAGGAATGCTAAACTCGTATATCAATATTCGAGGAAATTTTCCAACATTATTTATATGATCTGGATTGGCTCAAAATTTTAACTTTTTTCCATAACTTTTAGTTCAATTTCATTTTACATGTAAGCTGTCCCCAAAGGTCGATTTCCATTTTGAACATAAAACCCAATTTCTCGTAATGGTAAGTCACAAGACGCGCTTCGCCACCATCAACCAGCCATTTGACCGATCTACGTTGCCCAGCTTCATAATTTTCAAACTTTAATGAAAAACCATCAGAATGCTGAACCTTAATCAATAGGCCTTTGCTTATTGTTTTATATGCTTTTTAATTTTTACAATTATGTAAACTTATCAATGCGATATGACATTATCTAAACACTATATTATCTGTCTTATCTCCAAGGTATCGCTACTCGGCGAGTTAGTGGACGTAATTTATCAATATCATCCCAAAGGTCGGGGAAAACAAAAAACTTCAGGTCATCTCGGTTAATTCCAGTGTCAAAATACCGAACAAGACGATCTTGTAAATCTTCGTGTGCCCACATATTAATCATTTCTGTTTTTTCAATAACCTCACGATCTTCTGGAAGTTTTAAATTCCAGTTAATAGCTTTTCGCTCATCAAAATTACTATCCATTTGTAATAATTTACCACCAAGCCAAAACTTATCATAAAATGTGCCGTCATGATAGGGATTGTCAAAATAGATATATGGATCAATCCATCTATAATCTTCAAATGCTTTAACTGCGGCTTGGTCATAATCTAATTCAAGTTTTTCAACGCCCAAATGATTGAAGATAAGTTTTGTTGCAGCAAAAACCCTAAGCAAGGGTTTCACATTTTTAAGACTATCTTTGTGCCATTGACCATCTTTGCTTTTTATATCAAACACCAAAAAGCCAGCAGTTTTTAACGTCATACCAATAGTATAAAGATCATCACGCAATTTCATTGATATGATGATACCTTCTTTATTAATTGTTCTCATAATGTCATCCTGATTTATTCGCCTTTGCTTGATTTAATAGGTGTTGTTCAGCTTTACTTAAATAAGCATCCCTGTTTTTATTGTTTTTGCCAATCAGAATGCTGAACCTTAAGCAATAGGCCTTTGCTTATTGTTTTATATGCTTTTTAATTTTGACAATTATGTAAACTTATCAATGCGATATGACATTATCTAAACACTATATTATCTGTCTTATCTCCAAGGTATCGCTACTCGGCGAGTTAATGGACGTAATTTATCAATATCATCCCAAAGGCCAGGGAAAACAAAAAACTTCAGGTCATCTCGGTTAATACCAGTGTCAAAATACCGAACAAGACGATCTTGTAAACTCTGACTTGACCACATATTAATCATTTCCGTTTTTTCAATAACCTCACGATCTTCTGGAAGTTTTAAATTCCAGTTAATAACTTCGCGCTTATCAAAATTGCTATCCATTTGTAATAATTTACCACCAAGCCAAAACTTATCATAAAATGTGCCGTCATGATAGGGATTGTCAAAATAGATATATGGATCAATCCATCTATAATCTTCAAATGCTTTAACTGCGGCTTGGTCATAATCTAATTCAAGTTTTTCAACGCCCAAATGATTGAAGATAAGTTTTGTTACAGCAAAAACCCTAAGCAAGGGTTTCACATTTTTAAGACTATCTTTGTGCCATTGACCATCTTTGCTTTTTATATCAAACACCAAAAAGCCAGCAGTTTTTAGCGTCATACCAATAGTATAAAGATCATCACGCAATTTCATTGATATGATGATACCTTCTTTATTAATTGTTCTCATATTGTCACCCTGATTTATTCGCCTTTGCTTGATTTAATAGGTATTGTTTGGCTTTACTTAAATAAGCAGCCCTGTTTTTATTGTTTTTACCAACTGGGTTTTGTTTGTTTGCAGTTCCTTCTAAACCACCAGCTTCTTCAAACTTTATCTGTTCCAATCCTCGGGCAATTTGTTTTCCCTCCCCATCATAGCCTTTATAAATGCCTTTTGGAGGCTCACCGCCGAAACGAGAGTAATTACCGCTATATCTATATTTTATAACCTCTTCAGGCGTATGGTCGCCTGGCATACTGGCATATCCAACATATGGCTTACCTGTAGCAACATCAATATCTGTATAAGTAACATGGGTTACTGTGGCTTCGTTACCTGCCAACCCCCACGGATCTATCCACACATTAGGGTTATGAACATATCCATTGGGGCGCAACCCACCTACCAAACCAATTGGATCGGGTGAGATATATTGTGCGGCGAGTGGATCATAATATCTGTAGCGGTTATAGTAAAGCCCATTCTCCACATCTTCCCATTGGCCTTGGAAGCGGATGGGGCAGGTTTGCGCCGCCTCAGCTTCCACCGTGTCATATTTAAATGCTAAATTGCCGCGTATAGGTGGTGGATAGGGGCCACGGATATCATTGTCATTATCTGCTTGCCAGATTTTATGAACAGCACCCCATGTGCGATATTGTGCAGCCCAAACAAGCTTTCCATCCTCGCTAAACATTTCACGTGGTGTGCCAAGGTGGTCGTTGACGATGTAGAATAACTTGCTATCAGGCGTTTCCTTAGCAATTGGCCTAAATGTATCAGGTTCATAATGCCATTTGGTGGCATTGTTCCAATCCGCTTCACCACTTGCTTTTAATGGTGCTTCCTCGGCAATGGTATCACTATTCCATAGATAGGCTATGCCGACGATTGTGTCGTTTGATAGTTCACCACTGCTTCGTTGATGACTATCTTCGTGATAAGCACCACGGTTCTTCTCAATCTCAGTAATTTCGGGTGATTGTGCTAATAGCGCTTTTTGCGCAATGCTGGCATTGATTTTAAAAATACGCCGTCCAAATGGATCATAATGATAAGTCCAGCGTTCCCCCGTTGGGGTTGTGCAACCAATGAGCCGATCTTTTGCATCCCATTGATAATACCAGATTTTGGGGCGAAAGCCATTGCGTGTAACAATCCGCTTGATAATACGGTTACACCCATCATATTCAAGGGCAATATGTTCACCATTGGCGCCTTTGGCATCGGTAATCCGCCCACCTTTAGCTTGTTGCCAATGGCTTAGAATATTATTTTCATCACTAAAGCCAGTAATATTACGTGCAGGGTCATAGTTAAATTGTTCAACCCTACCATCGCTAGAACTTGCCTTGGTAATTTGGCCATTATCATCATAAGAATAATTGGTGTCACCCCAACGTTGATCTTTAATGCTTAGCGGTTCAAAAGCTTTGTTCCAGCTATAATCACGCTTGACTTGAGCGGCGGCCTTAACTGCATCAAACCCACGCAATTGTGCCGCCCTTGCTCCCTCAAGTCCACGACCAAGGGTAGAAAGGGCAAATCCTGCCTCTTGGCTGGTTAATAGCCCTAATGCATCATAGCTTTGATTTAAAGAAAAACCACTGTGAGACTGCCTTTGTGTCTCACGTCCCATAATATCATATTGGAAATCCATCGGCTTATGGTTGCCAATGACCATTTGCGTTAAAGAGCCAAGAGGATCATAATAAAACTTAGCTAAGTTTTGGCCAATTTGATAGCTAACGCGTCTGCCCATAGCATCAAATTGGCTGGTAATTTTACGGCCATTACAGCCTTCTTGTATGATGCGGCCATTTTTATCACGGGTAATGGCAATAACGCTTGAGCCGTTTTCTGCCCGTTTTAATAATTGTCGGCCATCATAATCAAATGAAGTGGTCTCTTGAAGATCACCTTGTGCAGAAAAAGCCTTTTCCAATAATAAAAGGCCGGTTTTATCATAACTATATTCGATAAAACTATTATCAGCATTAATCCGTTTAATGACATTGCCAACATCGTCATAATGATAATAGAAGTTTTGACCAGCAAAATCACATTCACGAATAATGCGCCCTGCAGCATCGCGCTCTAAATGCCATTGGCGTTGCAGCGCATCTTTAACGCAGGTTAAACGCTTTAAAACATCATATTCAAAAGAAAGCTGGCCGCCGCCAGGTTCTTGCATGCCTAAAAGTAGATCAAATGGCCCATAATGATAGGTCCATTGCCGCCCTTGCGCATCTTTTACATAAGATACTTGCCCTTCTGCATCGAATTTCCTTTCAATGACTGATCCATCAGCACGCTCAATCCGCGTTGGTTGATAAAATTCTTTGCCTTTTGAGTGGTCATAAAAAATTCGTGTTAAGTTGCCATCAGGGCTTTGTTCACTGATAACGCGGCCAAAAATATCGCGTTCGAGCCTAACCTTACCGCCATTTGCTAAAATAATTTCAATAAGACGGTGATGTTGATCATAAAAACGCTGTTCTTTGCCGCCATCCGCAAAATGAATAATTGACGGCTGCCCAGCTTGTGTCCATTCTATTCGCGTTTCATGCCCTTCAGCATCAATAGCGCTAATGACATTGCCTGCACCATCATGATCATATTTCCAAGAATTCCCTTCACCATCAACCACCACATTGGGCGATCCAAAATCATTCCAAGCATAATGCGCCCAACGCCCTTCAGCATCGGTAAAATTGATGATATTGCCAGCATTATCATATTGCCATTTGCTGGTATTTCCCGCTTCATCCTGTTGAGATGTTTTAAAGCCTGCACCATCATATTCAAAAGATTTAATTGCGCCAATTGGCGTTTGTTCTTTTAAAATATTTTCATTTTCATCATACCAAAAGCGTTCAAAAACCTCACCGCCACCTGGACGATAGGTGCTAACACGATTTTCCCTATCATATTCAAATATATCATTATTCCAAGGGCCTGTTGTCTCTGTATGAATAACGCGGTCTTCATGATCATAAGTGAAAACAGTTTTAGAGCGGCCTGTTCGATCATTCCATGATTTTAAGCGATTTTTTTCATCATAAGTATAGGTAATGCAAAAAGAATTTTCGCAATCTGCTTTGAGCATATTACCAAAATTATCATAATGATAAGTTACAAGATGCGCTTCGCCACCATCAACCAGCCATTTGATCGATCTACGTTGCCCCGCTGCATCATTTTCAAACTTTAAAGAAAAACCATCAGAATGCTGAAGCTCAAGCAATATTCCTTGTTTATCACGAATAAATTTGATGCTATTGCCGTTTAAATCTTCAATTTTCTCAAGACGGTAGAGACGATCCTTATATTGACGAAAATGTTTCTCGACGCGTCTATCACGCAAGCGCAAATGTCGCAATTGGGGCGCTGAAAGCCTATAATTAGGAAATGCCGCATTGCCAACACTGCCAATGCCATGCGGGCGATCAAAGCCAATGCGGTTGCCTTCTTCATCAAAATATTCAAGTGTATTTTCAGGTGTAACACGAAAAACAACATCAAAAGGTGAAATACGATTGCGCCCTAACGGACCGCCAGCAATATTAAACTGATTGCCGTAATAACGCGTTGCATGCAGCGGTATGGTTGCTTCAATATAAAAATCATCCCATGTCTCTATATATTCCCCACGTGTAATGACAACGGGATCGCCAACTATTGCTTCACCATTCCTCGTCGGATTTGTCGGTTTTTTTATGTACTTTCGTCTCAATATTCTTGGTTTTTTTCCTCCTTTACCACCACCCACCATACCTGCTATTGCCATTGCAGTCACCGCAGTCAAAGCCTCTTTTTCCTCATCGGTTTTGGGAAGGAGAGTAAAATTATTTCGTGCTCTTTCTTGTTCAAATGGTTCAAGATCATAATCAATATTTTTAAATGTCATCATTGCATCATCTAAATCACCATTGAAATTTCTATGCGCATTGTATGACCCCGTATATCTATATACATTGCCATCCCTAGCCATGAAATTGAATATGTGAATTTCGGCAGCATCATTTAAAAAAAAATTAGTACGCAATTCTGCATTTTCATTTATAAGGGAACCAAAATATTCCTCATTGTTTAATACGCCATATTTTTGAGGGTTTTCAAAAGCGTCATCTTTTAATCTTTGGTAATTTTTTATAAAATCAGCATCAAATTTTTCATTATTCATCAACGCTGTTTGTAATTTATTTAATTTATTTTCAAATTCAGGATCAACATTAGGATTTGCTCCTAAAAATCCGCTTCCTGGGTATTGTTTCTTTAAATCATCGTATGCCTTTTTCATACGAGCAGACCATTCTCTATCTGTTTCTCCCGGCTTTTGTTTATATTCGTCTTCTTCATCAGTACTCGCAGCCTGATTTGTAAAAGCTCTTGCACCTGCATTTGCTATAGTGTTGGGATTTTCTCCTTGTTCTCGAGATGAAGTTTCTGTTTCATCATCCTTCTTTTTTTGCTTTTTGTCAGGATCCCAATCTTGAATATCGACTGATTTATCACCCGTGCGTTCTTCAGGAGGAACATAAAAGTCTTTATCAAAGACTTGCTTAGTTATTCCATCTTCTAAAGTATAGTCTAAATATCCAGTTCCTACTTCTCCAGAAAACATCGTACCAGCTGGTAAATTATGGCGATTAGCAAGCATAATATCTAAATCGGTTGGTTTAGTTTCCATAATAACATTATCAAGTACAAAAGGATCTGCATCAAACCCATTAGACATAATGGTTCCCCTTTCTTTAGTATTTTATTTTATTTTTTTGAGCTGCACTACGTTTTTCAACTGCGCCTTTATCTGGTCGATTAATCCATGCAGGATCACCATCACGCACCACTTGCCAACCTTCAGAAAAAACGGTTGAAGACCCTTTTCGGATTGTTGCATATTTTTGGTGGCCTTGGACAACCACCCCCTTATCAATACCTGGTTCATGACCTTGGATCTTTTTTGCCCGTGTATTGACTTGAAAATCCTCTTTTTTATTATTGTAAACACTTTTCGATGTACGCTCACTTGCTTCAAAAGTTACAAATGAATCATAAGCTACAGGCACTTTAGCTGAACCAATCGGGGTTAAACAAACATCTGGCCCAACCGCACTTATATAATTCCAATCGTCCATACGGCCAGAAACAGGTCTAGTTGCCATCAGGTCTCTCCAATGCATCACTATAAATGCCACAATCATCAGGATGAGGCGTTTTCATTTCAATATTATTTGGGGCGTCATCAGAAAAACCCATGATAAGACGTTCTGTTTCATCTTGTTTGTAAATCAATCGCCAAACTAAAAATGCATAATTATCAAAGGGATCGTCTGCTTCGATATCGATTTGCACTGTATCAAGACGAGGCTGGCCACCAAATTCTGTTTCATCAGTTAAATGATAAACTGCATGAACATCGCAATCATTAAAGGTAAAAAACCAATTGCTTTTTATTGGATGAAGATTGACACATTGAACCGTTATCGGAAGTTTTAAAAAGCCATGTCCCCATAGGTTAGAACTTGCTGCATTATTATAAGCAAAGTTGTGATCTTGAGGCCATTTTGGCCAAATATTATCTATCCAATGTTGGTCAAATGTTCCACCAAGAGGACGGCGCGGTAACCACGCACGTTGAATAGCCCCATATCCTACAGGCATATATTGTTTATAGGGATCGTTAATGAGATCATTAGGATCTTCAATCTGGGGGGCAGCAATTTTTTGAGTGTAATCACTCCACTCAGGGTCAATAAAACCTCGGCCTACAGGATTATATTCAAACGCTTCGATAATAGGATTATCATTTTCATCATTTCTTTTATGCACACTACCGCCATATGCATATTCATATCGAATGGGCAAAGAAGTAATAGCTTCAGGCTCAGATAACTCCCAGCCCTCAAAGAGATGTTTATAGTCTCTCCAATTTGCTTTTTCATCATCGGTTAAAGTACGTTTCCATTTCGGTATCCACCATCTAGGACCTGTTACCCGCAATGTTTTTTGAATTTTTACTCCATTAGCATCCATAAGTTCAAAGCCAACATTCCATGCCTTTGTTGGTTGTCCTTTTGGCGAATAAGCCGTTGCATTAACAATGATATCAGTTGATGGTTTATACCCCACCAGATCCGTTGGCTGTTTCAAACTGGAAAAGGCAGGTGCACCAAAGGTCTTTTCTTCAGCATTAATGGCTTCTTGCTCGTCACTTATTTGCAAATTGCTATCATCATCAAAAACATAAGTTGCTTTTAATGCGACAACACCAAATTCTAAACCTTTATTATCAGATTTAGAAAAGCGCAAATGTGTAAATGGTGTTAGGTTCTTGATTTGCATAACAATACTTTAATTGAGATTGATAATTTCACCTTTTTGTTCAATTGGCCCAGAAGCATCGAGAAAAATTCGCGCTCCTTTAAGAACAATCGTTCCATCCGCTTTCATAATCAACAAAGCTTTTGGCGGTATGGGATTATTATTTTCATCCTTTTCAGGACCAACCATAACAGCAAATTCTTCTCCAGCCATGATAGCTCTTGTACTGCCAACTTTTTCCGTATGAACATGGCCAACAGTTGTCACTTTAACTTGTCCCACCTGTTCGGTTGAGCCAATGCCGATGGTATTATTGTCAAACTTTTCGACGGTGGTATTGCGGATACCTTTTTCAATAAGCCCACCAATGATTTGTGATAGGCCTGAGCTTGCCGCTGCCATACCTGCACCACCGCCAGAGCGAAGCCCAGCTTGCGTGGCAACGTTTAACGCACCGCGCAACATATCCATTTTCTCACCAGAACCAGCAAGTGAGGCAAGGGCAGAACCCGCTGATAAAATTTTGCTAAATCCTTCAGTTTCCTTTTGAATGGCTTCTGCACTATCTGATAAAGGCTTAATCATATTTTCAAGGCCTTTTTTCTCTAAGGCTTTTTCAGCTTTTCTATCTTCACCAGCCTGTATTAATTGATCACGAGTTGATAGCTGTTTGGTTTGCTCGCCTTGAGTTGATGATTTTTGTGCCGGTGATTTTAGCATTGGTGCTTGTTCTGTCGCTGCGGCTGATTTTACCGCACTACTACCCTTATCACTGCCAGAGCCAGATTTTGCAGCACTTGCCATCATAGCTTGAGCAGCAATTGCCATGCCTTGTTGTAACAACCCCGCTGATTGCCCCATAAGGCCTTGTAAAACATTACCCAATATGCCTGATGCAGCGCCACCAATGGCACCGATGACGGTATTCATACCGCCGCCAACTTGATGGTTGACGTTATTACCGACTTCAATCGCTTGATTAGCGCCGATATTTTGAATAGCATTGGCATCGATACGCTGTGTCTGGTTGTTCTTAACCTTGATTGTTTGGTCTTTTTCTGCATGCATGAACATGTTTTCTTGACCATTCTCATCCTCAAAGGAAAGCTCGTTAAAGCCACCATTGCCCTTATGCGAATTAGAGCGGATCGCCATTTTGGTCTTATGATCGGGCAATTTATAAGGCGAGACATTCATTTCATGATAGGTACGACCCATAATGATCGGCTGATCGGGGTCTCCCTCTAAGAACTCGACGATCACCTCATGGCCAATACGCGGAATAGCAAGGTTACCATATTCACCGCCACCCCATGCTTGGCTCACCCTTATCCAACATGATGAATCCTCTGCTTTTGGGTCTTTGTGGCGGTCCCATGGGAAGTGAACCTTGACGCGGCCATATTGGTCGGTGTGTATTTCTTCGCCCTCTGGCCCCACAACGGTTGCAATCTGTGGGCCATCGATGAGAGGCTTGCTTGTCTGTGGGGCGCGGTAGGGCAAATGCGATGGCTGCACGGCAAAGGCATTGGCATAGACGGTGGCGTTATCGCTTGCGTTATTGTTGCCTGCAATAGCTAGCCCCATGCGACGGTTTAAGCTCTGGGTGAGCAGATTAGGGCTATGCGATGATGTCGTACCAAAACTTAAGCCCGATAGCGTTGTACCATGCAAGCCCGGTGCAACAATGCCAGTGTCAGCCATGCCGATACCTTGTGCATCCTCACCCCATGCTTGTGGCTGTACGCCCTCATGACGAATGGTGAGGAGCCGCCATTTTTGGTTTAACCGATCATCTGGATGCTCAAACAAGGTAATCGCATGGCCAGTCAGCAAATGCGGCGCATTAGATACACCATAGCCAAGCGACGCATCAACACGGGTTGCTTCTAGCTTATAACGGGTGAAGGCTTTACCGGCACTATCCTTCTTATAGCGACCTGGATAATCATAAAGCTCATAATCATGCTTTTCACCATTGGGGTTAGCGGTGCGCTCCTTATGCTCCTGATTATAAACTGGGTTCTTGAAGGTGTAATCGCGCTGCACAACCGTTGTGGCGCGCAATTTCTCACGATAAGAAAGCGAAGAGCAAAATAGCCCCTTAACTGAACCTGATGATAAGGAATTATATTCAATCTCTTTTAAGCCTGGGCAATCATGCAAAACATTGGGCTTGTCGGAGATGATAAGCTTTAACAGGCCTTCCTTATCATGCTCGAAGTAATAGAAAATACCTTCTTCAGCTAAAATACGCTCAACAAAGCCAAGATGGCTTTCACGATATTGCACGCAATATTCACGGGCATCATGCGACCCTTCATCAATATCCCAAATGACATTGTCAATGCCATGCTCTGAGAACAGTTCTTTAACAATATCGCCAACCTTCTTGGTCTGGAATACACGACAATCAGAACCATGATCCAAACGATAAAGACTTGGCATAAGCACAAGACGATAAGCAGTACGGTGATGACCTCTGTCACCGCGCTCAGCTTCCACCACAACGCCGGAGAAATGACGCAAGGTTTCCATATATTTATGATGTACAGTTAAGGTGCCTGGGCTATCAAGCAAGGCTTGCAAATCAATATTATCATCACTGCTTGACAGCATGACTTCAATCTTTGTCATACCAAAGATCGCTTCGTCAACCGCAAAGGCAGTGACGACAAAGGTGTCATTAGGTGCTTCCTTCATCCAATAGCTAAAGGCAATATCCTGATCTTGGAATTGTTTTGGAAGTTGCATTATTGGATTCATTTTACACTTCTCCGGATGATGTATTGAAAGCAGAATTATTTAAAACGTCAAACAAAGCCACAAAAGCCAAGTCTTCCCTTCAATGGGACAAAACTAAACGCCCCCATTGTCTTTATTTAAAAAGTATTACTTAAATTAATAAGCCATTAAGCTCATAGCCTAATGGCTAAATATCCATCGGCATGGCTATACCCCGCATGCCATGCCGATGCTTAACTCCCTCATTCATAGCTCTGATCTTATCAATGAGGGTGCAAGTGCAAGAATGAAGCGTTTATTTTTCAATCCCAGATGAACGCTTCATTCTTTGCAAATAGGATTAAACCTTAGGTGCGCGCCAATCGTCAGCACCTGAAGTACCAGCAACTGCATGTTCCCATTCAATCTTACGATAGCTTAGTGATACAGTTACCAATTGGGTAAAGTCAGCATTTTTTGGGTCTTGGCAATGAGGCATGTTGCAGTCAATATCAACAATGATCGCATCAGTAAGCTTGGTGGTGAAGAAATGCTCTTGCTTACCTGATGTATTGGTACGATACCATTTCACTTCACAAGTGCTGAGCATTTCGCCTGAAGTAAGCGCATTATAAAGCAAAGGAGTTGCTTTGCTCAAAGCTGCTGTGAACTTGAAAGGCTTATGGACGCGCTGACCTGAAGGCTGACCTGACTGTGGATCACGAGGAATGGTAACAACATGATCAATGGCCTGAACGAGGATTTCGTCTTCATGACCTTCTTGCCAGATATTGCCGATTGAATCTTCAGAAGCTGCACCTTGAGTAATTGGACCCTGTGTTGTACCTTCGATTTTAATATAGGCTGGTGTTGGCATTTCTTTATCCTTTTATATAAACAAACAAACTTACATTTTAAAAACTGACGGCACTTTACCCCCGATTGAGAGCTTAAAATGATGGTAGCCAACAGTCCTGTGAGCAAAGAAAGTTCAAAGGAGAAATGAAAACCCTTGCCCACACCAAATACAAAGCAAGTTTCATGCCAGCTCGGAGCAACAACAAAAATAAAATTCCAAGCAATTGAAAATAAAAAGAAAAATAAATTTTAGTTGCCATACATTCAATAATTAGCAAGTACTAATAACTGCAAAAAATTGCAGTCCAAATTCACCCAAAACAGCTAAAACCGCACCTAACTATAAGATAACAAAAAGAAAAACACCCGACTGCAAAAACTTGCAGTCGACTGCAATTTTTTGCAGTTATTAGAACATTATCAATACTCTAATATAAAAAATCCTTGATATTTATCAAAACCACTTTCACTAACTCAAAAATAACAGAAAACGAATAAAATATTTCGTCTGTCAACAATGGATTGACACAAATATTGTCTTTAAATTGCATTGTTGAAATACGAAATTTTGCAACATGATCCTTTGCGAAACAATTTTAGGAATAGCAGCTCCTAAAAAATACAACATTCAAGCTGTAACTAAACGACAATTATTCGTCATAACGATACACGGAATATAAAAAAGGAGCTGTACCATTTAATTTGAACGCAATGGTATCAGGAAATTTTGTAAGAACCCAAAGATTAAATGTGAGAAGAGCCGCCCCAAATATGAATATTTTCAAGGCTCTTCGACAAAGTTACCGCGTAAATTTGCCATATCCTGAAAGGACGCAAAAACATCCGCAATCTATAGCGTCGTGTAGCTCAAATGTGTATACCATCCACTTTTCGCCTTCATCCGCTTAAGTCAAAATTGTATATTTTTGCAGTTTATTGTACTTGTTTTTTTAATTAATGAGTCCTGCCCCTAGCTCAATGCCAATTAATATTCATAAAATAATTGGTGATCACGAATTATTATTTTGATTTTTGCTCAAAATTTATCTTTGATGTAACAAATCGAACCCCGATAATGATCAAAAATGCAAAAAAATAAAACATGAACAATTTAATGACACCTAAAATTGACGACGGCATATTGCCAACGACAAAAGCTTTTCATCGCATTAGTCTTGCTATGTTTTTTGCAGGCTTTGTTACCTTTTCACTGCTTTATTGCGTACAACCTTTATTACCATCATTTGCCAATCATTTTAATGTGACACCTGCTGAAAGTTCACTTGCTTTATCACTTTCAACCGGTTTTTTAGCAATTTCAATTTTACTATCAAGTGCTTTTTCCGAAGCTTTAGGGCGACGAGGCCTTATGGCATGTTCAATGCTGGGTGCAGCCCTATGTAATCTTGCGGCAGCATTTGCACCAAGCTGGCACTGGCTACTTACCGCCCGCGCTTTTGAAGGTATTATGCTAGGCGGTGTCCCTGCCGTTGCCATGGCTTATTTGGCTGAAGAAATCTCGCCCAAAGGCCTTGGTAAGATCATGGGGCTTTATGTTGGCGGCACAGCCTTTGGCGGCATGATGGGTCGGGTGGGCATGGGCATTTTGATCGAATGGTTTGATTGGCATGGTGCGCTTGCAATTATCGGTATTATTGATTTTCTTGCTGCTCTTGCCTTTTACATCTTGCTGCCTGTTCCCCACCGTTTTATCCGCCATAAGGGCTTTGACGTTCGCCATCATGTCCATGCCTGGTTTGGTCATATTGGCTCCAAGCGGCTTTTATTAATTTTTTGCTATATATTTTTGATTTTTGGTGTTTTTGTTGCCATTTTGAATTATGCTAATTTTCGTCTATCAACTCCACCATTTAACCTTAGCCCTACACAAATTGGATTTATTTTTTTAAGCTTTATTGCTGGTATGATAGTATCACCTATCGCTGGTAGCCTTACTGAAAAATATCCACGTAGCAATTTACTCATTGCAGCAGTTTTTATATTATTTTTAGGGCTAATTTGTACCTTAAGCACATCGCTTAATATCTTCATTTTGGGTATCACCTTGATAACGATAGGCTTTTTTACGGCACATACGGTTGCAAGTACTTGGGTTGGGCGCATAGCTATAGGTGCTAAAGGACACGCATCTGCGCTTTACCTTTTGTTTTATTATATGGGTTCAAGCTTTATCGGTGCTTTTGGCGGTTGGTTTTGGTTTAAAGGCGGCTGGACAACGGTAATAATCTTTACAAGCTGTTTGCTTTTTCTTGCTTTAATTTTGTGCTTTTACATAAAAAAGGAAGCTGAGGGAGTAAGTAAAACTTAAAATTTGCAACATGCAATAAAGCTTGCGCCTCGAACCGCTCAGCAAATAAAAAATGCTATTGATCAGCTTCAAGCACAAGAAGAGTTTCTGGACGATTAATCAATAAGGGCAATTATTTAACAATATTTTTTAAATAAAGATACTCGAAATTCTATAAAGGCAGCGCATTTGCGCTACAAATACATTACCATTAAAATTTGCGATAAAATTTTTGTATAACTAAAGATATCCTTTGGTATTTCAGCTAATATACTCAGTTTCAGGCGCCATTAATTTGAACGAAATGTTATGAAGAATTTTCGTGATAACCCAAAGATTGAATGCAAGAATAGCCGCTGAGAAATATAAATATTTTCAAGGCTCTTCAACAAAGTTACCGTGAAATATACTTCTATCCTGAAAGGACACAAAAATAAATTAAATCTACATTCTCATAGAACTTCAATGTGCATATTACCTTACTTTCGCCTATCGCTAACATCGCACATATTACTGATTACAGAAATTATGAGCAGGACCAAATGTGTCACACAGCAGCCATAACAATAAAAGATCGCCTGTTGGGTTGGTTAGATAAAAGCAATATAATTGTTTTAACATTAAAGCAGGGCAATTAGTTTAAAACATGTTTGCTATAGGCGTCAAACCAAAAGCCGCACCTTACTAAAGGCATAACCTGCAATGATAAAACCTATTTGCCCTTAAATTGCGTTGAATTTTACCTATTTAAAAATTTTACTGTTAAAATTTGCAAAATTCTTGTATGGGTCTTTTCAAAATTAGAAAAATTCAAAACTTATAATAATATTTCTTGAATAAAGAGTTTGGATAACAACCAAGCCATATAAACACATCAAAGTTTTTCATTAAGCCATGATGTATCCCTTTAGGAATGAAAATAAGGACTATATGATGAGTGAGCTTCCAGCATGCCCACAATGCAATTCAACCTATACTTATGAAGACGGTAGCAACTATATTTGCCCCGAATGTGGTAATGAGTGGAATGCATCCACCCAAAGTGGCGATAAAATTGTTGTTCGTGATGCCAATGGTACTGAGCTTAATGATGGCGACACCGTAAGTGTTATCAAAGATCTTAAAGTAAAAGGATCGTCTTCGGTGGTTAAAGTTGGCACTAAGGTAAAAAACATTCGCCTTGTTGATGGAGATCACGACATTGATTGTAAAATTCCTGGCATTGGTCAAATGGGACTAAAGTCTGAATTCGTCAAAAAAGTGCAAGACTAATTGCAATTTATTGGGGCATTTGATGCAATAGTGTCTATGCCCCAATCTCTATATTTGCAAAACTTTGCCTGATTGCGGCCGTTAGTTATGCAGCCAATAAGCCTTATAGCTTTAATACCAACCAACTAACACCTTCATAGGCAAAAAAACATCACAAAACGTCTTGCCTTCTGCAACTACAAAAGAAAACCTCAATCGACAGCAGTGTAAAGGTCAAATGGGCAAGATGCCAACCATACCGCATTAATAATGCGGTTAATATTCAAATCTCGTTTAAATGCCTTTGGCGATTATATCGATACGTTAAGACTGCATCTCTACGCAACAGCTTTGCCTATATGAAGAAGATGCATAGCTAAGTAGCGGTCTCAATTCACTTTTTCTTCATCACAGCAATAGCAATAGCAAAGAGCTAACAATCATGCTATTATAAGTGACGAAGGCTATCGCAGTTTGAATTGAATTTGTCTTTTTATAATATTACATAATCATCAAATAAGATGTTTCTAATGATTCAATTCTTATAGCTAAAGTTTATTTTCGTCATGGAAAGCTATTAAATATAATAGCAGTAAATTATAATACAGTTACGTATTATTATAGTATATTATTAGATTGACTTATATTTTTTCGATATCTTGTTAAACTAGCACAACCTATCAGCATTTTAAAATATCTTTTTAAGTCCTAGATACTAGGCATATTTGATATATAAATTGTGAGAATCATAAAAATAGCTAATTAGAAAAAAACTAATCAATAAAAAAGCTAATAAGAATAAATCAAACTATACTTGTATCATAACTGGATAAATTATGGAAAAATGAATGGAATCTGAACAAATATTCAAATTAGCTTTCATTTCGTTTTTAAACTTCAATTAAAATTGGTAATTTATTAAAAATACTATTGGATTATTCTTTCGATATGGCTTATATATAAGCTATAAATAATACAAAAAGGAGTTATTATGATTAAGAAACTTATCCTTGGCTGTTCATTGCTTTTACTCGTTCCTGCTGCTGCAAGCGCTCAAAGCGCCACTGGCGAATGTGCAATAGAAAAAGCAAACATCCAAAAGCAAATTGATTATGCCCGTCAACATGGCCATACCCATAAAATTGCAGGCCTAGAAAAGGCTTTAAGTGAAGTAAACCAGCATTGCACCGATGCAGGTCGCCGTGCAAGCAATTTACAAAAGGTTGCTGAAAAGGAACACAAAGTAGCTCAGCGTAAGGCAGAACTAGAAGACGCCAAAATGGGCGGTGATGCCAAGAAAATTGCTAAGAAGACCAAAAAGCTTGACGAAGCTGTCCGCGAACTTGAAGAAGCTCGCAGCAACGTTCGATAATTTATTAAAATCATAAAACAGTTGAGACCCCTGCATAAATTCTTATGCAGGGTTTTTTATGTCAATAAACTATTTGATTGAAACGTTTTCAATCACAGGCAAGCCATCAATATGAAGGTTAATCTTATTGACATTTGATGGCGGAGCTATAAATTTGCCTTTCCACTGACCAATACGTGGTGTTTTTGTCATATCATAACTAAAATTCAGTTTAAGATCTTGGGGCGCAGAATCTTCTGCGGCATCAAGCGGCCATTTTTGTTCACCACTACTGATAAAAACTAAATCGCGATTGAGCTTTTCATAAATAATGGCACCACTAAATGGTTCAACCACCGTATTAAAGCGAACCTCAATTTCAACAATATCACCTTTGCGCTTAGCGCGAATAACTTCAGCCTTAGCCGTATCTTTTAAAATGCTAATAATTGGTTTTTCAGCAGCCAACACTATGCTTGTGTTGGTGCCAAATAATCCCATGATAGCTATCATAGACAATGTGAATTTACTTAACAATTTCATGATCTGCTTCCCACCTTAAGCTATAAAATAACATAGATCTGATGATTTCCATTTATTGCCTTCAAACGCCATTTAATCCTTTTTTAGCGATAGAGGCTTTCATACTCTTTTAAACCAATTAACCCGCCAAAGCCGGTAAAGCTTGGGCGGGCATTTCAAATATTAATGCTAGTTTAAACTATTAGGATTTATTTCCCCTGTGCTAGCGGCGTTTCTTTCAAGCCAAACGCAGCAAGAGAAGCACGAAACACATCTGTATTATCAACATAAATCTGATTTTCTTCTGCTGCATGATAAGCAGCAAGACCAGCATCTTTTTTAGCTACATCACGGAAGAATTCTGCACCTTTACCATGAGCATAAAGCGGAACCAATTCACGTGTGTGGGTATCTGTATGCCAGCGAACAAGCGGCAAAGCACCAGCGCCTTGATTGATAAGGTCCGAATAGGCAGTGCTATTGCTATCTGGTCCCTGCAACAAACCGTTACCATGATCAGTCGTTACGATGATTAGGGTTTCATCCCATGATGAATTGGCCTCAACCCACTCTGCAACCGCTTCAACCGCAAGGTTAAAATCGATTTGCTCTTCAATTAAACGCGGCAGATTATTAGCATGTGCGGCCCAATCAACCGCACCACCTTCAACCATCAAGAAAAAGCCTTTTTCATTTTTTGAAAGCACATTAAGTGCGCCTTTGGTCATGGTTGCAAGGCTTGGTTGGTTTTCAAGAGGCTGCCCCATGGCAACGCCTGGACGATTAAACTGAGTTGTTAAATGATTTTGAACTGTACCAAGTAGCTTGGTTTTATTACCAAGATCAAACTTACCTGCAGCAAGTTTTTCGAAATCCTCTTTGGTTTCGATGAGAACATAATCTGTTTCGCCGTTTTTAAGCTTATCCCAAGTGTCTTTACCACCTACATAACGATAGGCTTTATCATCCTTGGCCTCAACGGGCTTGCCTTCCTTATCGAAGTTTGGATGTCCTGCCCCCATGACAACGCTTGCCATACCAGAATTAACGATATCTTGCGCCATCGCGCTATATTCATTACGACTAGCATTATGCGAGAGAAAGCCAGCCGGTGTCGCATGAGTCCACTGCACAGTCGAAATCGAGCCCAATGAGCGACCACTTTCAACTGCGTATTCACCAATATGTTTTAGCTTGGTATCATTATTCGACCAATTAATAGCATTATTATAAGTCTTTTGTCCTGTTGCCAAAGCTGTTGCTGCAGCAGCACTATCGGTATAGTCGGTACGTGTATAGTCATAGCCTTTGAAATAACCAGGATAATTACCAAGCGATCCCTTGAATACTTCATTACTTGGTGCCGCATCCCAAAGCTCAGATGCATTGAAAGTAACTGAACCATCATTAGTTTTGGTTGGCGTATTAGACGTGTTGAGTGGATAGGTTGACATAAATGCCTTAACATCAAAATCATCATAGACCTCATGGCCAAGAGCACCATGGCGATAATAGCTTGCTGCACGCCATGTATTGATACCCGCACCATCAGTTATTAATAAGATAACGTTTTTTGCAGGTGCATCTTGCGCCATTGACGGAGAAACAGCACCGCCAAAGACAGTTGTAAGGCCAAGAGCCAAAAGTACAAGTTTATGAAGTTTCATGGAGTATCCCTTTTTGCCAGAATGTAGAATGCGGATACTGCACCTATATTTCAGTGATATGACACGTCGCTATTTTCGGACAAAAACGAGCTAATACATTAAGGAAAATAAAAATCCCAACTTTTTTATAAGAAGTGGGCGGTTTTCTGCCAATTCATTTTATCAAAAAGCATTCTTGAAATAAAATTCATTTTTTATTCAAAAATTGTTTTATGATAAGATACCTACAACGAAGCTTTTTATATGGATATAAGCTAAGCGAAGAAAAAGGTCATCAACCCGTTATTTTTGGCCAAGCTTATAATATGCCAACAATGATGAGCCGTAAAATGGTGGATCTTGTTGTTGCCGATGGAAAGCCGGTTTCAGATCACCCAAGTCTTGAAATTACCAAGCTATCTAATTTGATTTTTGTGCCAACTGGTTTACCAATTGACGACCTTGAACCGCAACTCATCTTTGCCAATGAACTTGTCGAAAAGGGCATTGATCTTGATCGCATCATATTGGTGCTCAACAAAGTTACTGAAAGCAAAGTAGCTGTGCGTGAAACAAGACAATATTTGCAAAACGGCGTTAAATTTCATGTGGCCAAACAAGACAAAGCAGCCGAAACCGCTTATCAACGCGCCCCAAATTATGCCCTCGTATTATCAGAAGTAGGATCAAATGTTGGTTTATTAAAAGCAGTGATTTTTTAAGCGCTATTGGTTTACCAGTCGTCCATGCAATTTTAACCATGGCATGCTTGGTAAAAATGGATTATGCGCCAGGTATTCTGGTCTTACTGTTTCTCATTGCTTTTTTATTATGAAGTGTTTTTTCTCTATATAATTTATCATCGACAACAGGCAATCTATTGGTTGAAGCTGTATCGTCGGTACGTATTGTGGTTGAGCGTTTGGATGATTTCATGCGGAGTTTAACCAATACAACGCAAAATGTTGCCACCACCATTACCAAATCAAGTAAAATGACGGCACTTTCTACCGCCAATAGTTTAGCTACAGCGATACATATGGCTGCAAAGAAAGTATGAACCAATTTTCGTTGGGCACATCTTGTTGCGATACGCCGCCAACGTTTAAGTTTTGCAAACAAGTTTTCAATCTTATGAGGTAATTTCTAAATTGTTTTGTCAAAGTATATGATTGTGGCTGTACACATTAGGGAAGGAAAGATCAAACAACGCTTGCCTTAACCAGTCTGTGTCAATACCTCTGTCAACAATCAGTTCTTGCGCATCAAGCAGAACTGGTAACAGAAGAACCGCGCCTTTATAGTTACTTACTTGTTTTTCGCACAATAATAGACATATTGGCTTGCCGTCTTGATCGCAGACTAAATAAATTTTGAACTTGGTGAGCCTTTTGTGCGTCCAACAGGATACCCCCTTTAAGCAGACTTGCGATAGTACAGTGTGCCTTGTGATGATTGTTCAATTACCTGGAAAGCCATTCAATAAATCTCTTGGTATATCGCCCCCATAAAAAGCCCCGCCCAAAAGCGGGGCTACTGATAATGCTTTTTAATAACATAGATGACTAAAAATATTTGCGACAACACTCAATTTTGTAAAAGGCTTGTGACCGCAAAGCATCTGTTCTTCAGCACTAATGCTTGCCATTAAGGCACCATGCTTTTCACTAAAGCAGTCAGTATCTCTTCACGGCTTTTTGACGGCTCTTTATCCTTCAGATACGAAACCACAAAAAATGCAAAGTTTTCTCCTATGTTTAATTGCGAAATTTCATAACAACTAATGTTATTTTTTAGACAGCCTTTCACAATCTCAATTTGTTGTCCGGCGATTGTTTGCTTTGTTTTCTTAGTATCGTAAATCCTACTTAAATACTGTGCAACCATTTCATCTCTTGCTAGCTTGAGAGTTTCATTAAAAGCCATAAAAATTATCGACTCCCACATGCCGTTATTATACGAGACCGCCGTGCCTTGATCACTCTCGATCAATTCTCCAGTCTCTGGATGCTTTATTTCAATACCCTCCCAATCTGAAGGCAACGTTACAGTTTTACCTGTTAATTTATTTTTCCACTCACCATGAAGGGGAAATGGGATGGCAGGGGCATCACTGACACAACTCAATAGCATCTTATCAAATAGTGGAGCCAGTTCCTTCGACTCAGCATTGTTTAAAATTTCGGTTGGCTCTTGATTAGGGCTTACTTCGACTTGGCGATTGATCAAACAGTAACGATCTTGTTGTGCTAAGAGAAGGGTTTCTGTTATTTTGTGTTCAGAACCAAAAACATCCTCAATGGACACCAACCGATAGGCATCATTCCCATCAATTTTGAACCCAGCCCAATCCTCTATGATTTTGAAATTTTCGACACTGCGCGATCTATTTTCTGTGAGCTGTTTTTGAAACTCTTTAATGTTATCAATTGCAAAACGCCTTACTGTTACTGTTGCTACTTGCTGATAGGTGGTCCCTTTCAAAAGATAGTATGATTGCCCCGGTAAAATTTCTAACAAGCTCTGGCCTTCCAATAGATCTACCGTCTTACCGGTGCGCTCATTTTTCCACTGCGTGGCCGAGGCTTGCATCAGTCCTCCCCAAAAGAACAACAATACCAAAGCGATTAAATTAAAAACAAACTTCATTAGAGCCTCACTCAATTTATTATCAGATGATCTTATACGGCCTTGTCGCAAATATCATTCGTAATCTACACTCATTTTGTTAATTTGTTATTTTGATAATTACGGCGGGCTTTAATTACGCACTACATTCTCAAAATCTGTGCTTGAAATTCAATTACTATTGAAAAGGTTTCTAGATGTTTTAATAAAAAATGGACTTAAAGCCCCTTTATTTTTATTTTGTTTTGTGCATTTCTTATTTGCATCATTGCTTTGAAATATTACAGAGGGCCAGAAATGTTTAGAATTTTATTGTTAAGTTTATTGCTAGTCACCCAACCGCTAATTTCATCATCATTTGCAAATGCGCAATCCAACAATTTCAGTGCAGATAAAGCCGAAAGAACGCGTCAAATTAACAAAGCTAAGTGTGAGCAATATGTTAAAGTAGCATCCTCGTCCATGAGCCTGAGACAAATAGGCGAGCCCTTAAATAATCTGCTTGAGGGAGTAAGTAGAACCAAAGTAAGTGAAGAAGCAAGGAAAAATCTAAGAACGATTATGTCTGGTGCCTATTCACACCCAATAGCTAAAACTAAAGAAGGAAAACAAAAAGCAGTTAGAGATTATACGAAGACTATTGCTTCAAAATGTGTAAATGGAACATTAAAGTAATTTAAAAAAAAGCATTAAGCCCCTTTCATCAATGTTTTACGCAACTTTGCCAAGTCCAGCATCTGCGCTGTAGTTTACAAAGCCATGAGAGCAGCAATATAAAAAAGCTTGCAACAATAGTGTTAGCCGTTGTGGATTATCCATTTGCTTTATTGGCATTATCAATTTTTATTTTTGATGACCCCATCCGCCAGTGTAAATTGTTGGCTTATTTGTTTTGCTATCCCATCAATTGCAATATATTCCGCATTTATAAAACCTCGTAAGGCTTAACAAGTAGATGGGATTGCAACACAGCAACTTTCATAAACCAAGTAGGCAGCTTTGACTGAATTAGAAGATTTTGATTTTGAAAGCTTCGCAGGCATTCTAGCTGCTAGGAACAATGATTGATTTCTATATGGCGAGAAGCTTTTAGGCTTGAAAAATAGGTTAGCCGTATCAAACTAAAAAGCACGGACAATCGTAAAAGCCATGGAACCTCCATTTCGATTTTTAAAGGTTTTCATGACCCTAGTAGCAGCGGTGCAATTGCCCCAGAAAAGAAAAGAATAGTAACAGCATATGGCCGGCTAATTGTGCCAACCGCTCCACTTGCCTTTGAAGGAAATAACCAAAGCGAGGCAACAATTGGCTACCAATAGCCGATGTAGAAATATTTGAAGATGGTATCAAAATCCAAAAACGCACAGACCCCGCACGTATTTATTCCATTTTAAATTTAACCCTGCCTTTGCTGCGATGACAACAAGGTTATTGCAAAGTAATTAAAAACAGAAAGTTGATTAATGAACGACAACAAATTAAAAAAAGAAGATTATTGTGATGCGGTTTTTAAGCTTCTTATTCTAAACGGAAAGTTTATAATTTTTGCCTTGATATTTATAGCCACAGCAGGTTTTGCATTACTTTCGGGGTGGGTATGGGAGTATTTTTGCCCATTAAATCCAACAAATTTTGATATGCTACATCTAGAACGAAACACTCTTTGGTATAAATACATAGAATTTATTTTTGATGCCAAAACTCTTTATATAAATATTTGTATAGCGGGTTCAGCATACTGGTGGATAATTTTATTTAAACTATGTAACCTAAAAAAATCTATTTCATTCTTAAAAGAAAAACAAGATTTTATATCTCCTATTATGGGTTACTTTTATGCTGTGGTTTTTATCACAATAACCTTCTCATTTTTTAGCGGAGATAAAGCCAAACTCAATGCATATTTATTATTTATTCCATTCTCAGTTATTTTATTTAACCTGATAATTTATATAATTTTACTCTCGCTAACTGATCGTGATATTAGAATGTCCGCTTGCTGTAGATTTTTTGGTATTTCTATTTCTTTTATATTATTTTTATTATTAATTGGATTTACACTAAAAAGCGGTTTTCAAATCTAAACTAACTTTATCAGGCAAATAGCACTTCAACGCGCTACGTCATCTGCACTATTTGCAATAGCCTTGTTAATTTCACAATATAGCACACCACTTACCTTTATCGCCGCAGCATTGGCTGCGGCCTCTGTGTCCATTGTATTATTAATGATAATGTTAGCCGCGACAACACTTACATTCACATCTTTTTTAACTTCCGATTTTTGCGCTAAATTAGCAGGGATTGTCGTTGTAACTCGTGCCTTGATTTGATTTGGACTAGTTGCCCTATGCTTGGTGCAACGGGGTTTAAGTCCGGCACAGCATCATTATCAACACGCTGAACACGGTACTTTGGAAGTGAATGATCATAGGTAATTGTTTAACCTTGGTTATTGGTTGAAACTCCAATACGCCTAGTGGTTCATTCTTTAGTTGGTGCAATTCAATACTGCTGGTACTTTATTGTGCTTGGTTTATACGTTGTTGAATAACATCATTTGCCAACCATTGTTCGCGCGATTCCTCATCGCCGCCCCAATCAAGACTTTCCCTCTTCCATTGCGGGGTCATATTAGTTAGCTTTACCCTTTTTGTGTAATAGTATTAATAATATCGGTCAAGCGATCAAGATTACCGTTCCAGGCGGAAACAACCGCCGCCCAAACAGATTTTAAGAGTTCCGTAACTGCTTGGCAATATTTTTAGAAATTTCTAGACATCACCAACAAGCTTCATAGCCCTAGCAACTAATGGATATTTTGCCGCAAGATCACCAATTAAAATGGTTGAACGTTAAGGCAAGTTAAAACATCTTCAAGCACCAAGGCAAAAGCTGCATAGGCAACAATGATTACGAGTATAGACCAAGTTGCAGCGAATACTCCTGTCGCAGCAACAACCATAACACATAAATAGACAGGTGTGACAATTAAGGTGACAGCTAAACAAAAACCAACGACAAGAAGCATTGTCTCAGGTAAATCCAGATTGCAAGCGTTGGCCGCTTCAGTATCCACTCTGGCACTTTTAAAATTTTAACACACATTCACCATTTTTCAATTTAGATATGCCGAATTTATACGCACCTAGCCATAGCAATTTACGACAATATAAATTACTTGTTCATTACCAAATTTGAAATGAACAAGTAATAACATAAAGTCTAACCTATTTAGCTTCCGGTGTGGTGGAGTTTTCCGGTAACTCGGCAGGAATATGGCTTAAATTACCGTTAAAGTTAGTAATTTGTTCCTTTCCCGGCTTTGATGTATCAACATGCACCATAACCGACATGCCGGGCGCTAAACGGTCAATACCCTTTTGGTCTGGATCAATTTCGATACGCACAGGTATGCGCTGTGCGACTTTGGTGAAATTACCCGTTGCATTATCTGGTTTTAAAACTGAAAATTCAGAACCAGCAGCCGGTGAAAAACGTGTGACAACACCTTTCATTTCCATATTATTCAAAGCATCAACGGTAAAACTTGCCGGTTGTCCCACCTTCATATTAGCAAGTTGAGTTTCCTTATAATTAGCAACCACCCAAACATCATCTGGTACAACCGCCAATAATTGCGTACCAATTGCAACATATTGGCCAAGCTTTGCCCCAACCTCGCCAACGCGGCCATTGCGTGGCGAGTAAATATTGGTGTGGTCAAGGTCGATCTGCGCTAGCGCTACTGCGGCTTCAGCGCCATTAACATCAGCTTCAAGCCCTTTGCGGGCAACAATAATGGTTTGCAAATCTTGTTTTGCAACGTCAAGCCCTGCATCTGCCTGCTCCTTGGCGGCAGTTGCTTGGTCAAGTGCTGCACGCGCGCTATCTGCATCACTTTGGGTAGAAACACCGCGCTGTGTCAAAGGCTCAATACGTTGCCAATTTAACTCTGCCTTATGAAGACCAGCTTTCGCACTTGCAATTTGCGCCTCAGCCGATAAAATTTTGGCATTAGCCGATTTTTCTTGTTGGAAAGAATTGGCAAGGGCTGCCTTTTTTGATGCTAAACTTGCCTCTGCCTGCTCTAATTTTTGTTTATAAATGCGGTCATCAATACGGATTAGCAGTTGCCCTTGAGCAACTTTTTCATAATCCTTAACTGCAACTTCAGCAATATTGCCTGTCACTTGCGGACTTAAAACGGTTACAAAACCACGCACATAAGCATTATCCGTCGTTTGCACCGCAGACGCAAAAGGCGGCAATTGCCATGCATAAAGAATCCCGAGGCCGCCTGCGACACCTGCAACAATTGCAACGATCGATGCTTTTGATCTAAGAAAGGTAATCATATTTCAATCTCTAATTCTGCCTATCGTCTTTCGATATTTTATAAATTAAGCCTTTATTCTGCACAGATTAAAAGCCGTTTGCTAATTTGCAGGAACTTGTAGTTCTCCATTTTTTTCAATCTTTTGCTGTTCTCGCTTTTCAGCCAACCGCCGTGAAACATCATTCCAGACGATCCGGCAAAGTAAAAATGCCAATAAAGCCAGTGCAATGCATGAATAAATGCGAAAAACATCATTATAAGCCAAAATATTCGCTTCTAATGTGGCTTGTTTGGCAAGGGTTGCCAAGCCTTCTGCATTTAACAATGTTGGGTCGGTTAAAACTTGCGCATAAGGCACAGATAATTGTTGTATACGCCCAGCCACCATAGGATTACTCAAAATAATTTGCTGATTAATCATATTGGAATGATATTTTTCAAACATAATTTGCAAACTACCAAAAAATGCCGAACTCATTAAACCGCCCGTACTTTGCGTAAATAAAAATACAGCAATAAAGCTCAAAATATATTTGGGTCCACGGGCAAGAGCCGATGCCAAGCCCTTATACATTGATGGCGGCAAGAATAAGCCAGCCCCCATGCCGATCATTGCTTGGCTCCAATACATTTCTTCTGGTCGTGTTAGGTTAGTTGCATGGCTATCAAGCCATGAGCCATAGGCCAGAAGAATGAGCGCAGCGATATGAAAAATGTCTTCACGCCCTGGCTTTAGGAAAAATGCGCATAACAAACCGCCAACAATAGTACCAGCGATGACATGCAAATAAAGCGGTACAAGCTCCCTATTCAACAAACCAAACAGATTAAAGAAATTGGCTGCTATAGTTGATTGCTCGGAAAGCAAGACACGAAAAATCAATAAAATAATCGCTAAATGCAACATATCGCGCGAAAATAACCAACGCAGATCAATAAGTGGATTTTTACGGTTAAGTTCGATAATTGCGCCAATAACGATGAATATACCTGCAAAAAACAAACACCAACCCATCCATGGTGCTTCACGCCACCAATAAAGCCGACCAACCGGCATAATTGCTGCATTAATACCAAGCCCTAAAGCGAAAAAAGAATAGCTTACGACATCTAGCTTTTCTAAAACTTTGGCGCGAGGCATTGGCGTTAAGGGTAAATAAAAGATAAGACCAACACCAATAAGTGCAAGGCTTATTTCCAGCATATAAAGCCCATGTAAACCGCCATTATCCATCAAAAATGGCGAAACAATACGCGACAACGGCATGTTAAGTGATACATTTAACAGATTGAGGCTTAGACCAATAGTTTGTTTTTTAGCAGGCGCAAAAGCTTCAATCATATACATGAAAGCAATAGACGACATGGGAGCAGCAGCAACGCCGCCAAAAAAGCGAACAATCAACGCGCTATTAAAGTCTGATACAAATAATTGCATCACCGACACGAGAACTAAGCAAATAATCGATAATTCGGCAAAATTGCGCAAACCATATTGGGTCCGAATTTTAATCAATAATATTGCAAAGCTAACATTAGGTGCCATATAGGCGCCCATAAGCCAAGCGGTTTCAATCGGTGTTGTATGAAAATAGCCTTGTAGTTGTGGGATATTAGCCTGAATAACATTCATGCCAAAGCCTTGCGCCCATGAAAGAATGGTTGCGGCAAAAATATAAAGCAGCGAGCGCGGCCAAGCAAAAGCAAATATCTTGCCAACCTTATAGGGAGGCATTGGCTGATCTTGGGGAACCGGAGGGACATTCACAACTTTCGCTTCATTATTTGCTGTTCTAGCCTCACCACTCATGGCATACACCGCTTTTCGCCAATATGGGCTGCCATATGTTTTAAAATTTCAATTCCCTCATCCAGTTTGCCTGGCATGATGCCAAACAACAATTCATTGCGTAAAGCTGCACTATGGCTTTCCAACTCCTCAACAATTGCCTTACCACCAACAGTTAAATGAATAGTATTTGCACGCCGATTACCTTGCGCAACCGCTCTTGCGACCAATCCTTGCTCTTCTAACGCATCGATTAATCGCACCATACTAGCATTTTCAATGTCTAACTTTTCAGCAAGCTCCTTTTGATAAATACCATCGCTTCGACTCAAAGCAAGCAAAGTGCGGGCGCGCGCAAGAGTTAAACCACGAGTTCGGGCATAACTATCAAAAAGAACAGGGATTTTTCGGCTGACTTTCAAAAGCAAATCAATGAATTCAGCCTGTTTTTCTGGTGTAGTTGTCATATTACTATATTCATGTAGGAGGCTAACTATTACCGTGCTTATATATTTATCCTTTGCTATTTTCAATAATCAAACATGCTTCTCACATAAGAGTGACCTTATCATAATTTAGTGATTACTAAATTTTATATTCCTTAGCGCTTAGGACGTCTGCAAATCTGCTTAGCTGCATTTATTTAACCTCTGTAATTTTATTCTATTTGAGTAAACCACCACCCTATGACAATTATGTTATTTTGAAACGGTTTTAATAGACAAGCAGTGACAATTTTGCTTAAAACAATTTTGCAATAATGCATGTTTCTCAGGGCGGGGTGTAATTCCCCACCGGCGGTATGGGGTAAAACCTGAGCCCGCGAGCGCTTTTGTTTTCAAAACAAAAGGTCAGCAGATCTGGTGAGATGCCAGAGCCGACGGTATAGTCCGGATGGAAGAGAATCGCAGTGGCCGCAGTAGTGGTTGCTGCTGTTTGCCCTGTTTCAATTGGAGTTGTCCTATGAATCAGAGTAATGAAACACAAAAAGCTTTAAAAATCGCCTTTATTGCGGCTCGTTGGCACGCTAATATTGTTGATGAAGCCTATAAGGGGTTTGCA
The DNA here is from genome assembly GCF_026743145.1 of Bartonella sp. HY761. Classification (NCBI taxonomy): domain Bacteria; kingdom Pseudomonadati; phylum Pseudomonadota; class Alphaproteobacteria; order Hyphomicrobiales; family Bartonellaceae; genus Bartonella; species Bartonella sp. HY761. Next base: position 2,278,980 of record NZ_CP104887.1, read on the forward strand.
AGCCGCATCGCTGAAAATGCGCCCGAATTAAACCAGATTGAAAAATTTGATGTACCCGGTGCTTTTGAAATACCGTTACTTGCCCAAAAGCTTGCTCGCACAGGGCAATATCATGCAATTGTGGCATCAGGTTTTGTGGTTGACGGTGGTATTTACCGACATGACTTTGTAGCAAGCGCCGTTATTGATGGCTTGATGCGCGTCCAACTTGATGAAAATGTTCCCGTCTTTAGTGTTGTTTTAACACCTCACCATTTTCACGAAACGGCCTTTCATGAAAAAATTTTCTTTGACCATTTCACCCAAAAAGGACAAGAAGCTGCCGATGCTTTAATTATGTTACATCAAACCAATAAGAAAATTCCTGCATAATGCAAAAAAATGCTAGAGCGCGTCTGTTTTAAGTATAATCTTACCATGCTCTAGCGTATTAGACATATTGTGCCTTGAGAGGCTAAATCACAAAACAATTGCCAGCCTTTCTAAATACAACATTATTTTAAAACAAAAATAACAAATAGACTGAAAGGCTAGCGAGTTTTGGCTATAATGGTTCTATCATATAGTTTTTATAGATAGCTATTTAAAACGCTTATTTAACCAAGGCTTCATCAATTGCCCTTGCCCGTTTATAGGCTGGGCGTTCGCTAAGGCGTAGACAATAATCCTTCAATATCTCGTTTTCTAAGCCACCCTTAAAAATGGCAAAAGCGCAAAAAGCACCGACAAGACAATCTGCAGCAGTAAATTTATCACCTGCAACAAATTCACGATTTTTAAGGTGATTGGCAAGAATTGTCATCATTTCTTCAATTGTACCATAACCAAGCATGATCCGTTCTTCTGGTTTTATCTCCAATTTGCGAAAGCCATCAATAAAAGCAGATTCAAATGGTCCAGCAATGAATAAGCTCCAACGATAATAATCGGCACGATCGCACAAAGCTGGCGCTAAGCCCTTGTCAAAAAAGGCATCAGCAAGATAAAGACAAATTGCCGATGTTTCGGTTACAACTTTACCATTATGGACAATAGCTGGAACTTTCCCCATAGGATTAATATCAAGATAGGATTGTTCTTTCATAGTTGTGCCATAATCAAGAATATGAGCATCATAGGCAATGCCAAGCTCTTCGAACATCCAACGCACAGTACAACCGCGTGATTGGGGATGGGTATAAAATTGGATATTTGTCATTTCAACTTTCCTCTTTTTTGGTCGTTATGAAATGTCTATATCCATCACTTGTGTCAGTTTTTGTCAGCAGTGTTGAGTGGGCAACGCAAAACGATATTAAAAATCAAATGGTGAAAAGTTGGGGATTACTTTTGGTTAAAGTTTACCACACGGTCAAAGAATTTTGATTTTTTTATCTTTGCCCCTGTAAAAATGGATAAGCTACTATAGTTACATTATTATCAGTATTTTTAAAATGCACTATAAACATTGGAAATAAAAATGAACAGCGAGACGGTACCTGCTGTATCTTCCCCGGCAGGTACCACATTTTTAAATAGATAGGTAGCTTGTTTTAATGTCAGAAAAGCAAGCTCTAGCCTTAAAAACTAAACTACTATTGCAATTGCTCTTTAATAATCGCGCTTGCAGCTGAAAAATCCATTTGCCCCATATATTGCTCTTTTAATTGCGCCATTACCTTACCCATATCACGCAAGCTTTCAGCGCCCGTTGCAGCAATAGCCGTTTTGATAGCTGCTTGCATTTCTGCACTGTCAAGCTGACGGGGTAAAAACTCACGGATAATGGCAATTTCATTACGCTCAATCTCTGCAAGCTCTGGACGGCTACCTTGATCATAAAGCTTTGCCGATTCGTCACGCTGTTTAATCATTTTAGCAAGCAAGGCCTGCACATCACTATCTTCGGCGGCAGGTTTACCATCGCCACGTCTTGCAATATCAAGATCTTGTATGGCAGCATTTACCAAGCGCAAGGTCGATAGACGCACTTTATCCTTTTCGATCATTGCTTTTTTAAGTGCAACAGCAATATCTTCACGCAACATCAGCCTAATCTCCGCTTTAAATTCAATATAGGGACTTCTATAACAGTTTCACAGCAAGTTTGAAGCCATAATGTAAACACATAGCATATTTGATGTGAAATTTATGCAATTCAAGGGAAAACCATTTATTATAGGCAATGACAGCAAATCATTGCTATTTAAATCTAATTAGTCCTAAAAAAGTGGGTAAAGATTAAAAGAATGGTCAAAAGACGTAATCTTCACTTTATTTTTTGAAATTAACCGATATAATACCAATCTTAGCCAGACATGATATTATATTTTAAGGTGGATGACCGCATCCGCCCTTTTGACATGCGCAAATATAAATAGCTTAGCATGATAATGGCACTATTTTTAGTATCCGTGCCCTTAGTATCTTTGCCCACGGAATATAGAAAGAGACCGATGATGACCCAAAATATCAGCACCTTAGCAGCCACTCCATGGGAAAAGTCAATATCAACAGCCGTATTGGTACTTGCAGATGGAACAGTGATTGAGGGAAAAGGCCTTGGAGCAACGGGCGCAATCGAAGCAGAAGTATGTTTTAACACTGCCCTTACTGGTTATGAAGAAATCCTGACAGACCCTTCCTATACTGGACAAATTGTTACGTTCACTTTTCCCCATATCGGCAATGTTGGTACCAACCAAGAAGATATTGAAGATTTAACCCCTGCCAATCATTTTGGTGCAGTTGGTGCTGTTTTAAAAGCCGATATCACTGATCCATCTAATTATCGTGCTGCGCAAGGTCTAGACCAATGGTTAAAATCACGCGGCGTTATTGCTCTTTGCGGTATTGATACTCGCGCCCTCACTGCTCTTATCCGTGAAAAAGGCGCACCTAATGGCGTTATCGCCCATAGTCCTGATGGTAAATTTGACATGGCTGCGTTAAAGCAGCGCGCTGCAAGCTGGTCTGGTCTTGAAGGGCTTGATCTTGCAAAAGATGTCACCATCGGTCAATCAATGCCGTGGAGTGAAACGCCGTGGGTTTGGAATGAAGGCTATAGCGAAGAAACCGAACCTAAATATCATATTGTTGCTATTGATTATGGTATTAAAAGAAATATCTTACGTTTGCTTGCAGGGCGTGATGCTAAAGTGACAATCGTACCAGCTACAGCAAGCGCAGAAGATGTACTTGCTATGCAACCAGATGGTATTTTCCTTTCAAACGGCCCTGGCGACCCAGCCGCTACGGCAGCATATTCCGTACCCGTTATTCGCACTTTGGTTGATAGTGGTATTCCAATTTTTGGTATATGTCTTGGTCACCAAATGCTTGCGCTTGCCATGGGCGGCAAAACCATAAAAATGCATCAAGGTCACCATGGTGCCAACCATCCGGTTAAGGATTTCACCACCGATAAGGTTGAAATTGTTTCAATGAATCATGGTTTTGCGGTCGATTCAAAAAGCCTGCCTGAAGGTGTTGAAGAAACCCATATTTCACTTTTTGATGGCACAAATTGCGGCATCAGTTTGGTTGGAAAACCAGTTTTTTCAGTGCAACACCATCCTGAAGCATCACCTGGCCCACAAGATAGCCATTATCTTTTTGACCGCTTTATGGATCTTGTCAAAAAACATAAAGCTTAAATTTTGATTTTCAAACACCCATCACCATAATTGTATGGTGATGGGTGTTTTTGCACTTTTAACTAGAAATTTGCGGTTTATAAATAACGCTTTCGTCAAGATCTGTTACTTTTTGTTTGCCGCAAAGTGCCATGGTGATATCAAGCTCTTTAGCAATAATATCCAAGACTTGACGCACGCCTTGCTTACCGTTTGCACCTAACCCATAAAGAAATGGCCTGCCAATATAGGTGCCTTTTGCACCCAAAGCTAAAGCCTTTAGAACATCTTGCCCAGAGCGGATGCCGCCATCTAAATGCACTTCAATCTTGCTGCCGACTGCATTAATAATTTCTGGCAAAATGCTAATTGTTGAGGATGCGCCGTCAAGCTGGCGGCCACCGTGGTTAGAAACAATTAAGGCATCAGCACCGCTCTCAGCCGCTTTATGGGCGTCGTCTGCGTCAAGAATGCCTTTTAGAATGAGTGGGCCACCCCATTTATTCTTGATCCATTCCACATCTTGCCAATTTAATTTGGGGTCAAATTGTTCTGCCGTCCAAGCAGATAGCGAGCTTAAATCACTAACGCCTTTAGCATGGCCATCAATATTGCGAAAAGTGCGCCTTTGGGTTTTAAGCATGTCAAAACACCATTTCGGGCGCATTGCCATTTGCATGATATGTTTTGGTGTAAAGCGCGGTGGTGCGGAAAGCCCATTGCGCAAATCCTTATGGCGTTGCCCTAATATCTGTAAATCTAATGTAAGCACCAAGGCGCTGCAATTGGCAGCTTTGGCGCGCTCAATTAAATTGGTAACAAAATCACGATCGCGCATAACATAAAGCTGAAACCAAAAGGGCTTTGTTGTGGAAGATCGCACATCCTCAATCGAGCAAATGCTCATGGTTGATAGGGTAAAGGGCACGCCAAATTCTTCAGCCGCTTGTGCAGCAAGAATCTCACCATCGGCATGCTGCATGCCACAAAGACCCGTTGGCGCGAGGGCAACCGGCATGGCCACCTTTTGGCCAATCATTTCACTTTGCAAACTGCGACCTGTCATATCAACGAGAACTTTTTGGCGCAGTTTAATTTGTTTAAAATCATCTTCATTGGCGCGATAGGTACTTTCTGTCCATGCACCTGAATCGGCATAATCAAAAAACATTTTTGGAACGCGGCGCTTTGCTGCCTTTTTAAAATCAGCAATATCGAGCAATTGTTTCATCATCGGCCTTCCATAAAAACTGTCTAAGTTGCACCTAAAATCGCATAGTTTACATAAAAAATAGCCAAAATATAAAATAATTAATCCAATTGCTTAGGTGAAGCACAGCAATGGCTATTTGGGGTACTTCCTGCCAAGGTTTCAATAATGGCGCAATCAGGATCATCATTGCCATTACATTGGTTAATCAACAGTCGCAATTTATCGCTCATTTCGCGCAAAGCTGCCATCTTTTCTTCAAGTTCTGAAAGGTGCTGAGCGGCTAGTTTTTTTACTTCAGCAGAGCTGCGCGATTGTTCACGCCAAAGTGACAAAAGCGTGTTAATTTGATCAAGCGAAAAGCCTAAATCGCGAGAGCGGCGAATAAAGCGTAAAGTATCAAGATCCTGCATTGCGTAATGGCGGTAGCCTGCATCACTACGATGGGCTGCCTTAATAAGACCAATGCTCTCGTAATGGCGGATCATCTTGGCAGAAACGCCGCTTTCCTTGGCTGCTTCTCCTATATTCATACAATTCTCCCACAAAAAATGGAGCTAAAGAATAGCTCCATGTAAAGTTAGGTATTTTGCTAAAAAATGCAATCATAATTGCTAAGATTATATTATTTGGTAAAAGCTCGCCCATTGATAAATAGTGCTTCCAGTGCTGCCACATAGGGAGCAATATCGAGGTTCTTTTTGGCGAGCCAATTATCATTAAGATAGGTAGAGCGGTAACGTTCGCCGCTATCACAAATCAGGGTGACAATGCTGCCGGTTTGATTGTTTTTAATCATGTCAGAAACAATTTTTCCAACCGCCCAAAGATTAGTCCCCGTGGAACCACCACAACTACGACCGATAAGTTTGCTGATCACGCGCATGGCGGCAAGGCTTGCTTCATCAGGTACTGCAATCATGCGATCAATGACATCAGGTAAAAATGATGGCTCTACCCTTGCGCGGCCAATACCTTCAATGACCGAATTACAACCGTCAATTTCTCGGATACTGCGATCCATATAATGCTTGTGAAACACCGAACCTTCAGGATCTGCAACGCAAAGACGAGTAGAATAACAACCATAGCGGATATAGCGGCCAAGGGTCGCCGATGTACCACCTGTACCAGCGCTTGCAACAATCCAATCAGGAATGGGATTTTTTTCGCGGCTTAATTGCGAAAAAATTGAATTAGCAATATTATTATTGCCACGCCAATCTGTTGCACGCTCGGCATAAGTAAACTGGTCAATATAATAGCCATTTAGTCTATCAGCTAGATCTTGAGCTGTTTTATAAACACTCTTTGGATCATCAATAAAATGAACTTCCCCGCCATAAAACTCAATTGCAGCAATCTTTTCAACCGATGTGGTGCGCGGCACAACGGTAATGAAGCGCAGACCTAGCAATTTAGCAAAATAGGCTTCTGATACAGCGGTTGAACCGCTTGATGCTTCAATAATGGTGGTTTGTGGCCCTACCTTGCCATTGCATAAAGCATAGAGAAACAGCGAACGCGCTAAACGATGTTTCAAGCTACCGGTTGAATGGCTTGATTCATCTTTTAAATAAAGGGTAATGCCATTACAGCTTGGCAAATCTAAACGTAGCAAATGAGTATCAGCTGAGCGGCTGGCCTCGGCTTCAAGACATTCAATTGCTTCCACCAACCAGTGGCGTGTACAAAGACTTGGGGCATCAAGGGAGGGAAAGGTCATATGGTTGTTCATATCTATTTACCGAATAATTGTTTATGCTGACTTCGTCATAATAAAATATATTTTTTAAAATTAAAGCAATTAACATTCGTAAATTTTTAAATTTTTTTCAAAAAATAGCATAAAATTCTATTTTCATATATTTTATTAGATTACTAATTTTATCGTATTTTATCTATTTAATGAAATCGACCTGCAGCGCTTAAGGCAATTTTGCCTGATTTATATCGCTTTTTTATTTCAAAGCGCCCATTGAAAGGATAAAACGACTCTTAAAACTAGAATTGACAAATTGAAATATTTTTTATAAACGAATGGTTGGAAATATATAAATCACCAATATAGAAATAAATTTATGTAAGCTTATAGGTCTAAAAGAATGGGTCGTAAACGCAGTATAGATCAAAACCAGATCTTAGATGCTGTTGAAGCCGTTGTGATAGAAAGCGGCGTTGCTAAGCTAACTGTTGAAGCCGTTGCCAATAAGGCTGGGGTTAGTAAGGCGACTGTGCTTTATGATTATAAATCCAAAGAGGCTTTGATCAGCGCGCTCATCAAACGGCATTTTTCATGCTATGATCAAATCGTCGCCGATGAACAATCCAAAGGCATGTCGCTGATGTCGGCTAACATTGAAGTGATTAGGCGACATTGTGGCGATAATGAACGCGCCGTTAGTCTTGCTATTTGTGCAAGCATGGCAAACAATCAAGCTATCCGTGAACAAATCATCCAATATATTTGGAAAGACATAAAAGATCTCAATATAGAAAACTTAGATAAACCCAATGCTTCCCTAGCTTATTTAGCTATGCATGGTTTATGCAGTCTTGAAATGCTTGGCGTTTTTCCGTGGAATGAAGACCAGCGTCAAAGAATACTGGATCATATTGATAATTTAGCAAAAAATAATGGTCAAGATGCAGAAATTTGATTTTATTCCATTATATTCGATTAAGTTATAAAATACTAATTAGCTTAAATTTAATTTCACTTTTACCATATATTTACTTGAGTAAAAGTATCATCTTTATTAATCTCCCAAAAGTAATAGGTATATCCTCATGCGTCCCCCAGCTTTTTTAACCAAAATCATCCTACCATTTTTGCTTTTAAGCGCATCATCTTATGGGCTTTACGCGCAAGAACAAGGTGGTGAAGCTCCCCCTCCCCCTGCCGTTAATATTGTCGTTGCCACCCCGCAATCGGTTCCTGTTGTCACTGAATTACCCGGCCGGGTTGCACCAACACGAGTTGCCGAAGTGCGGCCGCGCATTTCTGGAATTGTAGTTGAGCGTGTTTTTACCCAAGGTAGCACAGTAAAAGAAGGCGAAGTGCTTTATCGTATTGATCCCATGCCATTTCGTGTACGCGTTGCTAGCGCCGAGGCTTCCCTTGCCCGCGCTAAGGCTGTTGAATTAAATGCTAAGCAACTTGCCGAGCGCCAATCGCAATTGCGCGAGCGTGAGGTTACCTCGACAACCAATTACGATAATGCTGTTGCAGCTCTTGCACAAGCTGAGGCGGATGTGGCCCTAGCACAAGCATCACTTGATGCTGCAAAATTGGATCTTGGATATACTGAAGTGCGTGCACCAATATCCGGCCGCATTGGTCGTGCCTTAGTAACGGAAGGCGCTTTGGTTAGCCCAAGCGATGCTAATCACCTTGCTTTGGTTCAACAGCTAGACCCTGTTTATGTCGATTTTACCCAGTCTTCCAATGCCGTGCGTGAACTTCGGCGCAGCTTAGATGCTGGTGATCTTGAAAGCCCAGCCCCAGGGGAAGCAAGTGTACAACTGGTTTTTGATGATGGCACACCTTACAGTGAAAAAGGCCGCCTGTTGTTTTCGGAAGCGTCAGTCGATTCAACCACCGGACAAATCACCTTACGTGCTGAGTTTCCAAACCCAAAGGACGAGCTTTTAGCTGGCCTTTATGTGCGGGTGCGTATTGAACAGGCAGTTGATAGTTCTGCAATTCTTGTGCCGCAACGAGCCATTATTCGTGATAATAGCGGTGGTGCGCAGGTCTATGTTGTTGATGAAATGAATATCGCGCATTTGCGTAATATTACCCTTGGGCAAGCTATTGATAATAATTGGATTGTGCGCACTGGTATCAAAAGTGGCGATAAGGTCATTATCGATGGCGGTGCAAAAGTTCAAGACGGCACTAGTGTAGCGATTAGCCAATAACAATGTCGATGAGCAGTTTAAACCTATTTAAATCTGCAGCATTATGAAATGCTGATAATAGATCGCATTTATAATGTTTGTGAAATATTTAAAATAAGCCCCCGATGAAACGAGACCATTATGGCCCAGTTTTTTATTAAAAGACCTATTTTTGCCTTTGTTATAGCGATATTCATAACATTGGCTGGTATTATTGCATTGCCTTATCTACCTATAATGCAATATCCAAAAATTGCTCCGCCGCAATTAACAATCCGGACGTCTTACCCTGGTGCGTCACCGCAGGAAGTTTATGCCAGTGTTACCCGCCAGATTGAAGAAGAATTAAATGGCGTAGAAAATATTGCCTATTTTGAATCAAGCACTGATTCAAATGGTGGCCTTGAAATTACGGCAACATTTAATACAGGTTCAGATATCGCCAAGGCACAGGTTGATGTGCAAAACAAAATTCGCGGTGTTGAGTCACGTTTGCCGCGATCAGTCGTCGATCAAGGTATCCAGGTTGAAGAAGCTGGCAACGGCTTTATGATGTTTATCAGCCTTATTTCACCAGATGGTTCGTATGATAGTGTGGCCCTTGGTGATTATATGAGCCGTAATATCCTTGGTGAGTTGCGCCGTATTGACGGGGTTGGACGCGTACAACTATTTGCATCAGAGCGCGCATTGCGTGTTTGGCTGGATCCAGACCGTATGGTGGGACTAAATCTATCGGTTGACGATGTAACCGCTGCTATTCGTGCGCAAAATGCGCAGGTAGCTGCAGGCCGTGTTGGTGCAGATCCCAATCCTTTAACCCAAGAACTCACGGCAACCGTATTGGTTAAAGGGCAGCTTGCAACACCTGAAGAATTCTCATCTATTATTTTACGTGCAAATCCTGATGGCTCAACCGTACGGCTATCGGATGTTGCCCGTGTAGAACTTGGTGCGGAAGATTATAATTTTTCTACCACACTTGATGGCAAGCAATCTGCTGCTGCCGCCATTCAATTATCCAATTCCGGTAATGCCCTTGCTACATCAAAGCTTATTCATGCCAAAATGGCAGAGCTAGGAGCATTTCTTCCCAAAGGCGTAAGCTATCTTATCCCTTACGATACGACACCCTTTGTGTCGGCATCGATTGAAAAAGTTTTTCATACCTTGATTGAAGCCGTCATTTTGGTTTTCTTGGTGATGTTTCTCTTTTTACAAAATTTCCGCTATACGCTTATTCCCATCATTGTCGTTCCGGTGGCCTTGCTTGGTACTTGTGCCATTATGTTAGCGGCAGGATTTTCCATCAATGTGCTAACAATGTTTGCTATGGTGCTTGCCATTGGTATTCTGGTTGATGATGCGATTGTGGTGGTTGAAAATGTTGAGCGCATCATGGCAGAGGAAGGGTTGCCACCCAAACAGGCAACCCAAAAGGCGATGCATCAAATAACCGGCGCGATTATTGGTATTACACTTGTTCTCTCAGCCGTGTTTGTACCTATGGCATTTTTCCCAGGTGCAACGGGTGTAATCTACCGCCAATTCTCGCTTACCATGGTAGTGTCTATTTTATTCTCGGCTCTTTTGGCGCTTACTTTAACACCCGCTCTTTGTTCAACATTCTTGAAGCCTGTTCCCAAAGGGCATCACGATAAGCGCGGTTTTTTTGGTTGGTTTAACCGCAACTTTAATAGTTTGACCAATCATTATCAAGGTGGTGTGCGTTTCGCATTAGCTAAAAGCCGTCGTGTTATGGTCATTTATGTGGCTATCCTTTTAGGGCTCGGCTATACTTATGTGAAATTACCAACAGGCTTTGCCCCAAATGAAGATCAGGGCTATCTTATTGTCAGTGCATTATTACCACCAGAGGCTAGCTCCAATCGAACCAATGAAGTTCTATCACAAATTGATAAAATTTTTGCCGGAAATGATGCCGTTGATCATGTTATTGGCGTACGTGGTTTTAGCTTCTCAGGGTCAGGTGCCAATGCAGCAATCGTCTTTGTAACCTTAAAAGACTGGAGCGAACGCGGCAAAGGGCAATCAGCCCAAGATATTGTTAACTGGACGAATGGACAATTGGCATCAATTAAGGATGTTAGTCAAATATTTGCAGTTCTACCCCCAGCAATTGACGGCTTTGGTTCTACTGATGGCTTTAGTTTCCGCCTGCAAGATCGTGGCGGTTCAGAAAACATGTCGCTTAATGCAGCTACGGGACAATTGCTTGCCATGGCAAGTCAAAGTCCAATTCTAGCTGGTGTGCGCCCCGAAGGTTTGCCTGAATCAGCACAGGTCAATCTTGAAATTGATCGTGAAAAGGCAAATGCTTTTGGTGTGACATTTGCTGATATTAATACAGCTATTTCAGCCAATCTTGGTTCGGCCTATGTTAACGACTTTCCAAATGTAGGTAGGCTGCAACGTGTTGTTGTTCAAGCATTGGATACCAAGCGGCTTGATGCGGTTCAGTTGTTAAGCATTCACGTCAAAAATACCCATGGCGGAATGGTGCCTTTATCAGCCTTTGCTCATGTTAATTGGCAAAAAGGACCTGCGCAGGTTATTGGTTATAATGCCTATCCATCAATGCGTATCACTGGTTCACCAGCCCCTGGTTATTCAACCGGTGATGCAATTGCTGAAATGGAGCGTATTGCTAAAGCACTCCCAGAAGGCTATGGTTTTGAATGGTCAGGACAAACGGCAGAAGAGATTAAATCTGGTTCGCAATCTACCCTTTTATTTGCGCTATCTATTCTCTTTGTATTCCTATTGTTAGCAGCACTTTATGAAAGTTGGTCAATTCCGGTATCAGTGATGTTGGTGGTGCCACTTGGTATTATTGGCTGTGTTCTTGCGGTGATGATGCGTGATATGGCAAATGACCTTTATTTTAAAATTGGTCTTATCACCATTATTGGGCTATCGGCGAAAAATGCTATTTTGATTGTGGAATTTGCACGTGAGCTTTATGGTCAGGGTATGTCTCTTTCTAGTGCAGCACTGGAAGCGGCAAAATTACGCTTTAGACCAATTTTGATGACATCGTTGGCATTTTCGCTTGGCGTATTACCCCTTGCAATTGCTAATGGTCCTGGCGCGGGCAGTCAAAATGCAATTGGTACAGGCGTACTTGGCGGCATGATAACCGCGACAGTTCTTGCTGTTATGTTTGTGCCAGTTTTCTTCCTCATTATCCTGCGCTTCTTTAAAGTAAAGCCACAAGTTCAGGAAAAAGACGAAGTCGCTTAATATTTTATACCTTAAATAATAAAAGGCCATCAGTTGAACTGATGGCCTTTTATATTAGAGCGCATTTCGATCTGATTGAATCAGATCGAAATGCGCTCTAATCCATTGTTTACATCGCGTTTTTGCCCGAAAACCGCTTCACACTTTTCGGAAAACGCTCTAAGAATATCCTATTTACTCTTATCCACCACCATGACAGCAGGCGAATAAACACAATCCTTCTATCATACGTTGTTTACAACTACTCCTCGATATCAACACCGTCAAAAGCGTGCGACCCCATAGGATCCATGATATAGTTTTTAACCTTGTTGGACATTGGCATAAATACGGTTGAATTGGCAATAACTAGCCATGGAGCCTCTTTATTAAAGAGTTCTTGCGCTTCTTCATAAATTTTAACACGCTCATCATGATCCGTAGTCGTGCGACCACGTTGTATCAGATCATCAAAATCCTTATTACACCAACGCGCATAATTATTAGTGCCAACACCAGCACAGGAGTTTAATACTCCCATAAAATTATCAGGGTCACCATTATCACCGATCCAACCCATCATAAAAGCACCATCGCGCCCCTTATCATTGCCCGCCTTTAGGTATTCCCCCCATTCCATCGAAACAATTTCACTTTTGATACCAACCTTAGCATAATCTGCCTGAATAAGCTCAGCAGTTCTACGACCATTTGGCATGTAAGGACGCGATATCGGCATTGCCCAAATCTTCATTGAAAGATCCTTGACGCCGGCTTTATCAAGCATCTTTTTTGCTTCTTCAGGATTATATTCATCCGGCCTAATATTTTTGTTAAAACCCCACATTGTTGGTGGAATTGGATTTTGTGCAACTTGACCTGCACCACCAAACACAGCATCAACAATAGCTTGCTTATTGACTGCTTTATTCAAAGCTTGGCGCACTTCTATTTTATTAAAAGGTGCTTCTTCGGTATTATAGGCAAGATAGGCAATATTAAGCCCAGCTTGTTCTTGTACAATTAGATTTTTATCAGCCTTTAAATCGGGCAAATCATTAGGATTGGGATAAGAAGCAATTTGGCATTCATTTGCCTTAAGCTTTTGCATACGAACAGATGGATCAAGAGTGATTGCAAATACCAAATTATCAATAGGTTGTTTGCCTTGGAAATAGTCAGGATTTGCTTTAAAGCGGATAACAGCATCCTTTTGATAGCCAACAAAGATAAATGGCCCTGTACCAACCGGTTGTTGATTCATCAATTCCATTTTACCTTCTTTTTCAAGCTTATCACCGTATTCCTTGGAATAGATAACTGCGAAGGGCATGGCCATATTAGCAAGAAATGGGGCTTCAGGCCTGTTTAAAGTAAAACGCACTGTATAATCATCAATTTTGTCGATGGATTTGAACAATGTGTTCATTTCCATACTTTCAAAATATTGCCACGATACGCCAGGGGTATAATTATGCCATGGATTATCCTTCTTCCATTGCCTCTCAAAAGAGAAAATAACATCATCGGCATTGAAGTCTCGGCTTGGAGTAAAATAGCTGGTTGTATGGAACTTAACACCTTTAGTTAGATGAAATGTATAAGTTAAACCGTCATCAGAAATGTCCCATCTTTCCGCAAGGCCAGATTTGATATTGCTGGTGCCTTTAACAAAATCAACTAATTTATTAAAAACTGGTCGACTACTTGCATCAAAAGTTGTACCAGATGTATAAAGCGCTGGATCAAAACCTTCAGGCGAGGCTTCAGAGCAATAAACCAAGGTTTTAGCTGACACAGTGGTGGCTACCCCACAAAAAGCTGTAGCAATAATAGCGGTGCGAATAAGTTTATTTATCATCATTGCGCATTCCTTCCCAAAAACTGCGGTCTCAACGATTATCACGCGGCAAAATTACAAAAACAGCAAGCAATTTTTTTGCGTTTAAACATCAAATAGCGAATATTTTTATGAATGATAGAAGTAGCGAAATTAAAAAAAGCGGGTGAAAATCACCCGCTTTAACAATTTTAAATTACCAATATCATTCTTCAATATCAACATTTTCAAAACGATGAAGCCCTAGCGGGTCCATAACATAGTTTTTAACATTTTTGGACATTGGCATAAAGACAGTAGAATTAGCAATGACGAGCCATGGTGCCTCTCTATTAAACACCTCTTGTGCTTTTTCATAAAGCTTTACCCGCTCATCATGATTATTACTGATGCGAGCTTTTAAAATGATATCTTCAAACTCCTTATTGCACCAACGCGCATAATTATTGGTACCAATGCCGACACAAGAATTAAGCACCCCCATGAAATTATCAGGATCGCCATTGTCGCCTGTCCAGCCCATAATCATAGCACCATCGCGCCCCTTATCATTGCCCGCTTTTAGATATTCCCCCCATTCCATCGACACAATATCAGCTTTTACACCAATATGAGCAAAATCTGACTGGATGAGTTCGGCGGCGCGGCGAGCATTAGGCATATAAGGGCGCGAAACTGGCATCGCCCAGATTTTCATTGAAAGATCTTTTACCCCGGCTTCTGCAAGCACTTTTTTGGCTTCATCAGGATTATATTGGTCTGGTTTAATAGCTTTATTATACCCCCACATTGTTGGCGGGATTGGATTTTGTGCAACCTGCCCTGCACCACCAAAAACTGCATTAACAATACTTTGCTTATTAACTGCCATGTTTAAAGCGCGGCGCACTTCCGCTTTATCAAAAGGCGCTTCTTCAGTATTATAGGCAAGATAAGCAACGTTAAGACCCGCTTGCTCTTGTACATTGAGATTTTTATCTGCTTTTAATTCAGCAACATCATTGGGGTTGGGATATGATGCAATATGACATTCACCAGCTTTTAATTTTTGCATACGAACTGATGGATCAAGAGTGATCGCAAAAACTAAATTATCAACGGCTGGTTTACCACGATAATAATCAGGATTTGCCTTATAGCGAATAACCGCATCTTTTTGATAGCCAACAAAAATAAATGGCCCTGTGCCAACCGGTTGCTGGTTCATTAGCTCCATCTTACCATCTTTTTGCAATTTATCGGCATATTCTTTTGAAACAATCGACGCAAAATCCATAGCCATATTAGCAAGGAATGGTGCTTCAGGTCGCGTTAAAGTAATTTTTACAGTATAATCATCAACCTTTTCAACTGATTTTAAAAGTTTGCCCATATCCATACTATCGAAATATTGCCAAAGGATACCCGGCGTATAACTAAACCAAGGGTTATCTGTTTTCCATTGCCTTTCAAAAGAAAACACCACATCGTCAGCATTCATATCGCGACTAGGGGTAAAATAATTAGTAGTTTGGAACTTTACACCTTTACGCAGATGAAATGTATAAGTTAAGCCGTCATCCGAAATATCCCAACTTTCAGCCAAACCAGCCTCGGTATTGCTAGTGCCAACCACAAATTCAAGCAAACGACTATAGGATGCACGTCCTGCAGCATCAAATGTTGTACCAGATGTATAGGCGGAAGGATCAAAGCCTTCAGGCGATGCCTCTGAGCAATAAACAAGAGTTTTAGCTGAAGCACCGACAATGCCAGCTAATACCGATGCAGCTAAAGCCGTTGCCATTAAAGTAGATTTCAAAATTTTCATAAGATACCTCCCTGTGCGGTCAGTTGGAAATAACATGGCATATTAACGTTTTTTATATGTTCCAAAACTTAGAACCCAATGTAAATATATAGGTATCTTAAGGTAAATGAATTTTAGGTAACTTGTAAAGCGTTCATTTTATATATTAAGGGGGCGCTTTTGCTCAGCATTTTCGTTAAAGTTTTCTGCCATAAGCCATTTTAAATATTTCTGTCGCAAATCAGACCAATCCCGATCTATGATGGAAAACCATGCGGTATCGCGATTTTGTCCCTTAACGACCATATGTTGGCGAAACAAGCCTTCATATTGAAAACCAAAGCGGAGGGCTGCCTTTTTAGAAGGCTCATTATTATTGTTACACTTCCATTCTAAACGTCTAAATTTTAATGCAAAAACATAATCAGCAACTAGAAAAAATGCCTCGGTAGCGATGCGGCTGCGCTTTATAGCATCGCCCCAAAGGATATGGCCGATTTCAATAATGCCATTATCCAAATCCATGCGCATAAGGGCAAAGCGCCCTTCTGCACGATTGGTTCTTTTATCAATCACCGCAAAAAATTGAAGATTAACGTTATTTATGGCATTTGCCATCCAGCACTTAAATTCTTCAATATCAATAGGTGGAAGTTCTGCTAAATATAAGAAACGCTCTTCAGCCAACCCATTTTTTGAAGCCGCAAATAAATCACTCAAGTGCGCAGCTATTGAAAGCGGGACCAAGCGGACATATTGCCCTTCGATTATCTTTTGCTCAGGAGCTGTACAGCCATTCCACGCCAATTTTTCAACCATCACACCCCCGCTTAGCAGCCAATAGTAAAAAAGCTATTTTCCGTTGATATATTGATCTATTTAAATCGATATTAAGATTTAGCGCACCAAAATAGGCGTACCAACAGGAACACGAGCATAAAGATCAATAATATCTTGATTAATTAAGCGAATACAACCTGATGACATAGATTTACCAATAGACCACCATTCTGGCGAACCATGAATACGATAGCCAGTATCGTTGCCATTTTGGTAAATATATAATGCGCGCGCTCCCAATGGGTTAGTTGGCCCCGGCTGCATACCATTTCTATATTGCACAAGCTCCGGTTGGCGTTTTATCATTTCGGCAGGTGGTGTCCAAACAGGCCATTCGCGCTTATATTGTACTTTAGCACGCCCTGACCAACTAAAGCCAGCACGCCCAACACCAACGCCATAACGGATAGCATCACCGCCATTTTGAGTAAAATAAAGAAAATAGTTTTTTGCATCAACAACAATCGTCCCGGGTCCCTCACCCGTTGTATTAGGGACAATTTGGCGACGGTATTGGCGAGGTATTTGGTCATAAGGGATGGCTTGCAACTGGAAACCACGTTCGTTAACGGCTGCATACATAGTATCAGAAGATGTTACCCTAGCATCAACGCTAATTGGTGGCCTCATGGCATTGCCACCATTAGGGCCAATGATTGCACTCGTCGTAGTTGTATCAATGGCGGGCAAAAAGCGGTCCATTGTACATCCAGCAAGACCACTCATCATAAAAAGACCGGTGCCTTTTAACATTAGTCGTCGATTTTGTAACGAACGTTCATTGGTCATGATACAACCTTCAAGTAATAAAACCTATTTGAGAAAAATAAAATGGCAAGACAACCCATCCTATCAATGTATTTTCTCCCAAAACTTAAGACCTTATTTAACGCTAGCAATATTGAAAAAACGTTAACCCCAAAAACTCATTTACAAAGCGCAATATTGTAAAGATAGAAATAACAATATTAAAACATAAGCCAAACGCATCAATGTGGCATCATCATTTTTGATGTTTTCAAGAAAAATACAAAAAGGCGCTATAAATCACCTAGATTTACAGCGCCTTTAAGAAAACAGCAAAGTAGCGGTATTTATCCCCTGATTGCCCGACCAAAAGCAATAAGGACACATGCACCAACAAAACCAGCGATAAGATAGCCAAGCCAGCCATAAAAGCTAACACCAAACCAACCAAGTACAAGGCTTGCAAGTGCGGCACCGACTATACCTAAAATAATGTTGAGAATAATACCGCCGCCACTTTTCATGAACATTTGCGCGAACCAGCCCGCAAGACCACCAACAATTATGCTTGCAAAAAAACCTAAGCCCATGAGTTCATCTCCTTTATGAATGACGATTAAAAAAATTCTTTGTAATATTGCAGTCAGAAACTTTGAAAACAAATCTCTCATATTATAAATGGCGAGAACTCAAAAAAGTTCCTCCAATAATTATTATATAAGATTCAAAACATGAAAAACAAATTTTTAAAATAATTTTCAAAGCATTTCGTGTAAATTTTTGTAAACCACCAACCTAATAATGTTATTATAAGATAGCATAACCATCAGTTAAAATAAACAATAAACACCTAGCAAGATTAATACGAATTTAATTCAGATACAAATACTAGAAAGATTGAATAGCACTTTCAAACGTATCAATGTTAAATGGCTTTTTAAGTTTTGGTTATAACAAAATTAGCTTATTTCTAAAAATAACAAGAACCCAAACGGTTCATCAATTACATTAATAAGGAATTACGGGCATTTGATTATATATACTTTAAACATAAAATTCACTTTACACATTATTGTAAAAATGCCTTAAATTATAAGAATGCCTTAAATTTCATTTAAAAGGATAGTGCAATGGTAGTCGACCTTACCCCTTCCCCAATCAGAAAAATTAAAACAGATAATCCTATAACCTTAGCACTTGCTATCAAAGGTTCACTTAACGATGCTGATATTGAAAATCTCTATGGCCTCATGGAAGCTAAAGCGACATTGCATGAAAAATTCAATATAATCATTATTTTTTATGGAACTGATGAGGTTGAATGGTCGGCTTTATTTAAACCCGATGCACTTTCCATGAACAAGGAATTGCATGATAAAGTCGATCGATACGCTGTAGTTGGTGGACCAAGCTATATGTCTTTTACAACCAAATTTTTAAGTCCATTTTTGGCTCCCAATTTTCGTTGGTTTGCGGCAGATGATGTTAACGCTGCATGGGATTTTGTTAAAAGCAAACCGGTAGAGAATGAAGAATAAAATGTAAAATCCACCTTAAACCAATGCAAGCAATTGTGCATAAAGAAAATCTTTCGCCCTGCCAATTGCTTGCGAAAGACTGTCTCCTGATGCCATATAACAGGCAATAGCTGTTGACAAAGTGCAGCCGGTACCACGCCTTAGCACCGCTAAACGCGGCTGTGAAAACGTGATAACATCTTCGTTTGTTACAAGGTAATCTCTTGCTTCCAAACCATCAAGGTGGCCACCCTTTACTAAAATTGCTTTAACGCCCCTATGCAAAAGTTGTTTTGCTTGCTTAATAGCATAGTCATCATTTGGAGCCGGCTTGTCACCTAACAAAGTTGCGAGTTCAATTATATTTGGAGTTAAAATATCGATATAAGGCAAAAGCCTTGCGGTTATCGCCTCAACAAGGTTTTCTCTGCTTAAGGGGCCACCAGAGCTAGCAACCAAAACAGGGTCAAAAATAATTGGCGTTTTAGCTATACAAGCAAGCTGATTTTGTAAAACAACACTGTTTTCAACTGTCGCCACCATGCCAATTTTTACTGCAGCTATTGGATTAGCAATCCTTGCAGCTTCAATCTGCTGCTCCAATAGTAAAGGTTCCATTGGTTCAACAGCAATGACGCCTTGATCGGTTTGAGCTGTAACTGCGGTTATTGCCACCGATGATTTACAAAATAAATGGTTTGCTGTCTCTATATCACGGACAACCCCTGCACCGCCCGATGAATCGCTACCAGCGATAATAAGTACATTAGGAAAAGTCATGCACGCCACTTGGCTGTATGGCTTAACCACTCCTCTACCCGCGTTTCAGGTGAAGGATTTAAAGTGATATCAGTTACCACTGCTGCACTATCACAGCCTGCTGCAAAAACACCATTAAGCCGATCAACATTTAAACCACCAATAGCAACAAGTGGCAATTGACCTATTATTTGCCGCCATTTACCCAATTTTTCAAGACCTTGCGGTGCCCATTTCATTTTTTTCAATATAGTTGGATAAATTGGCCCCAAAGCAATATAATCGGGCTTTTGCGCAAGTGCAGTGGCAAGTTCATCCTCATCATGGGTAGATAGACCTAATTTTAAACCATGGCTGCGAATAGCATCGACATTAGCTATGCTTAAATCTTCTTGCCCTAAATGCACAAAATCGCATTGTTCTTCAATTGCTAATTGCCAATAATCATTAATAATAAGTTGGCAATCATGCTTTTGGCAAATCACCTTTGACCTTTGAATATGTCGGCGAATAACATCATCGGGTTGATTTTTCATGCGCAATTGAACCAATTTAATACCAAGCGGAACAAGGCGCTCTAACCAATCGGCACTGTCAAAAATGGGATAAAAAGGATCTAATCTCATGAGAATACCGCCTGTCCGATAACTGGTGTTGAGGGGGCTGCGAAATCACGCGGCTCTAAAAATTGTGCTTCAAAGGCTTGTTTTCCAGCTTCAATAGCAAGCTTAAACGCATAAGCCATTTTAACTGGATCACCGGCTTTAGCGACAGCCGTATTGAGCAATACCGCATCAAAGCCAAGTTCCATAACAATGGCCGCATGCGATGGCCTGCCAATGCCTGCATCAACAATCAACGGAACATCATTAAAATGTGCCCGCATAGCGCGTAAACCATCACAATCGCGCGGTCCTTTTGCCGAACCAATGGGCGCACACCAAGGCATAAGCACCTTACAGCCAGCTTCAAGCAGCTTTTCACCAACTATGAGATCATCGGTTGTATAAGGAAAGACCTTAAAACCATCATCACTTAAAATTTGTGCCGCTTCGACAAGAGCGAAAACATTAGGCTGCAAAGTGTCTTGATTGCCGATAACTTCAAGCTTCACCCAATCTGTTTTAAATAAATCTCGTGCCATTTTTGCTGTAGTTACAGCCTCTTTTACCGAATAACAACCCGCAGTATTTGGTAAAACCTTAACACCAAGATCGCGAATTAACTGCCAAAACTGACCGCCTTGACTACCACCAGCTGTTTCCCGGCGAAGCGAAACAGTGACAATATCTGTTTGTGACTGGCGCACTGCTTCAGCCAAGATAGTAGGTGATGGATATTGTGCACTACCTAAAAGCAAATGCGACGTTACATCTTCTCCATAAAGCGTTAACATATCAACCTCCCTGCATAGGACTTAAGACTTCAATACGGTCGTTTTCGTTAATGAGACATAAAGCACGTTCATTTGCGCTTACAAGCTCACTATTTTGGGCAGTCGCTAACCACTCGCCCTTGAAACCTTGTTCATTCAAAAGCTCTGCTAGATATTGCACTTTTGTTTCAACTCTATTGCCATTGATAAAAACCTGCATGAACTACTCCAATTAAATCAGCGACGCGTTAAAATATTTGTGATAAATGTCTACCAAGCCTTATAGACGACTTTAAATATAAAATAATCAATCAGGGCAAAGCTTATCGGTAACGCGGCGTGCCATTTCTGGTGATAATAAAAATCCGTGACGATAAAAGCCATTTATATAAAAATGGCGATTACCCTCTTGTGTCATTCGTGGAAAATTATCGGCATAGGCTGGTCGCACGCCAACTCCGGTTTCAATTATTTCCGCTTCAGCAAAGGCAGGATGCAATGTATAGGCAGCATTCAAAAGCTCCATCATTGAGCGAGCGCTGATTGGACCATCATAATCGCTTTCAATCATTGTTGCACCAATCATGAAAGTATGGTCACTACGTGGTACAATATACAGCGGAATGCGCGGATGTAATAGTCTAACGGGTCTTGTTATATGGACATCTGGGCAGCGCACTAAAAGCATCTCACCACGAACACCGCGTAAATCCTTATCGACACCTAAGCGCGCAATGCCAGTTGCATCGATAATGACATCATAATCCTCAGTTTCTTCTTCATTTTGCAAAGGAGCAATAAAGGCAGCCCCTCCTTGAATTAGTTTATCTTGCAAACCTTGCAACGCTTTACGTGGGTCTATGTCTGCTTCTTCAGCAAAAAATAAAGCTTTTTTAAACCGTCCTGCAAGATCTGGTTCAAGCTCAGCGATCATAGCTTCATCAACCAAAACATGACGGGTGGTGCGCTGTGCAAAACGATTAAGTTCGCCTTGGTCGCGTTGTGGTGCCAAGACAAATGTACCATTATGTTGCACTAAATCAGGAAGGTTTTCAGCCCACCAACCCATTGCTTGCCGCCCTAAATCCTCAACTATTTGCTCCGCACTTTCGCGCTCGCAATAAGGTGCCAACATGCCACCGGCATACCAACTTGCCGAATGGGAGAAACTATCAAGAGGCGCAGAAACTGTGATATCAGCGCCTTTTAAGAAGAGTTGATAAGCTGCAACCAATCCGCCAACGCCAGCACCTTTAATAAGCACTTTCATACTGGTTCCTTTCTATTTCTAAACCGCTTTATGCTGATATAAACACCCAACGCACAAAACACAGAGCCAGTGTTTTGATGACAAAACGAAAGATAGAAAAATAGAATTGGAAACACAAAGTTTAAAGGAGCTACTGCTCATTCTACCATCCCTCCGCCAGCATAATCTGGATCAGGTTCTATGGGTCATTGCGCCGCTTTAAATAAGCCAGCAATATCTCAGCTCCTTGACAGAGCTCCCCAGGTGAAATTATTCAATATTTAAAAGATATATCAATTAACCCAACATAAAACAAGTTTTATGTTGAGCTTTCTTTTGCTGGACCAGGCAAGAATGCCATAAGGCAAAAAAACAACCAACCAAAAATCATCGTCATACCGCCAATAGGCGCCGCATAGGAAAACAAACGAATACCCCATGTTTGACGAAATAATAAATCCCCCACAAAAAGCGTGACACCAAGCACAATAAGTGCGCCACTAAGACGCGTAAACATTGATCTTTTATCAGCTAAAGCCAAAGCCACTAATAAAATACCGTGACCAAGCAAAATAGGCGCGATAGTCCCATAATTGCTTTGCGAAACATGGGAGGCCGCCGCGTAAGAAGCCATACCAGCTGCCCCAAAAACACCACCGGCAAAACAAAATATCCGGTTTGAGATACGTACCATCATAGGCATTCACCTTTTTCACAAGCTTTTATTGCCGGCCTTAAAGCCTCTTCGAAAATATCGATAATATGATCGGGAGCCGTACTTACTCTAATCAAATGATCAAGCCCAGGAACTGCCGGCTTGCGAATAAACACGCCACGATTTTGCAACTCAATCAAAAGATTATGCGCAAACACATTTCCCCTCTGGCAATCCATTGTAACGAAATTAGTCGCTGAAGCCAAAGGAATAAAGCCAAATTCCAAAGCAATAGCATGCAAACGACGACGTGAAGCAATGATATTACTAATAGCGCCATGCAAATAGACTTGATCTTCTAACGCAGCAACAGCGGCTTTTTGGGTTAAAATAGATAATGAAAAATGATCACGGATTTTGTCAAAACCACTCAATAAATGTTTATCACCGATGACATAGCCGCAACGCATTCCCGCGAGGCCATAAGCCTTTGAAAAAGTGCGGACGCGCAAAACATTAGGCCGCAATGGAAGCATAGGAGGTAACGTACCGTCAGGCGCAGTTTCCCCATATGCTTCATCAAGCACTAAAAGAATGTTTTCAGGTATTGCTGCCATAAACTGCTCTAACTCACAACTCTCATGCCACGAGCCAAGAGGATTATCAGGATTAGCAAGATAGATTATTTTTGCGTCATTTGCTTTGGCAGCCTCTAGTAGCGCAAGCAAGTCAGAACGATAGTCGCGGTATGGTACACTAATAACTAAACCGCCATAAGCAGTCACATGGTAATTAAAAGTTGGATAACCACCAAGACAGTTAATTACTTTATCACCCTTACCGACAAATTGACGAACAATAAGTCCCAACAGGGTATCCGCACCCGCATCAATTGCAATATTTTCAAGTTCAACATCATAGAAATTAGCTAATTTTTGCCGAATTTCATAATTAGTAGGATCACTATAATGCCAAATATCAGCAATCCCATTGGCAATGGCATTTAAAACAGATGGAGCCGGCCCGAATCCATTTTCATTTGCGCCAATGCGTGCCAAAAAATTATGACCACTCTGGCGTTCTAGTGTTTCAGGCCCAACAAAAGGCACAGCAAGGGGAATATTATCAATCTGCGGCAATATTTTGGGATAAGACATATTGGTAAAAACCCGTTTAAAAGAATATTGGATCAATATCATGAAAACCAATTTTTCAAAATATTATTGACTTCACGTCTCGTTGATCAAGAACAAAAGATATTTATAAATGAAAGTTTATTTGAAGCATATCGACAAAACAACAAAAACCCTCAAAACTGCAAGTGTTCTAGGCACCCAACTTAACCAACCGAGCAAAATTGTATGTGCAATTAGACCAGTGCAATAACTAAGAATTAAACCGAGCCGATGCCAATAGACATGAAAAAACCCGGCAGCGAAGCTACCGGGTTAATTCTAAACCAATCCTAAATTAGGATTAGAATGAACGCTGAAGGCGAACCATACCTTGGAATGCACTCTGGCCTTTCATGCTGTCACGAACGCCGAGAGAAGTTACATTGTTATTAATGTCATACATTGTTGCATAACCGTAGTTATTATCCCACTTGATGTATGTAAGTTCAGGAGTAATTGTTAAACCTGGAACGATCTGGTGAGAAATATTGGCAGTTGCGTAGAATGTACGAGCTGCTTCATAAGCAACCTGGAAGTTGAAGCTAGTTGCAGGGGTGAACTTGTATGAACCACCGCCCCAAACAGCCCAATCGCCACCCCAATCACCATAGATTGAGTTAACTTGACGATAAACACCAAGATGATCAAGCTGAGCAATACCAGCATTGTTCAAAGAAGCGCGGATACCAGTACCTGCTACACCATAAGTATTGTCATCGGCATAATAATCATCCATTGACTTATAGCCGCCCATTACCCACAATGAGAACTGATCGGTTACATTAATGTCAGCACGGATTTTACCAGCCCACTCTTCGTTGCGTGCATCATATGCAGCAACAGCTGAAAGCGAACCCCAACCTTGAGCGAACTTCAAACCACCAATAACATGTGGAGCGTAATCATCGATTTGCTGACCAAAACCATGCTCAGTATAACCAATTCTGTAGTCTGCAATACCATCGGTATAGGTACGGAACAAATGTTGACCGTAACGATCGCCATCTGAGTTACCTTGTTCAACACCCAAAATAGCTGAGAAGCCATTACCTGCATTGAAAGTATAGCTGATTACGTTTGTACGGCTATATGTAAGTGGGTTCAATACATCATCATTGATAACTTTACCGAAGTAACCTGTCCAATGATTGAAAATTGATTCATCCATACCTACGCGTAGACCACCAAGTTCGATATAAGCAAAACGAAGTTGTGTTTGATCTTTTGCATCACCATATTCTTCGCCACCTTGCCATTGCGAGCGAAGCTCAACAAATGTGCGAAGTGTGCCAAGCTCAGTTTCTGAAGCTGTATGGAAACGAAGAGTTGCACGTGTACGCCAAGCATATGTATCACGATTGACGCCGTGAAGATTACGGCTACCACGGATTGGGTTACCTACTGCATCAGCGCCGATAACATTTGATGTATTACCGCGAGTACGAGCATATACGTCATCGCCGCCCTTGATGTCAGCGCGAACATAACCTGAAATACGCATGCAAGTTTCTGTACCAGGAATGTAATAGTAGCCTGCGCCATAAGTGTCGCAAACGCGTACATATTCTACTGGCTCTGGATCTGCAACAACGGCTACAACTGCGTCAGCTGCTTTTGCACCAGATACTGCAACAAGTGCTGCAGCGGAGCCGAGAAGAAGGCTCTTAATGTTCATAGTATGACCTCCAGTCAAAGTTTCACATAGGTCGGGGCAATTTAAAAATTGTGAGAGTAGGCTCCCGATCCCCTTAACCGAAAAAGTCGCCCCGAAGCGCTCCTTCTTCTTAGCTTGAACATACAGCCTAGATTTTTTGTTACAACCAATAATTGCTATTTGGAACGGTTGTTAAAACAGTAAAGGTCAGCTTGTTGCAAAAAAGTCACGAAATTGTCATGAAAGCGGAAATTTGCTCTTATTTTGTTAGGAAAGGATTAATATTTAGCCGAACTTATTGGGGATGGCACCCTTCATAAGAACTAATTGCCTAGTAAGCGACTCGAATTTGATAAAGACTTTTTGAAAGCCTGCAGCCAATACACCTTGATTATAGGTCAATTAAATTTAAAATGATTCTAGATAAAACTAGCGTCAAATATACTTAAATAAAAAAAATGTGATTTTTGTTAAATAGTGCTTGCACTCATATAAAATAATGTTTATTGCAACCACATCTCACGGAGAGATGGCCGAGTGGTCGAAGGCGCTCCCCTGCTAAGGGAGTAGGGCTCAAAAGGCTCTCATGGGTTCGAATCCCATTCTCTCCGCCAGATACTTTCCAATTTAAATAAAAAACATTCCCCTTTATTTTATGAACATGAATTTTCTAGCCAAAAATCGTTTTGGGCAATTTATTTGTTGTCATGTTGATATTTTTCAAGATAAATCCTGCTTAATCTCATTATTAAAATGCCAATCTCAGATTTGGCCTTGCGTATTATTTATAATGCAAGGGATAGCGAGACCAAACAGAATTGGGATCATGAAGCATTTTATCGTAATTTTTGATCTATTCTTCAATTCCCCATAGATTTCGGGCATAGTTTCATCATCAAAATCAAACCAAAAAGCCCGACCAAATAAAAAAGCATCGGCAAACTCTTTCCAATTGCTATAATGATAGCGTGTCATAGATAATGCTGTACTACAACTTTCCCAAGCTTTATCCTCATCCACATATTCTAATGCTAAAGCATTGAGGGTAATACCGATAAGGCGTGCCATATCCCATGCCATAATGGATTTAACCGGCGGCAACTGCAACCGTCTTAAAATATCACTTTCCAAAAGTGTAATTAGCTTTTCATAATATTCCACAAGCCCTTCACTATTTTCGAGCTTTGAAAAATATTCCACATCCTCGTTCATTCTTTCTATGGTAGGATTTTTATTCATCGCAATGGCGCGCTCAGCCACCATATCAAAATAATATCGATGACCTTCATGTAACAACCAACCAGAAATATCCTCAAAGCTTTCGCCATCAACTATGCCCCAAGCTGATTTCAGGGCGCTTTTTAGTCTTCTTTCTGATTCTATTGCGGCCACATACTGGCACTCCTCAACACGACCTTCACTATAAGGCGCATTAACCGCCATGGTTGTTATTTAGTCCTTTGTTAAAGGAGGTTTATCTCGCCTAGCATGTGAAAAGAATATTTTTTAAAAAAAGACGATAACATTCTCTAGCCTTCAAAGACGGAACTAAACAAAAATATTAAATACCAGATAATATACTCCGTTCATTTTAAACCTAAAACTCACGGAGTATATCACGACGACGATCGCTCGATTTTTTACGAATGCAAAAGGCAAATGAAATTATAAAATTAAGGATTAATCACGTAAAAGATCGTTGATTGATGTTTTAGAACGGGTTTTTTCATCAACACGTTTAACAATGACCGCACAATAAAGGCTTGGCACTGGTTTACCATCGCCAAGATCTTTACCTGGTAAGCTACCCGAAACAACAACCGAATAAGGTGGCACTTCACCATAGAAAATTTCACCTGTTGCGCGATCAACGATTTTAGTGGATTTGCCGATATAAACGCCCATACCAAGAACGGCACCTTCGCGGATGATACAGCCTTCAACCACTTCAGAGCGCGCGCCAATAAAGCAATTATCTTCAATAATTGTTGGACCTGCCTGCAATGGCTCCAATACACCGCCAATACCAACACCGCCAGAAAGATGGACATTTTTACCAATTTGCGCGCATGAACCAACGGTTGCCCAAGTATCAACCATTGTACCTTCACCAACATGAGCGCCAAGATTGACAAAGGATGGCATTAAAATAACATTAGGTGCAATATAAGCAGAATGACGCACGATCGCATTAGGAACAGCGCGGAAGGCTGCTTGCTTAAACTGTTCTTCGCCCCAACCATGAAATTTTGATGGCACCTTATCCCACCATGATGAACCATCAGGACCACCTTTAATAAGTGCCATAGGGTTTAACCGGAAAGAAAGTAAAACAGCCTTTTTAGCCCATTGATTAACATGCCATTCGCCATTATCACGGCGTTCTGCCACCCGTAACTCGCCCTTATCCAAAAGGCTAAGCACATGCTCGACGCTATCACGCACTTCACCTTTTGTATCGGTTGAAATAGAATCGCGTGCATCAAAGGCTTGCTCAATAAGTGCTTCCAACGCATGATAATTTGCTTGCGTCATAAAAATCTCCATTACTGATGTTAAAAAACTTTAAACCCATTAAGCATATTATTTGCAAAACGTATAGGCAGCAACTACGGGCAATACGTATTGATACGATAAAATGTTACTTGAACCTAAAAATAAGAATGAAAGGACAAGCAATGCTTCCTGAAGAAAAAGAAGGTTGGACTCCGTTTCCCCATTCGAATGATGATGCCGCAGTTATCCATAAAGTTCCGATCACACCGCAAACACAATCACCCGCTTATCGCCTTGCCTATACGGATGAAGACTTTTTAATGCGCCGCGAAATGCGATCCGTGCGCTTAGGCCTTGAAATGATGAAGCCGGAAATCACTTTAAGTGAGCGCGGCATTCGCTCAACGGTTGTGCTTTTTGGAGGTGCGCGTATTCCAGCACCCGGCCAAGATGCATGGGCGGCTAAAAACGACATTCAGCGGAAAAATCTTGAACTTGCCTCCCGCTATTATGACGAAGCCCGGCATTTCGCCCGCCTTTGCTCGCAATATTCGGCCACGACTTACCACCGCGAATTTGTCATTGTGACCGGTGGCGGACCGGGTGTGATGGAAGCGGGCAATCGCGGTGCAGATGATGTAGGTGCACCAAGTATTGGCCTAAACATTGTTTTACCTCATGAGCAAGCACCAAATCCTTATGTAACGCCCGATCTTTGTTTTAATTTCCATTATTTTGCCATTCGCAAAATGCATTTTTTGATTCGTGCCAAGGCTTTGACAATTTTTCCAGGCGGCTTTGGAACTTTAGATGAATTATTTGAAACCTTAACTCTTATTCAAACTGGGCGCATGGAACGCGTACCTGTGATCTTATTTGGCAAAGAGTTTTGGCAAAAATCCATCAATGTTGAATTTTTAGCCGAACAAGGTACGATTTCACCGGATGATTTGGATCTCTTAACCTATGTGGACACCGCGCAAGAAGGCTGGGATAAAATCCGCAGTTTTTATGATTTAAAAAGCCCTGTTTAAACAATGATAAGAATTTACATTCAAATCACAATATTAAAAAGGCTTTGCTAGAAAAACGAGCAAAGCCTTTATTTTTAAATTTTTGTTTGCAAGGCAAAATATTAAACATTGACTGCGGTTGTTACGCTACTCTTAATGGGTCTCATAAACAAACCGAGACACATAATAGATACAGCGCTCCCACCTATTAAAGCAGCAAAATAACCAAAATAATTTGTAACTACATTGGGAATAAGCACAAGTAGAATACCGCCATGAGGGGCACTCAAACTTGTACCCAAGCCATAAGCAAGTGCACCAGCGAATGCAGAACCTAACATAAGGGATGGTATAACCCGAAACGGATCACGAGCAGCAGTTGGTATTGCGGCCTCACTGATAAAGACCAACCCTAAAATAAAAGTTGC
Organism: Bartonella sp. HY761; assembly: GCF_026743145.1. Taxonomy (NCBI): domain Bacteria; kingdom Pseudomonadati; phylum Pseudomonadota; class Alphaproteobacteria; order Hyphomicrobiales; family Bartonellaceae; genus Bartonella; species Bartonella sp. HY761. The sequence continues at coordinate 2,308,487 of NZ_CP104887.1, forward strand.
AACACGTGAATTTTGCTCTTCATCGGTAAAGCGATTTGGAAAAATAATTGATGCACAAGCTAATGCTATCGGCGGTGTCATACCCGCAATCATTGCCGCAGCAATAGGACCACCAATCCCTTGAGCTATTAAAGCGACCGACGACGCATAAGCCGCTTTATTAACTGGACCACCAAAATCAAACGCCATCATAGCACCAATAATAAGTCCTACCAATGCAGCATTTGCTCCACCTAAACTTTTTAGCCAAGCTTCAAGCCCATGATTAATTTGTGCAACTGGATCACCCGCTACATAAATCATGATTAGGGCGACAAAGGCGGTTGCTATCGGCGGGATAATTAAAACTGGCATTAATCCAGATAGACTACGCGGCAATTTAATAAATTTGATCATTGCCAATACAAAATAGCCCGCTAAAAATCCTGCAATAATTCCTCCTAAAAAGCCCGCGCCAATTTCTTGAGCGAAAAGACCGCCGATTAATCCAGGTGCAAGACCTGGTCTATCAGCGATAGAAAAAGCTATATAGCCGGCAAGAATAGGAACCATGAGAGCAAAGGCTTTTTGCGCACCAATAATAAAAATTGTATGCGCAAAACCACTACTTTCTTTATCAACACCAATACCGCCAATAGCAAAGGCGAATGCTATAAGTAACCCACCTGCCACCACAAAAGGCAACATGAAAGAAACACCTGTCATCAAATGCTTATAAACACCTGCACCTTTAGCATTTTGTTGCGTATTATCTTCTTCTGCAGCTTGATTGGATTGAAGCTTAGCTTTGTTAGCTGCTTCCTTAATATAATCTGTTCCCTTATTAATGGCTACTTTTGTACCACTTGCATAGACAGGTTTGCCAGCAAAGCGCGAACGATCAACTTCTCGATCAGCTGCAATAATAACAAGATCAGCATCTTTAATTTCGTCTGCCGTTAAGGGAGTACCAGCACCAACAGAGCCTTGTGTTTCAACTCGGATGTTAATACCAAGTTCTTTACCACTATCAAGTAAAGCATCGGCTGCCATAAAAGTATGGGCAATACCAGTTGGACATGACGTGATGGCTACAATATTTTTTATTCCACCAAGATTGTCTTTGCCTGCGTCATCAATCTCTTTTTTATCTGACTTCTCTGTTTTTGAAGCGCCTTTCCCATTAGCAAACCGCGCTAATATTGCAGATGCATCATTTAAGACATCATCAAGCTCAATATTATAAACATCCCCACCATTAAAACGTGCGGCATAGTCACTATTATCAAGCGGTTCAGCGGTATCGCTCACAACCAGCAAAATGTCATCTTTGTCACGAGCAACGGGAATACGCAAAGCCTGTCCTTTAGGACTGATTGATATTTCGACCTCCAATTTTGCTGCAAGTGCGGCAGCGGATAAGGCTTCCCGCGCCAAGACATCAAGGACCTGATTGCCCTGTTCTTCAATTACTATAAAGAGTTTCATCTTATCCCTCCCGCCATTTTAACGGCAGTTAATATTCTTTATGACGGAGCGTGGTTAGATTAAAGATACGAAAAATATTGCAACACAGCACCAATATTCTTGCTTCTTCATATTTAATCCCACACTTTTACAAAATCCGACAAGTAACCTCACGAGAAAACTGCGAAATCACCGAGCGTTCAGGTAAATCAGCACCAGTAAGCATTAATTTGCCTGCTGCGAAAGCTGTAGCAAGGCGTGCAGTTGCCTCTAAATCAGCATGGTCGACTAAACTTGCGACAATACCCGCCACCATAGCGTCACCTGCACCTACGGTGCTTGCTATATTTTCTATTTTGATTGACGCGTGAATTGCTCCATGGCGCGAAATAAATAACGCACCTTCACTGCCCATGGATATCACAACCAAACTAACACCACTTTGCTGTAATTTAAATCCTTCAGCCAAAATTTCATCCATGCTATTTAACTTATATCCAGCCCATTCACTCAACTCAGCAATATTGGGCTTTACAACCATTGGTAAATATGGAGCTGACAAAACAGCATTGAGAGCCGCGCCTGAACAATCAACAATACTAAAATGATGACGAGCATGCTGTGCCGCGACAAGGTCTGCATAAATATCTTGCGGGCAACTTGGCGGCAAACTACCGGCTAGCACAAGATAACCAGTATTTTCTTCATGAAGTTTTGTATTAAGCTGATTTAACTCGAGCTTACCGGGAGCAAGTCCTGGTAAATTAATATCGGTTGTTTCATTTGGCGTTAAAATTTTGACATTTGTGCGTGTTGCACCTTTAAGCCGAATAAAACGATCGTCAACATGACGTGCTGCGAAAAAATTTTCAAAAATGGTAAGGTTTTCATCGCCTAAAAATCCTGTCGCAGCAACGGGAATGCTATAAGCACCAAGGCATGCAGCAACATTAATGCCTTTGCCACCTGCATCATAACGCACTAAATTTGCACGATGAACATTACCAATTGTCAGATCATCAAGATAGACAGTTTCATCGATTGCTGGATTTAAAGTAAGGGTCATTATGGAACTGGTCATTATTTATTATCCTGCACAGTTTTTTTATCTAATGCGCGCACTTCTTTTGCGGTTTTAAGTTGAAGAGCATTTTGGGCGCGTTGGCGCATTTGTGTTAGGCTCTCTGTTCGAAAGCGTGCTTTAACCGCGGGAATATCACGCGGTGTCATCGAAAGTTCGGTAACGCCAAGTCCTGCGAGCAAAGTTGCCCCATAAGCATCGCCTGCAATACCGCCACATACTCCCACCCAACGATCATATTTTTTCGCGCCCTTAACTGTTAGATCAATCATGCGTAAAACCGATGGATGCAAACTATCTGCCGAGGCTGCAAGATCAGGATTTTGCCGATCCACTGCCAATGTATATTGGGTAAGATCATTTGTTCCAATGGAAAAGAAATCTACATGCTCGGCAAGAACATCTGCCATAATCGCTGCAGCTGGAACTTCAATCATAATACCAAGAGGCACACTAGGTGCGCCAATAGATTGACGAATTTCTTCTGCCCGTTCTTTTAAAGCCAAAACTTCATCAAGCGACATAATCATTGGAAACATTATGGATAAATTGCCACCATCTTTAGCTGCCCGATATAATGCGCGCAGTTGCGGATAAAGAAGATCTGGCCGCCGCAATAATAAACGTGCGCCGCGCACGCCTAAAAACGGATTTTCTTCATGGGGTAAATCAAGATGCGCCACCTGCTTATCGCCGCCAATATCTAGCGCACGGACAATAAGTGGCTTATCGCCTAAAGCATCAAGCATTGCGCGATAGGTTGCATATTGCTCATCCTCATCAGGAGTATCACCGCGCTCTAAAAATAAAAATTCTGTTCGCATAAGTCCAACGCCTTCGGCGCCTTGCGAAAGAGCAAGCGGTACTTGCTCAGGCTGATTAATATTAGCAGCAATATCAATTGTATAATCATCAAGCGTTGTCGCTGGAAGTCCCCGCTCGGCCTTTTGCTTTTCCTGCTCTTTTGCAATTTTTTCAATTTCAGCTTTTGCGGCATTTTGATCAACACTATCAGGATCGAACCAAACACCGCCTCCATTGCCATCAATAATTGCAAATTGCCCATCTCGTGCATCAAGCAGCGACGGACCAGCTGCAACAACAGCAGGCAAGCCAAGCGTACGTGCAAGAATTGCAGTGTGAGACGTTGGACCACCTAAAGCTGTTGCTATTGCAATGACACGGCCGGGGACAAGCCCTGCAGTGTCTGACGGCGACAAATCATCAGCAATGATAATCACGCCACCTTCTGGAAGATCACTTAATGAGCCAGTGGCAAGAGCTGGATCGATTTGCCCAAGCACACGGCGACCAACATCTAACAAATCAGCTGAACGCGCGGCAAGCAATGGATTGCTAGAGGACTTCAGGCGTTCGGCCGTTTCATGGATAGCCTTTGACCAAGACCAAGCAACGCCATGTCCTTCAACCATATGACGGCACGTTGCAGCAATTAGGCTTTCATCATCAAGCAATTCACTTTGTGCTGAAAAAATTGCAGCATCACTGGCACCCAAACGCCTCGTTACATCATCAACCAGCGCTTTCATTTGAGCGCGCGTTGTTTCAATTGCATGTTGAAGGATTGGACCGCCTTGCGCTATACTTACTGGAATATCTGCAACCTCAACATTTTGGCTACTTACTTTATAAACCGCACCTATTGCCAAGCCCGGACTAGCGCTAACACCAATTATTGGAGTTTTTCCTGATGGCGGCACCCAGTTGGTCATTGCCTGTTCAGCTTTTTTAAGTGCTGCTTTTTCTGCGGCTTGCTTTTCTGAGGCAGTTAAACCTTTTACCGCCTTGATAAAGGTTTGCAAATTTTGGCGTGCATTATCTGCTCCATCATCATCGGCTGCTGAAAAAACAACTATATCACCAGCTTTGGCATTGAGTTCAAGTAAGGACACCAAGCTTTTAATATCTGAAATGACATTGCCATTGCGTGCCTGCAATTTTGTTTTAGATGCTCTTGCCGCATCAATCCAAACTGATGCTGGCCGCGCATGAAGACCGTTTGGATAATCAACCGACCATTCTTCACAAATGGCATAATCTTTAACTGGGGCAAGATTTGCAGCAGCTTCATCTTGTGCGCCATCATTACCGTTAAAAACTGCCTCAACAACATCATGCTTATCATTAGTTTTAATAAGCTTTTCTAAAACGATCGGCTTTCGCAACAATCTTGTCAATTGGCGTAATGTATTGAGGTGGCCTTCCCCTTTAGCCGCGATGCCAAAAATAAGATAGGCCACCTCACCATTTCCCCAGTCAACCCCCTTGGGAACTTGTAAAACAGCAACTGCGTCCTCTTTAACCAGATCCTTATCCTCAACCATGCCATGAGGAATTGCAACTCCGGAACCTAGCCAGGTATTAGCAACGTTTTCACGTCCCAACATAGAGTTGACATACCCCTCATCCACTGCGCCAGCATCAATCAATAATTTGCCGACCGCTTCAATTGCCGATTTTTTGTCAATGACATCGCTACCAAGTTGGATGAGTTTTTCTTTTGAGGAAGTGCTGTTTAAAGCCATTGCATAATCCTAAATTAAAACTTAAGGTGCATTGAGTGAAAACGTTTTCTTACCTAATGTCAAGTCGATTATATTTCAGGTAATAAAAAACGAATAAATTGCAAATTAATAAACATATTATTCCAAAATCCTTAGAATAGCCTTATATAGACGATCCTACTCAAGTTCTTTCTGCTTTAACTAGAAATTTGAATATAAAATATGATGGAATATCAGTGGTAAAATCTTGCTCTAAAACAATTAGCATCAAAGATGTAGCTAAAGCTGCTGGCGTTTCAACGGCAACCGTTTCGCGCACCCTTGCCAATGGCAAGGTCAGTGATGATATGCGCGAAAAGGTTGAAACTGCCATTTTGAAAACTGGCTATCGGCCTAATTTGGCGGCACGGCGATTACGCTCGCGGCAAAACAAAACAATAGGATTGATTGTTGCCGATATTCGCAACCCTTTTTTTACCAGTATTGCTCGCTTTATTGAAAAGGCAGTAGAAAAAGAGGGCTTTCGTATTATTTTATGTAATACGGATGAAAATACTGAGCGTGAAAAAGAACATTTATCGCAAATGATTGAAGAACGGGTTGCAGGTGTTATCCTTGCTTCAACACCTGAAGGCCTTAGCAATCTTGATAATTGGCCATCCTCTATTCCCTTAGTCTTGATTGACCGAACCCTCCCACATGCTAAATTTGACCAAGTAAAAATCGACAATGAAAATGCAAGCCATGAAATGATTCGACATATGGTTAAAAATGGCAGAAAAAAAATTCTTTGTCTTTATAGCGAAAATAGCATTACTGGTCTTGCCCGCAAAAACGGCTATGAAATGGCGATTCAAGAGATGGGGTTGGCTGCCAGTAGCCAAGCCATTGCCCATGGATCATCCCTTTCCCAGATTGCAGCTATTTTTAAAAATATCACTGATATTGACGGCGTGTTTATCAGCAATGGTGTTTTAGCCTTGCGTGTTTGCACAGCCTTGTTGCAAGCAAAAATTTCTATCCCACAACAATTATCCGTTGCAACATTTGATGATGAGCCATGGGCAGCTCTCATCGCTGGCGGACTTAGCGTCATCGACCAACCCAAAGAAGCTATTGCTCAACAAGCGGTAAGGCTATTATTTCAGCGCATGGAAAAACCTGAAATAGATCCTGAATTGGTAGTATTAGCTGGTCAGCCAATTTTTAGGAACTCTACTCAAAATTATTAAAGATTGATGAGGTTCCCATATAAGCGCCAAATGGAGATTTATTATGCCTTCACGTCGTAATTTTATTGCGCTTGCACCGGCTATTCTTGGTGCGATGACTATCTTACCCAAAATTTCAAAGGCTCAATCAAGCGCCACACCAAGCGGCGCTCAAGCAATCAATGCATCCGTATTTTATAGCGACCATATTAAATCTGTCACTGCTGTTACGGAGGTATTTGGGCGCAGCCAACGCACAACTGCGGCAATCATTGAATATGACCAAGCAATCCAGCATGAAAATATATCAAATACTCAATGGAGTGTTGCTGGTCGCACCATATTGAAAGCCTATGCAAGCAATAACGCTAAAAAAACGCCAAATGCGAGCAATGGTGTCTTTATTATCCTTGAGCTTGATCCAAATGACGAGGGGGCAGAAACATATTCGCCTAAAATTGAAACGCCTGCAACGGTCATGGTCTCACAAGTTCAACCATTACAAACAGTATCGGGAAACATCTACGCCCCAACGAATAAAGCCATTATCAATACAAGACAAGTAAATCTTATTGTTGATGATTTTTTGCAATTTAGATATGTCGATCCTTTAACTGGTCTACTGCTCAATTATAATTTATATATTCCTAAAAATTACGATAAAGCCAAGTCTTATCCATTAGTCTTATTCATGCATGATGCTGGTGTTACCGGAACCAATCCACTTAGGACCTTACAACAAGGATTGGGAGCCGTTTCCTTTGCAAGTCCGCTAGATCAAGAAGTCAATCCCGCTTTTGTCCTTGCCCCTCAATATCCAACCGCCATTGCAAATGACGCTTCGCAAACTAGCGATTACGCAGATGTTACCATTCGTCTTATCAAAAGCCTATTAGGCGATTATAACATTGATAGCAAACGCCTTTACACAACAGGCCAGTCGGGTGGTTGCATGACGTCCATTGCGTTGAATATTAAATATCCTGATTTCTTTGCAGCCTCATTTTTAGTTGCCGGTCAATGGGATCCTACACAGGTTGCGCCCCTAGCCAAGCATAAAATTTGGATTATCGTCTCACAAGATGATGATAAGGCATATCCTGGCATGAATGCGATAACCGATAAACTGGAACAAAATGGTGCTAAAATAACCCGTGCTATATGGGATGGCAAGTCAAGTCCATCTGAGTTTCAAGCAGCTCAAGACAACATGATCAATGAAGGGCCAGATAGCAATATATATTATGTTGCTTTTCGTACTGGCACGGTCATTCCTGTTGGCGAAAATGGTCGCGGCGGTGGCCATGTCTGGACGTGGCCAATAGCTTATGCAATCCCCAGTGTGCGCCACTGGCTACTAAGTCAACAGAAAACATAATATTATAATGTAAAAGCGGTTTTAATATTTAAAACCGCTTTTTATCGCAAAGACTTATTCAAAACATCGCTTTATAAGCATCTACTGCCCAATAAATGATAAAAGAATAAACTGGTTAAACAACTAGCGCAGCACCAACAGGTGCTATTGCTGCCGCTTCCTCATAGCATGTTTCAAGGCGTTTAAAGGTTAATGGTTTGCAATGAACAATGCCATCAGCAACAAATTGGCTAGGCTTTTGATCATAAATACCACAAACTGGCAACTCATTTTGCAACCGCGCTTTGGTCACGCCTAAAATAGTGCGTTCACCTTTCAAGAATGCTGTGGTCCGTAAATCACGAGCCTCTTCAAAACGCAATTCAAGACTACCATCAATCAAAGTTTCTAAAATGCCGCCCGCACGTTCAAAGCGCTGATATTCTTCCCATGCAGCATCAACAAGCATATCCGCAGATGCGCTATTTTCGCTATTTTCACTTGCATCAAAAGCAGATGTTGCGGCATTTTCTTCGGCCAATATAAGTTGGCTTAACAAGGCTTGCCGGCGTGCAAATGAATCCGCAAGCCCAAGTGGCATTGAAAAAGGTAAGACATTGAGTGACACAACACCCGATGAAATAGCAGCATAGCTTGCAAGATTGCAGCGGGAAACATTTAATAATGGGTCATGGGCGCTCATCATCCGCATGGATGTTTCGACATGAATGATGGCAGGAAATGGATTTTCGACACCAAGACCCTTTTGAATTCTATGCCATAAAAGTCTCAATGCACGCAATTTTGCCTTGCCAAGAACGGGATCTTGATCAAGTGATGTTGCAAAACCAATATGAGGCAGCGCATATAGGATATGATGTCTACCATCTTCAATCATCTTCAAGTGACTAACCGCAACCGACAACATTGCGCCAATTTCCTGCGCCTCAGTTGCTCCTGCATTGTGATAAGGACGACCATCCGCTTCAAGCACGACACCTGGAAGCCCAGATGAGAAAAAAGCCGACATAGACTGGGGTAAAGACGCTTTTAATGCTGCAATAGACATTTTAAGACGACCTGTCGTTGCAAGACTTGCTGTCGGGTCAGTGCCGAAAGTGATTTGTGTGCGATTGAGGTCAATACGACTTTTTTGCAAATAGGTAATAAATGTATCCGTAATCGGACGACCATGAGAATGGTTTTCTAACCGCAGATGCAAACCATCAAGAGCAACGCCGTCAAACAATTTTTCAATTGTATCAGGCTCCGGCGGCAATCCAAATCCATAAGCGTTATGGGCGCCAGCAAAAACAATAGCAACACCATTGGCGCCATTGGCAATATCTTGCTTCAACTGTTTATTTGCACGATTAACGTCAGGATCATCAGCCCGTTGCATTGCCGACCAACCAAATTGACGTCGATTAGACATACCACCAGCGCCTTGTTGACTTTTTACGCTTTCAACAGATAATTTGTTATCCATAACTTGCAGCGTCTCCATTATATTTACACACATTAAAGCATCACGTCTTATAAACATAAAGCATTTTTCCGCACCGACGAAAACACCTAAAAGCTCAAGATCGCATTTTTTTTACCAATATAACCAAATCCGGCAAAAAAATTGATTTTTCTTTCTAAAAACTAACGCATTTTTACAAAGGCCAATCTTTCATAACAGCGCACAATTACTACCTTTGGACCACATATTTTATTTGAATAAAAATTGTGCTTAACCCAACTGTTCTTAAACCATGAAAAGCTAGCACTTTATTTAAAATTAAATCTATTCTAGTTCTATTGCGCTTATGATTGATAGCAAGTTTATAACGCTTTCACGATCTCTTCATAAAAAATTGAACGTTTTACCAGAGCAAAATTCTCGCAATGCCTTGATTTTTTGAACCGCTTACCCAACCAAGGTATCTCACAAAGAACTGAAATTTCAAATAAGCATCTGATTCGCGTCTAAATGCTCGGTTGAAAATTTTGAAAGGAATGAAATGTCTGGTTATTCAAATGCCCAACGCAGCAAAGCGTGGAGCATATATTTGGGGGTGTCTTTAATTCTTGTTGCCTTAAATCTAAGACCGGTTTTTTCAAGCCTTTCGATTTTACTTTCTCCCGACATTTCCAATTCAACCGGCATAAGTGGCTTTCAGGCAGGGTTATTAACAACATTGCCAGTTGTTTGCCTTGGCATTTTTGCCCCACTAGCACCGTGGGGAGCATCTAAAATTGGCGCAGAACGCACCATGTTCTTAGCATTAATCGTACTGGCTATTGGAACTGCTTTACGCGGGTTTGGACCATTATCAACGCTTTATCTAGGTTCCATTTTGGCTGGCGCTGCCATTGCTCTTGGTAATGTATTGATGCCGTCTTTGGTTAAACGAGATTTCCCCCATCATATTCCGTTAATGACGGGACTATTTTCCATGGCGCTTTGCGGCGGCGCTGCCATTGCTGTTGGCTTTACCGTTCCTTTAAAACACATTTTAAATGGTTCATGGCAGCTCACTCTCGCGGCTTGGGCGATCCCAGTATTATTAGCCATTATTTTATGGCTACCACAATTAAAAAGCCATTCAGGACAAGGCGCACAAGGTCGCTACCAAGTTAAAGGTCTATTGAGGCAGCCAATTGCTTGGCAAGTAACTTTATTTATGGGATTACAATCAGCACTTGCCTATTCAGTTTTTGGTTGGCTTGCCCAAATAATAGTGGAACGGGGTATTAAACCTGAACAGGCAGGAATTATCACCTCGGTTTCAATTCTTATTCAAGTGGTTGCAAGTCTTATTATGCCACTTATTGCTGGCCGTAGAAGCAGCCAAAGCGGCATATGCGTCTTTTTAACATCTATTGCGGGCATTGGACTTGTTGGCTTTATTTTGGCACCTATTTCAACAATCTGGATTTGGGTGGTTTTACAAGGTCTTGGACAAGGCGGCCTAATCGCAGTTGCTATGGTGATTATTGCTTTGCGCTCCCACGATGCGCCAGTTGCATCCCACCTTTCTGGCATGGCGCAAGGCATTGGCTATTGCATTGCTGCCATTGGTCCATTTCTTGTCGGCATTATTCATGAAGCAAGTGGTGGTTTTGATGCCACAGCTGGTCTATTTGTTGCCCTTTGCCTTGGTGCGGCATTTACTGGCTATCTTGCAGGTCGCCCCAAAACAATTCCGATAAAAGCAGAACGGATTGATTAAGCCTAATCACCAAACATTGCCCCTTTGCATGCAAAGGGGCAAATAAAAACAAGCAAATATTTTGCTAAGTTTTACTGCAAAAACTTTGCCATTACTTTGTTGGTTTGGACATTGCTGACAGACTATCGCTGTTACCGTTCCCAAGCCAAGCGGTAATTTGCTTTTTATCAAGCTCTCCAATCATATGATCAGCAGCAATCATATGGCTTTCAACCTTCGCACCATTATTTTTCAGCAGAGACGACAATACCGGCGCAAAAGGAGAGTAAAGCCGATCCTTTTGTCCTGATAGGGTCAAGATACTTGTCTTATGAAGATTCGCACGCGGCATTGTATCAAGCACTGGCATAGAACGCATCAACACCGCACGGCGCACAAGATCAGGTTGTTGTAAAAGTACAACGGCGAGCAAATTTGCACCATTGGAATAACCAATAAAGGTGGAGCGACTAATATCCAACTCATTTTCATCAGCAAGTTTGGTTAAAAAGCTTACAAAAGCTTCAGCCTCGCGGCTTACATCTTTTTGATCAAAACGCGTTGCAGTTATTTTGGTGTACCAACGTCTTTGACCCTTTTGCACAACACGACCACGAATACCCACCAAGGTTGCTCGTGGCCAGATCGAACGGGCAAAAGGCATAAGGCTTTTTTCATTACCACCAGAACCATGCATTAATACAACAACATCGCCAGATGCGTTTTGGGGCCGATCAATCTGATAAATAAATTCACTATTGCGGCTTATAGCTTGCACGTCATTATTATGTGCCTTAGCTTTGATAGCATTGGCGTCAACGGCTACTGCGCGACTATCGGTCGCAACAGTATTTTGCCTATCGGTCTTATCTGTTGTTTGCAAATTATCCAAACAAGATGCCGAAGCTTGTGAAAGACAATCATTATCATTAGCCCAAACGGGGCTGCAAACTGCAGATAGAATGAAGAGTGTCAGGTAAAAACGTTTCATCATATCTTTGCTATGCCATATATTGGTTTAGGAAATATGAATTTGAACTGGTAAAATAATTTTTCATATTTAAAATAGCAAGCACCTTGTTCGCTCATATCTTTCCTAAGTGAATTTCTTAAACCAAATTTTTTAAAATATAAACAACGGCACTTACACATGTTTCACGAGAAAATTAGCCGTCTATCAAATCATATAATTACATATTCATATTTCAGATAGATGACTAATAGCGCAATTTACAGACAACAAATAATATACAGATAAAAATTGGCTAAATTAAAACGATCCCATACTCCACCGCCGACTTGTAGAAAAGTGACTAAAAAGTGTTTAATTAGGCTAATAATTTCAAATAATCGTCGACTCAATAAAAAGCGAAAAACCTAGCATGCGAAAATTTTTAAAGATTTTGCTTCATCTCACATGGACCTTAGTTCTACTGCTTGGCTTTTTATGGTGTGGCCTTGGTTTTTTCTATCAACTCAATAGCATTGCTTTTTCAATCATTGGCTTGATTTGGCTAATTCTTGCAGGTTTTGTACTTTATAGCGAATGGCAATGGAAACCACGCGCCGCGCGAATAATAGCAATTATTGCCTTTATCAGCTTTGGAATTTGGTGGTCAACGATTAAGCCATCCTTGAATGGAGATTGGGATCCAGCTTTACAATATGGTGTCACCGCTAATTTAACCAGCAGCACCGTTCATGTTTCTCATATTCGCGATTTTGATTGGCAAACACCTGAGCAAGGCATACCCCGTTGGTTTGATGCAAGTTTTGATCTTACTCATTTAAAAAGCATGAATATATATCTGTCTTACTGGATGGGGCCTTACATTGCCCATACTTTAGTTGGGTTTGAATTTGACAATGGTCAGGAGCTAATTTTTTCTTCGGAAATTCGCCGCAAAAAAGGCCAAGAATTTTCAGCAATTGGTGGTTTTTTCAAGGAATTTGAACTCATCACCATTGCAGCAACCAAAGAAGATATTATTCGTTTACGCACCGATATCCGCAAAGAACAAGTTTATCGCTACCCGCTTAAAACATCTTCTGGTCAAACACAGGCGCTGTTTTTAACCTATATTGAAAAGGCAAATGCTTTATCTAAAACGCCGCGTTTTTATAATACGGCAACGGCCAATTGCACGACGGTCGTCTTTGATATGGCTCGTATATTAGAGCCCTCCATCCCCAAAGATTGGCGAATTTTGTTTTCAGGGCAATTGCCATCCTATCTTTATGATCATGGTTTTATTGATACATCGGTAAGTTTGGAACAAGTGGTAAAAAACGCACATTTGCCCCCAGAAACTCCATAAGCAAAGAAATTCTACTTACTAAAATATAAAAATACCCCCAATAACCGCTTAAGATACCCCTTCATCAACATCTGTTCACAGAATATATATTTATGACATTTTTTGAGAATAATTTTGCCATTATTCTTGTGTTACTTAACTGAACACAGTTCAGGTCTATAGGGGAAATAGATAGTGAAACAAGTAACTAAGATCATATTTAAAATTATCTTATCCTTGCTATTGATCCTTTTCTTTATATGGACAGGGCTTGCCTTTTATTATCAAGCGCCTTTTGGTAAAGCTGTCGGCTATATTTTCCTTGCGCTTTGGCTATTATTTTCCCTTTGGGTTATATGGACGCAATGGAGCAAAAGGCCTTGGCGAGGACGCATTGCGGTTTTACTAAGTTTTATATGCGTATTTGCTTGGTGGCAAACGATTATTCCTTCCAATGACCGCCTTTGGTACCCAACCCTTACCCATGGTGTTACCGCCGATTTTGATGGTCAAACAGCCCATATCCATAATATCCGCAATTTTGATTGGAGCGATCCTACATATACCTATACCTCATGGATTGATGGCGAATATGACATGAATAGCGTTGTTGGAGTTGATCTTTATCTATCCTATTGGATGGGGCCATATCTTGCCCATTCATTGGTTGGCTTTAACTTTGCTGATGGTAGACAAATTATATTTTCGTCAGAATTGCGCATTGAACGAGATGAAGAATATTCCAATATCGCCGGATTTTTTAAAAAATATGAATTGATCATGCTAGCCGGCACTACAGAAGATATCATTTATCAACGTGCAAACAGCCCATATGAAAGTGTTTTTCGCTATCCCCTTAGAGTCAGCAAGGAAGACGCAAAAAATCTTTTATTAATATATCTAACTGCAGCCAATGACCTTGCACATAATGCCCGTTTTTATAATACATTTTCTAGCAATTGCACCACTGTCATATTTGAATTAGCTAAAAAGCGCTTTCCTAACTTACCAAGCGATTACCGTGTGATACTTTCTGGGCTCCTTCCCTATTATCTTTATGAAAATGGTTTCATCGACACCACATTACCGCTCCATGACACTATGACTAAGGCTTATATAAGCATTGCCCAACCAGTGCCACCCGATCTTGTTGCTGCCAAACAATGATCGCTTAGGCTAAGCAGTGGCTGAAAATGCCATCTTTCTTTTAAGTAAAAAAAATAATATTCTATTGTTGGTAACCAAGCGATAAGCCTTTTAAAGCCACTTGTTGATTGACTTTCCCCCCTCTAATCCGTATAAGCGCGACAACTGTCTGGTTAAAAGCCGGGCAGTTTAACAATTGTTCCAAGTCAAACTGCACCTTATAAAAAAGCAGTTTTAGAACCAAGAAGGGCCGCACACCGCGGTATTAAAATAAATGAAACGTACATACCAACCATCTAAACTTGTTCGCAAGCGCCGCCACGGTTTCCGTGCGCGTATGGCTACTGCTGGTGGCCGCAAGGTTATTGCTGCTCGCCGTGCACGCGGTCGTAAGCGTCTTTCAGCTTAATATTGGGTGTGATAGCCGGTCGTGCTTTCCCCTGATAAGAAAAAGCCACTCCGCCTTCGTAAGAGGGCAGAATTTTTGGCTTTAAGAAATGGTGAAAAGCGGCGTGGTCCGCTTTTTCTACTGGAAATGAAAGAACAAAATGCGGACGCCCAAGATAAGAATCACGGCGCAGCTCGCATTGGTTTTACGGTTAGCAAAAAAAACGGCAATGCCGTAAAGCGAAACCGCATTAAAAGACGCCTAAGGGAAGCTGTACGCATCAGCATCGAGCAGGACTTGGCGCAAGCAACCGATTACGTTTTTGTTGCCCGACCTGATATTTTACACGTCCCCTTTGAACAATTAGTCAATGAGCTTAAGCGTCGTATTAGGCGTAAGGCACAAAACATAAAGCCGCAACTGGATTCAGCTGATGGAATATAATCGCAATTTTTTTATCGCTATCGCCCTATCAATGGCTATCATGATAGGTTGGAGCTATTTTTTTGTTAACCCACAAAATGAAGTGGAGCAAAATGTCGCCAACCAAGCCCAAAAGATTGAACAGGAAATAGCGCAAAATCCAGTAGGAACGCTTCCTACTGACAATAATGCTGATAGCACGACCACAACAGCTCCAGCCGGCACCAACCAGGCGCCTGGTAGTGTTGAAATGACCCCGCAAGCACGCGAAGCCGTTATTGCTAGCCAAAAGCGCGTAGCAATTGACACGCCTAATCTTAAAGGTTCGATCAATCTTTATGGCGCTAAGCTTGATGATCTTTTATTAAAAAAATATCAAATGACGGTTGATAAAGATTCGCCGCTAATTGCTTTGCTCAATCCAAGCAATTTTAAGCAAGGCTATATGGCTGAATTTGGCTTCGTCACCCCGGACTCTTCAAATAAGATCGTCACAAACACCAGCCTATGGAAGGTTGAGGGGGAAAACCAAACTTTGACCCCACAAACACCTGTTACCTTGAGCTATGACAATGGTGAAGGACTTATATTCTATCGCACGATTTCAGTTGACGATGAATTCATGTTTACATTTGAAGACAAAGTTACAAATAATAGCGATAAAGCCGTTACTCTTGGCTCTTATGGTCGCGTTGTACGCGTATCGCCGCCAAGTGAATCCAACGCAAATTATCTCCTCCACGAAGGGTTAATCGGCGTATTGGGCCAGCTCAATAGCCAACACCAAACTTATGCTGATTTGGCCAAAGCGCAAGGCGATGATCGCATTGTTAAATTTGGCGCACAGACTGGTGGTTGGATTGGTATTACTGACAAATATTGGGCAGTCACCGTTATTCCTGACCAAACCACACCTTTTACCGCCAGTTTTTCTTATCGCGATGACAATAGTACCCGCTATCAATCGGACTTTAATCGAAGCGGCGTAAGCATTGCGCCTGGTACAACGCAATCCTTTAAAAACCATGCCTTTGCAGGTGCAAAGCAAGTTGCAATTCTTGATCGCTATGAATCACAATTGCATATTGACCGCTTTGGTTTGCTGATTGACTGGGGTATGCTTGGTCTTATCGTTAAGCCAATGTTTACACTTATTGACTGGCTTTATAAAATGGTTGGTAATTTTGGTATTGCTATTTTGCTTGCCACCGTTATCTTGAAAACCATTCTCTTTCCGCTTGCGAATAAATCCTATAAATCTATGGCGCGCATGAAGGCTGTACAACCTGCAATGGTTGAAATCCGCGAAAAATATGCTGAAGATAAAACCAAACAACAGCAAGCGATTATGGAGCTTTACCGCAAGGAAAAGATTAATCCGCTTGCAGGTTGTTGGCCAATTCTTATCCAAATTCCTATTTTCTTCGCACTTTATAAGGTTCTTTATATCACCATTGAAATGCGTCACGCGCCATTCTTCGGTTGGATTCAAGATTTGGCCGCAAGAGACCCAACATCGCTCTTCAATTTATTTGGACTATTGCCTTATCATGTGCCTGATTTCATGCTTATTGGTGTTTGGCCAATTATTATGGGTATTACCATGTTCATTCAAATGCGCATGAACCCGACCCCGCCAGATCCAACACAAGCGATGATCTTCACTTGGATGCCTTTAGTATTTACCTATATGTTGGCAGCATTCCCAGCCGGTTTGGTTATTTACTGGGCATGGAACAACACGCTTTCAGTTATCCAACAGGGTATCATTATGAAGCGTCAAGGCGTGAAAATTGAGCTCTTTGATAATTTGAAAAGTGTGTTTAAAAAGAAGCCGGCAACGGCGTCTGTGACCAACCAAAATAAAAGTGGCAATCAAAACAAAAGTGCCAGTCAAAATAATAAAACCAACAAGACAAAGAAGTAGGGACAATACCTGTGAACGATAAACCAAATAGAGCCCCACTTTTTGCTGGTAACTGGGTTTTCATTCGAAGCGTGCCTTCAATGAAATTCCTCCCACCTGAAGGACCACCAGAGGTTGCCTTTGCTGGTCGCTCCAATGTTGGTAAGTCATCACTCATCAATGCCCTTGTTGGCCGCAAAGGCTTGGCGCGTACATCTAACACGCCAGGCCGCACACAAGAACTAAATTATTTCGTTCCAGACGGCTATAGCGGTGTGGACGGTGATTTGCCGCCCATGGCTTTGGTCGATATGCCGGGCTACGGCTTTGCAGAAGCACCAAAAGCGCAAGTCGAACAATGGACACGCTTGGTGTTTGATTATTTACGTGGCCGCACAACCTTAAAGCGTGTCTATGTGTTGATCGATTCACGCCATGGCATCAAAAAGAATGATGCAGACGTTTTAGACTTGTTAGACAAAGCTGCGGTTTCTTACCAAATCGTTCTCACCAAAACTGATAAAATTAAAAAGTCAGACTTTGACAAACTCTTTACAGCGACGCAAGCCGCCATCGCCAAGCGCCCTGCCGCCTTCCCTATCCTACTTGCTACATCTTCAGAAAAAGGTGAAGGCATTGACGATGTACAGGCTGCCATTATCGAAGCCATTTCATAAGGTTTTTATCAATGATGAGCAATCAAGGTCCGATAATCATCATAACCTACTGCTCGCAATGTAATTGGATGTTGCGAGCATCTTGGCTGGCTCAAGAAATTTTACAAACCTTCGGTACCGATATTGGCGAAATTATTCTGCGACCACGCACCGGCGGTATTTTTACCATTCACGTCGATGATAATCTTATTTGGGATCGCAAGCGTGATAATGGCTTTCCAGAAGCTAAAATATTAAAGCAATTACTACGGGATGTTGTTTGGCCAGACCGCAAGCTTGGTCATATTGATGGACATACCGCAACAAAAGGCGATTAAAAATCTATCGACTTTACTGGTGATTTTATGTGGATCATAGCTTAAATGACATAGCCAAAAAAGCATTTACGTTAAAGCTTTCAACACCTTGTTACTATTTTCTTTAGGCTTATAATATAGAACAACAAGCCTTTGCCCCCTAAAGTTGATTACACAATAAATTTTAGCAAAAACGCTTGACCCCGGGGCAAAGCCACACAAATATTCACTCTTTTGAAGATTCAATTTATATTTATTTGATAATGCTTTGTTTCTTTTATATGGCAATGTGATCCTACCCCAATACCTTAATATTTTTCAATCACGCATTCAGCATTTTAAATTGGCTTTATTTGCGAAAATCGCCACACCGTTCGCTCGCCTTAACTTCACTTCACTCAATATAACACCTATAAAACACAAAAAACCTATGAACCAATTAGGTTCATAGGTTTTTCTCAATTGTTAAAGTTTGCAATACAATAAATATTTAAAGAACTACTAGAATAAATTTTTACTGGAGTTCATCAATATTATTTACTAAGCTAAAACTACTGGCGTTGAATAGGACGCACACGCACAATCAAATCAACATTAACGACTTCCATACCCTCAGGTGGAATTGGCAAATTGGTAATAACGGGTTGCCCTTGTGGTCCTTCAGGAATATCAATAACCCTTGCTTCATTTTCAAGATAAAAATGATGGTGGTCCGAAATATTTGTATCAAACCAAGTCTTTGAGCCTTCAACAGCAATAATTCGTAAAAGACCAGCTTCGGTAAATTGATGCAAAGTATTATAAACGGTGGCAAGTGAAATTGGCACGGCAGCAGTTACTGCTTCTTCATGCAATTCCTCAGCGGCAATATGACGATGACCTTTAGCAAAAATCATTTTTGCAAGTGCTAGGCGCTGTTTGGTTGGCCGTAAGCCACTTGCCCGCAATCTGTCTTCAAGTCCATAAATAGGTTCAATATACATCGGCTTATCTCAAAATCCCAAGTTTAACCCAAATTCATAACTTTTGCAAAACTTATCAAATATTTATAGAAACTACGTAGTTTCAAAGAAATTTATAAGCCTGCCCTAAAATTCAGATTAGACGCTTCCATCAGGTTTCCCTGTCCGTAATATCAACAATAAGCCTAAAAACATGCGCAATCAACCGCTTTTGTAAACTTTGCCAATAAAACTTGTCAAAAAAGGTATAGTTTTAATTCAGCTTGTGGATAAACTCTTCCTCAAAATAGATATAGCCAGCAAAAAAGCTAATAAACCATTGTGACTTGTCAAAAATACGCCCTTTTTAGCGCTATTTTGATTTTACTTGCAGTGGTTGTCTGTGTTAGGAGAGTGCAAATGTTAAAAAGGCAGCAACCTAAATATCATATATATCTGCCTTGATAAATGGAGATAACATGGCTGAGCAAAAGTCTAGCTATACATTTGAAGAATTGCTTTCCTGCGCCCGTGGGGAAATGTTTGGAGAAGGAAACGCACAGCTTCCTGCCCCGCCAATGTTGATGTTTGACAGAATCACCGCGATCTCAGATCAAGGCGGCGATTTCGGAAAAGGCATGATTCGCGCTGAATTAGACATTAAGCCAGATTTATGGTTTTTCCCTTGCCATTTCATTGGCGATCCAGTTATGCCAGGCTGTCTTGGTCTTGATGCGTTGTGGCAACTTACAGGATTTTTCCTCGGTTGGCTTGGCGAACCTGGCAAGGGCCGCGCCATTTCAACTGGAGAGGTCAAGTTTACTGGCATGGTAACACCGCAAACCAAGCTCGTTGAATATGGCATAGATTTCAAGCGCGTATTACGCGGTCGTCTAGTACTTGGCATTGCTGATGGCTGGGTCAAGGCTGATGGTGAAATTATCTACCGTGCCAGCGATTTGCGTGTTGGGCTATTTAAATCAAAAGAATAGCATTATCAACAATCAGCTATGGTTAGTTGCACTTTAGATTATGCCATTATCAATCACGGCTTTATGGTCGTGGTTGATCGGATTATTGTAATTTAGCCAAAATTTGATTTATTTACAAATATGTCTTAATTTTCATGTTGGCATGAATGCAGATTAAAATTTGCATAAATTGCAAAGACTTTGTCTGCTTTTGATGTATAAACACCAGCATGTCTTTAATAGGACATATTGCACCCTATTTAATTGGTGCAAACAGAATTACAGGGATAACTACGTAAGTATTATCCCGTTCTACCCAAGGAGAAATTGATGCGTCGAGTTGTTGTAACCGGCATGGGGATTGTTTCGTCAATCGGAAATAACCCTGACGAAGTGCTTGCTTCCTTAAAAGAAGCAAAATCGGGCATCTCATTTTCGCAAGAATATGCGGATCTAGGATTTAGGGCGCAAGCCTTTGGTATGCCCACTGTTGATATTGAAGCATTGGTTGATAGGCGCGCCATGCGCTTTCATGGCCGCGGCACCGCATGGAACCACATCGCTATGGATCAAGCCATTGCTGATGCGGGCTTAAGCCCTCTTGAAGTATCAAACGAACGCACCGGCATTATTATGGGCTCTGGTGGTCCTTCCACTCGTGCAATTGTGGATTCAGCTGATATTGCCCGCGAAAAAGGCCCTAAACGCGTAGGCCCCTTTGCCGTTCCAAAAGCCATGAGCTCAACCGCTTCAGCAACACTCGCCACATTTTTCAAAATTAAAGGCGTTAATTATAGTATTTCATCTGCTTGTGCGACATCAAACCATTGTATCGGCAATGCTTTTGAAACCATTCAATACGGCAAGCAAGACCGCGTTTTTGCCGGTGGTTGTGAAGATCTGGATTGGACGCTGTCGGTATTATTTGACGCCATGGGTGCCATGTCCTCAAAATATAATGATACACCATCACGTGCTTCGCGCTCTTATGATGCTAATCGTGACGGTTTTGTCATTGCTGGTGGTGCTGGCGTCTTGGTTCTTGAAGAGCTTGAAATCGCTAAGGCGCGCGGCGCGAAAATCTATGGCGAAATCATCGGCTATGGCGCAACCTCTGATGGTCATGACATGGTGGCTCCATCAGGTGAAGGCGCTGAGCGTTGCATGCGTATGGCTCTTGCCAATGTCAATAATCCAATTGACTACATAAACCCACATGCAACGTCAACACCGGTTGGTGATCCACCAGAAATAGAAGCTATTCGCCGCGTTTTTGGCGGTGCTGATAAGAGCCCACCAATTTCAGCAACCAAATCCTTAACCGGTCACTCACTTGGAGCAGCTGGTGTACAAGAAGCTATTTACACATTGCTGATGATGCAAAATAACTTTATCTGCGAAAGCGCCCATATTGATGAGCTTGACCCACAATTTGCAGATATGCCAATTGTGCGCCAACGTCGCGATAATGTTGAACTTAATACAGTGCTATCCAACACCTTTGGCTTTGGCGGCACCAATGCATCGCTGGTTTTTCAAAAATACCGCTAAGTGCTATTAGCCCATAATAAAGAATTTAAATTGAACAAAACGGTAAATACTAACGAGATCACTATTCAGGTACATGCGACCGGGATAAGATCCATGGTCGATGGAGAATAAAATGCAGGGATTGATGAAGGGTAAGCGCGGCCTGATTATGGGTGTTGCTAATGACCATTCCATCGCCTGGGGGATTGCTTGCGCACTTGCTGATGCGGGTGCTGAATTGGCCTTTACCTATCAAGGTGATGCTTTTGGTAAACGAGTAAAACCGCTTGCTGAAAAGCTAGAATCAAAATTTTTACTGCCCTGTGATGTGGAAGATATTGCATCGGTTGATGCAGTATTTGAAACTTTAGAAAAGGAATGGGGAACCATTGACTTTATCGTTCATGCCATTGGCTTTTCCGATAAATCACAGCTAAAGGGGCGCTATGTCGATGTGACAACGCGTGAAAACTTTAGCCGTACTATGGTTATTTCGGCATTTTCCTTTACAGAAGTTGTACAGCGCGCGCAAAAATTAATGCCTAATGGTGGCTCTATCATAACGCTGACCTATGGAGCGTCACAACGCGTCGTGCCAAATTATAATGTGATGGGTGTTGCTAAAGCAGCGCTTGAAACAATGGTACGCTATTGTGCGGCTGATTGCGGCCCTCAAAATATTCGCGTTAATGCAATTTCAGCCGGTCCCGTACGCACATTGGCAGGTAATGGAATTGGCGCAGCACGCGCCATCTTCTCCTATCAACGCCGCAATGCGCCACTGCGCAGAACCGTATCAATTGATGAAATTGGTCAATCTGCCCTTTATTTATTATCAGATATGTCAAGCGGTGTAACCGGTGAAATCCATTATGTTGACTCTGGTTATAATATTTTATCTACACCATCCTTGGAAGAATTGACCCAAAGTGAAGAAGCTTTGGGCGAATAGTAACACATAAATTCACATGAATTTTTATGAAAAGGAAAGGCCATAAAACCTTTCCTTTTTTTATGCCTAAATGGCTAATACAGGATGCTAATCAATATTATAATTTAAAAAACAACCTACTGCGACTTTTCGCGCGATAAATTATAATAATTCAAACTTGGCGCAGAGAAACGAGCGTGCTAAGGAAAAATAGTATAAAATAGGTCGGTTATTTTGGGTTTTCGACATGGAAATTTACTCATATTAAAAGACCTTAAATATAATTGAAATTATGTCGATCATGACTTTAACAAAGACAATGATAATTGGATTAGCATTCGCTATAGACCCTATATGAGCAAGCAGACAAGACGCGATTTTTTGTTTTTAGCAACGGGTGTTGCAGGTAGTATCGGTGTTGCCGCCGTTGGTTGGCCATTTATTGACCAGATGCGACCTGATGAAGCAACGCTTGCAGCTGGCTCGATAGAAGTAGATATATCTGGCATTGAAGAAGGCATGTCCATTATTGTCAAATGGCGTGGTCAGCCAGTGGTTATCCGCAATCGCACTCCAAAAGAAATTAAGGAATCGCAAGAAACGCCGCTTGATGCCTTAAAGGATCAAAATGCCCGCAATAATAATATGGAAGCAAGTGCAACAGCGACAGATATAAACCGTAGTGCTGGCGAAGGGCGACAAAACTGGATAATCATGGTTGATTTATGCACCCATCTTGGCTGTGTGCCGCTTGGTCAATCTGGGCGTTATGGCGGATGGTTCTGCCCTTGCCATGGCTCAAGCTACGACACAGCAGGACGAGTGCGCAATGGTCCAGCCAATAAAAATCTTGCTATCCCGACTTATGAGTTTATTTCTGATACCATTGTGCGGATTGGTTAGGCTATGAAAAAATCAAGCTATACCCCCAAAACCAAATTAGGCCAGTTTATGGATGAGCGCTTGCCTGTAATGCGCATGATGCATGATCTAGCCGTCTCTTTTCCTGTACCACGCAATTTGAATTATTTTTACACCTTCGGCGGCATTTTAAGCCTAATGCTCGTTTCGCAAATATTAACCGGCATTGTCATGGCTATGCATTATGTGCCAGATGTGGCTATTGCCTTTGAATCGCGTGAGCGTTTCATGCGTGATGGGCAATTTGGTTGGCTATTTGGTCCTTGGCATGGGGTTGGCGCATCATTTTTCTTTATTGCCGCCTATATCCATCTTGCTCGCGGTCTTTATTATGGTTCGCATAAACGGCCGCGTGAAATTGTTTGGATTTTGGGTGTGCTGATCTATTTTGTGATGATGGCGACTGCCTTTCTTGGCTATGTACTGGTTTGGGGTCAAATGTCGGTTTCAGCTGCAAGCGTCATAACCAATTTTTTCAAAGCAATACCTTTTATTGGAGATTGGCTTTATGAAACCATTTTGGGCGGCTATAGTCTTGGGCAACCAACATTAAACCGTTTTTACGCTTTGCATTATCTTTTTCCGTTTATTTTGCTTTTGTTAGTTGGTCTTCATGTTTGGGCTATCCATGTTGTTGGGCAAAATAACCCGACGGGTGTTGAGGTTCAAAAACCTGATGAAACCGTGCCTTTTACTCCCTTTGCAATGATAAAAGATATTTTTGCGATTAGCGTATTTTTAATATTTTTTGCATGGTTTCTTTTTTATATGCCGGATTATCTTGGCCACCCTGATAATTTTATTGAAGCCGATCCGCTTAAAAGCTCGCCACATATTCAGCCTGAATGGTATTTTTTGCCTTTTTATGCGATGCTACGCGCCATAACTTTTGATTTTGGTCCAATAAACTCAACCCTTGGCGGCGTTTTAGTGTTATTTGGCTCAGTTGGCGTATTAATATTTGTGCCATGGCTTGATCGCTCTAAAATACGCTCATGTCGCTATCGCCCTATTTTCAAATTGTTCTTTTGGCTATTTATTGCTGATGTCATTATGCTTGGCTGGCTTGGTACGCGATCTGTTGAAGATATTTATATTTTATGGGCGCAAATTGGTACTGCCTATTATTTTGTTTTCTTTTTAATTATTATGCCATTTTTACCGCGTTTTGAAAAAACTTTACCGCTTCCAGCCTCTATCACGGCTGATCTTGCTGTGCGTAAAGAACGGGGGAAAAGCCTATGGTAAAATTATCAATCAAGAAAACTATTGCCCTTGCCTTTGCTATTCTTGGCCTATCTCTCAATGCAGCCATAAGTCACAGTTCAGATAATGAGGCTGTCCCCCACTATCCGATAGAGCAACCAGTAAAACAAGAGTGGAGCTTTTCCGGCCCCTTTGGTGTTTATGACAAAAATCAGTTACAACGCGGCTTTAAGGTCTATCAAGAAGTTTGCTCGGTTTGCCATTCTTTAAAATTTGTGTCTTTCCGTCATTTAAAAGGCATTGGTCTTGATGATGAAAAAATTAAAGCATTAGCAGCAGGCTATGAAGTACCTAGCGAACCCGATGAGGAAGGCGAGATTAAAATGCGCCCTGCCCAACCGGTTGATTATTTCCCCAAACCATTCGCCAATGATAAGCTAGCCGCTTTTGCCAATAATGGAGCAGTACCGGCTGATTTATCGTTAATGGCACGGGCAAGATCCATACCTGCCCCCTTCCCCGGCTTTATCGGCGATGTTTTTACCAATTACACCTCCGCCGGTCCTGATTATATTTACGCGCTTCTTACTGGCTATAGCGATGCGCCTAGCGGCCATGAGATTACTGAGGGCACCTATTATAACCCCTATTTTAATGCAAGCGATGCCATCGCCATGTCGCAGCCGCTTTATGATGATAGTGTTGTTTATGAAGATGGCAGCCCACAAACCCTTGATCAATATGCCAAAGATGTTTCAGCTTTTTTGATGTGGGCATCTGACCCGCATATGGAACAACGCAAGAAAACTGGCTTTCGCGTCATTGTTTTTTTAATCATGTTTGCTGGACTTGCCTATTATAGCAAGAGACGTATTTGGGCTGAGAAGAAATAGCATTTTATAGAATTGGATTGCACATTTATAGCTGATCTTGCTAAATTTGATAACTATGCTTTAACTTGATAAAATGCATTCATAAAGAAACATGTCTAAAATTCTAGTTTTAAAAGGCGGAAAACCGTGAGCGATCATCCTTTTGATTTAAATAATGCCAATTTGACTGAAGTTTTGCGCCCTTCCATTCGCGCAATTCGAGACTATCCAAAGCCCGGCGTTGTCTTTCGTGATATTACGACTCTTTTAGGTGATGCCCGTGCCTTTCGCCTTGCTATGGATGCGATGGTTTATCCATTTGTTGGTACAAAAATTGACAAGGTTGCTGGCATTGAAGCCCGTGGCTTTATTATCGGTGGGGCTATGGCTTACCAATTATCGGCGGGTTTTGTACCTATTCGCAAAAAAGGAAAACTTCCCTTTAATAAAGTGCACATCGCCTATAGTCTTGAATATGGTGTTGATGAAATGGAAATGCACCGCGATGCGATACGCCCCGGTGAAAAAGTGGTTTTGGTTGATGATTTAATCGCCACTGGCGGCACAGCCGTTGCAGCCGTACAGTTATTGCACCAATTGGAGGCGGAAGTGGTAGCAGCTTGTTTTGTTATTGATTTACCAGAGCTTGGCGGCGCAGAAAAATTGCGCAATCTTGGTGTTGATGTCTGCACCTTGATGAGCTTTGATGATGCTTAAATCGAAATTAAATAGTCTATCCCTATCAACAGCACAATTCATCTTATAATTTCATTTGCAATTAAACAAAATAAAAATGGCAATAAAGGCTATAGCTTTATTGCCATTAAAATTGACGATGATGTGGTTTACTTTCAATGCAGCATAATTAGCTTACATTGAAGACAACGTC
Organism: Bartonella sp. HY761; assembly: GCF_026743145.1. NCBI lineage: Bacteria > Pseudomonadati > Pseudomonadota > Alphaproteobacteria > Hyphomicrobiales > Bartonellaceae > Bartonella > Bartonella sp. HY761. The sequence goes on from NZ_CP104887.1 coordinate 2,334,701, forward strand.
ACCATAGTGTTATAAGTAGTTGTAAGCATTTGCAGCGCTTGAGGTACGCCGCCTTTACGACCATCGCCTTTATTTTTAGCCAACACTTCTTGCACAGTGCGTAGGCTGCCAAGTAATTGGCTTGGGAATACTTCAAACCCCATCAATGCGCTTGGATTTTCGGCGGTGTAATCATCCATATCTTTAACTGCAGTGCCATATTTTTCCATTGCAGCATTAAATTCTTTCATATCGACAATCGGTGTCTCATTGCTTGGCAATAAATCCATAACATGATGCGCACGCAACATGACATTTTGCTTATGCCAAGCGTCTTTTTTGCCTTCTTGCTTTTCAATCTGGTCTAAGAGAGCAAGGTCAAGCTTATCCTTTTCAACATTCAATGCCTTTTCAAAATCACTCAAGGTTTGTGTATAAAGAGGATCTAGCTCAGCAATTACCTTGTGATATTCTTTACCGCCAGCCATTTTATCTGACTTATAATCTTGGCGCTCATAATATTTGTAGGCTTTGTTAAGAACAGGCGCTAATTTTTCATAAACCTCGATATAAGCTGCAACAGCTTTATCAAGTTCAGGCATTGCAGGTTCTGCATCAATCTTAGCACGCGCAGACTCGATGAGGCTCTTCACATCATAGGTTGGATAATTACCATAAATATGACGCTCTTTCCCCGTAGGCCCAACTTTCATATCAACCCAACTTTTGTAAAAATTAAGCGATTCATTGGCACGCAAAGTGCGGTTGAGCAACGAAACATAGGCATTTGTTTTGGCAACTGCTGCGCGGTCAACACCCTCACTTGCTTCTTCTTGCGTTTGAGCAAAAACGCTACCGACAAAGCTACAGCTTAATGCGCCAGTAAAACACAAAGCGACAAAAACTTGGCGTATAAATTTCTTCATATTTAGGTCCTATGTTTAATTGTTACTTCAAAAAAAATTTAGATTACGTCAGTTAGTATTAAATATTTTTATAATAAAATATCAATAGAAAATGGTAAGCCATAAAATTTACACACGACTTTATACAAATTGCAAATTTTTATACAACTTCAATACTATTTATATTGATCAGTAATATTATTTATAGCTGTTATAAATTGATCTATCTCACTATTTGTAGTATAGAGTGCAGGTGCAACGCGGATACAATCCCCCTTAACAACACCGCCGCGCCGCACGGTTAAAACTGAAAATTCATCCCGCAATTGCTTAACAATTGCATTATTGTCTTCCTTTGATGTTTTTCCTTTGATGCGAAACGAAGTGATACCACCATAAAGGCGCGGATCATTGGGGGTTAAAATTTCTATGAACTTATTTTCCTGTAAAGCATCGACCCAGCGATTTCGCATCTTTTGCAAATGCGCTTGCTTTTTTACGACACCAATTTTTTTATGAAGATCAACAGCTGTCGGTACAGTTAATATAGTTGCAAAATTCAGCGTGCCGGTGTGAATACGAGATCTGATATTGTCACTTGGCCAATCACCATCGGCAAGATGAGTATCAATTGCATCTAATCGTGAACGACGTATATAAAAAAATCCTACCCCAACCGGGCTACCAATCCATTTATGTAAATTACAGCCAACAAAATCAGCACCAAGATCATCAATATTAAAATCAAGTTGCCCCCATGAGTGAGCAGCATCAACAATGACATCAACATTTTTGGCCCTTGCCATCTCAACGATTTCCCGAACGGGCATAACAAGACCAGTACGATGAGATAAATGGGTTAATAGTAATAGCTTTGCCTTGGGGCTATTTTCCAAAATATTTCTATAGGTATCAAGAATTAACTCATAGCTTGCAGGTTCTGGAATAGCAAAGCGCTTAACACTAACGCCGCGCCTTTGTTGAAGCCAGTTAAAAGCATATTGCATAGAGTCATAATCAAGGTCGCTATAAAGTACTTCATCGCCTGGCTCTAACTTATTATAGCCCGAAATTAAAATTTGCAGCGCTTCGGTAGCACCGCGTGTAAAAGCAATCTCATCAGCACCAACCCCAGCTAATTCTGCAACCGATTGTAATGATGCTTTCATATCTACACCAAAGCTTGAGCGGGCATAGATTGTATTTTGAAAATTAACCCGTTTTGTTTCCTCAATATAGCGTTCAAGCACTGGCTTTGCCATAATGCCCCAATAGGCATTTTCCAAATTGGCAAGTGAACGATCTACATCATAAAGATCAACCCAATCGGGCGCTGAAGACGAGCTACTACTTTCGGGAATATTTGGCTTATTTTGTGCAAGGCTTACCTTTGAAACAAGGCTGCTTGCTAAGGTTGAACCAAGAACTGATCCAATTAAAAATTGCCGTCTTTTTAATGTCATTGCTGCCTCTTTATCTTTCATATTTAAGCCAACTGCAATCAAAAGATGCAAAAAGGCTTAGTGCTATTTGATAAAAGGCAGTGCCATTGTTTTATGTCATTGGCATTAAAGACTTATGACCTTTATTTGACAATACAACACGCCTTTGATTTCATCAAAGGCGTGTTGGTTGAAAGTATTTAAGTATTATGGCGGAACAGCATGACATCGCCGTCCTGTACCACATATTCCTTACCCTCATCACGCGCTTTACCAGCTTCTTTTGCTGGTACTTCACCACCAAGGGTTACATAATCATTAAAGGCAATGGTTTGCGCACGAATGAAGCCGCGTTCAAAATCACTATGGATAACACCAGCTGCTTGCGGTGCTTTGGTACCACGTTTAATTGTCCAAGCACGGGTTTCTTTTGGGCCACAAGTAAAATAGGTGATAAGATCCAGTAGATGATAACCAGCACGGATAAGGCGATCAAGCCCTGGCTCGGTCAAGCCCATAGCATCCAAATATTCACCAGCTTCTTCATCAGGCAATTGGGCAACTTCTGCTTCAATCGCCGCAGAAATAATCACTGATTCCGCTCCTTGCTCCTTAGCCATTTCATCAACGGCTTTTGAAAACTCATTACCTGTCGCCGCATCGCTTTCTGCAACATTGCATACATAAAGCACGGGTTTTGAAGTTAGAAGATTAAGGCCATCAAGAATTGTGCGATCCTCAGCAGCAATACCCTTCAAGAGCAAGCGAACAGGCTTACCCTCTTGTAAAAGCGTTAATGCTTCTTCCATCATAGGCAAAACACTTAATGCTTCTTTATCTTTGCTTGCTGCTTTTTTGCGCATAGCCGCGACACGGCGCTCTAGGCTTTCAAGATCTGAAAGCATTAGTTCTGTTTCAACCGTTGCCGCATCAGATACAGGATCAATACGCCCTTCAACATGGGTAATATCATCATCTTCAAAGCAGCGCAACACATGAACAATCGCATCGACTTCACGAATATTGGCAAGAAACTGGTTGCCAAGACCTTCGCCCTTCGACGCACCGCGCACAAGGCCCGCAATATCTACGAAATTAATCCGTGTTGGAATGATTTCCTTTGAACCAGCAATAGCAGCAATTTGGCGCATCCGTGGATCTGGCACAGCAACTTCGCCAGTGTTTGGCTCAATGGTGCAAAAAGGATAATTGGCGGCTTGAGCCGCTGCTGTTTTGGTTAAAGCATTGAAAAGGGTTGATTTGCCAACATTTGGCAAGCCAACAATACCACATTTGAAACCCATGGTTTGCGCTAATCCTGTTTTTTTGAAAATTATTTCTTGCCTATAGCATATTTTTCAATTTTTACCACCAAGAAAAATTCTAGCTTTTAGGCTTGAAAAAACGACTACGATTTTAAAAAGTTAAAATGATAACGTAAATGATTATCCATAAAGGTTGAAATGAAGAAATATGAATGGTCATAGCCTTCACGCATGTTTAAAGTAAGTGGCATATTCGCCTTTTCACATGCTTCAACCAATAATTTCGGCTTCAAACCTTTTTCAAGAAAGCTATCTTTACTGCCTTGATCGATCAGCAAATTATCGAGCCGCGCGCCATCTTCAATCAAGCATACACTATCATAGCTCCGCCATTTTGCACTGTCCTCACCAAGGTATTTTTTAAAAGCGCCAATAGACCAATCAGAGGTTGACGGGTTAACAATCGGCGCAAAAGCTGAAACCGACTTAAAACGCAAAGGGTTTTTAAGCGCAATCATCATCGCGCCATGGCCACCCATTGAGTGTCCCATAATTGATTGATGATGCATATCAATAGCAAAATTTTCTGCAACGAATGCAGGCAATTCCTCGACAATATAGGAATACATATTATAGTTTTTGGTAAAAGGCGTCTCTAGCGCATCAACATAAAAACCAGCGCCCTTACCAAATTGCCAATTATCAGGTTCATCGGGCACATCATCACCACGCGGACTGGTATCAGGGCAAATTATTGCAACCCCAAGCTCGGCCGCCAGACGCCGATATTCGCCCTTATCCATAACATTTTGGTGGCTGCAGGTAAGCCCTGATAGAAACCATAACAAAGGCACCTTGACTTTAGAATTTTTAGTTTGTGGCGGCATGAATAAAGCAAAAGTCATATCGCAATGATTAACCAAAGACTTATGCCGATAGACGCCTTGAACACCACCAAAGCTAAGGGCTTGTGAAACTATTTCCATCTGGCTTACCTTTTTATATTTTGGGCAATAGAGTTTTTAATAAAGAATAACCGAGCGGATTGATTTTCCTTCATGCATCAGGTCAAAAGCGGTATTAATCTCATCAAGCGGCATGGTATGCGTGATAAGACTGTCAATATCAATCTTGCCTTCCATATACCAATCAACAATCTTTGGCACATCGGTGCGCCCTCTTGCACCACCAAAGGCTGAACCTTTCCACACGCGCCCCGTCACTAATTGGAAAGGACGGGTTGAAATTTCAGCACCTGATGGCGCAACGCCAATAATAATAGCTTCACCCCAGCCGCGATGACAACATTCCAATGCTTGGCGCATAGTATGAACATTGCCGATACACTCAAAAGAAAAATCTGCGCCGCCGCCGGTAATATCTTGAATAGCCTCAACCACCTTATCGCGGCCAACATCATTAGGGTTGATAAAATGCGTCATGCCAAATTTTTTAGCAAGCTCAACTTTTGATGGATTTAAATCAACACCAATAATTTTATCGGCGCCAACCATACGCGCACCTTGAATGACGTTAAGACCAATGCCGCCAAGCCCAAAGACCACAACATTAGCTCCTGGCCAAACCTTGCCTGTATAAACAACAGCGCCAATACCAGTAGTGACGCCGCAACCAATATAACAGATCTTGTCAAAAGGCGCATCTTCGCGCACTTTTGCAACTGCAATTTCTGGCAAAACGGTAAAATTAGAAAAAGTTGAGCACCCCATATAATGAAAAATTTCACCGCCATCACAAGAAAAGCGTGATGTTTCATCAGGCATTAGCCCCAAACCTTGGGTAGAGCGAATTGATGTGCAAAGGTTGGAGCGTTGCGAAAGGCAAGTTTTGCAACCACGACATTCTGGCGTATAAAGTGGAATAACATGATCGCCCACTTTTACCGATGTGACACCCGCACCAATTTCGCGCACAATACCAGCGCCTTCATGACCAAGAATGGCTGGGAACCGCCCTTCAGAATCAAGCCCAGAAAGTGTATAAGCATCCGTATGGCAAACGCCTGTTGCCATAATCTCGACAAGAACCTCACCAGCCTTTGGCCCACCAATTTCAATGGTTTCAATGGTAAGGGGTTTTTTAGCTTCCCAAGCAACTGCCGCACGTGTTTTCATTGTCTACTCCAATTTGATATTTGCGCTTCAGCTTGCACTTTAGATTTGAAGCTGGTGGGGTTACGAATACCTTGTTAAAATGTACCAACCCAATAATTTATAATAATTCAAGATTATGCGATTCCTTAGTCTTATTAAATGCTCTCTTTATAATTTATTTTCCATGCCTAATTTATTCGGCGTTTTTTAGTAGAAAATCCGACCATATTTGATAGCGGCTTTGCTAGTCTCTTGACAAAGGCAAATAGAATACCGTCTATGAACATATTCATGTTAGGGGTTAAGGCAGCCATGTATAGTCAAATTTTTGAACGCGCATCCAATCATTCTCGCCTTTTACGCCTTGTTACTCTTGTCCGCATAAGATGGCTTGCTATCATTTGCCAAACATCTTCAGTGTTGTTTGTTGCCCTTTATTTTGGCTTTCCCCTACCCTTAAGGGCAGCAATGGTGACAATCGCTTTTTCGGCATTGGTCAATATTTTTCTCAATTTTTATTATCCACCCAATCATCGTTTATCTCCAATAGGCACGACCTTATTATTAGGACTTGATATTGCATTATTATCGATTTTATTATTTTTTACTGGCGGTTTGCAGAATCCATTTTCTGTATTGATGATCGCCCCTGCAGCTCTTGCTGCAACTTCTCTTGAAGTGCGCTTTATCGTCTTACTCAACCTTTTTGTCATAGGCTGTGCAACGCTTTTAGCTGTCAAATACTTACCCTTACCTTGGTATCAAGGAACAGCATTAGAATTACCACCATTGTTCATTGTGGGCGTTTGGGCAGCTATCATATCATCATTAACTTTTACCACTTTTTACTCCTTCCGCGTTGCCGAAGAAGCGCGCAAACTTGCCGATGCATTGACGGATACAGAGCTAATTTTATTACAAGAAAAGCACCTTTCAGCTTTAGATGGTATTGCGGCGGCGGCGGCCCATGAGCTTGGCACACCGCTTGCAACCATTCAGCTCGTCGCCAAAGAATTAAGTATTCAATTAAAAAATGATGCAACAGTGCAAGAAGATGTTGCACTACTTATTAGCCAAAGCCAAAGATGCCGTGAAATATTGCAGCGCCTTACTAGCCTCTCGACTGAAACCCCAGATCATTTTGCTGTATTAAAACTTACCTCAGCAATTGAGGAAGCTGTAGCACCACTGCGTGACTTTGACATTGATATTATAGTAACCAATATTGGCTCTAACGATAAGGAGCCTGAAATTGCCCGCAACCCTGGTATTTTATATGGTATTGGCAACTTAGTTGAAAATGCGGTGGATTTTGCCCGCAGCAGAGTTATCATCAATTATAAATGGACTAATAAAGACGTAGAGATCATTATTACCGATGACGGCATGGGCTTTCCACCTCATATTATTGACCGTATTGGCGAGCCATATACCACCAGCCGCGAAACTGATAGCCATGGTGGAGGCCTTGGTCTTGGTTTATTTATTGCCAAAACCTTGCTTGAACGCTCGGGTGCTATGCTTGAATTTAGAAATAATCCAGACTCTGCACTTGGTGCCGAAATCAAAATTTTATGGCCACGATCAGCATTGAGTTGATCGGCTATATGATTGAACCATTTGGATCATCAATGATCGATATTATTGATGATAATATTAAAATGCACAGACTAAAAACATTAATCAACATTTTATAACATTTAAAAGCTTTAACTAAAGCAGTTTTAATTTTAAGGTTTGACACAGAAACAAGTCTTGGCGATAAAGGGGCATAGGCAACAACTTTTTTAGCTTGTGCATAAAACGACACAAGTTTTATTGGGTAAGAGATGGATATAAATATGCGGGAAGACCAAGAAGAAGAAAACTTGGTTGCTGGAAAAACACTCCTCTTAGTAGATGATGATCGTCCTTTTTTACAAAGATTGGCACGAGCCATGGAAGCCCGTGGTTTTATCGTTACCGCAGTTGAAACTGTTCGTGACGCCATTACCATGCTTCACGCCAATGCGGCACCAGATTTTGCAGTTATCGATCTCAAGTTAACTGACGGTAACGGTATGGACGTTATCGAGGAAATGCGCAATTACAGCGCCCAAACACGGGTTATTGTTTTAACCGGCTTTGGCAATATTGCTTCTGCAGTTAATGCAGTTAAACTGGGGGCAATTGATTATTTGGCTAAGCCCGCTGATGCTGATGAAGTTTTTGAAGCCTTGACCCGATTGCCGGGACAAAAGGCAACCATTCCAGAAAATCCAATGTCAGCAGATCGTGTGCGCTGGGAACATATTCAACGGGTTTATGAAATGTGCGACCGCAATGTGTCTGAAACTGCACGCCGCCTTAATATGCATCGGCGGACATTGCAGCGTATTTTAGCCAAACATGCACCCAAATAGGCAAATAAATTAAAACATAATAAAGCGGATAATACTATTCAAAAACCATTATCCGCTTTATTTGAAACTAATTGCGTAAAAAAGCATAGTATCTTTAGCATGCAGTAAAAGGCACTTTTACCTTTCATTAAAACTACATAATTATGCAAGTGGTAATTGTTTTCCCAAAGAATATAATTAATTTCTGGATTGATGAGTAAGTTTGGCACAGCTTCATATATGAGATTGGCCGATGTCGCGAAACTATTTGCCCCATCATAATTTAACTGCAAATTACAAGACGTTTTTCATCAATCTGATATACACAGATCCTCTATATCGACCATTTGCCCCCAATCGCTATAAATTCTTTCATTAAGGCAATAAATACTAATAAAAAATTCTCCATCAATGATGCATGGTTGATAGGAATTATCAATACGATAATGATTACTTCAGATTTATAGCCAACTAGTAACCAAAGGGATAATTTATCACTGGCATTTAAATTGACACGGACACTACCAGCCAAATCCTTATAATATGCTTCATGGCCTGCAACAGCCAATAAGCCGCGCCAACCCTACTGATATTTTACGCTACCAGAATAAAGGGCATATAATCCTTTATCTTGCTATCAAGTGTGTAAGGCTTAAGATTATTTAATGCCGAAGCCAAGACCTAAAGAAAATAGAGTTAAAACTGCCATAATAAAGGGCAGAAGGCTTTAATATTTTACTTCATAAAAACTCTCCTACCTTTTAGACCAATGCTTGCGCTTTCGGGTTAATCGCCACTAGCGCGTTTAAGAAACCCCGATCCTCATCTTCTTGATTATTAGGTGTTGTCAAAAGTTTCTCGCCATAAAAAAGCGAATTTGCACCAGCAAGAAAACACAAGATTTGTGCCTCTTTATTAAGTAACGAGCGACCTGCCGCTAGACGAATGACAGACTTTGGCATAATGATCCGCGCCGTTGCAATCATGCGAATATGCTCAAGCGAATCCACTGTTTTTTGATTTTGCAAAGGCGTGCCGATAATAGGCACTAAAGCATTTATCGGCACGCTTTCAGGGTGCGGATAAAGCCGCGCTAATACTTGCAACATCGAAGAGCGATCTTTTATAGTTTCCCCAAGACCAATAATCCCACCGCAGCAAAGTTCAATTTGTTCATCACGTAAATATTGTAAGGTTTTCAAACGGTCGTCAAATGTTCTGGTGGTAATAATATTGCTATAAAATTGCGGACTTGTATCAATATTATGATTATAAGCAGTAAGGCCGGCCTGTTTCAATTTTTTTGCTTGATGGGGCTTTAACATACCAAGCGTGACGCACGCCTCCATGCCCAAATGCCGAATGCCTCGCACCATTTCAAGCACCGCGTCAAATTCAGGACCATCTTTGACTTGCCGCCAAGCTGCCGCTAAGCAAAATCGCGATGCGCCTGCTTGTTTGGCTAACAGTGCGAGCTCTATTACTTTTTGTGGCTGCATTAGCTTATCACGAGTAAGTTCGGTTTCCTTGTGATGTGCAGATTGCGAACAATAAGCGCAATTTTCAGGACAACCGCCGGTTTTAATCGACAAAAGGCTAGCCATCTGTATTTCGGCCTTTGGATGATATTGGCGGTGTACATCATTTGCCTTACTCAAAAGCTCCAGTAAAGGCAGGCAATAAAGTGCTTCAATTTCTGCTATTGTCCAATCATAGCGCAAACTTGCAGTATAGTTGCTCATTTGCTTCGCACCTTAATATTTTTTACACCATACCAAAGTCCAATAGCCAAAGTAAGCTTTAAAAAATCACTCAAAACAAAAGGAAATACACCAACATATAGCAATTGGTTAGCTGGCACATAAAGAGAAAGCCATAAGGTGCCCAAAAAATAGATAACCAATAATAGTGCAATTGCACCTAATATGACTTTGTATAGGGACAAGTTACGCATATAGCCGATAAGCGTACCAGCAATAACAAAACCAATAAGATAACCACCGCTTGGACCAAGAATATAGGCAAGACCTAGCCCTCGCTCCGGTGAATTGGCAAAGACTGGAAATCCAGCTGCACCAATAGTTAAAAATGCCATTAATGTCAAAAATGCATAACGCCCACCCCCTAACAAACCCAATGAAAAGACGACAGCCACCTGCATAGACATTGGAATTGGCCAAAATGGAATTTGAATTTTTGACGAAATAATAAGTGCCGCCAAACCAGCAACAAAAGCCACAACATGTTTAAGGCTAATTTGGGTGAGCGATAGTGTAGAAAGCGCTGTTTTCATTTCAATCTCAATTTTATCTATAATTTCTCATGATTCTCACTTACATCTTACACTTATCAGATAAATTAAATCAATATAGTATATTTATTTTAATTTTATCTATAATTTTATTCATCGTAAAAAAATGGCGGAATGAGTTTTCATTCCGCCACGTCAAGTTATTATTTATAAAGATAAAATTAATTAGTTTTCATCAACCTTACGATCATTCAATGGTTGAATAGGACGATTATTATGATGCTTTAAGATTTTAGCTAAAGCTTCAACCTGGTCTTTTCCTATTGTTTTAGTATCTTTAAGCACGATCCAAGTTACACCTTCACTGCAAGGAGGTGTTGTTAAAGAACCATCGAAATGATAATAATGTTCCGTATTTGGGATCATATCATCCAAATCAATTTCTTCACCAACATCAACCGTTTTGTCGTGTTCTTCAGGAATGCTAGAGAGAATTTGTTTAAATGATTTACTTTCTTCACCTTCATTGAACATTACGGCTAGAACAAGCAATTTACCTTCTTTCGTAGCATGCACAAAATGTGCTTCCAATGGGAAGGAACGCTTCAAAATTGTATTTTCACTTGGTACGTGGAAATGGAATTGCTTAAGGAAGTATTTTTCACCCTTGAAAGTCAAATAATCATCAGCATTTTTTGGGGAAACTTGAATTGTATGACCATTATTTACCAACTCATCAGCAGTAATTTCATAATGGATCTTAATTGGACTTTTTTCGCTACTTTCATGAATTTCTTGAATATCAATCGGCGACTGATTTTTACCAATCTTACATTGTGCGTATTCTGGCGCCAAATCACCCCAATATTCAGGTCCCTCGGCTCCTTCATAGCCCCAATGCACGCCAGCAGAAGCTACACAAACCAATGAGAGAGAGAAAACACTAGAAAGAATGAGAGTTTTAATTTTTTTCATAATAACGCCCTTATGCATATAAATATGAATTTGAATTTTTACATCACACCAAAATGCTAATTATTTCAGATAAGATGTTTATTATTGTTACCTAGCGCAGCACTTACAAAAGACAATTTGCCCGAATTCGCTAGCGATTAAAATGCACATCACTTTTATGTTAAACCAAACCCGTTAGACATTTTTTCAAGCAATCAGCAGCCCGTATTAATTTATTTTCGCTCAACTACCATCAAGCCCAAACAAAAAACATAACTATATTTGACAAGTTTAATTTAAAATACCTATGACAAGTAAAACACTTTAATGAGTACTGGTTAATCTCAAAAAAAATAAATTGCAAATAACAATGTTTAACAAATTGAAAGTAAAAACCTGCAAAAAATGCTTTACTAATTTTAGCCATATTTTAAGCAAATTTTAGGAATCCAAACAAAAAAAATAACAGTAAAACTTTTTAAAATACTATTCATTAAATAAAATCAATAATATGTCTATAACTATCACAAACGAGCCCCAATTAAAGTAAGAACACAATTTGAGCATATTGCTTAAAAAGCAAGACAAAGCTCTGCAATTTTAGCAGGAAATTGGTTCACATTTAATTATTCTAATATGCAAGCAATCACAAATATATTACTGAATATGCAAACAGAAATTTTTATTTTAGGCATTTTAGCGCAAAGCTATATAGTTTTTAAAAAAACATCGGCGAGATTTAAGAATCTTAAACATATCACGCATTACAAACAAAGCGGTATATTTGAAAAAGTGATGGATAGTTCCAGGTAATCACCCAAAACGCTTCCCCTGTCTAACGTCAGCAACTTGATCCATTAAAACTTACATATTAGGATAAACTGGCCCTTCACCGCCTTGCGGACATGTCCAGTTAATATTTTGATTTGGATCTTTGATATCACAAGTTTTGCAATGCACACAATTTTGGGCATTAATGACATAGGTTTCCTTACCATCTTTTTCCACCCATTCATAAACACCGGCAGGACAATAGCGCGTTGATGGGCCTGCATATTTGCTCAATTCAGACGCTTCTTGCACGTCCAATGATGCCAATTTTAAATGGCAAGGTTGATCTTCCTCATGATTGGTGTTGGACAAAAAGACCGAAGACAAGCGATCAAAAGTCAACACATTATCAGGCTTTGGATAGTCGATTTTTTGGTGCTTTTCGGCAGGCTCTAAACAGGCATAATCAGCCTTACCGTGCGACAGCGTGCCAAAAACTGAAAATTTTAATAATTGCTGGCACCACAAATCAAAACCACCCAGCGCAACCCCAAGCTTGCTACCAAATCTTGACCAAAGCGGCTTAAAATTTCGCACAGGATAAAGATCCTTACCTATTGCACTTTGTCGCCATTCATTTTCAATTTCTACAACTTCGTCCTGTGCCCTACCTTCAGCTATTGCTTGTGCAATATGATTAGCAGCATAAAGCCCCGATAATACAGCATTATGCGAACCTTTAATGCGCGGCACATTTACAAATCCGGCAGAACAACCAATAAGTGCGCCTCCCGCAAAAGTCAGCTTTGGCACGGATTGCCAGCCACCTTCGGTAATAACGCGTGCGCCATAAGCAATACGCTTAGCACCTTCAAAAAGTGGTGAAATGGCTGGGTGGGTTTTAAAACGCTGGAATTCTTCAAAGGGTGACAAATAAGGGTTTTTATAATTAAGGTGTACAACAAAGCCAACTGCCACCTGATTATCTTCCAAATGATACAGAAAAGATCCGCCACCGGTTTGATTATCCAATGGCCACCCAGCACTATGCTGCACGAGCCCTGCCTTATGCTTTTCGGGGGCAACTTCCCAAAGCTCTTTAATGCCAATGCCAAATTTTTGCGGATCACGCCCCTGCTGAAGATCAAAATGGCTAATCAATCGCTTAGCTAAAGAGCCGCGCGCGCCTTCGCCAATTAATACATATTTGCCGAGCAATGCCATGCCAGGCGTATAATTAGGCCCTTGAGTACCATCGCGCTCAATCCCCATATCTCCAGTAATTACACCTTTGACGGCGCCATTATCATCAAAAACAACATCAACAGCAGCAAAGCCGGGATAAATATCAACGCCTAGTGCTTCAGCCTGCTCAGCAAGCCAGCGACAAACATTGCCAAGCGATACGATATAATTACCGTGATTAGAAGTAAGCTTTGGCAACATAAATGCTGGTACTGTCTTTGCCTTAGTTGCGGTTAAATCAAAAAATACATCATCAGTTACCGCAGTTTTAAAAGGGTGGCTCGCATCTTTACGCCAATTGGGCAGCAGCGCATCGATACCAATAGGATCAACTACCGCGCCAGAAAGAATATGGGCACCAACTTCAGCCCCTTTTTCAAGAACAACAATATTAAGATCAGGATTGATTTGTTTTAAACGTATTGATGCCGCAAGACCAGCTGGCCCTGCCCCAACAATGACAACATCAAATTCCATACTTTCCCGCTCTTGCGCGTCCATATTACGTCCAACCCATACCACTGAAATTTAATTTATATTTATTCTAATAACTTCCTGCCTCTCTAATATCAAGCAAAGATTATCACGCTCTTACTTAAAAAACTCCAAAGCGGTTACAAATATTAAGCCCCGAAAACAGTGGCTAAAGAACCCTAGCCATTTTTTACAACATGATATTTCTATTATTTAAGCTAATAACCTAAGCATTGGCTATTTCAAAGCAGTCACTTGATAACCCATTTTTCGAAAAGCTTCCACCAATCCTGTATCTCCAATAAGATGCATAGCTCCAACAGCAATAAAGCTATTACCCTTTTTAAGCAGAGGTTCGGCGCGTTGCGCCATCACAGCGTTGCGCTTATCGATCAAAATAGCTTCATATTCGTGCATATTGGCAACCGTTAACCTCTCTTCATCCAAATAGTCCGATAGAGAATTGATCATCGATATTTTCCCCTCAACATAAAGCTCACCCATCGTGGTAAAAATATCTTTTAAGAGATCTTTATTTTCAATAGCATCTATAATTGCTGCAATAGATACGCGTTCTGGCAAGGATGACAAAGCCACCAATTGCTCTTCTATCGTTTCAAGGCCAAGTAATTCTTTACCAGCATGTTGCGCATTTAGTTCAATTTGCGCATCGAAAGCCACACCACCTGTTTGCGGACAGTCAGGCAAGATAAAAAGCATGCTAAAAAACCAAGGCCGCATATGATTGACTGTAGAATAGGCAATACCGCGTCGCCTTAAGGCGGCATCAAACTTTTGAAATTGCTCCTCTGTCATTTGCGCCTTAACACTATTATCTCCCTCATACATTAGCAACTTACTATTTGCCAGAATAGTATTAAGCAGATTACCGCCGGTTTCATCGCCTATATCAATCAACTCCAAAGCTACCCGCGAAGATTTATCAAAGGCTGCCTGTTCCGCGGAAGTCATTTTGACAATTTGGGCATCACTAGCATGCATTGTGCCCAATAAATACGATGGCTCAATGCCGTCTCTTTCAATTTTCCAAAAGCGGCTATCGCCATTTTTAATTTTGCTAGCGGCTTCTTCTATCTGTTGCAAGGTTTGCGCATCAAACGTATCACGCAAGTCTTTGCCGCACATCATATTTTGAGCGAAAGCAAAATTGCTAAATCCAAATAGGGCAAATAAAGTGACCAATGCCATTAATTTTCTAAACATTTTAGTCAAAACCTTTTACTTCTTAAGCACAATAAAAAAGCGAGGAAAGCGCAGTAAGATCTTGCCATCCTTTTGCACAGGATAGGATTTTTTTATCCGATCCAGATAAAAATTTAAAAATATTTCTTTTTCGGTATCATTCAATGGCGCTAAGAAAGGGCGCAGGGCTGCACCTTTTACCCAATCAACAATTGCTTGGTGTCCATCCATAACATGATTGTAAATACTATGCCAAAGATCAATGTGACATGCTAAAGGCGCCATTGCATCATAATAAACACCAGTATCTTCTAATTTGTCGCGTGCAATATTACCAATGCGACTACACCAACGCGGATCTTGTGCAACGTCAATCATCGCCTGATGGATTGGTTCATTTAAGTTATCTGGCATTTGAATGGCAAGAATAGCACCATTTTTCATTTCACCAGATAGGCGTTGTAATTGCGCTATATGATCAGGCAACCATTGAAACACCGCATTGGAAAAAAGTAAGTCAGTATCTAGCGGCACATTCCAGCTTTCAATATCGCCTATTTCAAAATGAATTTGAGGCAGCCGACTTTTGGCCTTGGCAATCATATCAGGCGAATTATCAAACCCCGATACTCTCGCCTTTGGCCAGTAATGCTGCAATAGCTCGGTAGAATTGCCCGGCCCGCAACCAATATCAACAATATTTTTTATTGCTATTTCATCATGCCTGGAAATCGCACTGATGAGATCGCGCGCTGGCCGGCTTCGCTCATCGTTAAACATTAAATATTGATTGGCTGACCAGTCTTTCATTTTCTACCCTTTAAAAACACACTGACACCGCTAAATCAAAAAACTTATGGAATATAAAAGTACCTAAATATTTTGAACTGATCGGGATGACCTTTATAGGCGATTTTAATGGTCTTAGCTTTAAGCCCCCCTTTATAGGTTAAATGATAAATATATTCCCCCAAAGAACCTTTAAACGCTTCTCCATATGCTACTGGATTTTTCAGTTTATCGGCATCTTTATCATCAAGTATTAATAGCGGAAATTGTAAGCGCTGCTCAGCATTCACAGTCTCATTATGAACGACTTTCATGTCGGAATTATAAAGTCGTAAATTGCCTGCATATTTCGTATTAGGCGACACAATCGTTGCAATTGCGCCTTCCTTTTCAATTGCCTCATATAATTGATTATAGTCAAGCAAACCTAGTGGCAAATGTCGACCGCTTCCCATATGAAGAGCAAAAAACAAAACAGTTGGCACAACAAGTGCAACAATGATACCACAAACCCCATATGATATTAAGGCACGATTTTTCCGAGTATAATAAAAAAGCACAAGAGCGAAATAAGCAGGGCAAAGAATGAGAACTGGCTGCATCCATCGATCTTTAACCTGTGTAGCGCCACTTAAAATTATTGAAATGAAGACAATAAGCAATGCAAAAAGTAAAATTCTAGCAACAAGTTTTAATGCAAATTCTTCTGCTTTTGTATAATTAAGCCCTTCTTGTGCGGGCCTATTAAAAAGATAAACAACTAGCGCAACGATAAAAGCCAACCCGCCAAAGGCAAGAACGGCATGGATGAGCTCCTCTGCACCTAAAAAGCGCTTCACAATAAAACTATGTTGACTAACTACGCCAAATTTATTTGAACGCTCTAACGTTGCATGAAAATGGTTTAAAATCCAGCTTAATGGCTTAAATAATAATATTGCTGCAGTCATAAAAATTAAAACCGTTTTTAGCTGAAAAAGCCATTTCCTACCCTGTTCGAAGCTTAAAAAAGCCATCAAAATTGCAACAATAAAGATAATATCATTAAATTTACCAAGGACTGATATAGCAATACAACAACCAACTAAAATTGCATTAATAATGCTTTGGCGTTGAAAATATCGCGTCATCGCCCAAAACACCCAACCACAGCTTGCGGTGCCAAGCACTGAATGAGACAAAGCACGCTGTGATTCCCAAGCAATTTGCGGCAATAAAAATATACCAAGCATTGCACTTGCAGCAACTAATGGCTGCACTTTTAAATTGCGCAACCCAAAATAGACGGATAAAAAAAGGCTAGCAAGAATAGTAAATTTTACGAATTGCAGAACAATAAAATGCGTGCCAAAAACCGATGTAAGACCAATTAAAAGCCATGTATAAAGCGGCGGCTGTGAACCACCATAACCCCAATCAAAAAAACTGATATTGGCTAATTGCTCTGCATCATCAAGGCCTGCACCATTTGAAATAAAGCTTACAAATAGCGCTTCAAATAAGAAATACCCAATAATGAAAATCAGCGCCAAAAATGCGAACCTATTTCCACAAAATTCAGCCTCTCGTGGCTTTTGGTGATCATCCACAATGATGCTATCCTTACTCATCACATACGCCTTTTTTCATTTTCAAAAAAATTATCCTTGCCAATACGCGATATCATATTCAACAAAAATGACACTTATAACAAACCACTTAATCAATAAATTTTAAACTATCAAATAAGTTAAGATAGTTACCAAAGAGTTGGCGATGCTAAAAAACAATATTTAAATCACTTAATATACTAAATCATTGAAAATACGATTTATTTTTTCGCCTCCCTTACAATTAAATCTGCCTCCACCTATGTCTATTATAAGGTTTTTCAGTTTTGCTGTTCAATTGTATGAATAATGCAATGAATGACCGAATAATATGGTGTTTTCATGGGGAGTAAAGAACTTTAAAATTTTGCACCATAAGCGTCACTTAAAAATTAGATCTATTCATTTCAACAACAGTAAAGGGAAATAACATGACAGATAAATCGAAAGTTGCATTTGTTACTGGTGCAGGTCAAGGAATTGGCCGAGCGATTGCTTTACGCTTAGCAAAAGATGGCTTTAATCTTGCCCTTGTTGATCTAAAGGCCGACAAAATTGCTGAAGTCGCTAAGGAAGTTGAAGCATTAGGTAAAAAGGCCATTGCGATAACGGCTGATGTTTCTAATCGTGATAACATTTATGCAGCAATCGACAAAGCAGAAAGCGAACTTGGTGGCTTTGATGTTATTGTCAATAATGCCGGCATCGCGCAAGTAACCCCAATTGCTGATATCACTGAACAAGAAGTTGAGCGCATCCTACGCATTAATGTCGAAGGTGTATTATGGGGCATTCAAGCGGCTGCAAAAAAATTCATTTCCCGTAAACAAAAGGGTAAAATCATTAATGCCTCCTCTATTGCTGGCCATGATGGATTTGAAATGCTTGGAGCATATTCTGCAACCAAATTTGCTGTTCGCGCGCTGACCCAATCTGCCGCCAAAGAATATGCGCGATCTGGCATTACCGTAAACTCCTATTGCCCTGGCATTGTAGGCACCGATATGTGGGTAGAGATAGACCAACGCTTTGCCGACCTTACTGGCGCACCGGTTGGCGCCACTTATAAAAAATATGTCGAAGGCATCGCCTTGGGGCGGGCTCAAACTCCTGATGATGTGGCGAATCTCGTATCATTTTTAGCAAGTAGCGATTCAGATTATATCACCGGCCAATCCATACTAACCGATGGTGGCATTGTTTATCGCTAAAGCTTAGCCAATAGTATATAATTTTTTAAAAAACAATAAAGCATCTATATGTATATTTTTATAGGTGCTTTATTTGGGAGCTAGGAACATAAATTTAATTATTTTCACATTTTAAGCTTTTACTAATAAATACAAAAACAAAATTAAAACTATAGTAATATTTTTAAAATTATTTTTATAGATTATATAATATATTTAATTTGATGTTAAATAAATATCTTGTTTGACAATGATTTGAATTTCAATTATTGTGCAACACAACGAACTTTTTATATGAGCTATAATTTCTGCGCCTAAAACTATGCCTTTAATTCTCCCTCTCAAAAACTTCGCCAAAACATGCGGTTTCCGCAATATCTTCTATTGCTATGAAAGGGTTTATTATGACCACAGGCACAGTTAAATGGTTTAATTCAACCAAGGGTTTCGGCTTCATTCAACCAGATGATGGTGGCGCAGACGTATTTGTTCACATTTCAGCTGTTGAACAATCAGGTCTTCGTAAGCTTGATGAAGGCCAGAAAATTGGCTTCGAATTACAGCGCGACAAGCGTTCAGGCAAAATGTCAGCTTGTAACCTTACAGCTGCTTAATCTTTTAAAAGATTAATTGCTTTTTTAGAAAGGTCGGATTTATCCGGCCTTTTTTTATTTGTCTGTCGCGCAATGCAATGGTTCTAAGCTTGATTGCAAACACCATTTACCCACTAAACAATTAATTCCCCTCAAGCAAAAGCAGCTTTCACTATACAAGGAAGCAATATCAAATCTGCAACCTTCCGCACTGCTTTTAACATAAGATACGTCCAACATACTCTTTATATCTTCCCCCGTTTTACCAAAAGAGCTACCCCAGGTTCATTTCAGTCATTTTAAGCTTAGATATAAGAACAAAATCATAGAACTAAATGGTTTACCTACCACATGACCTATAAAAATTTATCGTAAAAAAAATAATAATTATTGTTTATCGATAAAAATATGATATTCTACGAGATGAGGGCATCCATAGGAGAATATCATGTCTTTTCAGACTCAACCAAACAAGACTGCGATTAATACCAAACCAAGCCGAATTACGCTCGACATCATGTTAGTCTTATTTATTTTGTTCATGGTGTATTATTGGGTTTTTACGCCCCTTTCTCAAATTGCTCAAGATTGGCTTTCTACCACGAATAGCATCAATACGGGATTACCAAATTCTAGTGAAATCATCATTAACGGCCCTGAATTTACGGTAAGATTAATGGCGCTCGTCATAAACCTTTTATTTTCCGCCCCAATCTTTTATGGTTTTTGGTTGCTACGCAAACTTTTAAAGCTTTATGCACAAGGGTTATTATTTACCAAAGCACATGTTCAAATATTTAAACATGTTGCCTTCGCATTTATTACCTATGGCATTTGCTTATTTTTAAGTGAGCCTATCATGGCCCTAGCTTTGACTGTTTTCAACAATAATGGCGATAGACTAATTGTCGTCGGCTTTGGCTCAAGCAATCTTTTTCCAATTCTAACAGGCATTGTTATGTTGCCACTGGTTCACGTCATGCAGCTCGCTGAAAAAATGGCCGATGAACAACAGCATACAGTTTAACCATGGCGATTATTGTTAGACTAGATGTCATGCTTGCTAAACGCAAAATGCGCTCCAATGAACTCGCGCAAGCAATAGGCATTACGGAAGCCAACTTGTCCTTGCTGAAATCTGGCAAGGTGAAAGCCATTCGTTTCTCCACGCTCGAAGCAATTTGCATGGTCTTGCAATGTCAGCCGGCAGATTTGCTTGAATATGCGAGCGAAGAACTATAAATTTATAAAAGGCGTGTTTTAAACTCGCCTTTTTTATACGCTATTTTATGTAGATATTAGTTTTGATTTCACCTATTACCGAACTGATAATAGCGCAATTTACCAAAAATGAGCCAATCATGTTAAAGACAACACCAACTCCCAATGATGATAATAGCTGCGGATGGTTTCACTTGAGCGAACCCCGCACTGCAAAGCCTAGCCATCAAGGTACATCGCTAACCCGCTTTGCTATTATTGGTGCAGGTGTTGCTGGACTTGCCATAGCCCGCCAACTTGCCATGCATTTTCCAAATGATGAAATTTTACTCCTTGACGCGCAAAGCGTTAGTTTTGGCTCATCTGGTCGCAATTCTGGCTTTATGATTGATTTACCCCATGACGTTACAGCACCTGACTATATTGGTGATTTGACCGTTGCCAAGATCAATCAAAAAATCAATCTTCTTGCCATTAATGTGTTAGAAAAAATTATTAAAGACAATGACATTGCCTGCGACCTTCGCCATGCCGGCAAGTATCAAGCGGCGGTGGAGCCAAAAGGTATTAATATTCTTGATTCTTATAGCCGTGGCCTTGAAAAAATGGGCGAAGAATTTGAAATTATTGAAGGGCCGCAGCTTCAATATCATATTGGCACGGGTTTTTATAAAAAGGCAATTTACACTAAGGGCACGCGCTTGGTGCAGCCTGCTGCCCTTTTAAAAGGCTTAGCCAACTCTTTACCAAATAATATCCAGCTTTTTGAAAATACTCCAATTACTGGTTTTGAAAAAGGTGCCCAAATAACCCTTCATCATGCCAATGGCAAAATTATTACTGATAATCTTATTTTGGCCAATAATTGTTTTGTTCCGCAATTTGGTTTTTTAAAAAACCGCATTTTACCAATGTTTACCTATGCCGGCCTAACGCGCCCATTAACCACACATGAGCAAGAATTGCTTGGCGGCAAGGATTATTGGGGAATTATTCCAGCTGACCCAAGCGGTACAACGCTAAGGCGCACTGTCGATAATCGTCTATTGCTGCGCAATACGGTTACATTCAACCCAAAGGCCTTGCCACGTAAAAACATGCTTGAAAAAGCAAAGAAAAATATTCAACAATCCTTTAAAAATCGCTTTGCAATGCTTGAGAATGTGGAATTTGAATATTTTTGGGGGGGCGGCATTGCCATAACGCGCAATCAAAAAAGCTTTTTTGGCAATTTGGATAAGAATATTTTTGCAATTTCTGGCTGTAATGGTTTAGGGCTTACCAAATCCACGGGGCTTGGTACTTTGCTCGCTGACCATATTAAAGGTGAAAAAAACAAGCTCATTGATTTCTTGTTAAATTCTGATGGCCCATCAAGCAATCCACCGGAGCCATTTTTAAGCCTTGGCGCTGATCTTACTTTATGGTGGGCGCGAAAATCAGCCGGGCTTGAATGTTAGCTTTGCCTCCTACTTTAACTTATTCACTCTAGATCTATGCGGGAAACAGTAAATTCAACCATTTCACCGTGGCAGATATCCTTGGGAATATCTGCGTCAGATAGATCAAATATAATATCTCCCACTTTTACCATGATAGTTTTTTGGCTTATTAAAATAATTCCAACAATATCATAGTAATAGGAATGGGGATTTTGCTCATGCTGCTTTATACAAAAGTTTTTATCACACGCACGCATTAAGCCTATCACATCAAGCGGTAGGAGTGGCGTTGATATGATGTCGCCTAAATTCTGGTTGAAAGGATGAGCAAAGGCACAGCAAGAAAAATTCCCATCACTGATTATTACGTCTGCTTCATCTTCACCCAAATACTCTATCGCCACAATTTTCATCTTCAATTATCGCGCTTCATTGCCAACAATGAATAAATGTCGGTTTTTATAATCAAAGCTTTCAATATCTATTTGATAAGCATTTGAAAGATTTTCGTTGGTCATAACCTCTTGTGCAGTACCATAAAAATGGTGATCATTTGGTTGCAATAATAGCACTTTATCAGCAACACAATAGGCATGGTCTGGTATATGGGTTGAAAAAATAAGCGCAATACCATTTTTTGACAAATGCGATACAAGGGTTAAAAATCGCGCTTGATTGGCAAAATCAAGATGGGCTGTTGGCTCATCCATGATGATAAATTGCGTTTTTTGCAACAAAGCGCGCGCTATATAGACAAGCTGCTGCTCACCGCCACTAATCTCATTAATCGGCTTATCAAGTAGGTGGCTAATTTTTAACAGCCGTGCTGCATTTTCAACCTCCTCACCAGTACTTGCATCAGGTGTTTCAAAAGTTGATAAATGCGGCGAAATACCCATTTCAATGATCGTACGCACCAAAAACGCAAAAGAAACACTGCTTTGTTGGGGTATATAAGCAATTTTTTGCGCTATATCCTTATAACTTAAACGCGCTAAGGCATTACCGCCAAGATAAGAGCCACCAGCGGCGGCCATTTCATAGCCAATGAGCGTGCGTAGAAAAGTTGACTTTCCAACTCCATTAGGACCAAGAACAGCCAAAACTTCTGCTGGCTCAACAGCAATCGAAATATCCGAAAAAGTATTATCTTTTTGCCCTTGATGGCAAAATGAAAGATGACGCGTTTCCAACATTTAAGAATTCCACCCCATGCTATTACGTCGCAATAAAATAAGAAAAATTGGCGCACCAACCAGTGCGGTTAAAATGCCTAATGGAATTTCAATCGAAGTGAGCGAGCGTGATAGGCTATCAATAATTAACAAAAAGCATGCGCCAATTGCAATTGATGCGGGGATAAGCTTTCTAAAATCTGGGCCAATAATAATACGGGTAATATGAGGAATAACCAAACCAACCCAGCCAATAATACCGCTTACAGAAACAGCCGCAGCGGCAATAAGAGTCGCAGCAGCGATATAGATAAAACGATAAAGTGCCGGATTAATGCCCAATTGGCGTGCTGTTTCATCACCCATAGCTAAAATATTTAATCGCCAACGCAACAATATTAAAATAAATGCGGCTGGGATCATCATTATTGCAATAATGATCACATCACTATTGCCAATGGAAGCAAGCGAACCAAGCAACCAATATTCAATCACAGGTAATTTTGAAAATGGGTCGGCGGTGTATTTTACTAAAGCTAATAAAGCCGTAAACACTGAACCAACAATAATGCCGCTTAAAATCAAAATCAAAATATTATATGAACGGTAAAGGCGACTTATACCAAAGCAACAAAGAACCGCAAGCGAGGCAAAGGCGAAGGCACTAAGCGGCACCATCCAATTATTGGCAAAAAGTAAAATGGCAAGAGCTGCACCAAAGCCAGCACCAGCCGATACGCCTAATGTGAAAGAAGATACCAAGGGATTACGAAACACGCCCTGATAGCAACTACCTGAAAGAGCAAGGGCTGCACCAACTAGCATTGCGCCAAATATGCGCGGCAAGCGCGTATCAATAATAATCGATTGCACGCGGGCGGGAACATCAACCTCAAACCCAAAAATATGGGCAGCTAAGGTCTTTACAATAGCTTCAGGGGCGATAAAAAATCGCCCCATCATCAATGCTATGATAAATAATGATAGAGGTAGAATGGCGTAAATAAGCCAATTTATAAAAATTTTCACGACAATTTAAACCTTACCATTTTAACATTTTTGCATTTCTTGTAATTTAAATTCTAGTTTTCACCATCATAGGAATGGCGATAGAATTTTTGATAATATTCCTGCACAACCTCATTTATATCAATATCTGCGAATTTTTCAGGATAAAGCTTTTTTGCCATCCAAAGTTCGCCAAGCGCCAAAGCTTCTGGTAAAGGATAACCCCAAGGCTTTACATATTCCGGCGTGATGTAGATTTTATTGTTTTTCACCGCTGAAATTTCTTTCCATTGCGGATTATTGCGAATATCATCAGCGACACTTGCATAACGATCTTGAACAAAGATCACTTGCGGATCCCACAAAACCACCTGCTCAATCGATACTTGTGCCGCACCTTTGATGCCTTCAGCAACATTAGTGCCGCCCGAACGCTTCATGATAACGCCAGTATATTTTCCGCTGCCATAGGTATGAAGATCCGGATTAGCCATATAAAGGCGCACGCGGTCTTTATCCGCAATATTAGCAACGCGATCCTCAACAATTTTACGCTTATCAAATGCATATTGAATAAGCTCATCAGCCTGTTTATCGCGATCGACAATAGCACCAATTAACTTAATACCTTCACGTAGCCCTTCTGAATAAGCCGCATCATCATCAGCAAAGGTCGGGTTTAATTTGGGCGCTTCAATCCCCTCGCCTTTTGATAGGGAAATAGCAACAACTGGAATACCCACCTTGGTGATTTGATCAATCATTGCTTGTGGTGCATAATTGGTAACAAAAACCACATCAGGATTAAGACCAACAACTTCCTCAATATTAACACTGGTTAAATCACCAACTTTTGGCAGTTTATCCAATTCGGGGGCATATGTATCAAGACCCGGGATAAGCTTTGGCCAACGATCTAAAACACCAACAATTTTCTTATCGGCATCAAGCTCAACTAAAATATCTAGGGTTTGGTGCTGCAGAACCACCACACGCTCAACC
Source organism: Bartonella sp. HY761 (assembly GCF_026743145.1). Lineage (NCBI taxonomy): Bacteria > Pseudomonadati > Pseudomonadota > Alphaproteobacteria > Hyphomicrobiales > Bartonellaceae > Bartonella > Bartonella sp. HY761. Next base: position 2,359,694 of record NZ_CP104887.1, read on the forward strand.
TTGTCAGGTACCGTTACACTACGATTAAGCTGATCTGTAAATTGTCGATCTGCAAGAGCTGGGGTTAAAGAAAATGCAACAAGTGCAAAAGCACTTAAAGTAAGCGACTTTAAGCGCGTGCTAAAATGGAAAGTTTTGTAAATTTTATTCATAAATAGACATTCCTATCGTTATATAGTAAGACTATATAACAATTTAATTTATATACAAGGGTGCAATCATGCAAAAGCAACAACTTGAAATTTATGCAGCTGGCAGCCTCCATAGCTGCTTTAATGCAATAAAAGACAAATGGCAGCAACAGCTTGATAATGCCCAGCTTGCATTTCGCTTTGGCCCCGCTGGTCTTCTTTACCAAGAAATTATAAATGGCGAGCGACCCCATATTTTTTGTTCTGCCAACAAGGCTTGGCCGCAAAGCCTATTTGAAGCAGGATTGACCACCCAGCCATCGCACTTTATTAATAATCGCCTATGCTGCACTGTACTTAAGGACAGCACTATTGATAAAAATAATCTTATTGAAAGTTTTATGCAGCCAGACTTGAAAATTGGCATATCAACACCAAAGGCTGATCCCGGTGGTGATTATGCCTTAGAAGTTTTTAAAAATTTTGAAAAGCTATATAAAGGCGCATTTGAGCGGTTGTTGCAGCAAGCCCAAATGTTGGTTGGCGGCGCACTTATCAATGATGCCAATATTGGTTTAAAAAAGACCTTGTTTGATAGCCTCATTCATCATCAAAGCGATATTATTATTGGCTATTATAGCAATGCAAAACAACAATGTGAACTTAACACTGCATTTAGATTAATTGAACTGCCCGATGCGCTTGCCGTTAATGCCCACTATTATATGGCGATGATGAATCCAACTACAAAAGCTGCACAACAGTTTAGCAATTATTTATTGGCATCAGAAACGCGTAAGATTTTTAAAGATTTTGGATTTTCTATTGTATAAAGTATTATTTAGCGCAACAAAATGTTTTAGGCATTATTTTAGATAGTATTAGACTTACTACTTTAGCAAAATGATGAGTCATTTGACGGGGATATTATGGCGCGTATATTAAGCTTTACTCTAATTGCCATTTTACTATTCTTAACAGGAAATACTGCTTTTAGTGGTGCACTCTTATATCGTCATTGGGATCTTTATAAATTTTGTACAAGTTTAAACACAGAAAGCCAACTTATTGGTCTTTTAGGTAAGCCTTCAAAAACTGAATCTATAAAAGACAGCTTCTATCAAATTGACCCAGCAACGAATAAGGCCAATAAAATAAAACTTCCTGCTAAAAAAATTACATGGTATCAACCGCAAATATTTGTTTTACAACCACATAAAGTAAAAAATACAATTGCAGATTACTTATGGGATAGCCCAAGGGAAAAACAATATTATTGCCTTTTGTCTCTGACCGTTCGAGAAGACAATTTTTCAATAAATTCTCAACAAATCCGTGGCCTAAATGGGCGACTTTTAAAAAAAGCAGAAGAACATTTGAACGATTATTGTCCGCACTCAAAAGCACTTACTGAGTTCATGGAAAATAATCAAAATGGGCAACAACAAATGATAGGTTATGATTGCGAAAATAGGCGTCAATGAAAGCTTTGGACCATAAGCTGACATTGATAAATATTGTCCACGAGCAGCGCTTATTTAGCAATATTAAAATCCTTACAAAAATGGTTTTATAACCTTGAAACAATTGAGCTACAAGAAAGCTTAATATAAAAACGAACACAACAAAAAAGGTGGGAAAACCCACCTTTATTTAATCAAAACTATTTGTAAGCTATAGAGCTACAATTATTTATGAATCCAAGAAAGAACGCAATTTGCGCGAACGGCTAGGATGCTTCAACTTACGTAATGCCTTAGCTTCAATCTGGCGGATACGTTCGCGCGTAACCGAGAATTGTTGCCCGACTTCTTCCAAGGTATGATCGGTATTCATGCCAATACCAAAACGCATGCGCAATACACGTTCTTCACGTGGGGTTAAGGACGCCAAAACGCGCGTGGTTGTATCGCGCAAATTGGCTTGGATAGCCGCATCAATTGGCAATAGCGCATTTTTATCTTCAATGAAATCGCCAAGATGTGAATCATCTTCATCACCAACGGGTGTTTCAAGGGAGATCGGTTCCTTGGCAATTTTGAGCACTTTGCGCACTTTTTCAAGCGGCATTGCCAATTTTTCTGACAATTCTTCCGGTGTTGGCTCACGGCCAATTTCGTGTAGCATTTGCCGTGATGTGCGTACAATTTTATTAATTGTTTCAATCATATGCACTGGAATACGGATAGTACGAGCTTGGTCGGCAATAGAGCGGGTAATTGCCTGTCTAATCCACCAAGTCGCATAGGTTGAGAATTTGTAACCACGGCGATATTCAAACTTATCAACCGCCTTCATCAAGCCTATATTACCTTCTTGAATAAGGTCTAGGAATTGCAAACCACGATTGGTGTATTTTTTAGCAATTGAAATCACAAGGCGCAAATTGGCTTCTACCATTTCCTTTTTAGCAATGGTTGCTTCGCGCTCGCCTTTTTGTACCTGATTGACAATGCGGCGGAATTCGCCAATTGAAATACCCGTTTCTTGGGCGAGCTCTTGAATTTCACCACGAATTTCAAGAATATGACGCTCTTCACGGCTAGCAAATTCTACCCAACCACGCGCTTTCAAAGTAAGCACATAATTTAGCCAATCTGGATCAAGCTCACGGCCCTGATAGGCTTTCAAAAATTCTTCATGCCGAACACCATGAGAATCGGCAAGACGCTTTAAACGACCTTCATTTTGCACAAGACGCTTATTGATGTCATAAAGCTGCTCGACCAATGCCTCAATACGGTTTTGGTTAAGCGACAAGGATTTAACTGCTTTGATAAGCTGATCTTTAAGCTCTTTTAAGCGACGCTTTTGAGTTGGCGACAAAGCTTCATTTTCAGAAGTTAAGCTGTTTTCAACCTGTTGATCTTGCAATTTACGCAATTTCAAATAGGTGTCATAGATAAGATCAAGAGTTTCCATCACTTGCGGGCGCAGTTCTGCTTCCATTGCAGCAAGCGACAAGTTTACTTCATCCTCGTCCTCGTCCTCATCATCAATACCCAATTCACCGCCAACATTGGTGATATCATCTTCATCATCACGCGATGGACGGCGCGGCGCTGGCTCGGCTTTTTCTTCCAGATCAAAACGCTGTACGATTGGCGCTTGGCGCGCTTCTGGACCGGCATAAGTCGTTTCAAGATCAATAATTTCACGCAATAAAATACGAGAGTCGTTTAATTCATCACGCCAAATAATCAAAGCTTGGAAAGTAAGCGGGCTTTCACAAAGGCCAGCAATCATTGTTTCGCGGCCAGCTTCAATACGCTTAGCGATGGCAATCTCACCTTCACGTGATAAAAGCTCAACTGCGCCCATTTCGCGCAAATACATGCGTACCGGATCATCTGTGCGGTCGGTTGGTTCTTTTTTAGTAGCAACAGCAAGCGCGGTCGATCCAGCTTCTACAAGTTCACCGCCGCCTTCAACTTCCGCAACCTCAGGGTCACCTTCTTGCTCGTCATCCTCAACAACATTGATGCCCATATCAGAAAGCATCGCCATGGTGTCTTCAATTTGTTCAGACGTTACTTCTTCAGAAGGCAACACTGCATTGAGTTCATCCATAGTGACATAACCGCGCTTCTTGGCGATTTTAATCATCTTTTTGACAGCGTCATCGGAAAGGTCGAGAAGTGGGCCATCCGCATTAACTTCGCGTTCAGCTTCATTTTCCTCGTTGTGCTTAACCTTGCTTGCCATACCGTCGTCACTCCAGACATTCACTTGCCTAAGGCCATTATCAATCGACCCATAGACTATAAACCTTATAAATACCTTTGCTGGCGCAAAAGTTCCAATAAAAGCTAAATTCTCTATAAAGCGTGTCTACACTATATAATTTACCAATATATAAATGTTACTTCCTTTGAACATCTTGCATTATAAATACTTATTGTGGCTTTTATAGTATTTCCTATAAAATAACCAAACATTAACATTCAAGCAAGACATTGTAAAAATTACAAAATTTTAGCTTTTTTAAAAATAATCTCATTTTAGATTGGTATAGCTCAATCATAAAGCCATACGAATAGACAACCAAAAGCAACGCCAACACCCAAGAAATCTGCGGTGGCGCTCATGACAATCCTAATCTAACGAGATTAATTGTCTGATTCGCAAGAAAAAAGCGAATCATTTTACAAAAAAGTGATTCTAACCTTTTTCTTTTTCCCATGCACCAAAGCCTTCAATCAGCGCTTCAGTGGCATTACTACGTTCCAACTCTGCCCTCACATCCATTAGCAAAGCCAGTTTTTCTTCAGTAGGATTTGCTAAAAGATCAACTTCTATTTCTCTTAATCGTTTATGTAGGTTGCGTGCACTAGAATACAAGTACAATGCTTGCTTTAATGCCTCACGCGCATCTTCAATCGGCGCTTCTAACGTACAAGAGCGGGTATTTAAATTGCGCATCATCATACTGATGCGATCTAATATTGCTTTTTGGCCGCGTTTTATTAACAATTCATGCATAGCAGAACCATCATCGGGGCACCACTCAGCCAAAATATTAAGCATAGCCCGGTGAAAATCTTGTAAACCATCATGAGCAAATTCTAAAGCCGCAAGCGCTTCAAAATTTTCATGCCAAAGGGCGGGATGATTGGCAAGGGTTAGCAAAATAGCCGCATCACGCGATGCCATTGGCGTTCTTGATGACCAAGCAAGATCGGAATTATTGAGATTTTGTGATGGCCCTGCTGCAATCGTCTGGAGTGTCTTTTTACCAAAATTACCTTGCTGGCCCTTTTGCCCTTTTTGAAAAGGTTGAAATTTAGGGCGGAAAAAATCGCGAAGTCGATTACGAATATCCTGCAAATAATAATGGCGCAGACTTTCATCTTTAATCAAAAAAGCAGCTGTCGTTAATCGCTTTTCAAGAGCGGCGCGCTGTTCAGGCGTTTCAGTTAAGCCGTCATTTACTTCACGTTGCCAAAGCATTTCAATCAATGGCTGCGCTTCACTCACTAAACCCAAAAATGCTTCGCCACCATTATCGCGAATAATATCATCGGGGTCTTTACCATTAGGTAATGTCACAAAGCGCAAAGACACACCGGCTTTTAACAAAGGTAAGGCACGATCAATGGCACGGTAAGCTGCACTAATGCCAGCGCCATCGCCATCAAAACACAAAACTGGCTCATTTGACATGCGCCATAAAAGTTGTAATTGCTCGTCGGTTAGTGCAGTACCAAGCGGTGCCACAGCATTATCAATGCCGGCTTTAGCAAGGGCAATGACATCCATATAACCTTCAACAACCAATATAGGCTTTGCTGCTTCACCGCCTTTAGCTTGTGCTGCTCGTCGTGCTTCGCCGCCATTATAAAGCAAATTGCCCTTATGGAATAATTCGGTTTCTGGCGAATTTAAATATTTCGCCCGCACTTCAGTTGATAAAGCACGACCACCAAAAGCAACAATTCGCCCCTTTAAGTCCGCAATTGGAAATATAACACGATGACGGAAACGATCATATGGACTTGGAATATCTGCTCCTGTCACGATAAGACCAGCGGCGTCCATTTGTTTGACGCTAACACCTTTGGCTAGGAGGTGATCTTTTAGTGCAGTTTTACTATTCGGCGCAAAACCAAGGCGGAAACGTTTTTGTATTGCTTGCGGCAATTGACGATTTTGTAAATATTGGCGCGCTTCATTGCCTTGGCTATTTTGCAATTGCGCCTCAAAAAATTGAGTAGCCATTTCCATGACATCATAAAGCGTGGCTTTACGCGCTTCGCGCTGCTCCATCTGCGGATCAGCTTTTGGCATTGGCACACCAGCCATATCCGCTACCCGTTCCACTGCTTCCGTAAAACCTAAGCCATCAAGTGTCATTAAAAAACGAAAATGATCACCGCTTTCACCGCAGCCAAAACAATGATAGCGCCCACGGCCATCATCACAATGAAAGCTTGGCGTCTTTTCACCATGAAATGGACAACAACCCCAATAATCTCCGCGGGATGCATTGCTTTTTTTACTGTCAAATGTAACGCGCGTTGCGACCACCGTTGAAATAGGGACACGGCCTCGAATATCGTCCAGAAAATCCGGTGAAAAACGCATTAATAAAACCTGATATTGATCATAAAACGAGCAAAGGAACTTTAATGTTAAAAGCCCAACAGCACAACCATATTGCCATAACCCAAGCCATAGTTTTCAGCAAGCTTTTAAGCAATGGATAATTTTATAGACATTAAATCGCATAAACATTCAATAGCTATGTGACTTAACGCCTATATAATTATTATTTTTATGGAGTGAAAGCCCAGGCACAGATTTTTATTCTGGCAAATGCTTTTAAACACTGCTACCCATGGCAAAAGATTAAAATAACTTTGCTATTCAGCATTACCAATTTCAATAACCAACGCTGAAAGTCCATCAATACCACCAGTTATGATATCGCCAGACTTTACCGCACCAACACCTGATGGTGTACCTGTATAGATAAGATCACCAGCAGTTAAGTGATAATAATGCGATAAATGGCTAATAATTTCCTCAACACTCCAAATTTGGGCATTTAAATGAGAACTTTGCTTGGTTTCATTATTAAGCTTGAGCCATATATGCTGATCATTAACCGCACCAAATTCTTCAACTGGCGTTATTGGCGTTATAATCGCTGAATTTTCAAACGCCTTAGCAATATCCCACGGATAGCGTCTATCCTTAGCATATTGTTGCAAATCACGCCGTGTCATATCAAGACCGCAGGCATAACCAAACACGCTATTAAGCGCCTCATCAACACCAACTCTAAAAGCTGGCTTATCAATTGCGACAACCAATTCCATTTCATAATGAAAATTTGTCGTACCAGGAGGATAGGGAATAGTGCCGCCAGACAAAACAACCGCCGAGGCGGGTTTGGTAAAATAAACAGGCGCTTCACGATCAACTGCTGCGCCCATTTCCTTGGCGTGATCTTCATAGTTACGACCTACACAAAAAATACGATTTACCGGAAAAAGATCCCCGCTACCCACAACTGGAACTAAAGGTGTTGCTGGAAGGTCAAACAAAATTTTACCCATAACGATCTCCTAATCATCAATTAACAATACTATAATCAATCACATCGCAAAGTGTAAGCATAAACTTAAAAAACATTTTCACGGTGCTTTCACGAACCAGTGAGAGCTTATAGCAGTCTTATAAAATGATCTTTCAATGTGAAATTAGCAACGATCTTATAATAATTGTCTCGACTTAATATGATATAGCGCTTTATAAAATAATTATGATCTTATTGCCCTATTTTTTCGATAATATACCGCTAAACCTAACCAAATGAAAAGCTGTTTTTATGAACAGTAAAAGCAATAGATACCATTTAAAGGAGAGTATGGTGGGCTCGAACCTAGAACAAGGAGTGCAACAAGTGGATGAAACAATGCAGCAATTATTAGGCCAGCACGCTTGGCTTCAAACTTTAATTTGGCTAGCTATTCTGATTGTCGCTTCTTTTGTTGTGAATTTTTTGGTCCGCGCTTTGCTATTGCGTGGCTCTTATCGGCTGCTTAATATGGTAAAAGGTGGCGATAATGATTTTATTCGCTCTGCCATTTCGCGCCTTGCCAATATTGCGCCGGCATTGGTATTTTCGGTTGGAGTTGGCGTTGTACCTGGACTACCAGGGGCTGCCACCAAAATTATTGAAAATGTCGCCAATGCCTTTATCATTCTTACCATCGCCCTAGCCATTTCTTCCATGCTCAGCGCATTTGAAGATATTTATCACCACCGCCAACATTTAAAAATGCGCTCCATCAAAGGGCTAATTCAGATTGTAAAGGTTGCACTTTTTGCCGTTGCCACCATTTTGATCCTTGCCACCTTAATTGATCGCTCGCCGCTTATTCTTCTGTCAGGCCTTGGTGCCATGGCTGCGGTTTTAATGCTGGTCTTTCAAGATACATTGCTATCACTGGTTGCCAGTGTGCAAATTGCTTCTACCGATATGGTACGGGTGGGCGACTGGATTACCGTATCAAATCTAGGTGCTGACGGTACGGTTATCGAGCTTGCCCTTTATACGGTTAAGGTGCAAAATTTTGATAATACTATTACCACTGTTCCCATCCGAAAATTGGTGAGCGATCCATTTATCAATTGGCGCGGCATGCAAGAATCTGGTGGTCGCCGAATTAAACGCGCGCTTTTTATCGACCAAAGCAGTATTCGCTTTTTAACTGAAGAAGATAAGCAACATTTATCGCAGTATGTACTGCTGCGCGATTATCTTGACAGCAAAACCAAAGAGATAACCGAGTGGAATGGCAAGCTTGGAGACAAGGCGGCTATTGCAGCCAACACAAGACGCATGACCAATATCGGCACATTTAGAGCTTATATTACCGCCTATTTGAAAAGCCATCCCGGTATTCATCAAAAAATGACCTTGATGGTTCGCCAATTAGCACCCGATGCTAATGGGCTACCGTTAGAGATTTATTGCTTTACCAATACTGTCGTCTGGGCAGAATATGAAAATACTATGTCGAATATTTTTGACCATTTATATTCAATCATACCCGAATTTGGCTTACAAATTTTCCAATCACCAAGCGGCAAGGATTGGATGCATATTGTCATGGAACGCAATACTAGAAACATCGATCATGTAAACACCGCTAAAGATAATAGCGATACTGCTCAATAATCATCAACCGCCCGTTATTTAAGCCTATTTAGTCGCCCAAATCTTTTCAAGGTTTGGGCAATTTTATAAGCTGCAACTTCGATATAATATCATAAAAAAAGCGGCTCAATGAGCCGCTTTTCTCTATTTTTAAAGGGGTTTGAACTATTAGAAGTCCATACCGCCCATACCACCCATGCCGCCACCTGGCATTGCAGGCATTGCAGATTCTTTCTTAGGAAGTTCTGCAATCATGGCTTCAGTGGTAACAAGAAGACCAGCAACTGATGCTGCGTTCTGCAAGGCAGAACGAACAACTTTAACTGGATCAACAATACCAAGAGCGATAAGATCGCCATATTCACCAGTTGCAGTGTTGTAGCCAAATGTATCAGCACTGTTTTCAAGGATCTTGCCAACAACGATTGAAGCTTCATCACCAGCATTGGTTGCGATCTGACGAGCAGGAGCTTGTAGAGCGCGACGAACAAGGTTGATACCAGCGTCTTGGTCAGCATTGATACCCTTAACGGTGATGCCGTTAGCAGCGCGAAGAAGTGCGGTACCACCACCAGGAACAATACCTTCTTCAACAGCGGCGCGAGTTGCATTCAATGCATCGTCAACGCGGTCTTTCTTTTCCTTAACTTCAACTTCAGTTGCACCGCCAACGCGGATAACTGCAACGCCACCAGCAAGCTTAGCAAGACGTTCTTGAAGTTTTTCACGATCATAATCAGAAGTTGTTTCTTCGATCTGAGCCTTAATCTGGCTAACGCGTGCATTGATTTCAGCTTTTTCACCAGCACCATCAACAATTGTGGTGGTTTCTTTAGTGATAGCAACTTTCTTCGCACGGCCAAGCATGTCAAGGGTTACGTTTTCAAGCTTGATGCCAATATCTTCAGAAATAACCTGACCTGCTGTAAGAACAGCGATATCTTCAAGCATTGCCTTACGACGATCGCCAAAGCCAGGAGCCTTAACAGCAGCGATTTTCAAACCACCGCGAAGCTTGTTAACAACGAGAGTTGCCAATGCTTCACCTTCTACATCTTCAGCGATGATGAGAAGTGGCTTACCGGTTTGAACGATAGCTTCAAGAACAGGAAGAAGAGCTTGCAAGTTTGAAAGCTTCTTTTCATGGATAAGGATGTAAGGATCATCAAGATCTGCCACCATCTTTTCAGCATTGGTGACGAAATATGGTGAAAGGTAACCGCGGTCGAACTGCATACCTTCAACAACTTCAAGCTCTGTTTCAGCAGTTTTAGCTTCTTCAACAGTGATAACGCCTTCATTGCCAACTTTTTGCATAGCTTCAGCAATCATCTTGCCGATTTCTGCTTCACCATTAGCTGAAATTGTACCAACTTGAGCAACTTCATCAGATGTGTTGATTTTCTTTGCTTTTTTAAGCAATACGCCAACAACTTCAGCAACAGCTGCATCAATACCGCGCTTTACATCCATTGGGTTCATGCCGGCAGCAACAGCTTTTGCGCCTTCTTGAACGATAGCTTGTGCAAGAACGGTTGCAGTTGTTGTACCATCACCAGCGATATCGTTGGTTTTAGAAGCAACTTCACGCACCATTTGTGCGCCCATATTTTCAAACTTATCTTCAAGTTCGATTTCTTTAGCAACTGAAACACCATCTTTAGTGATGCGTGGTGCACCAAATGACTTTTCAATAACAACGTTACGGCCTTTTGGACCAAGTGTTACCTTAACAGCATTGGCAAGGATATCAACACCGCGCAACATGCGCTCACGTGCTTCACGGCCAAATTTGACTTCTTTAGCAGCCATTTATTTAACTCCTTTTAGGGAAATTTCCCGAATTTTTAAAAATAGACGGATAGGTACAGGCTCAAAAGCTAATGATTAGCCGAGAATACCCATAATGTCGGATTCTTTCATGATCAAAAGATCTTCGCCGCCAAGCTTGACTTCAGTGCCAGACCATTTGCCGAAAAGAACGCGATCGCCAGCCTTAACATCAAGAGCTGCAACCTTGCCGTTTTCATCACGTACGCCTGCGCCAACAGCAACAACTTCGCCTTCTTGTGGCTTTTCTTTGGCGCTATCAGGAATAATGATGCCACCAGCAGTCTTTTCTTCTGATTCAACGCGGCGAACCACAACACGGTCGTGGAGCGGGCGGAAATTTGGTGTAGCCATGGTTTTTACCCTTAGTAAAAATGTTAACCTAATAATTGAATAAGGCTTTATGCCTCTATTGTTAGCACTCGATAGTTGAGAGTGCTAACGATGCATTAGAGATAAAAATTGAAAAGGCATTTGTCAAGGAATGAGCAAAAATATTTTTTATTTTTTTATGTACCAAACACATATTATGGTCATTTAGATAGATTCACATCTAAGCATCATGCCTAAGAATAAAATATAGGCATGTAATATGTCAGTGATGTGACTAAAGAAACTTTTTTAAATGAGCTATATCACAATAAGTTTAGATAAGCTGTTGTTCTTCATCATCTTCTAAATAGCGGCTTGAACGCCATATCGTCAAAGTTTCATTGATACTATCGCGCACAAAATGCAATGCACTATCACGATCATAGCCATCATCACGCAATTGGTCATAATCTGTATAATTATGGCGGATATAGGCAATGGCAGCCAACCAAATAGCGATTGAAGGAGGAAATTTGCGCAAATGCTTAGCCGTTACAGCCTCTTTTATCGCCTCTGCATCAATAAAGGGAATCGCGGGGAAAAGCTCAGTTAAAATTTTGCTATGCGTCTCGTTTCTTTTTGTTGTCATTTGTTGATATCCACCTATCAAAATCGACACAAAGATATTGATACAATAATCTATTTATTTAAACAAATTATCGCCTTGCTCATCAATAATTTGACGGGCTTTAATTGTAATCATATCAAACGCCACATCGGTACTTGCAAATTTATCAGCGCGGATAAAACGATGCTCGCACACTTCACCATTAATAGTTTTGCTAATAACACCGCAAGATTGATACTGACCATCGGCAGCAAAAGGCGTGGCTTTGATTGTAAAACCATTATAGTCAATTGGATCCGAGGAGATTTCCTTAGGAGTTTTATCGCCGCCGCCAAAAAGTTTTTTAAAAAATGACATAGTCTGCTCCGTCTTCGCCTTGATAACCTGCTTTAGATGTTTTCACACATAATTATAAATTAGCATATTATTGGGGCATTTTCGATAGTTCACAAAGCCCTCTTTCATCCAATATCCCAATTCACAACTTAGGCATAACCATTATTGTGACAATTATAAAGCGATTTTTCACCCACTATTTAAAACCACGTATGTTATTCGCCATCATTATTAATCATGTAAAATTATCAAAATGGCTTAATCGGCAAAATCAGCACATTAATATGCTGCATCATAAAAACATCTCGCAACATTGGTAAGAAAACACTTAACACTCAATACAATAAACGAATTGCGAACGATTTGGACTAGAACTCATTGTAAAATCCAGTATAGCTAATAATAAACATATCATACGATTTTAAGTGGAGGATTAATCGGTGGCGCAAAAAATCAAACTATCTACCATTGCAGAAGCTCTTGACGTTTCAACGGCGACCGTATCACTTGCCCTACGCGATAGCCCTTTGGTTGCCGAAGAAACGCGCAATCGCATCAAAACCTTTGCTCGAGATATTGGCTATATTTACAACCGCCGGGCTGCAAGTTTGCGCACCTCCCGCTCTGGAATTATCGGCGTTGTTGTGCATGACATTATGAATCCGTTTTTCGCTGAAATCTTACGCTCCATCGAAACCGAGCTTGACCGCTCAGGGCAAACCTTTATTCTTTCCAACCATTATGACCAAGTAGAAAAGCAACGCAACTTTATTGAAACATTGCTGCAATTAGGTGCTGATGGCGTTATAATGTCTCCGGCAATTGGTACTCCTTTAAAAGACATCCTCATTGCCCAAGAAAACGGATTGCCAATGGTTTTTGTTGCGCGCCGTATTGATGGCATTGAAGCACCGGTTTTTACGGGTGATGACACATTTGGCATTGCCCTTGCAACCAACCATTTAATTTCTTTAGGGCACGAAAAAATTGCTATGATTGGTGGCACAGATTTCACCTCTACTGGGCGTGATCGCTACCAAGGTTATCTCAATGCCATGCAAAAAGCAGGGCTTGAAGCAAAGCCCGAATGGCGTATTTCTGGACCACGCACCAAACAAGCAGGCTTTGAAGCAGCCCCACAATTCTTAGCCCTGAAGGATAAACCAACTGCTGCTGTTTGTTGGAATGACCTTGTTGCCATTGGACTAATGAATGGCATTGCCCGGGCTGGATTGCAAGTTGGTGAAGATATTTCTGTTACCGGCTATGATGACTTGGAAGAAGCTGCCATTGCAACCCCTGCCCTTACCACTGTTTGGAACGGTCAACGCGAAGTTGGCAGACGTGCGGCTCTTGCGCTGCTTGATCTTCTAAATGGCAAGGAAGTACTTGACGGACATGAGCTGATAAAGCCTGAACTCCATATACGCCAATCAACGGGTAAGGTTAAGCCGCGCTAATTATCGATATATCTCATTGCTGTATGGGACATTTCAAAAAGGAAATTTAATGGAAGAATTTTTATTAAAATTTGATCTTTGGAATGCTGATATAGCGGTGAAAAATAAGGAATTTTTACTGAACCATTGTGCTTATTTTAAAGATGCAGTCTATTCGCGAGCTGAATTTGATAGTGATATTTTCTTTATTGATTTAACCTTTTCAAATAGGTTGCGTGAACTATCAATGTGTATAGCGCCGATGTTTGATGATGTTAGTTTATCCATTACAACAGTAAGAGGAGTTCAAGCTTCCATTTGGATGAATTATATTAAATATATTGAGATTTATAAGGACAAAGCACTATTTTTTGAAGGAATTCATCGCGCTAACAATAATGTTAAAGATGAGCAAATAAGCGTTATAGAATGCGATTTGATTAATCTTACAATCAAGTCGCGACTGAATCTTGCAAGCTATAACACCAAAATGACTGGATTAAGTACATGATGAGCAATGATTTTGACATCTTATTTGATCTCAATCTTCCCTTTGATCCGCAACTTGCCAAGCATGATATTTTGAATAAAAACGTTAGCAATCTTTTAGCTTTTGACAAATTTTTTACACCAAATGGCGCGGCACTGTTCATTCATTTTTCTAACAATGACGCAGATATTTCTATAACGATTAATCTCCATGACGATTTTTTCGCTAAAGCAATTGTTAAAGACCAGACAGGAATTGTACTTGATGCTGAATTCATCGGCTTTACGTTGATCCGATTTTATCAAAATAAAGTCTATTTTTATATTAACAAGGATGACCTTGCCATGAATGCAGATTCAGGTTGGATTGACCATAATTCCATGGAATATCACCTTAGTTACTTCTTCTTAAAGCCTAATTTATGTGCTGGCTCTTTGCGGTAATTGAATTTTTTTAAAATTATCCAAGATTCTAAATAGTCAAAAATAAAAAGGCATTTTTTAGCCAAACTATTATTGCCAGTTTTCAATGACTAATCTTCCCGTCACATTACTAGCCTCAAGCCGAGAATACGCTTCTTTCAAATTATGCACATTGATTGGTGACAATAACTAAGTGAGCGTTGTTCTAATTTCACCCTTATCAATCTAGGGTCAGGACCTATTAATTTTTTGGATTCCTTTTTTTGTTGATTTGTGATTCATTGGTTTTGTGGAGGTGAAACTAATGAGTGATTTGTTTTTATTGAGCGAAGAGCAGATGGCGCGAATATCGCCCTGTTTTCCACTGTCTCATGGGGTTGCTCGTGTCGATGACAGGCGCTTTATCAGCGGCATTGTCTATGTCATCAAACATGGTCTGCAATGGAAAGATGCGCCCCTCGGTTATGGTCCGCATAAAACGCTCTATAATCGCTTTATCCGCTGGAGCAGGTTGGGTGTATTTGACCGCATCTTCGCAATGCTGGCCGGACAGGGCCCAAAACCTCAACGCATCATGATTGACGCCACACACCTCAAGGCGCATCGCACGGCTGCCAGCCTGTTAAAAAAGGGGATATTCCCCGCCGTATCGGGCGCACGAAAGGCGGCTTGAATTCAAAGCTGCACACGGTCTGCGATCAAGATGGAAAGCCAATATGTCTGCTACTAACTGAAGGGCAGATGAGTGACTACAAAGGAGCCGCTCTTTTGCTAGCGCATCTGCCAGATGCCAAGGAACTCATTGCAGACCGGGGGTACGATGCTGACTGGTTCCGGCAGGCATTGCTTGACAAAAAAATAAAGGCTTGCATTCCGCCCAGAAAGGGCAGAACCACCGAGATAGTTTATGACAGGCAAACTTATCGGTTGCGTCACATAATCGAAAACCTCTTTGCCAAGCTAAAAGACTGGCGGCGCATCGCGACACGCTATGACCGATGTGCACACACCTTCTTCTCGGCTATATGCATCGCCGCAACCGTAATATTCTATCTTAATTAATGAGTCCTGAGCCTAGTAATTTTATTTAACAATAAATGCTGCTGCACCCTGTCATGTTTTTTTTAATAATGAGCGCGAAAACATAAGTTCCCAATGAACTGCGATAGATTTTGCTTTAAAACTGCGCACATCCAGGGATTGAGGATCATCGATTAGCACAAGATGGCTTTGCGGCGCCATTATCAATGGTAACTGCGATAAATATTGTTCTGTTGCATTGGTGGATAATACATAACCAACTTCATCTATGGCCAATCTTTTAAGCTGAGACACCAAATCTTCATGATGATTAATAATGTAATCTGCCCCATTTGGTGTATCGAAGCGCGGCTTTCATCTCTTGAAGAGGTTGCAATCACGGTTAAATTGCTTAAAGCATGCGTCCATTGTATTGCCCTACAACCAACATCACCGGCACCGCCAATAATAAGAATATTTTTATTACCCGATATCTTGCCTTTTGAATTTGCAATCGATCAAACAGCGCTTCTCATGCAGTGATAACAGTCAAAGTAGTGCCGCGGCTTCGGCAAAGCTTAAGCTTGTTGGCGTATGGCCTACGATACGTTCATCGACCAAATGAAATTGCGCGTTAATACCATTACGATCAATCGCGCTAGCATAAAAACCTCATCATCTTCCTTAAATAAAGTTACACCGTCACCGACAGCTTTGACCCTACGCGCTGCATCAAAGCCAAGTACGCGATAACCTTCTTTGGGAATAGTATTTGCTAGTAGCTCAACATCAACGGGATTAACTGCAACCGCCTTCATTTCCACCCAAAAATCGTGCCCTTTGCCTGCAGGGTAGTACTTTCTAAACTAAGAGACTATCATCAGCCTGAATGTCTTTTGGTTTCCTATAAGCACTCATGCTCATTTTTCTTACCCTTTCATTATTCTGATTGATTTTCCTTTCAAGATAATGAAAATTAGAAAATAAGCACAAGTATCGCCAAAGGTTGAATATAACCTATCATCACGTGAATTAACCTTGGCCCTGTTTATTTATAGCTTGAAAAATTGGGGCATAGATTAGTTTTTCTCATAAGGATAATAACACCACCATTGCCCCCTTATCAGTTTAAACATGCCGTAAAAATTTCATAAGAATGTATTTTTCATATTGGTGAAATATCACTCAATGAAACAAATAAAAATAGTAAATTATTATAATATAATAATAAAGATAATTTTAATAATTCAATAATATTGAATAAAGGTTATAAATATACTTGTAATGTATTTAAACACCAATTATTATTCGATATTTATTATATATAACGGGGATTTATAATGGATATGCACATGCTTAATTCAGAACTATCGACTAAATTAAGGCTTCTAGACGAAAAAATTGAAGTACTTCGTCAAAACTCTATTTATCAACAATGCCAAATTAATGTACACTCAGCCATCAGTAAAACACTTTTTATTATGCTTCTGGCACAGGATGCATCACCCACAGCACGTGAAACAACCGTAAAAAATATATTTGAAGCAATTCGTGCAACGGTTGGCTATATAACCTATTCAGGAATACCGCAGGATTTAGCTGATTATATTAGTGAGCAATCAAAAATAGTTTTAGAAAATGAACTATCATCGGTGTTGAGTGAATATGATGCTCTTTGCGCCGCTAAAAATGAAAGCACTGCATTAAAAAGCTGAGTTTTGATTACTTCCAATAGTGCAAGGTATATTACCTCTATTTAATCGATGGAATTTGTAAAACATTTAAAGTTGCAAAGAAAATTGCACAACATGCTAGAACAAGGCACACATGAAACTTGATAAATAACCGGTTGATATTGTACATGAACCAACAGGATATCTAGCTGTTCGGGGTAACAATGCCAAATATCCTGTGCTGTTCCTGTGCTTAAGAACTAGTAGCCATTTTACCACCAAATCTAATCCACGTATTTTGAATTAAATTGGTTAAGTAAAACGAGGAGCAAGGTATCCAGCTTCAAGCGGGGGGCGATAAGCCAGACACCTTGCTATTGCAGATTTTTATCTCTGCAACACCTGAATACTTATATAAATTTTTGATATGCTGCATATCAAAATTAAAATATAGAAATATACAACTTCCACTTAATAATAGATATATATAAAATTTGCATATTAATATATACTTAATATGACATTTACACTATTTTTGTTTATTTAATGACATAATTAAAGCAAAGGAGGGTTAGAAGATCTTCAAATTTTATCTGAAATTTTAATATATTATGATATTAAAATATCATAATATCCATCCTCTCTATAAAATCAATTTTCTATATTTTATATATAGCAAGTATTTCTTACAAAAAATTCAATATTTAATTACAAAAAAATTAAAATTTCTCTCAAAAAGTCATTTATAAGTTGCAATTTAAAATAATATTTAAATATTAAAGCATAAAAAATCATGTTAAAATTTTTTCAGGTAAGAATACCAGCACTTTAATTTTATAAAGCGCTATGGAACCAAATAATGCTTATCCCAATCCTTACGCGGCACAAGATCTCCTATCTTATACTCAAAAGTATTAATGGTTACAAAATCATCTTGGGTCTTGCAAATATAGGATAAACGATACCAATTGCCGTTCGATCTGAAGGCCGCACCTTTAGCTTTCACTGTATGTGCACTCATAACAGGATCTGAAAATGCATAAGCCAAAACCTTGTCAGGTCGCCAACGCTTTTCCTTACCAAGGCGGCTCATAGCTTCGATATCGCAACGTTGTTCAATGCGTGTTTGCGGGTCAAGTTTATTAAGCTGCATTATCTCTGAAGCGGTTAATGCATGAGCATTATTTATCAAAGTAAGCATTACTATAGCCACTAATGATAGAGCTATTTTTCGATAAAAATAATAGTATTTTAAAAAATGTACCGACAAACCAGATGCAGAAAATATTTGCTGCATTATGGATTTTTTATTTATGGGAAAACTATCCTCTATGATAGCATTTTTCCTATTGGCTCGCATTCTTATAAACCCTATTAAATTTTTGACTTTGAAAACCAAAGGCGATGAATCGATGCATATTTCAACACCGCATCCTTTTTAACCTTCAAATCTTAACGAAATTCTTGATGAAACTTTATATCTTAAAAACCTAAAATAAGATCACAACATGTTGCCCATCACTATAATCATAAGACAATTTCATTATTTTGGAAATTTTCGCAATTACGAGTTAACAAAAGCTTAATACCACTTTAATAAGATAGGGAATAAACCCAATAGTTGAGGATAAATTATGAAGCCGATTTTCATGCAACTGCAATGTGTACCTGGCAAAACCTACGAGGTTGCCGATATACTCTATACAAGAGAAATTGTTTCTGAACTTTATTCTACCAGTGGTGAATTTGATCTTCTTCTCAAAATTTATGTAGCAGAAGACAAGGATATTGGTAAATTCCTTAGTGAGAATGTTTTAGATATCCCAGGTATTGTACGTTCATTGACCACCATGACGTTTACAGCTTTTTAAAATTCATTTTCATTGGTAAGTTAATCAATGAATATTATCGCATATGAGACTTTGCGTCGCTTCAAACATAAAGTGTGCGAAGTTTATTGCACATCATCACAAACAGTTTTAAACATTTCTTGTCTTTTTATCTAAAAGCTTTAAAAGGGCTGATTGAAAAAAATTAAAGCTATTACGGCATTGTGTCGGATAATATGCTAATTGTGTGTGAAATTTTAAATGAAAGATATATCCATGGCACCCAATAGTGGCCTTACCAAAGAACAAAAATCATCAAAAGCCGTAAGCGATCAAGAAGCCCTCAATTATCACTTTGAAGGCCGCCCTGGTAAGTTAGAAATTATTCCAACCAAGCCAATGGCAACTCAGCGTGATTTGTCATTAGCCTATTCGCCAGGCGTTGCGGTTCCAGTTGAGGTTATTGCCAAAAATCCTGCTGCCGCCTATGACTATACGGCAAAGGGCAATCTTGTTGCAGTTATTTCTAATGGCACCGCTATTTTAGGGCTTGGTAATCTTGGTGCATTAGCTTCAAAGCCGGTCATGGAAGGTAAGGCGGTATTATTTAAGCGTTTTGCTGATGTCGACTCTATTGATTTGGAAGTTGATACAACTGATATTGAGGCCTTTATTAATTCTGTACGCTATTTAGGCCCAAGCTTTGGCGGCATTAATCTTGAAGATATTAAAGCGCCAGATTGCTTTATTATTGAAAGCCGTTTGCGTGAAATGATGGACATTCCTGTTTTTCATGACGACCAGCATGGAACAGCAATTATCGCCGTTGCCGGCCTTATTAACGCGCTTTATTTAACCAAGCGTGATATGAAAACAACCAAGCTTGTTTGTAATGGCGCCGGTTCTGCTGGCATTGCCTGTATTGAACTTGCAAAGGCTGTCGGCTTTGCTTCTGAAAACATTACTCTTTGTGACACCAAAGGCGTTGTCTATGAGGGCCGCCAAGAAAATATGAACCAGTGGAAATCGGCTCATGCTGTGAAAACTGATGCTCGTAGCCTTGCTGATGCGGTAAAAGATGCCGATGTGTTCTTTGGTGTTTCTGCCAAGGGCGCCCTTACTGCCGATATGGTCAAATCAATGGCAGCCAATCCAATTATTTTTGCGATGGCCAATCCTGATCCTGAAATTACCCCAGAAGAAGTGGCGGCAATTCGCTCCGATGCTATTGTTGCAACGGGTCGCTCTGACTATCCAAATCAGGTTAACAATGTTCTTTGTTTCCCTTACATGTTCCGTGGTGCTCTTGACGTGCGTGCGTCAACTATTAACGATAAAATGAAAGAAGCAGCAGCTTACGCTTTAGCAAATCTTGCTCGTGAAGAAGTGCCAGATGATGTTGCCGCTGCCTATCAGGGCAATCGTCCACGTTTTGGCCCCAACTATATTATTCCTGTGCCTTTTGATCCACGTCTTCTTGCCGCAATTCCTGTAGCTGTTGCAAAAGCGGCGATGGAAAGCGGCGTTGCGCGTAAACCAATTGAAGATTTGGACGCTTATGCAAATGAATTAGCAGCTCGCCGTGATCCAATTGCATCCACCATGGGTGATATTTATAAGCGTGTGCGCAATGAACCTCAGCGCATGGTCTTTGCCGAGGGTGAAGAAGAACAAGTCATGCGGGCGGCGCTTTCCTACGTTAATCAAAAGTTAGGTAGTGCAGTATTGGTTGGGCGTGAAGAAAAAATTCATGAAACAGCAAAGCAGGCCGGTATTGATCTTGATCGTGAAGGCGTTACCATTGCCAATGCGTCATCTAATGCCCGACGCGACGACTATGCCGATTTTATCTATCAGCGTTTACAGCGACAAGGTTGGTTAAGACGCGATTGCCACCGCTTTATTAATAATGACCGTAATTTCTTTGCTGCAACCATGGTCGCCATGGGCGATGCAGATGCCATGGTAACTGGCGTAACCCGCAATTATGAAACTGCTTTTTCTGATGTGCGCCGGGTAATTTCGGTTAAAGAAAATGCAAGATTAATGGGCGTTTCCATTGCGCTTTGTCGCGGTCGCACCGTATTTATTAGCGATACAGCAGTGCATGAACATCCGGACGCGACCGCCCTTGCCGATATTGCAGAACAGTCAGCGCATTTGGCTAGCCGCATGGGCTATACACCACGCGTTGCATTCCTTGCTTTTTCAACCTTTGGTCACATGAAAGGCGAAGGCGCCCAGCGCATTCAAGAAGCTGTGGCGATTTTAAAAGAACGCAAGGTTGACTTTGAATTTGATGGCGAGATGAGTGCCGATGTCGCATTAAATCCCAAGCTTATGGAACAATATCCATTTATGGGTTTTAAGGCACCAGCTAACGTCCTTATTATGCCTGGCTATCACTCGGCATCAATTGCTAGCAAAATGCTGCAAGAATTAGGAGGAGCCACCATTATTGGCCCTATTCTAGTAGGTCTTGAAAAATCAGTGCAAATTGTGCCTTTAGGTGCAAAAGACAGCGAAATTTTAAATATGGCCGCACTTGCAGCCTATGGTGCAGTTCGTTAAAAATGGATATGCTGATAAACTAGCATCCAAAATTAAAACTATAAAAAAGCCTCGTTGAAAAACGGGGCATTTTTTATGCGCCGCAAAAACCAAATATTCCACCATAGTGGATTGCAATTCAATGTTTGACACAACGCTTTTTATCAAGCAATAATTGCCCCAATCATCTTCGATGCTACAATAAATAAAGGGGCAAAAAATGCTTGTTGGCGATAATCATCGGGTAAATGGTGAAAGACTTTGGGACAGTTTAATGGAAATGGCCTTAATTGGCCCCGGTATAAAGGGCGGTAATAATCGCCAAACTCTTACCGATGAAGACCGCGAGGGGCGGTTGTTATTTACCAAATGGTGTAAGGATGCTGGCCTTACCATGAAAATTGATACTATGGGCAATATGTTTGCCCGCCTTGATGGCACTGAAAATCATCTCCCACCGGTTGTCATGGGTAGCCATCTTGATACACAACCAACCGGCGGCAAATATGATGGTGTTTTAGGGGTATTAGCAGGTTTGGAAGTTATCCGCACCATTCGTGATCTTGGCATAAAAACGCGCCACCCTATCGAAATTGCCAATTGGACCAATGAAGAAGGTGCACGTTTTGCACCTGCTATGGTTGCTTCAGGTGTTTTTGCCGGTGTAATTGAGGAAAGCTGGGCAAAACAACAAACCGATAGTGAAGGTAAAAAATTCGGCCTTGAGTTAGAGCGCATTGGTTTTGTTGGTGATGAGCCTTGCGGAAAACATCCAATTAAAGCCTATTATGAACTTCACATCGAGCAAGGTCCGATTTTAGAAGATGAAGCAATTGATATTGGCGTTGTTACTCACGGCCAAGGTTTAAAATGGATTGAAATTACCCTTTTAGGCAAAGAAGCTCATACAGGATCAACACCAATGGTCAAGCGCATTGATGCAGGCCTTGGCATGGCGCGCATTTTAGACCGTGTCAATGATATTGCTTGGCGCTACCCTCCCCATGCGGTGGGCGCAGTTGGCATGGCCAATATCTATCCTAATTCACGCAATATTATTCCTGGTAAAGCCGTTTTTACCATCGATTTTCGCCATCCTGATAAAACAATAATTCAGGCTATGGTTGATGCTCTCATTCTTGAGGGTAAAAAAATTGCCACGGATTTGGGTTTGGAGTTTAGTTGGCAAGAAGTAGGCGGTTTTGATCCAGTAACCTTTGATAAGACCTGCGTTGACAAAGTGCGCTCCGCTGCAAAACAACTAGGTTATTCCTATTGTGATATCGTATCTGGCGCAGGCCATGATGCATGCTGGATTAGCCATGTTGCTCCAAGCGCAATGATTATGTGTCCTTGTGTTGATGGATTAAGCCATAATGAAGATGAAACGATTACGCCGCAATGGGCAAAATCTGGTAGCGATGTATTGTTGAACGCCGTATTAGCAACAGCAGAAATTATTGAATAAAATTATGTGGGAGATCATTTAAAGGTGCTCTTGAAAATGTGTTAATCGTTGTGAAAACTGGGAGGTGAGCATGACAACACAGCTTATAAAAAACGGTATTATCGTTACGGCAGATCGTAGCTATAAGGCTGATATTTTAATCAAAGACCAAAAAATCGCGGCAATCGGTGATAATTTACAAGGCGATCGTATTATAGATGCCAAAGGTTGCTATATCATTCCCGGTGGCATTGATCCCCATACACATTTAGAATTTCCCTTCATGGGAACCCATTCTGCCGATGACTTTGACACTGGTACTAAGGCGGCAATAGCAGGTGGCACCACCATGGTTGTTGACTTTGCCCTACCCGATGAAAATGGTAGCCTACTTGGCGGCTTACAATCTTGGTTTCAAAAGGCCGGTAAAGCACGTTGTGATTATTCATTTCATATGGCAATTACCGGTTGGAATGAGCAAATATTTAATGAAATGCATGAAGTGGTTAAGCGCGGCGTTAACACCTTCAAGCATTTCATGGCCTATAAGGGCTCAATCATGGTCAATGATGATGAGATGTTTGCTTCATTTTCACGCTGCGCGGAATTGGGAGCCTTGACCCTAGTCCATGCTGAAAACGGCGACATCATAGCGCAACTACAACAAAAGTTGACCAAAGAAGGTAAAGTTGGCCCTGAAGCCCATGCATGGTCAAGACCCCCTGAAGTTGAGGGAGAAGCAACTAATCGGGCGATTATGATAGCTGACCAAGTTGGCGTTCCACTTTATGTGGTACATGTATCATGCGAAGAAAGCCATGAAGCAATCCGGCGGGCAAGGCAAAAGGGCATGCGAGTTTACGGCGAACCACTAATCCAACACCTTACCTTAGATGAAAGTGAATATATGGATAAGGACTGGGATCATGCAGCAAGGCGCGTGATGTCTCCACCCTTTCGCAACAAGGAACATCAAAACAGCCTTTGGGCGGGTTTAACTGCAGGTTCGCTACAAGTGGTTGCAACAGATCACTGCGCATTTACAACAGAGCAAAAACGCCGTGGGTTAAATGATTTTACTGCCATTCCCAATGGTACTGGCGGATTGGAGGAGCGGCTTGCCTTGCTTTGGACCCATGGGGTGCGCACTGGGCGCTTAACGATGAATGAATTTGTTGCAGTTACCTCTACCAATATTGCAAAAATTTTAAATATTTATCCGCAAAAGGGTGCAATTATCGAAGGTGCTGATGCTGATCTTGTCATATGGGACCCAGAAGCCAAAAAGACCTATTCAGCTAAGCAACAAAATTCAGCCATCGATTATAGCGTATTTGAAGGAATGGAAGTTGTAGGCTTGCCAAAAACTGTGCTAACGCGCGGCAAAATTGCTTATGACAATGGCGAAGTTATAGCGCAAGCTGGGGATGGCAAGTTTATTGAACGCCAACCATGGAATGTGGCGAATGAAGCACTTTCCAAGTGGAAAGAATTAGCAACGCCTCAGCTTGTAAAACGCAACGCGCTACCAATAACGACTGGGATATAAATAGAGCCTTGACTGCACGACGCAAGAGTATTTTGTTGAAATAAAACCAATAAATACTCCTGCATTGTAGATTGGAGAAAATCATTAATCTTTAGAGCGCACCTTATAGGTAAATACAGTTTGTCCTTTAGCCTCTACATTGACTTTCCAACGTGCATAATTTGCATTTAGTTTTTCATGGACAATATCTTCTTCCAAAATTTGCCACTCTTTTGGAAAGAAAATACGAACATCCACTACGATGGCTTCATCCTTGGCATTTTTAACTGTTATTAAGCTAGTCTTTTCATAGGATGGGCTATCACCCAAACCTACCTTTTTGGCATCTGTGACCTTACCATATACATTAACGTCAAAAGGGTTACCTGGTGTAAAGGATACCCACTCATTTTCTGCTGTATGCTTAATAGAATCTTCGCCAATAAGCTGTGGATCTCCCTGCTTGTCCGGCTTATAAGCGCGTAAAATACCTTTAGGCAATGGCACACCTAAATTAGACTGTTTATCATTGAAAAATGAAAAATAGACATTAACATTAAAAGGCTCACCTTCATTATTGGAATTCGTATTACTCGTTAAATACGAGCCAAATAGATGTGGTTCGGCTTTATAGAATTTTTGAACTGGGATATCATAAGCGGCCATTAAGGCAATCTGCTTTACCTGTTTATTTTTAAGTGTCGTTGAATAAGGTAACGTGTAAAGATGATAGTCAAATAAACTTTCGTGTCCAGAGAATGCCTTACCTGTTCCCGCGCCGTCGTAAAGTACACCAGATTGTGTTACCATCCAGTCTAATTTTACAATATTGATTTTCCCCGCAACAAGTTTAACCGTAGCATCATGATAATCTGTGCCGCTATTATTGGTAAGCGTGACCCAACCTTTAAGGGAAATGCAATTTTCTTGTTGGTTAAGCTCGGCAACATAATCGGCAATCCAACTAAAGCCGCTTGAAAGATAAGAAATTTCCACTTGCCGCGTACCAGCTTTGCTACACATAATATCGGTTGCTAAGGTTGGGCGATCGCGTAAATTTTGTGGCAATGCGTCAAATTTTATTCGCGCATATTTGGGTAAACCAATTTCAATACGGTCACAATATTGTAAAACAAGACCAGAATTATTGGAAAGAATAGTTGCCTTTTCTTCATACTCATCGCCAGCACTATTGCGCATGACGATTGTCACTTCTTTGCCAACATATTTTTCGGTTAGGCATCCGGTGTTAAGAGATCAAAATTAAAATTTTGCTCAATCACGTTCAACTCAGTACCGTCTGTAGCAGTCATAATTGCGGTTTCTGGTCGTATTTTTCCAGAAACATCACGCAAGGCAATGCGGTTCATACCACTATTCAAATTTAGGTCGCGCACTTCACGCACAAGAGCTAAATGTTCATTATAAATTGTAACCGCAATTTCTTTACGCGCATTGCTAAAACTCACCTGTTCATCAATAGGGCGCATTTCTATTTGGTGGTTTACGTTTTTATTTTCATCTCTTTCCATAAATTACCCTCACGCTAAAAACCTTATACCAACCGTATCAAAATACCTTACCATGGTTATGTGCAACTAAAATTTGGTGCTTACTCCAAAAACAAAATTTTGCACCCTCTTTTTGATATGTAATCGTAGCTTATAATTGAAAACTTTTTGCTCGTTTGGTTCTAGCTTTACTTTCCAAAGCACGTTATATGCGTCAACATTGATGTGGGACAAATTTTCATCCAAAATCACCCACTCATCTTCAAAATGAAACCGTACCCAAACTTCGACAGCCTGATTTTTTGTATTTTCTATTGTAATTTTATGATTTGCTTCCGAAATGGTGCCATTTTCAATTTCGGTTTTAGATAACCCTGTTATATCGTCATAAGCCTTTATATCATCGGTAGTAACCGATTTTAAAGCTACGCGTTCGCCCTCCATCGTGTGATTTAAAAATTTTTCATTTAAAAGCAGCATGTCACCTTTATTATCTGCTTTATAGCTACGCAAAGTTCCCTTTGGCATTGGTATTCCCAAATTGGAGTGCTTATCATTTAAAAAATAATAATTGGCGCTAGCACTAAGTTTTTCACGACGATCCCAATCTTTAGATTGCGTGTCATATCGCCGTTGGGTTAAGTCTGAGTACGACAGCTCATAATATTTGTAAACTGGTATGTTCTCAATGTTCATCAACGCGACTTGCTTTACCTGATTATCCTTAAGGGCCGTTGGTTGTGGTAGCGTATAAAGATGATAATCAAGTATGGGCGCTTCAAATTTTGCAGAAACACCAAAATTAAAATTTTGTACCCGATCTGCCTTTTCTACTAAGTTTTTTCGTTCTTCAGGAACCAAGTTAAGCTCACCTGCGACAAGCTGAATTTTGGCGTTTTCAAAACTCGTACCACTATTATTTTTTAATGTTACCCAGCCCTTTAAAGACATTTTGTCATTGTCTTTGTTTAATTGTGCAACATAATCCGCCTCCCAATGTAAACCACTGGAAAGATAGGCTATATCGACGTGGCGTGTGCCCGCAGTATCGCTTATTATGTCGGTCACGAGCGTTGGCCGATCACGTAAATTTTGCGGCAGGCTATCAAATTTTATCCGTGCATCTTTTGGCAAACCTATTTCAATGCGGTCAGCATATTTGAAAATAAGACCATTATTGGCTGAAAGAAGAAATGCCTTTTCTTCAGTAATGCTGCCATCTTGGTTACGGCGAATAATAGTTAATTCCTTGCCAACATTTTTTTACTCAAAGAATTAGGGGTTAAAAGATCAAAATTAAAATTTTGTTCAAGAACATGAATTATTGCATTGTCTTTAAACTTCATAATTGCTGTCTCTGGTTTGATTTTGCCTGAAACATCACGCAATGCAATGTGATTTAACCCCTTTTTAAAATCAAGATCACGCACCTCACGCACCAAGGCCAAATCATCATTATAGATTGTCAGCGCAATTTCTTTGCGGGCGTCGCCAAAACTTGTTACTTCCATCACGTCTTCTGCTAAGACCTGTAGGGTACTGCCAAGTAAAAGACTTGCGCAGCAAGCAACTAATTGAGTGGTCTTTTTCATTATTACCCCTTATGGAAAAATTGGCCTATTCAATGTCTTTATGGGCTTAAAGCGCTTGATGCGAAAATCCATCAATGGTTTTTCTTTTAAAAAACGCAATGCGATTAGCAGCTTAGAGCATGTCTTAGCTTCCTAATAAAGCGGACATGCTCTTTGGTTAAACGCTATTTTATTCGCTTACACGAACTGTATAGGTTAACGTGGCTTCGCTTTTTGGATCAATTTTGACCTTCCACACAATATGTTTGTCATCGCGCTTTTCATGGGCAATGCTTTCTTCCAAAACTTCCCATTCGCCATAAAAACGCCGTGGAACCTCGACAGTAACGGCTTCATCTTTGGTATTTTTAAAGGTAATTTCATTGGTGGTTTCAGAAGTAGAGCCAGATTTTAAGCTTAAGCCAAATTTTTTGCTTTCTGTACCTTTCATTTGTGCCGAAATATCAAGCGCATTGCCAAACTTTAACCGCACCTTGGCATTGGGATCAACATGTTGAATAATATTTTGACTTAAAAATACTGGACTGCCATTTTTATCCAAAGCAAAGCTTCTAAGATTGCCACTTGGCAAAGGCATACCAAGATTGGATTGTTTATCATTGGCAAAATCAAAATAAACGCCAATAGTGGCTTTTTGTTCGCCAATAGAGCTCGACTTGCTATAGCTATAATCATTAGAATTGCTGCCTTCGCCGTCAAGAATATAATGCTTAACGACCGGTACTTCCACGCCATTTACCAAAGCTGCTTGCGTGTCAACTTCATGATTAAGGGTGACCGGCTGCGATATGGTATAGGAATTGTAATTGAAGGCAGCGCGATCTTCAAAAGATTGGTCGGCTAGAGTAATGCCGGGCTCTTCAATATCTATCCTTGTTTTACCCTTTTTTTCATAAGAACCAAAAACATCAGCTTTGCCCGCAATTAGGGTTAATTTTGCATTTTGATAACTGATATCCGTATTATTTTTAATTGTTACCCAACCCGTAAAAAGCATTTTGTCTTCGCTAGCATTAAGCTTTACCGCATATTCTGCAACCCAATCAAATCCTTTAGAAAGATAAGAAAGATCAACGGTCTTTTTGCCCTCTTCACTGCTCATCACCTTGGCTAGCAAAGTTGGCTGGTCATATAGGTTTTGCGGTAAGCTGCCAAAATCAACGCGCACATCGGCAGGAAGACCGGCAGTAATTCTATCGGCATATTGCAAAATAAGGCCTGAATCATTTGATAGAATGGTTGCCTTTTCACAGCGTTCTTCGCCATTTTTGTCGCGGCTAACAATGGTGACTTGTTGGCCAACATATTTTGCCGTTAAATTGGCTGGAGTTAACTGATCAAAATGAAAGCTTTGTTGCAACATCTGGAGTTGTGTTTGCGCAGAACTCAAAAAGGCTGTTTCCGGTCGTATCATGCGCGAAACATTACGAAAAGCAATGCTGGCGATACCTTCGCTAAGGTTAACATCGCGCTGCTCATGCACTAATGCGAGACTATCTTTATAAAGGGTAATTGCTATCTCTTTACTTGACTGAGCAGAAATTATTTGTTGATCCACCGTTTGTGCTGATGATTGGGTGATTGATGCCACCAATAATGATGCACAACTGGCAAGAAGTATTTTTGACTGTTTCATGAAATAATCCTCAACGTAAAAATGCTTAAATTATGATTAATTACTCGTGCGTACCTTATAGGTGAGTACAGCTTCACTTTTGGGATCTACTTTTACGCGCCATATAACAGTATTGGCGCTGCGTTTTTGATGAGGAATATTTTCATTTAATATTTCCCAGTTTTTATAAAAATTAGTTGGAATTTCAACTACAACGGGCTCATCCTTAACGTTTTTAACCGTAAGTTGATTTGTTGTTTCATAACCTTTTCTTGAATCTAAACTCAAGCTAACCTTTTCGTGCTCTAAGGTTTTTGCATAGACTTTAACATCAAATGCATCGCCAAATTTTACCCGCACATTTTCTTTGTCAGCAGTGTGATCAATGCTATCTTCGCCGATAAAAAGTACATTGCCTTTGCTATCAGGCTTATAGGCTCTCAATACGCCTTTGGGTAAAGGCAAACCCAAATTGGATTCCTTATCATTTACAAAGTTAAAATAGACCCCAACTTTAAGTGGCACTCCTTCTTCATCCATATTATAGTGAGAATATATGCGCCTAGTCTCCTCAAGGCTATAATGTTTTTCGACTGGCACATTATCTGCGCTCATTAAAGCCACTTGTTTAATTTGATTATTATTTAATGTGGTTGGATGTGGCAAGGTATAAAGATGATAGTCAAGCAGCGCTTCCTGCTGCATAGGTGTGAACATTACCATTACCTTATCCTGACTGCTTCCTCCAGCCCACTTATCTTTGTGAGCGTTAAGATCAACTTGATTAATATCACCAGCCACCAACTGTAATTTCGCGTCCTTATAAGATGTGCCACTATTATTTTGGAGTGTTACCCAACCTTTTAGGGAAATTCTATTTTCGTCATTGTTAAGCTCAGCAACATAGTCGGCTTTCCAGTTAAAGCCACCTGAAAGATAGGCAATATTAACTTCTTTATTGCCTGTTTCTTCACTCATAATATCGGTGATGAGTGTTGGGCGATCGCGAAGATTGTGCGGCAAGGTATCAAATTTTATCCGCGCATCTTTTGGTAAACCAATTTCAATTCGGTCATTATATTTTAAAACAAGGCCGGAATTATTGGAAAGAAGGACCGCTTTTTCTGAATTTTCACTGCCGTCTTGGTTGAGCCTAACAATGGTAACTTCCTTACCTACATATTTTGCAGTTAAAGCGTCTGGCGTTAAAAGATCAAAATTGAAATTTTGCTCAATTACATAAAGTTTGGCATTGTCCTTAGTGGTCATAATCGCCGTTTCAGGCTTAATCTTGCCGGAGACATCACGCAAAGCAAAATGATTAACGCCCTTTTGCAAATCAAGATCTCGAACTTCACGCACCAATGCCAAATTTTCATTATAAATGGTTACGGCAACTTCTTTTCGCGCCTCGCCCGAGCTAACCTTTTCAGCGCTGGTTTGAGCTGAAGATTGAGCAATACTTGCAATAAATAAGGTTGCACAGCTTGCAATTAAAACATTGGTCTTTTTCATGAAACCTCCTTATGTGAAATTAAATTTTAAGTTTCTCTCGTTGCCTTTTGTGCCTAATGCAAACGCGAACCCGCCGCACAATTTTAAAGGAATTATTTAATTCTATTGATAAAAAACAAATTGCTGCGCAGTTGTGCAGGGCAATTTAAACTTAATTTTTGGTGCGTACCTTGTAGGTAAGTACACTCGCACTCTTTGGATCAACTTTTACTCGCCATACCGCAGTATCAGCATTACGCTTTTCATGAGGCATATTTTCCTGCAAAATTTCCCAATCGTTAGAAAAAGTGGCTGGAATTTCAACCACAACGGGCTCATCTTTGGCATTTTTAATTGTGATCTCATTTGTAGTCTCAAAAATTATTTTTAATTTTAGAGCTAAGCCAACCTCTTCGCTTTCTAATGTTTTTGCATAGACTTTAACATCAAATGCATCGCCAAATTTCACCCGCACATTTTCTTTGTCAGCAGTGTGATCAATACTATCTTCACCGATAAAAAGCACATTGCCCTTACTATCCGGCTTATAGGCACGCAATACGCCTTTGGCTAAAGGCACGCCCAAATTGGATTCCTTATCATTTACAAAGTTAAAATAGACACCAACTTTAAGTGGTTCGCCTTCTTCATTCGCGTTGTCATTGGAATAGCTGCTTTGGGCTGCCTCAGCGATATAACGCTTTTCGACTGGCACATTGTCTGCGCTCATCAAGGCCACTTGTTTGATTTGGTTATTATTAAGTGTGGTTGGCTGCGGCAAAGTATAAAGATGATAATCAAGGAAAGATTCCTCAGCCAGTTTAGTTGCGTCCTCGAAGATCTTCACCTCCCCAATCTCGCCGCCAATCACGATATTTTTTCCATAATTAGTCGCCCTATTAACGTCACCAGCGACCAACTGCAAGTTCGCGTCCTTATAAGATGTGCCACTATTATTTTGGAGTGTTACCCAACCTTTTAGGGAAATTCTATTTTCATCTTTGTTAAGTTCAGCAACATAGTCGGCTTTCCAGCTAAAGCCACCTGAAAGATAGGCAATGTTAACTTCTTTATTGCCTGTTTCTTCACTCATAATATCAGTGACCAGTGTTGGGCGGTCGCGAAGATTTTGCGGCAAAGCATCAAATTTTATTCGTGCATCCTTTGGCAAACCAATTTCAATACGGTCACTATATTTTAAAACAAGGCCAGAATTATTGGAAAGAATGGTGGCTTTTTCTGAATTTTCGCTACCATCTTGGTTGCGACTAACAATGGTAACTTCCTTACCGACATATTTTGCAGTTAAAGCATCTGGCGTTAAAAGATCAAAATTAAAATTTTGCTCAATCACATAAAGCTTGGCATTGTCCTTGGTAGTCATAATCGCCGTTTCAGGCTTAATCATGCCGGAGACATCACGCAATGCAAAATGATTAACGCCTTTTTGTAAATCAAGATCGCGCACTTCACGCACCAGTGCCAAATCTCCATTGTAAATAGTAATGGCAATATCTTTGCCAGCATCACTGGTACTTACTTGCGCGTTTTGGTCTTGCGCAAAAGATTGAGTAATTGAGGTAAAGCAAAAGATTAAACTGTTCAAAAACAGCCAAGCTGCTTTTTTCATAAGCCCCCCTTTAAAATGTCTTTATCGCAGGTTTCAAACGGTTTTATAACTGTGAGTTGCTTTTCGTTTTGTTGCCCCGCAATTAGCGGGGCAACGAAAAGCTAATTGCTGGTGCGTACCTTATAGGTAAGTACACTCGAGCTCTTAGGGTCAACCTTTACTCTCCATACGGCAGAATAGGCACTGCGCTTTTCATGCGGAATATTCTCTTGCAGCACTTCCCAATTACTATAAAAATTTTCTGGAATTTCAATCACAACCGGCTCATCCTTAGCATTTTTAACCGTGAGTTCATTTGTAATTTCATAAATTGGGTTTGAATTTAAACTCAAACCAACCTTTTTATGCTCCAAGGTTTTGCCGTAAACCTTAACATCGAAGGCATTGCCAAATTTCACCCGCACGGTTTCTTTATCAGCAGTGTGAGCAATGCTATCTTCACCGATAAAAAGCACATTGCCCTTACTATCAGGCTTATAGGCACGCAATACGCCTTCGGGTAAAGGCACGCCTAAATTGGATTCCTTATCATTTACAAAATTAAAATAGACACCAACAGTAAGTGCTTGCCCTTCTTCATCGCTGTTATAGGTAGAAAATGAACTGCTTGTAGCCGCAGCAATGTAGCGCTTTTCGACCGGCACATTGTCTGCGCCCATCAAGGCCACTTGTTTGATTTGATTATTATTGAGCGTAGTTGGTTGCGGTAAACTATAAAGATGGTAGTCAAGAAAAGGTTCTTCAGCCATTTCCTCCTTAAATGGAGAGCTACGGGCTTGAACGTCATCTCCCCCACGAATTTCCGCACGTACATAGCCACGTGCTCTATTAATTTCACCTGCAACCAGTTGTAATTTAGCATCCTTAAAAGATGTGCCACTATTATTTTGTAAGGTAACCCAACCTTTTAACGAAATTCTATTTTCATCTTTGTTAAGTTCAGCAACATAGTCCGCTTTCCAGCTAAAGCCACCTGAAAGATAGGCGATATTAACTTCCTTAGCTCCTTCCTCATCACTCATAATATCAGTGACCAGTGTTGGACGATCGCGAAGATTTTGCGGCAAGGCATCAAATTTTATTCGCGCATCCTTTGGCAAACCAATTTCAATACGGTCACTATATTTTAAAACAAGGCCAGAATTATTGGAAAGAATGGTGGCTTTTTCTGAATTTTCGCTACCATCTTGGTTGCGACTAACAATGGTAACTTCCTTACCGACATATTTTTCAGTCAAAGCTTCTGGTGTTAAAAGGTCAAAATTGAAATTTTGCTCAATCACATAAAGCTTAGCATTATCCTTGGTGGTCATAATGGCAGTTTCTGGCTTAATCATGCCAGAAACATCACGCAACGCAAAATGATTAACGCCTTTTTGTAAATCAAGGTCGCGCACTTCACGCACCAATGCCAAATTTTCATTATAAATGGTAACTGCAACTTCTTTACGCGCATCGCCCGAACTTACTTTTTCAGCGCTTGTTTGAGCCGAAGATTGGGCAATGCCTGCAATGAGCAAAGTTGCACAGCTTGCAAGTAGCATATTAGCCTTTTTCATGAAGTCTCCTTAATAAAACAAAAATATCAATGTTTGATTTTTGTCATTAAAGGGAATGAATAAGACTTTTTTTCTACATTTTTGCAGCAAAAATAAATTATTTTTAATAATTCAATAGATTTTTTTGCCATATTTTCTTAAAAATTAGCTGATATGTGCAGAATACTTCAATATCTGACATAGTCTTCTAAAATAAAAGGTGAGATAACATTTTGCCATCTCACCTTAATAAAATAGTAAATTATCACTAACTATTTTTCATTGCCTATTTATCAGTGGCTATTTTTCACTGACTATTTTTCACTAACTGGCACATCTTTCGGCCCACCGGTTGTTACGCCAACTAATGCCGGGCGCAATACACGTTCACCAATCACATAACCATCTTGAATGATTTGAGCAATGGTATTTGCTGGCTGTGATGGATCTGGCACTTCAAACATTGCTTGATGAAAGTTTGGATCAAATCGATCACCAATTTCACCAGCTTTGGTAATACCATAACGCTCCATAGTGGTCTGCATCAAGCGTTCCGTCATTTCAACGCCTTCAGCAAGATTGCTCAAATTAGCATCGCCTTCGCGGGCATCAGCTGGAATAGCAGTTAATGCACGACCAAGATTATCGGACACGGCAAGCATATCACGTGCAAAATTTGCAACCGCATAGGTTTTTGCATCATTTACATCGCGCGCAGTGCGGCGGCGCAAATTTTCCATTTCAGCAGCAACACGCAATAATTGGTCTTTTAAAGATGCGTTCTCATCTTGCAGCAAATCAATATTCCGTGCAGTGATAACACCTTCTTCATCTTCAATTTCCATGCGTTCTTCAGCCTTGCGTGTCTTTAAAAAGTCATCGGCAGCTTGCCTAAGCTCATCGCGATCCTTTGGATTTCTTAAATCACGAGCGTTTTCAATGTTCTCGTCAACGTATTTTTCGTCAGACATGTCAATTCCATTGTTTACAAATTTCTCTTACCCTCGATATCGATTTTTATAGCGCGAAAATCAAGGGCAAAACTATAAATTATATGCCGTTATAACAAATTTTACAGAAAATCCTATAAATTTGGTGATAATAACGTTTTTTTATGAAAAATATTGCGCCACTTGGCTAAAAAGCTTATCCATATTACCATATTATTTTGACCAATTAAAATCTATCACGCATATATTAGACGTTAATCCACGATATAACCCTAACAAAATTTTAATAAAAAATCCGCTATATTTAAGCCAAAAACAATGCCTAATATATAGCGAAATTGATTATAGGTTAGATATGAAAAAAATCCGTATTGTTAAGACAGTTGACGGCATTGAAAAGGAAAATTACACAATACCTTTGTTTTTTGTTAATTTGTTAAGCAAAATTTTGCCCTCTAGTGGTATTGAAGGTATGCAAGAAAAAGGATTGGATATTTCAGCTTTAATAGAAGCTGCAAAAAACCAACAAGATTATAAAACAAAGCTTACTGTGATTGAAGGCAAAGACAAAACAATTATTGATCTAAGTTTAGAACCTTAGAAAATAAAGCAAAGACATTAAAACAAATTTTATTATAAAATTTCTTATGCGCTTTATTAAATATTTATGAGTGATGCAAGTGCATGATGCCTTGCGCAAATTGCCTAAAAGGAAAACCTATGGGCCTATTGACCAGAATGCGTTCTTTCATTGCCGTTGTTGAAGCTGAAGGGTTTTCAGCCGCAGGACGCAAAAGCGGTCGCTCCAAGGCGTTATTGTCAAAACAAGTACGCGAGCTTGAAGATATGCTTGGCGTTTTATTGCTTAACCGTACCACAAGGCAATTATCCTTAACCGAAGCTGGACAATTATATTACCTTCGCGCCCATGATATTGTCCGCGAAATAGAAGACCTTGGCAATAGCGTTGCGGAGGCCACGGCAATCGTCCAAGGTAAGATCAAATTATCGGCGCCACATCCTTTTGCCGCATCACCGATAGGGCGATCATTAATTGATTTTTGCGAAGCAAATCCTAAAATAAATCTTGATATTCACGTTGAAGATCGTTTCATTGATTTGATTGATGAAGGTTTTGATGTTGCCATCCGCATCACACGTCTTGATGATTCCTCGTTAGTTGCGCGTAAATTAATGGATGTTTCGTCGATTGTATGTGCTTCACCTGCCTTACTAGAACGTCATGGCATACCAGAAACGCCAGAAGAGCTCACCAATTTTCCCTGTCTTGTTGATAGAAATAATCGTGGATTTAACAATTGGTTCTTTACCGACCTTAATGGCCATGAATATTCAATCCCCATTCATGGGCCAATAGAAGTTAATAGCCCCTTTTTAACCCGAACAGCAGCGGTTACTGGACTTGGTCTTGCTCGCATGCCAGATTTTGTTGCGGAGGAAGAGATTAAGCGTGGTAATTTGCAAGAGGTGCTTGCTGATTATCGTTTGGGCGGTATCGGCATTTATGTTGTTTATCCCGATAGGCGTTATTTACCCACCCGCGTTCGGTTGTTTTTGGATTTTATGGCAAAATGGTTTCGCGATTATAAAAACGCTAAGGATGACGAAGTTATAGAAAGCTAGATAACGTATAAAGGGGGCGGTTATGTCAAAAATTATTTATGGCTTATTAGTTGTACTGTTTGGCTTAACCATGTTTTCTAGTTCTAAAAGTGCCCATGCTGATGCGCTTTATGACAAATGCCTAGATGATAAGGCAGATGGAACCAATTTTGATTGGTCGACTTGTGGGGCAGTTTATCTCAAGCGTATAGATAATGATCTAAATATTACATGGCGTAAAATAATCGATAGCTATCAAAGCCACCCCAATGGCGAAACAATCAAAAAGCAGCTCATAGATCAACAACGCTTGTGGATTACGTTTAAAGAGCAGTCCTGCCAGCCTTTTTTTGACGGCTTTCGTGGCCGTGAAGGACAGGTAATGCATTTTTTTGGTTGCCGCGGCGCTATTGTTGAGGATCGCATAGCTCAATTGAAGCAGTTTTATTGTAATGACGGTGCTACTTGTCATTTTTCCGACTATGAAATTGATGACCTTCTATCCGACATTGAAATATCCGATCGCGAGCTTAATAAGGCCTATCAATTTATTAGAAAACGGCTAGAAGACATTTTTTCAGACACAGAAAATGATGAGTATTACAAGCAATTTAATCCGCCTGCCATATCATTGCGCAATGAGCAGCGCGCTTGGGTAGAATTTAAAGACAAAGCTTGCCTTTTTATGAATGATCTTAACCCTGATGTAGCAAGCCCAAAGCCAATTTTTCGTATTAACCGTTGTAAAGATTTAATAACCCGTCATCGGCAAGAGGAACTGAGTTTTTATTGTGATATGGCCGATTGTTTTTTACCCAATAAGCCAGCCATTAAAGATAACCAATGGGAAATTGGTTGCGACCAAAGTTATAGTTGCACTGCAGTTGGACATGGTGGTGAAAGCTTTTCAAGCCTACCCAACTACATTGTTATAAAATGGCAATATCATAGTACAAAGCCGGCTGAAATACGCTTTATGCTTTACTTAAGTGAGGCTCAACACAATGATGAGCCTAAAAAAGATAAAATTGAAATGCAATATCAAGCCTATGCTTATTTTGATGATAAGAAAAAGGGCGATATTTCAGCTTTTTTACAAAACCAACCCACGGCGGAGGATAATCAAGGATCATTCAATATTAATGTAAAAAATGACCATATCGAAAATATAATGCATCATCTACTGCATGACAAAGTGCTTAATTTTGGCCTAATCAACGCAAAAGACAGTAAAGTTGCATTAAACTTGAAAAGCTTTCAAAACTTTTATCAAGATACTAAGGATTACGTCGATTTTTTCTATCCCAATCAAGTGGTAAGCCTGCCAAAGGTAAAGGCCTATCGTCTCTTTATTGATGATATTAATGTTAAAACGCCTGAATCCTTATTGCCATCTCCTGACGAAGACGCCTGCAACCGCAATATATGGTCAGATGTTATTTTTCATGCGAGCAATGGCGATCACTTTTATGCAATGTGCGACAATACGGGTGCATATAATGGCTCTTACACAATTTTGCAGCCTAAAGATAATTATAAACCCTATCCTACGGAAAAAATAGATAATCAAGATAGGCGAAATGAATTTTATAATTCTTTTGGGTTAGAAAAACCAACCATGACCTTTACCGATTTTCCAAAAGGCAGAGCACTTGGAGATTGTGGTATAATCACTGACTATAGCTATACGCCCGATGGATTTCGCCGCACAAAAGTAACGCGTATGGACACTTGCGCAGGTATTGATTGGCAAGATTGGCCGGTTGTTTATAATCTTGATGTCGAGGAGATAAGGCCATAGGCTTTTAAACGTCAGCACCGATAGCTTAAAGATTACATCCTTAGTTAGTTAATTGATCTTACTATCAACCAAAATGATATTTAATATAGTGGTGTTTTCTTAAATTTTTACCCATAGATTTTATATGAAAAGTTAAGCAAAAAATTTGCGAACTCAAATTGCTGGCCATAGAGAACTTTCAACTAATTTGGGGGAACAAAAAACCATAGACTTTCCCTAACGAAAAAAGCCTATGTCTTTAATGTATGCCAACTATTTAACTAAAGCGGTTTTCAATATATTCTGAAACCATTTTTTCAAAGTCTGCCGCGATGTTTTCACCGCGCAAGGTCGCAACTTTTTTGCCATCTACGAAAACCGGTGCTGCCGGTGTTTCGCCAGTACCAGGCAGCGAAATACCAATATCAGCGTGTTTTGATTCACCAGGGCCATTAACGATACAGCCCATAACCGCAACATTTAAAGATTCAACACCTGGATATTGCTCGCGCCAAATTGGCATATTGCGGCGAATATCGGCTTGGATTTTTTCCGCCAATTCTTGAAAGACGGTTGAGGTTGTGCGCCCACAGCCAGGGCAAGCGGCAACAATTGGAATGAATTGGCGAAAGCCCATAACTTGCAAAAGTTCTTGGCTCACTTGCACTTCACGGGTGCGATCACCGCCCGGTTTTGGCGT
Organism: Bartonella sp. HY761; assembly: GCF_026743145.1. Classification (NCBI taxonomy): domain Bacteria; kingdom Pseudomonadati; phylum Pseudomonadota; class Alphaproteobacteria; order Hyphomicrobiales; family Bartonellaceae; genus Bartonella; species Bartonella sp. HY761. Next base: position 2,398,430 of record NZ_CP104887.1, read on the forward strand.
TAATGAAATACGAATAGTATCACCAATGCCTTGTTGCAACAAAATTCCCATTGAAGCAGATGAGGCAACTATGCCCTTCGTGTCCATACCAGCTTCGGTCAAACCAAGGTGCAAAGCATAATCACAACGTGCTGCAAGCATTGTATAAACAGCAATCAAATCTTGCACTTGGCTTACTTTTGCCGATAAAATAATCTTGTCGCGGCTAAGTCCTACTTCTTCGGCGAGAGCACCATTTAACAGTGCCGATTGCACCACAGTTTCACGCATCACTTGCTGGGTTGAGAGTTTTCCACCTTGAGCTGCATTTTCATCCATAAGGCGGGTTAATAATTCTTGATCTAATGAACCCCAATTAACGCCAATACGTACGGGCTTGTTGTGTTTAATAGCAATTTCAACAATATCAGCGAATTGCTTATCTTTTTTATCTTTAAAACCGACATTGCCGGGGTTAATACGATATTTTGCCAAGGCTTCAGCGCAAGCCGGATGATCGGTTAAAAGCTTATGGCCGATATAATGAAAATCGCCAATTAAGGGTACAAAAATATTAAGCCGTTCAAGTCGTTCGCGAATATAAGGAACTGCGGCGGCTGATTCATCACGGTCAACGGTGAGGCGCACCATTTCAGAACCAGCAAGAGCAAGCGCGGCAACCTGTGCAACGGTCTGATCAATATCAGCAGTATCAGTATTGGTCATTGATTGTACAACAACCGGCGCATCACCGCCAACTGTTACACCACCAACCCCTACAGCAACCGATTTACGGCGAGGAAAAGGCGCAGAAAAATAGCTTTGTGAGGTCATATTCCAACTATACTCTGTTAACGTCAAAACTCAAATCTATGAGTTCTATAATATTTATCAAAATCGTCTTTTCCATTTGAATTTTGTACAACCAAATGTGTTAGCCGTTTATCACTTATAATCATTCAAGACTGCTTTGTCTTGCTTTTTTATAAGCCATAATTTTTATAAGCCATAATTGTGACATATGGTTTCCATTTCGTCATCAATCAAGCATTATTTTTCAGTTCTAATGAGTTTTGCTTTCTTTTCCGCCAAAGCATGTCCTGCGTCCTTAGGTAATGTGCGGAAGATAAAGAAAGAAATTGCGCTAATTGCTGCGACAATAAAGAACGCGATATGAAAATCCGTTAATCCTAAACCACCATCATGCATGGAAAGGCTCACCTCAAGAACGGTACCTGCAATAGCAACACCAAGAGCCACCGATGATTGCTGCGCAACAGATGCAATAGGTGCGGCTTGGCTAACTTTATCTTGGGCAATATCGGCATAGGATAATGAATTGACCCCTGAAAAAATCAATGATCGCAAAAAGCCACCGACAAGCAAAATTCCAAGCATCAACAAATATGATGTTTGTGGTGTAAAAAGCCCATTAATTGCTATTGTTGCGGCTGAAAAAATAGAGCCAAACATTAAGACCTTGCGAAAGCCAAAGCGCCGATAGGTACTTGTTGCACCAAGTTTCATACCGAGCGCACCAATTGCGCCAACAAAGGTAATAAGCCCCGATTGCAAAGGCGAAAGACCAAAGGCAATTTGTAGCATCATCGGCAATAAAAATGGCGAGGCGCCAAGCCCAATGCGGAAAAAACTGCCGCCCGTGATCGATTTGCGAAAAATGGGATCTTTAAAAAGGCTCAAATCTAACAAAGGATGCTTGGCAGTTTTTGCATGGCGTAAATAAAAATAGGACGTAATAAGCCCAATCAAAATTGTCACAAAAGCCAACCACATTGGCAATGCTGGCAAACTGACCATAGAAAGACCAAAAATTATACCAGCAAGACCAATACCGGAAAGGAAAAAGCCCGGCCAATCAAGTGGACGCAATATCGGCACTTCATCGCGTGGCAAATAAAGCGTTGCAAAAAACATGCCTAAAAGTCCAACGGGCACATTGATTAGAAATATCCAATGCCATGAAAAATAGGTGGTAATAAAACCGCCAAGCGGCGGGCCAACTAAGGGTCCAATAAGAGCTGGCATGGTAAGCCAAGCAAGAGCATTGATAAGATCAGCTTTGGGCGTAGAGCGAATAAGGAGGACGCGGCCAACCGGTGACATCATGGCGCCGCCAATGCCTTGCAAAAAACGCGCACAAACAAAACCGGTGAGGGAATTGGATATTGCACACAAGATTGAGCCAAAAATAAAAACCGCCATAGCAATACGAAAAATATGGCGTGCGGTGAAGCGGTCTGCCATCCAGCCACTTACCGGAATAAAAATAGCAAGCGACACAAGATAAGAGGTAAGCGCCAATTTTAATGCAATTGGGCTAGTATCTAAATCACGCGCAATCGCTGGCAAGGAGGTAGATATGACATTGGCATCCATATTTTCCATGAATAAAGCAACTGCTAGTACAAGTGGCAAAATACGGATCACAATAATTTCCTTACCGAAAATAATGATGTTTTTCTGTCGATAACTTAAATTTGCATTTTTTTAAATAAACTTGTTATGAACAATCATTGTTACAAAGCCACAAACAATTCGTAGATTTTGGTCGCGCCTGTTTTAACCAGTTTTAGCAATTTAATCATCAATTCCCAAGAGCTAAAAAGTAACGTATATTTCATATCACTTTTGAAGTTGATGTGATATCAAGCGTGCAACGAAATTTTGTTTTTAAATTTTAAATACACCTTTTATTTAATTTTGCTTCATTGTAGGAAGTTATCTTATGCCAACAGCCAATGCCACCAAGTCAAGAGATTTAACCCAAGGTCCGATTTTTAAAACCTTGGCTATTTTTGCCTTGCCAACATTGCTTTCTAATATATTGCAATCACTTAATGCATCTATCAATACTGTATGGGTTGGTAAATTTTTAGGTGAAACGGCCTTGGCAGCAACGGCAAATGCTAGCATCATCATGTTTTTAGTGTTTTCGGCTGTGTTTGGTTTTGGCATGGCAGCAACGGTCATGGTAGGCCAATATTTTGGTCGCCATGACATTGATGCGGCACGGCGTATTTTTGGTTCGGCAATTGGGTTTTGTTTAATATTATCAATCTTAGTTGGCGTTTTAGGTTGGACATTTTCCGACTGGATATTAACCCATCTTAACACCCCACAAGATGCTTTTACTCAGGCGCATGCCTATTTACGGGTAATTTTCATAGCCCTGCCATCAACCATGATGTCAGTGATTGTTATGATGGGCATGCGTGGTTCGGGCGATTCGATGACTCCTATGTGGTTTATGGGTCTAAATGTCGTACTTGATATTATACTTAATCCCTTGCTGATTTTAGGTGTTGGACCTTTTCCCCAATTAGGCATTGTTGGGTCGGCGGTCGCGACTATTATTGCTGGCTACGGTTCATTAATTGCCATGATAGTTACGATGTATTGGAGTAAATTACCGCTACGCTTGGTTGGACGGGAACTCAATTATCTTATCCCGCGTATTAACTTATTAAAAATAATTATTGGCAAGGGCGTGCCTATGGGGTTGCAAATGGTGGTGATGGCAACCGCTGCTCTTGTCATGATTAGCCTCGTCAACCGCGAAGGCTTGATGACAACTGCCGCCTATAGCGCCATGCAACAACTATGGACCTATGTGCAAATGCCCTCTATGGCGGTGGGTGCCGCAGTAAGCGCAATGGTTGCACAAAATATCGGTGCTGGAAAATGGGAGCGCGTTAACAAGGTTAATACAGCAGGACTTCTATCAACGCTTTTATTAACGGGCTCAATCATTGCCATTTTATTGATTTTTGATCGCCCCGTCCTTGGGCTTTTCTTAGGAAAAGAAAGTGGCGCAATGGCTATTGCTGACCACATGCAATATCGTGCAACATGGAGCTATATGCTGTTTGGTATGGCCATGGTGATATTTGCAACCATGCGTGCAAATGGTGTTGTTATCATACCATTGTTAATTATCTTTGTTTCTCTTTATCCTGTACGCCTTGGGTTTTATTATCTTACCTATAATATTCTTGGTGCTGATGCGATTTGGATCAGCTTCCCAGTTGGTGCCTTCACCTGCCTCATCCTCGCCTTTATCTATTATAAAACCGGCTTATGGCGTAAAAATTCCATGACTCAACCATCGGAAAAAACGCAAAAAAATGCGTAAATCCAACGCGAAAGAAACTTGGCATTATTCATCAAAAATTATTTTTGGTAATAATGTTGCGCAAAATGCATATTTTTCTTTCCAAAAATAACAACAATGTGATAAAGCGGATTTTCATTTTGTTGCAGATAAGAATCTTATCAATAATAAATGATTAATACATTGATTTTTAAAAGATTTTTTTTAAGACTTACGCTATGCCTCCCTTTAGGCGGCTTTTGAGTGGTCTTTTATGACCGACTTTTCTTACTGGATTGACGCTTGTTGAGTAAATAAGGCTTGCGAAAATTTTTAGTCTGCGGCAAAACCATTATGAATTTAAGAATAGTTTTAAAGTAGCAATTGTGCTATAAATTGCTGCTTAATCGATAAATCAAAAAGAGGTTACAATGCCTGCCTATCGTTCGCGTACTTCCACCCATGGCCGTAATATGGCCGGCGCTCGCGGCCTGTGGCGTGCCACAGGTATGAAAGACAATGATTTTGGCAAACCAATTATTGCGGTTGTCAATTCTTTCACGCAATTTGTGCCAGGTCACGTGCATCTGAAAGATCTTGGGCAGCTTGTGGCGCGCGAAATTGAAAAGGCTGGCGGTGTTGCCAAGGAATTCAATACCATTGCAATTGATGATGGTATTGCAATGGGGCATGACGGCATGCTCTATTCACTGCCATCACGCGAAATTATTGCCGACTCTGTTGAATATATGGTCAATGGCCATTGCGCTGATGCAATGGTTTGCATTTCCAATTGTGACAAAATTACACCGGGTATGTTAATGGCTTCACTTCGCCTTAATATACCAACAATCTTTGTGTCTGGCGGTCCAATGGAAGCTGGCAAGGTTGTTTTAAACGGTAAAGAAATTGCCCTTGACCTTGTTGATGCCATGGTTGCTGCAGCAGATGACAGCCACAGCGATGAAGAAGTAAACGCCATTGAGCGTGCTGCCTGCCCAACTTGTGGCTCATGCTCTGGTATGTTTACCGCCAATTCAATGAATTGCTTAACTGAAGCGCTTGGTCTATCTTTACCCGGCAACGGTTCAACCCTTGCAACCCACTTAGATCGCAAACGCTTGTTTGAAGAAGCAGGTCACCGCATTGTCGAACTTGCCAAGCGCTATTACGAGGGCGATGATGAAACGGTTTTGCCACGCTCTATAGCAACGTTGCCAGCCTTTGAAAATGCCATGACCCTTGATATTGCCATGGGCGGCTCAACCAATACGGTTCTTCACCTTTTAGCTGCGGCGCAAGAGGGCGAAGTTGATTTTACTATGGCTGATATTGATCGCTTATCACGCAAAGTTCCAGTTTTATGTAAGGTAGCACCTGCGGTTGCCCATGTTCACATGGAAGATGTTCATCGCGCTGGCGGTATTATGGGCATTTTGGGTGAGCTTGACCGTGCTGGCCTTATCAATAACACAACTTATACTGTCCATTCGCCTACCATGCGCGATGCGTTGCGCAATTATGACGTAAAGCAAACCAATGATCCGGCTGTGCATGATTTTTTCCGTGCAGCACCGGGCGGCGTTCCAACCCAAACTGCTTTTAGCCAGTCGCGCCGTTATGAAAGCGTTGATCTTGACCGTGAAAAGGGCGTTATCCGTACCAAAGAACATGCCTATTCACAAGATGGCGGCCTTGCCGTACTTTATGGTAATTTGGCGGAAGATGGTTGTATTGTTAAAACTGCTGGTGTTGATGATTCAATCTTGGTATTTAAAGGCCCTGCGCGTATTTTTGAAAGTCAAGATACAGCTGTTCTTGGCATTTTGAACAATAAGGTCAAGGCTGGCGACATTGTACTTATCCGCTATGAAGGCCCACGCGGTGGCCCCGGTATGCAGGAAATGCTTTATCCAACCAGTTACTTAAAGTCCAAGGGGCTTGGTAAAGCTTGTGCCTTGATTACTGATGGTCGTTTTTCAGGTGGTTCATCAGGTCTTTCTATTGGCCATGTTTCGCCAGAAGCAGCGGAAGGTGGTACAATTGGTTTGGTGGAAGAAGGTGATATCATTGAAATTGATATTCCAAACCGCAAAATCCATTTAGCCGTTGATGATGCTGTTCTTGCCCACCGCCGTGAAAAAATGCAAGAAAAAGGCACGGACGCTTGGAAGCCATTGGAAATACGCAAGCGGAAAATCACCAAGGCTTTAAAAGCCTATGCCGCAATGACCACATCAGCTGCCAAGGGTGCTGTGCGCGAAATTTAAATAGTTTTTGGGCATTAGGCAATCAAATATCAAAGCCTACGCTTTTTATGAAGCGTGGGCTTTTTGCTGAAATTAAACCACAATTTGTTTTGGTTTAATTATGTTAATCACTAAATCAAGAGTCGCAACTTTTGTAAAGTTTGGTTATAAAAGCTAGGTTTGATTGACATATGGCGATTCTTATAAGCCTTGCAGTTTTAACTGATAATATTTGTGCGCGTGTTACCGCTTTTAAACGCTGCACCTTGGATAAAATATGTTTAAAAGCATGAGACCAAGTCATATTATTCAGATAAATTTCTGTGCTTTAAAGCTTTTAGAACAGGCAAAATTTAAAATTATCATCATGGATTTTCTTAAAATTTAAGAATGGCATGATACATCAGAATATATAACGCATAGAACCAAAGCGGAGTTTATAAATGGCCAATGTAGTCGTTGTCGGTGCCCAATGGGGTGATGAAGGCAAGGGTAAAATTGTTGACTGGTTATCAGAGCGTGCTGATATTGTTGTGCGCTATCAAGGTGGCCACAATGCTGGGCATACGCTGGTTATTGAGGGTGTAAGCTATAAGTTGTCACTTTTGCCATCAGGACTTGTACGTGGCAAGTCTTCCGTTATTGGCAATGGCGTTGTGGTTGACCCACATCACTTTGTGCAAGAAGTAAAAAAATTGCGCGATCAAGGCGTTGAAATTACCCCTGAAATATTGCGCATTGCTGAAAATGCACCGCTTATTCTTTCACTTCATCGCGATCTTGATGCAGCACGTGAAAACGCCACTACTGGCTTGAAAATTGGCACAACCAAGCGCGGCATTGGCCCTGCTTACGAAGATAAGGTTGGTCGTCGTTCTATTCGTCTTACCGATTTGGCTGAGCCTGAAACTTTGATGGCAAAAATCGAGCGCGTTTTAACCCATCACAATGCGCTGCGTCGTGGCATGGGTGAGCCTGAAATTCAGGCACAAGGCTTGTTTGATGAATTGATGGAAGTTGCAGGCGAAATCCTACCCTTTATGGATCGCACATGGAAATATCTTGATGAGCAACGCCGCAGTGGTGCGCGTATTCTTTTTGAAGGCGCACAAGGCGCATTGCTTGATAATGATTTTGGTACCTATCCATTTGTTACCTCGTCCAACACCATTGCCGGTCAAGCTGCAACGGGTTCAGGCATGGGGCCAGCATCAATCGATTATGTATTAGGCATTGCAAAAGCCTATACAACCCGTGTTGGCGAAGGCCCATTCCCAACCGAGCAAATGAATGAAGTTGGTGAATTCCTTGGCACACGCGGCCATGAATTTGGTGTGGTTACTGGTCGTAAGCGCCGTTGTGGTTGGTTTGATGCAGTATTAGTACGCCAAATGATCGCTGTTTGTGGCATTACCGGCATTGCCCTTACCAAGCTTGATGTGCTTGATGGCCTTGATGAAATCAAAGTATGCGTTGCTTATGAATTAGATGGTGAAGTGATTGATTATTTGCCAGCTTCAATGGGGGCGCAGGCTCGCGTTAAACCAATTTATGAAACTCTTGAAGGTTGGAAAGAAAACACCGCTGGCGCTCGCAAATGGGCAGATCTTCCAGCACAGGCAATCAAATATGTTCGCCATTTGGAAGAATTGATTGGCGCACCGGTTGCATTGCTTTCAACCAGTCCAGAGCGTGAAGACACCATTTTAGTGACCGATCCATTCGAGGATTAACCAAAAAGCTTCTTAAAAACAAAAGGTTGCCATGGAAATATGGCAACCTTTTTTGTTGGTAATAAGCTAACAACCAATATCAAATCGTGAAAAACTGCGTACGCTTAATGATAACGCTGCCTTGTTGTTTTTCATCAATGATCGTTTCCGCTGGCACATCCAGTTCCAAAACATGGTGATCATTGGTTTTAACCACCAAACGCCGATGGCCCGGTCTATCCATAATTTTCGTGACTGTAACTGGCAAAGCATCATCCCTCTGCCCTACTTCACCACCCCAGCTAAGATCATCAGGACGAACAAATAATTGCGCGTCACCATTTGGCAAGCCACTTGCATCAAGATTTAGATTATCAAGCTTTGCATAACCATTATTAATTTTAACCGGTAAAATATGGGTGTCGCCTAAGAACTTCATCACAAAGGCCGATTGTGGATTATTACAAACGTCATAAGGCGTACCAAGCTGCTCAATATTACCTTGCTTCAAGATAACCACACGGTCAGCAAGATCCAGAGCTTCCTCTTGATCATGAGTTACAAATAATGTTGTTATACCAAGTTCATCATGGATTTCACGCAGCCAGCGGCGCAAATCTTTACGCACATTGGCATCTAATGCCCCAAAAGGCTCATCAAGCAATAAAACCTTAGGGTCAACCGCCAAAGCACGCGCTAGAGCCACACGCTGTTTTTGCCCGCCTGATAATTGTGCTGGAAAACGGTTCGCTAAGCCTTCCAATTGGATAAGCTGCAATAATTCCTTGGCCCGTTGTTCTATTTCAGGTTGGCTACGTTTTTTCGCGCGTTTGGTTTTCATACCAAAGGCAATATTTTCCAAAATTGTCATATGGGGAAAAAGTGCGTAGTGCTGGAAAACAAAACCAACACCGCGATCGCGCACTGGTATATTGGTGGCATCGTGTTCGCCAAAATAAATATGGCCATTATCTGCAAATTCTAAACCAGCAACCATGCGCAATAAAGTAGTTTTCCCTGAACCAGAGGGTCCAAGCAAAGCAATCAGCTCGCCACTTTTAATATCTAATGAAAGATTATGCACCGCATGAAAATTATCAAATTTTTTTTCTATATTTTTTAGGGTAATTTTCATTTTAACCTCAATGTACCGCTTTGGCTTTTTGTGATGTGATATTTTTTTGCTGGTGAAGATGTTTGCGCCCTGCACCAAGCCGCTCTACGGTAATTTTGGCAATGATGGTAATAACTGCAAGCAATGTCAAAATCGACGCAGCCGCAAAAGCTCCAACTGTTTGATAATCATGGTATAATAGCTCAACATGTAGCGGTAATGTATTGGTTTGGCCGCGAATATTGCCCGATACAATTGATACAGCACCAAATTCTCCCATGACACGAGCATTACATAAAATAACGCCATAAAGCAGTGCCCATTTAATATTAGGCAATGTCACGCTAAAAAAAGTCCGCAAACCACCCGCGCCTAGCGATGTAGCTGCCTCTTCTAGATCCCTGCCCTGCACTTGCATTAATGGAATAAGTTCACGCGCAACAAAGGGCGCAGTCACAAACATTGAGGCAAGCACGATGCTGGGCAATGCAAACATGATTTTCAAATCATGAGCTTGTAACCATTCACCAAAAAAGCCTTGCAACCCATAGACAAAAAGATAAGCGGTACCCGCAACAATCGGTGAAATTGAAAACGGCACTTCAATCAAGACAATAAGGGCGCGCCTCCCCGGAAAGGTAAATTTGGTTAAAGCCCACGCTGCCATAATACCAAAAACCATATTAATGGGTACAACAATCAACGCAGTTATCAAGGTAAGAAAAATTGCATGCAAAGTATCAGCATTGTTTAAAGCCGCAAGATAAGTGCTTAAGCCAGCAGAAAAAGCTTCATTCATAATAACAAATAGCGGCGCAATAAGAAAAATGGCTGTGATAACAAACACTATAGCCAGTAAGCCATAGCGAATAAGCGGTGCTTCACCAATGCGTGCATGATGCTTATGTTTAGATTGTGCCATATTTAGCTCCTAACCAAATAGCGCGATGCACGACTTTGCAATATATTGGTGATGACCAACATGATTAAAGCAGTGATAAGCAAAACAGAGGCAATGGCAGCCGCCGCACCATATTCATATTCATCAAGACGAATAGTGATAAGCAGAGCTGTAATTTCGGTTTTAAACGGTTGATTGCTTGAAATGAAGATAATGGCGCCATATTCACCAAGGCCCCGCGCAAAGGAAAGTGCCATACCGGTCAATAAGGCGGGATATAGCTGCGGCAACAAAACACGAAAAAATACCTCAAAATCACTACCGCTTAAAGATTGCCCAGCCTCTTCCAAGGCTGGATCAAGTTCTTCAAGCACGGGTTGCACGGTACGCACAATGAAAGGCAAGCTGGTGAAAGCCATAGCAATAATAATACCCAATTGGGTATAGGCAATTTGCCAATTTAGCGGCTTTAAAAGCCCTTCATAAAACCAGCCCTTGGTTAGAAAAGTCGTGATGGCAATACCTGCAACGGCGGTTGGCAAAGCAAAAGGCAAATCAACAATAGCATCAAGCAAGCGGCGACCGGGAAATTCATAACGCACCAAGACCCAAGCCAGAGCCAAACCAAAAAACACATTAAAAATTGTTGCAGTCAGTGCACAAAGCGCCGTTACCATATAGCTTGCGACCGCACGCGGCGCTGAAATAATCGCCCAATAATCCGCCAAACCTAAACCTGCTGCCTTCATAACCAAGGCAACCAAAGGCAAGGCGATAATAAGTGCAACATAAATGAGCGTAATACCAAGCGAGAGTTTTAATCCGGGTAGAACCTGCTTTTTCACATTTCATTCCTTTATTTTATTTTTGTAGAAAAAGCTTACCAAAAGGCAATTCATTCGCCTTTTGGTTAAACAGAAAACCATGTGGTTTAAAGCACATGGTTTATAAGCCAATATAGGATAGGTTAAACTTAGCGTTGCTCATAAAGCTGATCGAGAATTTGACCTGAAGCAAAATGCTCTTTTTGAATTTTATCCCAAGAGCCAAAAACATCACTCACGGTTAAAAGACGAATTTTTGGAAATCTATCCTCAAACTCGGCTTTGACCCTTGGGTCATTAACGCGGTTACCGTTTTCAGCAAGAATTTTTTGTCCTTCTGCTGAGTATAAAAAATTCAAATAAGCTTCTGCCGTTTTACGAGTACCACGCTTATCAGCAACACGATCAACGACCGCGACAGGAAATTCTGCCAAAAGGCTTACTTCCGGCGTTACAACTTCAGCCTTTTTGGTACCAAACTCACGCGCAATATTTATTGTTTCCGTTTCAAAGGTAATCAGCACATCACCAATATTACGTTCAATAAAGGTGGTGGTTGCGGCGCGTCCGCCCGTATCAAAAACCGGTACATTGGCAAATAGTTTTTTCACAAATTCTTTAGCTTTTTCATCACTATTATCATCTTTGGCAAATTTTTCTTTGGCAAAAGCATAGGCTGCAAGATAGGTATAACGTGCATTGCCGGAAGTTTTGGGATTTGGAAACACAACTTTCACATCATCACGCACCAAATCATCCCAATTTTTGATATTCTTTGGGTTGCCTGCACGCACTAAGAAAGAGGGAAAAGAATAATAGGGCGAAGCGTTATTGGGAAATTTATTCTGCCAATCCTTATCAACAAAACCACCCTTTGCCAAAATATCAATATCAGTTACCTGATTAAAGGTTACAACATCAGCTTCCAAGCCTTCTAATATAGATCTTGCCTGCTTTGATGACCCAGCATGAGATTGATCAATGGTGAGATCAATGCCAGTTTCTTTTTTATAAAGCGGAATAAAAGCTTCATTAACTTTGCCATAAAGCTCACGGGAAATATCATAAGAAGCATTGAGAATTTTTTGGTCTTCTGCCTTGAGCGGTGTTGCCCAAAATGCAGTTACAACAGCAGCTAATGTCAAAATCTTTCGCATAATTACCCTCACTATAAAACTTAACTTATTTGTGGCGGCAATTGAAAAATTTTCAAAGAACAGACTTTGTTTTTATTAGTAGCTAATTAAAAAATTTTGCTCACTAAATTATCTTTATAAAAAATAAATGCGATAATGGCCTGTTTTTAGTAAAGGCTGCGTCATTTATCTTAAATTGCATCATTAAAAAGATCATCTAAATAAGTTTTAAAAAAATGATGGATGTTAGCCTTTTCATATTCGGGAAAGTGTAGTTTTAGAAAATCCACCTGCTTGCCAATTCGGCTTGCCTTATCAAAATCTATTCGCAAATCTGTATTGGTTAAACCAATGGATGCTATGGCGCCATATTGTCCCAGTTGCGTTTCAATAAGCATTAATTGTTCCAAAATTTGACTATGGATTTCAATATAATAACCAACCATGCCAAGCTGTATGTCTTGGCTTGTGGGGTTGGTAATAATATCAATTATCAAATATTGCTTTGGATCAAGATCATTATCACTTGCCGCGAATCTAACATTATCATCGCTATAATCAATATGAATATTTTGGCATGAAAAATCTATGTGGTTTTGCATTATCCCTCGCAATATTCTTATTATTTTAGAATTAAAACATATACAACTTCAAATGTAGCTATTTGCATGAAAATATTAAACTATATTAATCCATCCTTGGTGGAAAAGCTTGCTTTTTTTCCCTTCTGCAATAATTATTACCCTTAATGGTTCCATATTCTTTTTAAACCATATAAGACTGCGCTAGATTTTTTATAAAGTGCAAATTTTCGGTATTTTCATATGTCTGCAATTATAGCCTATTTCCCCCAATTAATGCAGGGGCTTATAGTAACCCTGCAAATCTCGATAGGTGGTTTTTTTCTTGGACTTTTATTAGCAACTTTTATCACCTTTATTTGGAATAGTGTACCTGCACCGTTACGATTTTTATTTATTATTTATATTGGTTTTATTAGGGGTATCCCTGAAATTTTAATTATTTTCTTATTTTATTATGGCGGCACATTTTTATTAACGAATATATTTAGCACTTATATTGAAGTTAATGGGTTAATTGCTGGAATTCTGGCCCTTGGAGCGGTCTCATCGGCCTATTTTGTTGAAATATTGCGCGGTGCCTTGAATACCATTCCAGCGGGACAAAAGGAAGCAGCAACTAGCCTTGGCCTTAGCCGTGCAACAACCTTCATCCAAATTATTATACCGCAAATTTTTATGTTTGCTTGGCCAGCAATTGGCAACCAATGGCTTATTATATTAAAGGACAGCGCGCTCGTTTCAGCTATTGGCTATGAAGAATTATTGCGCAAAGCTACTGTTGGCGGCAGTGCTGTACGTTCGCAGATGGAGTTTTATATTGCTGCTGCATTGATTTACATCGCTGTTACCACTCTCTCGACTATTCTTTTCAAGTCGGGCGATAAATATATGTCGCAAAGGAGATAGCCGCTATGTCACTTGATGTCTTTTTACAATCTTTCGCGGCAATTTTACCAAGCTTACAGTTAACAATTGTAATCACCCTTAGTGCTTTTTTCATTGGACAATTATTAGCTTTGCCTTTTGCCCTAGCGCTTTATTCTAAGTCATCGATTTTTTATTGGCCAGTTGCCATTTACACTTTCATGACACGCGGTAGCCCCTTACTCGTACAATTATTCATCTTTTATAATCTGTTTGGCAAAATAAGCACAGGGCTTGCAATTGAGCGCGGTAGCTTATTATGGTTCATTTTAAATGATGCTAAATATTGTGCTATGTTTGTTATTGGTCTTAACTCAGCATCTTATATGGCAGAAATTTTACTAGGTGCTTTGCGGCAAATTCCAACTGGCCAAGGCGAAGCAGCTATTTCTCTTGGCCTAAAAAAACGCTTTCGACTTTTCGATATTTTATTGCCGCAAGCTTATCGTAATGTACTACCAACGATTGGCAATGAAATGGTAATCGTTTTAAAAGGTAGTTCGCTAGCTAGTGTTATTACTGTCATGGACGTATTTGGCACCGCTAAAACATTTATGTCAAATAGTTCATCCGCTTTCGAAGCATTTTTATCCGCAGCAATATTATATTTGTGTATTGGCTTTGTCATTGCAATGATATTTAGAGTGTTGGAATATTATTTTTTACCAGCATCGATAACAGGTCAGAGAACGAAATAAATTTTTCATTTTTAAAACGCCTAATTTAAAACAAATTAAAAACAAGACTGATAATATAATCAGCAAGGAAATGAAGGTTTCTAAATGATTAAGGTTGAAAACCTAGTTAAATTTTTCGGCAAAACGCAAATTTTGCATGATATAAACCTAACGGTAAAATCGGGCGAGCGTATTGTTTTATGCGGGCCATCAGGCTCGGGTAAATCAACATTATTACGCTGCCTTAATGGCCTTGAACAACGCAAAAGTGGCACGGTTGAAATCGCTGGTCATCATCTAGCACCAGATTGTAAAAATGTTTTAGAGCTTGGCGGCGATGTAGGTATGGTGTTTCAACAATTTAACCTATTTCCCCATATGAGCGTATTGCATAATCTAACCCTTGCTATGCGCCGTGTGCGTAAAACCTCCAAGACTGACGCGGAAAGCTATGCACGCTCACTTTTAACCCGCATGCAGCTTGAAGATAAGGCCGATGCCTATCCAAGGCAATTAAGCGGCGGCCAGCAACAGCGTGTTGCCATCGCTCGTGCTTTATGCATGAAACCCAAAGTCATGCTTTTTGATGAGCCGACCTCCGCTCTTGATCCTGAAATGGTGAAAGAAGTGCTTGATGTAATGACAGGACTATCCAAGGAAGGTCTCACAATGATTGTGGTTACCCATGAGATGGAATTTGCCCGCAATGTTGCAGACCGGATAATTTTTATGGATAAGGGTATAATCTTGGAAGATGCAGAGCCGCCGCAGTTTTTTGATGCACCGCGCCATCAACGCATAAAAGATTTTTTGGCTGATATGCGGCCAACAAACGCTTAACCACCCAATACTCATATAAAACGCAATTAAACAATGTAATGCTAGTATTTTGCCAAAAAAACAGCGCATAAACCGCAAATGGACATGCGCAGTTAGAATCAAACTAATAACTAGATGGGCATAAATAATAACCTAAAAGAGCACTTTTTTCTGATTTTTTTGTCACAAAAAACAGTGATCATTGCTTATAAAAATTCGTGCATTTTTTGCTTTTAATAGTTTTAAAAATATGCAAAAACAAACTCATGAAGAGGAGTTAATAATGACGCAGGATATGCGCGATCGCCTTATTGTAGGCCTTGATGTTGCAACCGTTAGTGAAGCCAATGCTATTATCAAGACCCTTGGCGATAATGCCACCTTCTATAAAATCGGCCATCAACTTGCTTTTACTGGTGGTTTGGATTTTGCCAAAGAACTCATCCAAGATGGCAAAAAAATCTTTCTTGATATGAAATTACTTGATATCGATAATACCATTGCTGGTGGCGTTTCAAGTATTTTAAACCTTGGCGTTTCGATGCTAACCCTTCATGCTTACCCAAAAGCTATGCAAGCAGCGGTCGAAGCGGCAAAGGGAAGTGATTTATGCCTGCTTGGCGTTACCGTCTTAACCTCGATGGATGCACAAGACTTAAAAGATGCAGGCTACAATGATACACCGCAAGATCTTGTGTTAAAACGGGCAAAACAAGCACGTGATATTGGTATGGGTGGTATTGTCGCATCAGCCAATGAGGCTATGGCTTTACGCCAAGTAATCGGTAATACTATGGCACTCGTTACTCCGGGCATTCGCCTAAGTGGCACAGACCATGGCGACCAAAAGCGGGTTATGACACCATTTGACGCCATTCGTGCCGGTGCAAGCCATTTGGTGGTAGCACGTCCTATTATCAAAGCCGAAGATCCGGTTTTGGTGACACAGTCTATCCTTGAGGAGATGGAAAAGGCTGCTGTCTAACTCGCAAGAGTTATAATAATACAAATGGGAGGAAATTTCGCCCACTGCTTTATTAAAAAGAGCAGTGTCCTTGTAATGCTTCGTGCTAATTTTAGAGATAATATCATGTATGACCAACGTATCCGCAGTGCAGCTTTAAGACAGAAAATTGTGTCAAGTGAAGAAGCGGCAAGCCTTATTCAAAATGGCATGACTATTGGCATGAGCGGTTTTACAAGAGCGGGCGACGCAAAATGTGTGCCGCTTGCTATGGTAAAGCGTGCTGAGCAAGATCCATTCAAAATAACGCTTTTAACCGGTGCTTCCCTTGGTCATGATATTGATGGACTGCTTTGCAATGCAGGGATTACTGCACGCCGCATGCCTTTTCAGGTAGATTCAACCCTGCGCCATGCGATAAATCGCGGCGAAGTTATGTTTATTGACCAGCACCTTTCCGAAACGGTTGAGCAATTGCGTGCCGGCCAATTAGCACCTGTTGATATTGCCATTGTTGAAGCCGTAGCTATTCGTGAAGATGGTGGCATCATTCCAACCACATCAGTTGGCAATTCGGCAAGCTTTGTGGAGCAAGCTAAAAAAGTCATTGTTGAAATTAATATGACCTGCAATCCAGCATTGGAAGGATTGCATGATATATATATTCCACAATTAATTCCTGGACGCACACAAATTCCGATTGTCAAACCAGAGGACCGTATTGGCACCAATTATATTAAGGTTGATCCCGCAAAAATTGCTGCGATTGTCATTAGTAATCTGCCTGATAGTCCATCAAATATATTGCCAGCTGATACCGAAACCGCAGCTATCGCAAATCACTTGATTGAATTTTTTATTCATGAGATGAAAAAGGGACGCTACACACAATCACTGCGGCCTCTGCAGGCCGGCATTGGCACTATTGCAAATGCTGTTTTAAGCGGCTTTTTGCAAAGCCCGTTTGAAGACCTAAAAATGTATAGCGAAGTTTTGCAAGACTCAACCTTTGACTTAATGGATTCTGGCAAACTGGTTTTTGCATCTGCCTCATCAATTACCTTAAGCCAAGCCTGCGGTCAGCGCGTTTTTGACAATATTGAAAAATATAAAGACCGCTTGATATTGCGTCCTCAAGAAATCAGCAATATGCCCGGCGTTATTCGCCGCCTTGGTCTTATCGCTATTAACACCGCCTTGGAATTTGATATTTATGGTAATGTCAATTCAACCCATGTCAATGGCACCCATATGATGAATGGTATTGGCGGCTCTGGTGATTTTGCTCGCAATGCCTCTCTTTCTATCTTTGTCACTAAATCCTTGGCAAAGGGGGGAAAAATATCATCGGTTGTACCAATGGTAACCCACATAGACCATACTGAACATGATGTTGATATTCTTGTTACCGATCAAGGGCTTGCCGACTTACGTGGCCTTGCACCGCGCGAGCGCGCCGCCACCATCATCAAAAACTGTATTGCCCCAAGCTATCGCGATAAAATGCAGGATTATTTTGACCGTGCGGTAAAACGCGGCGGCCACACACCGCATATGCTTGAAGAAGCCTTTTCATGGCACACAAAAATGCAACAAGAAGGCAGCATGCTTTAAATTTATAAAAATTTTTAGATCATTTTTGCATTCGAAGCTGGCTATTCAAGTACTATAGCCAGCACCTTAAATTGAAATGCCCAACTTTTAATTTTTCTCAACCGCAGGGGGTTAAAAATCCTTTGCGGTTTTGTCTTTTATACAAAGATTGGCGTTATTTGTTTCCCATAATAGCTTATGGATAGTTTATATTTTTCCGATACCCTCATAATAACCATGATGGTTTACACCTAAGCAATCATTTGCATCCTTTCAAAGTTACTAAGGTTTGGAATATTTGTTCTAATCGCGTCAATATTAGGTATGTGATTCTATGCCAATTGCTTTCCCGCTCAAGGTTTAGTATTTTCTAACAAAAATATGTTGCAATAATAACACATAAAGCAATGCATCACTTATACTAAAGCACTGATCCAATGGTTTCATATTATTGTAACACTCATAACACGGCACTGTAATATTGTTTTTCTAATCCTTGCCAAGAAATAAATTTGGCAGTGGAGAAATAAATGTCAATTCTTAAAACCTTACCGCTAGTGCCGCTCGCATTACTCGCTGGATATAGCGCAGCAAATGCAGCAGATGCTGTTGTCGTTCCCGTTGAACCTGAACCGGTTGAATATGTTCGCGTTTGCGACGCATATGGTGCTGGTTACTACTATATTCCAGGCACTGAAACCTGCATGCGTATTTCAGGCTATGTTCGCGCCGAAATAAAAGGCGGCGACGACGTATATGCGACCTCGCGTGATGGCATTGAACGCGATACTTACGCATGGCGTTCGCGTGCGACACTACGCTTCCATACAGCAGCTGAAACTGAACTTGGAACACTACGCACTTATATTGACCTACGTTCAGAGTGGCAAGGTGGCGCTAACTGGGGTGCAGCCGGCGATAAGACATCATTGCGTTTTGCATATATTGAACTTGGCGGTCTTCGCGTTGGTATGGACGAGTCAATCTTTGCACATTGGACTGGCTACCTAGGTAAAGTCATGAACGATGACGTGTTATCACCTAAAGGTTCTACACGCACAAATATGATTAGCTATACTTATAATTCTGGTAACGGCTTTTCTGCAATTATTGGTGTTGAGCAAGGTTCTGGAAGTGATATTAATGGTACCCGTTATAATCGCTATTATGACAGTGTTGCTAATCGGTACATCGCTGAACGGAGCTATAAACTTGTGGGTCAGCAAATTGATGATTATGCACCGCATGTTTTGGGTGGCTTGAAGTTTAAACAAGGTTGGGGTGCGGTCTCTGCCGTTGCTGCCTATGATGCCCGCAATGAGGAATGGGCTGGTAAGCTTCGCCTTGATCTTAATGTAACAGATCAGTTCTCAGTTTGGGTTATGGGTGGCTATAAATCCATGGACGACTACTACAAAGTTGATACATCTGTTAAAGCGTTCAAAAAAGACTATATCAGTGTAGTACGCATTTATAACTCAAACATCGGTGACTGGGGCGGCGATTGGGTTGTTTGGGGTGGTGGAAGCTACAAATTTACCAAAAATACAAGCTTCAATTTCCAAGCTGGCTATGATGATGAGCGTACTTTTTCAGCCGCTGCTAATATTTCACACCAAATCGTCCCTGGCTTAACAATTACCCCTGAAATTGCTTACACAAAATGGGATAGCAATTACGGTTATAAGGCAATTTACAGCGATGCTGGTGCATTGTTAAGCTCTGGCGTTCGCAATAGCATGAAAGGCGAAAATGCATTCCAAGGCATGCTTCGTTTACAACGCTCATTCTAATCTTAAATATTAGAAATTCTATTTAAAAAGCCGGCTTGGATAATTCCAAGCCGGCTTTTTTTCGACCGCTAAAACCGATTTTTGCCAACTTCTACAGCATAAGTCTTTCCTTTAAGAAATCATGCTCCAATTCTCATAAACAGGATAACCAACAGATCGCAACAGTTCTGCTGTTTCAGCCAATGGCAAGCCAACTACTGCGCTATAAGAACCAACAATGCGTAATACAAAACTACCGGCTAGACCTTGAATAGCATAGCCGCCAGCTTTACCGCGCCAATCACCCGATAAAACATATGCATCAATCACAGATTTTGGTAAACGATTAAAACGCACGCGGGTTTCGACAACCCGGTGATGCAGATGACCCTTGGCACATAATACACAAACTGCGGTAAAAACCTTATGGCTACGCCCTGATAATAGGCGCAAGCATTCGCGAGCTTCATCCTCGCTATCAGGCTTAGGCAAGATGGTTCGCCCAACTGCTACAACCGTATCGGCGCTAATAATTGGCGCTTTTTCATATTGTGGTATTAACCGTATGACTTGCGCCGCCTTTTGAGCTTTTTCTAATGCAAGGCGTCTTGCCAAATAAAATGGGTGTTCACCACGCTTTGGTGTTTCATCAATATCAGCTGCATGTAAATGATCTGGTTCAATACCTATTTGTTTCAATAATGCCATACGGCGTGGTGACGCTGACGCCAATATTAAAGGCATTTCATTTTTAATCACTTCATCATGCTGCATTTTTGTCCGCCATATAGTCAATAAACAATTTTCCTGCTGCTTTAATAGCAACCAGACTGCAAAATAGACCAACTATTTTAACATCAAGTAAAATCAAATTATAAAATGGAAAATAACTAGCGGCTATATGAAAAAGCCAAATGCTTGCTTGAAAAAAGCAACACCAAAACAAAGCCTGATTTTTATAAAAGACATAAAAATAAGAGATCTATTAATAGACCTCTATTATTCATCTTTATACCATATTAATCTAGAGTTTTTATCTTGAACCATAGTATGAATTAAAAGCTGCTATGGTAAATAAAAATAGACTATTTATAACGATAGGTAATACGACCCTTAGACAGATCATAAGGGGTCATTTCGACCATGACCTTATCGCCTGCAAGCACGCGGATACGGTTCTTACGCATTCTTCCGGCTGTATGGGCAATAATTTCGTGCTCATTATCAAGTTTTACCCGAAACATTGCATTTGGTAGAAGCTCAGTAACAATACCTGAGAACTCCAAAACTTCTTCTTTAGCCATTGAAACCCTATTCTATTGAATAAAAAAATAATAAACCCATTTACGGGCCGGCCCTCGCCACCTTGGCGCGAAACCTATATGATAATTGTCACCTTGTGAATAATAAAGCATACTTGCCACATAATTTTTACATGAAAAGCACATTTATCTGCATCAAATTCAATGAAAACAGCCATAATCAGCAACACTTAGCGGCTCTATAACAGAAAAACATCAAGATTTCAAGACCAACTTATAAAAGCCCAAAGCAATACAGAATCACTTATCAATTTGAATACTTAAAAAGCAATTTTTTGAAAATTTAAAATTCCATATATCTAAATTAGGATTAACAAAATGAAACGCTTTTTATAAATATATCTATATTTATAAAAATTTACTTTTTGTAAACTTTTTCTGGAACCTTTTGCCGGCTAAGTCGTTTTTGTTGTATGGACGCTGACAGATGGTAATTGAGCCAAGCAGCTAAGAGAATTAATCGAACAACTCAGAAGAATTTAACAACAGGAAGCCAAAAGCGCTTCCCGTTAACAGTCTAACCTTGTCAAAATTTGAAGCAAATAAGCGCGAAACGAGTTTTCGCGAATAGAGAAACTTTGCTAAAAATAACGGGTTTTGCGGTTCTTCCATAAAAATTAAAGGACTAAGATCATGAACCGTTTTGCAAAATCAATTATCGTAGCTTCAACTCTAGCAATTGCTGTAATTGGCAGCGCACTTACTGCACAAGCAACCACAATTTCAGCCCCTGCCTTATCATTGCATAATGCACCTGCAAATGGTGCCGCTATAACAAGCACAATTGCTAAGGGAACTGAAGTTAATGTTGGTGTTTGCAATTCAGCTTGGTGCTATGTGACTGTTGGAAATCAAAAAGGTTGCGTTGAAACCAATAAGCTTTCAACGCAATTAGCCGCTGTAAATAGCCGTGCGCGCTCAATGGCAGTTAGCGGTGGTGCAGGTGGTAGTGCTGGCGCAACAGGTGGCCGTACCGCATCTGCTGGCTTAAATATTTCAATTACTATTGTTCCTGAAAAGTCAGAAGCAAAGACCGCAAACCAAGGCCGCATTAATGCTGCTAAAATTGCACCACAGCATTTGCGTTAAAAATTTCAAAAATCCCCGTTAGCTAAAATCAAGCTAACCAATTGGCCTATCTGATTTCATGATCGATCAGATAGGTCTTTTTATTTTGCTTTTGTTATTTGATGCCGAATAAAATTCTAAGAAAAAAATCAAACAATACAAAAAACAGTCGATTAAAGGTTGCGACCAATAGCCAAATATTTTTCACGCCGCTCATCACGTAAAGTAATACCATCCTTATCGGCCATGCTTTTAAGCGCAGCAGCAATAATATTTCCAGTTGCATCCATCACTGCTTCACGATCACGATGTGCACCGCCCAAAGGCTCTGGAATAATACCATCAATAATCTTTAACTCATAAAGATCTTGCGCTGTAATGCGCATATTGGTCGCTGCATCTTTTGCGCGGGTGGCATCGCGCCAAAGAATAGAAGCTGCACCTTCTGGTGAGATAACTGAATAAATCGAATGCTCGAGCATGTAAACGCGATTAGCAGCGGCTATAGCAATAGCACCGCCAGAACCGCCCTCGCCGATAACGATAGCAACAACAGGAACTTTAAGATTTAGCATTTCAGCCGTTGACCGAGCAATGGCTTCCGCTTGACCGCGCTCTTCCGCACTAACACCAGGATAAGCTCCGGCTGTATCAATGATTGACACCACAGGAAGATTGAAGCGTTCAGCCATTTCCATGATGCGAACGGCTTTGCGATAGCCTTCAGGACGGGCGGAGCCAAAATTATGTTTCAAGCGTGTTTGCGTATCATGACCTTTTTCAAGACCAAGATAGGCAATAGCTTCCCCTTGAAAGCGAGCAAAGCCAGCTTGCAAAGCCTCATCTTCACCAAATTTACGATCTCCAGCTAATGGAGTGATATCGCTAAATAGGTGGTTGGCATAATCTAAAAAATGCGGACGATCCGGATGACGCGCAATTTGCGTCTTTTGCCATGGGGTCAATTTTTTATAAAGATCACGCAATGCCTGCGCAGAGCGCTTTTCAAGACGGTCAATCTCATCACTCATATTGACACTGTCTTTTTCTTGGCTAAGCTTTTTAAGCTCAAAAATCTGGGCATCGAGATCTGCAACAGGTTTTTCAAAATCAAGGTAATTATACATCAACTATTTAATCCACACGAGTAATTTTGGAGCTATCTTCTATGCACTTTTCATGAAGCAAGCGTTAAAGACCAAAGTATTTGGGACAATTTTACTTTCTTTAACAATGATTGCGCTTAAAAGAAAACAAAAAAACGCCCTTTCCATGGCAAATTTTATTTTTTTACCCTTTATTAGCATTTTCAGCAAGGGGATGAAAGCTATTGACCAGCTTTTGCAGCCTTTCTTCTAACACATGGGTATAAATCTGCGTAGTCGAAATATCGGCATGACCTAATAATTGTTGTACGGCGCGTAAATCTGCACCATTTTGCAATAGATGGCTTGCAAAAGCATGGCGCAACACATGAGGCGATAATTTTTCAGCGTCAATTTGCGCGCGGCTAGCAAGTGCTTTTAACTCACGCGCCACCACTTGCCGCGCAATGTAGCCACTATCTGACTGCGCAGGAAATAGAAAAGGGCTTTTATCTGAGGCTTTATTTTTCCTTATTAAAAGCCACGTTTCGACTGCTTGGCGAGCTTTATTGGAAAGCGGCACAAGTCGTTCTTTTGCACCTTTACCTTTGACAAGAATAAATTGCGGATTTCCCTCTACTGCCCTCAAGGTAAGGCTTATGAGTTCTGATATGCGAAGCCCACTTGCATAAAGCATCTCGATTAAAACATATAACCGATAGTTACGATAACGCTCCGCATCGCTCAAATCACTCAAATTTGCTTCACTCTCTGCAAAATCAAGTAACAATCCAACTTCTGCTTCACTCATGATCTTCGGCAAAGTTTTAGCTTTGCTTGGGGCATCAATTTGGGCGGTAGGATCGTCTTGCCGGACATTTTCAGCATAAAGAAATTGATAAAATTGCCGCAAAGTCGAGAGGCGACGCGCTTGCGAGCTTTGGCTAAAACCTTCCACCGCCATGCTTTGCAAGATTTTTTCAATATCGCTTTCCATAGCATTGGATAATTGTTTATTAGTTTTAGCAAGCAATTCATCAGCCCATTCAAGATCACGATTATAGGCTTCAAGCGTATTGTCGGCAGCGCCGCGCTCTGCACTCATCATTTCTAAAAAGCGATCAATCAACCGCGAAGATTGCTTATTTACCATAATGCTACCCAATTCTTATTGTGAAGGCTCATTAAGGCGATCTGCATCTAATGCTTGCTCATCGCGTACTGGCTCTACCGGTGGTACAGGCCATGCCCGCAAATTTAGCTTATCATTTGGTATTGTAATCGTCAGCTCTGCAGTTTTAGGCTTTACCATATAGGCCAGTGCATAAATTGCACCGCAAAACAATGCGGCAATTGTCAAAAGAATCAAAAAAATGCGGCGTATGGTTGGCATGCTAACCTTTATTAGAATTAGAACGAATATTTGCATCTTTCCTACGGGAAAGGTTCTAAAACGCATTATTGATTTAAATTGTTGTTTATTTGCTAACGTCCGCAATTTTATTGAATAAATATCATCAATGTCACTCATTTTAACAAATATCATTAAACTCAACGAAAATCAGAAGCTTCACAGAGCAGGCGAATTGTTTTAAGGTTAGAATAATTTTGATTTGACTGTTGGAGATAAGAGATGAGCACCACCGTTAGAGTTAATTTGGATGAACGTAGCTACGATATTTTGATCGGCTCTAATCTTCTTAATTCTTGCGGTGCGCTGATTGCATCACGCTTTAAAGGCGTAAGAACAGCCATTGTAACCGATAGTAATGTGGCAAAAATTCATCTAAAAACGGTAGAAGAAAGCTTAAAGCAGGCTGGCATTGACAATACATCAATCATTGTTGATGCGGGAGAAAAATCAAAATCCTTTCCTGTCTTGGAAAGAGTCGTAAGTGATCTTCTCGATGCAAGATTAGAGCGTGGTGATATGGTTTTAGCGCTTGGCGGCGGCGTTGTTGGTGATTTAACTGGTTTTGCCGCCGGCGTCGTTCGCCGTGGTATGGGCTTTATCCAATTGCCAACTTCGCTTTTGGCGCAGGTTGATTCTTCAGTCGGTGGTAAAACTGGCATTAACACAGCACATGGAAAAAACTTGGTTGGTGTCTTTTATCAACCAGAACTCGTGCTTGCCGACACCGAGGCGCTTGACACATTAAGTAAGCGCGAGTTTCGTGCCGGCTATGCGGAAGTTGCTAAATATGGGCTCATTAACCAACCAGATTTTTTTGAATGGCTTGAAAAAAATTGGCAGGGCGTATTTGCGGGCGGCAGCGAAAGGGTTAGTGCAATTGCCCGTTCATGCCAATCAAAGGCCGATGTTGTTGCTCGTGACGAACGTGAGTCGGGCGAGCGTGCCTTGCTTAATTTAGGCCATACATTTGGCCATGCCTTGGAAACGGCCACCCATTATGATAGTAGCCGCCTTGTTCACGGTGAAGGAGTGGCGATTGGCATGGTGCTTGCCCATGAGTTTTCAGCAAAATTAAATCTTTGTGCGCCCGAAGTGGCTTTACGCGTGCGTGCGCACTTAAAAGAGGTTGGTCTGCCAACAGATCTTGGTGATGTGCCAGGCGGCTTGCCAGATGCTGAAACCTTAATGGGCTTTATCGCACAAGATAAAAAAGTTGAACGTGGCGCCTTAACATTTATCCTCACACGAGGGCTTGGCCAGTCTTTTGTGGCAAAAAATATCGCAACTTCTGATGTTTTAGCCTTTTTACAAGAAAAACTTGCCAAAATTTAACAATCGCTAGTTGATCCTTTAATCGTTATTGGTTAAGAGAAAGGCATCAATGTCCACGTAGCTCAGTAGGATAGAGCACAGGATTCCTAAAAATTGGGCGTTGCAGCTGGGAAACCCTGCAACGGATCTGCTCAAATTCGGGGAAAGCTTTATTGTTGCGATTTATCCAACAATATGCCAATCCCGAGCCAAGCTTTCAATATTTTAGCGCAAGCTATCAATTATTGAAAGAAGGTGTAGAGACTGGACGGGCAGCACCTAAAGGTTAAATGTAATGTTTACCAATGGTGAAGGGACAGTCCAGACCACAAACATAGATGATCATTCTATGGCGATGAAAATCGTAGTGGTATGAATCCTGGGGTCGGGGGTTCGAATCCCTTCGTGGACACCATAACCTCTTTTATTGGCATTTAACCTATTGATTTTATTGATTATTTTTAGGTGAGAGCAACAGAATAAAAAGTTAGGGCATAACTTAAATTTTCCTTATAGGCATTTGATGGACGCATTTTTTTATGGCTTTGCAAATGGGCTTAGCTTTTTAGTGGTGATTGGTGCGCAAAATGCCTTTATTTTGAAGCAAGGGCTAAAGCGCGAGCATGTTTTTATTTTGTGCTTAACCTGCGCCTTATCCGATGCTTTATTGATTGCCTTTGGTGTAACTGGCTTTCATATAGTTTTGCAAAGCCAACCTTGGATTGAACCTTTAATGCGGTGGGGTGGTGGTTTGTTTTTGCTGTGGTATGGCGGCAAAAGTGCGCTTGCCGCTTACCGAGCGAATGGAAATATGGAACTTGGCAGCACACAAAAAATATCCCTTACAAGTGCTGTTTTAACCTGCCTTGCTTTAACATGGCTTAATCCGCATGTTTATCTTGATACTGTGGTTTTGCTTGGCACAGTCTCCACTCAATTTACCCCTCATCAATATTTATTTGGGCTTGGTGCGGTGATGGGTTCATTTTTATTCTTTTTTTCTCTTGGGTTTGGCGCCCGTTTTTTAAGGCCAATTTTTAACAATTCTCGTTCATGGCAAATACTTGATAGCATTATTGCGCTTATCATGTGGGCTATCGCGATAAAGCTTTTATTTTTTTAAATTAAATGCTTGCCTATCGTTAAAAAAATCATTTTTAAATTGATGAGATAGCGGAAAAAATATGAGTTGGTTTAAAAAACTTTTTGCAAATAAAAATATTCAATCCGGTAAAAAAACGCGGCAAGTCGAGTACATACCCCATTGGGACAAACACCTGAAACAATACAGACATATTGGCAACATCGTTGGCATGAAATAATGGATCGCACCAATCCGGAGCCAGAGGATGAAGCCATGCCAATTCCTGATAATGTAAGCAGGGATAATCGCATCAACTTTTTTACCGAATTTTCATTTACTGATCAATTGCCCCATGCTGCCATTGAAGAAATGATGTTGCTTATGCCGCGTGGCGACGCAATATTTAAACGCTTTTTATCGTGGTGGAATGAACCTCTACATAAAATAAGCGAGCAGGAAGCCTCAAGCTTTTTGCGCACAGCTAAGTCTTGGCCAGAAGCTTGGCTTTGATGTAAGTTCTCCCGATCAACCGATTGAGATTATACGAGGGAGTGATGTCGAAATTTCCGAAGCATTTAAAAATGCCTATGATCCTTTTGATAACATAACCGATGAAACTTATCATCGAATATTACAATCTAGCGGTGAATTTGGCAGGCTAGCCCATAGTTTTTTAAGTGAACCTCTTTATATGGCTGCAGGTTGTCATTACTCCATTGGTCATTGGATATGCCAACCATTACAAGCAAACGAAAGTGGTATTGATATAACCGAAGCCCCCTATCGCCTCGCACGCGGTGGTTGGATGTGCGGACAAAGCCAAGATGGTATTTTTCTTTATGATACACGCTTAGGACAACCAAGCAATAATGACTAATTTAGAGCATATTCAAAGGCTCGTATAGCTTTGACTATGCTCTAAATTATACAGACTAAATAATCTATTTATTGCAAAAATTCTTCAACCAAATGCACCCAAAAGCTTGCACCAACTTCAATAATTTCATCATTGAAGTTATAGTGATCATTGTGTAAATTAGCTGAATTCCCATTGCCAATAAACAGATAGCAGCCAGGACATTGCTCCAACATATAAGCAAAATCTTCACTAAATGAAAATGGCTCATTTTGTTGGAAAAGCTTCTCTGGACCAAAATTTTTAACGGCAACCTTTTGCGCAAGTTGCGTTAATTTTTCATCATTATAAACCGAAGGCGTAACTGCGCGATATTCAACATCAATAGTTGCACCGTAAGCTGCCCCATAACCTTGCACCAGTTCTTTTATCCGCGTTTCAAGCAAGGCGCGAATATTGGCATCGTAACTACGAACCGTTAACCGCAATTCTGCAGTTTCTGGAATAATATTAAAAGCATCACCTGCAATAAAGCTACCAACCGTAATAACTGCGGCATCATTGGGAGCAATATTACGAGAAATAATCGATTGGAGGCCAGAAACAATGGCGCTACCAATTAAAATTGGGTCAATGGCTTTTTGCGGTTGCGCACCATGCCCACTACGACCATGTATGGTAATACGCACGCGATCTGAGCCCGCTGTTGCTATTGCGGGAATAAAGCAAAATTGCCCCAAAGCTATACCAGGAACATTATGATAGCCAAAAACAGCATCACAAGGAAATTTGGTAAATAGCCCCTCCTCAATCATTTTTTTAGCGCCGCCTAAACCTTCTTCGGCAGGTTGAAATATCAACCGAACAGTGCCCGAAAAATCTTTTCGTTCCGAAATACAGCGTGCGGCTGTAAGAAGTGTCGTCGTGTGTCCATCATGACCGCAAGCATGCATAACACCGTCATTCTTACTAGCATAAGCAAGGTCAGTATTTTCAACAATGGGTAAAGCATCCATATCAGCTCTAATTGCCAATATTTTTTTACCTGCCCCTTGCTGCAGCGTTGCAACGATTCCTGTGCCCGCTATACCTTCGACAACATCATAGCCCCAAGATTTTAGCTTTTCAGCAACGGTTTTTGAGGTTTGAGTTTCATAAAACCCTAATTCGGGGAGTTGGTGTAGTTGATGACGCAATTTTATCATTTCAGGCAAAAAATTGCTGATATGTTGGCGAATAGTATTTACAGGCGACGCCAATTTATTCTCCACTTATCTCATAATTTCAGCTACAGCCTATCAAATTGATGGCAATAAAATAACCAAAATTATCTCACTGTTAATGTAATTAATTTTATAGGTAAACTTATATTTATGATAAAAAATCTAACTAAAGATCTTATTGCTTTTATGAAAAGTCATTAGGGGGAACTTTATTGCCCCCTAATATTTATACCTTAAGCCTTAGAAGGTTTTGAGAAATTGGCGGCACAAAGTGCTATGATGCTCACCAATGCTGCAAACATAATATAATAAGCAATGGCGCGATTATCACCGGTAAAGCCGATAAGTGCGGTAGAAATAACTGGCGAAAATCCACCAAAAATAGTAACCGCAATATTATAGGATAAAGAAATTCCTGATGATCTAAACGCTGTTGGGTATAATTCTGAAAGTGCAGCAGACGCTGGCGCTGTATAAAAGACCATTAAAACTGCATAGAAAAATTGCTGCGCTATCAATACCCACACAGTTGGATAGGCTGATAATATCCAAAATGCTGGATAAGCACTTACAAAAATAGCAGCAGCCGCACCAATCATAATAGGTTTACGACCAATACGATCAGACCATGCACCGACAAATGGACAAAATAGCAATACAATACCAACAACAATCATACCAAGATAAGGCGAAGATAGCTCCATCTTTAAATTAGTAATCGCATAAGTTGGCATAAATGAGCTAGCTGTTTTACTTGTGACAGTCCAAATAATCACAATTCCAATACCAATTAGCAGCGCTTTACCGTTGTTTTTTGCAAGCACTGCAAATGGGACATGTTCTTTTGGCCCTTTTGCATTCTGAGCCAAGAACTCTGGAGACTCATCAATCTGCTTTCTAATATAGAAGCCGACAGGCGCAACAAGCATACCAAATGCAAAAGCCACACGCCAACCCCAACTAGCCACCTGATCAGCATCTAAAAGAGATGTAATACTCCAACCAACAAGACCAGCCACTAAAAAGGCGCCTGTTTGGCTAACTTGTTGCCAAGCAGCATATTGACCTCTTTTATGCTTTGGGGCAGTTTCAACGAGAATAGATAAGGCACTACCTATTTCCCCCCCCGCAGAAATCCCCTGAATAAGACGTGCAATCACAATAATGATCGGTGCAAAAATACCAATTTGTGCATAGGTTGGACAAAATGCGATAATTGCCATGCCTAGTGCCATTAGCAACATTGTTAATGAAAGGGCTGACTTACGTCCAACACGATCAGAATAAGCACCTAATACAATAGCCCCTAAAGGACGTGTTACAAAACCAACTGCAAATGTAATAAAGGTTAAAAGCAGTGATACGACTTCATTTTCTGCTGGAAAAAACTGCTTTGAAATTACAAATGCGAATAAAGCATAAGCACCAAAATCATACCACTCCAATGCACCGCCCATGACGGCAGCTGTAATGACTTTTCGTGATACAGCTTTATTTTCAGGTGCCTGCGAAACGTCTCCCATAACTTTACCTCCAATGATTGTTACGACAGAACTATCAAAAATCTCCAATTTTAAAGACTGTTAATTGATGATAAGAGTCATAACAAAAAAGTATGGGTAGATTTTCAAAGAATAATGTGAAATTGCATATTCTAAAATATTTTGTTGGTTCTTATATGATTGATGTGAAAAAAATTCGTTATTTTTCGGCGGTTGCCCAATATGGCAGCATCTCTGAAGCTGCGCGCCATCTTTTTATTGTGCAGCCAGCATTAAGCCGACAAATTGCCGAATTAGAATATTCTCTCGGCGTTAGCCTTTTTTTACGCCGGCAAAAAGGCATAGAATTAACTGCAGCAGGCGAGCAATTACTCAAAGACTGCACTTTTGTTTTACAAGCCCTTGACCAAGCAACAACCAATGTTAAGCGCATCGGTAATCAGCAAGAAACCCTCCATATTGGCAGTGCACCCAGCTATACATGGAACCCATTTTTTATTGAGCTCATAAAAGAATTTCAGGAAGAACACCCGGGAATTAAGCTTATTTTAGAACCGACCCTTGCTATTGGCCAAACAGAACGGTTACAACTTGGAACTCTTGATGCTGGATTTATGGCCTGGCGGCAAAAGGCCGATACTACCAAAGCAGCAATACCAGCTATGCGCTGTCACCTACTTATTGCTTGCAGCAAAGACAGTCCTTTGAACCAAATGTCAAGAACCAGTTTAAAGCAGCTTGAAAATGAACCTTGCTTATTTTTTCCACGCGAGATGTCGCCAGAATTTTATGATTTTACTTTGACCGAATGTCGCAAAGCCAAGTTTAAACCCAATATAGTTGAAGCAGCTACTGATTTTAATTCGTGCCTTGGTCTTGCTTCAAGTGGACTTGGCTATACAATTATATCAAGTGCATCACGCTATAATTGCCCTTCAAACATCAATTTGATAAAGCATAAAATGTTTAAAGGTAGTTATGATTTAGAATTTGTATACCGCATCCCTGTAGTAAAAGAAGCATTACAACAACTCATTGATTTTTCAAGAAAAAAGTTGCAACCCATATACCAAATAAAACTATAAAAATAGCAAAGAATAACTTCTTAAGAACGATTACCCTAAAGCTTCAATTTGCATTTACTTGCGATGCAATAAGGTTGGCAATCCCCAAATAATCAGTGCAACAATAATCATTAATATTAAAGCTGTTGCCATGCGGATAAAATCAAAATTAACCGCATCGCTTGGGAAAAAGAAACTAGCCACAGTCCCAGCAAAATCTAATATTATTTGAGCAAGTTCACGTAACATGGCCACCTCCATCATATTAAATTATAATACGCCTTTTAAATCATTCTAACAAGATGTTAAATTAGCATCAATTATCAAAGGAAAGGCTGCAAAGTTGATTGAATAGCAACAATTTTACCAAGCCTCATCTTAATCAATTAGCTTATTTGTAAAAGAATAGCTTACCTCTTTAGATTTTTAAAACCATTTTGTAATTATTATAATTAAGTTGGGGCAATCTGTCTTATTTACACAATTAGCCTCTAGAAATGTTTTAAAAGATATGCCATCCTCATCGTTAAGCAGGAAAAAGCATTTTTCCATCTTGCTGCGGGAGAGAATTTTTCAATAAATCGCCGAAGGGGAAAACCGCCCGTAATCTCTCAGGCAAAAGGACCGCAGCTAAGATAAAGCAACTCTGGAAAGTCGGGGGAAGCCCCGCGCCGAAGGTGTAAGTGGATTCTTCCACGAGTCTCTCAGGCTTTCGACAGAAGGGCACAATAGTAATCTGCCTATCATGAAGATAGCGCGGATATTGTGTTTTGGTATGCGGGCAAGAAGATAAAATCTCTTTCCCAAATGCTAGCCTTTTATGGGAGAGATTATGGGTGACATCGATAGCAATCTAAAAGAATTACCCCTTAAAGCCATGCATGAAGCAGCAGGTGCAAAATTTGGTGGCTTTGCCGGTTGGCATATGCCAATTACCTATCCGCTTGGGGTGATGAAAGAACATTTGCATACGCGATCAGCAGTTGGGCTTTTTGATATTTCACATATGAAGCTTATCTTGGTTGAAGGCCCGGACGCCGCCAGTTTTTTAAATCAAGCAGTACCACTTGATGCAGGCGCGCTTAAGCTTGGCCAGTCGCGCTATAATTATCTTTTAAATGATAAGGCTGGCATTCTTGATGATCTTATCATCACGCGCCTTGATGACACGCGCTTTATGGTGGTTGCCAATGCTGGTAACGCCGATGCAGATATTGCAGAATTGCAAAAACGTCAAAGTGGTTTTAATTGCGCAATTACTCCGCTTGACCGCGTTTTCCTAGCATTGCAGGGACCGCAAGCAGTTAATGTTATGAATGATTTGGGCTTGCCTGGTACAGATCTTACTTTCATGCATGGTTTGTTAACCGATAATAATTGGTTCATTACGCGCTCTGGTTATACGGGTGAAGATGGTTTTGAACTTGCTATACCGCTTGACGACGCAAAGGCTATTGCTGAAAAACTGATTAATGATCCACGCGTTGAGTGGATTGGCCTTGCTGCACGCGATAGTTTACGACTTGAGGCCGGTCTTTGCTTGCATGGACAAGATATTACCCCCGAGCTAAATCCAATTGAGGCCGGTATCACTTGGGCGGTTACCAAAGCTGTGCGCGAAAAGGCCGATTTTATCGGTGCTAAGGCATTTCTTGAGCTTCTTGCCCAAGGTCCTGCCAAAAAACGCGTTGGCCTTGCACCACAAAGCCGCCAACCAGTACGCGCTGGCGCCGAACTTTTTGACCAAGATGGGACAAAAATCGGCATTGTGACTTCTGGTGGCTTTGGTCCATCTTTTGATGCCCCCGTTGCAATGGGTTATGTACCTACGCAGTTTGCCACTATTGGCACAGAAATTTATACCGATGTTCGGGGTAAAAAAATCCCTGTCCTCGTTCATGCCCTTCCCTTTGTTCCGCAAAATTACTTTAAAGGATAAATCAATGTCTACACTTTATTATACCGAAGATCACGAATGGATGAGCGTAGAAGGCGATATCGCTACTGTGGGCATTACCATCCATGCACAAGAGCAATTGGGTGATCTTGTTTTTGTTGAATTGCCAGATGTTGGTAAAACTGTTGCCAAGGGCGATGCTATTGTGGTGGTTGAATCAGTTAAAGCTGCATCAGATGTTTATGCGCCTGTTGATGGAGAAGTAATTGAAATCAATGAAGCTCTTTCCAGTGATCCATCGCTTGTCAATCAAAGTGCTGAAGATGCAGGCTGGTTATGGCGCATGAAACTGAGTGATAAAAGCCAACTTGATAGCCTGCTTGATAAAGCTGCCTATGACGCATTAGTCGGCTAGAGGTGATGTATGAGTGAACATTTATTTAAAGATCGCCATATAGGGCCAGACGCCAATGATGTCAGCACTATGCTTGATGTACTTGGCCTTGATAGTTTGGATCAGTTGGTAGAGGAGGCAGTGCCGGCCTCTATCCGTCTAAAAGGTTTGCTGGATTTGCCCAAGGCAGCAAGCGAAGCGGAAGCATTAAATGAATTGCAAGGCATTATGGAACAAAATGCCTTGCATAAAAGCTTTATTGGTCAAGGTTATCACGGCACATTTGTGCCACCTGTTATCTTGCGAAATTTATTTGAAAATCCGGCATGGTATACTGCCTACACGCCATATCAAGCTGAAATTAGTCAAGGCCGCCTTGAACTTTTGTTCAACTTTCAAACCTTGGTAGCCGAATTAACTGGACTTCCCATTGCTGCCGCATCATTGCTTGATGAAGCAACCGCATTAGCCGAAGCAAACGCTCTTGCTATCCGTTCGTTTAAAGATAATCGCGAAAAAATTGTAGTTTGTGGTGATTTACATCCGCAAACCCTTGATGTTGCCAAAACCCGCGCTATCACTCAAGGCTATAGCGTTGAAGAAAACGGCACAATTGATGAAAAAACCGCAGCAATTATTGTGCCTTGGCCTGATACTTATGGCGTTTTCAACGATTATTCCGTTGTTATTCGCCAAGCAAAGGCAGCAGGCGCACGTGTTATCACCGTTGCTGACCCACTTGCCCTTACGCTACTTGCTTCCCCTGCAAGTTGGGGCGCGGATATTGCCGTTGGTTCCATGCAGCGTTTTGGCGTGCCTATGGGCTTTGGTGGCCCACATGCTGGTTATCTTGCTGTAGCGAGTGACCTAACCCGTATTATCCCCGGGCGTATTGTTGGTCAATCAATTGATACCAAGGGGCGTGTTGGCTTCCGTCTTGCTTTGCAAACACGCGAGCAGCATATTCGCCGTGACAAAGCCACATCTAATATTTGTACGGCGCAAGCATTGCTTGCTAATATGGCAGCATCTTATGCCATTTGGCATGGCCCTAAGGGTTTACAAGCCATCGCTAAGCGTATTCATGAGCTTGCAGCCCGCTTTAAAGCGGCGCTTAACGGCGTTAATATTGAAACTTTAGGCGAATATTTCTTTGATTGCGTCACCGTAAAAGTCAAAGGTGAAGCGGAAGAAATCGCCTTTGCCGCTCGCGAAAAAGGCTATTTACTGCGCATTATTGATGGCGATCATGTGTCGATTAATTTTGATGAAGTGTCAACCGAAGATGATCTTCACGCCCTTTGCCAATTATTTGGTGCCAAGGTTGGTGAAGCCATTGAAAGTCAATTGCCGGAAGCAAAGCGTTTTGGTCCTTTCATGACGCAACCAGCCTTTCATGGTGTAAAATCTGAAACAGACATGATGCGTTATTTACGCCGCTTGGCCGATAAGGATCTTGCCCTTGACCGCGCAATGATTCCACTTGGCTCTTGTACCATGAAGCTTAATGCGGCAGCAGAAATGTTACCAGTAAGTTGGCCAAAAGTTGCCAATATTCATCCTTTCGCACCGCAAAGTGATACGGTTGGCTATCGCCAAATGATTAAGCAGCTTGAAGATTATTTAAGCGCAATTACCGGCTTTCCCGGTGTATCCGTCCAACCAAATTCTGGTGCGCAAGGCGAATATGCTGGTCTTTTAGCCATTCGCCGTTATCATGAATCACGCGGCGATCATAATCGCAATATCTGCCTCATTCCAGCATCGGCCCATGGTACTAACCCAGCCTCTGCCCATATGGCAGGCATGGATGTGGTTGTGGTCAAGTGCCTCAATGATGGTGACGTCGATATTGATGATCTGCGCTTCAAGGCAGAGCAATATAGCGAAAAGCTTGGTGCCTTGATGATTACCTATCCATCAACCCATGGCGTTTATGAAGAAGGTATTGTCGAAATTTGCGACATTATTCATAAAAATGGTGGGCAGGTTTATTTTGATGGGGCAAATCTTAATGCATTGGTTGGGCTTGCTCGCCCTGCGGATGTTGGCGCCGATGTTTGCCATATGAATTTGCATAAAACCTTTGCAATTCCTCATGGCGGCGGTGGTCCAGGTGTTGGCCCCATTGGAGTCGCAAGTCACTTGAAGCCATTTTTACCCGGTCATGAAGAATTTTCCAGTGATTATGCGGTATCTAGTGCGCCTTTTGGCAGTGCGTCGATTTTGGTGATTACTTGGATGTATATTCGCATGATGGGGCCGGATGGTTTGCGTGATGCAACCAAGGTTGCCATTTTAAACGCCAATTACATTGCAACACGAGTAAGCAGCGCCTATCCTATCCTTTATAAGGGTAAAAAGGGTCGTGTTGCCCATGAATGTATTGTTGATACACGGGTATTAAAAGATCAATATGGCATCACCGTTGATGATGTTGCCAAGCGGTTGATCGACTATGGCTTCCATGCTCCAACCATGTCATTTCCCGTTGCTGGCACATTGATGATTGAACCAACCGAGTCTGAACCAAAGGGCGAAATTGATCGTCTTTGTGATGCATTGATTGCCATTGCAGGTGAAGCGAAAAAGGTTGGTGAAGGCATTTGGCCAAAGGATGATAATCCACTCTTCAATGCGCCGCATGCCTTAGCTGAAACTTTGGACGATAATTGGGCGCATGCCTATAGCCGCAAAATTGCTGCTTTCCCTGATGAAAACCGCGATCCAACCCAAAAATATTGGCCTCCGGTTTCACGCATTGATAATGTGGCAGGTGACCGCAATCTCATTTGCTCTTGCCCACCGCTCAGCAATTATAGCTAAAATTTAAAAGGCTGGTGTAACAACCAGCCTTTTTATTGAAACCTGCGTTAGCTTTAATGGCTCATGGTTAAGCCACTGCTATCTGCTACTCGTAACCTTTTCCGGCAACAATAAACTGATAAAATCTTTGCCAATCAATATCATCAATATTTTTAATGACATTTTGTGGAAAAACCGCATTTTCTTCCGTCAATTGAGCCATATCTTCAATATAGCGCGCTATCGCATGCAAAAAGCTTTGCACATCAAAATTAACCCAACCACTTGCCTCATCAACCCATGCATTGGTTTTTAACTTTTCGGCTAATTGCTCTTTAGCCAAAACAAACTCATCGCCTAATTCATATAATTTTTTACAAAAATCTTGGTGCGTTTTAATTTCCAAAGTTTAACACCTTATAAGCAGTTACAACCTAATAATTAAAAAAAATCAGGTTTGTTGCAATTCGAGATTATGTGTCTTTGCCAATTTCACAATGCGTTCTTCACAACCATGCTGCAATTCATCATCAACGAGAACACGCAACCCAATCCCCCGTAATTCATCAACAAAGCTTGCAATATCTTCATCACGATAATCGCCAATCACATAGTTAGCAATTAGACCATAAAGGCTTTCCATATGCTGTTTCATTGCAATGCCAAGATGCGGTTCATAATTAATTTCAAGCAAAATCGTTAGAAAAAAACGCATCCGCTCACGATTGAAGAAAAAACTGCTTAGAATTGCAATGATGTTCTTATTCCCATCATCAGAGTTTTGCTCTTGCCGTTGATGAGATGCATCAAGAAGCGCAAGGAAAAGATCCGATTTTTTGGGAAAGTAGTAAGTTAAGTGTGATTGGCGCAGTCCAGCCTTTTTGACAATATAAGGTTGGGTTAATTGCCTTACGCCTTCGCTTTCAACAATATCCAAAGCAATATCAAGAATTTTTTGCTTTAGGTCGTTTTCTGGTGTTTTAAGCTTTGGCATTATGCTCTTTCTATCCGCATTCATAAGTTTAATTAAAATAAACGAGATTAAATCCTCGTCAACCATTTGCTAAAACCTAAAACAAACTAGCGCAATAAATTTCTCCTATTTTTATGATATTGCCTTAAAAGCAAGAGATAGATGGAAACAACAGGCTTGAAAAAACACCGACTGCTTAGTGAAACCCGTTTCATGGAATAAATTTTCCATATCCCTTTGGGAAAGGCGTGCCCATTTGGTTTGGATCCGCTCCATAATGCTATTGACTGCATTTTTATCATGATGGCAAGCCAACCACATTGCTAACAGATCATCATTTTCATCAAGCCTTGCGTCAAACATCATAAAATAGCCCCCTGCGACTAATTTGTTTGATAGCTTTTGCAAAAATGTTTTTTTCTCGGCCTGTGCTATAAAATGCAATATCAAAGAAAGACTTATGGCATCAAAATTGCCTTTGTCAAAATCATCAATCAAACCATGTATGAAAGTAACACGGTGGGCAAGGTTGGCAGCTGTTATCCGTTTTTGCGCCATATCAATCATACCCTTTGATGGATCTACCCCATAAAAATGAGCGTTTGGCAGCAATGGAGCTATCGCCAAGATTTCACTTCCTGTGCCGCAACCAACACTTAAAATACGCATCTGCTTTTCACAATTTTGCGCGGCATTGGCAATCTGCAAAAATTTTAGCCCCATAAGCGATAATGCAAGACTATAGCCGGGAATGAGAGTTTGAATACGGCGATCATAATCAAGTGCCGCACTATCTGGAAAAGCTGCCATTATAAAGCCCCCTTATTTTAATCACAATAAAAACAAGAACAAATAAAGCAAAAGTAAGCGCAAGAATGTTTGGCGCGATAGCGCAGAGTTGATAAAGCACTGCCCCGCCAAAAGGCCCAAGTGCCATGCCTAAACCTTGCGCTGCACTATTAAGCCCAGCTACTTTACCTTGCGCACCAAGATTTGTTATAAGGCTTAAAAAGGCAAGATTGCCGGGCAGTATCAAGCCAAGTGCAATACCCATAAATTGTAAGGCAATAATAAGTTGATAGGCTTGGTGAGCAATTGTTACCCCCACCATAGCAAAGCATAAAAGCAACGCGCCAATAACAAGCAAATGAAATGCCCTACCCTTTAAAAGCTTCACCCCCAATGTTTGGCTAAAGATCATTAGTAAAGAGGCACCAGTCATAGTTGCACCCGCAAGGCTAAGCGCATCACCACGCATCATCGCAAAGCTGTCTTCAAATCGCAAAGCCGTAATATGCTGCATAAAGCAAAAAATGGTGATGCAAAAAAATGTAATTAAAAATGCTGGATAGGCTTTTTGAAGATTAATAGCTGCCTTAGCAACACCGATATGATTGCCTCTGCCAAGGGATGACATTTTTAACCAAAAATATATGATACCAAGGCAAAGCAAAAAGCTTAAGAAAAGCAACCCCAATAAGGGCGCTTTACCCCCCAATATAAAGAGCAAAAAGGCACCAATAATCGCCCCAGAACCAAAGGCTGCCCCTAATAGCCCCATTGCTTGCGCCCGCATAGCAACCGAGGAATTATCAACCATCCAGGCTTGGGCGGCAGGTAAAATGCCGCCGGCCAACAAGGATTGCACAAGCCGTACACTTAAAAGTGCGGTAAAAAGCAGTGATATAGGCCACTTATTCATTAAAGCCGAAGCCATGATCATCATGATAATAATTGTACCACAAGCGGCCGCTAAAAAGCCGATGAGTAAAACTCTTTCGCGACCAAAACGATCACTGAAGAAGCCCCATATCGGAGCAGTGATGACGGCTAATAATGCTGCTACACCCAAAATTGCCCCTGTTTGTATAGGTAATAATCCCATATCGCGCCCTAGTGAAGGCAGCACCAGCAAAAAGAATACTTGAATTGCCGCATTGCACATAAGTAAAAATAAAAGTGCAGCCGCCTTGCGAATAAATTTTTGTTCTTCCTCCATTAAAACTGCACTTTCATCCCAACAGAGAAACTACGACCAATACCGGGAATGCCAGCGAAAACCGGTTGTGCCATTCTATTTTGGCCAGCCTGATAGGCTGAACTTACATAAGTTTTGTTGAAAATATTTTCGATATCACCAAATATTTCCCATGTTTCATTTTGCCAGCCAAGATGAAGATTAATTAGGCCATAAGCATCTAATTGGCGGCTATTAGCAGGATCAATCATACGTTTGCCTGTATAGCTATATTCTAATCGGGCAAATGCCTCACCTTGAGCAAAAAGGTTAAAGTCCCTTTTATATTCACCATAAATAAGCGTGCTAAGTTTAGGAGAATAAGGCACTTCATTATCGCGAATAAGGCTATGACCACTGGTGATTTTTGTTTGCAATAGCGCAAGATTTAAGCCAAATTTTAAATTATCGGTTGGATGTATAACGGATTCCATTTCGCCGCCATAGCTATGCGTATTGGCATTTTCGACAAAAACGCGACCAAAAAATGGGTTAAATGTAAAGAGTTGTTCATCCTTGGTGTCATTATAAAAAGCTGCAGTGGAAATATCAAAAAATCCCGCAATATTTTTTGCTTTAATACCTGCTTCATACGTCCATGTTATTGAATTTTTATAGGGAGAAAGCGGAACACCAAAAGCGGCAAATTGATTGTAAAACAAATAGCCGCCCGTTTTTTCCCCTCTTGCTAGCGATGAATAGATTATCGCATTGTCACTAATGTTAAATGTTAGCCCAGTGCGGCCGGTTAAAAACGTATCATTTTCTTTGCCGTGATCATAAAATTCTGACCTTGCAGCTTTACGCCCAATAAAACGACCATCAAAATCTTTGATTTCATTGGTAAGACGTAAACCCATTATCCAGTTTAAGCGCGAAAATATTTCTATTTTCGTTTCGCCAAAAACAGCTAGATGGGTCGTATTGGTAATTCCTTTATAGCCGCCATTGGGCAAGGATTGACTAACTATATCTGTGGTAGATTGAAAGCGAGACCAAAGCGCCATTGTGCCAACTTGCCATTTAATATTATTATCGGTTAGCCCTTCTAAACGCATTTCATGGCTAGCTTGTAAATTATCTTCATTAATCCGCCTTACATTAACATCGGGTGCTTGAAACAAAAAACCTGGTAAATTGGTTTGGGCATTGCCAATAAAACCATCAATGATATCGGCTTTCATTTTGGTATCGTAATAATATAGACTGCTGATTGTCGTAAGATCGGCTGAGCCAAGATTTTGCTCATATTTTGCAGATATATAAGCTGTTTGGGATTCGAGTTTTGGGCGTGGATTAAATGCATTGCGCGGATATTGCGGATTGTCTAACCATAAGCCAGTGGTTGGTCTTTGGCGATCTTTTTGCCAAGCGGCGCTTATGGTCAAAATGCCGGCATTTTCAGTCTCAAAAATAAGCTTGCCATTCAAAGTGCCATAAAAACGCGACCGCAAATTTCTTTCATTTGATGAAACAACATTGGGAGCCGACCAAGAAATATTGCGTATATCACCATCATAATCATAGATTTTTGCTGCAAATAGACCTCTTATTTGCTGATTAATACTGCCCTCGACCGATAACTCCGTTTGTTTTTGCCCGTAAGAGCCTATAGTTGCGCCCCATGATCGAACCAGATGACGTGATGGATCCTTGGTGGTTATATTGATAGCACCGGCTTGCGCATTAAGCCCGCCATTATTGCCTTGCGGGCCACGCAACACCTCAATTTTTTCAATATAGCCAAAGGGCATATCAAACATGCGAGCCGGCAGCGGAACGCCATCGACATAATATTTCACCGATGGCGCAATTAAGGCTGATGAGGAACCAACCCCGCGCATATTGATGGTATTGGCAAAAGAAAGCCCAGAATCAGAAAAGTTTAAATTTGGGATATGCGGAACTAGCGATTTGGTATCGGATATCTGCGCTTGTTGTAATTCTTGATGATTAATAATGGTGCGTGCAAGCGGTTGGGTAAAATCCGAACCTTCAGCACTATCTGCTGATATGGTGATTGTTTCAAGTTCGCTTTCATTTCGATTTTGCGAACTTTCTTGCGCCAATCCAGATAAGGTGCTGGCCAAAACACTAGCTACTATTAGGCTATTTTGTATTGATAACCTCATCAAATTACTGCCACAAAATTTAAGAAATAACATTGCATCTGATCCTTTGGTTGGTAGCCTACCAAATAACTATATAACATGATGCAATTGGTCAAGTATATTATTTTTATAGATTCCCTATATAATGTGGCGTTTTAAATCCTCAAACCAAGCCGCATATTTCTTACCAATGCAAAAGATATAAAGAGATGTGCAAATAGCTATGAGCATGGCAAATATGACTAAACATAACACCCATTTAAATATTATACGAAAGGACTTTAATTAGGCGTAAATTTTAATCAAGGCTTTTCAAAATAGCTTTTACCTGTCGGATTAACAGCACATCATTTTTCTAAGATGCAACAATTGCGAGTAATAAAAAAGTGCCCATTTATGCAATGGGCACCTCAATCAAACATTTTATATTAATCGCGCTAGGATTTTAAAATTTAGTTTTATTGCTTTATTCTTCTGACTTATCAGGAAAAATGATGCTCGCAATAATGCCCAAAGCAAGAACGCCCAACACAACATAAAGGCTTGTACTTGCCGAAAGACTATAGCCGTGATGCCAAATATGGTCACTAGCGTTTAACCCAAGCTTGATGGCAATGAAAAATAACAAAACAATAACTGCCTTTTCCAATTGCGACAAATATTTTTTGAGGGCTTCAAGAACAAAATAAAGCGTACGAAGTCCTAAAATAGCAAACATCATCGCACTATAGACAATAAGTGGTTCGCGGCTAACGGCAATAATAGCCGGCACAGAATCAAAGGCAAACATGACATCAGATAATTCGACAACGGCAACACATAGCATAAGCGGGGTAGCATATAGCATTGCTTTGGCACCACGACCAATTGTGATATCTTTATTTTCAGGCTTTTGTAACTCCGCATCGACTTCTTTTTGTGTCAAAAGAAAAGCATGCCCTGAAAGCTTAGGCCAAATAGGGAAGAAGCGTTTAACCAAACGATAGGCAAGATGCTGAGAATAATCTTCGATTTCATCTTCATCGCCATTACTTTTAAGCATCATAACAGCGGTCCAAGCAACGACTAAAGCAAATATTAACTCAACATAAGGTCCCAAACTCAATAAGCCGGTACCAATTGCGACAAATATTGCCCTAAAAACAATGGCCCCGATAATACCCCAATATAAAACTCTGTGCCTATAGCGATCAGGGATAGAGAACCAAGAAAAAATAGCCATCATGACAAACAAATTATCGACCGATAATACTTTTTCAAGGGCATAACCAGTAACAAATAGGCTGGCAACTTCAGCACCGTGATGAACATATAGGAAAGCCGCAAATGCCATTGCGACAATAACCCAAAACACCGACCAAAGCGCA
The DNA here is from genome assembly GCF_026743145.1 of Bartonella sp. HY761. Taxonomy (NCBI): domain Bacteria; kingdom Pseudomonadati; phylum Pseudomonadota; class Alphaproteobacteria; order Hyphomicrobiales; family Bartonellaceae; genus Bartonella; species Bartonella sp. HY761. The sequence goes on from NZ_CP104887.1 coordinate 2,441,282, forward strand.
GCACTTTTTAACGAAACCGCCTCATCCTTACGGTGCATAAATAAGTCTATAAAAATAGCACCTATAGACAGAATAAGAAAAACAATAACTGTCTCAGTTGGAAAACCAATATGTGTTGAGGGCATAATTAATCCTTAAGGGATATAAATAAGAAAAAACTTAACTAAGTTAATCTTAGTCAAAATTATCATTACGTTATGCTATAGTCTTTATTATGTCCAGTTTTTTATAAATGGAATAAATTACAATAAATTGATTTACTTCATAAAAACAAGTGATTGATCAACAAAAAAGCTCTTAACCTAAGTTGAAAGATACAAATACAACGACAATAATTCAAAAAACATTGATGCACCTATCAAAAATATATCAATGTGAAGATGATCCTATTCTTAAATGATGAATATGACAAAAAGAATAAACCACCTTTATTCTATAGACGGCTTGATAAAAATATGAAATGAATGGAATTATAAATAAATATAAGGGAACATGGGTGTTTTATAATCACCTTGAGTTTTTGAAGATATATCGCATTGTTGTTTTATGACATCCTATAATTTATGCATGTGCTCAAAATGCAAAATATAGGATATAATCATTGCATTGGTAATGAAGTGCATAGGCTATTTTGCTATAAACACCTAGTGTCAATATGCTCGCTACATTATCAATTCAAGCATAGCCATCTAACGGGTTGGTAATGATACTAAAAAAAATTTAGATACCCTTTTGATGGTTGCAATCATGCAACTTCAAACAGCTTTTGATTTATAAATACATCTATGGATAATGGGGTATCCAAATGAATGATATTAGTAAATCATCTCTTCACCGAGTGCTAGGTGTGCCGTCCTTGGTTTTATTCGGCCTTGCTTATATGGTGCCGCTAACAATTTTTACCACCTATGGGGTTGTTACAACTATAACAAAAGGTCACCTGCCTGTTGCTTATATTGTAACACTATTTGCCATGTTTTTTACGGCGTTAAGCTATGGTAGCATGGTAAATAAACAACCAACCGCAGGGTCAGCCTATAATTATGCAAGTAAGGCATTTGGTTCTTCGGTAGGCTTTATGGTCGGTTGGACATTGCTGCTAGACTATATATTTCTACCACTCATCAATTTTTTACTTATCGGAATATTTCTCCATGAATATTTTCCGGCAATTTCTGCTCATATATGGATTATTGCATCTATTGCGTTAGCAACAATTTTTAATATTTTAGGCATTAAACTTGTAGCAAAAATGAACTTTATCATTGTTGGTGCTCAAGCTATTTTTCTCATTGTATTTTTTGCACTTACCTTTGCAATGGTGTTAAAAGGCGATGCCCCTTCTATCATTAGCCCCTTTATAGGTGATGATTTAAAATTAAATTCAATTGTTGCTGGCGCCGCGATTCTTTGCCTGTCCTTTTTGGGTTTTGACGCTATTTCCACCCTATCGGAAGAAGCACATAATCCGCGGCGTAGCGTACCAATAGCGATCATTTTTTGCACACTTATTGCTGGATTACTGTTTATTATCACAGCATGGGCAGGGCATTTGGTTTTTCCAAATTGGCAAGATTTCAAAAATGAAGATACTGCCGCAACCGATGTTATGGCAAGATTGGGCGGCCATTTTTTAGTTACTTTTTTTACTGCAGCTTATATTGCAGGCGCCTTCGCATCGGCGATGGCATCACAGGTAAGCGTTGTTCGCATCCTTTATTCTATGGGGCGAGACAACATGCTGCCCAATCGGATATTTGGTGTCATTAGCAAAAAATTTGGAACCCCAATCGGCGCAACGCTTGTGGTAAGCTTAGTGTCATTATTGGCATTGGTAATGAGTGTAACATTTGCCGTTAACATGATTAGCTTTGGCGCTTTAGCGGCGTTTTCGTTTGTTAATCTATCGGTAATAAAAGTCTTATTTATCGATCAAAAGCAGAATAAGGGCAGCAAACTCATTATTTATGGTGTTTTACCATTCATCGGCTTTTTATTTACACTTTGGCTTTGGACATCGCTTTCTTCTATCACTTTTATAATTGGTATGATTTGGTTTGCGATAGGATTTATCTATTTACTGTACCTAACCCGCTTTTTCAAAATAAAACCTAAAGAATTTAACATGGAAGATGAGTGAATATGCTGGGACCAATTGACACAATAAATAAATCTGCCACATTGTCTTTGATAGCATCTTGGTTTTCCTATGCTAGCATTGCAGCATTTACATCAAAAGCAGAAACAACTTTTGCAGGAAATGCGCTAAAATATAAATTTAAAAGCACGTTACTGCTAAAGCAATAAATAGATATGCTCTAACATGCTCGACATAAATGGTTATGTCTTTGTTTTTAACTATGGAGGAGAGTTTTATGAACTCGCATAATGATATGAAGAATACTGTTGACTCATTATTATATCCATTTACTGATCCTGAAAATTTAAAAAAATTTCCACCCATTGTTATAACCGGTGGCAAAGGTGTCTATGTCACCGATAATCACGGAAAAAGCTACATTGACGGGCAAGCTGGCCTTTGGAATGTTAATGTCGGCCATGGACGCGAAGAAATAAAAGAAGCAATTCGCCAACAATTGGATAAGTTAAGCTATTATTCGCTTTTTGCCGGTTCAAGCAATCAACCATCATTGGATCTATCTAATCGCCTTGTTGAGATGACAGCACAAGAAGATATGGGTGCCTGTTTTTTCTCATCTGGTGGCTCGGAAGCAAATGAAGCCGCATTTAAATTGGTGCGCCAATATTGGCGCTTAAAGGGCGAGCCAAAGCGCACCCATATTATATCGCTTAAAAATGCCTATCATGGTGTTACACTTGGCGCACTTTCGGCTATTGGCAGCCGATATTATCGCGAAAATTTTGAACCACTCTTGTCTTGGTTTAGTCAAGTTGAAACGCCCCATCTTTATCGCAATCCCTTTGGCATCAAAAACCACGAAGAATTAGGCACACTTTGCCTTGATTTAATGGAGCGTGAGATCCTTTATAAGGGGCCAGCCAATGTGGCGGCAATCATTGCCGAACCGGTACAAGGTGCAGGTGGTATTATTGTTCCTCCTAAAAACTATTGGCCAGGTTTGCGCCAAATATGTGATAAATACGGTATTTTATTAATATCAGACGAAGTTGTCACTGGTTTTGGGCGTTTGGGTTCGATGCTAGGCTGCCGTCATTGGGGCGTGCGTCCAGATATTATGTCTTTTGCAAAAGGCATTAATAGCGGTTATGTTCCACTTGGTGTTACAATGATGAGCCGTGAAATTGCCCATACATTTGAAACAATCGACACACCCAATCCTTCAATTCATGGTTTTGTCCATGGTAACACCTATTCTGGCCATCCTTTGGCTTGCGCTTCAGCCCTTGCCAACTTAAAAATTATCGAAGACGAAAATCTTACTCAAAAAGCTGGCGATGTTGGACAATATTTTATCGACCGATTAAAAGACCTACAAACCAGACATGAAAATATTGGCGATGTCCGAGGGTGTGGCTTGATGATTGGCGTTGAAATGGTCGCGGATCGCGAGCATAAAACACCTTTCCAACCATCTGATTATTTTGGTGCAAGAATTGCCGATTATTGCCGCGATCATGGTGTTTTGATTAGAAATCTTGCTGATACCTTCATTATATCACCACCCTTTATCCTAGAAAAAGAGCATGTTGATATTATGGTCGATACATTTGATGCCGGCATTAAGAGTGTAGCCAAGTAAAGGCTGCTCATTATAATCGTTGAGGTCGCATAGAATTATCAAATTCAGTGCGGCCTTACTTTTTAGATAATGGCTTTTTAAAAAAGAAAATCTTAGCAAAATTATCCAGTATTTTCGCGATTAACGACAACAACCAAAACGATCGCAGGCTAAATTTTTATAAAATAAAACATCAAAAGCAATAACATAATTTTTATGATAGCCTTGCTTATGTCGGAGGAGAACCCATGCAAATTACCCAATTATCAGCAGAAAGCCTATCTGCAGTTATTCATCGGCGCGAAATTTCATGCCGCGAGGTTATGGAAGCCTATCTTAACCGCATAGATGCACTCAATCCCTTAATCAACGCTATCATATTGCGGCGTGATAGAGAGATAGTTTTAAAAGAAGCTGATAGTGCCGATGCCGCTCTAAAAGCTGGTATATCTTATGGTTGGATGCATGGCTTCCCGCAAGCAATAAAAGATCTATCGCAAGTGGCGGGTTTAAAAACAACACGTGGCTCGCTTGCTTATCAAGATAATGTTGCAACCATAGATGATACCCATGTCGCCAGAATTAAATCAGCCGGTGCAATTATTATTGGTAAAACCAATACGCCTGAATTTGGGTTAGGATCACACACCTATAATGCGCTGCATGGCCGCACCCGCAACCCCTATAATCTTGATAAAAGTGCGGGTGGTTCAAGCGGTGGTGCCGCCGCAGCCTTAGCTGCACATATGCTACCAGTTGCAGATGGGTCCGACATGATGGGATCACTGCGCAATCCAGCAGGCTTTTGTAATATTGTTGGCTTTCGTCCAAGTTTTGGCCGTGTGCCAAGTGGCCCGCAAATATCTTATAATAATATGCTATCGGCTTATGGGCCAATGGGACGCAATGTTAATGATACGGCACGTTTGCTCGCCATACAATCCGGCTTTTCAGCCAATGATCCTAATTCTCTTGCGAATGAAGATCTTAGTCTGACGGATCAATATAATGCGAATAAAACATTGGTTGGATTTTTAGGCGACATGAATGGTCATCTTGCAATGGAAAATGGCATGATGGATATTTTACAATCTTCCCTTACTGTCATGACAAAAATGGGCTGCGACATTGAAGCTGTTGATATGCATTTTGATCTTGAAAACCTATGGACAGGCTGGATAAATTTGCGCAGTTGGTCAGTAGCAACCGCTAATGCCGCGCTTTATGAAAATGAAGAAAAACGAAAACTGCTCAAGCCGGAAGCAATTTGGGAAATTGAACGCGGGCTCAAAATGAGCGGTAGCACCGTTGCCAATGCAATTAATACCCGCAATCAATGGTTAACTTATTTACTATCCCTATTCGAGCGTTACCACTATTTGGTATTGCCAACCGCGCAGGTTTTTCCATTTGATGTAAATATAAATTGGCCCGCTAAAATTGCAGAGCGTGATATGGATACTTATCACCGTTGGATGGAAGTGGTTATTCCAACAAGCATGGCAGGTTTACCGGCAATTTCGCTACCTGCCGGCTTCTCGGTGGATGGGCTGCCTGCAGGTGTCCAAATTATTGGCTGCCCACGAGGTGACCGTGAGCTAATGCAATTTGCTAAAGCATTCGAGACCGCTAGAGGTCCCATTGACAGACCTCTTGACCAAAGGTTAAGTGCATTATAGCGTTTAAGATTTTAAAATTGAGCATTTTCAACAGATTTATTACATTGAAAATGCTCAACTATTTTTGATAAATAATTATTGTTCTTTCTTCATATTCCAGAAAACTGGTGAAGCGGTCGGCAGCATATCTTTAATATTTGTATGGCGTGCCTGTGGAATTTGGAATTCACCCAATGGCACATAAAGCACAAAATCAATCACATGCTGTTGGATTCTTTTTGCAATTTCCTTGCGCTCATCATCATTATCTGCCGCGATAAATTCTTGCTTTAACGCCTCTATTTTTTCATCAACTGGCCAACCAAACCAAGCCTTATCACCACGTCCATTCAACATTTGTGAATTTAATGGTGTGGATACTTCAGGTATGATCCATGTGGTAAAGAACATATTCCAACCACCATCCTTGGGGGCTGCCATTGACGCTCTGCGGCCAACAAGTGTTTGCCAATCCATAGGTTGCAAATCAACTTTAAAACCAGCGGCGCGTAATTGCTGAGCTGCAACAACAGGTTGCGGCGCTAAAGTTGCAACATCAGTTGGCTGCATAATAACAATTGGCGTGCCATCATAACCTGCCTCGGTTAGCAAAGCCTTTGCTTTATCAACATCACCCTTATGGGTTAATGATTGCGTACCACTTTCATCACCTAGTAATGTACCACAACCAAAAATCGCACCACAAACCTGATAATAGTCTGGTGAAGCCATAAGATTGGCAAGACTTGGTTCTTGTGACAGTGCATATAAGGCTGCTTGGCGAATTTTTTGGTTATCAAAAGGTGGATATTTAAAATTCATACGAGCAATTGATTGCGATCCAAATTTATCACGCTTTTCAACAACTATATGGTCATCACCTTCAATAAGCGGAATAAGATCGACTGAGATTTCTTCAAGGTAGTCGATTTCATCATTAGCAAGGGCATTTATCGCGGTTTGGCTATCTGGCATGCTGATCCATTGTACCTTATCCACATAGACAACTTTACCCCCTGCCATGCCGTCGGCCGGCTCATCACGCGGAATGTAATCGGTGAATTTTTCATAAGTTACACCAATACCCGGCTTAAAATCGGCAACAACCATTTTAAATGGACCTGAACCTACAAATTCTTTAATCGCTTGATCGGGCGGCGTATTTGCCACAGCTTCTGGCATGATAAAGGCAGGAACTGCTGACTCTTTCGATAAAACATCAAGTAAAGGACGGAAAGGCTTCTTTAATGTCCAGACAATTGTTTTGTCATCCACGGCTTCTAATTTTTCAGTTGCATCAAATAGTAATTGCCCACCACTATCACGCGCGCCCCAACGCTTTAATGAAGCTACAACGTCCTTACCAGTAACGGGTGAACCATCATGGAATTTTAAACCATCACGCAAAGTAAAACTATAGGTTTTGCCATCTTCTGACACAGTCCAATCAGCCATTTGCGGACGTGGATTTGAGTGGGAATCTTGCGCTATCAAAACATCATAGATCATATAACCATGATTACGCGTAATATGCGCAGTTGTTAGAATTGGATCAGTAACACGCAAGTCCGAATGCATAACCGCCTTTAAAATAGTTTCGGCAAAAGCGGTTGTTGACGCTAAGGACATAGATAAAGCGATAAGGCCAATCTTCAGGACAGAGCGCATTTTAAAGCGATTTTTCTTATATAACATGTTCACCTCTATTTTATTGTTTTAAATTACTGATGGTAAAGGTTAGAGATGTTTTAGTCTTGATGAAAAATATCTCTAACCGATTGTTTACTATTGATAGCTAATCGGATTTTTTAATATTCCAAAAAACTGGTATCGAAGTGGGTAACATATCGGTCACGTTTTTATGTCGCCCTTGCGGCATTTGATATTCACCCAAAGGTATATAGATAACAAAATCCAAAACATGTTTTTGAATCTTTTCCGCAACAATTTTGCGTTCATCATCATTATTAGCAGCGATAAATTCTTGCTTAAGCTGTTCAAGAGCATCATCTACAGGCCATCCAAACCACCCCTTGTCACCACGACCATTAAGCATAGGCGAGATTAAAGGGCTGGAAATTTCAGGTACACCCCAATTGGTAAAGAATAAATTCCAACCACCATCTTTAGGTGCGACCATCGATGCACGGCGGCCAACGAGCGTTTGCCAATCCATCGGTTGCAAATCCACATTAAAGCCAACGGCTCGCAATTGCTGAGCTGCAACAATAGGCTGTGCCAAAAGGCTAGCCGTATCGGTGGGCTGCATAATTACAACTGGTGTTCCATCATAGCCAGCTTCTTTTAAAAGCGCTTTGGCCTTTTCAATATCACCATTATGAGTAAGGGTCGAAGCACCATCTTCAGAGACAAGTAAAGTACCACACCCAAAAATAGCACCGCAAACCTTATAATATTCCGTTGATGCCATAAGATTAGCAAGTATAGGCTGTTGGGACAGTGCATATAAAGCAGCTTGGCGAATTTTTTGGTTGTCAAAGGGCGGATATTTAAAATTCATACGTCCCACGGTTTGAAAACCATATTTATCACGCTTTTCGACAATGATGTCTTCATCACCCTCAATCAATGGAATAAGATCCACCGTCACCTGCTCGAGATAATCAACTTCACCATTAGCAAGCGCATTGATTGATGTTTGGCGGTCTGGCATGCTGATCCATTGCACCTTATCCACATAGACTACCTTGCCCCCTGCTAAGCCATCTGGTGGTTCATCACGCGGGATATAATCGGCAAATTTTTCATAAGTAACACCAAGCCCTGGTTTAAACTCGGATACAACCATTTTAAAAGGACCAGAGCCAATAAATTCACTAATCGCTTGATCTGCTGGCGTATTGGCTATGCGTTCGGGCATGATAAAGGCTGGCACGCTCGATTCCTTGGACAAAACAGATAATAATGGATTAAATGGCCTTTTTAATTTCCATAAAATATTTTTGTCATCAGGGGCGGTAAATTCTTCCGTTGCATCAAGCAATAATTGCCCCCCGCTATCACGCACGCCCCAGCGCTTTAAAGACACAATAACGTCTTTACTGGTGACAGGTGAACCATCGTGAAATTTTAAACCATCGCGCAAGGTGAATTGGTAAGTTTTACCATCTTCTGAAATGGTCCAATCTGCCATTTGCGGACGTGGCTGCAAATTAGAATCTTGCGCAATCAAAACATCATAGATCATATAACCATGATTGCGCGTGATATGAGCGGTTGTTAAAATAGGATCGGTTATTCGTAGGTCCGAATGCATCACCGCTTTAATCACCGTTTCGGCAAAAGCAGTTGTTGACGTGAATGACATTGGCACCGACATTGATAACGCAATAAGCCCCATTTTAACGATAGAACCAATTTTTTTGCTATTTTTGTAAAACATGTCCACCTCTTGGCTTTTTGGTTGATAATTTACTTGGGCTTGAATAAATACTGAACCTTTGCTGCCTTTTTTATAGCTTCACTTGAATATAGTAATTGTCGATATTTGCCGCTTTGCCAATCATCTTTTAAATCTTGATAATGCACATTATCAGGATTGCCAGATTGACCAGGGGTATTGATAAAAAGGCTATTATCCCACTGCCCGACATCAATAATCATGCGCACAGAAGGGCCGGTTGTAACCTGATAATTTTGCACATTATATGCCGCCATATTCGGCGATGTTGCGGAGCCGCCAAGCTCGATATCTGCTATCGACCAATCATCATCAACAAAGTGCTGTAAAGGATGTTGCAACCGTAATTGATGTAGCTTGCCCCATTGCCACGCCTTATAATCTGCTCCAAGCCTGTTTGTTGCTTCCTCAAAGGCAGTTTTTAGCGTCTCATCAAGCACAGGCGCTAAATAATCAATGTTATTTTTGGCAATTTTTGCAAGCTCTAATCGCAAGGATGCAGTATCAAAAGGCATAGCAAGATTGATCAAACTTTGATCTGCACCCTTCGCCTTAGTAAGATATGCCCCAAGATGATTATTAAACCAAATTTCAAATAATGCCGCAGCATTTGATGATTTCCTCAAATCACCATTCCACTGGCAAAGAATATCAAATGCCAAACGGCTTTCTAGCTTGGTTAACTGCTCAACCTTAATAGACTGGATAAGGCTTTGAACGATTGTTACTGTGTAAGAAAGGGTTGAGTTTTGCAACTTAGCGCAATCATCCAAACCTATTTTGTCTTTTTCTTCTAAAAATTGATGAATGACTTTAGATCGACTAACATCTAACCATTCAAATCCGATTGCTGAATGATTTTTTAGCCATGTCTCATTAATATTCATAGCATTTGCCGTAGCTAAAAAGCCCGATGGCGGATTTTGTCTCATAGGCGTTGTTGATGGATCAGCATAGCCGCACCACTCAAACATACCATTGCCTGATATCGGCAAAAGCCCTGCCCAATTATGCCTTATGGGAAATGCTCCTGCTGGTTTCCAAATAATATTGTCATTACAATCAGCATAAATATGATTGACGCTTGGCGTACCCCAGTTTTTTAAACCATTAAGATAGTCATCTGGTGTTTTTGCATTCATAACAGCAAGGCTTGCCATATAAGGCGCCATACCGGCATCAAGCCAAACGGTTTTAATGGCATAGACTTTTTTATGCTCGCTATTTTGGAGGATTACCGGCCCATGCTTTGTAAATTGCAAAATAAGTTTTTGTGCAGGGTAATTTTTAACCTCGATCGTTTCTTCAATATCAATAAGGGCTTCTTCTTGCCCCTGATACATATAATGCGTAGATTTTGATGGAGCCATATCATAGCAATAAATATCTTCTTGATCGGCATAAAATATAGTTAAGGCAAAAGACGCAAAACCATTATGCCCCATGCTAATACCAGGGACACAAGGCTCTCCTGCACCAATAACATCAAGCTGTGGCATGGTAAGATGAACAACATAGCGAACTGAGGGTAAATTATGGGTTCGGTGTGGATCAAGGGCAAGAATAGGCCGCCCTGTCGCCGATTTTTTACTGGCAATTGCCCAATTATTTGATCCCTCAAGACTAGAGCCTGTACCAATCACTTCACTATCCGCGTGATTACCCGTGAGCTTAATCCCCTTATCACCGCCAATTTTCCCTGCTGATGTTATATGCCCCCAATCATCGGCTTCGTCCAATCTGGCATTCATACGCTTTTTGTCAAAGCTTACTGGTGCTAAAGCTAGAAAAAAATCATTTAAAATGTGATTATTAGCAAAATCGTCTAAATAGACGTCACTATCTTCATTTGAAATAGAAATAGACGGCTCAAGATTTTGCCTTAACCTATCGACATATTCACCAATTTCTATATCTGTTGCGAGAGATAAAATTTTGGCGCGCAAAGCTTCTGACGATGCGTTGCGGGTAAGTGAATGGCTGCGAATACGCACAACATCTTCTGCTTGCCAAAAATCTGGAAATGTATCAAAGACCAAAAATTCTGGTGGCAATTTAAATGAGCCAGCTTTAATGCCGTTAATATAGCTATTGATCCCCTTTACAAAAGCTTGGCATATCTCATGTGCATGATCCCCATAACAGGCAAATTCTTCTGCCATATTGCCACGATAAAGGAAAAGGCGTGCGGCGCGATCCTGTTTTAAATATCCTGCGCCAAAATCACGAGCAAGCAAGCCTAACCCGCGTTTACGCCATAAATCGATCTGCCATAAGCGATCACGGGCGGCATTCCAACCTTGCAAAAAGAATAAATCATCACGATTTTGAGCATTAATATGGGCAACTCCACTATCATCTATGGTGATTGAAGCATCGGCATGAATATCTTGAAGTTCTATCGGTGTAATCAATGAGGATACCCCTAATCAACAAAGAAATGAATGCAAAAATTATTCAAGTCGTGTAAATAATCCTGCCATTAGTTTTGCCCGCTCAAGCAAGGACGAAACTAATATATGCTCATTTAAAGTGTGCAGCCCAGCCCCCAGAACACCAACCCCGCATAGACTAGCTATCCGCAAAGCACCGGTAAAATTGGCGTCAGACCCGCCTCCTTGGCTGCTTGAACTCATGAGAAAACCAATTTGCGCCGCTAAATCCTTTGCAACATTATAAAGAGCCATTGTTTCTGGAAGCTCTGGTGACCAGACTGGCCGTGTAACGCCGCATTTCACCTCAAATTTAACGCCATTAAAATCGCCAGTTAAAGCACGCATCTTGGCGTTACCCGCATCAAGATCCTCTTGGGTTTTTGCCATGCTCAAAACTTCGGCGTCACAGGTAGATGACACGCAATTAACCCATTGCCCGCCACGAATGACACCAACACTAAAAGTGCAATCTTCGCTGGTCATGGCTTCAATTTCACCAATTTTTTCAGCCATTAAAGCGATGGCCGAACGTCCCTCTTTAAGCCGCCACCCAGCATGGGAGGGAACACCGCTTGTTCTAATATTATAACGCGCAATGGCATAGCGACCGGTCGTTGCGCCTTGATTTTCTTGCGCAGGTTCAGGGCACAAAACATATTTATTACGCAATGCCTCTTGTTCAATCAGCGTGCGTGTTGATGGAGTTCCTACTTCCTCGTCTGGCGTAAATAAAAACGTAACTGGCAATGATGTTTCTAGGCCGTGTTGACGAAGCATTCGCATTGCTTCAAGTGCAACAAAATTGCCGCCCTTCATATCCTGAATACCTGGCCCATATAATTTGCCGTCCTGCAACCGAAATGGGTTTTGCTGTAATGTACCAATTGGATGAACCGTATCAAAGTGGCCAGAAACTAAAATTCCCGGTTGCCCAGCATTTTTATGCGGGAATGTAGCCCGTATGGAATCACCAAAGCCCATTCTCCCAGGAATTCGTTCAATCATCGCATCGGCAAGCACAAGGTCATAAGAAACCAAATCCATCATTCTATTAACTGCTGCCGCATCATAGGTTGGACTTTCACATTTAACCCATGTGCCAAGTCGCTCTATCATGTCACTTTCATCAAATGGTAGATCAAGAAAACCCATTATATCTTCTCCCAAAATACTTATACTCTTATCTATCGCTCACATTTGCCTGTTCTGCGTCTATGCATGGCTTGTTTAAGCTAACCGCATTTCAATAAGGCGTGCATAAATCGATGCACCAATTGGCAGCAAATCTGGATCAAATATAAAACCCGGATTATGAACCGCTTGCGGACCAGGGTGATTAATATTGATGTAAGCACCCGGCACTTGGCGCAGCATGAAAGAAAAATCTTCACTTCCCATCATAGGTGGCGCATCTATATTGATATTTTCCATTCCTAAAATTTCGGCTGTAGCGGCTATATAAGCGTCAGTGCAGTCTGCATCATTGAACAGAACATCGAAAATTTCTTTAAACTCAATTGTGATTTTTATATCATGCGCCAAGGCCAATCCTTGGCAAATTGCCGTCATGCGTCTCTGCATCAAATCACGTATTTCAAGATCAAAAAACCTTAAAGTACCGCCAATTTCTGCGGTTTCAGGAATAATATTATAGGCACTCCCTGTATGAAATTTGGTACATGACAATACCGCCGTACTGGTTGCAACAATATTACGCGAAACAATCGACTGTAATTGTTGCACCAAGGCGCTACCTATAAAAAGCGCATCCTTAGAGTCTTGTGGTTGCGCACCATGGCTACCCTTACCATGGATGACAATATCAAAAAAACTTGCGCCAGCCATAGCATTCCCTTTACGGATTGCTGCTGTTCCAAGCTTTGCCTGCGGTTTATTATGCATGCCATAAATTTCATCACAAGGAAAACGCTGAAATAGATCATCAGCAAGCATTGCCTTTGCACCGCCCAATCCTTCTTCTGCTGGTTGAAAAATAAAAACCGCAGTTCCTTTAAAATCTCGGCTCTGGGCCAAATATTGCGCCGCGCCTAGCAACATGGTGGTGTGGCCATCATGGCCGCAAGCATGCATTTTATTGGCAGCTTTAGAGCTATAAGCAAGTTCACTTTGCTCTTCAATTGGCAAAGCATCCATATCAGCTCGAAGACCAATGGTGCGATTGCCATTCATCTTACCATGTAAAATACCAACAACCCCAGTTCTACCAACATTGGTATGAACTTCATCAAAGGCAAATTCTTGTAGTTTTTTGGCAACGATTGCTGCGGTACGGGTCTCCTCAAAGCCAATTTCGGGATGCTGATGCAAATCCTCAAATAATGTCCGCATTTCGTGTTCATGCTCAGAAATAAAAGGAATAATATTCGCCATAATAACCCCCATTAAGATGCAGAAAGCGTGATTGGTTGCCGGCGTTGGAAATCCCAAAAACGGCTTGGTGCAGCATCAATTAATGATTTCGTATAGTCATGCTGGGGCGTGCCTAACACATCAATAGCGCGCCCTTGTTCAACCACATTCCCCTTTTGCATCACAATAACATCATCACAAATCTGGGCTGCGACACGCAAATCATGAGTGATAAAGATGATTGTAATGCCTGTTTCTTTTTGCAAATCATCTAAAAGTTGTAAAACTTGCGCCTGCACAGAAACATCAAGAGCCGAAACAGCCTCATCAGCAACCAAAATATCAGGTTTAAGGGCGACAGCACGTGCAATCGCTATGCGTTGACGCTGACCACCTGAAAACTGATGCGGATAACGATTTAAACTATCTTCGGGCAGCGACACAATATTTAACAAGCGTTGCGCTTCACTTATGGCCTGATCACGGCTAACCCCATAATTAAGCGGTCCTTCAATCAAGCTACGCTGAATTGTCCAACGCGGATTTAGAGAGCGAAAAGGATCTTGAAAAACCACTTGTAACTTTTTACGATAGGGTTTCATTTGGTGAGCAGATAGGCCAGCAATATCATCCCTGCCTAAATATATGCTTCCCTCTGTTGGCTTTATAAGCCGCATGATTGAGCGTGCGACCGTCGTTTTTCCCGATCCAGACTCGCCAACAATACCCAATGTTCGCCCCGGCGAAATCGAAAAATTGACATTAGTCGCCGCTTTAACAATATTTTTTTTAGCAAAAAAGCCTTTTGAAAAATATTCCATGCCCAAATCTACGACTTTTATAACTGAAGTTTCATCGCTATTTGGGCGCGGTTGGCGTGGAATAAGACTTGGCACGGAATTTAAAAGCTCTTTACAATAATCAGTCTGAGGATTTGTAAAGATATCTTCAACACTGCCCTGCTCAACAATAGAACCTGTACGCATAACACAAACGCGATCAGAAATTTCGGCAACAACGCCCATATCATGAGTGATAAACAAAACCGCTGTGCCATGGCTTTTTTGCATTTCATCAATAAGTGATAGGATCTGCTTTTGGGTTGTCACATCAAGCGCTGTGGTTGGTTCATCGGCAATAAGAAGCGCCGGCTCCATAATCAGAGCCATTGCAATCATAATACGTTGGCGTTGTCCACCCGACAATTGATGGGGATAAGAATTAAAAATACGTTGTACATCGGGTAAGTGGACTTGTTCCAACATATGAATAACGCGCTTGCGCTTTTCATCCTTTGGTAGTTTTGTATGTAAATCAAGAACCTCCATAACTTGATCGCCAACTCGCATCACCGGATTAAGCGCCGTCATTGGCTCTTGAAAAATCATCGATAATTTGGTGGCACGCAGCTCACGCATTTGCGCCGCGGATAAATCAAGAAGCTCACGACCTTGCAAGTTGATCGAACCCGATTTAACTGATAATGCGCCTTTGGGTAAAAGCCCCATTGTTGCAAGCGAGGTTACCGATTTGCCGGAGCCGGATTCGCCCACGAGACAAACAGTTTCCCCTTTGCGAATTTCAAAAGAAACCTGTTTTAACACGGGTGGCAAATGGTCAAGATTATCAAGCTGGACGACAAGATCTTTTACCTTGAAAACGACATCTTGGTCTGAAAAGTCACGTTTTTTAAAAAACAATTTCTAACTCTCCCGTTTTTTCTGTCTAGGGTCAAGGTTGTCACGAGCAGTATCACCCAAAAGGTTGATACTAAGAACGCAAAGAGCGAGCATAAGACCAGGCCAAAGAATTAAAGAGGGTTTAATACGAAAGAAGACTCGTCCTTCAGCCATAACATTACCCCATGTTGGAATCTCAGTGCTAATACCTGCACCTAAAAATGATAAAATAGCTTCCAGAAGAATGGCTGATGCCAAGACATAAGTGCCCTGCACAATAATAGGTGGGATAGTATTGGGTAACAAATGCTGGAAAAGTATTTTTGATGTGCTACTTCCCAAAGTCGTCGCCGCTTCAATATAAGGTTCTTCACGCGCTGTTAATACGACCGATCGCACAAGTCTTACCACACGCGGCACCTCTGGAACGGTGATTGCGATAATAACCGATGCAATTGATGGACCATTTAAAGCAACCAATGCAATGGCAATCAATATTGACGGCATGGCCATTAATGCATCCATGGCGCGCATTATAAAGCCATCAGCTACACGGAAAAAGCCGGCAAGAAGCCCAAAAACAATACCAACAACCACCGAGAATAATGCCGCAAAAATTCCGATAACCAGTGAAATACGCCCACCTAAAATCATGCGTGAAAATAAGTCGCGGCCATAATTATCAGTACCAAGAAAATGTTCCTTACTTGGCGGTTGTAATCTTGCCATTGCATTAATCTGCAATGGATCATGGGTTGCAATATAGGGTGCAGCTAGTGTGACTATTATAATAATCAACAAAATAACAAGCGCGATAATTGGTCCAAAGCCAAGACGCATCCAGTTTGGAAACGAAATGATACGCAATAGCCAAAGGTTTTTTGAAGGAGTTGAAGGTACATTCATCAGTAACGTATCCTTGGATCAAAAATTACATAAGAAATATCAATTAACAAGTTGATAAAAATATAAACACCACTTGTGAGCAAGATCATCGCCTGAATAATTGGATAATCACGTGCTAAGACTGCATCTACCGTCAAGCGCCCTATCCCTGGAATGTTAAAGATGCTTTCAGTCACGACAACGCCCGATATCAAGAGGGCAAAGCCCGTGCCAACAATCGTTGCAATGGGTACGGCAGCATTGCGAAGTGCATGAACAAATAAAATGCGGCTTTCCCCCACGCCTTTAGCGCGAGCGGTGCGAATAAAATCTTCGTTCAAAATATCAAGCATGGCCGCGCGCGTCATACGGGCAATCAAAGCAACATAAATGGTTGCCAAAGTGACGGCCGGCAAAAATGCTTTTTGTAAAAATGGTAAAAGCCCTTGCGAAATTGGCGTGAAGCCCTGCACAGGAAACCATTTCAATTGAACTGCAAATATTAAAATCAAGACATAACCAACAAGGAACACCGGCACTGAAAAGCCCAAAACGGAAAAGCTCATCGTAAAATGGTCAATCCATGAGCGGTGTTTCCAAGCAGCTAGGACACCCATTGGAATTGCAATAAGCACCGAAAGTATAATGGTAAAAATCGCGATTGAAATAGTGGCAGAAAGCCGATCAGCAATCATATCACTAACTGGGACGCCTGAGATAAGCGAATTTCCTAAATTACCGCGCAAAAGATCCATTGACCAATGATAAAATTGGACAATCAATGGTTCGTTAAGCCCCATGGCAGTACGGATTTTATCCAGTTGCTCTGGCGTTGCCGCATCACCTGCAATAATTGCAGCAGGATCTCCCGGGGTTAGTCGCAATAATAAAAATACAAAAATAGCCACCAAGAATAAAACCGGAATAATGGAAACTATACGTTTAAGGGTGTATTTAAGCATTAAGAACACCTTTAGAAAGAATAATAATCAAGTGGTTAGGACATATGCCTAAACATTGGATAATTGCGAAAACATGAGTCCATCGGGCTCAACTCTTAAGTCTGCCCGTAGTTTCTTCCAAGGAAGCGATGCCGGTGATAGCGGCATACTGCCTGGCGCAGTAGCAACGATAATGTCCTGCGCTATTTGGGTAAAATCAGCCCTAAAATGCACCGAACTTTTCACCACTAAAATATTTTGTTCTTCTGGGATAATACCAGCCATTTGAAAAAATGCCCGATCTGCCATTTGCGCCGCATGGGTTGTAACAACAATACGTACATCATCAATGCGCAGGCAAACTGCTGGCCCAAGATCCATCTCAGTGCCACCGAAATAAGCTCCTGTTGCCTTCACCTTAGCGTCAAACAGCCGCTCAATAGTAAAATCTGCCTCAAAAGGTTGATCGCCTCGGATGCCAGATTTTCCACCAAGTTTACAATGGAAGCGATCGCCTTCGTGTAATCGATGGGCACTGGCTACCGCTTGCGCATCCACAATAAGACCAATAGCAGCTTTGGTGGCACCACAATTAACCAAAGCGGCAATCATGCCCGTGGTATCAGAGGAACCGCCTGCACCTGGATTATCTTGAGTATCAGCAATTATGATGGGAAGATTTGACGTTAATGCACGCGACATTGCCTCATTCACTGCGTCACTGGGTAACCAAGCTTTGCCTTTAAATGCGCTTTCGCGATCATTTAGTTCGTCAAGTAAGCTATCAGCATGCGCTTCAACAGTGTTTATATCATCCCCATAAACAAAAATAGTAGCGCCACATTCATCAAAATCAGCCGCAGGAAACCCCATGAATAGTGAAATTGACGAAATATGTGGACTATCTTCGGCTTTTTCTACGAGCTTATAAAGACTGGCCGCAGGTTCTAGGCTTGTACATTGCCAAGCAATTGGCGTTAAAAAATCAGCGCGTCGCATGGCTTTATGCCAGTTTTCTTGGCTTTGCATAAGATGATCAAGAACTTTAGCAGCGCGATAACCTGTCTCTTTCATATCAATATGGGGGTAAGTTCGAAAGCCAATAAGTGCATCAGCTAATGCAAACATTCTTTTGGTAATATTGCCATGAAGATCAAGCGCGCATACGACGGGAATGTCGTATCCAACAACTTTACGTAATCGCTCAAGCAACTCACCCTCGCCATCATCCACGTGCTCGGCCATCATTGCGCCGTGAAGATCCAAAAAAATGCCATCAATAGCATCAAGAGAAGCTATGCGATCAATAATTTCAGATGTTAGGTTTTCATAAGCCTCATAGGTAAGTGGAGCTGATGGAATTGCTCCCGCCCAAAGTGTTGGTAATAAAGTCCAATTTTTCTGGATCCCATATTGTAAACCACCTGAAATCGCGAGATTAACATTTGCAGCATTGGTTAAAATCTCGTCCCCACGAGATAATGGAATATAACCGCCACCTTGCACAAAATCGTCTAAATCAGCTGAATAAGGCGCAAAAGAATTGGACTCGTGCAGAAACCCTGCATAAGCAATTTTTTTCACAACTTGTTCCCTTTATCCTTATTGGATATATCTTTTATACGTTCAGCCTATAGGGAAATGGAAAGTTGTCAATTGCCTTTTTAAAATTTCAATATAATTTTAAGTAAGCCATATTGAGGATATAAAATTAGTACCGTCAGATTTTAATCTTTAATAAGTTTGATAATTTTTTTGCAAAAAATAATTAAATATTACAAATTCTGAAATTTTCCTAATGATAGGAAGCAGCAGCAGCAAAAATTTTCAATAAATATTGGCTATAAATTGGGAATTTAACCAAAAATAAAAGCTACCATTATTTTTTAAAATAATGGTAGCGGAGGAGGGATTCGAACCCCCGACACAAGGATTATGATTCCTCTGCTCTAACCTACTGAGCTACTCCGCCAAATCAACAAATAATCAATTCTGCAAATCAATATTGTTGCCGATTTCGCTGTCGGTGGCGTGGATATAAAGGGCTAAAATTAATCTGTCAAGCATTGTTTATCGCTTTATCTCTTGTCATATGACGATAAGGCGGATATTGAAACAATATTATTAAAGGAATGGATTGAAATGTCGCCACGCGTAGCAGTTTTAGGATGCGGTTATTGGGGGAGTAACCATATTCGCACTTTAAAAGGCCTTGGAGCATTGGCCGCGGTTTCTGACGCTAATACCGACCGCGCCGAGGGCTTTGCAGCTGAACATGATGTCGAGGCAATTGCTATTGATGATTTGTTCACTCGTCCAGATATTGATGCAATTGTCATGGCTTTGCCACCCCAGTTTCATGCTCAAAATGCGATTCGCGCTGTAGAAAACGGCAAAGATGTTCTTGTGGAAAAGCCAATCGCCCTCAATGTTGAAGATGCCGAACGAGAAGTTAGAATTGCTGAAGAAAATAAACGCATTTTTATGGTTGGCCATGTTTTGCGCTTTCACCCAGCTTTTGAAAAACTCATGGAGCTCGTCAATTCTGGTGAATTGGGTGAGATAAAATATATTCATAGCCACCGTATGGGGCTTGGTAAATTCCATACTGAAAGCGATGCATTATGGGATCTTGCTCCCCATGATCTTTCAATGATTCTTGCTTTAACTGGCTGCGAACCATCAGAAATTCGCGGCGAAGGTGCAGCAATTATTGACCAATTATCTGATTTTGCTCATGTGCATATGGTATTTCCTAATGGATTACGCAGCCATTTGGTAGCATCGCGCCTTAATCCCTATCGTGAGCGGCGTTTAACTGTCGTCGGTACCAAAGCTATGGCGGTGTTTGATGATGTTGAGCCATGGGAACGTAAACTTGGCATTTATCGCTTTGCGGTTTGGCAGGATAATGGCCAATGGGCATTTACTGCCAATGAGCCTGAATATCTTGCCGTAAACGAAGGCATGCCTTTGACACGCGAATTGCAGCATTTCTTACATTGTATAGAAACGCGTAGCGAGCCGCGCACCAATGGCCATGAAGCGATTGCAGTATTGAAAATTCTAACTGCTGGCAGTGTTAATCATAGTGGGGCAAGAACTATGCGTGACTTGCTTTAAAGCGTTATTGTTTTATTATAAGTCACGTGTTCAACAGCTGTTACAGTTGTTATTAATCTTGTGAACGCTCAGCTGTAGCCATTCACAAAAATCAGGATTAAAACAGATTATGTTTTGATTCGGTGGTTATAGACCATCATTTTTAAGAAGCGGAGCCGCCCTTATGCAATTTATAGATCTTGGCGCCCAGCGCGCGCGCATTGAAGATAAAATCAACGCTGCAGTTTTAAAAGTTATTGCTGATGGGCGTTATATTTTAGGGCCGGAAGTAGCGCAGTTTGAAAAAGAACTTGCAGATTATATTGGTGTAAAGCATGTCATTGCCTGCGCCAATGGCACAGATGCTTTAGTTATGCCATTAATGGCCAAAGGAATTGGTCCAGGGGACGCAGTTTTTTGCCCAAGCTTTACCTTTGCGGCAACGGCTGAAGTCATTGCCCTTGTAGGTGCTGAGCCTGTATTTATCGATGTTTTACCCGATACGTATAATATCGACACAAAGCAACTTAAAGAAGCAATCCAAATGATTAAAAAAGAAGGTCGCCTTACACCAAAGGCGATTATTCCAGTTGATATATTTGGTCTTCCAGCCGATTATAAGGCAATTAACGCCATTGCGGGCGAAGAAGGTTTATTCGTTATTGAAGATGCCGCGCAATCAATTGGCGGTAAAAGCGATAATACTATGTGTGGCGCTTATGGTGACGTTGCATCGACGAGCTTCTACCCAGCCAAACCTTTAGGTTGCTATGGTGATGGCGGCGCTATGTTTACTGATAGTGACGAACTTGCCGATATTTTACGCTCAATCCTTTTCCACGGTAAAGGCGAAACCCAATATGACAATGTTCGCATTGGTTTAAATTCACGTCTTGATACTATCCAAGCCGCTATTTTAATTGAAAAATTAGCCATCCTTGAAGACGAAATGCAAAAGCGTGAAATTATTGGTAAACGTTACAATGATGGCTTAAAAGATGTTGTCAAAACACCTGTTATTCCAGCAAATACGCGTTCTGCTTATGCGCAATATACAATTGAAGCAGAAAACCGTGATGGTTTGCGTGCTCATCTGCAAGAAAAGGCGATTCCATCAGTAATTTACTATGTGAAGCCTTTACACCTACAAACAGCCTATAAGGACTTTGCCCGCGCGCAAGACAGCTTGCCCGTATCTGAAGGTCTTGCAGAAAGAGTGTTAAGCCTTCCAATGCATCCTTATTTAAGCGAAAGCGACCAAGATAAGATAATAGAGGAAATCAGAGCTTTTTATAAAAAATAAATAAAATTTTTGATCCTCCCAATGACAAGCCCTTGATGTTTTAGCGCATCAAGGGCTTTAAATTATCTGCCATATAAAAACGATAGCCGATTTATCTTGGAGCAGAACTTATTAATCCGGCCATTTCCAGCCAACGCGATTGATAAGATTGTTATCTTTAAACGTTGTTTCGCTAAATTCTTTATAAAGATTCAATATGGTGCCATGGCCTTGTTTTTCCAATAAATCAACCAATGGCTGTGCATGCGATACAACAATGAGCTGCATGTTTTTGGAAGCAGCACAGATAAGCTTAGCCAAGGCCGGCAATAAATCTGGGTGTAGACTTGTTTCAGGCTCGTTTAAAACCATCAAGCTTGGTGGCCGTGGGGTTAATAAAGCGGCGAGCAACATAATATAGCGCATGGTTCCATCGGATAATTCCGCAGCTTTTAAAGGGCGTAATATTCCATTTTGACGCATTTGCAGACCAAACCAACCTTCATGGTGGGTAATATCAATTTCAGCCTCTGGAAAAGCAAGGTCGATCATCTCAGCCAACAAATTATAATCACCAATTTGCAGAATAGTTTGAAGGGCAGCGGCAACGTCGCTACCATCATTGGCCATAATAGGTGTATAAGTGCCAATCTGTGGCTTCCTTGACGGTGCATCGCTATCGGTACGCAGATGATCATAAAACCGCCATGTAAGCAGCGTTTCCCGTAGTTCTAACAATTGTGGTGAAGCCTGCGGATCGCCAGCAATAAGGCACATGCTCTCATAATCAGAAAGTTCCAAACGCGATGGAGTAAGTTCGCCCTCTAAGTCACGCAACGACAATAAAGCGCCCTTGCGCAAGGCATGAATGCTTGATTGGCGTAAAGCACCACTCCATAAGGTTTCCCGTTTAAAAAGTGGATCATATCGAAAGGGCCCCATGCTTTCTAAAGAGCTATTTAACGCCCCACTTGTAGGAAAACCCAACTCCACTGCATAACTCATGTTACGGCTTGAAAATCCAAGCTTTAAACGCTTTTTTTGACTTGATACAGTACCTTGTATGGCGGCGCGCCCTGAACGCATATCTCTGGTAATTTTTTCAGGACCAGCCCAAAATACTGATTGAATTCCGCCTTCTTTTGCTAAATTACCAACAAGCTCGCCATTTGCTGCTGAAGCCAAAAGGCGTAATGAGCGATAAAGATTAGATTTACCCGCGCCATTAGCGCCGGTTATAATAGTAAGATTGTCTAGTGGCACAATGAGATCGCGTATTGAGCGATAGCCAAAAATTGCTAATGTATCAATCACTTATCGCCCTTCCGATACTAACCACCATAAATCTGCTTTTGCAAAGCAATATCCTTTTGATAATTTTTATGGAAACCATAAATATTTGCGCTATCGGCATTTTTAAAAATTAAAACATTATTATCCAACACAAAAAATTCACTATCAAAATCTTTTAAATGAAGAATAATTCTATGTGAGCCAATACTGCCTCCGTTTTCATCATATTGATCTTGAAAGACCACATCGATAGGAACAACTATTTTAATGCAATTACATATATCTTCTTCAAAAAAGACATAATAGGTCTTATTTGTCCCTGCAAATCTTCCGATTAAATGTGCATTACGGGCAAAATCCACGCAATTATTCTCTTTAATAAATTTAAGTAGATCTTTATCGCAGTGCACAAAGGGATTATTATTACCATAATCAATAAAATCTAACGCAGACCACTTTAACATATTATTTATAATATTTGCGATATTTTCCTTCAAGACAACCAATCCCAATGATATCAATACAACTCAATGTCGCTATTTTAAAAGCATTTTTCTATTTATTAAACTCTAAAATTCAGTCCCAAAGAAACTTAATTTAGCTAAAATATACTTAGCATCTTGATGATTTTTATACCTTACTACCGCACTCGCATAGCGTATTTTTAAAAATAAAATTATTAAAACTAGGGGTGTGGGTAAGTTTATGGTTAATTGGTTTATATACATCTTATTAATAAAATTGGTTTTATGCTTTTACCTCAATTAGAGGTATTAACATGTCGCGCATTTTGTTTTTTTTAACGCTAGTGGCGTTATTGGCTGGGTGTGCAAGCGCTCCCAACCGTACGACCAATGCTTGTGCTGTTCTTGACCAAAAGAACGGCTTTTTCACCAATTGGGAACGCTCTGTTAAAAAAGCCGAGCGCGAATATGGTATTCCAACACCGGTAATTTTGGCAACCATGTATGCAGAATCAAATTTCAAGCACAATGCCCGCCCACCGCGAACCAAATTATTAGGGTTCATCCCTTGGAAACGACAATCAACTGCTTATGGCTATGCGCAAGCACTTGATGGTACTTGGGATCGCTATCGCCGTGAAACGGGACGCACTGGCGCAAGGCGTAATAATTTTGAAGATGCCGCCCGCTTTATCGCATGGTACCACCGCCAAAGTGTCCAAAAAAACGGTGTCGCACCCCATGATGCCTATAATCTTTATCTCAATTATTATCTTGGCCATACAGGCTATGCACGCGGCAATGGACGCGGTGGCATTGCCGCGCGCGGTGCGCAGCGCGCGCAAACAATGAGCCGCCAATATGATATGCAATTGCGCCAATGCGGCCGCCGATAAAATTATAAACATATTAAACCAATAGAGCCTAATTGGCCCTATTGGTTAGGCATAATCCAAAAATATTTGTCATTTTAATTTCATCATTTCCATCAAAAATGTCTTAATAATAAAAAATTCTATTGCGCTTGACGCATGTTTGGTTAAAAAATCAAAATATTGATTTTAGGGAGATATCCATGAGCGATAATTTTGATAGCCAGCAAGAAATTTTTGAAAAGCAGGCCGCACTGCTTTCTGCCGCCCTTCCCTATATGCAACGCTATGAAAACAAAACTGTCGTTGTAAAATATGGTGGCCACGCCATGGGTGATCCTGAACTTGGACGCGCTTTTGCTCGTGACATCGCATTGTTAAAACAATCTGGCATTAATCCTATTGTTGTTCATGGTGGCGGTCCACAAATTGCCACCATGTTGCAAAAATTGGGTCTTGAATCAAAATTTGAAGGTGGCTTACGCGTTACTGACGCAAAAACCGTTGAAATAGTTGAAATGGTTCTTGCAGGCTCAATTAACAAAGAAATCGTTGCTATGATCAATGCTGAAGGTGAATGGGCGATTGGTCTTTGCGGTAAAGACGGCAATATGGTTTTTGCTGAGAAAGCACGAAAAACCGTTATTGACCCTGATTCCAATATTGAGCGTGTGCTTGATCTTGGCTTTGTTGGCGAGCCAGTGGAAGTTGATCGCACATTATTAGATTTACTCGCCCGCTCGGAAATGATTCCAGTTATTGCACCAGTTGCACCGGGGCGCGATGGTCATACCTATAATATCAATGCTGATACATTTGCTGGCGCTATTGCTGGTGCATTAACTGCAAAGCGGCTTTTATTCTTGACCGACGTTCCGGGCGTTCTTGATGAAAATGGTAAATTGCTCAAAGAATTAACGGTAAGCGAAGCGCGCCGTATGATTGAAAAAGGCACAATTAGCGGTGGCATGATTCCCAAGGTAGAGACCTGCATTGAAGCCATTCAGCGCGGGGTTGAAGGTGTGGTTATTCTTAATGGTAAAACCGCCCATTCAGTCTTGCTTGAGCTGTTTACCGAGCGCGGTGCCGGCACTTTGATTGTGCGCGGATAAGTATTTTTATGGGCGCGCAAAACTTTCCAACGGAAAAAATAGATTATTGGGTGTTTGATCTAGATAACACCCTTTATCCACCAGGTGACCATCTTTTTTCGCAAGTGGATATTAAAATGACTGACTATGTCAGCAACTTGCTAAACATGGATAGGACAAGTGCACGCCAATTACAAAAAGACCTTTATCGTGATTATGGCACCACCCTATCTGGCTTAATGCATCTTTATGACATTGATCCAGAAGATTTTTTAAATAAAGTCCATGATATCGATTATAGTTGGCTAAGCCCAGCGCCAATTCTTAGGCAAAATTTGCAAAGGCTTACGGGCAAAAAATACATCTTTACCAATGGTGATCACAATCATGCTATAAGTGTATTAACAAGGCTTGGCATTGAAAACGTATTTGATGGCATATTTGACATTAAGGCGGCTCGATATATTCCAAAGCCCAAGCAAGAGGCCTATGATATTTTTATAAAGAAATTTGCCATAGATCCAAGCCGCGCGGTTATGTTTGAAGATCTTGCCCGCAATTTGAAAGTGCCAAAATCTTTACAAATGCAAACAGTATTAATAGAACCTATACTACAAGCAGCTCAAACCCATGATACACCACAAGGTGATGATAGCGACCAAAGTCATATTGATTTTGCAACCAATGACCTTGGTGCTTTTTTAGAAAAAATATTGATGTAACTGCATTGCAGTCTAAATCAATATTTTGAACAATCATTGACTATCAAACTAATCTAAAACCTACCCTTTAATAGCTTGTTTTTTTTAACCGCTTTGCAATTATAAGAAATTGCTTCGAGAGCGCGCCAACCAAAATACCAAGCCCACCAAAACAAGTATGGACAAATGAAATCTTTTTCTT
The DNA here is from genome assembly GCF_026743145.1 of Bartonella sp. HY761. Classification (NCBI taxonomy): domain Bacteria; kingdom Pseudomonadati; phylum Pseudomonadota; class Alphaproteobacteria; order Hyphomicrobiales; family Bartonellaceae; genus Bartonella; species Bartonella sp. HY761. Next base: position 2,467,400 of record NZ_CP104887.1, read on the forward strand.
TTTTACGCCCGCAAGAACTTATTCTCATTGGTGTAACCATTCTGTGGGGTGGTACATTTTTAATTATTAAACAGGCCGTGCACCAGAGCGGACCGCTATTCTTTGTAGGGTTCCGCTTTTTTATTGCTGCCGTAATTGTCGCAATTGTATTTCATAAAGCGTTAAAAGGCCTTAGCAAAAAAGAAATTATTGGTGGCACCGCTATCGGTCTATCTATTTATTTAGGCTATGGCTTGCAAACTATGGGGCTCGAAAGCATCAATAGCAGCCAATCAGCCTTTATTACTGCCCTTTATGTGCCATTTGTACCGCTATTGCAATGGGGCGTATTAAAACGCCGTCCTAGTCTTGGTAGTTGGATTGGCGCTGCCCTTTGCTTTATTGGCCTTATTTTAATCAAAGATCCGCAAAATATCGGTTTTAGTTTTTCTTTTGGTGAAATTATCACCATCATTGCGGCTTTCTTTATCGCGATTGAAATTATTCTTATCGGCAAATTTGCACCTGAAGTTGATAGCCGCCGCCTCACTTTAGTGCAACTAATTGTGGCATCGATCGCCGCTTTTATTACCATGCCAATCCTTGGTGAACCTATCCCTCAATTTTCGCCAATCTGGTTTTGGGCAGCAGTTGCACTTGGCACAATGACAGCGCTTATCCAATTAGCAATGAACTGGGCGCAAAAATCAGTATCCCCAACCAAAGCTACCATTATTTATGCAGGTGAGCCAATATGGGCTGGTCTTTTTGGACGGATGGCCGGGGAGCGTTTTGGGCCCTTTGCGCTACTTGGTGCAGCGTTAATTATTGCTGGTATTCTCATATCACAATTATTACCAACATCATTGCGCAATAAACTATCGGCGCCTAGCGATGATAAATCAAAAGACAACTCATCCAATAGTTAAAGCCCAATGCAAAGTAACAAGAATCGTGAGTCGGCATAGGAGATTGCGATTTTTAAAATATTGGTAAATTTACATTAATTTCTTTTGAAAACATGAGTAAATCGCCGTTTTTTGCTTCTGCGCGTTGGAAAATCTCATTGACCTTTGCCCCTTAATCCAGTATAAGCGCGGAAAGTTATACGGTCGAAGTGCCGTTATTTAATTTTCGTGCCATTATTTTTGATGGTCGTTATCGAGAAAAGAGAGAGATAAATGGCTAATACAGCTTCGGCCAAAAAAGCGGTGCGCAAAATTGCAGCTCGCACAGAGGTCAATAAATCACGTCGTTCACGCGTTCGCACTTTCATCCGTAAGTTTGAAGATGCTATTGTTGCTGGCAACAAAGAAGAAGCACAAGTTGCTTTCAAAACTGTTGAACCTGAAATCATGCGCGCTGTAACTAAGGGCGTTATCCAAAAAAATACAGCAGCTCGCAAGGTTTCTCGTCTTGCACAGCGCTTGAAAAGCCTCACCGCTTAAGTTTTAAGACTTTACTAGTTTTTAAAACCCTCGAAGATTTTCTTCGGGGGTTTTTATTTTAATGGCTGCTAAAAATTTAAATAACAACGCTTGGAAGCATTAGCAACATATGCGATAGAACCTTAAAAGAAATATGACTTATTTACTCATAATTGTTGGCTTTTGGTGTATTTTGAATTAGATTGGTGAGATCACATCAAGGAATGCTATCATGTCCTCTATCGATCAAACAACCCAAGCAATTGCTCCGTCCCTCAATCAAAATCAAGCCAATATTTCACAGCAGATAATCAAAGCTGAGGTTATTGTGGTTGGTGCAGGCCCTGCCGGCCTAATGGCTGCTTATCTGCTGGCGCGGCAAGGACGGCAAGTCGTTTTGCTTGAAAAGCATAGTGATTTTTTGCGCGATTTTCGCGGCGATACCATTCACCCCTCAACCCTTGATCTCATTGACCAGTTGGGATTTTTGGACGAGTTTTTAAAAATTTCCCACACAAGAGCCGAAAAATTAAATGCTGAAATTAATGGCAAAGATATCACCATTGCCGATTTTTCCAAACTATCCACCAAATGCAAATTTATCGCCTTTATGCCGCAATGGGAATTTTTAAATTTCCTATGCGACAAAGCCAAACAGTTTGATAATTTTTCGATTATCATGGATTGCCAAAGCCACAAACTTTTATACGAGCATGATAAGGTCGTTGGTGTTGAGGCAACAACCTCGCAAGGCGATATTCATGTTGAAGCGCCCTTAACCATTGCCGCTGATGGACGCAATTCAATCTTAAGGCAACAATCTAGTCTTGATTTGGAAGAGTTTGGCGTGGCTAGCAATGTTTTATGGATGAAGCTATCGCACCAAAAGGAAGATCCACCCTATACAATGGGTCATGGCGGCCCAAGGCAGGGTTTTATTCTTATTGATCGGGGCGATTATTGGCAATGTGGCTTTGTTATCCCTAAGGGTAGCTTTGAAGAGCTAAAAGCCAAGGGCTTAGAAAATTTTCGCGAGGAAGTTGCACGCTTTTCCCCGCTGCCCGCAAGCCGCATGGATGAAATTACCTCATGGGATGCTGTCCATCTTTTATCCATCCGCATTAACCGCCTTAAGCAGTGGTGGCAGCCGGGGCTTCTTTTCATTGGTGACGCTGCCCATGCCATGTCACCGATTGGCGGCGTTGGTGTTAATCTTGCTATACAAGATGCTGTTGCCGCAACCAATATATTAAATGCGCCATTGCGGAATAAAAATGTTAGCACAAAGGATTTGGCAAAGGTACAAAAACGCCGTTCATTCCCCACCAAAGCCACGCAAAGATTGCAACTCATGATGCAAAAAAGTAGCCAAAAGCGCAATCTTGATCCAGAAAAGAAAAAAGCACCACCAAGCTTCATGCGCTATATTGCAAAATGGCCACCGCTTGCGCATTTTGCTGGCCGTATCGTTGGCATGGGATTTAGATCAGAGAAAATCAAATTTTAAGCGCGATATAAATATCAAAATCCTTATAAAAAAAGGCCGATACAAATTTGTATCGGCCTTTTTTATTTCAGCTAAATATCTACCAACCTAAAAGCGCTCAATTAAGCAGTTTTAATGAGGCAATTTGCTACCATTTTTTTCTAAAACCAATACGGCCACTTACTCCATAACTATCGCCAAAACCGCTGAGGCTAGTCTTGACGAGGGCTTCGCCATAAATTGAATAATTATCATCATTCCAATTATATGAACCACCAGCTCCCACACTGCCCCATAAGCGTTGTTGTTGATTTGAAATGTCAACTCCGGAAACATCGACACTGGTGCCGCTACGTAAAGCATAATAAAGGTTGCCAATTCCATAAATATGAGTGCGATTTAATGAGCCCTGATCATTTTTCCAACTGGTTTCGTAGTCAACAGCAAAGCCCAAACGCGCCTCTAAACTATCGCCACGCTTTAAACTTACATCTGCATTGAAGATATCGTGAAAACTATCAAAATCAATATTAGAATAAACAAGCTGTGTTTGCGGGGTAATAGACCATTTTTCATCAAGTTTAAAGCGCTTACCTGCCTCAGCCGATAAAGCATATCCAAAGCCGTCATTGCTACTTACTAAGTTGCGATTGGCTAAATTGGATTTTAGATCACTGTTATATAGGGTGACCTGTGCTTGGCCATCGACATAGAAACCATCATTGCCATACCAAGTGAGAGTTCCGCCCAAACCATAACCATCAGTGGTGATTTCACCATCGCCATAAAATGATTTGGTCTTGGTTTTACCAGTAGTATAAAATCCATTGATACCGCTAATTAAACTACCATGGTCATTTGAATACAGTTTTCCATCGATACCGATTTGCGCTTTAAAAGTATTTTGATTAAAATCCACTCCTGAGGTTGATTTTTGGGATTCAAAATGGCTGTGATTGCCAACCACACGAGACCAAAGCCCAGTATTTTCGACATTTATTTCAACAGCTGAGCCAGCACTAACACCAATCCAAATGCGATTGCCAACACGCTGTTGTAACGTTGGTAAGCTGTTTAAATTAAGCAGTGCTTGTGGATAAGCCTCGTAGGTGGGAACGCCAGCTTGAAAAACGGGTGGGGCCGGTAAAATTGGAGGTTCTACTGGATCTACTGGAGGCTTTACAGGTGGCTCTTCCGGTTTTACGGGAGGCTTTACAGGTGGTTGTACTGGTGGCTCTTCCGGTTTCACGGGAGGCTTAACTGGCGGCTCGACAGGAGGTTCAACTGGCTTTAATTGCGAACGCAAGTACCAGTCATTTTGAAGTTCTGTTTCACCATATTCATCTTCTGTTACCGTAGATGATTGAGCACCTTTGAATAAACCATAGGCATAGGCACCAGCACCAACCATGGTTTGTCCTTGCAATGTATAGGCATTGGATGCCGTTGCATCCAATGCAAAAGCATCATCGGTGGTTGTACCGCCATTTATGGCACGAACAATTTTAATGCCCTGACCAGGCTCGGTATTGCCTCCTGCATTGGTTGCATCAACATTATTCACGCGAACCAGAGTATTGCCATCGACTTGGCCACCATCAATCACAAGGCGGTCAGATAAAGCGCCACTTTCACCAAGAAAAGTATCTATTGATAAAAGCGCATTATTGCGACCGGTATAATTGCCCTTAATCGTTAAACTATCGCCAGCAACGCCACTGTTTAGATTTAAAATACCAGCGTCACTTAGCACATTTCCTTGCAAGGTGAAATTTGCACTACCATCAGATGCACCATATGCAATAATTTGAGCGCCATTTGTAAGATTTAACTGGTCAAATGTTGCAGTTGTGGATGGTGTAGCACCGTTTTTGGCGGCAAGTATCCATTGTGCATTATTTGAAACATTAAGATCTAGCGTTGCATTTTCACCCTTATTAACAAGGCCGGTCATTTTACCGTCAGCAAAATTAAAAACAGTGGTGCTTGGCTGGGTTACGCTACCACCAGTCATATTTAAAATATAACCTTCATCCGCAGCAGTAAGATTGCTGTTTGCACCGCGAACACTTAGCAAATAATCAACATTGCTGCCCATGACGTCAATCAAATTAGCAGTTGCAGAGCTTGTCGTTGCAACCAAATTGTTGAAACTCGTTTGACTTTGTACACTTGCAATGTCTGTACTTGCGCTAACGGTAATTGCTTGCCCGCCAGCTTTAATTGTGGTTGATGCTGTATCAGCATCCGCATTCAAAGCGCCACCTTGCCAAACAACGGCAATGGCCGAAGAATTAGGTGCATTTAATGTATCAAGAACCATATTGCCGGTGGAAGTAATAAGTCCTTCGCCAGTACCTGCCACAGTTAACTCTTTACCAATGCGTAGCGCATTGGCGCGAGTGGATGTACTCGTAATTGTAATATTACTATTATGAATACGCACTTCTGGTCGGACACCATCTTTTTCCGTACCAGACACATAAATGCCAATAGCATCATTGCCTTGGGCTGTAAGATTAATATTCAAATCATTCTTAACTTCAACATAACCTGCAGCACCGTTACCCGAACTTTGGCCAGCACCTTGAATAACACGAATGCCTGCCAATAATGGATAACGAGTGAAAAGCCAACCACCTTGCTCAGACTGCATGGTAATATTTAAATTGTCAAAAACCGCCTTTGATTGCATCCCATTAAAAGCTGCTGGCTCACCCGCATTAACTGTAGAGCCAGCCAATACACCATAATGCTCATAACGGTCACCTAATCCCCAACTGCCACCATAACCAGAGGGTAAATTAAGCATGCTAAGATTAAGAGTGCCTATGGTTGCCATTCCACCATGAGACACGCCAAGGCCAACCTTTGCAATTCTGTCCCCTGCACCAGTCTGCGGGTTTGCAGTCAGATTTTCAAGGGTTAAATTGATTGTTTTACCCGTTGCATCAAAAACCGATTGAGTTGCAGTAGTGCCACCACCACCATAAACTATGATGCCGGCGCTACCTTTAACAGTGGTAGAAAAATCATTTTCAATAGTCATGGTGTTGCTTGTGCGACCACTATACACACCAAAACCACCTGCCCAAATACTATCATTTCCGATAGTTGAATTAACCGAACTAATTGAACAGCTGTTTTGATTGGGAGCGCCATTTGTGCCAATTGCGAAAGTACCATTAGCGGCTGTTAAACATTCTGCCGCTTGCACATTTGTAGCGAACAAAAAGGCTCCAGTTAATACCGTACTAGCTAATAAAAACTTTTTCATACAAACTCACAGATATTATAATAAATATATTTATTTAATATATAATATAAAATATAAGTGAAATATATATTTAATTACACCCCACGCCTTCAAAACCATTCACCAACAAGATATAATTCATACCATCAACACAAATCATTGTTTTATTTATATATTTTTTACAATAAATAATTTTAGAAAAAATTAACTATAAAAAAATTACCAATTGTTGCAATTATATCATAATAACATCAAAACATTATATAATGAAATTCTAAAATACATTAATCTCAAGCTTTAAATATGCATTAAGTTATTTTACAAAGATGCAATTAACGATGCTAATCGGCAAATATAAGAGTAAAAATATTTTTATACTGAAAAAATCATAATAACATGTTCTATATTGAATAAAACGGCACTTAAATAATATCTGATTTGGATTTTGATAAAAATTTAAGACTATTATACGAATTTAGGAATGACTTTCCGCAAGTTTAATACGTATATTATAACGATAATTTTTAACAATTAGCCCCTGACCAAAAGTGTTTCTTCACTTTTCATCAGGGGCTAAACTTAAAACGCGTTATACTTACAATATATTTAAAACGAGATCACAAAATCCAATTTTGGAAATTCTACTAGTGATCTGATGCTTTCGAAGCACCAAAACCCGTTTCTGAGCGAATTTCTTGAGCTCTAAAACCTGCCTTATCAATTTTCGCACGGGCACTCTTATCAATTATAGAGAAGAACCACACACTAAAGAATGCAATTGGAATAGAAATAATTGCTGGCGACGCAAAAGGAAACAACACAGATTCTTTTGAAAGATGCAGCGTATTGACCCAAACAGCCGGCGAAACAATCGTTAGACCAACAGAAAGAGCAAGACCAATGAAGCCACCAATTACCGCACCGCGCGTTGTACACCCCTTCCACAGGATGGAAAGTAGTAATACTGGAAAGTTAGCAGATGCCGCAATAGCAAAAGCAAGCCCAACCATGAAGGCAACATTTTGCTGCTCAAAAGCAATACCAAGAAGCACTGCAACAATGCCAATGCAAATTGTAGCAATACGTGACACGCGCAATTCTTCATCATTTGTTGCCATACCTTTTCTCGATATCATGTTGAAAATATCATGAGAAATAGCGGTTGCACCAGACAATGTTAGACCTGCAACCACAGCCAAAATAGTAGCAAAAGCAACTGCTGAAATAAAGCCATAGAACATATTGCCGCCAACAGCCTTACCAACCATAACCGCCGCCATGTTGGATGCACCCGCACCAGAGGTTAACGGCGCGGCAAGTTCGGGATTGGATAATACAAGAGCAATAGCACCAAAGCCAATAATGAAGATAACAATGTAGAAATAGCCACTCCAGACGGTTGCCCATAACACGGATTTACGTGCTTCACGTGCATTTGGCACGGTAAAAAAACGCATCAAAACATGTGGCAAACCGGCAGTACCAAACATAAGCGCCATGCCAAGCGAAATGGCTGAGATTGCATCATAGCCACCAGGCGCCATAATTCTTAAGCCTGCCGCCGCAGCTTCCTCTGGTGTTTTACCATCAGCAAGCGCCATTTGGGTTTTAACATCAACGGCTGCTTGGAAGAAGCTGTTGAAATTGAAATTAAAGTGCAGCAATACCATAAATGCCATAAAGGTGACACCAAACAGCAAAAGGCATGCTTTAATAATTTGCACCCATGTTGTTGCTTTCATACCACCAAATAACACATAGGTGATCATCAGCACACCAACGATAAGCACTGCCCAAATATAATTGATACCAAAAAGCAACTTAATAAGCTGCCCTGCCCCAACCATTTGCGCAATAAGATAAAATGCCACCACAATCAACGTACCACAGGCAGAAAAAATGCGGATAGGCTTGGTGTCAAAGCGAAATCCAGACACATCAGCGAAATTGAAACGACCAAGATTTCGCATGCGCTCGGCGAGAAGGAACATCACAATTGGCCAACCAACGAGAAAGCCAACCGCATAAATAAGCCCATCATAGCCCTGGTTCATCACCATAGCCGAAATACCAAGGAAAGAGGCTGCAGACATATAGTCACCAGCAATAGCAAGCCCGTTTTTAAAGCCTGAAATACCACCACCAGCGGTATAAAAATCGGCTCGCGACTTTGTGCGCATAGCGGCCCATGCGGTAATTCCTAACGTAAACAATACAAAAAGGGCAAACATGCCGATAGCTGTTAGATTTAATGGCTGTTTTGCCATTTCACCACTAATTGCATCTGCAAAAGCATTTGACTGAAAGATAAAAGCAAAAATGGCAGATAAAAACAATAAGTTATAATTTTTAATCGATTTCATTTGCCCACCTCTTTTTCAAGACGACTAATCAAATCATCATAAATCTTATTGGCACGCACGACATAAAATGCGGTTAGTGCAACCATCAATACAATCACACCAATACCTATTGGGATTGCAATGGTTGTTACACCGGCGCCAAGTTTTGTCGCGAGAAATTGGGGGTTAAATGCAATAACGAAAATCCAACCATAATAAACAATCAGTACAACAAAAGTAAGCGACCAACCAAGAATGTTGCGCTTTTTTTTCAATTCGATGTAATCGGGATTTGCCTCAATGCGGGCTACCATCTGTTCATCCATAATGGGTTCCTCCTTCCCTGTGGACTTAAGATTAGATGTAAAATGACCAAAAAGGCCTTATACATATTGTCAAATGCTACTTAATTGAAATGATTAACAACTATCTAAGCCATCAATTATTTTAATAAGAAGCACCTGTCATTTTATGAAAAGCTCAAATTCCTCCAAATTGGAGCTAAACTTTTTAGTTAGATAATAACTAGATGTAAATTAGTCCTCCACGACTACTTGTCTATACTAGCTCACAAATTCTTTTCAAATATATACAGCTCCTCAACTGTTTAACGTTTTTGAAAATAGAATCTTTATAAACTAAAAAAATAATATTCCTCCAAGTTCCATTGGGGGTAATAATCATAAAAATTACCAATCACGTTTTCGTGAAAAAAAATCCATCAGTCTAAGACCAACAATAATATATTGTTTTTATGCGCTAAAATTATTTAAAACCTTTTGAAAAGTTCTAAATTATTTAAAATTAGCCGATGACTGACTTTTGTAAAAGCGCCAATAATATACCTCAATATCGTGATAGAAGTGATTTAACCTCTATCAGTTCGCTTACGTTTGTCTAAGGTTACAGCGCAACAAATGGTGGCAAATTCACCTCTTTAATGAAATACATGATCGAAGCGAACCATGGCTGACCAAAATTTGGTTTTACTTAATCAACCATGATTTGCTTTGCTAATGGAAATGACCTTGAAAATAGGTAAAAGTCGCTAACGATAATGAATAACTTGCGTCAAGATTTGCATTCCAAGTTTATTATCTGATTGACCGTCATAACATCGCCAAAAGCATCATTCAGTGTGACCAATGATGCTTTATGCAAAGTGGTATAATCGATTGTATCCTCATTATTAAAATCAATAGAGCGCGTAGCGCATGCATCTTCAGCCACGACAATATTGTACCCCAAAGGGATAGCCTCGCGCGCAGCAGCACTCACACACATATGGGTCATTAAACCACAAATGATCAATGTATTTATACTAGATGCTTTAAGCTGCATATCAATATCGCTTGACGCAAAAACACTTGGCATGTTTTTTTGTACTATCTTATGATGGGGTGCGGGCAAAATATCGCTATGAAATGCAGACATTGCGCTATCTTGCGCAAATGTTGCACTTCCTTGTGGTGCTATATGCTGCACATGGAATACGGCGATTGCATTTTCATCGGCGTATTCGATCAAATTCTTTGCATTTTTTAAGGCCGTCATAGCATCGGGAATTGGCAATAAGCCATCAAAATATTCATTTTGAAAATCAATAACAAGTAATGCTGTTTGTTTTGATTGCAGATTTTGAATAATAGACGCACCGCCTATTGTGCGAAGTGTCGGATGTTTCATAATTTTCTCCTGTTTTAAACAAGGACAATTAATGAATATGAATATAGAACTTCGCTACTATCATAAAAGACAACATATGATGAAATTAAGCCAAGTTACAGTCTCATTAAGGTAAATGCTTTTTAAATTGACTACGATAAACTCCCGGCGGAATAGAAAAAACGCGGGAAAAATGTTGGCGAAAAGTAACGGATGACGAAAAACCACATTGCTGTGCAATATCCTCAAGTGAGGCTTTGCTTGTTTCTAAGAGGTTTTGCGCCCTATAAAGTCTCTGCATCAAAAGCCAACGATTAAAACTTATTCCGGTTTTTTTATTAAAATGTCTGGTAAAGCTTCTGACGCTCATAAAAGCATGCTCAGCAACGACTTTAAGATTAAGTGGTTGGTCAAGACAGCTAAGGGCCCACTCCAAAGCCTCACTCAATCTATCTCTTTGCGCAATGGTTGCTATGGGGCGGTCAATATATTGCGATTGGTCACCGGAGCGATGTGGCGAGACAACTAATTTTCGCGCTAATCGGTTCGCTATATCGGCACCATGGTCTTGACGGATAATATGCAAGCAACAATCTATGGCTGCCGCGGTTCCTGCCGAGGTGATAATATTATTATGGTCAATGTATAAAGCTTTTGTTTTTAATATAACGTTCGGGTAGCGATTGGTAAAATCATCGGCCCAAGCCCAATGGGTTGACACCTCACGTCCATTTAATAATCCTGCCTCTGCTAATACAAATGTACCAAGACAAAGCCCTATAAGACGTTTTCCATCTTTGAATGCTTTTTGTAAAGCAGTAATAAGACCAGGAGACGGAATTGTAGTTGCATCAATCCAAGCGGGAATGATCACCGTATCAGCCTCTTCAATCATTTCAAAATTATGCTCTACATAAATATCAAAATCAGAAAGTGTACTAAGCCTTCCTGCTTTTTCAGCACAAACCTTTACCTCATAGCTCGTATTTTCAGCCTTGAACAAGTCATCACCAAACACTGTACATGGCACAGAAAGATGAAATGCACTAATACCCTCATAGGCAATTACCGCTATTTTATGGGTCATAATAATTTTTCATGTCGTTATGGCGTAATTAGATTATTTTCTTAACCGAACATATCTAACCTTGGCACTAATATTATTTTCATGCTGTTTAAAAAAATTGAACCCGATAATTATCAATAATCACACTTACATTGGCCTATGAGCGTTTTTTATTATCGAACTTTTCTAGAGCAAAATTTTCATTTTTTAGATTTAAAGATTAATGGCCACATTTTTCATCATAAGGTGTAACTTGATATTTAAGATTACCAGCAATAAAATAAACTTCTGTATTCTTAAAAATATCAATTATTTCAATTTCATCGACCTCATCATTAACCGTAATCGTCAAACAATGAAGTCCACCCATTTCTTTATATTTAATTCCATCGGTTAGCCATGAGAAATTATTGCCATTTACTTGCGACAGCTTGCACTCTTTTATATCGCTTAGAAAAATATCAAGGACGATCCTATTACCAATTTCATCTTTTACAAATGTGGTCAATTTTATATCGCGTAAATCATTGGTAAAATGAACCTCATATAGAACTCCATCATAGCCATAATTAATTTTATCTAAAAAAGCACTCAAACTCACAGCAATTCATGATAGTCTATTTTCATGTTTTTTATCAATCCGTTATAATTGCAATACAGCATCTATTGCCGCAAGATATCAAAATAACAATTTTATGCCTTTATAGTTGTTTATGACTATCTTGTAAAAACTTGAGCTCACAAATACATAATTCATGTTATTATAGCCAGTCACCAAGCGTAGCGCCAATTAACGCAAGGGCAGCGACAGCTGCTGTATCAGCTCTTAAAACACGTGGTCCAAGGGGGATGGCGTGGGCAAAAGAGCAGCTACGGATTAATTTTCTCTCACTATCACTAAATCCACCTTCAGGACCAATAATAACCCCTAACGGCCCGCGCGATAATTTTTGTAATATTGGCAAGGGATTATCGCCTTCTGCAGCCTCATCACAAAAAATCAAATGTCGTTTTTCATCCCAATTGGCTAAAAGCCGATCTAAACTTATAGGTTCTAAACAAGACGGTACAGCAAGAATGCCGCATTGCTCGGCAGCTTCGATAATATTGGCTTGCATACGCTCAATATTCAACCGATTGACCTGAGTATGCTGGGTTAAAACTGGCTGAAGGCTGCTTGCGCCCATTTCAACAGCCTTTTGCATCATATAATCAAGGCGCGCATGCTTTAACGGCGCAAAATAATAAGTAAGATCAATTGGCTTTGGCTGCTGTCTTTCAAGTGTTTGCAATTCAAGCACAAGCGCTTTTTTCGAAATATCAATAATTTTGGCTCGCCATTCACCATCACGGCCGTTAAAAACCAAAACCTCATCTCCCAAAACCATCCTTAAAACATGGATAAGATAATGGGTTTGTTCCTTGGCCAAAGCAAGCTTCACACCCGTAGCCGATAAGGAATCATTTAAAAAAGTTTGATCGACAAAAAGCCGTTGCATTTTATAATTTGCGCGCATTTTTTAGTAAATATACCTTGCTGTTTTCAAGGTCAAGCAAGCTTATATCATGTCAACAACAAGGGAAGCGTTGCAGTAAGGACACAGCAGCTTGAAAACCAATATTTCGTTAGCATTTAGGTAAGAATTTTAATGACTAATGATTGTCGCCAGCAAAACTTCACGCTAAAGAAACAACATGTAATGACCAACCGATTTTGACCATTCAAATCTTTAAATCATACCATTTTAAAACAAGGGAATTTCGCTATGACCGTTAGTAAGGCAGCTTTTGTTACAGTCGCAATGCTGTTCACAATGATTATTATTTCAACTATCATTAGCGCAAATAGCTCAAGCTCAAATGATACAGCCTTTGATGGTTATGGCGTTTCAATTTCAGAACAATAAATGCTAATTTACTTTTTATTATAGCCGATAAAATATATTAAATTCTACATGCTCCATATAGATTAAAATTCAAAATTAAGGCATTGGATATATTGCCCAACACCTTAATTATTAGTAATTTTTCACCATCTTATGTTGCTACAGAATAGAATATATTCATTTTCTATGAGCAAATATTATCCAACAAATGTATCAGGATCTGGTCCAGTGCGACCATCAGCTCTATCAAGGCTAACAATTCTTTCATGATCGCCTTTGGTTAAACTAAAATCAAAAATATTGAAATTCTCCGCCATACGCTGCGGTGATATAGATTTTGGTATGATGACATTACCAATTTCAATATGCCAACGTAAAATAACTTGTGCAACAGTGCGGTTATGATTTTTGGCAATGTCAATAAGAATTGGATTATCTAAAAGGCTTCCACGCGCCAAAGGTGCCCAAGCTTCTGTAACAATATTGTTTTTTTCATGAAATATCCGCAATTCATTTTGCTGAAATTCAGGGTGCAATTCTATCTGATTAACCGATGGCACAACGCCGGTATCTTGGATTAACCGCTCAAGATCGCTAATTCTAAAATTACAAACACCGATGGATTTAACGCGTTTTTCCTTTTTCAATTGAATGAGCGCTTTCCACGTATCAACAAATAGATCTTTTGATGGCATTGGCCAATGGATAAGGTAAAGGTCGATATAATCCATGTTGAGGCGTTGCAAGCTTTCATCAAAGGTCCGCAGCGTAGCATCATAACCCTGTGCATCATTCCAAATTTTGGTCGCAATAAAAACATCGCCACGACTTACACCGCTATTGCTTATGCCGCGCCCAACACCTTCTTCATTATGGTATATTTTTGCTGTATCAATATGGCGATAACCTGCGTTAATTGCGCTTATCACCGCTTGATCTGTGTCCTTGTCATCAATCTTCCAGACACCGAACCCTAGCTGCGGGATAGAATTCTGGTCATTTAAACGAATATTGGGTACTGGCATTTTAAATCCCTTTTACAATTTTAAAAATAGATTTTATTTGGATTGCCATAAGTTAATTATAATTTATTATGTGGATTTCAACTAAACAGCCATTGTTAATGACTAGGGGCAAGACCTGTTAATTTAAAGCAATAATTGGATAGGTAGATAAGCTTGAGCCTATATCATTTAAAACACAAACTTAGAGCCATGTAGTTAGAGATTGTTATGATTTTAATTTAAAACCTGCAAACCAAATTACAAAAATATTAATATAAAAACCAGAAATCAAAATTGTCAAGCAAGTATAAACTTTTAAGCATTATGATGCTTATAGCTTTATTTATTAATTATAATAGACATTTGTATCTTGAATTGGTCATTTAATATCAATGTACTATTCGACTACATTAGTCTATTCACTATCCATTACCAGTTTTTTAACTTGCAGTAAGTTCCATGCGCCATTAACTTCAAACCGTTGCAAAGGTTTTAAGCTCAGCTGAACACATTCAACGTCAATGCAATGTCCATTAACCCGCCTTGGACGATCAATAACGCCAGTAAACTCAACATTACCATTTTGCAATGAAGCATGCCCCGAAAATTCAATTAAATGATTATCAAAAGCCAAACCGGCAATATCCGTGTTGATAGCACCATTTTCAATGCTTCCCTTAGCAATAAGTCGGAGAAAGTTTAACATCTCCTCATTGCCGTTCCAAAAGGGAAGGCTCGTTTCGCTCATTACCCCATCTAAAAACCGCGAAAAACTAAACCCAACAATTGAACCATTATTGCAATTCATATCAAATGCGCCTTTGGCATTTAAGAATGCCTTGGACCAATGGGTAAAATCAGAGGTCGCATTCATAGTTAAATTGATTGGGCATTTTAATTTTGCTTCCGAGCCAATGGCTAGTTGTAATTGTTCCAAACTAACATTAGTGGTTGAAAGACGCGTTTCCAATTGGGTGACATTACCAAGTAGACCAATGATAATATTGCTTTGTAGCGTACCATCAAAAACGTTAACATTGCCAATGTCAAAGCTTAACCTACCATTACGCAATTGGGTTGATGCTGCAAAATTGGTTAGGGCAATAGATCCAATTTGCCCCTGAGGTGCTGAAACCCGTAAATCAAGTGAAAAGCGATTAAGAAATGACAAATCCGGAATAACATCACCAGCAGACATAAAGGCGGGTACAATCTGGGTAAAATCAAGTGATTGAAATGCCAAAGATCCAGAAGTTGACGGCAAATCACCAATAAATACTGTTTCTAAAGCGCCGCGTGCCTTATCATTGCCAAGGGTCAGATTTATATCATTCAATTCAAGTTTTTCAGGCGTTGCATTAAGGTTTGATTCCCAAACAACTGGCGATTGAATAGCTGCACCAAAACTTTTTGCCTGCCCAAGCCAATCCATCGTAACATTCAAGGCAGGTAGTCGCGCAGCAACTTTACCGCTTAAAGCAAAACGTTGCGCAAATTGGGCATCCCCCGTATAAGTCACACCACCACGATTAGAATTAACCGATATTCGCACCGTGCTCTTACCACTGGCCATTAGCATTAATGCTTGATCAGCACGCAAAGTCACTTCTGTATAAGCGCCATTCCAGCGACCATTGGCTTTAACCGATGCCGCAGAGGTGGAGGTTGGCCATGTAACCGTTGCATTGATTTCTTTAATTTCGCCTCGCGCTTCTTCGCTCGGCTTTTTGTCGGCACTGTAATTGTCGATGGGATAGGATAATGTGCCATCTTGGATAAAAATACGGCCAAAAGGCTGAGTAAGCAAACTAGACAAATCAGCATTATTTGGATTTTGCGCAACAATTTCACGCGCTTGGCGAATAGCATTACCAAGACTACCATCGGAGCGAGCCAATGAAGCAAAAAAACCAGCAACAGTTTTGACCGGTTCGTCAACCGCAAAATGCGGACGGATAATACGGGTTTCAGAAAAACTGACCTTGCCTTGCAAAGCATCAAATAATGACAAATCAACTTCTATACATTCTGCCTCCATAAGCGGCCGGATATCATCACTGGCATCACTTAAGCTAACGCCTTGTAGGGCGGCTTGCAATTTGGGGAAAAATGAAATTTTCGGTGGCTCACGCAATTGAACATTATAGCCCGTCCAAGTACTTAAGTCCTGTGCTAGGCGTATGCGTATTGCGTCCGTTGATATAAGATAAGGAATTGCAATGATTGCCCCCATAATCAGCACCGCCAAAATAGCCACTGTAAAAAACAGATATTTGAATATCCGGCGAATGCTCATGTAAAATGGTCCTGTCACAGCATAAGCGGCATTCACTCAATTGTGCGAATCCGCTGTGCATTTCATTATAATTTTATTCATCACAATAAAACACACAATAAAACATTTGTAATTAAAGAAGAATAAAAATCCTTAGCTGCGCAAGAATAAATTTAATTTTTAAAACATAAACCCACAATTTAAAAAAGCATTTATTTTACCAAGGAGCTTCCAAAATATTAAAAAAAATTATCTGCTATCTCTTGCTGTCATTTAAAATCATTCCCATATCAGATTAGGAAAACAAGCTTGCCATAATGGGAGCTTTCAATTTCCACCAACCGTAATGCTGCATTGTTAAACCAGAGCATATTTAAAATCTTTTCAAATATGTTTTCAGGTTGCGGGAAAGGGAAAATAAAATGAATTTAGAAAAATATACAGAACGAGTTCGCGGTTTTATTCAAGCCGCTCAAAATGCTGCACTTTCAGCTGATAATCAGCAGTTTTTGCCAGAGCATCTTCTTAAAGTGTTAATTGATGATAATGAAGGTTTTTGCGCCTCACTGATTGAAAAAGCTGGCGGCAATCTTTCTGCAATTAAAACAGCACTTGATGCGGCTCTTAGTGCCATACCCAAAATTACTGGCGGCAATGGTCAGCTTTATCTTGCCCAACCACTAGCAAAAGTTTTCACCACAGCTGAAGAGTTAGCCAATAAGGCTGGCGATAGCTTTGTAACCGTTGAGCGTTTATTGCAAGCTTTGGCTATGGAAAAAACTGCTAAAACCCATGAAATTATTGCCAAAGGCGGCGTAACGCCTAATGCTCTTAATAAGGTAATTAATGATATGAGAAAAGGGCGCACTGCCGATTCTGCCTCTGCTGAAAACCAATATGATGCTTTAAAAAAATACGCTCGTGATCTTACTGAAGATGCGCGTAATGGCAAACTTGACCCTGTTATTGGCCGCGATGAGGAAATTCGCCGTACAATTCAGGTTTTGTCACGCCGCACAAAAAATAACCCTGTATTGATTGGTGAGCCGGGCGTTGGTAAAACCGCAGTTGTTGAAGGTTTGGCATTGCGTATCGTCAATGAAGATGTGCCTGAATCTTTGCGTGATAAATCTTTGCTTGCCCTTGATCTTGGTGCGATGATTGCTGGTGCGAAATATCGCGGTGAGTTTGAAGAGCGTTTGAAAGGCGTGTTATCAGAAGTGCAAGCTGCTGCTGGGCAAGTCATTTTATTTATTGATGAAATGCACACCCTTGTTGGCGCAGGCAAGACTGATGGTGCAATGGATGCTTCCAACCTTTTAAAGCCAGCACTTGCACGCGGTGAATTACACTGCGTTGGTGCAACAACTTTGGAAGAATATCGCAAATATGTGGAAAAGGATGCTGCGCTTGCTCGCCGCTTCCAGCCAATCTTTGTTGATGAGCCAACGGTTGAAGACACGATCTCAATTTTACGCGGCATTAAGGAAAAATACGAACAACATCATAAGGTGCGTGTATCGGATTCGGCTCTTGTTGCTGCGGCAACCTTGTCAAACCGTTACATAACCGACCGCTTCTTGCCTGATAAAGCAATTGACCTTGTTGACGAGGCAGCATCGCGCCTAAGAATGCAGGTTGATTCCAAGCCAGAAGAACTTGATGAGATTGACCGCCGCGTTATGCAGCTCAAAATCGAACGAGAAGCGCTTAAGGTTGAAAAAGACACCGCATCGCGTGATCGTTTAGAGCGGCTTGAAAATGATCTTGTTGAGCTTGAGGAATTATCCAATGAGATCACAGCAAAATGGCAGGCAGAAAAGCAAAAGCTTGGCCATGCAGCCGACCTCAAGCGTCAGCTTGATGAAGCACGCAATGCTTTGGCTATTGCCCAACGCAATGGCGAATTTCAAAAAGCTGGTGAACTTGCTTATGGCAAGATACCAGAACTTGAAAAGCAATTGCATGATGCTGAAAGCCAAGAGGGGCGCACCTCAATGGTTGAAGAAACTGTGACATCAGAACATGTGGCACAGGTGGTTTCGCGTTGGACAGGTATTCCGGTCGATTCCATGTTAGAGGGCGAGCGCGAACGCTTGCTTCGTATGGAAGATGAAATTGGTAAACGTGTTGTTGGTCAAGGTGAGGCCGTGCAAGCTGTATCGCGTGCGGTTCGCCGCGCTCGTGCTGGCTTGCAAGATCCTAATCGACCAATTGGTTCGTTTATTTTCTTGGGGCCAACAGGCGTTGGTAAAACTGAGCTTACCAAAGCGCTTGCTTCATTCCTCTTTCAAGATGAAACAGCAATGGTGCGTCTTGATATGTCGGAATATATGGAAAAGCATTCCGTATCGCGCTTAATTGGTGCGCCTCCCGGCTATGTCGGCTATGAAGAAGGTGGTGCATTGACTGAGGCCGTGCGGCGGCGTCCCTATCAAGTTGTTCTTTTCGATGAAATTGAAAAGGCTCACCCTGACGTATTTAATGTGTTGTTGCAAGTATTGGATGATGGACGGTTAACTGATGGACAAGGGCGTACAGTTGATTTTCGCAATACTTTAATCATCATGACGTCCAATCTTGGGGCAGAATATTTGACCCAGCTTGGCGATGATGAAGAAGCAGAAAAAGCTCGTGAACAGGTAATGAGTGTGGTTCGTGCAGCATTCCGCCCAGAATTTTTGAACCGTGTCGATGAAGTTATTCTTTTCCATCGCTTGCATCGTTCAGAAATGGGGGCAATTGTAAATATCCAATTGCAAAGATTACAGTCCTTGCTTGATGACCGCAAGATCACTTTGGATATTGATGAGGATGCGCGTGAATGGCTTGCTGAAAAAGGTTATGACCCAGTTTATGGTGCGCGCCCACTTAAGCGCGTCATCCAGCGCGAAGTGCAAGATCCATTGTCTGAGCGCATTTTAATGGGCGATGTCTTGGACGGCTCTAATGTTCATATATTGCGCGGCTCAGATAGGCTTAATTTTAAGCCAAGCCCTGTTTTTGCTGAAAAAGCCGAATAAAACAAAAAACCGCCTCGAAAGAGGCGGTTTTTATTTATTCTTTAAAAATAATCATCCGTTTAATTAATGGGAAATCCATTCAGGAATAAAATATACTGTCCCATTAAAAGGTACTGTGGTTTGCCCTGTGCTAGTAGTAATAGGTACTTCTACGCAATTTTCATTTTCTAGCTTAGCAACTTTATCATTAATATCAGTATTTATTTCAAGGGCACGAAAACCATTGGAATAGCTACCAAGGCTAATTTTACGCTTTAACACCATTTGATAGCTATAGCATTGTTCATTTTGTTTAACATGGGTAACGGTTCTATCCATTACCAATTTGGTCAATTCTGAATCATCAGGGCTTGCAACATTGCCAAGGCCAGCCTTAAATTCATTGTCACGCTCTATCAACAAATAAAGATCGCGTCTTGCTTCTTTAAGGTCTGGCGTTGTTCTTTCAAAATTCATCTGTACGGCGGTTGCACGCTGATCAGGACTTAGCTGATAAAGCGTATCATCGATTGAAATGCTGGATAATTTGGCATCACCTTCAATGATTGCATCTTTTTGAATAAGCTGCTTGGTTACTTTACCGGTTTTAGTACCAGCTAAGATAAAGGCAATGTCATATTGACAATTTTTTTCGCATTTTTCCTGCCCTTGTGAGGGACGCAGCAAAGTAATATAAGTCATGTCAATATGGTTTGGCGAGGGACGACAAGAGGCAAAGGCCAAAGTGTCAAACTTTAACGCCTTGGCAATATCTTGTACAAATGGCAAATTGCCATCTTGACCATTATTTTGGCAAACCAAGCCATCCGCCTTGGCAAGCCCGATACCACTTAAACCCATAACACTTAGAGATAGCAATGCAGCAAAGGCTGCTTTTTTCATACCATTTTTAATCATTTAAAATGCCATTTATAAAAGAAAGACTCAATCCAACGCCAGTCCAAACCAAGAAATAATACCGATATTATAAAGGGTTGAAAGACGATAAATGCGTGTATTGGTTTATCCCTACCGTAGACTTTGCACGCATTATAACCGCTAATGATTAACATTCCCATCTTTAATGAAAAATAAGCTGAAAAAGCACTTCACATTTAATTCATAGCATTAACAAGCTGTTTCCAGCATTTAATCGGGTATTTGACAGCTAAACGCTCAAAAGGCAGTTGATTAATACAATAAAACATCGCTAAATCACCATCTCATTGGTTTAAATATTTACAAGACATTCACCTCTAAACATAAGATGAAGTGCAAAACATGCTTTATATTTTTACATTAATTAATATTCTTATATTTGCGCGCCAAGCCTTAACCTGCAGACGAGGTGACGCGATTTATAGCGTTATCGGTTTTATATTAAGCGGCATAATCATTCTTCTTTTTGCATATTTTGCAAAAATGCCTATCTGGAATGAATTTAACCAAAAGATTATCAACTTTAAACTTTATTTTGCTCTTTTTTGTTTTGTATTCGGCTTCATTTGCATTGTCGGCAAAATGGCATCGCTTAACCGAATTAATGACCAACCAATGTGGGCAATAAAACCACTGAATTTTATTCTTGGTATTATACTTGGTTTCAATGTTAGCTTTCTGTTTGCTTTGCATGATAGCGAAATACTACTTATTGAAAATTTGAATAGCATTCCAAATGGTCTTATTATCCATAATATGGTTGTGTTGTTTATCTGTGCGATAATTGCGCTAAGTCTTATCTTAGTTTTAACGTCAAAACCTGTTTATCGTAGCCTAAGGCGTTACCAAGATGTGATTGATCCGGTATTTGGCACTTTATTTGCAGGATTTGGCATCTGGATTGTCTTGGCTGTCGCGCCCTTACGCTTGTATGGTTAGCGTAAAATAATACTATCCTCTTCTCTATCTGACTTGACAGCTTCACCATATTCAATAGCTTCACCTTTGCAACCAGCATGTTCATAATTTTCCAACTTTCCATAAACTAACTTAACCATTTGTGTTCTCATATGGTACACTGTCCGTACCGCAAATATTAAATGAATTACTTCAGCACGTAAGAAGTGATTGCACAAAGAATAATTTTAAAGCCAATTTTTATATTTCGGCACTTTGATGCAACCATCTTCATTCAGACCAAAAAAGTTCGCTATTGTTTAAGTTGTTGGAATATTAAAAAGCGGTTATTGGCGCGCCGCCTTAAAGGTGATCATAGTACAATCAACCGTTAGCTTATTTTAACTTGAGCAAACTACGCTCAAGCCTTTACTCCTTGGATGAATTAACTTCCCCTTCAAACACAATACGCGGATCAGTAACTGGCACAAGATCAGCTAATTCATAGACATTGGTATAACCATAGCCATATAGGTTTATGTAGGTTTGCAAATTAAGGGCCAACATAATTGGCAAACTTGATCCTATAGCCTGCTGATTTATTGCAACCTTTGATGGGAAAGCGCTTGCTAACAAAAGATTATTTTCCTGCCCACTAAAATTATTGTTGCAGTAAATTAAAATAGTGGTGTTTTTATCCGGAATGATCCTTTGCAAAGCCGCTTGAGAAAAATCTGTAAAGTCAAGGTTAATTGCACCTTTTAAATGGGCAATACTAAATGCTCGCGCGGAACGGGCATCCAGCAAAATAACGTTATCTTTACGCGAGAGCTCTAAAAATTCATCAAGATGTAAAAGCCGTGCGCTACGATGAGGTTGAACCTCTTTGGCAAGCACAAGAAAATTATCCAAATCAACTAAGGATGGGGGAAGTTGCTCTACACTTACTGAAAGCTTAGAGGTTGTTTCACCTGCAAAAGCTAGCGAAAAGCCAAACATAAATATAAATAAACTCGCCATTATATTTTTCATATTTACATCCTAATATAAATATTTCGCTTAAATATACGTTGCCGTATGATAATTTAAAAACCACTATGTAACACAAAGGCCTATATTTATAAAGCATTTAAAACATGCAGATATTTATTCTAATTATAGAATTTTGATCAAAAATTACTTTATCTTACTAATTATAGCGTTTTTATGACTATCACCTAGGCAAAAGCATTGGCTTAAAATAAATATTGCCAAATTTATAATTAATTGGGATATAACAAGATAAACCAATTTTTAAAGACATGGATATTTCATGCATTTTTTCATATTACAATTTTTGGGTAGTTTCGCTATTTTTATGGCTCTTACCCAGTTTGTTATGTGCGTACAGCCGCTATTTTTTATCCGTCAAGCAGTGCTTGGCGGGCGTTATGCAAGCATTATTTCTGTTGCAGGCTTTTTCATAAGCGGCATGATTGCTAGCTGTCTTCTTGGCATGTTCCCTAATATCTATCTTGATTTCATTGAACCTTATCGAACTTATTTTACTCTTGCGCTTTTAGCCTTTTGTTTTTTTTATTGCTTTATCTGTCTAACTGGCCGTTTTACACGATTTGATCAAAATAGATTGCCACTATTTTTTGTTGGTGCATTTCTTGGTATAATTAATTTTGTTTTTTGCACTGCATTTCTTATCATGTTTTCAATTTCATTAGGCCGCATCGGCGTTACGTCTTATATTTTTGAGAATTTTGCCATAAGCGTTGGTGGTGTTTTCTTAATTCTTACCTTGGCTTATTATTATCTGATTTTACTTTTAACCCTTGCACCAATCGAAAACAAATTAAGCCAAAAGACGCAATATTTAGACCCATTTTTTGCAGTTGGTTTTGCACTTATAGGGTTTTGGTTGCTTCCTTAGATGTTTACAGTGATCTGATCCCATATAATTCTTTTTCAAATTTGATAATATGTAAAAAGACATTGTCTTTAAGTATTAAAATCGGTTAAGATTTAAACAATGATTTTTCGAGTTCTATTGCCTGCACATCAGCAATAGCTTGTTAAAACAAATATATGTTCAACCATTAACAATAAGCCAGGCCTTTTGAAATGAACAAATTCAAAGATGTAAAAAAAGTCGTTCTCGCCTATTCTGGCGGTCTTGATACTTCGATCATCCTAAAATGGTTACAAACCGAATTAGGTGCAGAAGTTGTCACCTTTACCGCTGATCTTGGCCAAGGTGAAGAGCTGGAGCCAGCACGCCGCAAAGCTGAAATGATGGGTATTAAAGAGATCTATATCGAAGATTTGCGCGAAGAATTTGTTCGTGATTTCGTTTTCCCCATGTTCCGTGCCAATGCCGTCTATGAAGGTGTTTATTTGCTTGGCACATCAATTGCCCGCCCGCTTATTTCACAACGTCTAATTGAGATTGCCCGCGATACAGGGGCTGACGCTATTGCCCATGGCGCAACAGGTAAAGGCAATGATCAGGTGCGGTTTGAACTATCGGCCTATGCGCTTAATCCAGACATTAAAATCATTGCTCCTTGGCGCGATTGGGCTTTCAAAAGCCGTACAGATTTGATTGAATTTGCTGAAGCTCATCAAATTCCAGTTACCAAAGACAAGCAAGGCGAAGCGCCATTTTCGGTTGATGCTAATCTTTTACACTCTTCATCAGAGGGCAAAGTATTGGAAGATCCGGCACAACCAGCACCTGAATATGTGCATATGCGCACCGTTTCACCTGAAGCAGCCCCTGATAAAGCCACAACCATTACTATCGGTTTTGAAAAGGGCGATGCTGTTTCCATTAATGGTACACGTCTTTCCCCTGCTACACTTTTGGCAAAGCTTAATGATTATGGTCGTGAAAATGGCATTGGTAGACTTGATCTTGTCGAGAACCGTTTTGTTGGCATGAAATCGCGCGGCATTTATGAAACGCCCGGCGGCACAATTCTTCTTACCGCCCACCGTGCAATTGAATCAATTACTCTTGATCGCGGTGCCGCCCATTTAAAAGATGAGTTAATGCCGCGCTATGCCGAACTTATCTATTATGGTTTCTGGTTCTCACCAGAGCGTAAAATGTTGCAAGCAGCGATTGATCTTAGCCAAGAACATGTTGAAGGTGAAGTAACCTTGAAGCTATATAAAGGCAATGTCATGGTTGAAGGCCGCAGCAGCAATAAGTCACTTTACTCAGACAAATTGGTAACCTTTGAAGACGATCAAGGTGCTTATGACCAAAAAGACGCTGCTGGTTTTATTAAGCTTAATGCTTTGCGTTTGCGCACCCTTGCGGCTCGCAACCAAAAATAAAGCTTAACCGCTTAAGTTTTATAATAATTCTTAGCGCGCCGATCTGATTGGATCAGATCGGCGCGCTAATCCATTGCTTATAGCGCGTTTTTGGTCCGAAAACCGCTTCACACTTTTCGGAAAACGCTCTCAAAGCAGCCTACAAAATAGGCTGCTTTTATTTTAAGCATAAAAATATCGCGTTAAATGAAAAAATATCGGTGCGGCAAAAACGAGACTATCGGCACGATCCATCATGCCACCATGACCATGAATGATATTGCCCCAATCCTTAACGCCCTTATCACGCTTTATAGCAGAAGCAACAAGCCCACCTAAAAAGCCCATAAGTGCACATAAGCACGCCATAAGTGCTGCAATAAGCGGTGAAAAAGGCGTTAACCAGAATAATGCTGCACCAAGAATTGAGGTTGTGGCAACACCGCCAATAAAACCCGCCCATGTCTTGGATGGCGAAACATGAGGTGCGATAGCTTTATTGCCAAATAATTTACCAAAAACATATTGTAACACATCACTGCCTTGCACAGTAATTAGCAAAAACGCAATTAATAATAGTGGATTTTTATCATAATCTATAATCAGTAGCGTCGCTAATGCCGGTACGTAACTAAGACAATAGGTTGAAAGCATCAAACCCCATTGCAGTTCAGAAACCCGTTCCAAATATCGTTTGGTATCGCCTTTTATAGCCATCCAAGCAGCGGCGGCCAAAAAGCAATAAACGGGAATAAAAATAGTAAAAACACCATACCACTCGTACCAAAGTAGAAAATATTGCAGTGGTATAGCAATCAAAAATACGCCAACCAATAAACGATGATCGCTACGCGCAGTATAGACAATGGTCAAAAACTCGCGAAATGCCGCAAGCGATGCCAATAAAAACAAAATAATGACACCTTTTTTACCAAATGCAAAGGCGATGCCAATAACCATCACCATAACCCACCAAGCATTGATCCGAGCATTAAGATTGATAAGACCAGAAGAAAGTATACCTTCATGGCGCTGTTTATAACGCGCCATTAAAACAAGCGAAATTGTGCTAGCAATCGCCAAAACGATGAATAGCAAGACAAACAACCATGTCATTTCAGTCATTAATTTTTACCTCTTGCAGCACATCGACATTATTTACGTTTGCCAAAGCCAATAACTCATTTTGCGCGCGATTTAAAAAATCAAGCTTCATTTCACCGTCCTTGATATAAATAGGCGCGCCAAATTGTACACGGCATAACAGTGGAACTGGTATCAGCGCACCTTTTGGCAAAATGCGGGTCATATTGTCAATCCAGCACGGTACTAGTCGAATAGTGGGATGCGCTTTTGCTAATTGATAAAGACCCGAGCGGAAGGGCAATAGGCTATTGCCCGACATATTGCGGGTACCTTCGGGGAATATTAATAAGGAACACCCCTTATCTAGCGCACCATCCAAGGCATGCAAAGGATTATTATGGCGGTTAATTTTTTGTCGTTCTATCGTCACGACATTTAAAACATATTGCGCAATATAACGCTTAAAAAATCCGCTATTCCAATAATCTGCGGCGGCTACGGCACGCAAATTAGGACGCAAATGGCGTGGTAATGCCGCCATAACAACAATAAGATCACCATGGCTTGCATGGTTGGCATAATAAATGGTTTGATCGCCATCAGGTTCAGTTACAAAAAAGCCCTTTACACCAGTAATCACTTTCGCAAGCCCAACGAAAACGACCGCTACCATAAGATCAAAGCTATGCTTTACATAAGCCATAGGAAAGCCTTTATTAAACTGCGATAAAACATCAAACCAGCAATGCCAATAAAGCCAATAGAAACACTAACCCAAAGGCTTTTTGTCATGAGATAAATATTGTTCATTCGCTGTGTTACATCATTTGATGGCGGTGCAGCACGCAATGCTGCACGTAATAAAACGCGATCTATATTTTGGAGGCCTTCAGCAATTGTTGCAGCATGTCGTTGTTTAAAAAACAACCAAGCATCAAACACAAGACGCAAAATTAGAAAAAAAGCATAGCCATAAATCATCAATAAGAGAAAAAATTCCATGCCATAAAGCTGGTCAAAAACATAAGTATAATTAACCATATAATCATAGAGAGGCCAGATAAATAAAGCGACCAAAATAATATTAAAAAAGCAATAAAAAGCAGCAGCAGCAAAAGAAAAACCACTAACACGCCGTTCATTCGTTTCAAAAACAACCGGGCGATGTTTTTGTAACAAAACTTTTGCGCTTGCCATGTCATCGGTGTAATTTTTTTCACATAAATATTTGCCAAGTACAACGGCACTGCGCTGCATACCCAAAGCACAACAAACAAGAACAGGTTCTTGCGGATTGTCGCCAATGGCGGCAACGGCTTTACTCGCTATTTTAATATCCGGCTTAACAAGGTCTAGCATCGGAAAACTATACCAATGTTTTGTCCCCATTGGTTTGTGAAACTCGCTTGTCAGATCAATAATTTTCGAAAATCGTTTCACTTGCTTGAAACTAGGAAAGCGCCCTAAATAAATATTGCCCGCAATTTCATTATATGGAGCAATATTGCGTGTCCATAACCTACTATTTATCAAAGCGCAAAGTCGATAAGGTACAAAGATCACTAAGGAAGCAAAACTAACATTGCCATCTTGGCTCTTTTGAAAGACTTTTACGCCGGCCCCAATATAGCCATAACCTAAAAGCGCAAAAGAAACCATTGGCCAAAGTGCCAACAAGCCCCAACCATCAGCAAACAACCAATAAGCAATATTACCACAGATGAGAGAAAGACCAAAATAAATCAACGCAATATTTTTTTGGCGAAGATTATCAATCCGCTTAAAATTGCTAAATGGCAATGCGCCCTCTTCTGGGAAAAGCCAAAGGCAAAAAACACCTAATAAAAATCCCGTTGGTATATCAATAAAATGATGTTGATAGGTTGTAAGCACGGAAATTGCGATAAGGGCGCAAAAAATATGCCATAAAACAAGCCAGATGCCGGTTAAGCGCTTACGCCACAAATCCCAAACAATGGTTAACAATGCAATATGCAATGAGGGCGCTTGGTTATAAGGCTTATCAAAGGCCGCGAGATGATCAAAAAGCTGACCAAATAGGCCAACCGTTTCAGGCTTTATGAAACTTATTTTTAGCGGGAAAAGAATGAAGCAAGCAACAGCGATAAGCTGCGCGGTTAAATAACGCCCAGCAAGTCGGCTTACACCACCTTTATTTTTTTGAATAAATAGCGATAGACCATAAAAAATATTAAGACACCAATAAGGAATAATCGTCCAAGCTAAAAAGGGAATAGCTTTTTCCCAATGATAATAAATTTCACCGATGCCCAAATAATTATCTGCGATTAAATTGGCAAAGCCATAAGAAATATAAAAAAACGGTGCTAAAAATAACAACCACCAAAAGGCATATTTAAAAACCCGTTTTTTAAAATGAATCATATAGCTTTCCCCATCAATGTTTTACCGCCGCTTTGCAATTGAAACGGTAAAGATTCCCCACTTATCGATAAGTTGCGCTTGTTTGTCAAATCCAGCATTTGCAACCAATTGATCCATTTCCGCTTGGCTGCGCCTGCGCATGACCCAAGCTTGTCCCTCGCCATTTTTTTGGCGGTGCGAGGTTAATGCGCGTGCAATCATTTCAAGCTGCGGGTGATAAGGTTGATTAGTATAGATAAGATAACCATCCTTATCCATTGCCTTTGCAAGCCCATGCAAAGATTTTGTAATAAGATCATTATCTGCAAATAATTCATAAAGACCTGATACCACCGCAATATTGGGGCGTGGTTCTATAGAGCTTAAACTTGCCTCGTCAAAAGCATCACCTTTTTCAAAACGGGCAAAGCTTTCAAAATTGCGGTCTTTGATGGCTTTACGCCCTGCTTCAATGTTAATATCGGAATAATCGCGTAAAAAAAGGGACGTCGGCTTAATCGCCAAAGTTTTAAGGCTATCCAACACATAACGTCCATGCCCCGCAGCAATATCAACCATATGGATCGGCTTATCTTCCTTGCTCAATTCACCTATTGCTTGCTTTATAAACTGTTCAATATGGATTTTGCGTTGGCGGATACCGCGCCAACCAATAGCATTTAAAAAGGTTTTATCAACCATGCGACCTAAAATACCTTTGCCGCGTGGCAAATCTTCATAAACATAATCAAGGGTCGATCCGGAGTCAAAACCGGTTTTTTGACCAATACCAATGCCTTTTGATAATACACCACCAAGAACAAGATTAGCGCGATAGGCAGCATAATAAAGCCCCTTTGGCTCAAATGAGCCAAGTGGCCGCGCTAATTGATCGGCTTCGCGGCGGGTGTGGCCTGTTAAATGACTTTTAGTTAAATCTGCTTTTTGATAGGGCGCATTAAATCGTTCTTCAAGAAAGCGGCGCATGTCAATTAAGGCCATATCCCTATTTTTTTCACCTAATGTATCATGATAAAAACCATCAAGAACATGGCGCTCTTTTATCGAACTGCCCAAATTTTCATAAAAAATATGTTGCGGCTTATGATGCACAACCCAATCAGCACCCGATATAAATAATTGCGTTGGTACGTATATAGCGCCAGCATCACTAACCACGCGATCTGCAACTTCATAAAGCTCTAACAAAATATTGGAAGCAATAGCCCGTGAAATGAGCGGATCTTCATCAAATGATTTGATACGTGTTGGATCATGAGAAAGAAATTTAGCTTTAACATAGGAATTAACAAAAAACTGTCCCTTTATTTTTTGCCATACCTTAATGCCAGTGCGAGCAAAAGGCACATAGAGCTTCACCTTAAAAGCTGGAGACGCCAAAATCATAGCGCGAATATTGGGTGCATAATCATGAACCCAAGCCGATGCAGTAACAGCGCCTACGCTTTGTGCAATAATTGCAACATCCTCAATTGCAATGTTGTCCTTTTTTATAGTGGAGCGAATAAAATCATCCATATCACGGATCATAGTTGCATAATCAGGAGCAAAGCCGCGCTTACCTGTAGAATTTCCATGCCCACGCGCATCCCAAGCATAAAAATTATAATCAGGTAGCTCTAACTCATCAACCAAATGGGCCATACGCCCGCTATGCTCATGGCCACGATGAAAAAGAAAGATTGCACCTTTTGTTTTTTTATCTTTTACTGCCCAAGCAAGGTAATGTATTGTTTCACCATCAAAAGTTGTAAATTCACATTTTTCTACCGGTCTTTTTAACATATCATTTAAAGCCATGCTTGTTACCTTGCTTTTTATTGTAAATTGCATCATGAACTATCTAACTAAACTATTGTCAAACCTTTATAAAAAAATAGGGCAATTTTTTGTGTCAATTTATGCTTTAAAGTCACGTTTTCAAAATTTATTGCGCC
Organism: Bartonella sp. HY761; assembly: GCF_026743145.1. Classification (NCBI taxonomy): domain Bacteria; kingdom Pseudomonadati; phylum Pseudomonadota; class Alphaproteobacteria; order Hyphomicrobiales; family Bartonellaceae; genus Bartonella; species Bartonella sp. HY761. Next base: position 2,497,365 of record NZ_CP104887.1, read on the forward strand.
CGACCGTCATTTTTTTGGCAAAAAAGGGTATAACCGCAAATCAAGTAACGATAGCCGCATGCGTGCTTTCAGTTATACTTGGCCTTTTTTTAAGCTGGCGCGGCCCCTCACTTTGGTTTTGCCTTTTACCGCTCTGGTTGTTCATTCGTATGGCGTTAAATGCCATTGATGGTATGCTAGCACGCGAGCATAATCAACAAAGCAAACTTGGCGGCTTTTTAAATGAATTATGCGATGTTATTGCAGATAGCGCACTCTATTTGCCCTTTTGTTTTGTTGGCGCATTTGGTCAAATTGTAATGCCACTTATTATCTTTTTAGCCGTTCTATCGGAATATGCCGGAGTTATGGGTCCACTTATCGGTGGTACTCGCCGTTATGATGGACCAATGGGTAAAAGTGACCGCGCTTTTGTTTTTGGTGCATTAGGGCTGTGGGTCGGCTTAGCTGTCAACCTGCCAAGTTGGAGCATATTTATTGCTTGGCTAGTAATCGCACTACTCATTGTTACAATTATAAAGCGCGTCATTAATAATCTATAATGGCGCTATTTTAGTCCAGAAATTTATTTTCATAAAATCTAATATAATCAGTCAAAAAATATTTCTATATTTATAAAAAATCTTGAAACCTTTTTTAAGCTGCGCCGTTATCTAGGTACAAAGGCTGACAAATGGCAAATAAGCCAATCTTTACTAAAAGGCAGCTTCAACAATTAATCGAATAAACCGGAAGAATTTAACAACAGGAAGCCAATAACGCTTCCCGTTAACAGTCTAACCTTGTCAAAATTTGAAGCAAATAAGCGCGAAACGAGTTTTCGCCAATAGAGAAGCTTTGCTTAAAATTATGGGTTTGTGCGGTTCTTCCATAAAAATTAAAGGATTAAGATCATGAACCGTTTTGCAAAATTAATTATCGTTGCTTCAACTCTAGCAATTGCTGCAATCGGTAGCACTTTTACAGCACAAGCAACCACAATTTCAGCCCCTGCCTTATCATTGCATAATGCACCTGCAAATGGTGCCGCTATAACAAGCACAATTGCTAAGGGAACTGAAGTTAATGTTGGTGTTTGCAATTCAGCTTGGTGCTATGTGACTGTTGGAAATCAAAAAGGTTGGGTTGAAACCAATAAGCTTTCAACGCAATTAGCCGCTGTAAATAGCCGTGCGCGCTCAATGGCAGTTAGCGGTGGTGCAGGTGGTAGTGCTGGCGCAACAGGTGGCCGTACCGCATCTGCTGGCTTAAATATTTCAATTACTATTGTTCCTGAAAAGTCAGAAGCAAAGGCCGCAAACCAAAGCCGCATTAATGTTGCTAAAATTGCACCACAGCATTTGCGTTAAAAATTTCAAAAATCCCCGCTAGCTAAAATCAAGCTAACCAATTGGCCTATCTGATTTCATGATCGATCAGATAGGTCTTTTTTTGCTTCAAGATTGACTAGCCAATAGCTTTTTCGTGCAGCACTCAAAAATAATCAATCCATCAAAATTTGCTCGAAAGTAACCATAAATTCGTAAACGAAACTTAAATAACCAACTAGTCTTTTGCAATGTTCACTCAAAATAAAAGCCATATACCACTAAGAAACATATCTTTGAGGTATATGGCTCTATTTTAATCATATGGGTTTAGGGGCAAGACCTATTAATTTAAAGAAACAAGCCCAATAAACAGCAAAATATACAATTTTGATATAAAGAGACGGAAAGCAAAAAATGAGTGGTATACCCATTTGAGCTTTACGACAAAGTAGAGTACGGCTGTTTTTGTGTCCTTTTAAGATACAAGAAAATTTTCGCGATAACTTTATCAAAGAGCCTTGAAAATACTTATATTTCTCAGCCGCTCTTCTCTTGTTCTCTCAAAAATTTCCTCATACCATTTCATTTAAATTAACGAGTTCTGCCCCTAATTTCATGTAAGAATTATCAGCTTAGTTTTGGATGTTGATCAATCAATTCCTGACGCTTTTCTTCCAATTCTGCGATTTTATCATCAATTGCACTGATGCTCTCTTCAACTTTATCAAAGTGCTCTTGTTTTTTATCCTCAAGACCAGATATTTTGTCATCAATAGCATTGATATTTTCCTCGGCCTTTTCAAAATGTTCTTGCTTTTTATCTTCAAGACCAGAAATCTTATCCTCAATCGCGTTTACATTTTCTTCAATACGATCAAAATGCTCGGCCAAAACTTGTTTAGCTTCAGAACGAGACGAGGCGACTGGTATCGCATCCATCAATGGCTGATTAGCTGTTTCATGCACTTTCATACCAACCACTAAGCCGATTACGGCAACAACCATTAGATAGAATGCAGGCATATAAAGATTGCCTGTTTGAGCAACAAGATAAGCTGCTAAAGGCGGTGTAATACCAGCAACCATAACTGAAATATTAAACGATATAGCTAGCGTCCTAAACCGTACTTCAGTTGGAAACAATGCGGGCAAAACAGATGCCATGACACCAATAAAACAACAAAGAATAAGCGCGAGAATAGTAAAGCCCAATGCTATAAATAATACATTATGATGTTGGATTAGCCAAAAACTTGGCACAGCTAGTATAAGCAATGCTAAAGCACCACCAACGAGGAAAGGCTTACGTCCAATTTTATCGCTTAAGAACCCTACCAATGGCTGAATAAACAACATAAAAGCCATTACAATTATGATAATCAACATGCTATGATCGTAATTATAATGCAAACTTACCTCAAGATAATTGGGCATATAGGTAAGCAACATATAATAAGTAGTATTGGTAACAATCACAATGCCACAGCTCAAAACGATGTTGAGCCAATTATCCATAAAAATCTTTTTGACTGATGTTGCATTATCGCGGTCAGATTCTTCCAAATTTTGGAAAGTTGGGCTTTCATCAAGAGATTTACGTAAATAAAGGCCGATAAAACCCAAAGGTAGAGACAACAGAAATGGAATGCGCCACCCCCAGCTTTCCAAGTTTTCAGTGCCTAGCACTGCCGACAAGAGTGAAACGGTACCAGCCCCAGCCAAAAAGCCAACAATTGAACCAAAATCCAACCAACTTGCTAAAAAACCACGTTTTTTATCGGGAGAATATTCAGAAACGAACACAACCGCACCTGAATATTCACCGCCAACTGAAAGCCCTTGAATAATCTTTGCAAGTAGTAATAAAAACGGCGCAAATAGGCCAATTTTTTCATAAGATGGTATGATGCCAATACAAAAAGTACTAGCCGACATCATGATAATAGTAAAAGAAAGAATAGATTTGCGGCCAATCTTATCGCCCAAAATACCGAAAATTGCGCCACCTAATGGTCGAAACAGGAAAGGCACAGAAAAGAGCATTAAGGTAAAAATTAGCTGCATGGTGGGCGATGCGTCGGCAAAGAACACCTTACCAATAATAACGGTTAAAAACCCATAAACACTAAAATCAAACCACTCAACTGCATTGCCAAGTCCTGTCGCCGAAATAACCTTTTTCAATTCACTATTACTAACAATAGGAATATCATCAACCTTTAACGGTTGTTGCTCTGCTTGAGACATATCTTACTCTCTATTTTAATTACATTAAAGTGGAGTTAAAGGGAGACGCAAAAATGCAAAGTATAAGAATATAAATTCTTAAAAATGCCTACAAAATAACAAGTATTGTCAAATAGACAAATTCCCTAAGTTTCACAAATAAGCCATCTTTATAACACATTAATTTCAAAATTTCAAGTTTTTTAATTTTTTTATAAAATTATACGAAAACAGGGCTATAAGTCAGTTTCCAATATTAATTTTAATATAATTATTAAAACTCTAGCAAATTTTTAATCCGCCATATATTTATGCCGTTGTAAAAAATAAAACGCCATATATTGCATTTTCAAAGATATTTATTTTCGATTAGTTTAATATTTTCAATTCGTTTGATATTTTCAATTAGTGTGAAAAATGCAAAAGTCTAGGGACATTGCAAATAAATCCAATAATAATGTCAGAATAACATATTTGATAAATATCAATGTTTTGCAATAATAAATTACAATATTATATTTAATTATTTTAATATAATACTAAACTTATTTATATTTACTTTAACTTCAATAATGCGTTCTTATTTTAATATCACAATGAGAAAGTTAATTTTAAGTCTTAGCAACTTAACCATTAAATATTTTGCAATAACGGATATAAATATATGTTTATATTAGTGTGTAACTTTAATATAAAGGCTATAAAATGTTTATGGCTATGAATGCTTTAAAACGAAATATAAAAGTATTAGCCCAAACCCTGTTTAATAATTGTTAAAAAACACAAAAGTAATGAAAAATTCCACTTACTTTTGTGTTTTACTTGGGGCATGCAAATTAATCTTCGTTGGTTAGTTGTACGCCGTGATTATTATGCATCAAGGTAATCATATCAAACGCAATTTTCTGTAATTCCGTGTCAGACAAGGAAATTTGCGACCGAAGCTCCAATAGATGGTCTTTTTCGTCTGATGACGATGTTAGCAAACTAGAAAAATAAGCTTTTGTGTAATAGGAGTTAGCTTTTGCTTCATCAATTACCGCATCAAGATTGATAGGGCTTTCTAAATGATCTATCAGCGATTTTTTGTAATAATCACCAAGATCCGAATTATAGATCAAATCTACAATTTCTTCTTTCTGTTCACTGCTTATGTGATGAGAGCTTTTAGCTTCATGAATTTTTGAACGCAACAAAGGAATTATAAAAAAGGCGGAGTCGAAGTTGTAAGTGTCTATATCCTTCGCGTAATCGATAAGACCATTATTTGTCTCATTCACGCTAACACCATCTGACGAAGCAATATGTTGCTCCCAAAAATCCTTGCTTTGCTGCGAAGTTATATTTTTGAAAATCGATATACCCATGATCTGTATCCACCCTATTAGCTAAACAGCAATAAATAATTTGCAAAATGCTAAATTAGAACGATCGACACCGATTTGAGTTCCATAAAAAAATTATTTTATTAATTATATTTGTATTAAAAAATAAAAGTTCGATACCGCGATTTACCCTGTACCTTTGCGTAAAATATGAATAAGCAGCATAGAAACTAAAATGGGCGTTGCCTACAGGTAACGCCCATTTTAAAATTCTCAAAAAAGTAGTTTTTCAAACCCATAAATAAAATAAATCTGAAGATTAGCGAAAAAATTAACTCTTCAAAAAATCTGCAGGATCAAAATCATAATGAGTAGAGCAAAACTCGCAGGTGACGGATATTTTACCATCTTCGGTGCTATCGGCAATTTCTTCCGCACTCAAAGTACTTAATACATCATAAATCTTCTCGCGTGAGCATGAGCAATCATCAATAATAGTTGTTGCCTCAAATACGCGCACCCCTTGTTCATGGAACAAGCGATACAACAAACGCTCTGAAGGAACATCAGGATCGGTCAATTCATCACTTTCAACCGTATTGACCAAAGCTTCCACTTCTTCCCAATGGGCTTCTTGATGCTTCTTTTGTTCTCCTGCATCTTCCCCCATCTGCAAAGTAGATTGCGGCAAGAACTGCACCAACAAACCACCAGCGCGCAATGACACACGTGCTTTACCATTGCTGTCACGGTCATGCAACTCGGCAACGGCAAGGCGCACTTGCGTTGGAATTTGCTCTGATTGCCTAAAATAATTCACTGCAATTTCTTGCAAATTAGAACCATCAAGCGCAACAATACCTTGATAAAGCTGCATATTTGCACCTTGATCAACAGTTAGAGCCATGGTGCCCTGCCCCAACAGCTCTTCAGGCGAGGTTTTATTTGCGGCAATTGCATCATTTAGCGCATCTTCATCAAAGCGGGCATAGGCTCGCAAATTAGCTGGCGTTGTATAATCGCAGACCAAAAGGTTAACAGGCCCGTTAGAGCTTGTCTGCACAATTAACTTACCTTGAAATTTTAGTGAGCTACCAAGTAAAATAGTAAGCACCATAACTTCGGCCAATAGTTTTGAAACTACTGAAGGGTAGTTATGACGATCAAGAATGGAATTAAGCGAGGCGCCCAGTTGCACAGCCCGACCGCGTGCATCAAGGCGTTCAACCTCAAAAGGCACGACTGCATCATCGCCGGCAAAAACATAATCGCCTATTCTTACTTCTTCATCTCTAAATTCTGACTTTTGTGTCAACTTATGACTCCATACACCATTTTATAATGGCTTTTTGTGCGTGCAAACGGTTTTCTGCTTCGTCAAAAACAACAGAATGAGGACCGTCAATCACACCATCAACGACTTCTTCACCACGATGGGCTGGCAAACAATGCATAAATAATGCATCAGGTTTGGCAAGCGCCATCAAAGCTTCATTGACTTGATAAGGCATGAAGATTTCATTTTCACGAGCACGAAATTCTTGCCCCATGGAAACCCAAGTATCGGTTACGATGCAATCTGCATCTGTTGCCGCTTTTTGTGCATCTCTTGTCAACTCAATATCGCAGCCGCGCTCCAAGGCCCAATCCACAAATTTTTGCTGTGGTTCGCTTCCCTCTGGCGTTGCTATGCGCAGCTTGAATTTAAGAAGTGTTGCCGCTTCAATCAAGGAGTGAAGAACATTATTACCATCGCCCATCCAAGCAAAGGTCTTCCCTTCTACTGGGCCACGATGTTCTTCAAAGGTCATGATATCAGCCAGAATCTGGCAAGGATGGGTATCATCAGTCAAGCCATTAATAACCGGAACGCCTGCATATTGAGCCATTTCCAGCATACGATCATGTGTCGTTGTGCGGATCATGATGATATCAACAAAACGTGAAATAACTTGCGCTGTATCTGCAATGGTTTCACTATGGCCTAACTGCATTTCAGAACCGGTTAACATCAAAGTCTCACCGCCCAATTGCCGCATGCCAACATCAAAAGAAATTCGGGTACGCGTTGACGGCTTTTCAAAAATCATTGCCAAAACTTTTTCTGCTAAAGGTTTTGTACGGCGGCCTGCCTTTAATTCAGCCTTCATAAATTTGGCATCATCTAAAATAGCGCGTAAACCCTCCCCGGAAAAAGCGGAAAGATCGGTAAAGCTACGAGTATTATCAACCATTTTTTATTAATTTCCCTGAATTTTTGATTATTTTAGATGATTAAGGGCTGCTTCAACCCGTTGTAACGCATCGCGTATTTCTTCAGCCGTAACATTTAGTGGTGGCAAGAAACGTACAATATTACCACCAGCACCAACGGTTAATAATTTTTCTTGGCGTAATGCAGCGATAAGATCCGTATTAGGGATCACGCAATGTAAACCAGTCAATAGACCTTTACCACGCACATCATCAACAATATGAGGATAGGTATCAATTATGGCAACTAGACCTTGCTTTAATTCATTAGCCATAAGATTAACATGATCAAGAAAGCCCGGACTCAATATAATATCAAGCACTGCATTGCCGGCCGCCATAGCGAGTGGATTACCACCAAAGGTCGAGCCGTGACTACCTGCTGTCATTCCCTTTGCCGCTTCGCTAGTTGCAAGACAAGCCCCAACCGGAAAACCACCACCAATACCTTTGGCAATTGCCATAATATCAGGTGTAACACCTGTCCACTCATAAGCAAATAATTTACCCGTTCGACCAATGCCACATTGCACTTCATCAAAGATAAGCATTAAACCGTGTTCATCACATAATACCCGCAACATCTGCATTGTTTCATTGGGCACAGGACGCACACCGCCCTCACCCTGCACCGGCTCAATTAAAATAGCGGCGGTTTCATGATTGATAGCTGCTTTAAGTGCGTCATTATCACTAAATGGCACTTGATCAAAACCCTGCGCCTTTGGCCCAAAACCCTCAAGATATTTTTCTTGCCCACCAGCAGCTAGGGTTGCTAGGGTGCGACCATGAAAAGCCCCTTCAAAAGTAATAATGCGATAACGCTCTGGATTACCGTTAACGTAATGATAGCGCCGTGCAGTTTTAATCGCACATTCAATCGCTTCAGCACCTGAATTGGCAAAAAATACCTTTTCAGCAAAGCTTGCATTGCAAAGACGCTGTGCTAATTTTTCCTGCAATGGATTTTCAAACAAATTGGAAAGATGCCAAACCTTTTCAATCTGCCGTTTCATAGTTTCAACCAAATGGGGATGATTATGACCAAGAGCGTTAACCGCCACACCAGACGTAAAGTCTAAATATCGATCGCCTTCTTGCGTATAGAGCCATGGCCCTTCTCCTCGCTCAAAGCGCAAATTGATACGAGCAAATGTATCATAGAGCGGTGAGGCATCAGGCGTTTTCATATTTTTTAGTCTCCAACTGTTTAAAATTAATTATAATAGCGGTCTTGATCTTGACCTAAAAGAAAACTGACACATGTTAATAGATTGATAAATTGGGCAACCAATATCCATGTAATCGAGCGTTAAAATCACTATTGTGCCCGATAGATAAAATGTCAATCAGGCTTTAAAAAAAGGAGGAGAGAAGTTAGAACTTTTTTGATTTTTCCATAAAATATGATCAAGATGCACCTTACAGAACACAAATTTTAGTAAACATCATAGGTTGCGTGCTAAAATATAATTGATAAATTTTCATCTAATCAGTTTTATTTTTGGGAACATATCAAAACTCAGTTAATTATAAAAAGTGCTACAGCCGCAATAATATCTAATATCGCAATATAAATATGATAATTTTATTGATGCGATACGCCTATCTTTTTATAAATCAACTTCATAATTTTACAGAGATTTTATGCTGTAGCGCTAATTTAAATCCTGTAAATGCAAATTGACGATTGCAAAATAAGGGATGAACCCCTATTTAAAGTTCACTTAGTAAACAAAAAGCACTTTTTCAATTTCAAAAACTAAAAAGCTTTGATAGTGAGGGAGCAAATATTTGTTTTAAGATGTTTTTAAACTGCTAATTTTGGGTAAAGATGCAAATGTATAATCAATTTGTTATGTTTTGCGCATTTGATATGTATCAACATGACAATAATTTGTGGCAAAGTCTATCAAACTTGACCAAAACCAAATGAAAGCTGTGAGATATAAACAAGACATCTTGCCTTGAAGTCCTACAATATGTAGCTTAAGATTAATATAACCACATATAGTGGTGCATTTGGATTACTTACATAACATATGGTTAGCACGATAAATCAAACTTGGAGCACCGCCCAATTTGGGGATTTTATTTTGTTTAACATTCAATATGCGGATAAGTTTAATTGAAAATGCACGAAAGAGATAATGGAGTCCTGGTATGAACTGGACAGATGAGCGTGTCGAGCTTTTAACTAAGCTTTGGGCCGAAGGTTTAAGCGCAAGCCAAATTGCTGCGCAACTTGGTGGCGTAAGCCGTAATGCTGTTATTGGTAAGGTACACCGCCTGAAATTGTCGGGCAGAGGTAAAACGACCAAGGCGCAACCACGTGCACCTAAGGCTACAACACAAACCAGTGCACCAGCCGTTGAAGAAACAGTAAAGCAAACAGCTTCAAGTTCTGCACCACGCGTTGCTCGCCCTGTGGCTGAAAAGTCAACGCCGCGAGTTGAACCAATCGCAAGCGATGCACGCCCTCGCAAAATGGAAGCTGCATCAACTATGCGTGCAGCGCCACAAGCTGAGCGCGAACCACGTCCGCAAACGACGTTTTCAACAAGTAGCGTCAAGGTCGATTTTGCTGCTAATGCTGCCGCCGATTTTGATGCGTCATTAACTGACAGCAAAGTTGTGCCCATGAAGCGCAATTTAACGCTTTTGCAATTGACTGAAAGCACATGTAAATGGCCAATTGGCGATCCGCTTAATGAAGACTTCCATTTTTGTGGTGCAGATTCTGGTGAATCTAGTCCTTATTGCAGCTTTCATTCTAAAATTGCTTTTCAACCAATTTCGGACCGCCGCCGCGTTCGCGCCTAGCGTCAGACCATAGTAATTTAGAACATAAAGAAATAATTTAAATGAAAGCGAAAGGTTGCAATGCACCTTTCGCTTTTTGCTTTTGTTCTTTTACCTAAGATTTAAACAACACTTTATTGCCAATAAACTAAATTAAAAGCGGTTTGACAGTTTATCCTTGTAGCAATTATGATAAACGCCATATTTAAGGGAATAGAGTCAAATAGGATTGCAAAAAAATGATGGTGAATAAATCATGTCAAAAATAAAGGCTTTCATCATTCATTTAGAACGCGCCAAAGAGCGTCAAGCCCAGGTTGAAGCATTAATCGCTTCTTTGCCTTTTACCAGTGAAATCACTGCTGCAATTGACGCCAATGCACTTAATCAAAGCGTGATTGATAGTCATTACAAGGCGAAGATCCACCAACCCTTTTATCCATTTACTTTATCACGCACTGAAATTGCATGTTTTTTATCGCATCGTAAAGCATGGCAAGAAATTGTTGACCAAGATATAAACGGCGCTTTTGTTTTTGAAGATGACATCACTTTAACCAAAGACTTTGAATTAAGCTTTGCAACCGCTTTACCTTTTATGAATGAGGATACTTATATCCGCTTTCCCTTTCGTGAACGCGAAACCGGCAAAATACTTGCACAAAATCAAAATCACCGGTTGATTGAACCCTGCCCTGTTGGGCTTGGTCAGGTTGCTCAATATATCGGCCGCAATTGCGCTCAAAAACTTTTAGACGCAACAATGCAATTTGATCGCCCCGTTGATACAACTGTCCAAATGTTTTGGCTAACAAATGTTAGGCCATTATCAATTTTGCCAGGCGGCGTTAGCGAAATTTCTGCCTCGCTTGGCGGGTCAACAGTGCAAAAGAAACCACGGTTTCTAGATAAATTACGCCGTGAAATCTTGCGCCCTCTTTACCGTAAGCACATAGCACGCCTATCTCGGCAAAGGAGTTTATAGATGGCCGTTCCTATTTTATTATATCATCATATAGATGAGCCTCCACCATCAGGTACACCATCGCGCAGCAATTATGTTAGCCCAAAAAACTTTGCGAAACAAATGGCTTGGCTTAATCGTCTTGGCATTAAAGGGCTATCGCTTAAGGATGCAATGCCTTATATTCTTGAGCAGAAAAAAGGCCGCATCGCCGTAATTACTTTTGATGATGGTTTTCTTTCAGTTTTTGAAAACGCTATGCCTATTCTTAATCAATATGGCTTTACTGCCACCAACTATGTTGTTGCAGATGAGATAGCCGGCCAAAATAATTGGGATAATCCAAAAGCCAAACGCGCAGCATGCATGGATATTGGTCAGGTAAAGCAATGGTTAAGCCATGGTCATGAAGTTGGCAGCCACACCTTAACCCATCCTCATTTGAGCCAATTATCAAGTGACATGGCTTTTACTGAAATCAATCAATCAAAACAAAAGCTAGAAACAGCCTTGAATATTAATCTATCAAGCTTCGCCTATCCTTATGGCGATGAAAATGACGAGATTCGCGACATTGTGCAGCAAGCCGGCTATAGCAATGCCGTTACGACACGGCGCGGACGCGCAAAAAGCCAAGATAATGCTTTTGAATTACCGCGCCACAGCGTGCGGCGTAATGATAGCGCTTTTCATTTCTTACTAAAATGCTTAATCCGTTGATTAAAATTTTAAAAAAAAGGTTGAGAATATCGCCAGTAGAATTATCTAGCCGCAAGGCTAAAAATAATATAGCCCTATTTAAAGTTTTATAAGCCCCAAACTTACACGCTAACTATTTTACAGAAGGCACGTCATGAATCTTGAAAACCCAGTAGATATTTTGCAAAAGCTAATTCAATGCCCATCTATTACCCCAAATGAGGGCGGTGCTTTATCTCTTTTGCAAAATATCGGTGAAGATCTTGGTTTTAAAGTAGAGCGACCAATTTTTAAGGCAGAAAATACACCTGATATTGAAAATCTTTATGCCCGCTTTGGAACAGGCGGACGGCATTTAATGTTTGCAGGACACACCGATGTTGTGCCAACAGGTGATGAACAATCATGGAGCCACCCACCTTTTGCTGCCGACATTGCAAATGACCTTCTTTATGGCCGTGGCGCGGTAGATATGAAAGGTGGTATTGCTTGTTTTCTTGCGGCTTTTGCACGTTTTTTAAACAAACAACCACTGGACAAGCCTTTCAATAATAGTGTCTCCTTGGTGATTACTGGTGATGAAGAAGGGCCTGCAATTAATGGCACAGTAAAACTGTTAGAATGGGCCAAAATAAAAGGAGAAACTTGGGATAGCGCGCTTGTTGGTGAACCAACAAACCCAAATTTTCTTGGTGAAATGATTAAAAATGGCCGGCGCGGTTCACTGTCTGGGGTTGTTAGCATTAATGGTCAGCAAGGCCATGTTGCCTATCCCCACCTTACCAATAATCCACTACCTTATCTGTTACAACTTGCCCATAGCCTAATTGCAATCCCACTAGATCAAGGCACTGCGCAATTTCAGCCAAGCAATTTAGAACTAACCACTATCGATACTGGTAATAACGCAACCAATATCATACCCGGTAAGGCAAGCTTCCGCTTTAATATACGTTATAATGATTGTTGGAATGTAGATAGCTTACAGGCAGAAATAATTAAGCGTCTAGAAAAAGCTGCAAGCCAATTTAAGAACGAAGAAAAACAAAACACTATAGCTTATAGTGTTAACTGGCTTGCTAATCCCGCCGATGTCTTTGTAACCCATGATGAAACACTAATCCATTCTTTGAATAAGGCCATTAAGGAAGTCACTGGAAGTGAAGCCAAACTTTCCACGTCTGGTGGCACATCAGATGCCCGCTTCATTAAAAATTATTGTCCAGTCGTTGAATTTGGTTTGGTTGGACAAACAATGCATAAAATTGATGAATGTGTAAGCATCCATGACCTTGAAAAGCTAACCCAAATTTATGAAAAATTTTTAGATGCATTTTTCGCATAGTGATGAGTAACGACGGCATGCTTTAGCATTCCTAAAAAATACATCATTGCTTAAAACCAAAGGATAGCCAATAAAAATGCTTGATATTGAAACTCTTAAAAAGCGCTTAATCAGCATTTTTAAAATTGGTATCGGCCAATATGAAAGACTTGACGAGCTTGACCTGACATCGCGCGGATTTTGGCTATCCTTCAAAGCTATTCTCGTTGCAATTCCTATTTTAATTATAGATGCAGCTATGAGCGCTCATTTTGACGAAAAGGGTCATGATCTTGCTGAGATTATCTTTGGTCAAAGTCTGATTTTGTTAACATCTTGGTTTTTGCCACTGCTCATTATTTTTGCTTTAGCAAACATGTTAAACTTTAAAAGCAAGCTTATTATATTCACTATTGCGTATAATTGGTTACAGGCATTTATTAATCTTTGTTCACTGCCTGTCTCAATTCTGCTTTTACTTATTCCTGAGGGGGCAGATATTCTGCTATTCCCTATCCTTTTCTTATTGATTTTTTTAATTTATATCAGCTTTCGTGTTTTTGATGCCGTATTACAAGAAAGCTTTGGCTTTACCATTGGCTTGTTTTTACTTTATTTTCTCACATCGGTTCTTGCTGAAATGATGATTATCCAATTATTCGGCTGGAATTCTTGAATTTTAATATCTGTCTCATCAATATAGTCTAAAATTAGGGTAGAACCGCAATGGGATTTTTTTGAAATTTCGCAATCGTTTTTCAAGTTTTGCAACATATTTCAATAGCCGTTTATTATCTTTAGTGCGTGCACTGATAGACCATCATGCTGGCTTTAATAAACGTTCTTCAATATCTAGGTAACTTAAACAATAGCTAAGAGCCTTGTTTGTAGCTGGCAAGATAGTCACAGCGGTAATGTATTCAACTCATACAATTGGCCTTAAAATTATTCTTTGCCCAACCGCCTTTTCTATACTGAAATAATTTGCTCTTTAATCTTGCTAGCATTTATGGCTTTATAAAATAGTTAGATCCTAAAGAGCAAAAATAGCTCAAATTAACATATTATTTTTGTTAATCCAGAATAAAAATAATATTTGCGACAAGGCCTTTTAAAGTAAAAATTGCCTAGTAATACTAGAGCTTGAATTATGGATATCTTTTAAGGCGCCGCTATAAATAATTTTGCCGCCTTTAGCGCCAGCCTCTGGGCCTAATTCAATAAGCCAGTCCGCTTGCTTGATAACACTTAAATTGTGCTCAGCAATAATCACTGAGTTACCGTCTTCGACAAGTTGATTAAACAGCTTGACCAGCTTTTTGACATCCTCCATATGCAGCCCTACGGTCGGTTCGTCAAGCACAAATAATGTGCCTTTTTTATTTAAATAGGAAGCCAATTTTAAACGCTGTAGCTCACCACCCGATAAGGTTGATAAAGCTTGATTTAAACGTATATAATCCAAACCAACTTTTTCTAATGCTTGTAACAAAACCACAAAAGGTTCATCACTAAAAAAGGCGATGCTTTCAGTCACGGACATGGCAATAACTTCGGCAATATTTTTACCTCTATATTTATATTTCAAGACCTTATCATTGTAACGGGCTCCATGACAACTTTCACAGACGGTTTTAATATCATCCATAAAAGACATATCCGTTACAATCACGCCCTTTCCCTTACAGATCGGGCAAGCACCTTTTGAATTGTAACTAAAATAGGCAAGGTCAACATCATTGGCCTGCGCAAAAAGTTTTCGAATATGGTCATTAATATCCATGTATGTAGATAAGGTCGAGCGAATGCTAATACCAATATGTTTTTGCGAAATAGCAATAACGGGCTGTGTAATATTGCGCAATAAAACATCCATTAATGAACTTTTTCCCGAACCTGCTACCCCGCAGATAACTGTCAAAACACCAAGAGGCATATCAACAGATAGGCCTTGAATATTATGAAAATTAATGTCTTTAAGCTCAATCCATTTTATTGGTGTACGCGCATTGGTTTTTATAGGCATGGTTTGCCGCAGCTCTTTACCCGTATAGGTATCAGCTTTCATTAAACCATCAATTGAGCCTTGATAGACAATTTGTCCGCCATTTTCCCCAGCACCTGGCCCCATATCAATAATATGTTCAGCAATTCGAATTAATGCGGGATTATGTTCGACCATCAAAATCGAATTACCACGTGATTTTAAATGAAACAACGATTTAGTAAGATTTTCAATGTCTTTTGGGTGTAAGCCAATGCTTGGTTCATCAAGGACATATAAAATATCTGATAAAGCGCTATTAATATGACGCGCAATTTTAACACGTTGTCCCTCCCCACCTGATAATGTGCCCGTCGCACGGCTAAGCGTTAAATAGCCCAAACCAATGTTGATCAATGCTGATAAACGGTTACGAATTTCAATTTTAATATCACCGGCAAGTGGGTGTTTAATTTCTTCGATGAAATCCAATAATTCAGTTAAAGGTAGCAAGCACATATCAGAAATACTAAGGCCGTTGATTTTACAACTTTGAATTTTTTCATTGACCCGCGTGCCGTGACATGCAGGGCACGTCTCTTCAACGACAAATTCATCAACACGTTTAGCGTGCCTTTTTCCTTCATCACTATTAATAATACTGCGCTCCATACGCGGTACAATCCCCTCAAATTTAGCTGTTACCGGCCATATTTCAGGAGGATTTTTTAGTTTAATTTGTGGTGAATACAAAAAAAGCTTTAACTCTTCGGGTGAATAATCACTGATCTTTTTATCTAGATCAAATAAACCACTATAGGCATAGCGTTTCCAACGCCATGCACCAGGGTGAAAGGTTGGGAAGTCTATTGCATCATCATTTAAAGATTTGTCGAAATCTACCAATTTATTAAGAATGATATTGCGATAGACGCCCAAACCATCACATTTTACGCACTTACCTTTTGGATGGTTAAAAGAAAATACATCAGAATAGCCTACAAATGGTTGCCCAATGCGAGAAAACAGCAACCGTAAAAACGTGTAAATATCAGTGTAGGTCCCTAAGGTGGAACGCGCATTATCACCCAATCTTTTTTGGTTAATAATAATAGTTACAGGTAAATTTTCAATGATATCAACATGAGGCCGTTCATATCGTGGTAAATACCGTTGCACAAAGCTTGGAAATGTCTCATTTAATTCACGCCTTGATTCAGCACCAATCGTATCAAAAACAAGCGATGATTTACCAGACCCTGACACACCAGTTATCACTGTTATCACATTTTTGGGTATTGTAACCGATACACCTTTTAGGTTGTTTTCTGTTGCGTTGACAACATTTATCAATCTTTTATCCATTTAAAATACCTTCAAGAATAACATTAACCAAAACAATGGGCCTTGCCGCAAATGTTATTCGTAATCTGTGTTAACGTAAAAAATATGAAAGCTTAAGACTATGCTTGCCTATTTTAAGGAGCCATAGTTGTTCACAAGATTAAAGATTTTTTTGATACGCCCTTACTGATAAAATTGTAAGCTGTAATTTGCAATGAAATGCTTAGTTTGTATAAAAAATCATCTCAAAAATATACATTTTTAAGAAGAACTTATTTTGATAATCAATGACTGATTTTGTTGGGTTTGATTTCATCAAAAGCATTTTTAAAATGACTATGTTTTTTCATGAATTTTATAGGTTTTGAAATTAAAACAAAATTATAGAACAATAATTATTCATAATAGGGCTGCCATTAGAAATTTCCAAGGCAGCCTCTATATTTCAATGCCTAATATTCTTTAATTTGGCTTAAAGCTAAAGAACAATGTTTCACCTGAGGCGTCTTTTAATCCATCATTATCCGTTATAGCAAAAGCATTACCATCAACATCAAAAGCGACCCCCTCAATCTTATCAAGAATATAGCCGTGATTTAACTGGGCTAGGTCATTTAAGAAATCATAGCTTAATTTTTTACTTAAAACTGGCGGCGTTTCACCAAGCGGAACTGTTTTTAATGATGCAATATCAGTTTTATAAAGTCTTTTGATCTTAGCATTTTCACCTATTTGATTATCACGCTCCAATATATAAAGCTGCCCTGATTGAATGGCGAGTTCTGAAACTCCAACCCAACCTTTTTCCACCTTTTCAAGTGGATAATGAGCGACCTGCCATGTTTTTTGCGATGGCGAATAGGCTAAAATCTTACTCATATTTTCGGGGTCATCTTTCCATGGCCGCTGGATAGCAAGCCAAATCCTCCGCCTTTCCCCCTCGCCCTCTACAGCGATACCTTCAAAACCATAACGGGTTGCATGCTCGACTAATTCCTTTGGTAGAGTTACTTTTTCTAAAATTTCACCCTTTGCGTTAACATGTAATAACGCATTATCAATTTCTTTTTCAGGATTACCTTCAGAAGCAAGATAAAAGCCCCCTTCACCATCCAGCGCAATCGCTTCCAAATCAAGTTTTGCAGCAGGTTTGTTATTTTCGTTAACAATAACCGCGTCAATGATTGTTGCAGGCTTAGTGGTTGCGTCTATGGTATAAATTGTCGGAGCGGCATTATAAAAAGAGTCGCTTACCGCATATAAAAGGCCGGGCTTTTCGCTTGAAGCCGCAAGCCCTGACAAAGCACCCCAACCAATAATATCTTTACCTTTGTCTTTGGAAACAAGCGTTGGATAATTCGCTTTTGCTTGTTGAAGTTCATAAATCATCACATGAGAGCGCGGTCCACCATCTTCACCAAGATCAGCCTCATTTGCAGTTACCAATAATTTACGAGACGGTATTGCAACTGCCGATTCTGGTGCAATGCCCGATGGCAAAACTTGTACAAACTCAGGTTCGGCACCTGTATCTTTATAGACACCAACTGCATTGCCGCGCTCTGCTAAAACAAATATATAATTAACATCGCCAAAGCGGGCAACTTCAAGGCCTTCTGGTTCCACCCCTTTTTTATCAGCGCGACTTTCTGGAAAATGCCCTGCACGGGCTAAAATATGCTCATAGGACGAACCACTTTCAAACAAAAGCTTGCCACTTTTATCAAAAACAGTAAAACCGCGTGAACCGCCCTTATAGTCGCCCTCATTGGCGATAATGATACGATCATCGTCCAGCCATTTTACCGCATCTGGTTCACGTAAAATTCCTGTCGCATTTTGAGAATAATCAAGACGACCATCTTTTTTCATATCTACATTCTCAAGATCTGCACTACCAGCCGAAAAATGCGAAAGAATTTTTCCACTTACGCCATCAACAATCACAATATGATTATTTTCCTGCAAGGTTACTGCCACTTCATTTTTGCTATTAAAGCTAACAAATTCAGGCTCCGGATCCTCTGGAGCAATGGTGGCAAGGCCGGTTAAGTCAATTCTTTTTAAACTAGAACAATCAACCACGCCATTTTTAATGCTACCAAGAATTAGAAAACCCGCGGGCATCTGCGGCAAAGCTCCATCATTTAAATCTTCGTCACGTTCATTTTCAATAGCAATAGCGAGTAGAGTTTTATCATGATTAACCGCGATTGAATCTGGTTGCCCACCAAGATCACATTTCGCCTCTATCGACTTTTTTTCGAAATCAATTGTCAATAATTCGCCTGACGGATCTTTAAAAGATTTTGAAGTATTGATTGCCGCAAGCACATTTTTACCGGCAAAAACAACAGATGTCGGCTCACCATCGGTTTTAACCAATCCTAAGGGCTGCGGCTTTTGGGGATCGGCTATATCGATAAATCCAATCGCACCTGATGGGCTATCCGAATAGACCAATACATTACCGTCTTCACTTGCCGATATAATCTCAGCTGAAGTCTTGGTGGCTTTATCAGCCTGATTGTGATGAACCGGAAAACTTGCAATCCGATTAAACACTTCTTCACTTTGGGCATAGCTTGTAGCCAAAAGCAAGGCAATGGCAGTAAATGATAAACGAAAACAAAACATGACTAACCCTTGATAACGTGGCTTTAGGAAATAAAACAATTGAAAAATCATTATTATTTCTATCAACAATTTTACTTATTTTATGCATCAACCATTGATGTTACATGCGCATGACAATGTCGCGAAGTTTTATTCCATAGAACTCGTTGTCGATAAAAGCACTTATTGTAAGCGCCAACTGCAATTGCTTATCTAACAACCCAACAGGATAGATTTTGCCAAAATATCGCTAAAATTTAATCATTTTAACGTCACGCTTTGTGTTTACCCTTGACTTTATTAGAATAACTCCAATAAAATCGGGTATAAGGACATATGCGACAAAAAAACACCTGTTTTATTGCTGCTATTGATGCCAAAGCACTAACACAATAAGCAATGTATGTTTGCTTTTATTAATCTATAATGACAACGCTATCATTGACGACCAAATTGTAGAAGATTTTCTCGCCGATTGCCGGGAGCTTTAAAAGATGGACTATAATAAGTTTTTCCAAGACTCAATTGACCAATTACATCAGGAAAAACGCTATCGTGTGTTTGCCGATATTGAAAGAATTGTTGGCGCATTTCCACGTGCACTCTGGCGCAATGGCGGCCAAAAGCGCGAAATTACAATTTGGTGTTCTAATGATTATCTAGGTATGGGGCAACACCCTAAAGTCATTGAAGCTATGTGTGCAACCGCCAGTAATACTGGCGCCGGCGCAGGTGGCACACGCAATATTTCTGGCAATAACCACCCTTTGGTAGAACTTGAAAACGAGCTTGCCGACCTTCACAATAAAGAAGCGGGTCTTGTCTTTACCTCAGGCTTTGTATCCAATGAAGCCGCTATTTCTACTATAGGGCGCCTTCTTCCCGATTGCCTTATCCTTTCTGACGAGCTTAACCATGCCTCGATGATTGAAGGGGTGCGTCGCTCAGGTGCAGAGAAAAAGATTTTTCGCCATAATGATTTAGAACATTTGGAAAGCTTGTTAAAAGCTGCAGGCAATGAACGTGCGAAACTTATTGCCTTTGAGTCGGTTTACTCCATGGATGGCGACATTGCACCAATTGAAGCAATTGCTGATCTTGCAGACAAATATAATGCGATGACCTATATTGATGAAGTTCATGCTGTTGGCATGTATGGCAAGCGCGGCGGCGGTATTACTGACCGAGACAATCTTTGCAACCGCATAGATATTATTGAAGGCACCTTAGCAAAAGCCTTTGGTGCGCTAGGTGGTTACATTACTGGTAATAAAGCAATTATTGATGCCGTTCGCTCTTATGCTCCAGGCTTTATTTTCACGACAGCTCTACCACCAGCAATTGCGGCAGCAGCAACGGCGGCTATTCGTCATTTAAAAACATCACAAGTTGAGCGTGACATGCAACAACGCCAAGCGCAGCAAGCTAAGGATGTTTTGGGCGAAGCTGGCTTTCCTGTTATGCCATCAGAAACCCACATAGTGCCAATTTTGGTTGGCAATCCTGATCTTTGCAAAAAGGCAACTGACCGCTTGTTAGAAAAGCACAATATTTATATTCAGCCAATCAATTACCCAACAGTACCTCGCGGCACTGAGCGTTTACGCATTACGCCAACACCTTATCATAGCGATGCATTGATTGAGGACCTAAAGGAAGCTTTAATTGAGACTTGGACTGCGCTGGGCATTCCATTTAAGGCGGTAGATGCACCACAAAATAGTGACGAGCAAACAAAAAATGCCCGTATTATTCCGCTCGCTTTATCACAAGCTGGCGGTTAAAATATTTTAAATTTCTTTTATCCATAAATGCCTAGATATAAAATCTAGGCATTTTAATAGATTGGAAAAAGCATATTTTGAATACCACAAGCCTTAAAGTTAGCATTCCAAACACTGAGCTGTTGGTTTTACAACACCAAGCAATGCAGCATTCATTCAAAAATTGCTTGTCTATAAATCAATAAAAATCTTAGATAATTTGGATCAACTCATCCAAATTATTTAAGACAACAATTATCTAAGGATAATTTTTATTTAGTTTTTAACACCAAAAGCCTGCTCAAGACGGATCAACTGCGATTTTATCACATCAGCGCTTTCATTTTTCTGCTCAAAAATATCATCTTCATTGTTGAGATGACGCACACGTTCAAGCAATTGTATGGACTCAGTTACTAAATCACGAAATTTTTCTGGTAATTCGTTCCATGCTTCATGATCAAAATTCGGATATTCTAAATTTAGTTTGATTTTTTTCTTTTCTTTGGCAACGTAATCTGGCTTCATATCGCGATCACGCAAAGCACGCTCTAGCAATAGCCATGAAGCAACCTGCATCAAACGTGAACCTAAATGGATAGCTTCCGTTGAATATAGAGCTGCAGCATCATCTGGCAAACAACACATAGCCGCGCGACCATCTTCATTAATATAATGACCAACTTCTTCAATTAATTGCATGCCACGCTGATAAAGTGCTTTGAATGTTGTATTAAAAGCCTCATGCTCCATTAATACAACCATGTTGCCTGATCTATCTGCGCGGTTTGACGGATGCGATCCCACCTGTTGACTATCCTTAGGCCATGCGGCTACCATATTCATATTAAAGACCTTTATTGAAGCAAAAAAGTCAAGCATATTTAAGGCAAATTGCTTTTAAAACAATTGCATCAACTATTCTTGGTTGAAAACAGGTTATATCGCTATTGGCATTTAAAAAAACACCACATGCAGAACTATCAATCAACTGAGTAATACAAAAGTATTTGCATTATTGATGATATTCAAAACAACCCAATTATTGCATATTCAACGCAAGCTGCCCGAAATTGGTTCCTTCATTTTTGAATTTTATTTATAAAATAACACGTAAATCAAATAGTAATTATAATTTAACCACCAACAAAGCCCCAAACTCTGGATGGCAAAACAATCTTTCTAGCGATTCCATGCATCAATTATCGCCTTTTATAATAGCATTTCACCTTGAAAGGCATATTAGAAAACAATTGCACACAATTAAGCAAAATGAAGGTTAATAAAGATTAACTGGCTTTAAGGACATTGGCGATAGGTTGTGGTAGTGAAATTTCGCCATCGGTTGTTGTTGCACCAACTGGTACAACTTCCACCTGCTTTTGTTTTGCTGCAAGCTTAATCATTGCAAGCCATTCAAAATAATAAGCAATAGTAAATTGCACAACAATACCTGTTGCAATGAGCAAACTATCAAAAACCAAACCGCCTGGATTAACTTGCTTCAACACCTGTGCTGCCATAGCCAAAATAGTACCAGTAACAAATACGGCAAGACTATATTTACCCAAAATGGCTAATGGATTAGTTGGCAAACAGCGGAAAAAGTTAGAAATGCGTGGGAAAATTGCAATAACATAGGCAAGCACTAAAACATGTAAAAGACGTGGTAAAGATTCATATGTCTTATCAAAACCAGTTAAACGGTGCGGTAATCCCATTGTTGGGTCAATCCACCAAAGGCTAGCCTTTACCCAAAAAAATGAAAGAAGCAAATAACCAATTGCAGATAAGACAAGCATAGGGTGAGCTGGTAATTTGCCGCCATTTTTGATATGCATAGTCACAACAACGCCAATAACAAACAAAAATTGCCAAGAGAGCGGATTTAAAAACCAAACACCGGCATTAGGATAGTTAATTGGCGCAACACCATAAAGCGCAGAAAATAAGTAGAGGCTACCAGAAACCACTAAAAGTAAAGCAAGGCTTTTACGTGCTAAAAACAGCATCAAAGGTGCGGCAAGCATCAACAGCAGATAAAGCGACAAAATATTATTATATCCCAATTGATGACCAAGCGTTACAATGCCAAAAATTGCTTTTGCAGGCTCTTTCATCAAAGGTGCAATATTGATTTGGGTTAACAAATTGGGATGATGCATAAATAAGGCTGCACCACAAAAAATTGCAATAGTGACAAGCGTGGTTAAAATATGTGCCGAATAAAGTGTAAAACTACGTTTCCACATTTTCAAAGTCAGCAACAAGCGATTACCAGGTACAAATTTTTTACCATAAGCAAGACCAACCGCAATACCAGACATTAAAACAAAAGCCTCTGCCGAATCAGAAAAGCCAAAATTCTTATGGGTAAATATTTCGTAAATATTGCCAGGAACATGGTTGATAAAAATGGTCAAAAGCGCCAAAGCCCGCAATACATCAATACGAGTATCGCGTTTTACAGCTGGTTTTTGAGAAAAATTAGGCGCCTTATTCAAATCAATCACTCCATACAACACATGCAATTTGTGCTCGTGTTATAATTAGAACTATGGATTGACAAAATGTAGTCCTAAAATGTGCTTTACCCATCAATTTTCATTATCATTTGAAATCTTAGTTAAAATGCACCGTTTAAACTCGCCAAAAACTTGAAGACGGATTGTAGATCACTTGCCCTTATTAAACTTCGCGAAATGGAATAAACTTAGTAAAATGCAATTGTCTTATATATTTAAATGGCAATTCGTTCGGTTAAAACCACTACATCGGTTAAAACAACAATTTGCTTTATAATCTTGGAAAAGGAACACTTTTAAGCGAGTTGGAACTCTAAATATGAAGCTAAATCACGCATTATCATTAAATTCTTATTATCAATAACTATCTCTTGCATATGTTTTATTTGCAAGATTAAAATAAACGACTATAAAGGCAATATTTAACATCGGCAGGAGAATAAAATATGTCCGTCAACAAGTCACATGAACGCTGCCGCATTGTTTTAGCCCTTTCAACGACACGCAATATATCACCACAACAAATGACTGATATTTTAAAGGCTGGCGATGTTGCCTCGCTTATTCTTTATAGCGAAGACGAAAATGAAACTGCGTTTCAAAAACATGCTGAAGCTTTGGTTCCAATCATACAAAATGCTGGCGTTGCGGCAATTATCGCCGGTGATAGCCGTATTGCTGGGCGTGTCAAAGCAGATGGTCTACATATTGAAACCAGTATAGAAGATCTAAAAGATGCAATTGATAAGCATCAATCATCAATGATGGTTGGCTTTGCTAATTTGCGTGACCGCCATAGCGCCATGCAAATTGGCGAATTAGAGCCCGATTATATGATGTTTGGCAAGCTTGGCGCTGATAAAAAGCCTGAAGCCCATTCACGTAACATCAATCTTGGTGAATGGTGGGCATCAATGATGGAAGTGCCTGCGCTTATTCAAGCGGGTAATAGCTTGGCAAGTATTGAAACAATTGCTAAAACAGGAGCAGAATTTATTGTTTTAGAAGAGGCTATCTTTGGAACAAGTGATATGGTGGAAAATATTATTGCAGCCAATAAGCTGCTTGATGAACATGCACCAAAATTAGGGGATAATGACGAGTGATGCGGGTATTCGGCTTTCTGGTAGTATCAACAGCTTTCCTTTTAAGCGGAACAGCATTTGGTTTTGCACAAAATACGCCCAATGTAATGGTGATGGAAACAGTTCCAGCTAGCGCCAATGATATTCATGGCCCTATTCATAGTGGCACACCAACAGGGCAGTCACGCCAACCAGCATCCAATACCCTATCAAGCAATTCATCTACAAATGAAAATCAAGGATCAGAAAATCAGGCAATAACTGATGCCCCCTTGCACATTCTTAAAGCTGGTGACTATGATGCAGCCTATAGCGCCTATGATGTAGGACAATATAAGAAAGCTTTAGAGGAAGCCAAAAAACGCGCTGAAATAGGCGACCCTGCTGCAATGACACTTATAGGCATGCTATATTTGGAAGGCAAAGTGGTTGAAAGGGATTCAGATATAGCTGCGGATTGGTTTAAACGCGCCGCTGACTTGGGCGACCCCCATGCCGCCCTATATTATGGCGTTAACTTATTTAACGACTCAAAAGATGAAGCTCAAAAAGAAATTGGCGCGCAATATATTGAAAAATCTGCAAAGGCTGGCGTGCCTCGTGCTAGCTACTATTATGCACAAATCTTGATGAGTTTAGCTCCCGAAAAAGATAAGCTTGATATTGGCCTTATCTGGTTTTTAAAAGGCGCAGTTGCCAAAGATGCGTATAGCCTTTACTCCGCAGCAGAGATTCTTGCTGTGGGAACTGAAACAGTTAAGCCCGATGAATATGCCGCCCGTGCATTGCTTGAAAGTGCCGCTAACTTAGGAAGTGTCTCAGCCCAATTGGAACTTGCAAAATGGAAGATTGACGGACGCGGTGGACCAGTTGACCAAAAGGGCGCATTTATATTGGTTAAGTTGGTTGCAGTTAATAATGTACCTGTAGCCCAAGTTCACCTTGCTCGTTTTTATTTTAACGGTGTTGGCACTGAAAAAAATCCGGTAATGGGTGCAAGTTGGTATCTCCTAGCTCAGCAAGGAAACCAAGGTGCTACCGACCTTGACGCAATCATGAAAAAGCTTTCACCACAACAATTAAATGAGGCAAAAGCTCGTATTGATACGCTTTTATTCAACCCGTAAGGGTTTTCAAATAATTATTTCAAACTATCATCTGCGACAGTCTAGTTATTAGAGGACTATGATGGCTTAGAGCATTTCCGCAAATTGATAAATTTTCTAAATATCGACCCTTAGCATCGAAAGTCATCATTATTGCAGCTCAATGAGCGAATTATCGCTATCAAGGCGAAATACCATGGTGGAGTAATTCCAGATATCAAACTTTTTCTCACCCTTAACATATATCGTACCAGTCCCTTTAGAACCTTTAATCGAAATGGCAATATCAGCGCTGCCATTTGAATTGTGAACGGTAATAGAGCCTGTAAAATAGCCGGCAGGCTCCATTGGTTCACCAATTAAATTAATAACTGTAATATTTTTCTGGGCTGCTGCCACACCTGCTTGATACGCATCGGCAGATTGCATAAAGCTCATAATGGTGAAAAAGAACCCAATAACAATAAATAAAGTGCTACCGAGAATTATTATTGGTAACAACCATTTTAACTTGAACTGCAACGAACTGTTCATTGTTTGTATATTAATATTTTCGGCCGCCATCTTGCTCTTTCAAACTTCTATTTAAAATATATAAATAATGTCAAAGTAGCCTATTGTATATTATCTAGGGTCAGGACCTATACATTTATCGTGATATACATATTTCGTCGCTCAGCAATGCCACTATATACAATAATCAAGGAAGATTTTAGGGCAATCCATTTCCGCCTCATCAATTTTATGCAAAAGGAAATTGCTCGCCTACAGATGGTAATTGAATTTTTAAATTTGGCGATGGTGTGTATTCCCAATAAGGCTTTTGCTGCAGATCAACCGCAAGAGATCATTTCAATTAATAATTTTTTTCATGGAAAAAATTATTATATTGTATCTATCAAAAATGATATTAAGTTACTAGAAGTAAACTGACTACCAGTTTTTAGACAATATGGAAATTATATTTACTTTCCACTTACAATCTTAAATAAAAGTAATAATAGCATTATAAGTTATACAATTGCAATATTTAATCTGAGCAATGCAGAGCAAGATCACGCTTTTTCAAATATTTATATATTAAATTTTAACAAATTAGAAATAATCAATTTTAGAAATAAAGAGGAAATTTATAAAGAAGTACTAAAATATGAAAATATAAATTTAGGTGTTGAAGAAAAATTTTCTCCTAAACACATATATGGAATGGGTTTAAACAGCACATGTAATTTTTATTTTAGAAATACAATTTGCTATAATAGAAAAGATATTTATACAGAATTAGAACAATTTACGAAAAGGCTTAGTTTTAACTTTATAATAATTTTTTTAATATTTTTATTAGCCAATTTAGCACATTCATATTGTATTAATAGGTTGGAAATGCATAAAAATGATAAAACCATTTCCCTATTAACAATAATTGAAATTGATGAAAAAGAAAAAAAGTTTGTGAAAATTTGGAAATAAAAGATAAAATATATTTTTGTAAATTTAGCATAGAAAGCAATGATATTAATCAAAATATATTTTATCAGTTATCGATTCCAAATATTCAACCTCTTTTAATGATAAAGAATTTAAAGATAGTAGCGGTAAATATTTTTATCTTTTATCAAAAATGTCAGATACGTCGATAAATTACTTTTATGATAGATTTGATTTCGATTTACAAATTTGTAGTTTCGATATTGTAAATGGAATATGCGCTCATGCAGATATAGATGATTGAAAAGTAAATGATAGCAGCGCGTGTTCAAAAAGGCAGTATAGGTTCAAGTCATAGCTACCATTACCCACCAACCAATGTTGAAGGCGGTATTCTATCCATATTAGTAAATGCCCGCCTAACAAGGACAATTAAACATTTGCCGCATTACAATTGCGAAAGCCTGACATATTGCAAATAGTCGCGTCCTTTTTACATTGATGATTTATACCACAACAAACTCTATCCCCCTCTGACCGAAGTACATCATCAATCCCCCAAATGACCAATATGCAAACGATATAACCACGCAAACCATAAAAACACTAAAAACATAAAAGCGGTTTTTAAAAAGCATATAGCAAAAGGGTGTGTACTATTTTGACAAAGACAAAAAAAAACTGATTTTACAAAACTTAACCTTAAAAATGTGGCATTTTCCTTGCTTTCATTACAATTTTATGGTTTTGGAAGATGGAATATAAATGCTATGTCGATAGTGAAACGTTATTTGAAAAGTTCGCTCGCTGTCTTTGATATGGTTTTTAAAACACAGGATTTATTGGTGCTACCAAACAGTAATAATTCATGAAAATGAGACTGATAGGTAAGCTTGCATTAATCAGAAGCAAACTTATGCCAATATGAGTGGAATTTTTTATAATATGTGTTATTTAGCCTCTTAACACATGAATATAGCAAAAATTATAAGACATTTGATATAAGTGGATAGATAAATGAAAATTAACGGCAATGAAATTCGCCCAGGCAATGTGATCGAGCATGATGGCAGCCTTTGGGTTGCAGTAAAATGCAATGCAGTAAAGCCTGGCAAGGGTGGCGCATTTAATCAGGTTGAACTTAAAAACCTTCTTAATGGCACCAAGCTTAATGAACGTTTTCGCTCGGCTGAGACTGTTGAAAAAGTGCGCCTTGAGCAAAAAGATTTCACATTTCTTTATGAACAAGGCGAAGCTTTGATTTTCATGGATTCTGAAAGCTATGAACAGCTTGAATTGCAAAAGGATTTTGTTGGCGATCGCGCTGCATTTTTGCAAGATGGCATGACTGTTACTGTTGAACTTTATGAAGACAGACCAATTGGTATCTCCTTGCCTGATCAAGTAACATTGACAATTTCTGAAGCTGACCCTGTTGTTAAGGGCCAAACCGCTGCTTCTTCCTATAAGCCGGCAATCCTTGAAAATGGTATTCGCGTATTGGTACCGCCTTTCATTGCATCAGGTGAGCGCATTATCGTTGATACCAACGAAATTACTTATCTTCGCCGCGCTGACTAATGTTTTACTTGGGTGGCATTTTAAAATGCCACCCATGCATTTACACGTTTTACACGAATAAAATTCACCATAGATAAAATGGTATGCGCCGAATAAATGGCAGCAAACGAAATGTTTTTTACTGTTTAGATTGTATCTGAGCAAATTAAACAGGATCTTTTTGGTTTTGGAATGACCAATATTATTGTTCATAGGCACCATCATTACACTTGCGTCAAAATACATATTTGATCGGCGAGCGCTTTAATGCTTGATAAAACGATAATAAAATCATTCCCATTGTTTTGTCTTGGCAAGCAGCCAAGATTTTCATAAAGTTGACGATATTATAGATCACCCTTAGGTGACACAGCTAAAGTGATAGGAAAAGATAATGGCCCTTTCGGCTATAATGCATGTGATGGTACAAGCGACAGTTAAAGCAGGTCGCTCGCTGGTTCGTGATTTTGGTGAAGTACAAAATTTGCAAGTTTCCCTTAAAGGCCCTGGCGATTATGTTAGCCAAGCCGATAAAAAGGCAGAAAGCATTCTTTACAATGAATTAAGTCGCGCCCGTCCCGACTATGGTTTTTTAATGGAAGAAAGCGGCGAAGTTATCGGCAATGATGCCCAGCATCGCTTTATTATTGATCCACTTGATGGCACTACCAATTTTCTACATGGTATTCCACTCTTTGCAATTTCAGTAGCATTAGAACGCCAAGGACAAATTGTTGCTGGTGTTATTTTCAACCCCGTATTAGATGAGCTTTACACCACGGAACGCGGTGGTGGTGCGTTTTTAAATGATCGTCGTTTGCGTGTTGCAGCACGCCGCAAACTTGAAGATGCAGTTATCGGCACGGGTATTCCACATTTAGGTCGCGGTCATCATGGTAATTACCTTGTTGAATTGCGCAACGTCATGGGTGAAGTTGCCGGTATTCGCCGCATGGGTGCAGCATCATTAGATCTTGCCGCAGTTGCTGCAGGTCGTCTTGACGCCTTTTGGGAAGATGGTTTGCAACCTTGGGATATGGCAGCTGGCATGCTTATGGTACGTGAAGCTGGTGGCTATGTTTCCGACAAAGATGGCGGTCAAAATATGTTTGACACAAAAAATATTGTCGTTGGTAATGAACTAATGCATGGCGCTTTGATGAAAGTGCTTAAACGCCCAATCTAATAGTCAGCAAAATATTTTGATGTTAATTTAAGGCTATTATTATTAATAGCCTTTTTTATTGATCTTTTTAGCGGTTAGGTAAAAAGATTTTTTCTCCTCTTTATTTTAAACTAAACGCGCTTTAACCATTGCTATTTTCTTCATATTTTTCATAAACTATGCAATATTTAGCTTAGATCTTAATGGTAGGAAAGCAATTTTATGAAACGATTTATCAAAGCAGTATCTGCCTATAATGCCAAGGATTTTAGCAAGGCAGAAGAATTGCTTGACCAATTCTTAAGTAAAAAACCAAAGGACATTGAAGGACTTTATCTTAGAGCTTCCTGCTATCTTAAACGTCAAGCCTACCAACAAGCCGAAGCAGATCTTATAAAGCTTTTGCAAATAAAAAAAGATGTGCGCGCTTATGACTTATTGATACGTCTTTTTTGGGAAATGAAAAGACAAGAAGAGGCTTTAACTTTTGCCAAAGATTTTGCTAAAGCTTTCAATCAAAATGCCAATGCCCATTATTATTTAGGCATGGTTGAGCAAGGGTTTGAACGCTATGAAAATGCGCGCATGCATTATGAAGATGCTTTGCAGCGTGATAATAATCATCTGGCAAGCCTCGTTAATTCTGCTTTTTTGGCGGTAAAAAAACAAGATTATGCAAATGCGGAAAGTCAATTATTAAAGGCAAAGACACTTGCCCCCAACTTACCGCAAATTTATGCAGGCCTTGCCGAAATAGCCGAAAAAACTGGCCGCTTTAATGAAGCTGCACAAAATTTTAATGCCGCAAAAGATTGGGGCGGTTTGCAACGGGTCATGCGCCGTGGTGCAATTTGGAATGACTTAGGTAAGGTTGATACAATTTACCGGCAGTTATGTGAAAATGATGAGCTTAATGGTGGCAATGTTGGTGATGCATTATCCATTTTAAATATGCCAATCCTTACACCGCTAAACTTGCGTGCAGCTGCTCATGCCTATGCGCTTAGCCGTTACGGCACTATTTTTAGCCGACCTGCTCTCATTAGTCCAATAAGCCAACATGCACCTTTAAAAAAGCGATTAAAAATTGGCTATCTCTCTTCGGATTTTTATGACCATGCCACGATGCGGCTGATGATTGGTGTGATGGAAGCACATAATAAATCAGACTTTGATTTTCATATTCTTGCCTATAATGAACCAAAGCAAGATAGTTATACAGCCCGCTTAGCGCAATTGGGTTGGCCGCAACATAATTTATATGAAAAAAGCGATTTTAGCGCAGCGCAATGGATTGCTGACAATGGGTTTGATATTATTGTTGACCTTAAGGGTTATACGGGCGAACACCGCCTTGGTATCACCGCTTATCATCCTGCCCCAATCATTGTAAGTTGGCTTGGCTTTCCTGGCACTTTGGGACATGAGCGCCTTGCTGATTATATTATTGGTGATGCTATTGTTACCCCAATAGACGATGCAAACGGCTTTAGCGAAAAATTGGCGTTAATGCCTCATTGCTACCAACCCAATGACCGCACGCGTCCTTTTACGACCAATGTAACAAGGGCCGACATGGGATTGCCCGATAATGCACTTGTGCTTTGCAATTTTAATCAAATTATCAAATTCAATCCAGAAACGATTGATTTATGGCAAAAGATCCTTGCCAATATTGATAATGCCCATTTGTGGCTGATTAAACCCAAAGAACAAGACGTTTACGATAATTTACTAAAAGAGTTTGCAAAACGCAATATTGATATTAGCCGTATTACCTTTGCTAGCCCCCTAAGCACTGATCTGCATCTTCAGCGTCTTGGTCTTGCGGATATCGCCATTGATACATTTCCCTATACGTCCCATACCACAGCAAGCGATGCCTTATGGGCTGGGGTTCCAATAATCACCAAACGTGGTGCGAGTTTTGCTTCACGTGTCGCAAGTAGCTTGCTAACCACCCATGGCTTTAGCGATCTTATTTGCAATTGCGATGATGACTATTTGGCTAGAATTATCGCCTTGGCAAAAAGCCCTGAGCAACGGCAAAAATTACGCCAAACACTTGCGGAAAAACGGATGACTTCACCGCTGTTTGACACCCAGGTTTTTGCAACCAACCTTGAAAAGCTTTATGGAAAAATGTGGCAAAACCATTCCCTAAACCAAAACTGCGCTATTACTTGCGATTAATTAACTCGCCAACAATCTGATAGTGCTTTATATTCAAGTTATTTAGCTGTTTTTTAAAGTAAAACATCTATTGGCATAAAAAAGCCCCGCAAAATGCGGGGCTTTTTATTTTTGTAGAGCTATTAATGACTTACTGGTTGTGGTGCATCACCACCATTATTGGTTCCATTGTCAGCATTACGAGAAGCTTTGCCCCTGCCACCAATCAAACGATAGAACATTGGGATAAAGAAGGTTGCAACACATGTTGCCGCCAACATACCACCAATAACACCAGTACCAATTGCATGGCGGCTTGCAGACCCTGCACCTGTCGAAGTTGCCAATGGCAACACGCCAAGAATGAAAGCAAGAGACGTCATAACAATTGGACGGAAGCGCATTTTTGCCGCCGATAATGCTGCATCCACCGCTGACTTACCATTTTCACGCTCAAGCACCGCAAACTCTACAATCAAAATAGCGTTCTTGGCGGCAAGGCCAATAAGCGTGACAAGCCCAATTTGGAAGTACACATCATTGGCAAGCCCACGTACCAAAGTAAGTAGCAGCGCTCCTGCAACGGCAAAAGGTACCGCCGTGATAACAGCAAGTGGCAAACTCCATTTTTCAAACTGGGCAGCAAGAATAAGAAATACCATTATGATACCGTAAATAAGCGCGGTACTTCCCTGCCCTGAATTTGTTACTTCCTGATAAGAAGTCCCTGTCCAGGCGAACTGATAACCTTGCGGTAATACTTCTGCAGCAACTTCTCTCATCGCATTAATTACATCACCTGTCGTATAGCCTGGAGCTGCTGAACCCATTACTTTAGTTGCATAATAGGCATTATACCGCTCTAACTGATCAGGACCAACAACGCGAGTTGCTGTAATTAAGGCATCAAGTGGTACCATTTTCCCAGTATTTGACCTGACGAAAACTTGCTTTAAGTCCTCAGGTGTACGTCGAAATTCAGCTTCAGATTGCAATTTAACCTGATAATTGCGACCATAAAGCGTAAAATCATTGATATAGACGTTACCAAAGGTTGATGAAAGCGCATCATAAATAGTGCTAATCGGCACATCCATTGTTAAAGCTTCATCACGTTTGACCTCTAAATCATATTGAGGCACATTTGGATCAAAAGTCGTACGAACTGTTTGAGGATCTAACTCCGGACGCATCCGTGCGGCTTGCACAACCTTTTGCGTCACGTCATTAAGTTTTTTTAACGTTTCTTCAATTGTTTGCGCTGTACCGGTACTACGATCTTGAATGTAAAGCTCAAAACCACTGGAGATTGAAAGCCCCATAATTGGTGGTGGATTGACTGGGTAAACAGAACCACCTTGAATTCCAAATGTTGCCCCCATAATTGGACCTGGCATTTGACGTGGATCCTGCGTTGGATCACTACCACGAACACTCCAATCTTTCAGTGTTAGGAACATAGCCCCAGCACTGGTTTTAAGACCACTTGATGGCAAATCAAAACCGGCAATAGAAACAATTGAATCAACCGCCTTATTTTGACTTAATATCGCCTCGGCCTGCGTCATAACTTTCGAGGTGCGGTCAAGCGACGCGCCTGATGGAAGCGTCACGAATACCATTAAGACGCCCTGATCTTCAGCTGGAACAAGTGAGCTTGGAACTTTTTCGAACAGATAGAAAACAGATCCGCAAACAAAAATGAAGATCGCAATACCAATTGCAACATAACGAATGAAAAATTTGACGCCATGCATATAAAGATCAGTAATTGCATCAAATAATTTATTAAACGCTCTGAAAGGTGCAATCGGCTCCTTGTGGGTTGGTTTCAAAAGCAAGCTACATAAAGCAGGTGTTAGCGTTAGAGCAACAAGCCCTGAAATTACCACTGAAATTGCAACCGTAATCGCAAATTGCTGATACATGATACCAGCAAGCCCCCCCATAAAGGACACCGGAATAAACACGGCACAAAGCACCAGAACAATAGCGATAATAGGCGAAGTCACCTCAGCCATAGATTTAACCGCTGCATCATGGGGCGATAGCTTTTCCTCACTCATCAAGCGTTCAACGTTTTCAAGTACCACAATAGCATCATCGACGACGATACCGATAGCCAGCACCAAACCAAAAAGCGTTAGCATATTGATCGAGAAGCCAAGAACATACATACCAGCAAATGTACCAATGATTGATATTGGCACCGCGATGAGCGGAATAAGAGTTGCTCGCCAATTTTGTAGGAAAATGAAAACAACAACAATAACCAACAAAATCGCTTCGATGAAAGTATGAATAACTTCTTCGACTGAAACAACAATGAATTTAGTAGTATCATAAGGAACGTCAAAAGTTATGCCGGCAGGAAAATTCTTTGAAAGTTCCTCCATCGTCGACTTAACGCTTTCCATGGTGGCTAATGCATTAGCACCTGGTTGCAAATAAATCATAATCGGCACCATCGGGGTACCATTAAGCTTGGTATCAACGACATATTGTTGTGTGCCAAGCTCAATGCGTGCAACATCCCTTAAACGTAAGGCCGAACCATTTTCATCAGAGTTTAAAATGATGTTGCCAAACTCTTCTACCGAAATCAAACGGCCTTGGGTCGTCGCAGAATAGGTGTAAGCCCCTGATTGACTATCTGGGCTATCACCGAAACGGCCAACAGCATATTGCGCATTTTGTTGTTGAACTGCTGTTATAACATCTGATGGAATAAGCTTATATTGCGCCAATTTATCAGGACGCAACCAAATACGCATGGAATAATCGATGCTACCGAGAACTTGCGCATCGCCAACACCTGAAATACGTTTAATATCATCCACTACATTGAGCAATGCATAATTGCCAACATAAGTACGATCATAGGATGCTGTATCTGACTGCATCGACACAATACCAAGAGTGGACGATGAACGTTTCACCACCGAAACACCCAAACGCTGAACTTCTTGTGGTAGTGTCGTCAACGCACGTTGCACGCGGTTATTCACATTAATCGTTGCTTGGTCTGCATCAGTCCCTTGCTTAAAAGTCACGGTGATTTGCAAAGTACCTTGCGCATTAGACACCGTGTTCATGTAAATCATGTCTTCAACGCCATTAATTTGCTGCTCAAGAGGAACAGCAACAGTCTGCGCAAGCGTTTGCGCACTGGCTCCTGGATATTGCGCCGAAATTGTAACCTGAGGCGGCAACAAATCTGGATATTGTTCCACGGGCAAATTAGGAATAGATAAAATACCAGCAAGAACAATTACAATTGATAAAACGGCAGATAGAACTGGCCTATTGATGAAAAAACCATAATTCATTGTTTTTCACCCGTTTTAGGGGTTTTATCATCATTAGGAGCTTGGGTTTTTGCAGATGGGTCTTTTGTTGGTTGCCCTTGCTCTGTTTGCCCTTGCACCGGCTGAGGCAATGCCTTTCCATCAAGGGTTGTTAAATTGCCGATTGCATCACTACCCGGTTTTTTCCGAGCCATGGCGGATTGAACCCCAACAATACCATCGCTAATAACACGTTCGCCACCAATAAGGCCAATAGTTTCCTCTATTTTTTGTGGTGTAACCGGTTGTGTTTCACCAGCCTTAACTTGCTTATCTGCTTTGGTACGGCTTTCTTCCTTTTGCCCCGCTGCAGCAGCTGGAGCTGCTTGAGCTGCCGGTGCATCAACCATTACCTTGGTTGCAGGCTCTAACAACCAATTACGTCCCTCAACCTCGCGCGCGACTTTAACAACGCGTTTTTGCAATTTCATATTTTCGTCAATAATATAAACATACTGATTGGTTGCATCTTGCAATAGCGAGGCTTCAGGAATGACGATGGCATTATCCTGTTTAAGTCCAAGTACAGTAACGCGTACAAATTGTCCTGCAACCAATTGCCGTTTATCATTGTTAAAGACCGCACGTACACCCAATGTACCTGTAGTCGCATCTAGAGTTGGCGAGGTAAAATCAATTGTTCCAAGCTCTGGATATTCACTGCCATCACCAAAGGTAATTCTTACCTGTAATTTATCAATTTTTTCGCCGCGGGCATTCATGTCAGCCATTAATTTTTGAATGGCCTTGGCTTCACTATCTGTATAGGAAAAATTAACATAAATTGGATTACTTTGAGTAATACTCGTTAGCAAGCCATTAGCACTAATAAGACTACCTTCAGGAACTTGTTCCCTAGAGGTAACACCACTTATAGGCGCTGTAACCTTCGTATATTGCAGGTTTAGTTCTGCTGTTTTTAGCATCGCTTGCGCCTGCTGCAAACTTGCGGCATTGGCATCGCGCGTTGCAAAAGCTTGATCACGCTGCGCCGTACTATAAACACGTTGTTTTAATAATTCTTCCGCACGTTTTGCATCGCGCAATGATTGATCATAAGTCGCCTGAGCCTGAGCGACCGCTGCCTTTTGACGAGCAACTTCGGCATCATATGTATCAGGGTCTATTTCAAATAAAACATCGCCCTCTTTTACCTCATTGCCTTCAATAAAGTTGCGGCGCAATAAAATGCCACCAACACGCGCTCTCACTTCAGTTTCGCGATAGGCAGCTACACGACCAGCATATTCATAGGTGATAGGAACTTCACGCTTATCAATGGTCACAGCGGAAACATTAGGAGGGGGCATTTGTTGTTGGGCTTTTTGTTCCTGACCGCATGCCACTAAACTCAAACCGGTAGCACTGATTGCAATGCCCATCGTTAATTTCTTTAAAAAATTCATGTCTGATCAGACCTCTATATCATGATATGCCTAAAATATACCGACACCAATGTTTGTAAATAGGTGAAATCGAAGGTAAATTGAATATTTTGTTAAATTTACCTTGTTACACCCTACAATCAAGCGTTAAAATACTAATAATATGGCCTATACATGCTTCAAGTAAATAATTGAACTTATATTGTAATTATCCCATTGCCTAGGTAAAAGTCGATAGTTATTATCTCCTACTAATGGTCACAAAAAAATGATCTTAGAAACACAAAAGCTGTAAAAACGCTGATTCTTGATGCTACTACAAAACTGCCCCTTCATTATCGTATAAAAACATCTGATGCTTAGCACAATAATGATTCACCAACAAATCGTAATTGCCTAAACAATATCAGCAAGCATTTGATATATATTGATTAACTTGGAACATATATGCGACGTACAAAAGCTGAGGCGGCAGCAACCCGCGATTCTATCATTACTGCAGCGCAATTTCTTTTCCTTGAACAGGGTGTTTCACAAACCACCCTTGCGCAGATAGCAAAACGTGCCAACGTCACACGCGGTGCTATTTATTTCCATTTTGCCGATAAAGCAGAAATATTTCGTGCCATGATTCAAAAAGTCCGCTTCCCGCAAGAAAGCCTCATTGAAGAAGCACAGCAAAGTGATTCTATTAATCCTCTTAACATTCTTGAAAAATCAGCAGAACGTGCATTCAAAATTTTTAGCGAGGATGAGCAACAGCAACGGATTGTCACTATTATCACCCAACGCTGCGAATATGTTGGCGCTTTTTCTGAAATGGTGGAGCGTCTGCGCCAAGCGCAAAATAGCATGCTAGACCTTTTCATACGTCTTTTACAGGTCGCACAAGATCGACAGATGCTTAACCAAGATTTTTCGCCCCAAGACGCAGCCCGCATGCTCGTGGCCATTATTGGCGGAATTATCAGTGAATGGCTACATTCTGGCAAAAATTTTGATTTACAAAAAATTGGGCACCAAGCCATAAAAACTCAAATATCAGCTCTGCATATTTAACCATAAGTTTAAAACATCTTTGGTTAATTTGCATTTTTTATACCTTATATAAGTTTGCAGTTTATAAAAAACGTTTCTAGTATATAACACTTAAAAACGTTAATCTTAAAATGTCATATCGCCAAAAATGTGCCGTAAAACGCCAATTAGAGCATATAACAGGAGAATGCCATGACGGGAAAAATTATCAGCTTTATTATGAGTGGCGGCATTGGCTCTCGTCTTTGGCCTTTGTCGCGTGAAGATTTCCCCAAGCAGTTTCATGATTTTTCCGGCCATGGCTCTATGCTATCACAAACGGTAAGCCGTCTTAATCATCACGGCGATACACCGATTTATCTTATTGGGTCTGAAGCCCATGCGAGCCGACTTGGTCAAGATATTGCAGGTCTCCCCTTAAATGGTGGCCGCCCAATATTTGAACCAATTGGTCGTAATACTGCCGCAGCCGTCGCGCTTGCTAGCCAAATTGCGCTTAATGAGCAAGGCGAAGATGCGCTTGTTCTTGTTGTGCCAAGTGATCATGAAATATCCACGAATGATGATTTTTGGACGACAATCGATGAAGGCAAACTTGCTGCCCAAAATGGTAAAATAGTTGTTTTTGGTATTGCCCCCGATAAACCAGAAACTGGCTATGGCTATATTGAAACAGCCAAAGATAATAATAAAACGCTAGGCAATCATGTATTTGATGTTGAGCGCTTTGTTGAAAAACCCGACCTTGAAACCGCACAAAACTATGTTGCATCGGGTAATTTTCTTTGGAATTCTGGTATTTTTCTATTTAGTGCCAAAACCATGCAAGAAAGTTTTTTAAAACTATCTGCT
Source organism: Bartonella sp. HY761 (assembly GCF_026743145.1). NCBI lineage: Bacteria > Pseudomonadati > Pseudomonadota > Alphaproteobacteria > Hyphomicrobiales > Bartonellaceae > Bartonella > Bartonella sp. HY761. Next base: position 2,535,638 of record NZ_CP104887.1, read on the forward strand.
GATATATGGCATAAAACTGCAACTGCCTTAAAAGCTGCTAAAACAGATATTTCTGGCACTTGGCTTCCTTTTGATGATTATTCGGAAATCCCCTCAACCTCAGTTGATTACGCTATTATGGAACATGCGCAAAATATTGCCCTTGTTCGCGCTAAATTTCACTGGAATGATTTAGGTTCATGGCAATCCTTGCTCGACGCGCAAGGCGAAAACAATAATCGTGATGAATTTGGCAATGTCATCATTGGCGATGTTGTAGCGATTGATTGTGAGCGCTCATATTTACGTTCGCAAGGCGGGCTTTTATCAGCGGTTGGTTTGCGCAACATGGCAGTAGTTGCAACCAGTGATGCAACCTTTGTTGCCCCCGTCAGTCAAAGCCAAAATGTACGCGAAGTGGTAGCTGCTTTAGAAAAATCTGGTCGCTTAGAAGCCAAATTTACTCCCGCGCCGGATCGTATGCCGATTGCTGGTAGTTATAATGCACGGGTTGAACATTGGCTATTTGACGAAACCTTGCCACTTTGGTCAACGCGCGGCGTTGATGACAAGGGCGGGTTTTATGAAGCATTGGGGCTTGATGGTCTGCCGATTATTGGCGAGCGCCGCATGCGTACCATGGCACGGCAAATTTATGCCTTTGCCATAGCCGGTGAAATGGGTTGGGATGGGCCAGCGCAGCAGCTTATCGACCATGGGCTTAATTTTATTTTAAAACACGGACAAACGGCAAATGGTGGCTGGGCTTCAAGTTTTGACGCCAGTGGCAACATCTTAAATCCCGTGGAAGATCTTTATGACCAAGCCTTTGTTTTGTTGGCGCTTGCCCATGCCCATAAAGCCGGACATAAAAAAGCTTTGCCTGCTGCCATTAATAGTTTTGCATTTTTGGATGACCATTTAAGCGATAAAGGCGGCAAAGGCTTTTTTGAAACACCCAATGGCGAACGACAATGGCGGCGCTCTAACCCCCATATGCATTTATTAGAGACATTTCTTGCATGGTATGATGTGACTGGAAACATCGACTATTTACAACGGGCATCGCGTATTGTGGATTTGTTTAAAAGCCATTTCTTTGATCGTGATAGCTGGACATTAGGCGAATTTTTTGATGATGAATGGCGTATAGCAACTGGCGAATCTGGTGACATTTGCGAGCCCGGCCACCATTTTGAATGGGCTTCATTGCTTATTAGCTACCAAAATCTTTGCGCCAAGGCCAAAAAATCTTGCGAGAACCTAGTGCCTTTCGCACGCAAACTTTACGCTTTTGGCATTGCCAATGGTTTAAATCGTGCAACTGGCCTTGCCTATAATTCTGTTTCACGTTCTGGCTTACCGATTGATCGCAATTCGCGCAGTTGGCCACAAACCGAAGTAATTAAAGCTGCTATTGCCCTTGATGGCAATCAGGGACCCGACTTAAAGCCAGAAATTGAAGCGCGGGTCGGGCGGTTATTCCGTTGGCATATAGATGCTGCGCCCAAAGGTCTTTGGATTGACATGATTGACGAAGATGGCCGCGGCCGCTCCAATCAGGTGCCTGCCTCCATATTTTATCACCTGGTTTGCGCCCTCACCCAATATCGCTCGTTTGCCCAGCAAATTAATCCAAAACACAATAATTAAATCAACACTGCCTTTAAATGAGTTTACCCTCTAAATTTCGCGTCAATTAAATAGGCCCATCATGACATCGCCCCAAGAAGCACCAATAACGCAACCCAACAATAGTGAACTTATTTATGGCATGGATGCTCGTCCAAAGCCGCATATTGCGTTTTTTGCGGCTTTTCAACATTTACTGGCGATTATTGTGCCGATTATTACACCGGGTTTTTTAATCTGTAACGCTGTTGGGCTTAATGATCGTGATACATCAATGATCCTGTCGATGTCACTAGTGATTTCTGGGATTGCTACCTTTGTGCAATGTCGCAAATTTGGCCCACTTGGCGCCGGCCTTTTAATTGTACAAGGAACAAGCTTCAACTTTGTTGGCCCACTTATTGCCGGCGGCGTTTTTATGGTAGAAAAAGGCGTTCCAGCTGAGCAGGTTATGGCAACCATTTTTGGTGTGGTTATAGCAGGTTCTTTCATTGAAATGGGCGTTTCGCGCATTTTACCCTTTGTGCGGCGCATGGTAACACCATTGGTGACGGGCATTGTTGTTTTAATTATCGGCCTTTCCCTCATTAAGGAAGGTTTGATAAGCATGGGTGGCGGTTATGCAGCCATGAAAAACGGTACTTTTGCCAGCCCTGATAATCTCATACTTTCATTAACCGTGTTTATTCTTATTATCATTTTTAATCGTATGAATTACATCTGGCTTCGCTCTAGTGCGATTATGCTCGCTTTGGTGGTTGGTTATATTCTAGCAGCACTCATGCGTGATTTAAATCTTGTCCCCTTAGCACAAGCACCAATTTTTGAAATACCGCGCCCTATGCATTTTGGTATTTCATTTTCTTGGTCGCTATTTATTCCAATGATTGTTATCTATCTTGTTACATCGCTTGAAGCGGTTGGCGACATTACTGCAACCAGTAAAATCTCCAAAGAACCAGTTGAGGGTCCTAAATGGATGGAACGCATTAAGGGCGGCGTTTTAGTCAATGGCGCCAATTCGTTGCTTGCTGGCTTTTTCAACACTTTCCCAAGCTCCGTCTTTGCGCAAAATAACGGCATTATTCAATTAACTGGTGTTGCTAGCCGCTATGTTGGCCTTTGGATTGCTGCAATTTTGGTGATTCTTGGTCTATTCCCAATTTTTTCGGCTGTTATCCAATCCTTGCCAGAAGCAGCCCTTGGCGGTGCAACTTTAATTATGTTTGGCTCGGTTGCCGCCTCAGGCATCAATATCCTATCAAGCATCAATCTTGATCGCCGTGCCTTATTGATTATTGCTGTATCTTTGGCATTAGGCCTTGGCATTGCACAAGTACCAAAATTTATAGAAGCTTTCCCAATATCAGTAAATTTAATGATTTCCCATTTATTTTCATGGGTTGGCATTGAAACTGTACCAAGCTTTATTAGCGCTGTACCTGTTGTTATTGCCGATCTTATGCGCTCACCACTTGCCATGGGCGGCGTTACAGCAATTTTGCTTAATCTATTTATTCCAGAGAGCGAAGAAACAAAAGCGGCTTAAAAGCCGCTTTTAAACAGTTTTTCTTTTGATGCCTTTAAGCAATAAAGTTTATTGATTTGGCAAAATTGCTTTTACTGTAGATGAATCATTATTGGGTTTGATTGATCCAGTAATAGTTCGATCTGGTAAATTTGGGTAAAGATTACCAGACCACTGGTGATCTGCACGCTGCATTAAAAGAGGCACCAAAATAAGCCCTAACATTACAGCAGCCATGCCAAATAACAGAACAACGCGTAAAAAACCAACACCAGCTTTCATGGAATATTCGCCAGCCATGGAGCCAATATTTTCAAATTCTACGTTCTTTGCATGACGCATGATTAACTCCAAACTCGCTATTTAAGAAGTCTTACTTTTCTTAAAAGCTCTGCAGCTACGGAACAATTAAGGCGGAAACGCCAAATTTGCTCTAATATGACACCCAGATTATTTTGTATGACATTTACAACAAAATAATCGCATGTTGGCATTATGCATTGATTCACCGCAAAAAGCCTGTCAAAAGCGAAAACATTCTTTATTAAAACGTGAGCAAACTCCAAAAAAATAATGTCGAATTAAATAAAATTATTTAAAAACAATAATATAAACACAAAGAAAACCTTTAATTCGAAGTTTGATAGCAAAATAAAATATAAATTTTGGTTAAAAAAGCGTTACTTTTATATTTTGGAACAAAAGAAAAAATAAAATAAAAACAATGACCTAGAAATACTTAAAGCCTTGCATTCTTATGATTTATTATTCCAACAGAAAGATGCAAGACTAGAAACGGGTATTATCAACCGTCAAGTTTTAGTTTCAAGTCAAAATCTAATATTCATCCCAAAAGATCACGTAAAACTGGAATAAGCGGCAGATCTGCAGGTGGCATAGGATAATCTTGTAACTTATCCGCCCGCACCCATTTTAACGCTTGCCCCTCGCGTCCGCTCGCAATCCCCTCAAAACGCCGACAAATATAGAGTGGCATCAATAAATGAAAATCATCATAAGTGTGGCTCGCAAAACTTAAGGGCGCTAAGCAATCAATCTTAGTGGTAATGCCAAGTTCTTCATGAAGCTCGCGGATGAGAGCTGCTTCTGGCTCCTCGCCCTGTTCAACCTTTCCGCCTGGAAATTCCCAAAGCCCTGCAAGGTTTTTACCTTCTGGTCGCTGTGCCAATAAAATACGATTATCGGCATCAATAAGTGCGCAAGCAACAACCAATAGTAATTTTTTCATATAATTTCCAATATCACGGTGATGTGGGATTTCACGTTTAAATTTTTAATCGACTATATAGTAATCATAAGCATAGATTTTTTTAAAACCAAAGCTTTTATAAAGATGCAAAGCTGTTGCATTTGTGCTTTCAATTTGTAGCCAAACAAAGCGAATAGCGTCAAAAAGCCGTAAATATTCCAAAACAGCATTAAAACTTTGTCTCCCCAAACCTTGCCCACGCATATTGGGGGCAAGTGCAAAATCAAACATTCCGATCATGCCATTGTCTTCCACCAAAAATATATTGGCAAAAATTTTGCCATTTATTTTAAAAATAAGCGGATATGGTTTTGCTTCACAGCGCTGCACCAATTGATTTAGCGGCTTAACTTCGCTTGGTTTTGCTTGATGATGGGCAATCGAAATCTCAGCATAAAGCTGTGGGTCAATAAGTTCTATCGATATATCGCCAATTGTAACACTTTCAGCAAATAGGTTAAGATCAGCAATAGGGCAATTGTCAAAGGTTGCAAGCACATCCCTGCCCTTTAAATCCAACACATAAACCCCAACACTTGCCAAAGCTTTCCACTGGTGGCGTTCGACATAATTTAAAATCTTTGGCGCACTTAATGGAATAAGCCGCATGGCCAAAGGCTTTTCTAAATGGCTTCCACAATGGGCAAGCACTCGCTGCTCAATATCATGATCATCAGCCATATTAAGCGGCGTCACATTATTTAAGCGTTTAAACGGACTGTTTGGTGTTTTGCGCACCAGCCAACCGCCATCATAATAGGATGTTTCAGCAACCCAACTACGATAATAACTATCTTCAAGCTGTTGGATAAGATTAGCTACGGTAGTCGCCATTGATTGCCACATATTCCTTAGTTAAATCACAAGTCCAAACCGTTGCCTCACCATTGCCAAGCCCGATATCGACGCCAATCAACACTTCACTATTTTTCATATAATTTGATGTCGCTTCTTCGCTATAATCGGGGTCACGTTCGCCATCAACCGCAACGCGAATATCACCGAACCAAATTGCTAACCGGTCACGATCTGCTTCTTCTCCTGCTTTACCAACGGCCATAACCACCCGCCCCCAATTGGCGTCTTCACCGGCAACAGCAGTTTTGACCAATGGCGAATTTGCAATCGACATAGCAATTTTTTTTGCAGCTTTATTATCGGTGGCTCCACGCACATTAATTTTTATTAGCTTTCTTGCCCCTTCCCCATCGCTTGCCACTTGCACGGCAAGATCTTGCAACACATCATTAAGGGCTGCTTTAAACACCGCAAAACGCGGATCAGCTTCATCGGTTATTGGCTTGACGCCTTGTTCCAAAGCCGTGCCGGTTGCAAATAGCAGCAAAGTATCAGATGTTGATGTATCGCTATCAACGGTAATTGAATTAAAGCTGATTTCAGTACCAGTGCTCAGTGCTTTTTGTAATAATATGCTTTCAATTGGCGCATCTGTCACGACGAAAGACAACATGGTTGCCATATCAGGCGCAATCATGCCTGCGCCTTTTGCCATACCATTAATGGTGAGCTTAATGCCATCAATCTCAAAGCTACGCGTTGCCACTTTGGGAAATGTGTCAGTCGTCATAATTGCGCGCGCCGCATCAAGCCAAGAATCTTCGCGCATTGTTTCAACCATGCCATCCAAAACATTGGTAATACGACTTGCATCCAATGGCTCGCCAATAACACCCGTAGAAGCAAGATAAATTTCATCCTCACGGCACGATAAAATAGCTGCTGCTGCTTCTGCCGTTTTTGTAGTGGTGACCTTGCCCTTTTTGCCTGTAAATGCATTGGCATTACCAGAATTAACCACAACAGCTTTTGCTTTACCGTGAGCAAGCGAAGCGCGGCAATGATCGACAGTTGCTGAAGGGCAGCGCGAACGCGTAAACACACCTGCAACATCAGCAGGTTGATCAAAAACGAGAAATAATAAATCAGTACGGTTTTTATATTTAATGCCAGCCTGTGCTGTTGCCATGCGCACGCCTTTTAGGCTTGGCATATCAGGATAGGATTGTGGCGCAAGAGGCGAAATAGCTGTCATAATATAGCTTTCCTTTTGAAGACTTAAAACCGTAAAACAAAATTGATAGGCGAAATAGCAAAGCAAGTGTAGAGCATTTTATACGAAAGTGAAGAAATTTTTAAACCAAAAATCACAGCACAAACACTTTTATCTAAGGCTTTTTTCTATAAATTCATCAGTGAGAATCACCTTGGAAGCTAATCTATACCACTCTCCTATTGCTTTATATGAACCGTCGTTTTGCGTTAACTAATAGACCGTTGAAAAATACGGAATATGCACACTTGCTAATGTTTATACCAAACCCAACCAACTTGTTAAAATTTAAGGTGTGGATGATGCTCATACTCTGTTCAACAACTCTTGATTAAAGCTGTAACAATTATTGCAAAACTCATCAAGTAATTGATTTACAATAATTTTATTTATTAACCATTTTTTAATAATTATGCAATTGTGGCTTTTGTGCCATTGACAGCCCCCCCTTAAGCAGTGTTAACCTTTTGTTAATAATTCGCCAAAGACATGCCATAAAGACTAAAATCCATTGTTACAAAGTGGTTTTACCCCCAAATGGTTTTGTTAAAGTGATTTAAATTTTAAAACAGGTTAAGTTGTAATGCGTAAAATCTGCCAAATTGCTCTGCTTGCCACTAGCTTTTGCCTAACATCAGGTAGCCTTGCGCTTGCCAGTAGTCCATTCATGAAAACTGGTTTCATTACATCTCAACCAATTGGCCATTATGAATTTTGCCAAAGATTGCCGAAAGAGTGCAATCAAAAAGACCGCAATCCTGTTGCCATCAAACTAACCCAAGAAATTTGGGATAATATTTTGTTTGTGAATTATGATGTCAATACGCGTATCCGTCCAGCGACAGACATGGAACTTTACGGCAAGGAAGAATATTGGGCTTATCCTGTTGATGCAGGTGATTGTGAAGATTATGTGCTGTTAAAGCGCCGCGAGCTAAACCAACGCGGTATTCCCCTATCAAGCCTACTTATCACCGTTGTACGTAAACCTGATGGCGAAGGCCATTCAGTTCTCACTATTCGGACTGACCGTGGTGATTTTATTTTAGACAATTTGCGCGATAAGGTCTTGAATTGGAAAGATACTGAATATCTTTATCTTAAACGCCAATCAACCCAAAATACCGGTCAGTGGGTATCAATCGAACAACCAGAAGATTTGCTTGTTGGTGCGGTTAAATAGGGATAATTTGCAATCATTACCGCATTAAATTTTGCCCAAAACATCTTATAAATGGCAGATAAAGAGCTTGCTGATGAATGATAATATTATTATTCAAAAATTGCGTAAACCTGTTGATGACCTAAGGCAAGAATTATCACAGTTTGATGGCGATTTATGGAAAAAATCATCCCTTTCCTTGCATTATGATTTTAGTGAAATCGTCATTCATATTTTGATGCAAAAGGATGAAGATTTAGAGCAATGCTACCAAAAGGTTCGTGAACTATATCTTAACAAAGACCCAATTCTCTATTCCTTTGAAATCGATGCTTATTTCTTGGCCAAAGCGAATGATAATTGCTACCATCAATTTTCATTCATGTCATTTACCAATTTTTTAGCTGGTGAAACATTAGACGGGCCCTTAGACCCTAATAATTATGATGTTAGACTAATCGACTATATTTCTAGCATGTTTTAATACTGCTATTCTGTCAAAATATATAAAGCATAATTTTAGAGAACGCGCGCTATAAAGGATTAAAGCACTTTAACTCTAAGAGAGCCAAAGTGCTTTAAATTAACTTATTTCTTTGTCGTTTTGTTTTGCTCTTCCGGTTCTTTAATAAGATCCTTATTGGCAATAATAGCACGGTACCATTTACGGTGGTGTTGCCAAGCAAAACCGCCAGTTACCTTGCCCTTTATCATCGCTCCTAATGACCCACGAATCCAGTAAACCGCATACATGTGGAAAATCCAGATTGCGATAATAATAACCGCCATCAGCGAGTGAGCAAGCAAGGCATAGCGCTGCAATTCAATGCTGAAATATTGCGCAAAATAAGCTTGCCATACCATAAAGCCCGAAACGATAAGAATAATTAAACCCATCGACATTGCCCAGAAAATACATTTCTGACCAAAATTATATTTGCCAATTTCAGGTAGATTTTCTTCATGATTGCCGAGCACATCATGGACCTGCATAGCCCATTTTAAATCGGAATTTTCCCAAATGTTTAAACGCCAAAAACGGAAAAATAAGCCAGCGAAACTCAAAACCATCACAACGCCAATAAAGGGGTGAATGGCGCGTATAACCTGACCGCCGCCAAAAAGATGGGCAATAAAAAACAAAGGCGGCCAATACATAGCAAGCCCAGTTAAAGCAAGTAAAATCATTGAACCAGCAGCGATCCAATGATTAATCCGCGCGCCAACGGTATAGCGGTTGACAATAACCGGTTCGCCATCGGTGACGATATCGCCTTTTTCGTAATATTTATGCTTCATCTTCGGCCTCCTTCAAGGCTTCTTTAGCCTCGATCTCTTCCTTTTTCTTAACGCGGCTTGCACCAAACATCATAGCATGGGCAGCAGTGGCAACAATAGCACCGGTAATCGCGCTAATACCGACATATTTGGAAATGCCTTTCCATGTTTTAACAATCGGCGAGATTTTTGGTTCATCGGGCAAGTTAGCATAAATATGGGGTTGATCATTGTGATGTAAAATATACATCACATGAGTACCACCAACGCCTTGCGGATCATAAAGACCAGCATTGTCATAGCCACGAGACTTTAAATCCTTAATTCGATCTTGCGCATGGGCTTTCATATCGTCCTTGCTACCAAACATAATGGCTTCAGTTGGACAAGATTTGGCACAAGCGGGCGCTTGACCAACTGCCAAACGATCAGAGCAAAGAGTGCATTTATAAGCCTTATGATCAACTTTTGAAATGCGCGGAATATTAAATGGACAGCCTTTAACGCAATAGCCGCAGCCAATGCACTTATCATGGACAAAATCAACGACACCATTTGAGTATTGTACAATAGCCCCGGGAGATGGGCAAGCCGCAAGACAACCAGGCTCTGAGCAATGCATGCAGCCGTCCTTGCGGATAAGCCACTCAAATTGATCAGTTTCTGGATTAATCCATTCGGAAAAGCGCATCAAAGTGAAAGCATCAGGCGAAAGATCATGAGGATTTTGGTACGATCCGACATTTTCTTCAATTGGCGGCGTTAACTCATTCCATTCTGTACAGGCTGATTGGCAGGCTTTGCAGCCAATGCAGCGTGACACGTCAATGAGCTTTGCAATTTCTTCAAGCTTTCGGCTAGGCTCCGGCAAATTAGATGCCGAAGCCTTGATGTAATCATCAGGACCAAATTTAGGTTTTATCTGTCCCTCGCTGGGAGGATTAATATTGACCATTTTCTTCCTCCTTAACTTACATCAACTGGCGCGCGTGATGGCTCGATATTGACAAGGAATGCCTTAAACTCCGGTGTATTGGAATTGGCATCGCCAACAAATGGTGTCAGCGAATTTGGACCAAAGCCCTTTTTCGCCGCGCCAACAAAGCCCCAATGCAATGGAATACCAATGACATGCACTTTTTGACCATCACAATCGAGTGGACGGATACGCTTGGTTACCAAGGCTTTAGCAAAGACACTGCCGCGCTTATTCCAAACACGCACCCAACCGCCGCGCTCAATTTTCTTTTCTTCCGCCAATTCTTCCGAAATTTCGACAAAGAATTGCGGCTGCAAAGCAGCATTAACCGGATTATTCTTAGTCCAATAATGGAAATGCTCGGTCAAGCGATAAGATGTCGCCGCATAAGGGAATTCAGAACGATCTCCCATTTGAGCTAAATCTTTCTCAAAGATACGCGCCACCGGATTGCCGCGAATATGCGGAGCAATCAAATTGGTCATTGGTGATTCAAATGGCTCATAATGAATAGGGAATGGCCCATCACGCAAACCTGCCAATGAGAATAACCGCGCACTACCTTCGGCATTCATAATGAAGGGGCCGACACTGCGTGGATCAGAGGTTGGTGTAGTATCTGGAACGTCAAAACCGCCCCATTTCTCACCATCCCACTCAATAATCTTACGATCCTTATCCCAAGGCTTACCATCAAGATCGGCAGAAGCGCGATTATAGATAATACGCCGATTGGCTGGCCATGCAAAAGTCCATTTTTGATAAAGACCGGCATTGTCATAGTCGGTATTATCGCGCCGTGCCATGATATTACCGTCCTCGGTATAAGAACCGGCATAAATCCAGCAACCACTTGCGGTTGTACCATCATTCCGCAATGCGGCGAAACCACCAATCTGCTTGCCTTTTTCAAGGATTTTCTTGGTTGGATCCTTGTCATCATAAACGTCTTCAAGGACATAACCATTCATTTCCTTGGCAAGTTCATGAGGCGATGGATCTTCCGGATCTTCATAAGGCCAATGAAGATTGACGATAGGATCTGGGAACACACCGCCTTCTTCTTGGTAAAGCTTTTTTAAGCGCAAGCCAATTTGTGCCATAATCCAAGTATCAAACTTTGCTTCACCAGGAGGATTTTGCCCTGCCCAATGCCATTGCAACCAACGACCAGAATTCACCACTGCGCCTTCATCTTCGGCAAAGCAGCTAGTTGGGAATTGGAATACTTCAGTTTGAATATCTTTGGGATCATAATTGTTAAAATCACCATGATTTTCCCAAAAACGTGCTGTTTCCGTTTCTAACGGATCCATCACCACCAAATATTTCAACTTAGACAACGCACGCTGTACCTTAGCGCGATTAGGGAATGATAAAACCGCGTTAAAGCCTTGACAGAAATAGCCCGTCATCTGGCCGTTATCCATCATTTCAAAAGCTTTTAGAATGTCATAATTGGCAATATCTAGCTTTGGCAGATAGTCATAGGCCCAATCATTTTCTTTTGTTGCAGCTTTGCCCCACATTGACTTTTGGAAGGAAACAAAGAATTTGTCATAATTCTTCCAATAGCTTACCTGATTTGGTCGCAAAGGCTTAAATTGGCGGGTTGAAAGATAGGTCTTTAAATCAACCTCTTTTTCATTAGGTATATTCATATAGCCCGGCAATAGATTGGACATCAAGCCAACATCGGTAAGACCTTGAATATTTGAGTGACCACGCAAGGCATTCATGCCGCCACCGCGTACACCAATATTACCAAGGATAAGCTGAAGCATCGCCATGGTACGAATATTTTGCGAGCCTTTAGAATGCTGTGTCCAACCAAGCGCATACATGGAAGTCATGTTTTTGGTTGGGCTTGAACATTCGGCAATCTGTTCGCAAATATAAAGATATTTGTCTATAGGTGTACCACAAATGCGGTTTACCAATTCAGGCGTATATTGTGCGACATGTTTGCGCAAAAGCTGCCAGACACAGCGCGGATGCTGCAATGTCTCGTCAATTTTTGCAAAGCCATCATCGCCCATTTCATAGGCCCAACTGGATGTATCATAACTGCGGCTTTCTTCATCATAACCGCTAAACAGACCATCCTTATACTCAAACGTATCCTTAATAATAAAGGCAGCATTGGTATAATGGCGCACATATTCCCACTGCACTTTATCGTTTTCCATGCAGTAGCGGATAACACCAAGCAAGAATGCAATGTCACTGCCCTGACGGATAGGCGCATAATAATCTGCCACCGATGCCGAACGGGTAAAACGCGGATCAACAACAATGAGTTTCGCACCCCGATGCTCTTTAGCATGAGTTACCCATTTGAAGCCGCAAGGATGCGCTTCAGCAGCGTTGCCGCCCATAATAATGGCAAGATCAGTTGCACGGATATCTGTCCATGCATTCGTCATTGCACCACGACCAAATGTTGGGCCCAGACTGGACACCGTTGGGCCGTGTCAAACGCGTGCCTGATTATCAAAAACCAGCATGCCTGACGAGCGCACTACCTTATAGGTAAGAAAAGCCGTTTCATTGGTTGTTGCAGAAGCGGCAAGGAAACCAGTTGAAATCCAACGATTAACCGTTTGACCTTTTTCATTTTTCTCGACAAAATTTTTGTCGCGATCATCTTTCATATAGCGGGCAATTTTATCCAGAGCCTCGCCCCAGCTAATATCCTCAAAATGATCTGAACCGGGCTTACGAACTTTTGGTTTGGTTAAACGCGTTGGCGCATTAACCGTATTGAAAAGCGCCGCACCCTTTGGACATAAAGTACCACGATTGGTTGGATGATCAACATCGCCTTCAATATGAACGATTTTAGCATCACCCTTTTCCATAGTACCCTTAGCATAAAGGATAATACCACAGGCAACAGAACAATAGGTACAGGTGTTGCGGGTTTGCTGGGTAGCAGCTAGTCGATAAGGACGAATGGCACTATGTACAGCAGCTTCTGCTTCGTCAAAACCTAGCGCGCCAAGCGCTGTTACAGCAACCCCCGCGCCTGCACCCTTTAAAAAGGCGCGCCGCGAGATCTCAAAATTCATGGCGGGTATCCTCCATCTCTATCAACATATTGGTGAATTATTGTTTTTTTAGCTTCACCAACCTGCTGTTAAAACATTGCTTTATTTTGCGGCGCTCAGCTTTGCATCCTTGAACCTTAGTTCTCTAACCATAGATTCCAGCAAGGCAAGTACCTATTTAAAGGCGCATGCATAGAATTATTCTAACACAATGTCAAAGAATTAGAACGGTTAAAAGTCAATTCTAGGTGAGAATATCAATTTACACTGATTTTCTTGTGTAACAGCCTCTAATGAGAAGAAGAATGTTTCAATTTGAAGCAGTTATCGCTTTAATGAAAATCACAGCCTTTAGAACCAATAAGCGATTATTGAACATTTTTTACAGATTTTAAAAACACTGGTTGTTTTTAAAACATTGGTTACCAGAAAACCATTTGCAAAACGAACAAATTATTCTATTGATAATACAAAATGATAGCATAAAAACTGCGCCTAAAAGGATTTAAACATGGATATGAACAATTTACGCGGCAATGAAGCTAAGCTTCAATATAAGGGTGGCGATTACGTTATTGAAATTCCAGGAACCTATGTTTTATGCGCGGTCAGCCGCGAGAAAATTCCTCTTGACGACTTACGCTATTGGAATGTTGAGCGGCAAGAAGCCTATGCAAGCTGTCAGATTTCCTATGAGCGTGAATTGGAATGTAATCCGCATTTGCGTGATGTGCTCACCAATACTTAAGCCGACAATTTTGGCGGCGACTGCTAACCCCTTGGATTATCCATTTAAACTTGCGTATTAAAGCATGGCTTTTATTTTTTGGCATATTTTAAAGCAAGACCTTTTCATCTTTGGTTAAAATTGCTTTCAGCACAGCCAAGCAATCAAATTAAGATTTATGCCTGCCTACTATAAAAAGCCACGCAGCTGCTTTTTTAACAGATGCGTGGTAAAGTATTAGGAGTTTTCAGGGTAGTAATTTAGTCAATTTTAAACAGCACAATGCTGTTAATTTTCATTATGGGCGCGGTTTATGCTGACCTTCTGGATGTGAAGGCTTACCATGATCTGGCTTTGCATGTGCCTTATGCTCGCCATCAGGCTTAGCATGAGAAGGCTTCTTATCACCAACATGCTCTGCTCGCATTTCACGAGCTAAATTATTTAAGCGCGCTAATTGTTCAGGTGTAAGTTTTTCACGAAGCTCTTCGGCAGCTTTTTTAAATGTCTTAGCCTTTTCAGCTTGTTCAATCATGCGATCGGCCATACGCTCACCTAGAATAAGCTCTTCGGGTCCGCCAGCAGTTTCACCATCGCGAGGCGCCTTATCCGCGTGTGGCGGCTCAGGCATTAAACCAACAAGTGCGGCAGTATAAGCACGCCAGCTATCTAACTGGTCAGATTTAATACCAATTGCTGTTTCAATTGCGGAAAGACGTTCAGCCATACGCAAAGCATGACGTTCTTCTCCTGCATGTCCACGCGGGCCGTTACCTACTGGCGCTTGCTCTGCATGAGGAGCCGTAGGCTTTGGAGCATCTGGCGCTGCGAATGCCAAACCTGGCAAAGCAAGAGCACCAACCATCATCGTAGAAAATAACATTTTTTTCATTTTTTACTCCATCACAATAATATTTATAATAATATAAAACCTAGTGTCCCAACCGGTGGCCCAACACCATTTGTTGAAGCTATTCTTCAATTTAATCATGTCTAAAATTAGCTTTAATTAAGTCAAAAATGTGTCTTGCCGTAAAATTAAGATTAATTATTTGCAATAATTTCATTAAATAAGATTAAAATTTTGTAATATTTTAATATTTTTTGAAAAAAACAGCTATAAATTTATAAAAATCATTAATATAGACTTTTTTAATATTATAATTTATTAAAAATAATTAATTTATGACTATTTATAAATAATTTTTATATAAATAAATTACATATAGTATTTAATTATTATCAAAATAGACATAACCCTATAGATGTCACGTAAACAGCTCATAAAAAAAACCAACTCTATGACACACAAGAACTCTATTTGATCTTGTTCTTTAGGGCTATTATTATTCCATTTTACTTAAAGTCCTGACCCTAATTTCTAACGGTGCCAATATGGGATTTATGAACTATTCAATAATACTGCAACTTGATGAATCACGCTCGAAGCTTTTAACTTATATTGGAGATCTTGAAAATTATGGGTGGTCTTTGCAAGATACCAATGGTTATGCATGTTATAAGGATGAAAATGAAGACTGGCAGCAAGAAAAATATGACGCATCATTAAAAACCAAGATTGCATCATTCATCACCGACAAGAACTGCAATGATATAGCGTTTGAACTCTATTATAAAGATGCCAATGTCTGCGTAAGTTGCTACAAAGAGGATCACATCGCGTTTTTCTGTTTTCGCGATCGTATAGAGCGGCAATCAGATCGACACAAATCTATGCCAATTTGGGATGCAGCTTGGTATTTTGACCATCTCATCATGCCTATTTATGCGGCTCATCAATTATCCTATATTGGATATCAAATCTTGCAAAACGCTAATTATTAATAAGCTTGAAGTTGCTCGCAAGCGACATACAATATTAATGGGCAAGGCCAACCCTATGTCATTGCTTTGACAATTTTTTTAAAATTTAAATGCCATTTAATATGATCTCACCCTTAAATTATTTATAATTATATTTATTTGTTTAAAAATAAACAAAGTATATCAAGGTTAATTCTATATTAATCATTATATCACCAAATTAGCTTAAATATTTAATCATATCAAATCATTATTCTGCATGCTCTTACTAATACAGCCAACAGAGTTCAATCACGGATAGTCTTGGCATAAATTTTGGGAGGCTGCATAATACATAAAGCATGATTTAAGTTAACATGGGATAATATAATGAAACTGAAACGAGTATTCAGCGGCTTAGCATTATTAGGAGCAGTGGCTACATCAGCTTGTGTAACCAGTGAAGGCCCCACTAGCTTTACATCAACCTATCCACTTGTGCGCGATGCGGGCTATACGATTCCAGCCATTGATCAAAGCAAAATAAAACCAGAATTTCGCCGCCAAGTGGTTAGTTACCCAACCACAGAAAAAGCCGGCACTTTGATCGTTGATACTAAGAGTAAATTTTTATTCCGCGTTATGCCAAATGGCAAAGCCATGCGTTATGGTATCGGCGTTGGACGTGATGGTTTTCGCTGGTCTGGCACTGCTTATATTGGGCAAAAAAAGGAATGGCCAACCTGGACACCACCTGCATCAATGGTACGCCGACAGCCGCAACTAAGACAATATGCTGGCGGCATGAAGCCGGGGCTTAATAATCCACTTGGAGCGCGGGCACTTTATTTATATAAAAATGGGCGCGACACCATTTACCGCTTACATGGCACACCAGAATGGTGGACAATTGGTAGCAATATATCATCAGGTTGTATTCGCTTAAACAATCAGGATGTGATTGATCTTTACAGCCACACTCCAACTGGCACCAAGGTTATTGTACAATAGGCAAATTTTGGTCTTTTATGATAATTTTTTATGATAAAAGACCAAATATTATAACCTTACCAAAGGCTCGCCAATATAAATTATCAACCACTTAGCAAATTTCTGTCTTTGATGCGATGCTTAACAACACTTGATAAAATTAATGCTGCCAATAGCTATAACTGCTTTTCCACCCCTCCCATTACGCTAAATTTATAGCGAACTTATTTTTAAAAAACCTAAGAACAAGTCTTTATAGATCTTTACGATTTCATGAAAATTAAACACCCCGATTTATCGTTGCAAAACACGCGATGGATAATTTTAAGTTAATTTTAGCCAAGCGTTCTTGATATGCTTCGCTCCATCCTCTATTTGAGTTACACCTGATGGAGAATATATATCTATGTCGAAAACAATAGCTGGCCCTGAAATTGAGCGCCTTATCCAATTATTGGCGCGGGTGCCTGGGCTTGGGCCTCGTTCTGCGCGGCGAGCTGCATTGCAATTGGTTAAAAAGAAAGAAGCATTGTTAGCACCGCTTGCAAAAGCGATGCAAGATGCTGCCGATAATGTTAAGGTTTGTTCAGTTTGCGGTAATATTGATACAATAGATCCCTGCTCTATTTGCTGTGACCCAAAACGCGATGACGCTATTTTAATTGTTGTTGAAGATGTATCAGACCTTTGGGCACTGGAGCGAGCTGGTACCATGGCAGTAAAATATCACGTCCTTGGCGGCAGATTATCGCCCCTTGATGGTATTGGTCCCGATCAACTCAATATAAAATCATTGGTGAGCCGCGTTGCACAAGGTAATATAAGGGAAGTTATTTTAGCAGTAAATGCCACAGTAGAAGGTCAAACCACGGCCCATTATATCACAGACCTAATTGAAGAGTTCAACGTCAAGGTAACACGCCTTGCGCACGGTGTCCCAGTGGGTGGTGAGTTAGACTATCTTGATGATGGCACTCTTGCTGCCGCTCTTAAAGCTCGCACTAGCCTATAATACGATTTTCATCACAAAGGCTTTATCATAAAATTTTTAAGCACTTTATGAGGCGAGCCGATAGCAAATACCGGCTCGCTTTAATATTTTTAAAATTTAGCGGTTAAAGATACAAAATAGCTTCTGCCATTTTCAGCATAATTTGATTCAGCTTTTGGCTGGTTATCAAAAATATTGTTAACGCCTGCTCTTACCGTAAAGTTCTTGGTTGGATCATATTTTACCGAGAAATTGGTAATATTGTAAGCGGAAACATTTTGCGCTGATAAAGTTTCTGCAATAGTATAATCAACCTGCTTGCCATAAAAATCCATCGATGCGGTCATAGCAAGATTTTCTAGGGCTTGCCATGTTAACTCCGTATGGATTGAATATTCTGGATCTGCTGAAAGCGGCTGACCCGTTTCAAGGTTTTTTGACTCAATAAGATAGGTTGCCGTATTATTCCATGTCCAGTTAGGATGGAAATAAAGGGTGAAATTACCTTCAAGACCTTGCGTTCTTGCTCTATCGACATTGACCTGTTGCACATATTTCGTGCCATTAGGCATGATAAGAGTTGCGACGCGAGCTGAGGTAATCTTATCATCAATCTCGTTATAGAAATAGGTAAGCCCGGCATCAAACATGGAATGCATGTAATAGCCGCCGACTTCGAAACTATTGCTTGTTTCAGGCTTCAAATTTGGGTTACCAACCATTTCGCATGGGCCGCCCACAGCACCGCAGCCGCGACCGCGTGATGTTTGCACCCAATGAGGGTTGAGCTGACGTAGATTTGGCGCTTTAAACGCCTGCGCCCAACCTGCCTTCAATGTTAAAGCGTCATTAACATTATAGTTGAAATAGACGCGTGGGCTGGTATGGGTACCAAATTTTTCATGGCGATCAACACGTAAGCCAAGGGTCATTTTCAATACATCAGTTAAATGAACCTGATCTTCAGCAAAAATAGCAGCCGTCCACATTGTTGTTTCTGGTGAGCCTTTTGTACCAAGCCACGTATTTAACTTGCCGGTGTTTTCATCATCGACCATTTTTTCGTGACGATAATCGCCACCAATAGTCAAATCCTGCTTAAAGCCCATCAGAGTAAGCGGCATAGAAAGCTTACCGTCAAGAGTTGCGGTAGTCACGGAAATAGCGGTTGAACCAGTGACTGCACCGGCACGGTTTGTAGTATTATGAAGATTTTTGGCTTCTTCAATTTGTCCCGTAACTGTTGATGTTCCAAAGCCCCAATCACCAATGTGACGAATAGAACCGTGAACACGACGAATTTCAGTTTCGCTATTATCTACTTCGTTAGGTTCAAGCCAAGGCTTGTATTTCTGCCTTGCTCCGCCACCTTCAAATTCAAAACGATGATCCTTATTTGGTGTCCAAGTGAAGCGACCATTAAGATCATAATCATCAACACCGCGTGGCACTTGTAGGCCATCATGGTCGTTAGGATTTGCTGGCTTTTGACGACCAATGCTACCAAACCCCATGAAGTCCAACTGACCGGGAACGATTGCACCACCAATAAAGCCCTTTGCTTTACGAGTTGTACCTGTGCCGCTGCTTGCTGGCGCAATATATTCGGTTGTTAATGAGCCAGTCCATTTACCTTCTGGACGTTTGGTGATGATATTGACAACACCGCCCAAGGCATCCGAACCATAAAGGGTTGACATTGGTCCGCGAACAACTTCAATGCGATCAATTGCATCAATTGGCACCCAATCAAGATCACCATTATAGTGACGCATCGTGGTAAGACCAGCGTTAACACGCTTTCCATCAATTAAAATAAGCGTATAGCCAGACCCCATGCCGCGCATACTAATGCCGCGTGTACCATCGCTACCAAAACCGACATTAACGCCCGGTACAGTACGCAAAATCTCAGTAATATCAGGCACTGCACGTTGTTGTAACTGCTCTTGCCCAACAACGGAAACACTGGCAGGCGCATCAACCAAATTTGTAGCAACAGATGTACCAGTAACAACAACCGTATCTAATAGCACAGTATTGCCGTTGCGACTTTGCCCTTCTTCTTCAGTGCTATCTGTTTGCTCGGCTGAAGTTTGAGCAAAAGATTGCGGTACTAACGATAACAGGCTTACCCCTACAATAAGCGCTCCTATCGTTGCTGATAGTTTCGTTTTCATTCCACTCTCCAAATATGATAATCGATGTCATATTAAAAGACTGATGAAATTAATTCTTTTTAATGTCAACAACTGGCAAGGCATAAAATACAGTTATTTAAGCGTCTTTAGACATATTATAAAAACGACAATGAAATATGGTTAAAATTTTATAAATTGAGCTAATATATTTGCAGCTTCAGCCCCCAAATTGTCCTGCATTTTTTCCAATATATAGTCAATCGAATCACAAATTAGGCTGAAAATCGACTATATTTTATATATTGCTATCATTACAGCGCTCTAATTTTCAACCACTGCATATTATGTCATTTTAGTTTTTTCCCGCTTAATAATTAGTCAAAAAACAGTATTTTTAAGACATTTTAGCAATTTAACATGTAAAGACTACAATTTTTAAAAATAGCTTATCAAGTTAAATAAAACCGCCATTTTTAATGCAAAACCATCCCCCTTTGATTGACCAACGCCAACACGAAAGCTTTTGAGGCAAAAGACCTAGCTTTTAAGTAAAACATAATTTTATGTCTGCTTATAAATAATATATTCATATTTTTAAATATATTTAACAAATAGCCCCCCTAGAAATAGTTGGGAGAGCGGCAATATAAGACGGCTAAAGGTCTTGTGCTAATTTATGCACTAGTTTGTAATTCGAGGTTTTAATGAAAACTGCAACACTACCTAACGGTATTTCTATACCGGCTCTTGGCCAAGGAACATGGGGCATGGGGCAAGGCCGTCTGCCAATGAGCGAAGAGGCCGATGCTCTACGTCATGGTATTCAAAGGGGCATGACTCTTATCGATACTGCTGAAATGTATGGTGATGGCGGTGCAGAGCAAGTAGTAGGCGAAGCCATGCAAGGGTTTCGTGATGATGTTTTTCTTGTCGACAAGGTATTACCATCCAATGCCTGCCGCCTACGCATACAGCATGCATGTGAGCGTAGTTTACGCAACCTCGATACGGATTATATAGACCTATATCTGTTACATTGGCGAGGTGCTTTTGCACTGGAAGAGGTCGTTGAGAGTTTTGAAGCCTTGAAAGAACAAGGCAAGATAAAACATTGGGGCGTGAGTAACTTTGATATTGCGGATATGGAAGAACTCCAAAAAATAGCGCCATCAAACTCCATTGTTACGGATCAAGTGCTTTACAATCTTTTACGACGTGGGATAGAGTTTGATCTTATGCCTTGGTGTAAAAGCCAAGCCATTCCAATCATGGCTTATTCCCCAATCGAGCAAGCGCGTATTTTAAAATATCCACAATTACATCAAATAGCCCAAAAATATCGGGCAACGCCTGCCGCGATTGCACTTGCCTTTGTATTACGCATTGAAAATATCATTGCTATTCCCAAAGCGTCAGATCCAATCCACATAGATGAGAACCTCATGGCATTAACTATTCATTTGACTGAAGAGGATCTGTTACTATTAGATAAAGTTTTTTCAGCACCTACGTCCAAAACACGCTTAGAAATGCTGTAGAAACTTTTAGAATGCCAGCGTTAAATAAAATAGCTTCATTACTTTAAAATGTGCGGTCACAAAATTTTAAAGCCGCACATGCTAAAAAATTTAAATAGCCTATCTCAAGCGAAAATTTCCACGGGATACTAGTTTCAAGTTTTCAAGTTCAAGAATAATCCTTGCTCCGCCATCTGGTTTATTTTCAAATATTGGTTTTGCATCAAATTGCATGCTCAATTTGGAAATGATAAGGTGACCTAAGCCTTTACCACTAAGACTTTTATTTTTAGCCATGTCATCTGGGAAGCCTTTGCCATTATCCTCAACAATGAGCTTCAATGTGCCGTCGTCATGTCCTTTTAGTGTAACAGCAATAATTCCCGGTTCTTGAGGTATAAACGCATGCTTGACTGCATTGGTTACAAGCTCACCTGCAATAATTGCCAAAGTTGTCGCATCACGAGCGCTAATGCGAAGACTTTCGATATTGGTCTTAATCGTAATCCTTGCTCGCTTCGGTTGCGGTAAAGACAGCTCAATATCATTTATAACAGTTTCAAAAAAATCTTTAGTATCAGCTGTATCCATGTCTTCCGACAGGCGCAACCGCCTATGAGCTGTAGCAATAGTCTGTATGTGATCGCGCGCGACTATAAGGGCTGATTTCACCTCATCTTTATTTGATTGATTGATCTGAATGGATAATAAGGACGAAACCGTTGCTAAAGAATTGCCAATACGGTGACTTGCATCTTGCAATAAAAATTCAACACGCTGGCGCTCTTTTTCAGCATATTGTGTTGCAGTTTCCAACTCATTGGTGCGCTCCTTTACACGCTGCTCCAATAAAGCATTTTTTAATCCCAAACGATTTTGATAATTTTTTAGTTGCTCCACGTCACGATTTAACTGCTGATTTACAAAATAAGCTAAAACAAAGGTGGTTATAATTGCGGTTAAAGCGATATAGTTAAGAATTGAGCGTAAAAGCCTAAGTCGATCATAATTGGAAATTAGTAAATGTTCTTCTTGCTCAATGAAATTGACAATCAGCTTGGTAATAGGACCTGTTGTTAATCTTTCCTCTACACGTGGCTTTAAGGCAGCATCAACCTTATTAGGTAGCAGGCGAGTGATAGACATCAATTGTTTTAAATATTCCCGTCTTAACAGAACATTTATAGCAACGTCTTGGTACCATGCCTGCCACACTGCATTGCCTCGGGTAATGCTATTAAGTTGGCCAAGATTAAGGTCAATCTCCTCAGTACTATGCGTGAATTTTGTATCGTATTCAGGATTTCTTGTTAGGTAATAAGCACGCTCGGCTTCTGTTTGCGCAATAAGATTAAGTAAAAGATGATCGCATAAATGTCTAAGCTCTGTGGTCGATGATACGGCTAAAAGATGGCGATCAATCGCTTTAGACAATGGAAAAACGGCTGCAGCTGCCGCAATGACTAGAAATAATGTCAACGCAATGGCTTTTTGCCTTAGGCTATTCGTGGCCGTAGTACTTGGTGCAACCTTTATATCTGGATTGATTGGGGGTAAATTTGATAATGAACTATTGGACATACAATTTCCCCAAATGTAATTATAATAATAATGGTATTATATTTTATAATATTAGTATTTTATTATAAGTAATTCTTTCCTCACTTATATGTAGCGAATATAAAATATTAAAAGGGGTATCTTTTATTTTTTTCATACAATCTATATTGTAAAGTTGAATGATTTTTATCGAATTTTGTATTTTGAAAATATCAAGATCTTCTCGCAGTCACTAAGACGCCTATTAATTTTAGCAAATAATATAAAAATCTTTCGTAATAACGAGAAGAAGAGAAGCAAAGAATGTCAATTTTTAAAGACTCATCGACACATTTATCGGGAAACTTATTTCATGCAAAATACACAAATATAGCTGTAATCAACGCGTCCCGAACTCAACCGAGTATATACCAACTCTTCGTTTCCACTCTTGTATATTTTTGCAGTCCATTGGGCTTTGTTCTTAAATAAAATTCTGCAGATAGCGTTTCACTTATTGCATTTTAATTGATAACTCTGCTTCGTATCGTGCCATAAAATTGCTGAGACTAATGATTTCGTTATATTTTCAAGGGCAAACAGCTCCTAGAAAAGCACCAATTATATAAAAGCAAACAAATAGGCGCTTTATGCATTAAAACATAAAGCGCCTATTTTGTGGTTTGAGGAATTCAATTAATATACTATCAAATTATTGTTCTGGCATTTTACTGTTCAGGTGGTGCAGATGGAACTGGAACAGAGCTCGGCGTAGGAACATTTGCTGGGGTACTTGGTACCGGCACATTATTTGGCATAGGTGTTGGAACAGGAACTTGATTAACCGCAGGCTGCTCAATTTGTGCTGGTTGCCGTACCGATGGAACGGAAACTGGAGCTGAACCATTTGCTATGTTTCCATTTTGTGCCCACTGACCTTTGGCAATCCAATCATCAATAACCTGTTTAAAGATATTGTCACCAAAATCACCTTTATCAATGACAAACTCACCTACACGACCATTTTCATAAATAACAGGCATGGCAATCCAGCGAAACTGACGCATCACGTCAAGATTAAGATTGCGGTTACTCCCGCTTGCATTTGAAGATACTGCAATAATAAAGAAATTTTGATCAACCTTGACTGGCAACATGCCAGATAATTCCTGCCCAGTTGAATTTTCTGCAGCTTTAAATAAAACTCTTCCAATATCTGCAACAGATCCACCATCAAAATTTTCAGGAACAATGAAAATCATATCGATCAAAAAATCTGCTCTAATTGAAGGATCATCATTGCGGCGAATTGTAATTCTTGCTGACAAGTCCTTTTCAGGAATGATAATATCGCCACGTATTGCAAGCTCATCAGGACCGTTGTCCTTGCCCTTATTACGAATAAGCTTCCAATCAACCATACCGGGACTGGCAGTGGCAGGCAAAATTGAAGTTGAACGTTCATAAAACTTTGCCACTGAACTACGTTGAGCAATTGATGTTGCTTGGCTTAATGATGTACCTTCACTGCCTGTGTCAGCGCCTGATTGTGAAAGTCCGGCGGTAACTTCGCGTCCGTCAGGCAATAATCTTGTTGTAATTTTGTCCGGCTCAGAAGCAGTAGGATCGCTTTGTGTGGTCTGATCGGCGGGCTTTGGTGGATGGACAAGAGGGACTTCTCCATTTGAGTCACTCTCCCCTTCCACAGGCGCTATGGTATCAGGTGTTGTTATTCCTGCCTGTGCATTACCATCGACATTTTCGCTTACCGCAGGCTTTGGCTCTACGGCTGCACTATTTTTTTGCCCTTCTAAATAAAAATAAATACCAGCTGCCAAAGCTGCAATTATAATGGCAAAAACAAATATAATGATGACAATATGGCTGCGTGTGCGATTTTGCTCACGTCTTGAAGATTGACTGAAGATATCAGAAACAAGGTCAAAATTATCATCCACCTTGCTTATTGATGCATCGCCCTTTTCCAGTGAACGATCATTTGAGGTTAGTAGATCATCATTTAATGATGATGCCACCTTTACCTCTTTAGCTTGGCTGCTAACATCAACTTTTGTAGCTGAACCACGCACCAAAGGTGGCATCGGCATGATATCATCAGTTTGACCGCGTGACACATCTTTACGGGCACCAGCAATATCACGCTCCGCAGCAATATCAAGATTACCATCGAAAGCTCGATAAGCAGATGGATCAAAATTACTGTTTTCAGTTTTGCGTGGCGAGATGGTTTTAGCACCCTCAATACTCAAACGAGCATCGACTTCAAGTACGGCCTTTTCTTTTGCATCAAGATGTTGTTCACTCGCTTGCCTTGCCAATTCCTCATCGCGCGCTTTTGACTTAGCTTCGATTATAGCAGCTTCTTGGGCTGCCGCATGATCCAATGCTGCCAAACGTGCGCCTTCATCTTCGCTAGCGCTTGCCTCAGCTGCTATCTTTGCTTCTTCCTCAAGCTTAGCTTTTTCCTCCGCTTCAAGTCGCGCTTTTTGTGCAATTTCTACCTCTTCTTGTGCAAGACTAAGTTGCTCAGCCTCATATTTTGCGCGTTCTTCTGCTTGTTTTAAAGCTTGCTCTTCAGCAATTCGGCGTTCTTCTTCGCGCTTACGCTCATTTTCTTCAAATTTTGCACGTTCTTCTGCTTGTTTTAAAGCCTGCTCTTCAGCAATTCGGCGTTCTTCTTCGCGCTTACGCTCATTTTCTTCAAATTTTGCGCGTTCTTCCGCCTGCCTTAAAACTTGCTCTTCAGCAATTCGGCGCTCTTCTTCGCGTTTACGCTCATTTTCTTCAAATTTTGCACGTTCTTCCGCCTGCCTTAAAACTTGTTCTTCAGCAATTCGGCGTTCTTCTTCGCGTTTACGCTCATTCTCTTCAAAACGTGCGCGATCCTCAGCTTGCTTTAAGGCTTGCTCTGCAGCAATTCTGCGCTCTTCTTCACGTTGACGCTCATTCTCTTCAAAGCGTGCGCGATCCTCAGCTAGCTTTAAAGCTTGCTCTGCAGCAATACGACGTTCTTCTTCACGTTCACGCTCAATTAGCTCTAATCGTGCTTGCTCGGTTGCTACTGTTTCATCTTTGAAAGTTTCAGTAGCTTCTACGCTATTTTCATTACTTAAACGATGTTGATCGGCAATCGGCAATATGAATGTATCAGATAGTGGCTCCACATGAGCAGGTTCGTTAACGCCATCAAGACTATGCTCCTCGGACTTAAAGACCTCAGAACTTTGAGACACCATATCAATTTTTGCATTAACGCTATCATGTGCAGGCAATATGCTTGGCTCAGTCGTTAACTCCTGATCGTTTGTGTCTGTTTCATTAGCTGAATGATCAACGACAACTTCAGAACTATATTGTTGAGTTTTAAGCGTGCCAAGCGGTTGGCTTTCGACTACGGTTTCCTCTTGATATTTGTCTTCATCAAAAGAAAAATCCAAAAGCTCATCAAGCCCTTCTTGTGCAAGATAATAAGCCTCAACTTCATCAATTGCACGCTGCAATATTGCACGCTGCTCATCGACAACCTCTTGCGCAAGCGGACTTTCGGAAAGTTTACGCTCAACTGCGGCCTTTGCACGTTCATATATACGCTGCCGCAACTGCGGCGTCATATTACTTTGTGCGTCTATGGTTTTTTTTAAAAGTCCTACAAAGTCTGCCATAAAGCGATAAATCTCTTACATTTAGTACTTGTTTTCATATATATAAGCTTCTAATGCATTTATGGAAGAGTGTGAAGCCGTTTTGTATAAGAATCCGATTAAGGGTTAATAAAACCACATTTTAGCTTAAAAATAACCGCCTATTAGCCATGCATATCATTGGCGCAATATACTAAATTAGTTAAACAGCTTAATTAGGCGAAATTAAATATTATAAACTAGTGTAAATTAAGGTGAGTCGCACTCTACAGCGGCAGCTAATATTTTTTAGTTTTTAATAACACCGGCAATTGTTAATTGTATTTAAAACTTTTAACGTCAAACTCTAAGGCTTAACTGATTTTAAACAAGCTTCTACCCATTTTATTTAATATTTAAAAATATCAAACGCATTTGCTACGACCACAAGCATATTTTATTTTAATTAATTTGGTATATAACAAAAAGCCAACTTGAACTAACAAGCTGGCTTTGAATTCAATCATTATATACTTTAGTTTAAAATGGCCAAATGCTGCTTTTCTTACCTAATTTAGCCTTACGTTCACGCTCTTTTTGCGCTTCGTCCGGACCTTGCTCATTAACTGGTGCGGTGGCAGCAGGTTGGCGATAAGCAATAGGCGGCTCACTCAAATATTTACGCTCTGTTGCGGTGCCGCCGCTAGCTTCCTTTTTACGACGCAAATATTCTTCGCGTTGCTTTTTCGCGACAGCCTGAGTAGGCATTCTATCAGCACGATCAGCAGCAGCATCAATACCAGACGATAAATAACGCTCGGCATTACCAGGAGAACTGGTGATTGGCGATACATAATCAGGATTATTTTGATTAGCTGTCGCCTCAGCACGCAAACGATTGCGTCTTTGTTCGGGTGATTCTGGCCAATCTGGCGAACCTGCACTTGCAACACTTTGCTGAGGGGTTGGCAAATTGTTTTTTGTTGCCTCATTAGGGCGCACAAGTTCAGGTCGTGGCTTTACTTCAATGCCGGAATTTTTATTTGTCCTAAATGAGAAAAGGTTTGAAAAATCATCAACCATTTGTTGGCCGGATGATTTATCCGTACCATAGGTTGGGCCGCTGACACAGCCAGACACACTAATGCTCAATACTAGAGTTCCAGTAATGATAATACCTGTTTTTAGTTTGCTCACCTTAGTCATCATCCTTTTTAGGATCAATCATCTTGGGCCAGTTTTACAACCAATAAAGACGACTATTCATTTTTCAACCAAATAGTTCGCTTCAAACGATCTATTTCTTCAATTATTATATGGCGATAATATAATACCACATAATGCCGATAACGTAACCTATCAAAATTACGGTAATTTTAGCTATGCTAGCAATTATTTACCGATTAAACTACCATTAAATTTTTCAGAAATCTGTAATCAATGGTATTTTAAATTGCTGACAAATAATGCCTACAATCAATAAATCACAAGCAGGTGTCGCAAATTTAGACAAAAAATGCAAGATTTTAATATACTTGCATCCTTAGTCCACTTGAATCCCACTATATATCCTTGCATCATGACACATAATCATAAATCAAGAGCATATGATTAAATTTCGCTTAATGCATAATTCAGGCAGCAGCAAGGCAAAAATACGTTGAAAGCGGTTAAACTTTCAACGTACTTAATTTAGTTAGTCAAAAGACCTAATTCTTTTAACTCACGCAATGCCAATGCATCGCGCCCTGAGACATCTGGATATTCTGGATCACTACCAACATCCTGCGTATAGCGCCATGAACGCGCGCATTTAACGCCCGTTGCTTTTTGTGGCAACACGGCAACATTGGCAACTTCATCCATACTAAATGCGTCGCTAGGTGCTGGTGCATTGGTGATCATAATATCACTAGTGATAGCAATTTCGGCCATATCAAGGCCCTCAACTGCTTTCAACAATTCAACATCATTGATATAAACAATTGGTGCAGCTTCAAGCGAAGAACCAATGCGCTTATCAGCACGTTCAAGTTCTAAGGCACCAGTAATCGCTTTACGCACATGGCGCACTTTACGCCAACGCTCAGAAACTTCATCATTGCGCCACTCTGCCGGTGTTTGTCTAAATTGCTCAATATGCACAGTTTTTGCATTTGGATAATGGGCAAGCCAAGCTTCTTCACAAGTAAATGGCAACATAGGAGCAAGCCAAGTAACAATACGTTCAAAAATATGGCGCACGGTTTGCAAGGCGGCCTTACGGCGAATGGATGATGGAGCATCGCAATAAAGCGAATCTTTGCGGATATCAAAATAAAATGCCGATAGATCAACAATACAAAAATCAAGCAAAGCACGACTGATGCGTTTAAAATCAAAAGCATTATATTCTGTGCGCACCACTTCGTCTAATTCATAAAGGCGATGAAGCATCAGTTTTTCAAGTTCTGGCAAATCCGCATAAGCAACATCTTCGCCGCTATCATGGGCAAGAGTACCAAGCATCCACCGCATAACATTGCGCAATTTACGATAAGAATCAACACTGGTTTGGAAAGTATTCTTCCCAAGGCGTTGATCTTCCCAATAATCGGTATTCATCACCCAAAGACGCAAAATATCAGCGCCAGATTGTTTGATGATTTCCTGCGGTGCAATAACATTGCCAACCGCTTTTGACATTTTTCGGCCCTTTTCATCCAAGGTAAAACCATGGGTTAGAACGGCATTATAAGGCGCGCGGCCGCGTGTTGCACAACTTTCTAACATTGATGAGTGGAACCAACCGCGATGCTGATCTGAACCTTCAAGATAAAGATCCGCAGGCCATTTAAGGTCAGGACGGTCTTCCAAGGTGAATGTATGAGTGGAACCAGAATCAAACCACACATCTAAAATGTCACTTACCATCTGCCAAGGTTCACCTGCACGGCTACCAAGGAAACGCTCACGCGCACCTTCTTTAAACCAAGCGTCTGCACCTTCCACTTCAAAGGCTTCTAGAATGCGTGAATTCACCGCTTCATCAAGTAAGATCTCGCCGTCTTCATTGGCGAAAATAGCAATTGGTACGCCCCATGTACGTTGGCGCGATAACACCCAATCAGGGCGATCTTTCATCATCGCATGCAAGCGATTTTGCCCAGCTTGCGGCACAAAACGTGTTTCCTCAACCGCCTTTAAGGCACGGCTACGCAATGTTGTGCCATCGCCAAGATCTTTGTCCATATAGACAAACCATTGCGGTGTATTGCGATAAATAACCGGCTTTTTGGACCGCCAACTATGGGGATAATCATGAGTGATACGGCCACGAGCGAAAAGATGATTGCGGGCAATCAACTCATCCATCACTGATTTATTGGCGTCCCCCATCTTGCCATTATCATCGATAACACGGGCTGCGCCACCTTCACGATCGGCGCCAAAGCCCGGTGCGTCACCGGTATAAAAACCACCATCATCAACAGGGAAAGGAATACTTGGATCAATGCCAAGACTTTGCAATTTACGGGTTGATGAAAGCCAGATGTCAA
This sequence comes from Bartonella sp. HY761, assembly GCF_026743145.1. Classification (NCBI taxonomy): domain Bacteria; kingdom Pseudomonadati; phylum Pseudomonadota; class Alphaproteobacteria; order Hyphomicrobiales; family Bartonellaceae; genus Bartonella; species Bartonella sp. HY761. The sequence continues at coordinate 2,565,475 of NZ_CP104887.1, forward strand.
AATCTTCACGACCATGGCTTGGCGCTGTATGCACAAAACCAGTACCTGCATCATCGGTGACGTGATCGCCATCAAGAAGCGGTACAGTAAATTCATAGCCGCCGCCAAAACCGTGCAATGGGTGAAATAGGAGAGTTGCGTCAAGTTCATCACTATTGACATCGCGCAACTTTTTAAAACCAAGCTTTGCTTTTTCTGCGCAGGCTTGTGCAAGATTATTAGCAAAAATGACTTTTTCACCAACTTGCGGCCCAAAATCATTTTCAGCCGCTACAATCTCATAAAGTCCATAGGCAATTTTTGACGAAAAAGAAACAGCGCGGTTACCTGGAATTGTCCAAGGTGTCGTTGTCCAAATAACAACAAATGCGCCTTTAAGATCTTCTGCCTGTGTATCTTTAACTGGAAATTTAACCCAGATAGCATCAGAAACATGGCTATGGTATTCAACTTCAGCTTCAGCCAAAGTTGTGCGTTCAACCACTGACCACATAACTGGCTTTGAGCCGCGATAAAGCTGGCCACTCATAGCAAATTTCATCAATTCGCCGGCAATACGCGCTTCGGCGTGGAAAGCCATAGTCGTATAAGGCTGTTCAAAATCACCGATAACACCAAGGCGCTTAAATTCTTCTGATTGAAGTCCAATCCACTGAGCTGCAAACTCGCGGCATTCTTGACGAAATTCATTGACTGGAACATCGTCTTTATTTTTACCAGCATTGCGGTATTTTTCTTCAATTTTCCATTCAATTGGCAAGCCATGGCAATCCCAACCGGGGACATAATTGGCATTAAAACCACGCATTTGAAAAGAACGGGTAATAACATCTTTCAAAATTTTATTGAGCGCATGGCCGATATGAATATTGCCATTGGCATAAGGAGGGCCATCATGCAAAACATATAGAGGACGGTCCTTTGCTTCTTCGCGCAACACTTTGTAAAGATTCATTTCTTGCCATTTCGCCAAAATCTCTGGCTCACGCTGCGGCAAGCTTGCGCGCATGGGAAAATCTGTTTTTGGCAAAAATAACGTGGTGGAATAATCAATTGTCTGGTTAGTATCAGTCATTGAAAAATCTTTCTGATTGTCTTTTTGACAATATAATTGGAAATGAGCTTATTATATTGAAATGATCAATATAGGCAAATTGGAATTGGCAACAAAGCGCAATAGCGCTGACTTTAATTAATGGTTACCCACCATTAAACGGCATAAAATCCCCGGACCTTTCCATGACCTAATTGGTCAGATAAAAGGCCGGGCGACTAATTCGCCCCTCAATTCGTCTGCTACATATTATAAATATATTTTTGCCATAATGTTTCATAAATGCCTTTTACAACGGACTTTATCGAAATAAAACAAAAATTATCTAAAATTATAGAAAAAAGCCATTTCCTTACAGGCTATAGAGAAATGCAAATGACTTTTATATCGTAACGGTATTTAATTTTCACAAAAATCAACTAAAAAGATATTGCAATACAAAGTCATTATTTTATGATTTTGAGATTAGGAAATATCCATTAAACTAATGGTATAGCACATTATTTTACGCCCATATGGTTATTTAAAACAAGGCTGGACTTCATGAAGAAAATTTTGACCAGTGCTTTTGCACTCTTATCTTTAAGCGTATTGAGTAGCGCAAACGCCCAAACAACTCCTCAATCGGCAGTTGAAGCATTAATGCAATGCGACGGCAATTTTTTTAAGGAAATCAAAAATATACCTAGCCTAAAAGGGATAACAAGCCAACTGAATACAACCAATATTGAAGCGAAGGGAAGTTTATCCATACCTTTAAATTATACATCCCCTGAAGGTATAAAAATCAATAAATTCACGATTGATTATTCTGACTTTGATTCGCTTAAGAAGCTTGGAATTTCTGGACCACAAGGCAAATTTTATTATTGGGGATTTGAAACAAAACAATCATTAAAACAGATTATCTCTTTACTCTCTAAAAATAATCAATTGATTCAAGATAGAGGTATTTATATTTATAATCCGATGATAAAAACTGGAAAGAATGGCAACTGGCAGCCAAACAGAGCTGCATTGCATGGAACCATGCCAAAACCAAAAGTTGCTGAAAAAGTGCTTATTATCGAACAAAATAAAAAAACAAATGTTGTCAGTATTTCTTGCACCTTACAGGGCAATGTCAGCAAACAAGATCTTATTGCAGCCGGACTGCATAAAAAATAAGTTAAAAACAGAATTTTAAGATGCTCATAAAAATCCGCCCTATGCGCCAAAATGGCAAAGCATAGGGCGGATTAAGCTATTATTGCTGATGGAATTCGGTTTCAATAACCAAATTTACATCATCGCTAACCATTGGCACCATGGCGCTTAAACCAAATTCAGAGCGCTTGATAACGCCTTTAGCTGAAAAACCGAGAGCTGCCTTTTTTGTCATTGGATGTGGAGTAAGAGCTGTATTAAAAGTAACATCCAAAGTTACAGGCTTGGTTACACCATGGAATGTCAAGTCACCAGTTACTTTGCCAGTTTTTTCGCCAGTTACTTCAATCGCAGTTGATTTGAAAGTAATGGTTTTATACTGAGCAACATCAAAAAACTTTTCGCCAGCCAATTCTTCATTAAACTTATTTGGTTCTGACTGGTGATTGGTATCAACCGAAGCTGGATCAACAGTAACTTCAAGAATTGACTTTGAAACATCTGATGGATCGAGAACAAGGTTACCCTCAATCTTGTCAAAGCGAGCAATATAATTTGAAAGACCGAAGTGTGAAACACTCCAAAGCAAATTAGTGTGGTTTGGATCCAAAGAATAATTGCCTTGTGGAGCCTCAATTGAAGCAGCATGTGCAAAGCTGCTGCTTACAGCAAGTAGAGCAACAGTAGCAAGGGTCTTGATAAGGCGCATGAAAAATTCCTTTTGGTTTATGATAACTTGTCCTTAAAGTATCTCAATAGAACCATTTGTGAAGTGGATAAATCGTAACGACTTGTTTCCATTTCTTTGACAGTGAAGACATATATTTGCGTTGCCAATATTCTGCATAGAAGTATGACCTATAGCATTATTAAACTAGGCGCCAATTATTACCCCGGAAAACGTCTACAGCTAATTGCACAAAAATTGAGCAATTATTATTTTCGATCGAAAATAAATCTAATTTCGCGTCTTATTTAATCAATTTTTGCTGAGTAATTACGCATAATGCCTAAAATCTATAAGCCATGCAAAAATGCATATCTGCCTTGCTATAGTGTTAGTTGTATTGTGATGAAAAAAAGAGCAATATTCAGAGGTCTCAAGAATTTGTCTCCTCCCATTGCATTTTCTTGAGTGTTCCCCTCTGAAGGTTTTGCCCTAGATGGCACCTTCATAACTTGCCGGACTTTTGTCCGGCTTTTTTTTTGGCTTTTTATCTTATACTTGTTTTGCATTGAATTATTTTTTACTGATGTAAAATCAATGAGCCCTACTTTGAATTACTCATTGTCGATTACTGCCAATATCAAAACCCTACCCATCTAGACTTTTCAAAACATCAAAATTTTTCAACATATAATCTAAGAAGAGAAAAACTAGTATTTTTTGCTTATTAATCAAGATTGTCGTCAAGGCTTTTCATTTTTGCCATTTTGTGTATTTATAAGAAATATTAATATTGCCATTAAGGCATAGAAAATGCCAAAAATCAGCTGATAAGAATTTATTGATCATTTTAGATTAAGTTGCGCAAAAATGATCTGGAAGGAAAGCCTAAAGAGATGAACTGGATTACAAATTTTGTTAGGCCCAAAATTAATTCAATGTTGGGTCGACGTGATATGCCTGAAAACCTATGGATCAAAGATCCTATCAGCGGTGAAATGGTATTCCATAAGGATCTGGTTGAAAACCAATATGTGATTCCCGCTTCTGGTCATCATATGCGTATTCCGGTCAAGGATCGCTTAAAGCATTTTATGGATGATGGCATTTATGAAACTTTGGAAAACCCCAAGGTTGTGACCGACCCGTTAAAATTTCGCGATGAAAAGCGTTATATTGACCGTCTTAAAGATTATCGTTCTCGCACGGGCATGGATGATGCTATCGTTAATGCACGGGGCACTATTGAAGGTTTGCCAATCATTGCAACCGTTCAGGATTTTTCCTTTATGGGCGGATCTTTAGGTATGGGAGCTGGCGAAGCAATTGTAAAAGCTTTTGAAACAGCTATCGCCGAACATCGCCCACTTGTTCTATTTACAGCATCGGGGGGCGCACGTATGCAAGAAGGAATTTTATCCTTAATGCAGATGCCACGCACCACCGTTGCGATAGAGCGTATGAAAGAAGCAAAACTTCCCTATATTGTGGTATTAACTAACCCAACAACTGGCGGCGTTTCTGCCTCTTATGCAATGCTTGGCGATATCCACATTGCTGAACCAGGTGCAACAATTGGCTTTGCTGGTGCCCGCGTTATTCAGCAAACAATCCGTGAAACTTTGCCTGAAGGCTTCCAAAGCGCTGAATATCTTAAAGACCACGGCATGGTTGATATGGTGGTTTCCCGCCTTGACTTAAAAGAAACCATTGCCCGTCTTTTGCGCTTGATGATGAAAATGCCTGCACCGCAGCCAGTCGAATCAATTATTGATGAAGCTGTCAAGGAACCTGCAGCATAATTGCTTAATTTATCCCCCTATCACTATTAGTAGGGGGATAGAGAAAAATATATAAAGCACTTTTATTTAAAAATATTAGTTCTTATCAAAAGCGCCTTTATTCCTTTATTTTTTGATTTCTTCACCAGGATACACCCCCCAAAGGTCCATTTGCTTTAAATAGCCACGGTAACCATGGATTTCCATCTCGCACCACATGCCATCACAAGCACGTACATTGCCTATGACGCCGGATTGCACTTCTGCGACCAAGGCGCCTTCGTTATCAGGGGTTTTTCGCATAACAAATAATTGGTCATCCTTAACCCAAGGCGCAGTCATGGCCGTACGCCTTCCATCAAGCTGCCCACCATTTACCCAGCCTGTTTCACCATTTGCATCACGAATACGGCGCCATTGATCATACTCAGCTATGATTTCAACAGGCAACCCTTTTTTCTTGTAAACCCAGGCAATTTTATATTTATTTGAGTCGGGACCAACACGAACATTGATTTTGTCAAATTTCAAACTAACAAAGCGCGGAATTGGTAATTGGCTATTTTTGCCAAGATTTGTCGGCGCAACTTGCGCGGTTTCGTTTACCACCCCATTATCTTGGCTTTCAGAATCTTGGGCCATAGCCAATCCGCCCCCAGCCAATAGGGTCGCAAATATCAAAAGCGATGTTCTCAAAATAGCAGAAAATTGCACAACCAACCTCATTGTCATTCCAATTAAATTTTTATTGCATTTAAACTGGCAAATGCTAAACATTTGAATAGAATATGCAGTCAGCATATCTCATTATCCGCATAGCTATATGCCAAGCTGGTTAATGAGCAGTCAATAGAATGCAAAATATATGATCTTTGTTTATTGTTAGTTTTTATTAACAGGCATCTTTGAAATATACGGACGTTCTTTTCAACTTAACAGGTTGATTAAATTGTAGATTTTTTTACTTTAAACATTTGGGATACGGAATGACCGATCAAAAAAAGCCACTTGTTGTTTTAACTCGTAAATTACCTGATCCGATTGAGACGCGAATGGGAGAGCTTTTTGACGTCCGTCTTGCGCCTGACCAAGCAATGACTAAAAGCCAATTGATTGAAGCAATAAAAATTGCGGAAATTTTGGTTCCAACGATTCATGATCGCATTGACGCTGAATTAATTGCAAAAGCAGGACCACAATTAAAACTTATCGCAAGTTTTGGTAATGGCACTGATCATATTGACGTTGCTGCAGCCACTAGCCGTGGTATTATTGTTACCAATACCCCCAATGTTTTAACGGAAGACACCGCAGATATGACTATGGCACTTATTCTTTCAGTGCCACGGCGTTTGGTTGAGGGTGCTAATGTTTTAAACAGTAAATCTGGAAATTTTTGGCCCGGTTGGTCACCAAATTGGATGCTAGGCCGGCGAATTTGGGGTAAAAAACTCGGTATAATCGGCATGGGGCGCATTGGTACAGCCGTTGCAAGACGCGCACGCGCTTTTGGACTTTCCATTCATTATCATAATCGCCGTCGCGCCAATAACGCTATTGAAGATGCTTTAGGTGCAACCTATTGGGAAAATCTCGACGAGATGCTCAAAAATATGGATATTGTATCCATCAATTGTCCATCAACACCTGCAACATTCCATTTACTTTCAGCCGAGCGACTTAAAGCAATGCAAAAAAGTGCTTATATTGTTAATACCGCGCGTGGTGAGTTAATTGATGAAGAAGCACTTATCACCGCAATTGAAAATGATCACTTAGCTGGTGCTGGTCTTGATGTATTTGAAAATGAGCCCACCATTAATCCACGCTTGCTTGAGCTTGCCAAAGGTGGTCGGGTGGTTTTACTACCCCATATGGGTTCAGCAACTATTGAAAGCCGGATTGATATGGGCGAAAAAGTCATTATCAATATCCGCGCATTTGTCGATCATCATCGCCCGCCAGACCGCATTCTGCCAACCCGCGCTTAACGCCAATTTCAATTAAAACAGGCAATTTGGATATTTGAAAAGCCAGAAAATCACATTCACTAAAAAACGCATTAGCTATTACGAAAATGACTGTAGCATTAATTGGCGCAGCCATTTTTGTATCTGATCTTGATGATTACGTTCATGCCATGCCATAATTTTTGTATAGCCGCTAATCTCCAAAGGTGGCGGTAGCAACGCTAAATTGGTAAAGGTTTTAGCCAGTCGCTCGGGTGCAACGGTTATAAAATCACTTTTTTGCAAAATACTAGGTAACATTAAAAAGCTGGTTACGGATAATGACACTCGGCGCTTACGACCAATTTTTGCCAATGCTTCATCGCTAACGCCATAAAATTGCCCACCATCATTCGACACCAAAACATGTTCAAGTGAACAAAACTCATCAAGCGTCAATTTTTGTTTTTGCGCCATAGGGTGATCTTTACGCATCAAACAAACATAACGCTCATGATAAATAATACGACTACGTAATAATGGTGGTGAATTTTTTGGGTCGGTTAAAATAAGATCTAGTTCACCACGCGCCAACATCGATTGCACATCAACATGGTGGTAAGAAATAAAAGAAAGATTTACCCGTGGTGCAATTTTTTTTAATGCAAGAATAAAGGGAAGCCCAATCACCTGCATATCATTATCATTGGCGGCAATTTTGAAGGTTACATCTAAAAATGCTGGATCAAAAACCACCGGTTGAACGAGCTTATCAATATCAGACAAAATTTGCTTTACAGGCGCTGCCAAGCTTAAGGCGCGGTCGGTCGGCACGATGCCATGCGAACTTCTCACAAATAATGGGTCATTAAATTTGTCACGCAATCGATTTAACATGCTGCTCACCGCAGGTTGCGTCAGCGATAATTTATTAGCTGCTTTTGTAACATTACATTCTTCTAAAAGTGCATTTAAAGCTTTTAATAAATTAAGATCAAGCGTCTTGATATTATCCATATTTATACCAATTATACAAATCATTTATTTTACTGATAACAGCAGCTGGGATAGGCTTCAAGCAGATTTATTTTTAGTTAGGATTAATTCAAATGGCAAAATTGCGTTATCTCAATACAGCATATAATATTAAAAACCTTGAATTAAAAAACCGCGTCGTTATGCCGCCCATGTGTCAATATCAAGCACAGGATGGAATGCCTAATGAATGGCATCATATTCATTATGCATCGCGCGCTGTTGGCGGTGTTGGACTTATCATTGTTGAAATGACCAATGTTGCCGCCAATGGGCGTATTTCACCTAATTGCCTAGGCTTATGGAATGATGAACAAAGAGATGCATTTAAACCAATTGTTGATGCTGCCCATCAACAAGGCGCAAAAATAGCCATCCAAATTGCCCATGCAGGACGCAAAGCGCTTGGCACAACCAATGTTGTTTCATCTTCAGCCATGATATATGATGGAAGTGCTGACGCAGGGGATGGCAAATGGTCTTATCAAATGCCCCACGCATTGAGTATTGATGAAATTGATGAAATAGTGGTAGCATTTCGCAATAGCGTTAAACGCGCTGTTGAAGCTGGCTTTGATGCCATTGAATTGCATGGCGCCCATGGCTATCTCATTCATCAATTCTATTCGCCTAAAATGAATCTTCGCGATGATGAATATGGCAAAGACAAAATGCTATTTGGTGAGCGGGTTATTAAAGCTGCAAAAGAGGTTATGCCGGCTGAAATGCCCCTTTTTGTACGAATATCAGCACAAGAATATGGCGAAAATGGATTTGATGTTGATTATGGATGCCAAGTTGCCAAACGTTTTGTTGCAGCCGGCGCAGATGTTCTTCATGTGAGCGGTGGCGGAGACGGCAAATTAGACCCCAACCATACACCAACTTTTCATGCTGGTTATCAGGTATATCTTGCAGATGCGGTTAAACAAGCAACGGGCGTTCCGGTTATTGCGGTTGGCATGTTAGATGATCCGCAGGTTGCTGATTTTGTGTTAAGTAGCAATGCAGCTGATCTTATTGCGGTCGGCAGAGGCTTATTACGCGATCCCTATTGGCTATTAAACGCCCAATATAATCAAAAAGGTGCAGATTTTAGCCCTGTAGATTTCGTGCCAAAATCCTATAATCGCGCTTTTTAATATATTTTTTGAAACCTACGCCTCCATGAATGCCATGAATACTTGACTGTATTGTAACAAAAAGCACTTATGGAGGTATTATTTACTCAACCCTTTACACAGCAAAAAGGATATCCATAACCAATTTCTCAGCCCTTGCCCTTATTCCATTTTTTCATTATAGCAAGCATGAATAAAAATTATAAACTGCAATGCTTTATAAATGCGTAGTTTGTAAGTCGTAAAGCAGTGATGCGAGTAACATCACATCATTGATAAAGGTAGGAATAAAAAAATGCGATTGGGCGGCCGTCTTCAAGCAGCGATTGAAGTTTTAAAAGATATTGAGACACGCAAACGTCCTGCAGCTGACGCATTAAAAGATTGGGGACTTTCCCACCGCTTTGCAGGATCTGGTGACAGGGCTGCAATAGGTAATATCGTTTATGATGCTTTGCGTCGCCGTCTATCCATTGCTTATCGCATGGGCGATAATAGTATTGAAAAATTAGCCTTTGGCGCTTTAATGAGCGAAGGCGGCATGAATTTTGCAACCCTTGATGCAGCATTGCATGATGACCGTTTTGCGCCAGAACAATTGGATGGAAACACACGCAACCATTGGCAAAATGCTAATATTGCTGATGCAGCCGATTATATACAAGCTGATATTCCACAATGGTCTATAACTTATTTCCAAGACCTATTTGGCGTTAATTGGATTAAAGAAGCCGCTGCCCTTGGCGAGCGCCCACCACTTGATTTGCGCGTTAATAGTTTAAAATCTAATCGCGAACGCGTGTTGAAAGAGCTAGCAGAAACACATGCTCAGCCAGTTGACTGGTATGATGAAGCAATTCGCATTGCCCCCATTGAAGGACTAGGCCGCCACCCAAATGTGCAAGCTGAACCGGCTTTCCAAAAAGGTTGGTTTGAAGTGCAAGACCTTGGCTCGCAAATTGCAGCTCACTTGGTTGATGCTAACGGCCATGAACAACTTCTTGATTATTGCGCTGGCGCTGGTGGTAAAACCATGGCCCTTGCCGCCCAAATGGATAATCGTGGCCAAATTCACGCATATGACGCGGAAAAAAGCCGTCTTGCGCCAATTTTTGACCGCTTGCGCCGTGCCGGCGTGCGCAATAGCCAAGCCCATGCTAATCTAAAAGAATTAACCCCATTAAAAGGCCAAATGGATTGTGTATTGGTTGATGCACCATGCACAGGTACTGGCACATGGCGCCGTCGACCAGACGCGAAATGGCGCCTTACTGAAACACAGCTAGAACGCCGCGTTGAAGAGCAACGCCAAGTGCTTGATAATGCCCTTGAGTTTGTCAAAGATAATGGCCGCCTTGTTTATATTACTTGCTCACTTTTTGCGCCTGAAAATGATGAGCAAATAACCAGTCTTTTGGCACGTGAACCCAATTTGAAAAAAATCGATATGCAAGACCTATGGCAAAAGCGCATGTCGGCCAAAAGCCCAGCGCCACATTTTTCAAAGCATGGTATTGTTTTGTCACCTAAAAGCACGCAGACAGATGGATTTTATATCAGCGTCCTTGAAAAGAAAGCATAATGGCAATAAAGGCAATTGTAACTGAAAAAGCGGGTAAAAAATTTCTGTTTCTCATGGCAGCTCAAGCTGAATATGGGGAAAAGCTAAAACAGATTTTTACCCCGCTTTTTATAGGTGTTGGGCCAGTTGAAGCGGCCGTAAATACCGCCATTGCATTATCAAACTTAAGCGCACAAAATTGCCTACCCGATTATGTCATTTCTCTCGGCTCTGCCGGCGCACAAAATTTGCATCAAACAGGCGTTTATCAAGTAGCGTCGGTTTCTTGGCGCGATATTGATGCGAGCGCATTTGGCGTTGAAAAAGGCTTAACGCCATTTTTAGACCTGCCAAAAGAAATAGAATTGCCATGCTTTTTAAACAACCTGCCAAAAGCTCGGCTATCAACCGGCAGTAATGTTGTTTCAGGCAGTGCCTATAATGAGATTGATGCAGATATGGTTGACATGGAAACCTATGCAGTATTGCGGGCATGCCAACAATTTAATCTGCCGCTTATTGGTTTGCGCGGTATTTCTGATGGCAAACATGAAATCAACCATATTGACGATTGGCAGCTATATCTCCATATAATTGATGAAAAGCTGGCTAATTGCGTCGATGAATTATTGAATGTGCTTGCAAAAACTTAAGCTATTTCATTTTAAAACCATTTCATTTTTAAAATTGAGTTTGAACCCAAATGGAACTACCTGCAGACTTGCGGCAAGCTGGTGAAGAGCTTTTAGCCAATGTTTCAATCAACGAGTTGAGCAATGCCTCAAAACGATTGAGCCAGCGTTATCGTACTGAAACACGCGATGGTCGCATGCATCTTGATAATTCCATGGCGGCAAAAGCCTATATCGCTGCACGGCTACCGGCAACCTTTGCCGCCGCCTATAAGGCGCTTGATGAAGCTTATGCTGTGCTTGGAGATTTTGCCCCTAAAACTATGCTTGACGCGGGCTCTGGACCCGGAACAGTATTTTTTGCGGCGCGCGAAGTTTTTGAAACCCTTGAAAATATAAGCCTTTTTGAGCAAAGTGGCGACATTCAAAAAATTGGCGAGCAATTATGCCAAAAAACCAGCCATACCAATCAAACGGTTACATGGTGCCATGAAGATTTAAGCAAACAAGCAGCTCTTGACGCTTTGCCAATTGCTGACCTTGTCACCTTGGGTTTTGTTCTTGATGAATTGCACGATGAACAGCAAGATAGGTTGATAAGCAGCCTTTGGCAAAAATGTGCAGGTGCATTGGTGATTATTGAGCCCGGCACGCCGGCAGGTTGGAAACGCATTTTACGCCAGCGGCAAAACCTTGAAAAGCTTGGCGCCTTTATCGCTGCCCCTTGCGCACATTTAGCCCCCTGCCCTTTAACGCAATTAAATGCAAAAATTGACAGCAAAACCCAAGAGGATTGGTGTCATTTTTCGGTGCGCCTCGCACGCTCAAAACTTCATCGCCTTACCAAGAAAGCAGAAGTCCCTTATGAAGACGAAAAATTTTGCTATCTTGTTGCGTCGCGTTTTGCACCACAACCGATTGAAGCGCGTATTTTAAGCCATCCACAAAAAAGCAGTGGCCGCTTTGCTTTTAAGCTTTGCACTGATAAAGGCAATGTTGAAATACGCCAAATTACGCGCCGTGACGGTGATTTATTTAAACAGGCGCGCCGCCTTGAATGGGGCGATGCCTTAAAGAGCGGTTGATTACATTCAACAATATCGGCTGCGGATTTAATCTTAAAAAACACAATAATTTTTGTGAGACCATCAATAATAATTAGTTTATATCCCTAAGGGAACTCATCAGAAAATATAAATTTTCCATTTTTGCGACTTTCTTCTGAAGTATTTATCTGGTGCAAAAAAGAAGAAATGACGGTATCGATTAAATATCTACATGCATCATCTTCATTAGCGAATTCTTTAACGTCATATCGATTTCCTCTCTCACTATAAAAAAACAGCCCAATCTTCTTTCGGTAAATAATTATAAGTGATACAATGACACATTCCATTTCCAAGAGAGTTAAATGCGAAAAGATGGCTAGATAATCCTAATTGCGAAAAATAGTTTTTTGTTCGGGAGATATTTAAAGGTTTTTCTTTTGAAACCATCATTTCTATTTTTTTATTGGCTAATTGTTACGGCGTATGTGTTCAAACCGTTTCACCAAAAAACCATTTAAACGCATTATTTCACGAACAAAAAAACTAAAATTTTCCCGTGAAATCCAATGGATAGATATGGTTTTGCCGTTTATTTTACCCCAAAGCCGCGAATAATAAAAGATTAAGCTGCATAAAATTATTCGTTGCAAAGCACAATTCTTGTCTTTTCTAATCCAATTTAATTGTTGGTCCGCAACTTTAGGTTAATTTGCCCTTAACTCTCGCTTGCTATAATTTCCAAAATTAAAACCGTTTTAGGTTGGATCGCATTTAGGATTTTAAAATGAGACAAGGGCACTCTGCTTATAATTTACCAGATGAAGACGACTATCAAGCACCACGCTTTAGCCATGTGCTTTTTCGTCAGCTTGGTACATTTTTAGGTCTTGGCCTACTTATTTTAATTGGTCTTGCTGGCACCGCTCTTGCTACTTGGAATTTTGCCGACCCATCATTAAGCTTTGCCAATAATAACCCCGTTACCAACCAGCTTGGTTTTTGGGGCGCAGCCTATGCGGATATTGCCTTGCAGTTTTTTGGCCTTGCAGCTCCGGTTAATTTATTGCCACCATTTTTTTGGGCAATTTTATTACTGATGCAACGCGATATTCCAAAGCCCATAACCCGCATCATTCTATGGGGGCTTTCAGGCATTTTCTTTGCAACCGCTATTGCAACTATTCCTCCTATTGCAGGTTGGCCTATGCCAATGGGCCTCGGCGGCGTTGTTGGTGATAAGTTTTTAGGCTTTTTTGACCAATTACTGTCCTTCATGCCCAAAACATTACGCGATATTGTTATTGCTATTGTTTTTACCCCCCTTGCTTTGATAACTGCTGCCTATGCTGGCGCAGTGATTGGGCGCAATAAAGCTAAAAAGCGCCAAAAATTGGCAGAAGTTAAACGATCCAACCGCGTTGAAGATTATGAAGATGCGCCGCGCGCGGGCATCTTTGTGACAATGTTTGGTTTGACCATGCATCTATTCATGCGCGTATCAGCATTTTTTGCACGCATCAAAGCAAAGCGCGCCGAAAAATTTGCCTTAAAAGAGCAGCGTAAGCCATCAAACAAGCAAACGGAAATACGCACAGCAAGACAAACCACAACATCGAACCAACGTGTTGAGCCAAACTTTAGCCAAGACATTGACGAGCGTGGCGATCATAATGCAATGCCCAACAATAATGAGCGCGTGGCGATAGAAACGCGGCAAAGCCGCGCCGCAGATCGCAAGCAAGATACAGGTCGGCAAAGTAACATTGCCAAAAAAACCACTAGCAATGGCTTTGAATTGCCTCATCTAGAGTTCTTAGCCGAACCAAAAGAAACCTTTAAAGATGCTTCGCTTTCCAAAGATCAATTGGCGCAAAATGCCGAACTTCTTGCCCGCGTTTTAGAAGATTTTGGGGTAAAGGGCGCAATCATTGATGTAAGGCCGGGGCCTGTGGTTACACTTTATGAGTTTGAGCCGGCGCCGGGGGTGAAATCATCACGTATTATCAGCCTTGCCGATGATATTGCTCGCAATATGAGTGCGATATCTGCCCGTATTGCTGTAGTGTCAGGTCGCAATGCTATTGGTATTGAATTACCGAACAAACATCGTGAAACGGTTTATTTGCGTGAAATTTTTGAAACCCGTGATTATCTCGATAGTAAAGCAAAGCTTGGCCTTGCCTTAGGTAAAACGATTGGTGGCAATGCGGTTATTGCAGATCTTGCCAAAATGCCCCATGTGCTCGTTGCAGGTACCACTGGCTCGGGTAAATCTGTCGCTATTAACACCATGATTATGTCACTTCTTTATAAGCATACACCACAAGAATGCCGCCTTATCATGGTAGACCCTAAAATGCTGGAATTGTCAGTCTATGACGGTATTCCGCATTTGCTAACGCCGGTTGTAACCGACCCCAAAAAGGCTGTTGTGGCATTAAAATGGGCGGTGCGCGAAATGGAAGAGCGTTATCGCAACATGTCCAAACTTGGCGTGCGCAATATTGACGGCTTTAATGAGCGTTTGCAAAAGGCAAAAGAAAATGGCGAAAGCCTATCACGCACCGTGCAAACTGGCTTTGATAATGAAACAGGCAAGCCGATTTTTGAAACCGAACATTTTGATATGACAACCATGCCCTATATTGTGGTTATCATTGACGAAATGGCCGACTTGATGATGGTTGCCGGCAAAGAAATTGAAGGCGCGGTACAACGTTTAGCGCAAATGGCACGTGCTGCAGGTATCCATGTAGTTATGGCAACCCAGCGCCCGTCCGTTGATGTTATTACCGGTACGATTAAAGCCAACTTCCCAACCCGCATTTCCTTTTCGGTTACTTCTAAAATTGACAGTCGCACAATACTTGGCGAACAAGGCGCCGAGCAATTATTGGGCCAAGGCGATATGCTGTTTATGATGGGCGGCGGCCGCATTCAACGCGTACATGGACCATTTATCGGCGATCATGAAGTGGAAACCATTGTAAATCACCTTAAAACCCAAGGCACACCAGAATATCTTGATGCTGTCATGGAAGACCAAGGCGATGACGAAAGTGATAATTCAAGCAATAATAGTAACATGGCCAATAGTGAAGATCCCTATGATCAAGCCGTTGCTATTGTTCTTCGCGATAAGAAAGCCTCAACATCCTACATTCAGCGCCGCCTTGGCATTGGCTACAACCGTGCGGCCTCTATCATTGAACGCATGGAAGAGGAAGGCATTATTAGCCCTGCCAACCATGCCGGCAAACGAGAAATATTGTTAGAAGACGGCAATGAAAATTATTAAAAAGATGATTTCATAAAACACCATAAAGACCGCAATCACACGGTTTTTATGTTTAAATGAAATGGAAAAATCGCGAAGTCAACAGATTTGCGCCATGAAACAGCCATAGCCAATAGTTAGAGTTTTGATTAATTGGCAATATGAGATACTTGCCTTAAAACAATGAGGTAATTCTATGCGTGGTTTCCAACTCATAAAAACAAGTTTAATCGCCGTCTTATTCAGCAGCTTTGCCACATCGCCATTATTGGCGCAAAATAATGCTGCAAACGTAAGCCAAGCAGGTAATAAACAAGCTGCAGCACAAAAAATTGCTGATCATTTTGCTGCCATAACCACAATGACTGGCGATTTCGTTCAATTTAGCCCCAAAGGCGAAATGAGCGAAGGCACATTCTACTTAGAACGCCCCGGTAAAATTCGTTTTGCCTATAAAAATTCCCCAATCCGTGTCATTTCTGATGGCAAGTCAGTAGTGATCAATAATAAAAAATTAGATACTTGGGATCTATATCAGCTTAGCCAAACACCGATGAAACTTCTGCTCGACAGCAAAATAGATTTAAGCGGCGGCAAATTATTAAATTTCGTAAGCGATAAAAATGCAGCCACTTTGGAAATTACTGATAAAACCATGGGTGGTGGTAAGCTGCGTTTAATATTTGATGCAAAAACCAACGAGCTTAAACAATGGACTATGATAGACCGTCAAAATCTTGAAACCACTGTGCAAATTACCAATTTACGTAGTAATGTACGTTTTGCTGACGGAATGTTTAGAATTAATTATCAAAATATTGCTATGAAAAAACCAGAAAAATAAAATCTAAGCCTAGTTTATAATCGGTTTTGCGATTTTTTTTGACATTGAACATTTGCAAATAACCAAAGCATTTCATTGCTCAAATTCGACAACACTCAAAAAGGCTTTAGCAAGAATTTAGAGGATGAAGATGAAATTATTGAAAAAATTACGCCTTGCTTTTATTGCTTTGCCATTAGCTCTTAGCGCTGTTTCAATTACGCCAATGCTTGCGCAAGCCCAAAATCAGCCCCAAAGCCAACAAGTAACAGCCCAAGAAATTGCTAACCACTTTGCTTCAATAAAAACCATGACCGGTGATTTTATTCAAATTGGTCCAAAAGGTGAAATGACCGAAGGCACATTTTACATGGAGCGCCCTGGACAAATCCGCTTCACCTATAAGGGCTCGGATATACGCGTGATTGCTGATGGCAAATCGGTGGTTATTCATAATAAAAAACTTGATACATGGGATCTTTATCAGCTTAACCAAACGCCAATGAAATTATTGCTTAATAATCAAATTGATTTAAGCGGCGGTAAATTATTAGCATTTTCTACCAATGATAAAGTTGCCGTGATGGAAATTGCCGATAAAACCATGGGCGGCGGCAAGCTAAAGCTAATATTTGACCCCAAGACCTACGAATTAAGACAATGGACCATGATTGATCGACAAAACCAAGAAACAACAGTGCAAATCACCGAATTAAAAACCGGCGTTCGCTTTGCTGATGGCATGTTTAAAATAGATTATCAGCGCATTTCCATGAAGCGTAATAGAAACTAATAAAGCTTAAATATCTTATAATACAAAAGCCTTTGCATTAGATTTGCAAAGGCTTTTTTTTAACTCATTATGCTATCTTTTTTTGATTAGAGCGTTTTTAAAAAAGTGTGAAGCGGTTTTCGGACAAAAAACGCGGTGCAGACAATGGATTAGAGCGCCGATCTGATCTAATCAGATCGAAATGCGCTCTAGTTAAATAGCGTATTAATTTGCCACGTTTAAAATACGCGCCGGCGTATAAAGTATCAATGATGCAGCTCCCTGCACAAAAGACCGCGCGCCTTTAATTACTGAATTACCGTCCGCAAGAAATGCTGCATTATCATCATTGTCTTCATCGCCTTTAAGGACCGAATGGGAAAGCGCACCATCTTGCACCAGTGCCATCAGTGTTGGTGATGACGCAAACACCGCATGCGAGCCACCATCAACATTTGACATGTCAAAAACTGCAATTCCCGCTTTATTTAGCATTGCAATATCCGACCCATCACCAACGCGAGCGTGGCCACCGGTGATTGTTCCTGAAACTGTAAGTGCTTTATCGTTGCTAGAGACTTGAACAGCGGTTGATTTTGGCAATCCATTAATGTCTTTTAGCTGCATTTGAAAAACATCAACATCAATATCAGGTGCGGCAAGCAATAGATTAGAAATACGGTTGATTGGTCCACGTTGCTTTTTAAGCGCAAGAGTACGCAATGCTTCCATAGTCACATAATTACCCATCGAGTGAGCAACAACACTAACCTGCTTAGCATTTGTTTCTGATACTAATTGCAATAATTCAACAAGACCATCACGAGCATAATCGGCGCTGTCTCGATCAAAGACGTAAAGCCCTAAGGCACCACCTGATGGCCATGCATAGTGAACAGTTACAGCATTTAATTGATAATCATAGGCAATTTGCGCGGCTCTAAATGTACTTTCAGCAAAGTTATTATTGTAACCATGAATAAAAACTAGAATTTCTTTATTTTTTTGTGGCAAATTTGCTAAAGCACTATTTAAAGCACTTTTAAAATCTTGCCTATCTTTGTAGGTTTGCATAGCAACGGCAGCAAAATGCTCACCAGAGTTTGGCTTATTACCATTAGCTTCCACGGCGCCTTTTTGGTGTGCTGCAGGTATCCCAACATCAACACGTGCGAAATTTAAATGCGGTGAACGTTTCGAACCAAAAGGCAAATATAGATTATTTTCTTTACCGCGACTTGTAGCAACATAGACCGGCTGAACAGCAATTGGTTTTTTGGGTTGGATAAGTGCAGCTTTAGATGCCGCAATTGACGAAGCTGTCGCCATTTTATCATGCCAAAGAATAGCACGTTCATCGGTGCAGGCACTTAAAACAGCACCAAATACCAGCAGTAATAAAAAACGGCTAACAAAAAACTTCATGATTGGTAAATCCATCTATTGAATAAATCAAACGCCAAAGACACAAAAATTTAGACGCTTCTAAGGCAAATGGCCTTAAAATTTCAATATACGTGAAAAGTTGCAATATTAAGAAGGTTTTAAAATCCTAAGGACTGTTGACATATTTATCGCAATATCAACATCCTATATGGTCAATAATAGTTCAACACCATTATTTTGCATTGCTTTAATTGCATGATCAAGCGAGCCATTTAGATCAATAGCACGGCAAGCAGTTAAAACTACACTTACCTCAAAACCAGAACGCACACCATCAATTGCTGAATATGCAACACAAAAATCTGTGGCCAAACCGCATAGCAATATTTTTTTTATCTGGCGCTCAGTTAAGTAGCCTGCTAGCCCAGTTGGGGTTTTATGATCATTTTCAAAAAATGCCGAATAGCTATCAATTGCAGCATTGTAGCCTTTGCGCAATAAAAGCTCACTTTTTTGCCAGTGAAGGTCAGGGTGAAAATCGGCACCATAACTGCCTTGAATGCAATGATCTGGCCAAAGCACTTGTTTACCATAGGGCATTTCAATAATTTGGTAAGGGTCACAGCCATCATGCTGTGACGCAAAACTTGAATGATTTTGAGGATGCCAATCCTGCGTTACAATAATATGATCATGGCAAGCGATAAGCTCATTAACTGGCGCAATAATATCATCGCCTTGGGCAACAGCTAATGCACCACCAGGGCAAAAATCATTTTGTATATCAATAACAATTAATGCCTTGTCACTCATCTATTTTCCCATTTTTAAAATTTAAAAAAAGCTTGTATTTTATGGCCCAATTTATAAGTGTGTTTTATATATTAAAAAAAAGGTAAAACCAAATGCAAAATATTTTGAATTTTATTAAAAGAAATGGAATTTCTAAAAGTTTTGTTACCGGCTTTATTGATGAGACGGATGGAGTAAAAAAATTTCATCCTTATTATTATATTTTTTATATAAAAAGCGGCAATAAACTCTTTAAAGTTTCAATCAATGAAAAAGATCTTTCTATTGTTGTTGCTGAAGGAAAAATAGAATGTTGCTTTGATATCGACGAAGATGACGAATTTTGCTTTTCTTCCATCCATGAGAATCTATTTAAATGTGAAGATGCCGTTAGAGTTGACGATATTTATACTAAACGAGAACGTTTTGAAAAATTGGTAATAGAATATTCATATGGTCAAAACTTAAAAGGCATATTAATTGCAGATCCTCTTAATTTTTTCGGCTTCACTTTTCACAATGATGAAGTTCTTTGAAAACCAATAACGCCTAGCATTGCAAAGCTCTAAGATTATACCAAATCTAGTTTTTTTATATGAAATCAAAATTTATTGTGTAAAGTTAATTATTAGTTAAAAAAGGACTTGTTTTTTACTGCAATATTGTTGTTGATAAACTGCCTTGATTAGAAATACGGCATATTTTGCATGAAACTGGCTGGAAGGGGAATTTTACAGCAGTTTTTGAAATTGCAATTTAAAAGCCAAATGTGGTGAGAGGGATAAGGTTAATTTAAAAAATGCCGGCGGTGGTTTTTTTCATAATCAATTTGAACATATCCAATATTTAGACCAATTGAGCTACTATCCTATAAAGATGGCGACATAAGTTTAAATATAACAGCTATCATTTTAAAATTGGCTTAAAACATATACAGCTCCTGCAATGGCATGAAGCAAGGCAAGTTATAATATAGATCGTCATTACAGGAGAATATAATGTCATTTATTTCCAAGCGGATTGTTGCAGGTCTTTTAGCTGTTTCAGTTTTGGCAAGCGGTTGTACCAATACAACAACTGCAATTGACCCATCAACGATGACCCCAACGGAAATTGCTTTGCGTCAACAGCAAACTGAACGCACCCGCATTGTACAAGGTGTTGCAACTGGTGCTGTCGTTGGTGCGCTTGCAGGTGCAGCAATTGGTGCAATTGCTGGTGGCGATAGCCGCTCAATCACACGCGGCGCAATTATTGGCGGCGTTGGTGGCGGTGTTATTGGTGGTGCAGATGCAAACCGCGTTAATCAGCAGACCCGCGGCATTGCAGCCGAGCAAAGTGACTTGCGCGCAATTATTGCCAATGCTGATAAGAGCATTGCCCATTACAGCAAAATCAATGGGTTGACTGGTCGCCTTATCACTGAAGAAACCGCTCGTCTTGCTAGTAGCAAAAAAAGCCTTGCAAGCGGCCAAATGTCAAAAGAAGCCTATCGCAAACAAGTTGAAAGCGCCCGCGGCAATGTCAAGGTTGTTAGCCAATATGTTGATCAGGCAGATCAAGATCTTAATGATTTGAAGCGAGCAACAGCTAATAACAATAATGCTGCCGCTAAGCAGCGTGTTGCCCAGTTAACCGCGCAGCGCAATCAGCTTAAAAACCAATTGGCTCGTATGCAAACAGCTGTAAGCCGCGCTGATAGCTAATAATTTAACGGCTGCCGATTTGTCGATATTTTGACACATATCGGCAGCTTTTTATTAAAGGATTAAGTAAGAAATGACTGGTTTAAAGAAAAAACTTTTTCCATTGGTTGTCATTGGCATGTTAGGCGCCGTAACAGCCCTTACTGGTTGCCAAAGCTCTTGTACGGGGGACGCTCGTTTTGATGGCTATTATTGTGCACGTTCCAATATTTCAAATGGAACCTATACACAGCAGACTGCCCAATTAAGACAAACTGCGGCAAGCCGTCAAGCTAAGGCAAGCCAATTGCGTCAGCAATATAATCAAGCACAAGCTCGCCTTCGTGCAGCACGAAATAATCGCGCGACACCAGCAGCAGACATTTTACGTCTTGAGCAAGAGGTAAATTCACTACAGCGTGCTCTTAATCAATATGCTGGTTAAGAATAGCAGTTAAGTTTAATTTCTATTATAGAAAAATATCGGCGCTGAGAATATGGGGAAGACAGCAAGCCCCTATTGGCAGCGCCGTTTATATTTTTCAGTAGTAGCGCATAATATTTACGCTTTGCGGCAAGCAAAATTTTGCCCCTTTAAAAAGCGCATATAATTTGCGGTTAATAATCAATTATATAAGGTAAAAGCTGTGTTTTTTAAAAAGCTAATTTATACCCTTGGTATTATTTCCTGTGGTGTAATCATATCCTCATGCGGCGCTCGTAAAGATTACTCCGTAACCGAAATTACCAATTTTACAAACAGCCAAGCAAGCCGAGCAACTGTTCGCGTATTTGCATATGAGCGAGAATGTTTAGCAGGGAGTATTCGCGTACGACAGTTAATAGACGGAAAAATCGACTATCGCCAATTTACCATTCTCTCTTCAAGCGGTAGACATTATGGTGTTGTGGGCCTTACGGATAAAACAAAGAGAATGGCCACTTTTCCAGATTTTGGCTCAAAAAAAGCTTCTTTAGAAAAATTAAATGCTAAAGACATTATTGATTCATTTACAGTATTAAAGCCGGGGCGCTATGTTATCACCGAAGTAAAATGTTTTACAAATGGTCAACACTCCGAATGGATTGGTGAAACAGAAAAAACATTTTTTGGTACAAAAACTGCAGAGGTCATTAAACCCGTTCTTGGCGCTAATTATTTTGAGCTAAAGGAAAATGAATGGCTAGATCTTGGAAGCATTGAATTAAAGGGGTTTGAAGTTTCTTATCGCCAATATATTGGCATGTCTCTCCCTTATCCAGCCAATGAAAAGCTTAAAGAGATCTTGAATACAAGATTTCCCAACCTTGCAAAAAATATCACCTTTGGAACGGCAAGAGCAATGCCTTTATCTGTTTTAAGTCAACTAGATAATCGAGCGTCAGGTCACTAATATAAAATTATTTTAACAGCTTTTAAAACAAAAGGCTCGGAAGCATTACGCATTCGAGCCTTTTTAAAATAGAAATTTATGATGTCAAATTAGAAAGAATTGTTTTCTTCTTCCTCGTCTTCATCCTTACGCTTCATGGAAGAAAGCTTTGCAAAGATCTTGTCAGCATCAAGCTCTTCTTCTTCGTGGCTGCGATCATAGCCATAATTTTCAGTCGCAGATGCAGGCAACAATGTTTCATCGCGTGGCATATCAGCAGGGCGATTTTTAGCAGCTTTTTCAACTTCAATATCAAGATCAATCTGCGAGCAAAGACCAAGAGTTACAGGGTCACGCGCAACAAGAGTGCCTGAATTCCAGTGAGTACGGGTGCGGATTTGCTCAATAGTTGATTTAGTTGTGCCAATAAGACGCGAAATTTGTGCGTCTTTTAATTCAGGATGGTTTTGCACAAGCCAGAAAATAGCATTTGGACGATCCTGACGCTTTGAAAGCGGTGTATAGCGTGCTGTGCGACGCTTACTTTCAGGAATACGCACTTTTGGATCAGCTAACTTCAAACGTAAATCAGGATTTTGTTCGGCACGTTTAATGTCATCACGGCTTAATTGTCCGGTATTGATTGGATCAAGACCTTTAATGCCTTGCGCGGCTTCACCATCAGCAATTGCTTTTACTTCCAGTGGATGCAATTTGCAAAAAGCAGCAATCTGATCAAAAGATAAAGCAGTATTGTCAACAAGCCATACGGCGGTCGCCTTGGGCATCAGCAGCTGGTTAGCCATAGATATAATCCTTCTGTTCGCCCGCACCGGTTTTGCGGGACGTGGGTAAAAGCCACATTTTTTCCGGGAAATTTGTTATCCTTATATAGTGATTTTTATCTTGCGGCAAGTAGGCAATCAATAAAACCGGCTTGTACCATTAGTTTAGAAAGCATCAATATAAGCTCATAACACCAACCGCTTGAAATTTTATAACTGTCGTCTTACCTATAAAACATAATATTTATTATAAAAATGCGTTAAATCGGCTTTCAAATTTTTAGAAAATTATGGCAATCATTAATCTTCATAAAAACCATCCACTTGATGACGGGCGACAATCTGAACGCGCACTTTTTGTGCGGCGCGGCGTTATGCGACTATTATTAAGCCTTGGCTTTGCACCCTTAAGCGAATTATCGCTGGCTGATGGTCGGCGTGCTGACCTTTTAGCGGTGTCATCAAAGGGTGAAATTTGGATTATTGAAGTCAAATCCTCCATTGCTGATTTAAAGGCCGATAATAAGTGGCCTGATTATCGGGCATTTTGTGATAAGCTGTTTTTTGCAACCCATAGTGACGTGCCAATGGATTTATTTCCTGAAGATTGTGGATTTATCCTTGCTGATAGTTATGGCGGCCATGTCCTGCGCGAAGCACCAGAGCACAAATTAAATGCCGCACGTCGTAAAGCAGTGATCCAGCGATTTGGCAGAGCTAGCGCCACACGATTAGCACGCGCCGAACTTGATGGATTAATCATTGACCAAAAGCAGCTTGATTGTGAAAATACAGACTGAAAATAAAAACTCGCTAAGGTCTTTGTTTTTTAAGATTTTTATTCCCTTACCTTTTACCACCTCTTTATTGACATAAAGATTTCTTTATGTCATTTAAGTGGAGCGGCAAGGGAGGAGTTTGTCAAAACAATCTTTGTCCGTACCCAAACTGCAAGCTTCGCGCCTTTAAGTTTTAAGCCGAAGATTAAGCAATGAGCCTATTATTTTATAACAATGCGCCGATAACGACCAAGGATCATGTATTATGAGCGAATCTTTCTCTTCACTTTTTGAAAGCGGTAAGGCAACGGATGATCGCCTTGCAATGCTCAAAAAAGCCGCTAAAGAGCGCATTCTTATCCTTGACGGCGCAATGGGAACACAAATTCAAGGTCTAAGCTTTGAGGAAGAACATTTTCGCGGCCACCGCTTTGTAAGTTGTGATTGTTTGCTAAAAGGCAATAATGATCTTTTAACCCTTACCCAGCCAAAAGCCATTGAAGATATTCATTATCGCTATGCCCTTGCTGGCGCAGATATTTTGGAAACCAATACTTTTTCATCAACCTCAATTGCTCAAGCTGATTACGGTATGGAAGCGGAAGTTTACGAGCTTAACCGCGATGGCGCACGCCTTGCG
This sequence comes from Bartonella sp. HY761, assembly GCF_026743145.1. NCBI lineage: Bacteria > Pseudomonadati > Pseudomonadota > Alphaproteobacteria > Hyphomicrobiales > Bartonellaceae > Bartonella > Bartonella sp. HY761. The sequence goes on from NZ_CP104887.1 coordinate 2,589,782, forward strand.
CGCCGCGCAGCATTACGCGCGCAAGATTATGATGGCAAAATGCGCTTTGTTGCAGGTGCTATTGGACCAACCAACCGCACTGCATCACTTTCGCCGGATGTTAATAATCCGGGCTATCGCGCTGTCACTTTTGATGATTTGCGCATTGCCTATGGCGAGCAGATTAGAGGACTGATCGATGGTGGTTCGGATCTTTTACTTATCGAGACGATTTTTGACACATTAAATGCAAAGGCGGCTGTTTTTGCTGCTGAAGAAGTGTTTCTTGAAAAGAATATCCGTTTGCCGATTATGATTTCAGGTACGATTACCGATTTGTCTGGTCGTACCTTATCTGGGCAAACGCCAACCGCCTTTTGGTATTCACTCGCCCATGCCCAGCCTTTTTCATTTGGGCTAAATTGCGCGCTTGGTGCCCATGCTATGTATCCGCATATAAAAGAATTGTCGCAAGTAGCAGATACGCTTATTTGCGCTTATCCCAATGCTGGTCTTCCCAATGCTTTTGGTGAATATGATGAAAGCCCCGAAGCGATGGCGGAGCAAGTCGCCAATTTTGCTAAGGATGGTCTTATCAATATTATTGGTGGTTGTTGTGGTTCAACGCCTGAACATATTGCCGCTATTGCTGAAAAAGTTAAAGAATTTAAACCAAGACAAATTCCAACAATTGAGCCGCGTTTACGCCTGTCAGGCCTTGAGCCTTTTACTTTAACTGATGATATCCCATTTGTGAATGTGGGGGAGCGCACCAATGTGACCGGCTCGGCACGGTTTAAAAAGCTTATTACCGCAGGTGATTATAGCGCGGCATTAGAAGTTGCCCGGGCGCAGGTCGAAAACGGCGCGCAAATTATCGACATTAATATGGATGAGGGGCTAATTGATTCTAAAGCCGTTATGCATGAGTTTTTAAATCTGTTAGCAGCTGAACCTGATATTGCCCGCGTGCCGATTATGATCGACTCGTCTAAATGGGAAGTGATCGAAGCAGGTTTAAAATGCGTGCAAGGTAAATCCATCGTCAACTCAATTTCCATGAAAGAGGGCGAGGAAAAATTTATCGAGCAAGCTCGTCTTGCCCGCAGTTATGGCGCCGCCGTTGTGGTTATGGCTTTTGATGAAGTTGGCCAAGCTGACACACGCGAGCGTAAGGTTGAAATTTGTACCCGGGCTTATAATATTTTAACTCAGCAAGTTGGCTTTCCGCCGCAAGATATTATTTTTGACCCCAATATTTTTGCCGTTGCCACTGGTATTGAAGAACATAATAATTATGGTGTTGATTTTATTGAAGCAACCCATGATATTCGTGCCACCTTGCCGCATGTCCATATTTCTGGCGGTGTATCCAATCTTTCTTTCTCATTTCGCGGTAATGAACCGGTGCGTGAAGCCATGCATGCGGTTTTCCTTTATCGCGCCATTGCTGCCGGTATGGATATGGGCATTGTCAATGCTGGCCAATTGGCAGTTTATGATGCCATTGACCCAGATTTGCGCAAGGCTTGTGAAGATGTTGTGCTCAATAGTGATGATGGCGCGACTGAGCGTCTATTAACTCTGGCCGAGAATTATCGCGGCCGAGGCGGGCAAGCGGCTAAAGAAAAAGATATGTCTTGGCGTCAATTATCGGTTGAAAAGCGTCTTGAACACGCGCTAGTCAACGGTATTTCAGAATTTGTTGAGGCAGATACGGAAGAAGCGCGGTTACAAGCAGCAAAACCATTGGATGTGATTGAAGGCCCGTTAATGGCGGGTATGAATGTGGTTGGCGATCTTTTTGGTGCTGGTAAAATGTTTTTGCCACAAGTGGTTAAATCTGCCCGCGTGATGAAGCAGGCGGTTGCGGTTTTATTACCCTATATGGAAGATGATAAATCCGGCAATACTCGCTCAAGCGCGGGTAAAATTGTTATGGCTACGGTTAAAGGTGACGTGCATGACATTGGCAAAAATATTGTCGGTGTTGTGCTTGCTTGTAATAATTATGAAATTATCGACCTTGGGGTCATGGTGCCGGCAGCTAAAATTTTAGAAACCGCCCGTGAAGTTAAGGCCGATGCCATTGGCCTATCAGGGCTTATCACGCCATCGCTTGATGAAATGGTCAATGTTGCCAGTGAGATGGAAAAAGAAGGCTTTGATATTCCATTGCTGATTGGCGGCGCAACCACAAGCCGCGTTCATACAGCGGTAAAAATCCATCCACGTTATCAACGTAGTCAAGCGGTTTATGTGCTTGATGCAAGTCGCGCGGTTGGTGTCGTATCATCACTCTTGTCGCCTGATAGCCGTGACGCAACAATAAGCGATATACGAGAAGAATATGCCAAGGTTGCGAGCGCCCATGAGCGTGGGGAAGCGGCTAAAAAACGCTTACCGCTTGCAGAAGCACGCGCTAACGCTTTTAAGATTGATTGGCAAAATTATTCGCCACCCAAGCCAACATTTCTTGGCACCAAGGTTTTTGATAATTGGGATCTTGCTGACCTTGCCCATTATATTGATTGGACACCTTTTTTCCAAAGTTGGGAGTTGAAAGGGCGTTTTCCAGCTATTTTACAAGATGAAAAGCAAGGCGAAACGGCACGCCAACTTTATGATGATGCACGCCATATGCTGGATAAAATTATCAAGGAAAAATGGTTCCACCCAAAAGGGGTTATCGGTTTTTGGCCAGCCAATACAATTGGTGATGATATTGCGTTGTTTACTGATGAAACACGCAATGAACAATTGGCAACCTTTTATACACTTCGCCAGCAATTAAGCCGGCGTGAAAATGTTGCAAATCTTGCCTTGGCTGATTTTGTTGCACCGCAAACAAGTGGCAAAGCTGATTATCTTGGTGGCTTTGTGGTAACTGCTGGTAATGGCGAACAAAGCTTTGCCGAAAATTTTGAACGCGCCAATGATGATTATTCGTCTATTTTAGTGAAAGCTTTGTCGGACCGTTTTGCTGAAAGCTTTGCCGAGCGTATGCATGAAGAAGTGCGCAAAAACTATTGGGGCTATGCAAAGGATGAGGCCTTTACACCAGAGCAATTGGTAGGGGAACCCTATAAAGGAATTCGGCCAGCGCCTGGCTATCCTGCTCAGCCAGACCATACTGAAAAACGAACCTTGTTTAATTTGTTAGATGCCACCAAGTCAACAGGGGTGGAGCTTACAGAAAGCTATGCCATGTGGCCAGGATCAAGCGTTTCTGGGCTTTATTTTTCACATCCAGAAAGTTATTATTTTGGCGTTGCCAAAGTTGAGCGCGATCAGGTGGAAGATTATGCTGCGCGCAAAAACATGCCGGTTGGTGAGGTTGAACGTTGGCTTGGGCCAATTTTAAACTATATGCCTAATAAGCTAGATGCGGCTTAATTGAAGTTTTCAATCTATTAAAGCCAAAGTAAATTATAAAGGGCGCTGTAAAGGTGCCCTTTATTTTTCATCTAAAAAGCAATTTAATTCGAATAGTTGCGCTTTTATGTGGAAAAATGCGCAAAATTCAATTATAGCATTTTATCAATGGCAGATGTTTGCTCCCATCGCTCAAATGCATTCGTCAAACATCTCAAGCATTTTGTTGGTACAAAATTGCTTCATCCTTATTCTCTAAAACTGGTAAACGGCAAAAAGCATGAAATTTCTCGATCAAGCAAAAGTATATATTCGCTCCGGCAATGGTGGCGCTGGCGCGGTCTCTTTCCGCAGGGAGAAGTTTCTTGAATTTGGCGGCCCCGATGGCGGTGATGGCGGACGTGGCGGCGATGTTTGGGCTGAATGTGTTGCAGGTCTTAACACCTTAATTGATTATCGCTTTCAACAGCATTTCAAGGCTAAAACCGGCATGCATGGCATGGGCCGTAACCGCACCGGTGCTAAAGGTGAAGATGTTATTTTAAAAGTACCAGTTGGTACGCAAATTTTTGAAGAAGATGATGAAACCTTAATTTGCGATTTCACTCGTGTTGGCGAGCGTTTTCGCCTAGCAAAAGGCGGGAATGGCGGTTTTGGTAATTTACATTTTACCACATCTACTAACCGCGCACCAAGGCGTGCCAATCCCGGTCAAGATGCCGAAGAGCGCACCTTATGGTTGCGTTTAAAGTTGATTGCTGATGCTGGCCTTGTTGGCTTGCCTAATGCTGGTAAATCAACCTTTTTGTCTAGCGTGACCGCAGCAAAACCCAAAATTGCTGATTATCCCTTTACCACTTTACATCCCGGCCTTGGCGTTGCCCGTATTGATGTCCGTGAATTTGTGATTGCGGATATTCCAGGTCTTATCGAAGGCGCCCATGAAGGCGTTGGCATTGGTGATAAGTTCTTGGGCCATGTCGAGCGTACGCGCGTATTATTGCATCTTGTTTCAGCGCGCGAAGAAGATGTTGCCAAAACCTACCGCACCATTCGTGATGAATTGGCAGCCTATGGTAATGGTCTTGATGAAAAGCCGGAAGTTGTTGCGCTGTCGCAGGTTGATATTTTAACCCCTGAAGAACGCGCTGAAAAAATGTCGGAGCTTGCAAAGGCTGTAGGATCTCCCGTCCTTGCCCTATCAGGTGTAACCCGTGAAGGTTTGGAAGGTGCATTGCGCATGTTGATGAAAAACATCGACGAGAGCCGCATTGAGGAAACAAGTGAGGCGTAAAATTTGATGGCGGCGGTCAAACAATCATTAGCAAGCTATAAGCGTATTGTGGTTAAAATTGGCTCTTCCCTTTTGGTTGACCCAAATTCTGGCCTTAAACAAGACTGGCTTGCCGCCATTTGTAGTGATATTGCCGCACTCAAAGCCTCTGGCACAGAAATTATGGTTGTTTCCTCTGGCGCTATTGCCTTGGGGCGTACCTTGTTATCTATTCCATCGGGTGCGTTAAAACTGGAAGAAAGTCAAGCTTTTGCGTCGGTGGGGCAGATTGAACTTGCCCGCGCCTATAATGAAGAATTGCAAAAATTCCAGTTGCGCACGGGGCAAATTTTATTAACCCTTGACGATACCGAAGAGCGTCGGCGTTATCTCAATGCTCGTGCCACCATGAATACTTTGCTAAAATTGGGCATTGTACCGGTTATCAATGAAAATGACACGGTTGCAACCAGTGAAATCCGCTATGGCGACAATGATCGCCTAGCCGCGCGCGTTGCAACAATGATGGGTGCAGATTTGCTTATTTTGCTATCGGACATTGATGGGCTTTATACTGCACCGCCGCATTTAGATAAAAATGCTAAATTATTACCAGTGATTGATGCCATTACCCCAGATATTGAGGCCATGGCAGGCGTTGCGGCATCGGAATTATCACGCGGCGGCATGAAAACTAAGCTTGATGCCGGTAAGATTGCCACGAGCGCCGGCACGGCAATGATTATCACTTCGGGCAAGCGGCTTCATCCACTTAAAGCTTTGGATGAGGGTATTCCTTATAGCCTCTTTAAACCATCAGAGCGCCCGGTCAATGCGTGGAAAACATGGATAGCCGGTCAGATTGAGCCAATGGGTATTTTACAGGTTGATGAAGGCGCAGTGCGCGCCTTGCTTGCCGGCAAATCACTTTTACCCGCTGGTGTTGTTTCAGTATCGGGTCAATTCCATTGTGGTGATACGGTTGCGATTGTGCGCCCAGATGGCGGCGAAATTGCTCGCGGGTTAATTGCCTATGATAGTGATGAAGCACGTCGCATTGCTGGCCATAAAAGCACGGAAATTGCTGATATTTTGGGTTATGATGCGCGTTCTGCCATAATTCATCGCAATGATATGGTTGTGCATAATTAGGGGGATATAATGCCAGATCATCATCAAAATCATGATATTGTCAGTGCCATGCTTAATATGGGAGTGAAAGCAACGCAAGCCCAGCGCACGCTAAAATCAGCCTTGCCGGAACAAAAGACCGCTGCTTTAAAAGCCATTGCAGATGAAATTTCTAATAATTGCCAAGCCATTCTTGCTGCCAATCAATTGGATATTGAGCAAGGGACAAAAGCTGGCATGTCGGCAGCATTGCTTGACCGTTTACGCTTAGATGAAAAACGCATAGCAGCCATTGCTGACAGCGTGCGCATGATTGCCGATTTGCCTGATCCAATTGGCAGCATCATTGATGAATGGGATCGTCCCAATGGTTTGCATATTCAAAGGGTGCGCACGCCGCTTGGAGTTATTGGCGTTATTTATGAAAGCCGCCCCAATGTAACCGCTGATGCGGCGGCCCTTTGCCTTAAGGCTGGCAATTGCGTCATCTTGCGTGGTGGCTCGGATTCTTTTCATTCATCAAATGCGATTTATCAAGCAATTAAAGCAGGGTTGTTAGCGGCTGGCTTACCACAAAATGCAGTGCAAATGGTTGAGACAACCGACCGTGCTGCAGTTGGCGAAATGCTTAAAGGTCTTAATGGTGCAATTGATGTGATCGTGCCACGTGGTGGCAAAAGCCTTGTTAAGCGCGTGCAAGATGAAGCAAGAGTACCAGTCTTTGCTCATCTTGAAGGTATTTGCCATATTTATATTGATAAATCCGCCGATAAAAATATTGCTAATGAGGTTGTGCTTAATGCAAAAATGCGCCGTACTGGTATTTGTGGCGCAGCTGAAACCTTATTGGTAGATCGCCATTTTGACGTGCAAGCATTGATTGCTATTTTTAATAATCTTATTGCTAAAGGTTGTGAAATTCGCGGCAGCACTGAAATATTGCAAATATTTGATAAGGCAGTGCTAGCAACTGATGAGGACTGGTCAACCGAATATCTTGATGCGATTTTGTCGGTGCGTTTTGTTGATGGCATTGATGAAGCGATTGACCATATTGAACATTATTCATCGCATCATACCGAAGCTATTATTGCTGAAGATCCTCAAATTGTTGAAAGATTCTTTAATGGCATCGACTCAGCCATTCTAATTCACAATGCCTCGACGCAATTTGCCGATGGTGGTGAGTTTGGTTTTGGTGCGGAAATTGGTATTGCGACGGGTAAAATGCATGCACGTGGGCCAATTGGTGTTGAGCAGCTGACTTCGTTTCAATATCATGTATTGGGCAAAGGGCAAATAAGACCTTGAGCGACAAGCTAGCCGATCATTATTTGAAAATGCCTCATGCGGAAAAAGGCAATATTATCGGCCTTTATGGTGGTTCGTTCAATCCGCCGCATAAGGGGCATGTTTTAGTGGCCGATATTGCAATAACACGGCTGCGCCTTGACAAACTATGGTGGATGGTAACGCCGGGCAATCCACTAAAAAGCCAAAAGGAATTGCGCCCATTAAGTGAGCGGGTAGGCTTAAGTGAAGGGCTCATCTCTGATCCACATATTAAAGTAACAGCATTTGAACAGGCGATTGAAACACGTTTTTCAGCAGATACCATCAATCACATTTTGCAACGTAATGTCGGTGTGCATTTTGTTTGGATTATGGGAGCAGATAGCTTAAAAAACTTCCATCTTTGGCAGCATTGGCAAGATATAGCTCGTAAAATCCCCATTGCAATTATTGATAGGCCGGGTGCAACCATTGCAGCTCTATCATCAGTGACGGCACGGCGCTTTGCCCAAAACCGTATTGATGAACGCTTAGCAAGCGGCCTTGCTTTGATGAAACCACCTGCATGGACCTTTATCCACGGCCCACGCTCAAGCCTTTCGTCAACACAATTGCGCCAAAGCTAAATAGTTGATAAGGCATTGGTTAATAATTTATCTTGCCAATTACACTAATTTACGGCACATTTAATAAATGTGATGCGTAACGATATCTTTTTATAGAAAGGGACGGCTCTGAAAACCGCAACACACTTAAACGACACCTTGTCGACAAGCGATCCAATCTTGGCTAATAATCGGTCTGGTCGCAAACCTCATAAAGCTATTCCTCTGCCTGAGCTACAGCTAGAATTTATTATTGAATGCCTAGAAGACGCTAAAGCAGAAGAAATCATCCAAATTGATATTAGGGGCAAGTCTGCACTTGGCGATTTCATGGTTATCGCTTCGGGTCGTTCTAGCCGCCATGTCGCATCTGCTGGCGACCAAATTTTACGCAAACTACGCGAAGAAGGCGTGCGTAATGTTAAAGTTGAAGGACTACCTGATGGTGATTGGGTGTTGATCGATACTGGCGATGTTATTATTCATCTCTTCCGTCCAGAAGTGCGTGAATTTTATAATCTTGAAAAAATGTGGCAGCAGCCAGCAAAAGATTAAGAACCACTCTCTATTGCCGTTTTTCCCTATAGTAATTTTTCAAAGGGATGCAAATTGATGAATTTGCGCAAATACCTATGCTTTGGCGATTATGGTGTTTGCGCAAATTTTTGGGCTTTGTAATATATTATGTGCAAAGCATTTTTATCGTCAAAGAGCCATTTGCCCCAAGACTGCTTAACATTAAAGCAAAGTATAAGCATAATTTATCGCATGGCTTTAATGCAGAAAATTAGGCTTTTATGATTTTTTTGACCAATTTGCTTGAATTAGAAATAGCGTTTATTTTATAAAACAATATATAATTGAAGAATATTTAAGATATTCAAAGGATGAGTTATGGCAAATAGATCAACTCTTATTGGCATTAATGGCTATTTGCCCGATAGCAATCTAATTCCTGAGGAAAAAATTTATCTCGGTGATCAGCCTTATGCTGTTCCATTGTTTTTTCGCTTATTAGTAAGCGGCAATACAAGATGTATAACAAGCATTGATTATAGCAATGATGAGGACGACGAAGACGAAGGCTTTCCTGTGGATCCGGTTATTTATGCTACTATGGGTGATGGTGATATTGGATTTAATCGCTTTAAAAAACTAAGCCTATTGATGAGAAACCTAGCCGTTAAAAATAATCCTGAAATAGTTGAATTATTTGACCCTGTATTGGAGCATTTGTCATCGCATCGCTGCCAATTCTATGTTCTTGAATCCTATGAAATTGATGTTTTGGAAAATTATGATCGCGACCCGCCTATGGAAGAGTGGGTAAAAATGCGAGCTCGCCAACATATAAAATTAGGTCAAGCTGTTGATCATTTACGCGGGCCACAATTTTGGCAGCAGCGCAAATTAATGCAAATTATTACGCAAAAGCCAAAAGATAATCCTTTAAGTGATCTTACACTTGGCGATGATTTCGACAATGTAGAGCGTGAAAATGCTATGCTTGGACTTGCCGGACTTTTTGAATGTATTTAATTCAATCAAAAAATTAAGTTTACAAGATTATTTTGTGACAATATCGTATCATGTCTATAAAATACCCTGTTTTTGATAAAAAAGGTTTATCCACTCCATATATTTATCGTAGAGGGTAAATTAGTAAGCCAACCCAAATGGGTGGATTATGCAAATCAAAAAAGGAATATGTTGTGCAAGTTGGAATTTTTGCCGTTGGCCGCATGAAAAAAGGCCCAGAGCGTGAGCTTGTTGACCGCTATTTTGACCGTTTTACAAAATCGGCTCCGACCTTAGGCCTTAGCTTTGGCGGCGTTCATGAAATCACCGAAAGCCGCCTTGATAAGGCGCAAGCACGCATGGATGAAGAAAGCAATAAAATGCTTGAGCGCCTGCAAGACAATGCGCGACTAATCGTACTTGATGAGCGTGGAAAGTCGATTTCATCGCGGCAATTTTCTGATGACATTGCCCAATTTCGTGATGATGGTGCGCGGCAATTATTAATTGCGATCGGTGGGCCCGATGGTCACGGTGATTTGGCACGCCAAAGAGCTGATAAACTATTGTCTTTCGGCTCCATGACATGGCCACATCAGATTGCTCGTATTTTACTTGCCGAGCAGCTTTATCGGGCGACCACGATTTTGAGTAATCACCCCTACCATCGCGATTAAAAATCGTAAACCTTATAAAAGGTGAATACAAACGGTAAAGCTATCATATGCTAAATGAACTTACTTTATATTGGGGAACTACGTTATACTTTGTCTTTGCATTTTTTTCGTTTATGGCGTTTATATTGGTAAGTATTAAGCGCAGTTGGTTAATGCGCCTTCTATTGCTACCGACTATACTATTTCCATTTTTTTATGTATTTTTTATTTTTCACAAAATTTAGCTGATGGTCATAATGATGGTTGGCTTACTTACTTTGTACGTAGCTATAACACCCCCAATTTACTCGAAATATAAAATGAGTTTCCAGATCTAACATTTAACCATTCAATATTATTTGCGCTGGCTTTGCTTGCCACATTTGCCTATCACCTTAAGCAATATGACCCTTTAAGAAAATTTTATTTTATTCAAAGATTAACACCAATTGAACAAACCCTGAATATGGAAAAATAATAGGTATCACTCAAACTATTTAGTAGCGAGTGAAATATTTTAAGTGATACCACAAACCCTCATCAAACATTTTGCCAAAGCATAATATTTTTGATGATATTTAGAGCATTTTAAGAGCTTTAAATATCGATTTGGCGCATTGCCCACGCATCAAGATTAGCATCGCGATAATCACGAACATTGCTAACACCATCTTGCTCACAAGCATTTAAAAGGCCGCGCAAAATATTCCCTGCAAGAAACGGCCCTTCATAAACCATAGAGCTATAAAGCTGCAATAAATCCGCGCCTGCCTTAATTTTTTCTAAAGCGGTTTCACCATTACGAATGCCGCCCGCACCAATAATATTATAATCCTTGCCAAGCCGCTTACGCATTTTCGCAAGTACTATTGTGGAGCGTTCAAAAATTGGCTTACCCGATAAGCCACCCGCTTCTTTAGCTTGAACCTTGTCGTTTAAACCACTACGCGACAAGGTCGTATTGGATATGATGACACCATTAAACGAACTTGCTAATAGTTCTTGCGCAATATCATCTAAGCTTACCTCGTCAAGATCCGGCGCAATTTTTAAGAAAATTGGAATTTCTTTGGTTGTTTTCGCCATTTGCGAAGTTCGTGCTGCAGTTATTGCACTTATCAGCTCGTTCAAACTGCTTCGTGCTTGCAAGTCACGCAAACCGGGTGTGTTGGGTGAAGAAATATTAACAGTAAAATAGTCCGCAACATCATAAAACCGATTAATGCCTTGAACATAGTCATCAATACGGTCTTGTGAGGTTTTATTGGCACCAATATTAACCCCGACAATACCTTGCCTACGCCTTGCTATAAGCCGTTGATGAGCAGCATCATGACCATCATTGTTAAATCCCATGCGATTTATAACCGCTTGGTCATCAACCAAGCGAAATAAGCGCGGCTTAGGATTTCCCTCTTGCGGCAATGGCGTTAACGTACCAATTTCGGTAAAACCAAAACCGAGCCGTAAAACCGCGTCTGGCACTTCAGCATTTTTATCAAATCCAGCAGCCATACCGAGTGGATTTTTTAAGTTTAATCCAGCGACGTTACATTCAAGGCGAGTGTCCTCGATTGGTATGCCTTTAGTAAGCCCAGTTTTTAAACCAGAAAGTGCCATGCCATGAGCGGCTTCAGGATCAAACTTATAAATAAAAGGCTTGATGAGTGACCAGGCCAAGCTTTGCTTGATTGGAAAGTTCATAATAAATCCTTATCAATCGAAAAAATGCCATTATCATTGGCATTAAAGGGCCAAATATTTTCTATAAGTTGGCAATCTAAAGTAGCATAGAGATGGGGAAATAAAGCACCACCTCTTGATACTTCATAGCGTAAGGCTTGACCCAGCTTTGCTTCATCAACTTGCAATAGCCAAAGATTATCTTGCCCCTTGAAATGCTTATTGGCGGTTTCTGCCACTTGGGCGGCAGTTGAAAAATGAATAAATCCATCTGCAATGTCGATTGAGGCGCCCAAAAAAACCCCATCTTCTTGCGCTTGCTGCCATTGCACTTGGGTCAAAATTTTATAAATAAAGGCCATACCAAATTCGCCATTTCAAAACGGGTTTCATTCTATCATAATGTGTTTACAGCTGCAAAACCGCATTAAGGACGAGGCTTACCGCTTAAACATCTTTCATATGGCTATAACAGTTAAAACACAATTGGCAAAATACCGCTTACAAGATTTATGTAATTTATAAAAAAAGCGCCGAAGCAAATTACTTTGGCGCTTTTAAATTACATAGATAAAGCCATTTTAAAAATCGTTCGTTTTAAATGCTTTATGATTAACGGATCTGGATTGGTACAGTAAGGCTTCCACCACCTTTTGGTGGCGTTGGTATTGGTGATGCCATTTGAACCACTTTCAAAGCAATTTCATTAACCCGATCATTACCTGATGAGCGACTAATACGAGTTGATGTCACCCTTCCTGATGCATCATAGGAAAATTGAACCATTGCAGTACCGGTTAAACCACCGGCTTGACGCCTTACACGGTTAGCCATACTGCGCAATTTAACCTGCACTTTGCCTTTCCAGTCATCAAAGAGTTTTCCACCTAGACCATCAGTTGTACTGGTGCGTGGTGCGGCAAAAGTTGAACCTTGTTTTGCATCAACTATTGGTGCCGCCGCTTTTTGGTTGCGGTCGGCCCTTTGTGCCTGCCTTTTTGGCGGTGGTGTTTTTTTACGCTCTGGCCTTTCAACCTTTTTAGGTTCCGGCTTTTCAGGCTTTGGTGTTGGTTTTACCTTTTCTTCTTTAGGCTCTTCCTTTGGCTCTTCCTTTTTTATTTCTTCCACCATATCGGATGGCGGCGTCACTACAGGATCAGGCTTCACGTCTTCAACAACGGGCTCAGGTTCGGGAAGTGGCTCTGGTTCAGGCTCTGGCTCCTCTTCGGGCTTTTCCTCAACTTCAGGTTCATTTACCTGTGTTTCGGCCTGTACCTCTTCAGACAAATTTGGACTATCCGGCGCGGTTACTTCTTCTGCAAAAACTAACATCAAAGCAGGAGGCGCCCCTGCCAGACGATCTGGCTCATTACCAAAGCGATAAAGTGCAACGGCTGCAGCAACATAAAAAAACGTGACAAAAATCGCCGCACCACCCCATAATAGACATTTATGCCACCATGGGGTTGCTGGTAGAATAAAGGGGGACTGCTTTTGCCCTGAACTGTCCTGTCCTATATTTCCCTGCATTGTTTCAACTCCTAATTGGAAAGCTGCAAAAACCGCCGCCCTATTTTCTCACTTCAATTTACATAACTTTTGCAATGCTTTTGTGCGTAAAGCTTTTATTGCCACATACCTAAATTTCACAAAAAAACATCATATTTTGCTAAAATCTGCTATTTCTGAAATTTGCAAGAATGTCGTAAATGATATTATCTTCAACAGATGAGGTATTTACCCACTTAACAAATTCTACATATTTTCTTGATGAACAAATGCGTTGATCATTTTAAGACGTTGGATCTGTCTTGATTTTATCATCAATCATCTCATCATCGGTTGGCTTTTTTTCTGATTTTGGAAAACTAATCGGAACGGTGAGAGTTCCGCCGCCACTGATTGGTTTTGGTATAGTAGCCATCTTTTGAAACATGGTTACCGCGTATTGATCAAGTTTTTCATTCCCTGAAGGGCGCTTAACTTCAACGCTAGTGATTGTGCCCTCGTCATCATATTTAAAACTGATAAGAACCACACCACCCTCAGTTCCTTCAATCTCAGGCATGCTTTGGCTAAATCTTTTAATCCTAACCTGTACGCGACCTTTCCAGTCTATATTATTCTTGTCAAAATATCGTTGGGCCGCAAAACCCTCTTTATTGAATGGCGTATTTGGCTTTACCGAGATCACTGGCGGTGAAGCTGGCAATGCTGTAGATTGATTAACTTCACTTTGATGGCTTGCGTCATCATTTACAAGATGTTGGTTATCACTTGTTGGGTTTTGTACTTCTGCAAATGCAGAATGTAAGGGCAGCAAAAGCAAAAAAGATAAAAACACAGTCAATGACTTTATCATTTTTATACCTATTTTAAATTTTGCATTTTCTGCCATCTTTAAATTTCCAATATATTTTAAGCGCTTTTCATTGCGCCGCAGGTGGTCATTGCTCCGCAGGTAGTCATTGTGCAGCAGGCGGAGCAGAGGGAGACATTTCAAGCCCAACAAGCCCAATGCTAAAATATCCAGCCGCGCGCAGTGAATTGAATAAATCCATCATTGCACCATAATTAACATTTGTATCACCACGAATGAAAATCTTGGTTTCCTTATTATTTTCGCTCTGCCTATCAAGTTCAGCAGCAAGATTTTCTAGGTTTACCGTAACATCGCCAACAAAAAGCGACTTATCTTGCTGAAGCGATAGATAAATTGGCTTATCTTCTGGCGGCTGAGCCTGCGTTGTAGATGCCGGCAATTTTACCGGAATATCGCTAGTTGCCAAAGGTGCAGCCACCATAAAAATAATCAGCAGAACCAAAATAACATCAATGAACGGCGTCACGTTAATGTCATGGTTAAGATCTAGTTCGTCACCAATTTCACCGAGTTTTGCAGCCATTATTTTACTCCGCAGTTAAGGGTTGTATGGGGCGCGGCGATTTTCTTTGGGCTTCACGAAAATCAAGATCACGGCTTACAAGACGCTCAATTCCTGTTGATGCATCGGTTACAATCTGACGATATCCAGTAATGGATTTGGCAAGATAGTTATAAATCACAACAGCAGGAATAGCTGCAACAAGCCCGATTGCCGTTGCTAGCAATGCTTCAGCAATACCTGGTGCCACAACCGCCAAATTGGTGACTTGAGATTTTGAAATACCGATAAATGCATTCATAATACCCCAAACAGTACCAAATAGACCAACAAAGGGGCTAATTGAACCAATGGTTGCCAAAATAGCCGAGCCACCAGCCATGCGCCGGCCTGCATGGGCTTCAATACGTGATAAAGCGGATGTTACGCGCTCTTTGACACCGCTGCTACCAGCCCCATCCACTGCATTAATGGACATACGCACTTCATTGGCTGCTGCATTAACAAGGCGTCCACTGACATTTTTTTTATTAGCAAATTTTTCAATTGCTTCACTAAGACTATGCGAACTCACAATCTCCCGCACTGCATTACGCACTTTGGCTTTGGCAATACTAAGCTCAATCGTTTTGGCCACAAAAATAATCCAAGTGAGCAATGATGCCATTGCAAGACCAATCATCACGGTTTTAACTACCCAGTCGGCCTGCATAAACATGCCATAAGGAGAAAGGTCATGCGGCAGCGTTGACTTATCAATGCCAACTACGGTCTCGCCTGCATTGATAGGCGGCAGCGGCTGGGCAGGTAGATTACCAGTACCTTGAGCTGTTTCACTATTTTGCGGATTGTTTATAGCTGGTGCCGTGGCATCTTGAGCAGCCGAATTTGCTGGGGCATTATTTGGGCTTGCAGGTACTTGGTTTGCAGGGGCTTGATTAGCACTTGGCGTGTTAGCTGAGCTACTGTCACCATTGGCAGTTGTTGCAGGTACGATCACCGTGCCATTTGTTGACGGAGTACTGGTAGCTTGCGCCCCATTTCCAGTTTGTGCAGTTGGTGTTGGCTGCAATACTGGTGCTTGCTGAAGAGGCGCTGTATTGGTTTGAGAATCAATTGCTTGATTAGGTACTGATAAAGCCCCCTCACCTTGAACTGGTTGTGTGGGCGCATTTTGTGCATGGCTATTGCCTGCCATTACCAATAATATGCCTAGTGTGCCCACAACTTGCTTTATTAAGCCACTCATCATCATGCCTCTTACACATCTCAAATATAATAGGAAATTTTTGGCTATTCTTACCCTTTAATAATATGATAAATCAAGTCATGTTTAATAAAAACAGCGAAAAACTCCACCAACAGCTTTATTTTATGGTTTTATGCACTATTTACCACCATTTCTTATGGCTGATATTTAGCATAGGTTGGAAGGATACCAAACAAGGGCTTATTAATGCAGCGATATTTTAATATAATCTAAAATCGTATATTTTTTGGAATCGCTTACCTATCTTAATTATATTAAATCAACGGCGATAAAACTTAAAAATTACGCCGGCTAACTTAATTCAACGTTTTGCCTAATATAATTTGCTTAACACCAACAGAATCGCCGCTTAACCTGAGACGACGATCTTGCCCCAAATAAAAGCGCCATCACCAAAAGGAGGCTCAATATACAGAATTTTGGTGCGGATTATTGTTCATTAAGGCTGAATTTTGACGTTGTGGCTAAAATATGATTAGACTTATACGTCATAATACAGTAACGACTGGCGGCTAAAAATTAAGCGATAATATACGAATATCACAATGTAATTGATTGGGTTTGCATGTCTGAAATTATCTTTGAGCAAATTTCGCGCCAGTGGGGTGGTGTTGGCGGTGTTGATAATGTCAGCTTTAGCGTTGAAAAGGGCGATTTCTTGGTTCTTCTTGGGCCATCAGGTTGCGGTAAGTCAACAACATTGCGTTTGCTTGCTGGTCTTGAAACCAGCGATTCTGGTAAAATTTTCATAGCGGGTCGCGATGTTACGCATTTACCGCCAAAAGACCGCAAACTTTCAATGGTTTTCCAGTCTTATGCACTTTTTCCTCATCTTAATGTTGCAGAAAATATTGTTTACGGCCTAAAGGTCCGCGGTGTTGGACGCGCTGAACGCGATGAACGTTTGAAAAAAGTTGCACAAATTGTTGGCCTTAGCCATTTGTTGGATCGTAAATCAGGGCAATTATCTGGTGGACAAAAGCAACGTGTAGCATTAGGGCGCGCGATTATAGCTGAAGCTGCCGTTTGCTTAATGGATGAACCGCTTTCTAATCTTGATGCAAAATTGCGCCATGAAATGCGCACCGAAATTCGATCCTTGCAACAACGCCTTGGCATGACAATGGTCTATGTTACCCATGACCAAACCGAAGCTATGACGATGGCTGACCAAGTTGTGTTGATGAATAATGGCAAGATTGAGCAAAAGGGCGCGCCCCATGAGCTTTATCAATGCCCAACATCAACCTTTGCCGCGCGTTTTGTTGGCATGCCACCAATGAATCTTATTGAATATGAAAATCATATTATTGGTATTCGCCCTGAAGATGCGCGAATTGATACCAATAATGGTCCTTTAAAAGGTAGCGTTAAATCTGTAGAATATTTGGGTGCAGATAGCATCATTGTTGCAGATATTGCCGGACAAACTGTTTTGGTTCGTGAAGCTGGCTTTTCAAACGTAAAACCCCAAAGTGAGGTTTACATCACTTGGGACAGTGAAGCAGCTCACCATTTTAACTTACAAACTGGTATGCGCCAATAGATATTCTGTTGGCAAAATCCGATTAATCAAGGTTTAGATAACACCGATAAAAGATAATCTTTACACTTGAAGTGCTTAATATCACTTGGATTTATCATCATTGAGGGAAAAAATGAACTTTGTACAAAAAATATGCGCCGCGGCGGTCCTAGGTTGGTCGGCATTTGGCTTTACACCTGCTCAATCCACTGAGCTTACCATGTATTATCCAGTTGCCGTTGGTGGACCACTTACCAATGTTATGGATGATTTTGTAAAACGCTTTGAAAAAGAAAACCCGGACATTAAAATTAATGCGGTTTATTCAGGCAACTACTTTGAAACCATGACTAAAGTCATGACTGTGGTTAAGGGCGGGCAACCACCGCAATTATCGGTTCTTTTGTCAACCGACGTATTCACCTTGCTTGAAGAAGATGCAATCGTGCCATTTGATGACATTAGTGGTGAAGATAGCAAGGATTGGTTTGATAAATTTTATCCTGCTTTTATGGCCAATGGCAATATTGATGGCAAAACCTGGAGCATTCCTTTCCAACGTTCAACTATTGTTCTTTATTATAATAAAGACGCTTTCCGTGAAGTTGGTCTTGATCCAGAACAGCCACCCAAAACTTGGGATGAAATGACTGAATATGCCCAAAAGCTAGTTAAAAAAGATAATTCTGGCAATGTAACCCGTTGGGGCGTTAAAATTCCAAGCACATTCGGTTATTGGATGTTACAAGCCTTGGCCATTGAAAATGATCATGAATTGATGAATAAGAATGGTAACGAAGTTTACTTTAACGACAACAAAACCGTTGAAGCTTTAAATTATTGGTTAGACCTTTCAAAGACCTATAATGCTAGCCCTAAAGGCAATATTGAATGGGGAACATTGCGCAGCGATTTTCTTGAGCAAAATACTGCAATGATGTGGCATACAACCGGTAATCTTACCGCAGTGAAAGAAGGCGCAAAGTTTGATTTTGGCGTTGCAATGCTACCAGAAAAAGTAAGACGCGGCTCACCAACTGGTGGCGGCAACTTCTATGTATTTAAAAAAGCTAGCCCAGAACAACAAGCCGCGGCTGTAAAATTCATCAAATGGATGACTACACCAGAGCGTGCTGCCGAATGGAGCATGAAATCTGGTTATGTTGCAACCCGTCCTGATGCTTATGACACAAAAGAGCTAAAGGCCTATAGCGAAGAGTTTCCTGTAACCCTTGTTGCTCGTGATCAACTGGCCTATGCAGTGCCTGAACTTTCAGTTTACGAAAATGGTCGCATTTATAAAATCATTAACGATGCCATTCAGGCGGTATTAACTGGGAATCAAAGCGCAAAAGACGGGCTTGATAAGGCACAAAGCCAAGCAGAGCGCATCCTTAAACCCTATAAATAAGTCATTTTCAAAATGATCAAATATTATTGATATTCTAACAAAAATGTGGCTGGACATAAGCGCCAGCCGCATTTTTAAAATGAAGTAGAACAATATGTCAGTTTCGCGCAAGCCGATTAGTTGGAAAGAAAACATAAATGCATGGTTGCTTATAACACCAGCGATGCTTTTACTTGTGACCTTTACCTATTATCCAATTATCGCAACATTTATTTCCAGTTTCTTTTCGCAAAGCCGTTCCAAAGGCAGTTATTTTTCGGGTATGGAAAATTATCATACCATGATGAATGACGGTATTTTTTGGCAAGTTTTTGGCAATAATATTGTTTTTGCGCTTGTTACCGTTCCTGCAAGTATTGCGCTAGCAATGATGATGGCAATTTTTGTCAATGGGAAACTAAAGGGTCGCGGTTTTATGCGCCTTGCTTATTTCACACCAACGATTTTGCCAATGATTGCGGTAGCTAATATCTGGTTGTTTTTTTATACGCCGGGCTATGGATTACTAGACCAGTTTTTACAAAGCCTTGGTTTTTCAGGTCATAACTGGTTGGGTGATCCTTCAACCGTAATGGGCTGCCTTATTGTCATGGCAATATGGAAAGAAGCCGGATTTTTTATGATTTTTTATCTGGCTGCCCTCCAAAATTTATCACCAGAACTAAAAGAAGCTAGCGAAGTTGAAGGTGCAAGCCGCTGGTATTTTTTCCGGCGCGTTACTTTTCCATTGCTGATGCCAACCACACTTTTCGTCTCGATTAATGCGATTATCAACGCCTTTAAACTGGTAGATCATCTGGTTATCATGACTAAAGGTGGGCCAGATAATGCTAGCTCCCTTTTATTATACTATATTTATGAAAATGCGTTTTCTTATTGGGATACGCCCTATGCCGCAACATTAAGTGTAACCTTGATTATCGTGTTGGCGGTTATTGCAATTACTAAATTTGTTATTCTTGATCGCAGGACCCATTACCAATGAGCCGTACAACTGAATTTCTTGAAACAATTGGCGCTTGGTTTTTGGCTCTTTTATGGATCCTACCCGTGATCTATGCCTTTTGGACAGCGTTCCATCCAAGCGAATACGCAACCCGCTTCGATTTAACCGCACCGCTTACACTTGATAATTTTAAGCATGCATGGGCACAAGCACCGTTTTTACGCTATTATTTTAATACAACCTGTCTTGTATTACTTATTTTATGCGGGCAGATCATTGTTGCAACTCTTGCTGCCTATGCATTTGCGCGGTTTAATTTCATCGGCCGCGATATTTTGTTCATTCTGGTGCTTATTCAGTTGATGATTATGCCCGATGTCCTCATTGTTGAAAATTACCGCATTGTTTCAGGTCTTGGGCTACTTGATACAATTCCTGCTATGGCGCTTCCCTATATTGCGTCAGCCTTTGGCATTTTTCTATTACGGCAAACTTTTAAAAATGTTCCCAATGATCTTGTCGATGCGGCTAAGGTTGAGGGCACATCATCAATTGGTATTTTGCTAAAAGTTTTTGTGCCACTTGCAAAACCAACCTATATTGCTTTTGCTCTTGTTTCAGCAAGTTTCCATTGGAATAATTTTCTTTGGCCGCTTATTGTTACCAATTCAGTTGAAAGTCGCCCTTTAACCGTTGGTTTGGCAATTTTTGGCTCACCAGAAACTGGTGTCAACTGGTCAACC
Source organism: Bartonella sp. HY761 (assembly GCF_026743145.1). Taxonomy (NCBI): domain Bacteria; kingdom Pseudomonadati; phylum Pseudomonadota; class Alphaproteobacteria; order Hyphomicrobiales; family Bartonellaceae; genus Bartonella; species Bartonella sp. HY761. The sequence goes on from NZ_CP104887.1 coordinate 2,610,075, forward strand.
ATCACCGCAGCAACAGTGATGACAATTGCACCCTTATTAATTGCCTTTTTGTTGTTTCAACGCCAATTTGTGCAATCCTTTATGCATGCTGGTATAAAATAGGCGTGACGATTTAATTTGCAAAAGCAATAGCAACATCAAGATTATTGGAAGACCAAGATGAGCCAAGAATTTCAAGCTTTTGATTATAACATTGTTATCGAGATAGCACGCCAAGCAGGTCAATTGGCAGCGCAGCACTTTAACAATATTGGGCAACTGGAAGTCATCGAAAAGGGCCATCTTGATCTTGTTTCCATTGCCGATAAGGAAGTGGAAAATTTTATCTATGGTGAAATTGAACGCCATTTTCCTGATGATGGTATTTTTGGTGAAGAGGGCGGCGCAAAACCAAGCAAAAATGGCCGCGTATGGATTATTGATCCCATTGATGGCACATTTAATTTTTTACGTGGTAGCGGCGATTGGGCTATTTCTATTGGCTTATTAGACGGTGACCAATCGATTTTTGGTGTTGCAAATGCACCAATTCGTAGTGAGATGATTTATGGCGGTGTCAATTGCCCGCCACAACTCAATAATAAACCTTTGAAAGAATTGGCAAACCTTGATGCTAAAAAAGCGGTCATTGATATTGCAGTCCACCCCAAATGGGCACCCATTTATGAAATGACAATGCTTGAAGAAATATTGATCCATCAAAAAATGGCCTATCGTGCCACCGGCTCCTCGGTTATATCGCTGATGCGCGCTGCCATGGGACTAAGCGATGGCTATATAGCGGCGGGCGTTGCATCATGGGATGTGGCTGGGCTTTTACCTATTTTAACCGCTTTAGGAGCAGAAAACACCCTAAATTGGCAAGATCGTCGACTTGACCAAGAAGTAAATATTTTGGTGGGTAAAAAGGGAATTATTTCGCAATTGCAAGCACTTAAAACTATTTGCTATGCACCAGAACAACAAATTACTAGCTAAATACTATATTTGGCTTTTTGAAACTTTATAAAATTTACTTGATTTTTAAAAGCAAAGCGAATATTGAACCGTGAAATAACTCCGTATTGCTGCGGCTGCTGAACCTGCACAATTTTAGGAGTTAAGTCATGTTACATGATAAACGCCCAGTAAACATGGGCGAACATATTTTTTCATCTATTCCATATCAAGCAATTATTGCGAAAAATGAACCGCAAGGCCATTATGTACGGGCACTGGATGATTTGCGCCGCGCTTTACATGAACCGCAATTAACAAGCAATACTATTGGCAACATTGTCACAACACCTGATTTTCATGCGGGCAAACCAGTACCTGTTGGGGTTGTGCTTGATACACAGCATGTCCTAATACCTCATCTAATTGGCAATGATATTGGCTGTGGCATGCGCATGGTCACTATTGATAATGTGTCACCTGATGAATTATTGCCTGAGCTTGATGGTCATTTAAGGCATATATTATTTCAAGGTGGGCGCAATATTGCACTTACAGGACGCAATCGCCAAGCCATTTTACAACATGGCATTTTAGGGTTATTGGATAGCTTTAAAGCAGGGCGACAAGGCTTGTTGGCTGATATTAATATTGATGCCGCATGGCACGATGTTAATCATCAAGGCGATTATGGCCATTTCAACGCGAATAGAATTATTGAAGACTTTGCTGATTTTGGCAAAGGATTAGACGAATTTCGCCATGATGCAATTTTGGGAACAATTGGTGGCGGCAACCATTTTGTTGAATTTGGTTTTGTCGATGACATTGTTGATGGTCAATTTGCCCATGCCGCAGGCTTGAAATCTAATAGTTTAGTGGTCATTATCCATAGTGGCTCATTAGATTTTGGCCAAAGAGTTGGCAGCATATTGCGTGAAAAAATGCAAGAAAGTGCCGATCATAAATGTGGCCTTGATGTAGATGATAATAATAGCTTAGTGCAATTTTGTATCAATGGATATGCAAATGCCATCAATATTGCATTTGCCAATCGTTTCTTAATTGGCTTATCAGCTATTGAAGCACTGCAACGCGTTTTAAAACGCAAGGTTGAGCATCATTTGGTTTATGATGCGGCGCATAACGCTATTTGGTATGAAGATGGTGTTTATCGCCATCGAAAAGGTGCTTGCCCTGCCCGTGGTGGTGATATTATGGCAGGCAGTGCCTATCATTGGCTTGGTGAACCAGTTATTTTACCCGGATCAATGGGGGACGGTAGTTGGCTATTAAAAGGGCTTGGCAATAAGCAATTAGCACAATCATCAGCCCATGGTGCGGGTAGGCGTTTGTCACGTGGCGAAGCACGAAAAAGCGCGCCGTTAAATACAAAACTGCGCGTTGTAACACCTATAGCTCATGAAAATAGTAATCTATATGGGCGTTTAGATATTCAAAAGGAACTAAAAGACCGCTTGCGTGAAGAAGCACCTGCCGCTTACCGCCCAATTGACGATGTTGTTGAACCAATGACTAAAGCCAAAATGGTAAGTAAAGTTGCCAAGATTAAACCTATTTTGACGGTAAAGGGATAGGTAATTCATTATTAAATAACATCGGCGATTAAATCTTAAATTTGGCGTTTTCTTACAAAAATTTTTAAAGAAAGCGCCAAATATTGCTCATTTTGCTAAAGCATCTTTGCCAACAAATCCTAATCAAACCATGGATGGGCGCCGATAAGTTTATCGACAATGGCACGGGTTTGGGTGACGCTGCCAGCATGATAATCGGATATTTGCTGCATAGCTTCATCGACATAGCGCACCAAGGCTTGACGCTTTTGCTCGGTCAATTCACGCTTAACGATATCGCCTTGAACTGCCACCTTATTGCCCTGATCTGTTGCAATCTGCACGATAGAATCGGTATATATCGTCACAAACATATCAAAATTTTCACGTTCACGCTTAAAGCGCGTCCTTGTGCTTTCCTTCAAGTCAGCAGGAAAATCAGGATCGTTTAAATTCGCATAAAAATTATCAAGGGCGCGCGAGGCCAAATGTAATTCGCGTGCCGACATGCCAGCATTAAAAATCGCACGGCGTAAACTGCGATTTTCAACGTCATTTCGGCGTGTAAACTCGGTTTCCAAACGTGTACGCAAGCCAGCAATTTCTGTTTTCAAAGGCCCTTCAATCCGCGCTTCAATTTCTTGCAATTGCATACTAGGTTGATTGGCGGCATCGCCCTCTACCTGCTTGCTTAGCTCTTTAAATGCCGCCTCTAAGCGCTCCACAGACGCTAAATCGCCAATCGATGGGGTGCTAATCACCAATCGGAAACCAGCCGTGCGGCGGCGCATTTCACCTTTTGAATCTTGCGAAAAAAATGGATATTCATCACGACGAGACGATGTTAAAGTTTCTGGATTATCTAAGAACGAACCACCGCGCACAACAAAACCACCAACTGCGCCATGCAAGCGATCAAGTCGGGTTAAGCGAAAAGGATCAAGCATAATTTCTTCAGCATTTCCATAAAGATCATAAAGACCAAGAGGATTAGGATTTTTTTGGCCAATTGGCTTTGCTTTACCGCTTGCTGATTGTGCGCCATTATACCAAGCATAATCATCAATAGAGCCATTGGTAAAGAAGCGGCTATTGCTACGTTCGGCTGCACTAACCGATAGGCCTCCACGGGTGGCAAATTCCCACTCGACTTCGGTTGGTAGGCGTACATAGCCGTTTTGTGCGCCAATTGCAGTTAGCTGGGCTAGATCATCTTTATAAAGCCAAGCATTTAAACGGCGGGTAAATTCCACCGCATCATACCAACTAATACCAGTTTCAGGTAATGCATCAGGCGGCCCCATACGGGTTGGACATTTTTCGGGACTATCTGCCATCACCGCTTGATATTGCGCATGGCTAATTTCATATTTTCCCATTAAAAAGAAATTGCCGCGCTCATTAGTTAATGCACCACTAATATGCTCTTCACGGCGATATTCCATATAAGCGCGCTCACCCTCAGTCGCGCCAAGGCTTACTGGACTGTCGCTCAAAGGTGCACTGGCAGAATTTTCGTCCATAACCACTGTTTGTACAGCACGAAATACAAGTTTGCCATCACAGGGCAAGTCAATGACAACATCGCCATCGGCAGGCTTTGGATTCCAAACCCGCGGTGTCCATTCAGCAGAAAGTGCAGTGCCGCTTAAAGCCCCCCAAGATAGAGCAACAATACCGATAGCAGTAACGCGGTGACGCCAAGATTTGAACGATGAGAAAGTGGGATTAAATTTATTCAGCACGTAGAGCCCCTCCCGGTGCAACAGTCACAAAACGCCATGCCGATAGCGCAGTGACGATGAGAATAAGGAACATGGTTGCCAAGCCTGCAGCAACAAGCTGAATTGGCTCCAAATAACAATTGGCCGCACCACTGGCAAGACCAAGGGAAAATCGACTATTGATAAAATCTGCAAGCCCCAAATAAAGTCCCATTGCGGTTAAAAGCCCAATGAGGCCGGTGGTTAAACCAAAACCGGCAACGAACCAAAATATTGTTGCTCGCGATCCCCCCATAAGGCGCAAAAGCGCAATATCACGGCGATGCTTATCAAACACACCTAAAATACTGGCACTTGCCGCACCGAAATAAGAAATGATCAGTAGGCTTGCGACCACGGCAATAATACCATTTAATGCTTTTTCGATGGAAACTAGCTTTTCAACATCAGCCGCCCGCGAACTTACCGGATAGCCCAGATCCTCAATCGATTGGGCTAATTTGGGCACAAATTCAATTTGCTTGGCATAAAGACGCAAATTAGCATGGCGCAAATGCCGCTCGGATATGGGGCGGCCCGCAAGCTCTAAGCGATCAATCGCAAAACCATCAAGAAATGACTCAACTTCTTCAACCAATGTGGCATTGACAATCGCCTGACTGCCTGATGCTTGCGCGGCATCAATGAGCCCAGTAATTCTTAATTTTTGCGCCAATGTTAGCCGATCGCTTTCACGTTGCGTTCGTAAAATTACTTCATCGCCAATTGCCACTTTTAAACTATCGGCAACACGTTTTGAAATAACCGTTTCACCTAACTTTGGTGGTGCAACATTTTGCGGTAAAAGTGGATCACCCTCGCCGCCCGGCAATAGCGAGATTGCCTCCCGCCCACCATGACTTGCAGGTGATAGCCAAGCGCGCGCTGCAAGGCCGCGGGTAGTTGGTTGAAAAAAGCCAACGCCTTCAAGACCTTTAATCTTGGCAAGTTCTGCAACTCCCAAAGGATGATCACCAATAAGTCGTATTTCAAGATTACGTGGGTCGTTGCGCAATTCATTAACAAGCGCGGTCAATGTACCACTTTTTAAACCCCAAAGCACTAGAATGGGGGCAAGCATAGCAGCAAGCACCAAAAGCGATAAAAACGCTCCGCGTGGATGGCCAAAAATTGTGCGAAGCCCTAGATAGAAGCCAAGCCTCATACCGAAACCTCGCTTGTTGTGTCATATAAAACTGCTTGCGAAAAACCAGGTTTGATATTTTCGCGCTCAACCTTTACCAAACTAAAGCCATGACGCGTTGCCAAGCTAACATCGTGGGTAATCATTACAATGGCAGTGCCAGTATGCTCGGCAACACTGGTAATCATCTCCATGCAAATATTGGCGGTTTCATCATCCAATGCACCAGTTGGTTCATCACACATCAAAAACGCCGGCCGATGAGCAAGCGCACGAGCAATCGCTGTTCTTTGTCTCTGCCCTATCGACAAATCCTTGGGACGAGCATCTCCATCATTACCAAGTCCAACTGCTTGCAAAAGCGCCATGATATAATTATCATCGCGCCGCCCTGCCAATTTTTGCTGAACGGCAACATTTTCCTTAACCGTCAAAAAAGAAAAAAGCGGGCTAGTTTGTACAACATAGCCGAAAAGATGGGCACGCAATTGTGCAAGCCTTGCATTTTCGCGGCGAATAGCTTTGGCACTAACATCAATTGTGCCAAACTCATCGCCAATAAGCTCGAAATAATCAGATGTTTGTGGGCGGCTAGCAAGAGCCAATAAATCCATTGCGGTTGTTTTGCCTGATCCCGTTGCCCCAACAATTGCTTTTTTATCGCCTTCTTGTAGCGAAAATGAAGGAATATGAAGACAAAAAGAACGCTCACGATCAGTGAGCGTTTTTGTCATGTTTTCAACAACAATACGAGCCAAAACAATGTCCTTAATTTGTTACCATAAAGGCAAAGGATCACGGTAAGCGATCAAGTGAAATAGTTGTGACGAACTCACCAGCCGCAGCATCAGACTGCAATTGCAACCAAGCATTTGGATCATTGTGCACCCGCTCATAAAAAGCAAGCTTCGATTTTAAGTCCAAAATACGATCGCGTTGCTGAGAGGCTGGCATTTGTACCCAATCCTCAGGGGTAAGGTTAAGAATTTGACTGGTATAGGGTAAACCTTCCAAATATTCGCCAAAAGCGTCCCCTAGCGGCGCATCAGCTGCCAATTGCCGTGGATCATTAGAAGCACGTGCCGCCAAATCTCGAATATCACGGAAAAATTCCATTGGATCGCCGCTCATAACTTCACTGCGATTAACAATAGTGCGCAACGTTTCAGATAAGGTTGAAAGTTGGTTTTTGGTGAGCATGATACGAATATCAAGGGCTGGTTTAATAGCCGGTTGGTCAAAGTCCCGATCTATCGTCCAAGCTTCATAAAAAGCTGGTGCGGCCGCATTTTCGCGCCGTCCTAAAAATTCAAGTTGCATGGCGCGGCTTGCGCGCGCAATTTGCGCCGGTGCTGAATTATCATCTTCAGCCGGTGCTTCAGTTAAACGACCAGCAGCAATATTATTTAAATCGGTTACAATTTGGGTTGCGGCTGGACGGATTTGATCAATAAACCCTGATACATCGGTCGTCGTAATTGGCGTATAAAGGGTACCACCAGCAATACGCGACAAGCGGCGATAGGCATCTTCAGCATATTGATGGTCGCGTGCGCCTTCAGGTGTACGCACATGCAAAGTGGTGATGCGGATACCTTTTTTGCGGGCTAACTCATTAATTTCGTCAACAAATAAAGAGCCCGCAAAATTATCGCCATGTTCTGGTTTTCTTGGACCTGCGTCTGTAATCAAGATCATATATTTTAAATCAAACGCATCCCAATCGCCGGCCTCAAGCCCTGCAAATACGCCGCCAAGGGCATCTTCATTAATACCTTGGGTTGAGCGAGTTGCCGTTTTCATTTTGCTAATTTCGGTTACAAAATCATCGGCGGTGGCAGTTGGCGTCAAACGCTGAAATACTTTGACATGATAGCCAATACCGCGATTGGTTGTCTCATTTTGGCGAAAACCAATAAGACCAAAATTGATTGGCTTACCTGAATCTTCAATATCCCCCTTCAAGGTTAAGACGGCATCACGCGTTGCATCAATATAAGGCTGCATCGAAATGGTTGTATCAATGACAAACATCACGCCAGTTTTAGGCTGTTGATTGCCTGCTTGCTGCGCATTTGGATCATTTGCCGGTTGGTTAGGTGAATTGGGGTTTTGCTGTACCTGATTTTGTGCCGTTGCCGGTGTTTGCTGAGATTGCCCGCTTTGAGTAATCGAACCAACCCCTAAGAATGTGCCTTCTGCATCATCATGCAACCATCCTTTTTCAAAATCCAAAATAGGCAAGAGATAAAATTTTTCATCAATTGACGGAATATTTTCAGGTTCCAAAGCGATAACTGGACTACCTTGTTGCCCTGGATTTTGACGAAGGGCTGCAATTTTTTCTTTAACGTCACTTGCACCAATCACATTAACAAGCTTATTTTTATCTGCAAAGAAAAGCTGCCTTTGGCGGCCAACTTCGACGCGATTATTAAAAGCTGCAACAATTGAGTGTTTCCAATCGACCGCAAATTCTTGTTTTATCCAACCCTGCGTTGCGCCGCGGCTATTACCTGCCACTTCCAAAACACCATTTTGACGAGCAAAAACATAATAAATTTCAAAGGCAGGTAATGGCTTACCAGCGCTATCGGGTGAATTGCTTTGCGGCAACAAAATTGCGCCCGGCTTAGTGACGATGCGTTGATAAAGGGTTTGCCGCCCTTCTTGCTTTAAAGCTTCACGGTCAGCATTTTGCGCATTAACCTGCGTCAATGACAGTATTGCAACGAGCAGGCTTACAAACGCAAGACCTACGAGGCGACCCAAATATTGAACATAATTTGGCGCTAAAGAGCGAAAAGCATGGTTCATTGGCAGTAATCCTGAAAGGTTGTGCGTTCATCCGCTGTACCAGAATAGCGTTTTTCACGTAAATTATTGCAAAGACGGGTTATATTTTCACGCATGGTAGCATCTTGCTCGGCCAATTTGGTCCAGCTTTCAAAAGCACGGCGAATATTGGGAGGCGTTATACGATCATTGCCGGTGGCATTTGATGTTGGATCATTAGCCTTGGCATACCACTCAAGTGCTGCACGATTGCCTCTTTCACCAGAACGATAAATTGCTTCAAAACCAATATCAGTATTGCCACCCTCATCATTGCGTAAAGTCCGGCCAAGATCAAAAAGTCGCTGCGGATCAGTATCAGGTGCGGTGATAAGTGCGCTCCAGCCATCAGGGCCAAGCGCAAAATCTCGTTGAACCTGTGTTTGCTCAACGACTGGCTCAGGTGTTGCTGGATCTGGTGTTGTTGGATCTGGCGTTACTGGTGGTTCTTCTCCACCAGTAACGGGCGGTGTTGCCGGTGAACCACCCGCAACCTGTTCTGTGTTTTGATTTAAAAATGAACTATAGATAAAATATCCACCAGCAATGATAGCAACACAAGCAATAAGACCAATTATCACAAAAGGCACAACCATTGATTTTTTCTTTGGCACATTGGCACCAAAATTATTTTGGCCAGCAAGAGCAGCATTTACAGCACGTTTAACATCTTCATTCTTTGGATTTTCATCGGTTTGCGGTTGCCGAGGTGTGCGCGGTGTCTCCTCAAACATTTTAATCTCAGGCTCTGGTTCCGGCTCATCCTTTGGCTGAGGTGCTGTCGGCTCTGGTTCAAAAACCGGCTCAATCTTTTGCGCTATTTTTGCTTTGCCGCCATCAACCACACTGTTTCGGCTCTTTTTAGGAGCCGGTGTCACAGGAGGCCAAAATGCAAAAAACGCAACCTTACCAGCCTTAACGGTTACGGCTTCACCATCAAGGACATAATCCACCACATCGGGCCCAAGCAAAACACGTGCGCCACTCGCCATTGGGTCAATTTGTATAGGATCAATACCAAAAGATTGCGCCTGCCAACCATTGGGCCCTAGATTACCTGCAGTATCGGAGTCGCGTGTAATATAAATGACTGCATCATCAGCAATAGGTTCATCGAAAATCAACCATGCATGACCGGGGCCAAATTCCAGAGCGGCAATGATCTCAGCCATTTTTTCCTCTTCCACATTAATTTTAAAGATGACAAATCTTAAAATAAGTTTGCCTATTACAAATACAAGTTACCCAAACTGTAAAGACCTTTCCATTTGAAAATGGAAAATAGTTTTTTACGCACAGTAATTTAACTTATACTCTGCTCATTTTAAAACCTTAAATGTACAGAGTATAGTGGTTTTCTAATTATTCATCTTTTGTATTTGTTTTTGAGCAAATCAAATACAAGCATCATAATTTATAACTATGCAACAATCGCTATTCGACTGGATGCAACGCATCAATAATTCGCCCCAAAGCTGCATTTTGTTCGATATCTATGGTTAAACCCTCTTCACTTTTAGCATTATCACTGGCAAGTGCCATAAAGGCAATCGCCCAATCTTCTAGCGTTGTGAGATAGGGTGTTGCAGGCTCAAGACCAATATTTTTTGCATTAAACGGCGATGGACCATAATCAAAGACAATGCGTGGTGGCTCGGCATAGTCATTTTTGGGGCGCTCATTCTTTTCCATGAGTGAGACACCAAGATCGGCGATAAAGCGATTAAGAAAACGCTCACTCACCAAAGCCGCTTTAGAAATTTGCTCATCACGGCGATCAACAAAGGCTACGCGCTTGATAGTTTCCGCCATAATATCAGTCATTTTTAGGCGTTTAGCAGCAAAAACGATATCATCAACCATTTCGCGTAAGTGGCTAGGATCCATCTTAGTTTCAATCAAGAAATGCGGATTATCAACTTGGCGATAAAGATGGCTTATCCAAGTTGCTATGGCTGCACTAACAAATTTCCCCTCACGGCGATTATTGGCGCTAGGCTCAACCGGTACCGCATCACTACTCTCATCGCCGGTATTTTCTTTTTTCTCCCAAGGACGCAAACGGCGCGGCGCGCTTGGTGCTGCCACCGCATCCTGGCTAATAGGGTGGCGATCCATTTCAATCAAGGCTTCATAAAGTTGATCGGTAATGCTAGCATTATCAAGCATTAAACCACGAAGCAATGTACCAAAACGGTGATAGTTTTCCTCTGCCGTATAAAGAGCGTCGACCACATTGCGTGCAATTTCTTCACGCTCTGCTAAGCGTTTGCCAAGATCTGTTGTTGTATAAAATGGCTTTAATATTGCTAATAAATCCATATTTAACTTGTTAAGGCGGAAAGCAATTTGTTGATATTTTATCTCTGGGCGACAAACGGGGGCAAGGCTTTTAGCAATATAGCTCGCACCGCCATCATTAACCCGCATCATTTCATCAAAGGCAGTTTGTGGGTCGTTAAAATGCTCTTGCACATAATCGGTTTCTAAAAACCCATCACGCAATTCTTTGACCCAATCCTTACGGTCTTCGCGTATATCCACCTCACGCCCACCATCAAAGGTAAACATATCGGCATTCATAACATTGGGATTACGCATTAAAAACATATTGCGAAATGGCTCATTCGGTGTCCATTGTTTGACCCATGAATCAGGACTTGAGCCAAAAGGCTTGATCAATGATGCCATCATCCGCCCTTCAAACCGCGTTTTTAACCCCATGGAAGAGTCATTGGCCTTTTTTTCAAAATGCATATCAAAACGGGTTAATACAAAGTATAATAGTGGCGGTTTACCAATACGTTCATTTGGCCGCGCACCATGGGTGGTTGCAATCCAATTGGCTGCAACATCGGCAAGCTGATTAACATCTAGATTGCTTTCTTTAACGCAAAACAGCATGGCGGTAATATCTTGCTCATTGCAGTAACGTTGAAAAAGATATTCAACCTTACCGCGCAAAATAAGCGAAGCCATGGTTTCGCGCGGCGCTTCGCTTAAAAAACGCGCTAAACCTTTTGTGCCGCCTTCATCATCTTCGCCGCTGCCTTGCGGCAAACCACGGGTTCGATAGCCGGGAAAATCGAGCAAATCCGTATGCTCGAAAAAAGGCCAAGGATTATCAGCAAGGTTAATCAATAGTTCGGCAGTAAGGGCGGTAATAATCGGCTTATTGAGCGCAACAATTTTACCATTTGGCGTTGCTACATCAAGCTTAACCGCATCTTCTTCAATAATATCACTTAAGGTTTCAACATCAAGGATAGATTGCTGGTCTTCTGCTGAAATATCAATAGCACTAAACGGTACAAATACTTCTTCAGCAAAATTCAAGCCTTGCAAGCTTTTTACAAGATTAAGATAAACATCGCTGATTGCCTGATGACGACCCCATAAAAGCGATAAAAATTCTGCGAGTTTTGGCAAACTAAGACGCGGCGCAATATCTGCTGCAACTACCCAAAATGAGCCAAGACGTTTGGTTAATTCAAACTCGGCAAGGGTTTTATTAAAATATTCTTCCAAGCCCCAAATATCTTCAATGGTAAGACCATTAGGCTCGCCACTATCACCTGCACCTTGTGCCACCCCATTACGAAAAGGCGCAAGAAAAGCCTTAATTTCATCTTCTGTTGGCCAAGTCTCATATCGCCCTGGTTGACCATCAAAAAAATAGGCATTGGCAAAAATTTTGATGAGATCTGCATGGCTTAACAGCCGCAAATGCACAGGAAAACCATCGGGAGCAGCTTTTGGATCACGAATAGTAAAGCGGGTTACAAGACCGGTTGCTTCTTTACCGCGATCTGGATTAATCGTTGTAATATAATTAACTGGCTTTTCCATGCCTTGGAAACGCGCCATTAAAGCGTCGCCCTTACGGGCTAGCACTGAAATCAAGTGTGATTTTCCCACTTGGCTTGCACCAAATACCGCAACCGCCATTGGCCGGCGAGCAGCTTTCGATAACTGACCAGCATTAACAATACCAAGGCGCAAGGCGCGCTCAAGACGGGCTGCTTGATCGCCAACCAATGCGCGATTATTAGCCTTTTGCAACCAATCAAGCGCCGCACGTGCAGTCTCTTTGGTGGTATCGGCTGCCAAGCCCAAATTATCATTCGCCTTCATGCTACTTACCTATTGCAAGTGGTTTTAACCAAAGCCAATTAAAACCACGATAAAACAACTATAATCTTTTGTGACGAAATATTGCGTTTATTTAAAGTGCAATATTTCACATTTTATAAAACCGTTAATGTGCCAGAATCCAGCCAATATTCACTTGATTTATCATCAAGCTGCAAAGTACAGAATGTCAAATTGATGGAACGGCGTACATCACCGCCATTAGCATCCCATGCTTCTCTAATAGTCAGCTCTTCTTTAGATGCCTCTTGTTCTAACACCGACGCACTATCGCCGCTTTCGTCCTCTTGCACCTCGCGAGCAATGGTGATTTCAATCGGACGGGGAACATTGCCAGCTCCTTCATCAATCGATAATTGATAAAGCGGGTTGGTAATCCAGCGTTGCAATGGCAATTGTCTAAACCCTAACCGCGCACGTGTGTAAATTTTTAACTTATGCTCGGCTTCAACAGCGCCATTTTGCTGCAATTCTTCAGCCGTAAACAACACCCGTGATTGCTCAAGAACGCCATCACTGCCGAGCTCACCAATATAGGCAGCAGTGGAACGCATTTGCAATTTATGGGTTTGCAAGCTGAAATTAACAATAGAGCCTTCGGCTAAAGCACAAAGCATTGCGCCAACAACAGCTGTGGTTTTAGGATCACCAATCGTCACATCACTGCGCGAACGGAATGGATACCAAATATCAACCCGATACCGATGTAATGGTTGTATCTTATCAGGAGTAACGGCAAGGCTATTTTCCAAATATTCGTGAATAGCCGGCAAACGCGATGGCCGACCTGAAAGCAATACTTTATCACAATCAAAATGGCTAATGGCTTCACTTAAGCAATCAAGCGCGATTTGCAACGTTTCATTGATTGCCGAGCGTAAACGCTGGAAATCAAGATCAATTGGTGTGTCGCCAATATTAAAATCAACCGCGCCGCCGACACGTGCTGCTTCATGAACATAAGCAAGGTCAAGATAATTATCTTTAAGTAAGGCTGGCACCAATTCATCAAGACGCTTGGTATGAATGGCTTCATAGCGGTCTTGCCCAGATTCTTCATAGGCTGACATAAGCCCAAGGGCTGCTGGCATTAGAACTTTAATCACCGTTTCGCGGCGCTGATCCTTAATCTGCTCGGCCATATTGGAGCGGTCACCACCAAAAAGCTCATTTAAAATGGCGCGTGGATTACCTGCCCCACATGCGCTTAATTGACGTGAAATTGCCGGTAAAATTAACCGCTCAATCACCGATTTTGTAATATCATCACCAGCAATACCAATGCCTTCACGGAAAGTTTGCACAGGAACCAACGCGCGATCATCATTTTGATAATAGGTAGTAATCATCAAATCCGATGTACCGCCGCCAATATCAATACTGGCAATACGTAATGATGGTTCAAGCGGTGTATCTGGCTTAGGCTCTTGCCCAGCTTCAAAACGTTGGCGCGGCTTACCGAACAGATCAAAATATTCAACAATACGTCCACCAAAGCGGCGACTTATTTCGCTATAGAGCCAAACAAATTGAACACAGGTTGCCTCATCCCATGATACTTGTACCGTTGGGCGAGCAAGGCTTGGGCTTGAAGATTGATGCCAATCCATCAACTCCCATAAAAGATTAACCGCTCCTTCAACCCGTGAGCGCATAAGCCGTTGTTCAAGCGTTGGCAAAGCTGATGGCAAGGTCATAATCACGCGGCGCAAACGGCGCGGTGCATTGCTTTGCTTACGTTCGGCACGCACTTGCGGATTATTAATCATGGCAATGGCTTGAAATAGAATTTCAGCAATCATTAAAGAATAAAGCGATGAGCGAGAATAGGATAAAGCCGGACTTGGCTGCATTAATTCGCTATCACTTCTTTTGCCATAAAGCCGCTTATATAAAGCACGATCTTTGCGTATTTGCGAAATCACATCGCCATTGCGGTTTAAAAACCGCCGCACAATGCGGCTAATTGGCGGTGCAGCACCATCAGCCAAATATTGCGAAGCTGGAAAACGCCAAGACTGGTTAACTTCTTGCACATCCCATAAATAGCGTTTTGGGCTAGATATACCACCAACAGCGGCAGTACCACCCTTGATTGCGCGTAGGCGCGATGCTTCTGGCCCAACCCGCACAACACCTGGCCATAGGAACGCCCGTTGCCGCCCCGATAGACGTGACAATGTATCATCACCAAAAGTGGCTTGTGAAAACTCGATATTACTATCAAAAGGTTCACTATATTGCAATTCTGGACGCTCAAGATCACGTAAAGACAAAATCATCGAATTATTAAGATCGACATTATCCTCATTAGGGTAATTCTCAATCAGCAAGCCGCAAGTACGGCTATTGCCAATATCAAGAACGAGGTCAACCTCAACCGGCCGTACATGAGATTGCCCTGAAATTGTATCCATAAAGCGCACTTTTGGAATCGTGCAACCTATACCCAATAACTCAATAAAAGCAAACCAACGCGCCGCATGTTCAAGCGCAAAACGCCGATCACTCTCGCGCAGTTTGCGGCCTAATTCTGTTTCTCGATGGGCAACAAAAAGATTTTCAATCCAGCTTAAAGCCCAGCTTTGAAAATCCATTTCCTCACCGCTAATTGGGTGCTTGCGTGGATCGCCCAAAAACCAACCATTGCGGCTAATCATGCTTACAAGAGAAAATTCTTGCGGATTAAGAATATCATTGGCAATGGGCGCCGTATAAGGCCATGGTCGTGATTGCGGATCGCCGCTACCGCCGCCATGCTGTTCCACCGCTGTATCAAAGGCAAAAACCGCCATATGCGAAGGTGCATCTGCATCATCGCTATGCGGCGCTTTAATAACCCTCACCCGCGACCAATTGGTTGGGCCAGTGTCATAATTTTCTAAACCATTAGCATCACGTCCTGGCAATGCCCGTAAAAACGGCAATGGTACCCATTGATTTAAAAATGGCTCCAAGGCTTTATTTTTATTGACCGAATATTCCTCATCACCCTCTTCGCTAAAATAAGGCGCATCTGCTTGCGGATCAATTTCATTCCAGCCTGGAAACAGCCGGAACACTGGTTTACCGTCACTACGCACTTCCATGCGCTTTTCAATAAAAGGCCGATCAAAACGGCTAATTTTATCAAAAGCAAAAGGCAGCGTTACAAATTGAATACCGCTATTTGGAACAAGAACAATATCTTTTGGCTCGATCATTAGGTGTGCTTCATTCTGTTTTAATTGTTAAATCCGAATGGTGATACGGAATAAAATAATATTCTTATACTTTGTTCATTTCAAATCCTAAAAATCTGCAAAGTATATATCCTTTTTATCATTGTTCGCTTTTTTCCACTTGATTTTCAACCTTAACCAAATGCGCTTTTGATAAAAAATATACTCCGTTCATTTAAATGGAATTCACGGAGTATAATTGTTCAATTATGGATTGGTAATGACATAAATTTGCCTTGGGCTACGACGACGCGAGCCATTGGCAACACCATCAATGATCTTATCCTCAACTTTGGACTCACCAGTTTGCGGATCCACAATCGTTTTACGAATACGCAAACGGAAAGGCGTATTGGGACGCGGATCACCATGATTGTCATAATAATCTACATAGACAGGAATCTTTGGCGGAATCTTTGATGGATCACTCCAATAGATATTTTCAACCGGCTCACGCGATAGCATATCAGGGCGTTGGTTGGCATCACGGTCAAGCGTTGCACCACAACTTGAACGGCGTTTAAAATAAACGCGCGTGCCATTGGGACAGCGGATTGATAAGTCAAGATCAGATTTGCCCTTCCAGATAAGGGTAATTTGCAATGCACCCGTTCTTACCCCTGACCGATTAATCACATCATCAAGTTCACGCTGACGCTCAGTTTGCTGTGGTTGTTCGGGTGTTTGTTCAGGCTCTGCGGGCTGTTCAGGATCAGCAGGTTGTTCTGGCGGCGTTGGCTGAGGAGGTGTTGGTTGCTGCGGAGTTTCTGGTACTGGTACAGGAACAATTTCCACACGCTGCTCCGGCGCATTACCGCCATTTTGTGGCATAATAATTGTAATATTAGGTTGCCCATTATTGGGCCCAGAACCATTGTTGCCACCATCATTACCGCGATCAGCACGTTGTTCTGGCTGGCCATTGTCAAATGGATTTCTACCATCATCCGACCTTGGATTGCCATTGCGACGATTATTTGCAGGTGGCTCATTGGCTGCTTGCTGCTCAATACATTCTTGCTGCCTTTTGCGGGCTTCATCTTCAAGGTTGGTTATTTCCTTGTTTAAATCAGCAATTTTTTGCAAGCTCGGATCGTTATCACTACCAATTTCAACCTTTGGTCCATTGACCACTGTGCTCCAACGGTTAAGCGCCGACGAACTCAATAAAAGCCAAATGAAAATAAGGGCGAGCAAAGCACAAAGCAGCCAAAAAATAAGGGCAAGCCAATTAAAGGGGCGTTTTGCAACAACGCTATTATGATGATAGGTGGTTGTATGCACCACATGTTCAACATTATGGGTTTGTTGTGATTGGTTTGTTTGCGGCGCATTTGTTGGTGTTGATTGTGCAACGGTTGGTTGACCTGCCGTTGGCTGCTCTGCATTAGCTTGCGCAGGGCTTGGTTGTTCAACTGCCTGACTACTACGCACCTGAGCAGCAGTACCGGCAGTGCCAACGGCTGTAAGCCCCAAGGATCGCTGCTCGTTTTGCGCCGAAACATAGCCCCAGCCAACGAGTACTGGCTTACCATCAACGTCATAAAGCCAACCGCTATCTGGCGTAATCATCGCATTACGCAAAGCTTTGGCAATTTCCTTATCACCACGCGATCCTTGCTCAAGACGGTTTGCCAAAGTAATCACCGACATTTTGCGGCTTTCGGCCGCGCTTAGCAATGCCGATTTGCTTTGTGGGTCAAGCTCTTCCATGGGTTGTGGGCGGCTATTGGCATTAACATACCAATCAACCTGTGCACCATTACCTGAAGGGATAGGTTCTGCCAAAAAATTGGCATAATCATTGCCAAGCTCGCTCACCAAGCGGTCGGTCAATAAGGCGTGATCACGTTCACTAACCGGACCAACAGGACGCAAATTATTAAGCAGAGTTATTGCAAGACGAATATTGTTCATTGTGCATTCCCCTGTTGGTTAGAAGATTGATTGCCCGAATTGGCTGACGGCCGAGTTGACTGATCGCTTGATGGTTGATTTGAAGATTGGCTACCATTGGCTGCCCCACCACCTGCAGGTGGCGTAGAAGGTGTAGTTCCCGTTGCAGGACTTTGCGTACCGCCATTAGCACCACCACCAGATGACGGCGCCGGACTTAAAGGTGGATTAGCTGCACCATTATTACTATTACCTGTTGTAGGCGCTGCATTACCACTTGTGCTTGGCTGTGTTGATGGTTGTCTGGCATCTGGTGTTGCAGTATTTGGTTTTGCATTGTTCGGCTGCGCATTGGGTGCCGCCGGGCTGGTTGGCGCAGCCTCGCCATTGGTTGCACCCTCACCAGTAGTTGCCCCCTCACCAGTAGTTGCCCCCTCACCAGTAGTTGTTGGTGCGGCTTGCGCTACAGCAGGCTGTTGCGCTTGCGGATTGCACTGGGTATCATCAAATTTAAAAGCCACATTGGAGCGCTTTAAAAAGCTGGTCAAGGTACTGGTGCGCTGTGCAAAGCTCAGTGGTGAATTTTCTGAACCGCCAGAGCGCAAAAATGTATTAACCCCAACAGCACGACCACAATAATCGATGAGTGGCCCGCCACTATTACCGCCAGAAATTGCTGCGGTGTGCAGCATCAATTCCAAACCTTCAATGCCTTGCTGGAAAGTAGTTACCATGCCTTGCGTTACCGCCATTTCAGGAGCGGCAGTCGCATCACCGCGCAACAAGCGATGAAATACTGTGTCGGTTTCCATAATAATACCAGGGAAGCCTGCAGCAATAACACTTTCACCCTTGGCGGTTTTTCCAGCAATAGCAAGCACTGCAGGAGCGCGGGCACCGCTCACTCTTAAAACAGCAAAATCAGGAGCACCGATTTGCGCTTCACCGCGCGAGCGGGCGACAACTTTGGCATCAATCGTTTTACCAAGCTCCTTATTAATAATTTTAACATTTTGAGCTTCACCAACCACATGCAGATTGGTTAAAATATCGGTTTCATTGATAAAGAAACCCGACCCCATACTGCCGCCTTCATCGCTATCATCTTCCACCATAATGAGAACGGTTGCCTTTTCGGCATGGGCAATTGGTCCACTGGTTGGCACAACCAACGCGCCAGAAATATCTGGCAATGGTAAATTTGGATCAATCGCGCTAATTACGCCATCACCATTATTACCTGATCCACCACCTTGGGTACGACCTGCTGATTGCGGACCAGCTTCAGGTATTGGGCAACTAAAACCACTTAAACCTTTTTTTAATTCATCACGGCGTGTTTCCAACAAAGCAATAGCTTCATCTTTTTCAGTTGATGAAACCTTAACCCCAAGATTGCTAGCCGGCAAAAAATAAACTAGCAATAGAAGTGCAATAAGAAAAAGGAAAACCCCAGAGAAAATAAGCGGTAATAAAAAACCACCTCTTGATGGCGGTGCGGTGACATATTGATGTGTCTCATGCACGCTTGTTGCATCTGGATTATGGTTTTGGGAATTTTGGCTTACTTGCGAGCCTTGATGCTGATTGCCATCATTTGCAGCCACAGTCTGGCCTCCTATCAAAGGGGTGGAAAGATCGCTATCAGTGCTATGAAAAGGCAAAACAGCCTGAACACCAATCACATGACCTAATCCATTATTAAAATGATTTATGCGTGTCTTTTCGTCTTTACTAATGGCCTTTGGTAAAAGCCCCCAATTGGTCAATATTGGGCGATTGGCTACCAATAATAAATCTTGATTAATATCAGCAATGTTAAACCAACGCTCTACAATTGGTAAAAGAGGCGTTGCGGCAAAAATAGTCAAAATATTTTGCCATTCTTTTTGCAATTCTTGGGCAACCCTTGCTTTTGTGCCCTCATCAAGATCTAGCCAGGTAATGGCATTACCATGCTCGTTGCAATACCAAGAAACAACATCACCACTATTATCACGCGTTTCACTAATAAAGGGTTTTGCAAAAATAAAATGACTATTAACAGCACTATGGCGAGAAAAATAGGCCTCCACCTCATCAAAGGAATGAACAACAGCTTTTCTTTCAAAACAGGCATAGTCAAACTCTTGCAAATTATTACTTTTTAAAAAGCAGTTGAAATTATCCATTTCGCCCCCTTTTTAATTGCTAACAACAATAAAAATAATAAATGCTGCTGTTTTGTTTGCAAATGCCCCGCCCCAATCCCGTCACCGATAAATAAGTCCTATAGTCAATAAATGCCAATAGGCTTTATAAAATAGTCTAGAAAAAGTGAAAGCAGATTACTTAAGAAAAATCAAGAAACAAGTTTAACTATCCATAAGTGTTTACATTAGAAAACCTATAAAATATTACAATTTTATGCAAAGAAATTAAATTTTATGCATCATCCTAATATTAGGAAAAATTAATATAAAAGTATTTTTCTTTTTTAATTCTATTTATTTAACAAATTTACGGCTAAATTTTAATGCAAGATACTTGCAATGTTAGCCCCACAAGATAGTGGGGCTAAATAACAACTATAACTATGAAGCCTTACAAATTTCCTTACGCATTTTTAAAGCAAGGTCTGGCTGATCGGTAGTAATATATTTAACTGGTTGCTTGAGCCAATGTGCAAGCCTTGCAGGACCATTAATTGTCCACACACCCAGTTGAAAACCTTCTTCAATTGCCGCCTTGGCAAATTCAACCGAAGTTGCACTGCCGTTAAAGCTTAAATCACGATAGCCCTTATTGCGACAAACGGCAAAATAAGCAGCAAAATCTTCTGGCATGCGCTCAACACAAGGGCCAGATGGAACACCTGCGTCAATAAATGGTTTTAAACAATCACCATCAAAACTAATCGCTGATGTGCGATTGCCCATTTTATGCGCTTCAATCAAAGCCAATGATTTTTGCGCTAAAACTAGTTCTTCAGCCTTATTGCCGCGAGTCTTTATCTCAATATGTAAACCAAGATTGCTTGGTGCCAAAGCCTCAAGCACGTCTTCAAGCAAAGGTGGCGCTTCATGACCGCCGCTTATGCGCAAAGCTTTGCGCTCGTCATTATTAAGCTCGGATATATCATCACTTCTGCCTGCCAGTTGCTCAAGATGAAAATCATGAAAAACCACGACTTCACCGCTTTTTAGCAAATGCACGTCACATTCTACTTCATCAGCACCAAGCACGATGGCATTCATAAAAGCCGAAAGGCTATTTTCTGGTGCAAGTGCTGCACCTCCGCGATGGGCTGTAATTTTTGGCTTATGCATAGCAACCTCTTATTAAACAATAAATAGTTAATTACTTTAAATAATCACAAATGATAATGGACCTTAGGGTCAGGACCTATTAATTTGAACGAAATGGCGTGAGAAAAGTTTTATGAGAACCCAAAGATTAAATGCGAGAAGAGCCTCTGAGAAATATAAATATTTTCAAGGCTCCTCGTCAAAGCTATCACAAAAAGTAGCATATCCTAAAAGGACACAAAACAGTTATAATCCACAGCAATGTAAAGCTCAAATGGGTATACCACCCACTTTTTACTTTCCTCCCCTTTATATTTTTAATTATATATTTTTGCTGTTCATTGTGCTTGTTTCTTTAGATTCATAGCTTCTCACCCTAAATCATAAATCAAAAAATTATTTTAATCCTTATTTCGGTAATAGCGCTCGCCATTCATGGTTGAAGCACCATTAAAATGCGCAACACCCATTTCTAAACTTTTAGCGATATGGGTTGCCTTTTGCTTAAAGATTTCTGCATCATGAGGTAGACACAAATCATCTACCGTTTGCCTAAAGATATCAAGCCAATGATCAAAATGCTGCGCATCAATATCAAGCACGACATGTTTAGGCATTGGCCTCCCTTCATAACGACCACTATGCAGCATCACCGCCGACCAAAAGGCAAACATTTGCTGTAGATGCGGCTCCCAATTTTTTATCTTTTCTTCAAAAATTGGGCCTAGCAATGCATCGGCTCGCACTCTATCGTAAAAATGTCGCACTACGGTTTCAATCAATACTTCGTCAACTGCACTGGTTTGCGTCATTCTTACTTCCCTTCATTTTGCTGACAAAATTTTATCAAAACCAAAATCTGTTTAGTTTTAAGCTTGTCATCATGTCAGCCTAATCTTCAATACGAACTCGGACGGCAAAAATATCAATTTCATATTCAGGGCCCAATAAAGCGCTTTGTAAAAAGAGTTGGCCATTATTATTAATGTTCTGCGGAATTTCAACCGAAAAAAGCAGATCTTCTCGTGTTTGGGGCAAATCAAAATTACGCTTGCCACAACTATTATCCAAGCCAAAATCACAGGTAATAGCAATTTGTGCCGTTGCATCATTGACGCTACTTGCAATCACATTAAAATAAACTGTTTTACCACGCAATTGCTCAATAACGCCCTCACCAACGTCAATGACAACTTTATCATCAAGACTATTGGCTTTAAAACGCAAGGCACGATTATTACCTTCACCTTTTATTTGCGCCTCAGCACTTCCTTGCACTGAAAAATCATTAATTCGTGATGGATCAAAAACCGTTATCCAACCACCATCTTGGGAAACCTGTGCTTGATCGGTAATGGTCGCCGGTGGATTGGATGTTTGTGGGGTTGCATCATCAGGGCGATTAATGGCAGTAAGACTATTATAAAACGCCCAAGCCACTAAAACCAACAACAGCAATAAAACCATTAAAATAAGGTTGGAACGCCACCAACTATGGCGCTTTTGTAGCCTTGATGCTTGCCCCCCTGGTGGTGCAAAGCCCAATTCCTCTGGACCAACACCACTAGTCTTATTTTGACTGGCCTTTTCATCTATTTCTTGCAAAATGCCGTTTTCAATATCTTCGACCATGCGATCGGCATCATCAATGCTATTACCAACTTGCGGCCGCCTATCTTCAAAAGCTCCGTCATCAAAAGCTGCTTCAATTGCGTCATCTGGCGATGTTGTAGGCACATCATCAATTTGACTATATTCACTCTCAATTTCTTGGATAAGCGTGGTAAGCATATTACGCAAGGCATTACGATCTTCATCGCTTAAATGAGGATCGCCAATAATTGACCTTTCATGATTTTCCCAAACTGCACGATAAACCTGCTCACGCAAATTATCGTTAGATGTGTCAATTTTTTCTAACGTATGACGTATAACTTGCTCGATATTTGGCAAAGAAGACCCCTTCACACGACTCTTAAACAAAAGTTTCAACCAATATGCTTATAGCTATCCACCCTATCAAAAAGGCTTTGATAGCTAAATTACTTTAAGCGGCGCGCCAATAGCATATAATTTGCATCCATATCGCGTGAGCGATTCCAGCTATCTTTTATCGGGTTAAATGTAATACCCAATTCGTCGATAACTGATAGACCATTGGAGCCAAGCTCTTTCTTTAGCTCTTCAGGACGCAAGAATTTGTCATAGCTATGCGTGCCCTTTGGCAACCACCGCAAGACATATTCAGCACCAATAATTACCAAAGCCCAAGCTTTCAAAGTACGATTAATTGTTGCAACAAACATCAACCCTTGCGGCTTCACCATAGCAGAACATGCCTCCATGAAAAGATGTACATCGGCAACATGCTCAACAACTTCCATATTAAGGACACAGTCAAATTTTTCGCCTGCAGCAGCTAGATCTTCAGCTGTCGTTGCGCGATAATCAATAGTAACTCCACTTTGATCCGCATGAATTTTTGCAACTTCAATATTGGTTGCAGAAGCATCTGCTCCCACAACATAAGCACCAAGACGGGCCAATGGCTCGCATAATAGCCCACCACCACAACCAATATCCAAAATACGCAACCCCTCTAGCGGTAGGGCCGCCAAAGGATCACGATCGAAAGCCAAACAGATTTTTTCTTTAATATAAGCAAGACGTGTAGGATTAAATTTATGCAAAGGACGAAATTTACCTTCAGGGTTCCACCACTCGGCCGCAATACGCGAAAAACGCTCAACTTCCGTTTCATCAATAGTTGTACGGCCAGCCTCTGCCATGATAGTCTCCTAAACACTTTCAGTATTATCAATTTATATTATAAATAAGGGTGATATTTTATCCCAATTTGCGGATAAATATTCGAGCCATTTTTACCACAACCGAGTTATCTTTACTAGTCAACCTTATAACATGCTTCTTGGCTGCCAAAAAAGATAAGATACACATATAACCCTTTTAGATTATATATATAGAAATTCAATTAAAATTAGTACCTTATATAATGTAATTTTAGATAATTATCTTTTTCAAAGCCGTTTTTGATAAAGAATACTTCTGATAAAAAAAGTGAAAAAAAACATTTAACACATTAAACCAAATGGTTTGGAAATTAATAAACACATAAAAGTGATTATAAACCAAAAACACCTGAATCAATAAAAAAAATATATGGATAATAATGTCACTATTTTAAGCAAATTACTTACGTTAACGTAAACTGCTACACCTTTAAGCCTTTGTTTTTATTACAATCATAATAAATTGTTGTTTTTTTCTAAAATATAACCTATAGAATTTTATGTTAGTCTTTTTCGCGGATATTTTTATGCTTTTACTATGACTAATTTTAAAAAATTAGGTGCGATTATGCCTTAGTCATATTAAGCATTAAAGATGAATTTGGATATATCATGAAAACTTCATGATGATACCATAATTCTAGGTTCATCATTCGTGAAAACTGACAAGTGAATAAATGTCGAGTCTATAGGCTTTTAAGTTTAACAATTTGGCAGTATTCGGGATTTGAGGAAACCTTTGGTTAACAGCATTGAGCATTTTGCTCATACAAAGTTTGAGGAAGAGACCAAAATGGCACGCAATAAAATCGCATTAATCGGATCAGGCATGATTGGTGGCACACTTGCCCATATGATCGGCCTTAAGGAACTCGGCGACGTTGTTCTTTTTGATATTGCAGAAGGTGTTCCGCAGGGAAAAGGGCTTGATATCGCAGAATCCTCACCGGTTGACGGTTTTGACGCACATTTCAAAGGCGCAAATGATTATGCTGCTATTGAAGGCGCCGATGTTGTTATCGTAACCGCCGGTGTACCTCGTAAGCCAGGCATGAGCCGCGACGATCTTCTTGGCATCAATCTTAAAGTAATGGAACAAGTTGGTGCCGGCATTAAGCAATATGCGCCAAACGCTTTTGTTATCTGCATCACCAATCCACTTGATGCGATGGTTTGGGCATTACAAAAATTTTCTGGTCTTCCTGCCAATAAAGTTGTCGGTATGGCTGGTGTTCTTGATTCTTCGCGCTTCCGTTATTTCTTGGCTGAAGAATTCAACGTATCGGTTGAAGATGTAACAGCATTCGTTCTTGGTGGTCATGGCGACTCCATGGTACCACTTGCACGCTACTCAACTGTTGCCGGTATTCCTTTGCCTGATCTTGTTAAAATGGGTTGGACAACTCAGGAAAAGCTTGATCAAATCATTCAACGCACCCGTGATGGCGGCGCCGAAATCGTTGCACTTTTAAAAACAGGCTCGGCCTTTTATGCACCAGCTGCATCAGCAATCGCTATGGCTGAATCTTATCTTAAAGATAAAAAACGCGTTCTTCCAGTTGCCGCTCATCTTTCAGGCCAATATGGTCTTGATGATGTTTATGTTGGCGTACCAGTAGTTCTTGGTGCTGGCGGCGTTGAGCGCATCATTGAAATTGAGCTTAACAGCGAAGACAAGCAAGCATTTGACAAGTCTGTCAACGCGGTTAAGGGGCTTTGCGAAGCCTGTGCAACTATTGCACCTAGCTTAAAATAAGAAATTGATCCGGGCTTTTATTAGCCCGGGTCTACACGCTTTCAACCAAAGAAGGATTAGATATGGATATCCATGAATATCAGGCCAAAAGGCTTCTTCATGAATATGGTGCGCCTATTGCTAATGGTGTTGCCATTTATTCTGCTGAACAAGCTGAAGAATGGGCAAAAAAATTGCCTGGGCCGCTTTACGTTGTAAAAAGCCAGATCCATGCTGGTGGCCGCGGTAAAGGTAAATTCAAGGAATTAGGGCCTGATGCAAAAGGTGGTGTACGCCTTGCTCATTCCATTGAAGAAGTTGTTGCTAATGTCAAGGAAATGCTCGGCAATACTCTTGTTACCAAGCAGACAGGTCCTGCTGGTAAGCAAGTAAACCGTCTTTACATCGAAGACGGCGCTGACATTTCACGCGAACTCTATCTTTCCATTTTGGTTGACCGCACTGTTGGTCAAGTGGCCTTTGTTGTTTCGACCGAAGGTGGCATGGATATTGAAGCTGTTGCTGAAGAAACACCTGAAAAAATCGTTACCGTTGCAATTAATCCAGATACAGGTGTAACTGCAGACGATGCTAACAAACTTGCTGATGCATTGAAGCTTGAAGGTGATGCACGTGAAGATGGGCTTAAGCTTTTCCCAATTCTTTATAAAGCCTTCACTGAAAAAGACATGAGCCTTTTGGAAATCAACCCACTTATCGTTATGACAGATGGTCATGTACGTGTGCTTGATGCCAAGGTTTCATTTGATAATAATGCTTTGTTCCGCCATGCTGATATCCTCGCTTTGCGTGATACAACTGAAGAAGATCCAAAAGAAATTGAAGCATCGAAATATGACCTTGCCTATGTTGCTCTTGAAGGTAATATTGGCTGCATGGTCAATGGTGCCGGGCTTGCTATGGCAACCATGGATATTATCAAGCTTTACGGTGCAGAGCCTGCAAACTTCCTAGATGTTGGCGGCGGCGCTTCAAAAGAAAAAGTAACGGCAGCCTTTAAGATCATTACAACGGATCCAAATGTAAAAGGCATTCTGGTTAATATTTTCGGCGGTATCATGCGCTGCGATATTATTGCAGAAGGCGTTTGCGCTGCAGTGAAAGAAGTTGGCTTGCAAGTGCCGCTCGTTGTGCGCCTTGAAGGCACCAATGTTGAAGCCGGCAAGAAAATTATCAATGAAAGCGGCTTGAACGTTATTTCTGCCGATGATCTTGATGACGCAGCGCAAAAAATTGTTGCTGCGGTGAAGGGAGCCTAAGCTATGTCCATTCTTGTTACAAGAGACACCAAAGTTCTCGTTCAAGGTCTAACCGGTAAAACTGGTACATTCCACACCGAACAGGCCCTTGCCTATCATGGCACGCAAATGGTTGGCGGTATTCACCCTAAAAAGGGTGGCGAAGTTTGGACTGCAACGAGCGGTCAAGAATTGCCAATCTTCACCAGTGTTGCTGAAGGTAAAGAAAAAACTGGTGCTGATGCATCAGTAATCTATGTACCACCAGCAGGTGCTGCTGATGCGATCATTGAAGCGATTGAAGCTGAAATTGGTTTAATCGTCTGTATTACTGAAGGCATTCCTGTGCTTGACATGGTACGGGTTAAAGCCCGCCTTGATAAGTCAAAATCACGTCTTCTTGGACCTAACTGCCCAGGCGTTCTAACTCCTGATCAGTGCAAGATCGGCATTATGCCCGGTTCAATCTTCCAAAAAGGTTCTGTTGGCGTTGTTTCGCGCTCCGGTACCCTTACCTATGAAGCAGTTTTCCAAACTTCGCAAGAAGGCCTTGGCCAAACAACTGCTGTTGGTATTGGTGGTGATCCAGTTAAGGGCACAGAATTCATCGACATGCTTGAAATGTTCCTAGCAGATGATGAAACCAAGTCGATCGTGATGATTGGTGAAATTGGCGGTAGCGCTGAAGAAGATGCAGCACAATTCCTTAAAGATGAAGCTAAAAAAGGCCGTAAAAAGCCTATGGTTGGCTTTATTGCAGGACGCACAGCACCTCCAGGACGCACCATGGGTCATGCCGGTGCGGTTATTTCTGGCGGTAAAGGCGGCGCTGAAGACAAGATTGCGGCTATGGAATCTGCAGGTATTAAAATCACAGATTCACCAGCACGCATTGGTAAAACTTTGGCAGATTTGCTTAAGGGCTAATCTTTCTTAAATGCCTAGATAGTTTTCAAGGTATTTAAGTGTCACAATTTGGGGTGGCGTTTAGCCACTCCATAAAAGCTAAATTATTACTGGTAAAACTAAGTCATTATGGGCAATGCAACTATAAAACCCAATTTTATGTAAAATAGCATTTATATAAACATAAAGGCAAATAACATAAATAAGGCTTATCTGTGTAATGAAGTTAGCTGAACTATTTTAAAATGCAGTTGCAGCGCAGTTATAATAATTTTGCCTGCAAATGAAAAACGAAAAGAATTGAATACTTTTAATGCGTTAAAACAAGTTTTACGCATGTTATGTTCGGGAGAACTCCTAACGCTTTAAATCCATCATGGTATAAAAGGCGGTTTGGAAAAGGTGGACATAGTAAGGAATGGATTGGGCGGCAAAATAGTGATGAAAGTGTTTGATGGCAAAAGCCATGATTCATATAAACTCATCAACGCTACCCAAAATATAATAAAGAGAAAACGGGTTCACCGACTATTTTTTGTTTTTTTAAAGCCTATATAAATATCAAGGCAAATTACGAAAAATAGTATTGAACTGATTAAGTTTTATAAGCTCTGGTCTATAATGACAATTATAACCAGCCCTTTAAAGGAGACGGAAGCTTTTTCCGTAAAGTAAATGGCAAGGCAAGAACAGGCAAATGATCTTTTGGCCCTTACCTCTTTTCTAGATGGTGGTAATGCTGATTACATCGATCAGCTTTATGCACAATATGAAAAAGATCCAGGTTCAGTTGATCCTCAATGGCAAGAATTTTTTAGCACTCTTCATGATGATAAAAATGATGTCGAGAAAAATGCAGCAGGCGCTTCATGGCAGCGGACGAACTGGCCGCTTAAAGCGACAGGCGAGCTTGTTTCAGCACTTGACGGTAATTGGGCCAGTGTTGAGCAACATATGAGCGATAAGCTCAAGAGTAAATCCGCCGCTGGTAGCGCCAAGAATGAAAAAGGCGAAGCCGTTGCAGCTTTAACGCAAGAACAATTAGTCAATGCCGCGCGTGATAGCGTGCGTGCTATCATGATGATCCGCGCTTATCGTATGCGTGGCCACCTTCATGCCAAGCTAGATCCTTTACAGCTTGCTGAACCGGTTGAAGATTACAATGAATTAGCACCTGAAACCTATGGTTTCACCAAGGATGACTATAACCGCAAAATCTTTATCGATAATGTTCTTGGTCTTGAATATGCAACCATTCCACAAATGTTGGAAATTTTGAATCGCACCTATTGCTCGACCATTGGTGTGGAATTCATGCATATTTCAGATCCTGCTCAAAAAGCATGGATTCAAGAACGCCTTGAAGGCCCTCATAAGGAAATCGCCTTTACGCCTGAAGGTAAGAAAGCAATCTTAAACAAGCTTATCGAAGCTGAAGGCTTTGAGCAGTTTCTTGATGTGAAATATAAAGGTACTAAGCGTTTCGGTCTTGATGGCGGTGAAGCTCTTATTCCAGCTCTTGAACAAATTATTAAGCGCGGCGGCGCTATGGGTGTTCAAGAAATCACCTTTGGTATGGCACATCGTGGCCGTTTGAATGTTTTGACCCAAACTTTGTCAAAGCCACATCGCGCTATTTTCCACGAATTCAAGGGCGGTTCTTATAAGCCAGATGATGTTGCAGGCTCAGGCGATGTGAAATATCACCTTGGTACCTCATCTGACCGTGAATTTGATGGCAATAAAGTGCATTTGTCACTTTTGCCTAACCCTTCCCATTTGGAAATTGTTGATCCTGTCGTTATTGGTAAAACCCGCGCCAAGCAAGATCAATTGGTGGGTCCAACCCGTACCGATCTTATTCCATTAAGCGAGAGGGCAAAAGTTATGCCTCTTCTCATTCATGGTGATGCGGCATTTGCGGGTCAAGGTGTTATCCAAGAAACATTCGGCCTTTCAGGTTTGAAAGGTTATCGTGTCGCTGGTTCTATCCACGTTATCATTAATAACCAGATTGGCTTCACCACCAATCCTCGTTACTCACGTTCTTCGCCATATCCATCAGATGTTGCAAAGATGATTGAGGCGCCAATTCTACACGTTAATGGCGATGATCCAGAAGCTGTAGTTTTTGCGGCTAAAGTGGTTACTGAATTTAGACAGATTTTCCATAAGCCTGTCGTCTTAGATTTATTCTGCTATCGTCGTTATGGCCATAATGAAGGTGATGAACCATCATTCACACAGCCATTAATGTATAAGGCCATTCGTGGTCATAAAACCACAACTCAGCTTTATGCCGACCGCTTAATTAGCGAAGGTTTGTTGACAGCGGAAGAATTTGAAGCACAACGCCAAAAATGGCGCGATAAGCTTGAAATCGAATTTGAAGCAGGCTCCGCCTATAAGCCCAATAAAGCTGATTGGCTTGATGGTGCTTGGACAGGACTACGCGCTGCGGATAATGCTGATGAACAACGTCGCGGTGCAACCGGCGTTGCAGTTAAAACCTTGAAAGAAATCGGCAGCAAGCTTGTCGAAATTCCAGAAGGTTTTCAGGTTCACCGCACCATTCAACGCTTCCTTGACAATCGCACCAAGATGATTGAAACAGGTGAAGGTATTGATTGGGCAACGGCAGAAGCCTTGGCATTTGGTACTTTAGTAACTGAAGGCAATCCAATTCGTCTTTCTGGTGAAGATGTTGAACGTGGCACGTTCTCCCAGCGTCATTCGGTTCTATATGACCAAGACACTGAAAATCGCTATATTCCGCTTAACCATTTGCAAAAAGGCCAAGCTATTTATGAGCCGATTAACTCCATGTTATCGGAAGAAGCAGTTTTGGGCTTTGAATATGGTTATTCCCTTGCTGAACCACGTGGCTTAACGCTTTGGGAAGGCCAATTTGGCGATTTTGCTAATGGTGCGCAGGTTGTCTTTGACCAATTTATTTCTTCTGGTGAGAGTAAATGGTTAAGAATGTCTGGTCTTGTTTGCTTGCTTCCTCATGGCTATGAAGGCCAAGGTCCTGAGCATTCATCTGCCCGTCTTGAGCGTTATTTGCAACTTTGTGCTGAAGATAATATGCAGGTTGCCAATTGTACAACACCTGCCAATTACTTCCACATTTTGCGTCGTCAAATGAAGCGCGATTTCCGCAAGCCATTGGTTCTTATGACGCCTAAGTCATTATTGCGCCATAAGCGTGCTGTTTCAAGCCTAAGCGAACTAGGTCCAGATACTAGCTTCCACCGCCTATTGCTTGATGATGCGCAATATTTGAAAGACCAACCAATTGAATTGCAAAAGGATGCCAATATCCGCCGCGTTGTAATTTGTTCGGGTAAGGTTTATTACGACCTTTATGAAGAACGCGAAAAGCGCGGTATTAATGATGTTTACCTGCTTCGCGTGGAACAGATTTATCCATTCCCTGCAAAAGCCTTGGTAAATGTCTTATCACGCTTCCGCAATGCTGAGATTGTTTGGTGTCAAGAAGAGCCTAAAAATATGGGTGCTTGGTCGTTTGTTGAGCCTTATATTGAGTGGGTACTTGCCCATATTGATGCGAAATATCCACGTGCACGTTATGCTGGCCGTTCTGCCTCTGCTTCACCAGCAACGGGCTTAATGTCGAAACACCTTGAACAACTTGCAGCCTTCCTAGAGGATGCGCTTGTTTAAATATTAATTTCAAGTCTATCTTAGCTTTTGCCAAGATAGACTTCCCGAAACTTAAGTCTAATGGAATGTAATTATGGCAACTGAAATTCGTGTTCCCACATTGGGTGAATCTGTTACCGAAGCAACAATCGGCAAATGGTATAAGCAACCTGGTGAATCAGTTAACGCTGATGAGCCGCTTGTTGAGCTTGAAACTGATAAGGTAACAGTTGACGTGCCTGCCCCTGCAAGTGGCAAGCTTGGTGATATTTTGGTAAAGGAAGGCGACACTGTTGAAGTTGGCGCTTTGCTTGGTACCTTGGTTGAAGGCGCAGCAGGTAGCGCACCTGCCGCACCAAAGGCTGAAGCTGCTGCACCCGCAGTTACAGCACCTGCAGCTCCTGCATCTTCATCAGCTACACCACCTGCACCATCAGCTGCTAAGCTTATGGCTGAAAACAACTTATCAGCAAGCCAAGTTGATGGTTCAGGCAAACGCGGTCAAGTGCTTAAGGGTGATGTTCTTGATGCATTATCTAAGCCTAGCGCTGCTGCTAGCGCTCCAGTTGTTGCCGCACCACGCGCAGCATCTGCACCAGATGATGAAGCACGTGAAGAACGTGTACGCATGACCAAATTGCGCCAAACAATTGCTAAACGTTTGAAAGAAGTGCAAAATACTGCGGCAATGCTTACCACTTTCAACGAAGTGGATATGAGCGCTGTTATGGAATTGCGTAAGCGTTACCGCGATGTATTTGAGAAAAAGCATGGCGTTAAGCTTGGCTTCATGGGCTTCTTCACCAAGGCTGTCTGCCACGCCCTCAAGGAAGTTCCAGCAATCAATGCTGAAATTGATGGCACAGATATCATTTACAAAAACTATGCCCATGTCGGTATTGCAGTAGGTACTGATAAGGGTCTTGTTGTGCCAGTGGTACGCGATGCCGACCAGATGTCAATTGCACAGATTGAAAAAGAAATTGGTCGTCTTGGCCGTTTGGCACGCGATAGCAAGCTTGGTATTGCTGATATGCGCGGTGGCACATTTACCATCACCAATGGTGGTATTTACGGCTCACTCATGTCAACGCCAATCATCAATGCACCACAATCAGCAATTCTTGGTATGCATGCCATTAAAGAGCGTCCAATTGCAGTGAATGGTCAAGTGGTCATTCGTCCAATGATGTATTTGGCTGTTTCATACGATCACCGTATCGTTGATGGTGCAGAAGCTGTGACATTCCTCGTACGCATTAAAGAAAGCCTCGAAGATCCAGAACGTTTGGTTCTTGACCTTTAATCTTCTTTCCATCGCATAATGCTTAAAAGGCGCTTTATCGCAAGGTAAAGCGCCTTTATTTTTGAACTCAATTGCCATTTTGGAAATTGGCAAGTGAGTTTATCAGCTAGGTTTTTAGGTAAAATCTATTTAAATATGACAGCAATATTTGATCTTATTGTATTTCATTCGTTTTTTTTGTTTCTGGCATAAAGAAATATGCGATAATGAGCCCCATCAAGGCAATTGAGCCTAGCGTTAAAAATGCTTCTGCATAGCCAAATTTTACAACAATGCCGCCAGCCAAACTTGCGCTTAAAGCCGCACCAACGCCTTGTATAAAAGCAACGATGCCTTGAGCCGAATTATAATTTCCTTTGCCCCACATAATATCGGCGATAACCACTGGAAGCAGCGCACCTAAAATGCCAGCCCCAACCCCATCGAATAATTGCACAAAAAATAGCCAATAGACATTGGCCCATAATGGATACAAAAATCCTCTTAGGGTTAAAAAGAAAAAAGCCAAAATTATAAATTTTTTTCTTCCCCATAGATCTGCTTTGGCTGCAACAAGCAATGCAATCGGTATCATGACAATTTGTGCGGCCATGGTACATAATGCAACCAAAGAGGTTGCATGTTCAGCGCCAACAAGTTTACTTAAATATTGCCCCAAAGTTGGTAGCATTGCAGCATTTGCCAAATGAAACACCGCCATTAAAAAGGCAAAAATCAATAAGGATGGGACAAGTAGTATTTTTTTAAATTCTAGCGGCGGCCCAGCACTTTCATCGATACCTTGCACGGCCTTTTTGTCAATTGAAGAGGATGGAATAAGTAGAATAGAAATAATCGAGAATACTGTTAAAATCGCCATAAGCCAAAAAACAACTTCAGGTCCAAAAAGATAAGCGCCAATCGCCGCCAATGCCGCAGAAAAGAAATTCCCGGCATGATTAAAAGCTTCGTTTCGGCCTATTCTACGGGTAAAATATCTTGGCCCAACAATGCCAAGCGATATACCGGCTATTGCAGGCGCAAAAACACCTGCTGCCATTGTTGTTACTGATTGTGTAAAAGTTATAATAAAAAACGACGACACAAAAGGTAAAAACAAGCATCCGGTTGTTACAATTAACGCCGCCAAGATAAGTAAAGCACGTTTCGCATTTACTTTATCAATAATATAGCCAATTGGAGACAATGTTAAAAGCCCGCATAGTCCAGCAATCGTCATGACAAGACCAATTGACGCCTCATTCCATCCTTGCTCAGGCCCTTTTACAGCTAGAAGATAAATTGAAAGATAAGGACCTAACCCATCGCGAACATCGGCTAAAAAGAAGTTTACACTATCGAGTGCTTTGAAAGCAGAAGTTTTATTTTTAAATTCTGGCAATTATTGTTCTCATTTCAACTGGATAGATAAGGCGCATTAGTTAAAAATATTGTTATTCCAAAATTTGTATTAGATAAATAGAAGTGCTCAATTTTTTTTATTGTACAGAAACACAAATTCGTTATTAACGGCGAATAAAACACTGGAATTTATAATAAAACTAATACAAAATGACATTTAAAAATTATAAGATGATAAATTGGTAAGTAATTTGTGTTGAGATTTGATGAAGATGATCGCTTAGCCTATATCCGTTACAAAGGAAACCTACACCTTTTTTCGATGAAAAGATGGGTTTGGATATTGGACTATAATAAGTGGAATATGGCTTGGATTAAGGCAAGCACTCAGCACGCTATTCCAATTGATTTAGAAGATGCAAAGGATAGATATGGTATCATGGTTCTTGATACTGATACGATTGATTTATTTTTTAAAAAAGCTCGGCATCGTATTATTCATATTGATGATATGAAAAAATTTTTTAAAAACAAAATCTCAAAGACCAATTGCTATTGGGATATCGAAAATTTACTTCCACGCATATATATTGATTTTGATAAAAAACGACTTGATGCATGCTATAGTTTTGATGATAGTCCTTTTTGGGAACTTTATGCTCCTGAGGGATGGCAAGCAAGGTTTTTTAGTTTTTCGACAAAATATCCTGAAGATTTATTACCATTGGATCAAAAATACTGGTGCATCAATGGTGCCAACCATATATATTTGATGAATACCGACTGCAATGATGAAGATGAAAGCTAAATAAACTTTTATGTTAGCTAACTATTTATAAAATCTTTAATATTTCTCTATAGTTCCATATGCAACGCGCAACCATTTTTTCAATGCCGTAGCAAAACCTGCGGAATATCAAACCAACTATTAGCGACTTCATCTTTAGTAAGGCGTGAATGTCTTAAAAAACGGATATAATGATCATAGGCATATTTGCCATAATCTTCACTTACCTGCGCCATCACCTCAATTGTTGGTTTCATCCAGTTCCAGCGTGAATGGCAGCTCCCATCTTGGCGATTATTTTGCTCATAATCGCGACCAAATTGGATTGCTGATTCAAAAATATAAAAGCGTATAACTTCATCAAAGCTTAAATTTTCAATGCGTCCACATTCTTTGCCACGCTCTTCATAAAGAATTGTAAAAACGTCACCAGCATAGGTTAAATAGGGAGTACCATCACCTTGTGGAGCTTCAGGAACCGTATCATAATAAAGCTTTGGTAAATTGTGTGCGATTAAAATATCATTGACCGCATCCCTTATCTTAGCAATTTTGTCTTTAACTTCTACCATTTTACTTTCCTCTGTATTGCAAGATAATACAAAATCTGGATAAAAGGTTTACTCTACTGCCCATTGCGGTATTTCAGACCAGCTATTGGCAATTTCATCTTTAGAAAGTGGTGAACGAAATAGTACCTCTTGATAATATATGATTGCATATTCACCAAAATCTTCATCAACTGCCATCATTGCGTCAATTGCGGGCTTCATCCAATTCCAACGCGAATAATCATTTACATTGCGACGATTATTAAGTTCATAATTGCTACCAAAATGTTGGCAAGCCGAAAAAATATAAAATTTTACGACACCGTCAAATGTTAAATTCTCAATACGGTTAATTTCATTGCCACGCTCTTCAAATATTAACGTGTAAGTGTCTTGGTCAAAAGTGAGATAGGGTTCACCCCACCCCGTTGGATTTTCAAAAATAATGACAGGCACGCTATTAGAATTAAAAGAATCGTGTTTTTCTAAAATATCAAAAACTTTTGCACGTACAAGTTGAATTTGATCTTTATTTTCAGTCATTTTTGCAGCTCACCATTATAAAATCGATGATTTTTCTGTTAGCTACAGAAAAAGCAGCCATTAACAATAACCAAAAGGGCCAAACCCAATGTTTGACCCTTTATTGAAATGCTTTTAAAAACACTTATGTCAATCAGCCAACACAGCGCGAATACGATCAATATATCTACGGCCAAAGTTCAAATTATTTTCGGAAACCGAAAGGCTTTCGTCAAAAAATTGCTCTTCGCCTTGCGCTGAAGCTGCCGATAAAGCCGCCGACAATGCCATTGAGCCTACGACATAATCATGAGCAGAGATAGAATATTTGCGCAACAGCGTCATCAATTCAGGGCGACCGCTAATCGCCTGCGTCATGCCATCAATGGACGTATCATCATCACCTGTGCCAGGAGGATTTGATTCAAGCGGTAATGCTTGAAATTCCGTTCGCACTTTTTCCATTCTGCTTAAAAAATCTTCGTTTAATGGATAGGTGGCAACTTCCTTGGCGTTTTCTTCACGAATAAGAGCAAATGACGTATCATCGCCTTTGGGTGCATTTTGTGCAAAACTTAATGTTGGCACTATGATTAATCCCAAAATAAAGAGAATCCCTCTTTTTATTTTCATTTAAAATTGTCCTTTAACATGCGAATTTTTGTAAATACTGTAATATCATCGGCCCCAACAAGATCAAGATTAGCACGAATATTATTGTCATCACAGCGCAAGAATGGATTGGTTGCTTTTTCTTGACCAATTGTGGTTGGTAATGTTGGCAAATTCTGGGCGCGCAATGCATCAACTATAACCATGCGTTGCTGTAAAGCATTATTGCTACCATCAATTGACATGGCAAAACGTCCATTAGATTGAGTATATTCATGACCACAATAAATATGTGTTTCATCGGGTAGTTGTGCTAATTTTTGTAGCGATGCATGCATTTGACTAGGAGAACCTTCAAACAAACGACCACAGCCCAATGAAAATAACGTGTCGCCTGTAAACAATAATCGGTCTAATGGCAAATAATAGGATAATGCCCCACTGGTATGGCCAGGCGTAGATAGTGGCACGACACGGCTATTGCCAAAATTAAAATCATCCCCCTCAGCAATAGCGCTATCAAGCCCGACTATTTGCGATTGCTCGGCTTTGGGACCAATGACCAAAGCCGCAGTTGCTGCTTTTAATTTTTCAATGCCGGCAATATGGTCGCTATGATGATGGGTAATAAATAAATAATCAAGGCTCAAATTTTTTTGTTTTAAAACCGCCAAAATAGCATCGGCATCAGGCGCATCAATAGCAGCCGTCTTGCCGCTGCTTTCTTCATGCAAAATAACGCCAAAATTATCACTACGACACATGAATTGCTCAATTTGCATAAATAGCTCCTTTTGTAAGCGTGCCAAACATCCATACTGGCGCCTGATAATAGATCATTAACGGTAAATGCGGCAGTACTTTGCCTTTATATCATTTTTACGCCCTCGGACTGAAATTTTTAATTTCCTTAACGAGCTAACTTGGTGCTAATTTATTGCTTGGTGATTGGTGAGGATAGCTCACAAGCGGCGGTATCTACCAATTTTGCTATCAAATAGTCATTAAATCATTAGATGCGCCTTTAATTAAGAGCAACATTATCAAACATGACCGCATTAGCTATAAGTTTATCTTAAAAATTCGCTACAAAGTTAATGAATCTATTTATAGCACTTTGTACAAAAAAAAGCTAAATTTTGAGAATTTTTTGGAAATCCATCAGTGTAGTTTTCTAAAATTAGTGGATTCCATATATATTATCCTATTATTATAATAAAAATACCATTTTTATTTTAATTTATATTAAAGTATTAACAAAATAGATTTTTTATCACAACATATTGTTTTTAAATATTTTTTTTAAAAAAAGTATAGTAGTTAGGATATAACTAAACAGATTTGCCACCGCTTACTTATTTTGTACGCAAGCTCAATTTGCCATATATTTTATTAAATTATAATAAAACAAAATAATATATCTTATATTTATAAAATAATAATTTAGTTATATTAAATTTAATAACACAAATAACCAATTGATTTTATGAAATTTATTTTTTTATTTTTTATATTATTTATTGTTTAATTTATTAAACAATTAAATAATTATATAAATGTTATTAAATATAACAAAAATAAAAAATAGAATGAGCTAATATTTGAAATAATATTTAAATTGACAACATATATATTATGAAACTACAAATGGAATTGTAGAAAGAAAGATATATACATTCGAAATATTATCTTATTTAGATTTAAACATTACGCATGAGAATTCAAATTCACTTTCTCAAGTTGAAAACGAAAGGTTGCTAACATGGCTAAAGGTCTTACAAAGTCTATCCGTGAAATCGTCACAAAATATGGCTTAAAATATTTCGATGGTAGTAATAATGATGATGTTCTTACTGTACAAAAAAATATTGAAAGCAAATCTAATTCTGCAATCGGCATTAATTTAGGTAATGGCGATGATATATTGAAAGTTAATGGTTCAATTAAAGCTCAAGGCAAAAACACTATTACTGGTGGCGATGGCGATAAAGAAATCAATATTCGCAAAGGTCTTGAAGCAGACAAGGGCGGCGAAAATCGCTTTACCTTTGGTGAAGGCTCTCACATCCTAACTTTTGGTTCAGATATTGAAGCTGGATCTGGTTCAGCCAACCGTATTATCGCTGGCGAAGGTGATAGTATCATCAATGTTAAAGGCGATCTTGATAGCAAGGGCTTAAATGAAATCCTTCTTGGTTATGGCTCCCATGAAATCAACATTGAAGGCTTTGTGGCGGAAAAAGGTGGTGTAAATCGCTTGACAACCGAAGGTCAAACAGAGCTAAACATTAAAGATAGTATCAAGGCTAAAAGTGGTACCAATGAAATTACCACTGGTGAAGGCGATGACCACATCATTATTGGCGACAAACTTTCGGCCAAAAACGGCGGCGTAAACCGTATCTCAACTGGTGATGGCGATGATGTTGTTCATATTAAAGATGGTGCTGAAGCCGATCGCTCAAGCCACAACTATGTAGATACTG
This sequence comes from Bartonella sp. HY761, assembly GCF_026743145.1. Taxonomy (NCBI): domain Bacteria; kingdom Pseudomonadati; phylum Pseudomonadota; class Alphaproteobacteria; order Hyphomicrobiales; family Bartonellaceae; genus Bartonella; species Bartonella sp. HY761. The sequence continues at coordinate 2,648,867 of NZ_CP104887.1, forward strand.
GCGCAGGTAATGATACAATTATTCTCGATGATGGCGTGAATGTTGGTGGTCTTACTATTGACGCTGGCGATGGTTATGATGTTTTGGTGTTAAACTCCAATTATAACTGGTCTTTCCAACTAGACTATCGCAACTGGTTAACCGACCTTCAGCAAAGTGGTGAGCTTGCCTCAACCAATCTTGAAGAAATTCAAGCTAATATTGGCTATCGCGCTTCAGTTTCTAGCATTGATTGGCTAACCCAGCTTATCAATGATTATAATGCGGAAGCAGGCCATGATGACATTAACTTGACAGTTAATCTTGATAGTGCTGGCCGTGTTATCAACTTTGATAGCCTATTTACCAGTGCCGATGAAAGTGCAATCACTGGCATTAGCCTAACTGGTGGCCGTGCCAATACCTTGAAAATCGGTTCGGATATTCAAAGTTCTGGCTATGATAATGATAGCTTGCACATCACAGGTGATGGCAATGACACTGTACAGCTTGCATCTAACTGGCACTTAAGTGAAAGCAATTATACAGCTGAATCTGGCGTTATCTATAATGTTTATAATAATGGCGCGAATGAAGAAATCTTCGTACAAGCAAGTATGAATGTTGCTTATGGCTGATAATTACTACAAGTAAAGCGCCCCCGCTAGGCCCGCACCATAAAGGTGTGGGCCTTTTATTATTTTTACTTCAAAAAAATGACCTATTAATTGTGATCTGCTCATATTTACGCCACTATTGACTAAACTAAATATTATAAGCGGCTATATTCACGACAATATGATTTCACATTAGCCTAAACCGCCATAACTTTGCCGTGCGATTCAATAAGGAAATAGATAAGCTTAAGCCCTTGGATATTTCATAATGACAAATAATACCGCGACACCTTTTAGCAAAGACGATGACAACCATAAAAATAAAGCCTCTTTTAGCCAATACCCCCGATTAAAGCGCTATTTAGGGCTTTTGGCAGGAATAGCTATTGCCTTTATTTCTCTTTACGCTTTTTGGCATCTTGCTTCATCAACCCCGCGCCATGAAACGTGGAATGCGTTGCATAATATTGATAGCAAAAATATTATGCTTGCTATTTTATTTATGATCATAAGCTATTGTGGCATTGCTCTTTATGACGTGATTGCTGTCCATATTATTGCACCGGGGAAAATCCCTTTACCGCTTGCAGCTGTCACCAGTGCAGCAGGCTATGCAGTATCCAATGCCCTTGGTTTTTCCTTTGTGACTGGTGGTGCCTTGCGCTACCGTCTTTATGCGCAGGAAAAAATCAATATCGCTGATATTACCCGTATTACTAGCATGTCTTGGATTTCCATGTGGCTAGCGCTCATGGTCATTTTAGCTTTTGCCTTAATTCTTGATCCGATTGGTTTCCCCCACCTACTTGCCTTTATGTCGGGTTTAGAACGTCCAATCGGCTTTTTATTGCTCATTGTGCTCGCCGCACTGTTATTTTGGCTGCGTAAAGGCGCACGTGTATTAAGAATAAAGTCGTTATCGCTGCCCTTGCCTGATGCCAAAAATGCCATTTTTCAAATGATTGCAGGACTAATTGATTTAATTGGTGCGGCCGCAACGCTTTATATTTTTATGCCGGCAGATTTAAATATCGGCTTTGCCGCTTTTACTGTCATTTATGCCTTGGCCGTGGTTATTGGTGTTTTTAGCCATTCCCCAGGAGGCCTTGGTGCATTTGAAGCAATCATTATTGCTGGCCTTGGCATGCCAAGTGATGGCGAAGTTTTAGCCGCCCTTGTGCTATATCGGCTTGTTTATACCGTACTACCTTTAATCCTTGCGGCTTTTGGTGTGGCATTATGGGAAATAATACGCCAACGCAAAAAAATGACCAGTAAAGCTGCCTTGGTTGCAAGAATTATTGAGCCTTTCATTCCAATATTATCAGCAGCTCTTACCTTTTTGGCAGGCGTTGTCATGCTTATTTCTGTGGTGACACCGGGGCGAAAAATAAGACTGGATGTGTTATCCGATATATTGCCGATGATTTTTATTGAGACGTCAAATCTTGCTGCAAGTCTTGTCGCTATTATCTTGCTTATTGTTTCTTATGGTCTTGCCAAACGTCTTGCCAATGCTTGGTTGGTTACCATGTGCCTTTTAGCTGCTGGCGCAGTATTTTGTTTAACCAAGGGTTTAGATTTTGAAGAAGCGCTTATTCTTTGCGTATTTGCTTGGCTTTTATGGCAATTTCGCCATTCCTTTTATCGCCGGCCATTAGATAGTAGTTTTTCAATCAGCTGGGGTTGGCTTACCAGTGTTATTACCTGTATAGGTGCGGCGCTTTGGCTTGGCTTTTTTGTTTATCGCCATGTTGAATATTCCAATAACCTATGGTGGGATTTCGCATGGAACGCCAATGCACCGCGTTTTCTGCGCGCTAGCCTTGTGATTTTGGCCGGCATTTTTATTATTGCCCTTTATAATATTATTCATCGATCATCACGTAAAGACAATCATCATAATTATCAAATTCCTGATATTATACCCTCACTTGTTCAATCATCACCAATGTCTGATACAGCTTTGGCGTTATTAGGTGACAAACAATTTTTAATCTCTGAAAATCAAGATGGTTTCATTATGTTTGATCGCTCAGGCGGCAGCCTCATTGCTCTTGGTGAACCGGTAAGTACTAATGGTGATACATTAAAATCACTTGCTTGGGATTTTCATAAAAAAGCTGACGGCGCTGCGCTCCGCACCGTTTTTTATAGTGTTGGGGTTGAAAATCTACCGCTTTATCTTGATATGGGGCTTAGTGTTTTAAAACTTGGTGAAACGGCGCGTGTTGCGCTTGAAAACTTCACCCTTGAGGGAGCAAAGCGGCAACCTTTCCGCTATGCTTATCGTAAAGCCGAGCGTGATGGATTGAAATTTGAAATCATTCCGGCAAAGGATGTAAATCTTCATTTAGATGAATTGCGTGATGTTTCGAATAGTTGGCTTGCCAAAAAGTCAGGTGCGGAAAAACATTTTTCTATCGGTAATTTCAATGATGAATTTTTATGCCGTTTTGATGTTGCAGTTATGAAAAAGCACGATAAAATTGTGGCTTTCGCCAATATTTGGCAAAGCGCCCATAAAAATGAAATTACTATTGATATGATGCGCTATTATGCCAATATTTCGAATATTTTAATGGAGGCGCTTTTTGCCAATTTGTTACTTTACGGCAAAGAAAGTGGCTTTAAATGGTTTAATCTTGGGGCAGCTCCCTTATCTGGTCTTTCAACCAATCGTCTAGCATCGCGCTGGCAGCGCATTGGATCATTTATTTATAATCGTGGCCGTGATCTTTATCATTTTGATGGTTTGAAAGCCTTTAAGGATAAGTTTGATCCGGTTTGGACACCTTATTATCTTATTTGCCCTGGCGGTCTTGATACGGCAAAAGTTCTTTTTGATGTTACGACCTTGATTAACGGCAACCCATTGGAGTTTATACGTAAATGACCAGAAGAAAAAAAATATTCACGTCATTGATGATTTTAGTGGTTGCCTTAATAGCGGGCGCAGTCATTTATGGCTTTATGCATCAGGGTAAAATAATGCGTCTTTTAGCAGGTTGGAAAGGTGATAACGCCCCGATTGCTTATGCAGAAGGCGAAAGACTGCAAAATATACCAGTTTTTATACCAAAAGGTGATCCACGCGGCTTTGTCATTTTTGTTACAGATAAGGGTGACAGTTCAGCCAATGAGCAAGCTTTACAAAAATCTTTGCTTGAACATAATTTAGTTGTTGCCAATGTACGCTTTGATGCATGGCGCAAAGCTTTAGATGCCGAAGATGGCGAATGCATTTATTTGGTGTCCGATCTTGAAGCTTTGGCTAAAGATGTGGCACGGCGTTTGGATCTTGAACAATATTTCCGTCCTGTGATTGTTGGTTTAGGCGAAGGTGGCGCCATTACTTATGCGGCAGCTTCAGACTCGCCATTAAATACTCTTGCAGGTGCGGTAAGCATTGACGCAAGTAGTGGTTCGCATACCCGTCTTCCCTCATGTACTGAGAATGCTCTTGCCACCCAAACTACCGATAATGGTTTCCAATATGGGCTTAACGTTTCCATTCCTGTTCCAACCGTGATTATCGACAATAAAAACCCAATCGATAATAATCCGATTGAAATTGGCGAAAGCGGTGATGTAGCCGTTCTTGCCCATGTCAGCAATGATGCCCAGCGCATAAAACAAGCCGCCGACACAGCGCTTGCTTTTGCAATTCGCGATAATAGCGACAATGCATTACCGGTAGTTGACTTACCGTCGAAACAGACACCCAAAGCTGTGGTGATCTTCTTTTCTGGTGATGGCGGTTGGCGCGATATTGATATGCAAATTGGCGATTGGATGCAAAACCATGATGTTCATGTCGTTGGTGTTGACTCCTTACGCTATTTTTGGGCTAAAAAAACACCCGAAGAAATGGCGCATGATATTGAACAAATGATAAAAAAAGCCGATCCAACTGGAAAATTACCGGTTAGTCTTTTTGGCTATTCTTTTGGGGCAGATGCTTTACCTTTTGCGTGGCCTTTACTGGATAGCAAAACTGCTAATCGCATCAAAATGATAGCGTTAATGGGCGTATCAATGAGTGCTGACTTTCAAGTATCAATTGACGGCTGGTTTGGCGGAGCAGGAGATTTGCCGGTTTTGCCAGCGCTGCAAAAAATGCCAATGGATAAAACTATTTGCATCTATGGTGATGAAGAAGATGATACGGCTTGTGCAAGTAAGGATCTTGGTACAATGCAACGCATTGAACTAAAAGGCGGCCACCATTTTGATGAAGATTATGCAAGCCTTGCACAAACCTTGCATGAAAATCTATTAAAGCGCATCAATAATTAAGAGTTAAAAGGCATCTCGCTAGGGTTAGGATACTAGCAAGATGCCTTTTAAATGAACATTAAGTGCTTGATAAGCCTTGATCATAAATTGCAACAGCTTCTTTTAAAGCATGCATATCATTTGCACATAATTGCCGTTTTACCGCATTAAATTTATCTTCTGGCCAATCATAAATTTTCAAGGCCAAAAGATCATTAATCACCTCCGATGTAAAACGATGCTTAACCAATTTTGCTGGGCTACCTGCAACAATGCTATAGGGCTCAACATTTTTAGTGACAACGCTATTGGCTGCGATGATCGCTCCCTCACCAATTTTGACACCAGGTAAAAGAATAGATCGCATACCAAGCCATGCCCCATCTTCAATAATAGTATCACCCTTGCGTTCATAGGCTTCATCAATAAAGTCAGCAAAGGGGTAAAGACAAAACCAATCTGCACGATGGGTGTGATTACCACCCATTAAAATAATAACTTCAGCAGCTATGCAGACGTAATCGCCAATATGAAGCTTATCAAGTTCCCAATTATTATTCCATGCGCGGCTAATTGCATCACCTTGCAAATAACGTACACAATAACTTTCAAAGCCGCTATCCCAGCAATCACTATAATAGCTATGAGTGCCTTTAACGATAATATTAGGGTTGGTAACAACTTCATGCAAAAGCTGTGTTTTTGACCAATGTTTTTCCATTATAAGCACGTCTTTACCAGATAAACACTAATAGCCAAGCGTTGCACGAACTGCCATAGCGGGCAAAGTAAGAATCTGCATACCGATACAAAAGGCCAAAAATGCAATAATCGTACCCAAGACAATTCCAACTGCCCCATTCATAAACTTTGCTGTCCAAATTGGATCACGCGCAATTGGCGGTTCTGGGTCATTTTTATCATCATCAAGGGTAACAATAAAAAGTCCCAAATTAAGAAGTGGTACAATGCTTAGCCACGCTGCCCGTTTACTACCAAAACCATCACGCGCCCGCATAACAGCTAAAACCATATAGAAAAAGCCTAGCAAAAATGACGGTAAACTTAATAAGGCTAAAATTACTAAGGGCGGCAGCAAAATCATATTTGTGGTAATAGCAAGATAAGTAACCAACCAGCTAAGTAGCATATAGAAAAAATAAAGAGTTCCAAATAGGAAAAGGTAAGGAATACGGTAAAGGGTTTTTCGACCAAACATCAAAAAATAACCCAATACCAATCCAATAAAAAGCGATAACAACCATGTTCCGACCGGTAAGATCGGGCTTCTAATAGCAAAAATATAATCTAGCATTTTATTTCCTTTAAATACCGCACGGTAACTGGCAATTTGACTTTATTATCCTCCACTTTTAGAGGCATCCAATTGGCATTATATAATTTACTAATGCCTATAAAATATCTTAACCAAATATTATTCCACCACCCTCATCAATTGTTATAATTGAATCATATACAGAGGATGTATAAAAATTATATTTAAATATAATTTTATTCCTACTTTTTTCATTAAAAAAAATATCAACGATATTTATTTCATAATTTACTTTAAAAAATTGTTCGTATATGGAACTATATCCAAATTTATTATTTTTATTGCTATTATCAGACCAATTAGGGGCTATCTGTTCGAAATAATCTATGGTAAAATTCCAATTTTCGTCTAATGTAAACCTTAATATCTTATCTGAACTCTTCACAAAAAAAAATTCATTTATAGGTAAAAATTTTAAATTATCACTCTCTTTTTTTACAATACATGGTATTAATATGTCTTGTATTCCATTATTTATAATATAATTTTTCCAATCCATTTTATACCTCACAAGATATACAAATTAAAAAAAACAATTACGATTATAAAACTTTGATATAAATAATATTAATTTTATTTACTCAAGTTCTTTTCCAAATAAAATACCTATAATTACGTTAGAAGATATTATAGATTCACAAACCTTAGAATTATTTATTCTATATTTAAATATAATACAATCACCATTATTATTAATATGTTTTATATCAATAATATTTATTTTAGATTTTGTTCTAAAAAAATTTCTGTATATAGAAATATAGCCAGTTGTATCGATATTTTTTTTTGAAAAAATTGTATGATCATATTCAGTTAACCAATAGGGAGTTATTTTCTCAATAAAACCGATATTATATTCCCAGTTATCCTCTAATTTAAATCGTAAAATTTTGTTTGCAGTTTTTATAAAAAATGCATCATAATAACATGTTAAATTATAATAGCCATGATCATCCACTTCTGTAGGACCAGATACTAAAATATCATCCACCCCATTACATAAAATAAAATTTTTCCAATCCATTTTTAACCCATTCTACTTTAAAAAATGTTGTGGCTTTTCCTTTACTTTCTTTTAACATTGTAACCCATAGACCATCAGAAGCAATAAAAACAAGTAACCCATGCCCTTGATATAATTCTAAAGGTTGGCCACCTTCTATTAAGGTATAAAGACCATCTTGTTTGAGCAATTTACCATCAATATAGCAGTAGCTAAATCATCTAAAAAAATGCCCCAAATTATCACCATCTTTTTTGTTGATTGATGATAGGGTTGCAACTAAAGAACCTATGCTACCATACCCTGATGTACTAAAACCTATTCCACCTCCTCCTAAAAGGTAGGATTATCTTGACCGTCATAGGCGTAAAAACGGTTAAGTGATTAGCGAACGTTTTTAAGAACCAAATTTTGCATGATAACATTCTACATTGATGGGTCCTTATTCCAATCATCATGTTTATTATCGAGTTCTTCTGGCTCTATTTTAGGCTTTGCTTTAGATTCTTATATTGTAAGCTGCCATACCATATTAGACTAAATAATAACAATAAATATCCATTGCTAAAAGCGCCATAAATCTTGAACTATCTTTTCAAGATTATCACTAAAGGTTCAATACGTTTCTTCTTCAAACAGTTTATAATTAAAATAATTCAATGTTTGTGTGGAGGGACATCTTTATATGAAAAATCCTAACCTATTGTCGAAAACGGGACATATTACAAGGCGAGGCCTATTATTAGGTGCTGGCGCTTGTGCAGCTCTTGGTCTATGTGCGAACCAAATGGCAGCGATAGCTCAGCCTTTACCAATTGATACCTATCAGCGGGTGTTTTTTAATGCCCAAGAATGGGCTTTTATTAAAGCCGCAACGGCGAGAATCATTCCATCTGATGGCGCAGGGCCAGGTGCGATAGAGGCCCATGTCCCTATTTTCATTGATAAGCAGATGATGACGACATGGGGACAAGGCGAAGATTGGTATCGCCATGAGCCTTTTGATCCAAAAGCGCCAAGCTATACCGGTTATCAAGCAGAGCCGACACCCGCACAAGCCTATCGCATCGCCATTGCACGCATTGATACTTGGTGCAGCGAACAATATGGCGATATTTTCGCTAATTTAAAAGCCGAGCAACAAGATGAAGCTTTGACTCGTATTGAAAAAGACGAAGTCCCCATTGACGAGTTTCGCTCCAGTGATTTTTTTGCCTTTCTATTGCAAAACACCAAAGAGGGATACTTAGCTGATCCGATTTATGGCGGTAACCATGATATGGCAGCTTGGGTCTATATTGGTTTTCCAGGCGCAAGAGCAAGTTTTCTTGAATGGGTAGAAAAGGACAATGTAAAATATCGTCTCGGGCCCGTAAGTCTTTCCGGCGAAAGGGCATAAATCATGACAATAACCATGAAAAAAAAAGACGTTGTAATTATCGGCCTTGGCTGGACGGGAGCTATTCTTGGCATTGAACTTGCGCAAGAAGGCTTAGAAATATTAGCGCTTGAACGCGGTGAAGATCGCGATACTGTACCACAATGGGCTTACCCAAAACCTGCTGACGAATTAAAATATGGTTTGCGTTATGATAATATGGTGCGTCCTGCGGATTGGACAATTAGCATTCGCCGCTCGCTAAGCGATAAAGCAGAACCCTATCGGCAATTAGGGTCATTTTTACCCGGTAATGGCGTTGGTGGTGCAGGCATGCATTGGAATGGTCAAAACTGGCGGGCACATCCACAAGAATTACGTCTTCGTTCCTATGTACTAGAAAATTTCGGCAATATTATTCCAGATAATATGACCATTGAAGATTGGGGCGTTAGCTATGAAGAATTAGAGCCTTTTTATGATTATTTTGAGAAAGTAGCCGGCGTTTCAGGCTATGCAGGTAATTTAAATGGTGAAATTCGTGAAGGCGGTAATCCCTTTGAGGGCCCACGAAACAATGATTACCCCATGGCACCGCTTGATCTTACTTATAATGGCCGCCTGTTTACTCAAGGTGCAAAATCACTCGGTCTTCATCCATTTCCTTTCCCATCGGCCATCGCATCGCGTTCTTATACCAATCCTTATGGCATGCAAATGGGATCGTGTAATTATTGCGGTTTTTGTGAACGCTATGGCTGCTTGAATTACTCGAAAGCTTCGCCACAACTCGCTATCCTTGCAGCGCTCAAACAATATAAAAATTTTGAATATCGTACAAAATCGGATGTTATTCGCATTAATAAAGCCGCTGATGGTAAAACGGTTACCGGCGTCACTTATGTAAACGAGCAAGGAGAAGAGGTTTTTCAGCCAGCAGATTTAGTCATTCTTGCTGGTTTCCAATTAACCAATGTCCATATGCTACTGGTTTCAGAGATTGGCACGCCCTATAACCCCGAAACGGGTGAAGGCGTCGTTGGTAAAAATTACGCTTATCAAACCACTGGCGGTGGCAGCAAATTATTTTTTAAAGACAAAGTTTTTAACCCGTTTATCGGCCATGGTGCTAATGGGGCGGTGATTGATGACTTTGGTACAGCAAATATCGACTTTGCCAAAGAGGGCTTTATTGGCGGCAGTTATATTAGCTCATCACAAACCAATGGTCAGCCGATCCATTCTACTAGCCTACCCAAAGGCACCCCTGCATGGGGTGCGGGTTGGAAGAAAGCTATGGGAGATTGGTATGGCCACAGCATGGGTATTGGCCATCACGGTACCAATATGAGCTATCGCGATAGCTATCTTGATCTTGATCCAACCTATAAGGATAAATATGGCCGCCCATTGATGCGCATGACCTTTAATTGGCATGATAATGATATTTTAATGGCCCAATTCATGGCACGGCAAATGGACAAAATTGCCCATGCAATTGGTGCAGACCAAATTGAAACATCGCAAATGGAAATTGGTCAACCCTATGATGTGCGCCCCTATCAATCAACCCATACAGTTGGTGGTGCAATTATGGGAACAGATCCAAAAAAATCGGTTCTAAACCGCTATTTACAGCATTGGGATGCCCATAATCTCTTTGTGACTGGTGCTAGCGCCTTCCCGCAAAATATTGAATATAATCCTACTGGCACAGTAGGAGCTTTAGCCTATTGGCTCGCGCATGCCTTACGCACAAATTATCTTAAAAATCCACGTCCATTGGTATAGGGGGCAAGAAAATGCGTCGTTTTATGAAGATTATTCTTTCCCTTATTATTCTTGGTCTTGTTGCAATTGCTGGGATTATATTTATTCCCATTCAACGTACTGGCCCATTAGAAAACCTCCCCACAGATTATAAACCAGCCAAAGGTGCTGGGGAATATGTCGCAATGTTAGCCGATTGCGCCGCCTGCCACACTGCGCCTAATGGTAAAGCTTTTGCTGGTGGCCGAGAAGTTGAAAGCCCGTTTGGAACAATCTATTCGTCTAATATTACGCCAAGCAAAGAGGGTATTGGCAATTGGACATTAGACCAGTTTCGCGATGCTGTGCGTGATGGCATTGCCGCTGATGCTAGCCATTTATATCCAGCTATGCCTTATGAAAACTATCGTAAAATAAGCGAAAAGGACATGGTTGCCCTTTATGATTATTTCATGCATGAGGTGAAGGCCGTTGATGAAGCAACGCCAAAAACATCACTCATGTTTCCATTCAATCAAAGATGGGGCATAAGGGTGTGGAATTGGTACGCCTTGCGGGGCGATGCCGGTTTTAACAATCGCTATAAAAATGAGCAGCTTGACCGTGGCGCTTATATTGTTGAAAGCCTCGCCCATTGTAGCGCTTGCCATACGCCACGTGATTTATTCTTCCGTCAAGAAAGCACCGATGCCACAGGTAAAAACTTTTTAGCCGGCGCTAATCTTTCTGGTTGGTATGCACCCGATTTATCAAGCAATCATTCAGCAATGCAAGGTTGGAGCGATGAGGACATTGCTCTTTATCTAACCACAGCACGTAATAATATAAGTGCAGCGGTTGGCCCAATGCAGCTTGTTGCCGGTGAATCTTTACAATTTGCGAGCAAGGATGATGTCAATGCGATTGTTGCGTATCTTCGTCATATCAAACAAGATAGACCTGTTGTAAAATCCGCATCTGCCGCAATTATCGACACACAAAAAACAACTAAATTGCTCACGGATGCTGCACCGGATATGCCGCTTGGCGCAAGGCTTTACCTTGACAATTGTAATGCTTGCCATTTTGCCAATGGCCGCGGCGCACCGCAGGTATTCCCACAGCTTGACGGTGCAAGCATTGTTAATGCCAAAGACCCATCTGGCATGATTGATGTTATTTTGCATGGAGCCCGCTTGCCTTCCACCAAACAAAGGCCGGCTGATCTTGCTATGCCAAGCTTTGCCTACCGCATGAATGATGAGGAAGTAGCAACATTGGTTACTTTCTTACGCCATGCTTGGGGAAATAATGCCCCTAAAGTAGATGCTAAAGATGTAGCAAAAATTAGAGCAAACCCGCTCAAACAATAAAAAAACGAGCACCTTAATAGTTTTACCAAGAGGGTAATGACCATTAAGGTGCTCTTTAAAACCAATCTGCTATTGCCCACTATTGCAGTTGCTTGACCATTGGTGAAAGATCAATTTCACGATCAATCAAATCTTCAACATCTTCTCTATGATGAAATACCCCTATCATAGCCGTGCCATTTTCCTTTAATTCTTGTAAGCGCTTAATCAGAGCCGCCCGCGCTACAACGTCAAGCGAGGCAGTCGGCTCGTCAAGAAACAATAGTTTTTGCGGTACAATCAGTGCGCGCGCTAAATTTACCTTTTGCTGCTCACCACCTGAAAAAGTCGATGGATAGGCTTGCCATAAAGCTTGTTTAACCCCAAAGGCAGCTAAATAGTCTTGTGCCTTTTCTAATGCTATTTGTTTGTCTTCGCCTGCATTTAAAAGCGGTTCAGCAACAAGATCTTGCGCACTTACCCTTGGGCGCGGCTGCAAAAATTGTGTTACAAAACCAATCTCCTTACGGCGCATTAAGGCTATATCAATATCACTTGCACAAGCAAGATCAATCACACCGTAATCACTGGCATAATACACATGACCACCGCGCGGCACGCATGAGCGATAGAGCGTGCGCAGCAAAGTAGATTTACCAACACCATTTGGCCCACGTAATAGAATAAATTCGCCGCGATTAAGTTTAAAACTAATATTTTCAAAAGCCGGCAATTGAGTTTTTAATAAATGAATATCAAAAAATTTGGTAAGATTTTCAACACGCAACAGCGGGTCATTTATTTGACCTATAAAATCCATTTTTCAAATGCTCCTTTCCTATTGATATAATTTTACCACCGATAATCTTACTACTTACAATTTGGCATGGACGAGCTGCTGGGTATAGGCATGTTGCGGATCATGAAAAATTTGATCAGCAAGCCCTTCTTCAACCACCAAGCCGTGCCGCATAACCATAACCCTATCAGCCATAGTACGAATAACGCCAAGGTCATGGCTTACCAATACCATGGTCATGTGCCGTTCACGCTGCAAACGTTTTAAGGTGTCGAGAACAAGAGCTTGCACCGATACATCAAGCCCTGTGGTTGGTTCATCAAGCAATAATAATTGCGGCTCAAGCGCAATAGCCTTAGCAAGCTGCACCCTTTGCTGCATACCTCCTGAAAGTTCGATTGGGCGAGCATCCATGCGCTCTAATGGAAACTCGGAAGCTGCCAATGCCAAACGCGCTTTTTGCCGCAATACAGCAAAATTACGCTCATCTGCGACCAATAAACGCTCAGCAACATTGCCGCTACTGGTGTTTTTCATCAATAAGCCCAGATGAGGATTTTGATATACTATGCCAATATGGCGCGCCCGCAACATACGCCGCGAAAACCGATCAAGATGAAACAAATTTAAATGATCATAACCATCCAAATCAAGATGATACTCTCCACTATCAGGACTATCTTCTAAATTCATCATTCGTAGAAAGGTTGATTTACCTGAGCCACTTTCGCCGACAATACCTAATACCTCGCCTGGATAGACCTTAGCACTGACACCGCGCAAAGCTTGCACAGGACCGAAATTTTTTGTAACATTATCAAGCTGCATCAACGGTGTTGTTTGCACAATTTGTGGATTATTGAACTGCCGCAACTCACTTATCATTGTGCCATCTTTCCATTTTGATACCATGTTTGCCCAAGGGTTTCATCTTCCCCTTCATTTTTACGAATGGTTTTTATGCCATAATTGCTATCTGATAATTCATAAACAGCCGAACCATCCTCTTGTGGCAACTCATTCATGAACATTCCTTTGACACCGCTACGCGTACAAATGGCGTTTTCATGGTTTTCAACCGCATAAGGAATATCGTCAAAAACAAGCGGTTCTACTTTTGTGTGAGGTGGCACTGCATAAAGACGCTTTTCACGGCCAGCAGAAAGAATAGTTAAATGATCCGCCATATGCAGTTTTTGCACATCCCAACGTGGAATGGGCGATGGGGTAATGACATGGCGGTCATTTACTAAGCATGGATAGGACGCTCCTTGTAAAATACGCCCAGCGCGCACCATTTGCTCATATAAAATAAGCCAAAGCCGACTATAATCAGCATCACCATGCATTTCTCGCGCCGTTGACATATTAGGCTCAACCGGTCTTAACGGCTCGGGATTGGGTACTTGCAATATGAGTATCTGATCAGCACTCAATTTTTCCTCAGGAATGCGGTGGCGTGATTGAATAAGGCTTGCTTTAAGCGTATCCCATGTTTCTTGCGCATTGCTTACAGTTTTAATAAATTTTCGGATTGTTGCCGCATTAACGCTATCATCTGCACCTTGGTCAATCACTTTAATAATTGAGCGTGGATTAACAAGGGTAAGAGTGACTTGCAAACCGCCCGTCCCCCAACCTCGTGCAATTGGCACTTCACGGCTTGCATAGGGAATTTGACAGCCAGGAATAGCAATGGCTTTCAACATGGCGCGGCGCAATTCACGCTTGGCAGATGGGTCTAAAAAACCATAAGAAAAAGACTGCCACGAGTGGGTAAGATCACTTAGTTTCATATTAATTCTTCTTCCAGTCTTTTTAAATCTTCACGGATTTCACTACCATCAGCATTGCGTCGCTTTATGCCGCGCAAGGCGTCAAGGCTCGATTGAAAGGTGACATAGTGAGGGAGTTTAAAATGGATGCAAAAGCCAGAAGATTCGACAGCTTCGGTATGATAGAGAAAAAATTCTTCTGACACAGCATCGGATTTACTTTCGGTAGATGCATTTAAATCAAGTGTTGCAGCTGCAATAACTTTAACTTCATTCCAACCAAAAGTAGCAGAAAAACCAAGCTCCAACTTATCCTTTTTGGTTTTGGAGATAACCTCGGCTTGCGATATCTTAATACGCCCAGCGCTAAATTGCGTACCAGATGGATGCGACACTATAATTTCCGCTTCACTTAAGCGTAACTCATTAACTGTTGGATGAGCACTACCAAAACCACGCATAGCAGAATAACCAAGCGCCAAAACCCCGCCGGTATCGGCACGGCTTAGGCTTTGTAAACGATGGGCGCGACTTGTTGGAAATAGTAAAGGTTCACGGGTAAGGTCTGGAATATCCTCTGCTGCAATTGGATGATGAACTGGTGCTTCAACCAATCCCTGCGCTTGTTGCCACTGGCTAAGAGAGGGTAAAAACGCTGGCGATGGCTTGGTACTTTTTTCCACTGCTTGCGCAATAAAAGGCTCGCCATTTAAGCTGTGGGTTGCTAAAATTTTATGGGCATAATCTAATGTTGGCCCTAAAATTTGTCCGCCCGGAATATCTTTAAATGCCGCAGATATCCGCCGAAGCGTAAACAACTTGTCTTGTTCTATGGTTTTAGCAATAGCAATGCGTGGCTGCGTTGTGCGCCAAGCGCGAAGTAGCAAAACCGCTTCATATAAATCACCACCGCCTTGAGCAATGGCGAGAGCGGCAAGCTCTGGCTCATAAAGTGAAGCCTCGCCCATAACACGATCAATAAGATATGGGAGAGTGTTTTTAATTTCGGTAATGCGTTTTTGATCTATAGTGCCAATTGATTGACGATAGAGGCGCTCTGCTTGATCTATTGCTTTTTCACCACCGCGTGTTGCGACATAGGCCATGATTTTTTCTCGCTTTACAAAACTTCAACATAGGTGGAACGGGGTAACCCGATAAGACTATTTTGACTGAAGAAAAAAATGTCAAAACCAAGCGGATAGGAAATAAGAGCATTACGCATTGCCCAAAATTCTGGGTAAACTCCGCCAATATGAATAGTTTTTTGGCCTTTAATGCCAGGTCCAGAAAGCCGTAATGCTGTTCCAACACCAAATTGTGCTGGCGCAATTAATAATGCGCCTTTTTCAGGATAGAGAAGGTCGCCAATTGCAATATGCTTTATCGCCTCAACATCGCTTTCATTTTCAAGTGACATAAAAACATATTGCGCTTGTGGAAGGGAGGAAGGCAAAGCACCAGTTGCTTGCACTTTTTGCCTTAGCGTGAGTTCATCGCAAAAAAATCGCGTTTCACGGTCAAGCAAAGTATCGCAAAATGTTGCCCATGACAGATTATCACAAGTTATGTCACAACCAGGATTTGCCAAGGCTTTCATTAATTTTTCAAAATGCCTATTATCCAGTTCATCTTGTATGCTTGGTTGTATGTTTGGATTTTGCATTAAAATGTTTCCATCTCTACACGGGTGGCATTTACTTCGCATAAGCGTTGATGATCTTCTTGGCTTTGCAACTCAAAGGCAGTTTTCAAAAAGCTGGAAATCTCATTGCTTTGGATATTTGCATTAAAAGCGGCATCAATAACCGCCATTGCCATGGCTTGCTCAAGATCACGGCCGACAATCATGCCATAACCGATAGAGTTTAATTGTTTGAGCTGAATGTGAGCTTCAGCAACAAGCACTTCACCAAGGTGAAATTCACTGCCTTTTACGCTGTCACGCATCGGCACCATGACAAGACCAGTACGGCTTTGAATAACCTCGATATCGCCTAAATCATCAATTAAAGTTTCACTGAGTTGCTTGATAGCTATGCTATCAGCACGCGCAAGAATAGATAACCTATCACTATGCGCAAAAATATCATTATCACTAGGATTATCCCGGTTCTCAATGGTTGGGGACATAATAATCGTCCTTTATTCTAAAAGGGTTATAAAAATAGGGTAAATAAGTAAAGGCGCCTTAGTCGGTCTTAGTCTGTATTTAGCGCCAAAAGCCGTATCAAAGGCGGCCTGTATCAAAAGCAAATTGCACCTTTTCAGCTGCCCAGATTGATACTGCATAGCCAATGGGGCGATACTCCAAATCGACATCGCATTTTTCCATCACGATAACAGGCTGGCCATTTGAAAGTTGGAGCATTTCCGCCTCCTCATCAAGCGCCAACCGCGCTGATATAATGGTTTCATGACGCAAATAATCATCAATGCCGTAATGGCTATAAATGGCGCTATCACCAAGACCATCTTGATAGAATTGCAAAAATTCAGGAAAGCGTTGCGCTGGGTGATAAGAACGCGAAATATGAATAGGCTCACCATCAGCAAAGCTGCGTTGTCCCACTATCACCAGTAAATCACCAAGGTTTACTTTTAACCGCTCAGCTTTTTCTTTATCTGCTTCAACAAGACAAGCAAAAATATTTTCAATACTTGGCACACGCCCCTCACTTATAAGATTGGGGTGAAAACGTGTGCGCTGCGACACGACGTAACGGATTGGTCGGCGAAACTCGACAAAAGTACCTCGCCCTTGATCAACCCGTAATTTACCCATCGATACCAAAGCGGCAATTGCGCGGCGAATAGAATGGCGGCCAATGTCAAAACGCTGTGAAAGTTGATTTTCTGTTGCAATTTGGCTACCCGCAGAAAGAATACCTGAAGATATTTCGTTATCCAATACGTCTCTAACGTATTTCCAGCGTCCATATGAAGAATTCATAGTATATCCTGTCAATTCATTCGAATGAATTCTTTATATACCTTCGTCATTTCAAATTTATTACAATTTAATTAAAATTAATATGATGATGAAAAATTTTATATTATTATTTAACCATTTTATTGTCATAAAAGTTTAATCTCTACTTTTTATATGATGCTGATACGAATGAAGTGGGAGAGTAAATATTATGAAAGCCGTTGAAGTTGCCAATATTTCCAAAACCTATGGGCGCACCAAAGCGCTTAAAGGTGTTAGCTTATCAATTGATAAGGGTGAAATGGTAGCGCTTATCGGTGCTTCGGGATCGGGAAAAAGTACATTAATCCGGCATTTGGCAGGTCTTGAAACAGCAGATCGCGGCAGTGCTGACATTAATATTTTTGGCGAAAAAACCCAAGAAAATGGTCAAGCAACCAAAGCCAGCAAAATGATGCGTGGCAAAATATCGGTGATCTTTCAACAATTCAATCTGGTTAACCGTTTATCGTTATTAACCAATGTTCTCATTGGTCTTTTGGGGCGTATTCCATCTTGGCGTGGCACTTTAGGCTTTTTCAAACGCGAAGAAAAAATAGCTGCAATTGATGCGTTGACACGAGTGGGAATTGACCATGCTGCATTTCAGCGCGCCTCAACCCTTTCAGGTGGTCAACAACAACGGGCAGCAATTGCCCGATCACTTTTACAAAATGCTGAAATTTTAATTGCCGATGAGCCAATTTCAGCCCTTGACCCAGCATCGGCCCGCCGCGTCATGGATATTTTATCTAAAATCAATGAAGAAGATGGCATCACCATGATTGTCTCGCTTCATCAGGTAGAATATGCAAGACGTTTTTGCCCAAGAACCATCGCCATGCGTGATGGTGCAATTGTTTATGACGGGCCTTCAATCAACTTAACCAATGCGTTTTTATCTGAGCTTTATGGTAGCGCATCAGAAGAACTTGTTTTGCCCGATGCGGCTGATATGCCGTTAGCAAGTCACAATACACCGCCAAAAGTATCTGTAAGA
Organism: Bartonella sp. HY761; assembly: GCF_026743145.1. Lineage (NCBI taxonomy): Bacteria > Pseudomonadati > Pseudomonadota > Alphaproteobacteria > Hyphomicrobiales > Bartonellaceae > Bartonella > Bartonella sp. HY761. The sequence continues at coordinate 2,667,104 of NZ_CP104887.1, forward strand.
CAACAATATTTCCAGCCTGCGTGAGTTTATTTCAAATTAAACCAATTTTCGACCTGCCGCTTTAATATTTTTAAATCTAGGAGAAATGATTGATGAAAAAGCTTCTCAAAAGCTTTGCGCTTGGTATAGCAATGGCAACAGTTGCAACTGTATCTTTTGCACAAACCCTCAATTTCGGCATTATTTCAACAGAATCGCAATCTCATTTGAAAACTGCTTGGGATCCATTCCTTGCCGATATGAAAAAGAAAACTGGCTTTGAAGTAAAACCATTTTTTGCATCTGACTATGCTGGTATTATTGAAGGCATGCGTTTTGGTAAGGTTGATATTGCATGGTATGGCAATAAATCGGCCATGGAAGCAGTTGACCGCGCCAAAGGTGAAGTAATAGTGCAAGCTATGGCTGTTGATGGCAGTCCGGGTTATTGGGGTGTATTAATTGTTGAAAAAGACTCGCCAATTAAAACCGTTGAGGATGTCTTAAAATGCGACAAGACTTTGAATTTCGGTATTGGTGATCCAAACTCAACATCGGGCTATCTTGTACCGATGACTTTTCTTTTTGCGGCCAATGGTATTGATCCAAAAAATTGCTTCAAAACCGTACGCAATGCCAATCATGAAACCAATGCTTTGGCCGTTGCCAACAAACAGGTTGATGTAGCAGCCAATAACACAGAAAACATGGATCGTATCAAGAAAAACAATCCAGATGCCTATGCAAAATTACGCGAAATTTGGCGTTCACCACTTATCCCTGGTGATCCAATTGTTTGGCGTACCGATCTTCCCGAGGAAACCAAAACAAAGATTAGAGAATTTTTTCTCACCTATGGTACAGATAAATCAACTGGCAATATTGAAGAAGAAAAGGCCGTCCTAAAAGGCTTAACTTGGGGGCCATTCCGCGCTTCTAGCAATGATCAACTATTGCCAATCCGCTTGATGGAAGTCGGCCAGAAGATAAGTAAGCTTGAAAATGATGATAAGCTTGATGCAGCAGAGAAAAAAAAGCAGCTAGATGCATTAAATTCTGAAAAGGCTGATTTTGAAGCAAAGCTTGCAGCCAGCACAAAAAAATAAAAGCTTAGGGACAGCTTGCTCATCCTGCACACTGTTTCATTATTATAAAATGCAAAGCTTTTCATGGCTAGATTATCATCTAGCCATGATTGCTTTTGATTTACCCAATCAATAGGTTCAAAGACATGACAACAGCGGCTGAACGCTATCAGACATTAAATAATAAGAGTGGATGGAAGCGCTGGATTTTTCCAAGCATCATTATTATCATTCTTGCATGGAGCTGGACCCCTGCCGAAATGTATTTATGGCCACAGCTTTTTACCCATGCCGGCAATATGGCTGAATATGCTGCAGGTTTTTTACATCCCGATTTCACCGAATGGCGTTATTACTTGACTGAAATGCTAGTCACAGTCAATATTGCTATTTGGGGTACATTTCTTGCTGTTGTCTTTGCTATTCCTTTAGGTATTCTCTCATCAGCCAATATGGTGCCTGCCTATATTTTGCAGCCTGTAAGACGTTTGATGGATCTATGCCGCGCTATTCATGAAGTTGTTTTTGCGGTTCTTTTTGTGGTTGCGGTTGGTCTGGGGCCATTTGCTGGTGTCATGGCCCTTTTTGTTCATACTTTGGGCGTGCTTGCCAAACTCTTTTCTGAGGCGGTTGAAGCGATTGATCCACGTCCTGTCGAAGCTATCAAGGTTGCAGGTGGAACACCGATACAGCAAGTAATTTATGGAGTTATTCCGCAGGTTTTACCGCTTTGGATTTCCTTTTCACTCTATCGGCTAGAATCCAATATTCGCTCGGCAACCGTACTTGGCATTATTGGTGCAGGTGGTATTGGACAAATCATGTTTGAATCCATTCGCGGTTTTTCTTACTCGCAATCATCGGCAATATTATTAATCGTTATTGTAACCGTTGTTATTATGGATATTATTTCCCAACAATTACGAAAGCTGTTTATTTAATGCGAGCCGCTATTTATTTTACCCCCGATAAAAATCATCCAATAACAAAAAAAGCTGTAAGTTGGTTGGGGCGCGATGCATTTAACAGTGCAAATACGATATCTAGCCCTAATAACAAAGATTTAACGCTTATAAAAAGCCCAGCGCGTTATGGCTTTCATGCAACGATTAAGGCGCCTTTTGAACTTGATGTGAGCTATGGGATCGATGATGTATCAAGAGCATTGGCGAATTATTGTGCAATCAATAAATCTTTTAAGCTGCCCAACATCAAAATTGGAAAATTAGGTTCTTTTTTTGCACTGGTTCCCAAATTTTGCCCCGATGAATTATTTAATCTTGAAGCGCGCACTGTAAAACATTTTGAAATTTACCGCGCACCACTAAGCGATGAAGATATAAAAAGGCGCAATCCACAAAGCTTAAGCGACAGGCAAAAAGACAATCTTACCGCCTATGGTTATCCTTATATCTTTGAAGATTTCCGCTTTCACATGACCCTAACAGGGCCTGTTGAGCACCAAATCCAAGATGAAGTGGAAGAACAGTTAAACGCTTATTTTTATGAGTTTTTGGGCAAGGACCTTGATTTTGACGGATTAGCGCTTTTTATCGAGCGAGAGCACCAAAGCAATTTTTATTGCCATAGTTACTTCAGGTTTGCCGAAACCTAGCGCCTGTCCCCATGAAACTTAGTTAATGACCTTATTATCATATTTATTTTGCGCATTTTACGCAAAACTGTTGCACCGTTTTGCCAAAATGCTTTAATTGCGGAGATATATAATGCCTTATGAACAGGTATTTAAAAATGCCAAAATTGTTTTAGAAAATGAAGTTATTTTTGGCAGTTTACAAATAAAAGATGGTAAAATTGCCAATATAGATCAGGGTAAAATTACGACAGGTACAGATGTTGGCGGCGACTATCTTGTCCCTGGTCTTATTGAACTTCACACCGATAATATAGAAGGCCATCTTCATCCGCGCCCAAAAGTGCGTTGGAACACATTAAGTGCTCTTCATGCCCATGATATGCAAATTTGCGGTGCCGGCATTACTACTGTTTTTGATAGCCTTCGTGTTGGCAACGAAGAACTGCGCGGTGTAGCTACATCCTCCATTGCAGAATTAAAAGATTTAGCTGATACAATCGCCTATGCGGATAAAGAAAATTTGTTAAAAGCTGAACATTTTATCCATTTACGCTGTGAAGTGTCACTGCCTGATACAGTCGATATTTTTGACCAAGTAGCTGATAATAGCCAGATACGCCTTGCTTCACTAATGGATCATGCCCCAGGGCAAAGGCAATTTGCAACAATTGAGGCGTATAAAATCTATTATCAAGGCAAATATGGTATTTCTGATAGTGTTTTTGAAGAATATGCTGCACGCCGCGTTAAGCAATCAGCACAATATTCTCGTGACAATCGCTTGACCATTGCCCAAAAAGCGAAAGAGAAAAATATTATCCTTGCTAGCCATGATGATGCAACCACCGACCATGTAAGCGAAGGGTTAGAGCTTGGCGTTGCAGTTTCAGAATTTCCAACCACCCTTGACGCAGCTATTCATGCCCACAAAAACGGTTTACATGTATTAATGGGCGCGCCTAATATTGTGCGCGGCAAATCTCATTCGGGCAATATATCAGCCTCCTATTTATTAGAGCATGGTTGCCTTGATATTTTATCATCCGATTATGTGCCTTTTAGCCTATTGCATTCAGTTTTTGCTATTGCAGGTGACAATGATAATGATCTTGCAACTGCGATGCGCTATGTGAGCGCAAACCCCGCCACAGCAGCAGGCCTATATGATCGTGGCATATTGCAACAAGGGCGGCGCGCTGACCTATTGCGGGTACGCAAGCATCAACATATGCCAATTATCAATGGTGTATGGCGCGAGGGACAACGAGTTGCCTGATAACCAGACCTTTGAAAATTCAACCTATGTGCCTGATCTTGGTTTTTTTGTTGCAATTATTGGGCCAAGTGGCGCGGGTAAAGATACGCTACTTGCCCTTGTGCAAGAAAGTTTCAAAAATGATCCACGTTTTGTATTTGCAAAGCGTGTGGTAACCCGCCAAGCACAAGGTGAAGACCACGATACTTTATCAATTGAAGACTTTTTACACGCACAAAATAATGGTGCCTTTTGTTTAAACTGGCAAGCCCATGGGCTTTATTATGGCTTACCGCAGCAGCTTATTGATGACCTTACTCAAGGCAAAACTGTTATTGCCAATATTTCTCGCAAAACACTCAATCAGTGCGCAGATAAATTTAAAAACTTTGCAATTATTGAGATTACCGCCCAAAGGGACATTCTACGACAGAGATTAAAAAATCGCGGTCGCGAAAGTGACCAAGACATTGAGCAACGTCTATTGCGAGCAAGCCTGCCCTTTGCATTGCCACGCAGTATAATGGCCTACCAAATTGACAATTCTTTCGCACCTCAACATGGTGCGGCGCAGTTGCAAAAAATTTTATGCCTATTGCAAACTACTTGTAGGGGCAGGACCTATTAATTTAAATGACATAGCACAATAAACCGTAAAAGATACAAGCAAAAAAGCAAAAATGGATAATATACTTGTCTAAGCTTTACAACATCGTTGATTACAACGGTTTTGTGTCCTTTCAGATACAAAAATCTTACAAACACCTTGTTGAAGAGCCTCAAACAATATTGATCTTTATTGACGCTTCTTCTTATATTTAATCTTTAGTTTTTTTGCAAATTTCCACATACCATTTTGCTAAAATTGAGAGGTTCTTGCAATAAAAATGACAAAAGGCGCAAGCATGTCACGCTAGCGCAGCGCAATGCGGTGCGAAATTCCACTATAATAAGCGCATTTCGCCAGCATTTTTATTAAAAACATCAACTATTGATAGAAGTATAGCTAAAGATGCATTAACTAAAAATACTGGCGAAATACAAGTTAGTTCAAAAAATAACGGTTTTCTTTAAACAATAAGTGCTGTTTGTGCATGTTGGTCAAAAGCCGCATTATAATTGTCATTGGCAAAATCGCGAGCTGAAGCACTATCTGCGCTATGCTGATCAGCCATAATACTAAAGGCATTTGCAGATCCGCTATCAGCAGCAAGGCCAAGTTGTGGCTCAGTAATAACATTACCATTTTTATCTTCTAGGGTAATGTTTGCACCATTAGCATTGGCCTGATTGACCAAATCTGTTAGCCAACCAATTTTATTTGGCTGAACATTGCGAACATCCAAACGAATGGTTTCAATATTGCTAGCAAGCAAACCAGAAGAGGATAGATCAACCAACCAATCCTTATAATTTGCTTCAAAACGGCTTAATGTGCTTGCGGTCAAGATAAGCGTATCATTGCCCGGGCCACCATTGATCTCCAATGCACCCGCATTAATGTGACCGTTAAGGTGAATAATATCATCTCCAGCATCTGCCCATATTCTATTCCTGCCACCATTAGCAGCAGTGACATTGCCAATTAATGTCATAATATCGTTACCGTCCCCCAAAGAGAATGTGTTCTGAGATCCATTGTTTTCTGCATGTAAATTACCTTCAATATAAAGATCATCATTACCTCCATGCATACCTACAGTATTTTCACCAGACTCTGTAAAAAAATTGCCTAAAAATGTTAAACTGTCATCAAATTTACTACTATTAATATGATTTCGAGATATAAAATTAAACCCAGTGCCATCACCTATAAAACTATTCACATCACCGTTCACCTCAAGTACAGTCTTACTATAAGCGCTTAAACCATTATGACCATAATTATAAGTTGTTATATCGCCATTGATAATAATATTATGTTGAGAAATGTCATTATCATACATACCACTTGCTAATTCTATTCTATTAGTACCTCTATCAGCATATAAACCACCCAAACTTAAAGATGTGTCGCGAGCATACATTCCTATATTATTTACCCGATATGAAGTGTTATCGTCAGCTGCTGGATAGGCTTTAAGAAGTCCTTGTATATCAATACTTGCAATTTCACCCATTACTGTAAATTTATTTTCACCACCCTCTGCATAAACGCTTCCTTGAACTGAAAGGTTAGCAATTTTAGAATAATTGGAAATGCTGTTGTACCCCCAGTTTTTTGATATAATATTACCAGAAATATTTATACCCGCTTTATAGCTATTACCGATATCGCGATATTCGCTGTTTAAAATTATTTCACTTTTTCCATGAGAAATTCCACCGTTAGTAGATAAATCTCCATCTATTAATATATCGTGATTTCCATCAACCAATAGGTCAAGGGAGAAGTAACCTTCGTTATTTTCAATATTGCCGCCAAAGTTAATAGATTTATCTCCATCCCCACCTAAAATCCGTAGTTCTTTTTGAAAGTCTATAAGAGTTTTACCGCCCACAACAAGTGTATCATTTCCTTCAAGTAGATTAATAGCAAAACGTTCATTTGCGTAGTTACTCTGATCAGGATTAGCAGCCCCCAACAAATTCCCTGTAATAGTAACAGTGTCATCAAGGTTAGTTCCCGTGAACGAACTACCATTGCCAAAATCACCAACAATATGGAGTTGGCTGCCAGTAGTACTTGAACTCAAAACCTGCGCTAAAGCATTTTGGTTGCTTTGCTCCAAAGCATTTTCATCAGCGTCCAATATTTTTTTTGAAATTACAGTCATCTTCCACTCCTTTAATAATTAATAATATAATTATACGATAATTAAATACATTAACTTTACAAGTAGAAATAAGCGATTCACAAATAAATATATTTATATTATATTTAACTTATTTATAATAAAATAAATCAATAAATTTTAAATTTTAATTATTCTAAAAATGCAATATCATGACACTTAACTTATTGCACATTTACATATAGTTACGTCGTAACTGCCTTTTTAATATTGTCACCCCCAAATATTCAAACTTGTTTTCGTTGACAAAAATGGCAAAAGGCGCAGCATATCGCGCTCGCGCAGTGCGATGCAACCTTGGGTGCCACTATAATCAGGTCGTGCCAAATGGAAAAAGATTGCGCTACCGCAATTTTGTCGGCGTGGGCGAAGATTATAATCAAGAATAAAGCCAATATTATAAAGGCAGTCTTGGCGCAGCATGGTTTCACAGCTTGCAGGATAAGGCAGTTTTACAGGCCGGTTATAATTGCGGTCGTTAACCGCATCACACCAACCATCATTTTTTCCAACTGTTTTTATGGGCACCAAGCATGTTGGTTTGATGCGTCGTGTTGGTTTTTGATAGCCAGATATAATCCGCATTTTTGCTATAGGTGTTTTTCCGTCCCCCTCGCGCTTTAATGCGGTTATTCCATTTTTGCCAATAGCACATTGAAAACTAAATTTGCCCGCGCGTAAAATAGCCCTATTTTTACCCATTGCGCTGGGGCGCACATCAATATTGTGCAAAAAACGGTGTTTTAAATTAGATTTTCGTTGTTTCATCACTTTTTTCACCACTTCAACACTTGCAAGCACCTGTATTTATGTGAAGAATACATCATAAAATAATAAGGTAACAATGGCTATAAATGCCCTTGATAAGGAATGACATATGAGCGGTCGTACAATTTTAGTTATTGATGATGATGATGACCTACGTGGAATTTTGGTTGAACAGTTGCAAATGCATGAAGAATTCACCGTTTTTCAAGAAGATAGAGCCTTGCCCGCGATAGAACGCGCTAAAAAAGATGATCTTGATCTTGTGATTATGGATGTTGGTTTACCTGATCTGGACGGCCGAGAAGCGGTAAAACAAATGCGCCAAAATGGGTTTCGCGCACCGATCATCATGCTAACTGGTCACGATACTGATTCTGATACGATTCTTGGCCTTGAAGCTGGCGCTAATGACTATGTTACAAAACCTTTCCGTTTTGCAGTATTGCTTGCTCGTATCCGTGCGCAGTTGCGCCAACATGAACAAAGTGAGGATGCAACCTTTCAAGTAGGTCCTTATATTTTCAAACCAGGCCAAAAATTGCTCATTGATGAAAAAGGCGGCAAAATTCGCTTAACTGAAAAAGAAGCGGCTATCATTAAATATCTTTATCGGGCGGGCGAAAAAATCATTAGCCGCGATACCTTGCTTGAAGAAGTATGGGGTTATAATTCAGGTGTTACCACTCATACACTTGAAACCCACGTTTATCGCTTGCGCCAAAAGATTGAAAAAGACCCTTCGAATGCTCAGCTTTTGGTAACCGATAGCGGCGGATATCGTTTAGTACCTTAATGAAAAAAATGCTAATTTGCGCCTCATATTATTTAAGTAAAGTGCGGCGTAAATAGCAAAATCTATTAAGAGAATTTCATTTCTGATCTAAATAAGCGCCTCATTTATCACTAGCATATTTTCATTAAATTGGATCACCATCGAAATTCCCAATATGTGCTATATGAAATCGTTACAGAAAGCATAATTGATGGAGTTAAACTCCAACGAGATTGGTTTTAGTTAATTATGTGATAATCATAACGAGTGCATTATTGGCTAAGTTGGAAAGGAAATTCTCGTAAAGATTGTAGTTAAATAAAAAATAAACATTAATTCTGATAAAATGTCACATAAGATATAAAATGCGGTGATGTTAAAACTATTTTTAGTTATTAGCAGTTAAATATTAGCTATTCATAGTTGGATATTGCTATATAGCAAATATGGTGAAAAATTTTGACTATGGGTTAGGATTATTGCCTAATTGCTTTTGCATATTATATCGGAGAGGAACTCTTTTGAATTTGGTAAATGGCCATGTCGGTTGAAGAAGAATTGCTAATTTTAAAGCAGCTTGGCTTTTTTCAATGCTTTACCGATGAGCAATTGCGCCTTGTTGCCTTTGGGGCAGAGAGGGTTCAGTTTCGCGCTGGCCGTGAATTATTTCGCGAAAATCAACCAGCTGATAGCGCATTCATTCTTATGTCAGGTCAAATTGACCTATATCAAATGGGCAATGAAGGGCCGATATTGGTTCATAATGTTATGCCTGGCTCGATGATTGGTGAACTTAGTCTTATTTGCAAAATGAAACGCTCTGTTAGTGCAGTTGCTGCGGAAGATGGCACAGCTTTGCGCGTTAGCCGTGGTATTTTTAGGCGCATTCTTGATGAATATCCACAGGCGGCTAAGCTACTTTTTGAGCATTTAAGCAATGATTTCCATCACATGGTGGAAAGATTGAGTAATACACAAATTACAAAAGAATAACGGCTTTATTTAACAGCAGCGCAGGTCACTATAGTTTTTAATTTCATGATAATCAGCAGTCTATAAGGTCAAAAATTCATGGATTCATTTTGGGTATTTGGCTATGGCTCTCTCATGTGGAATCCGGGTTTTGCCCATGAAGAAGCAAAGCTTTGCCGTCTTTATGGCTATCATCGCAGTTTTTGCATCTATTCTACCCATTATCGTGGTACCGTTGAGCAACCAGGTCTCGTCCTTGGCCTTAAAAAAGGTGGGTCTTGCCTTGGACTTGGGTTTAAAATTGCCAAAGAACATGCTCAAAAAACCTATGATTATCTCGTCGAGCGCGAACAAGTAACAGGCGTTTACAAAGAAAAACATCTAAATTTATATTTTGACGATCACAGTCATAATCATGGTCTTGCTTTTGTTGCTGATCCCTTACACGAACAATATGCCGAAAAACTTGATTTACAAAGCATGGCTGATTTAATTAGTAAGGCGGCAGGAATAGCCGGTAAAAATGCCGATTACGCCCTTAATACCGTTGAGCATTTACAAAAAATTGGCATTCATGATCACCAACTTACCAAGCTTGCACAAATCTTAAAAGCAAGCATATAAAAACTTGGTTCCACTTTAAGATCTGCACAAAATAAAAACCCATTATTACAAGGTTTAATATCTTCGTTCTTTTAGCATATTGACCACTTCATGGGGTAAGCGACTTTGTAAATCTATTGGCAAATCAATTTCTGGCAATTCTGGTCGTGCGGCAAGTAGCAAGCAGACTGAAGCAATATTATGCTCACCACATTCAATTATTTTAGATAAGAAATTTTCGGGCAAAACTAGTGGATTGATTAATAAGGCAGCAAATTCGTGATTTGGTTGAGGTGCAACTCTAAAATCTAATTTGTTCCATATCGTGAAAATATCTTTCAAAACTGCATTTTCACACCATGTTAAAGCAGTCGTCGCCTCTTTTGTCCAACCGATAGCATGATTGAATGAAATCCAATTTTGAGCAGGAAATTTTTGCAATTTTTCTGCCATACGTAATGATACGGCTATCTGATCTTGCTAATCTTGTGATTTTTGACGATTTTTCAACCAAAATTGCGCATTAGAATGAATTTCATACCAGATATCAATAGCCGAAAACCCACCACCCAAATCAATTAATGGATTAATATCATCAATACGCCGCTGCTGCATCATTCGCCATCATCAAAAAATACATCCAGAGACCCCGTTTGCGAAACTCCACCGCAATCGATTGCATCGCCAATACGCGCTGCAGGACGACCGTTTATAAATATCGTTGGCGAACCTTCTGCTTGTTTTCTAGGATGATCAGGTGCAGGACATGTAGGACAGCCATGTGCAGCATAACTATCCCCAACCCGAACGACTGGAATGTTGTTAATAAACAAATCAGGACTACCGCTTGTGGCATTTGTTGGTGGATAATGGCAGCTATGACCTGAACCTATATCACCTTTTCGAACACTTGCTGACATGACTATTCCACTTTATGTTATTATATTGATATATAATAAACGTTATTTGTATTTTACTACGTATCCATTATATAAAAAAAGAAATCTAATTAAATACTGCTTCTATTCTTTCCAGCATTTTAATTGCACGAGTATCACCTTGTTCAGCAGCCAATTTAAACCATTTAATAGCCTTTACAATATCGCCTGCATTATTTTCACCTGTACCTTTAGCATACATAATACCCAAATTGTATTGTGCTTCAGCATCACCTTGCTCAGCGGCCAATTTAAACCATTTCATAGCTTCAATATCATTATTTTCAACGCCATCACCTTTTTCATATTTCAAGCCAATTTTAAATTGCGCCGGTGCTGATCCTTGTTCTGCACTTAAAGCTAGCGTCTTGGCATTTTCTAATTCACAATTATAAAAATAAATAAAAACACTTATCACTATAATAAAAATTATAAACAAAATATATATAACTCTTTGTTTAATCGTATTAATAAATTTAATTGGTGCCACTACATATATCTCCCATTTCATTATGATGGTAAGACCTTAATCAAGCCCCATGTTAATGGTTGACTGTATTACAGTTTTCCCAATAGATGGAAGATAACGAAAATAATCTAAACCTCCCACATATTGGCGAAGAGGGTAATAATCATTAATATCCCATTGTTGCATTATGGATTATTAACCTCACTCATCACCATCATCAAAAAATACATCAGGCGATCCAGTTTGCGAAACTCCACCGCAGTCAATAGCATCGCCAATACGCGCTGCAGGACGACCGTTTATAAATATCGTTGGCGAACCCTCCGCTTGATTTCTTGGATGATCTGGGGAAGGACATGTTGGACAACCATGTGCAGCATAACTATCCCCAACCCGAACGGCTGGAATATCATTTATAAACACATCAGGACTACCACTTATGGCATTGGTTGGTGGATAATGGCAGCTATGACCTGAACCTATATCACCTTTTCGAATACTTGCCGGCATAATAACCTCTAATATAAATATGTATTAATATATTATATCATAACAAGTAAAGTTTCCCGCACCATATATTTTTACAAGATATCTTGTTACTGAATCATTATATGCACATCGATCTTTAAAATTCATAACATATATGTATCCATTCATTAATTTTTCTGAATATAATTTATTAACTTCATTAGGTGCTTGTTCATAAATTTTTTTACCATTCATATCAATAATTAAAAACATCGCACCATATCTTATATAGCTTGTATTTTCCTTCTCCAAATATGTGATATTTTCATCTGTCTTTTTATTATTATGCGTTTTTACAATATATATTGTAAAAAACGCTGCGATAATACCAAGTAGAAATCCTAACATTAAAATCATTGCATATTTAATTTTCACTTTTTACCTTTCTAATCACCTAAAATTGCACCCCACCAGCGTTTATAAACACATCAGGACTACCACTTGTAGCATTGGTTGGCGGATAATGGCAGCTATGACCTGAACCTATATTACCTTTTCGAACACTTGCCGTCATAATTACCCCTATTTATTCTTATATGGGTGTCTCAAACAATTTTTTGTAAAAATAAGTTTAATCGACTAGGGTCAGGACCTATTAATTTTTTGGATTCCTTTTTTTGTTGATTTGTGATTCATTGGTTTTGTGGAGGTGAAACTAATGAGTGATTTGTTTTTATTGAGCGAAGAGCAGATGGCGCGAATATCGCCCTGTTTTCCACTGTCTCATGGGGTTGCTCGTGTCGATGACAGGCGCTTTATCAGCGGCATTGTCTATGTCATCAAACATGGTCTGCAATGGAAAGATGCGCCCCTCGGTTATGGTCCGCATAAAACGCTCTATAATCGCTTTATCCGCTGGAGCAGGTTGGGTGTATTTGACCGCATCTTCGCAATGCTGGCCGGACAGGGCCCAAAACCTCAACGCATCATGATTGACGCCACACACCTCAAGGCGCATCGCACGGCTGCCAGCCTGTTAAAAAAGGGGATATTCCCCGCCGTATCGGGCGCACGAAAGGCGGCTTGAATTCAAAGCTGCACACGGTCTGCGATCAAGATGGAAAGCCAATATGTCTGCTACTAACTGAAGGGCAGATGAGTGACTACAAAGGAGCCGCTCTTTTGCTAGCGCATCTGCCAGATGCCAAGGAACTCATTGCAGACCGGGGGTACGATGCTGACTGGTTCCGGCAGGCATTGCTTGACAAAAAAATAAAGGCTTGCATTCCGCCCAGAAAGGGCAGAACCACCGAGATAGTTTATGACAGGCAAACTTATCGGTTGCGTCACATAATCGAAAACCTCTTTGCCAAGCTAAAAGACTGGCGGCGCATCGCGACACGCTATGACCGATGTGCACACACCTTCTTCTCGGCTATATGCATTGCCGCAACCGTAATATTCTATCTTAATTAATGAGTCCTGAGCCTAGCCACCCTAATGCTCTAATAGCATCTGAATCCCCTTGCTCTGCAGCAAGCTTATACCACTTAATAGCTTCGGCGTTGTTCTGGCCCCCCCTCACCTCTTGCATATAATGATCCCAAATTAAATTGGGAGTATACATCGCCTTGCTCTGCAGCAAGTTTATACCATTTAATAGCTTCACTGTAATTTTGTTTCACGCCTTTGCCATCTGAATACATTATGCCTAAATTGAATTGAGCTCCAATGTGGCCTTGATTAGCTGCTAGTGTAAACCACCGAAACGCTTCATTATAATTTTTTTCTACTCCTTCACCATGTAAATACATTATACCTAAATTAAATTGAGCTACTGGGAGGCCTTGATTAGCAGCTAGTGTAAACCATTCAATTGCTTTGTTGTAATGATGAGAGATACTATCATCGTTATAATATACTATTCCCAAATTAAATTGAGCCTCGGGCACCCCTTGTTCAGCTTCCAAAACCAATTGTTCAATACTTTTTTCATTAATATAAAATTTATTATAAACGTAAAAAAATAAAATAAACATAAGTATAAATAATATTAAATACTTCTTTTGGAATTTTATTTTATTATTTGATAAATACATTTATTTTCCTTTTACTTATCCTAGGATCAGGATCCATTAATTTGAACGAAATAGTATGAGGAAATTTTTGTAAGAACCCAAAGATTGTATTTAAGAAGAGCCGACGAGAAATATAAATATTTTCAAAGGCTCTTAAACAAAGTTATCGCGAGAATTGGCTATGTCCTGAAGGGACACAAAAATAGAAGTAATCTACAGCGTCGTAAAGCTCACTTCAGTATACCCCACTTTTCGCTTTCCTCCCCTTTATATCAAAACTCTATATTTTTGCTATTATTGTGCCAGTTCCTAAATTAATCAGTCCTGCCCCTAGTATCCGCGTTCTTTTAGCATATTGATCACTTCATGGGGTAAGCGGTTTTGTAAATCTATTGGCAAATCAATTTCTGGCAAATCTGGTCGTGCAGCAAGTAGTAAGCAGACGGAACCAATATTATGCTCACCACATTCAATTATTTTTGATAAGCAATTTTCAGGCAAAACTATTGGATTGGTTAATAAGGCTGCAAATTCGTAATTTGGCTGAGGTGCAACTTTAAAATCTAATTTGTTCCATATCGTGAAAATATCTTTCAAAACTGCATTTTCACACCATGTTAAAGCAGTCGTTGCCTCTTTTGTCCAACCAATAGCATGATTGAATGAAATCCAATTTTGGGCAGGAAGAATTTGTAATTTTTCTGCCATGCGTAATGATACGGCTATTTGCTCTCGCCAATCTTCTGATTTTTCACGATTTTTCGACCAGAACCGCGCATTGGCATGAATTTCATACCAGATATCAATAGCCGAAAAACCATCACCCAAATCAATGAGCGGATTGATATCATTAATGTCCCATTGTTGCATTATGGATTATTAACCTTACTCATTACCATCATCAAAAAATACATCAGGAGACCCTGTTTGCGAAACTCCACCGCAGTCAATAGCATCGCCAATACGCGCTGCAGGACGACCGTTTATAAATATCGTTGGCGAACCCTCCGCTTGCTTTCTAGGATGATCAGGCGCAGGACATGTTGGACAGCCATGCGCTGCATAACTATCCCCAACGCGAACTGCTGGAATATCATTTATAAACACATCAGGACTACCACTCGTGGCATTAGTTGGTGGATAATGGCAGCTATGACCTGAACCTATATCACCTTTTCGAACACTTGCTGACATTTTAAAACTCAATACTCCATCACCTAGGCGATTTAAAATGATATTGTATAATAATTTCGCCTATTTCTTTTTCACACAAAGCTACAAGTACCGCATTATTGTTAATATCTTTATGAAAAACCCTACAAGGATAGCGATTTATATCAAAAACTTTATCCTTCGATGTGACCGTTAGTGGAAATACATGAGTGGCGTGATTGATTTCCTCAAAATTTTCATGCAAAGTTTGTAATAATACTTCATAATATTTCTTACTGTAAAAGTGCCACTGAGCAAAACTTAGTTGATTGTAAGTGTTTGCACATAATAATACAGGCTCACCATAAAATGCTAATGATAAGCTATTTTCTTTTAGGCTATCAATAACATCATCGATTCTAGTTCTTTTATTTTTCGGCAATTGAGGTGTTAACTTATCACAGAATGCATATTTAAATTTATTATTTTCTGGAATGTCTACAATAATATCGTTTGCTTTTACAATGGTTATAAAGTTTAAAAAAAATGTCCAAAGCAAAAACCAAAATTGCTTATTCTTCATATTCATACCCTAAAATTTTACCGCCACCTACAATATCATATGCCTTTGGTTTATGACCATCAGTTGTGCCTAAATCAGTTAAAAGACCTATAAAACTATCATTAATTTCAACACTGTTCGCTTTCATTGATGAATCCCGAATTTGCCACTCTTTCTTATTTGCTCTATCAAATATTTCACGTTCTTCTTTAGTAAGATTACTTAAAATGGCTTCATCGGAGAGTACAGGTAGATGGATACTACCAATAGTATTCCAATTATACCTATCATATATATATGATCGATATTTTAAAATTACTTTTTTTCCTGAAAGCCGCTTTAAATAAGCACCGTAAGAAACCAAAAACGAGCCAATTGCGTAGTACCAGTCATCTTCCTTAGATTGGACAGAAAACCAGTTTACATATATTGTTCGATTTAAATTAAGCGACAAATAACCTTGTTTATCTTTTCCTCTAAAATCTTTTTTAATAAGATCAAGGAAAACTTCTTGTATGTCTTTGGGTTTCGTAACTACAGTACTATTTTCATAGTCTCTGTTATATGCAACGCCATTATCAATCAGTCTTTCTGTTTGATCTTCGCTATAATTGCGTAATTCACCATTTCCAACGATGTAATGACGCATATTTGCTGAAGCTTCTCTTATTTGAAATGGTGCTCTTAATAAACTCAATACAGGATCAGGGCTACTTAGAAGGTTAGTAAAGTGAGTGGCAGCTTTGCGTAGTACTTCCTTTTCTTCATCTGTTAAGGGTTTTCGTATATAATTTGATTCTTCATTATCTCTATAATCTGGTTGTGGTGGAACTGGTATTGTGTCGACTTCCCCCATTGGCTTATAAGAAATCAAAAAACCATTTACTTCTCGTTCTTTTTCAGGTGGTGCTCGGTCAAATATTCCATCATTATTGCTCATAAGATTCCTCAATTCAAATTAATTTTATTTGCTTTTACTATTACATTTAAACCTTCGATTATAATCTCACCGTTTGACGATAATAATATTTTAGAATTACCCGCTATTAGGTGAATATCCCCCCCAGATTTTATTGATTTAATATTTCCAACAACTTCATGGAATTCACTACCAACTACCGTTGTTAAAATTGTTCCAATTTCTAACTGACTTCTTTTACCAATAATCTCAGTTTTGTTCTCAGCAGTTGACATTGAATATCTTTGAGCCATTTCAATTCGATTACCTTGCACAATTAGTTGGTAATTTCCACTTCCCATTGGCGGCGATGAGTATGAATAAATGGTTTTCAAATTATCTAAAAATTTTTCCTTACTTTTAATTGATAGAGGTAAGTCATAAGTTTTTAAATAAGCAGGGCCAACATAAAGATGATAATCACCGCCCGTTGTAAGTTCTGTTTTATTCGCAATTTGGGAAAAAAAACTATCGTTAACATTTTGATATTTTATATTATTTACATATTCGTAACTATTAAATCCTAAAAATTCAGCTTTTGAATTATTGATGAAACTATCAAAATCTTTTTGACCATGAATAAATATTTTTTCTTTATTTTTTTCATCTTCAAAGGACAACTCATTAAAACCTATTCTTCCGTCGGTCTTTTTATGCGTATCAGATCTAATAACCATTCTAGTTTTATTCGCTGGCAAATCATAAGCAGGCTTATTAGTTTCATGATAGGTTCGCCCGATAATGATTGGCTGGTCAGGATCACCTTCTAAAAAGTCAACAATTACTTCATGACCAATGCGTGGTAGCGCCATACCACCATATTTGCCACCGCCCCATATTTGGCTCACACGGATCCAGCATGATGAATCTTCAGCTTTTGGGTCTTTATGGCGATCCCATGGGAAGTGAACCTTAACGCGGCCATATTGGTCGGTGTGGATTTCTTCACCCTCTGGCCCAACCACCGTGGCAATCTGTGGGCCATCGATGAGCGGTTTATTGGTCTGTGGTGCGCGGTAGGGCAAATGCGATGGCTGCACGGCAAAAGCATTGGCATAAACGGTAGCGTTATCGCTTGCGCTGCTATTGCCTTGAAGTGCAAGGTTCATGCGGCGGTTTAAACTCTGAGCAAGCAAGTTAGGGCTATGCGATGATGTGGTACCGAAGCTTAAACCCGACAGCGTTGTACCATGCAAGCCAGGAGCTACAATGCCAGTGTCAGCCATACCGATACCTTGTGCATCCTCACCCCATGCTTGCGGCTGTACGCCTTCATGACGAATGGTGAGGAGCCGCCATTTCTGGTTTAAGCGATCATCAGGATGCTCAAATAATGTAATTGCATGACCAGTTAGCAAATGTGGTGCATTAGATACACCATAGCCAAGTGACGCATCAACACGGGTGGCTTCTAGCTTATAACGGGTGAAGGCTTTACCAGCACTGTCCTTCTTATAGCGACCTGGATAATCATAAAGCTCATAATCATGTTTTTCACCATTGGGGTTAGCTGTGCGCTCCTTATGCTCCTGATTATAAACTGGGTTCTTGAAGGTGTAATCGCGCTGCACAACCGTTGTGGCGCGCAATTTCTCACGATAAGAAAGCGATGAGCAAAATAGTCCCTTAACTGACCCTGATGCGAGAGAATTATATTCAATCTCTTTTAAACCTGGGCAATCATGTAAGACATTGGGTTTGTCGGAGATAATGAGCTTTAACAGGCCTTCCTTGTCATGCTCAAAGTAATAGAAAATGCCTTCTTCAGCCAAAATACGCTCAACAAAGCCAAGATGGCTTTCACGATATTGCACGCAATATTCACGCGCATCGTGTAAGCCTTCATCAATATCCCAAGTAACATTTTCAATGCCATGCTCGGAGAACAGTTCTTTAACAATATCACCAACCTTTTTGGTCTGGAACACACGGCAATCAGACCCATGATCCAAACGATAAAGACTTGGCATAAGCACAAGGCGATAGGCAGTACGGTGATGACCTCTGTCACCGCGCTCAGCTTCTACCACAACGCCGGAGAAGTGACGCAAGGTTTCCATATATTTATGATGCACGGTTAAGGTGCCAGCACTGTCAAGCAAGGCTTGCAGATCAATATTATCATCACTGCTTGACAACATGACTTCTATTCTGGTCATGCCAAAGATCGCTTCATCTACCGCAAAGGCAGTGACGACAAAGGTATCATTAGGCGCTTCCTTCATCCAATAGCTAAAGGCAATATCTTGATCTTGGAATTGTTTTGGCAATATTGGCATAGCGCTCATAGATATTCTCCGGATGATAAAGTAAAAGCAGAACTATTATAAAAATCAATCAAGACTCAAAGAGCCAAATTCATTATTCAATGGAAAAAAAGTAGCTATTCCCCCATTGTCTTTATTTAAAAAGTATTATTTAATTTTAATAAGCCTTAAGCACATAGCTAAGGGCTTAACATCATCGGTATGACTATGCCCCGCAAAGCCATACCGATGCTTCTTCCCTCATTCATAGCTCTGATCTTATCAATGAGGGCGATAAGCAAAAGTGAAGCGTTTATTTTTCAACCCCATATAAACGCTTCATCCCTTGCCTGATGGCTTAAACCTTAGGGGCGCGCCAATCATCAGCACCTGATGTGCCAGCAACTGCATGTTCCCATTCAATCTTACGATAACTTAATGACACTGTTACCAATTGGGTAAAGTCTGCATTCTTTGGGTCTTGGCAATGAGGCATGTTGCAATCAATATCAACAATGATCGCATCAGTAAGCTTGGTGGTGAAGAAATGCTCTTGCTTACCTGATGTGCTGGTGCGATACCATTTTACTTCACAGGTGCTGAGCATTTCGCCTGAAGTAAGCGCATTATAAAGCAAAGGTGTTGCTTTGCTCAAAGCTGCTGTGAACTTGAAAGGCTTATGGACGCGCTGACCTGAAGGCTGACCTGACTGTGGATCACGAGGAATGGTTACAACATGATCAATGGCCTGAACGAGAATTTCGTCTTCATGGCCTTCTTGCCAGATATTGCCGATTGAATCTTCAGACGCTGCGCCTTGAGTGATTGGGCCTTGGGTTGTACCTTCGATTTTAATATAGGCTGGTGTTGGCATTTCTTTATCCTTTTATATAAACAAACAAACTTACATTTTAAAAACTGACGGCACTTAAATCCCCCTCAATTGAGAGCTTAAAATGATGGTAGCCAACAGTCCTGTGAGCAAAGAAAGTTCAAAGGAGAAATGAAAACCCTTGCCCACAGTAAATACTAAGCAAGTTTCATGCCAACTTGATGCAACAACAAAAATAAAATGACAACATACTGAAAAACAAGGACAAATTAAATTATAGCAGCCATACATGCAATATTTAGCGGACACTAATAACTGCAAAAAATTGCAGTCTTTTTTGGCCGCAAACAGCTAAAATTGCACCTAACCATAAGAAAACAAACAGAAAAACGCCCGACTGCATTTTTTTGCAGTCGACTGCAATTTTTTGCAGTAATTAGAATATTATCAATACTCTAATATAAAAAATCCTTGATATTTATCAAATTATTTTTCAGCAGTTACTGAAAAACCTCAATTATGTAATGAAAGAGCTTCTAATCAATAAAATGGAAATGAATTAGGGACATTTTTCATTGTCAAGCAATGTCCCTAACTATGATGTTTATATTAATGAGCTGAAATCGTTTTATGGTTATGTTCAACTGCTTCTTCTTGCGACACAGCCGCAGCCTTGACCGCCTCTTGTACTTTTTCGAAAGCACGTACTTCAATCTGTCGTACACGCTCACGGCTAATGTTAAACTCAGTTGATAACTCTTCCAAAGTCATCGGATCTTCAGCCAAGCGGCGCGCACTAAAAATACGCTTTTCACGATCATTTAGGCCAGCCATGGCATTTTCAAGCATTGTACGGCGATTTTCAAGCTCGTCCTGATCGATCAAAGTTTGTTCTTGCGATGTTGAATCATCAACGAGCCAATCTTGCCACTCGCCGCCCTCGCCTTCACTGGCGCGAATAGGCGCATTCAAAGAAGCATCGCCCGAAAGGCGCTGATTCATGGATACAACCTCTTCTTCAGAAACATTAAGACGCGTTGCAATCTCCTTAACTTGATCAGGCTTTAAATCGCCATCATCAAGCGCTTGGATTTTGCTTTTCATTTTGCGCAAGTTAAAGAATAACCGCTTTTGATTGGCGGTTGTCCCCATTTTAACGAGGCTCCACGAGCGCAAGACATATTCTTGGATAGAGGCTTTTACCCACCACATAGCGTAAGTGGCAAGACGAAAACCGCGCTCTGGCTCAAAGCGCTTGACTGCTTGCATAAGCCCAACATTGCCTTCAGAAATAACTTCACCAATGGGCAATCCATAGCCGCGATAGCCCATGGCAATCTTGGCCACCAAGCGCAAGTGACTTGTTACTAATTTATGCGCAGCCTTTGGATCTCCATGCTCGGCATAACGCTTGGCCAGCATATATTCTTCCTTAGGCTCAAGCATAGGAAAGCGCCGAATTTCTTGCAGATAACGGCTTAAACCACCGTCACCGGCAGTAATAGTAGGCAATGAAGTAGTTGACTGGGCCAAAATTGCACCCTCCGTTGTTACAGCTCCCGACATGGCAAGCCTTTGGCATGATCTTTTTAAAAACGATCATATATTTTCAGTTAAACGACCAATTTAGGCAAAAAAACGAACAAAGATAAAAAAAATTCTAACGAAACAGTGATTTGCATTTTTTAACAATTGCATCCCATGTCCTTGAGAAATTATCATAACAACAAATTAAGAACAGATTATTGCAGATGACTATTTTGTTCAATTTTTCAATTAAAACAATGGACTATTTTCATTGTTCACAAGGATATGAACCAAAGTTAGCCATTAGATATAAGGTTGATCTATGCATTTTCAATAGGAATAAATTATAAAAAAATTTCATAACTATTTTATAATATAGATCTTCCTATAATCTACCAATTCAAATTTTCTTGAAAAACATCTAACAAAAAAATGAATTTGCTTATTAAGCGATTTCCCCTACTATGAAATAAAAACGAGGGAAATATGTTACCACGCGGATCAGCTCTTGCACCATTTAAAACCATTGCCTTTCGCAATTTATGGTCAGCAACACTTGTCTCCAATCTTGGCGGCTTGGTGCAAACTGTTGGTGCTGGTTGGCTTATGGTATCAATTACCAATTCGCATTCTATGGTGGGGCTTGTTCAAAGTGCGACCACCCTACCCATCATGATTTTTTCGCTAATGGCTGGGGCATTAGCTGATAATTTTAATCGCCGCCAAATCATGATAACCGCGCAGAGCTTAATGATGCTAGTGTCCATTTTACTCGCATTTTTAACCTTTATGGACTGGATCACACCATGGATGTTGATCGGCTTCACCTTTCTAATTGGCTGTGGCGGTGCACTTTACAATCCGCCATGGCAGGCAACGGTTGGTGATATTGTGCCGCGCAATGATATACCAGCAGCCGTTACGTTAAACAGTGTAGGCTTTAACCTTATGCGCTCAGTTGGGCCTGCAATTGGTGGTTTAATTGTTGCTGCATGGGGTGGTGCTGCTGCGTTTATTTTTAATGCCTTTAGCTATATTCCGCTAATTGGTGCGTTGTTTTTTTGGAAACCAGTTTATCAAAAACCAGCTTTACCCCGTGAGCGTTTGGTTGGTGCAATGTCTGATGGCTTGCGTTATGTTTTAATGTCGCCGCACCTCATTAATATTATGGTGCGCTCTTTCATGTTTGGCATTGGAGCGATTTCTATTTTAGCACTTTTGCCAATTATTGCCAAAAATATGCTAAACGGCAACGCGCTTTCCTATGGTAGTATGCTTGGTTTCTTTGGTATTGGTGCGATTATTGCCGGAATATTCAATTCGCGCATAAGAGCGCATTTTCGTAGTGAAAGCATTGTAAAAATTGCCTTTATTGGTTTTGCATTTTCCTGCGTTTGCTTAAGTTTAAGTACATCACTGATTATTAGCCACATAGTTCTTTTGCCGGCTGGCATGTGCTGGGTTCTTGCGCTTTCGCTTTTCAATATATCGGTGCAGCTTTCAACTCCGCGTTGGGTGGTTGCACGCGCATTAGCACTTTACCAAACTGCTTCTTTTGGCGGCATGGCGGTTGGCAGTTGGCTTTGGGGCAATATTGCCGATCATTATGGCACAACCATTGCTCTTATCACTTGCGGTCTATTTCTTCTGCTTGGTGCAATCGCTGGCTTTAGGTTTGCCATTCATGAAATTGGCGATATTGACCTTGCCCCTTCTAACCTATTTCGCGAGCCTGAATTACGCCTTGATTTAAAAGCCCGTAGTGGGCCGATCATGATTATGATTGATTATAATATCAGCGAAGAAAATGAAGAAGCATTTTTGAGCGCAATGGAAGAACGTAGACGCATTCGCCTGCGCGATGGTGCACGCCATTGGACATTAATGCGCGATCTAGAAAACCCAGAATTATGGACAGAATCCTATCATATGCCCACATGGGTTGACTATTTGCGCCATAATCAACGCCGTATTAAATCCGATGTTGAAATAATTGAAGTATTAAGCACACTGAATAAAAATGGTGAACGACCAAAAGTGCATCGCATGATAGAGCGGCAAGCTGTACCGCCTGCTCATGAGCTTCATATTAAACCGCCCCATGATGTATAAAGACGTTTTTTCAATTTACCACATTAACAGGATGCAACAATATTTAACCAACATCTAACTCAGCAAAAAAAAACGGTAAAATCAAAAGACTTCGGTGATTTAATTTGATACCCATCAATATTCTCGATTATACCATAAAGATGTATATGATTGACTGGCATTGTTTTAAAATGGTAAAATTGCATTAGGTTAGCAATAATATAATCAATATTATTTTCTGACAAATAAATGAAAATACAGCCATTTTTTACAATGATCCTGTTAAGTTTCGACGATTTATTTAAACTAATTTTCGCTTTATCGGTCTTTCTGGTTAAGATTATATAATCTTCCCATTCCATCTTGACCGCATAAAATGCATCAACAAATTTTATGATATCATCATAAGCGATGTTTAATACCAATTCATTTTCGGTAAAGACAATATTTTCTTGGAAAAATAATACCATTTTTTCCCTTTAAAGGACTCCAAATGTGCGGTTTAGATGAAAAATATCTTCTAATGTTAATTTATCAGTTAACCATTGCGCAACGGGCTTTATTTTCGCAAAGCCAAAACAAAGATTTTGAAATATTTAAACTTATCCATATTATTAGTTCTTTTAATCTTCAAAACCGCAATATTGACCAATTACATACTATAATAAAAAATCATTGTGAAAACGATACGGTTTTAAAGGACCAAGTTAATTATGCGCTAACACTTGCTTATAATGATAGCATGAAACAATAAAGCCACTAACGGCCCTAAGAATACGTTAATGGCTTTCAATTGAAGAATAGATTTAAGCCGCTGCACGCTCAGCAGAAATAGCGTCGATAATCATGTCAACCACCTGCTCAACAAGGCTAAGATTATCACCTTCCGCCATAACGCGAATAAGCGGCTCTGTCCCTGATGGACGGATTACGAGGCGACCATTTTTGCCAAGTTTTTTATTACCATCACGAATAGCGGCTTGCACATTTTCGCTTTCAAGCGGTTTACCACCACTAATGCGAATATTTTTTAGCAATTGCGGCACAGGCTCAAATTTATGGCAAAGCTTGCTCATTGGTTTGTTGGCACCTTGTAAACAGCCAAGCACCTGTAAAGCGCTAACAAGACCATCGCCGGTAGTACCATAATCAGACAAGACTATATGGCCTGATTGCTCGCCACCAACATTAAAGCCATGATTGCGCATATGTTCAACCACATAGCGGTCACCAACCTTAGTGCGGGCAAGAGTTAAGCCTTTATCCCCTAAAAACCGTTCTAAGCCAAGGTTGGACATTACGGTTGCGACAACGCCGCCACCTCGTAAATCACCATTATTATACCAGCTTTCAGCAATAACGGCCATAAGCTGATCACCATCAATGACCTGACCATTTTCATCCACCATCAATACCCGATCGCCGTCACCATCAAGCGCAATACCTGCATCTGCACGCACTTCATGTACTTTTTTAATCAAAGAAATCGGATGGGTTGAACCGCAATCTTCATTAATGTTAAAACCATCCGGCTCATCATGAATGGTGACAACCTCAGCGCCTAGCTCCCAAAGCGCAAGCGGGGCGGCTTTATAAGCGGCACCATTGGCACAATCCACAACAATTCGTAAACCCTCAAGGCGCACATCGCGCGGCATTGTACGTTTTGCATATTCAATATAGCGATAAATATCACCTTCAACACGTTTTGCACGGCCAATTTCGCGTGGGCCGGCCAAAAATGGTGTCATGTCGCTTTGGATAAGCTCTTCGATTTTTTCTTCCCGCTCATCAGAAAGTTTAAAACCATCACGCGTAAAAAGCTTAATACCATTATCAGCATAATGATTATGGGAGGCAGAAATCATCACCCCAATATCGGCGCGCATTGAACGACAAAGCATAGCAACAGCAGGGGTTGGAATTGGTCCTAATAAAAATACATCAACGCCAGCGGAGGTAAAACCAGCAACCAAGGCATTTTCAAGCATATAACCCGAAAGCCTTGTATCCTTACCAATAACGACACGGTTTTTATAACCCGAACGGCGAAATAAAATACCGACTGCCATACCGATTTTCATCGCAATTTCAGGTGTCATCGGGAAGCTATTGGCTTTACCACGCATTCCGTCTGTGCCAAAATATTTTCTTGCCATACTGATACTTTCGTTTTGAAACATGCAATTTATAACATCCGCATGCCCTATTTTATGTTGCTTACATCAATTAAAATTGCTCTGCAAACAATAATTAACGCCATTATAATATCGAGGCGTTAATTTTTTGAAAATATAAAAGCAATAAAAATGCGAGGATACGACCCTCGCATTTAATCATTAACCTTGCGTCAAACTTGCATCATCATCTTTATCAAAAATAGATTTATCCGTTTCGTGCATGATTTGACTGGTAATCATACCTGCTGTCATCGAACCATTCACATTTAGGGCTGTGCGTCCCATATCAATCAGCGGCTCGATAGAGATAAGCAAAGCAACAAGAGTGACTGGCAAGCCCATAATTGGCAAAACAATCAATGCCGCAAAGGTTGCGCCGCCGCCAACGCCGGCAACGCCTAGCGAACTAACGGTTACAATGGCAACTAACGTCATGAACCACATTGGGTCAAAGGGATTAATGCCGACGGTTGGCGCAACCATTGCAGCAAGCATAGCAGGATATAAACCAGCACAGCCATTTTGACCGATCGTTGCACCAAAGGAAGCAGAAAAACTTGCTATAGATTGCGGTACGCCAAGGCGCTCAGTCTGCGCTTCAATATTAAGTGGAATAGAAGCAGCACTTGAACGACTGGTAAAAGCAAACGTTAAAACGGGTAAAACCTTTTTAAAAAAGTGCATAGGATTAATCCCCGATAAGGCTAATAATCCACCATGCACCGCAAACATGATAGCAAGACCAATATAAGATGCTATAATAAATGTGCCAAGATTTATGATAGCTGCAATATCAGATTGGGCAACAACCTTAGTCATTAAAGCAAAAACACCATAAGGTGTAAGGCGAATGACAATGCGAACAAGTTTCATAACCCATAATTGTGCGGTATCAATTGCCGAAAGAAGCCCTTTACCTTTTTCAGGATTATCACGCAATAATTGGATTGCGGCAGCACCTAAGAAAGCGGCAAAAATAACCACAGCAATAATTGATGTTGCACGGGAATTGGTAAGATCAGCAAATGGATTATTCGGCACAAAAGAAACAATGATGTCTTGAACACTCATGGAGCTAAGCTTTGCTGCATGGTTACTTTCAATATAACCTAAACGTGCAGTTTCGGCAGTGCCTTGCACAAGACCTTGCGCTGAAAGACCATAAAACTTTACCATTAACACGCCAACTATTGCTGATATCAAAGTTGTACCGAGCAATATGCCAATGGTGTAAAAACTAATTTTGCCAAGGGATGACGCATTATGTAATTTGGCAACTGCTGACAAAATGGACACGAGCACCAAGGGCATAATGACCATTTGCAACAAGCCAACATAGCCATTACCGACAATGTTAAACCAAGCAATGGACTGCTTTAAAACATCGCTTCCCGCTCCATAAAATAACTGCAATATGCCACCAAAAATGACACCTAACACGAGGCCGACAAAAACTTTAAGAGCTAGGCTCCAATTAGTTTTTTTCAACTGATGAAGTGCAAAAAGCAACGCGATAAAGACGACAAGATTGATAAAGAGCGCGGGCGACATTTTAAATACCTTTATTATTTTGCTCATTGGAGTGGTTCACAACAAAGCAAAATCAATTTGAATAGGAATGCTTGGTTTTTCTATCTATTTTAACATATAGAGCGCTAAAATGATTTTTCGCTAAAATTAAACTGAAAATTTTTTAAATGTTAAAACCCGAAGACATGCCTTATGAGGAATGAAAAACAAGTGAGAAATTAAAACGACAAGCATAATGAATTTATACCTGTTTGATCATCTCCCAATGAAATCAACAAGAGCAAAAAATATCACAAATTAGAATATATTAAAATAATATTCTTACTATCTAATAAAAATTAGAATTTTATTATTAGAAAAATAGAAAAAATTCTCCATGGGCATTGAAAACAGCAATACTTAAAGAGACACCCAGACACCACCTAAGATCAAACCTGCAAAAATTAAAAATCCTAAAAATGAATTGGATAAAAACAATTTTAAGCATTGTTGATGATCATCTATATCAAGCACCCTTATTTGATAAATCATATGAATGAAAGCAAGCAATAAGCCCACAAAAGCAAGTGATGGTATATGGGCAAGAAGAAATGCTGCAAGTGTGAAAATAAGCATACCACTATAAAGCAAGGTCAAAGCGAGTTTAGTCTTGTCACCAAAAAGCCTTGCGGTTGAGCGCACACCAACCAGCGCATCATCTTCCTTATCTTGATGAGCATAAATCGTATCATAGCCTATTGTCCACATGACAGAGCCGATATAGAGCAAAATTGGCGGCCAGTCGAGCGAGCCTCTAGCTGCTGCCCAGCCCATTAAAGCGCCCCAATTAAAAGCAAGCCCAAGCACAAATTGTGGCCAATCGGTTATTCTTTTCATAAAAGGATAGATAGCTACAATGATAATCGACCCAAGCCCCAAATTAATGGTAAAGGCGTTAAATTGTAAAAGCACCAGTAACCCAATGATACATTGCAGCAATAAAAATAATTTGGCTTGAATCCGGCTAACTTGCCGTGATGGTAGTGGGCGTGAACGTGTGCGCTCTACCGCACTATCGATATTATGGTCAACAAGATCATTATAAGTGCAGCCTGCGCCGCGCATGGCAACAGCGCCAATAAAGAACAAGAATAAATGCCAAAGCGATGGCATAACATTCATAAATTGCGCGCCATGATGACTACCAGCAACACTTACCAGTGCCGCAGACCACCAACAAGGCCACATTAAAAGCTTCCAGCCAATCGGCCTATCCCAGCGCGCTAATTGTGCATAGGGCCAAAATCCACGTGGCAACAAGCGGTAAACCCAATGACTGGACGGAGCATCTCTTACTCGTCCTTGCTGTTTATCTGATTGAATATCCGATGTATTTTGCTTGCCTTGCATGGTGCAAGTTATCCTTTTATGACATAATTTTTGATGCAACATGCCAGATTATAATTTGAATTGCACGTTAAAAATATGCCGATAATTAGCTGTCTTTGACAAGTTAACACCTTATGTTTAAAAATGCGAAGCTATAAAATAATATTACCATCAAATAGCAATAACCTATTATAATTTAAATTTTTCAGCTTTTAAAAATAAGTGGGGGTACAATAATTATGTTCAGCAAAATTAGAAATTTTTTTAGCGATAAATTGCAAAAAAAAATCACTGATCGGCAAT
The DNA here is from genome assembly GCF_026743145.1 of Bartonella sp. HY761. Taxonomy (NCBI): domain Bacteria; kingdom Pseudomonadati; phylum Pseudomonadota; class Alphaproteobacteria; order Hyphomicrobiales; family Bartonellaceae; genus Bartonella; species Bartonella sp. HY761. The sequence continues at coordinate 2,695,632 of NZ_CP104887.1, forward strand.
TTTCAACCGAAGAGGATGCCAGTCTACCCACCACAAATGACCAATTGCCGCTTCTCGCAAATCCTGGACTTATCGCAGCTATCACTACGTTAAGAAATGAAGAAAACGCAGAAAATCGCATCAGATTTCAAAACCTTATGAAGGAATCGCGTTTCATCCTAGTAACGACCAAATTAAGTGCGATGGACAAAGACGATAGGGTGATATTTGATCATGCTGAAGACGAGCATAGCAGTGACAATAAATTTGGCATTGCCCTTACCGCGAGAAATGAAAAATTATATTATCTTATTTTCACCGATATGGATCGCTTCAATACTTGGCAACAGCAACATGATAATGATGCTCATAGTAACTCGCCTAATTCGCAACCCAATTTGATAGCATTTGCAAATTTATGCGACCTTATCATGGAAACGCCATCCGAGCCTTATGGTATCCTTATCAATCCAAAATGCGAAGACTTCTTGGTTCAACATGAGTTTTTTAAAATGGTTTCGGTCGAAGCCCAGTTGCAGATGTCACACAATGAGGGAACCAAGGTTACTCTCCAAACCCTTGAAATCTCAGATCTGTCAGAAAATTTAGTCAATGAATTGAATGATTTTTTTAAAAAAACAATAGAAATTCATGCCGTTTGGGCGGTGATTATGGTCATGGAGCAGCAGCAATATTTTACACTTATTATCGACTGCTCTGGTAATCATGATGATATTTTTCCTAAAATACTGAATATTTGCGCAGCTTATATTGGCGAAGATGAAAAGACCACTGCGGTACAAGCAGAGCATGAGCCATTTAAATCACTGGTTGAGCAATTTGCGCCAATTTTCATACGCGCACATTAAAGCACTACAACAAGTAAAATTGGTAAAAGGGATTGTTTTGATGCGAAAATTCATTGAAAAACTAAAAAAAGATAAAAGCTTAGCCAATCAACAAGCATTTTTTCATGCCCTATCAAAACAGATTATTTATCTTACTGAAACTCCACAACACGAACAAAAAGCGCAAACAGATCACAAACTGCTGATTGAATACCACGATAATGGAGTTGGTTATTTACTCGGCTTTAGCAATCCTCAATATTTCCAAAAATGGCAGCAACATGAGCAATTAACACGCCAAAAATATTGCATTAAGCCATTTAATTTTGAAGAATTGTGTTTGCTAATGAAGAATTTTCAAAAAGATGAAACTGCACTTATTCTTAATCCAGCATGTGATAATCTCATAATTGCCAATGAATTATTTCATGATGCAAAAAAGTACGAAAGTCATCAAGATGATACAATAAGCGATAAGCAAACCTATGTCGCTATGACACCGCTTGAGCAAGGCGATTTTTCGTTTGAACTTTTACAGCTATTGCAAAATGAATTTAATAGTGAAAACTGGATAAGCAGTGTTTGGGCGGCAACAATAGACATTGACAGCATGGAAAGCTTTTTACTTATTATCGCAGGCAACAACACGCAAGATAGTGCTGACCACGGCGAGTGTGATCAAAACCTATATCAACTTTTATTAAAGATTTGCACACCATTTCTTGGAAGCGCCAATTTGACAATTTTAAGTAGCACAACAAGCCCTTTTAATCGAGCTATTTTAAACTATGATCCTATCTTTGCCAGAAAGCCGGGATAAATAGAATAAAAATAGTTACAATTTCAAGGCGGCCAGCCAACATTAAAAATGACAAGATCCATAAACTATTATCTTCAATTGTAGAAAAATTTCCAACAGGGCCAATTTTATCGCCAAAACCTGGGCCAACATTTGATAAAGCCGTAAGCGCACCGCTGATTGCAGAAACAAAATCTAAGCCGGTAATAACCAGTAACATAGCACCAATAATAAGTGTTGTCATATAAAGGCATAAAAACAATAATACGGTTTGGGCAATATCGCCAGAAACTTCTGAACCACCATAACGCACTTTGACAACGACATTTGGCGACAATAAACGGGCAAGATTGGCAGAAGTCAAGCGCCATAAAATAATGATCCGGTTAATCTTGATGCCGCCAGAGGTTGAACCAGAGCAACCACCAATAAGCGAGGCTAGAAAGAATATACCAAGCGCTAAAGGCCCCCAATTTGCATAGTCTTCAGTTGCGTAGCCCGTGGTGGTTATAACCGATACAAAGTGGAAAAGCGCCGTTAAAAATGCTTCAAAAAATGACTCTTGACGGGTGATACTTAAAGATAAAGCCAATACAAAACTGGCAATTGCGACGATTGACAAAAACAGCTTAACCTGCGGATCATAAAAACGTTGTTTGCTATGCCCGATAACCATTTTGACATAAAACACAAAGGGCATAGCCGATGCTAGCATAAAAATTGTAGCAATAATAATAATCATCGGCTGATCGGCATAAAACCCTAGTGAATCATCATGGGTTGAAAAGCCTGCTGTTGCAACGGTTGTCATCGAATGGTTAAGCGCATCAAACATATTCATGCCAGCAGCAAAATAGCAAAGCGTGCATAAAACAGTTAGCGACAAATAGGCAATGATAATTGCATTGGCGATTTGATTAACCCGCGGCAAAATCTTTTCTGATCGATCCGATGACTCCATATGAAAAAGCTGGACACCTCCAACGCGTAGCGAGGGCAGCAGCAAAAGCGCAAGACCGATAAAGCCGATACCACCAATCCAACATAAGAGTGAGCGCCAAAGCAAAATCCCAGCCGGTTTATCATCAAGATCGACAAGCACCGTTGCGCCTGTTGTTGTTACCCCTGATACGGATTCAAAAATGGCTTGGGCAAAACTTATCGGCAAATGGGAAAAGAAAATAGGTAATGAACCTAAAAAACAAGCGGTCACCCAAAGACTTGCGGTTAATAAAAAGCCAAGCCGTGTTGAAAATCGTGCGGTTGCCCCATGGGTTGATACTAATACCAAAGTGGCGACCATAAAGGTTAAGAGGCTAGCATAGATAAAAACCTGCCAATCATCATTGCCTTGCCGAATGTCGGCAAGAGCCGGCAACAGCATTGCAGCCGCCATAATCAGCGAAAAGCGGGCGCAAATATTGGCAATGAATCGAAAAATGATGAAACCTCAATCTTGGTCTGTAAAACAATATTACTAGCGTGGGGCGGTATTAAACTAAAAGCATATATTAGCCAATTATTAATTGCGCTAAATACCCTCATATTTTGCATATTTATAGCTTTTTTATCATTAGTCCAATTTTTTTCCAACACCTTCACACAAAAAACAGCTAGGTTTAAAGCCGCCCAAATAAGCTTATGTTTTATCGCCATAATTCTGAAGTTTACTTAGGCTAAAAATCAAGACACATATTCTATTAGCAAGGAAGAATCGATACAGCGAGACTGAATAAAGAACTTATAAACTCAAGTACAATGCGTGTTATAAAACCATGCCAGCATAAAATATCGATAAGCCAGAATATCGCTACAGATAAATAGGCGTAATACGCAAAACCAACAAAATCATTAAAAATGATTGTATGCATCCAGTCCTGCTGAAAAAGATAAAAATAGCCAACCAATAAAGCAGAGCCAAGCAAAATAATCATCGGCAAAACAAGGTGGATATTTGCTCGTGGTCGCAACCACGTAATAAGACCAAGAGCTAGAAATACCAGTAAATTCGCACTACTAAAAATACGTGTTTCTTTAATTAATCCTGAGGTCACTTCTGCATATTTGACTTCAATAAGATTGGTAAGTTTTTCGTTGATGTTTTGTAAATTAAAACGCTCGGTAATAAGGCTCTTTGTTTTTAGTGCATTAAAAATAGCCCGGCATGTGCAATCTGGATCACGCATGCGGGCAGAAATTTCTTTGACTTTGGTGGGAAGTGTCGTTTTTAATAGCTTATCAATGGCTGCAATGCGGGCTTCATTTAAATTAGTCCTGCGGGCGACATAATTGCCAACTTTACTATCAAAAGCACGCTTCACCGTTTTTTCAACGCGTGATTGCACTTCACCAACAATAAGTACCTTGCCCCAGTTCTCAATTAAAAAAGGCATAGTAAAGGAAGCTAAAAAGACAATGAGAAAAAATAACGAACCAATTATACTCATCAAATAGGATATTTTTCTCATCTATCCCCCTATATATTATTCTAAGTTCAATATAATTCTGAAACCTATTTATACTTTATTATTAAATATTATAACTAAAAAATGGCAAGGTTTGATTTCTTAGCCATAAATTTTATTTTTGCATCTATTAAAGAATTTTTAAAAATTGGATATACCACTTTTAAATAATCGCCACAAATTTATTGTGGGCATAGTGCCGCATTTGAAATTTTTATAATCTTTGTAATTGGCAAGCATCAAAAAGCTATTATAAATTACCAATGAATAGACATTTGCAGCTAAGCTATGATTGGAATTTGCCTGATGAGCAAAAAGGAAAAAAAAGACCTTCCCTTAAATGCTAAGGATCTACCCTACCGCCCTTGTGTTGGCATTGTTGTTTTCAATAGACTTGGCAAGGTTTGGGCAGGCAGACGCTTACCGATTGAAGGTAGCGAATTAAGTGGCGCCCATAATTTTTGGCAATTTCCCCAAGGGGGTATTGATAAGGGTGAAGATCCTTATGACGCAGCTTTGCGCGAATTATGGGAAGAAACAGGCATTAAAAAAGTTAGCCTTTTAAAAGAGGCTGATGATTGGCTTAATTATGATTTACCTGAACATCTCATTGGAATTACTTGGAAGGGTAAATATCGCGGCCAAAAACAAAAATGGTTTGCCTTTGCTTTTGAAGGCACAGATAGCGATGTTGCAATCAACCCACCGCCAGCTGGCAATACGGCAGAATTTGATAGTTGGCAATGGGTTGATCTTGCAGATATGCTTGATCTTGTTGTACCGTTTAAAAAATCTGTCTATGAGGGTGTTGTGCGACAATTTGCACCCATAGAAGAGCAAATAAAACAAGCTAATAAGTGATAAATATTGCAAATATATGTGTTTAATTAGCATTCAATTTTTATTGTAATTTTTGCTAAAAATCAAAATGCGATTAAAAAATAAAAAGGCTATGCGAGTTTAAAGTACTGCATTTAGTCATAAAGGAGACTAAAATGACCGTTCAGACCGATATGGGTTCCAATGTCGACATTTCTCTTTTGCACCTTAAGGACGCGCATGTGCTTGCGCCTTTGCTTGCAAGCTACGCTCAAGCCTTAAAGCGTGGTGCGCCGCGCCGCCCCGATGATTTTTATGCCGAGCAACTTTTGCAGGACCGTTCCGCTGAAGTGGTGGGGGCATGGATAGGCACTGAGCTTATCGGCTTTACTATTTTTTACGATTTACCAGAGCCAGTGTCGGGTCTAAGGGCGGGCCAAGTTGACCATATTCACGTCCACCATGCCCATCAAGGCAAAGGCGTTGCCAAAGCAATGATTGATGTTTTATGTGAAAAGGCTGAAGACCGCAGTTGGGCAAAATTAGTACTCAATGCCCCTCGCCTTCCTGAAGATGGCAAAAAGCTTTATGAGCAAATTGCCTTGCGAGGTGACTGGACAAGCTACGTCATTCGCTTTGATTAGTCGTGCAACTCAATATTTATAAAATATGGAGCGTTTTATAAAAGCGCTCCTTTTTTATCAGTAGATATTTTAAACATATAGACAAAGCATTTGATTTGTCCGTAAAAATCAAATGATCGAAACAAACAATAACATGTAATTGGGATCACTACCTAAAGGCTTTGCTACTTAAAGTTTTGGAATGTCTGCAATATAGATAAAAAGTGATATCCCCTCCCCTTGCCGTTTACGCTGCAAAGACGCATAAAACAAATGGGAGCCGATCATGACCACTATATTAATGTTTTTGAGTTTTATCATTCTAGCCACCTATGTGCAAACGGTTACTGGTTTTGCCTTTGGCCTTGTTTTAATGGGGTTGATTGGTCTTTCACATTTTCTTCCACTTGCCGATACTGCTATTATTGTTAGTATTTTAACGCTAACCAATGCGGCGGTTATTTTATTAAAAGCTTGGCGGATGGTGGATATAAAGCATTTATCCTTAACCTTGGCAGGTGCATTTCCTTTTGTTATCATTGGTGTTTTTTTACTTGATTGGTTAGCATCAACCTCCTTAACTCTTTTGCAGCTTATTCTTGGCCTCGTTATTATTTTATCAAGCTTTCAACTTTTACAAAGACCTAAAACTGGCAGCCAAATTGCACCCAATTATAGCTTTGTTATTTCGGGCGCATTAGGCGGTTTATTAAGCGGCTTGTTTTCAGCAGCGGCACCACCAATTGTCCACCATTTTTACCGCCAGGCGATAGATTACAAAATTATTCGCGATACCCTACTTGCACTTTTTGCCTGCACTGGCATTCTACGCCTTACCACCGTAGTCATCAGTGGATCATGGCATAGCAATATTATCTGGTGGACATTAATCGCCCTGCCCTTCGTTATTGTTACCAGCTATCTAGCACATCGCTTCCCTCCACCTCTGGGGCCAGAGGCAATAAGGCGACTCGTATTTTTACTGTTATTTGCATCGGGTGCTATGCTAGCTGTGCCGGCAGGATTAACTTTTTTATAATGCTATAGCTTAGTGTCAGGACCTTTAAGCTTAATTTTGAATAGTTTTAAACAACAGATGTTAGGCAAATGTGATAAAGAACTTGCTGTTTATTATTTTCGTTATATAGTATTGCATCATAACGAGGATAGACATGCCGATTCAAGCCGATCTTGCTTTTTCAAGTAAAAATATTTCACCCATTGGACAAACACGTATTGCATTATTAGAAGCCGTTGGCCGTGAAGGCTCTATTTCGGCAGCTGCACGCGCGGTAAATTTAAGCTATAAGGCCGCTTGGGATGCTCTTGATACCATGCAAAACTTGGTTGAAAAACCACTACTTGAAAAGACCAGTGGTGGCAAGGGTGGCGGTGGCACCAAATTAACGCCAGCTGGTATTGCTTTGATTGAAACTTTTTATCGCCTACAATCCGGCCTTGCCAAAATGCTTGAGGATTCTGCCAAAGATCTTGATGCCATTGGACTAACATCAAGTAGTCTTATTCAAGGCTTTATGATGCGCACCTCGGCGCGCAATATTTTTGCCGGCGTTCTTGAAACCGTTAACTTGCGCTCAGTCTTTGCAGATATTGGAGTACGCGTTTCACCTGATATCTTTATCACCGCCCAAATAACCCGTAAAAGTGTTGAAACCTTGGGGTTGGTCACTGGTCGCCACGTAGCAGCTTTAGTTAAAGCCCCCTTTGTGATGATTAACCCTGCCAAGGATGACGTTGCTCACCTAAATTCAATGCAAGGCGTCATTCGTGAAATGTTGACCGAGGGTGATGCTGTTGAAATTACCATTAATCTTGGCGCTGATAAGACTATTGTTGCCACAAAAAGCACAGCTGAAGTAAGGGCGCTTAACCTTCAAGATGGTATGAATGTGACAGTCGGGTTTGACCCTTGTCACGTGATTATCGCAACCCATTAAACAAATTCAATTTCTCCTAACTCCTAAAAAGGATTTTTTAACATGCGTTTTAAATTAGCACTCATTGCGGCTCTCCTTCTTGGTTCAACCGCCCTTGCCAATGCTGAAAAAACGTCGGTGGCAGTAGCCGCTAACTTTACCGATCCCGCTACTGAAATTTCGGCTTTGTTTAAAGAAAAAACGGGCCATGAAGCAGAGCTTGCTTTTGGTGCTACCGGCAATTTTTACAATCAAATCACCCAAGGCGCGCCTTTTGACGTTTTTCTTGCAGCTGATGACAATCGCCCAGCGCTTGCTGTCAAAGAAGGCTATGGCGTAGAAAATAGCGTTTTCACCTATGCCATTGGCACCTTAGTATTATGGAGCAGCAAGCCAGACCTTATCAAAGATGCCGATAGCTTAAAAGATGCCTCAATCAACCACATTGCTTTTGCCAATGCTAAAGCTGCCCCTTACGGAAAAGCGGCTATTGAAGCCATGGAAAAGCTCGGCGTTTATGACAGCTTAAAGCCAAAATTGGTGGAAGGACAAAATATTTCGCAAACTTTCCAATTTGCCAAAACGGGCAATGCGGAAGCTGGCTTTGTTGCTCTTTCACAGGTTATTAATGAAAAGGGCGGCTCGCAATGGATTGTGCCACAAGAATATTATAACCCAATCCGCCAAGATGCAGTTTTATTGAAAAATGGTGAAAAAAACGAAGCGGCGAAAGCCTTTATCGAATTTTTAAAAACTCCTGAAGCCCATGAAATCATCAAAAAATATGGCTATCAACTCGACTAGTCACCCAAATTGGTAATCATGGTGCGGGCGTTTCTATATTTTAAAAGGAACGTCCGCTCTTTCATATTCATAATATTAGAAATTAATCTTTTCTAGTAATAAGCAAATAGTTTGCTATGGGCTTAAAACATTGGGTGATGGATGGAGCTTCTCTCCGCACAAACATTAACCGCGATCGGTCTTACCTTACGCCTTGCCATTATAACCACCCTTATATTGCTTATATTGGGCATACCCTTGGCATGGTGGTTAGCGCGCTCGAAAAGCCTTTGGACAGAAGTTATTGCCACCATTGTCTCAGTGCCATTGGTGTTACCGCCAACGGTATTAGGATTTTATCTGTTGGTGGCTCTTGGTCCCAATGGTCCAATTGGATGGTTTGCGCCGCTTTTTGGTTTACGCACATTTGCTTTTAGTTTTACCGGCCTTGTCATTGGTTCAGTCGTCTATTCACTGCCCTTTGTTGTTCAGCCTGTACGCAATGCCTTTGCCGCCATTGGCGATAGGCCAATGGAAGTTGCTGCAACTTTACGCCGCTCGCCGTGGGTCGCATTTTGGAGCGTTGCCCTACCCCTAGCAAGACCCGGCATTTTAACCGGTGCGGTATTAGGTTTTGCCCATACGGTGGGGGAATATGGCGTCGTATCGATGATTGGCGGTAATACTCAACAAACGCGGGTAATTTCCACCACCATCGTACATTTAAATGAAAACCAACAATTTGATGAAGCTTATATTTTGGCTGGCCTTATGGTTGCCTTTGCCTTTTTGGTTATTTTAACCATTATGCTTATTGAAAAGAAAAAAGCAAGCCAATGAATACAGAGCAAAAAACCATAGAAGTTTGCGTTCATGGCAAGCTTGGCACATTTGATCTTGATGTCGCCTTTCAGGCACCGATAACTGGTATCACTGCACTTTTTGGACCATCTGGCTGCGGCAAAACCAGCGTTCTTCGCGCCATTGCTGGGCTTAACCATTTAAACGGCAAAATACGCATTGGTGATGATATATGGCAAGATGATAAGCAATTTGTACCAATTTATAAGCGAAAAATTGGCTATGTCTTTCAAGAAGCCAGTCTTTTTCCTCACTTAAATGTACGCAAAAATCTATGCTACGCCTTTGATAAGTCGCTAACTGGTGCAAAGCAATATTTTGATGAAGTAGTCGATATGCTCAATATTGGGCATTTAATTGACCGCTCACCCAAAAATCTTTCTGGCGGCGAACGTCAACGCGTTGCAATTGGACGCGCACTCCTATCATCGCCGCAAGTATTGTTAATGGATGAGCCACTATCCGCCCTTGACATGGCAACACGCACCGAGATTATGCCGTTTATTGAGCGATTGCGCGACCAATTAAAACTACCAATATTCTATATTACCCATGACATTAATGAAGTGGAGCGCCTTGCTGATACACTTATTTTGATGGAGCAAGGGAAATTATTAGGTGCAGGCAAACTACAAGACCTACAAGCGGATATGAACCTTCCACTTGCCCAGCAACGCAATGCTGCGGTTAATCTCAACGCCCACATTGATCATTGGGACGAAGATAGTGGCATATGTGCGTTTTCGGTGAAGGGCGCACGCTTTTTAGCACCATTAGAAAAAGCACCGCAAAGCCAAGACATGCGCATCCGTATTGCCGCCAATGACGTTAGTCTTAGCCTTGAAAATCCTCAAAAAACCTCAATTCTTAATGTTGTTAATGCGGTTATTTTGTCAAAGACGTCAATTAATAATCATGAAATTTTGGTTTCGCTTAGTCTTGGTGATGATGATCAAGGCGCACATATCCTTTGTCGCCTATCGCGCTATTCTTGGCAAAACTTGAATTTAAAAATTGGGATGAAAATTTTTGCGCAAGTTAAAGGCATTGCCCTACTTGGAATTACATAGTTTTAAATACCAATATTTTTAAAATGTTACGGTAAATAAAACACCTTAATGATCAAACTTGTTTTGCAAATTATCAAGCTGGCGGCGATCGCGCTTGGTTGGGCGCGGCCCTGTTTGCGTTTGCGCTTCCAATGCTTGGCGTGCTAGTTTTTCTTCCGCAGTTTCAACCGGCGTTAAATCTTGATATAATTTTTGCGCTTCTACAGCCGGACCTCGACGCTCGCCAAGGGCAACAATTTTTATAGTTCTAATTCTTTGATTATAGCTAATCGTCAAGACATCATCAGCTTTCACTAAATATGATGCCTTGTCGATTTTTTGTTTGTTTACTCGGATTTTACCGCTATTAGCAAGCTCCGCTGCCAGACTACGCGATTTTAATAAACGGCTGAAAAACAGCCATTTATCAATTCTCAATCTATCTGGCAGCTGCTCACTCATTTTTTCAACTGGTCACGCAATGCTGCTAATTTTGCAAAAGGTGAATCTGGATCCATGGCTTTTGCAGGCTCATTATTGCGGGCTTTGTTGAAATCTTTTGGCTTATTATTAGCGCGGCGTTCATTATTGTTGCGACGATCATGATTACGACCGTCTTTATTAAACTCACGCTTTTCGCCAGATCTATCTTGATTTGACTTATCTTGGCGATTTTTATCATAACGTGGCTTATCGGAACGAGCCTGTTGCTCACCACTTGTTTCAACCGTAGCTGCGTGTGGTTTGCGGTCAAATTTCTTTTTACCATCATTGCGGTTATTGTTATCGCGCGGCTTGTGCGGACGATTTTCCTGACGGCCCTGATAGCGCCAAAGCAACATCATCTTGACATTTTCAACCGGCTTTTCCGCTTCAGTATCTGCAACTTCTGCAGTAGTTTCAGCAACAATTGGTTGGCTTTCAAGATTTGCCCACATTGGACCAACTGGTTCCGCGTCTAATGCTGGCGCAACGGCTGCTGCCTCTGCACCTTCATTAAGCTTAGCTTCAACTTCTGCAACACTAATGGAGTGAGAACGATAGCCAAGATTTTTAAGTACATCTTCCATATCAGCATGGCTTGCACCCAAAATCGACATCATAGCAGGTGTTACAATGAACTGGCGGCCATCAAATGCGCCTTCTGGTCTTGGACCAGTACCCTCACGCCAAGCTAAAGCAGGACGAATAAGATCAGCCAAACGCTCAAGGATATCAACGCGCACCGCACGCTTACCAAGAATACGATATCCAGCAAGGCGATAAAATTCTGGGTTAAATTCGCCATTTACTTCAATAGATGTACGACCAGCAGCCATGGTTTGGATAATATCGCCATAACCGGGTTGGTCTTTTGCATCATTTTGCAAAGCCCAAAGCAATGTAATTGCTTGTGCTGGCGCTGGCTTTAAAAGTGCTGGAATAAAAATGTGATAGGCACCAAAACGCACACCAAGACGGCGAAGTGCAGCACGCGAATCTTGATCCAAGCTTTTTACATCATTAGCAATGTCGCGCCGAGGCAATACGCCAAGCTGCTCAACCAACTGGAAAGCAATACCGCGAGTGATACCAATTAAGGCATCAGCATTGATAAGATCGAAAAGTGGCTTTAATGCTGTTTCAAAATGGAAAGCAACAAAGCGACCAACGCGGTCATTGACCTTGTCACGCTGTGCACCCTGCAATTGCTCATCAGCCAGCAAGATAATGCGTGGCTTTAAAAACTCATCACCACTCACCAGAGTTGCAATAGGTTGACCAACCCAACGGACGATGCCGTCCGATGCCAGCGCTAAATCACCATTAGCACATGCACTAAGCCTTTCAGCCCGTGCATCATATTCAGGTGCTAATGCTTTTTGCGCTGCCGCTCTCACCGCTTTGGCATCACTGCCTTCGGCAGCTTTGTCCATGGTGAAACGGAAGCCTTCCAAATGTCCAACATGGTGACCTTCTACTAGAACATCACCGGTTTGCGAAATTTCGGCATCTATCATTGTATTCTCTCTCAGCCGTTTCATCAGAACGCTTGTTCTGCGGTCTACAAATCGTTTCGTCAACCTCTCATGCAGCGCATCAGACAATTTATCTTCAATTTCCCGCGTTTTTTCTTGCCAATGTTGCGGATCTGCCAACCAATTAGGTCGATGAGAGACATAAGTCCAGGTCCGAATCTGCGCAATGCGGTGTGATAAAGTATCAATATCGCCATCTGTACGATTAGCAAGTGCTACCTGAGATGCAACATAATTTTCATCAACTACACCAAATTCTACCACATCACGGAACAATGTGGCAATAATGTCGGCATGTTGGGCGGGGGCAATCTTACGATAGTCGGGAAGCGCGCAGATATCCCATAGCAATTTGACTTCATCGCTACCCTTTATACGTCGAGCAATCGAATCGTCTTTAGCCAAATAGCTAAGCGCACGAGCATCAACAGCTGGCATTGCCTTAACCAGACCGTCAATTGGGGATGGAGTATCAAGGGAGCGAATTAAGTTTCCAATTGAGCTAAAATCCATATTGGCAGTACGCCATTGCATGACTTTAACAGGATCGAAATAGCTACCTTCAATTTTTTCAACGAGTTCTGCTTCAAGCGGAGCAACACGTCCAGTAACGCCAAAAGTGCCATCACGTAAATGGCGGCCTGCGCGCCCTGCAATTTGTGCAAGTTCGCTTGGATTTAAATCACGATATTGAAAACCGTCAAATTTTCGAGTTTGAGCAAAAGCCACATGATCGACATCAAGATTAAGCCCCATGCCAATGGCATCAGTTGCGACCAAATAATCTACATCGCCAGATTGATACAGCTCTACCTGTGCATTGCGCGTGCGCGGCGACAAAGCGCCCATAACAACCGCAGCACCACCTCTTTGCCGGCGAATAAATTCTGCAATAGCATAGACCTCATCAGCGGTAAAAGCCACAACGGCAGAACGTCTTGGCAGCCGTGCAATTTTTTTCGAGCCACTATAGGTTAGTTGCGACAGCCTTGGCCGCGATGCAACGCTAAGCCCGCGCAACAGCTTTTCCAAAACACCACGCATGGTTAAGGCGCCAAGAAGCAAAGTTTCTTGCCGTCCACGTAAGTGCAAAATCCTATCGGTAAAAATATGGCCACGCTCTAAATCATTGGCAAGCTGCACTTCATCAATGGCAACAAAGGCGGCATTGGTCTCGCGCGGCATTGCTTCCACCGTGCATACAGAATAGCGAGCTTTAGGTGGCTGAATTTTTTCTTCACCAGTTACCAGTGAAACTTTGTCTGCACCAATTTTTTCGCAAATTCGTGTATAAACTTCACGCGCCAACAAACGTAACGGCAAGCCAATAATGCCGCTATCATGCGCCAACATCCGCTCTATCGCAAGATGCGTCTTTCCTGTATTGGTTGGCCCCAACACTGCCATGACATTACGGCCAGAAAAAACAAGGGGGGTGTTCCCCATTGGCAACTCCAATTTTTGAAAAGGCCGTTAAGTCAATCACTCGCGGCCTTATCGCGCTTTTTAAAACCTATATTTGTATTTTATCAACACAAGGGTCTTTCAGCACTATTCTAATTATAATTATTAGACATTTTAATGTTTCATTTATGTTAAAACATTTAAAATTCAATATCTTTTAAATCAAACGCTTAACTAAACCATGAAACAATAAAAAAACCGACTTATCGTCGGTTTTTATATATTCTATCAGTCAACTCAAAATCAACCTACTTACTTAGCTTAAATCTAAACTGTAAATAGAATCAATTCTAATTGAAACCCAATACAGAATTAAGCCTTAGGTGTAAGAACTTGACGACCGCGATACATACCAGTCTTAAGATCGATATGATGTGGACGACGCAATTCACCTGAAGTCTTATCTTCAATATAAGTAGGTGTCTTAAGGGCATCAGCTGAACGGCGCATACCGCGCTTTGAAGGTGATGTTTTTCTTTTAGGTACTGCCATGGATCTATGCTCCGAATTCGTTCAAACACATTGAAGCGTGGCCATGAAAGCCTGAATCGCCCAATATAATTCACAAAGTTTGGGACGCTATACACTGATTAAAGCAATTTGACTAGCCAAAAGGTGTATTTTTTTAAAAAACTCCCAATAAAACATGCATTTTTTTACAAAATAGCGATTATATTTTAATTTACACAAGCAATATAAGCACCAGAATTGCGCGCACGTGATTCAAAAACCCGTGCCAGTTGGCTCATACCAGGACCTGGCTTTGCAGGATTGCGTATATAAGGATTGGGTAATGCTGCCGCCAGCAAAGCACCTTGCCTTGGAGTTAGATTGTTAGACGAGCGATTAAAATAATGGCGTGATGCAGCCTCTGCGCCATAAATTCCGGGCCCCCATTCGGCAATATTTAAATAAATTTCCATAGTGCGCTGTTTTGACAAAAAAATATTAGCGCCAAGGGCAATGGGAATCTCAATCGCTTTGCGCACATAGGAACGATCTTGCCAAAGAAAAAGGTTTTTTACCATTTGCATAGTAATGGTGGAAGCACCACGATTTGGCCCACCATCATTATCCAAAACATCGCCCAAAGCATCCCAATCAACGCCATTATGGCTGCAAAATTTGCCATCTTCAGCCATCATTACCGCATTTACCAAATTAGGGGAAATAGCTCTGATAGAAACCCATTGGCGATCATAGCCACGCAATAGAACAACATCTCGTAGCATCAAAGTAGAGATTGGCTTGATAAAGGGCAAATTATAAAAGAGAAGCAAGACAAAAGGCAAGAGCAGCAAAAGAATCAGACCAAGGGCAATCTTTTTAACAAGAGTTTTTTTGGTTTCCCCCTCGTTCCTTATCTCATCCTTATCAAGCAACAATGAACAATTCCTTTTATTTGCGATGATCTTGGTAATAATGCTTGATTTATAGGGTTTATCTGGCGGCTGCAATACCATGGATCGCCTTGGCTTATCACGCAGGATGTTTATTCAAACAAATTATACTCATTTTTTTGACAATCACTCATTCGCTTATGTTCTTTTACCTAAATGACGACCCACTGCAAAGATATTTTTTAATCTTAACAGCTATCAGACGGAAATCGGTATTTGCAATTTTGGCTACAAACTTATGTATAGTATTTTTTAAAAATTCCAGTATTAATAAATTGCCCTTTATACCACCTGTTCAAATGTAATGTGAGACAATGGATAGTAAAAACAATTTTGAAGCTCTCTTGCTCGGTCATGCAAAGCGTGTTGAAACTCTAATAGGCCAGCTTTTAGCACCCTATCCACAAATGGGCGAGATTAACCGTCCACAAAAATTGCTAGATGCAATGCGTCATGGTGTTTTGAATGGCGGCAAACGTTTGCGCCCGTTCTTGGTTCTTGAAACGGCTTCATTATTTAATGTTAAAACCGATGCGCCATTACGTGTTGCAGCAAGTCTTGAGGCAATTCATAGCTACTCGCTTATCCATGATGATTTACCCTCTATGGATAATGACGATCTAAGACGTGGCAAACCAACCGTTCATAAAGCCTTTGATGAAGCAACAGCGATTCTTGCAGGTGATGCTTTATTAACCCTTGCATTTGATATTATTGCAGCTGAAGAAACCGAATTAAAGGCAGAAGCACGCTTGTCGCTCATTCGACATTTATCAAGAGCTGCGGGCCTTGGCGGTATGGTTGGCGGCCAAATTCTTGATATTGAAGCGGAAACCAAAAAGCCCAATGAAGCTGGTATTATCATGCTGCAAGCCATGAAAACGGGAGCGCTTATCCGCTATGCCTGTGAAGCTGGAGCAATTATTGGTAATGCAACCAGCGATGATCGTGCCAGACTTGCCGAATTTGGCTCGGCAATCGGCCTTGCTTTCCAGCTTGCTGATGACTTGCTTGATGTAACAGCCGACACCAAGACGCTTGGCAAAACTGCTGGCAAAGATAGCCATGTTGGTAAAGGCACATTGGTGGCACTGCATGGCATTGACTGGGCAAAGCAACAGCTTGACGGCCTAATTAGCCAAGCTGAAGAACTGCTTTCACCTTTTGGTAACAAAGCTGATAATTTACGTAATTGCGCTTATTTTATTGCTCATCGGGATCATTAAGCAAGGTCAAAAAGCTATAAAACGTGGTGCAATACCTTTCTCGCGGGGAGAAAATGATGGATATCGCAATTGCTGGCATGGGTATGGGGGGGCTTTGTCTTGCATCTTTTTTACGCCAAGAAGGACACCGCGTCACCCTATTTGATCAGATGCAAAAGGCAGGGCCAGTTGGCTCTGGCTTTGTGCTACAACCAACGGGCCTTATTGTTCTTGATAAATTAGGGCTGCGCCAACGGGCGGAAGCACGCGGGCAACGCATAGACCGCATGCTTGGTAAGCTAAGCAAGGATGATAAGGTTGTTTTAGACGTTGGCTATATCAAGGATGATTATGGTGTTGCGATTATTCGCTGGTCGCTTTTTGATCTTCTTTATGAGCATGCGGTTGAACTTGGTGCGCAAGTTGAAGTCCAACATCGGATAATTGGCGTTGATAACGGCCCCAAGCCACAATTTATTTTTGAAAATGGTACGAAAAGTGCGAATTTTGACCTGCTCATTGATGCTATGGGGGCACGTTCACCGCTGCGCGCCACAAAGGGCAAAGAGCTTGATTATGGTGCCGTTTGGGTGAACTTGCCCTGGCACGACAATATAGGTTTTGATCCAACTACCTTAGAGCAGCGCTATCACAAAGCCTCAACGATGATTGGCGTCTTGCCGCTTGGCAAGGGGCATTTAAAAGCGCAAGCGATGACGACTTTTTTCTGGTCGCTACGTCATCAAGACCATGCAAAGTGGCAAGCAGACGGTATTGATGCATGGGTTGAAAAAATAGCTCACTTTTGGCCACAAACCATGCCCTTAATTGAAAATATGGCTGATTACCGCGACCAGATTGTTTATGCCAATTATCGTCACCATACCCATATATCGCCAGCAGAAGGTAACCTTGTTCGCCTTGGTGATGCGTGGCATGCCACCAGCCCCCAACTTGGCCAAGGGGCGAATATGGCATTTTTAGATGCACTTGCTTTTATTGAGGCAGCAAAGCGCCATAGGGAACGCGCGGACATCATTGCCGATTATGCTAAAAGACGGCGTATCCATATTTTATTTTATCAATTTTTAAGTTGTTGTTTAACGCCATTTTATCAATCGGATAATGCTATTTTACCGTTTTTGCGAGATTATCTCATTGCGCCAACACTGCGCCGCCGCGGCCTTGTTCATGCTATGGTCGCTTCAATGGTCACGGGACAATTCTTTAATCCAATCAAAATGGCAATGAAATAAAAATTTAATGAAGTTTAATTATTGTGAGACAAAATGATGGTTAATCGCTCAAATGCCCTTAAAAAAATTTGGCAAAGCTGGGAAAAATTTCCAATAGGTGGTTTTTTAATATTTGTCGCAATTTATATTATATATCTGGTTGTCATTAAATTTTTATTTTTTATTAATATTTTTACTTTCATAGAAAATGATTTTAATTGGCAAAATCTTTTAAAAAAATTACATCCATACTCAAATTTATTTGAAATAATATTGATGATATTTTTGATAAATGGAATGATAAAAGCTAAGCGATATTTTCCATATCTTTTTTGTATACTTGCACTTTTTAATATTTGCACAATTATCAGCTGGATCATTTTTTATCTCTACACTATTTACAATTCAAATACGCAATATATGATTGGCTCTATTAGCTTTTACTCTCGAATTATTATCCCATCCATTCTTATAATCTATATGTTCAAGTCAAAACGCGTAAAAAATATTTTTATTCATTAAAGTGAACCTAATTTTTTTGACGACGTCACCTACTCTATTCTTATTTGGGAGATTGCCGTCAATGCCAAAGTCGGTTCAGTTTTTTTGGAAATGCAATAATATCAAAATTATTGTATAATTTGCCTATTAGGGGAGCAAATTAATTTGGAAAACACAACTTCGCCCATAATGGAAACGAAAACAGAGAACTGCGACAATCAACAACCTAACCGAGCAGTTTATCTGATTAGACTTTATTTTATTTATAGGATTATAAGCTTTTTATTATTTGCTGGAATAGCATTATTATTGTTATCACTCAGTGATTTTTCAAATGCGATATTTTCGTTTTTTTTATCCATATTATTTTCTATAATATTAGGCATGGGCGGCATTTTTTTAACTGCTATGTTTTTAATAAGTTTTTACAGTTATTTAAGAAGGCTTTATTGTTTTCCTATAATTTTTACTTGTATGCTACTTTATGAAGTTCTCTCTTGTTTTAAGGTTGTTGGTTTTATATCCAACCAATCTCAGGATGAGTTTACCTTAACTATAAAAGCCGCAATTTGCGTGCATGTCTTAATTGATATCGCTCTTGGCCTATATATTTTCTATTCAAAAAATGCCAAAGAGAGCTTTATTAATTGATTTTATGGCTTTTTTAAATAGATTTAACTTTTAGAAAAAGTGTTTTATTTTACCTTTCACCGTCCCAGATATTAGATTTTCCATACGTTTAGCATAATCATTTTCATTATGCTGCCCAAGCGTCAACAATAAAAACTTCAAGCACATGAGGAGCATAGCATGATAAAAAATAGGCGCTGTAATATGCTCTTTCAACAAAAAATCTCGTAACGGCATTATAAATGCTTGCAAGCAATCGAAATCAATCTGCTGCTTATTATTATAAGAAAATTCCATCGCTCCGGTCACAATATCAAAAAATGGCGACCCCAAATAACTATCACCAAAATCAATAATGCCGCAAAGATGATGGTCTTTGATAATGACATTGCCATAATAAAAATCACCATGAACCAAGCCTTTGGTTAAGCACTGTAAATTTTGGTCAAAACGTCTTTCGCGCAAAATGTCATTAATTTTGTCAATTAAAGACCGATCAAGACATGACTGCACTTTTTCATATTGCGCTTCATAGCGTTGATGAACATACGTAACTTCATCACGCGCAGTAGTATCACGGGTATAGCTAGTCGCGCATTTTAGAAAATTACCAAGCAATTTTCCCGCTTGTGCAGCAATAAATGGGTTGAGTTCATTTTGTTTAACGCTGCGCCCTTCAATGCAGATATAGCAAATTGCCAGAACATTCTTAAACTTGTAAATAACACTGCCACTTTCCCATTGAAGAAGTCTGGGAACAGGCAGACCTTTTGCACTGCAAAACTCTAAAGCATCAACCTCCTGCAATAGGCAGGGAAAATCATCTAAATTATAAAGACGCAAGCATAGCAGCTTTTCTTTAGTCTTGATAAAAAAGCAAGTGCTTGAATAGCCTTCATTTACTGGTTCGATTATATAAGGCGAATTAATTGGCAGCTGCGCAACGATGTCAGCCAATTGATGAGTATTAAAATTTTCTAGCTTGGCCAAAACAAAATATCCTTTTTGTTTTAAACACAAATAAGCCCCAACCATTGATAGTCAGGGCTTAAATATCATTTATAAACTATCTATAATTATCGCAATAATATCAGCTTGCCATATCAAGCACAACGCGGCCTGATATTTTACCCTTAATCATATCGTCAAAAATATTATTAATATTGGCAAGCTTATCAATCTTATTATGCGAATGCACCTTGCCACGAGCAGCGTAATCGAGTGATTCTTGCAAATCCAAGCGTGTACCAACGATGGAGCCACGCAGCGTAATACCATTAAGCACCATATTAAATACCGATACTGGAAACTCGCCGGCAGGCAAGCCGTTCATTGATAGCGTACCACCACGGCGCACCATGCCAAGCGCTGAGGCGAAAGCACCTTCTGATGGTGCAGTAACAAGCATGCCGTTAACACCGCCACTGGTGAGCTTTTTCAGCTCTCCTTGTGGGTCATTGCTACTCTTGGTGTTAATGACAATATCCGCACCAAGTTCCTTAGCAAGGCGTAATTTATCATCATCAATATCAATAGCGGCAACATTCATACCCATGGCTTTAGCATATTGCACAGCCAGGTGACCAAGACCACCAATACCGGAAATACCCATCCATTCACCCGGCTTTGCGTCAGTTACTTTTAAGCCTTTATAAACCGTAACACCAGCACATAGAATTGGGGCAATATCAGTAAAGGCTACATTATCGGGCAAATGGCCAACATAATTAGGATCTGCCACCACATAATCAGCAAAGCCACCATTAATCGAATAGCCAGTATTTAATTGCTCTTCACAAAGGGTTTCCCAGCCACCAAGACAATGAACACAATGGCCGCAAGCGGTATAAAGCCAGGGAATACCGACACGGTCGCCTTCCTTAACATGCTTAACACCGCGTCCAACTGCAGAAACAAAGCCAACACCTTCATGACCAGGAATAAACGGTGGATTGGGCTTAACTGGCCAATCACCATGGGCAGCATGAAGGTCGGTATGGCAAACACCACAAGCTTCAATTTTAACTTGGATCATGCCCTCTTTAGGCTCTGGTATCGGCACTTCATCAATGGTTAGGGGTTTACCAAATTCACGCACAACTGCGGCTTGCATTGTATGAGCCATATTAGCCTCCCTGACTATATGCATTTCAACAAGCCCGATTAGCAATAAGAGGCCGTTTAGATGCCTTGCTTTAAATGAGAAATTCTCATCAATATTATGGCATATATTGAAATGTTCACCAAGCGGATAATAGCCAATATATGACATAATTGATTGAAATCAAACCCTATTTTAGATAGGCTCTAAAGCGGCGCAATGAAAACATGAACAGAACAATACCGATGATAAACAAGGCCAAGAAGTTACCCCAAACAACAGAAAAACCTGCACCGCGATAAAGAATGGATTGGCCAAGCATAATGAAATGGGTATTGGGTGCGGCAAGCATTATATCTTGAATGAATTGTGGCATGCTTTCACGCGGTGTCATACCGCCAGATAAAATTTGTAGCGGCAACAAAACCAGCATCAATAAGAGACCGAATTGCGGCATAGAATTTGCCATTGTTGCAAGCGCAATGCCCATGCAAGTTGTGGCAAAAAGATGCAAAATCGCCCCACATAAAAACAGTGGTATCGAGCCTTGAATTGGTACTTGTAACAGACCTTGCACGATAAAAATAAGCGAAAAGGCCGAACAGACAAAAACAATCAAACCCATTGACCAGATTTTGGAAACCATGATTTCGGTTGCAGTTACTGGCATCACCAAAAGATGCTCGATCGTGCCATGTTCGCGTTCGCGGATAAGCGCCGTGCCGGTCAAAATAATAGAAAGCATAGTGATATTGTTGATAACATTGATGAGTGAGCCAAACCATGACTTATTAAGTTCAGGGTTAAAACGCGCGCGCAAAGCAAGATCAACTTGTGATGAAGTATTGGTGCGATAACCGCTTTGAAATTCGCTCACCTCTGAATTAATGATTTGCTGGATATAGCCAGCACCCGTCAGTGCTTGGCTCATGCGGGTAGCATCAACATTAAGCTGAATTTGTGGAGAACGCCCTGCTTTTAAATCACGTTGGAAATTAGGCGGTATATCAAGAGCAAAAGTATCAAGCCCTTGGTCAAGACGCGCATCCATTTCATGAATATCAATCAAGGATGGCCTTGTAAAATAAGGCGGCAAAAACGCCGTTGTTATACGCGATGAAAGCGGCGAATTATCTTCATCAACAATCGATATTGGGGTTAGATTCAAGGTTTCAGGCGCGGCTTTTGATGCAACATAAATTGAACCAGTGAAAGCGTAAACAATCAGGATCAACAGCATTGGATCGCGTAAAATTCCGCGTATTTCTTTAATGCCAAGAGTGAAGATGTGTTTTAAATCCATAATCGTCACCGTGCCTGTTTTTTAGTTAAAAGTGTTGCAATGCCAATTAATATTGGAAAAGCTAAGGCGAGTGGCAAAAACGTTGAAGCAAGTTCTGTAAAGTTTAATCCTTTGGAAAAAGTACCACGCGATATAATAATGAAATAGGTGGTTGGATAAATTTTACCAATAAAAGCTCCCATGCCCTCAAGCGATGATACTGGATCCGTTAAACCTGAAAATTGCACGGCCGGCAAAATAGTCAAAATTGACGTACCAAAAATTGCCGCAATCTGGCTATTCATAAAGGTCGATATTAAAAGCCCAAAGGCAGTGGCAAAACTTACATAAAATAGCGATGCCAACATAAATGCCGGTAAGCTACCCGTAAAATCGACACGGAAGACCAACACTGCCAATAGCCATAGTAAAACAGCATTGAGCATACCAAGCATGATATAAGGCAATTGCTTGCCTAGCAAAAACTCAAATGAGGTAACGGGCGTTACATAAAGATTAATAATCGAGCCCATTTCCTTTTCACGCACCACACTTAAAGCCGCCAACATTGCTGGAATAATCAGCAATAATATTGGAATAACCGCCGGAACCATGGCTGGCAGGCTTTCAAGTGAAGCATTATAACGGAAACGTACTTGAATTTGGAAATCACCATTCGCAACTTCTTTGCCATATTGAACACGCGCTTGGTTTTGCAACCATAACATATGCATACCTTGCACATAACCGCGAACGGTTTCAGCCCTCGCTGGCATGGCACCATCAATCCACGCGCCCACCTCTACCGGCCGACCATGTTTAATATTTTCGGCAAAATTTGGTGGTATTTCAATTGCCAAGCTAATTTCACCTGATCGCATACGCTTATCAAGATCATCATAATCTTTAATGTCATCATGCTGGATAAAATAGCGCGATCCCGAAATTTGTTGGATATAATCGCGGCTTGTCTCAGTTTGGTTGCGGTCAAGAACGGCAAAACTTAAATTTTCAACATCCATATTAATGCCATAACCAATAACTAGCATCAAAATGACACTGCCAACCAAAGCAAGTGTTGCTCGGATCGGATCGCGTTTTAACTCCAGCATTTCACGATTAGCATAGCTTAACAACCGCATAATATCAAAAAAGGCATGGGCGTTTTTATCTTTGCTTTTTGCAGCAGCCAAATTTGGATTGTCGCTTGTCTTAGTTGCTTCGTCCTCTATCACAGATGAAGGAACGTCCTGTTTTTCACCAATTGCTTCTTCTAAATAGCTGATAAAGGCTTCTTCAAGATTTTGCGCATGCTTATTCGTGATAATTTTTTCAGGGGTATCAGAAATTAAGACGCGCCCCGCATGCATTAAAGATATGCGATCGCACCGCGCTGCTTCATTCATAAAATGGGTGGTAATAAAAATCGTTACATTTTCGTTGCGTGATAATTGTCCTAATGTTTCCCACAAGTCATCACGGGCAATTGGATCAAGACCGGATGTGGGTTCATCAAGAATAAGAATTTCTGGCTTATGCAGTAGCGCAACTGCCAAAGACATACGCTGGCGCACGCCAAGGGGCAAAGCATCAGGCATGGATGACAAAACGTCGGTCAAATCAAAACGTTTCACCATTTCATCTATACGGGCGGCTCTACTATCTTTTGGTAATTCAAAAATCTCGGCATGAAGTTCTAAATTTTCTTGCACAGTTAATTCTGAATAAAGCGAAAAAGCTTGACTCATATAGCCAACATGCTGGCGGGTAGTCATATCATTAGCATCGATTTGCTTGCCAAATAATTTTGCAGTACCTGACGTTACTGGTAAAAGACCAGTTAGCATTTTCATGGTTGTACTTTTACCGCAACCATTAGAGCCTAAAAATCCAAAAATTTCACCTTTGTGAATACTAAAACTAACATGATCTACCGCGGTAAAATCACCAAATTTTTTGGTAAGATCAATTGCTTCAATCGCAACTTCATTATTTTGCTCATTTGCAACACGCGGCGGAATAACCACTTTGGTATAATTGGTTTTTTCCTCCTCGGGCATCAAAGCTATAAAGGCATCATCAAGATTATCTTTACCGGTTTTTGACAATAATTCCTGCGGAGTGCCAGTTGCAAGAATTTTGCCACCATCCATAGCAATTAGCCAATCAAAGCGGGCAGCCTCTTCCATATAGGCGGTGGCAACCACCACGCTCATATCCTTGGCATCTTTACGAATATCGTCAATAAGGTTCCAGAATTGTCGGCGCGACAAAGGATCAACACCGGTTGTTGGTTCATCAAGTACCAGTAATTTAGGATCATGGATCAGCGAACAAACAAGCCCTAATTTTTGCTTCATACCGCCGGATAATTTACCAGCGGGACGATCTTCAAAACCATTTAGACCAGTGCGATAAAGAAGGTTCTTAATCCGCGCGGCACGTTCCTTTTTTTCCTGCCCAAAAAGCTTGGCAAAAAAATTAGCGTTTTCCTCAACCGATAATGTGGGATAAAGATTTTTACCAAGGCCCTGAGGCATATAAGCGATATCTGGACAAACACGCTCGCGATGACGCTTTTCACGCATATCGCCCTCTAACACTTCCACATCACCATCTTGAATAGCGCGCGCGCCGGTAATCAAGGATAAAAGGCTCGATTTACCAACGCCATCAGGACCGA
Organism: Bartonella sp. HY761; assembly: GCF_026743145.1. NCBI lineage: Bacteria > Pseudomonadati > Pseudomonadota > Alphaproteobacteria > Hyphomicrobiales > Bartonellaceae > Bartonella > Bartonella sp. HY761. The sequence continues at coordinate 2,720,314 of NZ_CP104887.1, forward strand.
TAAAGCCAATCATTTTACCAGCTGGCAACTCTAAGGTAATATTATCAAGGGCAAGGGTCTTGCCATAGCGCAAAGTTACATCTTTTAACGAGACAACATTCTTGCCCATGTTGGAAACAGAATTTGCCTCAACATTGGCCGCTATATTTTGCTTAGGATTACCATCATTGGCCATTACGATCAAAACTCCATCGCCATTTTCGGGGAAAGTAGCTCTTCATCAAAGTGCTACTTTATTGAGCCTTTACAGGGTATGAAATTCGCCTCAAATTCCCTGATTTTACTATTATTAAATGGCATAACCCTTTAAAGGAACCGCCATTAATAAAAGCAGCCTATTGTGGCTTTGCACCCTCTTTTGGTGGTAAATTTTCAATCTTGATTGATGATTGCAGATTATCTGGCCATGGTTTGCTATCATCAAGCTTTACATAAATAACCCCCGGCAAACCGGTTTTAACATCCTTAATATATTGCTCCAGCAAGGTACTTGGAATACGCGCACGCACGCGGAACATCAACTTAGCACGTTCTTCTGAAGTCTCTACCGTTTTTGGCGTAAATTGTGCAACGTCGGACACAAAAGAAATATTAGTTGGGATGACATATTGCGGCAAAGCATCTAAAACCAGATGAGCTTCTTGACCAAGAGATAATTTACCAATCTGATCGGTTGGCAAGAAGAACGTCATATAGACATCGCTTAAATCAACAAGATTAAGCACGCGTCCGCCGGCAGCCACAACTTCTCCTGGTTGAGCAATGCGATATTGGATGCGGCCCGAGCGCGGTGCCTTCAATGCGCTATCATCAATATCTGATTGGATACGCTCGATGGTGGCTTTTGCAGCATCAACAGCTGCCTCGGCGCTCACCACATTAGCCTTAGCGGTTGAAACACCAGCCTTGGCTGAAGCCAATTGTGCATTGGCGGCGGCAAGGGCTGAAAGTGCACCCTCATAGGTTGCCTGATCATCATCCTTGGTTTGTTCAGAAACAGTGCCGCGTTCTTGCAAAGTATTAGAACGATTAAACCGCCTTTGGGCATTATCACGCTGAACTGTTGCTTGCGATACACGCGCCACATTGGCTTCTTCTTCAGCTGCAGCTTGTTCTACCTGCAATTTTGCAGTTTCGACATTTATTTCAGCTTGCTTCAATTGCGCTTGCGCTTGGCGCAATTGCGCATCAAGAGTTAAAGTATCCATTTGAGCGACAACTTCGCCCTCATGAACAAAATCACCTTCACGCTTTTTAATGTCACTAATACGGCCTGATGATTTTGCCGCAATATCAACTTCAGTTGCTTCAATCCGACCATTAGCGACGGCTACATAATTGGGAAGACTATTAGATGATGGCAATAAATAACGCCAAGCAATAAAACCAACAACAATGACTAAGACAACCACCCAGCCCCATTTGCCTGCTTTTTGTAAAGCCATAATCCACCTACTCCAATAATAACAAACAATAATTTAAAAATTGCAACGACAAAAGGTCATCATTATTATTAATGCGAAATATTGATTATATTAGCTATAATGAATATTTAAACATTGCTTAAATATTCATTATCATTTTAAATAACCATACGCACATTTAAATAAAAGAATCACACCTATTAAGGTATATGTTTAATATGCGCGTAAAAAAGACTTAATACAAATAGTTTGAATTCAATTTTTACAAAAGACAAACGAATAGCTAAGTTGCAGCCATTTTAATCAGCCATCCTGTTAAATTGGCACTTCAATAATAACCCGCAAACCACCTTTTGGACTTTTATGCAATATAACATCACCACCATGGCTACGGGCAATATCACGGGCAATGGAAAGACCAAGCCCTGTGCCGCTTGCGTCTTGATTGCGTGCTTCATCAAGACGGAAAAATGGTTTAAATACTTCCTCACGCATATTTTCAGGAATTCCTGGACCATCATCATCAACACAAAGCGTTAATTTATGATCGTCATGATGGATCACCACATCGACATTACGTGCATAACGAAAGCCATTTGACACAAGATTGGCAACCAGTCTTGTAAAACCATTGGGGCGCACTTGAATTTCAGGATTGCCATGCATTTCATAAGTAAAACCACGTTCACGTAAAACGGCTTCTTCTTTCAGCTTCGCCATGACATTTTCAAGATTAAGAGTACCAACCTCTTCACTGCCTTCACCGCGTGCAAAAGCAAGATAGCCTTCAAGCATGTTTTGCATGTCATTCACATCATGCTCTAGCGGTTCAGTATCAATACCACCACCTGCTATGGCAAGTTGCAGTTTAAATCTGGTTAAAATAGTACGTAAATCATGGCTGACACCAGATAGCATGGTCGTACGCTGCTCAATTTGCCGCTCAATACGCTCCCTCATGCGCAAAAAGGCAATACCCGCACGCATCACTTCTTCAGCGCCGCGCGGCGAAAATCCCTCTGGTAATGGGCGGCCTTTACCAAAACTATCTGCAGCTTCTGCCAATTGCTGGATCGGTTTAATTTGGCTGCGTAAGAAATAAATAGCAATAATCAACAAAACGAGTGCTGTCACCACCATCCAACTTAAGAAAATACCGGTATTGGATGCATAGGTTTGACTGCGCGTTGCAAATACCCGTAATACTTTATCATCAAGACGAATACGAATTTCCACAAGATCTGAATCGCCAACTGTATCAATCCAGAATTGCCGATTAATCTGCTTGGTGATTTCCTCACTCAAAAAATAATCCAAAATTGCAAAAAATGGCTTTGGCCCGGGCGACGGCAGTGGATCAGGTGGCAGAATAGAAATATTTAAGCCCATTCTTTTCTGGGCAATGCGGATAATATTATCATAATCAGCATCCTGCGGATAGGTCTCAATCAGATCAATAATGGCAGCAATATCATGAACAACTGCCATGGACAAACGCTCAGTTACCATTTGCCAATGCCGTTCCATAAAGACATAGGCTATCACTGATTGCAGCAAAACCATTGGTGCAATAATAATGATAAGAGAACGCGCATAAAGCCGTTTTGGCATGCTTTTAGCAATGAAACGGCTTAATTTAGTCCATGGTGCTTCCATTATATGCGCCTATTATTCAACCGCCAATTTATAGCCAATACCACGCACTGTTTGCAGCCAAACAGGATTTGCAGGATCATTTTCTACCTTACGGCGTAAACGATTGATCTGCACATCAATGGTGCGTTCACCCACTTCACCTTCGCCGGCGGCCAATTCTTGGCGCGGAATAGTCTCACCAACGCGAGAGGCAAAAATTACCATAATTTCTTGCTCGCGATCGGTAAGATGGATAATCTCCCCCGCTTTTTTCAATTCACGCCGCGGAATCGAAAATGTATAGGGACCAAAAACAATTTGCTCTATAGTTGGTTGGCTTGTTTGATTGCCTCGGCGTAAAATAGCATTGATACGCAATAATAATTCACGCGGATCAAAGGGCTTAGGTAAATAATCATCAGCACCTGCCTCAAGACCATCAATACGTGCATCCGTTTCGGCTAATGCAGTCAACATCAAAATTGGAACATCCTTAGTTTCACGCAAAGAACGCGTAAGTGAAATTCCAGTTTCTCCAGGCATCATCACGTCAACAATTAACAGATCAAAATCCAACCCTGCCAATTTTCGCCGCGCTTCATCTGCCAATGCAGCCATAGAAACACGAAAACCATTTTTCTGTAAAAACTGCGATAACAGACTGCGTATGCGTGTATCATCATCAACAACCAAAATATGGGGAGCATTATCGGCAATGCTGTAATCTTGTTTATCTGTCATCAACACATCCTACTTATGTGAATTTTAAAACCTAATTATTATAAAGCTCTTTTGGCGCAATCTGCATAAATATCGGTTAAATCATCTAGCAGACTCATATCTATTATAGGGCAATAAGCTTAAGCAAAGTAAAACACTTCATTCACTTTTCATATCAATTGCAAAATCTTGTTGAAAAAAGAAAGGACAAAGAATGCAGCATCTTAAAATAGTTATATGACTAGGGTCAGGACCTATTAATTTTTTGGATTCCTTTTTTTGTTGATTTGTGATTCATTGGTTTTGTGGAGGTGAAACTAATGAGTGATTTGTTTTTATTGAGCGAAGAGCAGATGGCGCGAATATCGCCCTGTTTTCCACTGTCTCATGGGGTTGCTCGTGTCGATGACAGGCGCTTTATCAGCGGCATTGTCTATGTCATCAAACATGGTCTGCAATGGAAAGATGCGCCCCTCGGTTATGGTCCGCATAAAACGCTCTATAATCGCTTTATCCGCTGGAGCAGGTTGGGTGTATTTGACCGCATCTTCGCAATGCTGGCCGGACAGGGCCCAAAACCTCAACGCATCATGATTGACGCCACACACCTCAAGGCGCATCGCACGGCTGCCAGCCTGTTAAAAAAGGGGATATTCCCCGCCGTATCGGGCGCACGAAAGGCGGCTTGAATTCAAAGCTGCACACGGTCTGCGATCAAGATGGAAAGCCAATATGTCTGCTACTAACTGAAGGGCAGATGAGTGACTACAAAGGAGCCGCTCTTTTGCTAGCGCATCTGCCAGATGCCAAGGAACTCATTGCAGACCGGGGGTACGATGCTGACTGGTTCCGGCAGGCATTGCTTGACAAAAAAATAAAGGCTTGCATTCCGCCCAGAAAGGGCAGAACCACCGAGATAGTTTATGACAGGCAAACTTATCGGTTGCGTCACATAATCGAAAACCTCTTTGCCAAGCTAAAAGACTGGCGGCGCATCGCGACACGCTATGACCGATGTGCACACACCTTCTTCTCGGCTATATGCATCGCCGCAACCGTAATATTCTATCTTAATTAATGAGTCCTGAGCCTAGGCAAAAGTTGCTTTAAACAATTATTCTTTTTCCCGCGCCAGATTTTCAATATAAGTTGGTTCACGCCGATCATTATCAAGCATGCCAGCTAAAAATTTGCGCACAATGCTTGAATCTTCAAGGCCGGCTTGCTTTAATGCGCGTTCAATACGCTGCGATTGCGGTTCTGACAGGCGTAATGATAAATCCCGCCCTTTTTGCGTTGGATACAATTCCCTTTGCCGGCGATCTTTAACGCCTGCTTCTTGCAAAATATATTCATCGTCAATTAATTGCTTTAATACGCGCCCAAGCGATTGCTTGGTGATGCCTAATACATCCAATAATTCAGCAACGGTAAGCCCAGGGCGACGACTAACAAAATATAAAACGCGGTGATGGGCACGCCCAAAACCTAATTCTAACAATAAACGGTCAGGATCTGCCGTAAAATCCTGATAGGCATAAAAGAGCAATTCTATAACCGCAATATGATCCGTTTCAGAAGCTTCGATGGCTTTTTTTACCGGCGATAGGGGCATGCAAAATCCATTTTGAATAAAACACAAAAATTTGCCATATCATAATGTATAAGAATATGGAATGATAGAATTATAGCATATAAAATAGACTAAAATAGGAATAAACGTCATGGGCATGCTAAAGGCACATATTATACCGGTTACAATAGCACAACAAAATTGTACCATATTATTTGATGAAGATAGTAAAAAGGGTATTTTACTCGATCCAGGCGGTGACCTTCCATATATTATGCAAGCTATTGAGCAAGAGGGCATCAAAATTGAGGCAATTTGGCTAACTCATGGTCATTTTGATCATGTTGGTGCGGCAATGGATGCAAAAGAAGCGCTCGGCGTTGAAATTATTGGCCCACAAAAAGATGATGAATTTTTACTTGGCATGGTGGAAGAAACGGCCAAGGCCTACAATATCACCGATAAAATACGCAATTGCACCACCGATCGTTGGCTTGAAGAGGGAGATGAGCTTGATTGTGCCGGTCATAAATTTAAAGTGTATCATACGCCTGGCCACGCCCCTGGCCATGTTATTTTCTTTAATGAAGAATTGCGCTTTGCTCTGATGGGCGATGTTTTGTTTCATGGCTCAATCGGTCGAACTGATTTACCACGCGCGAACCACCAACAACTACTGGACACAATCAAAAACAAAGTCTTGCCCTTGGGCGATGATGTTGGATTTTTATGTGGTCATGGTCCAGGCAGCACAATCGGCACTGAAAAACGCAGCAATCCATTTGTTGCACCAATTGCGTAAAATTGTTCTTACATCAAAAAATTTTTTGATGTTTTATAGTAAAAAAAACAGGCTTTGAAAACAAAGCCTGTTTTTTATTATAAATCTAAAAATTTTAGAAATTAAACTTTACTTTGGTTCTTGAACATGGGCTTCAAGGAACCACAAGTTTTTATCTAACGTACGTGATGCGGCAGTGAAAATATCAGCAGTATCATCTTCACCTGCATCAGCTGAATCTTTAATTGCTTTACGCACAAAATTTGCAGCTTCACCATAGCGCTCAATTAAAGCATCAAGATGATCTTCAACTTTGTAAATATCGGTAGGATAAGGCTTTAGTAATGTATCCTTGCTGACACTTTGGGTTGTACCAAATGCGGTACCACCAAGCTGAGCAACGCGCTCTGCAATAATATCAACATGTTCATCAAGATCATCACGGAATTGATCTAACATTTCATGAACCATAATAAACCGTGGTCCTTTAATATTCCAGTGGGCTTGCTTGGTTAGTAAGCCAAGATCGATCAATGCAGCCAAAGATTTGTTTAAAAGCTCAATTGCTGTTTGTTTGGTGTTTGAAGGAACATCATTAACAGTTTTATGCATCTTAACCATTTTATTACCTCATTATAAACACGTCATTCACCCTTTGGCGGATGATTTAAATTTCAAAAAATTGATCAACCCACAATTTCCTTTGTTGGGCGCTTGCGATCCTGAATTAATATAGTAAAGCTTGCTGACATTTTAAATAGCTAAACATTTACGTGATCAAAAAAAAGAAAATTAATTCGTAAATACTAGAATAGCCGTAAGTTAAAAATGCACACATAAATTTCAATTTCTTTATATTTTCGTTATTTTTTGAAATTTTATTTTATATTCATAACTATTAGAATAATTTTTGACAATTTTGTATCAAAGCATCACTAATTAGTGAATTATTTTCACACATATAATGCTAATTATCGCATTAGCTTGGCGGTTCATGCCAAAAGTCTTTTTTATAGAAACGGCTTTTTTCAAGATTAATTTGAAAAAATTATAGCAATTTTGCTTATAGGGCTTTTTTTATGACCTAAAAAATCATAAAAGCTTTACATAAAGCCAGAAAATATACGACAGCATTTTTCTGGATGAGTTTAAGGCTTTTTATTTTTGTATAAGGAATGATTGCTTTAATCAGCGCAATAACAGTTCTTATACGAAGCAATTTCATATGGAATGCGACATGATGCAAAGACCAATGAGCATCATTATCATTAAATCTATGCAATTACCTTATTTTTAAAGGTTCCAGCATTTTACAAATGAAATTGTTTCGCATATTGTTAAAGTGTTTTAGTAGATAGAATGATAGAATTTTATCTGTTTTGTTAAACAAACTGCATTAATCGCATCAAGCGAGACTATTGGCAGTAAACCATAAGCAGGAGTGCCATGGCTGGCCATTCACAGTTTAAAAATATTATGCATCGCAAAGGTCGTCAGGACGCGATGCGCTCAAAAATGTTCTCAAAATTGGCGCGCGAAATTACCGTTGCTGCCAAGCAAGGCTTGCCTGATCCAGCAATGAATGCGCGTTTGCGTCTTGCAATCCAGAACGCTAAAGCGCAGTCAATGCCGAAAGACAATATCGACCGCGCAGTTAAAAAAGCATCAGGTGGCGATTCTGAAAATTATGATGAAGTACGCTATGAAGGTTATGGTCCTGGCGGCGTTGCTGTTATTGTTGAAGCATTGACCGACAATCGTAATCGTACCGCATCTAATGTGCGTTCAGCCTTTACAAAAGCTGGGGGTGCAATGGGCGAAACTGGTTCAGTTGGGTTCATGTTTAATCGTGTCGGTGAAATAATCTATAAGGCAACAGCTGGTAGTGCTGATGCGATTATGGATGCCGCAATTGAAGCGGGCGCCGAAGATGTGACTTCTGATGAAGATGGACATACCATCATTTGCGCCTTTGAAGATATTGGCGAAGTCTCAAAAAACCTTGAAGCTGCCCTTGGTGAAGCTGAGTCTATCAAAACCATATGGAAGCCACTTACCATGGCACCGGTTGATGAAGATAAGGCGCACTCGATTTTAAGACTTATTGATGTACTTGAAGATGATGATGACGTGCAAAACGTCTATGCCAATTTCGAAGTCAGCGATGAAGTGATGGCAAAGCTGTCCAATTAATAGATCGCTACTGATAAGTTTAAAAACCTGAAGTTTTAAAAAACTTCAGGTTTTTTTGTTATTTAAATAGGTTTTAAATCATGCTTTAGCTGCGAGCTAAATTAAAACGAATTTAACGAAAACCAATTGCACTCCTCATCCTATTTGATGCCAGTATTAGCAAATTGGCCCGGCAATGCTTTATGCAGCACTTTTAAAATTCCAAAGACAATGGCAACTTTAACAAGATCTACAGGGATAAAGGCAAGATTGCCTAAAATAATAGTCCATAAGGATTTATCATCGGTAATAATATACAGCCAAAGAATACCAAAGAAATAAACTGTTACAATACCACCAAGGATCAAAGCAACAATCTGCTTAACAGGTGTTAGATTTTTTCTGAAAGCGTGGAATAAAGCGCCAATAACCGCAACGCCAAAAGCCCAACCAACAAAATAACCGGCCGTAAAGCCCATAAAAACACCGATACCACCACGGCCACCCGACAAAACAGGCAAGCCCACAGCGACCAATATCCAGATAATTAAAATAGCGCAAACACCTCGCCGTGCACCTAATAACGCACCAGCAAGCATAACCCCAAGACTTTGTGTCGTAATCGGCACTGGGATAAAAGGAATGGTAAAAGCCGGGATAAAACCAAGCACGATGATAAAGGCTGCCATTAATGCGATAAGCACTACATCTTTTATAGTCACGCCAGATTCCTTTTTGTTTCAGCTTCTGGCTCTTATAGCAGCTTTGCAAGTTCGATTGAAGCACTTTGGATTAAAAAAGGTTAAGGAAAACCGAACTGGATCATGGAATGAAAGATATTTACACTGTTTAAAAGTGCAAATATCTTTGTCACAAGTTACAAAAATCAGAGTTTTCTAATTTTCAAGTTCTTCAATTTCGTGCAGGAGGGTCAAAAGTTGTTGAAATTTTTCCTTCCCAAAACGCTCGACAAAAGCATTATATATCGCCTCTCCCACCGGAGTAATTTTATCAATGATACTTATTCCCTCGCGCGAAAGGACTAGCAAAGATCGTCGGCTATCAGATGGGTCTTTCTCACGAATAATAAAATCACGCATTTCAAGTGTCCGCAATATCCGCGTAAGACTAGGCGATAAAATACAAGATCGATTGGCAAGTTCTGTCGCTTCAAGAGGCGACTCTTCCCGTAAAACACGCAAAACGCGCCATTGCTGCTCAGTCATATCAAATTCTGCAAGCATGCCACGCAAATCGCGTGTGATAATTTCACGCGCACGTAAAAGACTTACAGCCAAGCAGTTCTTAATAAAACTTATCTGCTCCATATTTTTCATTCTATTATTATCCCTCAAATCGGACTAAACCAGAAAACCCAAAAAACGGAAGCACATATTAAAAATGCGAGCCCCTCAGACTTGCATTCACGACAGACAAGTTTTACCAATTCCTAAATTGCTAATATTACGCAACTATTGGTATTCATTCTTCAAATATATGAGAAGTTGTTTTTTTGATGCTACCTGTTGAAACAGGGCTTATTTTTTTGGTGTCAAAAGGCTAAATCCGTTATCTTAGTTTTAGTCCCCACACGCGGACATAAAGATAAATAGGTAACTCTGTCAAAACATATTTTATATTTTAGTACATAATCACATAATGTTGAACGAAATTGCGATCAAATTTGATTTATTTTGTTATAAATATTGTTGTTAATTTTCAAAAAACGGCATTTAGCGACCATATGCTTTAACCAAAATAAATGCCATAGGCACATATCCACTTGAATTAATCAATTGGCAATTCCACTCAAAACAAATTTGATTTAAGATAAATTGGTAGCCGATCAAACAATTAGGAATTATTCTCGATGAAATTATTATACCTAGTCATTTTATTGAGTGGTGTTTTTTTTAATATTACTGCCCCGGCAAAATCTTCTTCGCTTACTAGCATTAAAACTGTAAGCGGAGAAGACTTAAGTACTCTTTCCATACGTTGGTGGCAATGGGTAACCAATGCCCCTGATGATTTAGATCCGCTTGCCGATGATACAGGCGAGCATTGCAATTATGCCCAAAGTGGCGATGTCTTTTTTTTGGCGCCTAGCTATAGCTTCGACAAGGTAATGCGCAATTGTGCAGTCCCTAAAGACAAATATATCTTTTTTCCCGTCATCAGCATTATGCGTTGGGATACTGGCGATGGCTTATCTTGCGATGACTTAAAAAAAGAAGTCAACGCTGCAATTAACAGTGCCAGAGATATGGTCAGCGAATTTGATGGACAAAAACTTGACGGAACTCGTGCGGCAACGTCGAGCTGTTTTACAATCCCTGGCGATGAAGACCATTACGCGTCCGATGGCTATTGGATCTTGCTCAACCCGCTAAGCGAAGGCGAACACCACTTGCATTTTAAAGGCCTTATTGGGGATGATGCCGCAATGCAAGATGAATACATGCAAGATATAGAATATAAAATTAATGTAAAATAAGTCTAAAAATATTAATTTATTGAACTATTTGATAAATATTCTTGTAACAGCATTAAAATACGTTATCTTATTAAAATTTAAAACCAAATATTATAAATATATCTCTTACATTATCCTTGGTTTTATTCTTTTTTTCCAAGAGTTTAAATGTGAAGAAAATATTAAAACGGAACTAAGTGAGGAAATTTTATGAAGATAAAGCCGATTGATGATGATGTATATGTATGTGGTCAGATTGAACCAACAGATATGGCTGCTTTAAAAGAGTTTGGCATTGCAACCATTATCTGCAATCGCCCTGATGACGAGGAAGTTAACCAACCATCCTTTGCCGACATTAAAAAAGCTGCCGATGCAGCAGGCATAAACACTTATTATGTTCCAGTTGTGCCTATGGGTATTGCTGAGGAAGATCTCGTCGCGATGCGTAATGCCATTGCTGAGGCTAAAAAGCCGCTGCTTGCTTTTTGTCGCTCTGGTGGTCGCTCAAGCACTATTTACAGCCTTGTTACCGACAACTAATCTTAAAGCGACTAATACTTAAAAAAAGACCTATCTGATCGATCATGAAATCAGATAGGCCAATTGGTTAGCTTGATTTTAGCTAACGGGGATTTGTGAAATTCTTAACGCAAATGCTGTGGTGCAATTTTAGCAACATTAATGCGATTGTGGTTTGCAGCCTTTGCTTCTGACTTTTCAGGAACAATGGTTATTGAAATATTTAAGCCAGCAGATGCGGTACGGCCACCAGTTGCAGCAGAGCCGCCTGCACCACCGCTAACTGCCATTGCGCGAGCATGGCTATTTGCAGCAGCTAATTGCGTTGAAAGCTTATTGGTTTCAACCCAACCTTTTTGGTTGCCAGCAGTTACATAGCACCAAGCTGAATTGCAAACACCAACATTAACTTTCGTCCCTTTAGCAATTGTGGTGGTGATTGCGGCGCCATTTGCAGGCGCATTATGCAATGATAAGGCAGGGGCTGAAACTGTAGTTGCTTGTGCAGTAAGTGCGCTACCGATTACAGCAATTGCGAGAGTTGAAGCAGCGATGATTGATTTTGCAAAACGGTTCATGATCTTTATCCTTAAATTTGTTTTGGAAGAACCGCAAAACCCATAATTTTAAGCAAAGTTTCTCTAATCGCGAAAACTCGTTTCGCGCCTATTTGCTTCAAATTTTGACAAGGTTAGACTGTTAACGGGAAACGCTTTTGGCTTCCGTTTGTTAAATTCTTCCGGGTTGTTTGGTTAATTCTTTTAGCTGCCTTTTATTGAAGGTTGGCTTATTTGCCATTTATCAGCCTTGGTACCCACATAACGGCACAGCTTAAAAAAGGTTCCAAAAAAAGTTTACAAAAAGTGAATTGTTTTTTTATTTTTTCGAAAAAAGAAATTAAGCCTTTTATGAGCTATAATATTGCGCATCAGCATATTTTGGGTAATGGTTTAAATTGACGACCTTTTGAACCAACTTATAATTGATTTTATAGTTTTGAGTGAAAGGGTTGTACAGTGAATGATCTTCACTAGCACTATATCTTTGAAGTTTTCGAGCATGTCGAATTTTATCTAGAAGATGTATAATACTGGGCGTTCAAGGCGTAAATGCATCTTATTTAAAGTTTGCAACGAGGCTCTTTTTTGACCGATGCAAGCTATGCGACCTAGTTATAAATGGCTTTGCAAAATATAATTTTAATTTTATTCAACGAGATTGCATTCATTGCAGCCTCAAATTTTATTGGCATTTTAAAATATTGATAAGCTTTATTTTACTGATGAACAAAATTTTAAACAAAAAAGCGGCCCAATGAGCCGCTTTTTAGTAATCATAAAGATTTAAAGATTATTGCCACTCACGCACATCAACAAAATGACCAGCAATTGCTGCGGCCGCCGCCATAGCAGGTGACACAAGATGAGTGCGCCCCTTATATCCTTGGCGACCTTCAAAATTTCGGTTAGAGGTTGATGCACAACGCTCACCCGGTTTTAAACGGTCATCATTCATGGCAAGACACATAGAACATCCAGGCTCACGCCACTCAAAACCAGCTTCGATAAAGATTTTATCCAAGCCTTCTTGTTCTGCCTGTTCTTTCACCAAGCCAGATCCAGGCACCACCATTGCTGATACAGTTGGCGCAACATGACGCCCCTTAGCGATAGAGGCGGCAGCGCGCAAATCTTCGATCCGACCATTAGTGCATGAACCAATAAACACGCGATCAATAGCGACATCAGTCATATGAATGCCGGGCTTTAAATCCATATATTCAAGAGCACGTTTTTTGGAAGCGCGCTTATTTTCATCTACAATATCATCAGGATTTGGCACAACACCATTAATTGGCATGACATCTTCAGGTGATGACCCCCAAGTAACCGTTGGTGTTAAATTAGCTGCATCAATCGTGATAACTGTGTCGTAAACTGCGCCTTCATCACTTTTCAAAGTTTGCCAATAAGCAATGGCATCTTCAAGCATCTTACCCTCTGGTGAACGTGGGCGGCCTTTAATATATTCAAAAGTAATTTCATCTGGCGCGATAAGACCAGCGCGCGCACCACCCTCAATCGACATATTACAAATGGTCATACGTCCTTCCATCGAAAGCGCTTCGATGGCTTCGCCAGCATACTCAATCACATGGCCGGTACCACCTGCGGTACCAATCTCGCCAATAATGGCAAGGACAAGATCTTTTGCCGATACACCATCAGGCAATTTATTATTGACCTGCACAAGCATATTTTTGGCTTTTTTCTGGATAAGGGTTTGGGTCGCCAAAACATGTTCAACTTCCGATGTACCAATACCATGAGCCAAGGCACCAAAAGCACCATGGGTTGAAGTATGGCTATCGCCACAAACGATGGTCATGCCCGGCAAAGTAAAGCCCTGCTCTGGCCCTACTATATGCACAACCCCTTGGCGAACATCGCGTTCTGAATAATATTCAACGCCAAATTCAGCCGTATTGGCAGCAAGCGCCTCAACCTGAATGCGGCTTTCTTCGTTTTTAATGCCATTGACGCGATCTGGCGAGGTTGGAATATTATGATCAACTACCGCCAAGGTTTTTTCTGGATGACGCACTTTACGTTTCGCCATGCGCAAACCTTCAAATGCTTGCGGGCTAGTTACTTCATGCACGAGATGGCGGTCAATATAAAGAAGGCAGGTGCCATCTTCCTGACGATCGACAATATGGCTATCAAAAATTTTGTCATAGAGCGTACGCGGTGCACTCATTTTCATGTCCATTCTTTTGCCTCTAGGGCTTTATTTGGCCATTAAGGCTCATTTTTTTAAATAGGAAAATTTAATTTATCAAAAAGCCAAAGGTCAAGATTATAGCCTTTTGTAAAACTTGGCTGAGCAAGTAAAAAAGCTAGACCATAAGTCGGCTTAATGATGAGCCTGAAAAATACACAACAAAGCGACCTGGTAGCAGTTTATGATCCTGCACGTCCAAGCGCGTAATGGCTAATTGCCTAATAAGTGTATTTTTCAATAAAAACCTATTGTAACTCATAATTGTCTTTTAACATCTTTGATCTTGCTATGCAATCAGCTAGATTAGACCTTTTCCAAAAATATATGTTTTACATTAAATAGTGCTATATTATTGCCTTTTAAATGGTCAATCAGTTTTATTTATGAAAAATAATAACCCGTAATCCCCCCAAAGGGCTGTCCTCTAAACGCATGGCAAAGCCGTAAGGCGCAAGGACATCACCGGCTATTGCAAGACCAAGACCAGTCGATTGCGCTCTTTCATCAAAGCGCACGCCGCGTTGCAATGCCAACATGCGCCTTTCTTCATCCATACCTTCGCCATCATCATCGATTATAATTTGCTCAGCATTTGGTTGAAAAATAATAATCTTTTGTTTGGCATGACGAGCTGCATTTTCAAGGACTGTTCCTAGCGCCTCGGCAAGATCTGCAACATCAATAGGCATAATTGCATTGTCATCAATATTATTTTGCCATTCTAAAGCTTCACCATAGGAGGTTGCCGACAAAACACGTACCAATTGCCGTGATAATTCGCCAAGATTACTGGATAGTTTACCCTTATGAGCAGAAACTTCGGCACGCGCGCGATGAAGCTCGCGGTCAATTTGGCGTTGCAAACCGCGCGATAAATCACGCAAGAGCACCGCAGCCTCCTTATTATTTTGTTCATCAAGCCGACTGCTTAAATTGCGCAAGGCAGCTAAGGGAGATTTTAAACCATGAGCCAAATCACCCGCCCGCTTTTGCGCCTCATCAATGCTTTGCGCTCGATTATCCAATAAGTGATTTATCGTTTCAGTTAATGGGCGCAATTCCTTATAATAATTTTGCTCCATACGCTCGTTTGTATTACTGGTTATCTTTTCAACATTTTTTCGCAAAACAGCTAATGGTCTCAAACCAAAGACAATTTGCAATCCAAACAAGACCGATAAAACCAAACCAAGCATAATGAGATAAATAGAAAGATCCGCGGCAAATTCATTGCGCGCTTTAATAATTTGCTGTTCATCAATGGCAATTTCAATTTGCAAAGGGTGCCCGCGAAATGCAACTTGACGAACCACCATCAAATAGCCACCAGAACGACCATTTTTTTCAACTAAAGGTAAATTTAAATCCCATAGTGAGCGCGATCTTATAATATCATCATTGCTTTTATCAATCACTTGCCAATAAAGACCGCTATAGGGCTTTTCAAAATCTGGAATCACAAAGGGCAGATTAACGGCAATCTTGTTTTCGTTGTCCAACGATATACCAGCAGCGATGGTCTCGGTCCAATTATTAAGCTGCACCGAAAACCGCCGCTCAACATGGCGCTCAAAAAGCAATGAAAAACCAAGAAATGAGATAGCTAATGCAATAATAATAGCAATACAACCGGCTAAAAATTGCCGCAATCGCAAAGAAGCTTTCATAACTATTGTCCAGTTAGGCGGTAGCCAAGTCCGCGTCTTGTTTCAATAGCACTTGCACCAATTTTACGGCGCAACCTTGTTAATAATGCTTCCAATGCATTGGGATCGCGCGCATCAACATCACCATAAATATGTTCGGCTAGCTCGCTTGGCGTCACCACCCGATCTTTGTGTAGCCCTAAAAACTGTACAACGCGATATTCAAGCGCAGATAAATCAACATTACGCCCGTCAACGGTAATCCGCATCAAACGTGTATCAACTGCGATATTGCCAATCTGTAATATTGGATCTGCTTGCCCCACTGAACGACGAATAAGCGCACGCAAACGCGCAACCAATTCTAACATTTCAAAAGGCTTGGCAAGATAATCATCTGCTCCTGCGTCAATGCCTTCCACTCTTTCAATCCAACTGCCACGCGCACTTAAAATAATAACCGGCACCACCACGCCAGCACGCCGCCATAATTTTAAAACAGTTAAGCCATCTTTGACAGGTAAGCCAAGATCAAGAACAATACCGTCATAATTTTCAGTTTCACCCTTAAACCAAGCATCATCACCATTATCGGTACTATCAACCGCAAAACCAGCCTGTTCTAACGCGAGACACACATCATTGCGCAAAATAGCATCATCTTCAACAACAAGAACTTTCAATCGTCTATCTCGACTTTTAATATTTGGCCAGTTTTGGCATCCATTTCTATTTCACGTATTATGCCTGATGAATCAATAATTTTAAATTCATAAATATAAAGATGATCTTCTTCATCAAATTCAAGTTTTATAACGCTTGAATTTGGAAAGGCTGCTTCAACAAAACCAAGCATTTGCGTCAACGGCATAATTTCACCGCGCGCCAAGGCTTGCCGCGCCGCTTCTTGATCATTACCTGAATAGGCTGGATAAATCACTCCTATAAGAGCAATAAAAACCGTGATATAAAATAATCTAACCATCTTTGCATCATGCGCTTTTTAAACTGACAGAATACTGACGGTGCAAGTTAGGGCAGCGTCAGCACGACTCATTTAAAACATCATTCATCAAACCAAAGGAGATCAAAAATGGCAACTATCCATAAAAAACTAACAGCTCTTACTCTTATCGCTGCAATGACCGTTTCTAGCTTAAGCCTGCCAGCTATAGCACAAAATGCTCCTGTTGGCGTTCAACAACAAGCCCCTATTGGTATGCAGCAAGCCCCAATGGCAGCCCAAACCATGAACCGTATTTCTTGGTCACAAATGGTCAAGGGTCTTGAGGACCAAGGCTTTATCATTCGTGAAATTGAAACCGAACATGATGGTTGGAAAGCTGAAGTTTTCGACAAAAATGGTGCCCATTACAAACTTTATCTAAACGGACAAGGTGCAATTGTTCATCAAAAATATGATTGATTCACCAAGTTAAAAATCCATCAAGTAAAAGCGTTTTATCCTTTCGATAAAGCGCTTTTTTGTATTTGCCACCAAATTACGGAATAATGTTGATTGTAACAAGTAACAGCCAAGCCAACTCCTTTACCTACTGAAATGATAATGGCCAAAACTATTTGCAGCAGCAATAATTTTTCCAAATAAATCATGCTTTTTACCCAATTCTGCTGATCCATAGGGCGATAAATGTATGGCATCAATGTAAGCAGGATAGCCGTTATAGACAACCGGACATTTACCGTCTTCGCACATCAGCTCATCAAGATGAATGATTGGCAACACATCTTTTAACTTGTCTAACAATGCGTTTACACCATTCCTTTGATCGCTAATATCAGCATAATTTATGCTGCACATATCCATCGCTTTAGCGTCCATTGTCTTAGTACGGCGTAGAACGCTTTTGATGCAGCGATTTGGGTCAAAAGATGTGCGAGCGGGTGGGGAAATGAGGACGGTTTTAATATTATGTGCCGATAGCCAATCAATTATTTCAGCAAATTTTTGCTCAACCAGTAAGGGCGAAGATTTAACATAGCCCTGCTCTGTCAGCATATTTGCATTATTGAGATAATAGCTAAGGGATGTTGATATAATCACATAGCGAAGATTTTTATGCTGTAAAATTACATCTTTAATATCTTTTTGATGCTGTAAGCAATATTCTTTTTGGGTAGGAAGTTCGGCTGTGTCTGCAAAGTTAAATAAAGGTGGGCATGCCAATAGAAAATTAGCTGCAAAAGGCTGCTGAGATTTTGATGTCAACAAAGCATCAATCAAATGACCCGCATAGGAATCTCCTATTAATAAAACTTGCGGATTTGAACCATAAGTGCATTGGCTCAAAGTGAATGGGCCTTGCTCACACTGTATTGCGCTCTGCCGAACCTCGGGTATTTTTGAATATGGGCTATCAATTTTAAATGGCGAAATCGCGTATAATCTTGGCAATGCTATCGCAGTTATAGATAAAGCTGAAATGCCAATTGCAGCATAAATAAAGACCGCTTTAGATTTATATTTTGTCTTTGGTCTTCTAAATGGTTGCTCGATAAATTTCCATGACAATGTCGCCAATATTATTGTAAAAATAATTAAAATAACAAAATATTGTTTTTGAAACGGCGCAATATATAGCCGCGCAAAAACAAAAATTGGTTGATGCCAAAGATAAAGTGAATAACTAATTAGGCCAATAAAAACTAAGGGTTTCCATGATAATATTTTGCCGACGCTTGTTTGCGCCCTTGCAAATCCTAAAATCAACATGGTGCCCAAAATGACAGGTACTGTGCCCCAACCTGGAAAATCTAGCTTACGCGGTAAAAGAGTTAAAGAATAAAGGATCAAAAGCAGGCCAAACCACGATAGCCAGCTTAATGATTTATGGGATAACTCTTTTTTATCCAATGCAGAAATCGCGAGAAGCCCACCTGCAGCCAATTCCCAAAATCTTGTTGGAAGCATAAAAAATGCAAACATTGGATTATGATGAACAAAAGCTAGGCAAAAAATAAAGCTTGCTAAAAATACGGCGCCAATCGTTAAAAGCAATGTTTTTTTGCCAAAACGATAAAAGCATAAAATTAAAAAAGGGAAAATTAGGTAAAATTGCTCTTCAACCGCTAATGACCAAATATGTAAAAGTGGCTGTAATTCGGCATCGGCTGAAAAATATCCTCCCAAGAGAGAATAGAAAAAGAAATTGGCATAAAACAACACACTGGCTAGCAAACTACCCAAATAATTATCAAGTTCGTCAGGCAACATCATAACGAAAGCGATAAGTGTTGATACCATACATACAAAAAACAATATCGGCAAAATACGCCTAATGCGGCGATCATAAAAATTGGAAAAGGAAAACTTACCAGCTTTTAAATCATCAAGAATGATAGAGGTAATTAAAAAACCACTAATCACAAAAAAGATATCAACGCCCAAAAAGCCGCGATTCATAAAATTGAACCCAGCATGAAAAAATACAACTGGCAACACGGCGAGTGCACGTAAGCCATCAATTTCTTGGCGATACTTCATCATAAATTATATTTCTAACAATTACTTGGGCTTATATATATCGATATTTAGAGTAAGCTCCCCTAACATATATCATGGCTTTGTAAAATATTTTTATGCTTTTGTTATCAGGCATATTTTTAAACGATATGTTTTTTAAAAAAGCTAAAGCTTAATTTTACTTTGACCTATTCGTTTTCATTTTTACGAATGGCTGTAAAGAATTGATTGATATGCAATAAAAATTTCCCAAAGCCTAGCTTTTTAAGCGTAAAATGATTAAAGAAGAAAAGATAAGGTGAGAAATTTTTAGTTGCTGTCACTGTGAAATAAAGTGATTTTAGATTTTCATCATCAAAGCAAAAACATATGGGCGAACTTAAATTGTTTTAAATTAATCATGACATTAGCGATGTAGCTTTAATGTTGATATAGCCCATCTGTCTGTGATCGGAGTAAATCATATATGTTGCGTTATCTTTTGCAAAAGATTGGCTATATTATCCCGACATTTCTTGGTATTACGCTTGTTGCCTTTATTTTTGTGCGTACATTGCCGGGTGATCCAGTTTTGTTAATGGCTGGAGAACGAGGAGTTTCGCCTGAACGTCACGCTCAATTAATGGCCCAATTTGGCTTTGATCGCCCCTATTGGCAACAATATTTTGATTATCTTTGGGGTGTATTTCACGGTGACCTTGGCATTTCCTTTATTACCAAAAAACCAATTGCCGAAGAATTTTTTACGCTTTTTCCAGCAACATTAGAGCTTGCCTTATGTGCAATTATCATTGCAATTATCATTGGTATTCCCGCCGGAGTTATCGCTGCAGTTAAGCGCGGCTCGTGGTTTGACCAAGGCGCAATGGGCTTTGCCCTTGTTGGATATTCCATGCCAATTTTTTGGTGGGGCATTTTGCTCATCATGTTGTTTAGTGCCAATCTTGGTTGGACACCAGTTTCAGGTCGTATCTCATTGCTGTTTTATTTTGACCAACCAACCGGCTTTATGTTGATTGATAGCTGGCTTTCAGGTGAAAAAGGTGCCTTCGCCTCGGCGGTTTCGCACCTTATCTTACCATCAATCGTACTTGCGACTATTCCCCTAGCGGTTATTGCCCGCCAAGCCCGTTCTGCCATGCTTGAAGTTTTAAGTGAAGATTATGTCCGCACAGCACGTGCCAAAGGATTAAGCCGTTTTCGCGTTATTGGTATCCATGCGCTGCGCAATGCATTTATTCCAATTATCACAACAATTGGCCTGCAAATTGCAATGTTGATGAGCGGCGCTATTTTGACCGAAACCATTTTTTCTTGGCCGGGCATTGGGAAATGGATGATCGACTCAATTTCACGGCGCGATTATTCCGCTGTACAAGGCGGGCTTTTGCTTATTGCCATATTGGTGATGACCGTCAACCTTGTGGTTGACGTTTTGTATGGCTTTATTAATCCGCGCATTCGCCAGAACTGAGGTAAGACAATGACCGCAAATCAAACACAAACCGTGACGGCAAGCGCTTTTAGTGAATTTTGGTATTCATTCAAATATAATCGCGGCTCGCTTATTGGGCTTATTATTTTTTTTACAATTGTTCTATTAAGTGTTCTAGCCCCATTAATTGCGCCCTATGGTTATCAAGACCAATTTCGTGACTTCATGCTAAAGCCGCCGGTATGGCAAAATGGTGGGTCGTGGCAATTTATCTTAGGCACTGATGCTGTCGGTCGTGATATTTTATCGCGCATATTGCACGGTGCGCGCTTTACACTTCTTGTCGGTGTTATTGTTGCTTTAATTGCAATGATTTTTGGCATTATACTGGGTGTAATAGCCGGCTACATAAAAGGGCCGCTAGATGCATTTATTATGCGCATCATGGATATTATCTTAACAATTCCATCCCTATTATTGGCCCTTGTCCTAATTACCATCATCGGTTATGGCTTAAAAGGCGCAGTCATTGCAACAGCAATAGCCTTGCAACCGCATTTTGTGCGCTTGGCACGAGCAGCTGTTATAGCTGAAAAAAACAAAGAATATGTGGTTGCAGCCAAATTAGCAGGTGCAGGCCCGATAAGGCTTATGTTTAAAACTATTTTACCCAATTGTATGGCTCCGCTCATTGTGCAAGCAACCTTTTCATTCTCTACAGCTATTTTGGATGTAGCTGCTTTGGGCTTTCTTGGCATGGGTGCGCAAGCACCATTGCCTGAATGGGGTACAATGCTTGCCGATGCACGCGAATTTGTATCCAGCGCATGGTGGGTTGTAACTTTTCCCGGTCTTGCTATTCTTATCCTTGTTCTTTCTATCAATCTGATGGGGGATGGTTTGCGCGATGCACTCGACCCCAAGTTGAAAAGGAGCTAGGCCATGTCACTTTTAGAAATACGCAATCTATCTGTTTCTTTTGAAACTGCTTCAGGACCATTCTTTGCAGTTAAGGGTATTGATATCACTGTTAATAAAGGCGAAATTTTAGCCATTGTTGGCGAATCAGGATCAGGTAAATCTGTGAGCATGCTAGGGGTGATGGGGCTATTACCCAAAACCGCAACGGTTACTGCCGATATTATGCGTTTTGAAAATATTGATTTATTAAATATTTCAGACAGCAAACGTCGCTCTATCATCGGCAAAGATATATCAATGATTTTTCAAGAACCAATCGCTAGCCTTAATCCTTGTTTTACTGCCGGATTTCAAGTGGAGGAAGTTCTTAAAACCCATCTGAATCTTCATGGCAAGGCTGCGCGAAAACGCACTTTAGAACTTTTTGAAGCAGTTGGCATTCCTGATCCAGAAAAACGCCTTAAAAGCTACCCGCACCAAATATCTGGCGGTCAATGCCAACGTATCATGATCGCTATGGCCATTGCCTGCAACCCTAAATTGCTAATCGCCGATGAACCAACTACCGCCCTTGATGTAACCATTCAAAAGCAAATTCTCGATCTTTTAATGGACTTACAACAAAACCACGATATGGGCTTGATCATGATTACGCATGATATGGGCGTTGTTGCTGAAACAGCTGATCGCGTCATGGTGCAATATAAGGGCACTAAAATGGAAGAAGCTGATGTGCTTTCTTTATTTGCAACGCCGCAAAGCCCCTATACAAAAGCACTTTTGGCAGCTTTGCCCGAACATGCAACCGGAGAGCGTTTACCAACTGTTGCCGATTTTATGGCAGAGCATGGAGGTGTCTTATGAGTGACATTATAATTAAAGCTGAAAACCTCATGCGCGACTATGTAAGTTCGGGTGGCTTTTTAAAACCAAAACGTATTTTACATGCGGTGAACAAAGTTTCTTTTAGTGTTGAACGCGGCAAAACTCTTGCCATTGTCGGCGAATCCGGTTGCGGAAAATCAACCCTTGCCCGTATTATCAGCCTTATTGATCCACAGACATCTGGAAAATTAGAGATTAATGGCGAAGATATCAATATAGCTAAAACCAGTGTTACTACTCAAATGCGCCAAATGGTGCAGATTGTTTTTCAAAACCCATTTGGCTCACTTAATCCGCGCCAAAAAATTGGCCATGCTTTAACAGAGCCTTTAATGCTGAATACCACAATGAATAATGTTGAGCGGCGCAAAGCAGCAGAAGAAATGCTAGAAAAAGTCGGCCTTCCTGCTAGCCATTTCAACCGGTATCCGCATATGTTTTCTGGTGGTCAACGCCAACGTATCGCCATTGCCCGCGCCCTAATGTTAAGACCAAAAATTTTAGTTTTAGACGAGCCGGTTTCGGCTCTTGATCTTTCGGTGCAAGCACAGGTTCTTAATCTTTTGGCCGATCTACAGGAAGAATTTGAACTAACTTACGTCTTTATCAGCCATGACCTATCCGTTGTTAAATATATTGCCGATGAGGTTATGGTCATGTATTTTGGTGAAGTAGTCGAATATGGCAGCCGCGATCAACTATTTGCCAATCCGCAGCATGACTACACAAAAAAGCTTTTTGCTGCGACCCCAAATACCAATATTGCAGCTATTAAACAGCGCGTTGAAAAGCGTCAAGCCGCAAAAATTTCAAGCATTGCCTGATAGTTTAAATAAAGGTGCGGCTTAAAAACCGCATCTTTTATCGAGCTAGCGCATTTTAAAACAAAATTTTTGAAAGCCTTCCACTTATTACATCCCATGCCCTTTACCCTTGCACAACCAACAGAACTTATTGAAGATATAAAAAAAAGCCGGTTCTTAACCCGCGCTTTTCCTATTGCGTCGCTCGATGAATTTGACACAATTCTAGCGCAGTTAAAGGCTAGTGAAGAAGCAACCCATCACTGTTGGGCATGGAAATTTGGCAATGCCTATCGCTTTAGCGATGATGGGGAACCAACCGGTACTGCGGGTAAACCAATCTTAAATGCCATTGAAGGCCGTGATTGCGATAAGGTTGCCATAATTACCACCCGCTGGTATGGCGGCATACAGCTTGGCACTGGTGGCTTGGCGCGTGCTTATGGTGGTGGTGCTGCTCGCTGTTTGCAACAAGGCGAACTTGTTGAAATAATTGCAATGGCAAAATGCAACATTGAGTTGCATTTTTCAGAATGGCCAATTGTTGAGAGCCGTTTGGCAAATTATAAAGCATTGATTTTAAGCCAAGAATTTGGCGCGACTGGTGTTGATTTAAAGCTTGAAATGCCCGACAGCAATTTCCCAGCTTTCATGGATTATTTAAAAGACTTAACCCGTGGGCGAATTATGCTAAAAAATGAAGACGACACGAAAGAATAGCGCTACTGTTATGATACTATTCTAACCGGTATAATTTGATATCTTTGTTTTGATATCACCACAAATACCACCATCGGCAGTTCTTACATTAATGATAACTTTTGTATCATCAACAATAACAAAAAAATGGCAAATATGAACCGAACTGCAAGGATATTAGTTGCCTGTTTCTACACACACCCAATGATATTCAAAACCTATTCTTGATGGCAATGCACCTTGAGTACTCGAAGGCTTATCCATTAAAGCAATCATAGCCTCTGTCAGCTTTACCTAACAGCCAATACCCCAACAAGGAAAAAAACCAAACTTATACTCTCACTAAAATAAGATCATAACCAGTATAAAGATATGCTTGAAATTTTTTCATAACTGATATTTTGAACTCAACATCAAAAAAATTAAGAACCCTATCAATTAGCATTATTTGCGCGTTTGGCACGAATTATTTGAGTGACTTCACTTATAATTTTTTCGATGTTTTGGTCACCAAATTTGCCAAGTGCTATACCAGCTTCTCCGCAATTTTTAGTGGGCATTGCACTAGCTGCTCTTGTTTCTGTAATGATGTTGTTACTATTAAATGTGACCGAAAAATTACATGTTAAGGTTGCCGGGATGAGACGCATGTCAGTAACCCACTCCATGCTATAGCCTGTCATGCTAGTAGGATCACGAACGGTATCCCAACCTCTATAAGTTCCAAGTTTTTCTCCAGGATATGGACTAGACCAACTATAGGTTGTTTCACCATTTTCTTTTTTTGTATTGTCGGGTTCGCCTGTAATTGCTATAAGTTCACTTATTGGCTTTCCCTCAAAATAGCGCAATATTAGATCGAGGCTAAGCTGTCGAGACAGAGAACCTTGCAAACGCATATCTATGATAGTATAACCATCTGAAATTGCACCACAAGAAGTTGTAAATGGTGCACAAAATAAAATAATGACCAAATTTAAATAAAACTTTTTCACACTTATACTCCCCATTTAGTTCTTTTTTAATTATTTTTTAAGTAAATGTAAAGTTATATTTTAAAAATTTTATAAAATAAACTATTAAAGTAATATAAAAAATTTTCTTTAATTATAATCATTTATTATGATTAAATATATTTCCATTTAAAATAGATTACAAAACGTTCATTTTATCAGAGGCTTTGAAGAGGCAATTTGTATTTTACATGAACAATGCAAAAACAGCGGTCGATTTTTTAATTTGACCGCTGTTTCTTTGCATCAATTTGCCTGATAAATTATTATGAAATGACACTATAGCGTTGCTTGATGTGATTGCGTTTTTCTGCTTCATCAATCATTGCAATGGCATAATCGGCATAGCTGATTTCACTTTTACCATTATTGTCAACGATAAACTCTTCACCACCTTCTTGATATTTTCCAGTGCGAACTCCGTCCGCAATAAAAACAGCTGCAGGACTTAAAAACGTCCAATTGACATCACGACATTTTTTAAGCGCATCAAGCGCTGCCGCCATAGAAAGCGCCAGGGGCTTATATTCTTCAGGAAAGCTTGAGCTATCGACCAAACGTGTCGTGTGACTTTTATCCATATAAAGGCTTCCTGCCCCACCAACAACTAACAAACGATTGGCGTGACCAGCCAAGATATCAGTAAGATGTGCAAGCGAAGTTTGATATTGGTTTAATGTATCTGGAGTAAAAACGCCAAATGCATCAATAATAACATCAAAATCAGCTAAATCTTGGTAGCTCAAATCAAATAGATCCTTGATATAAGTTTTTGCACGCGGATCAGCGGCATTGCCTTTGCGGATAATCGCCGTGACATCATGGCCGCGATCCAGAGCTTCTTTAGTTATTAATTGACCTGCACGACCATTAGCCGCAATAATTGCTATTTTCATGATAAATACTCCTTATTTCGCAAACCATAGCATGATAGGCGCTATTGTAAAGTAAGCACCTTTTTGTTATATAGGTTACTAAAAGATACTAATGTTAAATAATCGAGTATTAAGGGTATAAAATGCTTAAGCTACCACCATGTCCTGTTGAAATTACCTTGCTTATTATAGGCAATCGTTGGAAACCATTGATTATTCGCGACTTGCTTAATGGCACCAAACGATTTGGCGAATTGCGCAAAAGCATTGGCGATATTTCGCAAAAAGTGCTAACTACCAACTTACGTGAATTGGAAGAGCAAGGCATAGTCCTACGACAAATCTTTGCCCAAGTGCCGCCCCGGGTTGATTATAGCTTAACCAAACGCGGTAAAACGCTTGAACCCATATTAACCGCTATGGCAAATTGGGGCGAAGATCACCGTCAAGCATTAGCAATAACATAAAGAGTTAAACTATTTGATAGCTATTTGGGATATAAATTGGCCATCTATCCAGTATAATTTGATATCTTTGTTTTGATATCACCACAAATACCACCATCGGCAGTTCTTACATCAATGATGATTTTTGCATCATTCACTGTAGCAATAAGATGGCATATTGTAATAATATGGGTAAAATTTGGATTTAATTGGGTCTCGGTTGATACCCAGTGGTATTCAAAGCCTACTCTTGGTGGCACAGCACCCTGGGTACTTGAAGGTTCGCCCATTAAGTCAATTAGACTGTCAATTGGTTTGCCCGTGAAACGATCTTTCAGCATATTAATCAATATAAAATTATAAGATTTAGCTACCTTATAATAAGGCTTATATCTATCATCAAAGGTTTCTATGCAGCCACTTAAAACCACCCCACTCAAGCAAATCAAAAAAGATAACCGCATCAATCGTGACACATAATTTGTAATTATCATAACTAAAACCAATTTTTTTAAATTTAATATCAACAACTTTAGCAATAGTGCGTATTACCTATGGATAAGATAAATTATTTTCTTTAGTTTTATCAACGCCCAGTATTGCCACGTTTCATACGAATTCTTTGGGTCAGTTCTGCGAGAATTATTTTGCGGTTTTTGTCGCCATAACTGCCTAATGCGCGACCAACATCACCACAATTATTATCTTTTGCATCCTCATCACCTTCTGTTTTAGTGATAACATTATCACTATTAAATGTTACTCTTAAAAAGCATATTTTGGTGACATCTGTGGTACGGGTTTTTGTTACGTAATTTGCCGTTTGACCGATACCATTAGCATTTGGCACCCATTCAATTTCAGTATAGGTTTCATCTTCTTCACCGACATAAAGATTAGACCATGAATAGGTTGTTTGACCATCCTTTTTCACCGTATTTTTAGGCGTACCAGTTATCGCAATAAGCTCGCTTACGGGCTTACCTTCAAAATATCGTAAAACCATATAAGGCTGAAGAGATGTGAAGGGGAAACCTTGCAGATGCATATCCAAAATTTTAAAATCATCTGAAATTGTGCGACAAGAAGATAAAAATGGCAATAAAAGCAAGATAAAAGCTAGCTTTGAAAATGACCGTTTCATGAATACACCCCGTAAAAATCTCTATTTTCATCAATATTAGTGAAATAAAATATTATTTAAATTCGAGCTACGACAGATTTTTAATAATGCAACTTGTAAATATCCGTTATAAATTTGACTAAATTAATAGTTTTCCTTTAATTATACAAGAATACTTAATCAAAAATGGAAATAACAATAAAAATATATTACTTTAATAAAATGAAGATAAATTTAAGCAACATAATGAAAAAATTTCTAGGATCTTTTTCTTTTGTTTTTTCAGTATATTATTTTGTACGCCCTTAAGTGCGGATGAAAACAAGCCGCCATTTTCATTTCTTGATGGAATAACTTATTCAAAGCAACCAACAGCAATTTACACTTGCCCTTCAATAAGTTGCAAAAAAGTAATAGAATTATATGAAAATTGCCAATTTGATTATTATGAGCCTACTGGAAACGGCGATTATGGCGAATGGCTACGCATCAGGGGGTTTATTTGCATAGCTAATAACTCAATTATACAGTCAATGGATGTTGATGGTTATATTTTAGATAGTCACACTGCGCAGCAAATCGGAAGTTTTTATCTATCGTTAAACACTAAGCGTGATTATGAGTTTAAGTTACTTATATGCGAAAGTGCCTATTGCCACGTTTTTGATTCAAAAAAACGAAATATTAAAGATGAATTAGCAAATGATAAATGTAAAATTTATGTCAATTATGCAACTGAAGTCACAAAACAAACGGGTTGGCTATTTATTGACAATGAAAATTCCAACTGCAAATTAAAGCTATCTGAATCTAACATTGTCGCAATCCAAATTTTCAAAAACAAAAAATGAGTTTGAGCCAAACAATATAAATGATCGCTGCGGTCCATTGAAATATCGTGATGGATATGGTGCAGTACGAAAATAATTAATCAAATACGATAGCTAATTTAATTTACAATTGCTGACAAACTTAATGTACAAAAAATCCTCGATCATAATTGAATATGATCGAGGACAATTGGTTAAGCTTAATACTAATTTAATAATATCAACAATGATTAAACTGTAATGACGTTAACGCCAGCCTGAACAAAAACATCTTCATTATAAGAATTATGATAGATGTTATAAGCAATACCAGTATCTTGGTCGACTACATTTGCACCTGACAAGGTCCAAAGATGATCAAAAGCAACGGTATCATTTGCGTCACCATTGATATGCAATGTTGCATTATCATAGCCATTGGATGCAAGTGAACTATGAATAGCAAGCGTATTCGCATTTTTACCGGTTAGGCTAATAAAATCAATGGCACTTTCATTAGCTGATGTGAAGATATCACTTAATCGACCTGCGGCACCCCAAGTATCAAGATTAATACCCATATGGATTTGATCGCTTGAATTATCAGAGTTGTAGTCATTGACGATTTTTGTCAACCAATCAATCTGGTTAAGACCATGAGCGCGATCGATACTAACATTAATCTGTTCAAGGCCAGTTAAACCCAAACCATTGTTTTGAGCAACGCCAGTCATCCAATTTTTATAACGGGCACTAAATTCGCAATAATTATTAGCATGCAAGTTTAAAACGTCATAACCAGCACCAGCATCAATAGTTAATGCATATTTGCCAACGCTTGCATCAATGGAAATAGTATCATTGCCATCGCCGGTATGAAGATAGCTAGTGTTGCGTGCTCCAGATGTAACGCTGCCATTGATGAAAATCTGGTCGTCACCGTCGCCAGTTGTAATACGATTATCGCCGCTTGCAGCTCTTAGCGCCTTATCAATAGTGATGGTGTCGTTACCGGCACCAGTATCAATGATGTTATCACCAGAAATCGCCTTTAAGCCGCCTTTGATCCAAATTTTATCATGGCCTTCACCGGTCAAAATTTCATTGGTGCGATAGCTTACAACATCATTATTTACTGTAAGATTAGTAGTACCATCTGTCTTGATAGAATTGTAACCATTGCCAGCAGCAAAGATATTACCAATGGTAATGTCGTGATTACCAAAACCAAGGTGAATATTATTTGTGCCATCGCTATACATAGCATTTTTGATGTTAAGTACAGTATCGCCACTAACTGTTGTAATGTCGCTTTGCCCTAAATAATAGGCACCCAATTGTGTACCGATTGTAATGCTATGCGAACCAACGCCAAGATTAATTGAGTTTGCACCACCACCATAAGCGTTAACATCATAACGGAATGTAAGATTCTTTTCGCCGTCACCAAGATCAATGGAGTTGATACCACGGTTATGAGCTCTCATGGCATGCGTAAATGCAAGGCTATCAAGGCCTTCTTGTGTTACGATCTTATTTTGACCGCCATTGGCTGAAGTTACATAACCAAAAGTCAAATTGTGACGATCACCTGATTGACCACCAAGATCAATTACATTTTCTGCACCGCAATTAGCGTCTAAACCTTCATTCACGGCAATATTCTTATTACCGCTCCCGCCTTTGATGGTATTTTTACCATAGCCGTTCATACGGCGACCAATCCAAAGACTATCATTACCATCATTTAATTGAATTTCAGTCGCTGAAAAGCGGGCTGAATTCATGTCATATTTGACATTGATATAATCATCATCATTTGTGCCAAAAAGGAAGGCTGTTCCACCGTTACTTTTCAACCAATTGCTAACTAAACTGACACCCCGAGCCATTTAATAATCCTCTCAAATTTGCAGGAAGTTGCATCTTCACTTTTATGCAACCATACCGATTTATAAGTAATAATCAAAAAAATCAACATTGAATTGTATATTTTCATAGTATTTTTTTATAGGGTATAACATTTTTTTTAATTAAAATTTTTTATATTATTATATTATTATTTTATTAAATATAAAATGGACTAGGAAAAATATATCATTTCTTTAAATTGGTTTCGTTTGAACAAAGTCGCTTCAATATTGGGATTCACTCTAATTAATTTATTTCTTCAATTAATTCCCAACCCTCAAATTAAAACATATTAACTCAGCCGCAAGACAAAGAGATTTTTGCGAAAACTTGAAAAATATAAATTGGAAGGCACACAGGAAATATGAAAATTTCCTTTATCTAGAAAGAGCGAGAAATTGCTTCAATTTGCCTCTCATTGATTTTTGAGATTTGCAAAATGCATTCATTAAGCCGACACCTATTTGCGAGCTTTAAACTATATTAAATTATCACAAAGTGAATAAATATATTATTTCTTAAAAAATATTTATGATTCATATATTAATATATATAAATATAATTCTTTAAATTTTTATTATTTTTTTGTAATTTTGTTTTTTTAAAATAAAATATTTAAACTTACGAAAGTTTATAGTATAAATCATTGGATAATTATTTTTTCATGCATTTGATACACTCATTATTTTGTTATAAATTTTAATAAAAAGTGAATTACAAGTTTTATATCATAAATTTAAAAATATTTGAGTTTCAAATTATACAAACTTCTTTTAAATAATAACAATTAAAGCTGCCCTAAGTTTGAGGAAGATTGGAGATCATATGACACATAATGTAGCAGCCGTTTGGCAACCATCTGATATGATAATCATGTTCTTGGCGTTACTTGTTTTTTTCTCTTGCTTTGGTTTTGCTCTTTGGAAAGCATCAACTAGTGGTCGGTCAACGACTTATTGGCAAATGGTTTTATGTATCGCGCTTATAGGCGTTGCAATCACCAGTACGGCAGCTATGACGCAAGATCTTTGGGATAATGGCGTGATTGCAGGTACCATAATGTTGGCAACAGCCATGTTAATGACCTTGGGCGGCGCTTTGCATGGTGGTATTCGCGCCTATGTCAATAATCGCCTTCAACAAAGGTTGATAGGCCATTTTCATTGAGTAAAGTTATAAAAGGAATTATTGGTTTTTGGAATTCCTCTGATGGTTTTGTTGAATTTTGGGGCTTTACTCATTATATAGAAGCCGATTTTGTATCGGCTTCCTAAAAATTTATATTCAAATTATCATTAATCATTATTAAAAAATATTTTTTATTATAGCTTTTAAATTGTTTTTATCTTTATGTTTAAACATATGGGTGCTCACCCATGATATATCTTCCACGCTCCCCTGATTATACAACTTTCATAAATATTAAATGTGGCATTTTCTTTGCTATTTTTTTTCAGCTGTTATAAAAGACAGGCTAGATTTTATTTTATCATTCTTTGAGCGGGTATTTAGCCATGACATCTGATGCGATAGCCAACCGTCCACAACCTCGAAAAGGTATCATGGACATTGCTGCCTATGTTCCTGGTAGCTCAAAGGGAAATAGCGCTCAAACGCCAGATAAAATCTATAAATTATCGTCCAATGAAACACCTTTAGGGGCGCCCCAGAGTGCTTTGGATGCTTATCGCCAAGCTGCAGGGCATCTTGAACTTTATCCAGATGGGCAAGCTATTATTTTAAGAGATGCTATTGCCGATATTTTTGGCTTAAACGCCAATAACATCATGACTGGCAATGGTTCTGATGAATTATTGACACTTTTGGCGCAAACCTATCTTGGTGCTGGCGACGAAGGTATTATGACGGAACATGGTTTTAGCGTTTATGATATCCAGATGCGCGCCGCAGGTGCAAAGGTTGTTGTTGCGGCTGAAAAAGATTGCAAGATTGATGTTGATGCAATTATTAATTGTGTCAGTGATAAGACTAAAATTGTGTTTATTGCCAATCCTGGTAATCCGACCGGAACCTATTTAAACGCGATTGAAATTCGTGAACTACATGCAAGACTTCCCAAACATGTTCTTTTAGTGCTTGATGGAGCCTATGCAGAATATGTCAGCCAAGAAGATTATGAGGCTGGAATTGAACTTGTCGCCAATAATGACAATGTTGTCATGACCCGAACATTTTCCAAAATTTATGGGCTTGCCGCACTGCGCATCGGTTGGATGTATGCGCCAACCCATATTATTGATGCAATAGATCGCGTTCGTGGACCTTTTAATGTTAATACACCTGCGCAAAAGGCAGGTGCGGCTGCTATTCGTGACCGCGAATTTATCCATAAATCAGTTGCATTTAACAGCCAATGGCGCGAATGGCTCACCAACGAATTAACCGCGCTTGGTTTAAAAATAACGCCATCGGTCACAAATTTTCTTTTGATCCATTTTCCTGCTGACCGAGAAAAATCAGCGGCATTTGCTGATGATTATCTTAAAGCCAATGGTTATATTTTGCGCCGCGTTACGGGATACGGATTTCCCAACGCGTTGCGCCTTTCCATTGGATCCGAGGAATCAAATCGTGGCGTAGTCGCCGCTCTTAAAGAATTTTTGAAGTAGTACAATGTCTAAAATTAAATTTGAAAAAATTGCCCTGATCGGTATCGGCTTGATCGGCTCGTCGCTTGCACGAGTGATTAAACAAAACAACTTAGCAAATCATGTTGCGATTGCAACACGGAGCCCCGACACGCTTAAACGGGCTGAAGAATTGCAGCTTGGCGATAGCTATTCAACCCAAAATAGTGATGTCGTCAAAGATGCGGATCTCATTATTGTCAGTGTGCCAGTGGGCGCATCGGGGGCGGTTGCCCGTGACATCGCACCATATTTAAAAGCCGGGGCGATAGTAACAGATGTTGGCTCAACCAAGGCATCTGTTATCGCGCAAATGCAACCAGAATTACCTGATAATATTGATTTTATTCCCGGTCATCCTATTGCAGGGACCGAGTTTTCTGGCCCTGATGCTGGTTTTCCTGAGCTATTTGTCAATCGTTGGTGTATCTTAACCCCACTTGCTCATAGCAATGAAGACGCAATTAAAAAGCTGAGTGATTTTTGGCAGGCATGTGGTTCTAAAGTGGACCGCATGGATCCTGCGCACCATGATCTGGTTCTTGCTATCGTTTCACATTTGCCGCACATCATTGCTTATAATATTGTCGGTACTGCGAGCGATCTGGAAAAGGTTACCAATTCTGAAGTTATCGCTTATTCGGCTTCTGGTTTTCGCGATTTCACACGTCTTGCATCTTCTGATCCAACCATGTGGCGAGATGTTTGTTTGCATAATCGTGATGCCATATTGGAAATGTTAGGGCGTTTTTCAGAAGATTTAGCCTCATTGCAACGAGCAATTCGTTGGGGTGATGGCGATGCACTTTTTGACTTGTTTACCCGTACACGTGCCGTAAGACGCGGTATTATTGAAGCAGGTCAAGAAATTGATGCACCCGATTTTGGCCGCCATAATGCTATAAAACCAACAGACACAGCGGCAGAATAATTTTTACATTGCAAGGTGGCAAAACAATTTTTGGTTGTCACCTTGAAGTTTCACGACTTTTAAGAGAGCGTTTAAAAGCGTTTTGGGCTGAAATCATGCACGCAATTTACGAGAGACATTATTTAAATCAAGCATTATTTTGATAATGAAAACACACCCTTTTTATCTTTGCCTTTATCAAAAACCTATAATGATATTTTTCTATCACGACAATAAATCATGCTAGAATCAAGATTGGAATGCTTTTTCATTTTTTTAGAAAGATTGCAATAAATCAAAATATTAAACTTTAAGCTGCCTTAGAAAACCTTTCATTGCCAATGCGGTAGGATAAGGCTTCTGCCAAATGTTTACGGCTTAATTTTTCACTATTGTCAAGATCAGCAATAGTACGTGCAACCTTTAAAACGCGGTGATAAGCGCGTGCTGAAAGGCGTTTTTTTTCCGCCATATCATGCAGCAATGCTTGCCCACCATTATTGAGTAGAGCAATTTTTTCAATAATTGCCGCCGGACAATCGCCATTGGTGCGAATATCATTTAGTCCCATGGCTTGAAAGCGTCTTATCTGTATCAATCTTGCGTTAGCCACGCGTGCAGCAACCTTTTCGCTTGGCTCAGGGGTCGCTGGCCTCATCAAATCACGAGCAGAGAGTGCAGGAACTTCAATACGAAGGTCAATGCGATCAAGGAGTGGCCCAGAAATGCGGGCTTGGTAATCGCTTTCACAACGGGGGCCACGCGCGCAAACATGACCTGGTTCTCCGGCCATACCACAACGACAAGGGTTCATTGCTGCGATTAATTGAAAATTTGCAGGATAGCTAATATGATGATTAGCACGGGCTATAACACTTTCACCACTTTCCAAAGGCTGGCGCAATGAATCAAGTACTTGTGGTGAAAATTCCGGAAATTCATCCAAGAATAGCACCCCATTATGAGCAAGAGAAACTTCACCAGGCTTTGCTTTAAGGCCGCCGCCGATCATTGCGGCCATGGACGCTGAATGGTGTGGCGCGCGAAAGGGGCGCTGCATAGATAAAGAATTGGCCGTATTATCACCTTGTATTTGCGTACCTCCTGAGATTGATGCAATCATCGATACATCCAAAAATTCTCTTGCATCAAGTACTGGTAAAATTGAAGGCATGCGCGCTGCAAGCATTGATTTTCCTGATCCTGGTGGACCAATAAATAAAAGATTATGCCGCCCAGCCGCCGCAACCTCCAAGGCGCGTTTTGCAACTTCTTGTCCTTTAATATCTGCAAGGTCTGGCATTGCATGTTGTTTGGTTATCGCTTGAATTTGCGGGCGCACTAATATTTGTGCGCCTTTAAAATGATTGGCAAGTTGTAAAAGATGTTTAGGACTTAAAATATCAAGCTCATCAGATGCCCAAGCCGCTTCTGCGCCGCAATCATGGGGGCAAATTAACCCACGCCCCATCCCCACCGCGAACATGGCTGCGGGTAAAGCACCACTAACAGGCGCGATACTACCATCAAGGAATAGTTCGCCGAGGGCAATATAACGCTCGCTAATGTCTTTTGGTAAAACCCCCATGCTTATCATTAAGCCAATGGCGATCGGTAAATCATAATGGGAGCCTTCTTTTGGCAAGTCTGCAGGAGCAAGATTAACCGTTACACGCTTTACCGGCATAGAAAGACCACTGGCATGTAAAGCTGCCTGAATACGCTCCCGGCTTTCTGCCACCGCCTTATCAGCAAGACCAACAATAGACATACCCATTTTACCGGGGGCTATCATAACCTGTACATCAACAGGCAAAGCATCAATGCCGCGAAAGGCAACGGTAGTAATCCGTGCAACCATAATTATCCCCCGATAATATGTTTAATAGCAATGCAGTAGCAATAGAAACAGCAATTCCGGAATTGAACAAAGGAGCGCAATATCCCCTTTATTTTACATTAGCGCAGCATGTATTTCCCAGTAACCCTTGCTTGGCATTGTTGCAACCAGTTTGCGCCCGTCTTTCATAACACAAGTAAATGTTGTGTCTTTTAAACCTACAGTCAAGCCTTTTACGGCGACACCAACAAAACCAGTCATGACAGCAGTTCCAAGCCCCGTTGAATTTTCAGTCATTGGAGCGATGCTTTCAATATCTTCTAGCTTAATTGTTTTTCTTATTTTTGAGCCAGCAGGGGCTAAGTGCAGTTCATTAGATGAAAAGTCACCGTATTTACCTTTTTCAAAATCACCACCCAAAATCTTAATTTGGTAAACAGCCATTTAAAATCCTCATATATTTAAAAACCAAAAGACGCGATATGGATATTGCTAATCTCAGTATAACCGTTAATTCTGCGCAGCTATTATTGGCAGCATAGAATTATTCCCCTGTTTAAGTCTGGAGCGCATTTATTTTGCACAGTTACAACAAACCTAATCCTTAGCCAGCAAATCATATAATGCCATAAAAATCAAGAACAATAAGAGAACAAATACATTTGATAGCCAATTTTAAGATAATGGCTTGAATAAGTCTTAGAAAAATGTGGATGACGTTGAGTAATTCAAGGATTATTGCAAGGTTTTGCGGTGGCTAGTCATTAAACAGCCTAATTGTAACGCGATTTAACCTCTTGTAGCATTTTTTTTGTATAAAAATGTTGCACATGTGCCATGTTTAACCATTCTTTGACAAAGATGTTGGACATTATAGAAAGTCAGCTTTTGTCTTGGGCGGCAACATGCTATGAAAAAAGTTGCACTATGGTTATATATACTTTGGTGTTTTATTAAGAAATTGGGTTAAAAAACAAGCAATGCAAATACTAAAAACGCATCATAAACTGCGTCTTACCGCTTCAGCACTAACATTGCTGATGGGGCTTTCATTTGCTTGCATAGTACCGGTTGAGGCGCAAGCTTTTGATCTTTTTGGTATCCATTTATGGGGTAAAAAAGAAGTCAAAGTTGACCCTGATATGATTGGAACGCCCAAATATTATGAAGTTGAAGTAAAATCAGCTCCTGGCTCCCCTGAAGAGGGAGAATCAACCGCTAAAGATGCCTCATCCTTGGTTGCCGAAGAAGATAAGGCGGCATCAGGCTCTGCAGGTCTTTTGGCGCGAGCAAAGGGTGATTACAATAAAATTCTTGCAGCACTTTATGCAGAAGGCCGTTATGGCGGCGTTATTTCAATTACCATTGACGGTAAAGAAGCATCAGACTTTCCAATTGATGCTGAATTTCCAGACCATACCAAAATTGTTATTACGGTTGATAGTGGGCCAGAATACAAGTTTTCGCGCGCTGCAGTGCATGAATTAGCGCCGCCTACTAATGATCCAAAAGACAAGGTTCCCTTACCAGTAGATCAAGGTTATGGAGTTGGTGATGTTGCAAAATCGGGTACTGTTTTTAAAGCAGAAGCCCTAGCGGTAGAAGGTTGGCGTCAGCAAGGTTATGCTAAAGCGAAAGTTACCAATCGCGAAGTTGTTGCCGATCACGCCAATAATACTATTGATGCTGTCATTGATGTTGACCAAGGACGACTTGCGCATTTGGGCCCGTTGACGGTTAGTAATATTTCCAAACGCGCGCGTATGGATTCGGCCTTTGTGGCTTGGATGACAGGTTTAAAAGAGGGACAAGAATATGACCCCGATGACATTAAAAAAGCGAATAAGCGTTTAGCACGCTTAGAAGTTTTCCGCGCCGCTAATGTGCGCGAAGCTGATGAAATTGAAGCCGATGGAAGTTTGCCGTTAAACCTTGTACTTGATGAGCGTCCGCCACGCCGTTATGGTGTTGGTGCCAATTATTCAACCCTTGATGGTGCTGGTTTTGAAGCCTATTGGATGCATCGCAACTTGTTCGGCCGTGCCGAGCGCTTGCGTTTTGATGCGAAAATTAGCGGTATTGGTGGTAGCCAAAGCGATTCTTATAATCCGCAAAATTATAGTTATTTGCTAGGTACAACCTTTACAAAGCCGGGTGTCTTTACACCAGATACAGATTTTATAACCAGCCTTAAAGGTGAACGTGAGGTAGTTGATAATTATACCGCCACTGGTATTTATCTACAAACGGGCTTCACCCATATGTTTAATGATGAATTATCTGGCCGTATTTACGCAAATGCTGCACGCATTCGGTCAAAAGATGATTATTATGGGGCGCGTAATTTTACCACAATGGGTCTATTGGGTGGTTTACTTTATGATAACCGCAATGACAAGACCGACCCAAGCAGTGGTTTTTATGGCGAAGTTGTATTAGAGCCAGTTTATGAAGCTGAATATGGTAATTTTATTGGCAAAGGCACGGTTGAAGGGCGCACTTATTACGCGCTTGATAAACGTAATCGCTATGTTTTAGCAGGGCGTGTCAAAGTTGGATCCATTGTTGGACCTGATGCTTCGCAAATTCCATCAAACATGTTGTTCTTTGCTGGTGGTGGCGGCTCGGTGCGTGGTTACGGTTATCGCAATATTGGTGTCAAAAAAGAAACGGGTGATATTGTCGGTGGTCGCTCATTGGTCGAAGGTTCGCTTGAAGCGCGCGGCATGATTACCGAAAGTCTTGGACTTGTCGGCTTTGTTGATGCTGGTGTTGTTGGTGAAAATTCCTATCCTGATTTTGATGAAAATACCAAAATTGGTGCAGGTGTTGGCGTAAGATATAAGACAGGGCTTGGTCCTTTGAGGTTTGATGTTGCTATGCCGACAAAACGCGAAAGCGGTGACCCCAAGCTTGGTTTTTATATTGGTATTGGACAAGCTTTTTAATAAAAGTTTCTTAATATAAGTGTGTTAATATAGCTATTAAATTTAATAACACAAAGTTCATGCGGCATTTAAACTGCAAAGACACTCAAATTTAAGTGTTTAATAAGGCTTTTAACGAAGTAAAATATTTTCAAACGTAAAGATGGTTAGTATTTTTACTTTTTGAGAGTGACGCTTTAAAATAAATGGATATGCTCAAGTGATGAAACAGGCAAATTATACATATTTTAAATTAGCAAGAATGATTGCTATTTTTGTCATGAGTATTTTTGTGATGAGCATGTCGAGCTTAGGCAACGCCATTGCCCAAAATGCGACAGATGGACAAAATACAACGGATAGTCAAAAGGCAGACGAAGATAAATCTTGGTTTTTGACCTTTGTCGAGCAGCAATTATCCACCCCTAACCGCAAAATCGTTATTTCAGATATTAGTGGTGCTTTGTCTTCAACTGCGTCAATTGGCTCAATCACGATTGCTGACCGCCAAGGCGTTTGGCTTAAAATTTCAAAAGCTGAGCTCGACTGGAATCGTTTGGCGCTCTTGCGTGGGCGCATTTCTGTTAACAGTCTTAAAGCCCAAAAAATTGATGTTTATCGCAAACCCCTACCCGATACAACGCCAACCATACCTGATCCAGAAGCAAAGGGATTTTCGTTACCAGAACTGCCGGTTTCGGTTGAAGTTGGCGCATTAACTGCTAATGAATTAATGCTAGGTAAAGACCTTTTTGGCTTGCAAGCAACGGTTTCTCTTGATGGTAGCGTTAATCTTGCAGGTGGTGAATTAAGCTCTAAATTTGCGATTAAGCGCCTTGATGGACAGGGCGGCTTTACACTGATTGCTGATTATTCCAATAAGACTGGCGGCGTAAAAATCGATCTCGATTTAAATGAACCGCAAAATGGTATTGCAGCTAATTTATTAAATATTGAAGGCCGCCCTGCATTAATTATGAGCGTTAAGGGCGATGGTACCATTGATGATCTTGATGTTAAAATCTCTATGGATGCAGCAGGTCAATCAGTTGTTAATGGTAATGTGAGCCTTAAAAAAGATGAAAAAGGACGTAATATTGGCGTCAAATTGAATGGCCCCATCGCTATATTAATGCCGCAACAATATCGCCCATTTTTTGGTAGCGAGACAGCTTTGGCCGTTGATGCATCAACCCTTGATGCCGGTGGATTTATCCTGCATTCAATGACAATTGATGGCAAAGCCATCAAGGTTGCTGCCACTGCGCAAACAGCAAGTGATGGTTTTTTGCGCCACCTCAATGTTAATGCCCAATTAGCAGCCGAAAATGGTGGCGCATTGATTTTGCCAGTTTCTGGCGGTCAAACAACCATACAAAATATGGCGTTTAATATTGATTATGGTAGCCCAAATACTGATAATTGGAGTGGCAAGCTAGTTATTAATAAGCTGGCAACAACGGGTTTTACCGCTGGTGATGTGACCATTAACTTAGGTGGACTTGCACAAAATCTTGATATGCCCGCAAGCCGCCATGTTACAGTTTTAGCCCAAGGTGGTCTTAATCATATAGGTCTTTCTTCAAGTGATGCCAGTAATGCTTTGGGTGATAAAATTGCCCTTGATGTCAACCTTGATATCAAACCACAAACCCCGATTATCATTAATAAGTTTGATGTAAGTGCAAACGGCTTTCTCCTCTTTTTAAAAGGTGAAGTTGATCGTTTGGTCTTTCGCGGTGACATTGGTTTAAAGGCACAAAGCCTTGCGCCATTTTCAGGTCTTGCAGGTCGTAATCTTGCAGGCTCTAGCGATCTTACCATGAGTGGTAATATTGAGCTTGCAACCGGTGCTGCCAATATTATTTTAAATGGTAAGGCAAGCGGCATTAAAACTGGTGTTGAAATTGCTGACCGCATTTTGGCAAGCGAAGTAATTCTATCTGGCGGCATTGGCCGTGATAGCTATGGTCTTCATGCTCGTGAATTAAAAATTGCCAATAAGGATGTCAGCATTTCTGCAAATGGTGATTTGGGAAGCTCCTCTGCTTTAATGGATTTTGGCATAAGCTTAAGTAATCTTCAACTTATCAACCCGCAAATTAAAGGTGGGGTTGATGTTCGTGCAGCTTTACGCGGCCATAATTCTTTCTTGACTATTGGCGCTACGACCACCATCAAAAATGCTGTATTGCAAGGGCGTAAACTTGAAAATTTTAATCTTGCATTCAACGGTATTTTAGATAGCACAAGCCAGTTGAAAAGCAATTTTTCAGGTTTCTCCCTTGCTAATGGTCGCTTTGACAATCAGCCTCTTGCGTTAGATGCAGCTTTTCAACAAGCGCCACAAGGTTTTGCATTGGATAGTTTAAATGTAACTCTTGGTAAAACCAGTCTTAGCGGTTCGTTGATTCATAATCTTAATGGGCTTATTGATGGAAAATTCCATTTGGATAGTCCTGATATTGGACCATTGGTAGCTCTTGGCTTAATGAACGGTAAAGGGCAAGCCTTAGCTGATATTGGCCTTAATGGCGAAAATGGCAAACAAAATGCCTCTTTAATTGCCAATGCAAAAAATATCGATGTTGCAGGCAATAAGCTTGGTAATCTTGATGCCAAGGTTCATGTCATTGATCTTTTTGGTGTTCCGCAAGCTGAAGGTAGCTTAAACGGTACAAAGATTATTGCAGGTTCTGTCAAAATTAATGAAGTTAATTTTGTTAGTACGGTTGAAAATGGTGCGTCGCATTTTTCAACAACGGCCAAACTTGAAAACAATACTAATATTGATGTAGGCGGTGCGTTAAAACCACTTGATAATGATGGTTGGCAATTAACCCTTGGTCAGGCGCAAGTGCGGCAAAATGCAATGGATGTCAAATTGTTGCAACCTGCCACTATTTCATTAGCCGGAAGCGGCGCTATTACCATTGACCAATTATTATTGGCCGTTGCCGGCGGTAAAATTGCAGTAAGCGGTACAGTGCATGATACCATGAATATGGCGGTTGACATTAATGCGCTGCCTTTATCGGTTGCCAACATGGTTATGCCAGAGCTTGCCGCACGCGGTGTTATTAATGGTAAGGCGCAAATTAGTGGACCAAAAGCTAAACCCAATGTTGTTTTTAGCCTCAAAGGTGATGATTTAACTGCAGAGCCAGCAATTAAATATGGCTTACCAGCCTTAACATTAACTGCTGATGGTAATACGAATGGTGATGTTTTAAGCATTGCAACACGTATTGTTGGTGGCGGCTTAGATGTTGGTGCTAAAGGCAATATTGATATTGCTAAACAAGGGCTTGATGTTGATGTAGCATTAACTCAATTGCCGATTGCCCTTGCCAATAGCATTGTCAAAGGGCAAAATCTTGCAGGGCAAGTGGTAGGTAACGCCCATATTGGCGGAACCTTCAAAAACCCGCAAGCCAGTTTTAATGCGCAAGCAACAGGCATATCGACCACAGTATTAAAAGATAATGGTCTTGCACCTATTGGTGTAAAATTGCAGGGAAGTTTTGACAATAATATTGCAACCATTGGTGCGTTAGAAGTTAATGGCCCTTCAAACTTGAAAATAAATGCAAGCGGTACAGTGCCAGTATCGGGCAATGGTCTTGATTTAAAAATCAATGGTAATGCACCCTTGGCACTTGCCAATCGGTTCCTTGCTAAGCGCGGCGCTCAGCTTTCAGGTGCGTTAAATGTTCATGCAACCGTTGCGGGTAGTTTTACCAAACCGGAGCTTGGCGGCGGTTTTGAAGTCGCAAATGGTCAATTTTTAGATCCAGAAACAAATGCTCGTTTCACACAAATTGCACTTTCTGGTAATTTGAGTGGCGAAACCGTAACCATATCTAATATTTCGGCTCGCTCAGCAAGTGGCGGCGGAATGAGTGGCGGCGGCACAATTTCTATCAATGTTGCTCAAGGCATGCCGGCTGATATTACCATTAATCTCAATCACTTACGCTATAATGACAATAATATGGTGGTGGTGACAGTTAATGGTCATGTAACTGCCAAAGGTCCATTAATGAGCGATGTTGAAATTGGCGGTGATGTATTGATTGAAAAGGCAGAAATTCGCGTGCCTGATAGTTTTGGTGGTGCAGCACAAATTGACGTCCAACATAAGCACATGACCAAGCCAATTGAAACCACTTTAGAACGTGCTGGCATTGAAACTAAGCCGCAAACAAAGACTGAAAAAGCTGCAAATACCCGTGTTAATGGGCCAAAACTTAATCTAATGATACGTGCCCCTAACCAGATTTTTGTACGCGGTCGCGGTCTTGATACTGAGCTTGGTGGGACTTTGCGCCTTGTTGGGCCGGTAAGTGATATTCGCCCTGTCGGTGGCTTTAACATGATCCGCGGTCGCTTGGAAATTCTAACACAGCGTTTGACCTTTGAAGAAGGCCAAGTGACGATGAGCGGTAACTTTAACCCAGACATCAACTTTGTTGCTAACACGCAAAGCGATGATACCACTGTTACGGTTACGGTGAAGGGTACGCCAAGCGATCTTGACATTAGCTTTACCTCACAGCCTGAATTGCCACAAGATGAAGTGTTGGCACGGCTAATCTTCAATCGCTCAATCAGTGAATTATCACCCTTCCAGATTGCCCAGCTTGCGGCTGCCGCAGCAGAGCTTGCCGGCCTTACGAATAATTCCTTGATGGGTAGTTTACGCTCTGCCACCGGCCTTGATGATCTTGACGTTGTTACCGATGCTAAGGGGAATACTGGCGTACGAGCTGGGCGTTATATCAGGGATAATATCTATC
Source organism: Bartonella sp. HY761 (assembly GCF_026743145.1). NCBI lineage: Bacteria > Pseudomonadati > Pseudomonadota > Alphaproteobacteria > Hyphomicrobiales > Bartonellaceae > Bartonella > Bartonella sp. HY761. The sequence continues at coordinate 2,763,575 of NZ_CP104887.1, forward strand.
TTGGTGTGGAAGCAGGTTCTGGCGGCGATACCAAAGGAACAATTAATCTTGATATTACCAAAAACTTAAAAGCGAAAGGCGCGGTTGGGTCTGATGCCAATTCAAGCGTTGGTGTCTTTTACGAAAAAGATTATTAATCTTTTATATTGTGATTTAACGACATTTTTTAGATTACATATAAAGCGCTGATTATTAAAGTCAGCGCTTTATTTTTTACAATTTAATATTGCAGAAAATATCGATTTCAAAATCTATTTGACTTTATTTTTTGCTCACTAGACGCATAAATGATAAAAATACATAAAAATTTAAAAATTATATAGTTAGCACTCGCAAAAACCAACATTGCTGCATATATATTATGCAAATCATAGTATCGCATATTTAATTGTTCTTTAGACTTGATATTTACCCAATTATAGTAATTCATGCCATGCGGGGAAATTTTATAGTTCATGCCTTATCTCTGCGCGTTGATAACTAGAAACGCTGCAAAAGCTATGATAGGTAGAGGAACGTTTAAAAGTGCGATTGTCAATTAATTGCTTTAAATTTATTTTATGAGCATTGGCAGGTTTTAGAATTTAATGATGTGGCCTGCTTGATGCCGCCACGAGAAAGAGGACAATATGCGCGATCCCTATACGGTTTTAGGCGTTGCACGTTCGGCAAAACCGGAAGAGATTAAATCGGCTTTTCGTAAATTAGCCAAGAAATTCCATCCTGATCATAATAAGGATGATAAGAATTCTCAGACACGGTTTTCCGAAATTAGTCAGGCCTATGAAATTTTAGGTGACAAGGAAAAACGTGGTCAGTTTGACCGCGGTGAGATTGATGGTGAAGGTAAGCCAACCTATCAAGGTTTTCAAGGGACAGGCGGCGGTAGTCCTTTTGGAGATTTTGGCGGCAGTAGACGCACATCAGGCTTTAGTACTAGCGGTTTTGACGCTGATGATTCGTTTTTCAGCGAAATATTTGGTCGTGGTGCATCATCCCCCTTTGGCGGCGGGGCTCATCGTGCTCAACCAAAGCGTAAAGGCGATGATATTAATGCATCAATTTCAATTAGCCTTGAACAGGCCGTTGGCGCTGATAAGGTTGAAGCAATATTTCCTAATGGTAAAAACCTCAAAATAAAATTGCCGGAATTTGTAGAAGACGGTCAAGTTATTCGCTTAAAAGGTCAAGGCGAGGCTATGCCAAGTGGAACCAATGGTGATGCCTTGATTACCATTCATTTTAAAAAGCATCCCAAATTCAGGCTTGAAGGTCGTGAGATACACCTTGATTTGCCGGTAGCTTTAAAAAATGCAGTGCTTGGTGCTAAGGAAGAAGTAGAAACCCTTGATGGCCGTGTTGCCGTCTCAGTTCCTGCATGGTCAAGTTCTGATCGTGTACTGCGTTTAAAAGGCAAGGGCTTGCCATTAAAAACAGGCGGCCGCGCTGACTTTTACGTTCATGTGCGCATTATGCTGCCACAAGAAAAAGATGAAGCGCTAATTGAATTTTTAAATAATAATAACTGATGGATTAAGCCTTTACCGCTGAATGAAATCTGTATTGATAATAGATTAAATGGCTCGTTTTTACGGGCCATTTTTATTTTAGTCTTTGAAAAAATGGGCCCAATTTTGCTAAAAAATGCATAAATTAAAGACTGTAGTGCAGGCAGACCCGTGTTTTAGGTTGGTGTAACCTCATTAAGAACGGTGAAACAATCAATTAAATCAATTTTAGCTCGTATTTTCGCTTGTTTAAAAAAAAGGCTTGCAGTATAAAACCTAACTGTAATAGTCTAGTTTTATACTGCATTGTCTTGTCTGCCAAAAAATAGCTTTTGTAAAAGTCTAAAGGCTTAGTCTTGATTACTCCCCAACGGTTTTGACGCAAAATGCGGTAAAAATTTATGAGAGCATAGCACGTTAATTTGGACGATATGCTTCACATGGAGCTTAAATGGGCGTTGTCATTAATTTTTTTGATTACTATAAAAAGCCAGATATACCATTAGAAGCAACGGCACTGCTTGACATTGGACGCTTTGAACGTCCTTCAATCTATGAATTTTTAAGGTCCTTACCACAAGGGGCAAGTTTTGAAGGGGTAGAACTACCTGATTCATTTGCCTTTAATGCTGGTTCCTACCAAGATAGCGCAATTATTGATAAGCAAACCTTAGAAGGCTATTTACAGCAAGAAGCCATGGGCATATTGCCTTTTATGCGCCGCGCCGCCCAGCATCCTGATGCTCACAATCTTAACGAATTTTACAACCGTTTGACAATTGATATTCATAGTCATGATATGCTGTTCCTACTGGTTGATCTTGTCAATGAAGATGATTCAATCGGTATTGACGAATTACGCAGTTTAAGCCTTTGGTTGATTAAAGCCAGTCCTGATCGTCTTGGCGTTTGCGCAGGCCTATTATTGCTTGGTCTTGCCGAGCCAAAATCATGTGATAAAGAATTTTTAATGCTGCTTGGCAGCCATGAAGCTTTTACGCTTTTTGCCTTTATTGTGTTGATGGAAATCCATCCAAATGAACAGCATGACTATATTGCATGGGAATTGGCACGTAAAACTCATGGCAAGGGACGCCTATTCATTATGGACCGCCTTGTGGGAACCAATAATAATGAAATCCGCCATTGGTTATTATGTGAGGGCTATAAAACTGCATGTTCGCAGCCAATATGCGCGTTAAAATGTGCGACCAAATGTGGGCTCGTTCATGCGCTGGAAGCGTTTGAACCTGATGATAAATTGCTGTTGGCAGCGGCTGGAATTTTGGCAGTGCTTATGCGGCCTGATGAAGATGGTGATTATCTTATAGCCTTTTTCATTCAAGGTACGAAGGCACTTTCTCTATTATTGGACAGTGCGGCTGATGCGGCTATCAAGGATGTCACACTGTTTAAAAATTTGCTCTGCATAAAATCCTTGCTAGAGGAGGAGCATCAAGAAAAATGGCAAAATCTGGAGCGCCTTGGTTGGTCTTTGGAGTTTCGCCAAAAAACAATCTTAGCGATTAACCATATGGCGCGGCGGCAAGGTTGGAAAGCACAAATTTTACGTAAATTGCAATTTGGTGATGACTTAGAGTTTGTAAGCGCTGCTGAAGCCGCACCTTTTATGTATATAGATGCTTGGCCTTATTATTTTGAACGCCAGCGCACCATACCGCAAATGAACTATTGGTCCATTCTTTTTGATACCGATAATGATCAATTTTTTGATGCGGCACTTTTATTAGCCGAAAACCAAATTTTACTTCCATGGCTCAACCAAGAAAACTTGATTGAAAGCCCAGAATGGTCGCCCTTTATATGTGATTTATTGAAAACTGTATTAGAAAAACTTCATCAGTTCCCAAGACGCGGCGAAAAATGGTTAGATCTTGCTTTAATGGCACCCGATAGGCTTTGCCACAACCTTGCAGTGAATATCTTGGCAAAGTGGAAAAACCTAAGCGTTGATACACAAAAATATTGAACCTTAACACATAATTTGATGTAAATATATACAACGCAATATAGGGCAATACAATTTTAATGAAATTAGACATTCTATGATTGTTTTAATGAAACAAGTAACCAATATGCATCAAGGTGCCGATTATATTTTTAGTTATTACGATTTTATAATCTGTTTATTATAAATTTTGGCTCTATAGTTGATTTTAAAACTGAAACTAAGAAAATATATTGGCAATGCCTAACTCGATCGAATATTTTTTATGCGAAGAAGATAGCAAAAAGAAGCTTTTCGCGATGAATGGTCTTACTGAACGCTTTGATATTTATGACGATGGATCAAACGGCATTTTGGTTTGCGATGCCCCTTCAAATTATGATTTGCAAAATTTAAGGCCCGAAACATTTTATGAAATTGATTTTTTCCACCCAAGAGGCAATGATAGACATAGGCTTTATATTGAATCCTTTGAAAAAATAGGAAACAAATTATTTATAAGCTGCAATATGCGAGCTTTTGGAATGTTCACCCTGTTGCGTCAAGTTATAGCTTGCCCATTGAGCGACCGTGGCTTAATATGATTGGCAAACGCAAAAAGCTTTATACGGCGACTTGCCTTTTTTATAGCGGTATACCAAAAAGAGTTGCAAAAAAGTCAGTAACGATAGAGGAAAAATATATTACTGATTATTATTCATTTTTTTTGCGAAATTGGTTACGGTTTTGCTGGGCGTCTGGGCTATATGGGGCGTTGCTTAGATGGATTAGTTGATTGCTTTTGCGAATGTAAAGGTTACTCTGAAGTTAGCCTAACTTGGCATGATTTTGAAACTGCAAAATATTCAATAGAAAATAATTACCCCTATCAAATGGATCGACATGAAATAGTTGATAAAATCGTCGATGCATTATCCTCTCATATGACTTTAATTTTAAAATAGGCATTTTGCCAAAAATTTAAGATAAAATTGGTTGCCATGCAAAAATTTATTCTATGTGATTATGAAACAGAAGCTCCACTGTTTGAAATGCAAAATTTTATTGAATGCTTCGATATATTTGCCAATAATTTTGAATTTACGTTCTCCTGCGATTATCCCGATCAATCGTGTTTAAGCCGTTTAAAAAATGGACAAAAATATCTCATTAAAGTCTATGGTTATCAAAAGGAGATTTTCATTGATATTTACATTTTTAGCTTTGAAAAATTTTTCAACAATCTGGTCATCAATATAAATCTTATTGAAGCAGAAGAATATCAACCCGTACCAACTAAACCTTATCAATTTGGCGTTTTCGCCCTCATCGACGCATTTTCTACCAATGAAGACCACAGACCATGGTTTGGTCTTATTGGCGATAAAAAGCAGCTTTATATTGCTGCTAGCCTTTGTATAACGGGTGTCCAAACAACACCAATCAAAAATCAAATTATTCTTGAAGGTAAATATATCACTGATTATTTCGCATTTTATTGCGAACTTGGTTATGCCTTATGGGGTAAGTTTGGCTACATGGGAGGCTGTCTAAATAGCTTTGAAGAATGCTTGCAAGCCCTTAAAAAAAACAAAAAAATTGAATTAATCTGGAAAGATTTTGCACTTTGCCAGCATTCAATGGCAAATTATGCGGACCACCAAACACCTTATGATGGAGTTGAACTTGCCGATATTGCGGCAAATTATCTGTCGGATTATTTCGATGTAACTTTTGATTAATACAGTTTCCATCTATCTAACGTCGCAGCTTTTGGTAAAGATTATTATTCCAACCGCAATAATACACTATCCAACCTAGATGAAGCCATTTTAGAACAAATACAATATGGGCAAGTTATCTTATCAAGAATAAGCAATTATTTAAAATTTTCTTCAATAACTGCATTTCAAAAACAAAACGTAAATCACCATAAAATGCTTTTACAAGTGCACATAACCAATAGCCCCATGCTAAAATCTCAATAAAATAATATCCAATAGAGATAAAACACTAAACTATTAATATGCTTAAGCATTGCCAATTGTTTCAAACATTGCATGGCGCAGCGCGACTTGTGCATCCATCCCATCGCGAGCAACACTCTCACAAGCGACAAAATGTTCTTCACATGCATCAAGCGCTGTCATTAAAAGCATCTTCACCTGTGCATCATTGGGATGTAACCCGCCGCTTAACAACAGCGTTTGCCGAAACATAACGGCACGATCTTCTGTCCAATAATCAAAATGACCAACTAGCATTTTTTCATTGATAATCGACAAAAGATCAATCATTTCACTGCGACGCGATGCGTCAACATTTAAGGTAAAAGAGCAAGCAAGATGCAAGGCTTCAAAGTCTTCCATCCATGAAAATGAAACATAATATTCGGCTTTGCTGCCAGTTATGCAAACAGCAATTTCATCTTCGGCTGTGCGCTCGAAAGACCAGTCATGCCCATATGCAATCTGTTCAATCACATCAACTGGATGTGCCTCACGCTCTTTGGCGTCATGAACAAGTCTCATTTCTTTTCCTATCATTCCAAAAATCAGCATTTTAAATGCAAGATCGATATTTAAACTCTTTTGCTTTTTAAAAGAGCAATGCTAGCGTTCAAAACCACGCGCAAAGCCATTAAAAAGCAGAATAATAACTTTGCGCGACAAGACAAAGCCTGCGCACGACAAAAGTAATTATTTTTTGACGCAAAAACACAATGACTATGAAATTAGGCGAACGACAAACAAACCACCATATTTTCATACGCTTGAATGACCCTTATACGAATCAACAAGTGTTTTCAGTGTATTGATTGGCGTTGTAAGTGCTAGTCCCCCGATTCAAAAAAGCTGTGGTTAAAAAAAACAAAGGCCGGAAAAAATTTTTCCGGCCAAGCTAAGAGATTCTGATAATATAGCTTTTTGACTTTTCAACAGGCGTTAAAAAAATGGGGATTACTTTTTAACTTTACGTTTTATTAATCGCTTTTTAAGCTTTATTAGCCAAATCCAGTTTTTCTTCCAGAATTTTTACCCGTTTTTGCAATGCTTCATTCGCATCAAGTGCTTTAACGGCAAGCGCCTTTACTACTTCGAATTCTTCCTTACTGACAAGATCAAGCTTATTGACAGCACGCTCAGCTTGGGCGCGAAATGCGGTTTCTACTTCTTGGCGCACGCCTTGTGCAGCACCAGCTGCATCAGTTGCAAGCTTTGCCAAATCATCAAAAATACGGTTAGATCCGTTGCTCATATTATTTATTCCTCTTTTCATTGACATATTTTAAACAATATAAGGATCACACCTTAAATTGTGCAGCTCACCCTCTCATATAGGGTGAAATGTTAAGTTGGTAGGTTTAATTTAATACAGGCAAAAAAAAATAAAAGCACTTTCTCGTAAAAACGAATATTTTGGGTATTTCTGGTAGGATTTTTAAATTTGACAGATGTGTCGAAAAGTTTATTTTCTAGCCAAATGTTTTTCATCTTGGTGACGTCGAACCACCATGCATATACAGGGTAATTAAATGGGTAGTATTCTTTCTTTTAGCGCTTTGGCATTTCCCAATATTGATCCTGTAATCATCCATCTTGGTCCTTTTGAGCCTCGTTGGTATGGCCTTGGTTATGTTGTCGGCATTCTTTTTGCATGGTGGTATGGTACATTTCTCTTGCGCCGCCCACAATTATGGAAAAATAACCAACCGCCAATGGAACCAAACAAGCTTGATGATTTTGTTATTTGGGCAGTACTAGGTGTCGTTGTTGGTGGTCGCTTAGGTGAAGTATTATTTTACCGCCCTGATTTTTATTTTGCTAATCCCGGTAAAATCATCGCCGTTTGGGATGGCGGCATGTCATTTCATGGTGGTTTTATTGGCATGGCACTTGCCATGGTATTTTTTGCACTTAAAAACAAAATTAATACATTTTCAATGTTTGATACCATTGCCGCCGGTGTGCCGGTTGGCCTTGGTGTTGTGCGCGTTTGTAACTTTATAAATAATGAATTATGGGGACGCGAAGCCTTTACTATTCCTTGGGCTGTATTATTTCCTGGAGAAGCAGGCGGCATTCCGCGTCATCCAAGCCAAATTTATGAAGCGCTTACCGAAGGACTGTTACTGTTTATTGTGCTAGCAATCATCATTTTTGCGTTCAAAGCCTTGAAAAAACCGGGCCTTGTTAGCGGTACATTTGTTATGGGCTATGGACTTGCCCGTATTTTTGTTGAGTTTTTCCGCGAGCCGAGTGGCAGTTTTTTCGCCCTTGGTTGGCCTAATCGCGACACAGCTATTCATTTATTAAATGCCGATGCAAATGGCGACTGGCTCACCATGGGCATGCTATTATCACTACCAATGGTTGGCGTTGGTTTGTGCATGATTATCTATGCTTTGATCAGCAATAAAGCAACCGCACAACAAGTTTAATAATGATGATGACATCAGCAAACATTAATAGTTTAAAGGAAAAGCTTATTGTAACCATCCAAGAGCATGGTCCTTTAAGCATTAGCCAATTCATGACATTTTGTTTGGCTGATCCACAATATGGCTATTATAAAACTGCTGATCCCTTCGGCCGTGATGGTGATTTTATCACCGCACCCGAAGTAAGCCAGATGTTTGGAGAAATGCTCGGTGTTTGGGTTGTTTTATCATGGCGTGCGATGGGGGAACCTGCTGATTTTAGCTTATGTGAAATGGGTCCTGGTCGCGGTACCTTAATGGACGATGTTTTGCGCACCATTAAAAAGCTAGATTTGAACTGTTTTAACGCGGCGAAAGTTTTTCTTATTGAAACTAGCCCGAAATTGCGAGAAAAGCAAAAACAACGTCTTGCCAGCCATAATAGCAATATTACATGGATTGATCATTTTAGCTTACTACCGGCGATGCCGGTTATTTTGCTTGCCAATGAATTATTTGACTGTTTGCCGATCTATCAATATTTTTTTGATGGTCAAAATTGGCGAGAAAGAATGGTTGGTGTTTCGCCTGACAGCAAGAATGAAATGGCTCTTATTTTTGGTTTGGGCTCAATTATTTCACCACCAGCCTTACCCTATGCCCTACCAATTATAAAAGAAGGTGATATTATCGAGGTGTCGCCAGCGCGTGAAAGCCTGATGGATGAAATAGCCAGCCATATTGTGCAATATCGCGGTGCTGCCTTGATTATTGATTATGGTGCTATTGAGCCAAAACCGGCTGACACATTGCAAGCCATGTCAAAACATCAATTTAGTGATCCTCTTGCAAGCCCTGGAAAAGATGATTTAACATCACATGTGGATTTTGCCGCCCTTAACCAACGCGCGCAGCTAATGCATTGTCAAACCTATATGACCACTCAAGGCGAATTTTTATTGTCCTTAGGGCTAATTGAGCGAGCGCAAACTCTTGGGCAAGGTCGCGACAGCCTATTTCAAGAGAAAATCCGCAATGATGTTGAGCGGCTCGCAGGTGATGATAAAATTAGTGGGAAAATAGGTGGGAAAATGGGCGGGCTCTTTAAAGTATTATGTGTAAGTGATAAAAATACCCCTATAATACCCTTTGATCAGTAATTCTAAAACAGTTAAAAGGCGGAAAAACAGCATGAATAATAAGCCTATGCCGATTATAAACACCGCTTTTAACGATCATTGCGGCGCGCAGATACAACATGGCTTTTTTACCCGTCAAGGCGGCGTATCAAGTGGCATTTATGAGAGCCTTAACCTTGGTCAAGGCTCTGATGACGAGCCCAATTTGGTGCTTGAGAACCGCAATCGTGTGGCTGCAAATTTTCATATTACTAGCGACAAGCTTTTGACTTGCTATCAGGTGCATTCATGCGATGTCGTAACAGTGACAGCGCCTTTTTCGAGTGAGCGTCCAAAGGCTGATGCCATGGTAACCAATGTGCCGGGGCTTGCGCTTGGCATCTTAACTGCCGATTGCGGACCTTTATTATTTGCGGATAGTAAGGGTGGAATTATTGGTGCAGCCCATGCGGGTTGGCGCGGTGCGCTTTATGGTATTATTGATAATACCATAGCCGCCATGGAAGCCCTTGGTAGTAAGCGCGAAGACATAGCGGTTGCGGTTGGCCCCTGCATTGGCCCCAATAATTATGAAGTTGGCGCAGAGTTTTTGCATAGCTTTCTTGACCTTGATGCTAATAATATGGTTTACTTTCGACCATCGAACCGCGCTGACCACTATTTTTTCAATTTGTGGGCATTTTTAACTGTCCGTTTGCGCCGTAATAAAGTGAAGGATTATGCACTTAACCTGTGCACCTATGCTGATCAGGCACGTTTTTTTTCATATCGTCGTAAAACCCATCAAAATGAGATGGATTATGGTCGGCAAATTTCAGCGATTATGCTAGGGGAATAAGAATGGGTTTATATTTTTCTACTGAAGAATTTAAAAAGCGTGAAGCCCGCCTAATCGAAAAAATGACGATTGATAAACTTGATGCCGTGGTACTTTTTTCACAAGAAAGTCTTTACTGGTTGACGGGCTTTGATACATTTGGCTTTTGTTTCTTTCAATGCCTTATTGTTAAAGCTAATGGTGAAAAAGTATTATTAACGCGTTTACCAGATTTGCGCCAAGCACAAGAAACATCAACAATCAAAAATATTGTTATTTGGCGTGACCGTGAAAACGCCAATCCCGCCTTTGATTTACGCAATCTTTTAAACGATATGGAGCTTTTGGGTTGTCGTATTGGTTTGGAATATCGCTCCTATGGTCTTGATGGTGCAAGTTGCCGCCTTGTTGACGAGCAATTGACCAGCTTTGCCAAAATTGTTGATATTTCTGGTTTGATTGACCATCTACGCTTAATAAAAAGCCAAGAAGAGATTACCTACATTAAAAAAGCTGCGCAATTATCCGATGATGTGCTTGATGCGGCTTTACCCAAAATTCAAGCAGGCAGCGATGAAGGTGATATTTTAGCTGCTATGATTAGCGCTAATTTTATTGGTGGCGGTGATTTTCCCGCCAATGATTATATTATTGGTTCAGGTAAGGATGCGCTTTTATGTCGTTCCAAAACCGGTAGACGCAAGCTTGATGACAATGACCAATTAACCCTTGAATGGGCCGGAGCCTATCGCCACTACCATGCTCCGATGTTGCGCACTATATTGATCGGCACTCCAACACCGCGCCATCACCAGCTTTATGATGCAGCATTTGAAGCCATTTTAGCTATTCAAACGGCAATGAAACCAGGGGCAATATTTTCCGGTATTTTTGATACATTTACTGCCGTTATGGAAAAGCATGACTTAACGCGCCATCGTTTGAGTTCTTGTGGCTATTCCATTGGTGCCCGCTTTGCACCAACATGGATGGAAATGGAACATTTTGAAGCAGAAAGCCCGTTTGAAATTGCACCCGACATGACGCTTTTTGCCCATGCCATGCTTTTTGATTCAGATAGTGGTACAGCAATGACTCTAGGCGCTTCTTATCTTATTGATGAAGAAGGTGCAAAGCCGCTGTCACGCCACACGTTAAATCCAATTTTGCGTTAAACCGTTAAACGCCTAAAGCAGTTTGAACCGCTTTAGGCGTTTTGCCAGCTTTTAAATAAAATCTTTGATGATTACTCGCAATACATCACCGGCAAAATTATTGCTGTTTTATAAAATATCAAAATATATTACGATATATTGAGTTTAAATAAATTGAGTATTTCCAAGCTCTCATATATGCAGATAATTTTGCAATTAATATTTATTGCAAAAAATTCATGCATAAAGCAAAAATATCGCTTTTTTTATTGTAAATTGCGTTTAAAATAATTTCATGATTTCTCGAAATGTTGAAAATTTGATGAAAAACAAAATTTTTACTATTTTTTCTATATTTACTGTTTTAATTTTGACAGGATGTCAGCATCTAGGACTTGGCAGCAAAACTGCTTCAAGTCCTGCCTTTGGTATTATTTCCCTTGATAATGCAACCGTTGCTGCGGCCAAACAACTCAGCGATGCCTTCATTGATGAAGGTGATGAGCAAAAAATCAAAATTTACCGCGGCATGCCTGATAAAGCGCAATATTATATTAAGGGCTACTTCTCGGTTATAGTTGATGAAAGCCCTGACGAAAATATGGTTCTTTATGTCTTCGATATTGTCGATAAGGATGGATCACGACTACACCGCATTGAAGGAAAATATGTGCTAAATCGTGTATTGGTACCGGCGCGTGATGGCTTTTGGGCAAGTATCACCAAAGACGGATATGACGCAATTGCAACGGAAACCATTCGTCAGATTGGTATATGGGTTGCAACCAATCGCGGCAATCTGTGATGGTTTTGTCTCGCAAGTGAAGCTATTATGCTCAATTTCATTTTGACCTAGGAGATAAAAGTGATCGATTTTGCAGATTTTGAAAAAGTTGATATCCGTGTTGGCAAGATAATTGAAGCTGAGACTTTTCCGCAAGCACGAAAGCCTGCTTATAAATTGCTGATTGATTTTGGCGCTGACATTGGCCTTAAAAAATCATCGGCACAAATTACCAATCATTATCAGCTTGATGATCTTGTTGGAAAGTTGGTTTTAGCGGTGGTCAATTTTCCGCCACGCCAGATTGGCCCTTTTATGTCTGAAGTGCTAACGCTTGGACTTCCCGATGAAAAAGGCGATGTTGTGTTGCTAACTCCCGATAAAATGGTACCACTTGGTGGACGCATGTTTTAAAGGCATTACTTTATTCTGGTTTTACCTTGATAGACTGACAAAACCAGAATGTAATAATAAGCAAAAGAAAGCTATAACAACTAAATATTAACGTGGACTAGTTTCACGTTTTTTACGCTCTTCATATGCTTTGACATGGCTATAGGCGAGCTCAAGAATTGGATGCTTTATATTTGCAGCCTCAGCGCGGTGTAAAAGGTCGCCTAAAATATGATCACCCTCAACACGATTGCCCTGTTCTATATCGCGTAACATTGAAGATGTGCCAACTGATTGATCATCGAGCAAAAAATGCTTTATAGCATCAAAAGCATCTGCATTAACCGCAAATCCATAATGGGCGGCAATTTCCGCATTGGTTATGATATAGCGCGACATGGCTTCACGCCCGCCATGAGCGCGATTAATATCGCCAAGGCTTGCACGCATTAGGCAAGTCATGCCGGCAAAAGCCGATAGCTGCACCCATTTATTCCACATTCTTTGTAAAATATCAGGAACGGCTGAAACTTGTAATCCTTTAGCACCATTAAAAGCACTATCCAGCATTTCAGTGCGTTCACTCAAACCGCCATCTTGCTCACCAAAAACCAATGTTGCTGTATTATTAAGGTGGTGAATAACACCATCTTGCCCAAGCGTTGCCTGAATAATAACTGAACCACCAAGAACATTGGCCTTGCCAAAAATCTCATTCAGTCTATCCATATGCGCCATACCATTTAAAAACGGAACAAGCGATGCCCCCTCCCCCATAGCCGGAGCAATAGCGGCGATAGCGTCATCAAGATCATAGGCTTTACAGGTTAAAAATATGAAATCATAATTTGGCTGCAACTCGCTAGCAAGTATGGTTTTTGCATTGATAATTGCATTGCCTGCAGGACTTGCAATGACAAGCCCGTTTTGTTCAATATTAGCTTGTCGCTTTTCACGAACCAAAAAAGTAACATCGCCGCCAATTTCGGCAAGACGCCCGCCATAATAGCCCCCAATTCCGCCAGCACCTAAAACCAGTATTCTTGGTCGTTCCATACCACCCTCCAATAAAAAGCTAACTAATTTATTTATATAATAGACTTAACCGCAAAATCATTGGCTTTGCCGAAAAATATTCTGAACAATATCTAAAGCATTTTTTTAAAAAAATAGAAAATCACATTTACTTATAGCACTTGCCGTTTAATAATTCGTACAATTTATAGAGCTAATAATGTGAATGGAAATGGATTTGATTTGCCAGCCTTTATTCAACGCTTAATAAATCTTAGCCTAAACATTTATTCTCACCCCTTGCGCTTTTGTCGATATTAAGGCAATTTCACCTAGAGTATAATTTAAGTGTCGCAAATAATGCGCAGCAAAGGCATTGCTATTGCCTTTATGCATGGGTAGGATAAAAATGGTTCTTGTTCTTCGTCAACAAAACAATGATTTTGAAGCAAAATTTAAACAATTTCTCGGCTCTAAAAGAGAAGTCTCCCAAGATGTTGACGATGTTGTGCGTGCTGTTATCCATCATGTGCGCGAAAATGGTGACGAAGCCCTAATTGAATATTCCCTGCAATTTGATCGCATTGACCTTCGCGAAACGGGCATTGCGATAAGCCAACAGGATATTGAAACTGCTGCTGCAAGTATTGATAGTGACACAATGGCAGCGTTGCAACTTGCCCATGACCGCATCAAGGCCTATCATCAACACCAATTGCCACTGGACAAAAAATTTAGCGATGATTTGGGAATTGAACTGGGTTGGCGGTGGACAGCGGTTGAATCTGTTGGGCTTTACGTACCAGGTGGCACGGCAAGCTATCCAAGCTCGGTATTGATGAATGCCGTTCCTGCAAAAGTTGCGGGTGTAGAGCGCCTTGTCATGGTGGTACCAACCCCTGATGGCAAAATTAACCCCTTGGTGCTTGCCGCTGCAAAACTTGCCGGCGTTGATGAAATTTATCGCATTGGCGGCGCACAAGCGATTGCTGCCCTTGCCTATGGTACACAAACCATTGCACCTGTTGCCAAGATTGTTGGGCCCGGCAATGCCTATGTAGCCGCAGCAAAGCGCCAAGTATTTGGCATTGTTGGCATTGATATGATTGCTGGCCCTTCTGAAATTTTGGTACTAGCGGACAAAAATAATAATGCTGATTGGATTGCAGCTGACCTATTAGCGCAAGCTGAGCATGATGTTGCAGCTCAATCAGTACTTATCACCAATGATGAGGCTTTTGCTAAAGAAGTTGAAAAAGCGGTTGAAGCGCAACTCAAAATACGCAAACGCGCAAAAATAGCCGAGCAGAGTTGGCGTGATTTTGGTGCAATTATTTTGGTTGATAATTTTCAAAATGCAATGCCATTGGTTAATCGCTTTGCGGCAGAACATCTGGAACTTGCCGTACAAGACCCAGATGCTTTATTGCCAATGATACGCAATGCTGGCGCAATTTTTCTTGGCAGTTACACGCCTGAAGTTATTGGTGATTATGTTGGCGGTTCAAACCATGTTTTACCAACGGCGCGTTCTGCTCGTTTTTCTTCTCCGCTTTCGGTTTTTGATTTTATGAAACGTAGTTCAGTGATGAAATTAAATGCCGAACAGTTGCGCGTGCTTGGACCTGCCGCCATTCGCATTGCTGAAGAAGAAGGGTTAGACGGCCATGCTTATTCGGTGGCAGTGCGGTTAAATCTTTAAAATTTTACGAAGCCATATTGACGCTTACGCAAAAGACTTTAAGGTTAGAACTCAATGAGTGAATTTAATGAAAATGCGCGGTTGATTGGTATTGAATTTGACGAGACCATAGGCCGCTCCACTCCAGAGGTTGAACATGAGCGCGAAGTAGCCGTTTTCGATCTTATTGAGGAAAACCAGTTTTTTCCCTCTGGCGATGATATTGGCGGGCCCTATAATCTTAAACTGTCCTTAATTGAAAAACGCCTTGTCTTTGACATTTCACGCAGTGACGGAACATGGGTTACCACCCATATTTTGTCACTCACACCATTTAGGCGTGTAGTCAAAGACTATTTTTTAATATGTGAATCCTATTATGAAGCCATACGCCTTGCCGCACCGAGCAAGATTGAAGCGATTGATATGGGGCGGCGCGGCTTGCATAATGAAGGATCACAAACCCTGCTAGATCGGTTAAGCGGTAAAATAGATATGGATTTTAAAACCGCTCGCCGACTTTTTACACTTTTATGCGTTTTACATTGGCGGGGTTGATATGGATCATTTTTTACCAAAAGTATCACAACCAAGCTCGGTGCTTTTTGTATGCGGCATGAATTCCATCCGCTCGCCTATCGCAGAAGCTTTAATGCATCATCTTTTCCCTAAAATTTATGTCGCATCAGCCGGCGTTAATCGCGGTGAACGCGATCCATTTGCATCAGCCATTATAGCCGAAGAAGGTCTATCTCTTGATAGCCATAACCCACGCGGATTGGAAGATTTATCCGATGGTTTCTTTGACCTTATCATTACGCTAACGCCGCAGGCTCACCATGCGGTATTAGAAGAAATGCGCTCTTTTTCAGTCGATGTTGAATATTGGCCAATGCCTGATCCTGCTTTAGCAACGGGCTCACGCGAGCAAATCTTAGATGCCTATCGCAGCGTGCGTGAAGTTTTAAAAAAGCGTATTTTAGAACGTTTTAGCTCTATGAGCGAATGAAATAATAAAAAGCATATATTTAAGCCTATTTTACCGACATGATGTAAATCAATATAAAGCATATTCTTATTTTCATGATGAAAATTTGTGAGAAAAAAAAAATGGTTCAGCGTTTATTATGTTTTGTTTTATTATTCTTAACAGCAACAGTTCCTGCAAAAGCGTTAGATCATTTTATCTATGCTGCAGATATTGATGATTATGTTGTTGTGCTCGAACTTTACCGCTTTTCTGACAATTCCTTCATTGGCCGTATGAGAACGGATGGCGATATATGGGCATTAGAAGGTAATACTGACAAGGCCAATCAATCAGCTCTTTCAGATATCGGTCTTGGCAGTGGTTATGCGACATGGCAGTTTAGCCAACTTCCTGACGGTAATATAGACGCAAAACGCAAATATTTTTTTAAAGATGAAATTATCGATATTGTATTTAGGCTAGTTGCAAAAGAAGCAAGAGCGGACATTAATCGCAAAGATTTCATTAAACTGCTAAAGCAAAATGGTTTTAAATATTTCGACGAATTGTCAGATAAATACCAAGTGATTTTGGCGAAGTTTGATTATGATGAACGGATTATTTATAAAGGAACTATCGGTTACTCACCGATTATTATGGAACTGTCATTTAGACCTGATAAAGTCGTAAGGGGACGCTATTTTTACGAAAAGTCAGGCATTGATATTCCAATAAAGGGAACGATAGCAAGCATCGCTGAGCCCTATCCGTTAAAGGACTATCCATATCAAAAATTTGATGAATATTTTGCTGATGGTCCAGTTTTCGTGCGACCAAAAGGGCGCTTTATAGGCGTGTTTGATGAAAAAAAATATTCGGGCATTTGGGAATTCGACTACAAAAAGATGGCGACCAAATTTGAGCTTGAGGAAGTAGATCGCTATTCGGGAGGATATTATTACTCTTCATCTAATGGCGAATTCTCACCTTATGATACGCTCAAGCTTCAAGGGCACGTTAAAGAAACTGGAAAAATACGCCAACAAAATGGAATAAGTTGGCAATATGTCAAAGATCCGCGAAACAATATTACGTTTTTCAAATTGGTAGATTTTCCTAATAACGCCATTAAAAATAGTGTCAATCAACAGCTCCAAGACCAATTTTGGCAACTATCACAAAGTGCATTTGAATGTCTTTCTAGCCAATATTATGAAGTAGCGCCTTGGGCTGGACGGACAGGCTTTGAATTCCAAAAGGTTGATGTCATATATGCATCAAAAAATTTGTTGGTGTATGAACAATCAATCGATGCCTATTGCGGCGGTGCACACCCAACAATTTTTACACAACAGACAGCTATTGTTATGACTTTGGGACGCGAGCTAGATTGGCAAAAAATCTTTAATTTTGCGAAAATTTACGGCGACAAGACAGATAACTCATACAATTTGCCAACTAGAGAGAATTTTTTAAAATTTCTTAAAAACCAACATATTAAAAATCGAAAGCAAAAAGATTGGGTGGAGTGGGATGAATGCGCAGATTTTATGGCGGATTATCTTACATTTTTTTATGCGGATAATCGTTCCATCGCCTTTGGTAACAAGTCCATTTCCACGGCGGATCGCAATTGTGAAGGACCGATTATGCGTGTGGAGATTGATGAGCTCACACCATATTTACAAAAAGGCGCGAGAGAACTTTTAACCAAAAACTAAACACGAGCCTTCCATTTATAATAATATTGCTATTTTACCCATTTATCGATTTTTTGGGAATAATCAAATTTTACAAATTGAAGCGCTGTGGTGTTTTTATATCAGCATATCTTTTAGGGCGCTTACTCTTTGAAAGTTACTATGAAATTCCAAAATTTTACATAAACTTCGCGTCAAGCTTTTTTACATGACCATTTAGGTTAACTAGATATTCTACACCATCAAAATCTTTTATATATACCTTATTAAAGGCGATAATTTTATACTCCAATATTACATCATAGTGATCATATTCATAAAGCTTTGACCAATCAGCTAACGAACGCCACATTATCGATAACTCAGTTACTAAAATAGCCATTTCATCATTCACAATGAAAATGGCCCGCATTTCGTTTTCTTCATCATACTCCATTACCACCCGCTTATTTTGGATTTTTGCGAGCCGAGTGCAGAACCAACAATAAAGTGTATGTTCATCAACAATTGTAAGACTTGCCGGATATATTGGCCGTTTGAATATGTGTATAAGCTTATCATTGATATATAAATGAATATCGTCGTCTTTTTCATTTAACCAATATTTGGTTTGCCCGATAATATACAGCATGGCATCTCCGAATTATTAATTAACACCATTTAACCTTATTTGTGATACCCCCCTCAATTGTGCGATTCAACCTCAATATTGCATTGACTGGTGTAAAACTAAATCTACCGAAAGCACGACATTTTCGGCAATAAAAAAACAACGAAAGAGGCAATCTTTCGTTGTTTAAAAAATTCGTAATTCGACAACCAAAACTGCCGTATCAACAGCACTTTGCTTAAGCCATAGTAAGAACGCCGCGCACGGTGGTTAACTCATATAAGAAATCTTCAGCGCGGTTACGGTGATCATCATTGGTAGCACCATCAAGTTCAGCCTTGGCAGCAGCGATACGCTCTTCAAGCTCCGCTGGATCAAAAGCTTCCAAAGGATGAGCAGCTTCTGCTAAAATTGCGCAAGATTGCGGGGTAATATCGGCAAAACCGCCAAATACCACAAAAGCCTTTTCGTCCTTGCCAGCAATTTTTACACGTACAACGCCGGGCATGAGACGGGTCATTGTTGGCGCATGATTGGCCATTACTGTCAAATAACCTTCACTGCCAGGAAGCTGAACTTCAAGCGCTTGTTCTGAAAGAAGAAGCTTTTCAGGTGCAACGAGTTCAAATTGAAAGGTATCGGCCATGTTCATTTGCTTTCAATCATTAGAGCATAGAATCCCTTCAAAAAATGAGGTGAATAGCTATGCAACAAAACAAAGAGATATAAAATAATTATATTCAGCTTGCGCTGATAATATTTTGGGAAATTACCTTGGAACAACAGTACCCTTAAATAATTAAACCAAAATCAGTCGAACTAAGCGCTGTTATAAACAATATCTATAACAGCGCCAATATTTATTAAGCAGCCTCGGCAGCAAGACGCTGAGCTTTTTCGATTGCTTCTTCAATAGAACCAACCATGTAGAAAGCTTGCTCTGGAAGGTGATCGTAATCACCTGCGCAAAGACCCTTAAACCCTTTAATCGTGTCTTCAAGAGCAACCAACTTACCTGGTGAACCAGTAAATACTTCAGCTACGTGGAATGGCTGTGACAAGAAGCGTTCAATCTTACGTGCACGAGCAACAGTCAGCTTATCTTCTTCTGATAGCTCATCCATACCAAGAATTGCGATAATATCTTGCAATGACTTATAACGCTGCAAAATGGTCTGCACTTGACGGGCAATTTCATAATGCTCTTCACCAACTACGAGTGGGTCAAGCATACGGCTTGATGAATCAAGTGGATCCACCGCAGGATAAATACCCTTTTCAGCAATGCTACGTGAAAGAACAGTTGTTGCATCCAAGTGAGCAAATGATGTTGCTGGTGCAGGATCGGTCAAGTCATCGGCAGGAACGTAAATAGCCTGCACTGAAGTAATCGAACCCTTATTAGTGGTTGTAATACGCTCTTGCAAAGCGCCCATTTCATTAGCAAGGGTTGGCTGATAACCAACAGCTGATGGAATACGGCCAAGAAGCGCTGACACTTCAGAACCTGCTTGTGTAAAGCGGAAAATATTATCTACGAAGAAAAGAACGTCCTGTCCAGCATCACGGAAATATTCAGCAACGGTTAGACCTGACAAAGCCACACGAGCACGGGCCCCAGGAGGCTCATTCATCTGACCGTAAACGAGGGCGCATTTTGAACCTTCCGCAGAACCATCATGTTCCTTAGGATCAACATTTACCTTACTGTCAATCATTTCGTAATAAAGATCGTTACCTTCACGCGTACGTTCACCAACACCGGCAAATACAGAATAACCACCATGGGCTTTCGCGATATTGTTGATGAGCTCCATGATGAGAACGGTTTTACCAACGCCCGCACCACCGAAAAGACCAATCTTACCACCCTTTGCATAAGGTGCGAGAAGATCAACAACCTTAATACCAGTGACGAGAATTTCAGATTCTGTTGATTGCTCAACATATTCTGGAGCTGGCTGGTGAATAGCGCGTGTTGCAGAGGCAACAATCGGACCGACTTCATCAACAGGCTCACCGATAACGTTCATGATACGACCTAACGTACCTTCACCAACTGGAACTGAAATCGGGGCGCCAGTGTCTGTTACTTCTTGACCGCGAACAAGACCTTCAGTCGAGTCCATAGCAATACAACGAACAGTATTTTCACCAAGATGCTGTGCAACTTCGAGAACAAGACGATTACCGAGATTTGTTGTTTCAATGGCGTTAAGAATGAGCGGTAGATGCTCATCGAACTGAACGTCAACGACAGCACCGATAATCTGCTTGACGCGACCGACATGACCTTTTGATGTATCCATCCTAAAGGATCCTTTACCTGTTATTGACGCAGCTGTTGCAGTTTCTGCCGCTGCATGGGTTAAATAGTATTGGGGCAATTATGCGGCATTGTTTAAAATGCTTCAAGGTTTTGCCCCTTTTGTTTCATTATTGTAAATGATAGCAGGAAATAAAACGCTTATTACAGCGCTTCAGCACCTGCGATAATTTCAATTAATTCTGTTGTAATCTGCGCCTGACGTTGGCGGTTATAGGTGATCGACAATCTGTTGATCATATCGCCAGCATTACGCGTTGCATTATCCATAGCGCTCATCTTAGCACCCATTTCACCGGCAGCATTTTCAAGCAATGCCCGAAATACCTGAACAGTTAAATTTCGTGGGATGAGTTCATCAAGAATAGATGCAGCATCTGGTTCATATTCATAAAGCGCGCCATTGACATCGGCATTATCTGCAACAACGTCACCTGCACTTGCTGGTATGAGTTGCAAACGGGTTGGCTCTTGATTTATAACCGACTTAAATTCGGAATAAAACAATGAACAAACGTCAAATCCACCATCATTAAACAAGTTGACAATCTTGTTGGAGATACGCTGTGCATGAGCAAAACCAACTTGTTTGGCATCACGCAAATCAACATGATCAATAATAAGCTTGCTAAAGTCACGCTTTAGAATATCTGCACCTTTCTTACCAACAGTAATCAGTTTCACCTGCTTACCATCTTGCAAAAGAGTGCGGATATATTCACGAGCATGACGCGCAATTTGCGAATTAAAGCCACCGCAAAGACCGCGCTCGGCTGTACAAACAACAACAAGATGTACTTGGTCATTGCCTGTGCCTGCCATTAAACGCGGCGCATCTTCAGGGCTTACATTAGCAGCGATATTGGCAAGAACAGATGCCATACGCTGAGAATATGGACGCGCAGCCTCAGCTGCCTCTTGGGCGCGACGCAATTTTGCAGCGGCGACCATTTGCATCGCCTTGGTAATTTTTTGCGTCGCCTTAACTGAGGCGATACGGTCTCTGAGATCTTTTAGCGAAGCCATTAAACCGTCCCGTCAGTGTTAAGCAAAGTTCTTTGCATAATTGCCAAGCAATTCGACAAGCTTGCCTTTAAGCTCATCAGTTACCTGCTTTTGATCGCGAATGCCTTCAAGGATATCCTTGTGCTCGGTACGAAGCAAGGCTAACAGACCTTGTTCAAATTTACCGACCTGATTAACAGCAAGCTTATCAAGATAGCCGTTCACACCAGCGAAGATCACACAAACTTGTTCTTCGGTTTTAAGCGGTGAGAATTGCGGCTGTTTCAAAAGCTCAGTCAAACGGGCACCACGGTTAAGCAAACGCTGAGTTGCCGCATCAAGATCCGAACCGAACTGCGCGAAGGCAGCCATTTCACGATACTGAGCAAGCTCACCCTTAATCGAACCTGCAACTTGTTTCATTGCCTTAATCTGCGCTGATGAACCAACGCGTGATACGGAAAGACCAACGTTAACAGCAGGGCGAATACCTTGATAGAACAAATTAGTTTCCAAGAAAATCTGACCATCGGTAATCGAAATCACATTGGTTGGAATATAGGCAGAAACGTCATTTGCTTGAGTTTCAATAACTGGCAACGCGGTTAATGAACCTGCGCCATTATCGTCGTTAAGCTTTGCAGCGCGTTCTAAAAGGCGTGAATGCAAATAGAAAACGTCACCTGGATAAGCTTCGCGGCCTGGCGGACGACGAAGAAGCAAGGACATTTGACGATAAGCAACAGCTTGCTTAGACAAATCATCATAAGCGATAAGAGCGTGCTTGCCATTATCACGGAAATACTCGCCCATTGCACAAGCTGCAAATGGAGCCAAATATTGCATTGGAGCTGGTTCAGAAGCGGTAGCTGCAACAACGATTGAATATTCAAGAGCGCCGCGTTCTTCCAAAACCTTCACAAATTGTGCAACGGTTGAACGTTTTTGACCAACAGCAACATAAATGCAATAAAGCTTGTCTTTTTCAGGACCAGCATCGTGCACTGACTTCTGGTTAAGGAAAGTATCAAGAATAATTGCAGTCTTACCAGTTTGACGATCGCCAATTACCAATTCGCGCTGACCGCGACCAACTGGGATAAGCGCATCAATGGCTTTAAGACCAGTTGACATTGGCTCATGAACAGACTTACGTGGAATGATACCAGGTGCTTTCACATCAACGCGGCGGCGTTCCTTTGCATTGATTGGACCTTTGCCATCAATTGGATTACCAAGTGCATCAACGACGCGGCCAAGCAATTCTGGGCCAACTGGCACATCCACAATCGACTTGGTACGGCGAACAGTGTCACCTTCACTGATATTACGGTCAGGTCCGAAAATAACGGCACCAACATTATCAGCTTCAAGATTGAGCGCCATACCACGGATACCACCGGGGAACTCAACCATTTCACCGGCCTGAACATTATCAAGACCATAAATACGGGCAATACCATCACCCACAGACAATACCTGACCAACTTCAGAAACTTCAGCCTCTTGGCCAAAATTCTTAATTTGCTCTTTTAGGATTTGCGATATTTCCGACGGTTTAATATCCATCAGCCGACCTCTTTCAGTGCAAGCTTGAGCGAAGACAATTTAGTGCGCAGCGATGTATCGATCTGTCGTGAACCTACGCGCACAACAAGACCGCCAAGAATAGCTGGATCCACAGTTACATTTAATGCAACATCTTTACCAACCACTTGACTAAGCGCTGCTTTCAACTCTTTTTCCTGTACGTCTGTTAACGCAAGGGCTGAGATTACCTCAGCAGAAACCTCACCACGCGCACGCGCAGCAAGAATATGAAAGCCTTTAATAATTTCAGGCAATTTATTTAAACGCCGATGATCGGCGATAACACGGAGAAAATTTCCAGTCAGCCCTTTTGGACCTGCACCATTAAGACCAGCCTTATTGGCGATACTATCAATAGCGGCAAGCTGTTGCTCTGCTGAAAATACCGGACTTTCAATCAAAGACTGTAGGTCATCATTTTTTGCAATAACTTGCGCAAAAGACGAAAGTTCTTTTTCCACAGCCTCGACACAGTTGGCTTCAGACGCAAGATCAAATAGGGACCCTGCATACCGCTGGGCAACTGATGAAATAAGCGAAGACGTTTCTGTCACGATTACTTGTCTCTTTCCCCAAGCATAGGCCCACCCTTAAAAAGGATTCGACCTTTCGGTTTCAATTAATTTCAGCACAATAGGCATTTTTTCAAAAATGGCAACACTGAAAGTTGAAGAGCATCTAGCATAGACATTCATGGCGTGCAACACCAAGCTGGAAGCCTTTTGCGCGGTTCCTTATGTTTTTCCACGTTTTTGCCATTATTTTTATGTGATATGGAAGACTTCTAATTTAAATAAAACTTGATTTAGCGCATAATCCCTTTGCTTACTATCAATCCGCAAGCAGGTGATTCCTCTCATTGCAGTTTTGCAAAATGCGGGATTAACCTAATTTATTTTTCTTACTAATTCCATGCAACTGTCTCTTAAACCTATCGATATTGGTGATGTTTTTAATGTAAAGGGCGCATTTGGAAGATAATTTTTTAAAACCCATAATAGCGGTGGTAATATTGCCGCAATTACGCTATAAGCTTGCCATTGTATTTAGGATTTAATTATCCATACATTTTTTAACCCTTGTCTGGACGACATCCCGGCTAGGGCGTTTTTTCTTTAATTTTTGAAAGGATATATGATGTCGATTACTGCTGAACGTAAACAAGCTCTTATCAATGAATATGCAACAAAAGCCGGTGACACTGGTTCACCAGAAGTGCAAGTTGCTGTTTTGTCAGAGCGTATTGTTAATCTTACCGAGCATTTTAAAACCCACAAAAAGGATAACCATTCTCGCCGTGGTCTTTTGAAACTGGTTTCGCAACGTCGTAGCCTTTTGGATTACCTTAAGAAAATCGACCTTGCTCGTTATCAGACTTTGATTTCAAAGCTTGGTTTGCGCCGTTAAGCCAAATTGCCCTGTCCCATTTGAATATGGGGCAGGGTAAAATTTTTGAAGTTTACGCTTATGTTTTATCGGTTATCACCTTAAAACAATGAGTTTAATTTCACACAAAAAACGATTATTTTTATAATATCGCTGATATTATAAACGATCATTTTGATACCTATTATTAATTGCTGTGAAAAATACTTTCTATCCAAGATTATGATAGGCATCAAAAAATGCATGTAAATTCGGGACTTGTCATGGGGCAGGATTGCTAGCCGCTTTAGATAGTTAACTCATGTGAATCTGCTTTCAATTGAAAGCTGCTTGTTGTCTTGCCCATGGCCCGTCTAAAAAGTGAACATATTTTGTAATCTAATTGATCAATGGATGATCGATAATAAAATATGTTTTGTATGTTAAATGAATGAAAGACGAAGTATGTTTGATACACATAAAGTAGAAATCGAATGGGCAGGCCGCCCGCTTACCCTTGAAACCGGCAAGATTGCCCGCCAAGCTGATGGCGCAGTAATTGCAACCTATGGTGAAACCATGGTTATGGCAACAGTAGTTTCCGCTAAGGAAGCAAAGGCCGGACAGGATTTCTTCCCTCTTACGGTTAATTACCAAGAAAAAGCTTATGCAGCTGGTCGTATCCCAGGTGGCTATTTCAAGCGCGAAGGCCGTCCCTCTGAAAATGAAACTCTTGTTTCACGCCTGATTGACCGTCCGATCCGTCCGCTTTTCCCTGAAGGTTATAAAAATGACACGCAAGTCATTGTAACTGTTCTTCAGCATGATCTTGAAAATAACCCTGATATTTTATCAATGGTCGCAGCTTCGGCAGCACTTACTATTTCTGGTGTACCTTTCATGGGACCCATTGGTGGTGCACGCGTTGGTTATATCAATGGCAAATATATTTTAAATCCAAATATCGATGAAATGCCTGAATCAAAGCTTGATTTGGTGGTTGCCGGTACAAGTGATGCTGTTCTTATGGTCGAATCAGAAGCACAAGAGCTTAATGAAGAAATTATGCTTGGTGCGGTAGTATTTGGTCAACAAGGTTTCCAACCAGTTATTGATGCAATTATCAAGCTTGCAGAAGTTGCTGCTAAAGAACCACGCGAGTTTGAGCCAGAAGACTTTTCTGAAATTGAAAAGAAAATGCTCAAATTTGCCGAAAAAGATTTGCGCAAAGCCTATCAAAATACTGTTAAACAAGAGCGTTATGCTGCTGTTGATGCTGTAAAGGCAAAAGTGCTTGAAAAATTCTTGCCAGAAGGCGAAGAAGCTGAATATGCACCAGAACAAATTGCAGCAGTATTTAAGCATTTGCAGGCGAAAATTGTTCGTTGGAACATTTTAGATACCGGCACACGTATTGATGGCCGTGATCTTGTTACTGTTCGCCCAATTGTTGCTGAAGTTGGCATTTTACCTCGCACCCATGGTTCTGCTGTCTTCACACGCGGCGAAACCCAAGCAATTGTTGTTGCAACTCTTGGCACTGGCGAAGATGAGCAATATGTCGATACGCTTTCCGGCCTCATCAAAGAATCCTTCATGCTTCATTATAATTTCCCGCCATTCTCGGTTGGTGAAACAGGTCGCATTGGTTCACCGGGTCGCCGCGAAATTGGTCATGGTAAGCTTGCTTGGCGTGCGCTTCACCCAATGTTGCCTGAAAAAGCAAACTTCCCTTATACTATGCGTGTTGTATCAGAAATCACTGAATCAAATGGTTCGTCATCAATGGCAACCGTTTGCGGCACCTCGCTTGCTTTGATGGATGCTGGCGTTCCTCTCGCTCGTCCCGTTGCTGGTATTGCAATGGGCCTTATCAAGGAAGGCGATCGCTTTGCGGTTCTTTCTGATATTCTTGGTGATGAAGATCATCTTGGCGACATGGATTTCAAGGTAGCTGGTACCGATCAAGGTATTACTTCTTTACAGATGGACATTAAAATCCACGGCATCACTGAAGAAATCATGAAGGTTGCGCTTGAGCAAGCTAAGGGTGGCCGTGAGCATATTCTTGGCGAAATGGCAAAGACCATTACCTCATCACGTGC
The DNA here is from genome assembly GCF_026743145.1 of Bartonella sp. HY761. Taxonomy (NCBI): domain Bacteria; kingdom Pseudomonadati; phylum Pseudomonadota; class Alphaproteobacteria; order Hyphomicrobiales; family Bartonellaceae; genus Bartonella; species Bartonella sp. HY761. The sequence continues at coordinate 2,790,104 of NZ_CP104887.1, forward strand.
TGAGCTTGGTGAATTTGCTCCTCGTATTGAAATCATGAACATTCCGGTTGATAAGATCCGTGATGTTATTGGTTCAGGCGGTAAGGTTATTCGTGAAATTGTTGAGCAAACCGGTGCGAAAATCAATATTGAAGATGATGGCACAATTAAGATTGCTTCTTCTGATGGTAAAACCATTGAGGCTGCAAAACGTTGGATCCATTCAATCGTTGATGAGCCAGAAGTAGGTGCGATTTATAATGGTACTGTTGTAAAAACTGCAGAATTTGGCGCCTTTGTTAATTTCTTTGGTCCTCGCGATGGTCTTGTTCATATTTCACAGCTTGCACCTGAGCGCGTTCAAAAAACCACCGATGTAGTTAAAGAAGGCGATAAGGTTTGGGTTAAGCTCATGGGCTTTGACGAGCGTGGTAAAGTACGCCTTTCCATGAAGGTTGTTGATCAGGAAACTGGTAAAGAACTTGCTCAAGACAACACAAGTGAAGATGCTGGTGACAATAATGATGGTGGCGACCGCCCAGAGCGCAAGCGCCGTCCACGCCGCAACAATGACTAAGTTAAGCTAAATTAAGCGTTAGTATTTTTGCCTATAGGCATATAAGCAGGGCTAACAATTGAGATTGACTATAAAGAAAGCAGGTACATCATGTGCCTGCTTTTTTATTTACGCTATTTTTTGGTGCTATGTTCATGTGGAGGTGAAAGCAACTTCCAAGGTAATTCAGAATATTTATGGCTTATCATGAGATGCGTCATGATTTTTTAAATGAAATTTTTTTGACAGGTTAGAACCAAGATTTACGCTGAAGCAATTTCAGAAAATGAAACTTTATGAACCGTTTTAAAAAAACTGCAGCAATTGTTGCGATTTAAATATCATTTGTCAAAAATCGTATTTTAGAACACCTCCAAGGTTGCAATTTTTATGATAGGCTTTAAATATAGCAAAAATTACCAAGGTTACGATAATCTTTATATGCTAGAGACTTGAAACCGTTTCTTAAAAGGAGTAACTACTATATATAGAGTTAGCCCTTTAAAGTGTGACAGGCTTTTTTCGGTTTTCAATGATTATTTGTTTTGAAAAATTGTGCGCTATTTTTGGTTGCACTTTTCAGGCTTAGTTGGTTATTGGCTCTGGTGGTTTATGGGTAGGCCATGGATCTATTCATTATAGTTTTGACAACCACATGGAAAGCAAGACTGTAATAACCTTAAATCTGTCTCATCTGATGGTAATGACATTTTATATACACTATTTAAAGTCCCAATTAAGCCTATGGTTTGATTTGGCATATTTGAACATAAAAAATAGCACATTGCGCATTTTACAAAGCTGTTAAAAATGCATGATGGAAGCGGTAAACACCTGCTTGTGATCCGGAGTTAAGATAATGACTTATGTCGTGACCGACAATTGTATTCGCTGCAAATATACTGATTGTGTTGAGGTTTGTCCTGTCGATTGTTTTTATGAAGGCGAAAATATGCTTGTCATCAATCCAGATGAGTGTATTGACTGCGGTGTTTGTGAGCCTGAATGCCCCGCCGAGGCAATTAAGCCAGACACTGAACCAGGTCTTGATGACTGGATGGTGCTTAATGCGGAATATGCTGAAAAATGGCCTAACCTGACCATTAAAAAAGACCAGCTTCCTGAAGCGGAAGAAATGGATGGGGTAACTGGAAAGCTTGAAAAATTTTTCTCACCTAATGCTGGTAGCGGCGATTAAGCCAGCTAAAAGCCGTCTTGAAAAGCGGCTTTCTCTTTCCATATAAAGAATCATGTACCACATTTGTATTTTTCCTTGTTTCTCTAGTGGAAAAACACTAAGAAGAAGGTTAATTCGCTCTCTTTTGTTAAATTTTTGATAATAAGTTGATTCTTATTAAAAAAAGTGATATGGTTGCTATATTCTGTCGAGAGCAAAATCGTGACCTTACCAGTGTTTATCATATTTGATGTTGTTTATAATGGCTAATGAAATTATGGATTTTATCCAATAATGCTAGCCAATTTTTGCGCTTGTAAATTTGTTAGCGCATTAAAGGTTCTGAGTATGTTGGATTGCCAACAATTAGACAATATCACTTAGCCGATACTTCTGGCTTGCCTCACGCATATCGACTTACAAAAAATATACCGATTAGCCCTAAGGGTTCAACATGTGTTTTCGGCAATATCGTGCCGGACACAAAGGGAGAAAGTTAACCTATGTCATCCCAGCAGAAGAAGACCTCAGCCCACCATGGTTTTAACGCCGGTGAATCTATTGTTTATCCCGCCCATGGTGTGGGTGAGATTGTTGCCATTGAAGTACAAGAAGTTGCAGGGCACAAGTTAGAGCTTTTTGTCATCCATTTTGAAAAAGACAAAATGCACGTTAAAGTGCCGGTTGCTAAAGCGCTTTCTATTGGTATGCGCAAACTTTCAGAAAATGATTTTGTCGATCGCGCCTTGAAAGTCCTGCAAGGTCGTGCACGCGTTAAGCGCACTATGTGGTCGCGCCGCGCCCAGGAATATGATGCAAAAATCAATTCTGGTGATCTTATTGCTATCGCTGAAGTGGTGCGTGATCTCTTTAGAGCTGATAATCAGCCTGATCAATCCTATTCTGAACGCCAGCTTTATGAAGGTGCATTGAGCCGGATGGCGCGCGAAGTTGCTGCGGTAAATGCGGTTTCTGAAACTGAAGCAGTGCGTCTGATTGAGGCCAATTTGGTAAAAAATCCTAAGCGCAATGCTAAAGCTGATGATCAAATTGATGACAGTGAAGAAGTTGAAGCTGCTTAATTTATAAAACTATTTTAAAAGCCGTGTTTTCTTTATTAGATAACACGGCTTTTTGTGTTTAATGACATGCGGTTTGGCTCGCTATTTTTCTAGGCAACGTAGCAAACGCAAACCCATACACTTACATTTAAACAAATGGCCAAAATCTCACTTACAAAATTTGACCGTGCAGACAATTATTTAGCGCTATAAATTTTACCTCATTTTTTCCTTGAATAATACGATAGAATAAGTATTACTTACTCTATTCCGTTGGACCTGTTTTTTCAGGTGGCTATTCCGGGCGCCTATCCCCCGGCAACATTTATGTTAGAGCATTTGTAAATTATTTTAAAACAATAAGATGCTCTCATTTTTGGGTTTAAAGCATAATCTATAAAAGCGCATTTTGCTGCTTTATAATTATGCATAACACTTTGCCAGTGTAATTAAACCAATAGAAAGATTCATAACTTGAAAACTCGTGGTTTTGCTACCATTCGTCATGAATGGCTGGGAAATATTCGCGGCGATGTGCTTTCCGGCACGGTTGTCGCTCTCGCCCTTATTCCTGAAGCGATTGGCTTCGCTCTCATTGCTGGGGTTGACCCAAAAGTCGGTCTTTATGCTGCTTTTTCAATTTGTTTTTTAACTTCAATTTTCGGTGGTCGCCCCGGCATGATTTCCGGCGCGACTGCAGCTGTCGCGGTGCTTTTTGTCGTTCTCGTCAAAGATCACGGCGTCCAATATCTCTTCGCCGCAACCATTCTCGCCGGGCTTTTACAAATGCTATTTGGGCTGCTGCAAATTAGCACATTGATGCGATTTATTTCCCAACCGGTAATGAATGGATTTGTCAATGCCTTGGCAATTTTGATTTTCATGGCGCAATTGCCAGAATTACTGGGGCAAAATGCCAAGCCCCTAACTTTCATCATGGTTGGCGTTGGCTTGCTTATTCTCTACCTCTTTCCGCGCCTCATTAAAGCAATCCCTGCCCCATTGGTTTGCATTATAGTATTGACTGCAGCCGCCTATTATCTCAATCTTGATGTAAGGACGGTTGGGCAAATGGGAGATATTCCTGAAAGTTTACCCGTTTTTGCCATTCCAAGTGTTCCCTTTACCTTTGAAACTCTCATTATTATTTTTCCCTATGCTTTGGCAGCAGCTCTTGTTGGTCTATTAGAATCCTTGATGACCACCAATATTGTTGATGAATTAACCGATACTTATGGTAATAAAACCCGTGAATGCATTGGCCAAGGCATTGCCAATTCGGTTACCGGTTTTTTCGGCGGCATGGCAGGTTGCGCCATGATTGGCCAATCAATGATCAATGTTAAAAGTGGTGGACGCGGTCGCCTTTCATCATGCTTTGCCGGCCTATTTCTATTGTTTCTCATATTAATTTTGAATGATCTGGTGGCGATAATCCCAACAACCGCCCTTGTTGCAGTGATGATCATGGTATCTATCGGTACATTTTCATGGTCGTCGGTTAAAAATATTCCTCGCAATCCTGCAACGTCTTCATTGGTTATGCTTGTCGTCGTTGTAGCAGTTGTTTACACCCACAACCTTGCCATTGGAGTTATTGCCGGCGTCATTTTGTCAGCATTATTTTTTGCTTGGAAAATTGCCCGCTTGATGACCGTTACTTCAAACCTTAGTGATGATGGCCTTAACCGTACCTATCATATTGAAGGGCAGTTATTTTTTGTATCCGTATCAGGATTTACCCGTGCTTTTGATTTTGGGGAAGCATTGAATAAGGTGACTATTGATGTGTCGCACGCTCATATCTGGGATCTTTCTGCTGTCACCGCCCTTGATCAAGTGGTGTTAAAGTTTAGGCGCGAAGGGGCAGAAGTTGAGCTTATCGGCATGAATAAGGCAAGCGAACTTATCATCAAAAAACATGCCGTTCATGATAAGGAAAATGCCAAACTACCTGCTGGACACTAAGTAAGTCACTCATTAAACTCGCCACATTGAATAAAGCATTTTTACTTCTATATTAAGTATAAATGCTTTATGCTTTTAATTTATTAGCGCGTAGCATTGAAACTTTTGAAAAGGGCACATCATGACCCATATTCTTTCACTCATTGATAGTTCCATCTACGGTCCCAGTGTTTGTGACTTGTCCAGTTGGATAGCTACGCGCCTTAGCGCAACCGTGGAGCTTGTTCATGTTATCGATAAAAGCGAAATGCATGAACAATTAACTGATTTAAGTGGCTCCATCGGTCTTGGCGCACGCAGCGCCTTGCTTACTAAACTATCCGACCTCGACGCAGAACGGGCACAGCTTGCTAATAAGCATGGCCGCGTCCTTCTTGATGAAGCAAAAGAGCGACTTGAAAAAAGTGGCGTTCACAATATAACCATGAATTTGCGCCATGGTACTCTGCTTGACGTGATGGAAGATTTAGGAAAAAAAGCCGATTACATTATTCTTGGCAAGCGCGGTGAAGGGGCAGATTTCATCAAACTCCGACTTGGCTCTAATGTTGAAGATGTTGTGCGTAGCAACCAAAACCCTACATTATTGGCGGCGCGACAATTTAAACCAATCAGCAATTTTTTAGTGTCTTATGATGCAAGTGCTGCGATTGAACGAGCCATTGACTATTTATGCCAAACACCACTTCTTAAAGGTCTTGGTTGCCATCTTATTATGGCGGGAAGTGAAAACGATAAGGATTTTGATAAGTTAAATGCAGCAGCGGTCAAACTGGTTGCAGCCGGCTTTGATGTTAAAGCCGATATTATTAATGGTGCTGCAGGTCCAGTCATTAAAAACCGCGTTGAAAAAGATAACATCGATCTTCTCATTATGGGTGCTTATAGCCACTCGCGTATAAAGCAATTTTTTGTTGGCTCTACCACCACGGAACTTATTCGGGGTTGCCTTATCCCAGTTATGCTGTTTAGCTAAACAAAAGCCTTCGGAAAAATTCTCCGAAGGCTTTTAAAATCAAGCTTAAGCAATAATTGTCTTAAAATGAGCAAGGATTGCATCACCCATTTCACTGGTGGAAACTTTACGCATACCATCAGAATAAATATCACTGGTGCGAAGACCATCATCCAATGTGCGTGAAATGGCTTTTTCAAGCTTAGCAGCTTCTGCATTAAGCGAGAAAGAATAACGAAGACACATAGCAAGAGACGCAATCATCGCAATTGGATTGGCAATACCTTTGCCAGCAATATCAGGGGCTGAACCATGCACAGGCTCATACATCGCTTTACGCGCGCCAGTATTTTCATCCGGCGCACCAAGCGAAGCTGACGGCAACATACCAAGAGAACCGGTGAGCATAGCTGCAACATCAGATAAAAGATCACCAAAAAGATTATCAGTTACAATCACATCAAATTGCTTAGGTGCGCGAACAAGCTGCATGCCACCAGCATCAGCCAACATATGATCAAGCACCACATCGCTAAAACGATCTTTATGAGTTGCATTGACCACTTGATGCCATAAAACGCCTGACTTCATGACATTGCGTTTCTCCATTGAAGTGACGCGGTTGCCGCGTGTGCGGGCAAGGTCAAATGCAACGGCTGCAATGCGCTCAATTTCATAAGTATCATAAACTTGCGTATCAATCGCACGTTGTTCACCATTACCAAGATCAATAATTTCCTTTGGCTCACCAAAATAAACGCCGCCAGTTAATTCGCGCACGATTAAAATATCAAGGCCTTCCACCAATTCAGGTTTTAATGAAGATGCATTAGCAAGGGCTGGATAACAAATAGCAGGACGCAAATTGGCAAAAAGACCAAGATCTTTACGAAGACGCAAGAGACCTGCCTCGGGACGCTTGTCGTAAGGAACATTATCCCATTTTGGACCACCAACTGCGCCAAATAAAACCGCATCAGCATTTAATGCGCGCACCATATCATCATCAGATATTGCAACACCATGAGCATCATAGGCTGAACCACCAACAAGCCCCTCTTCGCAAACGAAATCCAAATCAAGCTCATTGGTCATATAGGTGATAATTTTACGCACCTCGGCCATAGTTTCAATACCAATACCGTCACCTGGTAAGAGAAATAATTTTCTTGCAGCCATTCTGACACCCTCAATTGCTAATGTTAAACAAAATACCGACCATTTGCTTCATTTTAAGCAAATAAATATGGTGCAACAATAGAACCGGATTTGATCAATTACAATATGACTCTTCAAATTTTGATCACGCACTTATTAATTTAACCCACCAACACTTTTAAGAAACATAAAAAATCAAAAACCAATGCTTGAAGATATGCTTTGTATAAAAACACTAAATTAGCAACAAATATTATATCGTTATAATAATTCTAATTTCATCGATGCAAAAAAATCAAAATTATTTCAATTATCAGCTAGGATTGCTTAAAAATTTCTGATAATCATCTCCACCAACGTAATTTTGAATTGACTTTATTCAATTTGGAATTTTTATATTAATAAAAATAGAAGTCTATCAAATGGAAAACGTTTGTTTATTAAACACCATAACGGATATGAACACTATTTTCAATAAAATAGACTATTAATATATTAAAGCTATACAGAGAGCCGAAATGGAAACTGATAATATATTATCTAAATTATATGCGGATCATGAAGAAAAAACATCTGACAAATGGTCTATATATATAGACACTTATCACAACCAACTCAGTTCCTATCAAGACAAAAATATCAATATGCTTGAAGTGGGGGTTCAAAATGGTGGCTCTCTAGAAATATGGGCCAAATATTTTAAAAATGCCCATATTATTATTGGCTGCGATATAGACCGTCAATGTGCAAATTTGAAATTTGATGATGGCAGGATCAATGTGCTGATTGGGGATATAAATCAACCCACGACAAAAGAACGTATTTCATCATCTTGCCCTGAATTTAATATTATCATTGATGATGGCTCACACAAATCCTCTGACATAATTGCTACATTTTGTAATTATTTCCCCGATCTAAAAGATGGTGGCCTTTTTATTATTGAAGATCTACATTGCAGTTATTGGAAAGACTACCAAGGTGGCTTATTTGCGTCTCAATCAGCAATTCAATTTTTTAAACTTTTAGTTGATATTGTAAATTTTGAACATTGGGGATTACCAATATCTAGAGCTGAATATCTTGAACCTTTTTTAAAAAATTTGGAACTAACACTCACCGATGAATGTCTTTCTCATATTCACTCAATTGAATTTATAAATTCTTTATGCATTATTAAAAAAGCACCATCTGCTAAAAATCTGCTTGGTGGACGGATCATTGCAGGAAAAAACGCTTTAGTGAATGCTGATGTTTTGGGATTGAATAATACGACGTCCACCGCACCCAAACAAACTGAAAAGTGAAATGGCAAGCTCTAGAGTTTAAAAATCTAACTTATTCATTTAATATGCATTTCATATGTATTTTTAATTCACCATATAGGCTTCACCGTAACAAGCGGCTGAGATAGGCTTAACTGTGTTTAAGCATTGCAAATACACTTGCAACGCTTGCAAATTAAATCACATGATCCTAGTTTAACATTCAAATAGGCAATCTACACCTAAATCATAAGTTAACATCGAGAAAGGGAAGCTATGTCCGAGCGCCATACGCCTGTATTAATCATTGGATCAGGCCCTGCAGGCTATACTGCAGCAATTTATGCAGCACGCGCAATGCTAAAACCTATAATGATTACTGGCCTTCAACAAGGCGGCCAACTTACCATTACCAGCGATGTTGAAAATTACCCAGGCTTTGCCGACCCTATCCAAGGTCCATGGCTGATGGAACAAATGGCTAAACAAGCGACACATGTTGGTGCTGAAATTATATTTGATCTGGTGAGTAATATTGATCTTTCATCTCGTCCTTTCAAAGCAACAACAGATTCTGGTAACGTAATTTTTTCTGACGCTGTTATCATTGCAACCGGTGCGCAAGCACGTTGGTTAGGCCTGCCTAGTGAACAGAAATTTATGGGCGGCGGTGTATCTGCCTGCGCCACCTGTGATGGTTTCTTTTATCGCGGCAAGGATGTTGTGGTTATTGGGGGTGGAAATACAGCAGTTGAAGAAGCGCTCTATCTTTCCCACATCGCCCAAAAAGTGACTATTATTCATCGTCGTGATAGTTTTCGTGCTGAAAAAATCATGCAAGACCGCCTTATTGCCCGCGAAAATGTTGAAGTCATCTGGAATCATACAGTTGAGGAGATTGTTGGAACTCAATCCCAAGGATCGCTCGGTGCAACTGTAAATGGTGTTCGCATACGTAACGTTGCAACAGGCAAGGAGCAATCTCTTAGTACCGATGGGGTATTTGTCGCTATTGGTCATGCGCCGGCGGTTGCATTATTTGAAGGACAGTTACAGCAAAAAGATGGTGGATATTTATGGACAAAGCCCGATTCTACCGCCACCAATGTGCCAGGTGTTTTTGCTGCAGGTGATGTAGCTGATGATGTCTATCGCCAAGCCGTAACCGCCGCTGGACGGGGCTGCATGGCTGCCCTTGAGGCAGAACGCTTTCTAGATCAAAATGCATGATTTAAAGAATTGTTAACTTAAAAATTAAAGCCAATTTGTTCACGAACCATTCACTTAATTGCTTTAATTTGGGGTTAACACTTTTAAATCATAAACGCGCCCCATTGCTTTGGCATAAAAGAACAAAATTAGACTAGACAAAAAGCGCGTAAAATTAATAAAAAAATTCTTATTAATTTTAACAATTGATAAGAATTTTTAAACCGGGGATAGGAAACTATTGTGGCAGCACCATTAGATTGGGATAAATTGCGTATTTTTCATGCTGCAGCAGAGGCGGGCTCTTTTACGCATGCAGCACAAACATTGCGCCTTTCACAGTCTGCAATTTCGCGCCAAGTGAGTGCATTAGAACAAGATGTTGGTGTTCCCCTTTTTCAGCGCCATGCTCGTGGTCTCATCTTAACCGAACAAGGTGAAACACTCTATCGAACCGCCCATGATGTTTTGATGAAACTTGAAAATGTGCGTTCCAAACTTATTGAAAGTAAGGAGCGGCCTAGCGGCCATTTACGCGTTACTACGACTTTTGGCATGGGTTCTGGTTGGCTTGTAGAGCGCATCCCCGAATTTTTAAGCCTTTACCCAGATATTCAGTTGCAATTATTGCTCGATGACGAAGAATTAGACCTTACCATGCGCCATGCCGACTGCGCTGTACGGTTGCGTCAGCCACAACAACCTGACTTGATCCAAAAGCGGCTATTCACAGTACACATGCATGTCTACGCATCTGCAACTTATATCGCGGAAAACGGCAGACCAAATGAGCTTAATGATCTTGATAGTCATAGAATAATATCATTTGGTGAACCCGTGCCATCATATCTTTCAGGGTTAAACTGGCTAGAAATAGCCGGCCGCAACGGTGAAACACCACGCACGCCTACATTACAAATTAATAATATTATTTCAGTCAAACGCGCTGTCATGCGTCATATCGGCATTGCCGTGTTGCCTGATTATATCGTTAATGCGGATGATCAACTCGTACGACTTTTCCCAGATTTAACTGATATTCCATCTTTTGATACTTTTTTCTGCTATCCTGAAGCGCTACGTAGCTCAGCAAAGCTTAATGCATTTCGCGATTTTATTTTTTCAAAAGCCCGAAATTGGTCGTTTTAGGCCGTGATGAGGCTTGACCAAATTGAAAATTTATTTGCTGATTCGAAAATATCACTTGTTGCATTTATGCAACTTAACTCAAAAAATACACAACTTACATTTACCTTTTTAAAATAATCTTTATAAGAAAAATAGAAATGTTTTATTTTCTATATTTCACCCAATAAGAGACTTTTTAGATAAATTTTAAAAATTAGCTTGATTTATTCAAAATTTTGTGGAGAATATCGAATATTAAAAACAAAATGGTTTTTAACTTTGAAAAAGTGCTTGGCAATTGCGCCAATGATGGTTAATTATCCAAAACTATATGATAGAAATGGGAAGTGATTTGTGTTTTGAGCACAAGATCCGCTATCATCATTTGGTTCTTCAGCATAATATTCGCTTAAGAGGCAAATTTTACCGCCATTATTGACATTGTGCGTGTCAATATAAGAGTGGTTTTTTCAGTGAATTTCAGCACTGGCACAAGATCTCTATAACAGACAAGATCTCTATAACCAAAAAAGAGTAAATTATGAGGCCACAACAAAATAGGCGTATGCGTGGACGCAGCAATAATAACAATAACAGCAATAATAACAATAATCGCAGAGGCCCAAACCCTTTAACCAGAAACTATGAGAGTAGTGGGCCAGATGTTAAAATTCGCGGAAACGCCCAACATATCGCTGATAAATATTTGACTTTGTCACGAGATGCTCAATCATCTGGCGATAGAGTTATGGCAGAAAATTATTTGCAGCATGCAGAGCATTATATGCGCATTATTTTGTCAGCCCAAGGGCACATACAACAAAGTAATAATCGCGATGAGCAAAATGATGATAATTTTGAATTGGTGACCACTGATACAAGTGAGACCAATGAAAGTGAGCCTGTTGGAACAGGTCCGCAGCCCGTTTTGAACAGTGACCAACTGGAAGCTTCATTTGATCAAGAAAATACTGAACACAATGGTAGATCACATGAACGTTCTTATAATGGACGCAAAACCAATGGCTTACGTCGAAACCCACGTCAACCCCGTACTCCACGCAATAATGAGCGTAACTTTGAACGTGTCACCACTGCACAAAATGACCAACGCACCGATGATGCACAAGAAGTCGTAACTGCTGTAACGCAAAATGAACCTTTGGTTAAAGCGGTTGAACCAATGATTGCTGCGATTGAAACCAATGAAAAACCAGTTAGCAAGCCACGGGCAACAAGAACCCGTGCACCTAAGGTTGTTGCAGCTGCGAGCGAAAAAAACGACGAAGCTGCGGTTGAGAAACCGCCTCGTAAGCGCCGTACCACTAAAGCTGAGGCTGAGCAAACAGAAGCTTAGTTGCCTGTTTATTTTCAACCGCTCATTGCTGTTCGCAATTTGAAATGCTTTAAACCTTATAAAAAGGGAGAAATATAGAATACTATATTTCTCCCTTTTTTCTAAGCGACCTAAACTTTAATCATTCTTTTGTGTTCTAATAACTGTAGAAAATTTATTAAACGACAAGCTTGCAGTAAAAAAATTAGCGAAAATAGAGTATAATATATATTTCGACTTTTCTTTTTTAAAAATATATTTATTTAATATAATTATGTGTTTCCCTATTGATAAAATTGTTCAATAGGCCAAAAATTTATAGGTATAAAAATGGATAAAATATACAATCTGTCACCATTTGAAATTATAGTTATTACATCTGTATTAATCTATTTTATATTTTATGGTATTGCAAAATTCTATAAAGCTCAGAAAAAGTTGATTTATATTACTATAGCAATTGCATCTGTTGGCTTAGCATTTGCTTCTACATCAATCTTTATTTATCCATGGTATCAGATAAAACAAATTGAATATCTTGCCAACAGAAATCTCCCCAAAAATTTAAATGAAAATACAATTTTAGAAAAGATCAAAATTACCCATTCTACTTACCATTATTTCTATACTATTATTGATAATGATCAAGAATTTGATTTTGATAAATCATTTGCAAGACCGAAAGAAGAAATTTTTGAAACTGAATTGGTTGGTACATTTTGTACTATTCTTAAAAGAAACCAAAAAGTTGAAAATTTGTTAGCGACTTACACCTATAAAGGTAAAACCGTTGAGTTTTCATTTACTAAAAACGACTGCAATAAATAAACTGACCACATTTATGGGTTTTTATAAATTTAACTGTTAAAGGCATTAAAATCAATAAGCCTTAACTTCAAGATCACCCTATTTCAACCTAAGGCTTTGGCTCTTAATCACAAATAAACGATTACTCCTCATGAATTTTTAAATTCAATAATCAAAGCCTTGGGTTATAATTAATGTTCTCAATCAAAATCATTAATTATTTTGGGGACGCATCTATTTAGCTTGCAAAGCCGCTGAGCTTGGTATTGATAAAGTTGATGAAGTTCAATTTGTATTATTCTATAAAAAGCAAATTTGGTCGTGACACTTAAGTTAAAACACTTATCTTGATGTCTTAGAACGCCATAAACAAGTTTGCATTGACAGTGTACCAAACGCCTCAATAGACATGTTGCTAGGCATTTTGACGGAAGTAACGCAGTTATTGCCTTAGCAATGCTTTTGCGAGGTTGCATAAATACAATGGCATGATCGTCTTTGGTTATAGATATTTTCGCATTGATCATACTACAGATGAATTTGCAAGATAGGTTTCATACTAATCGTATCCAAGATTTTTGCAAATTAGCCAAAATTACCCCACCAAATTCAAAGCCCATATAAAAATGTTCCACTTACACCTTAAAAGGGCATAAATGAAGATTTATCAACAGCTTTGGCGATAAAACAAAAATCGTGCTAAAATGGCTAAGATTAAATCCATTTCACTAAACAAGACCCAAAAACATTTAATTCGAGCCGGCCAAATGACCAAAAGCCAACTACAACATTTTATCAAACAGAAAAATAGTATTTATCAATTAGACGATGAAAGCGTAAAATTTTTCGAAGGGTTAGTGCTAAGTGATAAACATGAATCTGAAATATTTTTACAATACTTTAATAAATTTCAACATGTCACAACATCTGAATGTTTTTCGACTGGTTTATTTTATCTTACTAGCATAAATCGTGACTATATTGATTTTATTATTGAACACCAATATTACTCAATGTTCTGCGTAGCGGCTTTTAATTTACGTCATTTAAGCAATGATAAAAACAACATTATCACATGGGATGCCATTTTTAACTATTACATCAATCAATTTGAATCTGCCCTAAAGGCTAATTCAGTGATTAATTTTACCCATGGTGCTTTAAGTAGCCAAGATCCATTTTTTAATGCTATGAGAACGGCAATTGACCATTTTTGCAAGGATCGTGATATTATTATGCCTGAAGCCTTAATGGATAGCTTTTATAATAAAGAAAGCAACCACTATAAGAAGATAAAACACTTATTAAAGCCTTGTGACAAGAAAGCAGCGAAATCCTAATGGATTGGCAAATTAAAGCTGATGAGCTGATAAAAATTTATCCTTTTGCAAAGTTACCAGATTTAGCTTTTGGGATATCAAGCCAATTACTCAATAGCGATGAAGCACAAAAGTTTATTGTTTCAAGCCTTGACAGTCAATCTGAGCAGCAGCTTTTTGACCTTGCTATTGAAGCTGATAGCTTTACATTTATCAACAAAATCAATAGCCATTTAAATCATGTAAACGAATATTATCAAAAGAAGCTCTGGGGCTATATTTTCCTAAGCTGGCTTAAGTTTTATGCAGATTATCATCCAAGCAGGTTTAAATTGCTAGACGATATTTTTATCGCATTAGAAAGGCCAGAATTTTTATTACCGCTTGAGGAATATTATCAATTTTTTGATGATCTAAGTGCCGTCGCTAATTACCGGGATGAGCAGCGGCAAATAATATTAAAAAAGCTAGCAATCGAGTTAAAACTACCTTTTAGTGAAAAACCATAGTAAATGTTATTATTGGTCAATTAAAATGTATCAACAAATACTTCATCATGAACTTTCTAATATTTTGCCAAATTTATCATTGGCCGATTTAGCCTTTGGAATAAAAAACCATTTTTTAACGGTGGACCAAGCAAAAAAATATGTAACTGAAAGTCTCACTGAAAATTCATCTGCTGAACTTTACGCCCTTATCCTTGAAGATGATAACCATGTTGTTTCGCATGTAATATTATCTCATTATGATGAGTATAATACCCTCCATCAGCAAAAGCTATGGAGCTATATTTTTTTAACTTGGATTGACACTTATAAACCATTGGATGATAAGCGCTTTTCCTATACCGATTATTTTGTTGGCAATTTAAACTATCCAGAAGCGTTGAAAACTATTGTTTCTTATTTCCCATTGCCGAAAGGACAAGCAGGTGGGTTTGATTGGTTAGATAAGCAACGCCACTTAATACGACAGGCCTTGGCCGAAGAACTTCAAATTAACAAAGATTAAAATAAAGATTCAAGTTCTTTTGCCTTAGTATTTACAAACCAACCATAATAATTTTCTTCAGGATATTTAATTGGCTTATTCTCTGATTTAAGCTGCTTATTCAAGCTTGCTAAAGCACGCGCACGCTCATCCGCCCCGCCCGTATTATAAAGAGTTGATGTGAGGCCGGGATTTTTAGAAATATCCATATCAGCAATTTGGCGATAAGAGTCTATCGACTGACGAATTGTTGCTGCAATATAAGGCAAGGTCAAATCGGGATCCATAATAGCACGATACACTCCATCACCATTTTCAGCTTCAAGCTTTGGAAGACCTGATATTTGATGAACGCGATCAGAAACTTTTAAAGCGGTAAGCGGATTCACCTGCCCTAGCCCAAAAGTCTGCCCCGCGTAGAAGGGTTGAAAAAATACCGCACTAAAACGATTTTTTGGAAAAGACTTGCCATCAACAGTTTTGCCGCTAAATTTTTCGTTCCAAACTTTTTCACGGCAAGACCATAGGCGATAGCTATCAGTAAATTGTTTACATGTTTCAAATTGTGGTCTTGCTATAAACGCACCGATTTTCTCCCCCTGATAGGAAAAACTCACCCCTTGCTTAGCCCAAGACATGCCTTTGACATAATAGGTTTGAATGCGATCATATACATCAACATTATAGGTGTGTTCCCCAATGATCGCACCAGCAATATGAACCGGCGAAATACCATAAGCTTTTGCTGTTGCTTCAATGCGCTTACGCAAGCGCGCATCATTTTTAATGAAGCTAAAAACCTTGTTGAATTTTGCATCATAGGTCGTTGCAAGCTCGCGGGTCCGGCGTGCTGATGCACCTGGGATTGGAGGTTGAACCTCATTGCGATTGCCGGCAGGCACAACCGTCGCCGCGGCTAAATTCTGCATGGTAACCATCATCACAAGACTACTCGTAAAAACCAATTTTCCTAATAGTTTAAAAAAGCGGTCTTTATGTTGGATTGCATTTATCATGAACAACTCATCAAACAGAATGGGGGCAAGGTTTAAAACACGCAAGGATTTCTGGAACCTTATCATATAGAATTATCTAATAATTAACCATAAGTAATAAGTCGAGAGTAATTTTTAATTTAGCTGATGATCACAGGATATTGTTGCAAATCTGCACTTATTACTGAACTTTAAGCCGCAAATTATAAATTAAAAATACCCGCCTTGCAAAAACAAAGCGGGTATTTTGAGTAAAACTATAAATAGTTTTTATTGTGGTAGGTCCTTATCAGGATTTGGTGGGAATGCAGGATTTTTATCCTCGCCACGCAATAATTTTAATGCTTCACCAAGCTGCACATCATCTTTAGGTTCTTTTGGAACATAAGCTGCAGATCCTGAACCCTTTTCGTCCTCATTATTGCCTTTAATGTGGTTTTGAAGTTCTGATTCTGCAATGCTTACATTTTTGCCCTTAAGTTCATCTGGCAATGGTTGTTCCACCAAAATATCAGGTGTGATACCTTTACCCTGAATTGAACGGCCAGCCGGTGTATAATAAAGTGCAGTAGTTAGACGCAGCGCACCATTTTCACCAAGTGGTATAATGGTTTGTACAGACCCCTTACCAAAAGATTGCGTACCAAGAATGGTCGCACGGTGATGATCTTGTAAAGCGCCAGCTACAATTTCAGATGCACTTGCCGAACCGCCATTGATTAAAACAATAATCGGCTTGCCCTTGACTAAATCGCCGGGGCGAGCGTCAAAGCGCATGATGTTTTGCTCATTGCGGCCACGGGTTGAAACAATTTCCCCTTTGTCAAGGAAAGCATCAGAAACGCTTACCGCCTGATCCAAGAGACCACCAGGATTGAGGCGCAAATCAAGCACATAGCCTTTGAGCTTATCTGCTGGAATTTTGCTTTCAATGTCGTCAATTGCCTTTTTTAAATCGGTGCTGGTTTGCTCGGTAAATTGAATAATGCGGATGTAACCAACGTCATTTTCAACACGGTAGCGTACTGCCTTAACCTTAATGATGGCACGCTTGATAGTAATATCAATCGGCTTATCGGCACCTTGGCGCACAAGGGTAAGAGTAATATCGGTACCTACTTCACCACGCATAGTATCAACAGCATCATTTAAAGATTTGCCGCGAACTTCTTCACCATTAATTTTAACAATTAAATCGCCAGCAAGAACACCAGCGCGTGATGCCGGAGTATCATCGATTGGTGCAATAACCTTAACGGCGTCATTTTCCATGGTTACTTCTATACCAAGACCACCAAATTCGCCCTTAGTTGACACCCGCATATCGTTAGCAGCTTCTGGGTCAAGATAAGATGAATGGGGGTCAAGCGATGAAAGCATGCCATTAATTGCACTTTCAACCAATTTTTTATCATCGGGCGGCGTTACATATTGATCGCGCACCCTTTCGAAAATATCGCCAAAAACGGCAAGCTGGCGATAAACATCTGTGTTTGTCTTATCCGCACTCGGCGCTGCATAAGACTGCACCATAATCATGGAAGTTGCCCCCAAAAGCGCTCCTGCCAGTGCAATAGTTATTTTACGAATCATCCTTGTCCCTTTCCGGCTTGACCTCGTACCCACCAAGATTCGGGGTCAACGGGCTTTCCTTCTTTTCTAATCTCAATGTAAAGCATTGATACGCTTTTGCCTATATCCAATGCAGTTGCGCTCGCAATAAGTTGTCTGTCCATTGAACCTATTGGTTCGCCTTGCAAAACAACTTGTCCCGGCGTTACATCCAATTGCTCTAGTCCGGCAAGTATAATATGATAATTTTGCCCAACATCAATAATTAACATTTGCCCATAGGAACGAAAATTGCCTGCATAACGCACAATTCCTTCCGCTGGACTTAAAACAATAGCTCCCGCATCAGTCTCATAGGTTTCGCCTTGAGAATTTTTACTAAATCCAGAAACCTTTCTACCCAATACAGGTAAAGCCAAACGACCTTTCAACTTATTAAAATCAGCACGTAACGCTAGCATTGTCGGCTCGCCTTGCTGATTACCGACAGTGTCTCCAAATTGAAACTTACTTTGACGTTCCAATTCGACAACAAGATCTTGCACGGACTGAGCCTTTTGCGCAAGTTCATCCATATGCAAGCGCTCATTTTCTAAATTTTCTTCAGATTTTTGTTGCAACTTAGCCTTTTCAGCCAATAAAAGTTGTAAACGCTTCTTTTCCTGCCTTTGGGCAGAAACTGAATTTTCAAGTTCTTGTGTTTCGTGTTTTACTTCGCTTTCAACAACCTCAAGCTCGCGCAAGGTAACATTTAATGCTTCCATGCGTTGGCGCATATCTGGAACAACCGCACCAAGAAGAGCCGCACTGCGCACCGCTTGCAATGCATCATCAGGATGGACAAGAATTGCTGGTGGAGGCTTAAGACCAAGCCGCTCTATAGCTGCTAATACTTCAGAAAACTCAGCGCGCCTTTTTGCAAGTCTTTTTTCAACCACTTGTTTTTCATCGAATAAACCAGCAAGACGAAATTCACCACGTTGGACGGCTTCAGCTAAGTATCGCTCTTGGCTAGCGCTATCTACCAAAGCTTGCGTCAAACTATGTTGGTCTTTTTTCAAACCATCTACTTCTATCAAGAGTTCTGCTGCTCGCTCCTTGGACAGCGTCATATTTTGCTCAATTTCTTCCAAGGCTTTATTGGCTAAGGCTTTACCATCATTTGGGCGATTGTCTTGCGCGAAAACGAAATTTATAGAAAATAAAACAAAAATAGCAACTAAAGCCATATGCAAACTGGCAGCCAATTGAGGCAGCGGAAACAAATGCTTATCCATATTTGGGCGCTTTAGAGTTTTAATCATGACACTTTATATGAGGTGATATTGGCAAAAATCAGATTACAAATATTTTTTGGCTTTTACTAACGATTTTTATTCTATTATTACAAATAATTAATATAAAACTAAAACACTATAAATTTTATAGTAATTGATATTTCAAAACAACAAAAACAAGCCAAATGATTATCAATCACCTAGGCAGATGTAAAGCCTGTAAATATATCATTTTATAAAGGAGAAAAGAAAAAGGCTGCGCGGGAGGAGATGCGCAGCCTTTCAATCTCGAATATGGCTTGGGAGGAGGAAGATGCCATATTCAGCATGGGCTCTTGGGAGGAGGAGTAGAGCCCAGTGACAATATATATATTTCAAACGATTTAGTTTCACAACCAACAATAATGCATAGCTGACATGCACTAACCGCAAAAGGAATTTGAAACAGAATTTAAATTGCCTCACCTTTTAATAAACGGGGTGAATCATTGCTAAGACCCGACGCTTCTTTAATGAAATAATTTTTCAGTGCCGGCAAACGATCTACAACTCCAAGACCAAAGTTGCGAAGCGCCCGCAATGGCGTAAAATCATTAGAGAACATGCGGTTTAAAACATCGGTGGTAATGCCCATCCGCACAGTTTCATAACGACGCCAACGCTCGTAACGCTCCAATGCTGACATTGCGCCAATATCAAGTCCAAGGCGGGTAGTTTCAACAATAACTTCAGCAAGGGCAGCAACATCGCGGAAACCCAAATTTAGCCCCTGCCCTGAAATAGGATGAATACCATGGGCGGCATCGCCAGCCAATGCAAAGCGTGGACGAACAAAATCGCGCGCCAGAGTTAGACCAAAAGGAAAGCCGCGTTTTTCGCCTTCAAGGCGAATAGCACCCAAATGGTGACCAAAGCGCATTTCAAGCTCAGCCTCAAACACAATGTCATCACTTGCCAATAATTTCTTGGCATTTTCTTCTGACTCATTCCAAACTAGTGACGAGCGGTTGCCTTTAAGCGGCAAAATAGCAAAAGGTCCTGCGGGTAAAAAATGCTCCTCAGCACGGCCATTATGGGGGCGCTCATGTGATACGGTACACACAATACCAACTTGGCCGTAAGGCCAATAAAGCGTTTTAATACCAGCCTTATCACGCATTTTAGAGCGAACGCCGTCAGCCCCAACCAAAAGTTTTGATTGATAAACCTCACCATTATCAAGATAAATACGCACATGATTATCAAAGGTTTCAAAATTTTCAACCTTGACACCTTCATGAACAATAACCCCAAGCTCACTGGCTTTTGCATGTAACGACGCATTCAAATGCCTATTTTCCACCATATAAGCAAAGGGTTCACCAGGATTAACATCGCCTTCAAAAGTTAGAAAAATGGGACGCACCGGATCCGACAAGCGCGAATCTGTTATAACCATATCAGTGATAGGCTGAGAAAGTGGCAATACCTCTTGCCAGCAATTTAAATGGTCGAGCATACGCACTGCGGCAGCGGCAATAGCTGAAGCGCGAGGATCATTTTTCCATGCACCGGGTTTGCCTGCATCAATAATAACCACATTAAGCTGCGGCGCGGCTTTTTTTACTGCCACCGCCAGAGAAAGACCAACATATGCGCCACCTGCAATAACAAGATCGACATTTTTGCCATCAATGGATTGAGCCTTAGTCATCGTGGTTTTACTCCTGATCGGATCGTTTTTTGTCTTTCATTTGATTTTTCATAAAATCAAATGCGCCCACCATATTACTGTTCTTCACCAAGAATACAAGAAGAAGTGTATACCCAATGATTGACTCTGACTTTAATGCCGGTTTAAAAAATATTATAAGGGTTGAAATTATATAAACACGGCAAGTATGCGAAATGAACCTCGCCGATTTTCAAAGATTAAAAATGGGAGTTTAAGATCATGGTCAAACAGGTTGATGCACTTTTAAATATTCTCGATCTGGAAATGATTGATATTGATCTTTTTCGCGGTCAAAGTGGTACTTCCCTTTGGCAACGCGTTTTTGGTGGCCATGTGATTTCGCAATCCCTAGTTGCTGCACAAAACACGGTAGAAAGCACACGTTTTGTTCACTCTCTGCATGCTTATTTCATGCGACCTGGCGACCCAGAACACCCGATTATTTATCATGTAACCCGCTTGCGTGATGGCCGCAGCTTTTCAACACGCCATGTTATTGCCAGCCAAAATGGCAAACCAATTTTTACCATGACTGCATCCTTTCAGGTGGAAGAACAAGGCCTTGAACATTATATGGCAATGCCTGACAATGTGCCAATGCCCGAAGATATAAAGGATGACCCCAGCGCCAACCAAAAACTCATGGAAAAAATGCCCGAGGATATGCAACGTTATTGGCGTTGGGATCGGCCATTTGCGTTGCGCCCCGTTTCACTTGAACATTATATTAGCGATGAAAAATTGCCGCCGCGTCATGGTGTCTGGGTAAAGCTATTTGATGAAATTCCACAAAATCCACAATTAAATGCAGCAATGCTGGCCTATGTATCCGATACAACCATTCTTGACACTGCGCTTTTTGCCCATGGTCTTTCAATTACCGACCCATCAATTCAAGCCGCTAGCCTTGACCATGCGATGTGGTTTCACCGTCCATTTTCTTTTGATGATTGGTTATTTTATTATCAAGATAGCCCAAGTTCAAGTGGAGCGCGTGGATTTAGCCGTGGCCTTATTTATGACCGCCAAGGTGTTTTGGTGGCATCTGTTGCGCAAGAAGGGCTTATTCGAAAAATTTAACTATTGTGCGCTTTAAACTTTAGCAAATGCAATTATGGGTAATGTTGAATTTCGTGAGACATTACCCATAAAAGCTATAAAACATTGAGCATTAAATTGATCGATAGGTAAAATTAAAGCCAATTAATTTAATTTTTTCACCAAAAAACCAAGATACATTAAAAAACCTAATGTATTTAATCATGTAAATCTTACATTAGATAAGCTGCAGTTTTAACAAAGACAAAATTTCTCGATTAATTATTTTAAATTTTAAAAAATTTATTTATATTTAAAAAACACTCAAAGCCTAAACCACTGTGTTTATTTGTTTTAAATCAATGTTTTTTTTAGCAGTTAGTATAATATTGACATTATAATAACTTTAAAGGATGCATCACTATGGTTAGGTTAAACAATATAAACCGACGCAATCTTTTAACCGGAGCTGCCGCAATTGGGGTCGTTGCACCAATTGTTATTGATCGCGCCTTTGGACAAAATAATACCAATAAAGCAGATGTCAAAAATGAAGAAGACATTGCACATTTACCACGAAAAAAAATTGAACTTGTTGCACCTCCATTTGTGCATGCTCATGAACAAGCGACCAATAGCGGTCCTTGTATCATTGAAGTTACCATGACTTGTGAAGAAAAACTTATAACATTAGATGATCAAGGCACTAAGACTTGGGCAATGACATTTAATGGCTCAGTTCCAGGACCATTACTTGTTGTTCATGAAGGCGATTATGTTGAACTTACCCTTATAAATCCTGCAACCAACCTTTTAACCCATAATATTGATTTTCATGCTTCTACTGGTGCCATGGGCGGCGGGTCACTTACCCAAATTGCACCAGGAGAAAAAACAATTCTTCGTTTTAAGGCAGATAGAGCAGGCACATTTGTTTACCATTGCGCAGCACCTGGCATGGCTCCTTGGCACGTCACAAGCGGTATGAATGGTGCCATTATGGTGCTACCTCGCCAAGGCTTGAGTGACGGCAAAGGCACTAAGCTTCATTACGATAAAATTTATTATATCGGCGAACAAGATTTTTATATTCCTAAAGATAAAGATGGTAACTATAAAGAATATGAAAATATTACGGATAGTTACGAAGACACATTAAAGGTCATGAGAGGACTTATTCCTACTCATTTGGTTTTTAATGGTTCCGTTGGTGCTTTAACCGACAAAAATGCATTAACAGCATCGGTTGGCGAAACTGTTTTATTTGTACATTCTCAAGCAAATAGAGACACACGTCCACATTTAATTGGTGGGCATGGTGACTTTGTTTGGAACACAGGCAAATTTGCAAATATGCCCGAACGAAACATGGAAACATGGTTTATTCCAGGTGGTGCCGCAGGTGCAGCTCTCTATACGTTTAAACAACCCGGCACTTATGTCTATCTTAATCACAACCTTATAGAGGCGTTTGAACTTGGAGCTTTAGCACAAGTTAAGGTGACAGGCGAATGGAATAATGACTTAATGAAGCAAGTATTGCCAGCGACCGCCATTTAACCTGTTTTAGCACTCTTTATTTTAATGCAATATAGCCAGATTAGCGTGATTTAAATTCAAATCGCGCTAATCTGGTTTTTTGTTTTTTAAAGCTTTATTATAACTGGCAATTTTTTGTTTTTGATATTTTTAAATTTTGCGTACATCTATTATACATGGATTATTTAAAGTGCAAAAATAATTATTTATTACTATAAGTTATTTAATATCATTATCGATATATTAATAAGAATTTTTTAAATTTTGAAATTTGGCGTTTTAACACTTATTACCATTTTTAAAGCTTATTTAATTGTAAAATTTAAAAGACCCTTGCAAATAAAAATACTTTAATTAATGATTGCATAAAAATTTTTAATAATTCATCTATTAATATAATTTTAGAGGAAATGAAGTTTTATGAACTTCCCAGATAGTCCGCCAAAATCATGCACCCGCCCAGCCAAAAAGCGTTTCTGGCGCATTATTGGAAGCGTGGTTTTAGCGGTATTTGTTCTTTATAGCATTGCTTGGTATTTTTTATCAGCCCATGTGCAAAAAGTGATTGAGGAACGCCTTGCAGCTTCTGCTGATCGTGGCATGATTATTTATTGCGAAAATTTACATAAAACTGGTTTCCCCCTGCGCATTGGCAGCGCATGTGACAGTATTAACTATCAATGGCCAACAGCAGGCATTGCTATTTCAACCAATGGCTTTGTTGCAAGTGCCCCTATTTTTGCGCCACGTTGGCGCTTATTACAAGCAACCTCACCCGCCAATTTTGAAATACCCGGTTTGAAGCCGATTGGCGCAAATTGGCAAAGATTGCAAATCGATTCAGAATTAGAGCACGGCCATGTGAGCGAGTTAAACTTACGCATTGATCAACTTGAAATGCATAATTTTGATGACAATCGCCAAGAGATTGGACTTTTAAAAGCCGATTTTATCCGCCTCTTATCAAATATAGATAGCGCAGCAATGCATATTGATCTCACTTATGATCAATTAATCTTGCCGCTGTCGATTAGTGGCAACACCATAGTTTTACCAGCGATTAATGGTAAGATGATAGTCAACCTTGATGAACCACAGCAATTGCTACAGCCATCAATTGGTCCATGGAGTAATCGCTTACGCTCAATGCAGGGTAATATTGAAAATGCCAGCTTAGAATTTGAAGGTGGTGGCGCATTTAGCCTTTCGGGAAAGTTTAATTTTTCTCAAGATGGCTATCTTAATGGCAACTTTCAGATTGCTTTTATAAATACAATCGACCTAAGCCAGAAATTACGCACTATATTCCCAGCGCAATCATCCAATATTAGTAGTTTTTTCTTTGCTCTTAATTCACTTCCTAAAGATCAAAACGGCAATCCAATTGTTAATTTTAATGTAAAACACGGCGAAATTAGCGCGTTATTTTTCAAATTGGGACATATTCCTCCCGTTTAAATTGCATATACTTTTCATATAATTTTTAAGGAAACGAATAAAGGGCATTTAACTTCTACAAGTTAAATGCCCTAAATGCTTAAAAACCGCCTATTATGGGCTAAATTTTAATTTTCATTAATTAGCAAACCTATCTCATTTCAAACGACGATGCTTGGTCGCGTTTTTGTTGTTTTTTGCGCCGCCATGGCGCATTGATCAAGCAATCACCTGCCATGATAGAGCCATAAGGGATTACTTCTTCAACAATATCGGCAAGGCCGTAATCCTTTATTTGCTGCTTTACTGCTGCCGCATTTTTATAGGCAGATGGTAATTCCGACACATCAGGATGACCTGAGAAAAAACGCACATCAAGCCCCTTTGTTTCACGAGCGATAATCTCTTTGAAATGCTGATCACCAAGACTATTTTTATCGACATTAAACTCAGCACAAAGATTACGCACATGACCAGAGCGAGAAAAATTCCGCCCTGCCCCATGAGGTGAAAACCCTAAACCATGATCAGCATTGCTTCCACGCACAATCAAAATAGGCTCCGCCATGTTAAGCGGAATTATAGTTAAATCTGTAGCATCATGCGACCACCCCGAAAATGCTGGCGTTGCGCCTTTGGCGTGATAAAATAATCCATCACTTTTGCGGAAAACAAAATTATGCTCATTCCAAAAACGATCATTGACTTTAACACCAAGTACATCAGCTGCAAGATCGTGAATTGCAAAATGGTTTTCTTTGGTCCACTGCCGAATAATCTGCAAAGCAGACCAATAAGTCTCACCCTCAACACTATCGGCAGGAATCCACGCATTAATAATTTGCGTTTTTGGCGAAAGTTCTTTGCGAAAACGATCAGCAACTTTCATACCCGTTTTATAAAGGCGAGCACCGGGGGCGCGTGAACCATGATGAGTTACCAAAACCGTTTCCCCAGTTGACTTTAACTGGCCAACATAAGCAAAATGATTGCCATCGCCTTGGGTTGCAAAATGTTCAATTGCAACACTTTGCTGCTTTTCAAGATAAATATTATCAGCAAAGTTTTGCATGACCTTATCGCTTGGGCGAATTTGATTGCCGCGCTCACGTCCACCTGGACCAAAATGGGTTACCTTATGCACTGCATTCAACAAATCTGCGGGTGCTACTCCTTTAAATACCGAAATAGCAAGCGAACAACAAATATCAGCAGAATGCATACCGGGGTGGATGGCTTCAGATGCAACGATGCCACCAACTGGAATTTCGCCAGAAGATCCGGTAGGACAAGCATCAGGCATGATGGCTGCCGCTTTTACCACTGGTGTCTCAATCAAGGACTTCATGGAAGCAATGACCTTATCGATATTTTCTTGCTCAAAATCATTTTCAGCACGAATATTAATATGAAGCGGTACATCACTTGCGTCTTGCAAGCCAATAGTTGGAGGAGGCGCAAAAGCAATAGCTGCAGCCAAGGCTTGCTCGCGAGTACCGCCTTCTTGTAAAATTGCGTTTCCTACTTCAAGCGCTTTTGCAAACCATTTTCCGCTTTGCTGCCCAGCTTCAATCAAATCTGTTCCAAATAATTTATTAGTCATTTTAAAATCCTTCTCATCGTAGCAAACACGATTTATATTTGCTTAAAGGCCAGAGACAAAAAATCATAACTCTGTACCAATTAATATTTTTATAAATACAAGAACCGTGCCAAACTAACGAAACCATTTTAATTAACAAAAAATAAAAAATTAACTTATTGTTTTTAAACGAATTATTTATTTTAAGGCAAAACAAAATATAAAAAGAAGAACACAAAGCAAGCGACAAAAATATAAAATTATATAAATAATTAGAAAATATTATCGTAATTTCATTTAATGAAATTTCTTTAATTCGAACGTAAAAATTCCTCTATCATGATAATAGAGATCATACACTTTGTTAAAAACAGCTATTCATAAATGCGCAAAATGCCGCAAGCGCAGGAATATTCATTTAAAAACTTGCCATTCAACTGCAGGCATTTTATGAACTAAAGGATCAAGAATTTATAAGGTCTGTGAGATATAAGGATCTGCATAATGTCCCAATATGAAAAAGAGAATGACCCGCGTTTTCCCAAAGGCAGTGCGCTTGCACCTTTTGCATTTATGGTACTGTTCATCTTATTTATTTATTCGCCTTTGCTTGTAGGGCTGCTTTTGCTCGCTCGATGGATCATCGATGCTAACAATTTAACATTTTTTCTCAATCTCGGCGCGTGGGGCGATCTATTGATGCTGTTCATCGTGACGGCAAGTTGGATTTTGATTGTTCTTGGCATTTCCATCATACCTTATCTGATCTTACGCTCAAAAGGGCAGTTTATTTTGGCAGAAAAAGTGGCTGCGGTGATTAGAATATTATTATTTCACATCTTTGCATTTCCCTTTATTTGCTGGCGCATGGTTCGTAATAATTCGCCGATTTTACGTCGACGCTATCGGCAAAAATTAAAGACCATGGTCAATGGTAAAAAAATGCAAGAGCGAAAAATGGAACGGCATGCACGCATGCAAAACAAGTTGCGTTCAGTTTAGTGCTGAGCACGACACCTAATAATTACAATGAAATGCTAAAATAAGGATAATCGAGGTAGATTATGGCAAGTTCAGCAGAGCAAATCCGCAAATGGCAGGGTCCCGCTATATTGAGCTATGGTTATCGACCGTTTTTCCTATTCTCGGCTATTTTAGCACTTTTCGCGCTTATTGCATGGATTTTTATCTATGCAGGCGTTATGGAACTTCCAATCGCCTTAGATCCTATATCATGGCACGCGCATAGTTTCATATTTGGTTATTTATGGGCAGTGGTTGCAGGCTTTTTATTAACTGCAGTACCAAATTGGACAGGTCGGCTACCGATTGTTGGATGGCGACTTATGGGACTATTTTCGCTCTGGCTTATTGGCCGCATCGCTATTTTTATTTCGCTTTATCTTCCCTACTGGGCAACAATTACGCTTGATCTTATTTTTCCTGTTGCACTTGCCTATGCAATTGGTCGCGAGATTATTGCTGGCAAAAACTGGCGCAATTTAAAAATACTCATTCTTGTTGGCCTTTTAATTATTGCCAATTTGATTTTTGATTATCAAGCCCTTTATGAAGGCTATGGTGCTGGCGGTATTGGCGCACGTCTTGGTGTTGGCGTCGCCATCATGATGATTGCTGTCATTGGTGGCCGCGTTGTGCCAAGCTTCACTCGCAATTGGTTGGTAAAGCAAGGGCAAGACGACCTGCCCGCCACCCATGATAAAATTGATACAATTATTATTGTATTCACCGCATTAACTCTTATCACTTGGATTATTTTGCCTAGCAGTAAGATCACTGCTGTCTTTTGCCTCATTGCGGCCATTGCCAATTTTTATCGGCTGTATCGGTGGCGTGGTTGGCTAACTTTGGGTGAATCTTTGGTTTGGGTACTCCACCTAGCTTTCTTTTTTATTCCTTGCGGTTTTTTAGCCATTGGCCTTGAAATATTTGGGTTTTTGCCCGGTGGAATTGCTCCTGTCCAGCATTTATGGATGGCAGGGGCGATAGGCCTTATGACTCTTGCCATCATGTCAAGGGCAAGTCTTGGTCATTCTGGCCGCGCACTTCATGCAACAAAATTTGTCACTAGCCTTTATATAGCGCTGTTCATTTCTGTTTTTTTACGGATGCTATCTGGTTTAATGGAAAATAACGTTTCCCTATTACACCTTTCGGCAACTTTATGGATTTTTGCTTTTGGTGGCTTTATCATTGCCTATTGGAACATTTTAACCAAGCCCAGATTGCAATAAAATACAATTTTTAACGGTTAACACTGGTAACATGACGAAGAGAGGCTTTTCTTTTAAGCCTCTTTTTTATTTTTTGAAGAAGTGAATCACAAACAGACGCCGCAAACATTGATAATAGACAATAGGGCAAACAAAAAACACAAGCTAAAAAAAACGCATAATCTGTAGGATAATTAAAATAAGCAATACCTAACGTAATAAGAAAACAACCGACAAGCATGATTAAAAAGCGCGTCACTTCATTTAACTTACCGGTTTTAATAGAATAAAATTTCAAACAAACAGCTAGCAATGCAACTGGCCCACCAATTATATAACCAATGCCTACTGCAAAACCTATTGCGATAAAAGATAATGCAATTCCCTCAAAACTAAAGCTTAAAAGTGGCAGCATTGAAAAAAATACAATAAATGGTAATGTTCCAATCACTGGCCCAATCACCATATAAATAAAAAACACCAAAAGATATTTTTTAAAATTTTTCATGCTCTCCCCAATAAAACATGACCTATTTCTTTATCATTAGCAATAATCTAGTTTATAAATACTGATTAGCAAAGGGAATAGTATTCTAAGTGCGCGTATTATCCTATATAGTTTTTTTCAAGAATTTGAATGCCAAACAATCCTAATCTTAAAGGGACAGTTCATGAAGCAATTGAGTGATATTGAAATAGCACGCAGTGCTAATAAAAAAGCAATTGGTGACATTGCTGCAAAAATTGGACTGACCGCACAAGATATATTGCCCTTTGGTCATGATAAGGCAAAACTTACCAAAAATACGATTGAGAATTTGCCGCAGCGAGATAATTCTCATCTTATTTTAGTAACCGCCATTAACCCTACCCCGGCGGGCGAGGGTAAAACTACCACATCAATTGGCATTGCTGATGGACTTAATGCTATTGGCAAAAAAGCAATGCTAGCCTTGCGCGAGCCTTCCCTTGGTCCTTGCTTTGGCACGAAAGGCGGGGCTGCAGGCGGCGGCCATGCTCAACTTATTCCTATGGAAGATATTAATCTCCATTTCACAGGCGATTTCCATGCGATTACATCAGCGCATAATCTTCTAGCCGCATTAATCGATAATCATATTTATTGGGGCAATAGTTTGCAAATTGATAGCCGCCGCATCATGTGGCGTCGCGTTATGGATATGAATGAGCGGGCATTACGTGATATTGTTGTTGGCCTTGGCGGCGTAAGCAACGGCTTTAGCCATCAAAGTGGTTTTGACATTACGGTGGCTTCGGAAATCATGGCAATATTTTGCCTTGCTGAAAGCCTAGATGATTTGATGATTAGACTTGGTAATATTGTAGTTGCTTATAATTTCAATAAGGAACCAATTTACGCCCGTGATCTTGATGCGCAAGGGGCAATGGGGGTTTTGCTTAAAGATGCATTTTTGCCAAATCTTGTACAAACGCTCGAAAATAACCCTGCCCTTGTCCATGGTGGGCCTTTTGCCAATATCGCCCATGGCTGCAACTCGGTTATTGCTACCAAAACCGCATTGAAACTTACTGACTACGTGGTGACAGAAGCAGGGTTTGGCGCAGATCTTGGTGCGGAGAAATTCCTCGATATTAAATGTCGCTTGGCCAAATTGCAGCCATCGGCCATTGTAATTGTGGCAACGATCCGCGCCCTTAAAATGAATGGTGGCATTGCTAAAGCTGATCTTAACCTTGAAAATGTGGAGGCTGTCCGCCTTGGCGCCGGCAATCTTATTCGCCACATCAACAATATGCAAAGCTATGGGGTACCAGTTATTGTTGCGATCAATCATTTTTATCAAGATAGCGATGAAGAAATTGACACTTTGCGCAGCATTGTCGAAAAATTGGGCGTTGATGCTATACCGTGCCGCCATTTTGAACTTGGATCAAAAGGCACGGTTGAAATTGCAGAAAAACTAGTAGCATTGATTGATACCCACCCTTCCAACTTCCATTTTCTTTATGAGGATAACATACCGCTTATTGATAAGATCAACAAAATTGTCACCGATATTTATGGTGGTGAAAAAGCAATTATCAGCGATAAAATTAAACAACAACTTTTAGAATATGAACAAGCAGGCTATGGTCATTTTCCTGTTTGTATGGCTAAAACCCAATACTCTTTCTCGGCTGATCCAAATTTGCGTGGTGCGCCTAGCGGTTTTGATATCCCTGTGCGCGAGATACGCTTAGCAGCTGGGGCGGGCTTTATTGTTGTTATATGCGGTGAAATCATGACTATGCCGGGGCTTCCCTCAAAGCCTGCAGCGGAGCATATTTATCTAGATGATCAAGGTGAGATTTGCGGTCTTTCTTAAGCACCGCATAATTAAATCCATTATAAGTTTTGGGAAATAGATTGAAAAATCTTACAAAATTGCAGCAGATAATTGCTATTATTTGTCAAGAAGGCGTGCCTCTGATGCCAGCATGATTGGCACGCCATCACGAATTATATAAGCAAGGCGAGCTTTTTGGGAGATAAGCTCTTGCCTTGTTTCATCATATTCTAGCATAGCACCCGTTAACGGGCAAACAAGAAGCTCTAACATTTTCCTGTCGGTATGAGAGGTCATGAAAAGCTCCTTTACTGCAACACACTATGCCTATTTGCATGATTATTGGAATTATGTCCCAAAATTGAACGTTCAGCAATGGCAATTAATGTTTCCGAACGTGTCTTCAAGTCTGGTGCTTCCAACAAAGCCTGTTTTTCCTCACCGCGAAAAGGAGCAAGGGTCGACATTGCATTAATCAATGTTTCGTTACTCGCTTCAAGTATAGTGTCCCAGTCTGCATCAATCTGGTTGAATTCCAAATAATCTTGAAATACTGATAAAAATGCATCGCGATTAATATCACTTTCTTGTTGGCCAGCAATAAGGTCATCAAAAAATGGCGATACCTTACAACGAAGGTAAGGTGAATCTGAGACAATCCTACTAGCAATGCGAAAGCGACAAACACCGTGCAATGAAATAAGAATATTACCATCACCAACTTCACTATAGCTCGTGATACGAGCGATACAGCCAACATCACAAAGACGTGTTCCGTTATCAAGAACGGAAATTTGTGATACATTATCCATTGCAGGTTGTACAAGACCAATAAGACGATTTGTTCTCATAGCTTCATCTGCAAGACGAATGTTCTGCGGCTCGTCAATCTGGACGGCTATAAAACCACCAGGAAGTAAAACAACAGATGCCAATGACAATATCGGCATATTCGTCGGAATATCTTGTGCTGTACGATAGAATGCGTTACCAGCCTGCATAATTTGCCCTTTCATTCCTTTAAATAATTAAGCAAGGCCCCCTTTAAAGACCTTAATATCGAAAAAGATCAAATTACAATCACTTTATGTAATAATATGCTTCGTAAATACAACCATTTAACTGGTTGATCTTCTTCACTTTAACAACGCATTGCATTGGAAGTTAGTTCCAGAAAATATTTGTGACAATTTTAAGATGACATAACAATAATTTAATATTTTTAATTATATATGTATATAATAACATTAATGATTTCGTGAATTCTTTTAACGAGCGTTAGTTCTGTCACAAAAAAAATGAAAAAACTTTTAAGCGCCGTAAATATTCCCAATCTGGAACAGGTTTCCATGTGGAAATTTAGTTTTTAAATCGATTTACATTGCGAATCAAATTAGGCGTTACGCCTATAAAACTATTAAAAAATTATAATATAATAAATATCAAATACAATAATTCAAATCACAATCTTGTTAATTTATCCATATACCAGTAACGTTAAATATGCTTGCTGTTATCAAGCCATATGATAACAATACGCAATTGAGGAACATTGTCACTTTCAACACCTATTCTTAAAGTAATCGCTTACACAGCTTTAAAACTTAGATTTGTAGCGATTATTATAAGCTCTCAGGACTTGATTATATTAAAAGGCCGACAAAAGCTCTATAAACGACCAAGGAATTAAGAAATATTACTCTGTTTGGGTGACGATAAGCCAAACCAATCACAGCGATAGTAACCGCTAAACCAGGAGAAAATGCATTGCGTCTATCACATATAAGTGCGGGCTTCATTGCAGCAATTGTCGGCTTTGGCGGTACTTTGGCCATTTTAATCCATGCTGCAACAATTGTCGGTGCTTCTCCAAGCCAAATCATTAGCTGGGTTAGTGCCGTCTGCCTTTCTATTGCTTTATCATCGCTTTTTTTATCTTGGCGCTACCGCATACCGATCATCACCGCTTGGTCAACACCAGGCCTTGCCTTGATTGGCGCAACATCAGGTTATGACATGGCACAGGCGACCGGTGCATTTATATGTTGTGCTCTTGCTATTGTGCTTACAGCCTTCATCAAACCCTTATCGCTTGCCCTTAATCATATACCTGCCGGTATTTCTTCAGGCATGCTTGCAGGCGTTTTGCTCAGCTTTATTATAAAAGCCATGGCCTTAATGGGTAGTGATGCCGCCTTTGTATTACCACTTATTATTCTATTTTTTGCGGTTCGACGCTTTCAGCCATCTTTTGCGGTGCTCATTGTTTTAATTGCAGGCCTTATCTATGCTAGCATTAGCGGTAACATTAATACTATACCACCATTGCAATTATCTTCGCTTGAATTTAGCATACCAAGCTTCCAATGGAATGCGCTTATCGGCCTTGCGCTCCCGCTTTATCTCGTCACCATGGCATCGCAAAATCTTCCAGGCTTTGCTGTCTTACGTGCTAGCGGATATGAGCCTCCCGTCAAATCTTGCCTTAGTATAACTGGTGTCTTTTCGCTTATTTCGGCATTTTTATGTGGCTCATCCACCAATCTTGCCGCTATTTCAGCGGCAATTTGTACCGGCAGAGATGCAGGAAAAGACCCTAAAACAAGATGGTACTCCGGCATTGCCTATGCTGGATTTTATTTGATCTTTGCCATCTTTAGTGCATCACTCGTTGCGGTTTTCGCCTCCCTACCAGCCGCCCTCATTGTCCTTATATCTGGGCTTGCTCTTTTAGGTGCTTTTAGCGGTGCGTTAACCCAAGCACTCGCTATTGATCGCCAACGCATTGCTGCTATTATAACCTTTACAATAACCGCATCCAATATTTCAATATTTAGCATTGGTGCGCCGTTTTGGGCCTTAATGGCTGGTTTGATCATCTATATTATTGGCGAGCCAAAGCATTAATTCCATCCTTATTGCTCACTTAATCAAAAAGCGTAGCAATCTGCCGTTTTGCTTCTTCCTTATAGGGTATGACTCGATCGAGGATTTTTTTTGCGCTCATAAAGTCAAGGACGTAAATACCAGCAACTGGCGGCACAAGAACAAGGTCGGGTTTTACGGCTAAAAACCGCGTATTCATTAACGAGCGCTGTGAAATCATATTAGCCGCAAACAAGGTTTCAAGGGTTGATGGCTTTTTATCCATATGAAGGTTTTCTTCAAAACCTATAATATCAATGGCAATTATCTTATCAACATCATCGCCAATACAATCGACTGGAACAGGATTGCAAACCGCGCCATCAACGAGCAAATAACCATCACGGCGCACCGGTGCAAATATACCCGGCAATGCAGCTGACGCTGAAATGGCGGAGCGTAAATCACCATCATTCATCACCACCATTTCGCCTGATAGAATATCGGCTGCAACAACCGATAATGGAATTTGTAATTGCGCAAAATCAAAAGGCACACAATCGGGCAAAAAGCCCCGCAATATCTCCTCAAGGCTAAATTGTGACAATCTTAAACCACGCCGCCGTAATTCCTGAAAACTCATTGGGCGAATAGACCATAGAGTTGCAGCAACATCACCAACCTTGCTAAAGGTTTTTAAAAAATAATCTTGTAAATCTGCGCCGCTCATACCACTCGCAAGCGCCGCCCCAACCAAGCCACCAATAGATGTTCCAGCAATGCGCGCAGGCTTTAAACCAAGTTCTTCCATAGCCATGATGATAGGAATATGCCCCATCCCTCTTGCGCCGCCACCACCTAATGCTAGCCCAATTCTTGCACTGCTCGACATATAAACCCCATTAAATAGCAAATAATAAAAAATAAAAAACCCGCCTTTTACAGCGGGTTTTTTATTAATTTTTCATAGGTCCAACAACAAGTAATGCTGGTTCATCTTTAAAAATCTTTTTTGCAACCTCGTGAACATCATCCAAAGTTACCCCATTGATCAAATCTGCACGTTTTTCAATGTAGTCAATCGGCAAATTTTCTTGCTGAAGACCTACCAAAACCGATGCAATCGACGATGAAGAAGAAAGATTATTCACCGCATAAGACCCAACCACAAAACTCTTGGCATTTTTTAGTTCATCTGCAGTAATATTATTCTCAACCAGATTTTTAATCTCGTTGCGGATTGTTTTTAACGATTCTTCGGCCTTTTCGGCCCGCGTTGCGGTTGAAATCATCAGCGCTTCGGCATGATCATAATTGACAAGACTACTTGATACACCATAAGCGAGACCGCGCTTATCACGTACCTCGGCAAATAGCCGCGACGTCAAACCAGAGCCGCCAAGAATATCATTCATAAGATATGCTGCAAAAAAATCCTTATCTGAACGCTTTATACCAGGATAAACCAAAGCCAGTGTTGTTTGCGGCAAGTCATAATTAACATTGGTCATGCCACCAAGCTGCAATTTTGCATCAGGAATTTCAATCAAAGTTGCCTTTTCTGGTAAATCCCCAAATAATTTATCTACCAATTCACCTGCTTGTTGTTCATTAATCGGGCCAACAAGCCCAATTTTTAGATTATCGCGTGCCAAAATATTTTTATGAGCCGCGATTATATCATCGCGATTAATCTTGGCTAAACTGTCAAGCGTCCCTTCACCTCGGCGGCTATAGGGATGTTTGCCATAGAGCATTGCATTGAATTTATTTTGGCCAATGGTCATTGGATCGCGCTCAGAGCCTTTAATAGACGTAACAATCTGCTCACGAATACGATCAATTGCATCTTGGTCAAAACGTGGTTTATCGAGCGCCAATTTCAAAAAATTAATCGCTTCATCGCAATTTTGCGCCAAAACCCGTAAAGAGCCATTTATTTTATCTCTATTTGCATCAAAAGCGATATCTGCGCCAATATCATCAAGCTTTGCCTGATATTCAAGCGAAGTAAGATCCCCGGCCCCCTCGTCGAAAAGGCCGCTCATCAAATTGACCAGTCCTTCTTTGCCCTCAGGATCTTGTGTTGTACCACCAACCCAAGAAAATTGTAAGGCAACAAGCGGCACGCTTTGATCTTCCACTAGCCATAATTTGATACCTTTTGGCGAGGTAACTTCCTTAATTTCAATAGCATGAGCAGCAAACGCTGAAAATACAACCAAGCAACAGCCAATTATGACAGATAGATAATTCAAAAAACTATTTTTAAATTTATTTTTCATCGGAATATCCCTTATTGCCAAAAGCTATTGCTGTTCGCTCTCATCAGTGCCCATGGCAGGTGTCGCTGACGTTGCATCTTCACGAGGTTTTTCACCTTTTGGTGGCAATAAGTAACTGACAACCCCCTTATCTCCATCAAGATAGGCTTTGGCCGCTTCTTTAATTGCCTCGGGAGTTACCTTTTTAAGTCGCTCTGGCCATTCATGGATCGTTTCCAATGTTTGCCCAGTTGATAAGGCTGCTCCATAAATATTGGCTAGCCCTGATGGACTATCTTGGGAATAGATAATGGCTCGGATAAACCGCTCACGAGCTTGATTAAGTTCAGCCTCGCTTACGCCGTTCTTGGCAATATCAGCAATGACTTCATTAATCTCACTTTGTAATTCTTCAAGAGTGTTATTGTTGCGCGGCATAGCATAAACATAGAATATGCCATCATCAACACTTACACCACTATAGCCACTACCAACCGATGCCGCCTTGCCTTCTTGCACCACAAATTTAGTATAAAGGCGCGAGCGTTGTGATCCACCTAAAATCTCACCAAGAAGATCCAAGGCTTCAGCCTGTCCAGTTTTGGCGTTATTATAGGACGGCACAACCCATAAATGCTGGAAACTTTCATTGCTAACGCGCGGATCGCGCATCGTCACAACGCGCTGCGTGCGGCTAACTGGCTCTTGTGGGCGAATACGCTTTTGGGGTGGGCTTGAGCGTTTTTCTAACTTGCCAAAAGTTGCAAGGCTCAATTCACGCGCTTTTTCAGGCGTGATATCGCCTGCTAAAATAAGCGTTGCATTATTAGGGGTATAAAATTTATGATAGAAGTTAATCGCATCTTCGCGGCTTAAAGCTTCCATTTCCTGCTTCCAGCCAATAACTGGATTATGATAGGGACTATTTAAAAATAAGGTTGCACGACTTTCTTCCGATAGCATTGCAGCAGGGCTGTTATCGGTACGCATGCGCCGCTCCTCAATGATAACCTGACGCTCCGATGTAATATCATCTTCACTTAGAACGAGGTTCAACATGCGATCAGCTTCGCGCTTCATCATTTCTTCGATATATTGCGACGCAACACTTTGGAAATAGGCGGTGTAATCATAAGAGGTAAAAGCATTTTGCTGGCCACCAAGACGCGAAATAGTCTGGTTGAACTCATCTCCTGGATAGGTCTTCGTGCCCTTAAACATTAAATGCTCTAGGAAATGGGCAATGCCTGTCGTACCCGGATTTTCATCCGCTGATCCAGCGCGATACCAAACCATTTGGGTGATGACGGGTGCGCGATGATTAGGTAAAACAATAACCTGCAACCCATTTTCAAGGGTAAAACGATAAGCATCACCGATTTTTTCAATATCTGGTAAAACCTGTTGAGATTGATCAGATTGACTTGGCTCAGTTTTCTGATTGGTTTCAACTGCATTTGGCGCGTTCTCAACCAAAGGTGCGGTGCTAGATGGTGCACCCGTTGCCGGTTCGTTTACCTGACTTATTCTATCACTTTGCTGCCCCAAAATAGGATTATTAACGGTATTTGCAGCAATGGTTAATGGTGCATTTATACTGCTTGCTAGAGCTGTTGAGGCACCAAGAGATAGTGCCATAAACGCGGTTAGAGCAAGTTTGGTAAATTTTCCCGACACGCTTTACCTCTTTTTAAAACTAACTAATTTGCATAAATTCATAAAGTCGAATGACCGTATTGCCATAGCCACGTTCATCAACCAACCGAAAATTGGCTGGCAAACTTACAATTGCTTCCTTTGTTTCTTCAAGCACAATAATGGCATCATTATGAAGCCAGCCACCTTCCATTGCACTAACAAAGGCCTTTTCGCCTAAACCTTTACCATAAGGTGGATCGGCAAAAACCAGATGAAAAGGCTGCATCGTACCAATTTCGCCAAGCTGTGTTGCATCTCGGCGCAAAATACGCGCTGAACCTGTTAAAGCAAATTCTTCTATATTTTTTTGGATAAGGCCGCGCCCTTCAACCGATTGCTCGACAAAAACACTCGCTTTCGCTCCGCGTGACAGCGCTTCAAAACCCAAAGCGCCTGTGCCTGCAAATAAATCAAGCACGCGCTTTCCTTCAAAATTGAAGGAAAGCCCATGATTTAAAATATTAAAAAGACTTTCGCGTGTACGATCAGTAGTTGGGCGAATATCATGCCCCTTAGGAGTGGCAAGAGACCTGCCACTCAAACGACCTGCGACGATACGCATTATTTATTATCTCCACCACGCGGCCTTGAACGAGGTCCATCACTTTTATAGGGACGACCACCGCTTGGGCGCGATGATTTATCAAAAGACTTATTACCGCCAAATGATTTACCACCATTTGATGAACGGCGATCGCCACCACCGCTACGATTGTCACCATCGCGGTTAAAACTTGGACGACGATCTCCGCCACTACGGTTTTCACCGCTACGATTACCACCATCACGATTATAGCTTGGGCGACGATCTCCGCTACTACGGTTTTCGCCGCTGCGATTACCACCATCACGGTTATAGCTTGGGCGACGATCTCCGCTACTACGGTTTTCGCTGCTGCGATTACCACCATCACGGTTATAACTTGGGCGACGATCTCCGCAACTACGGTTTTCGCTGCTGCGATTACCACCATCACGGTTATAGCTTGGGCGACGATCTCCGCTACTACGGTTTTCGCTGCTGCGATTATCACCATCGCGGTTATAGCTTGGGCGACGATCTCCGCCACTACGGTTTTCGCCGCTGCGATTACCACCATCACGGTTAAAACTTGGACGACGTTCTCCACCACCACGGTTTTCACCGCTACGATTACCACCATCACGGTTATAGCTTGGGCGACGTTCTCCACCACCACGGCTTTCGCCGCTGCGATTATCGCCATCGCGGTTAAAGCTTGGGCGACGATCTCCGCCACTACGGTTTTCGCTGCTGCGATTATCACCATCTCGATTAAAACGTGGACGACGATCATCACCACTGCGACCGTCTCTTGCACGATTTTCACCGTCACGCGGATAGGTTTTTTCAATACGTGTCTTTGTAGGGCGGGCACCTGGCGCCATCCAAACATTAACGGAGCGATTTTTACGTTTTTCGTTTACGTCAGGCTTATCACCTTCTGCACCCTTTGCGCCAAATCCTTTATCTTTAAAATCTTTGCCTTTAAAGCCTTTATCCTTGAAGCCCTTATCACCAAAAGAACGCTTTTCGCGTGGCTCTGAAAATTTGCTATCGCC
This sequence comes from Bartonella sp. HY761, assembly GCF_026743145.1. Lineage (NCBI taxonomy): Bacteria > Pseudomonadati > Pseudomonadota > Alphaproteobacteria > Hyphomicrobiales > Bartonellaceae > Bartonella > Bartonella sp. HY761. The sequence goes on from NZ_CP104887.1 coordinate 2,829,120, forward strand.
ACGATCACGGGAAAAACCACGATCACCTCGCTCGCCCCTGTCACCACGGTCGTCTTTGCCAAAACGGCCCTTAAAACCACCTCTGCGCGGCGCTGGTGCATCTGATGAAGCAATCCAACCCTCATCATCACTATTTGCGGATGAATTACTTGCGCTAGACACAGGCTTGTTAGAAAACGGATTTAAAACAGGGCCATCAAAGTCGGCATTGGCTTCTTCAATCAAACGATCGCCTAATTGATCGCGCAATGTGCGCCCCTTCACTTCAAGAACCATTCCGGTTTCTAATTCACCAAGCTGGAATGGACCAAAAGAAATGCGGATAAGACGCGTAACACTCAAACCGAGTGAGCCAAGAATATTTTTAACTTCGCGGTTTTTACCTTCACGCAGCGACACAGCAAGCCAAAGATTGCTGCCCTGCTCGCGCTCAATCGTAGCTTCAACAGCGCCGTAGAAAACGCCATCAACGGCCACACCGTTTTTAAGTCCATCAAGCTGTGCTTGGGTTACACTACCATGAACGCGTACGCGATAGCGGCGCACCCATCCGGTTGCTGGCAATTCAAGAACGCGCGCAAGACCACCATCATTGGTGAGCAAAAGCAAACCTTCAGTATTAATGTCTAAGCGACCAACTGATAATACACGCGGCATTTCTTCAGGTAAATTATCAAATACTGTTGAACGCCCCTCAGGATCACGGTTAGTTGTCACTAAACCAGCAGGCTTATGATAAAGCCAAAGGCGAGTGCGTTCTGCCTGTTGCAAAGGACGGCCATCAACCTTGATAACATCAGTTTTTGTAACATTAACTGCAGGACTATCAAGCACTTTGCCGTTAACCGATACGCGGCCCGCAGCAATCATGCTTTCGGCTTCACGACGCGAAGCAATGCCGGCACGCGCTAGTCTTTTCGCTATGCGTGAACTGCCATCATCTTCTTCGGCTACATGCACAGCGCTCTTTTTGTCAAAATCACGCTTGCCAAAACCACCAGCATCGCGGCTCCGCCCTGCACCAAAGCTGCCAGAACGCTCATTATCTTTTCCAAAACGACTTCCACCTGGCTTTCTAAAACCACGGTCCTCAGACTTATTAAAAGAAGGCTTGCCTTCATCACGACCTTTTCCACGTGAAAAAGGTGGCTTACGCCCCTCATGACCATTGTCATTCATATATATAATACCTCAAATACAGCACGTAATCACTACGTCAAGTTAGTTCTATTCTTGTCTTCGAACGGGGATGGAACAAACGAATTTGCAAGTTTTACAAATCCAGTCAGTCGATTGGAATTTTACGCAGCCAAAATCATTATAAATTACCAACTAAACCCATTTGCCAACTAACATTGGTTTTTTTAAGTATTTTCTAAAAAAACGATCATCAATGACCAATGCAGGTAGTATCAATTTATTTTGATGAGATCTGCTTTCACTCTAAAGCTAGCATCCTATGGAACAAAATGCCATAACCCTTTGCTCTTACCAGCGAAAGTAACACAAATAAAAAAAATCACCAATAGCACCGAGCACAATCAATTAAATTTTCTCAATTATTATCAGCTTTGTTCGATCATCAATGTGCAAACTGTTTTGCCTAAAATAGCATTCAGCAAAATTATTTAAATTGATCGTGACGATTTTTAATTTTTGTTTATTGATGCAATATAGTTAAACGGACTTCTAAACCTAAGCAAAAAAAGATAATAACGAAATTGAACAATAAAAAACCCGCTTGATCGCTCAAGCGGGTTTTTTATAAAATAATATAAATTATTCAGCTGATGCAGCAGCTTCTGCGGCAGCAGCAGCTTTTGCAGCTGCATCTTCTTCAGCTTGTTTCGCCATTGCAATACGCTCAACAGCTTTTTTACCTGGCTCACCTTTTTTAGGATTGCTACGGGCATCACGCTTTGCAAGGCCAGCATCGTTCAAGAAGCGAAGAACGCGGTCTGTTGGCTGTGCGCCTTGTGAAATCCAATGTTGAATACGCTCTGTTACCAATTGAACGCGCTCACCATCCTTTGGAAGCATAGGATTCCATGCACCAACTTTTTCGATGAAACGGCCATCGCGTGGGCTACGAACATCAGCTACTACGATATGGTAGTAAGGACGCTTTTTTGAACCTGCACGGGCCAAACGAATTTTTAAAGACATTATATTCTCCTGTTATAGATCGCCGGTTGGCCGGCAGCTCGTAATTTTTTCCGACATAATCGAAAGTGTTGTTTAGCTGCCAATACGGGCAGCGGTATCTTCATGATGACGAATTACTTCACGCACGATGAAATTTAAAAACTTTTCCGCAAAATCTGGATCAAGCTGTGATTCTTCAGCCAATTTACGCAAACGTTCAATTTGTCTTTTTTCGCGGTTCGGGTCAGCAGCAGGTAAATTGCGCTCCGCCTTTAAAACCCCAACTGCTTTGGTGCACCGAAAACGCTCGGCAAGAATATGAATAAGCGCGGCATCAAAATTATCAATTGATGCTCTAAGACTTGCGAGTTCTGCCGGAATTTCATTCTCACTCATGGTCTTTGCCTTTCATTTTCTTATATTAAAACTTCACGTTAAAGCGGCTTATTTCTTTTTAGGCAAACTACCACCAAGCCCTGGAAGACCGCCTGGCTTTGGTAAACCGCCAAGGCCGGGCAAACCACCGGCCTTACCACCCAAATTAGGTAAACCGCTATTTTTACCAAGACCTGCAGCTTCTGCCTGCTTTTGCAATGCTTCCAACTGCTTAGGGTCAAGCGAACCAAGATCGGGCATACCACCGCCAAGGCCAAGCTTGCTACCAAGCCCACCCATAAGGCGTTTCATCATGCCGCCACCGCCTTTACCGCCCATAGCTTTCATCATATCAGCCATACCACGATGCATTTTTAGCAACTTGTTGATATCAGCAGCAGATGTTCCCGAACCCTTGGCGATACGCTGTTTACGGCTATGCTTCAAAATATCGGGATTTGCGCGTTCTTGCTTGGTCATGGATGAAATAATTGCCAATTGCCGATTAAAAATATTTTCATCAAAACCAGCGGCAGCCATTTGGTCTTTCATTTTGCCCATGCCAGGCATCATACCCATAATGCCGCCCATACCGCCCATTTTTTTCATTTGGCCAATTTGCTCAGCAAGATCATTAAGATCAAACTTGCCAGCCTGCATTTTTTTGGCCATAGCAGCCGCACGCTCAGCATCAATATGCTCGGCAGCTTTTTCAACCAGCGATACAATATCGCCCATGCCCAAAATGCGGTCGGCAATACGCTTTGGATGAAACTCTTCCAAAGCATCCATTTTTTCGCCAGTAGCAATAGCTTTAATTGGCTTACCGGTTACGGCACGCATAGAAAGCGCCGCACCGCCACGGCCATCACCATCCATACGGGTAAGAACAATACCAGTAATACCAACACGTTCATCAAATGAGCGCGCAAGATTAACTGCATCTTGACCAGTTAAACTATCGGCAACCAGCAAAATTTCATGGGGTGCAGACTTGGCCTTGATTTCGGCCATTTCCACCATTAATGGCTCATCAATATGTGTACGACCAGCTGTATCAAGAATCACAACATCATGCCCGCCAAGACGGGCAGCTTGGACTGCACGCGATGCAATATCAACTGGTGATTGACCGTTAATAATAGGCAAGGTTGCAACACCAGTTTGCTCGCCCAATTGGCGCAATTGCTCTTGCGCGGCTGGACGACGTGTATCAAGCGAAGCCATCAACACTTTTTTGCCTTGCTTATCGGTAAGGCGTTTTGCAATTTTTGCTGATGTGGTGGTTTTACCAGAACCCTGCAAGCCAACCATCATAATAACAACTGGTGAAGGCGCATTTAAATCAATACCAACGCCTTCGGATCCAAGCATATCCACGAGCTCGTCATGAACAATTTTGACCACCATTTGGCCAGGCTTGATTGATTTTAAAACCTCTGCGCCAACCGCTTTATTGCGAACACGATCGGTAAAGGAGCGCACAACATCAAGGGCAACGTCAGCTTCAATCAAAGCACGGCGCACTTCGCGCAATGCGCTTGTCACATCTTGTTCTGAAAGAGCGCCACGCCCTGTCAGATTATCAAAAATGGAACTTAAACGCTCCTGCAATGATTCAAACATTAAATACCCTTTCTGGTTGGCCGCTTTATGCTTTATCCACTTAGCATGATAAAAGCTCTGTTTATAAAACTGGCTCCAGCGCTTCTTAACTATCCACAATCACATAATATGCTAGGTAAGCACCCAATCCAAAACCACATGCAAATATTGTTAAACAACATTTCAAAGCAAATGGCACCCGAGGGCGCATCGCGCTGTCGGGTGTGGACCTCTGGCATCAATTGTATAAATTGCACCAGTCGGTGGCTCCAAGTCATAACTTGTTGCAGATTTTCTTTGTTTGAATACGATATTTAGTCATTTGTCAAGGTTTTGCTGTCATTTTATTAGATTATGAACGGATTGACACGAGATTTTATGGATTTTTAGTAAATGTAAGCAATATAGGCCAAAAGAATCGGCATTACTTACACGATCCATAAACTTTGTTTGATAGCTTTTAAAGTAAGGATTTATGAAGGAATGAGAAAATTGTTGCGCAACCGCTTTAGTCTGGCCAGCATTGCTGCCCTTGGTTTAACCCTTATCATCGGCTCTTCAGCTGCAATGGCGTCACCGAAATGCGGCAATACATCAGCCGGCTTTGCCAATTGGCTAAGTGAAACAACTAAAGACGTCAAAGCCAAAGGCTATGGCAGCAAGGCACTTAATGCTCTTGCCAATGTACGCTATGCACAAGCCACTATTAATGCTGACCGCAACCAACATTCTTTTAAATTAAGCCTTGAGCAATTTATGCAAAAACGCGGATCTAGCACCATTGTTGCCCGCGGCAAAACTTTGAAGAAGCAAAATGCGGCATTGTTTGATCGTATTGAAAAAAAATATGGCGTGCCTGCAGGCCCATTATTAGCAATTTGGGGCATGGAAACAAGTTTTGGGAATTATATGGGTAAACAGCATACGCTTTCTGCTGTTTCAACCCTTGCTTATGATTGCCGCCGCTCGGATTTCTTCACCGACCAGCTTTATGCAGCATTAACCCTTGTCGATCGTGGTGATTTTGATCCAAAGTCCGTCGGCGCTATGCATGGCGAAATTGGCCAAACACAGTTTCTACCCGTTAATGTCTTGAAATATGGTGTGGATGGTGATGGCAATGGCCATATTGATATGATCCGCTCACGTGCGGATGCCTTGGCATCAACTGCTAATTTCCTTAAAGGCCATGGCTGGAAAGCTGGTCTTGGCTACCAACAGGGAGAGCCAAATTTTAAGGCAATTGAAGGCTGGAATAAAGCATCAGTCTACCAACGCGCTATTGCCATTATGGGTAAACAAATCGACGGCAAATAAACCCAAATTTTGTGGTAAATATGCTCGCAATAAGCCGAAAATTATTTCGGCTTATTGCCTTTTCCACCAGATTTGTTTTTATAAAGCCACAGCGCGGCAAGCCCAATCAGCGGCAACCCAATCATTGCTACCTTCTTGTCACCAGCAATAGCTGCTGGAATAGCCGCAAGTGCAGAACTAAACAATAAAGCGTTACGCTCTTCTTCTGCCTGCTTTTCCAAAATTATTTTTTGCTTTTTTGCTATTGATTGGCCAATTAAAAAAACCAACAAAGCAATAATAGCAAATAAAACAAATAAAATGCCGGCAGCCCATAGTGGCGCGACAAAACAAGTCAAACCCAGATAGACAAAAACGCAAAGAAACACCAAAGCTAAAACAGCAAAAATGCTAGTTAGACTTAAGATAAGCACTTGCGTTTTTGTTCGCTTGACGGCTTGTTTAATACCACCAGAGGTAAGACCGCCAAGCAAGGAAGTCAAAAGGCCAAACATTAGCCCTTAACGCCTTAAAATCTGGCCAAGCACAAAACCAATACCAGCTGCAATAGCTAGACTAGCCATGGGTTTTTCACGCACACAGGCACACATAGAATCTTGAGTTTGTGATAATTTATCACGCGCTTCATGCAAAGCTTCATCGCCTTGAGCGCGAGCATTTTCATACATGGTTTGAGCACGATCTTTGGCTTCATTCAATTTTTTTGAGCCAAGGTCGGACAACGTTGACGCAATAGCTGCAATATCTTTGCGCAAATCAGCAACCTGCTTTTCAAGATCAGCCTGCTCAGCAGTGTTTTCGTTTTCTTTAGCCATTGGACTATCTCCTTGGATATAACTTTAACTTGGGCATATTTTTAATTGGTTATCAAGAATTAATGATATTAACTGCTCTTCAAAAAAGCTAATATTACTAATTTAATTAATTTTACATCAATCCGTCAAAAACAAAAGTCTTTAATAGAATATTCTTATAACAGTTTTGTTATCAAAAATACTTCTATCAAATAATAGATTATAATATTGATAGACCAACAACTATTGCTAATAAAAAAGTAACAACAGAGTTATAAATCCATAAAAAAATATATCACATCAAAGAAAAACCACATGCCTTACTTTGATGATTATTGTATCACAATAATAAATACTTTATTTATTATGATACAAGCTATCATACATATGGTGCTGAAAACGATAAAAGCCAATAGCCAAACTCGCTTTTTTTAATGAAAGTTGGGATATTTTTTTATGCCTATCCTTTTCTAATGATTTTTGCCTTATTGCATAAATTCTTCGTTTGAGTAATCATAACAAATGTAAATACCTTACCAACTATATATTATTTTATAAGATGAGGTGATACGCATGCCAACAAATATCAAAATCTCACAAGCCAGTAAGATTGCAGGCGGCCTTATCGGTCTCCTGGTTGGTGATGCCCTTGGCGTTCCCTATGAATTTCATCACAAGGACACATTACCAAAACTTGATAATATTGAGTTTGTTCCGCCTCTAGGTTTTAATCGCTCTCATAATAATGTGGCGCCAGGAACATGGTCTGATGATGGGGCGCAAGCTCTTTGTCTTTTGGCCTCGCTTTTACATTGCAACAAGCTAGATATGCAGGATTTTGCCACCCGCATGCTTAATTGGTATGAATATGGTTATATGGCGGTAGATCACCACGTTTTTGATGTTGGCAATGCCACCGCACGTGGGCTAAATGCCTTTAAAGATGGCACATCGCCACTTTTATCAGGGGGCCTTGATGAAGATAGCCATGGCAATGGCGCATTAATGCGCGTTTTGCCCCTTGCCTTATGGCATAGGGGGAGTGATCTTGCCTTGATTGAAGATGCTAGTCGGCAGGCTTGTGTCACCCACGCACAACCACGGTCACAATTATGCTGCGCTCTTTATTGCCTCACGGCTCGTGCCTTGCTGCGTGATAATAACGACCCATGGGGCTATGCAGTTGAAAAAGTTTACAACTACGCCAAAAATAACGAGCGTCTATTGGCGGAACTTGAATGCTCAATTAGACCAATGGAAAATATTGAACCGGAAGGTTCAGGCTATGTAGTCGATTCCTTACGCGCGGCACGCAAGGCTTTATCTTTTGACGATTACCAAAGCGCCGTGCGTTATGGGGTAAGTTTAGGTGATGACACTGATACCACTGCGGCTATTATGGGCGGCATTAGCGGCATAAAACTGGGCCTTGGCGATATACCTGTTCATTGGTTTGAAGATTTGCGTGGTAAATCTATCTATAAGCCACTATTAGACCAATTATTGCTGCAGGTCGCTTGATCGAAATTATTGTTGTTTTCAACTTGTTATTTAGCTTTTATCGTTTTAACACTTATAAAATTGAGCAAATCAATATAATCGTTAAATTTTGCAATCAAAGCAGGCAGGAAAACTATGTCCGAGCAAAAAAAGACCATCCAAAAACATATTGAATCCTTTCTTGGAGAAATGATTACTATTCGGCATGATCTGCATATGTATCCAGAACTAGGCTTTAATGAGCACCGCACATCAGGCAAGGTGGCAGAGCTTTTAGAGCAATGGGGCTTTGATGTTACCCGTAATATTGGGCAAACAGGCGTGGTTGCTAGCTTGAAAAATGGCACAAGTAACAAATCAATTGGTATTCGCGCTGATATGGACGCTTTGCCAATTGAAGAACAAAGCAATGTTGATTACACTAGCAAAAATAATGGGCTTATGCATGCCTGCGGTCATGATGGCCATACCACCATTTTGCTTACCGCCGCACGCTATTTAAGCGAAACCCGTAATTTTGATGGTACAATCCATCTTATTTTCCAACCCGCAGAAGAAGGTTATGCTGGCGCGCAAGCCATGATTGAGGATGGCTTATTTGAAAAATTCCCTTGCGATGCAGTCTTTGGCTTGCATAATTGGCCAGGTTCTCCTGTTGGTCATATGACCTTTTTAAAAGGCCCGATGATGGCTTCCGTAGACACCGCCTATATCACCATTGAAGGGCGTGGTGGTCATGGCGCAATCCCTGAAAAAACCATAGATCCAATTGTAGCAGCGTCGTCCATTGTTATGGCTTTACAAACAATTGTTTCACGCAATGTTTCGCCGCTTAATTCCACCATTATTACGGTTGGCAAGTTTGTCGGCGGCCATGTATCTAACGTTATTCCAGATAGCGTCGAGCTTGAATTGACCATACGTGCTTTTTCAGCAGAAGACCGCGCCTTACTCGCCGAGCGGATCTGCGCTTTGGTTGAAGCTCAGGCAAGTTCTTTTGGCGCACGTGCCAATATCAATTATGAATATGGTTACCCTGTTTTGATTAATGATGATCAACAAACCGAATTTGCTACCACTGTCGCTCAAAACCTTTGGGGCGACGACAAAGTGACAGCCAAGGGCAATCCCGTTACCCCTAGTGAGGATTTTGCTTTCATGCTAGAAAAGCGCCCCGGCACTTATATTTTCCTTGGTAATGGTGATAGTGCTGGCCTTCATAATCCCCATTATGTTTTTAATGACCGCCTATTAGAAATTGGCGCAACCTATTGGGGCGAATTGGTGGAAACCTATTTGAAAAAAGCCTAGATTTTGGCGCTTAAATCCACAAAAGGCATGGCTTCTCCCATGCCTTTTATAAATTGTATTAAAAGAATATGCGCCCTTTTTCAATCAGCCTTTTAACATCAGCAATCGTATTAAGCGCTAAGACATCTGGATTTTGCCCTAAATAAGCATCAAGATGTGGATCTTCTTGATAGCGGATTTGCGTATCAACAATTTCAAACTTATCACCGATCTGGTCAATGATCATTAGCAACAATTCATCAATTTTTGAATTAAACTCATCGCATAGGCTTTGCCGCCATGGGCTTGGATCAGGTTGATATTTTTGATTAAGATAGTAATAATTTATCGTATCTAGCTCATCAATCAGCAAAAGTGTTGCTTTTGATAGTAAGATAAAAGGCAATTCACGCATATTGCCATCAAGATCAAATTCAGCGCGTTCAAGTGTCCCACCGTCAAAAAGCTCATAAGATGTTTTATCACCATTCCACAAACAACCGCCTGCGCCAAAATCAAAAAAGAAGCGCAGCACAGCTATTTTATTGGGGTCCTGTTTTACTATTGGAACAATGGCATCAACAATATCAACTTTTTGCCTATTCTTGCTGAAACCCATTTTAGCTAAAAATTGCCCAATGCGCTTCATTGCTTAATTTTCCTACTCACTTTCAACGGAAAATCAAGCCACTTTAAAATGCTTGGATAGCTTTAATCCTTGGGCTTGATAGTTGGATTTTAAATCACTGCCATAAAGGGCTTGTGGACGCTCCAACATATGCTCATAAACAAGGCGACCAATAATTTGCCCATGCTCTAATATGAAGGGCACTTCATGGCTGCGTACTTCAAGCACCGCGCGGCTACCCGTACCACCTGCAGCACTATGCCCAAAGCCGGGATCAAAAAAGCCGGCATAATGCACACGAAACTCACCAACCAGTGGATCAAAGGGTGTCATTTCAGCAGCATATAGCGGTGGCACATGAACAGCTTCGCGCGAAACCAAAATATAAAATTCATTGGGATCAAGCACAAGATCACGGCCACCACGGTCATAAATTGGCTCCCAAAAATCAAGCACATTATGGGCATTTTTCTTATCAACATCAACAACGCCGGTATGGCGTTTGCCACGATAGCCAATAAGATGATTGGCATCACCACTTAAATCAATCGACAACGCAACGCCGCCGCCGCTAATATTGGGTATTTTATCCGAGATAAGCACTTCACTATCATGCAAATTTTGCAATTCTTTTTCGCTTAATAAAGGGTGGCCTTTGCGGAAACGAATTTGCGACAAACGCGAGCCAGTGCGCACCAAAATAGGAAAAGTGCGTGGGCTAATTTCTAAATAAAGTGGGCCTTGATAACCTGCAGGAACTTTGTCAAATTCTTGCGCATTGTCGGTAATAATGCGGGTAAAAATATCAAGACGACCTGTCGAGCTCTTAGGATTGGTCGAAGCTGAAATATCAGCAGATAGAGCAAGACTTTCAAGCAAAGGCACAATATAAACGCAGCCCGTTTCAAGTACGGCACCATCGCTCAAGTCAAACTCATGCAAAGTGAACTTATCAAGCTTGTCTTTCACCTTGGTATTAGGCCCCGGCATAAATGAAGCGCGAACCCGAAAAGCACGTTTGCCAAGACGCAAATCTAAGCTTGCCGGTTGGATCTGATCATCATCAAGAGGCTTGGCTGTTAATAGGCCGCCATTGGCTAAAAGTGCTGCAAGGTCTTTATCAGCAAGAATTCCTGTTGCGCGTAGCATTCTTTTCCTATTTTATCCTCTTAATTAACTTTCAAACTTTGTAACTCAAAGCTAATTTTTATTTCCGTTCGTCTTATCCATCTAATTTAAAATCAGATGCGCTCACTTTATTATTCTCGTTCGTCTTGTTCATCTGATTTAAAAATCAGATGCGCTCACTTTTTTATTCTTGTTCGTCTTATTCATCTAATTTAAAATCAGATGCGCTCACTTTTTATTCTCGTTCGTCTTACTCATCTGATTTAAAATCAGATGCGCTCACTATACAACAAAATATGATCTTTGAAACCTTTGCAGCAATTGACGTATCCTTGCAAGAGTTTTAAAGTCTTTTCCATTCCGTGGTGATTTGGCCGGCCGGCTTGCAGCCACGTTTCTTAAATGCTAAAAGGCCGTAGCTTTTAAAGCACTTTTGCGGTTTTTTGGTTGGTATTAATTTACAAAGCCATAAAAGTCTAGTCTTTCATAAGCTATTGTCTTTATTATTAGGTTTATTGACAGCTTATCATAAACTAGAAAATGCAAAACTAAAAATATACTCATTTTGTTTTGCAACATACTTTCCTCTGGCTTTGTTGACTGAATTGACAGACTGGAAGCATTGATGACACTTGATCCCACACGCAAATATCGCGCTGCAACTGAAATGGTTCATGGTGGCGTAACACGCACTCAATTTGGCGAAGTTTCCGAGGCCATTTTTCTGACCCAAGGCTTCACCTATGAAAGCGCCGAACTTGCCGAAAATCGCTTTAACGGTGAAGATCCAGGTTTTGTCTATTCGCGTTATGCCAATCCAACCAATGATATTTTTGAAAAGAAAATGTGCATCATGGAAGGCGCTGAAGATGCGCGTGCGGTTGCCTCAGGCATGGCCGCCGTTGCTAATGCCATCCTTTGCTATGTAAAAGCTGGCGATCATGTAGTGGCAAGCCGCGCCATGTTTGGTTCTTGCCATTATATTATTGATACAGTTTTGCGCCGGTTTGGTGTTGATGTTACCATTATTGATGGTGCAAAAATTGAAAATTGGGAAAAGGCGATTACACCAAAAACCAGCCTTATCTTTTTTGAAACGCCGGCCAATCCAACCTTGGAAATTGTCGATATTGAAGCTGTTTGTAAAATTGCCCATAATGTTGGAGCAGTTGTGGTGGTTGACAATGTTTTTGCAACGCCGCTTTATCAAAAGCCATTGGCGCTTGGTGCTGATGTGGTTGTTTACTCCACAACCAAGCATATTGACGGCCAAGGGCGATGTTTAGGCGGCGCTATCCTATCCAGCAAGGAATGGATTGCCGATAATTTACAAAATTATTTCCGCCATACGGGCCCCGGAATGAGCCCCTTTACTGCATGGGTCATGCTAAAAGGCTTAGAAACCATGCCGCTTCGGGTGAACCAAATGACAAAATCAGCAGGTGCAATTGCTGATCTTATTGCCGAGCACTCTGCTGTATCGAAGTGTTTTTATCCAGGACGCAAAGACCACCCACAAGCGGACATTATTGCCCGCCAAATGAGCGGCGGCTCAACCATGATTGCTTTTGAACTAAAGGGCGGTAAAAAATCAGCTTTTGAGTTCTGCAATGCACTTACTATTCCGCTTATTTCGAATAATCTTGGCGACGTTCGAAGCATTATTACCCATCCTGCAACAACTACCCACCAAAGCATTGGTGCAGAGGCACGTGCAGAACTTGGTGTGAGCGATGGTCTATTGCGCTTTTCTATTGGCCTTGAAGATACAGATGACTTATTGGAAGATGTTGCATCAGCTCTTGACAAAGCAAAATAATACAGAAAGACTTGTTTTTTCGACAATCTTGTGCTATAAACTATCAATATATCGTTGTTAGTCTTTATATATCTGTTCAATTGGCGACTGTTGAAGTTAACATTTAGAAACAGATGTGTCTATTATGTCCCTTTTAAGCGGGGGGAATTGGGGAAACAGTCAAAATGATTGTTTCCCTATCATTAAAGCAAGATATCGAATTTATTGCAGATTTTAGTGATAGATCGGGCTTAATCTTACAACAATTATAACCGCATAAGGTAGGTTTTCGGCTTCAAGCTTTTTACTAGCCATTTCTAAAAAGCGCGATACGCACTGTTTTGTAACAGTTTAAAGAGCAATTCCCAGTTATATTTTCTAAACAACATCGCTCCCCATGCATTGATGAAGGCCGAATGTGCTTGCCGCTAAAAAATCGTCAGAACAAAATAAGTTCAAATTATTTTTCATCAAATAATAATTCAAAACACTATTTTAGGTGATTTAAGGTGTAATTTAGAATTAACTACGCCTCGTATCTCGACTTCATACAAAGGATGGCAAATGAAAAAGAAGAAGCATTACAAGAAAAAGTGTAAAAAATATAAAACTCGAATGGAGCGCTTAGGTAAAGAACACGATGTTGTGTATATCAAGCTAGATAAATACCATCAAAACGAGATGACTGGTTGCGTTAAACACAATTTAAACCTTAGCAAACTCCTTGAAAATACCTTACCAATCAAAGGGCCTGATATTTTATTTGATATTAACCAAGAAGGTTATGTTGTCGGTATTGAAATACTATATTAAAAAACAACTATTTATAATTCTTAGCAATTCATCATTTTAATTCATTTAAACGCTGATATCATTGTTATTTATTAAAAAATCGCTTAATCAGAAAGGCCTAAAAAGCAAAATACCCATTTGTGCAATATGCCAATAAGAACGAGCGATAGCACCAAACAGATGGAATAAATGGTAATAAAACTTGGCGTAAGGACTAGGCAGGGCATTGGGCTTCCTTCATTATAAACACAAATATCTCCCACTTTACCGGCTAGAAAAAGTGTTAAGCGCGTCAGTAATAAAGCCATAATAATAATTGCAATTTCCGCTACAGCCAAGAATATAACGTAACATAGTGCAGCAAAATTTCCTTTGAATAAATTAAATAATGCAACAATGCCAAAGATAATAATGGCAAGAGCAAGAATTGGCATAGAATAAATAAATATTTCGATAATTGCATCATCAGCAACAACAAGACAGGGGAAACCATAGCCTTCAACAAAGATATCGCCGCTGTAACAGTAATTTGCATATCTATAGTTTGAATCCCATGTTCTTAAAAATGGCAAAAGCGAGCACATATAGGCTAGAATGGACAACGGCAATATAATTTTCATGGCACTTAAAGTCCCAACCTATATTTAAAAAAACTGAGCATTATTTATTGTAAAATACCCTAAACCTTACAAGTAGCACTAATTGCCTGCTAGAGTTAGATGTGTTTTTCAATTTTTACATTTGTGATGTTTCCCCATTTTTTAAACAGACTATTTTATTATTTATTTGTTATAGCGTTTCAATAGCTTTAACATTAAATATGTTTTTATTCTTATAGAGTTGATGCCCATGCCTATCCGCCGCCTTAGTGAAACAATGATCAACCAGATTGCCGCCGGCGAAGTTGTCGAGCGGCCGGCGAGTGTGGTCAAAGAACTGGTTGAAAATGCCATCGATGCTGGCGCAACCCGTATTGATATTGCAACGGCAGGCGGCGGTAAAAACCTTATTCGTATCACTGATAATGGTTGTGGCATCATGCCTGATCAACTTTTGCTTGCGGTTTCGCGCCATTGTACATCTAAAATGGGCGATGATATTCACGATATTCGCGCCCTTGGTTTTCGTGGTGAAGCGCTACCTTCTATTGCATCGGTCTCGCGGCTGCGGCTTTTATCGCGCCATATCGACCTTGATGAAGGTGCTGAAATTATTGTAACTGCCGGCAAGATTGAGGGACCGCGTCCTGCCGCAGTTACCAAGGGCACCGTTGTTGAAGTAAAAGACTTATTTTTTGCAACACCAGCGCGACTTAAATTTTTAAAAACCGAGCGTGCTGAAAGCACTGCAATTAGCGATGTGGTAAAACGCATTGCCATTGCTTTTCCCCATATTCGTTTTACCCTATCGGGGCCTGATCGCAGTTTAAGCGAATATGCTGGATCAACCAAAGATCTTGATGGTTTAAGCGTTAGGCTTGGGCAAATATTGGGCAAGGAATTTTCGCAAAACATGGTTGAGCTTAATGCTGAACGAGATGGGGTTAAATTAAGCGGTTTTGTCGGCGTTCCATCCTTTAATCGTGGCAATGCGCTTCATCAATTTGTTTATGTTAATGGTCGTCCCATTAAGGATAAAACCCTATCAGGCGCAATTCGTGGTGCTTATAGTGACGCTATCGCCCCTGATCGTCATGGTGTTGTTGCACTTTTCATTACTATTGATCCACAAGATGTCGATGTTAATGTCCACCCTGCCAAAGCAGATGTGCGCTTTCGTGACCCAGGCCTTGTGCGTGGGCTTATTGTTGGCGGTATAAGATCAGCCTTGCAGCAATCTGGCATACAGCCAGCCACCACTGGTGCAAGCGCCATGTTAAGCGCATTTCGCACCGAGCAATCCACCAATGCGGCTATGACAAACCAAATGAGTGGCAAGCCCGCTCATTCTTCCTATCAAAGCAACTATTATCAGGGGCAAAATAAAGGCGCAACTTACCGGCCGCAAAGTAAAGCTTGGACGCCGCAAAATGGTCAAGCTTTTCATCGACCGCTTGATGATAATCACGTTTCCATGCCAGCTAAGACTGATATTTTATTGCAAGAGCAATTGGGTGCATTTATGGAGCCAAGTGCGGATTTGCGCCCTAATCTTGTTGAACCAGCCATTGACCAATTAAATGCGCCGCTTGGTGCGCCGCGCGCACAAATCCACAAAAACTATATCGTTTCACAAACACAAGACAGCCTTATCATCGTTGATCAACATGCAGCGCATGAACGCCTCGTTTATGAAGCATTAAAAGAAGCACTTTATGATAAGCCATTACCGTCACAAATGTTGCTTATTCCTGAAATTGTTGATCTGCCGCAAGATGATGTTGACCGATTAATGAACCATGCCAACACACTGCAAAAATTTGGTCTTGGCATTGAAGCCTTTGGTGAAGGTGCGCTTGCCGTACAGGAAACACCCGCCATGCTTGGTGAAATTGATGCACAAGCACTTATCCGCGATTTGGCTGATGAGGTAGCCGAGCATGATACGGCAGATGGATTAAAATCCATGCTTGATTATGTTGCCGCCACCATGGCATGCCACGGCTCTGTGCGTTCTGGACGCATTTTAAAGGCCGAGGAAATGAACGCTTTATTGCGCCAAATGGAAGCAACACCGGGATCAGGTACGTGTAATCACGGTCGTCCAACTTATATTGAATTAAAACTTCATGACATTGAGCGCTTGTTTGGGCGGCGCTAATGATATATTTAATAGGCATTCCATTTCGACTAGTCCGAAAGAACAAGCAATATTCAAGGAATATGTCATGCCGCCAATTGATATGATTGAATATATTAAAAAATCGTTTTCATTTTTACAGGAAAATATCGACGAAGATAGTTTGTATAAATGCCAATTTGATGTTCGCAATTTTACTGTTGACGATTTTGAAGGTTACTTAATCGCTAAACGTCCGTGCGATCCATTTAGTCCGGACAATATAAATAGGTTGAAAAAACGGGCTAATTATAAATACCAAGTTGAATTCTGGGCAAATTATAATGAGGTCGATTGGTTGATTGACTGCCATATTGTTGATCAACCTTTTCGCCAAGAGAGTGAATATTCCTATTTTAAATATGTTGATATACTATATTTACAGTTTATAAAACGACTAAAGACCATTCATCCAAGCCTGTCCGCTTGCCGATATTTTAGAGGGCTTGATGGAGCGATTTTTACATTTTTTGCGCTAAGGACTAAAGAAAGCCAATTGATAGCATCGGCTAACAATGAGTTTTTATATCCTGATTTTGATGAAGAGCTGTTTCTCAATGAGGTTAGACCGGTTATAAAATCTAAACTTAATGAATTAGATTATTCAAATATCGTTTCTTACCGCAATTTTAAATATTTGGCGTCACAGTTTGATGCAAAGCAGGTAGATGCTTTACTGGCAAAAAAGCTTTTCGGAAGGGCGTTTAATTACGACAATGAGGAATCTATTAATCAGATTTGCATCAATGATATTATAAAAACTGATAATCTATTAAAATGTGATATCGCTGCAAATCTTGCCTATGAAATGATTTTAAAAACATTCACCGATGATCATTTTGTTGAAGGCTATATTGTCAAATATTATAATGATGACTTCACCAAGATTTATATTTCGTTTTTAACCAATTTAAATGATCTGGCTAACTCTTGATGTAAATATCGGTAATGTTGATTATTTTATACTGAAGTGATTGTTCAAATCGATGATTGACGCTATATAGAGTGCAACACAACGTTTTTAAATAGATAACCTACCGACCATAAGTCTCGTGGGTTATTGCTTTATGGAGTAATAGCGGAGCTATGGCACGCCAATTTATTTATCATATGGCCGGACTAAATAAGTCTTACGGCAATAAGAAGATCCTTGAAAATGTTCATCTTTCATTTTATCCCGACGCAAAAATTGGTATTTTAGGTCCCAATGGCGCCGGTAAATCAACCATTTTGCGCATTATGGCAGGTTATGACAAGGAATATAGCGGCGAAGCTTGGCTTGCTGAAGGTGCAACTTGTGGCTATTTATCGCAAGAACCTGAACTAGATCCTGCAAAAGATGTCCGTGCCAATGTTATGGAAGGCGTTGCCGACAAACAGGCTATTCTTGATCGCTATAATGAATTAATGATGAATTATTCCGATGAAACGGCTGACGAAGGTGCAAAGCTGCAAGATATTATTGACAGCCAAAATCTTTGGGACCTTGATTCGCAGGTTGAAATGGCGATGGAAGCTTTGCGCTGTCCACCAGCCGATGCCGATGTTACGAAATTATCAGGTGGTGAAAGACGTCGTGTAGCGCTTTGCCGCTTGCTGCTTTCCAAGCCCGATCTATTATTGCTTGACGAACCGACCAACCACTTGGATGCTGAAACAACTGCATGGCTTGAAAAGCACTTACGTGAATATGAAGGCTCAGTTTTGATCATTACCCATGATCGCTACTTCCTTGATAATGTTACCAATTGGATTTTGGAACTTGATCGCGGCAATAGTATTCCTTATGAGGGCAATTATACTGCTTATCTTGATGCAAAAGCCAAACGTATGGCCCAAGAAGGCCGCGAAGAAGATGCACGCCTAAAAGCTCTTGCCCGTGAGCAAGCGTGGATGGCAGCTAGTCCAAAAGCCCGTCAATCCAAATCAAAGGCTCGTATTAAGGCCTATGATGAATTGGTTGAAGCTGCTGAAAAACGCCGCCCGGGCGACGCGCAAATCATTATCCCTGTTGGTGAACGCTTAGGGCAAGTGGTTATCGAGTTTGATGGCATTTCCAAAGGCTATGGCGAACGCTTACTGATTGATGACTTGACATTCAAGCTCCCTCCCGGCGGTATTGTTGGTGTTATCGGTGCCAATGGTGCGGGTAAAACTACATTATTCCGTATGATTACTGGTCAAGAAAAGCCTGATAAAGGATCTATTCGTATTGGCGATACTGTTGATCTTGGTTATGTTGATCAAAGCCGCGATACGCTTGATGGTAATAAAAATGTTTGGGAAGAAATTTCCGGCGGCAATGATATTATCAAGCTTGGCAAATTTGAAATGAATAGCCGCGCCTATTGCGGTGCTTTCAATTTCAAAGGCGGCGATCAACAGCAAAAAGTCGGTAACCTTTCGGGCGGTCAACGTAACCGCGTGCATTTGGCTAAAATGCTTAAAGCTGGTGGCAATGTATTGCTTCTCGATGAGCCAACCAACGATCTAGATACCGAAACTTTGGCAGCACTTGAAGATGCTTTGGAAAATTTCGCTGGCTGCGCTGTTATCATCAGCCATGATCGTATGTTCTTGGATCGCTTGGCAACTCATATTCTTGCCTTTGAAGGCGACAGCCATGTTGAATGGTTTGAGGGTAACTTTGCCGATTATGAAGCCGATAAGATCCGTCGTTTAGGACCTGAAAGCGTTAATCCGCGCCGCGTAACCTATAAGCCACTAACACGATAAACTTATTAAAGTTTGTAAAAATTAAAACGCTGGTCAAAATTTGGCCAGCGTTTTTTTATGATATTTTCTAGGCAATCAAGTTAATGTTAGCACGAAATTGAAATGACTTCCTTCCATTTCAATTTAAAGCTCTAAATAAGATTTAAGAGAATGTTTTTAAATTAGGGTGTCTTATGGCTAAGTGGATTGAAGTAAATGACAAAATGCAAACAGGCTATAAATATCAACTAGTTTGTGCGGCTGGCAAAGATTTTCATCCTGATTTTCAACCCCAATTGACCCCAGCAGAAATGCTAGAGCTTGGAGTAATGGGCGGAAAATATATGACCGATTGCAGGGATGAATTTCCCAAAAGCTGGTTTGAAAATGCCAAATTATCACCCGAAAAAAAGAACGCGAAACTTAATTACTTTGGCGTTATGGCAGGAAAACCACTATCCTATTGGCAACAGAAAGGTTGGATTTATGAAGATGATCCACGCGGTTGGTTTCAATGGTATTGTCGCTATTATCAAGGACGCCGATTAGAAAAAGAAGATGCACGACAGATTAAACGCTGGCGAATGATGAAACGCCACCAAACACAATTGCGTAACAATTGTGAAGAAGGCGATCCTTTTTGCCGTCCGCGCCAACGCCAAGCTTTGTTACAATGGGCCTATGATAGCCGTAAAATATAATTTATAACCTGTCTAGAAGTGCAAACCAGCTTAGGCCAAGGTAAAGCAAGGCGCTTCGTAAAGCACCACCTGGAAAGCCTGAAATTTTAAGCTCTCGCATAATATCAAGGCGATCTTTTTTGCCCAATATGGCTTGTGCATAAAGATAACCAAAATAATGCGACAGCATAACACCGTGCCCTGAGTAGCCGCCACAAAAAGTAATACCGGGCTCCACTTCACGCACATAGGGCATGCGCTCAACGGTTATTGCAACCGTGCCGCCCCAAACGTGAGTTAGCTCAATATCCTTTAAATCTGGATAAATTTGGGTTAATTGCTTGCGCACTGATGCCGTCATATCACGCCCATCAGGGTTGCCATAGGCTTCACTACCGCCAAAAAGCAAGCGGTTATCAGGCGTTTTACGAAAATAGCGCACAACAAAGCGTGAATCATCCACCGCTTCAAAATCGGGTAAAATCGACGTATTATCGCTTAGTGGAACAGTTGAACCGATAAAACTACGAATCGGCAAAACATGCGCCTGTGCCTTATTATTAATTTTGCCACCATAACCATTAGTAGCAATTAAAACACGCTTAGCACTAATGGTTCCTTGCTCGGTTTTAATAATAATATTGATACCATTGCGCGTTACCGATAAAGCAGTTGTACGTTCATAAAGCGCGACGCCATTATTATGGGCAGCATTAGCAGTGCCGATCACTAGCTTTAATGGGTGAATATGCCCTGTTCCCATATCTCGGATGCCACCATAATAATGGCTCGACCCAAGACGCTTGCCTGTTTCATTCTTATCCATAAATTGCAGATGATTATAGCCATAGCGCGCCATATTATCGACATGGCTCTTATAATCATCAAGGTAACGCGGCTTATGGGCGACAGATAATTGACCGGGCAGATAATCTATTTCAAAATTGTGCTTACTAGCAAAATTATGAATATGGGGCTTGGCTTCCTCGGCCAAATCAAACAAGGCCTTGGCGCGTTCAAAACCATATTGCTTTTCAAGGTCTTCGACCCAGCGGCGTTGGCCGGTGCCAAATTGCCCACCATTACGGCCTGATGCCCCCGCACCAAAGCGGCGCGCATCAATGACAATAGTCGACACATTATTTTCAGCTAAATGACATGCCGCCGAAAGACCGGTAAACCCACCACCAATAATGGCAACATCACATTGATGGTCGCCTTGTAATATTGGGTAGCGCGGACGATCATCCACGCTTTGCGCATACCATGAAATTCCCGGCGACATTGCATCTTGTTGCATAAATTAGCCTCACACGTTCAGCAATAAATATTCCCGTTCCCAAGGGCTGATAACCTCCATAAAGGTTTCATATTCCTGTCTTTTGACAGCTGCATAGGTAGCAACAAATGTATGACCTAAAACATCGCGAAGCTCAGTATCTGCCTCAAAAAGACTAACCGCATCAATAAGGCCACGCGGCAATTCAATATCAGCAGCATTAACCGTTTCAGTTGTCGGCTCATCAGGTTGTAGCTTTTGTCGCAAACCAATAAGACCACAAGCAAGCGAAGCTGCAAGGGCAAGATAAGGATTGGCATCCGATGATGGTATACGATTTTCAACACGGCGCGCTTCAGGACCAGAACGTGGTACACGAAATGCGGTAGTACGATTATCATAGCCCCAACGCAAATTCACCGGTGCCGAAACATCGGGAATAAGCCGGCGATAGGAATTAACATAAGGTGCAAGCATTACCAAAGCACTTGCCATATGTTTTTGCATACCGCCAAGGAAGTGGAAAAAGGCTTCACTTTCGCTGCCATCAGGATTGGAAAAAATATTTTGTCCCGTTGCGATATCAACGATTGATTGATGAATATGCATTGCTGACCCCGGCTGACCTTGAATAGGCTTAGCCATAAAGGTTGCATACATATCATGCTTGAAAGCTGCTTCACGAATAGTGCGCTTGAACAAAAACACCTGATCGGCAAGCTCTATTGGATTGCCGTGGCGCAAATTAATCTCTAACTGGCCTGCACCTTCTTCGTGAATAAGCGTATCAATTTCCAAGCCCTGCGCTTCAGAAAAATGATAAATATCATCAATCAACTCGTCGAACTCGTTGACACCAGCAATGGAATAGCCCTGACCGCCGCCTATCGGGCGACCCGAGCGACCAACCGGCGGCGTTAGCGGATAATCCGGATCTGGATTGGTGCAAACAAGGTAAAACTCAATTTCTGGTGCAACAATCGGCTTTAAACCAAGCTCGGTATAAGCATTAATGACGGAGCGTAAAACATTACGCGGTGTAAATTCGGCATAACCGCCTTCTTGATAAACAAGATCGCAAATAACCTGCGCGGTTGGATCGCTTTCCCAAGGCACTACCGATAAAGTAGACAAATCGGGCACCAGTTTTAAATCGCCATCATTTTCAGGAAAGAAAAAGCCATTGCCATTTTCAGGGTAATCACCCGAAATGGTTGCCATAAAAACTGCCGATGGCAAAGCAAGCGATGTATCAGAATTAAATTTTTTGGTTGGCATCATCTTGCCGCGCGCAACCCCGGCTTGATCGGGAGTGATGCACTCAATATCCTCGATCTTGCGATAGGCAAGCCAATCTGCGGCTTGCTTATGGTTTTTTGCACCAGATAGCGCAGTAATATGCGGCTTTAAATTTTGTTCTTTTGAGCGTGACTTCTTTTTATCGGAAGCAGACATGGGGGCTTTGGCCTTAAAAATTTGAGTTATTCACCTTTTACCATATGTGCATAGGCTTGTCGAATTGGTCAAGGCTTGAAACAACAAATCATTTTTTATTTTTGCCCGTTCGAAATGACTTTGTAAAGCAGATGTATGTTATAGCATCTCCAGTAAATTTTGAACCAATTTTTACATCCCGATAATGTGAAAAAATAAAAAAATTAGCGAAATTTACTGCTTCAATAATAATAAACGTATTTTATGTGCAAAACCGTAAACATAGTAGCCCGATTTTTACATGAAATAAGATAAGCCTATCAATTGGAATGTTTTATTTCTGTATAATATTCAACAAGCTTTTGGTACATCTCAGCATAAGCATTACAGCGTTTGGTAACACTCTCATAACTACCTGATGGATCTCGAGCTTCGCACCCCAAAAAATAAGCACCATAGCTACAACCAGCTAATTGCTCATCTTCACCCCAAGCAAATTCTTGAGTTGTGCAGGAATTACCTTCAATATGATCATAAAATTACGATAAGGAGGGTTTACAGCACCTTTCACATGCGCCATATTAACTTCAAACCATGCATATTGTGATGTTGGAAAACCTAAAACAAAAATTTCTTTTAGATTTTTCAATTTAATTAAGGACGCTAAAGGCAAGCCTTCCTTTTTAGGTGCAATTGATGTGATACGTAATACTTCCAAATTCTCCATTTCACCTAAAAAATCAAAATCATTAATTTTCTGGTTCCAGTCAAATGTTCCTTCAATCGACAGATATCGCAGTTTTTTTAGGTTCCCCAAAGGAGAAAAATCTGCAACATTGCGTAAATTTTCAATCGCCAATGATGTAAGATTGGTCAATCGGCCAATCGGCTCTAGACTAGGGTCAGGACCTATTAATTTTTTGGATTCCTTTTTTTGTTGATTTGTGATTCATTGGTTTTGTGGAGGTGAAACTAATGAGTGATTTGTTTTTATTGAGCGAAGAGCAGATGGCGCGAATATCGCCCTGTTTTCCACTGTCTCATGGGGTTGCTCGTGTCGATGACAGGCGCTTTATCAGCGGCATTGTCTATGTCATCAAACATGGTCTGCAATGGAAAGATGCGCCCCTCGGTTATGGTCCGCATAAAACGCTCTATAATCGCTTTATCCGCTGGAGCAGGTTGGGTGTATTTGACCGCATCTTCGCAATGCTGGCCGGACAGGGCCCAAAACCTCAACGCATCATGATTGACGCCACACACCTCAAGGCGCATCGCACGGCTGCCAGCCTGTTAAAAAAGGGGATATTCCCCGCCGTATCGGGCGCACGAAAGGCGGCTTGAATTCAAAGCTGCACACGGTCTGCGATCAAGATGGAAAGCCAATATGTCTGCTACTAACTGAAGGGCAGATGAGTGACTACAAAGGAGCCGCTCTTTTGCTAGCGCATCTGCCAGATGCCAAGGAACTCATTGCAGACCGGGGGTACGATGCTGACTGGTTCCGGCAGGCATTGCTTGACAAAAAAATAAAGGCTTGCATTCCGCCCAGAAAGGGCAGAACCACCGAGATAGTTTATGACAGGCAAACTTATCGGTTGCGTCACATAATCGAAAACCTCTTTGCCAAGCTAAAAGACTGGCGGCGCATCGCGACACGCTATGACCGATGTGCACACACCTTCTTCTCGGCTATATGCATCGCCGCAACCGTAATATTCTATCTTAATTAATGAGTCCTGAGCCTAGTCGGCTTGGAAACATAAATAAGCTTTAACTCGGTTAAGTCCGTCTGCCTATCAAGACAGGCAAAACTATCGGTTCTCGCCTTGCATAGAACCATTCTTTTAACCTTTGGAAAATCTCGCAACGCTAAAAATTGCGCTTTATTACAAAAATAAAGCTGCAATTCTTCAAGCTGTTTGAATTCTCTCGCCCGCTGCCAATTAAGCGTATCAGAGGTTAGCGTTAAAACTTTTGTATCAATAGGCGCATCATTAAGATTATCATAGTGATAGCGAAAATGCGTGCCGTCATCAGCAATTAGTGACCAATATGGATTATATTTTGCTACCATTTGAATAAACTACATAGAGTTGAAGAAATTAATTTACACTAGAACAGGCAAGCCAAGTTACCACTCTGAAGGTGTAATTGGTATTCAAACCTCAAAAAACAAATTACCCTTTAGGACGAAGCGCATATCGTCAATCCCCCTCCACATCTCAAGGCAACACCAGTCTCATTCAAAATACATCCTAAAGTTCTAAATTATAAGGTTCATTATTTTGAACCTTTTTTAAAATTTCAACAAATGCAAAGGACCATTTTCTTGAAGAGCTTTTCTCACCTATACGGAAGTTGCAATGGTAAATATTATCAGAAGCGCGAATATTGACATCTTTTTCTATTTGTATTTGCTTAATTAATCGATGCAACTGGTAGTCATTTTGCAGACCCAATTTTTTGCGTAATTGGGTAAATGATAAAGGGTGGCTTTGATTTACGTTTTCAACAGTCGAAATCCCTAACAAAGTTGGAAGCTCATTATCATTAATGCTAATTTTTTCCAAAACATCATAGTTAACCGACACCTTTTCCTTAGGAATATCTTCTCGTACCAACTTCATAACACGAGCAGCAAAAGCGCGGATGAGTTTAACATTAACCGCCTCCAATGAAGTTCTACTTTTTAAACTATTAAAAAGCCATTCAAATTCTGATAAATAAATTGCTTTGATTTTATATTCACGAGTATCCTGGGAAATTGAAACATAATCTAGCGGGATGTATTCATTTGGTTTATTCGACCAAATTATTTGATATACATTATCAATAACGCCATTGCCATCAGCTAGCAACTCGCCAATGTCCATCAAAATCTCTTTAACATTTGGATCATTCAACCCATAGCCAATAATGAAAACCGGATGCTCTGCAAAATAGGTTAGAAGCTTGGCTGCTAAATATTTCTTTTTATTCTTCCAAGCATCATAATCATTTTGCGTAAAAACTATTGATTCAGGATTTTTTATATCTCCGTGGATATGAAATATCTCACCAATACTATTTGTATTATACCGCAAAATAGTTTGACCAGATATAGGTACGTAACCTTGGAAAATATCTTCAAGTAATAAGTCATAATTCGTTGTAATTAAAGCATGAGGCTTTATTTGTGATAGAGCACTAATTTCAGCTTTAAATTTTTCGTCAATCATTTCAAATTGAAATTTTTTGCTTTTTATAAAATCACAATATAAATATTTAACGAAACAGTCTTTATTTTGCTCCCCCTGAAATAACTCCTTGGGGAAGCTATTTCGCCCCGAACTCCACGCCCACTCAAACACAACTTCCGATAATTCACTACCAATTTTTATAGCATCACCACTAATTTATCGTGCTGATTGGGAATATAAGCGAATAAATTTTTTAATAACTCTATCCAATTAGGTAAATTAACATACCGCCTAGACAATCCACTTCCAACAAATAAAATTGGCTGACACTCGTATTTGGACAGCAATTCACAAACGGCAGTTTGAATTTTTTGCTCGTAGGTCAACCTATTCTCCTGTATAATCTTCTTCAACTCATAAAAGTCGTTTTATGACGACAAATAAAACTTCAAAATATTCTTCTAAAAAAGGCGACAAACAACAATTACATATTTTATAGCTTAACACAATTTTAGACTTATAAAATTCAAAATTGCAACTACTAAGAGAAATGGAGAAATAATATTGCAACATTTGTAGAAATGTATTCGACGTTTAGTTGCGAAAAACGCAAGTTGATTATTTGTTTCAATAAAGCGGATACCATAAGCATTTCAGCAATTTTATCAGACCTTTATTCTTAGGTCTATCGCGCTAACCACTAAAGCCCACTCGTATAGCAAGCTTATTAAATAGAAGACGTATTTATAATTTAGCAAATTTGGTGAAAGATGTAGTTTTTAGATTTGTGTATTCACTGCACACATGAGGTTAGTGTTCGATTTACGTACGACGAAACAGCTAACGAAAAGATAGGCGCGATTGAATATGCGTGTAATCGGATTATAGAACCAATCGTTATATGAGCCAACGACTGCTTTTTGGGGATTACGGTATATGTCTAAACAATGTGTTTATTATTTTGCTGATGGGTAATATTGGTTGCGGGGGCAGGATTTGAACCTACGACCTTCAGGTTATGAGCCTGACGAGCTACCGGGCTGCTCCACCCCGCGTCAAGGGTTTTGTTTACTTCTTCACGCTCGGTATGTTGTGAAGGAGTATCTGATATTAAGGCACATTTTTAAGATAATGTCATGCTTTTAGGAAGCGTTATTATCTTGATTTTGTGTTTTTTTTCCAAGGAATGATTTAAGCTATATGGCTTATATTGCTTGGGATTTATCAGATAGATTAATAAGGGTGTTTTGATGGTGAAGAGATAGTATTCATACATGCATTTTGCAGACCTGGCAGCGACCTACTCTCCCGTGTCTTAAGACAAAGTACCATTGGCGCTGGAGCGTTTCACGGCCGAGTTCGGAATGGGATCGGGTGCAGCCGCTCCGCCATAACCACCAGGTCGGCGAAAGGCATGAACGAATTGAAGCTGGTTTTGATTTTTCTGCATTTTTATTAACTGGATATAGGTAATGGGAACGATCAAGCCGATTGAACGATTAGTATCAGTAAGCTTCATGTGTTACCACACTTCCACACCTGACCTATCAACGTGGTCGTCTTCCACGGTTCTCATGGGAATACTCGTTTTTAGGTGGGTTTCCCGCTTAGATGCCTTCAGCGGTTATCCCTTCCGTATATAGCTACCCTGCTATGCGGCTGGCGCCACAACAGGTCCACCAGAGATACGTCCATCCCGGTCCTCTCGTACTAGGGACAGATCCTATCAATATTCCTACACCCACGGCAGATAGGGACCGAACTGTCTCACGACGTTCTGAACCCAACTCACGTACCGCTTTAAATGGCGAACAGCCATACCCTTGGGACCTGCTCCAGCCCCAGGATGCGATGAGTCGACATCGAGGTGCCAAACAACCCCGTCGATATGGACTCTTGGGGGTCATCAGCCTGTTATCCCCGGCGTACCTTTTATCCGTTGAGCGATGGCCCTTCCACACGGGACCACCGGATCACTATGACCGTCTTTCGACTCTGCTCGACTTGTCAGTCTTACAGTCAGGCAGGCTTATGCCATTGCACTCAGCGAACGATTTCCGACCGTTCTGAGCCCACCATCGCGCGCCTCCGTTACTCTTTAGGAGGCGACCGCCCCAGTCAAACTACCCACCATACACGGTCCTGGTTCCGGATAACGGAACGCAGTTAGACATCCATGTAGATAAGGGTGGTATTTCAAGGAAGACTCCACAATGGCTGGCGCCACTGCTTCAAAGTCTACCACCTATCCTACACATGTCGACACGAATGCCAGTGTAAAGCTATAGTAAAGGTGCACGGGGTCTTTCCGTCTAACCGCAGGAACCCCGCATCTTCACGGGGAATTCAATTTCACTGAGTCTATGTTGGAGACAGCGGGGAAGTCGTTACGCCATTCGTGCAGGTCGGAACTTACCCGACAAGGAATTTCGCTACCTTAGGACCGTTATAGTTACGGCCGCCGTTTACTGGGGCTTCAATTCAATGCTTGCACATCTCCTCTTAACCTTCCAGCACCGGGCAGGCGTCAGACCCTATACGTCGTCTTGCGACTTCGCAGAGCCCTGTGTTTTTGGTAAACAGTCGCTACCCCCTGGTCTGTGCCACCCCCTAACGGTTGCCCGCTAAAGGGTCACGCTTCTTCCGAAGTTACGCGTGCAATTTGCCGAGTTCCTTCAACATAGTTCTCTCAAGCGCCTTGGTATTCTCTACCGGTCCACCTGTGTCGGTTTCGGGTACGGTCTATAATGTGGGAGCTATTTCCTGGAACTGCTTCACTGCATCATCAATCCAATAAGATGATACAATTTACGCAATCCGTCACTTCCCACAGGCCCACGAATATTAACGTGGTTCCCATCGACTACGCCTTTCGGCCTCGTCTTAGGGGCCGGCTCACCCTGCTCAGATTAACTTTAAGCAGGAACCCTTGGACTTTCGG